>OY969782.1:122500-2865460 GCA_963703045.1 Miltoncostaeaceae bacterium | reverse complement strand
GCGCTCGGCGGCATGACCTTCGGCGCCGACGCCGCGTCGCGCGAGCCGGCCCCGCCGGCCGCGTCGGCGGCGCCCCCCGCCCCGCGGACGACGCGCGCGATCGCGCGGCCGGTCGCGGCGGTGCGGCGCTCCGGCCGCACCTGGTTCGTGCGGCTGACCGTCCGCGAGCGCGTGGTCGTGAGCGCCCTGCTGCAGCGCCGGCAGGCGGCCCGGGGACGGCGGCCGGCCCGGTACGTGAACCTTCGCGGGGTGCGGCGCCGCGGGATGCCCGCCGGGGTCCGCCGACTCAACCTGGGCGGCCTGGATCCGGGCCGGCACCGGGTACGGGTGCGCGTGATCGGCTCGCGTGGAGTCGTCACGCTGACGCGCCACTTCGTCGTGCGGCGGTTCCCGTAACGCACCCGTCGCGCGGAGGGTCTCGGAGGGTGGACACGCCGTCCGCCGGCACGGGGCACCCCGTCCGATCGGCGGGTTGACCGGTCGCCCCCCAGGCCGGATGCTCGACCTTGATCCCACCCCCTCTCGTGAGGCCGCCGTGCTGACTCCCCCCTCCCCGCTCCGCCTCCGCCGCATCGCCATCGGGCTCGCGGTCTCGGCCTGCGCGCTCGGGGTGGCCGGCGCCGCCTCGGCGGCGGGTGCCGGCGACGTTCCGCGCCAGATGTCGGACCCGGGCGCGACCCCGTCGTACGGCCCCCTCGCGGACCCGCCGGCGCGTGCGCTCGACGTCCAGTCGCCGGCGTTCCTCGATCCGGCCGACGACAACACGCGCAACGGCGACGAGTCGGTCGACCTGCTCTCGAACCAGCTCCTGCACGTCGAGAACAACGCGGGCATCGCGACCGACGACACCCTGCTGATGACCTCCATCCTCACCAACGTCAACAGCGGGGCCCGCTTCGTTGACGGCGACGTGGTGGTCTGGTACCTGAACACGGACGGCAACACGGCGACCGGCGCCCAGCCCCTCGCGGGGCAGCAGATCGGCGCGGAGACCGCGGTGGCGCTCTTCGGCCAGCCGGGCGGCGGCGCGCCCGTCATCGAGCTGCAGCGCAGGGTGGGCAACGCGTGGGTCTTCGTGCGCACCCTGGGCGGCGGCGAGGTGGTGATCTCGGAGAACCTCGACCCGACGGTCGGGGCGGTCGGCATCCAGCTCGCCCGGACGGAGGTCGGCGTCGGCCGGGGGATCACCCTCGGCCTCGTGCAGACCGCCACCTTCGCCTCGGCGCTCGACCGCGCCCCGGACGCCGGCCTGTACACCCTGGCCATCCCGCCGAACCCCGAGCCGCCCGCCGTCGCGCCCGCCGCCGGCACCGCGGCCGCCGGCGAGGGCGCGCTGACGTTCGCCGCCTCGGTCGACGCCAGGGGCCTCCCGACCACGGTCCGCTTCGAGTACGGCACCACGGTCACCTACGGCGCCCAGAGCTCGCCCATGGACGCCGGCGCGGCGTTCGGCGCCGCGACGGTCCGCGCGACCGTGACCGGTCTGGCCGGCGGCACCACCTACAACTACCGGGTCGTCGCGACCAACGCCGCGGGCACCACCTTCGGCCCCAACCAGCTCGCCGCGACGATCGTGCCGACCCCCGATGCGCAGACCGGCCAGGCCGCGGCCACCGGCGCGCGCACCGCACGCCTCGGGGCCGTCATCTCGACCCGGGGCCGGGCCGGGACCGCCTTCTTCGAGTGGGGCACCTCGCGCACGCGCCTGACGCGTCGCACGCCCGCGCGGTCGGTCAACGGCGACGGCGTCGTGGTCCGGGCCAACCTCACGGGCCTGCGCGGCGGTCGCACGTACTTCTACCGCGTGGTCGTCCAGACCCCCGGCGCCCGCTCGGTGGGGCAGACGCTGTCCCTCACCACCCGGCCCGCCAACCAGATCCTCGCCGACGTCGGCGCGCCGCTCGGCCTGCTGCCCGACTCGCGGCTCTACCTGCGGTCGTTCGTGGCGCGCGTCCACGTGGTCAACCCCTCCACCGACCGCACCGTGCGGGCCCGGGCGGCCCTGCAGGCGGCCCGCGTCCACGTGCAGTGCACCAAGGGCTGCAGCCTCTCGCGCACCTTCACCCTGCGCGGCCGCCAGGTCCGCCTCGCGCCGATCGCCGGGCGGGCGGCCGACTTCCTCGGCGGCCGGGGCGGGTCGGCCGGCGCCGTGACGCTGCGGGTGCCGCGCGCCGGCTCCCAGCTGTCGCTGAACCTGCTGCCCCTGTTCACCGACGGCCGGGGGCGGCCCTACCTCTTCCGGCAGGGCGCCGAGATCGTCGTGCGGCTCTCGGGCCCGCGGCTCACGTCGAGCGCCACCAAGATCATCGTGAGCTCGAATGCCCGCAAGCTGCGCTGCAGCGTGCGCGGCGGCCGGGCGGTGGCATGCCGGGCGTCCTAGCACCCCGCCGGCTCGCGGCCGGCGCCGCGCTGATCGTGGCGGTCGGGTTCGGCGGCGCCTTCGCGGTGGGCTCGGGCATGGGGGGCGGCGGCGGCGAGGGGTCCGCCCCGGCCCCCGCCCCCGCGGCGCCGGGCCGTATCGACGGGGGGCGCGAGGGACCGGCCATCCCGCCGCCGCGCGACGCCGCCGCGCTGCCCGCGCTGCGGCCCCCCGTGGTCGTGGAGCCTCCGCCCGCGCCCACCCCCACCCCCTCCCCGAGCCCCACCCCGGCGCCCGCCCCCGCACCGACGCCGGCGCCCGCCCCCGCACCGACGCCCGGCGGCGGCGTCATCATCCCCGGGTGAGGTGGGTGACGACGTGACGGTCCGCGGGCACCGCCGCGGCGACCGGAGGCGCGACGCATGATCGACATCGGGAGCGTGCTGGCCGACCGCTACGAGCTGCTGGAGCGGCTCGGCGTGGGCGGCATGGGCGAGGTCTACCGCGCGCTCGACCACGAGCTGGAGCGGGAGGTGGCGATCAAGTCGCTGCTGCCCCACCTCGCCCGCAACGACGATCTGCTGCAGCGGTTCCGGCGCGAGGCGCGCACGCTCGCGCGTGTGCGCCACTCCGGCATCATCGCGCTGTTCGACATGCTGCGGCTGCCCGACGGCGCGCTGTACCTGGTGCTCGAGCTCGTGCCCGGCAACTCGCTCGAGGACGAGCTGGCCGATGGGCCGCTGGCCTGGACCCGCTGCGTCGACATCGGCACCCAGGTCTGCGGCGCGCTCGCCGCCGCCCACGCGCGCGAGGTCATCCACCGCGACATCAAGCCGAGCAACATCCTCCTCGAGCCCTCGGGCCTCGTGCGGGTGGCCGACTTCGGCATCGCCCGGCTGGCCGGGGCCAGCAAGGTCACCCGCGCCGGCATGGCGATGGGCACGCCGGGGTTCTGGGCGCCCGAGCAGGCACTCGGCGAAGCCAGCTCCCCCCAGACCGACCTCTACGCCGTCGGAGCCGTGCTGTTCCAGGCCGCGACGGGGCGCATGCCGTTCGTCGCCGCCGAGGAGGGCCCGGCGTCGATGCTCCTCAACGTGACGCGCCCGGTCCCCGACCCGCGCGAGGCCCTGCCCGGCCTGGCGCCGGCCGCGGCCGAGGTGATCATGCACGCGATGGCGAAGGACCCGGCCGAGCGCTGGAGCTCGGCCGTCGAGATGGCGGCCGCCCTGCGCGCGACCGTCGACGCGCCGACGGTGACCCCCATGGAGGGCGTTCCGCTGCCCGGCACGTTCGCGCCGGCGGTGACCGCCCCGCCGCCTCCGGCCACGATCGTGACGCCGCCGCCGCTCGCGACCCCGCCGCCCGCGACGGCCCCTCCCGCGACGCCGGCTCCGGTCGCCGCCCCGGCGCCCGCCACCCCGCCGACCGCCGCCGGGCCGACCCGCGCGCCGACACCGGCGCCCGTCGGCGCGACCCGCACCCCGGAGCCCGCGACCCGTCCGGCGGGCGCCGAGCCCGGCGCGACGGACGCGCCGCCGCCGACCGCGCCCACCCGTCACGCGCCCACCGCCCGCACCGAGCGGGCGCCCGTCGCGCCGGCCCGCGGGCGCGGACGCCTCGTGGGCGCCGCCGTCGTCCTCGCCGTCCTGGCCGCCGGGGGCGGCCTGCTCGCGTCGGGAGGGCTGAGCGGCGACGACGGCACCGCCGGGTCCGAGGAGCCGGTCCCGCCGGTGCGGGTGCGCGCGGGCACCGGGTCGCTCGCGATCCCCGGGGCGTGGCGCTCGAGCGCCGGCGGCTCGCTGCCCGGGCTGACCCTCGCGGATGCCGCGACGGCCCGGCCGGACGCCTCGGACACGGACGCGGGCACGGGCGGGCGCCTCGTGGCGGGAGTGTCGCGCGGCGAGGGCCGCACGCTGCTGCCGGCGTCGTTCGTCGCGCGGCTCGACGCCCCGCCCGCCCAGGACGACCCGGTCGCGCTGGGCGAGATCGCCGCCTACCGGTACGCCGATCTCGGGGTCGAGGGACTGGCCTCGCCGGTGACCCTCTTCGTCGTGCCGACGACCGACGGCGTCGAGACCATCGCCTGCGTCGGCGGCGAGCCGGCGTTCCAGGCCGAGTGCGCGGGCGCCGCCACGACCCTCCGGATGAGCGGCACGGTCCGGGCACGGGCCATCGGGCCCGACGCGGCGTACGCGAGCCTGCTCTCGCAGACCCTCACCACCCTCGACGCCGCCCGGGTACGCCTGCGCGACCGGCTGGACGACGCGGCGACGCCCACCGGCCAGGCGGCGGCGGCGACCTCGTTGGCGACCGCCCACACGACGGCCGCGGGCGCGCTCGGCGACGTCGATCTCGGCCCGGAGGGGGCCGGCCTCAACGAGGCGGTCGTCGCGGCGCTGCGCGCACAGGCCGCCGGATACCGGCGGATGGCCGCGGCCGCCGGGTCGGACTCGCGGCGGGGGTTCGCCGCCGGTCGCGGGGACGTCACCCGCGGCGAGTCGTCGCTCGCCCGGGCCCTCGCGACGCTCGACGACCGCGGCTACCAGGTCGCCGGATAGCGCTCAGGCCCCGAGCGACTCCCCGAGGGCCCGCACCATCGCGCCCGCCGACGCGTAGCGCTCGCCCGGGGTCTTGGCGAGGCCGCGGGCGAGCACCGGATCGACGAAGGCGAGCGACGGACGCAACGACGAGGGCGGGCGCGGCGTCTCGCCGAGGTGCGCCTGGATGAGGTCGGCGGGGTTCTGGCGCACGAACGGCGGCCGGCCGACGAGCACCTCGTAGGCGAGGGCCGACAGGCCGTAGACGTCGGCGGGCGGCCCGACCCGCTGCGCCAGCAGCTGCTCGGGTGCGATGTACTCGATCGTGCCGACCCACATCCCGGTGCGCGTGAGCCGCGCGCTCTTGGCCACCTTGGCGAGGCCGAAGTCGGTCAGCAGGGCGCGGTCGCCCGGACCGATCAGCACGTTCGCCGGCTTGACGTCGCGGTGCACCATGCCGTGCTCGTGCGCGTGGTCGAGCGCGGCGGCGACCTGGCGCAGCAGGCCCAGCGCGCGGAGCGGGTCGAGGCCGCCCCCGGCCCGGATCTCCTCCTCGAGGCTCGGGCCGTCGACCAGGTCCATGGTGATGAAGACCAGTCCGTCGATCTCGCCGGTACCGTGCACGGCGACGATGCCGGGATGGTCGAGCGCCCGCACGGCGTCGGCCTCGCGCTGCAGCCGGGCCCGCAGCGTCGCGTCGCCGGACACGTCGCCCGAGAGCACCTTGAGCGCCACCGTGCCGCCGGTCTGCTCGTCGACCGCCCGGTAGACCGTCGCCTGGCCGCCGGCGGCGATCTCGGACTCGATCCGGTAGCTCCCGAGCCGGTATCCCGGCCACAGGCTCACCGGGCGGCCAGCGCGTCCGGATGGACCACCGGGTCGCCCACGATGAACATCGGGACGGACGCCGAGGTGAGCAGGTCCTGCCAGCCGTCGCCCATCGGCACCACGAGCGCCGCCGCTCCCGCCGGCGCGTCGCCGGCGACGGCGATCCCGAGACCCGCGGCGAGCGACCCGCCCACCTCTCCGACGCTGGTCTCGGCCACGATCTCGCCGTCCATGCCGGGGTAGACGCCCTCGCCGGTGGGGTCGTAGAAGGCGACCGTGCGCACGTCGCTGCCGGCCGCCAGCGCCGCCGCGCGGACGGCGTCGTCGGCGCGGTGGCGGGCCCGCACGCCGGTGACGACCAGCTCGGGGCGCAGGCTCTCGACCAGGCTGAGGAAGTCGGCCACGACGTCCGGGCTCTGGTAGGCGACCGGCGTGACGGTGACCCCCGGCCCCCCCACGACGGCGCCGAGCGGCACCAGCCCCGAGAGCGTGGCGCTGACGTCGCGCTCGGCATCGACCAGCCCCGATCGGATCTGCGACTCGGGCAGCTCGGCCGGGCCTGCGATGACCAGCTCGAGGGGCCGGAGGTCGCCCGCGAGGGCCTTGGCGGCGCCGGCCAGGCGCGCCGCGGACGCGCCCGGTCCCACGGCGACGAGCACCCGGTGCACGAGCGCCCCGGGGGCCGCCACGTCCACGTCCGGTCCCCCCGGCGCCTCGCGCGGCAGGAACAGGCTCGACGCCGGGTTCGTCATGAGCGTGGTCGCGAGCGCGTAGACGACGAGGATCGCGTAGACCGCACCGCCCGCCTCGATCACGCCCACGCCCGACCCGACCTGGGCGACGATGAGCGGCAGCAGGCCGCGGCAGCTCATCAGCACCCCGAGCAGGTTGCCCTCGCGCCACGTCAGGCCGACGAGCCGGCCCGCGACGGCCGAGGCCAGCCACTTCGTCGCGATCCCGACCACCACGAGGGCCACGGCACCCAGGATGAGGTCGGGCGTGAGCACCCGCAGGTCGGTCGCCAGCCCCGAGAATCCGAAGAACACCGGCAGCAGGAAGAGCACGGCGAAGGTCTCGATGCGGTCGGTCAGCTCGCGCGCCATCCCCGCCCGCCGCGGCAGGCAGAGGCCGAGCACGAACGGCCCGATGACCGCGTTGATGCCGATGCGGTCGGTCACGTAGCCGCTGAGCGTGATGAGTACGAAGAGCGTGGCGATCACGTTGGGCGTGAGTCGCCCCACGCGGTCGTAGTAGCGCCCGAGCCACCGCAGCAGGTAGCGCACCGGGCCGAACATCACGACCAGGAAGAGGGCGGTCCAGCCGAGCTTGACCAGCGACGAGGAGGGCCCCTGCCCGGCGGCCGACCCGGCCGCGACGCCCAGGAGGATGAACAGGGCCACCGTCACGCAGGCCGCCGACGCCAGGCCGACGGCGCCCATCGTGGTGCGCGACAACCGGCGCTCGACGAGGATGCGGGCCATCACGGGGAACGCGGTGACGGTGAGCGCGGCCCCGATGAAGAGCGCGAACGAGGTCGAGTCGGGCAGCGGACCGCTGAAGTACTTCTCGTCGTGCAGCAGCGGCGCCACCAGGATGCCCCCGCCGAAGGGCACCGCGACGGCGGCCACCGTCACCACGCCGGCCTGCAGGTAGCGCCCCTTGAGCAGCTCCAGATCGAGGTCGAGGCCGACCAGGAACATGAAGAAGATCAGCGCGACGGTCGCGATGGCCGACAGGCTCGGGCGGGCCTCGACCGGGAAGATGTCGGCGGCCAGCGACGCGCCGATGACGGTCGGCCCGAGGATGATGCCGGCGATGATCTCGCCCACGACGGCGGGCTGGCCGACGAAGCGCATCATCGACCCGACGAGACGCGCCAGCGCGACGATCAGGACGATGTCGATGAGGACGTAGGCGACGATCTCGCTGGTTGCCACGGGCGTCTCCGGTCGAGGGGGCGACGGTGCAGATGCTAGGCCCGGCGCGGCTGCCCCGTCACCCCCCGCACGGCTGTCCGTTCGGGCAGTCCGGAGCGCCCGGACCGCCGGTACTCTGCGGTTGTCATCGACACGGTGCCCCGGGCGGGGCGGGAGGGCCGGACGTGTTCGCCGAGGTTCTCATCGCCGTCGCCGTCGTCGTCGTGGCCGCCCGCCTCGCCGGCCTGGCGATGGCGCGGGTGCGCCAGCCGCCGGTCATGGGCGAGATCGTCGCCGGCATCTGCCTCGGCCCCTCGGTGCTGGGCGCGATCTCCCCCGACGCGCAGGCGTGGCTCTTCCCCGAGGAGATCATCCCCTCGCTCGACACGATCGCCAAGCTCGGGCTGATCTTCTTCATGTTCCTGGTCGGCCTCGAGCTCGATCCGGCCCACGTCAGGGGCAGCGGACGCACGGTCGGCCTCGTGGCGGCCCTGTCGCTGCTGCTGCCGTTCGGGCTCGGTGTCGCGGTGGCCATCGCGGTGCACGGCACGCTCGCCGAGGGCATCGACCGGCTGGGCTTCGTGCTCTTCGTCGGGGCGGCGCTGTCCATCACGGCGTTCCCGGTGCTCGCGCGGATCCTCAGCGAGAAGGGGCTCTCGCGCAGCCCCGTCGGGGCGATCAGCCTGGCCTGCGCGGCGATCCAGGACGTGGCGGCGTGGCTGATCCTGGCGGTCGTGGTGGCGGTGGTGCGCGCCGGCGGGCCGGCCGACCTGATCCAGACCCTCGCCCTGACGGCCGCGTTCGCGCTGGTCATGTTCCTGCTCGTGCGCCCCGCCCTCGCCTGGGTCGTCGGCCGGTACCGGCCGCAGAGCGGGCTCGGCGCGCCGCTGCTGACCCTGCTGCTGGTCGGGGTGCTGGGCAGCTCGTACGCGACCGAGGAGATCGGCATCCACGCGATCTTCGGCGCCTTCGTGTTCGGCGCCGTCGTGCCTCGCGAGTCGGTGCTGATCGACGAGGTCACCGTCAAGCTCGAGGACTTCACGGTGCTGCTGTTCCTCCCGGTGTTCTTCGCGATCACGGGTCTGCAGACCGAGCTCGGCGCCATCGACAGCGCCACCGTCGGCGGCATCGGCCTCGTCATCCTGGCCGTCGCGATCGCCGGCAAGGTCGTCGGCGGCTACTTCGGCGCCCGCCTGGGGGGCGTCCCGAGCCGCGAGGCATCGCTCATCGGCGTGCTGATGAACACGCGCGGGTTGACCGAGCTCGTCATCCTCAGCGTCGGGCAGGGCCTCGGCGTGGTCCCCGACCCCCTCTTCGCGATCCTCGTCGTCGTGGCCCTCGTGACGACCTTCATGACGGCGCCGCTGGTCGACCTGATCCAGGGCCGCCCCGAGCCGGTCTTCCGGCCGAGCGTCGCCGGCGTGGTGCCCGGCACCGGGCCGCGCCGCATCCTCGTCGCGCTCGACGGCTCGCCCGGCGACGCGTCGCTCGTCGCCCTCGCCGGCCGCCTGGCGGAGCCGACCGGGGCGTCGCTGGTGCTGGCCCGCGTGCTGCCCCTCCCCGACCGCCTGTCCCGCCGCACGACCGCGATCAGCGCGGCCGACGCGGAGCGGGCGGCGACCGCGCGCGCGGAGGGCTTCGCGGACGAGGTCCGCGCCGCCGGGCAGCGGGCGTCGGTGGTGGTCGCCACCGAGCCGGACGTGGGCCTCGGCGTCTGCCGGCTCGTCGAGCGCGAGGGCGCCGACCTGGCGCTCGCCGGCTGGCACCGCACCTTCATGCCGGGCAACGTGCTCGGCGGCGACGTGGCCACGCTGCTCGAACGGTGCCCCGCCGACGTCGCCGTGCTCGTCAACCGCACCGGCGAGGGCATCGCGTTCGAGCGCGGGTCGTCGGTGCTCGTGCCGATCGGAGGCGGTGTCCACGAGACGACGGCCGCGCGGCTCGGCGACACGCTCGCGGGGACGAGCGGCGTGCCGCTCGTGCTGGTCGCCCGCGACGAGGAGGAGGCGGCGCGGGCCGCCGCGAGCGGGGTCGAGGGCGCCCGGGTCGTGGTGGCGGGGGCGGACGCGCGCGCCACCATCGCCGAGCTGATGGAGACGGCGGCCGTCCTCGTGATCGGCGTCGGCGACGACTGGGCGGTCGAGCGCGCCGGCGTCGGATCGCGCCGCGGCGGCCTGCTCGCGGGCCTCTCCAAGCCCGCCCTGGTGGTGCGGCGCGGGGATGCGGAGGGCGGTGCGGGTGACATCGACGGCTGGCTCAGGCGGGCGGGTCAGAGCAGGTTCTCCGACTGGCTCGGCACCGTCACGGGGCGCGTCCCCGACGGGGCGGAGCGATCCCCGGCCGGCGGCGGATGAGAGCATGGCGCCCGACGACCCGCGACCGGGGGACCACGTGAGCACCTACGACCGCATCAGAGACCTGCCGCTGCGCATCGACGGATACGCGCTCGAGGTGCGGTCGCTGCAGCTCGGCCCCGACTTCGCGCGTCTGACGACCGTCATCCACCTCACGGGCGCCGGCGAGGAGGGCCTCGGAGAGGACGTCTGCTACGACCCGGGCGAGCACGAGTCGCAGGCCGCGGCCGGACCCGTGCTGCCCCTGGCCGGCGACTGGACGATCGACGGGTTCTCGCGCCTGCTGGACGGCCTCGACCTGTTCCACGGCGGGCCCCCGGTGTACCCGATGTCGGGCGACTACCGCCGCTGGGCCTACGAGAGCGCGGCCCTCGACCTGGCTCTGCGACAGGCCGGCACCAGCCTCGCCGACGCCCTCGGGCTCACCCCCGCCCCCGTGCGCTTCGTCGTCTCGACCCGCCTCGACGGCGCGTCGGACGCCGAGCCGCCCACCGCCGAGCGCGTGCGCCGCTGGCTCGCGCACGAGCCGGGGCTGCGCTTCAAGCTCGACCCGACCGACGACTGGTCGGACGAGTTGATCGCCGAGCTCGCCACGCTCGGGGTCGTCGAGACCCTCGACATGAAGGGCCAGTACGAGTCGGTGCCGTTCGGCGTGCCCGCCGATGCGCGCACCTACTCGCGGCTGCTCGCGGCCTTTCCCGCCGCCCTGATCGAGGATCCGCGGCTGACCCCCGAGCTGCGGGCCACGCTCGTCGGCCACGAGGACCGCGTCACCTGGGACGCTCCGATCCACTCGGTCGACGACATCCTCGCCCGCGAGTGGCCGCCGAAGGTCGTCAACATGAAGCCCTCGCGCTTCGGCCCGCTCTCGCGGCTGTTCGCCGCCTACGACCACCTGCGCGGCAACGGCATCGGCGCATACGCCGGCGGCCAGACCGAGCTCGGTCCGGGGCGGGGGCAGGTGCAGTACCTGGCGTCGCTGTTCCACGCCGACGCGCCCAACGACATCGCGCCGGGCGGGTACAACGACCCGAGCCCGCCGGACGGCCTGCCCGGCAGCCCGCTCCCGGTGGCGATGGCGCCGACCGGCTTCCGCTGGGGGGCCTGACCGGCGGCGTCACACCGGCGTGACCCCGTCGTGCCGCCCGCGTCTCGACCGGGCGCACCGGACCCGCCACCCTGCGCCGATGGGGATCGCGGACCGGCGGGGGCGGCGGGGCGAGCGGGCCGCCGCCCGCCACCTGCGACGCCGGGGCTGGACGATCCTCGCCACCCGCTGGCGCGGGGCCGGTGGCGAGCTCGACCTCGTCGCGGCCCGGGCGGGCACCGTCATCCTCTGCGAGGTCAAGACGCGGGGCGCCCGCGCCGCCCTCGCCGAGCCGCACACCGCCGCCCAGCGCGCGCGGATGCGCCGGGCCGCCGGGGCGTTCCTCGCGGGTCGCCCCGCGCTCGGCGGCCGCACGGTGCGGCTCGACCTGATCACGGTGCACCTGCGCGGACCGCTCGCCCGCGTCCGCCACCACCCGGGCGCGGCCTCCGGGCCCTGAGCGGGGCTCAGGGCGCCGGGTACGCCCCCGAGCGGAACGAGCGCCGGTGCAGGGGCGACAGCCCCTCGCTGCGCAGCGCGGCGTGGTGGCCGGGGGTCGCGTAGCCGACGTGGTGCGCGAAGCCGAAGCGCGGGTAGGCCGCGGCGACCGGTCCGGCCATGAGGCGGTCGCGGGTCGTCTTGGCGATCACGGAGGCGGCCGCGATGCTGGCGCTGCGCCGGTCGCCGCCCACCACCGCGCGATGCTCGGGCGCCGCCGGGCCGAGGCGGAAGCCGTCGACCAGGCAGACGGTGGGACACGGGGCCAGCCGGGCGAGCGCCTCGCGCATCAGGCGCAGGTTCGTCACGTGCAGCCCGTCGCGGTCGATCGTCGCCGACGACGCCATCAGCACGACGACCTGCTCGGCGTGCTGCAGCACCGCCGCCGCCACCCGCTCGCGCACGTCGGGCGCGAGCCGCTTCGAGTCGTCGAGATCGCCCAGCGCCCGGCGTCCGCGCGCGGTCAGGCCCTCGAGGTCGAGGCAGACCGCGGCGACCACCAACGGCCCCGCGAGGCACCCGCGGCCGGCCTCGTCGGTGCCCGCAACCCGGGGCACCCCGAAGGCGCGGTCGTGCGCGAACAGGCGCGCGGACGGACGATGCGCGCCGGGACGGCGCCGCGCCCCCACCGCCGGAGACCTAGGAGCGCTGCTTCTCGCGGATGCGCGCCTTCTTGCCGATCTTGCCGCGCAGGTAGTAGAGCTTCGCGCGGTTGACGTCGCCCTCCATCGTCCGCTCGATCTTCTCGATCTTGGGCGAGTGGACCGGGAACGTCCGCTCGACGCCGACCCCGAAGCTCTGCTTGCGCACCGTGAAGGTCTCGCGGCTCGTCGAGCCCTGCCGCTTGATGACCGTGCCCTCGAAGACCTGCACCCGCTGGCGGGTGCCCTCGATGACGCGGAAGTGGACCTTCACCGTGTCGCCGGCCTTGAAGTCCGGGATGTCGTCGCGCAGCTGCTCGCGCTCAAGGCTCTCGATGACGCTCATCTCGCCCGTACTCCTCGATCGGATCGCCCCGGGACGGCCCCCGGCAAAACGACGGGCAGCATAGCAAGGCGGGCTCGCGCGCAGGAACGGGGACCCGCGGGGGCCCGCCCGCTCACCCCGTGCGGGGCGGCAGCACGCGCTCGGCCCGCCATCGGGCGATGGCCCCGTGGTCGCCCGAGAGCAGGACGGGCGGCACGGTCGCGCCGAGGAACTCCGCCGGGCGGGTGTAGTGCGGGTGCTCGACCCCGCCGCCCAGCCCCTCGGAGAACGACTCGGCATCGAGGCTCTGGGCGTTGCCGAGCGCGCCTCCGAGGCGCCGGCCCACCGCGTCGATGATCGCCATCGCCGCCACCTCTCCGCCCGCCAGCACGAACGGGCCGAGGCAGATCTCGTCGCCCGCCAGCTCGGTGTGCACGCGCTCGTCGAACCCCTCGTACCGGCCGCAGAGCAGGACGAGCTCCGGCTCGGACGCCAGCTCGCGCGCCACCGCGTCGGTGAACGGCCGGCCGCGGGGGGTCAGCACCACCACCCGCCGGGCGTCGCGCACGGCCCCGGGCGGCCCTCCGTAGACCGCCGCGAGGGCCGCCGCCATGACGTTGACGCGCAGCACCATGCCCGGGCCGCCGCCGTAGGGGGCGTCATCGACCTGCCCGGCGCGCAGCGGCGTGGTGTCGCGCGGCGAGAAGCACCGCACCTCGAGGCCGGAGTGCAGGGCGGCGTTGGCCAGGTGCCGCGGGCGCCGCATCCAGTCGAACCACTCCGGGAACAGCGTGAAGACGTCGATCCTCACGGAGCGGCGTCGCCCAGCAGGTCGGGGCGCACGACGATGCGCCGGCCCGGCACGTCGAGCTCGCGCACGGCGTCGGCGGTGAACGGCAGCAGCACCGGGCCGTCGGGCCCGCGGACCTCGAGCACGTCGTTGGCGGGCCCCGCGATGACCTCGGCGACCGGGCCGAGCGGGCGCTCGCCGAGCAGCACCTGGCAGCCCACCAGATCGCGCACGAAGAACGTGTCGGGATCGTCGAGCTCGCGCATGCGCTCCGGCTCGACCGCGAGCACGGCGCCGGTCAGCAGCGCGGCGCCGGCCCGGTCGGACACGCCCGCGAACGCCAGGATGGGGCTGCGGTCCATGCCCGAGCGCCCGCTCAGGACCAGCGTCGCCGGCTCCCCCGCGCGCGGCCGCACCTCGACCGTGTCGCCCGGGCCGAGCGTGGCGAGCGTGGGCCCCGACGGCCGCGCGTGGACCGCGCCGTTGGTGCCGTGCGGCCGCCCGATGGTGCCGATGACGACGGTCGCCGGCCTCATCGCGCGCGCCCCGCCGTCAGTCGACGATCTCGAGCGTGGCGCGCTCGCCACGGGCGGTCGCCGCCGCGCGCAGGATCGCCCGCAGCGCCCGCGCGACCCGGCCGCCCCGGCCGATCACCTGCCCGAGGTCCTCGTCGGCCACGTGCAACGACAGGACGCGCCCGTCGGGGCCGCCCTCCTCGACGACCTCCACCCTCTCGGGGTGGTCGACGAGCCCGCGCGCCAGCGCGGCGATCATGCCCGCCAGCGGACCGGTGCCGGCCACGCTCAGGCCGCCTGTGCCCGGGCGATCTTGATCAGCTTCTTCACCGCCGAGGTCGGCTGGGCACCGTCGGCGAGCCACTTGTCGGCCTTGGCCACGTCGATCTCGACGATCGAGGGGTGGGTCTGGGGGTTGTAGCGGCCGATCGTGTCGATGTTGCGACCGTCGCGGGGCGAGCGGGCGTCGGCCACCACCACACGGTAGATGGCGTTCTTCTTGCCGCCCACACGGGCGAGGCGGATCTTGACCACGGTGCTCCTGTCGTCTCTGGTTATCGGCCGAGGAGCGCAGGCAGGCCGCCGCGGCCCATCTGCTTCATCAGCTTCCGCATCTGCTTGAACTGCGACAGGAGTTGGTTGACCTCCTGAACGCTGGTGCCGCTGCCGGACGCGATGCGCCGGCGGCGGCTGCCGTTGATGATCTCGGGGTGGCGGCGCTCCTGCAGCGTCATGCTGCGCACGATCGCCTCCACCCGGTCGAGCTGTCCGTCGTCGACCTGCAGGTCCTTCGACTTCGCGGCGTTGCGGAACCCGGGGATCATCCCGAGCACCTGGGACATCGGCCCCATCCTGCGGACCTGCTGCATCTGGTCGAGGAAGTCCTCGAGGGTCAGCGACCCACCGCGGATCTTCTGCTCGAGGCGCTTGGCGTCGGTCACATCGACCGTCGCCTGGGCCTTCTCGATCAGGCTCATCACGTCGCCCATCCCGAGGATGCGCGACGCCATGCGGTCGGGGTGGAACGGCTCGAGGGCCTCCACCTTCTCGCCCGTGCCGATGAACAGGATCGGCTTGCCGCTGACCGCGCGCACCGACAGGGCGGCGCCGCCGCGGGCATCGCCGTCGAGCTTCGTGAGGGCCACCCCGTCGAAATCGACGGCGTCGCCGAAGGCGGTCGCCACGTCGACGGCGGTCTGACCGGTCATGGCGTCGATGACGAGCACGACGCTCGTCGGCTGCACCGCGTCCTTGATGGCGACCAGCTCGGCCATCATGGCGGCGTCGATCGTCAGGCGGCCGGCGGTGTCCACGATGACGAGGTCGCGCCCGGTCCGGCGGGCCTCCTCGATGCCGTTGCGGGCGATGGCGACGGCGTCGCCGACGCCCTCCTCGCGGTGCACGGGAACGCCGATCTGGGCGCCCAGCACGGCGAGCTGCTCGGCGGCGGCGGGGCGATGGACGTCGCACGCGACGAGCAGCGGGGCCCGGCCCTGGACGTGGAAGTGGCGCGCGAGCTTGGCGGCGCAGGTCGTCTTGCCCGACCCCTGGAGACCCGCCATCAGGACGATGGTCGGAGGCTTCGAGGCCAGCGGCAGAGCCACGTTGGCCTCGCCCATGAGGGCGGTCAGCTCCTCGCTGACGATCTTCACGACCTGCTGGTCGGGCGTCAGCGACTCCATCACCTCGGAGCCCTTCGCGCGCGCCGCGATCGCCGTCGTCAGGCGCTTGACGACCGGCAGGCTGACGTCGGCCTCGAGCAGCGACAGGCGGATGGCGCGCATCGCCGTGTCGATGTCGGACTCGGTGAGCTTCCCCCGGCCTCTCAGGCCGGCGAAGATCCCCTGCAGCTTGTCGGTGAGCGCATCGAACATCGGCAACCGCTCACTCTAGAGCAGCGCCCCCGTGCTGTGGGGACGCGGCCCGTGCCGCCCGGCTAGTCGTCGGCGCCGAAGACGGCGCGGGCGAAGGCCGTGGCGTCGAACGGCTGCAGGTCCTCGAGCTTCTCCCCCGAGCCGACCAACTTGACCGGGATGCCGAGCTCGCGACGGATCGCCAGGGCGATCCCCCCGCGGGCCGTTCCGTCCACCTTCGTGAGCACGACGCCCGACAGGTCGGCGGCCTCGTCGAAGAGGCGGGCCTGGCTGAGCCCGTTCTGGCCGGTCGTGGCGTCGAGGACGAGCAGCACCTCGTGGGGCGCGTCCGGGTTGACCTTCGCGACGACGGCCGCGACCTTGCGCAGCTCCTCCATCAGGTTGTGCTGGGTCTGCAGGCGCCCGGCGGTGTCGATGAGCGCGACGTCGGCCCCGCGGGCCGTCGCCGACACGACGGTGTCGTAGGCGACGGCGCCCGGGTCGGCTCCCTGGCGCTGGCGCACGAGCTGCGCCCCGGAGCGCTCGGCCCACACGGCGAGCTGGTCGATCGCCGCCGCCCGGAAGGTGTCGGCGGCCCCGATCACCACACTCTGGCCGAGCTGGCTCATGCGGTAGGCGAGCTTGCCGACCGTGGTCGTCTTGCCGCTCCCGTTGACGCCCACCACCAGGATCACCGTCGGCGCCCCCTCGAGCGGGATGCGCGCCGGCTCGGGCGCCATGCGCGCCGCCATGGCCTTCCAGAGCGCTCCCGAGACGTCGGCGCCGCTCGTGATGCGCCCCTGGGCGGCCTCGCCGCGCAGCTCCTCCACCAGCTCCAGCGTGGCGTCCATGCCGCAGTCCGCCGAGATGAGGGCTTCCTCGAGGTCGTCCCAGGTCTCGTTGGTCACCAGCTTGCCCGCGTAGATGCCCGCGAGCTGCGGGGAGATCGTCTGCCGCGGCCCGGCGGCGAGGTTCGCCTTCAGGCGGGCGAAGAGCCCGCGCCGCCGCGGCTGCTCCTCCTGCGCCTCCGGCGGAGCCAGGCCGAACAGCTCGGCCCAGGCCGCGCGGTCGTCGTCGCTCTCGCTCATCCGGTGAGTCCTCCCGGGATCGCCCGCAGGGCCCGCCGCACGTAGGGGCGCGCCGGGCCCTCGACGTCGCGCGCCAGACGGCGGGCGACGATCTGCGAGACGCCCTCCGCGCCCATCGTCACGCCGAAGATGGTGTCGGCGATCTCGACCGTCGGCTGCTGGTGGGTGATGAGCACGAACTGCGTCCTCTGGGCGAGCGTGCGGACGACGTCGAGGAAGCGGCGCAGGTTGACGTCGTCGAGCGCCGCCTCGACCTCGTCGAGCAGGTAGAAGGGGGCCGGCCGGGCCATGGCGAGCGCCAGGCAGAAGCCGAGGGCGACCAGCGAGCGCTCGCCGCCCGACATGAGCGCCAGCGACCGGGGGCGCTTGCCGGCGGGCACGACCTCGACCTCGATGCCGGGCTCCCCGTCGTCATCCTGCACCGCCCGCAGTCGGCCCTCTCCGCCGGGGAAGAGCAGCCCGCAGACCTCGGCGAAGCGGTCGCGGAACGCGCCGAAGACGGCGTCGAAGCCCTCGGCCACGGCCGCGTCGAGCTCGGACAGGTGGGCGCGCAGCGACCCGGCCGTCCGCTCGAGGTCGTCGATCTGGGCCAGCATCTCCGATTCGCGCTCCGACAGCTCCTCGCGCTCGGAGGCCGCGAGCGGGTTGACGGCGCCGATCTGCTCGCGGCGCCGCTCGAGCCCCTCGAGCCGCCGCGCGGCCTCCTCCGGGTCGACCGGGGGCGCGTCGTCGGCCGGCGGCGGACCGGCCTCGGCCGCGCGCTCGCCGGCCACCGCGGCCTCGACCTCGGCCGCGTGGGCCGCGGCGCCGCTCGTGGCGGCCGCCCGCTCGGCCTCCTCGACCGCCCGGTCGGCGGCCGTCGACGGCCGCGTCCGCCGCGCGGGCCCGCGCGGACGCCTCGGTCAACATGGCCCCGGCGCGCTCGGCGGCCGGCGCGAGGGCGGCGGACGCGGCGGCGAGCGCGCGCGCCGCTCCCTGCGCGGGCGCCGGGTCGCCGCGCTCGGGGGCCTCGGCGGCCAGGGCGCGGGTCGCGGCCAGCCGGGCCGCGGCCTCGGCCCCGTGCGCACGCGCGGCCGCCAGCTCGGCGCGCGCGTCGGCGGCCGCCGACGACGCGGCGCGCAGGTCGGCCGCGGCCCGCTCGGCGACGCCCCGCGCCGCGACGGCGCGTGCCGTCGCGTCCTGGGCGGCGGCGCGGCAGGCCGCCGCGCGGGGACGGGCGGCCTCGCGCACCGCCGCCGCGGCCACGCCCTCCCCCTCGCTGCGCTCGAGCTCTGCCCGCCCGTCGGAGAGGCGGGCGGCGCGGCCCCCGGCCTGCGCCCGCAGCGCCGCGACGGCCTCGGCGGCCCGGGCGGCGCTGCGCGCGGCGGCCCGGTGGCGGCGGCGCGCGACGCCCAGGGCGTCCGACGCCCGGCGGGCGGCGTCCGCCGCCGTCGCGACATCGGCGGTCGCGGTCCGTTCGGCACCTTCGGCCCGGGCGTGGAGGGCGCGACGCGCCCATGAGCCCGCTGCGCGGAACACCAAGCCGTCGGCGGCCCGCAGGGCGAGGCCCTCGCGGGTGACGGCCACGCCGGGGGTGCCCGGCGGCACCGCGTCGATGTCGTCGACGAGCCAGGCGTCGGCGAGCAGCCGCTCGAGGTGGGGCCGGGTCGGCGCGGCGCACCCGACCACGAGGTCGAGCACCGGGCGCGCGCCCGGCGGCGGGGTCGCCCGACCGCGCGGCGGGGCCGGCACGAGTGCCCAGGCCGCGCCGCCCTCCACGACCTCCCGCGCCGCGGCGAGCGAATCGACCGGGACGGCCTCCGCCAGGGCGCCGAGGGCGGCGGCCACCGCGTGCTCGGCGCCGGGCTCCACCTCGAGACCGTCGCCGAGCGTCGCGGGCCCACCGCCGGGGGCGTCGTCGGGCGCGAGCGCGCGCGCGGCCGTGCGGGCGTCGCGCAGGCGGCCGTCGGCCACCTCGCGGGCGGCCGCGGCATCGGCGGCGTCGCGCTCGGCTCCCCGCAGGCGGTCTGCCCACCGGGACTCGCGACCGGCGGACACCTCCTCCCGGCGCTCGGCGCGGGCGACGGCGCCGGCATCGACCACGTCGGCCTCGAGGGCGGCCACGCGCGCCCGGGCCGCCACGAGCCCGGCGGACGCCGCGGCGGCGGCGCGGTCGGCCTCGAGGGCCTCGCGGTCGGCGCGCAGCAGTGCGCCCGCCGCGTCGGCGGCGGCGGTCTCGAGGGCGCGGTGCGCGGCGCGCGCGTCCAGGTCGGCGGCCTCGGCGGCGACCGCGGCGGCGTCGGCCGCGGCGGCCACCTCGGTCGCGGTGGCGATCGCCGACTCGGCCGCGGCGGCGGACTCCCCGAGCGCGCCCAGTCGCTCGGCGGCCGCGGCGCGCCGGCGCTCGTGCTCCCCCGCCTCGCGGCGGGCGGCCTCGAGGCGCTCCGCGGCGAGCTCGGCGCGCCCCGCGGTGCGCTCGGCGGCGGTCCGCATCGCCGTCGCCAGCTCCTGCGCCGCGGCGGCATGGGCGGAGGCGGCCGCGCGTTCCCGGGCGGCGTCGGCGCGCGCCGACCGGGCCGTCTCGACGCCACGGGCGTCGTCGGCCGCGACCGCGCCGAGCCGGGAGGCCGTCGCCCGGGCCGTGGCGTGGGCCTCGGCGGCCGCGCGCGAGCGGGCGGCGCCGACGGCGCGCCGGGCCGCCGCGATCTCGGCCTCGAGCGCCTCGGCGCGCTCGGCGGCGCGCGCCTGCCGGTCGAGCGCACGCGCCCGCGAGCGCACCTCGCCGGCGAGGTCGCGCGCGCGCTCGAGCCGGTCGCCCACCCGATCGAGCTTCTGCTCGGCGCGCCGGCGGCGGCGCTTGGCGACCGCCACCCCGGCGGCGGCGTCCACCATCGCGCGGCGCTCGACCGGCGTGCTGGTGCAGAGCGCCTCGACCTGCCCCTGGCGGATCACCGCGAGGGCGTCGGGGCCGATCCCGCGCGAGGCCAGGGCCTCCTGCACGTCGAGCAGTCGGCACTCGGCGGCGTTGAGGCGGTAGTGGGCGTCGCCCGCGCGGGTCAGCCGGCGGCTCGCCGCGATCTCGGCGGGGCCGTCGTCGTCGTCGCCGTCGAGCGCCAGCGACACCTCGGCGAACGGCGCGGCGGGGCGCCGCTCGCCGCCCGAGTAGAGGACGTCGGCCATGCCGCCCGCGCGCAGGCGGCCCGCGCGCTGCTCGCCGAGCGCCCAGATCACGGCCTCGGCGAGATTGCTCTTGCCCGAGCCGTTGGGCCCGACGACCACGTTGACGCCGGGGCCGAGGTCGAGGGTGGTCGCGTCGGCGAACGACTTGAAGCCGCGCAGCGACAGCCGCGTCAGCACGGGTCCGCGCCCCACGGCCGCGCGTCGAGGGCCCGCGCGGCGGCGGCCACCTCGGAGGCCTGCTTCGAGGAGCCGCTGCCCTGCCCCGCCACCTCGCCGCCGACGCGCACCCGGCTCGTGAAGATCCGGCGCTGCGGGGGGCCCTGCGTGTCGGTCAGCTCGTAGGCCACGGGCAGGCGGTGCCGCGCGGCCTCCTCCTGCAACCGGGTCTTCGGGTCGCGCACACCGGGCATCGCCGCGCCGATCGCGGGCCCGAAGGCCTCGAGCACCGCCGCCCGGGTCGGATCGGCGCCGAGGTCGAGCCAGGCCGCGCCGATCACGGCCTCCGCCAGGGCCGCCCGCACGGTGGCGGTGGCGGCGAGCTCACGGGCCGTGTCGCGCCGCGCCGGCGGTGCGGCGGCCACGAGGGCCGCCGGCAGCTCCGCGGCGGCGGCGGCGGCGGCGCACGGATCGCGCGCGACCACCGCCTGCCGCATCCACGAGAGGTCGCCCTCGTCCACCGACGGATGACGACGCATCAGCTCCTCGCTCACGATGAGGTCCAGCACGCTGTCGCCGAGGAACTCGAGTCGCTCGTAGGACGCCTCCCGTCGAGGCGCCCACGAGCTGTGGGTGAAGACCTGACGGCGCCGACGCGGCTCCAGATCCCGGACGAGCCGGGCGAGACCCGCATGGCCGCCGGCGGCGTCACTCAGGCGGTGTTGGCCATCACGTAGTCGACCGCCTGGCCCACCGTGGTGATCTTCTCCGCTTCCTCGTCGGGGATCTTGACCTTGAACCGGTCCTCCATCTCCATGATCAGCTCGACCAGGTCCAGCGAATCAGCATTGAGGTCCTCCTGGAAGGACGACTCGACGGTGACCTCCGCCGGATCGACCCCGAGCTGCTCCACCAGGATGGCGCGGACCTCTTCCACAGCCTTGTCTCGGTCCACCACGTCCCCCTTTTGTCTCTCCACGCCAGGCGGCCGCACGGCTCTGGCTGGGCAACCTACACACGCTCTCGGACGAAACCGCCGACGTGAACGCCGGCGCCGCGGGGCATCCTACGTGGCGGACGGGCGTTCGGCGCCCTCGATGGCCAGAGCGGTGCCGAACTGCTCGGCCAGGCTCTCCCGCGCGCCCCGCGCCGCGACCCTCACGGCCTGGGCGATGCCGCGGCCGCTGGCGTTGCCGTGGCCGATCACGGCGAGCCCGCGGGTGCCGAGCAGCACGGCGCCGCCGTACTCCTCGGGATCGATCCTGTCGCGCATCCGTCGCAGGGGCGGGCGCACGAGCAACCCGCCGATGCGGCCGGCCAGGGTCGAGCGCACGGCGTCGCGCACCTCCCCCATCAGGAACGACGCCACGCCCTCCATGGTCTTGAGGACCACGTTGCCGGTGAAGCCGTCGGTGACCACGACATCGACGACCCCCGTGGGGATGTCGCGCCCCTCCACGTTGCCGACGAAGCCGGGTGTCTCGCGGAGCAGGGCGTGGGCCGAGAGCACCAGCTCGCTGCCCTTGACCTCCTCCTCGCCGATCGACAGCAGGCCGACGCGCGGCTCGGTGACGCCGAGGACGTCGCGGCTGAAGATGCGTCCCATGAGGGCGAACTGGCGCAGGTGCTCGGCGCGGGCGTCGGCGCTGCCGCCGGCGTCGAGCAGCAACACCGGGCGACCGCCGGCCCCGGGCAGCACGACGGCGATCGCCGGCCGGATGACCCCGGGAACGCGGCGGATGTAGAGCGTCGCCGCGGCGAGCATGGCGCCGGTGTTGCCGGCGGAGACGGCGGCCCCGGCCCGCCCCTGCCCGACCAGGCGGCAGGCGAGGGAGACCGACGACTCGGGCTTGGCGCGCACCGCGCGCGCGCCCTCCTCGCCGGAGGTCACCACGTCGGCGGCGTGCACCACCTCGATGCCGGAGTGGCCGGCGGCGTCCTGCCGCGCGAGCTCGTCGCCCAGCGTGGCGCGATCGCCCACCAACAGGACCCTGATGCCGTCGCGCGCGGCGTCGATCGCTCCGGTGACGGGGGCCGCCGGCGCGTTGTCGCCGCCCATCCCGTCCAGCGCGACCGCGGGCTCGGTCGTTCCGCTACCCCTCGATCTCGACGACCGGACGCCCGCGGTAGTACCCGCAGACCCCGCACACGTGGTGCGGGCGCACCGGGCTCGAGCACCGCGGGCAGGCGCCGAGACGGGTCGCCTCGATCGCGTGCGTCGCACGCCGCGTGTCGCGGCGCTGCTTGGAGGTCTTGCGCTTCGGGACGGCCACGATCTCACCACCGGTCGGAGGACTCGCGGGAGGTTAGCGGGCGCGCGGCGCGAGAGGAAGGGCCCTCCGCCGCGGGCCGGGGCTCCTCACTCCTCGCGGCGCAGGCGCTCCGAGATCTCGCGCAGGGCGTCCCAGCGGGGATCGGTCGACTCGACGACGCAGGCGCACGCCACCTCGTTGCGGTCGCCTCCGCAGATCGGGCAGAGGCCGGCGCAGTCCTCGCGGCACACGATCACCGGTGGCAGCGCCTCGGCGACCGAGTCGCGGGCCCAGAGCCCGACGTCGAGGCGCCCGGCCTCGACGTACGACGAGTCGAGGTCCTCGTCGAAGTCGTCGCCCTCGCGCCCGTCGGCCTGGAACTCGACGGCATCGATGGACAGGGGCACCCGGGCGTCCGTGAGGCAGCGCCAGCACGGGCCGAGGATCAGCACGTCGGACCTCAGCCGCAGGTGGAGGCCCGACAGGGATCGGACGACCTCCAGATCGACCTCGGGAGACGCCGGCTCGGTCGCGTAGTCCGATCCGCCGCTGCGCAGCTCGATCGGGGCGACCCGCAGCCGGAGGCGCTCCGCGGCCCCCGGCGCGAGACGCAGGGCGCGGAGGTCGAGGGTGGCGACCTCCCCGGCCACGACGTTAGAGGTGGGGTTCGGGCGCCAGGTCGTCCCCGTCGAGCGGCTCCTCGGACGCGCGACCCTGCAGGCGCTCGCGCCCGCGCTGGACCGCCTGCAGGAACTTGCCGAGGTTGACCTCGAGCGTGCCGAGCACCTCGTCGGCGTAGTCCTCGGCACCGAGGCGCACCTCGCGCTCGCGCTGGCGGGCCTCCTCGAGGATCTCGGCGGCCTCGCGATCGGCGCGCTTGACGACCTCCTGCTGGGAGGCCTCCTGCGCCGCGCGGTCGCGCGCGTCGGCCACGAGGCGCTCGGCCTCGCGCTTGGCCTCGGCGAGCATCTCCTGGCGCTCCTTCACGATCCAGCGCGCCTGCTTGACCTCTTCGGGGATCGTCGACCGCATCTGGTCGAGGAGGTCGTAGATCGCCTCGCGATCGATCCTCACCTGGTCGGTCAGGGGGACCGCCCGGGCGTTGTGGATCAGGTCGTCCAGCTTGTCGATCAGTTCCAGAACGTCCAACGAACCCTCCTCAAGGGACCGAGCCGACACCACGTGGGCGCCGTGCCCGCAGAGCCTCCGCGACGAACTCGGGGACCCAGTCGTCGACCGAGCCGCCCCACGCCGCCACTTCCCGCACCCCGCTCGAGCTGACGAAGCTGTACTCGGGCGACGCCGGCAGATAGACCGTTTCGATCTCGGCCGCCAGATGCCTGTTCAGCTGTGCCATCTGGAACTCGTAGTCGAAGTCCGAGATCGCCCGCAGTCCTTTTACCATGACCGACGCGCCCAGGCTCCGCGCATGCTCGGTGACGAGGCTGTTGAAACCCTCGACCCGCACGTTCGCCAGGTGCGCCACGCTGCGCGAGACGAAGTCGATGCGCTCCTCGGCCGAGAAGAGGGGCTGCTTCTTGACCGATCCGGCCGTCACGCAGACCACGACCTCGTCGAAGAGGCGGCCGGCGCGGGCGATCACGTCGATGTGACCGAAGGTGACCGGATCGTAGGTCCCCGGGCAGATCGCGATGCAGTGACCGTCGCGGGTGCTCACCGGCGGGCCAGCCCCAGCACGCTCACGGCCGTGTCGCCGTAGGTCCGATCGATTCGCGTCGCGATATCCAGTCCAGTCGGCTCGGGTGGGGGGAGCGTGGCGGAATGCTCGATCACCACGATCCCAGGGGCGGTCATCAGGGGCGCGAGGTCCGCGCCGATCTCCGCCAGAACCCGGTCGGTGAGGGTATACGGCGGGTCACAGAGGCACAACCCGAACACCCGCCCGGCGGTCCGCTCGTCCCGCAGCGCCGCCCGCCAGTCGCGGCGGACGACCCGCGCGCGGTCCCCGAGCGCGAGCGCCGCCACGTTGGCGCGGATGCACGCGGCGGCCGCCGGGGCACGCTCGACCAACGTCGCCGAGGCCGCGCCGCGCGACAGGGCCTCGAGGCCGAGGGCCCCGGACCCCGCGAACAGGTCGAGCACATCGACGCCGTCGATCGGGCCGATGATCGAGAAGAGCGCCTCGCGCACGCGGTCGGCCGTCGGGCGGGTCGCGGTGCCGCGCGGGGCGGCGATGCGCCGGCCCCGGTGCGTCCCGGCGATGATCCTCACGCGTCGAGCAGACGTGGGAGCGCGTCGAAGCGCTGCAGCACCGCGTCGCGCAGCAGCCGGTGCTCGGGCAGCGCCAGGCGCGGATCGCGCCGCATGGCCCGACGCGCGACGTGACGCGCCTCGGCCAGCTCGCGCCGGTCGCGCGAGAGGCGCGCGAACCGCAGGTCGGTCGGGCCGGCCTGACGGAGGCCGAGCACGCTGCCCTCCCCCCGGATCTCGAGGTCGAGCTCGGCCAGGCGGAACCCGTCGGTGGTCTGGGTGAGGGCCTCGAGGCGTCGGGCGCCGTCGTCGGTGACCGGCTCGCCGAAGAGCAGGCAGAGGCCCGGGTGCTCGCCGCGCCCGACGCGCCCGCGCAGCTGGTGCAGCTGCGCCAGGCCGAAACGGTCGGCGTCCTCGATGAGGATCGTCGTCGCGTTGGCGACGTCGATGCCGACCTCGACGACCGTCGTGGCCACCAGCAGGTCGGTGCGCCCCTCGGCGAAGTCGAGCATCGCCCGGCGCTTCTCCTCCGACGGCTGGCCCCCGTGCGCCAGACCGACCGAGAACGCGGCGAACGGCCCCTCGCGCAGGCGCCGCACCTCGGTCGTGGCCGCCCGCGCCTCCGCGGCGGCGCCCTCCTCGACCAGCGGGCAGATGACGTAGGCCTGGCGGCCGGCGCGCAGGGCCGCGCGCACGCGCTCGTACGCCTGCTCGCGGGCGTCCTCGCGCACCCACTCGGTCTCGACCGGGGAGCGGCCGGGCGGCCGGGTGCGGATCGTCGACACGGTCAGATCGCCGTAGGCCGTCAGCGCGAGGGTGCGCGGGATCGGCGTCGCCGTCATGTAGAGCAGGTGGGCGGCGCCGCGTCCGCCGGCCGCCCGCTCGGACAGCGCCTGGCGCTGCTCGACGCCGAACCGGTGCTGCTCGTCGACCACCACGAGGCCCAGGTCGCGGAACTCGACGCCCTCGGAGAGCAGGGCCTGGGTGCCCACCGCGACCGTGGCCGTGCCGGTGCGCAGGGCCATCAGGCGACGCTCGCGCTCGGCGCCGCCGACGCGACCGGTCAGCAGCACGGGCGGCAGGCCGACGGGCCCGAGCAGGGCGTCGAGGGTGCGCGCGTGCTGCTCGGCGAGCGTCTCGGTCGGCACGAGCAGCGCCGCCTGGGCGCCGGCCTCGGCCGCCTGGCAGATCGCGAGCAGCGCGACGAGGGTCTTGCCCGATCCCACCTCGCCCTGGAGCAGCCGCCGCATGGGCCGGGTGCCGGCCAGGTCGCGCCCGATCTCCCGGGCCGCGCGCCGCTGGGGCGGGGTCAGCGCGAAGGGCAGCGCGGCGACGAGGGGCCGGGAGTGCGCGCCGGTCGCCGCCAGCGCCGGCGCGGCGTGGGTCGCGGTCTGCCGCCGGCGCACGGCCTCGAGGCCGAGCTGCAGCACCATGAGCTCCTCGATGACCATGCGGCGGCGCCCCAGCCGGGCCTCGCGCCGCGTGCGGGGGAAGTGCACGGCGACCAGGGCGTCGGCGGCGCCGGGCAGCGCGAGGCGCTCGCGCACCCACGCGGGCAGCCGCTCAGGGGCGGCGCGCGCCAGCGGGCGCGCGAGGTCGACCAGCTCGCGGATGCGCCGCACCGGCAGGCGCTCCACGGCCGGGTAGACCGGCACGAGACCCTGGGTGTGGAGGCCGACCGAGGAGGTCCCGCCCACGACCTCGTGACTGCGCACCGCCAGCTCGCGCCGCCCCTCGCCGCCCACCCGGCCGCGCAGCAGCAGCTCGTCGCCGGGATGCAGCACGCGCGCGAGGTGCGCCTGGTTGAACCAGGTCGCCCCCATGCGGCCGCTGGCGTCGTGCACGCGCGCCGACACGATCTTCAGGCCGCGGCGGCGGGTGGGACGGACCGCGATCGTGTCGAGCACGACGCGCACCGTCACCTCCTCGCCGACCGAGAGGCTCGACAGCGGGCGGGCGTCCTGGTCGAACGCCTCGTACCGCGCGGGCAGGTGCTCGAGCAGCGCTCCGAGACAGTCGATGCCCAGCGCGGCCGCGCGATCGGCCGTGGTGGCGCCCACCCCCGCGAGGTCGGTCAGGGGGCGCCACCACCAGCCGGGACCGGGGCGCCGGGGGGGCGGGGGCGCCGGCCAGGGGGCCCCGCGCCCCTGCCCGAGCGGGGGCGGCGCGGGCGCCGGATCGGTCCTGGTTGCGCTGACCGCCATGCAGCGAGCATAATCCGGGGCCGCTCGGACGCTTCACGTGCGTCCCCCCGACCACGACGGAAGCGAGACGGCGGATGGCGAAGGTCTGCAGCGTCTGCGGCAAGGCGCCCACGTTCGGCAACAACCGCAGCCACTCGATGCGCGCGACCCCGCGGCGCTTCAACCCGAACATCCAGAAGGTGCGGATCATGAAGGGCGCCACCCCGGTGCGCGCCTACGTGTGCACCAGCTGCCTCAAGGCCGGGAAGGTCCTGAAGGCCTAGGCACGGTGGGACGGGGGGGCGCCGCGCCGCCGGCCCGGCGCCCCCCGTCGCCTATGCGGAGCCGAGTCGGGGGGCTTCCTCCCCCTCGTCCAGCGGGTCGGTGACCATCGTCGGCACCGAGGCGACGATCAGGGAGCCGTCCTCGCGGCGCGAGCCCTCCAGGTCGCTCGTGCTCGGCACGCCGGTGAGGAGCGGGCCCTGCCCGTCGAGCGCGATCACCGACGGCGCCCCGGGGCGCACGGCGACCGGGACGCCCCGCACCTCGACGTCCGCGCCCTCCCCCTCCTCGACGGTGAACGTGATCGACTCCTGGCGCAGCTCGGCCCGGATGCGCGAGCCGCGCAGCGTGATGCGGAACTCGAGGCGCTCCCAGTCGGACGGCAGGCGCGGGTCGAAGGTGTAGCGCCCGCGCCAGTCGCGCATGCCGGCGAAGCCGAAGACGAGGGCGCCCCAGGTGCCCCCGGTCGAGGCGACGTGGATGCCGTCGGAGGTGTTGCGGTGCAGGTCGGCGAGGTCGACGTAGAGCGCCGACAGGAAGTACTCCCGGGCGAGCCGCGCGTACCCGATCTCCGCGGCGACGATCGCCTGGACGACGGCCGAGAGCGTGGAGTCGCCGGTCGTCAGCGGGTCGTAGTACTCGAAGCCCCTGAGCTTCTCCTCGTCCGAGAACTCGTCGCCCTGCAGCAGCAGCGCCAGCACCACGTCGGCCTGCTTGAGCACCTGGAAGCGGTAGATGACCAGCGGGTGGTAGTGCAGCAGCAGCGGCCGGCGCGAGGGCGGCGTGTTGTCGAGGTCCCAGACCTCCTTCTCGAGGAACTGGGCGTCCTGGGGGTGGATGCCGAGGCGCGCGTCGTAGGGCACGTGCATCGCCTCGGCGGCGCGCGACCACTCCTCGATCTCGCGGTCCTGGAGGCCGACGCGGCGGCGCATGCGGTCGTAGGCGTCCGGGTCCGACCCCTCGAGCTGCCGGCAGATGCGGGCCGCGGCGCGCAGGTTCGCCCGCGCCATGACGTTCGTGTAGAGGTTGTCGTTGACGACCGTCGTGTACTCGTCCGGCCCGGTGACCCCGTAGATGTGGAACGAGGCGTCGCCGTTCTCGCGCCAGAAGCCGAGGTCCTCCCACATCCGGGCCGTCTCGACGAGGATGTCGATGGCGCCGCGCGTGAGGTAGTCCCAGTCGCCGGTGGCCTCGACGTACTGCACGAGGGCGTGCGAGATGTCGGCATCGATGTGGTACTGCGCGGTGCCGGCCGCGTAGTACGCGGACGACTCCAGTCCGTTGATCGTGCGCCACGGGAACAGCGCCCCGCGCTGGTTGAGCTCGGCGGCGCGGTCGCGCGCCGCGTCGAGCATGCCCTCGCGGAAGCGCAGGGCGTTGCGGGCGACGTTCGGCGAGGTGTACGTGAGGAACGGCAGCACGAAGACCTCGGTGTCCCAGAAGTAGTGCCCGGCGTAGCCCGACCCCGAGACGCCCTTCGCCGCGATGCCGCCCCCGTCGGTGCGCGCCGACGCCTGGGCGAGCTGGAACAGGTTCCACCGCACGGCCTGCTGGATGTCCGGGTGGCCGTCCACCACCACGTCGGCGCGGCTCCAGAAGTCGTCCAGCCACTGGCGCTGCCGGGCGAACATGCCCTCCACCGTGAGCCCGCGGGCCCGGTCGAGGCTGCGGTCGCAGCGGTCGGCCAGCTCGCGCACCGGGACCCCGTTCGAGTCGTGGTACGTCATCACCTTGGTCAGGCGTACCGGCACGCCCTCGCGCGCCCGGACCCGGTAGACGTGCTTCGCGATGTCGTCGCCGATCGAGGTGGTGCGGTCCCACTCGCAGTCGGTGATCAGCGTGTGCTCGGCGCCGCAGGCGATCGTCATCCCCGAGTAGGTCGTGCGGTAGCCCAGCAGGTGCCGGTCGTCGCTCTCACGGCGCAGCACCGGTTGGAGCACCCGCTCCTGGAACTCCTCGGCCCGGCGCGGGTCGAAGGCCGGGACGCCGTTGCCCGACGCGTACTCGTTGACCCCGTCCTGGCGGTTGAGGATCTGGCTCGAGATGTAGATCGAGGCGTCGGCGTCGAGCAGCGTGACCTCGTAGTCGATGACGGCCAGGTGGCGGTCGCTGAACGACACCATCCGCCGCGAGCGGATCCGCACGCGGGTGCCCGAGGGGGTCCGCCACTCCAGATCGCGCACGAGCACCCCGTCGCGGAAGTCGAGCACCCGCGAGTAGCCGAGGATCTCCGCCTCGCTCACCACGAACGGCTCGTCGTCGACGTACAGCCGGATCACCTTCGCGTCGGGGACGTTGACGATCGTCTGCCCGACCCGCGCGAAGCCGTAGGCCTCCTCGGCGTGACGGATCGGCCAGGTCTCGTGGAAGCCGTTGATGTAGGTGCCGTGGTGGTGGCCGTCGCGGCCCTCCTCGAGGTTGCCGCGCAGGCCGAGATAGCCGTTGCCGACCGTGAAGATGGTCTCCGTGCACCCCTGGAGCTCGGTGCTGAACCCGGTCTGGCGCAGCGCCCACTCGTCGACGGGGAACCGGGTGCGCTCGAGGGGGTCGGTCGCGATGCGGTTCATGCGCGGTCCCGGGGGTCGGCGGGCGGCAGGTCGGGGATCATCTCGGCGAGGTCCTCCACCACGAGATCGGCACCGGAGGCGAGCAGTTCCAGCGCTCCGGCGCCCCGATCGACGCCGACCACCAGGCCGAAGCCCCCGGCGCGCCCCGCCTGCACCCCGGAGTGGGCGTCCTCGACGACGACACACTCCTCCGCCCCCAGGCCGAGGAGGCGCGCGCCGTGCAGGTAGGTGTCGGGCGCGGGTTTGCCGGGCAATTCCGCGGCCGCCGCGACCTCGCCGTCGACGACACGCGCGAACCGGTCGCGGAGCCCGGCGGCGCGCAGCACCGACTCGGCGTTGCGCGAGCTCGAGACGACCGCGACCGCCAGGCCCGCCGTCGATCGCCGCGTCGAGGAACGCGACCGAGCCGGGGTACGGGCGTGACCCCGCCCTCCGCGAGCTCGGCGGTGAACGCGGCGTTCTTGCGGTTGCCGAGACCGGCGACCGTCTCGGCGACGGGGTCGTCGTCGGGCGCGCCCTCGGGCAACACGATCCCGCGCGACGCGAGCATCGCCCGGACCCCGTCGAGGCGTGGCCTGCCGTCGATGTGGGCGAAGTAGTCGGCGTCGGTGTACGGCTCGACGACGCCGCGCGCCGCCAGGGCGGCGGAGAACATCCGCCCCCACGCCCGCATGTGGACCTCGGCCGTCGGGGTGAGGACCCCGTCGAGGTCGAACAGGATGCCGCGCAGACCGGCCAGGCGCGAGACGTGCGTGGTCACGGGTCGGACCTCCGGCGTGCGGGACGGGACGTACGGCGGCTCCACGGCCACCGGTGAGTCGGTCGTCGCGGGGAACCTAGTCCACCGGGACCCTGCGGGGAGCTGCGGACCCGCCGGAGCGGGTCCGCAGCTCCCCGCGGCGGCTACCCGTTCACGTACCTCTTGTAGACGGTGATGCTCGCCGACAGGCGCGGGGTCGACCGCGCCGAGAACGTCCGGCTCTGGTCGAACTGGACGCGCCACAGGCCGGTCTGCGCGTTCGCGACCGGGATCTGGCGTCGCTTCACGGTGAGGAGGCCGCAGGGGTTGCTGGCACGGCCGAGCGCCACGTTGGCGCGGACCTTCCCGCGGTACCGGTAGTGCGCGTAGATCGGCCGGTCCGGCGCGAAGCCGGACAGCCTGAACGTCACCTTCGCCGAGGGCCGCGCCCGCCTGGGCGTGGCGCTGAAGGCGAGCGGCGCGGCGCGCAGGTTGATGGTGTTGCTCACGCCCTGCGCCGGTGGGTTGCCGCCGGGGCCGCCCGCGTCCTCGGCCACGACCGTGAACGGCGTGGACCTCGGGGCGGTGCCGGTGAGCAGGTCGAACACGCTGAGCCGGGCCGAGATGGTGCCGTCGGCGCCCGCGACCCCGGAGAGGCTGCGGGCACCGCGGCGCAGGGTCACCTGGGCGCCGGGCCCGAAGCCCGACCCCGTCACGGCGAGCGGTGGGGCGGTGAGCCCCCCCGACGTGGACTGCACGGGGCGGATGCAGATCGCGTCTGCGGCGATCACCGGCGTGGCGCTCGCGAGGGCCGGGACGGCCGCGAGGGCCGCGGGCGCCACGAGGAGTGCGAGGGCGCCACGGCGCCGGGTGCTGCGATGGGTCATGTTCTCTCCAGGTTCGCGGACGGCCACCCCGTCGGCGACCCTATCCCCCGAAAGGGCTCGGAGTCCGAAGGGATTACCGAATCCGAATGATTTCTCCGTCGCGACACGCGCCTCTCGCGGCGGCTTCGCCACCCATCGCGAGAACGGCGCGGACGGCGGCACCGACTGCCGAAACTACTCCGCTCCGCTACCTGCCCTCGGCGACGAGGTTGGCCATGACCACGGCGGCGTCGGCGGCGTCGGAGCCCGCGTTGCCCTTGTCGCCACCGGCGCGGGCCTCGGCCTGGGCGCGGTTCTCGGTGGTGAGCACCCCGAACGCGCACGGCACCCCGGTGTCGAGCCCCACCCGCATGAGGCCGCTCGAGGCGGCCGAGCAGATGTGGTCGAAGTGGGCCGTCTCGCCCCGGATGACGACGCCGAGCGCGATGATCGCCGAATAGCGGCGGCGCAGCGCCATCGAGCGCGCGGCGAGGGGCAGCTCGAAGGCTCCGGGCACCCAGGTGTCCTCCAGGAGCCCCTCCGGCAGGCCGGCCTCGCGCAGGCGGGTGCGCGCGCCCTCCAGGAGCATCTCGCTCAGATCGCGGTGGAACCCGGCGACGACCGCCGCCATCCGGATGCCGGGGTGCTCGAGCCGCGGCGCCGGCGGGGGCGGCCCGATGCGCGCCATCAGTCCTCGCCGTCCCTGACGGCGCCTCCGCCGTCCGCGTCGAAGCGCAGGTCCTGGTGGTGCAGGATGTGCCCCATCTTGTCGCGCTTGGCGCGCAGGTACTCGACGTTGTCGCCGACCGGCTCCATCTCGATCGGCACCCGGTCGATCACCGACAGCCCGTAGCCCTCGAGTCCCACGATCTTCTTCGGGTTGTTGGTCAGCAGCCGGATCGACGTGAGGCCGAGGTCGACCAGGATCTGGGCGCCGATGCCGTAGTCGCGCAGGTCGGGCGGGAAGCCGAGCTCGAGGTTGGCCTGGACGGTGTCGAGCCCCTGGTCCTGCAGCTCGTAGGCCCGCAGCTTGTTGAGCAGGCCGATGCCGCGTCCCTCCTGGGCGATGTAGAGCAGCACGCCCCGCCCCTCCTCGGCGATCGTGCGCATCGCCGCGCGCAGCTGCGCGCCGCAGTCGCAGCGCTGCGAGCCGAAGACGTCGCCGGTCAGGCACTCGGAGTGGACGCGCACCAGCACGTCCCGCGCGCCGTCGACCTCGCCCTTGATCATCGCCAGGTGGTGCTTGCCGTCGAGGATCGAGCGGAACCCGATCGCCACCCAGTCGCCGTACTCGGTGGGCAGGCGGGCCGCCGTGCCGCGCTCGATGAGGCGCTCGGTGCGGCGGCGGTGCTCGATGAGCTGGGCGATCGTGATGATCTTGAGGCCGTGCTCGGCCGCGTAGGGCAGCAGCTCCGGCACCCGCGCCATCGTGCCGTCGGCGTTGCTGATCTCGCAGATGACGCCCGCCGGGATGAGGCCGGCCAGCCGCGACAGGTCGACCGCCGCCTCGGTGTGCCCCGCCCGCTCGAGCACCCCGCCCGGCTTGGCGCGCAGGGGGAAGACGTGGCCCGGCTTCACGATGTCCTCGGGGCCGGTGTCCGGGTCGATCGCGACCATGATCGTGCGCGAGCGGTCCGGGGCCGAGATGCCGGTGGTGATGCCGTGGCGGGCCTCGATCGGCTCGGTGAAGGCGGTCGCGTACGCGCTCTCGTTCTGGCGGACGACCGGCTTGAGGCCGAGCTGGTCGCAGCGGACGTCCGTGAGGGCCAGGCAGATCAACCCGCGGCCGTGGGTCGCCATGAAGTTGATCGCCTCGGGCGTGGCGAACTGGGCCGCCATCACGAGGTCGCCCTCGTTCTCGCGGTCCTCGGAGTCGAGGATGACCACCATCCGGCCCGCGCGGATCTCCTCGATCGCCTCGCTGACGGTGGCGAACTCGGTCGTCCTGCTCGTGCTCATCGGATGTCTCCTCCCGGCCGGGCGTACGGCGCCGCCAGCGCCTCGACGTATTTTGCCAGCACATCCACCTCGAGGTTCACCGGACGGCCGACGGCCTGCGGTCCCAGCGTGGTGACGGACATCGTGTGCGGTATGAGCGCCACCGTGAAGGCGTCCGCGAGACGCGCGGCCACCGTCAGGCTGACACCGTCCACCGTGATGCTCCCCTTCTCGACGACGTAGCGCAGCAGGTCGGCGGGCGCGGCGATCTCGAGGATCGTGCTGCCGCCCTCCGGGCGCGCGGCGCGCACGGCGCCGACCCCGTCCACGTGCCCCTGCACGAGGTGGCCGTCGAGACGGTCGCCCAGGCGCATCGGCCGTTCCAGGTTGACACGGTCGCCGGGCTCGGCGCCCCCGAGCGAGGTGCGCCTCAGGGTCTCGGCCACCGCGTCAACGGCGAACGAGGAGGCGGAGATCTCGACCGCGGTGAGGCAGGCGCCGTTGACGGCGACCGAGTCGCCGATGGCGAGGCCCTCGAGCACGACCCGCGCGCCGATGACCAGCCGCGCCCCCTCGGCGGCCGGGACCACGCGCTCGACGACGCCACCCTCCTCCACGAGGCCCGTGAACATCAGCCGACCCCCGGCACGGGGCGCAGCCGCCCGGTGACCAGCACGTCGTCGCCCACCCGTCCCGAGCTCGCGTCCACGAGCCGCGGCGCGTCGGCCAGCGCCCGCACGCCCTCGCCGGCCAGTGCCGTGGGCGCGCCGTCCCCCCCGATCAGCATCGGCGCCAGGAACCACGCCACGCGGTCGACGGCGCCCGCGGCGACGAGCGCCCCGGCCAGCACGGCGCCGCCCTCGACCAGCATCGACTGGAGGCCGCGGGCGCCCAGGGCGTCCAGCCCGGCCGCGATGCGTTCGGGCGCGGGTCCGTCGAGCAGCTCGACCTCGACGCCGTGGGCGCGGAGCGCCGCGACCCGGTCGGCGGGGGCGTCCGCGCCGGCCAGCACGATGACCGGGGCGGCGTGGGCGTCGCGCACCAGGGCCGACCCGGTCGGCAGACGGGCCGACGAGTCGAACACCACCCGGGCGGGCTGGCGCACCGGGCCCTCCACGTCGCGGGCGGTCAGCCGGGGATCGTCGGCGAGCGCGGTGCCGAGACCGACGGCCACGGCGTCCGAGTCGGCCCGCCAGCGGTGCACGAGCGCGCGCGAGGCGGGGCCCGAGATCCACCGGCTCTCGCCGGACGCGGTCGCGATGCGGCCGTCGAGGCTCGTGGCCAGCTTCAGCGTCACCTCGGGCCGGCCGGTGAGGGCGGCCGTGAGGAACGCCGACACCAGCTCGGCGCACGCCCGGCGCTCGTCGCCCTCGGCGACGACCACCTCGACGCCCGCGGCCTCGAGCACGGCACGGCCCCCGGCGCGCCCGCGCTCGAGCGGGTCGGGCAGGCCCACCACCACCCGCGCGACGCCGGCCGCGACGAGGGCGTCGGCGCAGGGCGGGGTGCGGCCGTGGTGCGAGCACGGCTCGAGGGTGCACACGACGGTCGACCCCCGGGCCTCGTCGCCGGCCGTCGCCAGGGCCATCGCCTCGGCGTGGGGCAGCCCCGGCCCCTCGTGCCACCCCTCGGCGACCGTCGTCCCGTCGCGCAGCACCACCGCGCCGACGAGGGGGTTGGGGCTCACCCGCCCCCGGCCCCGCACCGCGAGCTCGCGCGCCCGCCCGAGCGCGGCGCGCTCCAGCACGGTGACCGGCGCAGCCGCGGTGGTCACGCCGCGGCCAGCTCCCGGAGGGCGCGGAACGCGGCGAGCGGGTCGGGGGCCCCGAAGACCGACGAGGCCGACACGAGCATCGTGGCGCCCGCCGCCCGGGCCCCCGGCAGCGTCGCCGTGCCGATGCCGCCGTCCACCTCGATCACGACCCGCTCCGGCAGCAGCTCGCGCAGGCGGGCGATGCGACGGGGCGTCGACGCGATGAAGGACTGGCCCGCGAAGCCCGGGTCGACCGCCAGCACGTTGACGTAGTCGAGCTCGTCGGCGAGCTCCGCGACGTGCTCCACCGGCGTGCCCGGGTTGAGCGCGAGCCCCGCGTGGCAGCCCGCGTCCCGGATCGATCCGAGCAGGCGGTGCGGGTGCGGATCGGCCTCGACGTGGACCGTGATCGCGTCGGCGTGGGGGGCGAAGAGCGGGATCATCTCGGCGGGCCGCGCCACCATGAGGTGCACGTCGACGAGGGCGTCGTGCGCGTGGGCGGCGCCCGCGAGCGCCCGGGTCCAGTCGGGCCCGACGGTCAGGTTGGGGACGAACGCGCCGTCCATCACGTCGACGTGGAAGGCGCGCGCCCCGGCTGCGGCGAGGGCCGACACCTGGGCCCCGAGCGCGAGCATGTCGGCCGACATCACCGACGGCAGCACCACCGGATCGCGTGGGAGCGCCAGGCTCACGGCCGGCGCAGCCGGGCGACGAAGAACCCGTCGGTGCCGTGGCGGTGGGGCAGCGTCAGCAGCGCGCCGTCGAGCCGAGGGTGCGCGAGCTCGGGGAACTGCGCGCCGAGGTCGTCGAGCGGGGCGCCCGCCGCGCGCACGACGTCCTCGTTCTCGGCCGCGATGAGCGTGCAGGTCGAGTAGACCACCCGGCCGCCGGGACGCGTCAGCTCGAGCGCCCGCGAGAGCAGGGCGGACTGCAACCGCGTGAGCGGCTCGAGGGCCTCCTCGCGACGGCGCCAGCGCGCGTCCGGACGTGCCGAGAGCACGCCGAGTCCGGTGCACGGCGGGTCGACCAGGACGGCGTCGTAGCCCCCCTCCAGCGGGACCTCGAGGGCATCCCCCTCGACCACGTCGGCCACGGCCCCCATGCGGTGCACGAGGGCGCGCAGCGCCTGGGCGCGCGCGGGGCGCAGCTCGACGGCCGTGATGCGGGCGCCGCCGCCGGCCAGCGCCGCGAGGTGGCTCGTCTTGGCACCCGGCGCCGCGCAGAGGTCGAGGATGCGCTCGCCCGCGCGCGGTGCCACGACGTGCGACACCAGCTGCGAGGCCCGGCTCTGCCCCATCGCCCGGCCGCGCGCCCACACCTCGGAGTCCTCGAGCGCGAACGCGCCGGGCAGGACGTAGGCCTCGGGCACGAGCGGGTCGCGGCGCCACCCCTCGGGCAGGGCCGCCTCGAGGGTCGCCCGCGGACCGCGCAGGGGGTTCCAGCGCAGCGCCGACTCGGCGGGCTCGCCGGCCGCGCGCATCACGCCGACCGCGTCCTCCTCGCCGAGCGACTCGACCAGCTTCGCCGCGATCCAGTCGGGCATGGAGTGGCAGCAGGGCCGCGCTCGCGGCGCCCTGCTCGCCGAGCTCCGCGAGGCGCGCCGACGCGTCGCCCGCCAGGCGGCGCATGACCGCGTTCACGATGCCCGCCCGGGCCGACGAGCGCGCCTTCGCGCCGCGCAGGCCGCGGGCCTGCCGCACGGCCTGGTCAACCGCCGCGTGGTCGGGGACCCCGTCCGAGAAGACCAGCTCGTAGGCGCCGAGGCGCAGGATGTCGCGCACGGCGGGCTCGAGGGCGGCGGGACGGTCGAGCGCGCCGTCGATCAGCCAGTCGAGCGTCCGGCGGCGCTGCACCGCGCCGTACGCGAGCCGCATCGCCTGGCCGCGCGAGCGCGGGTCGAGCTCGGCGCGCCGCGCCTCGGCGGTCAGCGCGCGGTCGGCGTAGGCCCCGTCGTCGACCCGGCGCAGCACCTTGAGCGCGACGCCGCGCTCGCGCGCGACCCCGCCCTCGCGGGCATCGGTCGCCGTGCTCACGCCGTCGTCCACTCGAGAGACCCCCGCCATCCGCGCAGGAAGCTGCCCGCGTCCATCCGCCCCTTGCCGGGCGGCTGCAGCTCGAGTATCTCGAGCGACCCCTCCGCGCACCCGGCGAGCAGCCGTCCGTCGCGCGACGACAGGCCCGGCGGCGCGGTCTCGTCCAGGGCGACGGCGCGCCACACCTTGAACGGCTCGCCGTCGATGGCGCAGGTGGCGCCGATGTGGGGCGAGAGGGCACGCACGCGACGCCCCAGCTCGGGCGCCGGGCGGGCGAGGTCGAGCGGCCGGTCGTCGGCGGTGATCTTGGGGGCGATCGAGACGCCCTCCTCGGGCTGCACCGTCTCGACCGCGCGGCCGGCGCCGATGTCGGCGAGCACGCGCACGAGCAGCGGCCCGCCCATGTCCGACAGCCGGCCCACGAGCGCCCCCGCGTCGTCGTCGGGCCCGACGGCCGTGCGCTCGGTGGCGAGCATCGGGCCGGTGTCGAGCCCCGCGTCCATGCGCATGATCGTCACGCCGGTCTCGGCGACGCCGTCCATGATGGCGCGCTCGACCGGCGCCGCCCCGCGGTAGGCGGGCAGCAGCGAGAAGTGGACGTTCACGCACGGCCAGCTGTCGAGCACGGCGTCGCGCAGTATCTGCCCGAACGCCACGACGGCGAGCGCCTCGACGCCGGTCGCGCGAATCTGCTCCAGCACTTCGGGGTCGTTGATCGTCCGCGGCCGCAGCAGGGGGATACCGAGCTCGATCGCCGCCGCCGCGACGGGGGTGGGCGTCGGCGCGCCGCGGCGCCCGCGCGGGCGATCGGGCTGCGAGACGACCACGGCGACCTCGTGCGGGGAGGCGGCCAGGGCCCGCAGCGGCCCGACCGCCGCCTCGGGGCTCCCGGCGAAGGCGACGCGCACCGGCCGGTCAGCTCCCGTCGCGCAGCGCCTTCAGCGCCTCCCGGCGCTGCTCGGGCGCCGTGCGGTCGAGGATCAGCACACCGTCGAGGTGATCGAGCTCGTGCTGGATCACGCGCGCCCCGAAACCCTCGGCCTCGAGCTCGACCACCTCTCCGCGCATGTCCTGCGCGCGCACCCGGATCGCGGAGGCGCGGAGCACCTCCACGCTGATCTCCCCGATCGAGAGGCAGCCCTCGTAGTCGCCCTCCTCCTCATCCGAGCGCCACGTGATCTCGGGATTGCAGAGCACGGCCGGGGGGGCGTCCTCGCCGGTCATGACCACGATCAGCCGGCGCAGCGAGCCGATCTGGGGCGCGGCGAGCCCGACGCCGCGGGCGTCCTGCATGATCGCGATCATGCGGTGGGCGTCGTCCTCGAGGGCCTCGTCGAACTCGGTGATCGTCAGCGCCGGAGCCCGCAGCACGGGGTCCCCGATCTGACGGATCTGACCGAGCGCCGCCAGGCGTCGCCGCTCGAGGGCGGGGTCGTCGAGGGCACGGGATGACATCCGCCCGACTCTAGCAAGCGCCCGCGCCCCCTCTCCGGGCTCAGCCCCCCGGACGCACCTGGGATCCGCGGGCCCGGGCGAGCGCCCCCGCGTACTCCATCGGCTCCTCGAAGACCCCCCGCACGAGCACCGCGCGCTCGCCCGACGACTCCGACAGCACGAGCAGCGCCCAGCGCTCCGACTGGCCGAGGACGTCGATGATCGTGTGACGGCGCGCCACCACCCCGATCGGCGTCCCCCCCGACGTGAGCGGCTCGAGCACGTAGTCGTCGGCCTCGAGGCGCGCGGAGAGGGGCGCGAGGGCGGCCCAGCCGCCGGGCACGGCGGTCACCCGCACCGCCCCCACGTCGGCGGCCACCGCGCCCGGCACGGCGACGGCGCCCGGCAGGTCCTCGGCGGCGGCCGGCGCGGCCCGTACGCCCAGGCCGTCAGGGCCGGGGACGGTCTCGGGGAGGGTCACGCGCGGGTTGGCCGCGGGCGGGGCCGGCGGAGGCGGGTCCGACCCGAGACCCCACGTGAGGGCCGACGCGGCGCCCCCGGCGGCGATGACGCCGGCCAGGACGAGCGCCGGCACGACCAGGGCCCGGCGACGCCTCCGGCGGGCCGCCGCCGGCCGGCGGCGGACGAGCGCGCGGGTGGGCGCGCCGGTGCCGCCGAGCGCGGCCTCGATGGCCTCGGCCAGCGCGGCGCCGCTGGCGGGCCGGTGGGCCGGGTCGATCGCGAGCCCGTCCGCGAGCGCCGCGTCGAGCGCGGGGGGCAGCCCGGGGCGCACCTCCGACGCCCGGCGGGGCACGCGGTGCGCATGTGCGTGGAGCAGGCCGGCGCGCCCGTCGGCCCGGAACGGCGCCTCGCCCGTGAGGGCCCGGAAGGCGGTCGCCGCGAGGGCGTAGCGATCGGAGGCGGGCGTGGCGCGCGCGCCGGCGATGAGCTCGGGCGCCAGGTAGCCGGCGGTGCCGATCAGCGCGCCCGCGTCGGTCAGCGCCGTGGCGTCGGAGCGCACCGCGATGCCGAAGTCGGCGAGCCAGGGGCCGGCGGGGTCGAGCAGCACGTTGCCCGGCGTCACGTCGCGGTGCAGCACGCCGGCGCGGTGGGCGGCGTCGAGAGCCGACGCGATCGACGCCACGAGCCGGGCGGCCTCGGCCGGCGCCATCGGCCCCGCCGCGAGGCGCGCGGCGAGGCTGCCGCCGCGGGCGAGCGCCATCACCAGGTAGCCGCGGCCGTCGTGCTCGCCGGCGTCGATGATCGGCACGATGCCGGGGTGGTCGAGGGCGGCGAGGGCGTCGCACTCGCGCCGGAAGCGGACGCGGAACGCGGGGTCCGCCCAGACGGCGGGGTGCACGAGCTTGAGGGCGGCCGGCCGGAGGAGGACCGCGTGCCGCGCGCGGTACACCGCGGCCTGGCCCCCTCCCCCGATCCGCTCCTCGAGCAGCCAGGAGCCGACCAGCCGCTCCTGGGCGACGGCGGTCATCTCCGCGCCGGCAGCAGCGCCCGGGCCGTGGACTGGGTCCATGCGCGGGCGGCGAGGTAGTCGCCGGCGTCGTTCACCGCGAGGCGATGGCGCCCGTCGCCGTCGGCGGCGTACCCCGGGCCCGCCTCGGCGCTCGCGAGCGTCAGGGCGAGGCCGCCGCTGCCGACGGCGATCTCGACCTGGGTGTCGCCCGTGCGCGGGAAGGCCACGCGGGCGGCGCCGGCCTCGTTGCGGATCAGCGGAGCCGGGGCGAGCTCGTTCAGGTCGAAGAACATGCCCGCGAGGCTCGGCCGCAGGGCCTGGTCCACCAGCGGCATGAGGCCCTCCAGACGGTAGAGCTCGGCGACCCGCGGGGTGAAGAAGTAGTCGGCCTCGCGCAGCAGCAGCAGATCGGTGCCCTGGGCGCGCCCGCGCTCGGGACGCTCCTGCACCCAGTCGCGCACCCGCAGCCAGCTGCGGTGGCGGATGTTCATGCCGTCCGCCGAGGCGCGCTCGACGGCGGCGGGCGGCTTGCGGTCGGGCGTCACCGCGACGACGATCACCTTGTCGTAGCTCTCGCCGAGGGCGGCGTGCGTCGCCCGCAGCCGCTCCTCCTCGTCGGCGTCGAAGGCGAGGCTGGCCTGCACCGCGAACGTCCAGCCGGCGCCGCGCACGACGATGTCACCGAGCAGATCGTCCGTCATCGGGCGCTGCTCGCGCACCAGCAGGGCGTCCGCCTCCGGCAGCGACTCGCCCGAGATCTCCTCGACCAGTGCCGTCCGCGTCTCAGGGCCGCCGAGGCCCAGGAGCGTTGCGAGGACGTGGACCCACTGCTCACGTGGGTCGCTGGACGCCTCGAAAAGGCGGGGAACCGGCATGGACGAGCGCTCCTTGGCGAGTGACGGACCGCTCGCAAGCGTAGCGAACCGCCCCGCCGGAGCCCTCACGCGCTCGCGCGGGCGGCCCCGGCGGCCCTCAGCCGCCCCCGGGCGGCGGACGGCGTGGAGGCACGCGACGGCGGCGGGGGCGTACCAGCGCCCCTCGCGGTCGGCGAGGGCCGTCACCGCGCCCCAGGTCGCACCGGCGCCGCCGGCCGTCAACCGCTCCCAGGCGTCGGCGACCGCGAGCAGGCGCGCCCCGTCGGGGATCGCCTCGCCGGCCAGGCCGTCCGTGCCGACCGGCGACGGCTCGACCCCGACGGCCGCGGCCGGCGCCACGCGGTCGTCACCCAGCAGGCGCAGCACGAACCCCTGCTCGGCCCCCATGAGGGCAGCGACCTCGGCGGCCACCACCTCGAGGGCCGTCGCGTCGGCGCGGGCGACGACGGCCGCCGCCACCCGGCGCAGGCTCGCGCGCTCGCTCGGCCGCGGGTCGCCCATGCCGCACCGCGTCCCCGGCCGGCGCGGATGCGGTCGGCCGATCGCCCGCGCCGTCGGCAGCGAAGGACCCCTGCCCTCCCCATCGGCCGCGTGCGGTTGCCCCCTGAGCGGGGCCCGCGCGGACGCCGGATCGCGGCTCAGGCGTCCTGGGGGTCAACGTCGATCGCGGCGCGCGCGCCGGCCCGCCGCAGCGCCGCGGCACGGTCGCCGAGCACGGCGCGCAGCGGCGTCGTCATCTGCGAGGGCCGGGGCGCGCGCAGCAGCACCGCCCGGCGCGTGCGGCCCCGTAGGCGATGCAGCGGCGCCGGCCCGAGCACGGCGACGTCGGGCGCCGCGTCGCGCATCGCCGCGGCGAGCTCCGCCGCCTGAGCCGTGACGCCCTCCGGATCGTCACCGTCGACGACGATCCTGACGAGGTGCGCGAACGGCGGAAGCCCGTGCTCGCGGCGACGGCCGACCTCGCCGGCGAGGAACTCGCCGACCGCGTGGCGCGCGCCCAGCCGCACCGCGCGGGCCTCGGGCTCGTAGGCCTGCACGATCACGCGCGCCGCCTCCCCGCGCCGGCCGGCCCTGCCGGCGAGCTGCACGATCAGCGAGAAGGCGCGCTCCTCGGAGCGGAAGCCCGCGTACTGCAGGGGCGCGTCGGCATCGACCGCGGCGGCCACCGTGACGTCGGGCAGGTCGTGCCCCTTGGCCACCATCTGGGTGCCGAGGAGGATCGCCGGCCCGGGCCGCGAGAACTCGGCCAGCAGCCGGGCGACGGCGCCACGGCCCGAGGCGCTCGAGCCGTCCATGCGGACGATGCGCGCCCGCGGCACCAGCCGCCGCAGGCTCTCCTCCACCCCCTGCGACCCCGCGCCCTGACGCGCGATGTCAGCGCCGTGGCAGCTCGGGCAGACACCGGGCACCGGCTGCTCGTGGCCGCAGTGGTGGCAGGCCAGCCGCCGCGGCCGCTCGTGCTGGACGAGGGCGACGTCGCAGTCGGGGCAGCGCGCGATCCACCCGCACCCCCGGCACAGCGCCATGAGCGAGAACCCGCGCCGGCTGGCGAGCACGATCGCCTTCTCGCCCCGGGCGGCGGCCTCGTGCAGCGCGCGGGCCAACGGCCTCGAGACCGGGCCCGCCCCCTGCATGCGCATGTCGACGATCTCGACCGCGGGCAGTTCCGACCCGTCGGCGCGGCGGCTCAGGGTGTGGCGCGGCAGCGCCTGCCACGCCTCGGGGCGCGGGGTCGCGCTGCCGTACACCGCCGCCGCCCCCGCGTCCCGCGCCCGGCGGGCCGCCACCTGGCGGGCGTCGTAGCGCGGCGCGCCGTCCTGCTTGTACGAGGGGTCGTGCTCCTCGTCGACGACGATCAGCCCGAGGCGCGCGACCGGGGCGAAGACGGCGCTCCGGGCGCCCAGCACCACGTCGGCCTCGCCCTCCCGCACGCGCCGGTGCTCGACCGCGCGCTCGGCCGGGGAGAGGGCCGAGTGCCAGATCGCGACGCCGGGGCCGAGGCGTGCGCGGAGGCGCCCGAGGAGCTGCGGGGTGAGGGCGATCTCGGGCACCAGCACGAGGCTCCCGCGACCGCGCCGCCGCGCCGCCTCGATGGCCTCGAGGTAGACCTCGGTCTTGCCGGAGCCGGTCACCCCGTGCAGCAGCAGGGGGCCTCCGCCCGAGTCGAGCGCGCCCGCGATCGCCGCCGCGGCGGCGGCCTGCTCGGAGGTCAGCGGCGGCGCGGCGTCGCGTGCGGGCGCCGCGCCCCCGGCCGAGACCAGGGCGTCGGTGGGCACGGCCTCGCGGTCCAGGGCGACCACCCCCTCCTCCGCCATCACCCGCAACGTGGCGTGGGTCGTGCCGGCCGCGCGGCACAGCTCGGCCGCGGTCAGGGCGCCCCCCCGGCCGGCCAGTGCGTCGGCGACGGCCCGGCGGCGGGGCGACCCCGCGCGGGCGGCGTCGATCAGGCGGGCCACCACGCGCTCGCGGGGGCCCGGCGGCGGCACGACCCTCCAGCCCCCGTCCTCCGTGCGACGCAGCCGGCCACCCCCGCCCGGGGGCAGCACCAGCCTCAGGCAGGCGGCCACCGGGGCGAGGTAGTAGCGCGCCATCCACCGCGCCAGCGCGAGCAGCTCGGGCGGCACGGGCGCCCCGGCGACGACCCCGGCGATCGGCACCAGCCGTCCCTCGTGGGTGGGCGCGCGGCGCTCGACCACCACGCCGAGCACCCGCCGCGGGCCGAGGGGGCACACGACCAGGGCCCCCGGGGCGGCCGCGTCCGCGAGCCCCTCGGGCACCGCGTAGTCGAGGACGCGGTCGAGGCCGGCGGCCGCGACCAGCGGCAGCACCTGTGCGGCGGCCGGCGGCGCCGGTGCGACGGGCGGTGCGCCGCTGGGCGGGACGGGTGCCTCCCCGAGGTCAGGCGCTGGCGGCGAGCCGCCCGCCGGCCTCGCGGCCGATGGACGTGTCCTCCCACGTGAAGTCGGGGTCGGTGCGCCCGAAGTGGCCGTAGGCGGCCGTCTTCTGGTAGATCGGCCGCCGCAGGTCGAGCTTCTCGACGATCGCGCCGGGGCGCAGGTCGAAGCTGGCCCTGATCCACTCGCCGATCAGCTCGGGCGAGCGGGTCTCGGTGCCGTAGGTCTCGACCATGATCGACACCGGGCGGGCGACGCCGATCGCGTAGGCCACCTGCACCTCGCAGCGCCGGGCGAAACCGGCGGCGACCACGTTCTTGGCGACCCAGCGCGCGGCGTACGCGGCCGAGCGGTCGACCTTCGACGGGTCCTTGCCGCTGAAGGCGCCGCCGCCGTGGCGGGCCATCCCGCCGTACGTGTCGACGATGATCTTGCGCCCGGTGAGCCCGGCGTCGCCGAGCGGCCCGCCGACCACGAAGATGCCGGTGGGGTTGATGTAGAAGTTGATGCCGTCGCGCCACATGCCGAAGCCCTCGAGCACCGGGCGCACGACCTGGTTGATGACCTCGTCGCGCAGCAGCTCGGCCGAGACCTCGGGCGCGTGCTGGGTCGAGACGACGACCGAGACGACCTCGGTCGGCACGCCGTCCACGTAGCGGACCGTCACCTGCGACTTGCCGTCCGGGCGCAGGTAGGCCATGGACGAGCGGCGCATGGCCGCGAGGCGCTCGCAGAGGCGGTGCGCCAGCGTGATGGGCAACGGCATGAGCTCGGGCGTCTCGTCGCTGGCGTACCCGAACATCAGGCCCTGGTCGCCGGCGCCCTGCAGGTCGTACGGGTCGCCCCCGGAGGAGCCGCGCGACTCGAGCGCCGTGTTGACCCCCTGCGCGATGTCGGGGCTCTGCTCGTCGAGCGCCACCGATACGCCGCAGGTCTCGGCGTCGAAGCCGTACTTGGCGCGCGTGTAGCCGATGTCGCGGATCGTGGAGCGGACGATGGACGGGATGTCCACGTAGGTCGTCGTCGAGATCTCGCCGGCCACCATCACCTGACCCGTCGTGATCAGGGTCTCGCAGGCCACTCGGCCGAGCGGATCGTCGGCGAGGACCGCGTCGAGGACACCGTCCGAGATCTGGTCGGCGATCTTGTCGGGGTGCCCCTCGGTGACGGATTCCGAGGTGAACAGGTGCTCTGCCATGCGTGCGAGGCTCCTTCCGGGCGTCGGGCGCGGGCGAGCTATAACAGCGGCCCTCCGCGGCCCCCGAACCGGTCGCCGGACCCCGATCGGGGTCCGGCGACCGGCGGCGGTCAGCCCGCGATGCGCAGGAAGACCTCGAACGTGGGGGTGTCGCCGCCCGTGCTCCAGGCCGCCAGGCTCTTGAGCGGCCGCAGGTTGGCCAGCGTCTTCGCGGGCGCGTCGTCGAGGGCGCCGAGCCGCTCGGGCGGTGGCGACGGCCTGCTCGATGTTGACGAAGGCGACCGAGGTGACCGTGTCGGGCATCCCGCTCGTCGCGGCCTGGTAGTCGGCCGACGCCGACAGCGGGGCGGTGGGCCGCTGCACGGCGCTGACCGACTCGACGCTCGTGCCGATGAGCGCCAGGTCGCCGTCAACCCCGTAGACCACGCCGGCCTCGGGCGAGAGCGGGAGCCTCCAGCCGGTCACGCCGGCGGCGAGGGGGACCTGCTGCCACGCGGGCAGGGTGGTCTCGGGGCTGAAGGTGCGCAGCAGCTGCGGCACGCCCGTGCGCAGCGCGTCGAGGGTGCGCGTGGCGCGGGCGCCGTCCTCGACCGTGAGCGCGAGCGTGACGCCCGGCTGGCCGCCGCCCGAGGTCACCACGACCGCGTGCTCGCCCTCGGCGAGAGCCGAGATGTCGTCGATCGAGACCCCGAGGAGCTGCGGCAGCTGCCCGGCGAGGGCGTCGAGCTGGGCCCGCGCCTCCTCGCTCTGCGACGCCCGCACCTGGGCGAGGATGGTGGTCACGGTGCCGGCCAGGTCGGCGAAGCCGACGTAGGCGATGGCGTCGGCCGGCACCTTGTCGGTCAGCGTGGGCGAGAACTCGCCCGCGCCGACGGAGGGCGCCCCCATCAGGACGCCCTTGATCCGGGCGCCCTCGGGCTCCGCGGAGAGCGACGCGGCGAGGACGGCGTTCTGGTAGTCGCCGAGGCCGAGCTGGGCCAGCTGCGGGTTGTCGTTGCCGGCCGCCTGCACGAGGGCGCCGATGTCGAGGTAGAGCTGACCGAAGACGTCGGCGGGGAGCTTCGACAGGGCCTCGGTGAACTTGTCGGTACCCCCGAGGGTGCGGTCGCCGCCGGCCTCGTGGGCGTCGAGCGCCTCGTTGAGCTGCGCCTCGGTGTCGGCGACGACGAGCACGCCGTCCGCCACGGCCGCGGCCGTCGTGTCGTCGTCGGTGCGGTAGAGCCTGGCCCCGTCACGCTCGCCCGCGGCGGTGGCGCCCTCACGCACCAGCAGCGCCTCGAGCTCGTCCTCCTGTCCGTCGGCGATCTCCACCACGCCGACGTACTGCAGGTCGTCCGCGGCGTCGAGCGCGGCACCCGGCGCGCCCGAGGTGATCGAGCCCTGCACGCCGGCCGCGTCGGGGACGCTGACGCCGGCCACCGCGGCCCGGTCGCCGAGCAGCGGCTTCACGTCGGTCTCGAAATCGACGTCCTCGCCGCGCAGCGCCTCGTCGAGCTGCGCCCGCAGCTCGGGGTAGGCCGGGAAGAGCTTGGCCAGCGTGTCCACCTGGGTCCACTGGGGACCGTCGAAGTCGGTGGTCATCTCGAGGTACAGCGGGCTGCCGGCGGGGACGTACGAGGCGATCTCGCCGGCCGCCGCCCCCGATGAGTCGGTGGATTCGCCGCCACACCCGGACACCGCGATGGCGGCTCCCGCGACGGCGCTGGTGACGAGGACGACGGACCTGCGTCTACGCAGCGTCTCCAGGAAAGGGACGGACATCCGAGGGACCTCCGGGTCGGTGGTGACGGGGGGTGCGGCTCCCGCCTGCGAGGGTATCAACGCGGCCCTCCTTCCCCGCGCCCGCGAGTGAAGAGTCGGTTCAGGGGGGCGGCGGCGCCGGCGTCGCCGCTACCGGCGGCTGCGGACCTCGATGTCGACCGGCACCCCGTCGAGGTCGAAGCGCTGGCGCAACCGGTTCTCGAGCCAGAAGCCGTAGTCGCGCGTCATGAGCGAGCGGTCGTTCACGTCGAGGCGGAACGTGGGCGGGGCCTCCCCGGTCTGCACCAGGTAGCGCAGCGACAGCCGGCGCTGGCCGCTCCGGGGGCCGGGACGCTCCTCGGCCAGCTCCCGCAGGGCCGTGTTGAGCTCGCGCGTCGTCAGGCGCGACCGGTAGCGCTCCTCGAGGCGCAGCGCCGCCGGGATGAGCCGGTGCAGCCCCTCCCCCGTCGTCGCCGAGCACACCTCGATCGGCGGGCGCTGGCGCGACTTGGAGCGCAGCCGACCCCGGATGTGGTCGAGGTCGGGCTGGTCGAGGTCCCACTTGTTGATGACGAGCAGGGTCGCGCAGTGGCCGTGCGCGGCGCGGTCGACCGCGGCGAGGTCCGCCTCGGTGAGCCCCTCCGTCGCATCGGCCACCACGAGCGCCACGTCGCTGCGCTCGACGGCCTGCAGGGCCCGGATCTGGCTGTAGTGCTCGACGTCCTCGCTCATGCGCCCGCGACGGCGCAGCCCCGCCGTGTCGATGAGGACGAGCCGGCGGCCCTCGACCTCGATGAGCGTGTCGATCGGGTCGCGGGTGGTGCCCGGCCGGTCGTGCACGACGACCCGGTCCTCGCCGAGCAGGGCGTTGAGGATCGAGCTCTTGCCGACGTTCGGGCGGCCGATGATGCACAGGGCCGGGAGCCGGTCGCGCTCGACGTCGGACGGGGGCGCCTCGGGCAGGCCGTCGACGAGCGCGTCGAGCAGGTCGCCGATGCCGCGCCCGTGCTGGGCCGAGACCGCGTGGACCTCGCCGATGCCGAGCGATCGCAGGTTCTGCGCAGTGGCCTCCCGGGCCGCGTCGTCGACCTTGTTGGCCACGAGCATGAGGGGGCGTCCCGCGCGGCGCAGGCGGTCGAGCACCTCCAGGTCGCCGGCCGTCGGCGCCGTCTGCACGTCCACGACGAACAGCACGAGGTCGGCCTCGTCGACGCCCCGCAGCGCCTGCGCCGCGATCTGCTTGCCCACGTCGCTCGGGTCGGCCTCGTCGATGCCCCCGGTGTCGAGCAGCTGGAAGGCGCGCCCGTTCCACTCGGCGCCGGCCTGACGCCGGTCGCGGGTGACGCCCGCGACGGCGTCGACCACGGCGTCGCGACGCCCGGCGAGGCGGTTGAAGAGCGTCAACTTGCCCACGTTCGGGTAGCCGACGATGGCGACCGTCGGCTGGTCGCCGGCGAGGGTGCTGCCCTGGTGCACCCGGCGGGGGCGCCAGCGCGCGCGCTCCGAGGCGTCACCCACCGAGGTGCCCCGGAGGATCGGTGTGGGGTCCGCCGGCCACCGGTATGAGCGCCGCGATCGCCGCCATCATGCGGTCGGCCGCGATCCGCGAGCGGGTGCTGCGCGGCCCGCCCCCGATGTCGGAGAGGTCGAGCGGGGGGCCGAACACCACCCGGACCGGGCGGAAGAGGCGGTGGCTGCCCCAGATGGCGGCCGGGACGACGGTGACGCCGGGCTCGAGCCCGAGGGACCCCGCCCCCGGCAGCCCGGGTCGCAGGCGCCCGTCGGTGTAGCGCGTGCCCTCGGGGAACATCAGCAGCACGTCGCCGCGCGCGAGCACGTCGCGGGCCACGCGCAGGGCCCGGCGGTCGGCTCCGCCGCGCTCCACCGGGAAGGCGCCCAGGCGGTAGACGACCCGCCGCAGCAGGGGGATCCGGAAGAGCTCGGCCTTGGCCATGTAATGGCTCCTGCGCGGCAGCGCCGCGACGCCCAGCACGGGCGGATCGATCTGGGAGATGTGATTGCTGACGACGAGCACCGGCCCGCTCACCGGGATGTTCTCGCCGCCCGCGACCTTCAGGCGCAGCGGTCCGCGGATCGGCGGGACGAGGATCATGTGCCCGAGGGCCCACCACCAGCGGGTGATGACCGGCGGCTCGTCGAAGTCCACTCTAGTGCCTCGCCTCGGCCAGGTCGCGGACGAGCTGCACGACGAGGTCGGCGACGTCGTCGGCCTCGAGCTCGGACGAGTCGATCACGACGGCGCCGGGCGCGATGCGCAGGGGGCTCGTGGCGCGGGTGCTGTCGAGGTGGTCGCGGCGGCGCACGTCCTCGAGGACGGTGGGCTCGGCCACCTCGACGCCGCGGCGCTGCAGGTCGGCGCGCCGCCGCCGCGCGCGCTCCTCGAGCGAGGCGGTCAGGAACACCTTGAGGTCGGCGTGGGGGCAGACGACGGTGCCCACGTCGCGACCGTCCGACACCCACGAGCCCTGGGAGAGCAGGGCGCGCTGCGCCGCGACCACCTCGTCGCGCACGCCCGGGTGGGCGGAGACCTCGGACACGTCGGCGGCGACCTCCGGGAGGCGGATCTCGCGGGTGACGTCGCGCCCCGCCACCCGCACGCGGTCGCCGTCGTCGGTGGGCTCGATCTCGATCGGGTTGTCGCGCGCCAGCCCGGCGAGGGCGTCGGCGTCGGACGGGGCGACGCCCCGCTCGCGCGCCAGCCACGTGATCGCGCGGTACATCGCCCCGGTGTCGAGGTAGGCCACGCCGAGACGGCGCGCGACGGTGCGCGCGACCGTGCTCTTGCCCGCCCCCGCCGGCCCGTCGATGGCCACGATCACGCGGGGACGGCCCCCAGGGCGGCGAGGTCGCCCGCGAAGCGCGGGTACGAGACGGCGACCGCCTCGAAGCCCCCGATGACGACGCCGCCCTCGCTCGCGAGGCCCGCGACCGCACCCAGCATCGCCAGGCGGTGATCGCCGTGCGACTCCATCTCGCCCCCCGCGAGGCGACCGGTGCCGGTCACCTCGAAGCCGTCCTCGCGCTCGCGGGCGTCGGCGCCGAGGGCCCGCAGGGCGGCGACCACGGTGGCGATGCGGTCGCTCTCCTTCACCCTCAGCTCCCCGGCGCCGCGCACGACGGTCGTGCCCGAGGCCATGGCGCCGAGCACTCCGACGAGCGGCAGCTCGTCGATCATGGCGGGCACCTCGCCGGGCTCCACCTCGGTGGCGCGCAGGTCGCCGGCGCGGCCCACCGTCAGGGTGGCGCAGGGCTCGCCGGCCACGGGCGGCGCCGGCTCCTCGCCGATCTCGACCCCCATGCGCCGCATGACGGCCAGGAGCCCGGTGCGGGCGGGGTTGAGGTTGACGCCGCTCAGCCGCACGGCCGGGTCACCCAGCAGGGCGCCCGCGACCAGGTGGGGCGCGGCCGACGAGAAGTCGCCCGGCACCTCGATGTCGGGAAGCGAGAGCCCCGCGACCGGCCCGGCGACGCCCACCGCGTCCCCCTCCCGCAGCAGCGGGACGCCCGCCGCCTCGAGCATCCGCTCGGTGTGGTCGCGCGAGAGCGACGGCTCGTGGACCCAGGTGACGCCGTCGGCGAAGAGGCCGGCGAGCAGCAGGCAGCTCTTCACCTGTGCGCTCGCCACCGTGAGCCGGTGCTCGACGCCCCGCAGGGCGGCGCCTCCGCTCACCACGAGCGGCGGGGTGCCCCCGGGGGCCGTGAAGATCTGCGCGCCCATCGCCCGGAGGGGCGTGGCGATGCGCGTCATGGGGCGCCCGCGCAGGGACGCGTCGCCGTCCATCACCACGTGGCCGGTCGACTGGCCGGCCAGGATGCCCGCGAGCAGGCGCATGAGGGTGCCGGCGTTGGCGCAGTCGATCGCGGGCGGAGGCCGGAGGCCGCGCAGCCCGCGGCCGGACACCGTCACCTCGCCGCCGAGGTGGCCGGTGACCGCGATCCCGCACGCCTCGACGGCCGCGAGCGTCGCGGCGGTGTCGGCCGAGTCGAGCGGGCGACCGATGCGCACCGGTCGGTCGGAGAGCGCGGCGAGCATCAGCGCGCGATGGGTCAGCGACTTGTCCGGCGGCACCTCGACGGTGCCGCGGAGCAGGGAAACGGGTTCCACCCGGACGACCGCCATCGGCGCGAAGCCTAGAGCAGAGGTCAGACCGGGGTGCGCGGCGAGATCGAGCGGGCGACCCGCAGGGCGACCTCCCGCGCGTCGGGACGGCCGCGCACCTGCAGGCCGAACGCGCGCTCGGGCGTCTCCCACACCAGCGTGACGAGCAGTCGCCCGCGCAGCACGCCGACGGCGTCGCCCACGTCGACCTCCTGCGCGTCGCGCCCGCCGACGTCCGGGCTCGCCAGGGGGGCCGGGGCCTGGCGCAGCAGCACCCGCGATCCGTCGTCGGCGTTCCACGCGATCACGAGCGCCGGGGGGGCGACCGGGTACGAGACGTCGGGCTCCACCCGTGGACGCCCGCGCACCATGCCCTCGGGCGTCCAGGCGGGCAGCCACAGCTCGTACCCGGCCTCGAAGGCGGCCTCGGCGAGGCCGGGAGCCCAGCGCCCGCCGCCGATGCCCGCCCCCATGCCGTGGGTCGCCCCGACGCGGCCGCCGACCGGCCCCCCCTCGGTGCGCAGCTCCGAGACCCCGGGGCGGTCGAGACGGCCGATCGGCTCGCCGGACGCGTCGAGCGCGTCGACGCCCATCACCGCCACCCCGGCCGGCAGCCGCACGAGCGCCAGCCCCTGGGCGCCCACCGCCTGCGGGCGGGCGGGCGTCTCGCTGGCGAGGATGGGCCGCACCGCCGCGGCCTCGGGGGCCGCGCGGGCGACGAGCACGCGATCGTCGAGACCGGTGGTGGCCACCTCGACCACCGCGGCGACCACGGGCCGCCAGCGGCTCGGGCGGCCGGGCGGGCAGGCCACGCGCACCACGACGGCGCCGTCGCCGCGGACCCAGGCGACGCGTGCCCGAGGCGGATCGCCCACGACCGACGCCGCGACCGTCGGCAGGCCGCCCTCCGCCGCGAGCACGTACGGCACCGGGTGACCGAGCGCGGCCTCCGCCGCGACGCGCTCGGGTTCCGGCGGCTCGTCCACCGCCCCATCGAAGCACACGCCGTAACGTCCGGCGTGGTCGTCATCCTGACCGCATGGACACCTTCCCCTGCCACGAGTGCCGCGCGCCGGTCGCCGAGCACGCCGTCGCCTGGCTCGCGCCCGACGGCCTCCCCGACGAGGCGGGCGGCGAGCCGTACTGCCCGGGCTGCGCCCACCCGCTCCCCATCGCCGCCTGAGGGCGTCGTGAGCGCAGGGGGCCCCGAGGCCCTCGAGGTGGTGCGCGACGGCGTCACGCTGCGGGGCGAGATCGCGGGCGACGGGCCCGCCGTGCTGCTGCTGCACGGCCTCACGGCGACGCGCCGCTACGTCGTGCACGGCTCGCGCATGCTCGAGCGCGCCGGCTTCCGCGTGATCCAGTACGACGCGCGTGGCCACGGCGAGTCGTCGCCGGCCGCCGACCCCTCCGGCTACCGCTACGACGCGCTGGCCGACGACGCGCTGGCGGTGCTCGACGCCGCCGGCGTGGAGCGCGCCGCGCTGGTGGGGCAGTCGATGGGCTCGGCCACGGCGGTCGCGGTGGCGCTGGCGCGCCCCGACCGCGTGGCGGCGCTCGCGGTCGTCACGCCGGCCCACCGCGGGCGCCCGAGCGACGACCTGGCGCGCTGGGACGCGCTCGCCGCCGGCCTCGAGGGGGGTGGACCCGAGGGCTTCCTCGCCGCGCTCGGCCCCCTCACGCTCGCCGAGCGCTACCGCGAGGCCGTCCGCACCGTGATCCTGCAGCGCCTCGGCCGCCACGCGCACCCCGCCGCCGTGGCCGACGCGCTCCGCAACATCCCGCGCTCGGCGGCCTTCGCGGGTCTCGCGGCGCTGGAGGGCATCGCCGTGCCGACGATCGTCGTGGGCAGCCACGACGACGCCGACCCGGACCACCCGGTCGCGGTCGCCGAGGAGTACGCGCGGCGCGTCCCGGACGCCCGGTACGCGATCGAGGACCCCGGCGAGTCGCCGCTGGCCTGGCGCGGCGGCGCCCTCTCGCGCGCCCTGCTGCCCCTGCTCGAGCAGACCGCCTCGCGCTGAGGGGTGGTGCCGGGCGCGCCTGGCGCGGAGGCGGCCGGCGGCAATAGGGTCACGACGCGATGAGCGATCGCGTCCCGAACCCCGCGCGGAAGGTGGCGGTCATCGTGGTCCCCGGGGTGGGCGACCACCCGGCCGGCGAGGCCGTGACCCAGGTGGCGACCGGACTCACCACCGACGCGGGCTACGCGTGGGCCGAACCCACGGACGAGTGCGAGCAGGACCGCCCCCTCGTGATCGAGGTGCCCTCGGAGCGCGCGCGGCGCGGCGAGCGGTACGAGGCCGAGATCCGCCGTCTCGTCCGCGATGACGGCGTGCCGGTCAACCTCCTCGAGATGCGCTGGTCCGACCTGTCGAGCTTCCCCCGCAGCGGTCTGCGCGCCTTCTTCGCCTCGGCGTTCGGCCTCGGCCTGCAGATCGCGACGGCGGGCCTCGAGGCCACGCCGCCGGAGGACCGGCGCCGGGCCGGCCGGGGATGGACCGTCGCCGCGGCGATCATCGTCGTGCTGGCGGCCGTGCTCCTCGCCGCCTCGGTGGCCGGCGATCCCCAGGGATGGTGGTTCGCCGCCGCCGGCGGGCTGGCCGGACTCCTGCTGCTCGTCGTTCTGTGGCGCGCCTCCGCGGGGTTCACCAGCCGGTTCGCGAACGGCCTGATGGAGGCCGCCTCCTGGTGGGCCGCGGCGATCATCGTGCCGATGACGCTCATCGCCGCCCTCGCCGGCACGGCGCTCTGGCTCGCCGTCGACGAGCCGCTCGGCATCAGCGACTGGATGGGGGCGGCGAGCGTCACCGTGGCGGGCTGGTTCGCCGTCGGAGCCCTCGGCAAGGGCATCGCGGACGGCGGGTGGAGGTATGCCGACGGGCGGTGGAGGGGCCTGCTCGACCCCCGTCGCCTGACGAGGCTGCTGTTCGTCGCCGCCCTCGGCGTCGGTGTCTGGCGCGGCATCCGCGCCGGGTCGGTCGAGGGCGGTCTCGGCCAGACCGTCCTGCTCGTCGGCGGGTACGGCGTGCGACCGGCGTGGCTGGTCGGCGTGGTGCTGGTGGCCCTGGCGCTCGTCGCCATCGTCCTCTCCCACGTCCTGCGGGGGGAGCTGCGGCTCGGCCGGGCGGCGTTCACGGGACTGGCGACGACGGTCCTCAGCCCCCTGCTGGTCGCCGTGCTCGGGACCATCCTCGTCGGGGGCATCGGCGCGGTGGCGTTCACGAGCGCCGATGACGCCACCTGGGGGCGGCCGGCGCCCGAGCTGCGATGCCTCGACGGCTCGGCCGACTGGTCGTGGTCACCGGAGTGCGGGACGTCCCCCGACACCTGGCAGGGGACGGCGACCGCGATCGGCGCGCGCCTCGACCAGGCCGACGGGCGCGACCGCGATGCGGCGGTCCTGCGCGCGCGGGGCATCGGCGACGCGGGTCCCACGCAGGACGATCTGCGTCTGGCGGAGGAGGCCGAGCGCGACGCGGAGCGCCTGCGCGCGGCCGCCGCGCGGATCGAGGACGACGCGGGCACGGCCCCGACCACCTGGGCGACGGAGGTGTTCGACGACGTGATGCTCCCGCTCGTGCCGATCGTGCTGCTGCTGGCGCTCGTCGTGATCGGGGCGGGGCTGTGGCTGCTGCTCGCCGTGCCGCTCGCCCGGCGGTGGACCCGGCCCCGGGGGGCCAACCCGCCCGGCACCCGGCTCGATCTGGTGCTGAGCGGCGTCACCGGACCGGCCGGCACCTGGGGCCTGTCCATCCTCGGGGCGCTGGCCTGCGCGCTGACGGTCGTCTTCTGGACCAGGGTCGATCCGCGCGACCCCCCCGAGATGCTCTCCGGACCCGACTGGCTCCCCGCCCCGGGGCCCGAGATCTGGGCGGCCGCGTCCGCCCTCATCCTCGCCGGACTGGGACTCGCCCGGGTGCTCCCGGTCGATCCGCGCAAGCCGACCGCGGACATCGGCGGCGCGCTCACGAAGCTCCGCGGCATCCTCGACATCGTCTACGACGTCGCGACCTACCTGCGCATCGACTCCGGCGGCGACGGGGTGCGGTCGCGGGTCGTCGCGCGATACCGGGCGCTGCTGGCGGCGGTCGACGCCGGGGGGTACACCCACCTGGTCGTCGTCGCGCACAGCCAGGGCTCGATGTACTCGGTCGCGACGTTGTTCGGCGATCCGCGTCGGCGCGAGCCCGAGGCGCTCGGCGGCGAGGGCATCCGCCGGTGGGCCGAGGTCGCCCCGGGGTCGCGCCTGACGCGCCTGCCGGTGGGTCTGCTCACCTTCGGCTGCCCCATCCGGCAGACCTACGAGGAGCGCCTGCCGGGGCAGTACCGCTGGATCGACCTCGCGGGCGACGACGACCGGCGGCGGCTCGCCACCTTCTCGGGCCCGTGGGTCAACATCTACCGGCCGCGCGACTACATCGGCCGCGCCGTGTTCCACCCCTCGGGCGACCCGCGGTCGAACCGTCAGCTCCGCGGGCGGCGCCGGACCGTCGCCCGGCCCTCGCCGGCGGCCGCGGTGGACGTGATCGACGTGTGCATCTCGGGGACCGGCACCCACACCGGCTACTTCGGCGACCCGCAGGTGGCCGTGTGGCTCCGGTTCACCCTGGGGCGCCTGCTCGACCCGTGGCCGACCCGGCCCCCGGACCCCTACGTGATCGAGGGCCCCGCGACCGCCGCGCCGTAGCCCCGCTCCCCCACCATGCGCACGGCCCGCGCCGCCGCGTCGGGACCGTCGAGCACCAGCACGAGCTCGCCCTCGGCGTCGGGGGGCCCCGGCCGGAAGGTCAGGTCCTCGATGTTGATGTGCGCGTGCCCCAGCACGAGGGCGATCTCCGAGATGGCGCCGGGTCGGTTGGGCACGGCCACCACCACCCGCACCGGCTCTGCCGGACCCGCCGCTTCGGGCTCCCGCAGGCGGGCGCGCGCCGTGGCGGCGTCGCCCACGAAGCCGAGCAGCCAGTCCCGGTCGCCCTCCCGCAGCGCCCGCTCGACCTGGGCGAGGCGCCCCGTGAAGGCGGAGAGCGCCTCGATGACGGCCTCGGCGTTGGCCAGCAGGATGTCGGCCCACAGCGGCGGGTTCGAGCCGGCGACGCGGGTGAGGTCGCCGAAGGAGGGACCGGCGGAGCGCAGGGCCTCGCGCCCCTCGGGGGCGGTGTCGGCCGCCTGGTTGACGAGCGCCCCGGCGAGCACGTGGGGGACGTGCGAGACCAGCGCCATCAGCCGGTCGTGCACGCCGGCGTCGATGGCCACCGGCCGCGCGCCCACGGACGAGACCATCCCGTGCAGGCGCTGGAACAGATCGGGCCGGGCCTCGGCGCCGGGCGTCAGGAACCAGGTCGCCCCGCGGAACAGCTCGCGGCGCGCGAAGGCGACGCCGGTGCGCTCGGCGCCGCACACCGGATGGCCCCCGATGAAGCGCTGACGCTCCGCCGGCGTGAGGGCGCCGACCACGCCGGCCTTCGTCGAGCCGAGATCGGTGACGACGCAGTCCGGCGAGCTGGCGGCCAGCGCACGCCGCGCGAGATCGGCCAACCGGGCCACCGGCGCACCGAGCACCACGGCGCGCGCGCCCGCGACGGCCTCCTCGACCGACGCCGACGCCACGCCGATCGCGCCCACGGCGACGGCGACCCGGAGCGCCTCGGGATCGGGGTCGGCGCCGCGTACCTCGACGCCGCCCAGACCGCGCAGGGCCAGGCCGAGGGAGCCGCCCATGAGCCCGACGCCGACGATGGCGACCGGGCCCACGGGCATGTCGCTACGCGCCGACGGCCACCGGCGCGCCGCCCGAGAGCACCTTGCCCATCAGGTCGATGCACCGCTGCACGTCGGCCACCCAGGCGCCGAAGGTGTCGGCGTGGAGGGCCTGCGGTCCGTCGCACAGCGCCGTCTCGGGCGCCGGGTGGACCTCGACGATGAGGCCGTCGGCACCCGCCACGACCGCGGCCCGCGCCATCGGCAGGATCAGGTCGCGCTTGCCGGCGGCGTGGGACGGATCGACCATCACCGGCAGGCTCGAGAGGCTCTTGGCCACCGGCACCGACGAGATGTCGAGGGTCGAGCGGGTCGCCGTCTCGAACGTGCGGATGCCGCGCTCGCAGAGCACGATCGCCGAGTTGCCCTCGCGGGCGATGTACTCGGCCGACAGCAGCCACTCCTCGACCGTGCTGGCCATGCCCCGCTTGAGCAGCACCGGCGTCGACGTGCGGCCCACCTCGCGCAACAGGTCGAAGTTCTGCATGTTGCGGGCGCCGAGCTGGATCATGTCGGCCACCTCGAGCACGTCCTCGAGCTGGCGGACGTCCATCAGCTCGGTGCAGATCGGCAGCCCGGTCTCCTCGCGCGCCTCGGCGAGGATGTCGAGCCCCTCCTTGCCGAGCCCCTGGAAGGCGTAGGGGGACGTGCGCGGCTTGTACGCGCCGCCGCGCAGCAGCGTGGCGCCGGCGGCCTTGCACGCCCGCGCCGACGCGAGGGTCTGCTCGCGCGACTCGACCGCGCAGGGCCCGGCGATGAGGCCGAAGGAGCCGCGCCCGATCTGCCGGCCGGCCACCTCGACGATCGCGTCGCGGCCGCGGAAGTCGCTCGAGACGAGCTTGTAGGGCTTCAGGATCGGGACGACCTTCTCGACGCCCGGCTCACCCTCGAGCTGCAGCGAGGCGACGATCTCGCGGTCGTCGCCGATGGCGCCGATGACCGTCACGAACTCGCCCGTGGAGGGGTGGGCGCGCGCGCCGGCCTGCTCGATGCGCTCGACGACGTGGCGGACCTGCTCCTCGGTCGCGCCCTGCTGCATCACGATCATCATTGTGGCGTCCGTCCTGGTTGCGTCTCACGGGGTGCCGTGCGGGCGACCTTGGCCCGCGCCGACAGGAATGCATCGTTCTCGTCCGGGGTCCCGATCGAGACCCGCAGACACCCCGAGCACCCCAGGACCGCGCCGTCGCGGACGATGACGCCCAGGCGCAGGAGCTGCTCGTGGATGCCGGGCGACCCGGCGTCCGGATCGATGTCCGGCCGCACCAGGATAAAGTTGGCCTGGCTGGGGGTAAAGGCCCATCTCGTCGCGGCGAGCTCCCGCTCGACCCGCACGCGCTCCGCCACGACGGCGCGGACCCGCCGCTCGAGCTCGTGCGGGTGGCGCAGGCTCTCGAGGGCGGCGGCCTGCGCGAGCGCGTTCGAGTTGAAGGGCTGACGCACCCGGTCGATGGCGTCGACCCACGTCGCGCCCCCGACCCCGTAGCCCACGCGGAGCCCGCACAGCCCGTGCGCCTTGCTGAACGTGCGGAGCACCAGCAGGTTGGGCCGCTCGCGGGCCATCGACATCGTGCGCCCGGCGTCGGGCCGGTCGACGAAGTCGAAGTAGGCCTCGTCGACGATCACCGCGAGATCCTCGGGGAGCCCGTCGAGGAACGCCTCGATCGCGTCGGCCGACCGGTGCACGCCGGTGGGGTTGTTCGGGTTGCAGACGATCACCAGCCGCGTGCGCTCGTCGACGGCGGCGGCCATCGCGTCGAGGTCGTGCCCCAGGTCGTCGGCCAGCGGCACGGCCACCGCCTCGGCCCCGGCCGCCGCCGCCAGGTGCGGGTAGAGCGAGAACGAGGGGGTGGCGTGCACGACCGTCGCGCCGGGATCGAGCAGGGCCTGGCCCGCCAGCAGGATCAGCTCGCACGAGCCGTTGCCCACCACCACCTCGTCCGGCCCCACGCCGTGGCGCTCGGCCAGCGCGCGCCGCAGCCCGCGGGCCGGCGCGTCGGGGTAGCGGTTGAGCGCGCTCGTGCCCGCCGCGACGACCTGCGCCACCTCGGGCATCGGCGGGAAGGGGCTCTCGTTGGAGGCCAGCTTGACCGCGCTCGCGATGCCGAACCGCGCCAGCACCTCGGACGTCGTGAGGCCGGGCTCGTATCGCGGGATGGCGTCGAGGCGGGGTGAGATGCGGATACCCACGCCCACAGTGTAGGCATCCGGGCCCGGGGCGACCGTCGCCCCGATCCTCCGTGGCGGGCCTCGGGACCCGCTATTGTCGTCTCGACGCCAATTCATCGTCTTCTTCACGTCAAAGGGACAAGAAAATGGGTCGAGCGCCGGAGAGGGACCCCGTCATCGTGGTGGGCAGCGGCATCGCGGGCGGTCTGCTGGCCCTCGACGCGGCCGAGCACGGCCCCGTCGTGGTGGTCTGCGAGGGGCGCGTCGGCGACGGCAGCACCCGCCGTGCCCAGGGCGGCATGGCCGCGGCGATCGACCCGCTCGATTCGGTCGAGGACCACGTGGCCGACACCCTCGCCGCCGGCGCGGGCCTCTGCGACGAGGGGCTCGTACGCCTGATCTGCCGCGAGGGCCCCGGCCAGGTGGCGGCCCTCATCGCGCGGGGCGTCCGCTTCGACCGCGGCGACGGCGGCCTGCGCCTCGCCCGCGAGGGCGCCCACTCGGCGGCGCGGGTCGTCCACGCCGGCGGCGACGCCACCGGGGCCCACATCGTCGCGGCCCTCGACGAGGCGCTGCGGCGCGACCCGCGCATCGAGGTCGCCGAGGGCGAGCGGGCCCTGGAGGTGATCGTCGCCGACGGTCGCGTCACGGGCCTGCGCACGGCGACCATCGACGGCCGGGAGCGGGTACGCCCGGCCGCGGCCGTCGCGCTGGCGACCGGCGGCTCGGGCCAGCTCTACGCGCGCACCACCAACCCGCCGGGCGCCACGGCCGACGGGCCCGCCCTGGCCGCGCGCGCCGGGGCCGCCCTGGCCGACCTCGAGCTCGTGCAGTTCCACCCCACGGCGCTGTCGCTGGGCGACGGCCCGCTCGCCCTCGTCAGCGAGGCCGTGCGCGGCGAGGGCGCGATCCTGCGCGACGCGGACGGGTACCGGTTCATGCCCGACGAGCACCCGTCGGCCGAGCTCGGGCCGCGCGACGTGGTCGCACGGGCCATCGCCCGCCACGCCGCGGCGCGGGGCGGCGACGTCACGATCGACATGCGCCACCTCGACCCCGACGCGGTGCACGCGCGCTTCCCGACCGTCTCGGCGCTGTGCGCCGAGCACGGGCTCGACCTCGCCCGCGACCTCGTGCCGGTCACCCCGGCGGCCCACTACGGCATCGGCGGCGCCCTGACCGACGTGGCCGGCCGCACCACCCTGCCCGGGCTGTTCGCGGTCGGCGAGTGCGCGGCGACCGGCGCCCACGGCGCCAACCGGCTCGCGTCGAACGGCCTGCTCGAGGCCGCCGTGCTGGCGAGCGCGGCGGCGCGCGCGCTGCGGCGAGGGCGGCGACGGCTGGCCGGAGGGACCCCTCTCGCCCACCGCCCCCGTCGCCCCGCCGTCCGCCCGCGGCGTCGATGCCGGGGTGCGCGCCCGTCTGCAGGCGATCATGTGGGAGGGGGTCGGGGTCGAGCGCGACGCCGAGGGCCTGCGCGCGGCCTCGCGGGCGCTGGAGGCGCTGCCCGAGGGCGGCGACCCGGCCACCGACAACCTGATCCTCGTCGCCCGGCTCGCGACGGCCGCGGCGACGCTGCGCACCGAGAGCCGCGGCGCCCACTTCCGCTCGGACCATCCCGCCCCCGATCCGCGCCAGGCCCGGCGGATCGCATGGGTCGGCGGCCTGCCGGTCGCCCTCCCGCCCGCCACCGCCCGGCGCGACCGGGCCCTCGCCCTGGAGGCCGCATGACCACCACCGCGATCGGTCCCGCCTGCGCGATGCCCGCGACCGGTACCGCCGCCGGGCACGAGGAGCTCTGGGAGCGCGCCTGGGCCGCCCGGCGCGCGCTCGGCCCCCGCGCCGTGATCCTCGGGCACCACTACCAACGCGACGAGGTGATCGCGTTCGCCGACGTCACCGGCGACTCGTACCTGCTCGCCCGCCGCGGCGCGGCCGCGACCGAGGCCGAGCTGATCGTGTTCCTCGGCGTCTACTTCATGGCCGAGGCCGCCGACGTGCTGCGCGCGCCCCACCAGTCCGTGGTGCTGCCCGACCTCGGCGCCGGCTGCCACCTGGCCGAGTGCGCCGACATCTACACGGTCCGCGACGCCTGGGACCAGATGACCGCCGCGCTGCCCGGCCGCCGGGTCATCCCCCTCACGTACATGAACTCGGGCGCCGACCTGAAGGCGTTCGTGGGCGCGCACGGCGGCGCCGTCTGCACGTCGGGCAACGCCGAGAAGGCCTTTCGCTGGGCGCTGTCGGAGGGCGACGCCGTCTTCTTCTTCCCCGACGAGCACCTCGGGCGCAACACCGCCTGCCGCCTCGGGATGGACCCCGGCGACCCCCTCGTGTGGAACCCGCGCATGGCCGAGCTCGGCGGCCTCGACGCCGGCGCGCTCGCGGCGTCGCAGGTCATCCTCTGGAAGGGCTTCTGCAACGTGCACACCGGGTTCACGGTGCGGCAGATCGAGCAGCACCGCGAGGCCGATCCCGGCGTCGTGGTGATCGTGCACCCGGAGTGCCCCCGGCCGGTGGTCGAGGCCGCCGACGAGGACGGGTCGACCGAGTACATCATCCGTCGCTGCGAAGAGCTCCCGTCGGGCGCCTCGGCCGTCATCGGGACCGACTGGAACCTCGTCAACCGGCTGCGCCTGCGGTACCCCGACAAGCGCATCTCGTGCCTCAACGAGAGCATCTGCCCCTGCGTGACGATGAACCGCATCGACCTGCCGAAGCTCACCTGGTGCCTCGAGTCGCTCGCGGCCGGCGAGATCGTCAACGTGATCCGCGTCGACGACGAGATGCGGCGCCAGGGGCGGCTGGCCCTCGACCGGATGCTCGCGCTCGCGTGACCCCCGAGCGGGTCGTCGCCCTCGCGCTCGCCGAGGACCTGGGGGACCGGGGCGACATCACCTCGGCGCTGCTCGTGCCCGAGGGCGCGACGGCCACCGCGCGCGTCGTCGCCCGCCGTGCGGGCGTCCTCGCCGGACGGGCCGCGGGCGAGGAGGTGCTCGCGCAGACGGGGCTGTCGGGTGAGTGGCGCGCCGCCGACGGCGACCGGGTGGGGCCGGGCGACGTGGTCGCCGAGATCTCGGGCCCGGCGCGCGCCGTGCTGGGCGCCGAGCGCACGCTGCTCAACCTCCTCTGCCACCTGTCGGGGATCGCCACGCTGACGGCGCTCTACGTGGAGGCGTGCGCACCGGTCGCCGTGCTCGACACCCGCAAGACGACCCCCGGACTGCGGGCCCTCGAGAAGGCGGCCGTCGTGGCCGGCGGCGGCGTCAACCACCGGATGGGCCTGTACGACCGCGTGCTGGTGAAGGACAACCACCTCGCCCTGGCGGGCGCCGGGCTGGTCGACGCCGTGGCGCGCGCCCGCCGCGAGATGCCCGGCGTGCTCGTCGAGGTCGAGGCCGACGACCTCGCCGGGGTGCGCCACGGCCTCGAGGCCGGCGCCGACTGGATCCTGCTCGACAACATGAGCCCCGGCGAGATGCGCGACGCGGTGGCCGTCACGGCGGGGCGGGCGCGGCTCGAGGCCTCGGGGGGCATGACGCCCGAGGGCGCGCGGACGGCCGCGGCGACCGGCGTCGACGCGGTCAGCGTCGGGGCGCTCACCCACTCCGCGCCCATCCTCGATCTCGGGCTCGACATCGGCGCGTGACGCGAGGGGGCCCGCGCCGATCGCGCAGAATCGCCGGGCGGCGATGGCCGCGGAGCACCGCGCGGGTGTAGGTCTGTACGGGGGGCGCCCGATGCCGGCGCGCCACCCCGGACGGGCCGGTGATCCGTTCCCGAGGAGTCGATGGGATGTCCACCTACCTCACGTACTTCACCTACACGAAGGACGCGATGCGCTCGATGGTCGAGAACCCCGAGGACCGCGAGGAGGCCGCCCGCAAGGTGGTCGCCGCGGCCGGCGGCCGGCTGCGCTCGTTCTACTGGATGCTCGGCGACCACGACGGGCTCGCCATCTTCGAGGTCCCCGAGGCGACCGGCGCGGCCGGGGTGTCGGCGGCGATCTCCGCCGGCGGCCGCGTGGAGCGGCTGAAGACCGTGCACCTGCTCGACAGCGCCGAGATCCGCCGCTCGCTCGAGCTGGCCGGCGCCATATCCTCCGAGTACCACCCGCCGGGCGGGTTCGCCGAGTCGTGGCGCGCCGGCTACGACGAGCTCGGCTGAGCCCGGGCGCTACTGGGGCTCGATCGCCAGGTCGGGCCTCAGCACCTTCGCCTCGCGGAGGTAGATGTGGGTGATGTGGCGGTCCTCCGGCACGGTGCAGTGCAGCAGCAGCCGGATGCACCTGCCGAGCGAGCCGGGCACCGGGATCTCGCTCGTGCAGATCAGCGGGACGGTGGTGAGGCCGGCCTGCCGGGCGGCCAGCGCCGGGAACTCGGAGCGCAGGTCGGGCGTCATGGTGAAGATGATCGAGATCAGGTCGTCCGTCTCGAGCCCGTTGCGCTCGAGCACCTCCGTCAGCAGCTCCGCCGTGCTCTCGAGGATGTCCTCCGGCGTGTCCTGCTCGGCCGAGGTCGCGCCCCGGACGGCTCTGACCACGCGCTCGCTCAGCGCACCAGCCCCACGGTCGCGCCGAGGCTGCGCCACTCGGCCCGCGTGAGCGGGCGCCATCGCCCCGCGGCGAGCTTCTGGACGCCGATGCCGGCGTAGCGGGCACGGTGGAGGCGCTCGACCCGGTGCCCCACGGCGTCGCCCATGCGCCGCACCTGCCGGTTGCGGCCCTCGGTCAGCTCCAGGCGCAGCCACGTGCCGCCCGGCGTGAGGCGGTCCATGCTCTCGACCCGCGCCGGCGCGGTGACGCCATCCTCGAGCGGGACCCCGTCGCGCAGGCGCCGGACGGTGGCGGCCGACACCTGCCCGCGCAGCAGCACCTCGTAGAGCTTCGGCGCCTTCGAGCTCGGGTGCATCAGCCGTGCGGCGAGCTCGCCGTCGTTGGTCACGATGAGCGCGCCGGTCGTGTCGATGTCGAGCCGCCCGACCGGGTAGAGGCGCACGTCGTCGGGAAGCTCGTCGAGCACCGTCGGCCGGCCCTGCGGGTCGTGCGCGGTCGACACCACCCCCGGCGCCTTGTTGAGGAGGTAGGCCCGGCGGGGCTCGGCGCCGCGCACCGGCCTCCCGTCGACCGCGACCACGTCGTCCTCGCCGACGAGCTGGCCCACCGTCGCCGTGACGCCGTTCACGCTCACCCGGCCGTCGGCCACCATCGCCTCGGAGGCGCGCCGGCTCGCCACGCCGGCCAGCGCCAGCGCGCGGTGCACCCTCATGGGCTCAGCCGTCATCGGGATCCGCCTCTGCCGGCGCCGCGGCGTCCGCGGGCAGGTGCCCCGCGCTCGTGAGCCGCTCGCGCACCCGGTCGGCCTCGGGGCCGCTCAACTCGAACCCCTCGAGCGGCGGCAGGTCACCCGCGCGGCGCAGGCCGAACCGCTCCTGGAAGAGCCGCGTGGTGCGGTAGCGCATCGCCCCGCCCTCGGAGGGGCGCCCCGCCTCCTCGAGCAGGCCCCGGTCGAGCAGCGAGGTGACCGTGGAGTCGACCGCGACCCCGCGCAGGCGGCTGATCTGCGGCCGGCTGACCGGCTCGAGGTAGGCCACCACGGCCAGGGTCTCGAGCGCCGCCGGCGACACCCGGTCCTCGCCCGGGCGCTCGCGCAGGCGGTCGCAGACGCCCGCCAGGTCGGCGCGCGTGCGCAGCGTGAAGCCGCCCGCGATCTCGACCACCTCGAGCCCGCCGTCGGCGCCGTGGCGCGCGGCGAGCTCGGCGAGGGCGCGCTGCACCTCCCCGGGCGACTCGTCGGTGATCTCGCACAGGGCGACCACCGGCAGGGGCTCCGGCGCGAGGAAGAGCAGGGCCTCGACCTGTCGCGCGACCTCGCTCACCGGCCCGCGCCCGTGATCGCGATGTCGCCGAAGGGCTCGGCCTGCGACAGCGTGACCTCGCCCCGGCGGGCGAGCTCGAGCGCGGCCATCAGCGCGATGGCCTCCTCGAGCGGCGCGAAGCCGGCGGTCATGGCGTCGAAGCTCACGCGGCGCGCCCGCGCCAGGGCCGCCTGCAGCCGGGCGAGGGCGGCCGGCATGCTCACCCGCCGGCTGGTGAGGTGCGTCAGCGACGGCGCCGGCGGCGCGCGCAACAGCGACTCCATCGCCGCCCGCAGGCGCGCCGCGTCCTCGGATGCAGGGGGCGGAGGCGGGGCCCCGGGGATCGGCACGCGCCGATAGCGCGGCCCCACGCAGGCGCGACCCCGCTCGGCCAGCCAGCCCGCCGCCCGCTGGAACGGCGCGTACGCGACGAGGCGGGCCGCCAGGGCCTCGCGGGCCTCGAGCGTGTCGGGGTCGGGCTCCTCCTCGCCGGGCTCGCCGAGCAGCCGGCGCGCCTTGAGCTCGGCCATCGCGGCCAGCAGCACGATGAGCTCGCCCGCGGTGTCGGTGTCCCACCGCTCGCGCGCGTTCTCCCCGAGGGCGGCCGTCACCACCTCGAGCAGCGGCACCTCGAGCAGCTCGACCTCGTCGCGCAGCACCAGCGTGAGCAGCAGGTCGAACGGCCCCTCGAAGAGGTCGAGCTCGATCGGCTGCTGGAGGGCGTCGGTGGGGGGCATCCGCGTCGGGCCAGTGTAGCCGGGGCGCCCGCCGTCGCACTCCGTACGATGGCCGCATGACGGCACCCCCCCGCCGGACGTCTCTGACCGGCATCAAGCCCACCGGCATCCCCCACCTCGGCAACTACGTCGGCGCCATCCGGCCCGCGATCGAGATGACGCGCGACTACGACGCCTTCTACTTCATCGCCGACTACCACGCCCTCACGACGGTGCGCGACCCCGCCCTGCTCGACGCCTACACGCGCTCGGTGGCCGCGACCTGGCTGGCGTGCGGGCTCGATCCGGAGGCCGTGACGCTCTACCGCCAGTCGGACGTGCCGGAGACGTTCGAGCTGCAGTGGGTGCTGTCGTGCATGACGGCGAAGGGCCTGATGAACCGCGCCCACGCCTACAAGGCCGCGCGCGACCGCAACCGCGAGGCGGGCGTCGAGGACCTCGACGCCGGGGTCAGCATGGGGCTCTACAACTACCCCGTCCTCATGGCGGCCGACATCATCGTGATGGCCGCCGACGTCGTGCCGGTCGGGCGCGACCAGGTGCAGCACGTCGAGTACGCCCGCGACATCGCGGAGCGGTTCAACCTGGCGTACGGCGAGCGGTTCGCGCTGCCGCTGCCGGAGCACGTCGTGTCGTCCGTGGGAGGCGACGACACGATGCCCGGGCTCGACGGCCGCAAGATGAGCAAGTCGTACGACAACACGATCCCCGTCTTCGGCGACCCGGCGTCCACGCGCAAGCTGATCCGGCGCATGAAGACCGACAGCACGCCCGTCGAGGAGCCGAAGGACCCGGACACCTCGACCCTCTACGCGATCTACCGGCAGATCGCCGGCCCCGGCGATCGCGCCGCGCTGCGCGAGCGCATGCTGGCCGGCGGCCTCGGCTGGGGCACGCTCAAGGACATCGTCGCCGACCGCCTCGAGGAGGTGCTGGCGACGCCCCGCGAGCGCTACGAGGAGCTCATGGCCGACCGCGCCGAGCTCGACGCGATCCTCGCCGCCGGATCCGAGCGCGCCCGCGAGCGGGCGGCCCGCCTCGTCGGCGCGGTGCGCGAGGCCGTCGGCATCGCCTGAGGGGAGCCCGGCCGTGACGCGGGAGCCCCTCTAGACTTCCTCCCGGTGGGCACACTGGAACAGGCGCCGAGCGGCGCGCCCCAGCCCCCCGGGTTCTGGTGGCGGGTGCTCTCGCCCCCCGGCGCCGTGCTCGCCGCGTTCGCGGCCCTCGTCGGAGCGGCCGGGGCCCTCTCGCTCGCTCCGCTCGGCGACGACGCCCTCGGGGCCCTGCTGGCCTTCGGCACCAGCCTCCTGCTGCTGGTGTTCGGCGTCCTGCTCTGGCGCAACCTGCCGGCCCACGAGCGGAGGGTGGCCATCGCCCGTCCGCCCGACCTGCGGCGGACCGTCGTCGTCGGCATCGGGACCGGTCTCGCGCTGCTGGTCGGCGCCCTCGTGATCGTGGCGGCCGGCGCCGCCATCGACCCGGTGGTGGAGCGCCGCATCGAGGAGGTCGAGGAGATCGGGACGGCGCCCTGGCAGCTCGTGCTCACGATCGTCGCGCTCGTGGTGCTCGCGCCGCTCGGCGAGGAGCTGCTCTTCCGCGGCCTTCTGCTGCGGGGCCTCGCCCGGCGTCTGCGCTTCTGGCCGGCCGCCCTCATCAGCGCGCTCGCGTTCACCTCGGCGCACATCGACGCCTACCTGATCTGGCCGCGGGCGGTCGCGCTGGTGCTCACGGGACTCGGGCTCGCGTGGATCTACCGTCGCAGGGGATACTGGGGTGCGGTGAGCGCGCACGCGACGGTCAACGCCATCGCCTCGATCGCACTCGTCGCCACCTCATGACCTCCGTCTCGGACTTCCATGCGATCGACCTCTTCGCCGACCTCGACGACGCGACCCTGTCGGCGGCCGTTAACGGGCTGCGGGCGCTGCGCGTGTCGGCGGGCGCCGAGCTCGACGTCACGGCGACCGGCGCGGTCTGCTGCGTCATCGGCGGCGGCCGGCTCGCCCTCGCCGTGATCGCCCCCGAGGAGCGCGAGCGCACGATCGGGATGCTCGAGCAGGGCGATCTGCTGGTGCGCCCTCTCGAGCCGTGGGCGGCGACCGGGCCGCAGGTGCGCTGCTTCGCGATCGAGGACTCGCTGGTGCACCTGGTCGACCGCGACCGCATGGAGGCGTGGATGCGCGAGCCGGCCCTGGCGGCGAACCTCGTGCGGGTGCTGAGCGCCCAGATCGCCGATCTCGGCATGGCCGTGGCGATCGCGCTCGAGCCGCGCGTCGAGCGCCGCCTGCTGCTCAAGCTGCGTCAGCTCGCGGACCGCTGGGGCCGGGTCACCCCCGACGGCATCCGCCTCGACCTGCGCCTGACGCACCAGGAGCTGGCCAACATGGTCGGCGCGGTGCGCGAATCCGTCACCATCGCGCTCGGGCGTCTGAGCGAGGCCGGCGAGATCGAGGTCCGCAACCGCACCCTCATCATCCGCCCCCCCGATCACGAGCCCGACCCCGGCGGCTGACGGCGCGGGGCGCGACGCGCCCGCAGCCCCACCCCCACGGGGTGGACGGCCGGCGCGTTGGCGGGATCGAGCTCGATCGCCGCGCCGGGGGCGTGGGACGGAGGGCGATGGGCGGGCCAGGGGGACGCGGCCGCGCCGGCGGGGCGGCCCGAGAGCGCCGAGGGCTCCAGGAAGAGCGCGCGCCGGTCGAGCAGCCTGCCCCACCGCGGCTGGCGCAGCAGCCGCCGCCCGAGCGCGCGCTCGGCCCGGCGGATGCGCGCCGCCGCCAGCAGGCCGCACACGCCGACGCCGGCGAGCGCCCCCGCGACGGCGTCGGGCACGGCCGGGTGCCCGCCGCCCGCCGCGACCGCGAGCACGGCCAGCGCCCCGCAGGGGGCGGCCTGGGTCACGAGCACGCGCCGCACCGTCGCGCCGGTGGCCTCCAGCTCCCATCGCGGGCGCGCGGGCAGCGCGAGGCGGATCGCACGGCCGACGGCGGCCGCGCCCCGGGGCAGCCAGAACGCCAGCACGGCCCCGGCGAGGCCGAGCCCCGCCGCCGCGGGGTCGTCGACGCCCCCCGTGACGCCCGCCAGCGCGACGGCGCAGACCACGACCGCGCCGCCGGCGACGCGCAGCTCGGTGACGGCGGGGGCGAGGGGCCTCATGCGGCGGACATCGGCACGCCGGGCGCCGAGGACCATCCCGCACAGTCGCGTAGGCCGGGCGACCCCCGGCCGGCCCTCAGGCCCGGGTCGCGACCGACACGCCGAACCATCCGCGCGGATCGACGTGCCACTCGATCAGCCGCAGACCGGCCGCGGCGTACATGCGCTCGACCGATCCGCGGGTGAACTTGCAGGAGATCTCCGTGAGGATCTCCTCGCCCGCGGCGAACGCGACCCGGGTCCCGAGGCCCCCGATCGTCACGGTCTGGTCGGCGAGCGCACGCAGGCGCATCTCGATCCACGGCGGGCCCGGGTCGTAGACGGCCACGTGGGCGAAGGCGTCGAGGTCGAAGTCGGCCTCGAGCTCCCGGTTGATGACCCGCAGCACGTTGAGGTTGAACTCGGCGGTGACCCCCGCGGAGTCGTCGTACGCCCGCCGTATCCGCTCCGGGTCGCCGGCCAGGTCGGTGCCGATCAGCAGCACGTCGTCGCCGTCGAGCAGCTCGGCCACCGAGCGCAGGAAGGGCGTGCGGTCGGCCGGCTCCAGGTTGCCGATCGTGCCCCCGAGGAACGCCACGAGGCGCGCGTCGTCGCCCGCGTTCGGCGGGACGCCGGCCAGATGGTGGCCGAAGTCGCCGGCGACGCCGTGCACGTCGAGGCCGGGGTAGGCCTCGGTCAGGCGGCCTGCCGCGGCCAGGATGGCCTCGGGGCAGACGTCGAAGGGCACGTAGCGCCCCATGCGTCCCCCCGCGCGCATCGCGTCGAGCAGGGCGGCCGTCTTGCGCGAGGCGCCCGAGCCCAGCTCGACGAGCTCGCCCACCCGGTGGCGCGCGACCAGGCCGGGGGCGATCTCGCGCAGGATGCGCAGCTCGGTGCGCGACTGGTAGTACTCGGGGAGCCGCGTGATGGCCTCGAAGAGGTCCGACCCCCGCTCGTCGTAGAAATGCTTGGGCGGCAGCCGGCGCTCGGACGAGGCGAAGCCGCGACGCACGTCCTCGGCGAGCCCCTCGCCCGCGCAGGGCGGCGGGTGGACGTCGAGGCGGTAGGCCCGGGGGACGGCGACGTTCGTGGTCACGGCAGATCCTTGGCGAGTCGGAGGCCGGAGAAGATCTGCCGGCGCTGCGGCAGGTCCCAGTTGCGGAAGCTGGTGCGCGCCGCGATCGGCTGCGTGGCCCACGACCCGCCGCGCAGCACGCGGTACGTCGGGCCGAAGAACACCTCGGCGTACTCGCGATACGGGAAGGCCCGGAAGCCGGGGTAGCCCTCGAAGGTGCTCGACGTCCACTCCCAGACGTCGCCGAGCATCCCCCGGCAGCCGCCGGGCGCGGGACGCGGCCCTCCGACGGGCCCGGTGCCGAAGGCCTCCTGGCCGAGGTTGGCGGCGTCCGCGTCCGGCACCGCCCCCGCGGCCGCGCGCTCCCACTCGGCCTCGGTCGGCAACCGCGCGCCGGCCCACCGGGCGTGCGCGTCCGCCTCGTGGGCGCTGACGTGGCAGAGCGGGTGCGTCGCATCGACCGCCGCCCGGCGCTCGAAGGAGCGGACGGTCCAGCCGCCGGCGCCCTCGGCGTGCCAGTGGAGCGGCGCCACGCACGCCCTCGCGCAGGCGCCACTCCCAGCCCGCCGCGGTCCAGAGGTCGGGCCGGCGGTAGCCGCCGTCGGCGATGAACTCCAGGTGGTCGCCGTTGGTCACCGGGTCGCGCGCCATGAGGAACGGCGCCGTCTCCCGCACGTGGCGCGGCCGCTCGCAGTCGTAGGCGAAACCGCCGTCCGGCGCGCCCATGGGGAACGGGCCGCCCGGCACCTCGACCCAGCCCCCCGCCGGAGCCCCGGCCGGCAGGGGGCGCCGGCGCGGCGGCACGTACGCACCCGCGGGCAGCATCTGCAGCGCCTGCAGGATCGTCTCGGTGTGCTGGGCCTCGTGCTGGGCGACCATGTCGAACACGAAGCCGCCGGCGGTCAGCGGGTCGTCGTCGTCCAGCGTGCAGGCCGCGAGCGTCGCCAGCGACGCGGCGCGCACCGCCTCCAGGTACTCGTGGGCCTCGCGCTCGCCGAGGATGGGGGCGTCGCCGCGGGCGCTCCGAGGCGTCTCGGACGCGTCGTAGACGTCCTCGAGCTGCGGGTGGAGCGAGGGGCGGCCGGCGAGCCTCCGCGCGAGCCACAGCTCCTCGTAGGCGGCGATGTGCCCGAGGTCCCAGAGCGGCGGGCTGAGCAGCTCCGAGGGCTGCGCCACCAGATGGGCGTGCGGGAGCGGCGCGAACAGCGCGAGCGTCCGTCGCCGGGTCGCCTCGAGGCGCTCGGCGAGAGCCGTTCTGGGGGCGTCCATGCCGACCAGGATCCCCGCCGTCGGCGCGGCGGGGGTGTGAGCGGTGTCACACCGTGCGGTTGGTCACAACGTGAGGCGCCTCACGTCCCGCGGGTGATCCGATCCACGCCCCCACGCGTGTCGGGGTCGCGCGCGGCGTTCGTCTCACGGGCGACCCCGTCTACAATCGCCAGCCGATGGCAGACCGCACGCGAAGACGACTGGCGATCGTGGGCGTTGCGCTCGGCGTCGCCGTGCTCGGGATCGGCGGCGCGCTGGCCCTGGGAGGCGGCGAGGGCGCGCCCGGGGGCGTCCGCGTCGGCGGCGCCGATGTGGGCGGTCTCGACGCGGCCGCGATCGAGCGGGTGGCACGCGAGCGGGCGGCGGAGCTGCTCGCGCGCCCCGTTGACATCACCCGCGCCGACGACCCCGCGTTCCGGATGAGGGTGACCCCCGCGAGCCTCGACGCGCGCCCGCGCATCCGCCAGGCGGTCGAGCAGGCGCTCGAGCAGCGCACCATCGGGGGGCGCCTGCTGTCGCTGGTGGGGGCCGCCTCGGAGCGCGAGGTACCGCTGCGCTTCACCCTCGACCAGCGCAAGGTGACCCGGCTCGTGGAGCGGGTGACGCGCACGGTCAACGACCCTCCGCGGTCGGCCACCCTGGCCGTCGAGGGCACCGAGATCGCGGTCGTTCCAGGCGAGCCGGGCTTCGGCGTCGCGCCCGCCGACGTGCGGCGCCGCATCCTCGTGCTGCCGCCCCGGCTGACCCTCGCTCCGGGCCCCCTGGAGCCGCCCGTGAGCGACGCGCAGGCCGAGGCCGCCCGCGCCCGTGCGCTCGCGCTCACCGACACCCCGGTGACGGTCACGCTCGGGGGCAACGGCGTGCCGATCGAGCCCGAGGTACTCCGCTCGGCGCTGCGCTTCACTCCCGCGCCCCCGGCGCTCGAGGTGAGCCTCGATCCCGACGTGCTCTACGAGGACATCGCCCCCGCCTTCGAGTCGCGCGAGCAGCCCGCCCGTGACGCCGGCTTCCGGGTCTCGGGGTCGAGCGTGCGGCTGGTGACCTCGCGGGTCGGGCGGCGCCTCGACATGGACGCGATCGCCCGGGCCATCGTCGCCGACCCGTCGGCCACGTCGGTGCGGGCCCGCTTCGAGGTGAGCCCCCCCGAGCGGACGACCGCCCAGGCGAAGGCGCTGAAGATCACCGAGCAGGTCTCCGAGTTCACCACGCCGTACAACTGCTGCGAGCCCCGGGTGACCAACATCCAGCGCGCGGCCGAGCTGCTCGACGGGTACATCATCCCGGCCGGCGGGCGCTTCTCCCTCAACGAGGCGCTCGGCGAGCGCACGCTCGCGCGCGGGTTCGTCGAGGCCCCTCAGATCGCGGCCGGACGGCTCGAGGACGCGGTCGGCGGCGGGGTCTCGCAGGTCGCCACCACGATGTACAACGCCGCCTTCTTCGCCGGGCTCGAACTCGTGGCGCACACGCCACATCAGTTCTGGATCTCGAGGTACCCCAAGGGACGGGAGGCCACCGTCTCCTACGGCGGGCCGGAGCTCGTCTTCGTCAACGACTGGGACGCGGCCGTCCTGATCTCGGCCGCGGCGGGCGACAACGGCATCACGATCCGCATGTTCTCGTCGGGTCTCGGGCGACGGGTCGAGACCGAGACCGGCCCCCAGACGGACGTCGTCGCGCCGACCACGCGCGAGACGGTCGATCCCGACCTCGAGCCCGGCGAGCGGGTGGTGCTGCAGGAGATGGGCGGCAGCGGCTTCTCGGTGACCTACACCCGCACGGTCTGGAAGGGCGACGAGCTGCGGCGCGACGAGGACTTCCGGTGGTCGTACGACGCCCAGGACGCGTTCGTCGAGGTCGGACCCCCGGCGCCCGAGCGACCGTCGCGCCCCGGCACGACCGCCCCCGACGAGCCGGCGGCCCCGCGGGCTCCCGACCGGCCGCGCGACGGCACCACGACGGCCACGCCGCCGGCGACCACCGCTCCCCCGGACGACGCCGGCGGGGCGCCGCCACCCCCGCCGTGACAGGCCCGGCCTAGGGACCGACCGGGGGCGGCGCGACCGGCGGGACCTCGGGCAGGGCGGGCACCCCGACGTCGATGGCCGGAGCCCCCGACGGGTCCACGCGGACATCCACGGCGGCGACCGATGGCGCGGCGGGGACCGGGACGGGGACCTCGACCTCGGCGCCGACGACGACCGAGTCGCCGACGCCCGCGCCCGCCGTGACGGCGACACCCGGAGCCGCGCCGGACACCGCGCTACCTGCGGACGCGCGGACGCGCGGCGCGACCGGCGCCGATACCGCCGGCGCCCCCGGCGACGACGCCCCGGCCGGCGGCGCGCCGGCCGATGCCGGGGCGGCCGCGTCCCCGGTGGCCGCGCCCACCGTGGCGGGCGCGGCCGGTGCGCCGGCGATCACGGCGCCCCGCGTGCGCGGCGCGGGCGCCGCGGGCGGACGCGCGACGGCCCGGGCGGGCGCCGCGGCGGCGAGCGCGAGCGCGCGGACGGCGGAGGGCGTGCCGGCGGCCGCGGGCGCGGCCACCCCCGACGCGGCGGTCCCCGCGGCGCCGGCTGGCTCGGCGACGACCCCGGGGGCGCCGGCGGTGACGAGCAGGACCGCCGACGCGACGAGCGCGGCGCCGGCCGCGCCGATGCCGCCGATCACCGAGACGCCGCCGAGCCCCCCGGCGCCCACGCCGGCGGCACCCGCGCCCGTCAGGGCGGCGACCACGCCGCGCTCGGCCAGGAGGCCCGGCAGGGCCGGGAAGAGGGCGGCGAGCTGCCGCGGGCGACGCGCGATGCGGGCCCGGAAGTCGCGGCATCCCTCGCACCCGCGCAGGTGGGATGCGACCGCGCGGGCGCGCAGCACGCGGCCGTCGCCGTCGGAGATGCGACGGCGCACGTCGCCGCAGCCCAGGGACCGGCCCGCCTCGTACTCGCCGAGCGAGACGCGCGCCTCGTGGATGAGCTGCTTGGCGGTCTCCGGGCCGGCCCCGAGGGCCTCGCCGATCTGCCGGTGGGAGAGGCCGCTCAGCTCGCGCAGCACGAGGGCGGCCCGCTGCGGGGGCGGCAGCTCCCTCAGGTCGGCGCGCAGCTGGACGAGCTCCTCGCGGGTCTCCGCCCGCTCGGCGGGACCGTCGGCGCCCGCGGCCGCCTCGGCGCCCGTCAGCGCGTCGTGCGGCCGCCGCGCGCCCACGACCCGCAGGCATTCGTTGTGGGCGATCCGGAAGAGCCAGGGCCGCACCGTCAGGTCGGGGACGGCCCGTCCGAGGCCGCGATAGGCCCGGATCATCGTCTGCTGGAAGGCGTCCTCGGCGTCCTGGTCGTGGCGCAGGAACGCGCGGCAGTAGCGCGAGATCGGGTCGCGGTAGCGCCCGTAGAGCGTCTCGAAGGCCCTCTCGTCACCGAGCGCGACCCGGCGCGCGAGGCGGGCGTCGCTCTCGTCGGGGAGCCCCGGCAGCCGCGGTGCCCCCGGCCGGCGCATCGTGATCACGCGACCTCCATCGGCAGGTCGGCGCCGATCCTGGACCCGTCCCCTGTGGCGAAGGCGGTCAGGGCGATCTCCGCTCGTGACTCCCCGTGGCTCCCACAGGGGGAGTCGGAAAATAGCGCAGACGCAACCGAGCGTCAGCGGCAGCGTGCCGGCACGGGGGGACGCCGGCGGCCGCGGTCGTCCTCAGCCGTGCGCGAAGAAGCGCGCGAGGGCGGCGATCGTGGCGGCGGGGGCCTCCTCGGGAAGGAAGTGGCCGCACTCGAGGTGCTCGCCCCGTACGTCGTCGGCGAGGGGCCGCCACTCGGCCACCACGTCGTAGAGGCGGTGCATCGCCCCGTGGGCGCCCCAGAGCACCAGCAGGGGGCACGCGACGCGCGCGCCGGCGTCGGCCGCGTCGTGCTCGAGGTCGATCGTGGCCGCGGCCCGGTAGTCCTCGCACGACCCGTGGATGGCGGCCGGGTCGCGGAAGGCCCGCACGTACTCCCGGATCGCGCCCTCGGCGATCGGCTCGGCCCGGCCCGACCAGCGGCGCAGCGTCTCGCGGAGGAACCACTCGGGGTCGGCGCCGATCATCCTCTCGGGGAGCCCGTCCGGCTGGATGAGGAAGAACCAGTGGTAGTAGGCCGTCGCGAACGCCGCGTCGGCACGGGCGAAGAGCGTCCGCGTGGGGACGATGTCGAGGACGGCCGCGCGCGTGACGACCTCCGGGTGGTCGAGCGCCATGCGGTGCGCGACGCGTCCGCCGCGGTCGTGGCCGGCGACGGCGAAGCGCTCGTGGCCGAGCGCGGCCATCGCGCCCACGAGGTCGGCCGCCATGGCGCGCTTCGAGTAGGCGGCGTGGTCGGGGCCCCCCGCCGGCTTGGCGCTGTCGCCGTACCCGCGCAGGTCGGCCGCCACCACCGTGAACCGCCGCGCCAGCGCGGGGGCCACCCGGTGCCAGCAGAGTCGTGTCTGCGGGTAGCCGTGCAGCAGGAGCAGCGGCGGACCGTCGCCGGCCTGCGAGAGCGCGACCGTGGACCCCCCGACGTCGAGCTGCCGGTGCGAGAAGCCGTCGAGCATGGGGCGATCCTCCCATCTCGACGCCGCGATTTCGCCCGCGACCGCGCGCGGCCCTACCATCCGCCGACGTGAGCGCGTCGTCCGCATACGTGGCCTCGCCCCCGCGGCTCGTGGGCCGGGACGGGGCCCTCGGCGACCTGCTGGCCGTCGCGGCCACCCGTCCCGGGGTGATCGTGGTCGCCGGCCCGCCCGGCGCGGGCGCGTCGCGCCTGGCCGACGAGGCGGCGTCGCGGCTCGCCCTGGGGGGCGCCGCGGTGGTGGTCGCCGAACCGGACGGGCCCGGTCTCGCAGCCCTGGCATCGGCCCTCACGACCGCCGGCCACCCCGCCGACCCGACCGGGGCCGCGCGCATGAGGCCGATCGTGGCGCTGCTCGGCGACCGGGCCGACGAGCCCGGCCTCGTGCCGACGCTGGTGCGGCGCCTCGCCCGCACCCGCGCGCTCGTGATCGTGACCGCGCGGTCGGTGAGCGCGGATGCGCCGACCGTGGTGCTCGAGCCGCTCGCGGCGCACGACGGCGCCCAGCTCGCGCAACAGATCGCGCCCGGCCTCGACGCGGCGGGTGCCGCCGCCATCGCCGACATGGGCGACGGACTGCCCGGTCTCATCGTCCCCCTCGCGCAGGCCGCGCGCCGCTGGCCGGGCGGGGACGCGCCCCTGCCCGTCCCGGCGGCGCTCGGCGACGGGGTGCTCCGCTCCCTCGAGGGCCTCGACCCGTGGATCCTCGACCTCGCCCGCTGGGCCGCGATCGCCGACGAGCCCGCCACCCCGCGGCAGCTCGCGCGCGTCTGCCGGCAGGATCCGGCGCGGATCGAGCGCGGCCTCGACGCGCTCGTGTCCGCGGGCCTGCTCGACGAGGTGCCCGGGCCACCGGTGACGCGGTGGGCGTTCCACGCGCGGATCGGGCGCGCCGTGATCGCCGAGTCGCTGGGCGGCGCCGAGCGGCGGCGGCGGCACGCGGCGGCGCTCGTCGCCGGACGGGCCGCCGGCGACGCGCCCGGCGCGCTGCTGCGTCACGCCCTCGGCGCGGCCGATCCGGCGGCGGTCGTCCTCTACGGCGTGCGCGCGGCGCGCGACGCGCGGGCCGAGGGCGATCCGGAGGCGGCGCTGCGCGACGCGGGGCGGGCGCTCGCCTGGTGGGCCCCCGACATCGGCGCATCGGCGCGCCTGGCGGCCCTGCACGAACGGGGCATGGCGCTGCTCGACCTCTCGTCGTGGCACGAGGCGATCGAGAGCCTCGAGGACGCGGCCCGCGGCCGCCGCGAGCTGGGCGAGCGCGACGCCGCCCTCTCGAGCGCGTCCGCCGCATCGAGCGCCCGGTGGGCGCTCGGGCAGCACGACGAGTCGCTGCGCGGCCTGCAGGAGCACCTCGCCCGCAGCCGCGACCCCGACGAGCCGCCCTCGGCCGAGCGTGGCGAGGCGCTCACCCAGGCGGCCGGCATGGCGGTCATGACCTCCCGCTTCGGCGAGGCCACCCTCCTCGCGGAGGAGGCGCGGGCGGAGGCCGGCGCCGCCCGCGCCGGCGAGGTCGCGACCCGGGCGCTGATCTTCATGGGCATGGCCGAGAGCGGCCGCGGGGGGGCCGGTGGGCTGCTGCACCTCGCCCGGGCCCGCGACGAGGGCGAGCGCGCCGGCGGGGCGGCACGCCGCAACGGGACGCTGGCGATGATCTACGAGAGCCACGTGCTGCTGGCCGTCGGCCGCCCCGACGACGCCGCGGCGTGCGCCCGAGCCGGGGCCGCGCGCGCCCGAGAGCTGGGACTGGCCGATCACGAGCTGGTGCTCTGGGGCAACCTCGGCGAGGCGCTGGCGGCGGCCGGTGAGCTGCCCGAGGCCCGCGGCGAGCTGGAGCGCGCGGCGGCGGGATGGCGCGAGCTCGGACGCGACTCGCAGTCGCCGACCGATCCGGGGATGGCCTGGCTGCTGTTCGCCGAGGGTCGCATCGACGAGGCGCTGGCGCAGTACCGGTCGCTCGCCCCGGAGGCCGCCGGGGCGCCGCTGTTCGAGCAGCTCGCCCCCCTCGCGGCGGGACATGCCCTCGCCGCGTCGGCCGCCGGCGAGGACGCCGAGGCCGCCCGCATCGTGATGCGGGCCATCGCGGCGTGGCAGCTCACCGACGACCGGCTGACGTCCATCCCGCTGCTCGCCGCCGCGGCCGAGGTGCTGCGCGGGGCCGACGCGGAACGCTGCGCCGCGGCGCTCGCGCAGGCCGCCGACGGGGGCGCGCCGTTCGCGCGCGCGGCCCTGGCCTACGCCGAGGGCTCGTTGGCCCGCGGCCTCGGGCGTGACACGGCGGCGCGGCGGCTGCGCGACGCGGCGGTCGCGTTCGAGGGCATCGGCCTGCGGTGGTGGGCGGCGCGGTCGCGCTACTGCGCGGGGCTCGCCGACGGCCGCACCGACCAGGCGCGCGACGACCTGATGCGCGCCCGCACGGACTTCCGGGCGATGGGCGCCGACGGATGGCGGCGACGGACCGAGGCCCGCCTGCGCGCCGCCGGCCACCGCATCCCCACCCGCTCGCGCGCGCCCGCGGCGCCGGGCGCCGGGTTGTCCGCCCGCGAGCACGAGGTGCTGCAGCAGCTCGCCCTCGGGCTGCGCAACCGGGACATCGGCGATCGCCTGTTCATCAGCGAGCGCACCGTCGCCCGCCACCTGGTCCAGATCAACGCGAAGCTGCAGGTCTCCAACCGCACCGCGGCGGTCCGGGCGGCCCGGGAGCGGGGCCTGCTCATCGATGAGGACGGGCGCGCGGCCACCTGAGGCGTCACGGCGGCGCGCCGGGCGATTCTGGCGGGTCCGGGACGCCGGTCCGCCATGGACTGCTGGTCAATTCTGACCATGAAGGGCGCACGGGGCCGCCGGTAGCGTCCGCCGCGTCGGATCAGCGGATCGCGACGCAGGCGAGAGGGAGGCCCCTTGCAGGCATCGACATCGAAGGCGGGGAACATGAGCCGCGCGGACGCCCCGTTGACGGCCGGCGAGCGGGCGGCGCTCCGCACCTTCCGGCGGGCGGCGTTGACGTCCCGCGGGTATCGGGCCCACCTCGAGCGCCTCGGCGTCGACCACCGCCTCGTCACCCGCCTCGCGCAGGTGCCCTTCACCGACAAGCGGTCGGTGTTCGGCGACCACATCGAGTTCTGGCTCGACGGCGGGCGCGTGTCGGACGCCGCCGAGCTGCTGACGTCGAGCGGGCAGACCGGCCTCTTCTCGGTCGGCGTGACCTCGCGGTCGGAGCGCCGGGCGCAGGAGCGCACCTTCGACCTCGTGCTCCGGTCGCTCGGGGGCGGCGACGACACGAGCACCCTCGTCCTCAACTGCCTGCCCATGGGCATCTCGATACCGACGCGCCTCGCCACCGTGGCGAACCCCTCGGTGCACCTCGAGATGGCCGTCGAGATGCTCGCCCGCGCCGGGTCGAGCTTCGACCGGGTCGTGATCGTGGCCGAGCCGGTCTTCCTCAAGGAGCTCGCCGAGCGGGCGATGCGCGAGCGGGGGCCGGGGTTCGCGGAGCGCGTCGTCGCCTGCTTCGTCGGCGGCGAGTGGGTGGCCGAGAGCTGGCGGCGCTACGTCTCGGCGCTGTTCGGCTTCACCGAGAGCCCCTCCCCGCGCCTCGGCGTGATGGTCTCGATGGGCGCGGCCGAGGTGGGCCTGCACGTGCTGCACGAGACCCCCGCCCTGCGCGCCGCCCGGCGCGCGCTCGACAGCCCGATGGCGCGTCGGGGCCTGTTCGGCCGCGACCCCGGCTACTCCCCCACCCTGCTGGGGTGGGACCCGAACCGGTTCTTCGTCGAGGAGCGCGCCCACGAGGACGGCGCCACCACCCTCGTCCTCACCGCCCTGACGCGCCGCCTGCTGCCGCTGGTGCGGTACGACCTCGACGACGAGGCGCAGATCGTCGGCGTCGACGCGCTCAACGACGAGCTCGCCGCCCACGGCAGCGACGTGCGCGTCGACCGCCCGGCGGTGGCACTGTGGGGCCGCCGCGGCAGCGCCGTCGTGGGGGACGGCTGGAGCCTGCGGCCGGAGATCGTGAAGGAGGGCCTGTTCGCGACGGCCGCCCACGCGGGGGCCCTCACGGGTCGCTTCCGCATCGCCGACGCGGGGGACCGCCCGGTGCTGCACGTGCAGCTCCGCGAGAACGTGCGGCCCGGGCCGGGCATCGTCGACGCGCTGCGTCACATGGCCGGCACTGCGGCCGGCGCGCCGGCCGACGTGGTGATCCACGACTACCGCGACTACCCGTTCCACGAGGCCGGGGACTTCCAGCACAAGCCGGCCTACGTCGACCGGCGGCCGGCGTGACGACGGCGCTGCCGCGCCCGCGGCATGCAGACCTCACGACGGCCGAGATCGACGTGGTCGCGTCGGACCTCGTCGAGGACGTGGACGTCGCGCTGGCGATCATCCACGACGGGTTCGTCGAGGCCGGCTACCTCGCCCCCCGGGCGTCGGGCCGGCGCATGCACGCCTCGTACCTCAACCCCGGCACGACCTTCTACGTCGCCCGCATGGACGGCGAGCCGGTCGGCGCCTCCGCGTTCATCGCGGACGGGCCCTTCGGCCTGCCGTCCGACCGGGCGTTCGCCGAGGAGAACGATGCGCTCCGAGCGACGGGCGACGTGCTCCACGAAGCCGGATCGCTCGTCGTGGCCGGGGAGCACCGTCGCAGCACCCGCCGCATCGTCATGCGCCTGTTCGCGGCCATGACCCGTCAGGCGCTCCAGGAGTGCCCGAGGGCGCCGGTGTCGCTGGCCGTCGCGCCCGAGAACGAGCGGTTCTACGGATCGCTCGCGGGGGCGCGGCCGATCGCGGGCAGCAGGCCGCTGTACGGCGCGCCCGCCGTCCTGCTGCTCACCGGCGGCGACGCCCTCGCCGCCCACTGCGCGCAGCGCGCCACCCCGAGCCAGCGCCGCATGGATGCGCTCATCACCGAGCCCGGCCCCTCGTGGCTCACCGACCGTCGCTGCCACCTCCCCCCGCCGGCGGCATGGCTCGACGCCCTGCTCGACGAGCAGGACGTGACGGGCCCGCTCGCGGCCCAGATGGAATTGCTGTCCGGCAGGCATCCGCAATCCTTTGCGCGGATCCTCGGACAGGACCGCATGTCGATGGTGGCGTAGGCGCATCCCGGCCGAGATCGGGAGCCCCCCCGCTCAGGGGCGGGTTTCGGGCTGCCGATAGCCCGCCTGTGAACGACGCCTCCGCCCCTCGGGCCGCTCTGCGGGCCCTGGACGACCGCATGATCGTCGCGGCCCTCGCGGCGTCGGCCGTCGCCCTCGTGACCGTCGCCGCGCTCACGCAGGCCGGACGCGTCACCGACGCGGCCGCCGCAGCGGTCGGCGTGTCGCTCGTCAGCGTCATGGCCGTCGTCGGGCTCATCGCCACCCGCGGGGCCGCCTCGCGCACGGGCGGCGTCGAGGCCGCCGTCTGGCGCCTGTTCTCACGCGGGCTCGCGAGCTGGAGCCTCGGGTGCATCCCCTACTTCATCTTCCTGGCGACCGGCGGCGACGTGCGGAGCCCAGCCGCCTGGTCCCAGGTCGGCTTCCTGCTCGCGTACCCCTTCTGGTACCGCGCCCTGTGGCTGATGCGCCAGCCGGCCCTGCACGAGTCCCGCACCCAGCGCCTCGAGGGCTGGGTGATCGAGCTCTCGGTGCTCACGACCCTTTTCACCATCGTGATCGCGCTGCTCTGGGAGCCCTCGCTGCCGGCATCGCAGAACGTGGCCCTGCAGTTCCCGGTCGTACTGGACCTGCTGCTGCTGGCGGGGCTCTTCAACGCCGTCCGGCGGTCGGCGGTCAACCGGCGCACCGCGTTCGTGTGGTTCGCCTACGCCTTCGTCGCGCTCGCGCTGAGCGACGCGCTCGTCACCTACCTGGTGACCCGGGACATCAGCGCCGGCGCCGTCGGGGTCTCGATGGTCGGCTTCATGCTCGCGATGGCGCTGCTCGCGCTCGCCGCACGCCGGCCGATCCGGGTGACCGAGGCGCAGGCGGTGCTCGGCCCCGCGAAGACGCTGCTCGCGGCCTTCGGCCTGCTGCTGAGCGGCCCGGCGCTCGCCCTCGCCCCCCCGGCCGTCCAGCCGGCGATCCTCGCCCTCGCGGCCGTGCTCTTCTGGCGCCTGCTGATGCTGCTGCGCGAGCACGGTCAGACCGACACGGACCCCCTCTCGGGCTTCCTCGAGCAGCGCGCCTTCGCCCGGCACGTGGCCGGCGTCGTGCAGGCCGCCTCCAACGCACGGCCGGCGGTGCTCGTCGGCGTCGATCTCGACGGGTTCGGTCGCTGGAACGCGCAGCACGGCTACGCGGCCGGCGACGCGCTGCTGACCGACCTCGCCGCGGCGCTCGAGGGCTCGGGCCTGGCGGCGGGCATCTGGAGCCGCCTGTCCGGCGATCGCTTCGCATGGATCGGCATCGGCCAGGAGTCCGAGCAGGGCCTGCGCATCGCCGAGAGCGTCCAGTCGATCGCCGCGGCCAACGCGGGCGGGCTGACCGCCCGGGCCACCCTCGTCGTGCTGCCCCACGACGCCGTCACCGCCGCCAACGCCATGGCCGCCCTGGACGAGGGGCTCGCCGCCGCCCGCGCCGGCAACCGCCGGGTCGTGTCGTTCGACCGCGGCCGGCTCGACGGGGTCGAGTACGCGGCCGGCTACACCGCCTCACTGGCCCAGCGCCGCACGGCCATCATCGAGGTGCTGCATGCGCGCGAGACGATCCAGACGGTCTTCCAGCCGATCGTGTCGCTCGAGGACGGCCGGACCGTCGGGTTCGAGTCGCTGTCGCGCTTCCGCGCCGAGCCGAACCGCCCACCCGACCGCTGGATCGCCGAGGCGCACGCCGTGGGGCTCGGGCTCGAGATCGAGGTGGAGTGCGTCCGGCGGGCGTGCCTGCTGCGGCACACCGTCCCGGAGGGCGCCTACCTGTCGGTCAACATGAGCCCCGAGGCGATCCTCGCGCCCGAGATGGAGGAGGTGCTCGGCGACGGTTGCCTCGAGGGCATCGTCATCGAGATCACCGAGCACGAGGCGGTCGGCGACTACGCCCGGCTCTCGTCGCGGCTCGCCGACTACCGCGGGCGCGGCGCCCTCGTGGCGATCGACGACGCCGGCGCCGGGCACTCGTCGATGCGCCACGTGACCCAGCTCAACCCGGACTACATCAAGATCGATCGCTCCCTGATCCACGACATCCACCTCGACCACGCCAAGCGCGCCCTCGTGCGCTCGATGGTCACGCTCGAGAAGGAGCTGGGCGCATCGGTCGTGGCCGAGGGCATCGAGAGCGCCGACGAGCTGCGCACGCTGCGGGAGCTCGGCGTCCCCTTCGGACAGGGCTACCTGCTGGCTCGGCCCCACCGCGAGGCCACGCCCGCACCCTGGAGCACCGCACTGCTCGCGCTGACCGACGCGCACGCGGAGTCCTGAACCGCCGCCGTCGGCCCCGGCGCGAAGGTCCCGTCGGCGGCTGCCGATGAGGGGGCAGATGCCCCCCGGCCCCCCGAAGACAGGATCACGGTGATCTCCCTCCTGACCCGCCCCATCCGCCTGCTCGCCCTCGTCGCGCTGATCGGGCTCGCCGGCGGCGCGTACTGGGTCTGGCACGGCGCCGCCAGCAGCACGGCCATCGACGCGGACGAGGCGCTGACCGACTTCCGCGGCACCGAGGCGGGCGCGGCGACCGAGGCGCGACCCGGCGTCCCCCGGGCCGGCGTCTATCGCTACCGCGTCACGGGCGAGGAGTCGGCGGGCAGCGGCGTGCTGTCGGCCGAGCGCCCGCTGCCGGCCGAGGCCGTCTACATCGTGTCGCCGTCGCCGGGGGGGTACCACGAGGACCTCCGGCTCTCACAGGAGCACATCGAGGAGGCCCGCTTCCGGGTCACGCCGACGGGCACGTCGGCCGAATGGCGACGCACGAAGATCACCTTCGTCGGCATCGGCGCCGACGATCGCGACGACGTCGTGCCGGCGGCCCTCGACCACCCGCGGCCGATGCGCCCCGGTTCGACCTGGGGCGGCGACTACCGGCTGGGCGAGCTGGCCGTCAGCTACACCGCCCGCGTCACGGGCACCGGTCAGGCGACCGTCGACGGCCGGCAGGTGCGCACCGTCACCTACCGCACCGACGCGACGTTCACGGGCCCCACGCCGGGCACGCGCACGGACGTCGTCACCTTCGCGCCGGCCCTGTCGCTCCCGGTCGCATGGTCGATCGATCAGACCACCGGCGGAGCGGCCGACTTCACGATCAGCGCCGACCTCGCGCTGGTGAGCGGGACGCCCGAGCGCTGAGGCGCGGCGGCGCCGGGGGTGCCCACGGGCACCCCCGGCGCCGGGCGGATCAGGCGGGCGGAGGCTGGCGCACGACGGGCGTCCGCGCGGCGGCCGCCTCGTCGAGGCGCCGCACGGGCGTGCTGTACGGCGCGTTGCGGGCGATCTCCGGGTCGTCGGCGGCCTCCCGCAGGATCTCCCCCACCGCGTCGGCGAACGCCTCGAGCGTCTCCCGGGTCTCGGTCTCGGTGGGCTCGATCAGCAGGGCCTCCTCCACGAGGAGGGGGAAGTAGACCGTCGGCGGGTGGTAGCCGAAGTCGAGCAGGCGCTTGGCCAGGTCGGTGGTGCGGATGCCGAGGTCCCGCTTCATGGGGGCGCCCGAGAGCACGAACTCGTGCATGCACCGCTCCCCGTAGGCCAGGGGCAGGTGCGCGGCGATCTCCGGGCGGCGCAGCAGCGCGAGCAGGTAGTTGGCGTTGAGCACGGCGATCTCCGAGGCCTCGCGCAGGCCCTCGGCGCCGAGCGACCGGATGTAGGCGTACGAGCGCACGAAGACGCCGTAGTTGCCGTGGAAGCCGCGCAGGCGGCCGATCGACTTGGGACCGTCGTGGTCGAGGTCGTAGAGCGGCGCGCCGCCCTCCTCGGGCTCGCGGCGCACGATGCGCGGCACCATCAGGTACGGCGCGATGCGGTCCGAGACGGCGATCGGGCCCGCTCCGGGGCCGCCGCCGCCGTGGGGCTGGGTGAACGACTTGTGCAGGTTGAAGTGCACGATGTCGAAGCCCATGTCGCCCGGGCGGCTCTTGCCCATCACGGCGTTGAGGTTGGCGCCGTCGTAGTAGAGCGTCGCGCCGACGTCGTGCACGATGCGGGCGATCCGCTCGATGTTGGGATCGAACAGACCGAGCGTGTTGGGGTTGGTGAGCATGAGGCAGGCGACGCGGTCGTCTGCCTTGCGGCGCAGGTCCTCGAGGTCGACCCCGCCGTCCGGCGCGGTCCCGACCTTCACCACCTCGTAGCCCGCCATCGTCACGGTCGCCGGGTTGGTGCCGTGCGCCGTGTCGGGGGTCAGCACGAGGGTGCGCTCGTCGCCGCGGTCGGCGTGGTACGCCCGCGTGAGCAGCACGCCGGCGAGCTCGCCGTGCGACCCGGCGCTCGGCTGCAGCGAGACGTGCGGCAGGCCGGCGATCTCGGCGAGCGCGCGCTCGAGCAGCCACATCAGCTCGAGGGCGCCCTGCGCCCGCGCGGGGCTCTGCAGCGGATGCAGGCGGGCATTGCCCGGCAGCGCGGCGACCCGCTCGTGCAGCTTGGGGTTGTGCTTCATCGTGCACGAGCCCAGCGGGTAGAAGCCGCTGTCGAGATCGAAGTTGCGCTTGCTGAGCCCGTTGTAGTGCCGCACGATCTCCGGCTCGGAGATCTCCGGCAGCTCCGCCGGGGCGGCCCGGCGCAGCCGGGGTGGCAGCAGCTCGTCGAGCGGCCGCTCGGGCACGTCGAGCGCGGGCGCGGTGTAGGCGCGCCGTCCGGGACGCGAGCGCTCCCAGATCGTCGTCGCGGCGTCGCGCTGCTGGGGTGTCTGCACGTCGACGCTCACGACGACGCCCCCGCGAGCGACGACGACCTGGTGGTCGCCGCCACCGCCCGGCCGAGCACGTCGGCCAGCCGCTCGATGTCGGACCCCGTGCGCTGCTCGGTGACGGCGACCAGCAGGCCGTCGGCGTACTCGGGGTAGTCGCGCCCGAGCGCGTATCCGGGGTTGACGCCCTCGGCGGCGCACCGCTCGATGACCTCCTCGACCGGCGCGTCGAGCGCGAGCGCGAACTCCCGCGCGATCGGCTGGTCGTGCAGCGCACGCACTCCCGGCAGCGCCGTGAGGACCCGCCGCGCGTGGTCGGCGCGGCGCAGCATGAGCTCGGCCAGCTCGACGGCGCCCCGCTTGCCGAGCCACGAGAGGTAGATCACGCCCGCGAGGGCGTTGAGCACCTGCGCGGTGCAGATGTTGCTCGTCGCCTTCTCGCGGCGGATGTGCTGCTCGCGCGTCTGCAGGGTCAGCACGAAGCCGCGGCGGCCGTCGACGTCGCGGGTCTCGCCCGCGATGCGCCCCGGCATGCGCCGGATGTGCTCCTGGCTGGCCGCGAAGAAGCCGAACGACGGTCCGCCGAAGTCGAGCCGGTTGCCGAGCGACTGCCCCTCGCCCACGGCGACGTCGATGCCGAGCTCGCCGGGCGTGCGCAGCAGGGCGAGCGGCAGGGGGTCGCACGAGCACACCACGAGCGCGCCGACCTCCTTCGCGGCCGCGACCAGCGGCTCGAGGTCCTCCACCGCGCCGAGGAAGTTGGGCTGCTGGAGGATCACGGCCGTCGTCCCGGGCCCGATCAGCCCGGCGAGGGCGTCCGGGTCGGTGACCCCGTCGCGGAGGGGGGCCTCGACGACGCGCTGCCCGTAGCCGGGCGCGAGCGTCTCGAGGGTCTCGCGGCTGTGGGGGTGCACGCCGCGCGAGACGACCACGTCGGGCCGGCCGTTCGCGAGCTTGGCGAGGTACGCGGCCGCGCCGACGGCCGAGGGGCCCTCGTAGAGCGACGCGTTCGAGACCGGGAGGCCGGTCAGCTCCGAGATCGCCGTCTGGTACTCGAACATCACCTGGAGCCCGCCCTGGGAGATCTCGGGCTGGTACGGCGTGTACGGGGTCAGGAACTCCGACCGCTGGAGGATCGAGTCGATCAGCGCCGGCACGTAGTGGTCGTACATGCCGGCCCCGAGGAAGGTCACCTCGTCCTCGGCGCTCACGTTGCGGGCGGCGAGGTCGGACAGGTGCGCGAACACCTCCCGCTCGCCCATCCCCGGCGGCAGGTCGAGCGCCCGGCCGAGGCGCACCCCCTCGGGCAGGTCGGCGAACAGCTCCTCGACCGACGCGGCCCCGATCGCGGCCAGCATCACCTGGAGGTCCTCGTCCGTGAGGGAGGTGTAGCGGCTCACAGGTCCGCCAGGTACGCGCGGTAGGCGGGCTCGTCCATGAGCTGGTCGAGCTCCGCGGGGTCGCTCAGCCGCACGCGGATGAGCCACCCCTCGCCGTAGGGATCGTCGTTGACGACCTCGGGCCGGTCGGCGACGCCGGGGTTGACCGCGACGACCTCGCCGCTTGCGGGCGCGAAGATGTCCGAGACGGCCTTCACCGACTCCAGCTCGCCGTAGGCGGCGTCCTTCGCGATGGTGGCACCGACCGCGGGGGGGTCGTAGTAGACGACCTCGCCGAGGGCGTCCTGGGCGTACCAGGTGATGCCCATGACGGCTTCGTCGCCCTCGACCCGCACCCAGTCGTGCTCGGGGTGGTACCGCAGGTCGGTGGGGTAGGTCTCGTCGGCGGCCACGGGCTGCTCCTTCACTCCTTCGGGGACGTCGCCACGAGCGGGCGCCGGGCGGTACGGGCGGTCTTCGGCTTTCCACGGACGTCGATGACGACGTCGGTGCCGGGCGCGGCGGCCGGTGCGGGCAGGTACGCCATGCCGATGCCGATGTCGAGCGTCGGCGAGAGGGTGCCGCTCGTGACGGTGCCGGCGCGCGCGCCCGCGACGAGCACGTCCTGCCCGGCGCGGGGGATGCCGGGCTCGGTCAGGGTGAACGCGGCGAGCCGCTCGCCGCCGCCCCCCTCGACCTCGCGGCGCATCGCCTCGGCGCCGGCGAAGCGACCCCCGTCGAGATCGCACGCCCACCGCAGCCCGGCGGCGATGGGGGTCCGCGCCCGCGAGAGCTCCTGGCCGTAGAGCGGGTAGCCCATCTCCAGGCGCAGCGTGTCGCGGGCGACGAGGCCGGCGGGCTGCGGCGCCCCGTTGACCGACATGAGCGCGTCCCAGAGGGCGGGCGCGGCGTCCCAGGGGCACATGAGCTCGACGCCGGGCTCCCCCGTGTAGCCGGTGCGGGCGATCAGGCACGGCACCCCGCCGACCATGTCCTCGCCGATCTCGAAGTAGTCGAGGGTGAAGGCCCTCGGCGTCGCCACCAGGGGGCGGAGCGCCTCGGCCCACCCGGGCCCCTGCAGCGCGAGCATGGCCACCTCGGGCGACCGGTCGGCCAGGTTGACGCCCGCCGGCAGCAGCGCGTCGAGGCGGTCGCGGCACGGGGCGATGTTCGACGCGTTGACCACGAGGAGGTGGCGATCGGCCAGCGCGTAGACGATCAGGTCGTCGATGACGCCGCCGTCGTCCTCGCACATCAGCGTGTACTGGCCCTGCCCCGGTCCGAGGGCGGTGACGTCGTTGGTGAGCACCCGCGAGAGCGCGTCGCGCGCGCCGGCGCCCGACACCTCGAGCTGGCCCATGTGCGACACGTCGAAGACGCCGCAGCGCTCGCGCACCGCGGTGTGCTCGGCGCGCGCGGTCGTGTAGGAGAGGGGCATGTCCCAGCCCGCGAACGACCCCATCCTGGCCCCGAGCGCGGCGTGGCGCTCGTGCAGGGAGGTGTGCGCAGGGGCGACCGCCATCCGGACTGACGCTACCACTTCGGTCCGGCCGGACACCGCCCGCCCCACCGCCCCGCGATGGCCCCGGACGACCTCGACGCACGCCTCTCACGGGCGGCCCCGCGGGGGCGGCCGCCGGCCCTCGTCGCGGTCACCGGCGTGCGCGTCCGCGGCGGCGACGCCCCCGCCCGGGTGGACGACCGGTGGCACATCGGGTCGTGCCGGAGGCGTTCACCGCGGCGCCCTACGCCCGCCTCGTCGCGCGGGGCCGCCGCCTGGGGCTCCCCGCCGGCCCACCTGCTGACCGCCCTCGCCCCCGGGATGGACCCCGGCCGGGGCGCGGTCACGATCGACGACCCCCTACGGCACCACGCCGGTCTGCCGGGCGACCTCGCGCCGGCCCTCCTCGCCGCGGCGCGCTCCGACCCGCGGCCGCGGGTGGAGCAGCGGGCCGAGGTCGCCGCGCGGGCGCTCGCCCGCCGCGCCGCCCCGGCGCCTTCGCCTACTCCAACCTCGGGCACCTCGTCACGGGGCGCCGTCATCGAGGAGGTCACCGGGCGCCCGTGGGAGGACGCCCTCCGCGACGAGGTGCTCGACCCCCTCAGCGTCCGGTCGGCGGGCGTCGGCGCGCCGGCCGACGGCCCCGGGGGTCACGCCGCGCCCGGGCGGCCTCGGCCGGGGGCCTCCCGTCGCGCCCGGGGCGCCCGACGCCGACAACCCGGTGTCATGGCCCCCGCCGGGGGACCGCACACGGACCTCGCCGACGGGGCGCGGTTCGTCGCGCGGTTCCTCGAGGGGTGCGACGGTGCTGGGTACGACGCCGTCGCGCTCCTGCTCGCCCCCCCCCGCGGGGCCCGCGGTCGCGACGGGGTGGGTGCACCCGCCCGCCCGCTCGTGGCGACCGACGACGGACGGGCCCGGCTGCGCGCGCGTACCCCGCGCCTGGCCGCGGACGTGCTGTCCGCGGCCTGACGCGGAGACGGCTACTTCAGGAAGTCGGGGATCTCCAGCGCGTCGTCGGGGATCTCGAAGCCCTGGCGCTCGGACTGGTCGAGGGCGAGCGCCGGACGACCCGTCTCGGCCGGCGGCCGGGTGGGCGCGGCGCGCGACGGCACCGGACGGCGGGCGGGCGCCGTGGGGACGGCGGCGCCCTCGCGCTCGCGCCGGCCGTACCGCGGCTCGGCCGCGCGCTCGTCGTCCGGAGCCTCGACCCCGTCGAAGCCGGTGGCGATGACCGTCACCCGCAGCGAGTCGCCGATCGCCTCGTCGATGACCGCACCGAAGATGACGTTGCAGTCGTCGTGCGCGGCCTGGCGGATGATCCCGGCGGCCTCGTCGATCTCGAACAGGCCCAGATCGGTGCCGCCGGTGATGTTGAGCAGCACGCCCGTGGCGCCGGCGACGGTGGTCTCGAGCAGCGGAGACGAGATCGCGGCCTTGGCGGCCTCGGAGGCCCGGTTCTCGCCGGACGCCGTGCCGATGCCCATGAGCGACGCGCCGGCGTCCTGCATGATCGTGCGCACGTCGGCGAAGTCGAGGTTGATCAGGCCGGGCACGGTGATCAGGTCGGTGATGCCCTGCACGCCCTGGCGCAGCACGTCGTCGGCCATGCGGAAGGCGTCGATGATCGAGGTGCGCCGCTCGACGACCTGGATCAGGCGCTCGTTCGGGATGATGATCACCGAGTCGAACGTGCTTCTGGAGCTCGTTGATGCCGTCCTCGGCGCGACGGGTGCGCTGCGCCCCCTCGAAGCCGAACGGCCGGGTGACGACGCCGACGGTCAGGGCGCCCTGCTCCCGAGCGATCTGGGCGATGACCGGGGCGGCGCCCGTGCCGGTGCCGCCGCCCTCGCCGGCGGTCACGAAGACCATGTCGGCGCCGCGGACGGCCTCCTTCAGCTCCTCGCGGCTCTCCTCGGCGGCGTCGCGTCCCACGCGCGGGTCGGCGCCGGCCCCGAGGCCCTTCGTGATGGTGCCGCCGATGTGGATCTTCACGTCGGCGTCGCACATCGACAGCGCCTGGGCGTCGGTGTTGACGGCGATGAACTCCACACCGCGCACTCCGGCGTCGATCATGCGGTTGACGGCGTTCACTCCGCCCCCGCCGACCCCGATCACCTTGATGACCGCCAGGTAGTTGCTCGTCTCCACCGGACTCCCCCGATCGACGCTGCTCGTGCGGTGATTCAGGACACCCTCGATCTTTGATCGAGGGTCGTACGCGCCGCAATCCCGCCAGGAGTACCTGGCGTAGGCACGGCTCCACCAGCCTGGAAACTAGTTCGGCCGACAGGGGGTGTCAAGCGCGTCTCATGCTCGCGTCGAGACTTTGTGCGTCGAGCCGCTCCAACCCTCGATTCACCGTCGAGGGTCTACGGGAGGGGCGATAGCGCAGGTCGCTCGGGGAACGTCAGGTCGATGTACGCGGCCGTCCGCTCGTCCTCGGCCGACAGATCCGCCAGCACCAGGCCGAGCGCCGACGCCTTGGCCGCGAGCCGCTCCGGGGGGCCGAGCCGCAACCGGGGGCCGCCCACCAGCCTGCCGGTGAGGGCGCCGTCGCGGTCGATGGCCATTGCCCGCACCCGCGCCGCGGTCGGGGGGTCGGCGGCCGCGATGAAGGCGAGGCCCGCACGGGCGCCGTCGGGCAGGGTGCCCCCCGCGGGCGGCGGCGCGTCGGACAGGGTGAGCCAGCCGAGGCCGGGCGAGCCCTCGCGCTCACCCAGCACCCGGCCCGCGGCCGACACGAGCACCGCGCGATCCCGGAAGGAGGCGATCGCCACCGGCTCGGCCTCGCGCACGTCGACGGCGAGCCCGCGCGGCCACGTGCGGGCCACGGTGATCGACGCCACCCAGGGGTGGGCGGAGGCGGCGGCGCGCATCTCCTCGACCGAGGGCACGAGGATCGTCCCCTCCCCCGCGGCGCGCTCGAGGGCCTCCACCAGCGCGGCGCGGTCGGGCTGGTCGTACCCCCGCACCCGCACGTCCTGGACCGCCAGCAGCGGTCCCGTCAGCAGCCAGTAGAGCACGGCCACCGCGGCCGCCGTCCCCAGCAGCAGCAGGGCGCCCGAGCGGCGCCGACGGCCCCTCTGGCGGGCGATCGCCCGGCGGCGCTCGACGAGGGCCGGGTGGGGGCGCCGAACCGGCGCACCGGGGGCGGGGCGGGCGCCGCTCACGCGTCGTCCAGCCGGACGGGCACGATGCCGGCCACCGGGTCGAGGTAGCGGACCTCGGGCACCAGCCGGGGACCGCCGGCGGCGGCCACCCGGCGCCGGCCCTCGGCCATGAGGGCGAGGACGTCCGCCGATCGGCAGCCCGGCGCCGCCTCGATGAAGTTGGCGTGCGTGGTCGAGAAGCACGCCCCGCCGACGGCGAGCCCCTTGCAGCCGGCCGCCTCCAGCAGGCGGCCCGACGAGTCGCCCGGCGGGTTGGTGAAGACGCTCCCGAAGGTGCGCACCCCGCGCGGCTGGGTCGCGCGGCGCTGGTCGCGGAACGCCGCGAGCCGGCCGGCGATGGCGTCGGGGTCGCCGGGGCGCAGCGCGAACCCGACCGCCGCCACGACCTCGCCGGCCCGGACGGCCGACCGGCGATAGCCGAGCTCGAGGTCCTCGGGCTGCACGCGCCGGCGCCCGTCGGGGCCGCACAGCACCGCCCAGCGCAGCGAGTCGGCCATCTCCCCGGCGTGCGCGCCGGCGTTCATGGCGACGGCACCGCCGGCGGTGCCGGGGATGGAGGCGCCCCACTCGAGGCCCTCGAGTCCCGCGGCCGCCGCGCGCTGGACGGCCCGCGGCAGCGACGCCCCGCCGCCGCACCACAGGTCGGTGCCGCGCACCGAGATCGCGGTGAGGCGGCCCACCAGACGCAGCACGAGGCCGCGGAAGCCCTCGTCGGAGACGAGCAGGTTCGACCCGCGACCGACGACCGCGGTCGGCATGCCCGCGTCGCGGGCCCACGCCAGCGCCGCGACCACGTCGCGGAACGAGCCCGCGCGGCAGAGGACGTCCGCCGTGCCCCCCACCCGGATCGTCGTGAGCGGCGCCAGCGGGGCGTCGGTCGCGAGGTCAGGCAGGGGCGGGGCGCTCGTGGGTGCTCCCATCATCAGACCTCTTAGTCAGCCGGGCCACCAACTCCTGCCCGAGCGAGGTCACGTCGCCGGCGCCCATCGTCAGTACGAGGTCGCCCGGCCGGGCCTCGGCGAGCACCGCGTCGCGGGCCTCGGCGAGCCCGGGGGCGTGCACCGCGCGCGCGGGGGGCGGCACCGCGTCGGCCACGGCGCGGCCCGTGACGGCCGGGTCGGCGGGCTCGCGGGCGAGGTACACGTCGGTCACCACCACGACGTCGGCGGCGCCGAGGGCCTCCGCCAGCTCCGGCCCGAGCGCCCGCGTGCGCGAGGGCAGGTGGGGCTGGAACACGACGAGCACGCGCTGCGACCCGCGCTCGCGGGCCGCCTGGAGGGTCGCCCGGATCTCGGCGGGGTGGTGCGCGTAGTCGTCGATCACCTCGACGCCGCCGGCCGTGCCGCGCGACTCCATCCGGCGCCCGACGCCGGCGAACCCCGCCAGGCGCGCCGCGGCCTGCTCCAGGGGCACCCCGCACCAGTCGGCGAGCGCGAGGGCGCACGCGGCGTTCTCGGCGTTGTGGCGCCCGGCCAGGGACAGCGGCACGTGCACCCGCCGACCGTCGGCCACCACGAGCGTGAACCCCCCGCCCGCGTCGGGGCGCTCGACCCGGCAGAAGTCGCCGGGGCCGTCTCCGACCCGCCGCACCGCGCAGGGCGCCGTGGCGGCCACCTCGCGCGCGCCCGGCTCGGGACCGGTCACGAGGCAGCCCTCCGGGGGCAGGGCGGCGGCGAACGCGCGGAACACGTCGCGCACCTCGTCGAGCGACGCGTACGTCGCGTGGTGGTCGTGGTCGACGTTGAGCAGGATCGCGGCCTCCGGAGCGAGGTTCAGCAGCGAGCGGTCGCTCTCGTCGGCCTCGGCCACGAACCACGGGCCGGCTCCCCAGAGCGCGCCGGTGCCGTGGCCGCCGGCGATGGTCGCGCCCACGCACGCCGAGGCGTCGCCGAGGACGGCCAGCAGCATCGCGCTGGTGGTCGACTTGCCGTGGGCGCCGGCCACCGCGAGCCCGCGCCGGCCCCTCATCAGCTCGGCGAGCAGCTCGGACCGGTGCAGCACCGGCAGGCCGCGCCGGCGGGCCTCGGCGAGCTCGGGGTTGTCGGAGGCGATGGCGGTCGAGACGACCAGCGCGGCGGCGTCGGCGCCGACCGCGTCCGCCGCGTGGCCGATGTGGACCGCGATGCCGTCGGCACGGAGCGCCGCGACCGTCGCCGACTGCTCCCGATCGCTGCCGCCCACCCGGTATCCGGCCGAGTGGGCCAGCCGCGCGAGGCCGCTCATGCCGGCGCCGCCGATGCCCACCAGGTGGATGGGGCGCGGCCCCGGGGCGGTCGTCTCCCCGCTCACCGGCCTCGCCGCAGGCGCAGCCGCCGACCGGTGCGGCGGCGCGGCCGGGGCAGCCGGCGGCGCCGGCGGGCCAGCGCCAGGGCCTCGTCGGCCACGACGCCCGCCGCCTCGGGCCGGCCGACCCGCCGGGCCGCCTCGGCCATGCCCTCGAGGCGGCGGCGGTCGGCGAGCAGCGCTCCCACGAGTCCCCGCAGGCGCTCGCCGTCGCAGTCGGCGTCGGGCAGCACGATCGCGGCGCCCGCCTCGGCCAGCCAGCGCGCGTTCTTGGCCTGGTGGTCGGCGGTCGCGTGCGGGTAGGGCACGAGGATGGAGGGGCGCCCGATCGCCGCGAGCTCGAACACCGATCCGCCCGATCGCGAGATGACCAGGTCGGCGGCGGCGATGGCGTCCGGAAGGTTGTCGAGATAGCCGACGAGGCGGTACCGCGGACCGGGCGAGCGGCCGGCCAGCAGCCGGCGCGTCTCGTCGAGCTGACGGGGCCCGGCGACGTGGATCACGTCGATGGGCGGGTCGTCTCCGAACGCCGCGGCGGCCGCGCGGTTGAGCGTCCGCGCGCCCTGGCTGCCGCCGACGACGAGCACGACGGTCGCTCCGGGGTCGATGCCGAACGCCCGGCGCCCCGCGGTACGCGTGGCCCCGGTGACCCGCGTGCCGACGGGACGCCCCGTGACCAGGTACCGGCGGCCCGAGCGCCCGGCGAGCGGGAAGGCCAGCGTCACCCGGCGGGCGAGCGGCGCCGCGATGCGGTTGGCGAGCCCCAGGTGGGAGTCGGCCTCGGTCAGCAGCAGCGGCCGCCGCGTGAGCCAGGCCGCGAGGGCCACGGGGCCCGCGACGTAGCTCCCGCCGCCCACGACCACCTGGGCCCGCCGGCGCACCAGCAGCCCGATCGCGCGGGGCGTGGCGAGGGCGGCGAGCGCGAGCGCCCAGAGGTTGCCCAGCGAGGGGCGGCGTGCGAGGCCCCTCAGCGGGATGACGTCCTCCCGGTACCCCGCCGCCCGCACCGCCGCGGACGCCCCGGCGCCGCGGGCCCCGATGAACGAGACCTCAGCCCCCCGCGCGCGCAGCGCGTCGGCCACCGCCAGCGCCGGCATCACGTGCCCACCCGTCCCCCCCGCGGCGATCACGACCCTCACCCCCGTCGACGACGGCGAGTCGGCGTGCGTGGAGGTGTGATCGGCGGCCGATGTTGACAAGGATGCCCGTGCAGGCCAGGAACGTGATCAGGTTGCTCCCCCCGAACGACACGAACGGGAGCGGGACCCCGGTGACCGGCATCATGCCGACCACCGCCCCGACGTTCACCGCGGCCTGCATCACCACCATCGACGTGAGGCCGGCCGCGAGGACCTGCTCGTGGAGGTTACGGGCGCCGAGCGCGATGCGGTAGCCCGCGACGGCGAACAGCCCGTAGGCGACCAGCACGGCCAGCACGCCGATCAGTCCCAGCTCCTCGCCGATGGTGGCGAGGATCATGTCGGTGTGGGCCTCCGGCAGGTAGAACGCCTTCTGCACCCCGTCGCCGAGGCCGACCCCGTGGATCCCGCCCGATCCGAGGGCCACCTGGGCCTGCACGCTCTGGAAGCCGACGCCGTCCGGATCCCGCCAGGGATCGATGAACGACAGGATGCGCGCCCGGCGGTAGGGCTCGGCGAGGATGCCGATCGTCGCGATGAGGACGCCCACGCCGACGATGCCCCCGAGGTGCCGCAGGCGCGCGCCCGCGACCAACAGCATGACGAAGGCCGAGACGATGGCGATCACGGCCGTCTCCATGTCGGGCTCGACGAGGATCAGCAGGGCGACGACGCCGGTGATGCCGAGGAAGGGCACGAGCCCCCTGGCGGTCTGGAGGCTCGCCGGGCGGCGCACCACCGCCTGGGCGATCCAGAGGCCGAGGGCCAGCTTGGCGATCTCGGACGGCTGCAGCGCGCCGAGGCCGCCCAGCGAGATCCAGCGACGCGATCCGTTGACCTGGGTGCCGATCGAGGGCACCAGCACGACGAGCAGCAGCACGATGCAGATGCCGATGGCCGGCGGGCCGAGGCGCTTCATGCCCTCGGGGTTCATGCGGACGAACGCGGCGTACGCGCCGAGCCCGATGATCGCGTAGAGGGCCTGGCGCATCGCGAGGCCCATCGGGTCGCCGTCGTTGAGCAGCGCCGTCGTGCTCGAGGTCGAGAAGACCATCACCAGGCCGAAGCACACGAGCGCCAGCACGACCCCGGCCAGCAGGCGCTCGGGGCGCACCGAGCCCGGCGACGCCCCGACACGGTCGGTGCGGGGGGGTGCGGACCGCGGGGCGGTCCGTGGGACGGTTCGCGTCGCGGCCACTGCACCGATCTCTTCGCCGGGGGCCGGTCACCCCCTCCCCGCCCCGGGCTCCCCGGGTCCACCCGGACGACGCGCGTCGGTGAGGGTGGTCCTCCGGCCGGCCTCAGTCGTCCAGCAGGGCTCGCACGCAATCGGCGAAGGCGTCCCCGCGGACCTGGAAGTCGCGGAAGTCGTCGCCGGTCGGGGCGCCCGGCGACAGCAGCACGGCACCCCCCCGCGGCACGAGACGGCGGGCGCGGGCGACGGCGTCGGGCAGGTCGTCGGCCCGCTCGACGGGCGTCGTCTCCCCGCCGGGAGGCCGCGGCTCGGCCGCGATGCTCTCGAGGATGCGGGCCCCGTTGCCCGGCAGCGCCACGACGCCGGCGACCGAGGCCTCGGCGGCCACGTAGCGGGCCAGCGGCGCGTAGTCCTGGTGCCGGTCGAGACCCCCGACGAGCAGCACCACCGGCCGCGGCGCCAGCGCGCGGGCGGCGGCGACGGTCGCCTCGGGGATGGTCGCGATGCTGTCGTCGACGTAGAGCACCCCGCCGCCCTCCCCCAGCACCTGGAGACGGTGGGCCAGCGGGCGGAACCCGGCGAGGGCGTCCCCCAGCCCGCCGACCTCGACGCCCGCCGCCTCGAGCGCGGTCAGCGCCGCGCAGACGTTGGCGAGGTTGTGGTCGCCGGCCAGGCCGATCTCGGCGCGGGCCGCGAAGGGGGCTCCGGCGCGGGTCACGCCCGACGGCGCCACGTCGAACCCGTCCGGCTGCATGAACCAGCGGGGATGGGGCAGGCCCGCGCCCCGGGCGCGCACCTCGGGATCGGCCGCGTTCAGCACCGACGCCATCTCCGGGCGGTGGGCGAAGAGGTTCAGCTTGTCGTTCCAGTACCGCTCGCGGGTGCCGTGCCAGTCGGTGTGCTCGCGGTAGAGGTTGAGCAGCACGCCGACGGTCGGCGAGGCGTCGAGGTCGCTCGTCTGGAAGCTCGAGAGCTCGAGCACCCACAGATCGACGCCGGCCCCGTCGGTGCCGATCAGATCGGCGAGCGGCACGCCGATGTTGCCGGCGAGCTGCACACGCAGCCCGGCGGCCGCGGCCAGGTGGGCGATGAGCGCGCTCGTGGTGCTCTTGCCCTTGCTGCCGGTCACCCCGATCGCCCGGGCCCCCGGGTGCTCGGCGAACCAGAGGTTGGTGCCGGTGGTCATCTCGACCCCCGCCGCGACGAGGTCGGCGATCTCGGGCCGGTAGCGGCTGATGCCGGGCGAGCGCACCACGACGTCGCACCCGCGCAGCGCCGCCGGATCGCGCCCCACCCCGGGCTCGCCCGGGGTGCGCTCGTCGACGACGGTCAGGGAGGTGCCGGGCAGCCCCTCGCCGACGGCGCGCACGATGGCCCGGCCCTCGCGGCCGAGCCCCCACACCCCGACGCGCCGGCCCCTAAGCGCCGAGAAGCGCACCGGCCGCCCGTGCGTGTCGCTCCGGGATGGCGTGCTCGCCCCCGGGCGTCAGCCAGGGCGCCATGGCGTCGGCGTCGGGCCCGCCCGCGGCGGCGGCGAGCGCGGCCACCACGTGGGCGCCGCGCCAGGCCGGGTCGGCCGCGAGCGCGCGCAGGGCGGCGCGGGCCTCGTCGACCTCCCCGACGCACTCGAAGGGCTTGTCGGCGTCGATGCCGAGGATCGCCCGGTAGCCGGCCTCCTGGCGGGGGTCGTCGAGCAGGTCGCCGCCGAAGACGCCGGCGAGCGCCGTGCGGGCGACGAAGGGGGCGAGCGCGAGGAAGACGAAGCGGCACTTCGGGCAGTCGCCGCACCAGCCGGCAGCCGCCGGCCGGTGGATGCGGAAGCCCACGTTGCAGCTCATGAAGGTCGCGTGGTGCGCCGGCAGGGCCGCGAAGGCGCGGCTGATCGCGAGCTCGGACCAGGGCCGGAGCAGCGAGAAGTACGCCAGGTCGGACGCGACGTCGCGGCGCACCGCCGCGGCCAGGTCGCGCTCGGCCTCCCACCCCTTGCTGTGCTGGTGGTTGACCACCCCGCCGAACTCGGGCCAGTCGAAGTTGCCCGACGACGCCGAGCGCTCGTTCGACATCACCACGCTGTCGCAGTCGTGCAGCACCGCGGCCACCACGGCGGCGCACGACACGATCGCGGTGATCGGCACGTGGCCGTTGAGGGCCCCCGCGCGGTTGAGCGCGAACAGGCGCGGATCGAGGTCGCGGCGCACGTGCAGCATGGGCACGCCCTCGATCGCCGCCGCCGCGTCGGCCGAGGGCTTGCGGCCCACCGAGAAGGCGATCGTCTCCTCGCCCGCGCGGACGAGGGCGGCCAGGCCGACGACCGAGTCCTTGCCGCCGCCCACCGGCACGAGCGAGCGGCGCCCGAGGCCGACGGCGGGCGCCGTGGCGGCCTCGCCGGGCGCCGACGGGAACGCGATGTCGTGCCCGATCCGGGCCAGCCCGTTGCGCCAGGCGAACTCGCCGAGGCCCTGTGTGTAGAGCCGTTCGAGCGCCCGGGCCGTGTCGGGCGACGGGGCGTCGCCCTCGATCTCGATGCGGGGCGGCGCGGCCGCCTTGTAGTAGCTCACCCCCGCGACCAGGTGCAGCAGCCGCACCGCACCACCCAGCGCGCGCGCCCGGGGCCCCGCGGCGACGGCCCCGGGCGGAACCGGGAACGTGAAGGTCTCGGTGAACGTGACGTCGTCGAGCGCGTACCCGAGCCGCACGACGCCCGTCTCCCAGTCGGCCGACCAGGGCCCGAAGCGGAATGCGCGCACGGACGCCGGCGCGAACGCGGGGGCGGCCGCGCTCACGGCGACAGGCTCTGCAGGTCGCGGAAGTAGAGCGTGAACCCGACCGCCGCGAAGATGGCGGCGATCAACCAGAACCGCACGATGATCTTCGTCTCGCTCCACGCCGCCATCTCGAAATGGTGGTGCACGGGCGTCATGAGGAAGACCCGTGCCCGGAACCGCTTGAAGACGATCACCTGGATGATGACCGACAGCGCCTCGGCCACGAAGATGGCCCCGATCACGCCGAGCAGCAGCTCGGTCTTGGTCATGACCGCCATCGCGGCGATGGCCCCGCCGAGCGCGTACGACCCGGTGTCGCCCATGAACACCGCCGCCGGGAACGAGTTGAACCAGAGGAACCCGACGCACGCGCCGCCGACGGTCGCGCCGAAGATGGCCAGGTCGCGCTGGTCCGACACGAACGCGATCGCGGTGTACGAGAGCAGCACGATCGCGGCGCAGCCGGCGGCGAGGCCGTCGAGGCCGTCGGTCAGGTTGACCGCGTTCGCGGCGCCCGCCACGACGAGGAAGACCACGACGAAGAAGGCGATCGCCCCGATCTCGAACGACTGGTCGAGCACGGGCACGACGAGGGTCGTCGGCAGCCCGACGACGTTGACGGCGACGGCCACGAGCACCGCGGCGACGCCGGCGAGAGCCACCATCCGGACCTTCCCGGAGAGGCCCAGCGAGCGCTTCTTGACGATCTTCATGAAGTCGTCGATGAAGCCGATCGCGCCGCACGCGATGGTCGCGAACAGCACGAGCATCGCCTCGGTGCTGCGGCTCGAGAGGATCACGAAGGGCAGGGTGGTCGCGAGCAGGATGAGCAGCCCGCCCATCGTGGGCGTGCCCTGCTTCTCGGCGTGCCCTGCCGGGATGAGTCCGGCCGGCCGCACGAACTGCCCGACCTCGTTGGCCCTCAGCCACGCGATGAACTTCGGACCGAGGAACATCAGCAGGGTCGCCGCCGTGATCGCGCCGATCAGCACCCGCGGCATCAGGCCTCCGGTGCCAGCGCGGCGCCGACCCGCTCGAGCCGCATCGACCGCGAGCCCTTCAGCAGCACCACGTCCCCCGGGGCGACGATCCCGGGCAGGCGCGCGACGGCCTCCTCGACCGTCGCCAGGTGCAGGCACTCGAGCCCGTCCGCCCCGTCCGCGTAGGCGGCCGCCCGCTCGCCGACCGCCACGAGCAGGTCGATGCCCTCGGCCACCGCCCGCGCGCCGACCTCGCGGTGGAAGGCGAGCTCGTCGGGCCCCAGCTCCATCATGTCGGCCAGCACCGCCACCTTCCGTCCGGGGCGCCCGCCGAGGTCGGCGAGGGCCGCCGCCATCGCCCGCGGGTTGGCGTTGTAGCAGTCCTCGATCAGCACGCCGCCGCCGGGCAGCGGGCGCTCCTGGCCGCGCATCGCCGACAGCGCCACCTCGATCCGCGCCCCGGCCGGCGGCTCGGCGCCGAGGGCCCGGCACACGGCCAGCGCGAGCGCGGCGTTGCGCAGCTCCCACCCCTTGCTGACACTCAGGTCGAGGTCGAGATCGGGCGTCGGCCCCACGCGCACGACCGTGATCGCGGGGTCGAGGGCGGCGAGGTAGGGCTCGAGCAGCGGCTCGTCGGCCGGCACCACGGCGGTGCCGCCGGGGCGCAGCCCCGTCAGGATCTCGGCCTTCGCCGCGGCGACGGCCTCGACCGACCCGAGCAACTCCAGGTGGACGGGGCCGATGGCCGTGATCACGGCCACGTCCGGAGGGGCGAGGGCGGCGAGCTCGGCGATCTGGCCGGCGCCCCGCATGCCCATCTCGACGACCGCCACCTCGCAGCCCTCGCCCATCCCCAGCAGCGACATGGGGACCCCGATCTCGGTGTTGCGGTTGCCCGGGGTCCCCTCGGCGGCCACGCCGGCGGCGCGCAGCATCGCGACGATGATGTCCTTCGTGGTGGTCTTGCCGGTGGCACCGGTCACCCCCACCACGCGCGCGCCGCCGCGCTCGAGCGCGATCCGGCCCGCCGCCTGCAGCACGGCGGCCGGATCGGGCGCGACCATCACGGGCTTGCGCATGCCCTGCACGTCCCCCTCGATCCAGCGCCACGCCGACTCGCCCACCACGGCGGCGGCGGCGCCGTCGCGCAGGGCGTCGGGGGCGTGCTGCCCGCCGTCGGCGAGCTCGCCGCGGATGCCCACGAAGAGCCCGCCCTCGAGCACCTCGCGGGAATCGACGAAGGCGCCGGCGATCTCGGTGTCCGGGCTGCCGACCGGCAGGCGGACCTCGACGCCCGACCTCAGGATGTCATTGACCGTGAGCCTCATGCGCTCGCTCCGCCTCCGGTGAGGATCTCCCGCGCGACGTCGCGGTCGTCGAACGGCGTGACGACCCCCGCGCGCTCCTGGCCCTGCTCGTGCCCCTTGCCGGCCACGACGACCACGTCGCCCGGCCCGGCCCGCCCGATGGCGACCGCGATCGCGCGGCGCCGGTCCGGCTCGACGACCAGCTCCGCCGGTCCGCCCGCTCCCGCGACGATATCCGCGATGATCGCCTCGGGGTCCTCGCCGCGCGGGTTGTCCGAGGTGACGATCGCGACGTCCGCCAGCCGGCGCGTGACGTCGCCCATCTGCGGCCGCTTGCCACGGTCGCGGTCGCCCCCGCAGCCGAACACGGCGATCAGGCGCCCGCCCCGCACCATCTCCCGGGCCGTCCGCAGCACGTTGTCGAGCGAGTCGGGGGTGTGGGCGTAGTCGACGATGACCGGGAACCCCTGCCCACCCTCGACGGCCTCGAACCGCCCGGGCACGCCGGGCACCGACGCGATGCCCGCCACGACGGCGTCGTGGGGCAGCGCCAGCAGCTCGCCGACCGCGACCGCCCCCGCGATGTTCGAGAGGTTGAAGCGACCGCGCAGGGCGCTGCTCACGTCGATCGGGCCGCGCGGGGTCGCGAAGCGGGCGCGGATGCCGTCGGCCAGGCCCGCGACGCTCTCCGGCCTCACCTCGGCCCGCGCGTTCAACGGCGTAGCCGAGGGCGCCGGTCTCGCGGGCGAGCCGGGCGCCGAACTCGTCGTCGAGGTTGGCGGCTCCGGGCGGGTCGTCGCCCTCGCCGGGCGGGCGCGCGAACAACCCGCGCTTGGCCGCGTAGTAGTGCTCGACGTCGGGGTGGTAGTCGAGGTGGTCGCGCGTGAGGTTGGTGAACAGCGCCGCCGCGAAACGCGTGCCGGCCACGCGCCGCTGGTCGAGCGCGTGCGACGACACCTCCATCGCACAGGCCGTGTCGCCGGCGTCGCGCATCCGCGCGAGCAGCTCCTGCAGCGCGACGGCGTCCGGGGTGGTGTGGCTGACCGGCAGCACGCGCCCCCCGACGCGGGCCTCGATCGTGCCGATCAACCCGCAGGGCCGGCCGGCGGCCTCGAGCACGGCGCGCAGCAGGAACGCGGAGGTCGTCTTGCCGTTGGTGCCGGTCACCCCGACCACGTCGAGGGCGCGCGAGGGGTGCCCGTGCAGGGCCGCCGCGGCGCGGGCCATGCCGAGGCGCGCGTCGGGCACGACGATCTGGACGGCGTCGAGATCGAGCAGGCGCTCGACCATGAGGGCCGTCGCCCCGCGCGCGACGGCCGCGGCCGCGTGGTCGTGGCCGTCGGCCCGCAGCCCGGGGAGCGCGCAGAAGAGGGTGCCCGGCCGCGCGGCGTCGGCGTGGTGGACGACCGCGCCGATCGGCGTCACCGCCGTCGCCGCCGGACCGCCCGGGGGGGCCACGAGCCGCCCTCCGGGGACCTCCCCGATCAGATCGTCGAGGGTCATGCGGGCGCCGACACTACCAGCACCCGCCCGCCGGTCAGGGTGCGATCAGCAGGTTCTGGAGCGACAGCTCGGCGATCTGCTCGAAGGCCGGGGCCGCGACGTCCCCCCCGTAGTACGCGCCGGTCGACGACGGCTCGTCGACCACGACCGCGATCAGCAGCTGGGGGTCGTCGGCCGGGACGTAGCCCACGAACGACGAGGTGAAGACGGTGTCGCTGTAGGCGCCGTTCACGAGCTTCTGCGCGGTGCCGGTCTTGCCCGCCACCTCGTAGCCCTTCACCTGGGCGAGCGTGCCGGTGCCGTCGGTCGAGACCACCTCGCGCAGCATCTTGTTCGACCTGGCCCGCGGTGCGGGGGTACATGATCTGGCGACCCGGATCGACCGGCACCGGCTCGCCGTCGACCGAGGCGACCACGTGCGGGGTCACCAGCCGGCCGCCGTTGGCGATCGCCGCGAACGCCCGCGTGAGCTGCACGAGGCTGACCTCCACGCCCTGACCGATCGGGATGTTGAGGATCGACACCCCCGACCAGTCCCCCGGCGGGGGCACGAGGCCGATCACCTCGCCGGGGTAGTCGATGCCGGTGGGCGTGCCGAAGCCGAAGCGGGCGATCCACGCCTGCAGGCGCTGCTCGGTCAGGCGCTCGGCGATCTTGACGGTGCCGATGTTGCTCGACTGCTCGAGGATCTGCGTCGCCGTGAGCGTGACCGCGTCGCGCTCGTGGGAGTCCGTGAGGGTGCGGTCGTAGAGGGTGTACTCCTCGGGCAGGTCGAAGGACGTGGAGGGCGTGACCACTCCGTCGTCGAGCGCCCCGGCCAGGGTCACGATCTTGAACGTCGAGCCGGGCTCGAAGGTCTCGGTCACCGGCCGGTTGCTGACCTGCTCCTGGTTGATCGTCTCGCGCTTGTTGGGGTTGAAGCGGGGCACGGTCGCCATCGCGAGGATCGATCCGTCGCGGGGGTCCATGACCACGCCCATCGCCCGCCGGGCGCCGTACTCCTCGCGCGTCGCCGCCAGCACCCGCTCGACCTCGGCCTGGATCGCCGGGGAGATCGTGAGCTGCACGTCCCTGCCCGGGACGGCCGGTCGGTCGGCGAGCACCTGGATCGGGCGCCCGAACACGTCGCGCACCTCGACCCGCCGGCCCGGTGTCCCCGTGAGGACGCCGTCGAGCGACTGCTCGAGGCCGGCCAGGCCGGCGTGCTCGTCGTTCGTGAGGCCGACGAGCTGGGCCGCGAGGGCGCCGCCCGGCAGGAAGCGCTGGTAGGTGTCGGAGAAGTAGATGCCCGCGATGCCGAGCGCGCGGGCACGGTCGGCGCGCGCGGGGGTGACGTCGCGCGCGAGCACGGCGTAGGTGCCGTCCTGCGACAGGGTGTTGGCGAGGACGTTCGGGTCGCGTCCGAGCGCCGGACCGAGCTTCGCGGCCACGGCCTGGGGGTCGAGGATCAGGTTGGGCGACGCCGTGACGTCGACGGCCAGCCGGTCGGTGGCGAGATCGGTCCCGTCGTTCGCCTGGATCGACCCCCGCTGGGCGAGCAGCACGCTCTCGTGGCGGTTCTGCGAGAGGCCGCGCGCCGACAGGTCGTCGGCGCGCACGGTGCCGAGGAATGCGGCGCGGGCGCCGAGCATGCAGAACATGAGCAGGGCGAGCCCGGCGAGCACGCGGATGCGCCGGGAGCGCTGGCGCGCGACGCCCGTGCGGGATCGCGGCGTCGCCGGCCGGCGCGGGGGCGCGCCGGCGGCCGCCGGGACGAGCCGGACGGCATCAGGGGTCCAGCGGGTCCAGGTAGGTCACCGAGTCGGGTCCCGGCGAGACCATGCCGAGCGTGACCTGCGCGTTGCGGCGCACGGCGGCGTCACGCTGCTCGAGATCGCTCTTGAGGCGCGCCGTCTGCCCCTCGACGACGCGCGCCTTCTCGATCACCTTGCCGGTCTCGTTGGTGAGGGAGAGCTTTGCGACGTTGACCCACACGATGCCCCCGAGGATGAGGGCGACCAGCGGGATGACGAGCGGACCGAGGCGCAGGCCGGGGCGCGATCGCCGGGCCGGCACCGCGCGCGGGCGCGCTCGCGGCGGCGCCGGGCGGGCGTGCGGGTCGTCCCCGGGGCGGGGACGGGCGACGGCGGTCGCCGCACCCGTCACGCGCACGCGGGCCGAGGCGGCTGCGCGGGTGCTCACGACGCCGCCCCCAGCCGCCGCACGCCGCGCAGCAGCGCCGAGCGCGCACGGGGGTTGCGGTCGAGCTCGGCCTGGCGCGGCCGCTGCGCCTTGCCCGCGAGCAGCGCGCCCTCGGCCGTGTGGCCGCAGCCGCAGACCGGCATGTCCGGCGGGCAGATGCAGCCGATGCTGCGCTCGCGCATGAACCGCTTGACCATGCGGTCCTCGAGCGAGTGGAACGAGATCACGCCGAGGCGCCCCTCGTCCGCCAGCAGCGTGAAGGCCCCCTCGAGACCGCGCTCGAGGCTGCCGAGCTCGTCGTTGACCGCGATCCGCAGCGCCTGGAAGACCCGCTTGGCCGGGTGGCCGCCGGCGAACAGCGCCGGCGTCGGCACGGCCGAGCGGACGATCTCCACCAGGTCGCCCGTGGTGGTGATGGCCTCCGAGGCCCGGCGGCGCACGATGGCGCGGGCGATCGGTCGCGCGTAGCGCTCCTCGCCGTAGGTGCGCATGAGATCGGCCAGCTCGCGCTCGGACGCGGCGGCCACCAGATCGGCCGCGGACTCGCCGCGGGCCGGGTCCATGCGCATGTCGAGCGGCGCCTGCCGCGAGTACGAGAACCCGCGCTCGGGCTGGTCGACCTGCATGGACGAGAGCCCGAGGTCCATCAGCACGATGTCGGCGCGCAGGCCCTGATCGGCCAGGCGCGGCAGCGCGTCGGCGAAGTTGGCGTGGATGAACCTCATCTCGCAGACCACGTCGTCGGCGAGGTCGGCGAACCACTGGCGGGCGGACGGATCGCGGTCGATGGCGATGTACCGGCCCCCCTCGCCGAGGGCGGGCGCGATGCGGCGGGCGTGCCCGCCTCCTCCGAAGGTGCAGTCGACCACGGTCTCCCCGGCACGGGGCGCGAGCAGGCGCACGACCTCGTCGGCCAGGACCGGCTCGTGGCCCCGGGAAGGCCTACGCGACTCGAGCGGCAAGGCGCTTGGCACGGTGGGACACCCCCTCACGGCGCAGCGTGGCGAACTTCTCGGCGAGGCGCGCCGGATCCCAGATCTCCAGGTACCCGCCCACCCCGATCAGGCGGACCTTCGCGCCCTCGATGCCGGCGTGCTCCCGCAGCTCGGCGGTCAGCGGCACGCGGCCCTGCTTGTCGAGCTCGTGGCTGAAGGCGCCCGCGAGGATGAACCGCGAGAGATCGCGCGCCTCGTCGTCGAGCACGCTCATCGTCCCGAAGGTGCCGTCGACGAGCGAGGTCCAGTCGACGCTCGGCACCAGGACGAGACACTCATCGATCCACCAGCCGACCATGGCCCCCTCCGCGAACGGCTCGCGGAGCTTCGCGGGGATGGCCAGCCGGGACCTGCTGTCCAAGCTGCACTCGTAGCTCCCGCTCAGCAGCCGCCGTTGCATGGCCCCACGCTACCCCACCCAGCCCCACCAGGCAATCCAGTCTCCCCCCATCCGTACGGGATTTCCCCCGCGCACCCCCCGCGCAACGGTCAGGGGCAGGCGAGCCCCCCTGCACGCGGCGTTGCGCCGGCGGCGTTGCAGAACACTTGTTCGCGTCCGAGGCACGAACTACTGTTCGCCCCATGCACGCAACCGCCCGCTCCTCCGCCCTCCCCGTCCGGGCCGTCGCCGCCCCCCGCCCCCGCCTGCGGGCGGTGCCGCCGCCGCGCCGCCGCTCGCGGGTGCCGCAGGCCGCGACCGTCGCGCTCTACGCGCTCGGGCTCGCCGCCGGCTTCCTGCTCGCGGCCCTCGCATCGACGCCCGGAGGCGGCGCGGTCGTCGCCGGCCAGGGCCGCCTCGCGCTCGTCGCCGCGACGATCGGCGGCCTGGCCCTCATGCGGGCGCGGGTGGTCGCGCGCCGGCGCACACCGGGGCGGCGGGGCACCGCGATGTAACAGGTCGGGGGCCGTGCTCGGCCCCGGGGGACACCGGTACACTCGGCGCCTCCGCGGATGCCGACGTGACACGCCACGAGCCCGAACTCGAGACATCGGCGCCGATCGCCGCGATCGACGTCGGGACGAACACCACCCGCCTGCTGGTCGCCCGCGTGGCGCGCGGCAGGGTGGAGCCGCTGGCGAGCGGCAGCGCGATGACCGCGATCGGCGCCGGCCTGCGGCCGGGGGGGCGCATCGCGACGGAGGGCCTCGACCTGGTCGAGGCGACCGTCCGCCAGATGGTGGCCGAGGCGACGCGGCTCGGCGCCCGCCGCATCGTGGTTGCCTGCACCGCGCCCGCCCGCATCGCCGGCAACGCCGCCGAGCTGCTCGACCGGCTCGCCGCGGCGGCGGGGGTCGTGCCGCGCGTGCTCACGGGCGCCGAGGAGGCCGAGCTGGCGTTCCGGGGCATCGTCGCCGCCGGTGTCCCCGACCCCCTGCTCGCGGTCGACCTCGGCGGCGGCAGCCTCGAGCTGATGGGGGGCGAGGGCGGCCACCTGCGGTGGGCCACTTCGCTGCCGATCGGGGTGCGCGTGCTCACCGAGCGCTTCGGCCCTCCCGACCCCCCGCCGATCGACGTGCTCGAGCCGATGATCGCCGCCGTGCGGGAGATGGTCGATCCGGTGAGCGTGCCCATCGCGGCCGACGAGGCGACGGCCACCGGGGGATCGGCGACCGCCCTCGCCGCCCTCGCGGGATCGGACCGCCTGGATCGCGACGCCCTCGTCCGCGCCGTCGAGCGGCTGGTGGGCGCCCCGGCCGACGACCTCGCCGAATCGACCGACCTCGAGCCGGCCCGGGTGCGCCTGGCGCTCGCCGGCGCCGCCGCGCTCGAGGCGGTGCGCCGCTCGTTCGACCTCGACGCCGTCGTCGTCAGCCGATCCGGCCTGCGCGAGGGCCTGGTGCTGGAGGCGGGCGGGTGAGTGCCGAGGCCCCTCCGTACCTGGGCCACTGGGGTTTGGCCGAGGCCCCCTTCCGGCTCGAGCCCGATCCCCGCTTCGCCTTCGAGCGTGCCGATCACCGCGAGGGGCTGGCCCGCATCCTGTTCGGCATCACGCAGCTCGGCGGGCTCGTCGTCATCACCGGCGAGATCGGCGCCGGCAAGACGCTGCTGTCGCAGACGCTGCGCCGCACCCTCGACGGCGAGGGCTTCGTGGTGGCCGAGGTCTCCAACCCGCCCCGCACGGGCGCGGCCCTGCTCGCGGCGCTCCTCCCCGCGATGGGCGCCGAGCCCGCCGGCGGCTCGGCCGCGCGCCTGGCGGGGCGCGTGCGCGCCCGGCTGGCCGCCGCGGCGGCGCAGGGCCGGCGCACCGTGCTCGCCATCGACGAGGCCCAGCGCCTCGACCCTCGCGCCCTCGACGAGGTGCGGCTGCTCACCAACCCCGGCGACGGGCTGCCCGGCGCCCCCGTGGTATTGCTCGGGCAGCCGGAGCTGACCGGCCGCGTGCAGCGCCAGCCCCAGGTCGACCAGCGGGTGGTCGTGCGCTACCACCTCGGGCCGATGGGCGCCGACGAGGTCGATGCCTACGCCCAGCACCGCACGCGGGTGGCCGGAGCCGAGCGGCGGATCATCTCGAAGCGGGCGGCGCGGGCGGCGCACGCCGAGACCGGCGGCATCCCGCGGCTCGTCAACCTGCTGCTCGCCAACGCCCTCTTCGTCGCGGCGGCGCGCGGCGAGGAGCAGATCGGCGAGGACACCATCCGCGACCTGGCCGAGGACCGCCGCATCAGCCTCGCCGCCGGATCGCACGAGGAGGAGCGCGCATGAGACGAGGGGTCACGTACACGTCGATGCTCGGTGGGCCGGCGGGCGCCGCGGCCGGCACCTACGTCCGTCTGGCGGACGGCGCCATCGGCACCCGGCGCAAGGACGCGCGCAAGCAGATCTCGGTGGAGCTGTCCAAGCCGCAGCGGCGATGGCTGCGCGAGGCCGTCGAGCTGTCGGGCGACGGCATCGACGAGGGGCAGATCGTGCGTGCGCTGGTCGACCTGGGCATGGAGCTCGACGTCGACTGGCCGGTGCTCGCCAGCGGGCGGGGCCTGCGCGCGGCGGTGCGCGAGTCGGTGATGGTGCGTCGCCGGATGGCGGACTAGTCCCGGATGGCCCGCGCGTGGGAGGTGCGGGGCCTCGTCGCGGGCGCCCGCTTCCGCGACGCGGCCGGCCGGGTGATCCTGACCCGGTGGCGTGAGATGTGGAGCCGCCACGAGGGCACGCTGCTGGGGGAGGACATCGAGGAGCTCCACGCCATGCGGGTCTCGTCGCGGCGGTTGCGGGCCGCGATGGACGCCTTCGAGGGCGCGTTCCCCCGTCGCTCCTTCCGCCCATACCTGCGTCAGGTGAAGGAGATCACCGACGTCCTCGGCGACGCCCGCGACCTCGACGTCGCGATCGACGGCCTCAGCCGGCTGCTGCCGGACATGCGCGACGACGAGCGCCCGGGGCTCGAGGGCCTGATCGCCCGCTACCGCGCCGAGCGCGCCGCCGAGGACCCGCACATCGCCGCGCTCTTCGAGCGGATCGAGCGCGAGCGCTTCGAGAAGCGCCTCGACCGCTACGTCGGCACGCACACCGGCGTGCGGCTGGCATCCCTCGAGCCCCGACCGCCCGACTGAATGGCGAAGCCGCGGCCCGTCACCGGCCTCGACCCCGACGCCAAGCTGCGCCCCAACGCGCGACGGGTGCTCTCCGTGCGCATCGACGAGGTGTACGCGTTCGACGGCCTGGTGGCCGATCCGCGCAACGTGACCGAGCTGCACGACATGCGCATCGCCTGCAAGCGCCTGCGCTACCTGCTCGAGATCTTCGGGGTCGCGTTCGCGGCCGACCTCGAGCCGTTCCTGGCCGAGGTGCGCGGGCTGCAGGACCTGCTCGGCGAGATCCACGACTGCGACGTGCAGATACCGATGCTCGAGGCGCACCTCGCGTGGCTCGAGTCGCGCGAGGCCGGCGCCGCCCGCCGCCTGGTGAGCGAGGCGAGCGCGCGCCGGCGCCGGGAGGGCCCCGCCTCCGAGGCGGCCTTCCGCGCCTTCCGCCGCGAGCTCGAGGAGGGCCGGCGGTCCGACGAGCGGGTGGGCGTGCACGCGCTGATCGGGCGGCAACGGCGGCGGCGCGACGAGCTCTACGCCCGGTTCCTCGACGAGTGGCGGCGGCTCAAGGCCGAGCGCTTCCGTCCGCGCCTCGAGGGCGCGCTGCGGGGCGCGGGTGCCTGAGCGATTCGGGCTGATGGGCGACGTGCACGCCAACGCCCCCGCTCTGCGGGCGGTGCTCGAGGCGATGACCGCGGCGGGCATGGCGCGCGGCGCCTGCACCGGCGATCTCGTGATGCGCGGCGCCGATCCCGACGCCTGCGTCAGCGCCGTGCGCGATCTGGGCTGGCCCTGCGTGATGGGCAACACCGACCGCAAGGTGGCCACCCGGCCCCGACGCGACCCCGCCAGCCACAAGGCCTCGCGCGTGGGCTCGCGCGCCTGGACCACGAACCAGCTCGGCACCGAGAACCTCGACTACCTCGCCTGGCTGCCCATGGTCGTGCGCCTGCCGTTCGCGGGCGCCACGGTCGTCGTCATGCACGGCTCGCCCGACGATCCGCGCCACGCGGTCGACGACTCGACCCCCGACCGCGAGCTGCGACGCCTGGTGCGTGCGCTCGGCCGACCCGCGTGCGTCGTCAGCGGACACACCCACGTGCCGCTCGTGCGCCGCGCCGAGGGCTGCCTGTTCGTCAACCCGGGCAGCGTCGGCGAGGCGCTCGACGGCGACCGGCGGCCGCGCTGGGCGTGGCTCGAGGCCCGGCGATCGGGTCTGCGCGCCCATCTCGAGCGCGTCCCCGCCGACCTCGCCCGGGTGCGCACCCCCTAGCCGCCGAGCCGGGCCGGGCCCGGCCCGGCGGGCGCCGTCATGTCGCGCGCGTCACCCGGCGGGCCGAGCGCCCCCGCGGGCGGGTACTGCGCACCCCCGAGCGGCCGAGCCGAGCCGGGTCGAGCCGGGCCCAGCCCGGAGGGCGCCGTCAGGTCGCCCGCATCACCCGGCGGGCCGAGCGCCCCCGCAGGCGGGTGACGCCCCAGACGGCCAGCGCGGCCACGGCGGCGAACGGGGCGAGCAGCACGAGCGCGCCGAGGGTCCAGGCCAACGCGTCGGCCAGGCGGACGCCCGCTCCGGTGATCGGCCCGGCGAAGCGGCCCTCCTCCTCCGCCACCGCGGGCGGGCCCTCGGTCGTCAGCGTCAGGTGCACCACGGCCAGCCGCGCCCGCTCGCGCTGCGCCGCGACCGCCGCCTCGGCGCGCGCGAGGGCCGACTCGGCCCTCACCACCGCGACGGCGCGCGCCGCGTCGGCCGGATCGGCCGCCGCGCGGGCCCGCAGCCCGGCGAGGCGCTCGCGCAGCCGCGCGACACCCCGGTCGGCGGCGGCGACGCGGTCGGTGACGTCAACGATGTCGGCGTCCTGGCCGATCACCACGCCCAGCCGGCCGAAGGCGGCGAGGGCCTCGTCGACCCGGCCGGCGGGCACGCGGAAGACGAGCTCGTTGGTGCCGCGCCCGCCGTCGGGCACCCCGTAGTCCGAGCGGGCGGTGTACCCGCCGAGGTCGCGCGCCGTGCGCATGGCCGAGGCGCTCGCCCGCGAGAGGGCGGCGACGCCGTCGACCATCACGCGGGTGCGGGTCGTGATGCGCTGCAGGCGTCCCGTGGCCGGGACAGGGGCCGGAGCGGGCGCCACGGCGGACGGCGCGCCCGACGCCGGCGCAGGCGGGGCGACTCCGGCCGCACCGGAGTCAGCAGGCCCTGACGGGCTCGCCTCGGGTGCGGCGAGGCGGCCGGCGGCCTCCGGAAGGGGCGAGGTGGCGTCGCCCCCTCCCCCGCCGTCGAGCACCGGTATCGCGATCATCAGGGCGACGACGGCCGCCGTGACCGGCGCCGCGACCAGCAGCCGGCGGCGCCCCGCCTCCCCTCCGCCGAGCCATCGGCGTGGGTCGAGCGCGCGTCCGCGCCATGCGGGCGCCGCCACCGGCGCCGCGCGCCGCGCGTCGTCGAGCACCCGCCGGCGCAGGTCGTCGGAGGCTCCCGGCTCGAGCTCGCGGGCCTCGGCGATCAGCGCCGCGAGGGCGCGCTCCTCCTCGCCGGCGGGCCGCGCGCCGTTGACCAGCTCGCCGAGGCGCCCGGCATCGATGGGATGCTGCTCGGTCACGATCGCACCACCTCCTCTCGCAACTTCGTCAACGCCCGGTGCAGCGACGTGCCCACCGCCGACGCCGACATGCCGGCGATGCGCCCGGCCTCGGCGGCGTCGAGGCCGAGCACCACCCGAAGGGCGATCAGCTCGCGCTCGGCGCGGCTCAGACGCCCGAGGGCGGCGCGCAGATCGGGCGAGAACCCGCCCGGCGCCTCGGGCGCCGGCACGCGATCGGGCACGCCGGCCGCGTACCGCTCCTCGCGCGCCCGCCGCCGCCCGTCCCGGCGGAAGTGGTCGAGCGCCACCCGCCGGGCCACCTCGATCAGCCAGACGATCGGCGTCGCCCGACCGGGGTCGTACCGGGACCAGTCGCGCAGGGCCCGCTCGAACGTGGCCGACGTCAGGTCCTCGGCCAGATCGCGATCGCCCGTCAGGTGGGCCAGGTAGCGCAGCACGCCGTCCAGGTGCCGCTCGGCGACGTCGGCGAAGGCCGGCCGGGCACGGGGCGCGCTCATCGTGGGGCGGGGGGCCGGGACGACACTCACGACAAGTATCCGCCGCCCGCCCCCGGGTCGTCACACCCGTGTCCATGACCTGCCACGAGTCGCCGGCGCAATTGCCTCCGGCGGTCGGCCGCTGCCGACATCGCTGCGGCCGCATCTGCGCGGCACCCGGACGCGCGCTCGGGTGGTACCGGTCGCTCACGGCCCGGCACCGCTCGCGCGCAGACGGTGCGATGCGCGGCACCGGACGCCGCGGCCGGCCGCGGGGGGTCACCAGCCGACCGCCCACCCCGGCACGAGCACGCGCTCGCGCTCCGGCGGCGGGCGGCGAGGGCCCTGCCGGCGCGGCCGCGCGCCCGGCGTCGGCGGGCGGCGGACGCGTACGACCGGAGCCGGCCGAACGAGCGCGGCCACCCGGGCCACGGGATCGAGCGGCGGGCGCCGCTCGGGCCGGTGCTCGCGCACGGCGATGAGCGCCAGCATCATCAGGCCGACCGCCAGCACCACCCCCGCGTACTCGGCCGTCGCCGAACCCGCTCGATGTCGCGGCCTCACCCTCCCACCACCCCGCCCACCTGCCGCGCGAGCTCCATCAGCAGCACGCCGATCACGAGCAGCAGCACTGCGGGCACCATCACCATCGCCACCACGAGCTGGATCTTCGGGGCTGCCCGCGCGGCCCGCTCGCGGGCGGCCTGCCGGCGCGATGCCCGCAGCGCGCGCGCCTGGGCCTCGAGCGCGCGCGACAACGGCGCCCCGAGCTCCTCGGCCTCGAGCAGCGCCGCGACGGTGCGCGCCAGCTCGGGCGCCGGCACGCGCGCCATCAGGTCGCGATAGGCGGCCGCCCGCGGCGTGCCCAGCGAGAGGTCGCGCAGCACGACGTCGATCTCGTCGCCGAGGACTCCCCCGAGGCGGCCCGCCGACAGCGCGAGCGCCCGATCGAGCGCCATCCCCGACGCGACGCAGATGCCGAGCAGATCGAGCAGGTCGGGGAGCTCGCGCACCAGCATCCGTCGCCGCGCGCGCTCGCGCACGACCAGCGCCCTACCCGGCGCGAGCGCCCCGAGGGCGGCGAGACCGGGGACGAGCACCGCGGCGGGCGGCGCCACGAGGGCGGCGAGCGCGCCCAGCGCGAGGCCGGCGGCTGACGCCGCCACCCGGGCGCGCGCGACGTCTCCCGGGGTGGCGGCGTGGGTCAGCCCCGCCGCCCGCAGCCGGTCGGCGTCCGCGTCCCGCATCGCCGCGGCGGCGAGCGCCGCCGGGCAGGGCACCCGGGCACCGAGGCGCAGCGCACCGGGCGGCCTCGCCAGGGCGGCGGCCGACCCCATCACCGGTGGAGCGGGGGCCGGGGCCCGCCGCGCCCGCAACCCGAGGGCCGCACAGAGCAGGGCGATCGCCCAGAGCACGAGGGCGGTCACGGCTCGACGTCCCCGATGCGTCGGATGAGCACCACGCCGAGGCCGTAGAGCCCGGCCGACACGACCAGCAGCACGGGGCCGGGAGGCTGGCCGACCACGCGCGCGAGCGTTCCGGGCGATGCGATCTCCGCCATCACGCCGCCGCCGACCGGCAGGGCCGCGACGAGCCAGGCCGTCATCCGCGCCTGGGCCGTCGCGCCGCGCAGCTCTCGGGCGAGGCGAGCGCGCTCCTCGAGCCGGTCGGCCAGGGCGGCGAGCGCCTGGGCGAGGTTGCCGCCGGTGCGCCGCTGGACCAGGATCGCCGTCACGATGATGCGCAGGTCGTGCGCGGGCAGTCGCTCGACCGCCTCCTCCAACGCGGTCTCGATGCGTCCTCCGAGCTCGAGCTCGCGCACGATCTGCGCCAGCTCGCCACGCGCCGGTTCGGGCGCGTCGCGCGCCGCACGCGTCAGCGCCTGCCGCAGCGAGCGTCCGGCGGCCAGACCGGCGGCGAGCTGCTGGGCGACGCCCGGCAGCTGCGCCTCGACGCGCGCCAGGTGGCGGCGGTCGGCCGAGCGGACGACGGCGACGGCGACCGCCACCACGGCAGCTGCCGCGACGGGCCCCGCAGCGGGCAGACGCAGGGCGAGGGCGGCGCCGACCCCCGCGACGAGGGCCGCCGCGGCGACCCCGGCCACGAAGAGGTCCGGGCCGCACGTGAGGCCCGCCCGGGCAAGGCGTCCGGCGAGCCGCCGACCGCGCTCGGTGCGCCCGAGCCGCCCCCGCGCGGTGTCCGCGGCCCGGGGCGGCAGCCGCCCCGCGAGGGCTCGCCCGGTGCCGACCACCAGCAGTGCCACGGACGCCGCGGCGGCCACCGCCGCCGCCGGCGCGCTCACCCGGAGACCTCGAGGGCGCCGGCCGCCTGCACGTCGGCCGCCCATGCCCGGCCCGCGGGCGTCCACCTGAAGCCGGGGCGCGCGTCGGCGGGCGGACGCCAGGTGACCAGCGACGTCAGGGCCGCCCCGTCCGGTCCGGCCGCCACCGCGGAGACCTCGACGACGCGGCGGGTGCCGTCGGGACGCCGGGCCTGGTGCACGACGAGGTCGAGGGCGCTCGCCACCTGGTCGGCCACGGCCCGGTACGGGAGGTCGAGATCACCCATCAGCGCCAGCGTCTGGAGGCGCCGGATGGCGTCGGCGGGCGAGGACGCGTGCAGCGTCGAGAGCGAGCCCTCGTGCCCGGTCGTCATCGCGCTGAGCATGTCGAGCGCCTCCCCTCCCCGGACCTCGCCGACCACGATCCGGTCGGGGCGCATACGGAGCGCGTTGCGCACCAGCGCACGGATCGACACGGCGCCCGAGCCCTCGAGCGACGGCGGACGGCTCTCGAGCCGCACCACGTGGGGGAGCGCGAGGCGCAGCTCGGCGGCGTCCTCGATCGTCACGACCCTCTCGCGCGCCGGCACGAAGGCGGCGAGGGCGGCGAGGGTCGTCGTCTTGCCGCTGCCGGTGCCGCCGGTGACCAGCACGTTGCGCCGGGCCTCGACGGTCGCCCTCAGCATCGCGAGCATCGCCGCGTCGATGGTGCCCAGTCGCACGAGGTCGTCGCCGGTCAGCGGCGCACCGGCGAACCGGCGGATGGTGAGCGCGGGCCCGTCGAGCGAGAGCGGTGGGATGACCGCGTTGACCCGTGACCCGTCCGGCAGGCGGGCGTCGACCATCGGGCTGGCCTCGTCCACGCGGCGCCCGAGCGGAGCGAGGATGCGGTCGATCACGTGGAGCAGGTGGGCGTCGTCATGGAAGCGCACGTCGGCCGGCGAGATGCGGCCGTCGCGCTCGACGAAGACCCTGCCGGGGCCGCACACCATCACCTCGGTGATGCGCGGGTCGCGCAGCAGGGGCTCGAGGGGGCCGAGCCCGAGGGCCTCGTCCACCACCGCCTGGATCACGCGCCCCCGCTCCTCCTCGGTGAGGATGCGTCGCTCCTCGTCGAGCATGTCCGCGACGACCTCCGCCAGCGCGCCGCGATCCATGTGCGTGCCCCCGACGCGCCCGTCGCGTGCCGCGCGCGACCGAAGGTGCTCGACGAGCGCCGGGTCGGCCGGACGGTTCATCGGAGCCGCTCCGAGAGCGTCGCCATCGCCGTCGCGAGGCCGCGTCGCCGGCCCCGCGGCCACCGTCCGGCGCCCAGCTCGGCGGCCTCGCGCGCCGACCAGGGCAGTTCGGCGATCACGTCGCGTCCCACGACGCGCGCGAGCGCGCGGGTCCCGATCTCGGCGCGCCCGGGCGTGCCGCCGACCACCAGGCCGCAGCCTCCGTCGAGCCCCTCCCGCGCCAGCGCCGCCAGCACGCCCACCGCCCGCCGGACGCCGGAGATCCGCGGCGGGCAGACCAGCACGACGGACCGGGCCCGGGCGACGGCTCCCATGGCGGCCGGCCCGAGGACGCTGCCGGCGTCGATGACGCAGCGCCCCTCCGCCGCGTCCGCCGCGCGTTCGACCAGGCGCGCGGACATGGCGGAGCCCCAGTCGCCGGCACCGCGATCCGGGGCGGCCACGATCGCCATGAGCCCCGAGGCGTGGTGCTGGGCGGCCGCGCGGAGGTGGACCGCGGTCATCTCGCCGGCCACGCCGACGAGATCGTGCAGGGTGCGGTCGCCGGGCAGGTCCCACGCCTCGCCGAGGTCGCCGCACCCGCCGTCCAACTCGATCAGCCAGGCTCCGCCGTGGCCGCGCTGCCACGAGAGCGCCAGCGCGCCCGCCACGAGGCTCGTACCGCAGCCACCGCAGGCCCCGATCACGGCCACGCCCCCACCCGCCGACGTCTGCGATGCGTCGCTCACGGGGCCGCCACCGTGCGCGGGACGACCGCTCCGACCTCATCCGCGGGGCGGATCAGCAGGCGGACCTCGCGGGCGAAGTTGAGCGCCGCGGTGATGCGCAGGGCCTGCTGCGACGAGACGCGCAGGAGCGCCTCGCCGGGGCCGCCGACGCCGTCGGGGGCACCGGAGGCGGCCACGGCGAGCACCTGGGCGTCGGCGACGATGACCTCCGTCCGCCCGGCCGGACCCTCGCCGGTGGACGCGACCACATCGACCCGCGCGCCGGTGACGAGCCCGGCGCCGGCGCCGCCCGCGGCCGACAGGGGCACGGGCACGGCGCGCTCGCCGACGGCGAGCGGCTCGGGCCCGACGCCCGGCATGCCGCCGAGCGAGGCCTGGGTGAGCGGCTCGCCCGCGGCGACCGGGACCGCCACCCGGCGACCGACCGCCTCGGCCGGATCGGTGAGCACCCCCACGAGCCCGAGACCCTCGGGGAGCGGGACGACGGCGAGCGCGCCCGCCGCCGCCGACGCATCGACCAGCAGTCCCGGGCCGAGCGTCTGGCGCGCGACCACGATCGTCCCCCCTGGCGCCGGATCGGCGGCCGCCCGCAGGGTCACGACCGCGGCGAGCAGGCCCGCGAGGCCGGCGAGCACGAGCAGCAGTCCCGCGCGACGACCGGCCGGTCGCCCGCGCATCACGCCACCACCCCGAGGCGAGGGGATCCGCAGCGGCCGCACGCCGCCCCGGCGAGCCCCCCTCCCCCGCACCGTGCGCAGGGGCGCCAGGCGCAGCCCGCCCAGCGCGAGAGCACACCGGGACGCAGGGCCGGCACGCGTGGCCCGTCGCCGGCGTGGCGGCGCGGCAGGTCGGCGGATGCGGCGGCGCCGACGAGCACCTCCAGCCGGCGGACGAGGTCGTCGTCGCAGAGCTCGGGGTGCGTCGCCAGTGCCAGCGACCAACCGGCGAGCCCCGGATCGGTCGGCAGTCGCACGACGGGCAGCCCCATCAGACGGGCCAGAGCCGGCAGGCGCGCGCCACCGGGATCGTCGCCCGGCGATCGCGCGAGCACGACCGCGTCGGCGCCCGCGGCGTCGATGGCCGCGACGACGGCGTCGGCGGTGACCTCGCGCCACGTCCCCCGGCGCCGGCCCCGCGTCACCACCACCACCGGACGCGCGCCCGCGGCGGTGTGCTGCGCGAGCGCGGCCTCGACGACGATCGGCCTCATGCGACCCGCGGACCGTGGTCCGCGCGATCGCGCAGCGGAAGGGCGATTCGGAAGCAGGCGCCGGGGCCGATCGGATCGAGGGTCAGCCTCCCCCCGTGCGCGGTGACGATCTCGCGGGCGATCGCGAGGCCGAGGCCGGCGCCCTCCCCCTGCGGCGCCGAGCCGCGCTCGCCGGGGTGGAAGATGCGCTCCCGGTCGTCCCGGGGGACCCCCGGCCCGTCGTCGCGGACGTGCACCTCGGCCCACCCGCCCCGGACGGCGAGGCCGACGACCACCGTGCCGCCCTCCGTGCTGTGCCGCAGCGCGTTCAGCAGCAGGTTGTCGAGCGCCCGCTCGAGCCGTGCGGGATCGCCGCACACCGGCGCGGGGGCGCGCCGACCCCGTACGGCGAGCCGGCGGCCCCGCGCGCCGGCGACGGGCCCGAACCGGCGCAGGGCGGACGCCACGAGCGCGGCGAGGTCGCACGAGCGCCCGCCGAGGGCGTCCTCGGCGGCGATGCCGGTGAGCCCGCGCAGGCCGACCGCCAGACGCACGGCCTCGGCGTCGATGAGGTCGAGCGCCCGCCGGCGGTCCGAGGCGCACTCGTCGCGCATGAGCGTGGCGCACATGCCGCGGATCACCGTGAGGGGGCCGTGGAGGTCGTGCACCGCCGCCGCCAGGCCGTCGATCGCGCGCGCCCCCCGAGCCGAGGTCCCGATCACGTCACGCCTCCTCGCCGAGGAGGCGGTAACCGACGCCCCAGACGTTGACGACCCACCGCTCCCCGCCCCCGGCCGCCGCGAGCTTGCGCCGCAGGCGGCTCGCGTGGCTGTCGACCGTCCGCGTGCGGGCGGCCGACCGGTAGCCCCACACGTCGCGCAGCAGCTCGGCCTTCGTGAGGACGCGGGAGGGGTCGCGGGCGAGCGCCACGAGGAGCGCGAACTCCTTGGCCGACAGGTCGAGCACCCGGCCCCCGAGGCTCGCGCGCCGGGCGTGGCGGTCGACGGCGAGCGCCCCGACACGGAGCTCCTCGCAGAGGGTCGCCCCGCGGGAACGCCGCACCAGCGCGCCGAGCCGCGCCAGCACCTCGGGGTAGTGGAAGGGCTTCGCGACGAAGTCGTCCGCCCCGCGGTCGATGGCCCGCACCGCCGCGTGCGGCCCGGCGTCGGCGGAGATCAGCAGGATGGGCATCCCCGAATCCCACTCGGCCTCGGCCGCGCCGTCGCGGATGTGGCTCACCAGGTCGAGGCCGCTCATGCCGGGCAGCCCCACGTTGACCACCGCCGCGTCGGGGCGGCCGCGGACGAGCTGGTCGATCGCCTCCTCCGCGCTCGCGACGACGACCGGCGCGAACCGGTCGGCGGCCAGGTTCTGGGACAGGAAGACGCGCGTGGGCGCGTCGTCCTCGACGAGCAGGACGGACGGCACCACGCGACCGATCCCGAGGGACATGTCGGACCTCCGTACGGTGCGTCCGGTGGCCCCGTTGGCGACCGATCCGCACACGCACGAGTCGCGAGGGCCCCCGGAGTCACCCCCCGTCCGTGACGACGAGTTCGCTCCTAGCGGCAATTTCGCGCCGCGCGAGCACGTCGCCGGGGCGCACCCGGCCGAGCACGCCGGCTGCGCACTCGACGACCGCCCGGGCTCCCCGCACCCCCGCCCATCCGCCGCGCGGCAGCGGATCGACGACCCGGAGCACCCGTCCCGCCCCGTCGGTGAACGCGCACCCGATCGGCGCCCGCAGCCCGAGGGCGTGCACGCTCGCGCACCCCGGCAGCCAGAGCGCCTCGGCGTCATCGAGGTCGGGCGTCGCCAGCAGCCCGACCAGCCGGGCGAGCGGCGTGGCCGCCAGGTGGCAGCGCGCGGCGAGGACGCGCCCCTCGTGGACGAGCGGCGCGGGTGTGCCGGTCAGGCGGTCGATCCGCAGGCGCCCCATGGGGCGATGGTGGCACCCGCGCGGCGCGGCCCGGCGCCGATCACGGGGGCCGGCGCACCCCCGTGACGGGGGTGGCACGGGTGGCGCGCATCGCGCGCGGCCGCGGAGCGGCGTGGGCGCGGCGAGCCGTCCGAGGGGCGTTGATAGCCTGCAGTCGATGGGCCACGGACCCCTCAGCCCCAGCTACGAGAGCGGGCACGACTTCTCGATCGAGGTCGAGGGCGTCCGGTTCCGCTTCAACGCCGACGACTTCCACTCGCGGGTCGGCGCCGCGGCCGTGCGCCTGGGTCTGCTGGCGCGCGACGGGCTCGATCCGGACGTGCTGGAGGACCTCGTCGCCCTCGCCGCGCACGGCGCGGTGACCGCGCCCCGGAGCCCGCTGGCGGCGCACGTCGAGCGGCACCGCGCGACGCTGCTGGGCGGCGCCGGCGACCTCGTGCACTGGCTGAGGCGGCTGGTCTTCCGCGGCGCCTGGATCGACCAGCAGGTGCGCGACGGCACGCTCGTGCCCGAGTTCGACGAGACCGCCGGCTTCCGCTTCCGCACCCGCTCGGGCGAGCCGGCCGCCGAGGAGTCGCGGCCGCCCGACTGGCGCGCCGTCGCCTACACGGGCGAGGAGACGTGAGCTCGGCCCAGAGCCCCCAGGAGGTGCTGGAGGCGGTCCGCCGCCTCGAGGCCGATCTCGACGCCATCCGGGCACGGGCGCGAGAGCGAGAGCGCGACCTCGACGTGGTGCGACGGGCGATCGCCGACGACGCCGCACGCGAGCGGCAGGCGCTGGTCGAGGACATGGAGCGCCTCGTCGACCTGATCGGGACGAGCTGGCGGGCGACGCACGACCAGATCGCCGCGCTCGCGGCCGACATCGCGGTGGTGGCGCGCGACGTCGCGGGGCTGCGCGACTTCGCCGAGCGCACGGCCGGCAGCCTGCGCGACGCCCGCGTGGAGCTGCACCTGACGCCGCCGAGGACCAACGGGGTCCACTAGGGCCCGGCGGCCCTCGGCGCCGCGCTCAGTCGGACGGGTGGAGCGCCCCCTGCAGGGCCGTCAGCGAGCGGGCGAAGAGCAGGCCCATCGCGTCGGCCGCCGCGTCGGGCCCCTCCTGGGGCACGAGCGTGCCCATCGCCGCCGAGGCGAGCACGACCGCCTGCTGGATGACCTGCCAGCGGTCGATCACCGCGGCCTGGCCCCCGCTCTCGGCCTGCATCTCCTCGAAGGCCTCGCGCTGGGCGCGCATGAGCTCCTTGAGCCTCTCCTTGAACTCCTCGCCGGCGCCCTCGCCGAACGCGAAGGGGAAGGGGAAGTCGTCGTCGGCCATCGTCTCGCTCCTCTCGGCTAGAGGCGGATCTCGCGGATGATCGTGGGGCTCAGCAGGTGAACGGTATCGATGAAGCGCACCGTGTTGCCCACGAGGTCCATCACGATCGAGTGCGTGCGCGCGCCGTCGGCGAAGTAGCGGACGCCCTTCAGCAGGTTGCCGTCGGTGACGCCGGTGGCGATGACGTACAGCGGCGCGGGGGCGAGATCGCGGGTCGACATCACCCGTCCGTCGTCCGCCATGCCGAACGCGGTCATCTTCTCGCGGTCGGCGTCGTGGCGGGGGGCCATGCGCGCCTGGATCTCGGCACCGAGGCATTCGAGCGCCGCGGCGGTGATGACACCCTCGGTGGAGCCTCCCATGCCGACGTAGACGTGGTCGCCGGTGCCCCGGACGGCCACCGACAGGCTGGCGGTGATGTCGCCGTCGGGGATCAGGCGGATGCGCGCGCCCGATGCGCGGATCTCCTCGATGAGCTCGGCGTGACGCGGGCGGTCGAGGACGATCGCCGTGGTGTCGCGCAGCGCGCGGCCGTAGCAGCGGGCCACGATGTCGAGCGTCTCGGCGATCGGCGCCTGGATGTTGACGCGTCCCTTGGCCGTCGCCCCCACCACGAGCTTCTGCATGTAGATGTCCGGCGCCGGCATGAGCCCACCGGGCTCGCCGATGGCGCAGATCGCGACCGCGCCGCTGTCGCCGCGGGCCACCAGGTCGGTGCCCTCGAGCGGGTCGACGGCGATCTCGCAGTCCATCCCGCCCCCGCCGAGGACCTCGCCGACGTAGAGCTCCGGAGCCTCGTCCTTCTGGCCCTCGCCGATGACGACCGTGCCCGTGATCGGCATCTCGCCGAGCGTCTCGCGCATCGCGTCGACCGCGGCCTGGTCGGCCGAGTGGTTGTCGCCGCGGCCGAGCCACCGGGCCGAGGCGATCGCCGCCTGCTCGGTCACCTTGAGGAAGTTGACCGCCGCGACCGACAGGCCGGCCCCCCGCTCCGCCGTGCCCACCCCCTAGGCCTTCACCGCGCGGGCCGCCCGGGCCTCGAAGTCCTTCGTGAAGGTCGCGGTGCCGGCCTCGGTGAGCGGGTGGGTGAGCATCTGGTGGAACACCTTCGGGGGGATCGTGGCGATGTCGGCGCCCATGCGCGCCGCCTCGGTCACGTGCACCGGGGTGCGGATCGACGCCGCCAGCACCTCGGTGTCGTAGATCGACGCCTCGAGGGACTCGACGATGTCGCGCAGGCACTCCACGCCGTTCTGGCCGATGTCGTCGAAGCGACCGATGAAGGGCGAGACGAACGCGGCGCCCGACGCCGAGGCCAGCAGGGCCTGCGGCGCGGTGAAGCAGAGGGTCATGTTGACCCGGATGTCGTCGGCGGCGAGGAGCGACGTCGCGGCCAGCCCCTCGGCCGACATCGGCAGCTTGACGACGATGTTCGGGTGGATCGCCGCGAGCCGGCGCCCCTCCTCGACCATCTCATCGCGGTCGTCGGCCACGACCTCGGCCGAGATCGGTCCGTCCACCAGCGCGCACACACGACGGTAGATGTCGTCGGGATCGCCCTCGACCTTGGCGAGGAGACTCGGGTTGGTGGTGACCCCCGAGAGCACCCCCCAGGCCGCGATCGTCTCGATCTCATCCAGGTCGGCGGTGTCAATGAAGAGCTTCATGCCGTGCCTCTCCCTCGGGTCGGACGGTCGGTGCCCCGCCGTCGACGCTAGCAGCGGCCGGGGGTCACTTCACGACGTCGAACCACCGCGCGGCCCGCCCGGTGACCAGGGCGTCGGCCACGGTGAGCGCGTCGGCCATGAAGCCGACGTCGTGCACGCGGAAGATGGTGGCGCCGCGGGCACGGCACCACACCAGCCCGGCGGCCGTGCCGGCGAGGCGGTCGGGCGCCGCCCGGCCCGTGAGGGCGCCGAGCACCTTCTTGTTGGAGATGGGGACGAACACCGGGCGTCCGAGGGAGACGACCTCGTCGATGCGATGCAGGAGCTGCAGGTCCTGCGCCGGCGACTTGCCGAGCCCGACGCCCGGGTCGATGACGATCCGCTCGCGCGGGATGCCGGCCCGGTCGGCGCCTGCCAGGGCCTCCTCCGCCCACGTCCGGACGGCCGCCGCCACGTCGATGTCGGGGAAGCTCCGCGGCCGGACCTTGGGCGGGCCGAGGAAATGGGTGAGCACCACCCCCACGCGGCCCGCGGCCGCCACCTCGGCCATGCCGGGCGCGACCAGGCCGGTCGGGTCGTTGAGGATCGCCGCGCCCGCGGCGATCGCCGCCTCGGCGACCTCGGGCTTGAAGGTGTCGATGGCCACCGGCACCGACAGCTCGGCCGCGAGCTGCTCGATCACCGGCACGACCCGCGCGATCTCGACCGCGACGGGCGTGTGGTCGGAGAAGCGCAGCGACTCGCCGCCCACCTCGACCACGTCGGCGCCCTGCGCGGCCAGCAGGCGGCCGTGGGCGACGGCCCGCTCCGTGCCCGCGCTGCGCCCGCCGTCGCTGAACGAGTCGGGGTTGGCGTTGACGATGCCCACCAGCCGGCCGCGCGCGCAGTCGAGTGCGCCGCGGGCGTGCTCCCATCGCGCTGCGGCCGCGCTCACCCCACCGCGCGCGCGAGGCGCAGGTCGGCCCCGCCGGTCCAGCGGGCGCGCACGCCGGCCGCGCTCGGGCGCGACGGGCGCACCGTGGCGGTGACCCCGGCGCCGTGCAGCGCCCGCTCGACCGCGGCCGCCACGCGCTCGGAGGCCTCGGACCGCACCCAGAGCAGCACCGCCGGGCCCGATCCCGAGATGGTGGCGCCCAGGCAGCCCTCGCCGTCGACCTCGCCGCGCACGGCCGCGAGGCCGTTGACCGGACGGCCCGCGGTGGGGCTCGTGGACGTGGTCGGCCAGAAGTGGCGGCAGGTCGTCGAGGCGCCCCTGGCAGAGGGCCAGCGTGAGGCCGACGGCGTTGGCGAGCGTCGCCGCCACGTCGGCGAGCGGGACGGACGCGGGCAGGGACCGCCGGGCCGCGTCGGTCGAGACCCGACCCTGCGGGATGACGGCCAGGAAGGCCAGGCCGTCCGGCACCGGGATCGGCCGGGCCACCGGACCCGGCGCCACGGCGACCATGCCTCCGGTCAGGCAGGCGGCGGCGTTGTCGGCGTGGCCCTCGATCTGCGCCGCCCGCGCCAGCAGGTCGTCGGGGGTCCACCGCAGGCCGCCGAGGGCGTTGGCCGCGACCAGGCCCGAGCACACCGCCGCGGCCGACGAGCCGAGCCCGCGGCCGAGGGGGATGCGGTTGCGGCACTCGACGTGCAGGCCCTCGAGCGAGCCCAGGCCCGTCGCGAGGGCGCGGCAGACGAGGTTGGAGGCGTCCTCGGGCAGCTCCCCCGCGCCCTCGCCGGTCACGGTCACGTCGAGCGGGCCGGGGCGGCGGGTGATGACCACCGCGTTGCCGAGGTCGAGGGCCACGGCCAGGCAGTCGAAGCCCGGGCCGAGATTCGCGGAGGTGGCCGGCGCGCTCACGGTGAGCGCCTCGGGGGCGGGCTCAGCCACCGAAGACGGCCTCCTCGACGGCGTCGACGTCGGCGGGCAGCCGGCGCACCGGCTCGGCGTTGACGATGGCGGTGTCGGGATCCTTGAGGCCGTGCCCGGTCAGCACGCAGACCACGGTCTCGCCGGGGACCAGGTCGCCGGCCGCGGCCCGCTTGAGCAGGCCGGCGATCGAGGCGGCCGATGCCGGCTCGCAGAAGATGCCCTCGGTCGTGGCCAGCAGCGCGTAGGCCTCCATGATCTCGGAGTCGCTGACCGCGGCCACCGCCCCTCCCGAGTCGCGCATCGCGTCGAGCGCCTGCCCGCCGCGCGCCGGGTTGCCGATGCGGATGGCCGTCGCGATGGTCTCGGGCCGGGCCACGGGCGCGCCCTCGACCAGGGGCGCGGCGCCCGAGGCCTGGAAGCCGTAGAGGCGCGGCAGGCGGCGCGAGCGCTCGGCCTCGCGGTAGGCGTTGAAGCCGAGCCAGTAGGCGCTGATGTTGCCCGCGTTGCCCACCGGGATGCAGAGCACGTCGGGCGCGTCGCCGAGGTCGTCGCAGATCTCGAAGGCGGCCGTGCGCTGCCCGTCGATGCGGTACTCGTTGAGCGAGTTCACCAACGAGATCGGCCGGCGCTCGACCAGCTCGCGGACCACCCGCAGCGCGTCGTCGAAGCTGCCGTCGAGCGACAGCACGCGCGCCCCGTGCACGAGCGCCTGGGCCAGCTTGCCCGCGGCGATCTTGCCCTCGGGGATGACCACGGCCACGGTCAACCCGGCGCGGGCGGCGTAGGCGGCGGCCGACGCGGAGGTGTTGCCCGTGGAGGCGCAGATGACCGCGGACGCGCCCTCCTCGACGGCCTTCGACACCGCCATCGTCATGCCGCGATCCTTGAAGCTGCCGGTCGGGTTCATGCCCTCGAACTTGGCGTGCACCGACACGCCGAGGCGCTCCGAGAGACGCGGCAGGGGCACGAGCGGGGTGCCGCCCTCGCCCAGCGAGATGATCGGCGTGGCGTCGGTGACCGGCAGGAAGTCGCGGTAGCGCTCGATCAGCGGGATCATCCGCCCTCCCCCTCGCCCAGGACCCGCAGCATCACCGGCTCGCCGCGCACGTCGTCGAGGGCGCGCACGCGCGCGAGCGCCGCCGTCATGCGGTGCTCGGCGCCCGTGTGGAGCACGAGCACGAGGCTGGCCTCGTCGCCCGCCCCGCTCTGCACGACCGTGCGGATCGACAGGTGCTCCTCGGCGAGGATCGAGGCGATGCGGGCCAGCGCGCCGGGGCGGTCGAGCACCGCCATGCGCACGTAGAAGGCCGACCGCACGTCGCCCGCCGGGGCGATCGGGCGACCCGCGTCGGCGAGCGCATTGTGCAGGAACGAGCCCTGGTGGGTGCCGAGGATCGAGAGCACGTCGGCGAGCACGGCCGACGCGGTCTCGGCGCCACCGGCACCCGGTCCGACCAGCATGATCTCGCGCGTCGAGCGGGACTCGAGCAGCACGGCGTTGTCGGGGCCCCCGATCGCCGCCAGGCGATGCCCCGCGGGCACGAGCGCCGGGTACACGCCCACGCTGACGGCCCCGTTGACCAGGCGGGCGACGCCCAGCAGCTTGACCACGAAGCCGAGCCGCCCGGCCCGCTCGAGGTCGATGGGATCGAGGCGGTCGATGCCCTCGTGGGGCACGTCGTCGAGGTGCACGCGGGTGTGGAAGGCGATCGACGCGAGGATCGCCATCTTGGCCGCGGCGTCGCCGCCGCCGACGTCCTCGGTGGGGTCGGCCTCGGCGTAGCCGAGCGCCTGGGCGCGGCCGAGGGCGTCCTCGTAGGAGAGCCCGCGGCGGGCCATCTCGGTGAGGATGTAGTTGGTGGTGCCGTTGACGATGCCGGTGATCGCGGTGATCTCGGCCGCCAGCAGCGACTCGCGGAGCACCTTGATGACCGGGATCGCGGCGCAGGCCGACGCCTCGAAGCGCAGCTCGGCGCCCGCCCGCTCGGCCTCGGCGAGCAGCTCGGGCCCGTGACGCGACAGCAGCTGCTTGTTGGCGGTCACCACCGACTTGCCGCCCGTCAGCGCCCGGCGCAGGTAGCCGAGGGTCGGGTCGAGCCCCCCCATCACCTCGATGACGATGCTGACGCTCGGATCGTCGAGCACCGCGGCGGGGTCGGTCGTGATGAGGCGCGGATCGACGCCGGGGCGCTCGCGCGCGGGGTCGCGCACCAGCACCGGCCCCACCTCCAGGCGGTGGCCCGACGCGCGCTCGATGGTCTCGACGCCGTCGCTCAGCAGCCGCACGACGGCCTGGCCGACCGTGCCGCAGCCGAGCAGCCCGACCCGCACCGGCGCGTCGCCCATGGCGGCGGCCGCCGTCACACGTCCCGCGCGACGAGGTCGTCGTACGTCTCGCGGCGGGTGACCAGGCGCGCACGGCCCCCGTTGACGAAGACGACCGCCGGGCGGGTGACGCCGTTGTAGTTCGAGGCCATGGACACACCGTAGGCGCCCGTGGCCGGCAGGCACACCAGGTCACCCGGCCCGACCGGGGGGAGCGACGCCTCGCCCACCAGCACGTCGCCGCTCTCGCAGTGCTTGCCGACGAGGCGCACCGTCCCGGTCGGCTCGGCGTCGGCGCGGTTCGCGAGCAGCGGCTCGTAGACGGCGCCGTAGAGCATCGGCCGCAGCAGGTCGCTCATGCCGCCGTTGACCGCCGCGTAGGTGCGCACCCCGGGGATGGCCTTCGTGCTGCCGACGCGGTAGAGCGTCACCCCGGCGCGCCCGACGACGCTGCGGCCGGGCTCCACCATGACCCGCGGCATCGGCAGGCCCACCCGGCCCCACTCCGCCCGGACGGCATCGACCACGGTCTCGGCGTAGTCCTCGATGGCGCCGGGGCGATCGTCGCGCGTGTACGCGATGCCGAGGCCGCCGCCCATGTCCATCACGGCGATGTCGTCGCCGCCGCACGAGGCGGCGAAGTCGGCGACGATCGCCGCGGCCGCGGCGTAGCCCGAGAAGTCGAACAGCTGCGAGCCGATGTGGCAGTGCAGGCCGCGCAGCTCGAGCCCCTCGGCGGCGCGGATGGCGTTGACGGCGGCCCGCGCGGCCCCGCCATCGATCGAGAAGCCGAACTTCGAGTCGAGCTGGCCGGTGGAGATGTAGGAGTGGGTGCTCGGCTTGACGCCGGGGGTCACGCGCACCAGCACCCGCTGGCGGGCGCCGCGCGCCCGGGCGGCGCGGTCGATCAGCCCCACCTCGTCGAGGTTGTCGACGATGAGCGTGCCGACGCCGGCGTCGAGGGCCTCGGCGATCTCGCGTGCGTCCTTGTTGTTGCCGTGCATGTAGATGCGGGCCGGGTCGAATCCCGCCCGCAGCGCGGAGAACAGCTCGCCGCCCGAGGCCACGTTGACCGCCAGCCCCTCCTCGCGCGCGAGGCGCAGCATCGCCTGGCCGAAGTAGGCCTTGCTCGCGTAGATGATCTCGACGTCGGGGGCGAGCGCGTCGAAGGCCGCGCGGTAGGCGCGGGCCGTGGCGCGCAGGGCGCCTTCGTCGTAGACGACGAGGGGGGTCCCGTGCTCCTCGGCGAGCGTCACCATGTCGCAACCACCGATCGACAGGTGGCCCTCGGGTGTGACCGCTGCCGAGGGAGGCAGAACCTGATCGAGCGGCATCATGGGCGCGCGGGACGGTACCAGATCGGCCCCGGTATCCTGACCCCCTGAGCGCATCCCATCGCATCGCGCTTCGCGCGCCCGGCGGCCCCGCGCTCGCCGCCCTCCACTGGCCCGCCCCGGCCGATGCGCCGGCCGTGCTGGTCGTGCCCGGGCTGTCGAGCCGCAAGGAGAACCACGCCGACATGGGCGCCGCGCTGGCCGCCGCCGGTATGGCCGCGCTCGTGCTCGACCTGCGGGGCCACGGCGACAGCGGCGGCGCGCTCGACCACGGGGTGCTCGACGACATCGGGGCCGGCCTCGACCTGCTGAGCCGCGAGGGCCACGCGGTGCTGGGCCTGCGCGGCTCGTCGATGGGCGGCCTGCTCGCCCTCACGGTGGCGGCGGCCGACCCCCGGGTGCGGGCGGTCGTGGCGATCTGCACGGCGCGGCCCGAGGGCCTGGCCGCGGCGGTCGAGGACGACTGGCCCCTGCGCATGCCGCTCGAGCCGTCGGTCTCGCGCGCCGACGGCGTCGCGCGCGCCTACTGGCACGCCACCGGCGACGGACGCGTGCCGTGGGGCTCGACCCTGGCCCTCGCCGGGATGACGCCCCACCCCATGAGCCTGCGCATCGCGCTCGGGGGCGACCACGGGTCGCTGCAGCACGATCCCGCCGTCATGGCCGAGACCGTCGCCTTCCTGGGGGTGCACCTGCGCGCCGCCGCGGCGGTCGTGGCGGGATCGGTCGCGGCGCCCGCGTGAGCGCCACGGGACACGCGGCGCTGGCGGACGAGATCACGACCTGCCGCGCCTGCCCGCGGCTGGTCGCGTGGCGCGAGGAGGTCGCGCGGGTGAAGCGGCGCTCCTACATCGACGAGGACTACTGGGCGCGTCCGGTCGCCGGTTTCGGCGACCCGGACCCCTGGCTGGTGGTGGTGGGGCTCGCGCCGGCGGCGCACGGCGCCAACCGCACCGGGCGGGTGTTCACCGGCGATCGCAGCGGCGACGTGCTGTTCGCCGCGCTCCACCGGGCCGGCCTCGCCTCCCAGCCCACGTCGGTGCGTCCCGGCGACGGCCTCCGCCTGGACGGGTGCCGCGTGACGGCCGCGGTGCGATGCGCCCCCCCGGCCAACCGGCCGACCCCCGACGAGCGCGCCCGGTGCCGGCCGTTCCTGGTGCGCGAGCTCGCCCTGTGCCGCGGCGCGCGGGTCGTCATGGCGCTCGGCGCGATCGGATGGGACGCCGTGCTGCGGACCCTCGAGCCGCCGCGCCCCTGGCCGCGCTTCGGTCACGGGGCCGAGGCCCGCATCGGAGCGCTGGCGCTGATCGGCTCGTACCACCCGAGTCAGCAGAACGTGTTCACCGGGCGCCTGACCCCGGAGATGCTCGACGCGGTGCTGGGCCGCGCCCGGGAGCTCGCCGGCTAGAGGTAGCCGAGCGGGTTGACGGCCGCGCCGTTGACCCGCACCTCGAAGTGGGTGTGCACCCCGGTCGAATGGCCGGTCGTGCCCATGCCGGCGATGACCTGGCCCTGCGAGACGCTCTGACCCACGCTCACGGAGAGACTGGAGTTGTGCGCGTAGGCCGTGCTGAGGCCGTTGCCGTGGTCGATCACCACCAGGTTGCCGTAGCCGCCGCTCCACCCGGCCAGGATCACCGTGCCCGAGGCGGAGGCGGCGATCGGCGTGCCGCTGGCCCCGGCGATGTCGATGCCCTCGTGCATGCGCCCCCAGCGGGGGCCGAAGCCCGAGGTGATGGGACCGCCGACCGGCCAGACCAGCCCGGACGACGAGGGGGCGCCGGTGTTCACCGATCCGCTCGGCGCGGACGAGGAGGAGGGGACCTGGGCCTGGGCGGCCCGGATGCGCTCGCCGAGCGCGGCCGAGCGCCGCTCCAGGTCACGGGCCTCGGCCTCGACCTCACGCCGGTCGCCGCGCACGCTGTCGAGCAGCGCGCTCCGCTCCGACAGCAGGCGCCCCGCGCCCGCGCGCTGCTCCTCGAGCTCCGCCTTGGCCGCGCGGGCTTCGGTGGCGGCCTCCGCGGCGCGCGCCTCCGAGCGCGCGACGTCGGCACGCACCTCGGCGATGGCGTCGCGGGTGCGGCGGGTGCGGTCGGCGTACTCCGAGACCGACCGGGCCAGATCGCCGTCGCGCAGGGCGATGCCCTCGAGCACGTCCTGCGTCTCGACGGCCGCCGACAGGCTGCCGGACTCCACCAGCACGAGGATCGGGTCGGGGGTGCCGCGCACGTAGAGCTCGCGCAGGCGGCGTCCGAGCAGCATCTGACGGCGGGCCAGCGCCTGCTCGGCCTCGGCGAGGCGGGCGCGCTCGGTCGCCAGGCGCGTCGTGAGCCGGCCGAGACGGTCGCGCAGCGCGTCGAGCTCGGCCTCGAGCCGGTCGGACCGCGCGCGCAGGGGCGCGAGTCGCGTCTCGATCGCCCGGATGCGGTCGGTGTATCCCTGCACCTGGTCGGTGAGCACGCTCTCGCGGCCGCGCTCGGCGCGCAGTCGCTCCTGCGCCCGCTCGAGCCGGCGGTCGACCTCCGCCTTCTCGTCGGCCGGAGCCGACACGGCGATGCCCCCCGCGCCTGCGGCGAGCACGACGCCGACGAGCGCCGTCCAGCCGGCGACGCGACGGCCGGCGGCCGTCGCTCGCGGGATCACCGGCGCGCCTGCGCCCGGGCTGTGGGGTTGACTGCCACCAGGTGGGAATACGGGTCGATGGGTGAGGATCCTGCCGGCCGGATCTCGAAGTGCAGGTGCGGCGCCCCGTAGCGGGCGTCGCCGGTGTTGCCGACCGAACCGATCACCTGGCCGGCGGTGACGCTCACGCCGGGGTCCATGCCGGGGGCGATCGCGTGCAGGTGGGCGTAGTAGTAGTCGGTGCCGTCCGCGCGCTCGAGCCAGATGTAGATGCCGCCCAGGCCGGTCTCGGTGCGGGTGAGCCGGGAGATCGTGCCGGCGGTCACGGCCACGACCGGGGTGCCGCGGTCGGCCATGAGGTCGTTGCCCTCGTGGCGGCCCTGGTGGCGGCCCGCTCCGAAGTCGTCGGAGTATGCGTACTCGCCGACCAGCGGGAACGTGTCGAGGTAGCGCGAGGTGCCCGGGGGCGTCAGGGTCGCGGTGGGCGCCGGAGCCGAGGCGACGGTGCGGGTACGCAGGCCGAGGCGCCGGAGCAGGCGGGGGTCGGCCACGCCGGTCCTCTTGAGGCGCAGGCGCTTCTGCATGCGCCGCACGGCCCGCTTGGTCGCGGGCCCGAACGCCCCGTCAACGGCGATCCGCATACCCCGGGAACGCAGGGCGCGCTGGAGGTCCCGTACGGCGCGACCGCGCGACCCGACGCGCAGCACGAGCCGGGTCGAGGCGGTGCGGGAGGCGGCGACCGGGGCCGCGAGCGCGGCGGGTGCGCTCGGCGCCGGTGCCGGCGCGGCACCCGGTGCCGGTGCGGCAGGGGGAGGCGGGGGCGCCTCGACGGCGGCCGCGGTGCCGGTGGGGACACCGACCGCCAGGACCGAGAGGACGACCAGGGCCCGCCTCAGATGTCGCGAGAGGAGGCCGGGACCATCGGACGTGCGTGGGCGCGCTGGGATCCTTCGGCTCCTTTCCGCCCACGGCGAGGCCGGGACTACGGGCGACCGGGCGAGGGCAATAGGACCGGCCGACCTGGAGAAGTCGGGAACGCGCGGCACTTTAGGGGGCTTTGGCGCCTCGGGTCAAGTGCGCCGGCGACCGCGCGGACAGTCGTCACGGCCGCGTCGACCGCTATTTGCAGGCATGGGGGGCCCTCTCAGGAGGGATTCTGCGCCCGGCGCCGACGCATGGCGCGCCCGGCGAAGATGAGCAGCAGCAGCCCGGTCAGGCCGGCGAGGATGACGCCGTTGACCAGCGTGCTGGAGCTTCCGCCACCCGACGACGCCTGCAGCGGTGGGCAATCGCCGTACCGCGCGACCCAGACGTTCTCGCCCCGCGGCGTGTCGTCGGCGTTGGTGCTGCCGGGACCCCCGGGCAGGTCGAGCACATAGCGCACCACGAGCGCGTCGCGCAGCGCGCGCGGGAAGCTCACGAGGTCGTCGCCCGCGCACGTCTCGCCGCCGATCTCCCCCACGCCGCCGCGCGCGAACAGGTCGAAGCCGGGGTTGTCGCCACTGCCCTCGCCGAGCCGCAGGTCGACCGCGTCGAGGAGCGGCGCCTCGTCCGGGAGGCCGGGGAGGGCCCCGAGGGTCGCCGCGTCCGGGGCGACGGCGCCGATCGGCCGCCGGAACGACAGCAGCGCGTCGAGCTGGTCGGTGGAGTCGACCAGGTGGCGCGTCTCGAGCACCAGCTCGCCGGTCCCCTCGTCGCGGGTGGCCGCGATCTGCTCCTCCCCGCCGCTCCAGCCGCCGTCGCCGAGCAGGGGTGCGAAACGGGCGGCGGCCTCGGCCGGGTCGGAGTCGGCGGACAGGCCGAGCGACTCCTGCGCGGCGCGGTCCATCGTCAGGCGCAGGGTCACCGCGCCCCGCCCGTCGCGGTCGATGTCGGCGGCGACCTCGAGGGTCGCGGCGCACCCGCCGCACAACAGCGCGGCGAGCACGAGGGCCACGACGGCCGCCGCGCGGCGCCTCACGGCTCCCTCAGCCCGTCGGAGCGGCGCAGGAGCTCGAGCGCCCGGGCCCGCTCCGCGCTGTCGAGCGCCGCGAAGTCGGCGTCAGACAGGTTTCCCGCACGGTGGTCCATCTCGATCTCGCGCACCGCCGCCAGCGAGCGCTCCAGGTCCTCCTCGACGGCCATCCGGGCGGCCTCGGACTCATCGACGGCGGTGTCCTCGGGCGGGCGCACGACGAGCGGCCACAGCACGAGCGCGACCGCCGCGAGCGCCACGGCCGCCAGGATGAGACCGCCGGTCAGCGTCTCCACGCGCGCGTCACGCCCGTGCCCGGCCGGCGGCCGGGGCCGCGGCGGCCGTCTCGCGACGCATCGCCGGACGGCCGGGCCACGCGGCCGTGAGACCCCCCAGCACGATGAGGACGCCGGCGATCCACACCCACATCACCAGCGGGTTGACGAAGACCGAGATCCGCGTGACGCCGTCCTTCTGCTGGGTGAGGAACAGGTAGAGGTCGCGCCGCGGCGAGGAGTCGATCGCTATCCGCGAGGACCGGGTGCCGTCGACGGCGAAGGTCTCGACGCCCGGGCGCATCGTGCCGAGGCGCTCGTCGCCGCGGTAGACCCCCATCGTCACGGTGACGATCGTCGAGTGGGAGTCCTCGCTGGTGACGGCGCCCTCGTTGACGAAGGTGTAGCCCGCCACCGTGGCCCTCTCGCCCTCCCGCACGGCGATGTCCGACTCGGTGACGAAGCCCTTCGACCCTGCGAAGCCGATGAACAGGAGCACGATGCCGAGGTGCACCAGGTAGCCGCCGTACCGGCGGCGGTTGCGGCCCACCATGCCGACGAGCGCCCCCGGCCACGAGACGCCGCCGAGGGCGTGACGCACCTTCATGCCGCGCCAGAACTCGCCGGTGATGCAGGCCGTGACGAACACGCCGGCGATCACGGTCGCCGCGGCGGCGGGGCTCTGGGGCAGATCGGTCAGCGCGAGCAGCGGCACCGCCGCGACCGCCGCCACCGCGAGCGGACCGACGAAGCGCCGCCGCAGCTGCGCGGGCGACGACTTGCGCCAGGCGATCAGCGGTCCGACCCCGGTGAGCACGAGCAGGGCGATGCCGATCGGCAGGGCGACCTGGTTGAAGTACCCCTGCCCCACGGTGATCCGCTCGCCGCGGAACGCCTCCGAGATGACCGGGAACATCGTGCCCCAGAAGACGGCGAAGGCGAGACCGACCAGCAGCAGGTTGTTGAACAGGAAGATCGCCTCGCGCGACACGTAGCTCTCGAGCGTGTGCTGCGATCGCAGCAGCGGCAGGCGGGACACCAGCAGAGCGACCGAGGAGATGAGGATCGCCGCGATGAACGCCAGGAAGAACGGGCCGAGCGTCGACTCGCCGAAGGCGTGCACCGACGAGATGATCCCCGAGCGCGTCAGGAACGTGCCGAACAGGCAGAGCGAGAAGGTCAGGATCACCAGCACCATGTTCCAGACCTTCAACATCCCCCGGCGCTCCTGCACCATCACCGAGTGGAGGAACGCGGTGGCCACCAGCCACGGCATCAGGGCCGCGTTCTCGACCGGGTCCCAGGCCCAGTAGCCGCCCCAGCCGAGCGTCTCGTACGCCCACTTGGCGCCCAGGAGGATGCCGACGCCGAGGAACAGCCACGAGAAGATCGTCCAGCGGCGCACGCTGGCGATCCACGCCGTGTCGACCTTGCGGGTCACGAGCGCCGCCATGGCGAAGGCGAACGGCACCGACAGGCCGACGAACCCGAGGTACAGCAGGGGCGGGTGGATCTGCATGTACGGGTTCTGCAGGAGCGGGTTGAGGCCGCGCCCCTCGGCCGGCACGACGGCGAGCGTCTCGAACGGGCTCGTCACGAACGAGAGGAGGGCGAGGAAGAAGATCGCGATGCCCATCAGCACCGCCATCACGACCGGCATGAGCTGACGGTTGCGGGAGCGGTTGGTGCGCACGACGATCGCCGAGAAGACCGTCAGGATCCAGGCCCACAGCAGCAGCGAGCCGGCCTGGCTGCCCCAGAGCGCGGTGATCTTGAACGGCAGGCCGAGGGTGCTCGACGTGTACTCGGCCACGTTGCGCAGCTGGAAGGCGTCGGTCGCGAGCGCGACCCACATCGTGCCGATGGCGAGGGTGGTGAAGGCGCAGACGGCGTAGACCGCGCGCTCGGCGCTGGCCTCCCAGGCGCGCCCGCCGGGCCGGCGCGAGCGCAGCGCGGCGTACACGACGTACCCCGCCGCGGCGAGCGCCAGCAGGAGGGCGGCGCGGCCGAGCAGGCTCACGGCGCGGCCCTCACGGGGCGGGCGCCCGGTGCGACCGGCCGGAGATCACGCTCAGGCCGGGGTCTGGTCGTCCGGGCGATCCGTGAACTTCGAGGGGCACAGCGTCACGAGCGAGTCGTTGCGTGCGACGAACGTCCCGCCCTCGAGCGTGCCGGTCACGACCACCTCGCGCCCGTCCTTGAACTGGTCGGGCACGGAGCCCCGGTAGAGCACCGTCACCTTCTGGCCCGGGTTCTCCTTGTCGATCACCGTGAAGCGCAGGCCGTCGGAGCTCTGGGCGAGGCCGGCGGGATCGGCGGGCGATCCCGGCGCGACCGTGCCGTTGAGCCGGTACGTCTTCGCGCCCGACAGCTCGCCCGGCCCGGCGTACGTCTCGAGGGTGCCGCCGATGCTGTAGTAGAGCAGGCCGCCGCCGAGCACGACCGCGAGGCCGATGGCGACGATGAAGCGGAGGCGGGAGCGCATCGGAGCCGATGGTAACACCGGCCACGGGCCCGATCGGGGGGGACGTTGCTCCCTGTCGCGGCGATCGCCCGGGCCCGAACCTCCGGATATCCCTGGGTTTTTCGTTCTATGATCGGCCGATGTACCTGACCGACCAAGGAGTGACCCGATGAGCCGCAGGGACGAGGTCCTCGTCTCCACCGAATGGGTGGCCGCCCACGCGGACGACCCGTCCCACCGCCTGGTGGAGGTCGACGAGGACACCGCCGCATATGCCGGCGGTCATATCCGCAACGCGATCGCCTGGCACTGGAAGGACGACCTGCACGCCGCCCCCCGCCGGGACTTCCTCGATCAGGGGGGCCTGACGGAGCTGCTCGGCCGCTCCGGGGTGGGACCCGACACCACGGTCGTGCTCTACGGGGGCAACAACAACTGGTTCGCGACCTACGCCTACTGGCTGCTGCGGTACCAGGGCTTCGACCGCGTCAAGCTGATGGACGGCGGACGCAAGAAGTGGGAGCTCGAGGATCGCGAGCTCGTGACCGACGTGCCCTCGCCCTCCCCCGCCGAGCCGGGCCCGCTGTCGCCGGTGCGCGACGACTACCGCGCCTTCCGCGACGACGTGCTCGCGCACGTCGGTGCCGACGGCGGGTCGATGGTCGACGTGCGCTCGCCCGCCGAGTACACCGGCGAGGTGATGGCCCCACCGCACCTGCCCCAGGAGCAGGCGCAGGTGCCGGGTCACATCCCGGGGGCGGCGAACGTGCCGTGGGCGACCGCGGCCCGCGAGGACGGATCGTTCAAGAGCGACGACGAGCTGACGGCGATCTACGGCGGCGCCGGGGTGACCCCCGACACCGACGTCATCGCCTACTGCCGCATCGGCGAGCGGTCGAGCCACACCTGGTTCGTGCTGCACGAGATCCTGGGCTACGACCGGGTGCGCAACTACGACGGCTCGTGGACCGAGTACGGCAGCCTCGTCGGTGTGCCCGTCGAGAGGTAGCCGCGGGCGGTAGCGTGGCGGGGTGGCCCTTCCGGTCGCCCCGCCCATCGCCCCCCAGCTCGCCCGCTCCGCGGCGGAGGTCCCGCGCGGCGAGGGGTGGGTGTACGAGCGCAAGCTGGACGGATTCCGCGCCATCGTGCTCGTCGACGGCGACGCGGTGGAGATCCAGTCGCGCGGCGCCAAGTCGCTGACGCGCTACTTCCCCGAACTCGCCTTCCCGCCCGGCCGCTACGTGCTCGACGGCGAGATCGTGATCGCGGGCGATGCGGGCGGCGAGGAGTTCGGCCTGCTGCAGGGGCGCATCCACCCCGCCGCCTCGCGGGTGCGCATGCTCGCGGAGCGGTTCCCGGCGGTCTTCGCGGCGTTCGACCTGCTCGCCCGGGACGACGAGATCCTGATGGAACTCCCCCTCGCGGCGCGGCGCGGCGCGCTCGACGAGCTGGCCGCCGCGCTCGGCGGCATCGCGCCGGTACCCACCACGAGCGACCCGGAGGCCGCCGCGGTGTGGCTGACGAGCGCCGAGGGCGTCATCGCCAAGCGGCTCGATGCGCCCTACCGGCCCGGTCAGCGGCACGGGATGGTCAAGGTCAAGCGCGTCCGCACCCTCGACGCGGTCGTGGTGGGCTGGAGACCCGGCACCGCCGAGGGCACCGTCGGCTCGCTCATCCTCGGCGCCTACGACGGCGACGCGCTGCGGCCGGTGGGCCACTGCGCCGGCTTCACCGCCCGGCGGAAGCGCGAGCTGCGCGACGAGCTCGCGCCCTACGAGACCGGTGGGCGGGGCAGCGGCGAGGCCAGCCGATGGAGCGGTGGTCGCGACCTCGAATGGGTCGAGCTGCGGCCGGAGCTGGTGGCCGAGGTGAGCTACGACCACGCCAGCGACGGGCGCATCCGCCACGGCGCCCGCCTGCTGCGCTGGCGTCCCGACCGCGATCCGCGGTCGTGCACGGTCGACCAGCTCGAGTCGTGAGCGCGGCGCCCGCGGGCTAGGGCGACAGATCCCAGAAGCGCGAGATCGCCGCGACCGTGAGCGCCACGGCGGCCTCGCCGCCGGCGGCCGCCCCGCGGTCGCGATCGGGGTCGGGCTGCGGGCCGCGGTCCTCGAGCCAGCCGTGGGCGGGTTCGGGGCACCCCGCCTGCAGGGCGATCTGCCGCCACGACTCGGGGACCGGGTCGGCGACGGTCACCCCGCCCATCTCGGCCGCCAGCGCGGCCCACGCGCGCGGCGGCGCCGTGCAGGGCTCGTAGCCTCCGCCGCCGAGGGCGACCAGGCGGCCGCCGCAGACGTCGTCGGCCAGCTCGCGCAGCCCGCGCCACAGGTCGGGGTAGAGCGGCATCGTGGTCACCATGTGGCTGAGGGGGTCGGCATGGTGGTGGTTGACCCCGCACTGGGCCACGATGGCGTCGGGCCGGAACGCCCGCACCACCGGCAGCACCACCGCGTCCATCGCGAGACGGTAGGTGGCGTCGCCCGCGAAGGGCGGCAGGGCCACGTTGACCGCCGAGCCCGGCGCGAGGGCCCCGCCCGTCTCGGCGGCGAAGCCGGACCCGGGGAACAGGTGCCGGCCGCTCTCGTGCACCGACACGGTGAGCACGGCCGGGTCGTCGTAGTGGATCCACTGGGTGCCGTTGCCATGGTGCACGTCGAGGTCGATGTAGGCCACGCGGTCCAGGCCGGCGTCGCGCAGCGCCCGGATCGCCACCGCCGTCTCGTTGTAGATGCCGAAGCCCCAGGCGCGGCTGGCCGTGCCGTGGTGGGCGCCGCCGGCCGGCACGAGCGCCGAGCGCGCCCGTCCCCCGGCCACGGCGACCGCCGCCGCATGGCATGCGGCGCAGGCGCGCGCCGAGTCGTCGTGCATACCGACGTAGGCGTTGTTGTCGCCCCCGATGCCCCACTGGGCGGCCTCGGGCGCCGCCGCCAGCACGGGCGTGGCGCTGTAGCGGCGGACCGCGCGCACGAAGGCCGGCGCGAAGACGCGCTCGAGGATCTCGTCGGGCAGCGGGCCGGGGGCTTCCTCGTGCGCGACGCCGGCCGCGTCGAGGATGCCCGCCTCACGGCACAGCGCCACGGCGAGCCGGTGGCGGCGCCGGTCGGTGGGGTGGTCGCCGCCGAAACGCATGCCGAGGTCGTCGCTGTGCACGACGAGCAGCCGCGCCGGCCCCGCTGCGCCCGCCCCGCCCCCGTCGCCCGCCACGCGCCTAGGGGCCGAGCCGGTCCAGCACGCCGGCCACGTCGAGCAGCAGCAGCACGGCGAGCGCAATGGCGGCGAGGCCGTACCAGACCCACGCCGGGTCGCGGCGCGCGTGGGGGCGTTCGCTCACGGGCGCATCATCGCAGAGGCGGCGCGGCGGCCGGAGCCGTCGCGCGCCTCCGGTCGCTCACCTCAGCACGGCCTCACGGTCGCGCACGACGTCGAGGTGGTCGGCGAGCAGGGTCAGCTCGAGCAGGCGGCCGACCGGGCCCTCGGGCGGGGCCACGATCACCAGCCGGCGCCCCACCTGTCGCGCGCGCGTCGCGGCGTCGAGGAGCACCCGGAGGCCGCTCGAGTCGAGGTGGACCACGTCGCTGAGGTCGAGGGCGAGCTGGTCGGGTCCCCCCTCTTCGGCGACCGTGACCGCGCGGTGCACGTCGTCGACCGCCGCGATGTCGAGTTCGCCGGCGACCGACACGATCGGCCGGCCCCCGTCCCGTCCCGTCTGTGTGTGGACCGTATAGCTCGTCATGGCGCCCGCGTTACCCGGCGGCGCGTCGCCCCAAACACGCCCAGCGGCGATGTGCCGGGCGGCCCGTTCGTGGGACGCGTCACCCCTCGCCCCAGAGCGTGGCGGTGAGGGTACGCGGGCCCCCGTCGTCGCGGTGCTCGCACAGGTAGAGGCCCTGCCAGGTGCCGAGGTCGATCCGCCCGTCGGCAACGGGCAGGGTGAGGGACGCGCCGACGATCACCGCCTTGACGTGGGCCGGCATGTCGTCGGGCCCCTCGAGCCGGTGGCGGAAGTAGGGAGCGCCGTCCGGTACGGCCCGGGTGAACCACTCCTCCAGGTCGGTCCGCACGTCGGGGCTGGCGTTCTCGTTGAGCGCCAGCGAGGCGGACGTGTGGCGGACGAAGAGGTGCACGAGCCCGATGCGCAGGTCGGCCAGGTCGGGAAGCGCCGCGACGACCTCGCGCGTGATGAGGTGCGCTCCGCGCGGGCGGGGGGCGAGACGGATCTCACGACGCATCCACACCTGACGGGGCCCCTCCGGGTCGCGATCTCGGGAGCGGCAGGAAAGCACACGCCGGGGCGCGCGGTCGGCCCGTGCGCACCGCGGGTCAAGTACCGGGGGTCGCGACCGATACGGACAGGGCAACGGACGCGTGGCGAGAGGATCCACTCCAGACGTGAACACTTTCGTGCTCCTCGGTTTGATCGTGGCGCTGGCGTTGTTCCTCATGCGCTCGCGGCGCCGCTCGCCATCCCGCGACTCCGAGCCGGGCGCCGTGCGCCCGCGACGTGGCGGATTCCGCCGCTCCGCCCCCGAGCCGGAGCCCTCACCCGGGAGCGAGACGCCCGGGCCGGCCCCGTTCACCGGCGCCGCCGCCCCCTTCACGTCGGCCCCCCGGCCGTTCGCCCCGCTGCCGGTCGAGACCGCCGTCCCCCTCGCGGACGCGCCGCCGGCGGCGCCGGCGCCCGTGGCAGCCGAGTGGGCGCCGCCCGAGACCATCATCGAGCCGGGTTGGCCCCTCCCTGGCGAGATCGGCGGGGCCTGGACGGTCGCTCCGCACGAGTCGGCCGCGCCGACCGGCGAGATGCCGATGGTCGGCGCCGTCGGGCACGAGACCGCGGCGACGGCCGCCGTCGAGTCGATCGCGCCCTCCCCGGAGACCCGCGCGCCCGCCGACGACGAGGTCGACTCGTGGTCGATGCCCGAGCCTCCGCCGCACGAGCCCGCCCCCGCGGCGGACGACCTCCTCGCGGACGCGCCCGCGGCCCCGATGTGGGCTCCCGGCGCCATCGAGGACGCGGCCGCCCCCGCCTGGCCCGCCGGCGACGAGGCCACCCCGCCGTGGACGCCCGGGGCCGATGACGCGACGGCCACCCCCCCTCTCTGGTCGGCCGCCGACGACGCCCTCGCAACCGGCGCGTGGGCGCCGGCCGACGACGCGACCGACGACGAGGTGCGCGCGCCCGCCGACGAGCTCGGCCTGCCGGTCTGGCAGCCCGTCGCCGCGCCCCCCGCGATGGCCGCACCCGGGGATGCCGCCGACATCGATCCCGAGACCGCACCGGCTCCGATGCCGGCGCCCGAGCCCGTGCCCGCCATCGTCGACGACGCGGAACCCGTGCACACGCCCGACCCTCCGGCCCCGCTCGCCCCGGCCGAGCCGGCGATCGACCTCGCCGTCGACACCCCGCCCGACGACCTGCTCGCCCTCGAGCCGGTCCCCGCGGCGGCGCCGGCGCCCGAGCCGTCCCCGGCCATCGACTGGGGGATGCCGGTCGTCGAGACCGCCCCGGCGTACGCCCTCGTCGCCGAGCTGTTCGCGCCCGCCGAGCCGGCCCCCCCCGCCGCGCCGATCGTGCCGGCCGCGGAGGCGGGGTCCGCGGCGCCCGCCGAGGAGATCCCGGACGGGGATCTCGGCGCCGTGTCGGACGAGGTGGCCCGGCTGCTCCCGGACGTCGTCGGCGCCCTGCGTCCCCTCGTGAGCGTCAGCGACCACGTCGGCGTGACGCCCCGCATGCTGATCGTGGTGCGCGCGCTGGCCGAGCGCCCCCTCAGCGTCGGCGAGCTCGCGACCAACCTCGACGTGTCGCGCCCGGTGATCGCCGACATCGCGAACCGGCTCGACAGCGGAGACCTCATCCGGCGCGAACGCGACGAGCGCGACCGCCGCCGCGTGCGCCTGGTGCTGACCGATCGCGGGATGCGCCTGCACTCGGAGACCTCCGAGGCCCCGGCTGCCGGCGCCCTCGCCCGTGCGCTCGCGGGCATCGCCGCCGACGAGCGCGCGGCCCTCCTGACCGGGTTGCGGGCCCTGTCGCGGAGCGCCACGGCCTGAGGACACCCGCGGCGCCGGAAGGCGCCGGCACGGCCCGCGGAGGACAACGGCCGCGGAGGGCGAACGCCGTGCACATATGAAAGCCATCTTCGTCATCATCGGCGTGGTCGTGATCTTCGGCATCCTCATCTCGAGCGGCGGCCTGGCCGGCGCGCTCTGCGTCAAGGGCGTCGGGTGCGTGAGGTCCGACAGCGGCGGTCTCAAGATCGACCAGACCGAATCGGTCACGGTCTCGACCGGGCGGCCGTGACCCCGGGGGGGTCGATCCCGTTCGGACCCGAGCGCAAGGACTCGCCGTGGCGGTGGGGCTCGTTCCTGATCGGAGTCGCCTCGATCGTCGTGCTCGCGTTCATCGCCACGCTGGGCGGCATCAACCTGATCGGCTGGAAATGGCTCCTCGCGGTCATCATCGGCTTCCTCTTCAGCATGCGGGCGGGCCGCGCCTGGTCGCAGGGCCGGGGTCGCGAGATCGACCCTCCCCGCACCATCGAGCCGACGGTTGACGTCCGCGGGCAGGCGGGGAGCACCTACCTGCTGCTCTCGCCGGCCAAGGCCTCGTCGGCGGGCCGGGTGCGTCCGCGGGAGTTCTCGCCGGGCTGGTGGGCGCTCTACTCGATCGTCGTGCGGGCGCCCGTCGCGCTCGGCGACTTCGTGCTGACCATCGTGTGGCGGCTGTCGGGCGGGCTGTGGGACGGCAACAGCAGCGCCGCGCTGCGCCAGTTCCAGATGGACCAGTACGAGCACGCGGACCGTCCGTCGGATCCCGGCGGGGACCGTTTCTGACGGTCCCGCCGCGAATCGCCGGAATCGCCGTAATCGCCGGAACGGGGGCCCGAGGGGGGACGCGGCTTGCGTCGCCCCCCCGAGATGTGCCAAGTAGGGACCGAGAGGGCGCTGCCAGCCTGCCGCCGAGGAACGGGTGAGCGCGACGGACACGCACAGAGGTCGTTCCAGGTCGGGCGCCATCGTCATGGAGCTCGACGGCGAGCTCCGCCACCTGCACGCCAGCGATGCGGCCCTGGCGATGGTCGGGCTGCCGGTCGAGGCCCTGGTCGGCCGCACCCCCACCGAGACCGGCCTTCCGCCCGAGGTCGTCGAGCCGCTCGAGCGCGAGCTGCGCGTGGCCGTGACGAGCGGCGCCGAGCGTCAGCTCGAGCTCGAGATGCCCACCCCCGACGGCGTCCGCTGGCTGCACCTGCGCCTGGTGCCCGACGGCGACGGGGACGGGGCGACGCGGGTCACCGTGCTGGCGACCGACATCACCGCGCGCAAGCACGCCGAGCTGCGGCTGAGCGGAGGCAACGCCGCCTTCCGGGCGCTCGTCGAGGACTCCCCCGACCCGATCGCCCTGATCGACGCCGATATGCGGGTGACCTTCGTCAACGGGGCGCTGGAGCGCGCCACGGGGCGCACCGCGGGCGTGCTGCTGGGTCGCACCTTCCGCGACTCGGGCATGTCCGACGACCTCGCCGAGCGCTGGGAGCGCGCCGTGCGCGGCGTCTTCTCGACCGGCGAGCGCATGAGCATCGACTTCCGGTTCACCACGCCGGACGGTCCGCGGTGGTTCAGCGGCCGGCTGCTGCCCGAGGCCGGCTCCGGCCGCCAGACCGGCCACGTCATCGTCGTGTGCGCCGACATCACCGACCGGGTCAACCGCGAGGCCGAGCAGGCCGCCCTGCGCAGGGTGGCGACCGTCGTGGCCCGGGAGGCCGATCTCGACGAGATCGCCCGAGTCGTCGCCCAGGAGGCGGCCCTTCTGCTCAACGCGACCGGCAGCGCCGTCTACCGCTTCGAGAGCGAGGACCTGGCGACCTGCATCGCGTCGCACCCACCCGTGGCCGCGCCCGATGACGTCCCGCCCGCCCCCGTCACCCTGACCGAGGCATCGGCGACCGGCCGCACCGCGCGCACCGGTCTGGCGGCGCGGGTGGACGACTACCGGCGCGGGCCCGACGATCCGGCCGTGCGCGAGGTGGTCGACGGAGGGCTGCGCACCGGGATCGCCGCACCGCTCTGGACCCGCGGTCGCCTGTGGGGCGCGCTGACCGCCGGCTCGGTCCGCACCGGGGCCTTCGGCGCCGCCGAGGAGCGGCGCCTGGCGGCCTTCGCCGAGCTGGCCGCCATCGCCGTCGCCAACGCCGAGACGCGCGCCGAGCTCGACCGCCTGGCCGGCACCGACCCGCTCACGGGTCTGGCGAACCGTCGCGCGTTCACCACGCGGCTGCACGGCGAGGTGCAGCGAGCGCTGCGACACGGGCACCGCCTCGCCGTGGCGATCCTCGATCTGGACGACTTCAAGCGCATCAACGACACGCTCGGCCACCAGACCGGCGACGCCGTGCTCGCCGAGGTCGGGCGTCGCCTGACGACCACGAGCCGGGCCGGCGAGCTCGTGGCGCGCATGGGCGGGGAGGAGTTCGCCTGGATCCTCCCCAACGTCGACGTGGCGCAGGCGATGCCGGCCGTGCGGCGCGCGTGCGCGGCGATCGCCGACATGGAGGTGGAGGGCGCGCGCGACATCACCTGCTCGGCCGGCGTCTGCGATCTGGAGCTCGCGGGGGACGGGGATTCGCTGCTGCGGCACGCCGATCGCGCGCTGTACCGGGCCAAGGCGGCGGGGCGCGACCGGGTCGAGGCCGCCACGTAGGCCGGCGGTGCGCCGGACGGGTGCGTTGCCCGTTCGGGATCGGCTCGGCTACCCTCCCGCGGATGCCGTCCCACCGTGCGCCGGGGAACGACCATGCGAACCGGCGGGAACTGCCCCCCCTGCGACAGGGACGTGGGCGCGACCCCGAGCCGACCCGGGCCCGCGGCCCATGGCCGCGTCGCCTCGCGATCGGGCTGGGCGCCGTCGTCTTCGGTTTCCTCGCGGGGTTCGCCCTGCGCGGCTCCGGCCCGCAGGTCGCGACCACCGCTCCGCCGCAGGGGGCGTTCCTCGGCATCGCCGCGACCGACGACCTGAGCTTCCGCATCGAGTCCGACCTGCCGAGCCTGATGGAGACGGCGACGCTCGACTACGACGGCGGCGACGTGCTCGACCAGGCGTACGTCGCCGACGGCGTGCTCACCTACCGTCCGCGCGAGCTCGCCGAGGGCACCCACACGCTCGACTTCTCGATCGAGCAGCCCTACGTCCCCTGGCCGGTCCGCAGGTCGTGGACGTTCACGGTCGATCACACCCGGCCGTCGATCGAGATCACCGGACCGAACCGGCCGGCGGTGCGCGGGGCGCCGGTCGTGCTCGCGGGGCGCGTGAGCGAGCCATCGCGACTCACGGTCGACGACGCGCCCGTCGAGGTGGCCGACGACGGCACGTTCGCCCTGACCTTCCCCGAGCCGCCGGCCGGCGTCATCGCCGTGCGGGCCGTCGATCGCGCGGGCAACTCGCGGGGCATACGCACGAGCATCCCGCTGGTCACGCGCACCCCCATCGAGGGCACACGCGCGGTGCACATGACGGCCATCTCGTGGAACACCGACTTCCTGCGCGAGCCGGTGCTCGACATGCTCCGGAGCGGTGAGATCAACACGATCGAACTCGATCTCAAGGACGAGTCGGGCATCATCGGCTACGACTCGAAGCTGCCCTTCCCGAACGAGATCGGCGCGGTGCAGCCCGAGTACGACCTGGAGGACGCGGTCGCCCAGATCCATGCGCTCGGCGGCCGCGTGATGGGACGCATCGTGGCGTTCCGCGACCCGGTGCACGCCCGGTGGGCGTGGGACAACGGGCACCGCGAGCAGGTCGTCCAGGCGCCGGGCGGGCAGCCCTACGCCGGGTACGGGGGCTTCACCAACTTCTCGGACCCGGTGGTGCGCAAGTACAACATCGACGTCGCTCGCGAGGCCGCGCAGGCGGGCGTCGAGGACATCCTCTACGACTACATCCGCCGCCCGGACGGCCCGCTCGAGACGATGAGGTTCCCGGGGCTGAAGGGCGGCGCCCAGGCCTCGATCGTCGCGTTCCTCGCCGACGCCCGGACGGCCCTCGAGCCGACCGGCACCTTCCTCGGAGCCTCGCTCTTCGGCATCGCCGCGTTCCGCCCCCAGGACGTCGCGCAGGACGTGCGGCGCATCGCGCGCAACGTTCACTACATCGCGCCGCTGATCTACCCCTCCCACTGGGGGAGCGGCATCTACGGCATCGCCGATCCCGAGAGCGAGCCCCGGGCGGTCATCGAGCAGTCCATCGCGACGTTCAACGAGCAGGTCGAGGGGACCGGCGCCCGGGTCGTGCCGTGGCTGCAGGACTTCTCGCTGCGCGTGCCCTACGGCCCGAAGGAGGTCTGCGCCCAGGTCGCCGGCGCCGAGGCCGAGGGTGTCGACGAGTGGATCATGTGGGACGCGAACGTGACCTACACGCGGGCGGCCTGCCTCAAGGGCTGACCCGCCGCCCGCTCAGCCCTCCGCGAGCGCGGCGCGCACGCCGTCGGCGGTGAGGGGCGCGTTGCCGACCGGCGTTCCCGGCTGCTGGCGGCGCCCGTCGCGGAGCGAGCCGGCATCGACGGCGTCGAGTGCCGCCGTCCTCGAGTTCCGGAACCCGGCCGTGGTGCCTCGTCGGGCCCCACGGGCGCCCGAGGTCCTTCTCTCGGACGGGGGGATGCGGCCGCCACGGTCGCCCCGTGTGGTATCCCCTCCGGGTGATCCGCCGATGAGCACGCGCGGGGGCGGCAGCCCGCGCGACGACCCCTCGCCGCGCACCGGCGATCCCGTCGCGCGCCGCGCCAACGTGCGGCGGGCGGTCGGGCTCTTCCGCCCCTACCGGCTGCGGCTGGCGTCGGTGCTGTCCCTGATCGTGCTGGCGGCGGGACTCGACATCGTCTCGCCGTTCCTGCTGCGGGCCGTGCTCGACACGGCGATCCCCGAGCGCGACAACGAGCTGCTGAGCCTGCTCGTCGGCGGGATGATCCTCATCGCCGTGGTCACCGGCGTGCTGGGCGTCTTCCAGACCCTCTTGTCGAACCAGGTCGGCCAGCGGGTGATGCACGACCTGCGCTCGGCCGTGTACCGGCATCTGCAGCGCATGTCGCTGGCCTTCTTCACACGCACCCGCACCGGCGAGGTGCAGGCCCGGATCGCCAGCGACATCGGCGGCGTGCAGAACGTGGTCACCTCCACGGCCACATCGATCGTGGCGAACGCGACCACGGTCATCGCGAGCGTCATCGCGATGTTCCTGCTCGACTGGCGGCTGGCCGTGTTCTCGCTCGGCCTGCTGCCGTTCTTCGTGGTGCTCACGCGGCGGGTGGGCGCCCAGCGGAAGGCGATCACCGTGAGCCGGCAGGAGACGATCGCCGACATGTCGAGCATCGTCCAGGAGTCCCTGTCGGTGTCGGGGATCCTGCTGGGCAAGACGATGGGGCGCTCCGGGGCGCTCGCGGACCGCTTCCACGACGAGTCGTCCCGCCTCGCCGAGCTCGAGGTGCGCCAGCGCATGGCCGGGCGCTGGACCATGGCCTCGATCTCGACCGCCTTCGCCGTCATGCCGGCGGCGGTCTACTGGTTCGCGGGGCAGTCGTGGGCCGGCGAGCCGGTGACGATCGGTACGGTCGTCGCCTTCACGACGCTCCAGACGCGCCTCTTCCGGCCCATCATGTCGCTGCTGAACGTGCAGATCGACATCCAGACCTCGCTGGCGCTCTTCGATCGCATCTTCGAGTACCTCGACCTGCGCGTGGACATCGTCGAGCGCGAGCAGCCGGTGTCCCTGGCGCGCGGCTCGCTGCGGGGCGAGGTGCGGTTCGAGGACGTCTCGTTCTCGTACGACGGCACGCGGCGCACCCTCGATCACGTCTCGCTCGAGGCCCCCGCCGGCACGACCACGGCGGTCATCGGCGAGACCGGCTCGGGCAAGACGACCCTCGGCTACCTCGTCGCGCGCCTCTACGACGTCGAGGGGGGACGGGTCACCATCGACGGCGTCGACGTGCGCGACCTCTCCTTCGCCTCGCTGGCCGACGCCGTCGGGGTCGTCTCGCAGGAGACCTACCTGGTGCACGCGAGCGTGCGCGAGAACATCCGCTTCGCCCGGCCCGACGCGACCGACGAGGAGGTGCGGACCGCGGCCGAGGCCGCGCAGATCGATCGGGCGATCTCCGCCCTCCCGGAGGGCTACGACACCGTCGTCGGCGAGCGCGGCTACCGCTTCTCGGGGGGCGAGAAGCAGCGCATCGCGATCGCCCGCACCGTGCTGCGCAACCCGCCGATCCTCATCCTGGACGAGGCGACGAGCGCCCTCGACAGCGAGACCGAGCGGGCGGTGCAGGAGGCACTCGAGGGGCTGGCCGAGGGGCGCACCGTGATCGCGATCGCCCACCGCCTCTCGACCGTGCGCGACGCCGACCAGATCGTCGTGATCGACGACGGCCGCATCGCCGAGCGCGGGACCCACGCCGAGCTGGTCGCGCTCGGCGGCCACTACGCCGCCCTGCTGACCCGCGCCGGGGAGCTGCAGCCGGCGGGCTGACGCCGCGGCTCCGCGGGAGGCCGACCGCCGGGCGGGCCACGCGGACTCCCCGTCGCGCCTCACCTGGAGGGCGCCCGCAGCAGGAGCGGTACGAGCGCCGCCGCGATCACGGCGAGCGCGGTGACGACCGCCAGCCCACCCGCGGCCCAGAACGCGAACAGCACGACGACCGACACCTCGCCGCCGAGACCGGCGACCGAGGTCACGGTCGCCCGGGACCCGCCGGCGATGCGGGACTGCAGCCGCACGTCGGCGACCACCGCGACCAGGCGCCAGAGCCCGTAGTGCATGACGAGCGCCGCGATGCCGTACGGGTGGGCGATGAGGGCCGCGGCGCCGAGGGCCGTCGCGGCCGTCAGCGTCGCCGCGATCATCGGGGCGGTCCGCATGCCGGCGGCCCGGCCGCCGAGCGCCGATCCGACCGCGCCCGCCAGCGGCACGGCGAGCAGGGCCGGCGGGACCACGTCGCGCGAGACGCCCCATCCGGACGCCAGCAGTGGGAAGTACTCCTCGAGCCCCTCGAAGGCGGTCAGCACCGCCACCGCGACGGTGGCCGCCCGCACCGGCCCCGAGCCGGCGGCCTCGCGCATGCCGGCGATCAGCGTACCGAGGTATCCCGGCCCTCCCTCCCCCGCATCCTCGCCCCGACCGTCGTCGCGCCGGTCGGGCAGGGTCGCGGCCAGGGCCGCCGCGCCCAGGCAGGTGCCGACGCTGACGAGGCCCGCGGCGGTGTAGCCCCCCAGAACGACCAGCCCGCTCGCCGCGCCGGCGACCGGCACCTGGATGGCGAGGCTCGCGGCCTCGGCGCGTCCGAGCACGACGCCGTAGCGGTGGGCGGCGCCCGCCGCGGCGAGCCCGTCGTACAGCAGCGCCTGGAACGCCCCCGTCGCCAACGATCCGCCGGCCCCCCAGAGCGCGAAGCCGACCGCGAAGCCGGCGAACCCGGGGGCGCCGATCCAGAGGGCGTATGCGGCCGCCTGCAGCACGCCCGCGCACACGAGGGCCAGGCGTCGCGAGTAGCGGTCGGCGAGGGCGCCCGACGGCACCTCGGTGACGATCGCGACGATCGACCAGATGACGAACAGCGCCGAGATCCGGGTCTCGGAGAGCCCGGTGTCGGCGAAGAGCAGGGCGTAGAGCGGGTAGAGCGGCACCGCATCGGCGAGCGCGCACCACACGACCGCCCGGCGCGCCAGCCGCGTGGCGTCAGCGTCGTGGCGGCGACCGGCTCAGCGCGGAGGGCTCATGGCTCCTCGTTATACACCCGCGCGTCAGCGGAGCTCGCGGCGCAGGGCCGCGCGTGCGGCGAGGTGGCCGCACATACCGTGCACCCCGCCCCCCGGAGGCGTCGATGACGAGCACAGGTAGAGGCCGGGCACGGCCGTCGCGTAGGGGGTCGGGCTCAGGGTCGGGCGCGCGATCGTCTGGCGCAGGTCCTGCAGCCCGCCGTTGATGTCGCCGCCGACGTAGTTGGGGTTCTCGGCCTCCATGCGCGCCGGGCCGCGGGTCGCGCGGGCGAGCACCCGTTCGCGGAAGCCGGGGGCGAAGCGCTCGATCTGATCCTCGATCCGCGCGGTCATGTCCACCCCCGAGCCGTTCGGGACGTGGCAGTAGGCCCACACGGTGTGACACCCCTCGGGCGCTCGGGTCGGGTCGGCGACCGACTGCTGGGCCAGCAGCACGTAGGGGCGCTCGGCGTGCCGCCCGGCGGCCACCGCGCCCTCGGCCGCGGCGATCTCCTCGAAGGAGCCCCCCAGGTGCACCGTCGCGGCGCGGGCGGCCTCGGGCGCCCGCCAGGGGATCGGCCCGTCGAGCGCCCAGTCGACCTTGAACGCGGCCGGACCGTGCCGGAACCGCGCCAGCCGGCGACGCGCCCGAGCCGGCATGCGCGCGCCCGCGATCGCCGCGAGGTGGCCGGGCGTGACGTCGAGCAGAACGGCGCGCGCCCGCGGCAGGTCGTCGAGCGAGACGACCCGCCGGCCCGTCTCGATCTCGCCGCCGAGCGCGACGAGGTGCGCCGCCAGGCCGTCGGCCACCCGCTGCGAGCCCCCGCGCACCACCGGCCAGCCGACGGCGTGGCCGAGCATGCCGAGGATCAGCCCGAGGCCGCCGCTGGGCGGGGCGTCGAGGGCCAGCATCGAATGGGCGGCCATGCCCGCGAGCAGCGCCCGGGCGCGCTCGCCGCCGAAGCGCCGCGCCAGGCCGGTGGCCGACCGCAGGCCGTGTGGCGCGAACCGGAGGGTGGCGAGCGGGTGCGGGGGCACCCTCAGCGGGGGCCCGAGCACCCCCTCGAGGATGTGATCGGCGCGCGCGACCAGCGGGGCGAGGAGCGTCTCGTACCGGGCCGCGTCGGCGCCCAGGCCGTCGGCGGTCTCCCGTACCGAGCGCTCCAGCATCACGGCGGTGCCGTCGTCGAGCGGGTGGGCGAGCGGCGCGTCCGGGTGCATCAGCTCGATCCCGAGATCGGCGATCGGCAACGATCGGAAGAAGGGCGAGCCCGCCACGAGGGGATGGACCGCCGAGCAGACGTCGTGCACGTAGCCCGGCATCGTGAGCTCCGACGAGCGGCACCCGCCCCCGATGGTGGCCTCGCCCTCGATCACCAGCACCGATCGGCCCGCCCGTGCCAGGGTGACCGCGGCGGCGAGGCCGTTCGGGCCCGCGCCGACGACGATGGCGTCGTGGTCGCCCCGGCCGCTGCTGCGCCTCACTCCTCCTCCTCGCTCGGCGCCACGGGACGCGCGCCCCCCGTGGACTGTAGCCCGGCGCCGGCGCCCCCCGACCCCGTGCCGCGGATGGCTCAGGCCGGCGGCGCGGGGAGTGCCGAGGAGGGAAGGGGGTCGGCCGGCGCCTCCACCTCGACCGGCTCGTTGGGCCGGTCGATCGCGACGCGGAGGTCGACCTGCAGGCCGACGAGCGGTCCGAGGGCGGGGCGCAGCGCGACGGGCGGCTCGGCGGCGAAGTCCAGATCGATGGCGAGGCGTCTCAGCAGGCGGTCGTCGGCGCCGGTGCGCAGGTCGAGCGTGGCCCGCCGGGTCGCGCGCTCGAGGAGCGCCGCCTCGTCCTCGCCCACGGCCGGGAGGGACTCGCCCGCGCCCGCGCCGAGCGCCAGCCGGCGCAGTCCGTCGAGGGCCGACAGCACGTCGAGCCGCGCGCGGACCCGGTCGGTGGGGACGCCGCCGACCTCCCCGCCGTCGGAGAGCGCCGGATCGATGCTCCAGTCGCCGATCGCCAGTCCACCGCCGCCGGCGTCGGTGACCCCCTCGAGCGCGGCGCGCAACGGACGCGCCTGCTCGTCGGGCAGCTCGTAGGCCTGGCCGTCGATCTCGACGAACGCGCTACGCCCGGTCAACACCAGGGTCACCGTCGCGCTCTCGGCACCCGCGGTCTGCGTGTAGTCGAGCCGGGCCACGGGGAACGACCCGGGACCGTCGAGCGAGAAGGGCCCGCGCAGCTCGAAACCCACCGCGCCCGCCTGGTCGCCGTCGGCGCCGCTCATGCGGAGCGACATCGCGATCTGGCCGCTGCGGATCTCGCCGAGGCGCTCGGAGGTCTGCGAGAGCACGTCGCCCGCGCTCTCGCCGCCCCCGCAGCCGGCGACGAGCGCCAGCGCGAGCACTGCCGCGAGCACACGCCCCATCACGGCGCCGGCGCGGTGGTGGTGCCGCCGGAGGTGGTCGTCGTGGCCGGCGTCGTGGCCCCCGGCGGCGGCGCGCTCTCGGGGCTCGTCGTGCCGGTCGCCGGCGGCGGAGCCGACGGCTGCGTCGTCGTGCCGGTCGTCGTCGTGGCGGGGGGCGCCCCGCCCGAGGCCGGTCCGGTCGTCGTCGGCGGCGCCGGCGCGGGCGTCGCGCCGGTCGTGGTGCCGGTCGTACCCTCACCGCGCCGACGCTCCTCGCGGTCCTCGCGATCGTCCCGGTCCTCGCGGTCCCGGTCCTCGCGGTCCTCACGCTCGTCATCGTCGCCGTCGTCGTCGTCCTCACGATCCGCCGGGACGAGCTGTGTCTGCAGGACCACGCGCAGCCGGTCGATGAGCGCCCCGGACCGGGTGGCGATCTCCTCGAGCGACAGGTCGGGGTCGTTCAGCTCGCGCAGGCCCCTGCGGATGCGCGCCAGCTCACTGCGCCCCTGCCCCGTGAAGCGCAGGCGCTCACCGCCGCCGATCACGAACTGGTACGCCGACGCGAACGTCTCGCAGAGCGTGCAGTCCTCGTTGACGGCGACCGCGACGTTCGTGGGCGTCACCGTCGTCACGTCGCCCGAGACGAGCACGATCTGGATGGCGATCGCGACCGCCCGGCAATCGGTGCAGTTCGCGTAGGCGACCGCGACGTTGGAGTTGTTGACCACCGGGCCCACGGCCTGCCGCACCGAGAACGCGAGCCGGAAGACCGACGCCCCGTCGCGGTCGGCGACCGCCACGGCGGACGAGTCGCCCCCCGCGAGGGCACGGGCGGGGGCGACCGCACCCGGCAGCACGGCGGCGAGGACCACCGCGACGACCATGAGCAGGCGCCGCAGGCGCGCTCCATGGCGCTCCCTCGCGCGCGGGACCGCGGTCCCTTCGATCATGGCGTCGCCCCCGTCGTGGTGGTGGTGGTGGTGGTCGTCGTCGTCGTCGTCGAGGTCGTGCTCGTCGTGGTGGTGGTCGTCGAGCCCGGCGGAGGCACCGCGGGAGCGCCGCCGGTTGACGTGCCTGCCGGCGGAACGACCGGCGCGGCGCCGGTCGTGGTGCCCCCCGGAGGCACGACCGGGGCCGCGGAGGTGGTCGACCGGTCGCGCGGGGGCGCGACCGGGGCCGGGCCCGCGCCGGGGGCGGCCGGCGGCGCGACCGGCGTGGAGCCGGTGGTCGTCGGCGCCGTCGAGGCGGGCGCGGTGGTCGTGGGCGCGGCGGCGGGCGCGGTGGCGGGGGGTGTCTCCCTCGCGTCGCGTGCCCGCTCCCGGGCGCGCAGGTCGCGCTCGCGCACCACGTCGCCGAGCTCGCGCCGCCGGCTCTCGGTGAAGCCCGGACGGCCTCCCGGAACGTCGCGGATCTGAGCGACCCCGCCCTGGAGCACCCCGCGCTCGCCGGGCTGGATCGGCGTGTAGTCGCCCGAGGGCAGCAGCACCCAGACGGCGGCGGCCGCGAGACCGCTCGTGACGGCGGCGACGGCGGTGCGGCGCGAGGCCGAGCCACTCGACCAGCCCCACGCCCCCGCGACGATCCGCCCCCCCAGACGGCCGAAGGTGTACGTGAGCCCCGCGACCGGCAGCACGAGGAAGAGCGCCTGGAGCGCGGCGACCACCACCTCCAGGCCGGCCCCGTCGTCGAGCCCCGCGCGCAGGGCGTCGAACTGGACGCCCAGCGAGTCCCAGGCGGTGGCGATCGCGCGGGGCGCGTTGATCGCGAGCAGGGCGAACACCAGGACGAGCACCGGGATGACGGTGATGACCCAGATCGTCGTCACCCGGCGGACCCAGGGCTTGAGCTGGGTCACCCGCGCGTCGTCGTCGCCACCGGGCACGAGGCTCCGCACGGTCGGCTTGATGCGCTCGAACAGGTCGGGGACGCCGGTGAGATCGCTGACCAGGTAGTAGCCGTCCAGGCGCAGGAACGGCACGAACTGCTGGAGCATCTGGAAGTGGATCAGGAGCGCCGCGATGAGGAGCAGCTCGAGGCCGGTCACGGCGTAGGCGCCGGCGATGGCCAGGATGAAGATGGCGTTGAAGTAGACGCCGCCCAGATCGGTGCGCACCCGACCGCCGCGCCCGAGGCGGTACGCGTCGGTCACATCGGTGTAGAAGGCCGGCCAGACGACGTAGATGCCTGCGCCCATCACTCCGGGGCGACCACCGCCGTACCGCAGAGCGCTCGCGTGACCGAGCTCGTGCCAACCGGTGTTCACGACGATGATCGCCATCACGACGACCATCCAGAGCGGGTTGTAGGCCAGCTCGCGGGCGCTCTGGGCGACGCCGTGGACGAAGAAGAGCCAGCCGTCGACGGCCAGGAAGGCGGCCAGGACGACCGCCACGACCGGGGGCATGAACAGGCGTGAGGCGACCGCGGACGCGCTCTGCACCGCGCCCTCGGGTACCAGGGCGGTGCGGAAGCGCAGCGCGAGCAGCGGGTCGAACTTGCGCAGGCGCGGCTGCGAGCCGTCGGCCTGGGCGAGGATGCCGAGGGGACGTAGCCGCTCGTCGACGAGCATGCGCAGGTTGTCGGCGCTCAGGCCGCGCTTGACCCGGTCGCTGACCCGCTGGGCGACCTCGTCGTACCCTCGCCGACCGTCGCACTCCTCGGCGATCGCGTACAGCAGCGGCGGCAGCTGGATCATCTGCCCGTCCCCGCGACGTGCGATGTACGGGGGGTCCTCGTACCCCGAGTCCTCCATCCGCCCGGCGAGCTCGATCCCCTCGGCCAGGGCGGGAGGGGCGGTATCGCCGCGGCGCGCGGACCGGCGGCGGGTCGCCCCCGCGTCGGTCTCGTCGGTCGGCGGAGTGGCCGCGGGGGTCGGGGTGGTCGTCACATGTCTCCGCTCGACCGGGGAGGGCCGAGGAGGGCGGCGACGCCGCCCTCCTGCCGGCTCCCGTCGGTCAGTTGCTCTGGTCGATCGTCACGTCCTGCTCGGCGTTCGCGTACGCGACCGAGTTGTCGGACAGCACGTTCGCGGCGACGGCGGCGTTGACCGGCGCGGCGAGGTTGGCGTTGATGAGCGACATGGCCGCCCGCTCGGGCAGCGCCTCTCCGGCGAGCTCGTCGAGCTCGTCCCGGCTGAGGGTGCGGTACTGCTGGACGTCGTCGGACATGGTCGATACCCCTCGTCAGTTGGACTGGTCGATGTCGGCGGTCTGCTCGGCGTTCGCCACCGCGGTGGCGTCGTCGCTCAGCACGTTCAGGGCCACCGCGGCGTTCACCGGCGCGGCCAGGTTCGCGTTGACGAGCGACATCGCCGCCCGCTCGGGCAGCGCCTCGCCGGCGAGCTCGTCGAGCTCGTCCCGGCTGAGGGTGCGGTACTGGATCTCGTCGGCCATGTTCGCTCCTACTGGGACTGGTCCATGACGGCGTCCTGGTCGGCGTCGGCCGCCGCGATGGCACCGTCGGACAGGACGTTCGCGGCCACGGCCGCGTTGATCGGGATCGCCAGGTTGGCGTTCACGAGCGACATCGCCGCGCGCTCCGGCAGTGCCTCCCCGGCGAGGTCGTCGAGTTCCTCGCGACTGAGGGTGCGGTACTGCGAGTCATCGGCCATGGGGCCTCCTTCGGTCGTGGACGTGGTCACAGGGGCGGCGTCCCCGTCGCGCCGGGCTCGCGCCCGTCGGACGACGGCCGATCGCCGCCGGACTGCGCGGTCCGGTGGGAGCGCTGGACGACGCGCTGCCGGTGAGATGAGCGGACGACCGAGCCGGGCTCGCCGACGTTGGCCGCGACGGACGCGTCGGTCGCCGCGAGGGCGTCGGCGGCACGTCCGCGCCGGTGGATCCGGGTGGTGACCGTCTGCCGAATTCTCATGGCGGCGGTACTACCACTCCCCCAAAAGGGCCAAACCCGTAGCAGCTGAAATTGTTTCGCGCCCGGGATGCGCCTCGATCCTGGGGGCCGAAGGGCGCCAAGGGCGGTGCTCGATCGCGCGCCGCGCGCTGCCGAACGGTCCTCCTCGACCCCCTCGTCGGCAGATGTCTCAGCCTCACGTCGAGGCTCAGACACGACGTTCGCCTGCCGGCGGCCCCGCCGACTCGGCACCGCCGGGACCACCGCGGCGAGGTGCCGAGCCGGCCGGGGACCGATGCGGCCGCGGGCCGCGGCCGCGCGACGAGAGGGCGCAACGTTTGATGGCACTCCATCTTCTGCCGATACGCGTGCCGATGGGTGGACGTAGTCAGATACACGGGCGGCGGGCGCGAGCACGCCGCTCGGCCGCACGCGATCGGGGGTCGACGAGCGCCCTCGTGCTGACGCGCGGCCTGCGCGGGGTGCGCGTGGTGCTGTCGGCCGTCTTCATCGCGCTGATCCTGACCGCGGGCACCGGGGGCGCCGCGACGCTCGGCGGAGCGACCGCGGCCGGCGTGGTGGCACTCGCGGTCCTCAACATGGCCGGCAACGCCGCCCTGGCGATCTGGGGATCGTCGCGCGCGGAGCCCGCGTGGCGCGCCGCCCTGCAGCTCGGGGTCGATGCCGTGCTGGCGCTGATCGCCACCGTGGTGATGGATCCCACGGCGAGCCCGCTCGCGTGGGTGGCGCTGCTCGTGCCCGTGCTCGACGCCGGGGCGGCCTTCGGCCCGGCCCTGGCCGGCGTGGTCTGGCTGTCGCTCGGGGTGGCGTACGTCGCCCTCCGCATGAGGCTGATGCCGTACGACTCGTCGGGGGCCGAGCTGGTGCGCCTCGGCCTGCAGCAGATGGCCGCGGTCGCGGCGGTGACCATCCCCACCGGCTACCTCGCCGCACGTCTGCGCGACGACCTCGACCGCACCCACGAGACGCTCGTCTCCGCCCGGCGATGGGTCCGGGAGCTGGAGATGGTCGCCGCCCACTCGCGGCGCCTCACGGAGACCACCGATCCGTCCGCGGTGCTCGAGCGGGCGACCGAGGCGGCGCGCGAACTCGGCTTCCCACGCGCGGACGTCTGCGAGCGCACGGCAGTGGGCCTCTGGCGGGTGAGCCACTCGTCCGGCGAGGGCCGATCGCCCGACCCCGCGAGCGACCCGGCGCTCGAGCGCGCGGCCGCGTCCGGCGCGCCCGTGCTGGCCGGTCAGGCCGGCACCGAGCGCGAGATCCAGTGGCTGCACCTCACCGGCTACGCCGGGGCCGTCATGGTCCCCGTCCGGCAGGCCGACGGAGCGGTGGCGGTCCTCCGCGCATGGTCGCGGGTGCCCCTCGACGCCGACGACAGCCAGGTCCAGGCCCTCCACGTGCTCACCATCCAGGCCGCCGCCGCCTGGGGCACCGCCGCGCGGTACAGCAGCCTGGCGGGATGGTCGCGTCAGGTCGCGCACGAGGCCGCCCACGACCCGCTGACGGGTCTCCCCAACCGGACCAACGTGATGGGCCGTCTCGACCGGGCGGTCGCCGAGGTGGCCGCCGGCCGGCCTCCGTTCGCCCTCCTCTACCTCGACCTCAACGGCTTCAAGCAGGTGAACGACGCCATGGGCCACGAGGCCGGCGACGCGGTGCTGATCGCGGTCGCGCAGCGTCTCGGCAGGATCGCCCGCGCGGGCGACACCGCCGCGCGGCTCGGAGGCGACGAGTTCGTGATGCTGCTGGGCGAGGTCTCGTCGTCCGACGACGCCGTCGCCATCGCGCGACGGGTGTGCGAGGCGCTCTCGCGCCCGGTGAGCGTCGGAGGGACGCTGGCCGCCATCGGGACGAGCGTCGGGATCGCCGGGAGCGCGCCGGGCGTGACCGCCGACTCGATGTTGCGCGCGGCCGACCGGGCGATGTACCGGGTCAAGCGCCGGGGGATCACCGGATACGCCCTCGCCGGCGCGGGCGACAGGGCCGCAGAGGGGGCGTCATGAGGATGGCCATCCCACGCCGGCGCGCCCGCGGACCCGCATCGAGCCGGCGGCGCGCGGCGATCGTGGCGATCGCATGCGGCGCCGTCGTCGCCCTGGTCGCGGCGACCGTCTTCACGATCCAGCAGGCGTCGCGGCAGGTCGTGGGCCACGCTGCCTCGCTGCACGCCCTCGACGAGACCCTGCGCTCGGTCACGGTGGTGCGCTCGCAGGTGGCGTTCGCCGCCTACCTCGCGAGCGTCGATGCGCGCTACGGCACCGACTCGTCCATCGCGATCGACAGCATGCTGACCGACGGCCGGCGGGGGGTTGCGGACACCCTGACGGCACGTGCGGCACCGCAGGGGGGCTCGTCGGGGGAGAGCGCGGCCGAGCGCGCCCTCATCGACGACTTCTCGCGACAGGCGGAGCGGACGATCGCACTCGTCGAGGCCGGTCGCACGAGCGCCTCCCGGCGCGCGACGGCGAACCTCGATCGCCTCTTCGAGCGTGTGCGCGGCGACGTCGTGCGTCGTCGCGACGACGCCCTCGCCGTGATCGCGAGCGACGACGACCGCCTGTGGGGGCTCGGCGCGCTCGCGAGCTTCGTCGCGGCGTTCGTCGTGCCGCTCGGGGTCCTCTTCGTCTTCGTCGCCCTCACGCGGCGCTCGCGCGCCGCCGTCGAGGCGCAGATCGCCCGCGATCGCGAGCGCGATCGGGCCGAGCTGCGGCGCGAGGGCGCCGAGGCCGCCCTCGACGGCCTGCGCGCGGCGATCATCGCATCGGAGCGGACGGGGGCCCCGGTGCCGATGGCCTCGCTCGACGACCTGGCGGCGCTCCTGCGCGCCGCGGACGGCAGCGCCGGGCTGCGCTTCGCCCGGATCCCCCTCGCCCCCCTGCTCGAGGAGGTGGCCGCAGCACCCGCGACCGCGTCGCTCACCATCTCCGTGAAGACCGGCGGCGAGACGGCATGGGCCGATCGAGACGCCCTGCGGCACGTCGTCGGAGATCTGGTGCTCGAGGCGGTCTCAGCGGGCGCGCGCAGGATCACGTTGCTCGGCGCCGAGGGCGATGACCACGTCCGGATCTCCGTGCTGCACGACGGCGCGCCGCTGGCGGCTGCGGTGTCCGCCCACCTCGGCCGCGTGCGTCGTGACCTCCTCGACCCCGGCGCGGCGGCGGATCGTCCGAGCGCCCGTCTGCTGGCCGCGGCGGCGGTGGCCGACGGGATGGGGGCCGACCTGCACGCCACCGGACGGCCGGGGCCGACCCTGACCGTGCGCATCCCGAAGGGGGGCGCGCCGGCGGCCGGGCGGCGGTCCGGCGCCCCGTCCGCGAACGCGTCGCCGACGTGAACCCCCGGCGGCTGATCGCCGCGGCGCTGGTCGCGCTCGCACTCGCCGCGGCGGCGGCGCACGCCGACTCCCCGCAGGCGGCGGCGGTCGAGCGGACCGCGATCATCGTCAACACGACCGGCGACGCGCCGGACCTCGACCCCGCCGACGACCGCTGCGACACGGGCGCCGTCATCGCCGCTACCGGGGCGCCCGAGTGCAGCCTGCGGGCGGCGATCGCGCAGGCCGCTGCGGCGCCCGGGCCCGACACCGTCGAGATCGCGATCGCCGCATGGGACTTCCGCGGCGGCGCGACCGACGGCACCGTGCGCCTCGCGCCCGCCACCGCGCTACCGACCGTCACCGAGGAGCTGGTCATCGACGGCGGCGGGGCCGCCTCGGCGCCCGTGCTGGCCCCGGCCCGCGTGGTGCTCGACGGCGCGCCACTCCTCGGGGCGACGGCCCTCCGCGCGACGGCGCCCACCACGCTGCGCTCCGTCACCCTCCAGGACTTCGCGGTGGTCGGGCCGGTCACGGTCTCCGATCCGCCCGCGACCCCGGGGGGCGGGGATACCGCGCCCACGCCCGACCCGTCCGTCGCACCCGGACCCGCGACCCCGCCGCCGGCGGCGCCGGTCACCCCGGCGCCCGCCGCCGATCCCGTGACCGCGCCGGCGGAGCCCCCCGCGGCGGAGCCGTCGCAGCCGGAGCCGTCACCACCGCCCGGACCGTCCCCGTCGCGGCCGTCGCCCGCGCCGGAGCCCCCCACCCCCCACGACCCCGGGGACGACACCCTCGGGGTCGCCGCCGTGGTCAACTCCACCGGCGACGCCACCGACATCGCCCCGGGCGACGGCGTCTGCAGCACCGGTGCGCCCGTGAGCGCCCGCGAGGAGGAGTGCACGCTGCGCGCGGCGCTCGAGGAGGCGAACGCCGGCGAGCTGATCGACACGGTCGTCGTCGACATCCCCCGGCGCGACTTCGGCCGCGGCGGCGCCTCGGGCCCGACCTGGGTCGTCCGCCTCACCGGGCCCCTGCCGGCGATCGACACGCCCATGACCATCGACGCGGTCTCGCAGCCGGGCACCGTGTGCGCCCCCGCCGGAGCGAGCCCGGCTCCCGCCGTGGTGATCGACGCGAACGGCGCTCCGGTGGGCCTGCGGATCCGCGCCGGCGGGGTCGTGGTGCGGGGCCTCGGCATCGACGGCGCCGCCACCGCCGTGCGCATCGAGGGGGGCGCCGGCGGCAACACGCTCGTCTGCAACCGCCTGGGTGTCGATCGCGCGGGCGCCGCTCCCACCGACGGCCTCGTCACCGCGGTGCACATCGACCGCTCGCCGGACAACCGCGTGGGCGGCCTCGCCCCGGGTGATGCCAACCTGCTCGGGTCGGGCAGCCGGGGGTCGGTGCGCATCACCGGCGCGGCCGCGACCGGCACGACGGTCATCGGCAACACGGTCGTCGGCGGCGGCCCCCCGCTCGTCGCGACGGCGGGCGCCACGGCCGCCGCCCCGGAGATCACGGCGGCGGAATCGCTCGACGGCCGCACCACGCTCACCGTGGTGCCCAACGTCGCGCCCGGCGCCTACCGTCTCGAGGTGCTCGGCGTGGGCGAGACGGCGACGACGCCCGTCGCGGAGCGACGCGTGGCGGTCACGGGCGCGCCGGACGCCCTTACGACGAGCATCCCCGACCCGGACGCCGACATGCTCATGGCCACGCTGACGGCCGATCCGGCCGGCCCGGGGCTGGCGGCGACCAGCGCGCCGTCGGGGGTCTACGCGGCGCTGTCGGTGTCGCAGATCCGGGGCACCGTGTACGAGGACGTCGACGGCGACGGCTCGGTGGGCGACGACGGCACGGGGGTCGGTGGCGTCGACGTCCGGGTCTTCTCCGATGCGGGCAACGGCGTGCCCGACGCCGGCGACGCCGTGATCGCCGCCACGCGCACCGACGGCTCGGGCTCGTGGTCGGTCGAGGTGCCCGCGGACGGGCTGTACTGGGCCGCCATCGACTCGCGCGACGTCGTCCCGGCGGCCGGGGTACGAGCGGGCTTCTCGGCCGACGACGTCTGGGCCGAGCAGACCTACGCCGCGGCGGGCGCGGTGCGCCTCGACGGGTCGTCGGTCGCGTACACCGCGACCGCGGGAGCCCTGCCGGGTGGCAAGGGGGCGGCCGCGGGCGACGGCTACCCCGTGCTGTCGGACGCCGAGCACGTGATGCGCGTGAGCGTGGCCGGCGCCGACGTGACGGGCGTCGACACCGGGTTCAGCTTCGCCGCCGTGACCAACACGCTCGACGACCCGTCCGGCGGCGCCTTCGACGACCCGGCGAGCTGGGCCTCGTTCGACGGCGACGCGGCCGGCATCGGGGTGAACCCGGAGGGCTTCGCCGGCTCGGTCTACGACGGGCGGTACGTCTACTTCAGCCCGTCCCAGCGCACGGGCGGCCGCCACGGCGAGGTGCTGCGCTACGACACCCGCGGGGCGTACACGTCGGCCGCGTCGTGGGACAGCTTCGACGCCGGCGACGCGGGCGTGGGCTCGGACCCCGACGGATACGCCGGGGCGGTGTTCGACGGGCGCTACGTGTACTTCGCCCCCGACCACAACGGCGCGGGCCGCCACGGCGAGGTGCTGCGCTACGACACCGAGGGCGCGTTCGGCGCGGCGGGGAGCTGGAGGGCCTACGACCCCGGCGACAGCGGCGTGGGCGCCGACCCCGACGGCTACAGCGGGGCGGAGTTCGACGGGCGCTACCTGTACTTCGCGCCGCTCGACAACGGCCAGGGCGCCCATGGGGAGGTGCTGCGCTACGACACGCGGGCCCCCTTCGCCGGCCCGGCGGGGTGGAGCACCTTCGACCCGGGCGCCAACGGCGTGGGCACCGACCCCGACGGGTACGGCGACGTCCTCTTCGACGGCCGCCACCTCTACTTCGCCCCCCTCGACAACGGCGCCGGCGCGCACGGCGAGGTGCTGCGCTACGACGTGCGCCAGCCCTTCGCGAGCCCGTCGAGCTGGACGACCTACGACCCCGGGGCCGCGGGGGTCGGCACGGACCCGGACGGCTTCTCGGCGCTCGTGTCGGACGGTCGCCACCTCTATCTCATCCCCTCCGACGCCGGCTCCGGCCCGAGCGGCGAGGTGGTGCGCCTCGACACCACAGCGCCCTTCGACTCGTCGTCGAGCTGGACGACGTTCGCCCCCGGAGCCGCGGGCCTCGGGGCGGGGGCGGTCGGCTTCTCCGCCGCGAGCTTCGACGGCCGCTCCATCTACCTCGTGCAGGGGAGGGACGGCTCGGGACCGGCCGGTCGCGTCGTGCGCTACGACACCCGGGCGTCGTTCGGCTCGGTGTCCTCGTGGAGCCTCTTCGACCCGGTGGCGGCAGGCGTCGGCACCGAACCCGACGGCGCCCGGAGCGCGGTCTTCGACGGACGCTACCTCTACGTCGGCCATGGCAACGGCAGCTCGGGCTTCTCGGGCGAGGTGCTGCGGCTGGACACGGCCCGGGCCGGCCAGGGCTCGCTGCGGCGCCTCGTCACCAACGCGAACGCGATCGCCGGAACCCAGGCGTCGTCGTTCGCGATCCCGACGAGCGACCCCGGCTACGCGGCGTCCCCCGCGGGCTTCACCATCTCCCCCTCCGCTCCGCTCCCCGCCGTGGTCGATCCCCTCGTGCTCGACGCCTCGACCCAGGCCCAGAGCGCCGCCCTCGGACGCCCGGTGGTGGCCATCGACGGCGCCGCCGCGGGCGCCGGCGCCGGGATCACCCTCGACGCGGGCAGCGACGGCTCGGAGATCCGCGGCCTCGCGGTGGGCGGCTTCCCGGGCGCCGGCATCGTCAGCGCGAGCGACGCGACGACGATCGCGGGGGCCTGGGTCGGCATCGGGCTCGACGGAACGACGCCGGCGCCCAACGGGGGCGTGGGCATACGCATCGACGGCGACGGCACCACCGTGGGCGGCACCGCCGCGATCGACCGCAACGTCGTGTCGGGCAACGGCGACGACGGCGTGCGCCTGGCCGGCGCGGGCGCGACGGTGATCGGCAACCGCATCGGCACCGACGCGGCGGGCGGCGCAGCGGTGACCGGCGGTGAGGACGGCGTGGACGTGCGCGGAGCCGGCAGCCGCATCGGCGGGCCGCTCGCCGGCGAGGGCAACGTCATCTCGGGCAACGCCGACGAGGGCGTGAGCCTGTCGGCCGGCGCCGACGGGACGGTCGTGCAGGGCAACCGGATCGGGGTGGGGGCCGACGGCTCGACCGCCGTCCCCAACGGCGACCTCGGCGTGTGGGTCAACACGTCCTCCAACCGGATCGGCGGGACGGCGACCGGAGCGGGCAACACGATCTCGTCGAACACGCGGGCGGGCGTGCTCGTGAACGGCACGGCGGTCGACAACGCGATCCTGGGCAACGGGATGGAGGGCAACGGCGGGCTCGGCATCGACCTGAACGCGACGGCCATCACCTCGTCCGCCCCCTCCGACGGGGTCACCCCCAACGACGCCGGCGACGCCGACACGGGCGGCAACGACCTGCTCAACACGCCGGAGCTCGGGCCGATGATCGAGACCGGCGGCGTCACCGAGGCGCCCATCGACCTCGACGTGCCCGCGGGCACGTATCGGCTCGAGTTCTTCGTCAACCCGGGCGGCGGCGACCCGTCGGGCAGCGGCGAGGGCGGCTCCCCCGCCGGCGTCGCGACGGTCACCCACGCCGGCGGAGGCGTGCAGACGTTCACGCGCACCGTCCCGGTGAGCGCCGGCGACGTCGTCACCGCGACGGTCACGTCGGCCAACGGCTCCGGATCCACCTCCGAGCTCTCGGCGCCCGTGACGGTGCTGGCAGGCAACGACGCGCCGGTGATCGCGATCCCCGCCGCGGCGACGATCACGGAGGACGTCCCGCTGACCTTCTCCGCGGGCACGGCTCGCGAGATGTCGGTCAACGACGCCGACGCCGGGGGCGCGGATCTCGCCGTCACGCTCACGGCGGCCAACGGCCGCATCACCCTCGGCGGCACCACCGGCCTGGTCTTCACCGACGGCGACGGCGACGGCGACCCGACGACCTCGTTCACCGGCACCCTCACGGCGATCAACGCCGCGCTCGACGGGGCCGTGTTCACGCCCGATGCGGAGTTCGCGGGCGCGGCCGCGCTGCGTCTCGACATCGACGACGGGGGCAACACCGGCGTCGGCGGCCCGATGACCGACACCGCCACGATCGCGATCACCGTGGTCGGCGAGAACGATGCGCCGGTGCAGACGCTGCCGTCCTCCCGGACGACCGCGGAGGACGTCCCGCTGACGCTCTCGAGCGGCGACGGCACGGCGATCTCGATCGCCGACGCGGATGCCGGCGCGGCAGCGGTGTCGGTCACCCTGACGGCGGCGAACGCGACGGTGACGCTCGCGGGCACGGACCACCTGACGTTCGGCTCCGGCGACGGCACCGCCGACACCACGACGTCGTTCTCGGGGGCGCTCATCGACGTCAACGCCGCGCTCGACGGGCTGGTGGTGACGCCCGCGGCCGACTTCTCGGGCACCTCGTCGGTGCGCGTCGTGACCGACGACCTCGGCGCCTCCGGCCCGGGCGGCGCGCGCACCGACGACGACACGCTGGCCATCGCGGTCACGCCGGTCAACGACCCCCCGCTGAACGTCGTCCCCGCGACCCAGACCGTGTCGGGCGGCACGCCCCTGACCCTGTCAACCGGAGGCGGCAACGCCATCGGCGTGACCGACGTCAACTCGGGCTCCGGAGCCCTGCGCGTGAGCCTCGCGACGACCACCGGCAGCCTCAGCCTGGACGGCACGACCGGCCTCTCGTTCGTGGTGGGCGACGGCTCGCTCGACGCCACCATGACCTTCTCGGGAACGCGCGCCGACATCGCCGCCGCGCTCGACGGCGCGATCCTCCTCCCACCGTCCGGCGCCAGCGGCACGGCCACGATCGGCCTCGACAGCGATGACCAGGGGCACACGGGAGCCGGGGGCGCCCTCACCGACAGCGACACGTTCGACGTGACCGTCACGCCCGCGGCGAGCCCGCCGGTGCTGGCGCCGATCGGCTCTCGCACGATCGCCGAGGGCTCCACGCTGGCGCTGACCGCGAGCGCGACCGACCCGGACCTGCCGGCGGACACGCTCACGTACTCCCTGGTCGGTGCGCCCACGGGCGCCGCGATGGATCCCGCCACGGGGGCCTTCTCCTGGACGCCCACCGAGGCCCAGGGGCCGGGTACCTACAGCTTCGCCGTGGTCGTCACGGACGCGGGGTCGCCGCGCGCCTCCGACAGCGAGACCGTCACCGTGCAGGTGACCGAGGTCAACGCGCGGCCGGCGCTCGATCCCATCGCCGATCGCGCCAACGGCGAGGGCGACCCCGTCTCGGTCTCGCTGACGGGGGTCGACCCCGACGTCCCGGCGGACACGCTCACCTGGTCGGCGACCGGACTGCCCCCGGGCCTGGCGATGGACCCCGCGACGGGCGCGATCAGCGGCGTCGTGCAGGCCGGCGCGGTCGCCGGGAGCCCGTATCCCGTCACCGTGACGCTCCGTGACGCCGCGGGGGAGTCCGCCACCGAGTCCTTCACCTGGACCATCGCGCTCACCAACTCCGCGCCGGTGATGCGCCCGCTGCCGGCCGTGACCGGCGACGAGATGACCCCGATCACGGCGTCGGCCGCGGCGACCGATCCCGACGGTGACGCCATCCGCTACTCCCTGCGCGACGCGCCGGCCGGGGCGCGCATCGACCCCGCCACGGGCGTCGTCACCTGGACCCCGACCGAGGCGCAGGGACCCGACAGGGTGACCATCGACGTCGTCGCCACGGACGACGGATCGCCGGTCATGTCCGCCGAGCGCCCGCTCGTCGTGACCGTCCGCGAGGTGAACCAGCGTCCCGCGCTCGACGCGCCGGACGACGTCACCGTGGTCGCCGGCGCACCGCTGACCGTCGCGACGACCGCCTCGGACCCCGACCGTCCGCGCAACGAGCTGTCCTTCGCGATCTCCGGCCCCGGCGGGATGACCGTCGACGACGCCGGCGTGATCCGCTGGACCCCGTCCGCCCTCGACGTCGGTGAGCACGACGCCACCGTGACCGTGACCGACGACGGCGCGCCGGCCGAGTCGGCCGCGAGGCGCCTGCACGTGACCGTGACCGCGGCGCCGACCTCGCCGGGTGGCGCCCCCGCGCCCGGCGCGGGCCGCGCGCCGGGAGGGCGCACGCCGCCCGCGGCGGCGCCCGCGCCCGCGCAGCCCCCTCGTCCACCGTCCCCGACCGCCCCCGCGCCCGCGCGGCCGCCGGCCGCGCCGGCGCCGGCGCCCGCCCCGGGCGGACTCTCCGAGGCGCAGATCGCCGCCCGTCGCCTCGGCGCCGACCTGCTCGTCGTGGCCCCCACCCGTCCGAGGGCCGGCGCCGGCGAGCGAGCCCGGGTCGGGGTCTCCCTCACGACCCCGGTGAAGGTCATCGGCGCCGCGGCCGACCTCAGCGTCCCCGTCCGGCTCCTGTCGATGGGAGGAGCCTGGATCGGCCTGATCGGCAGCGTCATCGTGATGCGTCGCCGCAACCGCAGGCCGCTGATGGTCAAGGGCATCGACGCCGGCGACGTCCTCCCGGTCATGCCCAAGCGCTCGACCGAGGGCGCACCGCTCTTCCTCCTCCGCCACGACGCGGGTCCGGTCTGGTCGATCGGCGCGCCGCGCCGCCGGCGCGGCCGGAAGTGGATCGAGGTCGAGACCCCCCTCGGCCCCGGCTTCGCCGACGCCGGGCACCTGGCCGACCCACCCCGCTCGAGGAACACGACGAACTAGGGCTCGGGGGCTCGGGGGCTCGGGGGCTCGGGGTCTCGGGGTCTCGGGGGCTCGGGGCGGCTCGGGGCTCGCCGGGGCTCGGGGGCTCGCTGGCGGGCTCGGGGCTCGGGGGCTCGGCTCGGGGGCTCGGGCGGCTCGGGCCGGGCTCGGGGGCTCGGGCTGGCTCGGGGGTCTCGGGGCTCGGGCAGCTCGGGGCAGCCGAGAGTCGCCATGCCCCAATGGGTCGCTGTGCGGGATGCGTGGCATGGGACGGCTCCGCCTCGTGACGCCCGAGCAACCCGGACCGGGCCGGGGTCCCCCGGCTTCCTCCGTGGTGTCCGGGCGCCGCGCGCGCGGGTGCGCCCAAGTGGACCCCGGCGCCGCGTCCAAGTGGACCTCGGCGGTATGGACGGGCCGTACGGCCGTGGCCGCGGCCAAATGGGCCTCGGCGCCGCGTCCAAGTGGACCTTGGCGTCATCGACGGGCCGCACGGCCGCGCCGACGCGCCAATTGGACCTCGGCGCACTGTCCAAGTGGACCTCGACGGCCGCCCGGGCGGAGACGGCGGGGCCGTCGCCCAAGTGGACCTCGGCGCCGCCCAAGTGGACCTCGGCGCCGCGTCCAAGTGGACACGTGGTGTCATCGACGGGCCGCACGGCCGCGCCGACGCGCCAAGTGAACCTCGGCGCACTGTCCAAGTGGACCTCGACGGCGACCCGGGCGGAGACAGCTGGGCCGTCCAAGTGGACCTCGGGGCCGCGTCCAAGTGGACCTCGGCGCCGCGTCCAAGTGGACACGGGTGTCATCGACGGGCCGCACGGCCGCGCCGACGTGCCAAGTGGACCTCGGCGCACTGTCCAAGTGGACCTCGACGGCGACCCGGGCTGAGACAGCGGGCCCGAGTGGACCTCGGGCCGCGCAAGTGGACCTCGGCGCCGCGTCCAAGTGGACCTCGGCGCCGCGGGCGAGCCGGACGGCTGCTCCCGGCCGCGGGTGGACCTCGCCGTCGCTCCGACGGGACCTCCCAGCGCGGTGCGGAGCCGGATGCCGCCGGCGGCTCCGCGGCGCCTCCGCCGACCGCCCGACCTCCACCCGTCAACCATCTCCGCCGCGAACGTCCCAGGATCGTCACGCACTCCGGTCCATCCCAGGCGACCGCCAGACCCCCTCCCCCGGCCGCGACGCCGCCCGGCACCGTGGCGCCGACCGCTCGTCGCCCACCGCCCTCCCCCGACGACGAGGCGGCCGGGTGGGACGGGCTACCTGCCCCGGATCACCACGGTCGTCTTCGCGAGGTCCCGCTGGATCCGGGCGCGGGTGCGCCAGTCGAGGGTGCCGGTAGGCCGGAGCCCGGCACGCCGCTGGTACGTCGCCACCGTCGTCGAGAGGCGCACGGTGTACCGGTCGGCGGGACGCGCCCGGGCGGGCAGGCGGCGCAGGGTCTGCAGCTGCATCTGCACGCTGCGCAGGAGCCTCCGCTGCGCCCCGGCGAGCCGTGGCTCCCGGGCGTTCCAGACGAGGGTCACCCGCCGGGGCACCGAGGGCGCGCGGCGCACCGTGAACCTGGCGGTGCTGCGGTTGCCGGCCGCGTCGATGGCGGTCACGGTCACCGGCCGCCCGGCCGCGACGGTCAGACGGGCGGGGACGCGGGTGAGGCGTCGTCCTCCGTACTCGAGGGCGGCGACCCCCGAGCCCGCGTCGGTGAGCGACACCCGGACCGTGGCGCGCGCGGCCACGACCATGCGCGGGGCACGGATCGTCAACCTCGGCGCCGTGGTGTCGCCGACCGCCTCGTGGACCATCTCGCTGATGTTCCCGGCGCGGTCGATGGCGCGGATGGTGATGCGGTTGAGGCCCGCGGTGAGCGGGATGGCGCCGTTCACCAGCGGGCGCAACGCGCCGCCGCTCTCGGGGGTCCACTCGATCCTCTCGATGCCCGAATCGGCGTCGCGGCCCGTGACCGTCAGACGTGATCCGTTCGACGCGAGGTCGATGGTGGGCGGCGTGGCGTCCACGATCACCTCGAGCACCGAGCTGGCGGTCTGGCCGCCGGTCCCGATCACCGTGGCGCGCACCGTGCGGCGCCCGGCGGTGGCGTAGGCGTGCTGCACCTGCGATCCCTCGAGCCGCACCCCCGGCTCGACGACCCAGCTCACCCCCGCGGCGTCGGCGCCGTCGACCGCGGCGCTGAACGCGACCGGAACGCCGGGGCGCACGAACGCGCGTGAGACGCTCACGCGAAGCCGCGGCGCGGTGGACGGGTCGGCGGGGATCCTCAGGGCGATCGGAGCCGAGGCGGGCGACACGTTGCCCGCCTCGTCCACGGCGACCAGCGAGAGGGTGTGGTCGGTACCCGGAGTGAGGCCCTCGATGTCGACCGCCGTGGCGACGGTCTCGACGAGGGGGGCGCCGTCCAGCAGCACCCGGTAGGTGGCGAGCCCCGAGCGGGCGGTCATCGGGGTCCCGGGCGAGAACGGACTCGCGTTGCCGATTGCATCCACGGCCCGTACGGCCATCGTGTAGGTGGTCCCGGCGTCGGTCACCGCCGCCCAGTTGAGCGCCACCAGGCCGGAGCCGAGCACGTTGACGCTCACGCCGGCCGGGACGGGCGGCGCCGCCGCATCGAGCGCGCCCGCATCCGTCGCGGAGGCCGTGCCCGAGGTGACGGAGGTGGCGCCGTCGCGCGCCACGACGTACTGGGCCGCGTCGGCCACCGGGGTCCAGCTCAGGGCCAGGGGGTACCCGCCCCCGTTGGGTGCCGCGGGCTGCGCCGGGGACGTGCGATCGGGGGTCGTCGCCGACGCGGTGGCGGTCGGCGATACGTTGCCCGCTGCGTCGATCGCGACGGCGGCGTACCCGTGGGTGACGCCGTCCGAGACGACGTCGGGCAGCGAGGTCACCGATGCACCGTCGTGGACCGTGCGCGGGCCTTCGGTCACGACGACCCGCACGGCGTCCCCGCCCGTCGTCGCCGTCAGGAACACGCGGCCGATGGCGGCGCCCAGCGGGATGCCGGTGTCGGCGGTCGCCGTGAGCGACGGCATCGGCGGGGCGAGGGTGTCGACGACCAGGCTCGACTGGGCGGGCGACGCGTCGAGATTGCCGGCATCGTCTCGGGCGCGGGCGGCGAAGGTGTGCGCGCCGTCGCCGAGGGGGCCCACGGTCACGGGGCTCGCGCACGCCGCCCAGGGACCGCCGTTGACGCTGCACTCGAACGTCGCCGGCTCGCTCGCGACCAGCGTGAACGTGGGGGTGGAGTCGTTCGTCGGGCTCGCCGCGCCGGCGCTGATGGTCGTATTGGGCGGGATCACGTCGGCGGGCGTGTAGGTCACGCTCACCGCCGACGACGGGGGCGACACGTTGCCGGCGGAGTCGATGGCCAGCACGCGGTAGACGTAGGTGCCGCCGGCGCTGAGCGCGGTGTCCGTGAAGCTCGTCCCGCTCGTGGTGCCCACCTCGACGCCGTCGCGTCGCACGGAGTAGCGATCGATCCCGTTCACCGCGGACCAGCCGATCACGGGCTGGGTCGTCGTGGCGCCGCCGCCGGTGAGGCCCGTCGGGGAGGACGGGGCGGTCCTGTCGATGCGCGCCGTCGTCGCGTCGGTCGGCGTCGCGGGGGTCCATGCGCTGGCGTTGCCGGCGGCATCGAGCGCGCGGAACTGCACGATCGTCTCGCCCTCGGCGCTCACGACCACCGAGGCGCCGGCCGCGGCGGCCGACCAGGTGGCGCCGGCGTCGGTGCTGGTGCGGTGCTCGAGGGTGGAGCCGCCGGGGGCGGTGGCGGTGATCGTCACCGAGGCGGCGTTGGTCCAGGCCGCCGAGCCGCCGGTCGTCTGCGCCTCGGAGGGTGCGGGTGGGGCGGTGGTGTCGAGCGTGACGCTGACAGCCGCCGAGGGGGCGCTCTGGTTGCCGGCGCCATCGACCGCGATCACCCGGTAGGCGTATGCGCCCTCGCCCGGCACCGAGGTGTCGCTGAAGCCGGTGCCGGCGGGTGAGCCGACCGGTGTCCCGTCGCGCGTCACGATGTAGCTCGTCGCGTCACCGACCGGGTTCCAGGTGAGGGTCGGCACGGTGTTGGTGGCCGCCGGGCCGCTCAGGCCGCCGGGCGCCGGCGGCGGGCCGCGGTCGATGCGCACGGTTCCCTCGGCGCCGGCCGCCGGCACCCAGGCCGAGGAGTTGCCGGCACCGTCGAGGGAGCGGAACTGCACGAGGACCTCGCCCTCGTCGGCGACCGTGATCGAGGCGCCGGCGGAGGCCGCCGACCAGGTGGTGCCGCCGTCGGTGCTGGTGCGCCGCTCGTAGCCGGCCAGACCCGCGCCGCCGGCGTCGGTCGCGCCGCCCGCGCTCGACGGTCACCGAGGCGACGTTCTGCCAGCCCGCCGATCCTCCGGTGACGTTGGGATCGGTCGGGGCGGTGCGGTCGATGCGCACGGTGGCTCCGGCCGCGCCCGCGCCCGGGCCCCAGCCCGAGACGTTGCCGGCGCCGTCGGTGGCGCGGAACTGCACCAGGGTCTCCCCCGCCGCGCTCACGGCCACCGATGCGCCCGCCGCGGGCGCCGACCAGGTCGCGCCTTCATCGGTGCTGGTGCGGTGCTCCCAGACGATGCCCGAGGGACCGCCCGAGGAGCCGGCGCCGGTGACGGTGACGCTCGCGGCGTTCTGCCAGCTCGCCGAGCCGCCGGACGCGGTCGGCGCGTCGGGGGCGGTGCGGTCGAGGCGCACGATCGCCTCGGCCCACGCGCCCTGATCGCCGTTGCCGTTGAGGGCGCGGAACTGCACGAGGGTCTCGCCCTCGGCGCTCACGGTGATGCTCGATGCCGTCGTGGTCGCGCCCCAGGTCGCCCCGCCGTCGCTGGAGGTGCGCCGCTGGTAGCCCGTGAACCCGGACTCGGGGTCGGCCGAGCCCGAGGCGCTCACCGTCACCGAGGCGTCCGAGCGCCACGACGAGGAGCCGCCGGTCAGGGTCGGGGCGGTGGGGGCGGTGGGGTCGATCGCCAGCAGGCGGCTGTGGATCTCGTTCTCACCCGCCACGAGGGAGCCGTTGCCGTCGCTGCCGTCCCAGGTGGCCAAGTAGGTCAGCGATCCGGTGCCCGAGGCGAGGCTCGCCCGCCCCACACCGAAGGAGGGGTCGCCGTCGGGGCCCATCGTGGACACCCGGATGTCGTCGGGCCCGTAGGCGCTCGCGTCGGCCAGGAGGCGCTGGGCGTAGATCTCGAGCTCGCTGTCGGCCAGGCCCGCCGCGTCGTCGGTGCCGGTCCAGGTCACGAGGTACTGGTCGGCGGATGCATTCCAGGCGATGGCGGGGGTGTAGGCGTCGAAGGTTGCGCTGCCGTCGGGGCCCATGTCCGAGACGCGGATGTCGTTGGCGCCCACCTCGGCGCCGGCGCCGCTCAGCCGCTGCACGAAGATCTCGTTCTCGTCGTCCGCCAGGCCGCCGACGCCGTCGTCGCCGCTCCAGGCCACCACGTAGCCGCCGCTGCTCCGGTTGACGGCCACGCTCGGAGTGACGGCGTCGGCCGCCGGGTTCCCGTCGGCGCCCATGTCCGAGATGCGCAGATCGTTCGCGCCGAGCTCGGCTCCGGCGGCCGACAGGCGCTGGGTGAAGATCTCGGTCTCGTTGTCGACCAGGGGTCCGGTGTCGTCGTCGCCCTGCCAGGTCACCAGGTACTCGCCGGTCACGCTGTTGTAGGCGATGTCGGGGCGCAGGGCGTCGTAGGCGGCGTTGCCGTCGGGGCCCATGTCGGAGACGCGCTGGTCGTCGGTGCCGAGCTGGGCGAGGGTCGGCGACAGGCGCTGGGCGAAGATCTCGAACTCGTTGTCCACGAGCCCGCCGGTGTTGCGATCGCCCTCCCATGCCACCAGGTACTCGTCGGCGCCGGGGTTGTAGGCGACCCGCGGGTTCCAGGCGTCATAGGCGGCGTTGCCGTCGGGGCCCATCGCCGAGATGCGCACGTCGTTGGCGCCCACCTCTGCGCCGGCGGCCGAGATGCGCTGGGCGTAGACCTCGAACTCGTTGTCGGCCAGCGATCCGGCGTCGTCGTCGCCGAACCAGACCACCAGGTACTCGTCGGCGGTTGCGTTGTACGTCACCCGCGGCTCCCAGGCGGTGTACGCCGGGTTGCCCTCGGGGCCCATGTCCGAGACGCGGAAGGCCGGGCCCGACCACTCGCCGGATCCGACGGCGATGCGGCCCCAGACCTCGTCCTCGCGCGCGGCGCCGGTGTCGGCGGTCCACACCACCAGGTACTCGTTGGCGCCGGCGTTGTGGGCGACGTCCGGCCAGATCGCGTCATGGGAGGCGTCCCCGTCGGGGCCGGTCACCGACACCCGGCGCGGGGGGCCGAGGGCGAGCGGGCCCAGGCGCACCGTGCCCGCGGCGTCCGGGGAGCCGGCGTGGGCCGGCGCCCAGGCGCTCAGGTTGCCGGCGCCGTCCTCGGCGCGGAACTGCACGAGGGTCTCACCCTCGGCGGTGACGCTCACCGTGGCGCCGGCCGTGGCCGCGCTCCAAGAGGATCCGCCGTCGGTCGAGGTGCGGTACGCGTAACCGGCCAGGCTCGACGGGCCGCCGCTCGAACCGGAGCCGGTGATCGTGACCGAGTCGGCGCCCTGCCAGGAGAGCGATCCACCCGCGACGGTCGGGGCGCTCGGGGCGGTGCGGTCGATGCGGGCGATCTGCGACGCGCTCCAGGCGGAGACGTTGCTCGCGTCATCGACACCCCGGAACTGCACCAGGGTCTCGCCCTCGTCGCTGACGGTCACCGACGATCCCGCGCCCGGGCCGCTCCAGGTGGAGCCGCCGTCGCTCGAGGTGCGGTGCTGGTGGGAGGTCGCGCCGGTGCCGCCCGAGGCGCTGACGGTCACGCTTGCGACGCTCTGCCAGGCCGGGGAGCCACCAGACACCGTCGGCGCGGTGGGGTCGGTGCGGTCGATGCGGGCGGTCGAGCCGGCCGTGGCCGAGCTCGGCGTCCAGGCGCTGGTGTTGCCGGCGCCGTCGATGCCGCGGTACTGCGCCAGGGTCTCGCCCTCGTCGGTGACGGTCGCCGAGGCGCCGGCGGTGGCGCTCGACCAGGTCGTGCCGCCGTCGGTGGAGGTGCGGTACTCGTAGCCGGAGAGGCCGGAGTCGCCACCGGTCGAGCCGGAGCCCGTGATGGTGATGCTCGCGACGTTCTGCCAGTTGAGGGAACCGCCCGACACCGTCGGAGCGGTGGGGTTCGTGCGGTCGATGCGGGCGGTCGAGCCGGCGGTCGCCGAGGCGGGCGTCCAGGCCGAGGCGTTGCCCGGCCCCGTCGAGCGAGCGGTACTGCACGAGGGTCTCGCCCTCGGCGGTGATGTCCACCGAGGCGCCCGCGGTGGCGCTCGACCAGATGGCGCCGCCGTCGGTCGAGGTGCGGTGCTCGTAGCCGGCGAGGCCCGCGTCGCCGCCGGCGGAGCCGGAGCCCGTGATGGTGATCGAGGCGACGCTCTGCCAGGCGAGGGAGCCGCCCGAGACGGTCGGAGCGCTCGGGTCGGTGCGGTCGATGCGGGCGGTCGAGCCGGCGGTGGCCGAGGCAGGCGTCCAGGCCGACGTGTTGCCCGCGTTGTCGATGCTCCGGTACTGCACGAGGGTCTCGCCCTCGGCGGTGATGTCCACCGAGGCGCCCGCGGTGGCGCTCGACCAGGTGGTGCCGCCGTCGTCCGAGGTGCGGTACTCGTAGCCGGCGAGGCCGGAGTCGCCGCCGGCGGAGCCGGAGCCGGTGATGGTGATCGAGGGGACGCTCTGCCAGTCGAGCGATCCGCCGCGACGATCGGAGCCGTCGGGTCGGTGCGGTCGATGCGGGCGGTGCCCGATGCGCCGAAGGCGCCGGTGTTGCCGGCGTTGTCGAGCGCCCGGAACTGCACCAGGGTCTCACCCTCGGCGGTGACGACCACGCTCGCGCCGGCGGTCGCGCTCGACCAGGTCGTGCCGCCGTCGACCGAGGTGCGGTGCTCGTGCGATGCCACGCCCGAGTCGGTATCGCCGGCTCCGCTCGCCGACAGGGTGATGCTCGCGACGCTCTGCCAGGCGGGCGAGCCGCCGCTGGCGGTCGGGGCGGTCGGGTCGGTGCGGTCGATGCGGGCGGTCGAGCCGGCGGTGGCCGAGGAGGGGGTCCAGGCCGACGTGTTGCCCGCGCCGTCGATGCTCCGGTACTGCACGAGCGTCTCGCCCTCGGCGGTGATGTTCACGCTCGAGCCGGTGGCCGGTGCGCTCCAGGTCGTGCCGCCATCGTCCGAGGTGCGGTGCTCGTAACCGGCGAGGCCGGAGTCACCGCCGGCCGAGCCGGAGCCGGTGATGGTGATCGAGGCGACGCTCTGCCAGGAGAGCGAGCCACCCGACACCGTCGGGGCGGTCGGGTCGGTGCGGTCGATGCGGGCGGTCGATCCGGCGGTCGCCGAGGAGGGCGTCCAGGCGCTGGTGTTGCCGGCCCCGTCGAGTGAGCGGTACTGCACGAGGGTCTCGCCCTCGGCGGTGATGTCCACTGAGGCGCCCGCGGTGGCGCTCGACCAGATGGCGCCGCCGTCAGTCGAGGTGCGGTGCTCGTAGCCGGCGAGGCCCGCGTCGCCGCCGGCGGAGCCCGAGCCCGGTGATGGTGATCGAGGCGACGCTCTGCCAGGCGAGCGATCCGCCGCTGACGGTCGGAGCGCTCGGGTCGGTTCGGTCGATGCGGGCGGTCGAGCCGGTGGTGGCCGACGAGGGCGTCCAGGCCGAGGCGTTGCCCGCATTGTCGAGCGCGCGGTACTGCACGAGGGTCTCGCCCTCGTCGGTGATGTCCACCGATGCGCCCGCCGCGGCCGTACTCCAGGTGGAGCCGCCATCGTCCGAGGTGCGGTGCTCGTAGCCGGCGAGGCCAGAGTCACCGCCCGCGGAGCCCGAGCCGGTGATCGTGATCGAGGCGACGCTCTGCCAGGCGAGGGAGCCGCCGCTGACGGTCGGGGCCGTCGGGTCGGTGCGATCGATGCGGGCGGTGGAGCCGGCGGTGGCCGAGGAGGGGGTCCAGGCGCTGGTGTTGCCCGCGTTGTCGATGCTCCGGTACTGCACGACGGTCTCGCCCTCGTCGGTGATGGCCACCGAGACTCCGGCGGTGCCGGGGCCCCAAGTCGTGCCGCCGTCGGTCGAGGTGCGGTGCTCGTAGCCGGCCAGGCCGGAGTCGCCACCGGTTGCGCCGGAGCCCGTGATGGTGATGGTCGCCACGTTCTGCCACGAGAGCGAGCCACCGGACACCGTCGGAGCGGTCGGGTTCGTCCGGTCGATGCGGGCGGTGGAGCCGGCGGTGGCCGAGGATGGACTCCAGGTGCTGGTGTTGCCCGCGTCGTCGATGCTGCGGTACTGCACCAGCGTCTCGCCCTCGGCGGTGACCGTCACGGTCGAGCCGGTGGCCGGTGCGCTCCAGGTCGTGCCGCCATCGTCCGAGGTGCGGTGCTCGTAACCGGCGAGGCCGGAGTCACCGCCGGCGGAGCCGGAGCCCGTGATGGTGATCGAGGCGACGCTCTGCCAGGAGAGGGAGCCACCAGACACCGTCGGGGCGGTCGGGTCGGTGCGGTCGATGCGGGCGGTCGAGCCGGCCGTGGCCGAGCTCGGCGTCCAGGCGCTGGTGTTGCCGGCGCCGTCGATGCCGCGGTACTGCGCCAGGGTCTCGCCCTCGTCGGTGACGGTCGCCGAGGCGCCGGCGGTGGCGCTCGACCAGGTCGTGCCGCCGTCGGTGGAGGTGCGGTACTCGTAGCCGGAGAGGCCGGAGTCGCCACCGGTCGAGCCGGAGCCCGTGATGGTGATGCTCGCGACGTTCTGCCAGTTGAGGGAACCGCCCGACACCGTCGGAGCGGTGGGGTCGGTGCGGTCGATGCGGGCGGTCGAGCCGGCGGTGGCCGAGGCGGGCGTCCAGGCCGAGGCGTTGCCGGCCCCGTCGAGCGAGCGGTACTGCACGAGGGTCTCGCCCTCGGCGGTGATGTTCACCGAGGCGCCCGCGGTGGCGCTCGACCAGGTGGTGCCGCCGTCGGTCGAGGTGCGGTGCTCGTAGCCGGCGAGGCCCGCGTCGCCGCCGGCGGAGCCGGAGCCCGTGATGGTGATCGAGGCGACGCTCTGCCAGGCGAGGGAGCCGCCCGAGACGGTCGGAGCGCTCGGGTCGGTGCGGTCGATGCGGGCGGTCGAGCCGGCGGTGGCCGAGGCAGGCGTCCAGGCCGACGTGTTGCCCGCGTTGTCGATGCTCCGGTACTGCACGAGGGTCTCGCCCTCGGCGGTGATGTCCACCGAGGCGCCCGCGGTGGCGCTCGACCAGGTGGTGCCGCCGTCGTCCGAGGTGCGGTACTCGTAACCGGCCAGGCCGGAGTCGCCGCCGGCGGAGCCCGAGCCGGTGATCGTGATCGAGGCGACGTTCTGCCAGTCGAGCGATCCGCCGCTGACGATCGGGGCCGTCGGGTCGGTGCGGTCGATGCGGGCGGTGCCCGATGCGCCGAAGGCGCCGGTGTTGCCGGCGTTGTCGAGCGCCCGGAACTGCACCAGGGTCTCACCCTCGGCGGTGACGACCACGCTCGCGCCGGCGGTCGCGCTCGACCAGGTCGTGCCGCCGTTGACCGAGGTGCGGTGCTCGTGCGATGCCACGCCCGAGTCGGTATCGCCGGCTCCGCTCGCCGACAGGGTGATGCTCGCGACGCTCTGCCAGGCGGGCGAGCCGCCGCTGGCGATCGGGGCGGTCGGGTCGGTGCGGTCGATGCGGGCGGTCGAGCCGGCGGTGGCCGAGGAGGGGGTCCAGGCCGAGGTGTTGCCCGCGCCGTCGATGCTCCGGTACTGCACGAGGGTCTCGCCCTCGGCGGTGATGTTCACCGAGGCGCCCGCGGTGGCGCTCGACCAGGTGGTGCCGCCGTCGTCCGAGGCGCGGTGCTCGTAACCGGCGAGGCCGGAGTCACCGCCGGCCGAGCCGGAGCCGGTGATCGTGATCGAGGCGACGCTCTGCCAGGCGAGCGATCCGCCCGACACCGTCGGGGCGGTCGGGTCGGTGCGGTCGATGCGGGCGGTCGATCCGGCGGTCGCCGACGAGGGCGTCCAGGCGCTGGTGTTGCCGGCCCCGTCGAGTGAGCGGTACTGCACGAGGGTCTCGCCCTCGGCCGTGACGGTCGCCGAGGCTCCGGCCGTGGCGGTGCTCCAGGTCGTGCCGCCGTCGGTGGAGGTGCGGTACTCGTAGCCCGACAGACCGGAGGCGCCGCCCGTGGATCCCGATCCCGTGATGGCGATGCTCGCCACGTTCTGCCACGCGAGCGAGCCACCGGACACCGTCGGTGCGGTCGGGTTGGTGCGGTCGATGCGGGCGGTCGATCCGGCCGTGGCCGAGGACGGGCTCCAGGCGCTGGTGTTGCCGGCCCCGTCGAGCGAGCGGTACTGCACGAGCGTCTCGCCCTCGGCGGTGATCGTCACGCTCGAACCCGCGGCCGGTGCGCTCCAGGTGGTGCCGCCGTCGTCCGAGGTGCGGTGCGCGTAGCCGGCGAGGCCAGAGTCACCGCCGGTCGATCCCGAACCTGTGATGGTGATGGTCGCGACGCTCTGCCAGCCCAGCGAGCCACCGGCGACGGTCGGCGCCGTGGGGTCGGTGCGATCGATGCGCGCGGTTGATCCGGCCGTGGCCGAGCTCGGCGTCCAGGCCGAGGTGTTGCCGGCATTGTCGATGCTGCGGACCTGCGCGAGGGTCTCGCCCTCGGCGGTGATCGTCGCCGAGGCCCCGAGGGTGGCCGCGCTCCAGGTGCCGCCCCCGTCGAGCGAGGTGCGGTACTGGTAGCCCACGAGAGCCGAGCCGCCCGAGTCGGTGGAGCCCGAGCCCGTGATCGTGATCGAGGCGACGCTCTGCCAGGCGAGGGAGCCGCCCGACACCGCGGGCGCCGTGGGGTTGCTGCGGTCGATGCGGGCGGTGGAGCCGGCGGTGGCCGACGAGGGCGTCCAGGCCGAGGCGTTGCCGGCCCCGTCGAGCGAGCGGTACTGCACGAGGGTCTCGCCCTCGGCGGTGACGCTCACCGAGGTCGCCTGCGACCGCGGTGCCCCAGGTCGATCCGCCGTCGGTGGAGGAGCGGTACTCGTAGCCGGCGAGACCGGAGGCGCCGCCCGATGCGCCTGATGCGGTGATGGTGATCGAGGCGACGCTCTGCCAGGTCAGCGAGCCGCCGCTGACCGTCGGCGCGGTCGGATTCGTGCGGTCGATGCGGGCGGTGGAGCCGGCGGTGGCCGAGGACGGGGTCCAGGCCGACGGTGTTCCCGGCGCCGTCGATGCTCCGGTACTGCACCAGTGTCTCGCCCTCGGCGGTGACGCTCGACCGAGGCGCCCGCGGTGGCGCTCGACCAGACGGTGCCGCCGTCGGTCGAGGTGCGGTACTCGTAGCCGGACGAGGCCGGAGGCCCCGCCGGCGGCTCCCGATCCCGTGATGGTGATGCTCGCCACGTTCTGCCAGGCGAGCGAGCCACCGCGACACCGTCGGAGCGGTCGGGTTGGTGCGGTCGATGCGGGCGGTCGAGCCGGCGGTGGCCGAGGACGGGGTCCAGGCCGACGCGTTCCCGGCCCCGTCGATGCGAGCGGTACTGCACGAGCGTCTCGCCCTCGGCCGTGACGCTGACCGAGGCGCCCGCGACCGCCGTCGCCCAGGCGATCCGCCGTCGGTGGAGGTGCGGTGCTCGTAGCCCGACAGAGCCGAGGCGCCGCCCGCGGAGCCCGATGCCGTGATCGTGATCGCTCGCCACGCTCTGCCAGGCGAGCGAGCCACCCGACACCGTCGGAGCGGTCGGGTTCGGTGCGGTCGATGCGGGCGGTCGAGCCGGCCGTGGCCGAGGACGGGGTCCAGGCCGACGTGTTCCCGGCCCCGTCGATGCTCCGGTACTGCACCAGCGTCTCGCCCTCGGCCGTGATGCTGACCGAGGTGCCCGCGACCGCCGTGCCCCAGGTCGATCCGCCGTCGGTGGAGGTGCGGTACTCGTAGCCGGCGAGGCCGGAGTCGCCGCCCGATGCGCCTGATGCGGTGATGGTGATCGAGGCGACGTTCTGCCAGGTGAGCGAGCCGCCGCTGACACCGTCGGAGCGGTCGGATTCGTGCGGTCGATGCGGGCGGTGGAGCCGGCCGTGGCCGAGGACGGGGTCCAGGCCGACGTGTTCCCGGCGCCGTCGATGCTCCGGTACTGCACCAGCGTCTCGCCCTCGGCGGTGATGCTGACCGAGGCGCCCGCGGTGGCGCTCGACCAGATCGATTCCGCCGTCGGTCGAGGTGCGGTACTCGTAGCCCGACAGACCGGAGGCGCCGCCCGCGGATCCCGATCCCGTGATCGTGATGCTCGCCACGTTCTGCCAGGCGAGCGAGCCACCGGACACCGTCGGTGCGGTCGGATTCGTGCGGTCGATGCGGGCGGTGGAGCCGGCCGTGGCCGAGGACGGGGTCCAGGCCGAGGCGTTCCCGGCCCCGTCGAGCGAGCGGTACTGCACGAGGGTCTCGCCCTCGGCGGTGACGCTCGCCGAGGCGCCCGCGGTGGCGCTCGACCAGACGGTGCCGCCGTCGGTCGAGGTGCGGTACTCGTAGCCCGCGAGGCCCGAGGCGCCGCCCGCGGCATCCGGAGCCCGTGATGGTGATGCTCGCCACGTTCTGCCAGGCGAGCGAGCCACCGGACACCGTCGGTGCGCCGTCGGGTTGGTGCGGTCGATGCGGGCGGTCGAGCCTGCAGTGGCAGAGGAGGGCGTCCAGGCGCTGGAGTTACCGGCCCCATCGAGAGAGCGGTACTGCACGAGCGTCTCGCCCTCGGCGGTGATCGTCACCGACGCGCCGGCGACCGCCGTACCCCAGGTCGATCCGCCGTTGGTGGAGGTGCGGTGCTCGTAGCCCGACAGGCTCGAGCCGCCCGCGTCGGTGGAGGCCGATCCGGTGATCGTGATCGAGGCGATGTTCTGCCACGCGAGCGACCCGCCCGCCACCGTCGGGGCGGTGGGGTTGGTGCGGTCGATTCGGGCGGTGGAGCCGGCGGTGGCCGACGCGGGCGCCCAGGCCGAGACGTTGCCGGCCGCGTCGAGTGAGCGGTACTGCACGAGCGTCTCGCCCTCGGCCGTGATCGCCACTGAGGCGCCGGTCGTGGCCCCGCCCCAGGTGGTGCCGCCGTTGGTGGAGGTGCGGTACTCGTAGCCCGACAGGTTCGAGCCGCCCGAGTCGGTGGAGCCCGAGCCGGTGATGGAGATGCTCGCGGTGTTCTGCCAGCTCAGCGAGCCACCCGCCACCGTCGGCGCCGTCGGGATGGTGCGGTCGATGCGGGCCGTCGATCCGGCGGTGGCCGACGAGGGCATCCAGGCCGAGGCGTTGCCGGCGCCGTCGAGCGAGCGGTACTGCACGAGGGTCTCGCCCTCGGCGGTGACGGTCACCGAGGCGCCCGCGGCGGCCGTGCCCCAGGTCGATCCGCCGTCGGTCGAGGTGCGGTACTCGTAGCCGGCGAGGCCCGAGGCGCCGCCTGATGCCCCCGAGCCGGTGATCGTGATGCTCGCGACGCTCTGCCAGGCGAGGGAACCGCCCGACACCGTCGGCGCGGTCGGGATCGTGCGGTCGATGCGGGCCGTCGATCCGGCCGTGGCCGCCGAGGGCGTCCAGGCGCTTGTGTTGCCGGCGCCGTCGAGAGAGCGGTACTGCACGAGCGTCTCGCCCTCGGCCGTGATGGTCACCGAGGCGCCCGCGGCGGCCGTGCCCCAGGTCGATCCGCCGTCGACCGAGGTGCGGTACTGGTAACCCGTCAGACTCGATCCGCCCGCGTCGGTCGATCCCGAACCGGTGATCGTGATCGAGGCGGTGTTCTGCCAGGCGAGCGAGCCTCCCGCCACCGTCGGGGCGGTCGGGATGGTGCGATCGATGCGGGCGGTGGAGCCGGCGGTGGCCGACGAAGGCGTCCAGGCCGACACGTTCCCGGCGCCATCGATGCTCCGGTACTGCACGAGCGTCTCGCCCTCGGCGGTGACGCTCACCGAGGCGCCGGCGGTGGCGGTGCCCCAGGTCGATCCGCCGTTGGTGGACGTGCGGTACTCGTAGCCGGCGAGGCCCGAGGCGCCCCCGGAAGCGCCCGAGCCGGTGATCGTGATCGAGGGGACGCTCTGCCAGCTCAGCGAACCGCCCGACACCGTGGGGGCGGACGGAATCGTGCGGTCGATGCGGGCCGTCGATCCGGCGGTGGCCGACGAGGGCGTCCAGGCCGAGGCGTTGCCGGCCCCGTCGAGTGAGCGGTACTGCACGAGGGTCTCGCCCTCGGCCGTGATGGTCACCGAGGCACCCGCGACCGCCGTGCCCCAGGTCGATCCGCCGTTGGTGGACGTGCGGTACTCGTAGCCGGCGAGGCCCGAGGCGCCGCCCGATGCGCCCGAGCCGGTGATCGTGATGCTCGCGACGCTCTGCCAGGCGAGCGAACCGCCCGACACCGTCGGAGCCGTCGGAATGGTGCGGTCGATGCGGGCCGTCGATCCGGCGGTGGCCGACGAGGGCGTCCAGGCCGAGGCGTTGCCGGCCCCGTCGAGTGAGCGGTACTGCACGAGGGTCTCGCCCTCGGCCGTGATGGTCACCGAGGCACCCGCGACCGCCGTGCCCCAGGTCGATCCGCCGTTGGTGGACGTGCGGTACTCGTAGCCGGCGAGGCCCGAGGCGCCCCCGGATGCGCCCGAGCCGGTGATCGTGATGCTCGCGACGCTCTGCCAGGCGAGCGAACCGCCCGACACCGTCGGAGCCGTCGGGATCGTGCGGTCGATGCGGGCCGTCGAGCCGGCGGTGGCCGACGTGGGCGTCCAGGCCGAGGTGTTGCCCGCGTTGTCGATGCTGCGGACCTGCACGAGGGTCTCACCCTCGGCCGTGACGGTCTGCGAGGCGGCGAGGCTCGCCGAGCCCCACGTGGCCCCTCCGTCGGTGGAGGTGCGGTACTCGTAGCCGACGAGGCCGGAGCCCCCCGAGTCGGTGGAGCCCGAGCCGGTGACCGTGATCGAGGCGACGCTCTGCCAGCTCAGCGAACCACCCGACACCGCGGGAGCCGTGGGGTTGGTGCGGTCGAGGCGCACCGTCGACCCGCTCGTCGGCGAGGAGGGTGACCAGGCCGAGGTGTTGCCGCTGCCGTCGATCGAGCGGAACTGCAGGAGGGTCTCCCCCTGCGCGGTCACGGCGCGGGAGGAGCCGGCGGTGGCCGTCGACCAGGTGCTGCCACCGTTCGTTGACGTGCGGTACTCGTATCCGGCGACGGGTCCGCCGCCGAAGGCGGTCGATCCCGACGCGCTGACGGTCACCGAGGCGGCGTTCTGCCAGGTCAGCGATCCGCCCGACACGGTGGGGGCGGTGGGCGCCCCGGAAACCGTCGTCGCGACCACGTTCGGGCCCATCTCCGACGTGTCGGTGAACGTGGTGTAGAGCACGTCGCTCTCGGTCGCCGTCGCCGTCACGAACCTGCCCTCCGGCACCGCGACGTTCAGCACGGTGCTGAAACTCGCGGTGCCGGAGGCGTTCGTCATGACGTTGAGGGAGCCGAGGAGGCTGTCGGCCTCGCCGTTCCCGCTCGGGTCCTGGACGGCGTTCGAGTAGAACTCGATCCGGTAGTACCTCGATGCGTTGGTGTCGAGCGTGCCGGCGAGCATGATCTGCGTGCCGGTGGTGGAGGCCGAGGTCAGCACCGGGAAGTTCTGGGTGTTGTTCGGACCGGCATCCACGTCGCCGGCGTCGTTGGCCGTCACCCCGCCCGGGTCGAGGTCGATGGCGCGCTCGTCGTTGCTGTGGATCCGGTTCCCGAGGATGGGGTTGCCGTTCGCCGAGCCGCTCACGCCGACGCCGTCGTGCAGCTTGTTGAAGGCGATCAGGTTGCCGGCACCGACCGCCGTACCCCCGATGGTGTTCCCCGTTCCGGCGGCGATGTTGACGCCGTCGTTGGAGCGGTTGCCGCGGTCGAGGGCGCCGGTGGAGTCCGTGCCGATGTAGTTGCCCTGGACGAGGTTGTCCGAGGACCGGATATCGATTCCGGAGAAGTTCTTCGAGATCACGTTGCGGGTCGCGGCGCTGGTCCCGCCGATCGTGTTGCCGGTGCCGGAGAGGATCACGATGCCGTCATCGACGTTGCCGCCGCCGGACGAGCCGTCGGGATCGATGCCGATGTAGTTGCCCCGGATGAGGTGACCCGTGGCGCCGGCGCCGTCGATGCTGATGCCGTCGTCGCCGTTGTTGGTGATGACGTTGGGGTCGTTCACGCCGGTGCCGCCGATCACGGCTGTCGCGCCCGCCACGTCGATGCCGTCATCGGTGTTGCCGACGCCGGTGGAGCCGGTGCCCGAGGTGCCGATCCAGTTGCCGCGGATGGAGACGCTGTTCGCACCGGCGTCGATCCGGATGCCGTCCGCCGACATGCCGGTGATCATCAGGCCACGTATCTGGCTGCTCGCAGCGCCGCTGCCGACCCGGAAGCCGTTCACCCCGACGCCGGCGGATGCTCCGTCGATGCGCACGACCGGCGAGCCGGCGAAGTCGGGCTCGCTCCAGCCATTGACGGTGACGGTGTCGGTGATCTGGGGCAGCGCGCTCGCAAGGGAGATCACATGCGGGCCGGAGCCCGCGATGCTGAACGTGATCGTGTCCGTCACGCCATTGCCGTTGGCGCTGGTGATCGCCTGACGCAGGGAGCCCGCCCCCGAGTCGGCGGTGTTGGTGACCGCGAAGGTGGCCGCCCACCCGGGAGCCGGCAGCAGCGCCAGCAGCACGAGCACCAGCGCCCCGAGCGCGAGCGCCCGGACGGCGCGCCACGGCCGGCGACACGACGCCGTCATCGACGGACCTCCCCGACCCCGGGGGCGGCGACGCCAGCGCGCCGGTCATCCGACCGCGTGCCGTCGGCACGCGGGAGCGGGACCTGCGCCCTCTCTGGTCGGATCTCGGTCATGGGGGATCACGGCTCCGTGTCCGTCCCCGATGGCATCGGCATCCGGCCGTGGCGGAATGAGCGCAGTCGGCACCCGGACGGCGGGGCGGCCGGCGGCCGGGCGTGGCCGGGCGGCGCAGCGAGTGCCGCGGCCGGCTCGAGCCGAGAGCGAGGAAAGGCCCGCCGGAGCGGGCCTTCTCGATGAAGCGGACGACGAGGCTCGAACTCGCGACCTTCGGCTTGGGAAGCCGACGCTCTACCAACTGAGCTACATCCGCGACGAGGCCGAAAGGTACCACGCCGCGTACGGCAGCCCGTGGCGGGGTCCCGGGCTACATGCGCTCGGGCGCCTCCACCCCGAGCAGGCCGAGGCCCGCCCGGATCGTTCCGCCCGTGGCGCGGCAGAGCGAGAGGCGGAAGGCCTCGACCCCGGGGGCCTCCCCCACCACCCGGCACCGGTGGTAGAAGGCGTGGAAGTCGCGGGAGAGGTCGATGAGGTAGGCCGCCACCCGGTGCGGGGCGCGCCGCTCCTCGGCCTCGCTCAGCGCGACCGGCCAGTCGGCGAGGCGCATCACCAGCGCCCGCTCCGCCGGGTCGAGCTCGGCGGGCGGCGCCGGGGGCGCGGCACCCGTGCGGTCCGGCGCCTGCGCCAGGATGCTGTGCACGCGCGCATGTGCGTACTGGACGTAGTAGACCGGGTTCTCCTGGCTCTGCTCGCGTGCCAGGTCCAGGTCGAGATCGAGGGGGGTCTCGTGGCTGCGGTGGACCAGGAAGAAGCGGGCGGCGTCGATGCCGATGTCGTCGAGAAGGTCACCCAGGGTCACCAGGGTCCCCGCCCGCTTGCTCATCTTCCTCGCCTCACCCCGCTCCATGAGCGAGACGAGCTGGATGATGCTCACCTCGAGCCCCGCGGGGTCGTGCCCTCCCGCCTCGAGCACCGCCCGCAGGCGCGCGATGTACCCGTGGTGGTCGGCGCCGAGCACGTCGATGAGGCGATCGTGCCCCCGACCCGCCTTGTCGAGGTGGTACGCGACGTCCGCGGCGAGGTACGTGCTCTCCCCGTCCGAGCGCACCAGCACGCGGTCCTTCGTGTCGCCGTAGTCGGTGGTGCGGAACCACACCGCGCCGTCGCCCTCGTAGGCGTCGCCCGCCTCCTGCAGGGCCGCGATGCCGGCGGTCACGCGGCCGGCCTCGTGCAGGCCCCGCTCCGAGAAGACGCGGTCGAACGACACGCGGAAGCGGTCGAGCTCCCCGAAGATCGCGGCGAGCATCAGCTCCTCGCCGCGCCGGGTGAAGACGTCGAGGGCGCCCGGCGCGGTGAGCGCGTCGTCGGCGTGCACGTCGCCGATCTCATCCCGCACGGTTCGTGCGATGCCGACGACGTAGTCGCCCTGGTACCCGTCCTCCGGCACCGCGACGTCGCGGCCGCAGAGCTGCGCGTAGCGCGCCGCCACCGACGCGCCGAAGAGCCGCATCTGGCGGCCGTGGTCGTTCGCGTAGTACTCGCGGGTGACCGAGTGACCCGCGAAGGCCAGCAGCCGCGCGAGCGAGTCGCCGTACGCGGCCTGGCGGGCGTGGCCCACGTGCACCGGCCCCGTCGGGTTGACCGAGACGAACTCCAGCAGCACGTCGAGCGGCCTCTCCACCCGCCCGGCGCCGTGCCGGTCGCCGGCCTCCTCGACCGCCGCGACGGCACCGGCGAACCAGCCGGGCGCGAGGGAGATGTTGAGGAATCCGGGGCCCGCCACCTCGACCCCGGCCAGCCAGGCCGCCGCGGAGGCGTCGGCGCGCAGGTGGGCGGCGACGGCCTCGGCGATCTCGCGAGGCGGGCGGCGGGCGGCCTTCGCCATGGTCATGGCGACGGGGCTCGCGATGTCGCCCATCTCGGGCGAGGCCGGCGGGGCGAGCGGCACGGCGGGCGGGGCGGAGCCGACCACCGCGGCCGCCGCGTCGGCGAGCGCGTCGCGGATCGGGCGCAGGAGGGGGGCGTCGGGCACGGGCGGGGAGCTTACCGAGCCGTGGGCGCGGCCCTGGCGGCCGCCGTGCTCGCGATCGGCGCGACCGGCTGCGGCGGCGCCTCCGACGCGCCGGGGACGAGCGCTCCCGGGACCGCCCTGACGGTCAGCCGCTACGACGGCGAGCGACTGGTGGGGTCGCGGGCGCTCGACTGCACGGCCGGCGGGGAGGCGTGCGCCCGGGTCGTCGCCCTGCTGCCCGACCTCGACCCCGCGCCGGGGGAGGTGTGCGCCCAGATCTACGGCGGACCGGAGCGCATCGTCGTCGAGGGCACGGTCGCCGGGCGGCCGGTGAGCCTCGAGGCGACCCGCACCAACGGATGCGCGATCGCCCGATACGACCGTCTCGAGGGGGCCCTGCAGCCGGGCTGATCCGCGTGTCAGTGCGGGTAGGGATGCCCCGAGGCGATGCAGAGCGCCCGGTAGAGCTGCTCGGCGAGCACGACGCGCGCGAGCTGGTGGGGCATCGTCAGCGGACCGAGCGAGAGTCGCTCGTCGCACTCGTCGAGCAGGTCGGGCGCGACGCCGGCCGCCCCGCCCACGACGAACGCCACCGGCCGATCCTGCATCCGGCGCTCGAGCCAGCTGGCGAAGGCCGGGCTCGACGCCGGAACGGGGCCTTCGGGGTCGAGGGCGACCCGCAGCGCGCGTGGGAGCAGCCGGCCCCGCATCCGCTCGGCCTCCGCGGCGCGGGCGCGCTGCTCGCCCCGCTGGATCGGCTCGGCGGCCACCTCGTCGACGCGCAGACCGGCGATGCGCTCGATGCGCTCCTCATAGAGCCGCCCGGCCGCATCGAGCGGCGGGCGCAACCGCCCGACGCAGACGATCTGCAGCCGCGGGGCGCGCCGCCCCAGCTCAGCCCCCGTCCCGACTGCGGAGGGCCATGCCGATCCGCTCGAGGGCCGAGGGGTGGGTGCCGAACCAGATCCGCACCGCGGCCGGCGGGTCGGGCACCCCGAGGCCGCGCGCGACGAGGCCCCGCTGCAGGCCGATCGCGGCGGCCGCATCGGACGTCAGCCCGAGGGCGCGCCACTCGGCCTCGCGCTCGTAGGCGCGGCTGACCCAGGTGCCGAGGGGGGCGCTCGCGAACGAGATCAGCGCGGCCGCCGCGGCGGCGACGACCACCCGGCGCACCACCAGGTCGCAGCCGTCGGCGTCGCGGCCCGCACGTCCGAAGCCGGTGCGCCAGCCCACGGCGGCGAAGACCAGCAGGCAGGCGGGAACCGCGAGTGCGGCGCCCCAGGTCGAGCCCTTGAGCACGTGGCGCTTCTCGACGTGGGCCAGCTCGTGCGCCACGACCATCCGCACCTGGTCGCGCGGAAAGTCCCTCAGCAGGGTGTCGTAGAGCACGATGTGCCGGCTGCCGCCGAGCCCCGACACGTAGGCGTTGGCCGCCGTCGTGCGCGCGCTCGCATCGTTGACCTTCACGTCGTCGGCCTCGACCCCGGCACGTTCGGCGAGCTCGAGCACCTGAGCCGACAGGGCGGGGTCGCGCAGCGGCTCGGTGCGCTGGAAGAGCGGCTCGAGCACCAGCGGCGAGAGGATCGAGATCGCGTAGACGAATGCCGCCACGACCGCCGCGAGCACCGCCCACCACGCGCGGGGCATGCGGGCGATGAGCGCCGCGGCGCCGGCCGCGAGGGCGCCCCCGATCACCACCTGGATGCCGAGGCCCTTGGCCGCGTCGAGTAGCCAGCCGGGCACCGGCTGCGTCACGAGTCCGTAGTCGCGACCCCACGCGTAGCGCGCCGCCGCGAGCGGGAAGGCGACGGCCGTCGTCGCGACCGACAGGCCCACGCCGGTGATCAGGCCGGCCCGCCACGGCCGGGCGCGCGCCGCGCGAACGACCGCCGGACGCCAGCGCCCCCCGAGTAGCGCGACCCCGACGACGGTCGCGGCGCCCAGCGGGGCGCCGATGGCGGCCATCGTCCAGACACCGCGGCGGTAGTCGCGGTTGCGGGCCAGCTCGGCGGGGTCGAACCAGTCCGAGAGCGGCGCCGGGGCCACGTCGGGCACGCCCGAGCTCCACAGCCGCCAGCGCAGCAGCGCGACGATGCCACCGGCGCCGACGACCGCGACGGCGGCGATGCCCCCGGCGCGGCCGCGCCGTCCCCGGGGCAGCGTTCCGATGGGTGGGCGCCGCCGTCCCCGCACCCGGCTATCGTAGCGTCCGTCAGCCGAGCGCCCGGAGGGCCCGCCACGCCGAGCATCGCCATCCTGAGCGACATCCACGCGAACCGGCAGGCGCTCGACGCGACCCTGCGGGCCGTGCGGGAGGCGGGAGCGACCGCGATCTGGTGCGTCGGCGACGTGGTCGGCTACGGCGCCGACCCCTCGTACTGCCTGAGCACGATCCTCGACCGCTCCGAGCGCTGCCTCGCCGGCAACCACGATCTCGGCGTGACGGGCCAGGTGTCGCTCGACGTCTTCGCCGGGGTCGCCGGCGAGGCCGTCGTCTGGACCCGCGAGAAGCTCGGCCGCGCCGGGCGGGCGACGCTGGGCCGGCTCGCGCCCGCCGACCCCGACCACGAGGTGCCGATGTTCCACGGCAGCCCGCGCGATCCGGTCTGGGAGTACGTGCTCTCGGCCGAGCAGGCCCGCGACGCGCTCGAGGACCGCCGGGTGGCGTTGACGCTGATCGGCCACACGCACCTGCCCTCGGCGTGGAGGCTGACGCCCGACGGCGCCATGGAGGAGGTCGTGCCGCCGCCGAAGGAGCCCCTGGCGCTGACCGAGGGGCGCTGGCTGGTCAACCCGGGGTCGGTCGGGCAGCCGCGCGACCACGATGCGCGCGCCGCCTGGGCGCTCTACGACACCGAGGCCCGCACGATCGAGTTCCGCCGCACGCCCTACGACGTGGCCGCCGCCCAGAACGCCATCCTCGAGGCCGGGCTGCCCTCGCTGCTGGCCCACCGCCTCGCCGAGGGGCGGTGACCGGGCCGACCGCCTACCTCGACCATGCCGCCGCCTCGCCCCTCGACGGGCGGGTACGCGCGGCGATGCTGCCCTACCTCGACGCCCGGTTCGGCAGCCCGTCGAGCCTGCACGAGTGGGGCAGGGCACCCGCCGAGGCGCTCGAGCGGGCCCGTGCCTCCGTCGCGGCGCTCGTGGGGGCCGATCCGGACCAGGTCATCTTCACCGCCGGCGCCACCGAGGCCCGCAACCTGGCCGTCAAGGGGCTGAGGAGCGCCAACGCGCGGCTCGGCGACGGCATCGTCGCCAGCGCCGTCGAGCACCCCGCCACCCTCGCGGCCTGCCGCACCGCCGAGCGCGCCGGTGCGCGCCTGCGGATCGTCGGGGTCGACGGGGCGGGGCACATCGGCGCCGGTGCGCTCGGATCGGCCATCGACGAGACGACGGCGCTCGTGTGCCTGGTGCACGGCCAGCCGGACATCGGAACCCTGCAGGACCTCCCGGCGCTGATCGGCGCCGCCCGCGCGGCCCGCGACGAGGCGCGCATCGTGGTGGATGCGGGCGAGACGGCCGGGCTGGTCCCGCTCGACGCCTCCGCCCTCGGCGCCGACGCCCTCGTGCTGGGCGGGGGCTCGATCGGGGGGCCGCCCTGGACGGGCGCGCTGGTGGTGCGCCCCGGCGCCCGCCTGCACCCGCTCGTCGAGGGGGGCGTGCAGGAGGCGGGCAAGCGCGCCGGCGCCGAGGACGTGCCCGGTATCGTGGGCCTCGGCGCGGCGGCCGAGATCGCCTCCGCCGGGATGGCCGACGCGTCGGGGCGGGCGCGGGCCCTCGCCGCTCGTCTGACCGCCGGCCTGCTGGCGGTGCCGGACGTCCGCCTCAACGGCGATCCCGATCCGCACCGCCGCATCCCCGGCCACGTGCAGGTCTCGGCCGGCTGGGTCGAGGGCGAGAGCCTGTGCCTGGCGCTCGCCGCCCGCGGCGTCGCGGTGTCGCCGGGATCGGCCTGCACCGCGCATGCCGGCAAGTCGGCGCCGGCGCTCGAGGCCATCGGCCTGGAACCGCCCTGGACGCACTCGGCCGTGCTGTTCACGCTCCGGGCGACCACCGCCGAGGCCGAGGTCGACCACGCGATCGCCGCCTTCGCCGACGCGGTGGCGGCCCTCCGGGCGATGAGCCCCCTGACCCCGTGAGCGCGCGGGTCGTCGATGCCCTCGGCACGTGGTGCCCGGTGCCGATCCACCTGGTCGCGCGCGCGGCGCGCGCCGCCGCCCCGGGGGAGGTCATCGAGCTGCTCGCCGACGACCCGCTGATCGAGATCGACCTGCCGGCGTGGTGCCACACCTCCGGCAACGAGCTGACCGCGCTGCGGCGCGACGGCGAGGGATGGGTCGGGCGGGTCACGATCGGGCCGTCCGTCGCGGGTCCCTAGACTGCCGCGAAACCGGGACCGGGAGCGTGCGATGCGAGGGGATCGGAGGGTGCGGGGGACGAGGGCGACCGCGCTGGCGGTTCTCTGCCTCGCCCTCGTGGCATGCGGCGAGGACTCGTGGGGGCCGGGGGCGATGACGGCGCCGGGCGTCGCGCCGGCGTCCACCACGGCCGCCCCCTTCCCGACGTCCGGCGAGGCCCTGACCGCACCGACCACCCCCGATCCGGTCGTGACCGCGCCGACCACACCCGATCCCGCCGCGACCGCGTCGACCACCCCCGAGGTCGCTCCGGAGGAGGCCGAGGTGCTGGTCGAGCGGCCGGACGGGTTCCCGAACGGCGGCGAGCGGTTCCTGATCGAGAGGCTCGACCGCGACGTGGCCCGCCGGTGCACCCGCGAGCCCGCCGGGCGTCTGTCGAAGGGCGCGCTCGCCGGCCTCGACTGCGACACCCTCGCCCTCTTCGGGGCGCGGTCGTCGTACGAGCTCTTCCGCTCGCGGGCGGCGATGGAGGCCGCCTACGGCCGCTACCGCGAGGCCTGGAAGGTGCCCGTGGCGCGCGGCCAGTGCGTGCCCGCCGGCGGAGGCGGCAGCGTGCCGGGCGACGCGACCTGGGGCTTCGGCCGGCGCTCGCCCAGCGAGGGACGGGTGATGTGCTACCGCGCCGGCGGCGACGTCTGGTTCGTCACCAGCATCGAGAAGATCCGGGTGCTGGCCTTCGCGCGCGCCCCGCGCTTCGGGGCGGTGAGCCGGTTCTGGCGGTCCGTGGGCCTGCCGACGGAGAAGCCGTTGCCCTGATCCACCCGGGGTGGGTATGACACCGAACATGTGTTCGGTAGGCTGGGCGCATGGGTCGTCCCGCCCCCACCGACGGACCGCGAAACCTGCGCTGGGAGATCGCCGGCGAGGACCCGCGGCGGCCCGCCCTGCTCGAGAGCGCCGAGAGCCACGAGGGGCGCGGCGAGCTGGCCGGCCTCGAGCTGCTGCACGTGCGGGCCCGGACGATCGTCAACCGGGTACCGGAGACCTCCGGCATGCCGTTCCGGTGGACGATCAACCCCTACCGCGGCTGCAGCCACGGCTGCGTGTACTGCTTCGCCCGGCCCACGCACGAGTACCTCGGCCTCGGCATCGGCGACGACTTCGACCGACGCATCGTGGTCAAGGTCAACGCCGTCGAGTGCCTGCGCGCCGAGATGCGCACCGCCCGGTGGGGCGGCGACACGATCGCGATGGGCACCAACACCGACCCCTACCAGCCGGTGGAGGGGCGCTACCGGCTGACGCGCGGGGTGATCGAGGCCCTGGCGGAGGCGGGCAACCCCTTCTCGGTCCTGACCAAGTCGACGCTCATCGAGCGCGACCTCGACCTGCTCGCCCACGCCGCGACCCGCGCCCGCGTCGAGACCGGGCTCTCGATCGGGACTCTCGACGAGGACGTGTGGCGCGCCACCGAGCCGCACACGCCCAACCCGCGGCGGCGGGTCGCGACGCTGGCGCGCCTGCGCGCGGCCGGCGTGCCGTGCGGCGCGTTCATCGCGCCGATCATCCCGGGCCTCTCCGACGGCGACGACCAGCTCGAGGAGGTCGTGGCCGCGATCTGCGCGGCCGGGGCGACCTGGATCAGCCCGGTGATGCTGCACCTGCGGCCCGGCGTGCGCGACCACTACCTCGACTGGCTGCGGACGCACCGGCCGCAGCTGGTCGCGGCCGCCGAGCGGCGCTACCGCCGCGCGTACGCGCCCGCGGCCGAGCGTGAGGCCCTCGCCGCGCGGGTGCGCGCGATGATCCGCGCGCACGGCGGGCCGGCGCCGGCCGGGCCGACCCCCTTCGGCCGCAGGCCCCCGGCGGCCGCGGCGGCCGATCCGGCCGACCGCCAGCTGCGCCTGGTCTGAGGCGCCGGCCCGCGCGCGTCTCGCCGTGGGGGCGCGGCCGGCCCCGCGCCGGCGGTACCCTGGGCTCCATGCGGTCCCGTCTCGCCGTCACGCTCACCGTCGTCGTCGCGTGCATCGCCGTCGGCGTGGCGGGGTGCGGCGGCGGAGCCGACGACGTGGTGCAGCGCGTGGGATCCGATGCCCGGGCGGTGATCGACGAGGCGCGCGGACGGTACGACGACGATGTCGCCCGCGCCCGCGAGCACGTCGAGGATGCGCTCGCGGCCGCCGACGACGACGGTGTGCCCGTGCCGGAGGCCCGCCGGGCCGCCGAGCGGGCGATCGATCGGGCGAGGCGGGGTGCCGACGCGGCGATCCGCGAGGCCGAGCGCCGGGGCCTCGACGACGAGGCCGCCCGGCTGCGGCGCCGGGCCGAGCGCGAACTCGAGCGCCTGCGCGACCGCCTCGACGGCGTGCCGCCGGCGACCGGCTACTAGACCAGCGGGCGGCCCGTCATCGACGGGCCCGGGTCCCAGCCCATGAGGCCGCAGAGGGTCGGCGCGATGTCGCCGAGGGCGCCGCCCTCGCGCAGCACGAGGCCCGGCCGGTCGATCCAGAGCGGCACCGGGTTGCTGGTGTGCGCCGTGTTGGGGCTGCCGTCCGGCTCGATCATGTTCTCGCTGTTGCCGTGGTCGGCGGTGACGCACAGCAGCCCGCCCGCCGCGGCGACGGCCGCCCGGACGTCGGCCATGCACCCGTCGACCGTCTCGATCGCGCGGACCGCGGCGGGCACGACCCCGGTGTGCCCCACCATGTCGGCGTTGGCGAAGTTCACGACGATGAGCTGGTCGGCGTCCTCGGCCAGGGCCTGCACCACCGCGTCGCGCACCCCGGTCGCGCTCATCTCGGGGGCCTGGTCGTAGGTCGCGACGTGCTGCGGAGAGGGCACGAGCACCCGGCGCTCGCCCTCGAACGGCTCCTCGCGCCCGCCGTTGAAGAAGAACGTCACGTGCGCGTACTTCTCGGTCTCGGCGACGTGGAGCTGGCGGCGGCCCGCGCCCGAGACCGTCTCGGAGAGGCCCTGCCGCACGTCCTCCGACTCGAAGAGGACGTCGGGCGTGAAATCGGCCTTGTACCGGGTCATCGTCGCCATCCGCGGCATCGGCGGCCGGGGGCCGCGGTCGAAGCCGTCGAAGCCGGGGTCGCTGAACGCGAGCGTGAGCTGACGGGCGCGGTCGGGACGGAAGTTGACGTAGACGAGTGCGTCCTCCGACCGGACCCGCGCCTCGTGGGACGGGCCGATCACGGCCGGTTCGAGGAACTCGTCGGTCGTCCCGAGGGCGTACGACTCGCGCACCGCCTCGGCGGCGCCGGAGCGCGCGATCCCGACTCCGTGCACCATGGCGTCATAGGCGCGGCGGGTGCGATCCCACCGCCGGTCGCGGTCCATCGCCCAGTAGCGCCCGCACACGGTGCCGACCCGGGCGCCGCTCGCCGCGATCTCCTCGACCGCCGCCAGACCCGAGTCGGGGCGCGTGTCGCGGCCGTCGGTGAGGGCGTGCACCACCACCTGCTCGACGCCGCTCTCGCGCGCGATCGCGATGAGGGCCAGCATGTGTCTCTGGCTGGCGTGGACGCCGCCGCCCCCCACCAGACCGACCAGGTGCAGCACGCTCGATCGCCCGCGCTCGATTGCCGCGCGAAGGGCCGGCGCGCGGGCGATGGAGCCGTCGGCGATCGCCTCGTCGATGCGCACGAGCATCTGGGGCACGCGGCGCCCCGCGCCGATGTTCAGATGCCCGACCTCGCTGTTGCCCTGCTGGCCGGCGGGCAGCCCCACCGGCAGGCCCGAGGCCGCGATCGTGGTGGCCGATCCCTCCGCCGCGAGCGCGCCGAGCGTCGGGGTGCGCGCAAGGCTGACCGCGTTGCCAGGTCCGGCCGGACCGATGCCGAAGCCGTCGATCACGACCAGCACGAGCGGGCCCGCCGGCGCGCCGCTCACGACGCGGTCAGGCCGCCCGCACGATGGCGGCGAACGCCTCGGCGTCGAGGCTCGCCCCGCCCACGAGGGCGCCGTCGATGTCGGGGCGGGCCAGCAGCTCGGCGGCGGTGTCGGGAGTCACGCTGCCGCCGTAGAGCACCCGCAGGGCCGCGCCGTCGAGCCTCGCGCCGGCCACCGAGCGCACGTGCGCACAGGCCTCCTGGGCGATCTCGGGCGTGGCGGTGCGGCCGGTGCCGATGGCCCAGATCGGCTCGTAGGCGACCGCCAGGGAGCCGACCTCGTCGGCGGACACGAGCGCCAGCGCGGCCGTGACCTGGCCGGTGAGCCACGCCTCGGTCTCGCCGGCCTCCCGCTGATCGAGCGACTCGCCGCAGCAGACGATCACGTCGAGCCCGGCGTCGAGCGCGGCGCGCACCCTGGCGGCGACCTGGTCGTCGGTCTCCCCCGCCGCGCGACGCTCGGAGTGGCCGATGAGGGTGCCGTCGGCCCCCGCGGCGGAGATCATCGCCGCGGAGATCTCGCCCGTGTGGGCGCCCGAGGCCTTCTCGTGGACGGCCTGGGCGAGCACCCGGATCGCGCTGCCCGACGCGGCGCGCGCGGTCGCCTCGAGGGCCGTCGCCGGCGGGCAGACGGCGACGTCCGCCGGCAGCTCGCCGTCGCCGAGCAGGGCCCGCAGGCGCGCGACGGTCTCGCGCGCCTCGACACCCGTCTTGTTCATCTTCCAGTTGCCCGCGATCAGCGGACGCCGGTCGCTCACGACGTGCTCGGAAGCGCCGCGACGCCCGGAAGTGTCTTGCCCTCCAGCATCTCGAGGGCGGCGCCGCCGCCGGTCGAGACGTGGGTGAACCTGTCCTGGAGGCCGAACTGGGCGACCGCCGCGCCCGAGTCGCCGCCGCCCGCGACGGTCGCGCCCGACGAGGCGGCCATGGCGTCGGCCACGGCGCGGGTGCCGTCGGCGAACGGCTCGATCTCGAACGCCCCCATGGGGCCGTTCCAGAACACGGTGCTCGCGCCCGCGATCGCCTCGCGGTAGGCCGACGCGGTGCGCGGGCCGATGTCGACCCCCATCCACCCGTCGGCGATGTCGTCGGTGGGGACCACCTCGAGCTCGGCGTCGGCCGAGAAGCGGTCGGCCACCAGCACGTCGACCGGGAGCTGCAGCGCGCAGTTGAGCCGCACCGCGGTCTCCATCAGCTCGCGCGCCTGGGCCTGCCCCTCGGGCCCCTCGTGCAGCGAGGCGCCGACCCGCTCGCCCTGGGCGGCGAGGAACGTGAAGCACATCGCCCCGCCCACGAGCACGCGGTCACAGCGCTCGAGCAGGCTCTCGATGAGGGGCAGCTTGTCGCTGACCTTCGAGCCGCCCAGCACCGCGACGAAGGGATGCCGGGGCGAGGAGAGCAGCCCCTCGAGCACCTCGACCTCGCGCGAGAGCAGCAGGCCGGCCCGCGCCGGCAGGCGGCGGGCGACGCCCTCCGTCGAGGCGTGGGCCCGGTGGGCGGCGCCGAACGCATCGTTGACGTAGTGGGTGAACCCGGTCGCCAGACGCTCGGCGAATGCCGGATCGTTGGCCTCCTCCTCCGGGTGGAACCGCAGGTTCTCGAGCATGACCAGGTCGCCCGGCGCCAGCGCGGCGACGCGCGCCTCGACCTCGTCGCCGACGCAGTCGCTCAGCAGCTCCACCCGGCGGTTCATGAGCTGGCCGAGGCGATCGGCGCACGGGCGCAGCGAGAGGTCGTCCACCCGCTCGCCCTTGGGGCGGCCCAGGTGCGAGCACACCGCGACCCCGGCGCCGGCGGCGAGCAGTCGCTCGAGCGTCGGCACCGAGGCGGCGATGCGGGCGTCGTCGGTGACGCGACCGTCTTCGAGGGGGGCGTTGAGGTCGGCCCGCACCAGCACGCGGGCACCGGACCAGTCGACCCCCGGGTCGTCGATGTCGAGCGGTCGCGTCACGGGCTCGCCGCTAGCCGAGGACGCGCTCGGCCAGGTCGACGACCCGGCACGAGTAGGCCCACTCGTTGTCGTACCAGGAGATGAGCTTCACGGTCGTGCCGTTGACCATCGTCAGGCTCGCGTCGAAGAGCGACGACCGGGGATCGCCGACCACGTCGCGCGAGACGATGGGGTCCTCGGTGTAGCCGAGGATGTCCTCGAGCGGACCCGACTGGGCGGCGGCGGCGAAGGCGGCGTTGACCTCCTCCTTGGTGGTCTCGCGGCCGACCTCGGCCACGAGGTCCACGACCGAGCCGTTCGGCGTCGGGACGCGCAGCGCGATGCCGTCGAGCTTGCCCTTCATGGCGGGGATCACCTCGCCGATGGCGCGGGCGGCGCCGGTGGACGTGGGGATGATCGAGAGGGCGGCGGAGCGGGCGCGGCGCAGGTCGGAGTGCGGCGCGTCGAGGATGCGCTGGTCCCCGGTGTACGAGTGGCAGGTGGTCATGACCCCGCGCTCGAGCCCGAACTCGTCCATCAGCACCTTGACGAGCGGCGCGAGGCAGTTCGTCGTGCACGACGCGTTCGAGATGACGTGGTGCTTCTCGAGGTCGTAGTCGTCGTCGTTGACGCCGAGCACGATGGTGATGTCGGGGCCCTTGGCGGGCGCCGAGATGATCACCTTCCTGACGCCGTCGCGCAGGTGCAGGGCGGCCTTGTCGCGATCGGTGAAGAAGCCGGTGCTCTCGATCACGACGTCGACGCCGACGTCGCCCCACGGGATCTTGGCGGGGTCGCGCTCGGCGAAGACGCGCACCTCGGCCTCATCCACGTGGATGTGGTCGTCGTGGGCGTGCACGTGGCCGGGATAGCGCCCGAAGACCGAGTCGTAGTCGAGCAGATGGGCGAGCGTCGCCGTGTCGGTGATGTCGTTGACCGCGACGATCTCGACCTCGGACTCTCCCAGGGCGGCGGCGCGGAAGACGTTGCGCCCGATGCGGCCGAACCCGTTGATGCCCACGCGTACGCTCATACGGCGCGATCCTCCCAGTCGAAAAGGGTCGCCAATCTACCAGTCCCCCCCGCCGTGCTCGGAACAGGAGCCCCGACCGTGGACCGACGCCTCCTCGCGACCTGCGTCCTGGCGGTCGTGGCCCTCGCCGGCTGCGGCTCGGAGGCGGACGCGCCCGAGCCCGCCGAGACGGGCGCTCGTGTCGTGCGGGTCGTGGACGGCGACACGCTGATCGCGCGCATCGACGGCGCCGACGACCGCGTGCGGTTGCTGGGCGTGGACGCGCCCGAGAGCGTGACCCCCGACCGCCCGGTGGAGTGCTTCGGCCCGCAGGCCGCCGCCGAGGCCCGGCGACTGCTGCCCGACGGCGCCCGCATCCTCCTGGTGGCCGACGCGACGCAGGGACGCCGCGACCGCTTCGACAGGATCCTCGCCGAGGTGGCGCGGGAGGGCGAAGGTGTCACCGTCAACGAGATGCTGATCGCCGGCGGCTTCGCGGAGGTGTTCCGCGGCGACGGCCGGGCACGCCTCCTCCCCCGGCTCCGCGCCGCCGAGCGTGCCGCCCGGGATGCCGGTCTCGGGCTCTGGGGAGCCTGCCGGAGCTGAGGTCGCCGGTTCCCCCGGGGGGCGTTCGTCTGGTCGTGGGTGGCGAGGTCCACTTGGCCGTGGCCGCGAGGTCCACTTGGTCCTTGGCCCGAGGTCCACTTGGCCGTGACCGCGAGGTCCACTTGGTCCCTGGCCCGAGGTCCACTTGGTCCTGTGCCCGAGGTTCCACTTGGTCCTGTGCCCGAGGTCCACTTGGTCCTCAGCGCGAGGTCCACTTGGTCCCGGCCCGAGGTCCGCTTGGTCGTGGACGGCGAGGTCCACTTGGTCCTTAGCCGCGAGGTCCACTTGGTCCCCAGCCGAGGTCCACTTGGTCCTGGCGGCGAGGTCCACTTGGTCCCCGGCCCGAGGTCCGCTTGGTCGTGGACGGCGAGGTCCACTTGGTCCTCAGCCCGAGGTTCACCTGGTCCCCACGGCCGAGGTCCACTTGGCCGTGGACGGCGAGGTCCACTTGGTCCTCAGCCCGAGGTCCACTTGGCCTTGGGCCGGTCCGGGCGAGCGCAGCGACGGTACGTCCGGACCCACGGGCGAGATGAGCCGCCGCCTGCCCCGCCGTTAACGACGACGGGGGGCCCGGAGGCCCCCCGTCGCGTGACGAGACGTGCGTGCTGAGGCCTAGGCCTCGGCGGTGGTCGCCTTCGGCTTCGGGGTGACGGCCGCCGTGATCTTGGCGGACACGAGCCCGAGGATGACGCCGCAGACGAGCGTGATGAAGACGCTGAACCAGACCCACGGCCACGGGGTGCTGAGCAGGCCACCGGCAGCGCCGGTACCGCCCGTACCCGCCGCAGCGGCGAGGAACTCGTCGCCCGACAGGGCCGAACCGGAGACGGGCTCCGGGACGTAGCCGTCGAGGCCGGTCGCGATCCACCACACGAACACCGACGCGAACGCCGGGAAGGTGCCGGCGACGTAGTACCAGTCGCCCGCCACCAGGATCATGACGAGGATGAAGGCGAAGACGCCCACCCAGAGGGCGATGCCCCAGAACTCCGGGCCATCAGTGTTGGTGCCCGCGATGAACTCGGAGATGTTCGAGTCGGCGGTCTTGAAGGACAGCGGCATCGTGATGAGGGCCGCCACCGAACCGAAGACGCAGGCGAGGAAGATCTTGCCGAAGGCGGCGTTGTCGCCACCGGCGGCGAAGAACAGACCCCACGAGATGAACGCGATCGGGAGGATCAGGTGGAAGTTCTGGGGAACACCGAAGCCGACGAAGTCGCCGTCGCCCGCGGTCACCCAGTTGAACGTGAAGTTGAGCGAGAGCTCGGTCCAGAGGAAGGACAGAACCCCGATGACGATCGCCAGGGGCGCGATCGCCTTAGCGCGTGCGCTCATTGAGGCGTTTGCTCCTTGTGAGAAGTACGGGGGACACGCCGCCGGATAAGAAGACGAGTGGTGGCGGCGCTGCCACGACGGGGGACCGGGGCCCCCAATCGCGCGGCCAGTCTACGTTCGCCTCGGTGTTCGTGGCAACCGTTGCATGTCCTCTCGCGACCGGGTATTCGCGAACAGCCGGCTCAGCCGCCCGTGCTCTCCCGGACGAGGTCGATCAGGGCCGCCGCGAGGGCCTCGGGCGAGTGCCGCACGACCATCCCCTCCTCGGCGAACGGCCGCGCGACGACGCGCACGCCGAGCGCGCCCAGGCGCTCGTGATCGGCGACGACCGGCTCCTGGCCGAGTTGGGCGTAGGCCGCCAGCGCCTCGGGATCGAGCGGTCCCTCGTGCACCAGCACCACGTCGACCGACTCCGGCACGGCGTCGAGCACGCGCTGGACGTGGTCGACCGCGTCGAACCCGTCGGTCTCGCCGGGCTGGCTCATGACGTTGCAGATGTAGACGCGGGGGGCCGCCGTGCGCGCGATCGCGGCGGCGATCTCGGGCACGGCGAGGTGCGGCAGGACGCTGGTGAAGAGGCTCCCGGGCCCGAGGAGGACGAGGTCGGCCTCGTCGATCGCGGTGAGCGCGGGCCCGTGCGCGGCGGGCTCGGGCTCGAGCCAGACCCGGCGGCAGGGGCCGACCCCCGAGGCGATGCGCGTCTCGCCGGCCTCGCGCGAGCCGTCCTCGCGCTCGGCCCACAGGCTGACGTCGGCGAGCGTCGTCGGCAGCACGCGACCGCGGATCTTGAGCACCCGGCTGCACTCCTGGATCGCCAGGTCGAAGTTGCCGGTCACCTCGGACAGCGCCGCCAGGAAGAGGTTGCCGAACGGGTGCCCCGACAGGTCGCCGTCGGCGAAGCGGTGCTGGAACAGGCGACCCATGAGCGATTCGTCGTCGGCCAGCGCGACGAGGCAGTTGCGGATGTCACCGGGCGGCAGGATGTTGAGGTCGCGCCGCAGCCGCCCGGACGATCCGCCGTCGTCGGCGACGGTGACGATCGCGGTGATGTCGAGAGGGGCCCTCTTGAGACCCCGCAGCAGCGACGCGAGCCCGGTGCCGCCCCCGAGGGCGGCGATGCGCGGCTGGCGGTTCACGGCGCGGCGGGCGGAGCGTCGGCGGGCGGGCCGGTGGATATGCCGACGTGCCGGTGCGACGTGCTCACCTCGTGGTCGGCGGCGTACCGGCGGGCGAGCATCTCGGCGATCGCGACGCTGCGGTGGCGCCCGCCGGTGCATCCGATACCGATCACGACGTTGGTCTTCCCCTCCCGGGCGAAGGCGGGCAGCAGGAAGTCGAGCAGCGCCTCGAGGCGCTCGCGGAACTCGGACATGCCCGGCGCCCGCGCCAGGAACTCGGCGACCGGCGCATCGAGGCCCGTGAGCGGCTTGAGCTCGGGGATGTAGTACGGGTTCTGGAGGAAGCGCACGTCGAAGAGCAGGTCGGCGTCGCGCGGCACCCCGTGCTTGTAGCCGAACGAGGCGAACTGCACGTGCATGCGCCGCCGGGCGTCCGGCGCCATCAGGGCCTCGGTGACGCGACGGCGCAGGTCCCAGATCGACAGTCCGGTCGTGTCGATCACCGCGTCCGCCCGCTCGCGCACGTCGTTGAGCTCGGCCCTCTCGCGGGCGATGCCCTCGGCGACCGTGCCGCCGAGCGGATGGGGGCGGCGCGTCTCGCGGAAGCGGTCGAGCAGCGCCTCGTCGGACGCCTCCAGGAAGACGACCCGCGGACGCACCCCCGTCGCCCGCTCGACCCGCTCGAGCACCGGCTCGAGCTCCTTGAACCAGACCCCGCCACGCACGTCCGACACCACCGCGGCCCGCTCCACGCTCGAGCCCTCGAGCAGCACCAGGTCCGCGAGGGCCGGCAGCAGTCCCGGCGGCAGGTTGTCAACGCAGAACCATCCGGCGTCCTCGAAGGTGCCCATGGCCTTGCTCTTGCCGGCGCCGCTCATGCCGGTGATGACCGTCAGCTCCATCCGCCCTCCCCCCCTGGGCCGCCCGACACCGGGGCCGCCTCGCGCGGGCCGGCCGTGCGGTGGAGGCGGTCGTAGACGTCGCGGGCGATCTTCGACGGCACCCCGGGCACGGCCTCCAGCTCCTCGCGGCTCGCCGCCAGGAAGCGGTCGGTCGAGCCGAAGTGCCGCAGGATGGCGGCCTTGCGCGCGGGCCCCACGCCCGGCAGCGCGTCGAGCACGCTCTCGGTCATGCCGCGGCCGCGCTTGGTGCGGTGGTGACGCAGGGCGAAGCGGTGCGCCTCGTCGCGCACGTGCTGCAGCACCCGCAGGGCCGACGAGCCCTCGTCGAGCAGCAGCGGATCGGAGCGGCCGGGCCGGAAGACCTCCTCCCGCCTCTTGGCGAGGCTGACGATCGGGACGCCGTCCACACCGCCCTCGCGCATGCCCTCGATGGCCGCGGCGAGCTGCCCCTTGCCGCCGTCGATCACCACCAGTCCCGGCCGGGCGGCGAACGAGGGGTCGTCGCCGGGCTCGGCGAGCCGCGCGAAGCGCCGCCGCAGGGCCTCCCGCATCCGGGTGAAGTCGTCGGGCCCCCCGTCGTAGCGCATGGTGAAGGTGCGGTAGTGGGACTTGGCGGGGGCGCCCCCCTCGAACACGACCATCGAGGCCACGGCGTAGGTCTCGCCGAGGTTCGAGATGTCGTAGCACTCGATCCGCAGCGGGGGCGCCGGCAGATCGAGGCGGTCCTGCAGGTCGGCGAGCGCCTCGCGCCGCCTGCCGCGCGCCTGCTCGTGGCGGCGCTGGTCCTGGTCGAGGGCGAAGCGCGCATTGCGCGTCGCCAGCTCGGCGAGCTTGCGCTTGTCGCCCCGCGAGGCCGCGCGGGCCTCGACGCGGTAGCCGCGCCGGTCGGTGAGCAGCGACTCGAGCGACGGCCCGGCCGCGCTGTCCTGGGGCAGGACGACGAGCGACGGGATCGCCAGCGCCAGCGAGTAGTACTCGTAGGCGAACTGCACCAGCACCTCGGCCTCGTCGTCCTCGCCCGCGACGTCGAGGAAGAACGACTGGCGGTCCTGCAGCACGCCGTCGCGCACCTGGAGCACCTGCACGTTGGCCGAGTCCCCGTCGATGGCCACGCCGAGGACGTCGGCGGTCGTCACCGAGCCGGCCGTCGCGAACTGGCGCTCCATGAGGTGGCGCATCGCCTGCAGCCGGTTGCGGATCGCCGCCGCCCGCTCGAACTCCTGCGCCTCGGCCGCACCCCTCATCTCCTCCTCGAGCTCGCGCTCGAGCCCGCGGTAGCGCCCCGACAGGAAGGCGATGATCTTGTCGATCAGGCCCCGGTACTCGTCGCGCGAGATGTAGCCCACGCACGGAGCCAGGCACCGCTTGATGTGGTAATCGAGGCACGGGACCCCCGACGACCGGCCCGGCTCCTTCCCCTCGCACGGGCGGCTCGGGAAGATCTTGCCGATCAGGTTGAGCGTCTCCCGCACCTTGTAGGCGTTGGAGAACGGCCCGAAGTAGATCCGGTCGCGGCGGTGGCGCTCGCGCGTGAAGTAGACACGTGGGTAGTCCTCGTCGAGGCTGATCCCGATGTACGGGTAGCTCTTGTCGTCGCGCAGACGCACGTTGAACGGCGGGCGATGGCGCTTGACGAGGTTCGCCTCGAGGATCAGCGCCTCGCTCTCCGAGCCGGTCACGAACGTCTCGACGCCGGCGATCCGCCCCACGAGGTCACCGGTCTTCGGGTGGAGCCCCGAGCGCACCTTCATCGGCCGGCCCGACACGTCCTCGCCGGGGCGCAGCGGCGCCTGGAAGTAGGAGAGGACGCGTTTGCGGAGCGACTTCGCCTTGCCGACATAGAGCACGCGGTCGGCGGCGTCGCGGTAGATGTAGACCCCCGGCCCGGTCGGGAGTGCCGCCAGCTGGGCGCGCAGGGTGGTCGAGTCGCTCACTCCCCCCAGGATAGGCGGGGGCTCAAGGCCGAGCCTCCCCGGGGGCCCGCGACCGCGCCCCGGTGGCGTCCGGCGGGCCGCCGGGGGACGATGCGGGGCGACCATCGCCCTTCGACACGGGAGCAGGTACATGGACCCCACCGTCACGGACCCCGGCAAGTACGTCTGCGTGTTCGAGAACGACCGCGTGCGGGTGCTGGCCTACACCGACGTCCCCGGCGACGCGACGCACCTCCACGCCCACCCCGACAGCGTGATGATCACCCTCGCCGGGTTCCGCCGCCGGCTGATCATGGGGGACGCGACCCGCGACGTGACACTCGAGCCGCACGAGGTCCGCTGGCTGGGCGCCCAGGAGCACCGGGGCGAGAACATCGGCGACACGCCGAGCCACGCGATCTTCGTCGAGCTGAAGGAGGGGGCCGGAACACCGCCGGCCGGGGACACCCCGCCGCTCGGCCCGTCGTAGCCGCGCCGCGCCCCTAGACGAACCTCCCCTCCACGCGGAGCAGGGAGACCCCTCCCCCGCCCCCGGTGACCATCTCCGCCCCGCCCGCCAGCGCGAGGATGCGGGCGACGTAGGCCTGGGTCTCGGGGTACGGCGGCACGCCGCCGTAGCGGCGCACCGCCCCGGGCCCGGCGTTGTAGGCCGCCAGGGCCAGGGGGACGGATCCGAAGGCCCGCATGTGGCCCGCCAGCAGCGCGGCGGCCGCCGGGATCGCCCGCGACGGATCGAACGGGTCGGTCAGGCCCACCCCGGCCGCCGTCGCCGGCATGAACTGGGCGATGCCCTGCGCCCCCGCCGGGCTCACGGCGCGCGGGTCGAACCCCGACTCGGCGTAGAGCAGGGCCGCCAGCAGCCCCGGCGGCACCCCGCCGGCGCCGGCCGCCGCCACCACGGTGCCGCGGTAGGCGGCCGGGACCCATGCCGGCAGCGCCGGGCCGCCCGCCGAGGCAGACGCCGCCGCGGGGGCGCCGGCGCCCCCGCACCCCGGCACGTAGCCCCAGTGCCATGGCTCCCACGAGTAGCGCTGCACGAACCCGAAGCGGCCGGCGTTGCGCGCCAGCCACTCGTGCGCACCGTCGCCGCCGGCCATGTTGAGGTCGAGCTCGGTGGCGTCGCGGTGCCGGCTGCGACCGGGTGGCGCCACCCAGCGGGGATCGGGGTGGCGCGCGAAGAGTACCGCCTGCTCGGCGTCGCTGCGGAAGCCGCTCGTCACCACCAGGTCGATGCCGCCGCCGCGCGCCGCCGCGTGCATCAGGTCGAAGGCGGCGGCGACGACCGGGCACATCGGCCGCCCGTCGCGGTGCACGAGCGGCCCCTCGTACCCGCCCCCCGACGCCCATCCGGTCGGCCCGCCGGCCTCGGCCGCGGCCGCCACGACCACGCCGGCGCGCGCGACCGCCCGGGCCCGGGTGCCCCGCGGGCCGGGCGTGCTGACCACCACCTGCACCGCGGCCGGGGGCCACACGTCGTCGTCGAGGCTCAGCGACTCGAGGCGCGCGCCCGAGGCCGCCGCCACCTGCCCCGCCAGCGCCCCGAGGCGGACGCGCCAGACCGAGGCGCGCACCGGACCGTCGGCGGTCACCTCGTCCATGCGCGCCCAGAGCTCGCGTGCGGCCGAGAGCGCCGCGAGGTCGGCGGCGGTCTGCGCCCGGGCCACCGAGAGCTGCGCGCGGGCCACGGCGAACGCCGCCACGCCCGCCAGCAGGATCAGCATGCCCGCCGCCAGTGCGAGCGGGAACGACTGGCCGGGCCGCCGTCGCCGACTCACGGAACCCGCACCGCGCCACGGGCGCGGACGACCATGCCCCCACCGCCCGGCACCAGTCCTGGCACGGGCGCCTCGGCACCGACGGTCGTGACGCCGCCGGCCGGCGCCCGGGCCACCCGCAGCGCCCGCTCGCGCACCCGGTGTTCGGCGCTCATGCCCGCCCCCACGACGGCCACGAGCTGCCATGCGAGCAGCGCGGCCAGCACGAGCAGCGGCACCGCCGCCAGCAACTCGATCGCGGCCTGGCCGCCGGCGGCGCGACGCCTCACCGCCGCTCCCCGATGAGGGGCGCCTCGGCGGCGACCGTGGCCTGCGGCACGAACGGCAGCACCCGCGGCACGCGCAGCGCCACCCGCACCCGCCGGCCGTCGCCCGTCGCGACCACGCGCGCCCGGGCCGCGTGCCCGGCGGGGAGCACGGCGCGCGCCGCCGCCTCGAACGGAGCGCCCACCTCGGCCGCGCGCGCGCCCGCCCGCGCCGCCCCGCCGGCGAGGCTCCACGCATGGGCCGCGGCCACGACCTGCGCGGCGGCGAGCACGAGGACGACGAGGGCCGGGAGGAGGGCGACCAGCTCGACGGTCGCCTGACCGTGGGGGTGTCGTCGGCGGGGCACGCGCCCATCGTGCGACGGCGGGCCGTGCCCGGTCAGCGCCCCCGTGTCACGAAGGCGTGCCGTGGTCGCGCCGGCCCCCGCGCGGGATCAGCGGAAGCGGCGGCTCTCCCGGACGACCCAGACGATGACGAGGACGAGCGCCGCGATCAGGGCCAGCACGCCGAGGGGCGTCAGCCGGTCGCCCAGCAGCGGGAACCCGACCACCAGCAGCGCGACGATGCCGATGACGCAGGCGATGATGACGTACCGCTGCCAGGGCTTGAGCACCAGCCACGCGAGCTGGTTGCCGCGGAAGTAGTTGTAGGCGAACGCGAGGATCGCCGCGATGAAGAGCACCTGGATGATCAGCGAGGCCGACCCGGCGGTGGCGCCGAAACCCTCCTGCGAGACGAACACGAGCCCGGCGATCGCCGCGATGATCGCGAAGTTGCGGACCCCGACCCAGTTGATGCGGTTCACGCGGTCCGCTCGCCCCGCGCCTCGGCCGCCAGGGTGGCGGCCAGATCGTCGAGCGCGGGGGTGCCGCGGTCGCCCCCGTGTCGCGCGCGCAGCGACGCGGTGCCCGCGTCGGCCTCGGTGTCGCCGACGACGAGCAGATAGGGCACCTTGGCGAGCTCGCCCTCGCGGATGCGCCGCCCGACCGACCCCCCGCGGGCGTCGACCTCGACCCGCAGGCCCTCGGCCCGCAGCCGGGCGCGCACGCGGTCGGCGTATTCGGCGTGACGATCGGAGACCGGCAGCACGCGGGCCTGCTCGGGCGCCAGCCAGAGCGGGAAGTCGCCGCCCGTGTTCTCGATCAGGATGCCGAGGAACCGCTCGATGGAGCCGGTGATGGCGCGGTGCAGCATCACCGGGCGCGCCTCGGTGTCGTCGGCCGTCGTGTAGACGAGGTCGAAGCGCTCGGGGAAGTTGAAGTCGAGCTGGCAGGTGCCGAGCTGCCAGGGCCGGCCCATCGTGTCGGTCACCTGGAAGTCGATCTTGGGGCCGTAGAACGCGCCGTCGCCGATCTTGAGCCCGTACTCGCGATCGCCGAGGGCGTCGCGCAGGGCCTCCTCGGCGGCATCCCACATCTCGGGGGTGCCGACGGCCTTGTCGGGGCGCGTCGAGAGCTTGAGCTCGACCCGGTCGAAGCCGAACCGGCCGTAGAAGCGATCGGTGAGGTCGAGGATCGCGTTGACCTCGTCCTTCACCTGGTCGAGGCGGCAGAAGACGTGGGCGTCGTCCTGGGTGAACGCGCGCACCCGGAAGAGGCCGTGCAGCACGCCCGACAGCTCGTGGCGGTGCACGTGGCCGAACTCGGCGAAGCGCAGCGGCAGGTCGCGGTACGAGCGCCGGCGACTGCGGTAGACCAGGCAGGCGCCCGGGCAGTTCATCGGCTTGATCGCGAACTCCTGCTCGTCGACCTCCGTGTAGTACATGTTCTCGCGGTAGTGCTGGTTGTGGCCGCTGATGTCCCAGAGGTCGGACGAGAGCATCGTCGGCGTCTGGATCTCGCCGTAGTCCATCTGGTCGAGCTCGTCGCGGACGGCGCCCCGGATCTCGTTGACGACCGTCATGCCGCGCGGCAGGAAGAACGGGAAGCCGGGGCCGTGATCGTCGAAGTGGAAGAGCTCGAGGTCGCGCCCGACCCGCCGGTGGTCGCGGGCGCGCGCCTGCTCGAGGCGCTCGAGGTGGGCCTCGAGGTCGGCCTTCGACGTGAAGGCGGTCGCGTAGAGGCGCGTGAGCTGGGGGTTCTTCTCGCTGCCGCGCCAGTAGGCGCCGGCGACCGAGAGCAGCTTCACCGGACCGAGCCGGCCCGTGTCGGGCACGTGCGGTCCGCGGCAGAGGTCGACGAAGTCGCGCTGGCGGTAGAGCGACACCTCCGTCTCGCCCTGGCGGGCGAGCTCCTCGACCTGGTCGACCTTGTAGGGGTCGTCCCGCTCGGCGAAGTAGTCGCGCGCGTCGGCGATGCTCATCACGCTGCGCCCGTACGGCGCCTTGGCCGTGCGGATGCGCGCGATCTCGGCCTCGATGGCGGGGAAGTCGTCCTCGGTCAGCGGCCGCGGCAGGTCGAAGTCGTAGTAGAAGCCGTCCTCGATCGGCGGGCCGAAGCCGAGCTTGGCCCCGGGGACGACCGTCTGCACGGCCTCGGCCATGGCGTGGGCGGCCGAGTGGCGCATGACGTAGAGGTAGTCGTCGCCGCTCTTGGCGGTCACGATCGCGATGCGCTCGCCCTCGCCCAGCGGCAGCGCCAGATCGCGGACGTCGTCGCCCACGCGCACGGCGACGGCCGCCCTGGCGAGGCCGGGGCCGATCGCTGCGGCGGCGTCGTGCCCGGTGGCGCCCTCGGGCAACTCCAGCCGGCTGCCGTCGGGGAGGAACACGTTCATCCGGCGGCATGCTAGTGGACCGATCCGCCGGACGGGGTTGTGACGGCCGCGCCGGCCCGCGACAATCCGACGATGCTCGAGCGGTTCCTCTACACCGCCGACGGCCGCGTGCGACTGCGCCACATGATCGGCCTGGTCGCCACCTGCATCGCGCTTCGCCCTCTTCGGCAGCTTCCTCCTGGTGCTCACGCCGCTCATGGCGGATCACCAGGGCATCCAGACGCTCTGGGTGCTGTTCTCCGTCTTCCTGCTGAAGTTCCCGCTGGTCAGCCTCGCCTTCTGGATGATCCTGAGGAACACCGAGTGGCCGTCGCGGCCGCCGAGGTGGAGCGAGCGGGAGGCGCGCGAGATCCTGGCCTACCTGATCCGCGAGGCCGAGCGCGCCGAGCCCCTGCCCGACGCCCCGAGCCGGTCTGGCCTACCTGCAGCGCGAGGCCTGGAACGTCGCCGACCGCGTCGGGGGCGACGTGAAGGTCTCGGCCGTCAACACGGCCCTGCACATCGACGCGATGCTCGCCCGGCCGCGGGCCCGCCGGGGCCGCCCCGACCGATGAGCCGCCCGTCCCACGCGGCGCTGCTGGCCGACGCGGTCGCGGCCGATGGCGAGGCGTTCCGGGCCATGTTCGACCGGCGCCCCGACGACGCGCGGGCGGCGCTCCGGCGGGCGGCCGAGCTCTACCGGGCCTCGTGGGAGGTCGCACCGCCGCGCTCCTACGGCCGCATCGTCGCCCACCTGAAGTCGGCCGTCCTGGCGGGCGACGCCGAGGGGGCCGCCGCGTGGGCGCGCGGCGAGCTCGACGTCGCCGACTCGCCCACCTCCGCGTTCGCGCTGGCGGTCATCGCGCTGATCGAGGGCGACGACGACGAGGCGGCGGGCGCGGTCGCGACCATGCGCACCGGGGGCGACGCGTTCGCGCGCGCGGCGGCGGCCCTCGGAGCGCTCGCCGCGCGCGACGCCGCCGCCTACGCCGACGCGGTCGCGGCGATCGTGGCCGACTTCGAGGCCCGCGACTCCCACCTGACGGGGGTGGCCGTGGCCGACACGGCGATGCTGGCCGAGGCGCTGGCCGAGCGCCGCGGGATGGCCGCGCACCCCGGTTCGGCCCTCATCCCGGCGCCGGGCTGAGAGGACCGGCCGCTCGCGCCGATCGCCTAGTCCGCGAGCCGGTAGCGGGGGTCGGCGAAGGCCGGCGGCGCCCCGCCCGCCACCAGCGCCTCGATCCCCTCGTCGCCCGGCAGTCGCACGACGAGCCGCCAGACCATCCCCGGCAGCCCGCCCATGGGGCGCACCTCCTCGACCGAGTCGACGCGGCCCGCGACCACCCCGGTGCCCAGCACGTCGACCATGAGCGCGTCGCCGACGGCCGGGGGCCCGCTCACGCCACCCGGTGCCGGGGATCGAGGAACGCCATGCGCGCGTTGCCCCGCGTGATGCCGTTGGCGGCGCTGCCGTCGGGCAGCCGCAGCCTCACCCGCCACGCCAGGCCCCGCACACCCTCCTGCACCAGCTCGTCGACGACCTCGACGACCGCATCGACGCGCCCCATGCCGAGCACCTCGAGGGCGATGACCTCTCCGACCCGGGGGGGCATCAGCCCCGCCCCGGCGCGAGGCCGGGGGGGCCGCCGTCGTCCCTGACGGACGGCCCCCGGCCCCTGGCGATCAGCTCTCGCAACCCTTCGACGACTCGGTCGCGACGCACGAGTCGGTGCCGAGGCCGCCGTTGGACGCGTCCGTGCCGGCGCCGCCGTCGAGCGAGTCGTTGCCGCCCTCGCCGAACAGGCGGTCGTTGCCACCCTCCCCGTTCACGCGGTCGTTCGCGCTGCCGCCGCGCAGACGGTCGGCTCCCGCCCCGCCGTTGACGACGTCGTTGCCGGGGCCGCCGTTGATGATGTCGTTGCCCGGTCCGCCGTTGATGACATCGACGCCCGGCTGGCCCGCGATGCGGTCGATGCCCGCACCGCCGTCGACCGAGTCGCGACCCGCGCCGGCGAGGATCGTGTCGCGGCCGGAGCCGCCCCTGATGGTGTCGATACCGGCCCCTCCGCTCAGCCGGCGGTCGTTGCCCGCGCCGCCGAGGATCGTGTCGTTGCCGGCGCCGCCGTCGCCCACGTCGTTGCCGCCGCCGAGGTCGAGGCGGTCGTTGCCGGCGCGGCCCATCGCGATGTCGTCACCCAGGCTGCCGACGAGCCGGTCGGAGCCCTCGCCGCCGTCGAGGCGGTCGGCGTCGCGCGATCCGTTGATGCTGTCGTCGCCCGCCTCGCCGAACACGCGGTCGGCGCCGGAGCCGCCATTGGCCCTGTCGTCGCCGGCGCCGAGGCAGATGATGTCGTCGCCCCCGCCGCCGTTCACCGTGTCGTTGCCGCCGAGGGCGACGATGACGTCGGCGCCGGGGGTGCCGTTGAGGGTGTCCGAGGCCTCCGTGCCGACGATGGTCGCGAGCGTGCCGTCGCAGGTGAAGCCCACGCCGGACTGGTGCGGCGAGGCCGCGAGCGCGAACCCGGCGCCGCCTCCGCCGATGACCGCGATGGTCGCGAGCGCACCGAATCTCCTCAGGAGGACCCTGGGTGGGGACGTTCGGGGCATGTTGAGCTCCTCCTCTGACGACCTCGCGAGGGCCCGCCGACGGGCCGTGGACTCGACAAGGATCACGCCGGGGGGCGCGTCGTAAAGCCCTCCGTGTTGCGACCGGGGTGAAATCGGCGTTTCGCCTGTTGCAGGTTGCCGCCGGGCGGGCAGGGCTCGGCCGCGCCCCGCCGACGCGCGACCTCCGGACTCACGCGGGTCGCGGCGCGACCGGGCCCGGCCGCGGGCGGCGGTCGCGGCCGCGCGCGAGGACGACGGCGCCGGCACCGGCCGCGAGGAGGCAGGCGAGGCCTCCGACGACCAGTCCGGCGCGCGGCCCGATCTGCTCGGAGACGACGCCGATCAGCGGGGCGCCGATCGGCGTGCTGCCGAGGAACGCGACCGCCCAGAGCGCCATCACCCGGCCGCGGAAGCGCGGCTCGGAGGTCAGCTGGAGGGTCGTGTTGCCGACGGCGAGGAACGCGACGCCCGTGGCGCCGACGACGGCGAGCGCGACGAGCGCGAGGGGCACCGTCGGCGCCGCGGCCGCGAGCAGGATGGCGACGCCGAAGCTCGCGGCGGCCACCGTCAGCGGTCGCAGCCCGGTGCGTCCCCCGTGGGCCACGACCAGCCCGCCGGCGATGGCCCCCACCCCCATCGCGGACGTGAGCGCGCCGTAGGTGCCGGCGTCGCCCCCGAACGACCCCTCGGCGAGCAGCGGCAGGACCACCTGGAACTCGTAGGCGAGCGTGCCGATGACCGCGAGCATCATCAGCGGGACGAGCAGGCCGGGCGTGTGCGCCACGTACTCGAGGCCCTGACGCACCTGGCGCGGCGCGCGGGCGGCGCGCGGGCCGGGGCGCAGCGCGGCCACGTCCATCCCCGCCAGCGCGACGATCACGGCGACGTAGCTGACGGCGTTGACGAGGAAGCAGATGCCGATGCCGACCGTCCCGATGAGGATGCCCGCGGCGGCCGGGCCGATCGCCCGGGCGCTGTTCACCAGCACGCTGTTGAGGCTGACGGCGTTGCGCAGGTGGCCGGCGCCCACCATCTCCTGGGCGAAGCTCTGGCGGGCCGGGTTGTCGCACGCGGTCACCACGCCGAGGGCCAGGGCAAGGGCCACCACCATCCACAGCCGTACCGCGCCGCTCACCGTGAGCACGCCGAGCGTCAGCGCGATGGCGCCGAGCGCGACCTGGGTGCCGATGAGCAGACGGCGCTTGTCCATGCGATCGGCCAGCAGCCCGCCGTAGGGCGCGAGCAGCAGGATCGGCAGGAACTGGGCGCCGGCGACCAGGCCGAGCGCGGTGCCCGAGCCCGTGAGCTGCAGTACGAGCCAGGCCTGGGCGACGGTCTGCATCCAGGTGCCGGTCAGGCTGACGGCCTGGCCGGCGAAGTAGCGCCGGTAGTTCGGCGTGGCGAGCGCCGCGAACGTGTCCCCCGTCCAGGCCCGCATCAACTCTCGTCGTCCGCGCGGCCGAGCGCCTCGAGGGCCGGGAGGGCCGCGGCGAGCCGCGCGATGTCGTCCGGCGGCAACTCCTCGAGCCGCTCGAGCAGGAGCGCCGCGCGACGGGCGCGAAGGCGGGAGACCAGGCGGCGCCCCGCGGGGGTCGCGCGCGCCACCGTGCAGCGGGCGTCGCCGGCGGAGGGCTCGCGCCGTGCCAGGCCCGCCTGCTCGAGGTGGGCCAGCACCCGCGAGAGCATGGTCGGGTTGACCGCCTCGGCGGCGGCCAGCTCGCCCGCGCCCGCCGGCCCCTCGCGCACGAGGGTCGCCAGCACGCTCGACTGGGTCGGGGTGAGCCCCTCGTCGGAGGCCGTGGCCCGCAGCCGCCGCGCCGTCCTCAGGATCGCGTCGCGCATGCGGATGACGGACTCCTCGTCCATCGCGGGGGGCGCGGGCTCGTGCAGGTCGGTCCCTTCTATTGCTTGCCGAAAGGCAATTGTAGCGCCCCGGTGCGCCGCTCGCCCCCGCGCGGGCCGCCGCCGGCGGGGGACGTGTGAGGTTTTCGTCATGTCCGGTTGCGCGTCGCGGGGCCCGGCTGTCTCATGCCCCGGTGCCCATCACACGTTCGTTCCCACTGCTGTTCGCAATCATCGTCCTCGCCGTCGCCCCCTCCGCCCTCGGAGCCCCGGAGCCCGCCGCGCCGACGCCCGCCGCGTCGTGGGCGGCCCAGCTGCGCGGCCCGGTCGTGGCGCGATCCGCCCCCCGCGCCGGGGCCAGGGTCGTCGACCGGGTCGATTCCCGCACCGCGTTCTGGCGCCGGCCCCAGCGGCTGCTGGTGCTGAGCGGCGTCGTGCGCGACGACGCCGGCGCGGGATGGATCCGCGTGCGCCTGACGGACCGGCCCAACGGCTCGAGCGGCTTCATCCCCGTGAGAGCCGTGCGCCTGAGCCGATCGGTCATCCGCGTGCGCGTGCGCATCGGTGCCCGCACGGTCGACCTGCTGAGGAACGGCCGCCGCATCGCGTCGTACCCGGCCGCGGTCGGGACCTCGTCCACGCCGACCCCGGTCGGCCTCTTCGCCATCCAGGACCCGGTGCCCTCGTCGGCGCGACAGCGCTCCTACCTGGGCCCCTACATCCTCACGCTCACGGCGTACAGCACGGTGCTCACCTCGTTCATGGGGGGCAACGGCCTCGTCGCGATCCACGGCACGAGCAGCGACGCCTCGCTCGGGCGCGCCGTCAGCCACGGCTGCATCCGCGTGTCGAACCGGGCCGTCAGCCGCCTGTACGGCCTGGTGCGCCCCGGCACGCCGGTCGAGATCGTGCGCTAGGGACCGCCGCGGGCGACTCGCCCGGGCCCGCGGCGGGAATGGTGGCGGTCGTATGGACGATCCTGCAACCGCCCGCATCGAGATCGGCGCCATGCGCCGGGCCGACTGGCCCCGCGTCGCCGCGATCTACGCCGAGGGCATCGCCACCGGCGGAGCCACCTTCGAGACCGAGGTGCCGCCGTGGGGCCGGTGGGACGCCGCCCACCTCCCCGCCCCGCGCCCGGTCGCCCGCCTGGACGGCCGCATGCTGGGCTGGGCCGCCGTCGCCCCGGTGTCCGACCGCGCGGTCTACCGCGGCCGGGTGGAGTGCTCGCTCTACGTCGCCGCCGAGGCCCGCGGGCAGGGCGTCGGCGAGGCCCTCCTGGACGCGCTCGCCGCCCAGGCCGACCGGGCGGGCATCTGGACGATGGAGGCGATCGTCTTCCCCGAGAACACGGCCAGCATCGCGATGCTCGAGGCCGTCGGGTTCCGGGTGGTCGGGCGGCGCGAGCGGCTCGCGAAGCTGCACGGCCGCTGGCGCGACGTGCTGCTGCTGGAGCGCCGCAGCCCGGCGGTCTGAGCTAGAGGCGTCCCGAGGCGAGCACCCGTCGTAGGAACTGCTGGGTCTCCGGCCGCGCGGGCGCCCGGAAGATGCGCTCCGGGGCGCCGCGCTCCACGACCCGCCCCTCGTGGAGGAAGCAGACCTCGTCGGCGACCTCGCGGGCGAAGGCCATCTCGTGGGTCGCGATCACCATCGTCATGCCCTCGTCCTTGAGCCCGCGGATCAGCTCCAGCACCTCCCCCACGAGCTCGGGGTCGAGGGCGCTGGTGACCTCGTCGAGCAGCAGCGCCCGGGGACGCGTGGCGAGGGCGCGCACGATCGCCACCCGCTGCTGCTGCCCGCCCGACAGGCGGTCGGGGAAGTCGTCCTCCCGGCCCGCCAGCCCGAACCGCGCCAGCAGCTCGCGGCCGCGCTCGCGCGCCTCGGCGCGGCCCACCCGGCCGGCCCGCACCGGCGCGAGCACCACGTTCTCGATCACCGACAGGTGGGGGAACAGGTTGAACGCCTGGAACACCAGCCCGAGGCGGCGGCGCGTCGCGACGACGTCGCACGCCGGGTCGGTGATGACCCCGCCGTCGAGGAGGATGTCGCCGTCGTCGATCCCCTCGAGCAGGTCGATGCACCGCAGCAGCGTCGACTTGCCCGAGCCCGATGCGCCGATCAGCGCCAGCGCGCGGTGCTCGCCGACCTCGAGGTCGATGCCGCGCAGCACCTCGCGCTCGCCGTACGACTTGGTGACCCCGCGCACCTCGATGACCGGCGCCATCAGGGCGTCACCGTGTGCCCCTGGCGGCGCCGCGCACGCGCCTGCTGGTGGTCGACGACGCGCGCCAGCGGGACCGTGACGGCGAGGTAGAGCAGCGCGGCGGCGAGGAACGGGGTGTAGTTGAAGTCGGAGGCCGCGTTGATCTGGGCCACGCGGAAGGCCTCCTGGGGGCCGAGGATCGACACGAGCGCCACGTCCTTCTGCAGCGAGATGAAGTCGTTGAGGAGGGGCGGGACCACCCGGCGCACGGCCTGCGGGACCAGCACGAAGCGCAGGGCCTGGCGCTCGGTCAGGCCCACCGCGAGCGCCGCCGACCGCTGGCTGGGGTGCACCGAGTCGAGGCCGGCCCGGTAGACCTCGGCGACGTAGGCCGTGTAGCAGAGGGCCAGGCCGAAGCCGCCGAGGACGACCGGGTCGGCGAACCAGCCGCGCACGCCCAGCGCCGGGATGCCGAACCCGACGAGGTAGACGACCAGGATCACGGGGACACCCCGCAGCACGTCGGTGTAGACGGTCGCCAGCAGCCGCAACGGGAAGAGCGCGGGAGCCCCCGTCACGCGGATCAGCGCCACCCCGAGGGCCGCGACGAGCACGATCGCCTCGACGATCATGAACAGCTTGACGTCGAGCCAGAAGCCGCGCGCGACGTCGGGGAACGAGGTGCGGAAGGCCTCCCACGAGAAGAAGGTCTGCCGCACGTCGTCCCAGCCCGGCGCGCTCACCAGCAGCAGCGCCAACCCGCCGAGCACCACCACCGACGAGACCGCCGCCACCGCCGCGCCGCGCCGGGCGCGCCGCCGCCGGGCCGCCTCGCGCGCGACCCGGCGGTCGGACGCGGCGCTCACCGCGTCGGGCGGGGTCGTGACGGCCTACTCCAGCGCCAGCGCGGGCGCCTCGGCGCCGATCCACTCGTCGGTGATCCGCTGCAGCTCGCCCGACTGGCGCAGCACGACGATCGCCGCCGAGACGCACGGCGTGAGCGACGAGTCCTTCTCGAGCACGGCCCCCCACTCGTCGCCGCCGGGCGCGGTGAACTGGCCCACGAGCGCCGACCCCTCGACCTCGGCGTCGCGCAGGTAGATCGTCGTCGGGAGGTCGGTGACGATGGCATCGACCTGTCCGTTCTTGAGCGCCCGGACGACGTCGTTCGAGTCGTTGAACACCTGCGGCTGCGCCGACGGGTCGATCACGTCGGTGACGGCGTCCAGGCTGGTGGTGCCGACCTGCACCCCGATCTTCGCGTCCTTCAGCTCCGCGATCGACGCCGCGTCGGCGAACTCCGAGTCGCCGGCGACGAGCACCCCCTGGGGCGTCGTGTAGTAGGGCTCGGAGAAGTCGGCGCCCTGCAGCCGCTGCGCGTTGATCGAGACCTGGTTGAGGTCGAGGTCGAAGTCCTTGGGGCCCGGCGCGTAGGTGGAGTTGAACGGCACGCGGATCCACGTGACCTCGTCCTCCGCGAAGCCGAGCTCGTCGGCGATGGCGTAGGCCAGCGCGCTCTCGAAGCCCTTGCCGGTGGTCGGGTCGTCGTCGATCACGTAGGGCGGGAAGGCGGGCGAGTCGGTCGCGACCGTCAGTGTGCCGTCCTGCACGAGGTCGAGGTCGGCCCGCGCGCACACGGTCGCGGTGGTCTCGTTGGCGGCGGTCGCGGCGCCGGACGGATCGTCGTCGCCGCAGGCGGCGAGCGCCACCGTGGCGACGGCCGCGAGGGCCAGGGCGGCGAGGAGGCGACGAGCTCTGCGCATGCGGGTCCCCTGGGGTCGCCGGGCGTGCGCCGCGGGCACGGCGGCACCGCCCGGGATGTGTCAGGTCGGTGAAAGCCGCGCGAGAGTACCCGGTCGCGGACCATCCCGGCTAGGGGTGACGATGCCGCCGACGCCTCAGGGCGCGGGGAACCACCCCCGCGCCACGCAGAACAGGTGCCGGTCGGCGAGCAGGTTGAGTGCGCGCCGGGCCAGCACGAACCGATCGGCGATCGCGTCGAGCAGCCGGGGCGGTGCCGGCGGGGGCGCCTGCGCGGCGGCGGCGAGCCGGTACCAGCGGGCGCCGAGGTGCTCGAGCAGACCCACCCCGCCACGGGCCTCGAGGGTCTCGCCGAGCGCGTCGCCGGACGCGCCCCCGACGGCCGCGGCCCGGCCGAGGCGCTGCAGGTCGATGGGGCGGAAGGCGCGCGAGGCGGTGTGGTCGGGGAATACGCCGGCGAGGAAGAGCGACAGGTCGCCGAGACGCCGGTGCACGGCCGGGTGGCGCGCCCCGGGCAGCGCGTCGAGCGTCGCGGCGAGCTCCACCGGGTCGAGCTCGCTGAAGCGCTGGCGGCGCCAGCCGCGGGGCGTCTCGCGCCACACGCTGCCGCTCGCGACGCGCGTGAACGACGTCAGCAGGGTCGCCAGGAAGACCCGGCGCTGGCCCTCGGCGAGCAGCTCGCGCAGGTCGTCGGCGCCCAGCAGCGGTATGCGCTGGCGCGGGCCGACCCACTCCTGCACGTAGGTCGCCCCGCGCAGGTCCTCGGCCACCTGCTCCACCGCGACGGCGAAGGTGAGGAACGGCGAGGCCCGCACCAGCGGGTCGCGATCGGGGTCGTCGGCGCCGTGGTGCAGCAGCGCGTGGGCGGCCGCGGGCGAGGCGAGGACTCGCTCGATCAGCCCGGGGTCGCGGCGCAGCGCCTCGGCGTGGGCGTCGTCGGGAACGCCGGCGAGACGCAGCAGGACGGCCAGGTCGCCCGGCGTGAGGTGATCCCGGTAGCCCGCTCCGCCCGAGGCGGCCGACCCGTCCCTGGTCATGCGGCGATCGTAGCGCCGCTCCCCGGACGGCCGTCAACGACGCGCGTCACATCCGGTGGCGGCCGCTGTGCTTGTCTGGGCGGATGCCCGTGGCCGACACGTCCCTGCGATCGCTCATCGGCCTCCCGCAGGTCGGCCGCACGCTCGCCGCGTCGCTGGTCGCCCGGCTGCCCTACACGGCCATCGGTCTCCTGCTGATCCTCCGCGTCCGTGAGACCGGCCGGGGCTACGCGGAGGGGGGCGCGGTCGCCGCGGCGTTCATCTTCGGCCTCGCCCTCGTGGGTCCGGTCGTCGCACGGCGCATCGACCGCCACGGCCAGCGGGCGGTGCTGCTGCCCTGCGCGGCGCTCAGCGCCCTCGCGCTCGTGGCCGCCGCGCTGGTGCCCGACCGGTCTCCGCTGGCCGTGCTCGCCGCGCTCGCCGCGCTGGCCGGCACCACCCACCCACCCCTCGGCGGCGCCATGCGGGCCCTCTGGCCCGGTCTCGTGCCGGCTGAGCGGCGTCACGCGGTGTTCGCGCTGGAGGCCGTGGGCGTGGAGCTGACCTTCATCGCCGGCCCGCTGCTGCTGGTGGGCGCGCTCGCCGGCACCACCTCCCCCTCCGTCGCCCTCATCGTCGCGGCCCTCCTGCTGGTCACCGGGACGGTCGCCTTCACGAGCGCTCCGTCCTCCCGCGGCTGGCGACCGGCGGCGGTCGCGCGCACCGTGTCCGGGGCTCTCGCGAGCACCCGCCTGCGGACGATGATCGTCGCGGCCGCCTGCATGGGCGCCTCCTTCGGCGCCATCGAGGTCGCCACGACGGCCCACGCCGAGGAGCACGGGTCGCCGGCGCTGGTCGGCCCGCTGCTGGCGGCCTGGGCGGCCGGCAGCCTCATCGGCGGCGTCGCGATCGCCCGCCGCCGCGCCCCCGCCGACCCCCGCCGGCGCCTGGCCGCGCTGCTGCTGGCCACCGCCCTCGCCGACGCGCTGGTCGCGCTCGCGCCCCGGCCGGCGCTGCTCGCCCCCGCCCTGCTGCTCGCCGGCTCGTGCATCGCCCCGGCGTTCGCCACGCTCTACGCGATGGTCGCCGACCTGGCGCGCGAGGGCACCCTCACCGAGTCGTACACCTGGATCGGCACCGGGGTCACGGCCGGCGCCGCGCTCGGCTCGGCGGTCGGCGGCGTGGCGATCGACGCCGTCTCGACGCACGCCGCCCTGGGCGGGGCGGCGGCGATGGTGCTGGCCGCCTTCGTCGTGGTGACGACGACCCGCCGCACGCCCCTGCCCGCCCCGGCGTAGCTCAGGGCGAGGGGGTCGCCTCGTCCTCGGCGGCCTCCACATCGGCCGGACCGGTCTCGTCGGGCCAGCCCTCCTCGCCGTCCAGGTGCTCGGGCTGCACCGCCGGCCCCTCGCGGCGGTCTGCTGACGTCTTCGGATCCATGGTCTCCCCCGTGTGGCCGACGGCCTGCGGCTACCCGTTCGCGGCCCCGCCCACTCCCGAGGTCAGAGGCGGACCACCCGCACGTCGGGGTTGCGGCGCACGAGCTCCTCGATGATCACGCCGCGGTGGCAGACGGCGGGGTCGTCCTCGAGGCACAGCATCGCGGTGGGGCGCTCGTCGATGCGCTCCGCGAGCACGTCGACCGCCCAGCCGTGCGCGCCCAGCAGGTGCGCGCGGAACGCCGCGCGCCCCTCCTCGAGGCGGCCGGCCCGGAACACCTCGCGGAGCGGGGCCGGGTTGCCGAGCTCGGCCCGGTGCTCGTAGACGATGCCGGCGTCGGCCAGCACGTCCTGCAGTGCGCGACGCGAGAATCCGGGCCGGCGGCTCTGCGGCAGCGCCCGCACGTCGCAGACCCACTCCACGCCGGCCTCCTCCAGCACGTCCCGCATCGCGACGGGGGTGCGGAACCGCTCGTAGCCGATCGTCCAAAGGGTGCGGCGCCCCGCTGCATCGGGCGACGCCGCGCCTCCCGCGCCCGCGCTCAGGAGCGGAGTGCGGGCGAGACGCTGACGGCGGAGACGGTGCCGTCCCGGAAGTGTGAGCCCGTGAGCCCCTTGCCGATCAGCTCCGTCATCGCGTTGGCCCGCCGCACCGCGGCCTGCGAGATGCGCTGGTTGATGAGCACCTGCCGGGCGGTCGCGCGGACCGCCGGGCGGCCGGTGCGGCTCGGCGTCGCGACCGCGCTCGACGAGCGCGCCGGGGCAGGGCCGGCGGGCCGTGCCGAGGCGACCGAGAGACCCGGGGCGAGCGTCGTCGCGACGACGACCCCCTCGCGCAGGTCGCCCCCCGTGAGGCGCCCGTCGATGCGGCGCTCGAGGGCGTTCGCCCGGCGCACGGCGGCCTGGGAGATGCGCTGGTTCACGAGCAGCTGCGCCGCGTTGACCCGGACGCGCGCCGTCGTCGACCGCGTGACGGCCGCGACGACGACCGGGCGCGGCGTCGCGAAGCCGTTCTCGATGGCGTCGCCGCTGCCGGAGAGGGTCACGTCGGGGGCGAAGTCGGCGCGACCGAGCCCGCCGGCGCGAAGGTCGTCGGTGACCAGCCCGGCGTCCAGCCAGGCGGCGATCGCCGCGGTCCGGCGCAGCGCGGCCTGCGAGATGCGCTGGTTCACGAGCAGCTGCGCCGGCGTCAGTCGCAGGGGCCGGCGCACGTCGAACCAGCTCTGTCCGTGGGGCGACGCGCCGTACGACTCCCGCACGAGCGGCCAGACCCGCCAGACGTAGCGCTCGCCGAAGGTGAGGACGCCCGCCGGCACGCGGTAGCGGTTGCCCCGGGGGAACGCCGAGAGCACCTTCGTCGCCGCGTCGCCGCGGATGCGGAAGATCTGCACGTTGTACAGGCGGGCGCCGCGCACCCGCGTCCAGCGCAGCACCGGCCGGCGGATGTTGAGCGCCGCGGCGGCCGGCGGGCGCAGTCGGTCGGCGTCGCTCACCGTCGGCACCGCGTCCTCGGGCTCGGACGGACTCGGGGGGGCGAGGCGGATCGGCGGCGACGGGGGTGCCGGCGTTCCGGCCGGACCGGCGGGCGGAGGCGGGGTGGGCGCGGCGACGACCCGGTAGATCACGCGCTCGGTGGCCGCGTTGCCGGCGGCGTCGGTCCCGCTCACCGTGAAGGTCCTCGTTCCCACGGACGCGGTGTCGATGGGCGACCCGCTGGCGACGGTGCCCTGGCACGTGGCCGCGCCGCAGGAGAAGTCGGCGGTCACCCGCTCGCCCACCGTGTAGGCCGCCCCGGCGACGGGCCGCGCGACCACGATGACGGGTGGCGTGGTGTCGATGACGAGGGCGCGCACCGCGGAGACGGGGTCGAGGGGGCTCGTCTGGCCCGCGACGAGCTCGAGCCGGCCGTCGGGGGCGCCGTCGAGGGTGACCGTCAGGGGCGATGGGCCGGCGCCCGCGAAGCCCGGCACGGGGCCGGTGGCGCTGCGGAGCTGCCAGTTGACGACGGATCGCATCCTCCGTGCCGGTGATGACGTACTGCGCCGGCACGGTCGCCGCGTTCCAGACGTCGTCGTCGGTGCCCGAGATCGTCGGCGCCGCGGCGGCGCCGGTCGCGAGCACCAGCGCCCCGGCCGCGGCGAGCAGGCAGGCGCAGACGAGTCGCCGGAGGCGGAGGACGTGCACGACACCCTGTCTACCCCAGCCGGGGGCGGGGGCGACCGGAAGCGGGTCCCCGCGACCCGCGCCGCGGCGATCGCGACACCGCGGCCCGCTCCGCCGGGCGCCCGCGCTCAGCCGTCGTCGGGGGCGAAGGGTTCGTCGCCGAAGAGCGGCGCGCTCAGCTCGATGACCGGGTCGTCCGGGGGGAGGCCGTCGGTCGTGAAGAGGCGAGTGCGCCGCTCCAGCGCGCGCACGAGCGTGTCGCGCGGCACGCGGGTCGCCTCGCTCTCCCCGTGCACGCCCGACAGAGTGGACATCACCGAGGCCATCGGCCGCTCGTCCGGATCGGATTCGTCCCAGATGGCGAAGAGCGAGCGCGGGGTGGCGTTGCGGCTGCCGTGGTGGCCGACCTTGTACAGGTCAACCCGCGCGAGGTCGCGGCGCAGCGACCGCCGGTCCGGCGCGCCGGTGAGGGCGTACGACCACGACTCGATCTGGGCGTCTCCGGGGAAGAGCAGTCGCTTGCGACCCGACTGGAGGAGCAGGATCGCGCTCGTGTTGTTGAGCGCGTCGTCGAGCGTGCCCACCACCCGCCGCAGCGAGGCGAGCCCCTGGCGGCGCAGGCGGTCAACGAGCCAGCGGGCCGGGCCGGGCGGGGGGCGCTCGCCGGCGAGCGCGGCCTCGCGGAGCTCCCGCACCCGGGGGCCCTCCAGGCCCGTCCCCGCAAGGGCGCCGTCGAGGAGCGACCGGTGCCGGATCCAGAACTCCGGATCGTCGGCCCGCTGGCCGGCGACCTCGGGCCACTGCTCGACCGTCGGCGGGCCCAGTACGCGGACGCGCACGCCCGGGACGAACTCGGCGATGCGCGGGTCCGCGCCGTACGAGAGATAGCTCGCCGCCCCCGCGCGGGCCATCCTGTCGAGGCGCTCGGTCGCCGCCTGGTTGCCGATCTGCATCAGGGCGAGGTCGCGCACCTCCGGCGCGCAGCCCGGCGCCGTCCGCCATCGCGTCGGCCAGCATGCCCGCGAAGCGCTCGCCCTCCGCGAGGGCGCCCGCGAACCGGCGCGACCGCTCCCCGAGCATCGCCGGTCCCACGGCGTCGGTGGCCGCGTCGGGATCCTCGGTCCACGGCCTCACCACGAGCGAGGGGCGGAGTCGCTCGACGGCCTCTCCGCTCGCGGCCGCGGCGAAGCCCGAGAGGTGGTCGCGATGGCGGTGGGTCAGCACGAGCACGTCCAGGCGCCCGCCGGTGTGCTCGGTGATCAGCGCCGCGACGTCGGCGAGGCGACCGCCCGACGGCGGGCGGCGCGTGGAGCCGAAGTCGATGAGGATGTGGCGCTCATCGCGCCCGTCGGGCAGCGCCGCCCGGTACTCGAAGCTGACCAGGAAGCAGTCGCCGAAGCCCACCTGGTACATGCGGACCCGGGCGCGCACCGGGCGCGGGGCGGAGGCCACGGCTACCAGGCCTCGGCGGCCCGGCGACGCCCGGCGTGGAACTCGGCGAAGCGCTGACCGCGGGGCGTCCCGGCCGAGAAGCCGACCCGCCCGCGCGTGTCGCGGATGCCCGCGCCGACGAGGTGCGCGAGCCGATCGGTCTGACGGCCCCAATCGTCGAGGGCCTTCTGCTGGTGGTACTTCGCGCGGCCGAACTGGTCGAAGATGATCGCCCCTCCCCCCCAGAGCTGCACGGGGGTGCCCTCGTCGAGGCCCACGGGCAGCCCGAGCGCGCCGCCGCTGAGGTCGCGCAGTTCGCCGGCGGTGCCCTGCAGGGCCTGGACGTAGTCGGCGATCGTCTCCTGCACCACGAGGCCGTCGGGTCCCACGCGCACGGCGGGCTTCACCCCCTCGACGCGCAGGTGGTGCGTCCGGTCGATGCGCAGCAGCGCCGCGTTGTCCCAGATGAACCGGAACGCCTCGTCGGTGACGCTGCGCAGCGCGACCATGTTGAGCTGGTCGTAGAGCGGGCTGCCCTCGGTGGACAGGTCGATGATCCGGCCCGCGGGCGGCACGATGCCGTACGACGCGAACGCCGCCCGCAGGGATCCCCGGTAGTCGCGCGCGTCGTCCGGGGCGACGACGGCGTCGGACAGCAGGAGGGCGTCGATGAAGTCGGCGAACTCGAACTCGACCGGGGGCGAGTAGTCGATGGCGCGGATCGCCATGCGCAGCAGGTGGTCCGCCGCGGTGGCGCCCTCCTCCGCCGCGCGGGCGCGGTCGAGTCGGCCCCCCGCGGTCAGCGCCGCCAGCCGATCGCGCCAGATCAGGATGAGGGCCCGCATGGTCGCGGCGACCAGCACCTCCCCACGCCGGTGCGGCTCGTCGAAGGCGGGGTCGGTCAGCCACTCCTCGCCGGGCGGGAGCTCGACCGAGCGGCGCAGCGCGGATCCGCGCTCGCCCGAGGTCGCGTCGCCGAGCTCCTCCGCCAGTGCGAACAGCGCCGAGCCCGCCAGCGCACCCTCATCGACCTGCTCGGCGCCGATGCGCCCGTCGGGGCCGGCGGGCCCGAGCAGCCCGGCGACCACCTCCCTCATCGAGAACACCGAGAGCAGCGCCACGATGTCGGCGAAGGCCTCGTGGAATGCCGCCTGGTCGGGCAGGCCCGGCTCGGCGAACCGGGGCCGCAGGCCGTCGAGCACCGCGTGGGTGGTCTCGTGGGCGACGATGTCGTGGGAGAGGCAGGTGTGAACGGGCCGCCCGTCGGGCGCCGGGAAGGAGCCGAACAGGAGCGCCTGGTCGTCGCCGGAGTAGTAGGCGTTGGCCTCCGCGAAGGCGTGCGGCACCACGTAGAGCTGGTGGCCCGGGAACGCCCACGACAGCCGACGACCGAGGGCATGCTCGAACGACTCGAGCGTCCGCGCCGCGATGGCGTAGGCGTTCTGCGCGTGGAAGGCCGGGTCGGCCAACATCTCGTCGTCGGCGGCGTCGGCGAAGCGATCGTCGAAGACCCAGCCCGGCCCGGCCGGCGCCGGCGGTGCCATCCGGCCGGTGCCCGCGTCGTAGTCAACCACGTGGAACCGGGCGCTTCGCGGCCCGGGCTCGAGGTGCCCGGCGGGCACCCGCACCCGCGCCCGCACCACGCGGCCCTCGCGGTCGCGCAACGAGGGGTCCTGGGCGAGGATCGTCACCGGGAAGTGGCGCGGCAGCACCGACCGCTCGGGCGACTCGACCAACTGGAAGACCATTGCCATGGCGTCTCTCCCCGGTGCGACCGCCGCTCGTCAGGGCGCCGGGTACGGCAGTCGCGACGGCGGCGGCAGGGAGCGGTCGACGTGGGCCCGCACGCCGAGGTCGCAGGCCGCGTACCCCCAGTTGACGAGGCTCTCCTGGGCCAGATCGTCGAGGACGGCCAGGCGGGTGCCCACCGCGCGGGCGCGCAGTATCTGCTGCCGGGGCGGCGTCACCGGGTCCGGCGCCGGGAAGTCGGCGGGCTCGCTGCGCAGGCTCCAGTACGCCCCCGAGCGAAGGCCGAGGCCGAACGAGGCGAGGAGCTGCCGCGTGCGGAGGCTGCGCATCTGGTTGTCGATGACGTCGGCGACGCGCACCATCTGACGCACCCAGTCCCGTGCCACCTCCTCGTCGGGACCGACGCGCCCACCGCCGTCCGACACGAGCAGCTGGCGGTGACGCGGGTACGCCGTCTCGAGCCCGAGGTTGTCGTAGACGCCCCCGTCGCTCAGCAGCGGCCGGCTGCGGAACCGGGCATCCGTCAGGTCGGGCTCGCCCCCCGGTCGGGCGCCGTCGAAGTAGGTGGACGGATCGACCCGCAGCTCGAGCGGGGAAAGGAACGGGGGGAAGGCCGACGAGGCGGCCACCGCGGTCGCGAGCTCCGTGGTGGGGCGCGCGACGAGACCGACCCGGTGGTCGCCCATGTAGGGCTTCGAGAACCTCCACAGGGCCCCCGACTGCAGGTTCGTGGCGCTGATGACGAAGCGCGGCGGGCCGTCCGGCAGGTCCTGCAACGTCGGCGGGCGATCGCTCTCCGCACCCTCGGAGAAAACGGCTGCGCGATAGTGCTCGACGAGCTGGTCGGCGATCGACCCCGGCCCCAGCAGCCCGAGCAGGCCCGACTCGAAGTCGATGCGCACGCCGGCCAGGCGACGCAACCGAGCGGTGACCTCTCCGTCGAGGTTCGTGGCCACGCCGCGCGCGTCGAACGTGAGCCATCGCCACCGCCACCCCAGCACCCCTGCCGTGATGGATCCGCCGGACACGCTCGAGACGCGCGCCAGGCGGGGCAGGTAGCCGAGCTCGTTGAGCCGCCACACCGCGCCGAGGTGGAAGAGCATCGCCCGGTAGCCCCCGCCGGAGAGGCAGAGGGCCATGCCGTCGCCGGGCCCGCGGCCGTCCTCGCCGGGAAGCTCCGCCACCGGAGCCGCGAGACCCGCGATCCTCGGCTCGACCCCCATCGTCATCCGGACATCCCTCCACGAACGACTCGATCAACGCACCCGGAGCGACCGCGCGTCAACCTGCCGCGGCCCCGGGGGCCGGGGTTGACGGCGCGATTCGACGTGTCGGATCATCGTCATTGCGTAAGCGGTCACCCGCGACGACGGAGGCCGCGACCCGGCTCTCTCATCAGGGGGACTGCTGTGGCAGAGCGAAAATCCGGCGGGGCGTCGCGCGGCGACCAGCCCGCCAAGTCAGCCGGAGAGCACCAGTACAGCGAGGACATCGGGACCGCGCTCATCGACGGTCTGACGTTCTCCTCCAAGGCCGTGCAGTACGCCGTGATCGACGGCATGGCGCTCGTCGAGGGCGACATCAACCTCGGACCGGTGGAGCAGGTGCAGGGCAAGACCGAGGTCCGGCGCCAGGAGGCGACGGGCGCCCCCTTCGCGAGCGGCGTCGTCATCTCCGGATCGCAGTTCCGATGGCCGAACTGCCTGATCCCGTACGAGATCGACGACGGCCTGCCGAGCGCGAACCGCGTCACCGACGCCATCGCCCACTGGGAGGCGCGGACGAACTACCGGTTCGTGCTGCGCACGCCGGCCAACGAGGGCCAGTACCCGGACTGGGTCGAGTTCGTGCCCGGCAGCGGGTGCTCGTCGTTCGTCGGTCGTCAGGGCGGGCGCCAGACGGTGACGCTCGCGAGCGGGTGCTCGACCGGGAGCTGCATCCACGAGATCGGCCACGTCGTCGGCCTGTGGCACGAGCAGAGCCGGGAGGACCGCGACACCTTCATCACGGTCAACTTCGCCAACGTCATCCCGTCGGCCGTCCACAACTTCTTCCAGCACATCTCGGACGGAGACGACGTCGGGGCCTACGACTACGGCTCGATCATGCACTACCCGCGGACCGCCTTCTCGGTCAACGGGCAGGACACGATCGTCCCGACCGATCCGAACGCCCAGATCGGTCAGCGCAACGAGCTCAGCCCGGGTGACGTCGCGGCGGCCAACTCGCTGTGCCCGCCGGCTCCCCCCGTCTTCCCGACGCGCACCTTCCCCACCAGGACGTTCCCGACGGGCACCTTCCCGACCCGGACGTTCCCGACGCGGACCTTCCCGACGCGCACGTTCCCGACGCGCACGTTCCCGCCGCCGTTGACGTTCCCGACGCGGACCTTCCCGACGCGCACGTTCCCGCCGCCCCTCACCGGGCCGCGGACGTTCCCGCCGCCGCTGACGTTCCCGACGCGGACCTTCCCGACGCGCACGTTCCCGCCGCCCCTCACCGGGCCGCGGACGTTCCCGCCGCCGTTGACGTTCCCGACGCGCACGTTCCCTCCGCCCCTCACGGGGCCACGCACGTTCCCGCCGCCGTTGACGTTCCCGACGCGCACGTTCCCACCGCCCCTCACGGGGCCACGAACGTTCCCGCCGCCCCTCACGGGGCCGCGCACGTTCCCACCGCCGCTGACGGGGCCGCGGACGTTCCCGCTGATCGGGCCGCGCTTCGATCCCTCCGACCCGTACGGCTACGGGGGCTACGCCGACCCGTACGGCTACGGCGCCGACCCCTACGGCTACGGCGCCGACCCCTACGGCTACTCCGATCCCTACGGCTACGGCGCCGATCCCTACGGCTACGGCGCCGACCCCTACGGGTACGGCTCCGACCCGTACGGCTACGAGGCCTACGGCGATCCCTACGGCGCCGCGGGCTACGAGGGCGGATACGACCCGTACGGCGCCACCGGGTACGAGGGGTACGACCCCTACGGCACGGCGGGCGGCGAGGGCTACGAGGGGTACGAGGGCTACGACGATCCCTACGGCTACGGAGGCTGATCCGACCGCATGACGGACACCGGCGCGACGGGCGGCGATCGAGCGCCCGTCGCGCTCGTCGTCCGGACCCTGCTCCGATCTGGGCTGCTGACGCCCGAGGACGCGGTCGGGCCCGGCATCGTGGCCGTTGACCGATCGGTCTCGCACCAGGCCGTCCGCGTCGACGTGGGCGGGGAGCCGCGGCTGTTCGTGAAGCTCGCCGACCCCGTCGGGAGCCAGGGGCGCGATCTCACGGCCGAGGCCGCCGTGTACCGGGCGGCGCGCGCATCTGCGGCGCTCGCCGCCGTCGTGCCCCGCTGCCACGCCATCGGCGTCGGCGACTCGCCGATCGTGCTCGAGGCGGTCGCGGGCGTCCCCCTGTCGCAGACCCACCTCGCATACGGGGGCTCGACCTCGGCCGCGGCATCGCGCCGCGACGACCGCATCCTCGAGCAGTACGGCCGCGCGGTCGCGACGACCCACGCGACCACCGTCCTGCCGGGGCGCGGACCGCCGTGGCTGCTCGGGGCGCTCGAGCCCCGCTGGGAGCACGACGGTTGGCTGCCCGAGCCCTGCCGCCGGCTCCTGCGGCGCCTCGCCGCGCAGCCGGCCCTGCGCCGGGGCTTCCGCGCGGCCGCGTCGGCGTGGCGCGCGGAGTGCCTCGTGCACGGGGACCTCCGCTGGGCCAACGTGCTCGTCGGCACCGGCGGCGCGACGCCGCCGGTCTGGCTCATCGACTGGGAGCTGGCGGGTGAGGGCGATCCCGCCTGGGACGTCGGGTCGGTGATCGCCGACCTGCTGGGCGGCGCGGCGCTCGCCGAGGCGCCCGGCGGTGGCGGGGGCCCGCCGGACGCCTCGCGCGCGGCCCAGGCGTTCGCGCGCGGCTACCGGGACCGCTCCGGCGCGAGCGACGACGAGTGGGCGGCGCTGGCCGCGCGGAGCGTCGGGATGGCGGGGGTCCGGCTCGTGCAGTCGCTCGTCGAGTACGGCTCCGTCAGCGCGGCGCATCTGGCCGCGGCCGAACCGGTGCTGGTGCCGCTGGCCGTGCAGTGCCTGACCGATCGCCCGGCGCTCCCCGGGCGGGCGTCGCGGTGGTGGACGTGAGCCCGCCGGCCCTGCGCCCCGAGATCCGCGCCGACCTCCGGGCCGCCCTCCACCTCGCGTCCGCGGTGCCCGCCCACGACCGCGAGACGCTCGCCGACGCGCTCTACGCCGGGTGGTTCACGCGGTTCCGGCCGGTGCTCGCCGACGGCGCCGCACCGGCGGCCGACCTGCGCGACCACGCGCTGATCGCCCGTCTGCGACTGGGCGGTGGGCGATGGGCGCCCGGCGGCCACTCCGACGCCCTCGGCGGATGGTGGACGATCGCCTCCCCCGCCACGAGCCCGGTGCCCGCCGGGTCGCTGCTGCGCGTCTACTGGAACTGCCCCGCCGACGCGGCGGCGGCGCTGGTCGCCGCCGCGGCCGGGACACTCGGCAGGCTCGGCCTGCCGTACGGCCTCAAGTGCCCGGTGGCGGGCGAGCTGTTCGACCGGCTCGACGCGGTGGTGCTCTACCTCGACGCCGCCGACTGGCCGCGCGCCCGGCATGCGCTGGCGGCCGTGCACCGGTCGCTGGCCCCCCGACTGCGCGACCCCGTGCCGCCCCTCACCCTCCGCCTCGGCCGGGGGGCCGCCGTCGCCGAGGACCCCGGCGACGGCGGCAGCTTCGGCGAGAGCCGCGCCCGGGCCGTCGCCGACGGGGTGCTCGCCGGGCGTCGCCGGGGCGTGCGGCGCGAGGCCGACCAACTGGCGGTCGTCGCCGATCGCCTGCGGGCGCACGGCATCTCGGTCGCGCGACCCCACCTGCGGGCGGGGTCGTCGCCCGATCTGGTGGGTCCGTGGTGATCGCGACCCGGGTCGATCCGTTCCTCGCCGAGGCCGAGCGTCTCGGCCGGGGGCTCGCCGACGGCGCGCTGCGCAGCGGTGGGCGGGCCACCTGGCTCGCCGACGAGACGGTCGAGGTCGACGGCCGGTGGAGCCGGGTGGTGGCGACCCTCGGGCCCGATCTCGCGACGGGCACCGCGGGCGTGGGCTGGGTGCTGTGCCGGCTCGCGGCCCTCACGGGCGACGAGGCGACCTCCGGGGCCGGATCGGGGGCGCTGCGGCACAGCCTCGATCTCGCCCCCGGCCTCGTGCGGGCGGGGCGCCTCGACTGGTTCGCGGGCGCGTCCGGCATCGCCTGGGCCGCGGTCGATGCCGGGCGCGCGCTCGAGAGCGCGGAGCTCGAGGGGGCGGGCGCGGCGCTCGGCGCCGACGTGGTGGCGCGAGCGCGGACCGATGGTGGAGGCGGGGCCGGAACGGCGCTGGTGGGAGGCGGGTCGGGGATCGTCGCGGGCCTGCTGGCCCTCGGGCGCGCGGCGGCGCCCGGCGAGGGCCAGGCGGCGGCGGGCGCGCGCGCGGCCGAGCTCGCCGAGGCGGTCACCGCCCTCGCCCCCCGCCCCCGCGAGCCGGGGCTGGCCCGCGGCGTGGCCGGAGCCGGGCTCGTGCTGGCGGCGGCCGCGTCCACCCTCGGGGACGCCGCCTGTCGCGATGCCGCGCGCCACGTCTTCGCCGCCGGAGCCGACGACCTCGCGAACGCGCGTCACGGGCGCGTCCCGTCGGCCCACCCCTGGTCCCCGGGCTCGGCCGGGCCGGCCCGCTCGTGGTGCGCCGGGGGCGCCGGCATGGGCATCGCGCGCCTCGCCGCCAACGCGGTGCTGCGCGAGCCGGCGGTGCGCGCGCAGGCGGACGCGGCGATCGAGGTCGTGCGGGACGGCCTCGCGGCCGACGGGCCCGACACCTGCCTGTGCCACGGCACGACGGGGGCGCTCGAGCTGCTGCTGAGCGCCTTCGAGCTGCTCGGGGACCCGGGCCACCTGACCGCCGCCCGCGACGCGGGCTCCGCGATGACGGGGCGCGCCCGCGCCCGCGGCGGGTACGGGCTCGGCGAGGATGGCGGTGCGCACAACCCGTCGCTGCTCCTCGGCCTCGCCGGCCCCGTGGCGCTGCTCGTACGTCTGCACGATCCGGACCTGCTGCCGAGCCCGGCCCTGCCGCCGATCCTCCCGCCTCCCTCAGGCACCCGCGACCCGGCGGCGCCCTAACGCCCCCACACAGGCGCGCGCATCGGGGGCACGTAGAGGGTGCTCGCGGGCGTCATCTGGTGGTCGCGCAGCAGCGCGATCGGCAGGCGCTCGATGCGCGGCGGCGAGGACGAGTCGATCGGCGCCTCGTAGATCGTGGCCGGGTGCCGGTGGGGATAGACCGCGGCCAGCGCGTGCACGAGCGCGGGGAAGGCCTCGAGCCCGGGACGCGTGGGCTCGTAGGTCCACCTGCCGAAGTGGCCGACCTGCCAGAGGATGAGGTGGGCGGTGGGGTCGAACGCCCGGCGGCCGTAGACGAAGTCGGTCGCCTCGAAGGCCTGGCAGCCGTCGCCCGGGTCGATGCCGAGGTCGGCGAACAGGCAGTCCTCCGCCGACACCGCGGGCAGCATGCGCGCCGGATGGCCCTCGGCGCGCGCCCTCCGCACCGACTCGTGGGACGGGTAGGTGAACACGCCGGGGTGCCCGTAGAACGCGGCGACCGTGCGCTTGCCGGCACGCACCTCGGACAGGATGTGCCGCACCATCGACTCGTAGGTCGTCGAGCGCTCGCCGCCCTCGACGTAGTAGCCCGTCAGCGTCTGCGCGGCGGGGTTGATCGTCCGCAGGGCGTGCTCCTGGGCCGGGTCGCCGATCACGTGCAGCAGCACCTCGGCGCGCGCGATCGCGGCCAGCGCCTCGAGCGTGAGCTGGCCGATCGCCCGGATGCCCGTGCCGACCACCGTCAGCGACCCGCCGTCGCCGCCGGCCGCGGCCGGCGCGTCGTCGGGCACGAGGCGCAGGGCGACGGCGGCGGCCTCGCGCAGGTCGCCTCCGTCCAGGGCCTCCGCGTGCGCACTCATCGGACACCCGCGTACCGGGGGACGCGTGCGACCCCCCCGGCGACCGCACGGCCCGCGCGACGCGTGTCGTGCACCTCGAGGGACCCCTCGTTCAGCCGCGAGGCCCAGATCTGGTGCGACCCGCCGCCGGCGCGGGGCACGCAGTGGAAGCCCACCTCGAGCCGATCGTCCGCCGTCGCCGCGGCGGCGTTCGCCACCGGGAAGAGGTAGTGCCCCCAGTGCGTCGGCGCGGCGCCCGGCCGGTTGGTCAGGCAGGGCGCGCCGGGCATCGCCGCCGAGAACCAGGCGACCAGCGCATGGGCGCCGCCGCGCATCGCGAACGACCGCTCTGCCGCGAAGGGGCGTCGCGCCTGCGCGGCCGGCATCCGCGCGGGGTCGGTGACCCAGAGCCGCTGGGGCTCCGCGCGCAGCGCGGCCTCGTCGATGCCCCCGGACAGCCAGACGACCCCGTCGTGGTCGGCGGGGGCCAGCGCCCGCAGGTCGAGGCCGTAGGCGGGCCGGCCGAACGCCGACGCCGGGGCGGCCGCCGGATGGGCCGCGGGAGCGAGGTGCGCCGCGACCGCGCCGGGGATCATCGTGCCGCCGGGCCGCAGCCAGCGGTCGCGAGCTCCCAGCACGGCCCCCAGCATGTTCTCGTCGACGCCGAACACGCCGAGCCACTCCGAGACGATGACGTCGACCGGCTCCGGCAGCACGGCCTGCTCGGCGTCGCCCTCGATGATGCGGATGCGGTCGCCGAAGCCGTTGACCGATACGAGGCGCCGAGCGAGCGCGGCCGCGCGGGGCGCGCGCTCGAGCGCGTAGACGCGGGCGGCGCCGGCCTGCGCGGCGAACAGGCTGAGGATGCCGGAGCCCGCCCCCACGTCGAGCACCACGTCCCCCGGACGCACGGTCGCGAGGATGCTGTCGCGGAACGCGCCCGTCCGCACCCCGTCGCCGACCATCTGGCGATGCGCGTGGATCCCGTCGTAGACGTTCATTCGAGTCGCTCCCGGGCATGCCGCCCCCGGGCCGCTGCCGGCCCGCCCCGCTCAGATGGGGACGACGGTCGTCTGTACGCGCACCTCCCCCTCGCCGTCGGGGACCGGGTACGAGGAGGTGGTGAGGTAGTCCCCCGCGCTGATGGCCCCGTCGCGATCGACGTCAACGTGCACGACCACGATGGGCCGGCGGACGGCGCCGGGGGGCGCGTCGGGCGCCCGTACCTCGACGGTCGCGAGCCACGTCAACGCGCCGTCGGCGACCACCGACCCGGCCTCGCCGAGCAGGGGCGCCTCGGCGTCCTCGCGCGCCGCGTCACGCACCTCGACGCGTACCGGGGAACCGGCCGGGGGCCGCGCCCCCGCGGCCGTGACCACTTCGACGACGACGATCACCCAGTGATCGTACGTCCGGTCGGCGGCCCGGGGGAATAGGCCCGGGTCGCCGTGGGCGTCCTTCGGGGTGCGGGACCGGAGGCCCGCGGGGACCGGGCACGCGGGCGCGCCCGGCGACGGGGTCGGCAACGGTCCCGGAACGACGAAAGCCCCGCTGCGCGCAGGGCTTTCGTAGTGGGCCGTACTGGGCTCGAACCAGTGACCCCCAGCTTGTCGAGCTGGTGCTCTCCCAACTGAGCTAACGGCCCCGCGGTTCGGGACCATAGCAGCCGCCGCGCGGCGTCCGGCTACCTCACGAGGGCGAGGCGGGCGGCGTCGATCCGGGGCAGCACGCGGCCGGCCTCGACGCCCAGCCACTGCTCGAGCAGGCTGGCGTAGACCGTGCGGAACTCGGTCGTGACGAGCAGGTTCTCGTCCTCGTCGAGCCGGGCCAGCCCGGGGAACTCGCTGCGGATGCCGCCGTTGGCGCGGTCGCCCACGACCATCACGAGGCCGCCGGCGCCGTGGTCGGTGCCGCCCGACTCGTTGTCCTCGGGGCGGCGGCCGAACTCGCTCCACACGAGGGTCAGCACGCGGCCCGCGAGGCCGCGGGCCGAGAGGTCGGACTGCCACGCGAGCAGCGAGTCGCCGAGGTCGGTCAGCAGCTCGGCGTGGTCGGACGCCTGGTCGTCGTGCGTGTCGAACCCGCTCGTCGACAGCGCGGCGACGCGGGTGCCGAAGCCGGCGCCGAGCATCCGCGCCAGGTTCTTCAGGCCCGTGCCGAGATCGCTGTCGGGGTACTCGAGCGGCACCGGCGGCAGGGGGTTCTCGTCGGTCACCCGCAGCGGCTGGAGCTGGTCGCGCACCCGGAAGGCGTTGGCGTAGGTGCGCCGCGCCGCGGCGAGCGCGGGCGAGTCGGTGCGGCCGCCACCGGCCTCGCGGTAGGCCTGCACGAAGCCGTCGCCGCGCCAGACGCCCTGCACGTGGAAGTCGAACCCGTTGGGGTCGTAGACCGTCGCCGTGGCGGCGCGACGCGCGCCCAGCACCGGATCGGGCGACCAGTCGACCGAGATGCCCTGCAGGGGGTTGTCGGCGACGCCGATCGTGTCGAGCGTGCGCCCGAGCCAGCCGGTCTTCTCGAACGACGGGCCCACGATGCCGCGCCGCCAGTATGCGACCGAGTTGAAGTGCGACTGGTCGGCGTCGGCGAAGTCGACCGACGGCAGCACCGCGACCTTGCCCTGGTCGAAGAGCGTGCGCAGCCCGGCGAGCGAGGGATGCCAGCCGAACTCGGGCGCGCCCGTGACCGGCAGGGTGGTCTCGGGAGCGATCGGCACGCGGGTGCGGAGGGTGCGGTAGAGCGGGTCGGCGAGCGGCACCAGCGTGTTGAGGCCGTCGTTGCCGCCGTCGAGGTACAGGGAGACGAGGATGGTGGCGTCGGGCGCCGACTGCGCCTGGGCCGTGGCCGCCTCGAGGACGCTCCGCGTCGACAGGCCGCCGAGGGCCGCGGCGCCGATCCACAGTCCGACCCCGCGCTCGAGCAGGTCGCGGCGCGTCATGCCGCCCGATCGCTCGAACTCGGCGAGACCGTCGAGGGCGTCGGCCGGCAGCGGCACCATGTCGGTCGTGCGGCCGAGGAACGCGCGGCGTGTCGCGCGGTGATCGCGGCAGCCGTGGCGGGGCGTCCTCATGCTCACCTCTCAGCAGACCTGGGCATCGGGACCGGCGAGCAGCAGGTGGCGCAGCACGCGCTGACGCTCGGGGAAGTAGTGCTCGACCTCCCAGTCGTCGGTGCGGCCCGCGACCGACCTGACCGCGTAGGCCTGCAGGGCGCGGCGGGTGCTCGCGCCCATGCGGGGGGAGCCCGTCGCGGCGAGCGCGCTGCGCACGGCCTGGGCGGGCGACTGCGTCGCCGGGATCGACCCGTCCTCGATCGTGTCGCGCAGCACGGCCGACGCGGCGTCGAAGCGCGCCCGGATCGAGCTGGTCGACAGCCAGGCCGTGCCACCCTCCCATCCGCTGACGTCGGGCGGATGGAACGGCACCTGGCCCATCTGCCGCAGGAGGTGCACCCACCGCTCGTCGTCGACCGCGCCTCCGGTCGCGCGCAGCATGCCCGCCACGTAGACGAACGGCGGCTTGACCATGTCGGGCTCGGCCAGCCCGGCGTAGAAGAGCTTGTGGGTGAGGATCTCGCGCAGCACCGGCCGCACGTCGGTGTCGGCCTGGCGGTAGGTGCGCGCCAGCGTCCGCAGCAGCCCCGGCGGGCAGGGGCGCGGGCTGAACCAGCTCCAGATCGTGGCGCAGATGAAGGCCGGGTGGGCCCGGTGCCCGACGGCGATGTCGACCACGTCGAGCGGCTGGAACCGGCCGACCCGGCCCATGATGCGCTTGACGCCGCGGTCGTGGCGGTCGGGGTCGAAGCCGAACCGGCGGCGGTCGTAGTCGTAGGTGAAGCCGGTCAGCGCGCGGGCGGCCTCGCGGACGTCCGTCTCGGTGTAGCCGTTGTTGACGCCGAGCGTGAACAGCTCGAGCAGCTCCCGGGCGAAGTTCTCGTTCGGCGACCCCTTCTCGGAGTTCGCGAGGCTGAGGAAGAGCTGCATCGCGCGGTCGCGCGTGATCGCGCGCGCCAGATCCCGGAACCGGCCGAGCGCGCCCCTCCGCAGCGTCCAGTACTGGGCCAGCATCAGGCGGGTGTCGCCCACCTCGTCGTTGGAGGTGGCGAAGTGGTCGTGCCAGTTGAAGGTCATCCGCTCGACGAGCGGATGTCGCGTGCGCACGGCCCGGTCGAGCCACCAGAGCACGTCGTGCCCGTACGCGTTGACCGGGTCGAGGGGCGCGCCGTCGATGCGCGGGGGCCGGCCGGCGAGCGCGCGTCCGCGCGGCGCCAGCAGGCGCTCGACCGACGCCGCCGTGCCACGGCGGGCCAGGTCGTCGACCTCGTCGGGCCGCGGCCCGACGCCGGCCCGCCACAGCAGGCGGGCGGCGCGGGCGCGGTCGGCCGCGCGCGGCGGCACCTACCGGCGCCCGCGGCGCACGGCGCGCCGCACCACGAGGGTGCCGGTCATCCCGCGCGCCGCGTGGTCGGCGACGCTGCAGAAGTACGTGTAGCGGCCCCGCGGAAGACGCACGCGGATGCGGCCGAGATCGCCCGGGCCGATCACCCCGGTCGCGGCCCGCAGCGCGCCCCCCGGTCCCAGGACGCGCAGGTCGTGGTCGTCCTCCCCGATGTTCTTCACCTGCATGAGCAGCGGCCCGGCCGGGATCGTCCGCCGGCTCGCGGTGAAGCGGAACTCGTCGGCGAACGTCAGCACGCGGGCCGGGGGCGCGGGTGCGACGATCGGCGGTGGGACGGCCGTCGCGATCATCGTCAGCGACCGTATCGGCGGCGGACCCCGCGGGCGTGAGCGCCGCGTGAGGGCTCTGTTCGGGAATCACGAGCACCGCCGGGCGGGTGTAGCGTCCCCGGGGTGTCCGCCAGACGCCGCCTGTGACCCACCGCCCCGGGCCACGGCCCGCCTTCGACGTGGGCATCGCGGGCGCCGGCCAGCTCGCGCGCATGACGTGCCTGGCGGCGTGGCCGCTCGGCGTGCGCGTGGGGGTGCTCGGCCGGCCCGGCGAGCCCGCGGTCGCGATGGCGGCGGGGCTGGTCGAGGGCGACTGGCGCGATGCCGGAGCCGTCGGGGCGCTCGGCGCCGTGGCGGGCGTGGTGACGCTCGAGAACGAGTTCGTCGACGCCGGCGCGCTGGCGGCCGTCGCGGCCGCGGGCACACCCGTGCGGCCCGACCCCGCCGTGCTCGCGCGGGTGCAGGACAAGGCCCTGCAGAAGGAGCTGCTGCGCGAGGCGGGCCTGCCCACCGCGCCCCACGTCGTGGTCACCGACGCCCGCGAGCTGGGCGCGGCCGGCCGCACGCTGGGCTGGCCGCTGATGATGAAGGCCCGCCGCCTGGGCTACGACGGATACGGCAACGCGACCTGCCCCGACGAGGACGCGGCCACGGCGGCGTTCGCCCGCCTCGACGCCGGCGACGGCGTGCTCGTGGAGGGCATGGTCGCCTTCTCGGCCGAGCTGGCGGCGATGGTGGCGCGCGCGCCCGCGGGCGGGGTGGCCTGCTACCCGGTCGTCGAGACCGTCCAGCGCGACCACGTCTGCCACGAGGTGATCGCGCCGGCGCCGATCGGCGCCGGCGCGCGGGCGCGGGCCCGCGAGGTCGCCCTGGCGGCGGCGGCGGCGGCCGATGGCCTCGGGGTGACCGGGGTCGAGATGTTCCTCGACGCCGGCGGCGCCGTGCTGGTCAACGAGCTCGCGCCGCGACCCCACAACTCGGGCCACTACTCGATCGAGGCCTGCGAGACCTCGCAGTTCGAGAACCACCTGCGGGGGGTGCTCGACCTGCCGCTCGGGGACGTCCGCATGCGCGCCCCGGCGGCCGCGATGGTGAACCTGCTCGGGTCGGCGACCGGCCCCGCGCGCCCCGACGTGCGCGCCGCCCTCGCGGTCGAGGGCGCCCACCTGCACCTCTACGACAAGGCCGAGGTGCGCCCCGGTCGTAAGATGGGCCACGTGACGGCGCTCGGCGCGACGACCGACGAGGCACTCTCGCGGGCGCGGCGCGCCGCGTCTGCGATCGACCTGTGAGCTCCCGGGAGGCGCCCGTGGTCGGCATCGTGATGGGCAGTGACAGCGACCTGGCCGTCATGAGCGCGGCCGCCGAGGTGCTCCGCGCCCTCGACGTCCCGCGCGAGGTGCGGGTCGTCTCGGCCCACCGGACGCCCCACGACATGATCGCCTACGGCGGCGAGGCGGCCGACCGCGGGCTGCGCGTGATCATCGCCGGCGCCGGGGGCGCGGCCCACCTGCCGGGCATGCTGGCCGCCGTCACGACCCTGCCGGTGATCGGCGTGCCGGTGCGCACCACCGCCCTCGACGGCATGGACTCGCTGCTGTCGATCGTGCAGATGCCCCGCGGGGTGCCGGTCGCGACCGTGGCGATCGACGGCGGCCGCAACGCCGGGCTGCTGGCCGCGCAGATCCTCGCGTTGGCCGATCCCGAGCTCGGCCACCGCATCGGCGCGCTGCGCGCCGAGATGGCCGAGGCCGCGCGGGCCGCCGACGGCAAGGTGCGCGGGACCTGACCGCTCCCCGCCCCGGCGCCGATGGAGCGCCCGGGGGCGGTTAGGATGCGTGGCGCATGACCACCCCAGCCCCCGGCGAGAACATGCCCCTGGCCGAAGGCTTCCCGCCGGCTGACCGCGCGCGGTGGATGGACGAGGTGCGGCGCGTGCTCACGCGCGGCCGCGACGCGACCGACGCCGAGGCCGCGGCGCTGTACGCCCGCGTGCTCGAGACCCCCACGTACGACGGGATCACCCTCGCGCCGCTCTACACCTCCGCCGACGCCCCGCCCGCGGGCTCCGAGGGCCTGCCCGGGCTGGCGCCGTTCACGCGCGGAGCCCTCCCCCGCCCGCCCGGCGGCCGCTGGGACGCGCGCCAGGTCGTCCGCGTCGACGGCGACGGCGCCGGTACGGCCGGGCACGCGGTGCACGAGCTCGAGAACGGCGCCGCCTCGGTGCTGCTCGACCTGCGGACGGCCGGCGCGATCGACGCCGCGTCGCTGGGGCGCCAAATGACGGGCGTGCGGCTCGACGCGGCCGCGGTCGGGCTGCGGGCGGGCCCGCGCGACCTCGAGGCGGCGCGGGCGCTGCGGGAGCTGTGGGACGAGATCGGCCTCGACGACGCCGCGGTGCTCGCCTCGCTCGGCGTCGATCCGATCGGCGAGCACGCGTCGTCGGGCGGCGACGCCCCCCTCGCCGACCGGCTCGCCGGGGCGGCCGCGCTGGCCGGCGAGATCGCCGCCCGTCACCCCGGCGTGCGGACGGTGCTGGTTGACGCGGCCCGCTACCACGACGCCGGCGCCTCCGACGCGCAGCAGCTCGCCTTCGCCCTCGCCACCGGCGTCGCCTACCTGCGCGCCCTCACCGGGGCGGGCCTCGACGTCGCCGCCGCCTGCGGTCAGATCGAGTTCCGCCTCGCGGCCGGGGCGGGTCAGTTCCCGACGATCGCCACGTTCCGCGCGGCCCGCCGGCTGTGGGCCCGGGTGGCCGAGGTGTGCGGCGTCCCCGCGGCAGGGCGCGGCGCGCGACTGCACGCGATCACCTCGCGCGCGATGACCACCCGGTACGACCCGTGGGTCAACCTGCTGCGCGGCGCGGTCGCCTGCGCGGCCGCCGGCGTCGGCGGGGCCGAGGTGGTGACGGTCGAGCCCTACGACATCGCGCTCGGCACCGACACCGACCTCGGACGGCGACTCGCCCGCAACACCCAGACGCTCCTCATGGACGAGTCCGGGCTCGCCCGCGTCGCCGACCCGGCCGGGGGGTCGTGGTTCGTCGAGCGCCTGACGGCCGACCTGGCCACGCGGGCGTGGGAGCTCTTCGGCGAGATCGAGCGCGACGGCGGCATGGTCGCCTCGCTCGACGCCGGCCGCGTGCAGGGGGCGGTGGCCGCCACGTGGGACGCCCGCCGCGGCGCGATCGCCCGGCGCGCCGACCCGATCACCGGCGTGAGCGAGTTCCCGGACGCGGACGAGACCGCCCCGGCCCCGGCGGCCCCACCCACCGGCACGACGGCCCCGGGCGCGCTCGTGCCGCGCCGCTATGCCGAGCCCTTCGAGGAGCAGCGCGGTCGCGCGGACCGCCACGCCCGCGACCACGGCGAGCGCCCCGCGGTCTTCCTCGCCGCCCTCGGCCCTCCGGCGGTCCACAGCGCCCGCACCGGCTTCGCGGCCAACCTGTTCGCGGCGGGCGGATTCCGCATCGTCGCCCACGGCGGCCTCGGTCCCGACGACGACGCGGGCGCCGCGCTCACCGCGAGCGGCGCCGCCGTCGCGTGCATCTGCTCGGCCGACGCCGTCTACGCCGAGCGGGCGGCGACCGTGGGCGCCCAGCTCGCCCGCGCGGGGGCGGCGGCCGTCTACCTGGCCGGCCGCCCCGACGGACCGGGGGGCGGCGAGGCGGCCGTCACCGGCCACGCCCACGCGGGCGTCGACGCCGTTGCGGTGATCTCCCGTGCCCTCGACGCCGCGGGGGTGGCACGGTGAGCGCGATCCCCGACTTCGGCGGCGTGCCCCTCGGCGACCCCGCCCCCGAGGGCGACCTGACCGCCTGGCGCGACGCGGTCGCGGCCCAGGAGGGAGCGCCCGCCGGCGAGCTGGCCTGGGACGCACCCGAATCGCTCGCGGTCGCCCCCCTCTACACCCCGGACGACCTCGCCGGTCTCGACTTCCTCGACACCTATCCCGGCATCGCCCCCTTCCTGCGCGGGCCGTACCCCACGATGTACGTCAACCAGCCGTGGACCGTGCGGCAGTACGCCGGGTTCTCGACCGCCCAGGAGTCGAACGCGTTCTACCGGCGCAACCTCGCGGCCGGCCAGAAGGGCCTGTCGATCGCCTTCGATCTGCCGACCCACCGCGGCTACGACAGCGACCACCCCCGCGTGGCGGGCGACGTCGGCATGGCGGGTGTCGCGATCGACTCGATCCTCGACATGCGGCAGCTCTTCGACGGCATCCCGCTCGACCGCATGAGCGTGTCGATGACGATGAACGGCGCCGTCCTGCCGGTGATGGCGCTCTACATCGTGGCCGCCGAGGAGCAGGGCGTCCCGCCCGAGCAGCTCACCGGGACGATCCAGAACGACATCCTCAAGGAGTTCATGGTCCGGAACACCTACATCTATCCGCCGGCGCCCTCGATGACCGTGATCTCGGACATCTTCGCGTTCACCTCCCGGCGGATGCCCCGCTACAACTCGATCTCGATCTCCGGCTACCACATGCAGGAGGCCGGGGCGACGGCCGACCTGGAGCTGGCCTACACGCTGGCCGACGGGGTGCAGTACATCCGCGCCGGGCAGGCCGCCGGCATGGACGTGGACGCCTTCGCCCCGCGGCTGTCGTTCTTCTGGGCCATCGGCATGAACTACTTCATGGAGATCGCCAAGCTGCGCGCGGCGCGGCTGCTGTGGGCCCGCCTCGTGCGCCCCTTCGGCCCCCGCAACGACAAGTCGCTGTCGCTGCGCACGCACTGCCAGACCTCCGGCTGGTCGCTCACGGCGCAGGACGTCTTCAACAACGTCGTGCGCACCTGCGTCGAGGCCATGGCGGCGACCCAGGGCCACACGCAGTCGCTGCACACGAACGCCCTGGACGAGGCCCTGGCGCTGCCCACCGACTTCAGCGCCCGCATCGCGCGCAACACCCAGCTGCTCCTGCAGCAGGAGACCGGCACGACGCGGGTGATCGACCCCTGGGGCGGCTCGTACTTCGTCGAGCGGCTGACCCACGACCTCGCCCGCGCGGCGTGGGCCCACATCGAGGAGGTCGAGGCGGCCGGCGGCATGACCGCGGCCATCGAGGAGGGCATCCCCAAGATGCGCATCGAGGAGGCCGCGGCCCGCACCCAGGCGCGCATCGACTCGGGGCAGCAGCCGGTGATCGGCGTCAACCGGCACCGGCCGGAGCGCGAGGACCCGGTCGAGGTGCTGAGGGTCAACAACCGCGCGGTGCGCGAGCAGCAGCTCGCCAAGCTGCGCCGCCTGCGCGACGAGCGCGACGAGCGGGCCTGCCGGGAGGCCCTCGAGCGCCTGACCGCCGCCGCCGGGCGCGCGGCCGACGGCACCCGCGGCCCCGGTCTCGACGAGAACCTGCTCGCGCTCTCGGTCAACGCCGCCCGCGCCCACGCGACGGTGGGTGAGATCAGCGACGCCATGGAGCGTGTGTTCGGCCGCCACACGGCGCGCATCCGTACCATCTCGGGCGTGTACCGGCGCGAGGTGGGTGAGTCGGCGGACGCCGATCGGGTCCACGCCCGGGTGGAGGAGTTCGCGCGCGCCCAGGGCCGTCGTCCGCGCATCCTCGTCGCCAAGATGGGCCAGGACGGCCACGACCGCGGTCAGAAGGTCATCGCGACGGCCTTCGCCGACCTCGGCTTCGACGTTAACGTCGGGCCGCTGTTCCAGACCCCGGCCGAGGTGGCCCGCCAGGCCGTCGAGGCCGACGTCCACGTGGTGGGGGTCTCGTCGCTGGCCGCCGGGCACCTGACGCTGGTCCCCGAGCTGCGCGAGGAGCTGGCGCGGGCGGGCGGCGAGGGCATCATGGTGGCGGTGGGGGGCGTCATACCGCCGGCCGACTGGGAGGCCCTGCGGGAGGCGGGGGCGGCCGCGATCTTCCCGCCCGGCACCGTCATCGCGTCGGCGGCCGAGGAGCTGCTGGACCGGCTCGAGGGGGCCGCGGCCGCCCCGGAGCGGTGAGCGCGCCCGCCGCCGACGTGGCGGCGCACGTCCGCGGCGTCCGCGAGGGGGGCATCGCCCGGGTCGCCCGCGCGATCACGCTCGTCGAGAGCACGCTGCCCGCGCATCGCCGGGCCGCCCAGGAGATGCTGGTGGAGCTGCTGCCGCACGCCGGCGGCGCGCGCCGGGTGGGCATCACCGGCGTCCCGGGCGTGGGCAAGTCAACCTTCATCGACGCCCTCGGCACGCGGCTGACGGCCGCCGGGCACCGGGTGGCCGTGCTGGCCGTCAACCCGTCGTCCACCCGGCGCGGCGGGAGCATCCTGGGCGACAAGACGCGCATGGCCCGCCTGGCCGTGGACCCCGCCGCCTACATCCGCCCCTCCCCTACGGCCGGCACGCTCGGCGGGGTGGCGCGCGCGACCCGCGAGGCCGTCGTGGTGCTCGAGGCCGCCGGCTTCGACGTCGTGCTGGTCGAGACCGTGGGCGTCGGGCAGTCCGAGACCGCCGTCGCCGGCATGGTCAACCACTTCCTGCTGCTCATGCTGGCGCGCTCGGGGGACTCCCTGCAGGGGATCAAGAAGGGCGTCCTCGAGCTGGCGGACGTGATCGCCGTGAACAAGGCGGACGGCGATCACGCGCGCGAGGCCCGGGCCGCGGCCCGCGAGCTCGCCGACGTGATGCGGATGCTCGGACCGCAGACGGCCGGCTGGACGCCGCCCGTGCTCACCTGCAGCGGGCGGGAGGACGACGGGGTGACCGCCGTATGGGACGCGCTCGGCGACCACCGGACGGCGCTGGAGCAGGCCGGGGCCCTCGCGGCCCGTCGCGCGGACCAGGAGGTGGCCTGGCTTCGGCGCATGGTCGAGGACGGCCTCGCGGCGCGGCTGCGCGAGGACCCCCCGGTGGTCGCCGTGGTCGAGGAGCAGGAGGCGCTCGTGCGCGCGGGCGCCACCACCGCCGCGCTGGCGGCGGCGCGGATCCTGCAGGCGGTCGCCTAGGACACCGCGGCCGGCTCTGCCGACGCGCGGCGCATGCGGTCGGCCGGGCACCCCCTCGCCCTCGCCGGTCGCCGGGGGGCTCGAACCCGCGGGGCCGGCGGGGTGGCGGTGAAGGGGGCGGGCGGCTCCCGAGGCTCACCGCCGAGCCCTCCGCTACCCTCGGTCACCGCATGGAACTCGGCATCTACACCTTCGCGGAGCTGACGCCGGACGCCGAGACCGGGCGCATGATCTCGCCGCAGGAGCGCCTGCGCGACCTGCTCGAGGAGATCGAGCTCGCCGATCAGCTCGGCCTCGACGTCGTCGGCCTCGGCGAGCACCACCGCCCCGACTTCACGGTCTCCGCGCCCGCCGTCGTGCTCGGCGCGGCCGCCGCGCGCACCCGCTCGATCCGCCTGACGAGCGCCGTCAGCGTGCTCAGCTCGGACGACCCGGTGCGCGTGTTCCAGCAGTTCGCCACCCTCGACCTGCTCTCGGACGGCCGCGCCGAGATCATGGCCGGGCGCGGGTCGTTCATCGAGTCGTTCCCGCTCTTCGGATACGACCTCGAGGACTACGACGACCTGTTCGCCGAGAAGCTCGAGCTGCTGCTGGCGCTGCGCCGGGACGAGGTGGTCACCTGGACCGGTCGCCACCGCCCGCCGATCGCGGGGCGGGGGGTCTACCCGCGCCCGGTCCAGGACCCGCTGCCCGTCTGGGTCGCCGTCGGCGGGACACCGGCCTCGGTGGTGCGCGCGGCGACCCTCGGCCTGCCCATGGCCCTGGCCATCATCGGCGGGCAGCCCGCGCGCTTCGCGCCGTACGCCGAGCTGCACCGGCGCGCCGCCGAGGAGGCCGGTCACGGCCCGCTGCCGCTCAGCATCAACTCGCACGGGTACGTCGCCGACACCTCCCAGCGCGCCGCCGACGAGTCGTTCGGCCCCTTCGCGACCATGATGGACCGCATCGGCCGGGAGCGCGGCTGGAGCCCGATGACCCGCTCGGCGTACGACGCCTCGACCGGCCTCCACGGCGCCAACATCGTCGGCAGCCCCCAGCAGGTCGTCGAGAAGATCCTGTTCCAGCACGAGGTCTTCGGGCACGACCGGCTGCTGGTGCAGTTCAGCGTCGGCACGATGCCGCACGACCGCATGATGCGGAGCATCGAGCTCTTCGGCACCGAGGTCGCTCCCGCGGTGCGGGCTGCGCTCGCGACCCCGCCGGTGCCGCGGGTCGCGGGGTAGGGCCGCGATCGTGGGGTTGCGTCTCTTGCTGCTAGAGTCGCAACCTCATGAGTGAGCTCGGCAACAGGCCCCTGCTCGCGACCGCTCGCGACCAGCGGCTCGCGATCGACCGCCCGGAGGTCGGGACCGTCACCGACTCGGCGCGCCGCGGCCTCAACGTGCTCGTGGTGGGCGACCGGGGCGCCGGCAGGACCACCCTGCTGCACGCCGTGGCGTTCCGGCTCCGCGAGGAGGGCCGTCGCGCGGTGGTCGTCGATGCCGGGCCCGCGGCCGGCGTCGCGGACGTCGTGGCGGCGATCGACCGGGCGCTCACCGGGGACGACCACGGCGACGACGACCGCGGGCGGGGCACGCAGACGACCCGGGTGCTCGGGGTGCTGCGCCGATGGCGGGAGCTCGACGACGACGCCTGCGTGCTGCTCGACGAGCTTCGCCCCGAGCTGGCGCACGGGCTCTTCGGGCGCCTGCGCGACGAGCTCTGGCAGACCCGCGCGCGCTTCGTGGTGACGGCCGCGACCCACGAGGCGGCCGTCGTCGTGACGCCCCCGGCCGACGTGTTCTTCGAATCGACGGTGCGGCTCGCGCCCCTGTCGGTGGACGCCCAGCAGGCCCTGCTGCGCCGGCGCCTCGACCCCGACGAGGCCGAGCGGGTGCGATCGGCGCTCCGCGGAGCCGATCTGGCGACCCCGCGCGCGCTGCTGGCCGCCGCCCGCGACGCGCTCGCCGGACACACCGGCGAGGGCGGCGCCGAGGCCGCCGCGCGCGAGCGCGCGCGCCGCGTCGCCGGGCTCGGTCCGGCCGCCGAGCGCCTGCTCGCCGAGCTCGACGCCCACGGCGCGGCGAGCGCCTCCGATCCGCGCCTGCTGGGGCGCCTCGGCTGGTCGCGCCAGCGCGCGGCGCAGGTGGCGCAGGCGCTCGAGTCGGCGGGGCTGGTCACGAGCGGCTCGGCGCGCGGGCACGACGGGCGCGTGCGGCGCGTCTTCGCGCCGGTGCCGGCGTCGGAGCTGGCCGGGGCGCCGGCGGACGGCGGGACCGGGCCGGCCCGGTGAGCAGGGAGGTGATGATCGAGCTGCGCGAGCGCGCCGCCCTGGGCAACCGGCACTACGAGGCGCTGGAGGCGCTCCACGTGCCGTGGGACACCCTCGTGGGCGGCAGCCGCGTCGAGGGCGAGATCGGGCGGCTGTCGCGCACGGGGGGCCGGCTGGCGGTCGTCGGCCCCTCGGGCACCGGCAAGTCGAGCGTGCTGGCCGCCGTGCTCGGGCAGCTCGCCCCGGACGTCCCCGAGGGCATCGTCCCGATCCGGGTGCCGATGAGCGTGGTCGAGCGCGGCGTCGTGGCGTCGGGCGACTTCGCCCGGCACATCGTGCGCCAGGTGATCGACTGGGCCGCCCCCGACCTGCCGAGCCGGCGCGAGCGGCAGGCCATCGAGGAGCGCATCGCCGACCTGTCGCGCCGCAGCCGGCGCGCCCGGCGACGGGGGTTCGCCCTCAACCTGCCGCTCTCGCTGGTGTCCCCCCGCCTCGGGGCGGTCACGGCGGGGCTCGCGGGCGACATCGAGGTCGCCGGCGGCGAGTGGGAGGCGCGGGTGGTCGCCGGCGAGCCGTGGCGGGCGCTGGCCGACCTGGTGGAGGTCTTCCGCGGCCGCGATCTCGACCCCTTCTTCGTGCTCGACGACACCGACATCTGGCTGCGGTCGGTCTACGCCGGCGACGCCGAGGTGCTCGTGCGCGGCTTCGTGGCCAACGTGCGGACGATGGCCGGCGAGGTCGACTGCGGCCTCGCCCTGCAGGTGCACACCGAGTACCTCGAGTACCCGGCCATGCGCGAGACGGCCCGCCGCCTGCACCTCGTCGAGCTGCCGCGACTGCCCGACCCGGTCGCCGGCCTCGTCGCGATCCTCGAGCGGCGCATGGACGTGGCCGAGGTCGGAGGGGGCGTCGCGGACGCCTTCGACGAGCCGGCGGTGACCGAGCTCGCGGCCGTGTACGAGGCGCACGGGGACCTGCGGCTCGTGCTCGCCCTTGCCGACGAGGCCGTCGGCGAGTCGCTCCAGGACGAGGCCGCCGAGCGGGTCGGCCGCTCCGCCGTGCGGGCCGCCCGCGCCAAGCGCACCCAGCTGCTGCCCTGACCGGCGACCCGGCCCTCCGCCAGGGAGGGCCGGGTCGCGGACGGGGCTCAGACGGTCGGCTTGCCGATCGCCGCACCCTTGCGGGCGCTGAACGCCTCGAGCATCGTCTCGAGGTCGCTGTCCTTCGAGGCCTCCACCAGGGCCGCGTACTTCTGGTTGAGCGTGGCCCGCTCCTCGCGGTAGAGGATGCCCATCTTGAAGCCGCCGCGCAGGGCCAGGTCGAAGGCCGCCGACTTGCTCGCGACGTCGTGGTCGGGGGCGACGTCGGTGACGAGCTCCTTCCACTCCTCCTGGTGGTTGTTGAACATCACGCACGGCGAGAGGGCGTCGATGTACGAGAAGCCCCGGTGCTCCATCGCCTGCACGATCAGCTCGGTCAGCGCCTTCGTGTTGAACGACGCCCCGCGCGCCACGAACGACGCCCCGGATGCCACGGCGAAGGCGAGCGTGTTGAGCGGCGTCTCGAGGTTGCCCCAGGGGGTCGAGGGCGCCTTCTGCTCGGTGAGCGAGGTCGGCGAGACCTGGCCCTTGGTGAGGCCGTAGATCTCGTTGTCCATCACCAGGTAGGTGATGTCGACGTTGCGCCGGGCGGCGTGCGGGAAGTGGCCCGCGCCGATGGCGAAGCCGTCGCCGTCGCCGCCGACCGCGATCACGTTCAGGTCGGGGTTGGCGAGCTTGACCCCCATGGCGACCGGCAGCGGCCGGCCGTGCAGGGAGTGGAAGCCGTAGGTCGACACGAAGCCGGGGAGGCGGCTGGAGCAGCCGATGCCCGAGACCACGACGGTGTTGGCGGGATCGAGGTCGAGCTCGGCGAAGGCCCGGTACAGCGAGGCCAGGACGCCGAAGTCACCGCAGCCCGGGCACCAGATCGGCTTGAGATCCGACTTGTAGTCCGAGGGCTTGCGCTTCGCGGGGACGGTGCTCAACTGGGGATCCTTTCCATGATGACGTCGCGGACGTCCTCTGCGGTGAAGGGTAGGCCGTCGCACTTGGCGTGGCTCTCGACGACGAGACCGCACTCGCCGCGCACGAGGCGCGCGAGCTGGCCGGTGAAGTTGACCTCGGGCACGACCACCCGGCGGGCGCCGGCCGCGAAGGCCCGCACCTGATCGGCCGGGAACGGCCCGAGCACGCGGGGGTAGAACGCCCCCACCGACGCGCCCTCGGCGCGCGCGAGGTCGATCGCCTCGCGCACCGCGCCGTACGTCGAGCCGAATCCGATGATGGCGACCTCCGGCTCGGCGTCGCCGTACCGCTCGTGGCGAACGATGCCGTTCTTGAGGGGCTCGAGCTTCGCCCACCGCTTCGTCTGCATCGCCACGTGGTTCTCGGGCGTGTAGGCGGGGTGACCGAGCTCGTCGTGCTCGATGCCCGTCGAGACGTACTGGCCCCCCTCCTCGCCGGGGATGCCCATGGGCGACACCGAGTCGTCGGTCAGCTCGTAGCGCTTGTACTCGCGGTCGAGGCCGGCCGAGGTCGTGCGCTCCCACAGCTCGATGCGGTCCGTGTCGGGCTTGTGGATGACCTCCATCCGGGTCGCGAGGCCCTGGTCGGTCAGCAGGATGACCGGCACCTGGTACCGCTCGGAGTAGTTGAAGGCGTCGATGGTGGCCCAGAAGCAGTCCTCGACGGTGATCGGGGCGATGACCACGCGGGGCGCCTCGCCGTGACCGCCGTAGAGGGCGTGCTGCAGGTCGGACTGCTCGGTCTTCGTGGGCAGACCGGTCGAGGGGCCGCCGCGCTGGGCGTCGATCACCACGCAGGGGATCTCGGCCGTGCCGGCGTAGCCCAGCATCTCGGTCATGAGCGAGAGGCCGGGACCGGACGTCGCGGTCATCGACTTGACGCCGGCGTACGAGGCGCCCAGCACCGACGAGATCGAGGCGATCTCGTCCTCGCACTGGATGGTGATGCCGCCGACCTGGGGCAGCTTCGCCGACAGCCACTCGAGGATGTCGGAGGCCGGCGTGATCGGGTATCCGGCGAAGTACTTCACCCCGGCCGCGATGGCGGCGACGGCGATCGCCTGGTTGCCCGACATGAGGATGCGGTCGGCCTCGACCTCGACCGGGTCGGTGATCGCGAGCGCGCCCTTGAGGTCGGCGCTCTCGTCACCGCCGGCGCGCAGGGCGGCGATGTTCGCGTCGGCCACGCCCTGCTTGTGGGCGTACCGGCGCAGCACCAGCTCCTCGATGGGCGTCGTGTTGAACGAGATGACGCCGGCGACGGCGCCGACGGCCACCATGTTCTTGGCCCGCAGCGACCCGCCGATCTCCTTGGCGAGCTTCTCCATGCGCACCGGACGGGCGCGCGCCGCGTACTCGTCCGGGATCTCGACGGCGGTCTCGTCGAACAGGATCACGCCGTGGTCGCCGAGGGAGTCCCAGTGCAGGTCCCAGGCCTCCTGGTTGAAGCACACCAGCAGGTCGACGTCCTTGCCGTGGCTGTAGATCGGGTCCTCGCCCATGCGCACCTGGTACATGCACGGGCCGCCCTTGATCTCGGCCGGGTAGGTGCGGAACGTCTGCGTCCAGTAGCCGCCGCGGGCGGCCGCCTGGGTCAGGATGTCCCCCGAGGAGATGACCCCCTCGCCGGACTCTCCGGCAAGCCGGATCACCACGCTCTTTCGTCCCAACGATGCCTCCTGCTCTGCGCGCGTCGCGAGCCGCAGGCGACCCAAGCCCTGTCACAGGCCCGTGGCGCCCACGGTCTCGCCCCCTTGCGGCCATCGACGGGCCCTGCCCGTCCGCGGACGTCCGAGTGATGTTATGCACTAGGTCCCGTGAGGGGCAAGGAGCCCGTCACGCGACCGCCGCCGGTCCCGCATCGCGCCGTCGCGCTCAGTCCGGCGGCCAGCGCTCCTCGGGTGGCCGCTGCGCGTTGGGCAGGGCGATCCGCCCCGCGGCCGGATCGGCCGCCTCGTAGGGCCGGATGACCGGCGCCCGCCACGCCTCGTAGCGCGCGCATGCCGCGTCGGGGTCGTCGCGATCGGCCGCGACCGCCTGCGCCAGCGCGTGGGCGTCCCCCATCCCGAGGGCCGCTCCGACGCCGGTCTCGGGGCCGAAGAAGTGGGCGGCGTCGCCGATCAGCACGGCGCCCGGGATCCACCACCGCTCGGCGCGCAGCACGGCCGGCTCCTGGTAGAGCAGCTGGTCGATGCTCGTGACGCCCGCGAGGGCGCCGGCGGCCTCGGGCATCAGCCGCGCGAAGGACTCCCGGAAGGCCTCGACCCCCGGCGCGAGCGCCGCCTCGCGACCGACGCGATCGATGGTGCGCCAGCCGGCCGAGCCCTCGGGCCAGCCGAGCAGCCCCATCGCGCCGCCGTCCGACAGGTAGCGCATGCCGAACGAGCGGTCGATCACCGCCGGGCCCATGAACGTGAGGGTCGCGTCCGACAGCGCCGAGATCTCGGCCTCGAGCCCGGCCATGCCGCGCACCCGCGACCCGGCGCCGTCGCAGGCCACGACCAGGTCGGCGGGGAGGTCGTGCTCGGCGGCCCCCGAGGCCACGCGCACCCCCACGACGCGCTCGTCGGCGTCGCGCAGCAGCGCGGTGACGCGCTCGCCGTGGCGCACGGGCACGCCCTCGCCGACGGCGTCGAGCAGCTTGCCGACCTCCACGCAGACCGCCACCGGCGTGCCATCGGGGCCGGGGGCGACGTCCCAGCCCATCGCCCGCAGGCGGCCGAGCAGGCCGAGCTCCTCGAGCGCGGGGAATCCCTGGAACCCGAGCAGGAAGGGCCGCCGCTGGTGGTCGCCGGATGCGCGGGGCTCGATCACCTCGGGGGTGAACCCCCGCGCGCGCAGCAGCCGGGCGAGGGTCAGGCCCACCAGGCCGCCCCCCACGATCGCGATCCTCATCACCTCACGAGGGTACCCGCCCGCGACCCGGGGGACGCTAGGCTCGCGCCGATGAGCGGCTCACCGATCGTCGCCGCGGGGCCGGCGCGGATCACCGCGACCCGCTACGTCGCCCCGCTGCGCGAGGGCGGCTCGCTGCCGGCGCTGGTCGAGGCCGACGACGACGGGCTCTACGTGCTCAAGTTCCGGGGCGCCGGGCAGGGGCCGCGGGCCCTCGTGGCCGAGCTGATCGCCGGGGAGCTGGCCCGGTCGCTGGGCCTGCCGATGCCCGAGCTCGCGCTCGTCCACCTCGATCCCGACCTCGGCCGCGCCGAGCCCGACCCGGAGATCCAGGATCTGCTGCGCGCCAGCGCGGGGCTCAACCTCGGGATGGACTACCTGCCCGGATCGCTCGCCTACGACCCGGCCGCCGACCAGCCGGTCAACCCCGAGCTCGCCGCCGCGATCGTCTGGCTCGACGCGCTCGTCACGAACGTCGACCGCACGGCCGCCAACCCGAACCTCCTCGTCTGGCACGGGCGGGTGCGGCTCATCGACCACGGGGCCGCCCTGTACCGGCATCACCACGACTGGACGCTCGCCGACGCCTGGAGACGGCCGTTCCCGGCGATCGCCGACCACGTGCTGCTCGGCCGCGCCGCATCGGTCGCGGCGGCCGACGCCGATCTCGCCGCCCGGCTGCCCGACGACGAGATCGCGCGGGTCGTGGGGCTCGTGCCCGACGACTGGCTGCGCGACGAGGAGGACGCGTCGCCCGCCCGGCGGCGGGCGGCGTACGTCGACCACCTGGTGCGACGGCTCGCGGCGCCGCGGGCGTTCGCCGCCGAGGCCGAGGCCGCCCGTGTCGGCGCGTAGCCCCTTCCAGTACGCGATCGTGCGCGTCGTGCCGCGCATCGAGCGTGGCGAGTGCCTCAACGCCGGCATCGTGCTGCTCGCGCGCACCCGCGACTTCCTCGGGATGCGCGTCGCGCTCGATGCCGACCGGCTGCGCGCCCTCGCGCCCGACACCGCACCCGGTCCGGTCGCGCGGCAGCTCGAGGGCCGCGCCCGCATCGCCGCGGGCGATCCGGACGCCGGGCCGATCGCGCGCCTCCCCGCCCCCCAGCGGTTCCACTGGCTCGTCGCTCCGTCGAGCACCGTGGTGCAGCCGTCGGCCGTCCACACCGGGCTCTGCGACGACCCCGCCGCCACCCTCGAACGGCTCTTCCGCGACCTGGTGGGGTGACGACCGCGGGCGGCGGCGGCGCGCGCCCGTGGCTAGGATCGGCCCATGACCGAGACCTCCGCCGACACCCCGCCCGCCTGCGAACGCTGCGGCATCCGCACCTATCCCACCCATCGCGAGATGAAGATGCACCAGCTCCGGGCCGGCGCCATCCCCGAGAACCGCACGGTCGCCGTCTGGCGCTGCCCGTCGTGCGGCCGCGAGATGCCGCGGAGCTGAGGGCAGCGGACCGGTCGACCAGGTGCAGGACCCCTCGCGCGCGGGGTGACCGCCGCCGGGGGCACGCTACCCTCGTCGCAGCATGAGCGAATGGGTCATCGACGTGATCGATGCGCTCGGGTACGTGGGGCTCGCCGCCCTGATGCTGCTCGAGTGCGTCTTCCCCCCCATACCGAGCGAGGCCATCCTGCCCTTCGTGGGCTTCGCGGTGGCCGAGGGCAGGTTCTCGTTCACCCTCGTGCTCCTGGCGGCCACCGCGGGCTCGCTCGCCGGCAACCTCCTGCTCTACGTCGCGGCGCGACGGGGCGGCACGGCCCTGCTCCGGCGTCACGGGCTGCGCGTCGGCGCGACTCCCGAGCGCATGGCCCTGCTCGAGAACTGGTTCGCCCGGTGGGGCTCGGCGACGGTGCTCGTCTGCCGCGCCATCCCGCTCGTGCGCAGCACGGTGTCGCTGCCCGCCGGCCTCGCCCGGTTCTCGCTGCCCCGGTTCGTGGTGCTGACGACGCTCGGCAGCGCGATCTGGAACGCGACGCTGATCGGCATCGGCTGGGCGCTCGACGACGAGTGGCGCGCGGTCGAGGACGCGCTCGGCGGGGCGGGCTACGTGGTGCTCGCCGTGCTGCTCGTCGGCACCGTGGCGGTGACGCTCGTCGCGCGCCGTCGCGGCCGCCGCGCCACGCCCGGCTCCCCCTAGCGCGGTCGGCCCGGTGATCCGGGCGCTGCTGTTCGACGTCTTCGGCACCTGCGTCAACTGGCGCGCCGGCGTCGCGCGCGAGATCGGCGCGATGGCGCGGCGGCGGGGTGTCGGCGGCGTCGACGCCGCGGCCGTGGCCGACGCGTGGCGGGCGCGCTACGCACCCCAGCTCGAGACCGTCCGCGACGGCTCGCGACCGTGGGTCGACCTCGACGTGCTGCACCGCGAGTCGCTCGACGACGTCCTCGACGCGCATGGGCTCGGGGTGCTCGGCGACGCCGACCGCGACGAGCTCACCCTCGCCTGGCACCGCCTCGACCCCTGGCCCGACACCCTCGCGGGCCTCGAGCGGCTGCGGCGGGCCTACGTCATCGCCCCGGTCTCGAACGGGCACATCGCCCTCGTCGTCGCCATGGCCCGGCGCGCCGGCATCGTCTGGGACGCCGTCCTCGGCGCCGAGCTCGCGCAGTCGTACAAGCCGCTGCCCGACGTCTACCTGCGCAGCGTCGCGGCGCTCGGCCTGCAGCCCGGCGAGGCCATGATGGTCGCCGCCCACGGGTACGACCTGCGGGCGGCCGCCGCGTGCGGCCTCCGCACCGCCTTCGTCCACCGGCCGCACGAGCACGGGCCGGCCCACACGACCGACCCGGCCGAGGCGGCGCCGGCCGCCGACGTCACGGCCCGCGACCTGATCGACCTGGCGGAGCGGCTCGGCGCCTGAGCCGCGCGCGACCGGCCGGCGGGCTAGCCGCCGTCGCCCGGGTGGCGGCGCGGCACCACGAGGGTCGCCGTGAGCGTCTGCACGACCTGATCGTGCTGGTCGAGCGTCGTGGTCAGCATCGTGACCAGGCCCCGGTCGGGCCGGCTGCGCGAGGTGCGCACCTCGATGATCTCGCAGGTCGCCCGCAGGGTGTCACCGGGACGCGTCGGGCGGGGCCAGTCGATGCGGCCGCCGGCGCCGATCAGCCCGCCCGCGATGCGCGGGCCGCCGTCGACCTGCAGGCGCATCGTCAGCGCGGCCGTGTGCCATCCGCTCGCCGCCAGCCCGCCGAACAACGACGCGGCCGCGGCCGCGTCGTCGAGGTGGAAGGGCTGCGGGTCGTACTCGCGGGCGAAGCCGACCACCTGCGCCTCGTCGACCGCGCGCGAGCCGGTGGTCCATGTCTGGCCGGGTGCCAGGTCCTCGAGGTACAGCAGCGGCCGGGGGTCGGCGTCGGGTTCGGTCACGCCGCAAGACTCGCAGGTCGGGCGGGCGGCGGCCGCCCGATCCCGGGCGGGTGCGGGCGGCGGGCCCTAACGTCGGAGGGGTGACCGCGCGCCGCATCGCCCCGGCCCTGCTGATCCTCCTGTGCCTCGCCGCGACGGCCCTGGGGGCGGCGGGCGTGCGCACCGCCACGCCGGCCGACAACGGGGCCCACCCCGGAGACGGCGAGCGCACCGAGTGGTGGTTCGTCAGCGCGCTCGACCCCTCGCAGGACCTGGCCGTCGCCGCGGCCATCGGCACCGAGTTCCCCGCCGCGCCGCCCGCGACCGTCGTATTCCTCTACCTGCCCGACGGGAGCGTGCACACGGTCGCGCAGCCCGGGGCCCTCGGCGCACCGCCGGCGACCGACGAGGTCGACGTGCGTCTCGGGTCCGACCGCATCTGGACCCCCCGCCCGGGCGTGATCCGCATGCGGGTCGACATGCCGGACGGCTTCCCGATCCACGGCGACGACCCCGGGCCGGTGTCCGTCGACCTGACGCTGCGCAGCGACGCGCCCGGGTTCGCCGCGGGCCCGCTCACCCTCCCCGGCGGTCAGGACCTGTCGTGGACCGTCGCGGCGCCGCGCGCCCGCGTCTCGGGGACGGTCGTCGTGGACGGGACGCGCTACGAGCTCGATGACGCACCGGGGTACCACGACCACAACTACGGCGCGTTCGATCTGAGCGACGACGCCCACGGGGGCTGGGACTGGAGCCAGGTGCACCTGCCGGCGGGCCGCAGCCTGGTCACCGGCATCGTGCGGCCGTCGGACCCCTCGCTGCGCGACGGCGTCGCGGTGCTCTCGGGCCCCGGGGGGCGCATCGCCCAGGCGCGGGCGTCCGACGTGACCGTCCGCCGCGCGCGCTGGGCGCGGGTCGGCGCCCTGTACTACCCCCGCGCGCTGACGCTGTCGGTGCGCCTGTCCGGCGGGTGGACCGCGCGCATGCGCTACCGCGCCCGGCGCGCCGCGCCGCTGTCGTTCAGCCTCGACGGAACGAGCGCCCTGGTCGAGATCGAGGCGCGGGCCTCGGGCGAGCTCCTGCGCGGGGGCCGCGTCGTCTCGCGCTGGAGCGCGGCGCCCGGCTTCTACGAGTACGAGTCGACGCCGGTCACCCGCCAGCGCGACGCGGTGCCCGGCAGCCCCGCGTGGGCCGGCCGGCTGACGGCCCGCGCCGGGCGGGTCGCCCGCGCGGCGGTGACCCGCCACTCGACGGAGACGGCGCCCTCCTGACCGGGGTGATCCGCCAGAATCTGCGTGTGGAGCGAGCGGGCGGGGTTGGTCGGCGGTGGCGGCGGGAATCCACGCGTCACATCATCGACCGGGAGGAAATCCCCGTGCTCTGGACCATCGTCGTCATCATCGTGGTCGTCCTCGCCGTCATCGGGCTGCTCTCGGTCATGCGCGGCCGCGCCTGATCGACGACGCGGCCGTCGCCGCCCGCCCCCGGGGCGTGTTGCCCGGGGCGGCGGCGGCGTAGCGCGCCGCGGAGATGAGGTCGTCGCTCGGGGCCCCGCCCCCGCCGGCCCCGCCGACGGTGGGCTCGTCCTCACCGTGACGCGCGCCGGCCCGGCGCCCGCCCGGCCTGCCGGAGGTGGCGCCGGCGCCGAATCGCATGGCTCTCGCGCAGGGTGCCGACGCCGACGCTCGCGAGCGCCCCGAGCGGGACCGCCCACTGACGCACGAGCAGGTCGGGGTCGAAGTAGATGCACTCGTCGGTGATCTCGTTGCCGGCGATCAGGTAGACGGACACGCCCGAGAACTCGACCGGCTCTCCCTGGGGCGTCCACCGGTTCCAGGCCCCGGTGTGCGTGCCGGTGTGCCGCCACTCGAGCATCCCGCCGTCCTCGTTCTCGGCGAACCGCACCGCCTCGAGACCGAGATCGGGGATGGCGGTGATGAGGGCGCGCACGGGCTCGGCGATCTCGGCGCGCCCGCGGAAGTGGCGCGGACCGCCGATCACCGGCGGCACGACGAGCTCCCAGCGTCTCACCCCGTCCTCGGCGAAGTGCGCGGCGATCCGCTCCGGATCGCGTGCCCTCCACGCCTCGACGTACGACTCGATGATGTCCCGGCCGGACATGACGTCTCCCCCTCGGGTGCTCCTCCGCCCGCCACGCGCGGCGGGCCCTCCCCCGGGAGCTTCCCGGGCCGCGGGCCCCACCGGCATCCGTGACCGCGCGGTCGCCCGTGCGGGGTTCTGCGGTGATCCCGGCGGTGCGACCCCGCCCCGGGGCGGGAGGGCCCGCCGTCCGCGGCGCGGTGGCTAGGGTGAGCGGCACGTGAGCACGTCGTCCCGGTCGTCCCCCTCGTCGCACCGCACCGTGAGCCGCACCGCGCGGCGCGCGCCGGCCGGGGCGGGCGCGTGAGCGACGGCGGGTTCCACACCGCCCGGGACCGGGCGCGGCCCGAGCTGCTGTGGTTCCTGCGCCACAGGGACGTCCTCGAGCGCTGGCCGGTGCTGACCGAGGACTGGGCCCGGCGGATCGAGGCGAAGCGCGTGGCGGAGGCGACCCCGGGCGAGCGCGCCGGACGCTGACCGATCGCCGGGAGGCGACGGCGCCTCATCCGGAGGAGCGCAGGACCCCCGACTCGATGGCGGCCGGGGTCCCCGGCACCCATCTCGACCGCGGTGCGCGGGCGCCGACGAGGCCGGGGCCGCCGCCGGTGCGTCGCGACTGCCGCCGGTCGGGCGGCGGGACCTCGGGAACCGAGAGAGGCGACGGCGGGAGTCGAACCCGCGGATAACGGTTTTGCAGACCGCTGCGTTAGCCACTTCGCCACGTCGCCGGGCACCGCAGGCTAGCAGCGCCGCGTCGGCGGCTCACCCCCCGTCGCGGGCGTCCCCCACCCAGTAGCGCGGGCCGGGTCCGGCGGCGGCGGCCCGGTCGCCGGGGTTCGCGAGGCCGCACCGGTCGAGCGACAGGCAGCCGCAGCCGATGCACTCGTCGAGGCTGTCCCGCAGGCGCTCGAGCTCGGCGATCCGGGCGTCGACGCGCTCGCGCCACGGCCCCGACAACCGCGACCACTCCGCGCGCCGGGGCACGCGGTCGGCGGGGAGACGGTCGAGCTCGTCGCGGATCTCACCGAGCGTCAGCCCGACGCGCTGGGCGAACACGATGAAGGCGACCCGGCGCAGCACGGCGCGGGGGTAGCGCCGGTGCCCCGACTCGGTGCGCTCCGCGCGCAGCAGGCCGCGGTCCTCGTAGAAGCGCAGCGCGGACGTGGCGACGCCCGAGCGCTCGGCGACCTCGCCGATGGTCATCACCGTGGCCGCCGTGGTCATGGTGGGAGCGAAGCACCCGGGGCCGGGTACTTCAAGCACGCTTCACATCGAGGGCGGATCGCCCCGCTGCCACGGGAGGTAGCGTGGGGCTCCGCCCATCGCCTCCGGAGCCGCCGATGCCCGCCACCACGCACGAGGTCGCGACGCCGCAGGGCCCGGCGCGGGTGCACCTGCACCCCGCCTCCGACGCGCGGGCCGCCGTGGTGCTGGGGCACGGCGCGGGGGGCGGCGTGGCGGCGCCCGACCTGGTCGGCGTCACCGGGGTGGCGGGCGCCCTCGGGCTGACGGTCGCCCTGGTCGAGCAGCCCTACCGGGTGGCCGGACGCCGTGCGCCGGCGCCCGCCCCCCGGCTCGACGCCGCCTGGACGGCGGTCGTCGACCACCTGCGGGCCGACGTCCTCGGCGACCTGCCGCTCGTGACCGGCGGCCGCTCGTCGGGGGCACGCGTGGCGTGCCGCACCGCGCACGAGACCGGCGCGATCGGCGTGCTCTGCCTCGCCTTCCCGCTGGAGCCCCCGGGGCGGGCGGGTGGGGCACCGCGGCCGAGCCGGCTGCCCGAGCTCGAGGCGGTCGCCGTGCCCGTGCTGGTCGTGCAGGGCGCGCGCGACCCCTTCGGGATGCCGCCCGAGGCCAGGGAGCGGCGGGTGATCACGGTCGCGGGCGACCACTCCCTGAGGGCCGACCTCGCCGCGGTCCGGGGCGCCGTGCGCGACTGGCTGGCGGAGCTGCTCGAGCCCTGACCCCGGGGGCGGGTCGCCCGCCCCCGGGGGAGGGGTCAGATCTCGGCGATCGCCGGCGTCGCGGACGCGGGCTGGGGCTTCGCGCCCATGTGGCGCAGCCAGCGGGCGTGCGACGCCAACGCGGGGGCGAGCGTGTCGTGCGACTGGTGGCGCACGCCGTGCCGCTCGCACACCTCGCGCACCACCGGGGCCATCGCCGGGTAGTGCGTGTGGCAGACGCGCGAGAACAGGTGGTGCTCGATCTGGAAGTTGAGACCGCCCAGGTACCACGTGAGGAACCGGTTGCGCGGCGCGAAGTCGACGGTGGTCTCGACCTGGTGGCGCGCCCACTCGGAGGCGCCCGCGCCCTCCATCTCCTCGATGCTCGAGAACTCGGCCTCCTCGAGGCAGTGCGCGAGCTGGAAGGTCACCGCGAGGGTGAAGGCCAGCACGAACGAGGCGACGGCGAACACGACGAGCACCTGCCAGACGGGGTGCAGCAGCAGCGGGATCGCCAGGGTCCACGAGAAGAAGACGACCTTGCCGAGCCAGAACCCGACCAGCTCCCCGCCCTTCGGCCACTTGAGCGGCGTCTCGCCGATCTTGCGGGCGGCCAGGTAGCCGAAGTCGCCCACCGTGTGCCACTTGATCGCGAAGAGCCCGTAGAGGAACCACATGTAGACGTGCTGGAAGCGGTGGTACGGCCGGCGCGGCTGGTCGGGGGCGAAGCGGGCGAAGGGCATCGAGTCGATGTCCGAGTCGGCGCCCGAGATGTTGGTGAAGGTGTGGTGCGCGGTGTTGTGCTTCGTGCGCCACACGTACGAGCTCGCGCCGATCAGGTCCATCGTCCACGACATGACCCGGTTGACCCGCCGGCTCGGCGAGTAGCTGCCGTGGTTGGCGTCGTGCGTGATGTTGAAGCCCACACCCGCCATGGCGAGGCCGAGCGACACGGCGCCGATCGCGCCCTGCCACCAGTTGCTCGCGACCACGACGAGGCCGACCCACGAGGCCACCGCCCAGAGCAGCATGACCGCGCTCTTCACGTAGATGCGGGTCTGCGCCCGGCGGGCGCGCCCGGGCTCGTCGAGCAGCGCGCGCACCCGCTGCTTGAGCTCGGAGTAGAACGGGCCGCCGCCCTGGAAATCGATACGGCGGACGGACTGGCGCGTCGACATGCGGACCTCGGCGGCCGCCTCGGGGACAGGCGGTGGAACGGAGGCCGCGGGCGGCATCGTAGCCGTCCCGGGCGCGTCGCGCCGTGCAAGCGGTCGGCGCCACGCGATCTGCGCAGGAGCCGCGCGCGCCCGACCTCGACGGCCCGCCGGCGCGGTCGGCACCACGAACGCAGACGCGAACCGGGTGACGCTGACGGAACGGCGCAGGAATCGAACCTACCGGGCGAGTCGATCTCGCCCCCACTCGTTTTGAAGACGAGGCGGGCCACCAGGCCCCGGCCGCTCCCCGGACCGTCGTCAGCTTAGTCCCGTCGCCCCCGTGCCCCGGCGCAGCACCCGCGCGTCGCCCTCGCGGCGGGTCAGGCGCCGGTCGTCGAGGTGGCCGGCGATCGCGAGCGCGTGACGCCGGCCGACCCGCCAGACGTCCCTCAGCTCGCCGATTCCGACCGGACGCTCGCGCAACATCGGCAGGGCCGCCTGCCACGCGTCCTCGAGCGCCGCGGCGTCGAACCACATCTCCCCCACCCGCACGGCACGCCCCGCCGTCCGCAGGTGGGCGAGCGCCGCGCCGAGCGCGTCCGCGCCGAGGCCGCTCGCCCGTGCGAGCTCGTCCGCCGAGGGGGCGCGGAGCCCGGCCGACGCGAGCAGGCCCGCCAGCTCCTCGGCCCTGGTGGGGACGTCGTGCGGCGCCGCGGTCGGCGGCACCAGCCGGCCGCCGCGTGGGGTGATCGCGCCCTCCCCGACCAGGGTGCCGACCAGGGCCTGCGCCGCCTCGCCCGGCAGGCCGGTCGCCGCCCGGACCGCCGCGGCGGCGGCGCCGGCCGTTCCCATCGCCGCCACCGCGGCCTCGCGGGCGCCGGCGACCACGGCCGGGTGGAACGCCCTGCCGCCCAGCACGACGAGTCCGCCCCCCGCGGCCCCGGCCGGGAGGTCCAGACCCGCCGGTCCGGCCTCGCGAGCACGCAGCGCGAGGATGGCCGCGGCGTCCCCGCCCGCCAGCACCGCGAGACGCGCATGGAGAGCTCGCCGCGGAGTCCTCCGCGGCGGCGCGGTGTCGACCACGTGGGCCCCGGCCACCGTGCGGTGGGCGCTCGATCGCAGCACGAGGCGGTCCCCGGCCCGGGCGCAGACGGGGTCGGCCAGGCGCAGCTCGGCCAAGCCGCGCTCTCCCGCCTCGAGCCGCCGGCGGTCGAGCAGCACGCAGGTCGCCGGGCCCTCGTGCGTGCCGAGGAAGCACTGCAGCACGGCGCCCGACCGGATCGCGGCGACCTCCCCCGGCACCGCCGTGACGGTGACGGCGAGCCGATCGGCCGGCGCCCAGCCGTCGCCCTCCCGCACCAGGCAGGCGCCGCGCGCCACCCGCGCGCGGTCGATCCCGGCGAGGGCGAGGGCGACGCGCCCCCCCTCGGCGCGCTCCACCGCCACGTCGTGCACCTGCACCCCGCGTACCCGGGCCGCGGCCCCGCCCGGCGCCGTGCGCACGCGGTCGCCGACCGCGATCGCACCGCCCCAGAGGGTGCCCGTGACGACCGTGCCGGCGCCGCGGACGCTGAAGGACCGGTTGACCCAGAGCCGAGCCGGGCCGTCGCGCAGACGCGTCCGCGCTCCGGCGGCGAGGCGCTCCAGGGCGGCCCGCAGCCGGTCGATGCCCTCTCCCGTCGGCGCGCAGACCGCGACGATCTCGGTGCCGGGGGGCACGAGCGGGGTCACCTCCCGGATCGCCCGCGCCGGATCGACGACGTCGGATCGCGTGACCGCGACGACGCCCCGGTCGATGCCGAGCAGGTCGAGCACGGCCAGGTGCTCGCGGGTCTGGGGCATCACGCCGTCGTCGGCCGCGACGCACAGCACGAAGCCGTCCACCCCCGTCGCCCCCGCGACCATGTGGCGCACGAAGCGCTCGTGGCCGGGGACGTCGATCAAGCTGACGAGTCGCCCCGAGGCGAGCCGGAGCGGGGCGAACCCGAGTTCGATCGAGATGCCGCGCGACTTCTCGGCCGCGAGGCGGTCGGTGTCATGCCCGGTCAGCGCCCCGACGAGGGCCGTCTTGCCGTGATCGACATGGCCCGCGGTGCCGAGGACGAGCGGCGCGCTCACCCCCGGGCGCGGGCGACGAGGCCCGGCAGGGCGCGCACGTCGTCGTCGGTGAGGGCGAGCACGTCGATCATCAGCCGCCCGTCGCCGACGCGGGCGGCCACCGGGGGCTCGCCTGCTCGCAGGCGGCGGGCGAAGGCCTCCGCGTCGGCGGCGCCCGCGGGCACGACCGCCCAGCTCGGCAACTCGAGCAACGGCATGCTGCCGCCCCCCACCCGTCCCACGGTGGTCACCACCTCGCCGCCGAGCGCGGCAGCGAGGGCCTCGGCTCGTGCGCGCCGCTCCTCCCCCGTGGCGGCGATCATGCGCAGCGCCGGGATCTCGCGCCACGCGCCTTCGGGCTCCCGATGCAGCGCCAGGGTCGCCTCGAGGGCGGCGAGCGTCAGCTTGTCGGGGCGCAGCGCGCGCATGAGGGGATGCGCGGCGCACCGCGCGACGGCATCGGCGCGGCCGACGATCAGGCCGGCCTGCGGCCCGCCGAGCAGCTTGTCGGCGCTGAAGCAGACGAGATCGCAGCCGGCGCCGACGCTGGCGCGCACGTCGGGCTCGCCGGGCAGTCGCCCGTCCGCGACGATGACGCCGCTGCCGACGTCGTCGAGCAAGGCGACGCCCCGCGCGCGGGCGAGGGCGCCCAGCTCGGCGAGCGGGGTCTCCTCGGTGAAGCCGACCGTCCGGAAGTTGGAGGGGTGCACGCGCAGGATCGCGACGGTCGCCTCGCCGATCGCGCCGGCGTAGTCGGCCAGGCGGGTGCGGTTGGTGGTGCCCACCTCCACGAGCCGCAGTCCCGACGCGGCCAGGATCTCGGGCACGCGGAACCCGCCCCCGATCTCGACGAGCTGCCCGCGCGAGACGACGACCTCGCCGCCTCCCAGCGAGCAGAGCGCCAGCAGCACGGCGCCGGCGTTGGTGTTGACGACGCAGCCCGCCTCGGCGCCGGTCAGCGCGCGCAGATGATCGGCCACGTGCTCGTGCCGCGACCCGCGCCGCCCGTCCTCGCGCCGCCACTCGAGCGAGCACGCCCCTGCCGCCGCCACGGCCGCGGCGACGGCGGCCGGGGCCAGGGGGGCCCGGCCGAGGTTCGTGTGCAGGATCACCCCGGTGGCGTTGACCACGGGGACGAGCGACGTGCGCAGGCGGTCGGCGATCTCGTCGAGCAACCCGTCGGCGCCGGCGCGCGCCGCGCGCCGGTCGGCCAGCGCGGAGCGGACGGCATCGACCACCTGGCCGCGGGGGTGGCGCCGCAGCAGGTCGGCCACGCGGGGCCGGAGCAGCACGGCATCCACCGACGGCAACCGTCGGCGCGGGTCCTCAGGGGCCTCCATGCACCCCCATGCGCCCGGCCGCGCCGTCGGTCAGGCGACCCACCGTCCAGGCCGTCACGCCGCGCCGCTCGAGGGCCGACGCGAGCGCCCCCTCGCGCGCCGGCGGGACCGCCAGCAGCAGTCCGCCGCTGGTCTGGGGATCGGCGAGCAGGCACCGCTCCTCGTCCGGCACCCCGGGGTCGAACGCGACGTGCCGGGCCGTGGCGTCCCGGTTGCGGCGCAGCCCCCCCGACAGGTGCCCGGCGCGCGCGAGCTCGGTCACCCCGGCGAGCCGCGGCACCCGTGCGGCGACGATGTCGGCGCCGGTGCCTCCGGCCTCGCACATCTCGTGGAGGTGCCCGAGCAGGCCGTAGCCGGTCACGTCGGTCGCGGCGCGGACGCCCACCTCGAGCGCCGCATCGGAGGCGGCGCGGTTGGCGGTGAGCATCACGGCCTCGGCGCGCGCGCACAGGTCGGCGTCGGCGGCCCCCGCGGCGCGCGCGGTCGCGACCAGCCCGACCCCGAGGGGCTTCGTGAGCACGAGTGCGTCGCCGGGCCGGCCGGCCGCGTTGGTCAGCAGCCGATCGGGATGGGCCGTGCCGACCACCGCGAGGCCGTACTTGGGCTCGGGATCGTCGATCGAGTGACCGCCGAGCACCGGGCAGCCCTGGGCGAGCGCGGCCTCGGCGCCGCCGGCGAGGATGGCGGCGAGCACCTCGAGGTCGCCCTCCTTGGGGTAGGCGCAGATCGCCAGCCCGAGCGTGGGCGTCGCCCCCATCGCGTAGAGGTCGCCCAACGCGTTCGTGGCGGCGATCGCCCCGAAGGTGCGGGGGTCGTCGACGACCGGCGTGAAGAAGTTGACCGACGCGACGAGGGCCAGATCGTCGCGCAGGCGGTAGACGCAGGCGTCGTCGAGGCCGGCGGGGCCGACGAGCACATCGACATCGGCGGGAGCCGCCGGCAGGCCGCGCAGCACCTCGAGCAGCAGGTCCTTGCCGAGCTTGCACCCACAGCCGGCGCCACGCGCGAGCTGCGTCAGGCCCGGCGCGCCGGGCGCGGGCATCGGCGACGACGGGAGCGGTGTCGGCATGGGCGGATCGTAGCCGCCGGACCGCCGGCGACAGACCGCGCGCGTCCGTAACCTGCGCGTAAGCCCCGCCTGCGAGCCTCGCGCCATGAGACGAATACTCCCCCACGCCATCCTGCTCGCGCTGCTCGGCGCGGCGATCGCCCTGCCCGGGACCGCCGCCGGGGCGACGGCGCACGCGACGTCGCCCACGACGACCCTGGTGCGGGGCGTCTTCACCGACTCCGCCAAGTACACCGGCACCGGATCGGTGTCCGTCACCCTTCGCAGGGGCGTCCGCACCGTCCGCATCGCCCGCGACTTCCGCGCCGACCCGGGCTCGATCAGGTTGCGACTGAGGCTCGCGACGACCGCCGGCGGCCGCGGCGCGTTCGTCGATCTCGGGCCGATGAGGGAGACGGGGGCGCAGTCGTTCCGCCTGCCCCGCGGGGTCAGCCTCACCCGGTACCGCTACGCCATCGCATGGTGCGCCGCGGTCGACGAGCCGATCACCCAGGCGAAGCTCGTCAGGGCCCGCCGGTGAGCGGCGGGGCGCCGGCGCCGCGGGCGCCCGTCCGGCCCGCGGCCGGAGGCGACGGAGAGGTCCATCTGCTCGGGCAGGGGCTGGCCGCGCTGCGCATCTTCTTCGGCGTCATCCTGTTCGCCAACGGCGTCGCGAAGCTCTTCAGCTTCACCGACATCTCGGTCGGGCCGTACAAGGCCAACCTGATCGACCGCGGGCTGGCACGCTCCATCCTCGAGAACGAGGCCGAGCGCACCGAGCTGCCGCTGATCGGACGGATCGCGAACGATCTGCTGCTCCCGAACTGGGGTTTCTTCCAGTGGCTCATCACGGCGATGGAGCTCGGCGTCGGCGCGCTGCTGATCGTCGGCCTCGCGACGCGCGGCGCGGCGCTCCTCGGCCTCGGTCAGCAGCTCTTCCTCGCCGGCCTCTACTTCTCGAGCAACCGGTGGGCGTTCGAGCAGCCCCACGAGTACATCCCGCTGATCATCCTCGCCATCGTGCCCGCCGGTCGCGTGTGGGGCCTCGACCGCCTCGTCATCGAGCGGCGCCCGGAGCTGCGGCGATGGCCTCTGTGAGCGGCTCCGCGAACGGCGCGGGCGCGCGCCTGCCGATCGTGGGACGCGATCAGGCGCCGCTGCCCCTGAGGTCGTTCTACGCGGACGGCGATCCCTCCAACATCACGAAGGTGCTCGCCGGCTCGCCGGACACCCTGTCCGCGCTGGCGCCGTTCCTGTCGCAGGTCATGAACCCGACCACGATCGACCTGGCGACGAAGGAGGTCGTGGTGCTGAGGGTGTCGGCGGTCAACCGGTGCGACTACTGCATCCCCACACACCAGGTGGTGGCGCGCCGGGCCGGCCTGTCGGTCGAGGCCGTCGCGGCGCTGTCGTCGCCCGGGTTGACCGAGGCCGGCCTGACGCCGCGCGAGCACGTCCTCGCGACCTACTGCGACCAGGTCGTCGCCGATGCCGGCGCCGTGCCCGATGACCTCCTCACCGCGATGCGCGAGCACTTCGCCGACCACGAGATCGTCGAGCTGACGGTGCTCGCCGGCGCGATCACGACGCTCAACTACGTCGCGAGCGTCGCCGGCATACCCCTCGACCCGGGGACCCTCACGGCCTCGTGAACGCGGTGGTCGAGAGCGTGCGCGCGGCGATCGACGACGGGCGCCTCGGCCCGCGTCTCTGGCTGTACGCGAACTACCACTGCAACCTGCGCTGCGCGTACTGCCTCACCGAGTCGGGCCCGGGGGTGCCGCGGCGCGAGCTGCCGGCCGACGCGATGCGCGACGCCGTCCGCGAGGCGCGCGACCTCGGGTTCCGCGGCGTCGGCATCACCGGGGGCGAGCCCTTCCTGCGCCCCGACCTGCCGCAGGTCGCGACCGAGCTCTCCGAGCTGCTGCCGGTGCTGGTGCTGACCAACGCCACGCTCTTCGAGGGCGCGCGAATGGACCGGCTCGACCCGTTGCGCGGCCACGACGTCACCCTGCAGATCTCGCTCGACGCGGCGACCCCGCTCGCGAACGACCCGATGCGCGGGCCGGGCAACTTCGAGCGGGTGATCGACGCGATCCCCCGCCTGCTCGACCGGGGCATCGGTGTGCGCGTGGCGACCACCCTCTACGGCCAGGACGACGAGGAGCTGGCGGCCGTCGAGCGGCTGGTCGCGTCGCTCGGCATCGCGCCCGGCGACCACGTCGTGCGCCCGACGGCCGCCCGCGGCCGCGCCGCCGAGGCCGGGCTCGGGGAGCTCGCGGGCATCGACGAGCTCCCGGCCGAGGCGACGGTGACGGTGGACGGGCTCTTCTGGAGCCCCTTCGCCCCCACCGTCCGCGGCGGCCGCCTCGACACCGATCTGCTGGTGTCGCGCCGGACGGCCCCCCTCACCGACGCCATGAGGACCTTCGTCGGCCTCGTGAGCGAGGTACCGCTCGCGGAGGCGACGCGCTTCAGGTGAGCGTGATCGCCGGGCGCGCCGTGCGCGTGCCACGTGTGGTGCCGCTGGTCCTGCTGGGCCTGGCGATGCTCGGCCTCCAGGTCGTCCTGAGGGGCGAGACCGACCCCACGACCCAGGTCGCGGGGCAGATGGTCGCGTTCGCCCTCTTCCTTCCGGCGGCCGTGCTCTGCTGGCGGGGCGTCGGCCTCGCGCGCGTGGGCCTCGTCGTCGTGGTGGTCGGCGCGATCGCCTTCCGGGCCGCGGCGTTCGTACCGGGCGATGCGACGCCGCCGCTGTCGGGCGATGTCCACCGCTATGCCTGGGACGGGCAGGTGCAGCTCGCCGGGATCAACCCGTACCGGTACCCGGCGGACGCCCCGCAGCTCGACGGCCTGCGCGACGGCCCCATCTGGCCCGGCGTCAACCACGAGGACTGGCGCACGGTGTATCCGCCGGGCGCACAGGCCGCGTTCGTGGCCACCCAGGCGACCTTCGGGCGGAGCGTGCGGTCGTCGACCTGGCTGTTGCTGATCGCCGAGGCGGGTGCGATCGCGCTGCTGGTCGTCGTGCTGCGGCGCATGCGCGCGCCGCCCGAGAGGGTTGCCGCCTATGCGTGGCACCCCCTCGCCATCAGCGAGATCGCGGGCAACGGGCACATCGACGGCCTGGCGGTGCTCGCGCTGGCCGGCCTGCTCGTGGCCTGGGGCGCACGACGGCGCGTCGTCGCCGGCGCCTGCATCGCCGTGGCGACGCTCGTCAAGCTCGGACCCCTGCTGCTGCTGCCGGCCCTCGCGCGGGCGGGCGGCCGCCGACTCGTGCTGTCGGCGTCGGCGCTCATCGTGGCCGCCTACATCCCGTACGCCGCGACGATCGGGACCGGCGTGACCGGTTCGCTGGGGCGGTTCGAGGCCGAGGAGCGCTTCAACGGCAGCCTCGACCAGCTCCTGTCCGCGGTGATCGGCGAGGAGGCGTCCCGGCTCACCCTGGGGGCGGGCCTGCTGCTGCTCCTGGGGGTGGTCGCGCGGCGCCGGCACTCGAGCGTCGAGCAGGTCGCGCGCTCCTGCCTGCTCGTGCTCGGGGGGCTGCTGATGGTCGTTGACTACGTGCAGCCCTGGCACGCGCTGGTGCTGACGCCCTTCCTGGTGGTGGTGGCGGCCCCCGGGTGGATGTGGCTGTCGGGGGTCCTGCCGCTGGCCTACGTGGTCAAGCAGACGGGGGGGATGCCGCTGTGGGCGAGCCTCGTCATCTACGCCCCGGTCGCGGCGGCCGCCATCTGGGGCGCGCGTCGCCGCCTCCGACCGGGCGGCCGGCGCGACGACGCGGCCGGCATCCCGCCCTCAGCCCCGACCGGGGCTCCGGTCGGGCGAACGGCCCTCGTGCCGGGCGGGGGACGGCGCTGCTCCGTCCAGTAGCCCGACGTCGGCCGACAGCTCCAGCTCCGTCAGGCCGAGCAGCTCGACGACGCGCAGCACGGCCGGCGAGGGGCGGTTGAGCACGAGACGGCCGCCGCTCTGCTCGGCGGCGCGGTGCGCCCAGTAGAGCGCGCTGATGCCCGTCGAGTCGATGAAGCTCAGGTCGTGGAGGTCGACGACGACGAGCTCCGCGCGCTCGACCGCCTCGCTCAGGGCCTCGAGAACCCGGTTGGCACCGGCCATGTCGAGATCGCCGTCCAGGCGGGCGACGATCCGCCCGTCCGAGCCCTCGCGCACCTCGATCGCACATCCAGGCGGAGTCCATGACACACCTCTTGCGAGTGTCGCCATAAGACGGTCCCGGTCCGGATCCCGCGTCCACGCGGATGAGCCGTGCCCTGGCGACCTCGAGGGCCCCGCCGGCGGTTCTCACCGACGCGACCGCGGCAATGGTACTACTCGGCGCGTGCGGGGTAGTAGGGGGCCGGTGGTCCTCGAACTGAAGATCGGCGTCAGCCTGTCGGCCGCGATAACGGCGCGCCAGGCCATGCGCCGGTTCGTCGAAGGAGACGATCCGATCCTGGCCGCCGACGACGATCGGCGGGCCGACCTCCTGCTCCTGGTGAGCGAGCTCGTGACCAACAGCGTGCGCCACGCGGGCCTCGGCGCCGACGATCGCATCGCACTGCGCGCGTCCGTGGAGGCCGGGGTGCTCCGCATCGAGGTGAGCGACAGGGGCCCCGGGTTCCGCTGGACGTACACCGGCCGGCCGCCGCCCGGCCGCTCCGGAGGTCGCGGCGTGTGGCTGGTCGCCGAGCTGTCGGACCGGTGGGGTATCCGCGACGGCCCGACCACCGTGTGGTTCGAGTTCGACCTCTGACCGGCTCTCCCCCCGGCCCGTGCTCGTCGGCCGCCGACCCGAGAGGAGTAGAGTCGTTGCGACCGCATCGTCCGCAGGGGCGATCCGGCCGGCGAAGCGCCCGCCACGGCGTCCGCTCGGGTGATCCCCGACGGCCGACGCGTCGGTTTGGCTCGGAGAACGCGCGACGCGCGGGAAACGCCGACTTTCTCCTCCGGAGTCGAAACCAGTTTCGGCGGAGAGCGGTGAGAGATGGGTGTCACGGACCTACCCGGCGAGGGGCGGCGCGATTCGCCGCTGCTCGATCTCAACACGGCGATCGTACGGCTGCACGCCGAGTTCTTCGGCAAGGGGCCGCCCCGTGCCCGCACCGAGCGGGTCCACGAGGACCTGGTGATCTGCGTCCTCCGCGACGCCCTCACGCCCGTCGAGAACACCCTCATCGAGCGTGGTCAGGGCGATCAGGTGCACGCGCTGCGCCGCAGCTTCCAGGTGGCCATGGAGCCCGAGTACCGCGACGCCGCCGAGAGCTGCCTCGACCGCAAGGTGCTCGCGTTCATGAGCCAGGTGTCGCTCGCGCCCGACATCGCCGTCGAGATCTTCTTCCTCAAGCCGGTTGACCGCACGTCGTAGCCGGGTCGCGGCGTCGCGGCGGTGCCGGGCGCTACGACAGCCGGAACGGCGGGTAGTCGTCGGTGACGAGCAGGAACGCGTACGCCTCCACGCGCAGCCACCAGCGCAGCACGCCCTCGACGTAGTCGAAGATCCCACGGGGGTAGCGTCCGGTGACCAGGATGGCGAACCAGGCGCCGACCACCGCGAACAGCGCGCCGACGGTCAGGAACACCAGCACCACGTAGTGCGGGATCGCGAGCAGCCACTTCACGAGCGGCAGCCACCTGTTCAGGTCGCGCGCGGCGTCCGGACGGTCGAGCTCGAGGTGCACGTACTGCGCGTCGTCCGTGGAGGGGTAGACGTCCGACATGAGCGCCAGGTAGGCGGCCACGCGATTCGTGAACCGGGAGAGGTCGAGGTTGAAGTCGAACCACCATCCCGGGTACTTGCGCCGGAACAGGATCATCAGCAGGACCGGGACGAACAGCAGGCCCGCCCAGCCGGCCTGCGTCGCGCTCAGCAGGGCGACCACGACGCCGATCGGGATCACGTAGAGCATCCGCAAGAAGGTCGACAGCCGGTCGAGTGGCCGATCGGGGTAGTCGATGGACAGCCGGGCGGGATAGTCGCTGCGGTCGGTCACGACGACCTCCTCGATGCCCACGCCCCGATGGCGTCGGGATCCCACGCTACCCCGGGCCGCGACCCGGCGACTCCGGGGTTTGCCGCCGACCGTCCCGGAACACCCGCACCGAGGTCATCGACGTCGGCGGAAGGCCGCGGAGGCCGCCGGCGGTGAAGGTCGGGACAGCTGGCGCCCGAAGACGAGAAAAGCCCCCGACTTCCGGGGGCTTCTCAGGAGAGCGGATGATGGGACTCGAACCCACGACCTTCTGCATGGCAAGCAGACGCTCTAGCCAACTGAGCTACATCCGCGCGCTGCGGCAGTGTACCGACCCGGCGGGGGAGCCTCAAACGGGGTGTCGCCGTCCCCGCGCCGCCCCGCGGGTCAGGCGCTCTGCCACGGGTCGGTGTCGGCCTCGGCGAAGTGCACCTCGACGCGCTCGCCCGCCAGTGCCCGCCCGAGCGACTTCGTCCAGCGCTTGAGCGCCACCCGCTCGGCGCGGGCGTGGGGCAGGTGCACGAGGGGCAGGCCCTCGGCGCGATCGGCGTCGTGGTACTTGAGATCGCTGGTGACGAAGGCGTCGGCCCCCCGGGCGCGCGCGTCGTCGATCATCGACGCGCCCGATCCGGTGCAGCAGGCCACGCGCTCGAGGCGCGTCCAGGGGTCGCCGGCGTAGGTGACCTCGCCGCCGAAGCCGGCGGCCACGCGCTCGACCAGGGCCGCCAGGTTGATCGGGCGCACCGTGCCGACGCGCCCGAGACCGGCACCGGGGTCGACCGAGTCCGGGCGAAGGGGCTCGGCCGGGCCGATGCCGAGCACCTCGCACATCACGTCGTTGAGCCCGCCGCGGGCCGAGTCGAGGTTGGTGTGGGCGGCGAGGATGGCGACCCGGTCCTCGGCGGCCCGCAGCACCAGCTCGCTGGCCGCGCCGTGGTCGGTGAACGCCGCGAGGGCCGGGAAGATCGGCGGGTGATGGGTGAGCACCGCGTCGCAGCCGCGCTCGCGCGCCTCGCCGAGCACCTCGTCGCGCAGCTCGAGCGCGACGAGCACGCCCCGCAAGGGCTGGTTGTGCCGCCCCACGAGCAGGCCCACGTTGTCCCAGTCCTCCGCGAGAGCGGCCGGGGCGAGGCGCTCCACGGCGGCGAGGAGATGGGCGACCAGCATCGGCGCATCGTAGGCGCTGGCGGCGCCCTCTAGGCGAGCGCCTCGGTGCGGGCCTTCTGCGCGAGGTGCGCCGGCACCTGCGCGTAGTGGTCGAACTCCATCGTGTAGTCGCCGCGGCCGCCGGTCATGGCCCGCAGGTCGGGCGCGTACTCGAGCATCTCGGCCATGGGCACCTCGGCGCGGATCACCTCGTCGTGGCCACGGGCCTCCATGCCGAGCGGATGCCCCCGCCGCCCGTTGAGGTCGCCCATCACGTCGCCCACGTTCTCGGCGGGCACCGTCACCTCGACCCGCATCACCGGCTCGAGCAGCACGGGCCGGGCCGCCGCCACGGCCGCCCTGAACCCGAGCGACCCGGCGATCTTGAACGCCATCTCGGACGAGTCGACGGGGTGGTGCTTGCCGTCGTAGAGGGTCACGCGCACGTCGACCACCGGGTAGCCGGCCAGCTCCCCTTGTCGCATCGCCTCGACCACGCCCTTCTCGACGGCCGGGATGAAGGCGCGGGGCACCGAGCCGCCCACGACCTTGTCGACGAACTCGAACCCGGAGCCCCGCGGCAGGGGCTCGATGCGCAGCCAGCAGTCGGCGTACTGCCCGCGCCCGCCGCTCTGCTTCTTGTGCTTGCCCTCGGCCTCGGCCGACGCCGTGATCGTCTCGCGGTAGGGCACGTGCGGGGGGGCGAGGTCCATGGCGACGCCGAACCGGCGCTCGATGCGGTCGGCGATCACCTCGACGTGCATCTGGGAGAGGCCGGCGAGGATCAGGTCGCCGGTCTGCTCGTCGTGGTGCACGTCGATGGTGGGGTCCTCGTCGTGCATCCGGCGCAACGACGCGTTGAGCTTGTCGTCCTCACCCTGCGTGTGCGCGGTCACCGAGAAGCTCATGAGCGGAGGCGGCAGGGCGATGGGGGCGAACGCCACCGGCGGGCCGTCGGTCGTGAGGGCGTCGCCGGTCGCCACGTCCTTGAGCTTGGCGACGGCGCCGATGTCGCCGGGCCCGATCTCGGTCATCGGCACGTGCTCCTTGCCCTGCAGGGTGAAGAGCTGCCCCACGCGCTCGCGCGCCCCCGAGCCGGCCACCGTGGCGTGGCCGTCGCCCCTCAGGACGCCCGAGAACACCCTCAGCAGGCTGATGCGGCCGCTGAACTGGTCGGCGACCGTCTTGAAGCAGAGCGCCACCGCCGGTCCGTCCTCGGACGGCGTCAGCGATGCGGGCTCGCCGGTGGCGGGGTCGATCGCCCCGCGCACCCGGGCCGTCATCGGCGACGGCAGGGCCTCCACGAGCAGGTCGAGCAGCCGGTCGAGCCCGATCCCCGCGCCGCCCGAGACGCACGCCACCGGGGCGACCCGGCCCTCGGCCACGCCGCTGAGGATCGCGGCGATCAGCTCGTCGGTCGAGATGTCCTGCCCCTCGAGGTACTTCTCGATCAGCGCGTCGTCGGTCTCGGCGACCACGTCGATGAGGTGCTCGCGAGCCGCCTGCGCGGTGCCCGCCACCTCGTCGGGGATCGGCCCCGTCGTGCCGGCCAGGGAGCCCTCGGCGTAGGTCGTCGCGGTCATCGATACGAGGTTGACGACCCCGTGGAAGCCGTCCCCCCCGCCGAGGGGGACCTGGATCGCCACCGCCCCCGGGGTCATCGCGGCCACCGAGGCGATCGCGGCGTCGAAGTCGGCGCGCTCGCGGTCGAGCATGTTGACCGCCACGGCCAGCGGCAGCCCCTGCTCGACGGCGCGGGCCCACAGGCGCTCGGTCTGCACCTCGACTCCCGCGACGCCGTTGACCACCATCAGCGCCGCGTCGGCCGCCCGCATCGCCGCGAGGGTGTCGCCCTGGAACGAGGGGTCGCCCGGCGTGTCGAGCAGGTTGACCTTGACCCCGCCCCAGGTGAGATGGCAGAGCGACGTCGAGATCGACATCCCCCGGCGGTGCTCGTCGGGATCCGAGTCGCACACCGTGGTGCCGTCGGCCACGCGTCCGAGGCGCGACGTGCTCCCGGCGGCGTGCAGCATCGCCTCGACCAGGCTCGTCTTGCCGCTGCCGCGGTGTCCGAGGACCGCGACGTTCCGAAGCTGGGCTGGGTCGGGATGCGCCATCAGCTCGTGCCTTTCGTGACAAGGCCGGGAGTCGCATGATCCGACAGGCGTCAGCCCCGGTCAACCTCCTCGTCGCCCTGCAGACGGCCCTTGAGGCGCAGGATGGCCTTCGTGTGGAGCTGGCTGACGCGGCTCTCGGTCACGCCGAGCACGTCGCCGATCTGACGCAGGGTGAGGCCGTCGTAGTAGTAGAGCGCGACCACGATCTTCTCGCGCTCGGGCAGGCGGGCGATGGCATCGGCGAGCGTGTCGCGCAGCTCGGTCACGTCGAGCAGGTCGGCCGGGTTGGTCAGCCGCGAGTCGCTGATCGTGTCGATGAGCGAGAGCGGCTCGCCGCCCGACGACACGCTCCAGGTCTCGTCGAGCGCCACGATCGACGAGTTCGAGATCTGCGTGATGGCGGCCTGGAACTCCTCCAGCTCCATCCCGAGCGCCGCGGCGAGCTCCTCGTCGGTGGGCGCGCGCTGCAGGCGGTGCTCGAGCTCGGCCGACTTGCGCTCGATCTCGCGCGACCGCGCCCGCACCGAGCGGGGCACCCAGTCGAGCGAGCGCAGCTCGTCGATGATCGAGCCCTTGATGCGCGCGACGGCGTAGGTCTCGAACTTGATCTGACGGCCGGGGTCGAAGCGCTCGACGGCGCCGATCAGGCCGAGCAGCCCGTACGAGATGAGGTCGGTCTCCTCGACGTGCGCGGGCAGGTGGCTGTTCATGCGGCCGGCCACGTACTTCACCAGCGGGGCGAAGGTCAGGACGAGCCGGTCCTTCGCCTGGCTGTCGTCGCGCTCCTTGTAGCGCTTCCACAGCATCCGAAGCTCTTCCTCACCCTGGGCGGCCCCGGCGTTGCCGCGGCGGAAGGCGTCCCAGGTCACGTGCGGAATAGCGGTCGTAGGGGCATTGCGGCAGTCTAGTGAACGGTCTCGGCGGGCCGGGTCACGACCGCCGCACGGGCCGGCCCTCCAGCCACATCACGAGGGCGATGTCGAGCGCGGCGAGGGCGGCGATCGCCACGCCCATGGCGATGGCGAGCCCGGTGTCGTCCTCGCCGCCGCCGATCACCACCCCGATGAGGATCGTGCCGCCGAACCAGATGAGCGCCCGCGGCAGGCGGAACGCGTAGGCGTGACCGAGTCCCGGCAGCACCAGGCTGAGCGCGATCGCGATGACGAGGGCCTTGCGCGAGGCCGGGCGGGGGGGCGGGCGGCGGAGGCTCACGCGACGATCTCCTCGCCCTGGGCCGCCCACGCGACCGGCCCGTCGAAGGCCTCGCGCGCCTGGGCCACGGCCGCGTCGCGGTCGTACTCGGGCTGTCCGTGCACCAGCAGCAGGCGCGCGACCCCGGCGCGCGCCGCGATCTCGCCCGCGGCGCGCCCGTTGAGGTGCGGGACGCCCTCGGGCACCGGCTCGGCACCGAAGGTGCACTCGCACAGCAGCACGTCGCAGCCCGCGGCCAGCTCGGAGAGGGCGTCGTTGGGCCCGCAGTCGGCGCTCAGGCAGACCGACGCGCCCCCGTGGTCGACCCGGACCGCGTGCGTCGGCGGCAGGTGGGGCACCTCGCGGTGGCGCAGCACCAGCCCCGCGCCGAGGTCGATCTCACCGCCCCCGGCGGCGAGGTCCTCGAAGGCGAACGCGGTGTCCCACCCCTCCGAGCCCGAGAACGCCGCCAGGCGGTCGCGCAGGCCGGGCGGTCCCAGCACCCGCAGCGTGCCGCCCCGGCCCGGTCCCCAGGTCATGTAGACGCGCAACGCCATCATGTCGACGCAGTGGTCGGGGTGCATGTGGGTGACGACGACCGCCTCGAGGTGCTCCGGGCGCATGACGCCCACCAGGCGCGAGAGGGCGCCCGCGCCCATGTCGACGACGAGCGCGCGACGACCGGCGCGCACGAGGTGGCAGCTCTGCGTCTCGCCCGGGGGACCGTAGGCGGCGCCGATGCCGAGAGGCACGAGGCCGAGCGTCGCCTCGGTCACGCTCGTGCTCGCCCCTGCATCGGCCGCCATGCTATACCGCCGTGGTGGCCCGCCTGCGCCGACGCACGCTCGTGCTCACCCTGATCGTCGCGCTCGCCATGGCCGCCGCGACGCTCGTCGCCGGCTGCGGCGGCGATGACGGCGGCGCGGATCTCACGGCCGACCTCACGCCCCAGCAGCTCCTCGACCGCAGCGCCGAGGAGGCCGCCGCGGTCGAGACGTTCCGCATCGCCCTCGAGGCCACCGGGCGCGTCGACGTGTCCGGAACGGGCACGGCGCCCGGCGCGGCGCTGCTCTCGGGCGACCTCGACATCTCGGGCGAGGGCCCGGTCCAGCTCCCCGACCGGGCATCCATCGACGCCCGCATCGGGCTCTCCGGACCGACGCTCCAGGGCAACCTGACCCGGGTGGGCGACCAGGTGTTCGTCGGCGTGCTGGGACAGGACTTCCGCGTGGACCTGCCGCCGGCCCAGGTCGCGCTGCTCGACCTGGGCGCCTTCTACCCCACGCTCGTGGGCTGGGCGGTCGACCCCGTCGAGGCGGGCTCCGAGGAGATCGACGGCGCGCCGACGGTCAAGGTGACGGCCGACCTCGACCCCGAGCGCGCCCTCTCCGACCTGGCGCCGCTGCTGCAGGCGGGCACGATCACGCCCGCCCAGGCCCGGGCCGCCCTGACCGAGGGCCGGCTCGAGACGTGGGTCGGCACCGAGGACCTGCTGCCCCGCCGTGTCCACCTGGTGGTGCGCGGCGACGGCTCCGGCCTCGACGGCGCGGGCGTCGGCGCGATCGACATCGACCTCACCGCCGACCTGTCGTCCTACGGAGAGCCGGTCGACATCCAGGCTCCCCGCGACGCGCGCGTGCTCGACCTCGACCAGCTCGGGAGCTTCGCGGGGGGCTGAGCGGCGGCGGGCTCAGCCCGGCGGCGGGCCCTCGTCCATCGCCGACAGCTCTGCCACGTTGCGCCGGTCGAAGTCGTCGGCCCCGTCCGGCTCTGCCAGGAACGCCTCGAGGATCTCGCGGCCGACCGCCGGGCTCGTGAGCCGCAGGGACAGGGCGAGCACGTTGGCGTGGTTGTAGCGACGCGCCATGCGGGCGGTCGGGGCGTCGGCGCAGAGCGCCGCGCGCACGCCGGCCACCTTGTTGGCCGCGATCGACGCGCCGGTGCCCGACCAGCAGCACACGATGCCGCGCTCGGCGCGCCCCTCCGCCACCGCCCGCCCGACGGCGGCGCTCGCCGCCACCCACTCCTCGTCGCCGCCCGCGAGCGACCCGAAGGGCACGACCTCGTGGCCGGCCTCCCCCAGCGCCGCGGCGAGCGCGTCGGTCAGAGGGGTCACCTCGTCCGATCCCAGGGCGATCCTCGTCATGCGTCCTCCTCACGCGACCCCGCTAGTCTCGCAAGGATGATCATCCGCGGAGGCACGTTCGGGCCGGTGGCCACCAACACCTACGTCGTCGCCGACGACCGTGGCGGGTCGGCGTGGGTCGTCAACCCGGCGCTCGGCAGCGCCGCCTGGGTCGCCGAGACGCTGAGCCGCCTCGACGTCACGCCGGTGGCGGTGCTCGACACGCACGGCCACTGGGACCACGTCGTCGAGAACCACGTCTGGGCGGAGCGGGGCCTGCCGGTCTGGGTGGGCGCCGGCGACGAGGAGTGGCTGGCCGCGCCCGCGCCCTTCAACCCGGCGCTCTTCGGCAACCCCCCGCCGACCCCGGGCGTGACGCCCGCGCGCATCCTCTCGGACGGTGACGTGCTCGAGCTGGGCGCCCTGCGCTTCCGCCTGATCGCCACCCCCGGCCACTCGCCCGGGTGCATGGTCGCGCTCGAGGAGACCGAGGGCCAGGCCCTCGTCGGCGACCTGATCTTCGCCCAGGGGGTCGGGCGCACCGACTTCCCGCGCAGCGACCCGGCGGCGATGCTCGCAAGCCTCGAGCGGTTCTTCGCCGAGGTGCCCCGCGACGTCCGCATCCATCCCGGCCACGGCCCCTGGGGCGCCACCGTGGCCGATGCCGAGCCGTTCGCCCGGATGTTCATGTGAGCGGCGGCCCGACCCGAGAGGGCGTGCTCGCCGTCCTGCGCGACGTGCACGACCCCGAGCTGCATCGCAGCATCGTCGACCTGGGCATGGTGGGCGATGTCTCGGTGCGCGGCGGCCGCGTCGAGATCGCCATCCGGCTGACGATCGCCGGCTGCCCCCTGAAGGCCGAGATCCAGCGCCGCGTGACCGAGGTCGTCACGCCGCTGGCCGGGGTCGAGACGATCCAGGTGACCATGGACGCGATGACCGACGAGCAGCGCCACGCGCTGCGGTCGGGGCTCACCGGGCCGGACCGGCCGTCGCCGTTCGCCGAGGGCGGGCGCACCACCGTCATCGGGGTCGCCTCCGGCAAGGGCGGCGTGGGCAAGTCGAGCATCACGGCCAACCTGGCGATCGCCCTCGCCCAGGGCGGGTCGTCCGTGGGCCTGCTCGACGCCGACGTCTACGGGTACTCGATCCCGCGCATGATGGGCACCGACCGGCCCGCGGTGGCCGTGGACGACCTGATGATGCCGGTGGAGGCCCACGGCGTCCGGATGATGTCGATCGGGTTCCTCACCGAGGAGGACAGCCCGGTCATCTGGCGCGGGCCGATGCTCCACAAGGCGCTCACGAGCTTCATCACCGAGGTCTGGTGGGACGACCCCGACTACCTGCTGGTGGACCTGCCGCCGGGCACGGGCGACGTCGCCCTCTCGCTCGCCGGGCTGCTCCCGACCGCGACGTTCGTCATCGTCACCACGCCCCAGCTCGCCGCGCAGCGGGTGGCCCGGCGCGCCGCCGCGATGGCGGCCCGCGTCAACCTGCCGGTCGCCGGCGTGATCGAGAACATGAGCTACTTCGTGGCGCCCGACACCGGCGCCCGCTACGAGGTCTTCTCGGGCGGCGGGGGCGCGTCGCTCGCCGCCGAGCTCGGCGTCCCCCTGCTCGGCAGGATCCCGCTCGAGTCGTCGGTCGCCGCGGCGGGCGACGCCGGGCTGCCGGTGGTCGCCGCCGATCCGGGCAGCCCCGCCGCCCTCGCCCTGCTCGAGGCGGCTCGCGCGATCGTCGCGGCGACGCCGCGGCCCGCGCTCGCCCCTTCCTGACGCCTCCGCCGCTGGTAGAGTCGGTCGATCACGGCGCCCGCCCTCCGGCCCAGGCGCCGTCGTCCCCGACGCCCGAGGTATCGCTGAATGGCCTACGTGATCACAGAGCCCTGCATCGGCACGAAGGACACCTCCTGCGCCGACGTGTGTCCGGTCGATTGCATCCACCCCGCCGCGGGTGAGGACAAGCACGACGAGGCCACGATGCTCTACATCGACCCCGCCGAGTGCATCGACTGCGACGCCTGCGTCGAGGCGTGCCCGGTGGACGCCACGATGGCCGAGGACGACGTCCCCGAGAAGTGGGAGATCTTCAAGGAGATCAACCGCGTCTACTTCGAGGACGGCCACGCCGCGGGCGAGAAGATGGTCGCCGACCACCTCGCCGGCAAGGCCTAGCCCGACCGTCCGACCGAGCCGCCGCCGGGGCCCGGCGGCGGCTCAGCGCCGGCGCCGCCGCGCGATCCGGCGGGCGGCGAATGCCGCGAGGGCCGCGATCGACACCCGGCGCACCGCCGCTCGCGCGGCGAGGGCCGCGACCAGGGCCGTCGCGGCGATGATCGCGACCGACGTGCCGAGACCCGGCCCCGCGCCCGCCAGGGCGAGCACGAGCAGCACGAGCAGCGCCACCCCACCCCCCGCCACGGCGGCGGCGACGCCCGCGTAGAGCGCCGCGCGGGCGCGCACGACCCCCTCGCCGAGCCGACCCGCGGCGCCCAGCGCGGCGCGGCCGCGGCGCCTCACTCCTCGTCCTCCGCCAGCGCCGGCCGGATGACCGGCGAGGCGTGGTGCAGCGCGATGCGCCACCCGCTGCCGTCGAGCACGAAGACGTTCGTGGCGGCCACCTCGGCCACCGCCGTCTGGCCGCCCTCGCCGATCGCCGAGGTGATGCGCTCGACGCAGGTCACCCACGCGACCGGATCGACGATCGCCACGACCGCGTCGGCGATCTCGAACTCGATGTAGCCGGTGGCCGACATGATCGCGTCCCAGCCGGCGGCGACGTCCTCCCAGCCGCGCTGCCAGGGTCCGCCCGGATGGACGCAGGCGGGGGCCGGCCACGACGCCCAGCAGGCCTCCATCTCCCCCGCGTCGAGGGCCTCGAGGGCGTCGTAGAAGCGTCGGTTGGCGGCGAGGACCTGGGCCGCGATCGCGGGACTGCTCAATTCATCCTCCGTCGGAGATCGGCCAGGGTCTGGAGCTGGGCCTCGAGGGCCGGCGCCACGGGGTCGTGCGGACGGGCCGCGAGGAACGCCGAGGCGGCCGCCTCGGCCTCCTCGTACCTGCCCGCACCGGTCAGCAACGAGACGGCGCCGACGACGAGCTCGGCGTCGTCGGGCGCCACGATCAGACCGAGCTCGACGGTCCAGAGCGCCGCGTCGAGCCGGCGACGGCGCAGGTACGACCCGCGCAGGTTGAGCAGGGTGCGGGCGAGGATGGCGCGCGCGCCGACCGGCGCGAGGAAGTCGGTGCGGAACGCGAGGCCGGTCGTGCGCTCCACCAGGGCGGCGCAGTCGGCGACGTCGATCGTCCTCCACCCGCCGAACGGGTCGATGTAGGCGGGCTCCGGCCCGCTCAGGTCGGCGAGCACGAAGTGGCCGGGCATGCCGATGCCGGCCATCGGCGCCCCCACGCGCCGGGCGACGGCCAACGCCACGGTGGCGAGCGCGATCGGCAGGCCGCGACGGCGCTCGAGCACCTCGTGCAGCAGCGAGTTGGCGGGGGCGTCGTAGTCGTCGACCGCGCCGTGGAAGCCCCCGTCCCGCAGCGCCGGCACCACGCCCGCCTCGCGCGCGCGGAGCGCGAGGGCGTCGACCCGTGCCAGCTGGGCGGCGGCGTCGAGGTCGTCCGACGCCTCGGCGCAGATCAGCAGGTTCGCCTCGGCGAGATCCATCGCCGGGGTCACCACGATCTCGGCGAGCCGGCGGCGGGTCGCCGCGCTCACGCGTCGGCCCCGGGGCCGAGCAGCTCGGCGTCCACCGTCGTGACCGCCGCGCGGCAGAGGGCCTGCACCGCCTTGCGCAGGGCGGCCCGCTCGGGCGCCGACGCGTCGTCGCCGGGAGGCGCGACGCGGGCCAGGCGCGCCGCCTCGGCCACGAACGGCCCCGGCGCCAGGCCTTCGGCGTGGCGGGCGGCCTGCGTCAGCAGGGCCGGCGCGACCGGGTCGCGGCGCACCAGCGCGATCTCGCACTGGGCCAGCGCGGCGCACAGGCGCACGGCGTCGGCCCGGTTCACGCCAGCGCCCGTCGCAGGTTGCCGCCCATCACGCCGGAGGCCTCGTCGTCGCTCCACCCGGCGACCCGCGCGGCCGCGGCGACCAGCGCGAGGGCGGTGCCGTGATCGCCGTAGGGGCGGTCCGACCCGAAGACCAGGCGCGAGGGCGGCAGCGCCGCGAGGTCGGCCAGCGCGGCGAGCGAGGTGTCGAGCATCACGTCCGGCCAGGCGTCGAGCGACGCGGCGAGCGCACGGGCGTCGCCACGACCGGCGTGCGCGAGGACGATGCGGGCGCCCGGCGCCGCCGCGACCAGCTCGGCGATCGGCCCGGCCAGCGCGCGGGCGCCGTAGCCCGCGTGGATCGTCACGGGCCAGCCCCGGGCGGTGGCGTCCCGCACCACCTCGACCACCTCGGGCGACTCGGGGCGCAGCCGCTGGGCGACCGGGTGCAGCTTGAGGCCGCGGGCGCCGTCGGCGGCCGCGCGTCGCATCGCCTCGAACGCCCCGGGCCGGGAGGGGTCGACCCGGCAGAAGGGGACGATGCGCCCGGGGTGGGCGCGCGCGGCCCCGGTCACGACGGCGTTGGCCGCGGTGAACGCCCCGTCGTCGCCCGGCTCGTTCGCCGGGAAGCACACCGCGGCCGACAGCTCCCAGCGGTCGAGGTCGGCGACCAGCGACGCGGGGTCCATCGCGTGCCCGTCGCGATCGCGTCCGATGTGGACGTGGGCGTCGAGCCCGCCGGCGCGCGGCAGGTCGCCGAGCCCCTGCGCGAGTGCCCGCTCGAGGCCGGCGAGCGCCTCGACGTCGGCCCCGGCGCGGGCCAGCAGCTCCCCCTCCTCGCCCCAGACCCTCACGGGGACCCCGGCCCGAGGCCCTCGAAGACAAGGATCGCGTCGCGCATCGGCGCGGGCATCCGCGACGGGCGGCCGCCGTACGCCGCCAGGCCGACGATCACCAGGCGGGCGTCGGCGACGTGCGCCGGCTCGGCGCCGAGCCGCTCCATCCTCAGCTCGAGGGTGTGGCTCGTGCGCCCGAGATCGGCCACGCGCACCAGCACCTCGACCTCGTCGTCGAAGCGTGCCGAGGTGAGGTAGTCGAGGGAGAGCGAACGCACCACGAACAGGTGCCCCGGCGGACCGAGCAGCGGGATGCCGAGGTGGCGGCGGTAGGCCAGCACGGCCCGGTCGATGTGGACGGGGTACCGGCCGTAGTAGACGACCTCGCCCAGGTCGGTATCGGACACGTCCACGCGCGAGCGGGCGCTGAAGCGGAAGGGGGCGACGCGATCGGTCGGCCCGGCGTCGGCCACGGACTCCCTCACGCGGGCCGCCGTGCGAGCAGCAGGTGGTGCCAGCCCTCGGCGATCGGGACCACGCGCTCGAGGGGGCACCCGGCATCGGCCAGCCACGCGCGGTAGTCGGGCTCGCCGTACACCTCCCCGCCCGGGGTCGAGAGCAGCATCATCACCCCGAAGGTGGCCGCCTGCGGGCTCACGCCGCCGAGGACCTCCTGGATCGCCAGCAGGCCGCGCGGCACCAGGGCCGCGGCCGCCCGGGCGATCAGCGCCGCGGCCTCGTCGCGCGCCAGCAGGTGCACGACGTTGCCCATGTAGATCGCGTCCCACGGCCCCGCGGGCAGCGCGCTCGTGGCGTCGCCGGCCACGGTCGCGACCCCGGCCGCGCGCAGGTCGGCCTCGCCGATCTCGAGCGTCTGCGCCAGGTCGAGCACCGTCACCCGCCATCCGGCGCCGGCCAGGCGACGGGCGTAGGTGCCGGGTGCGCCGCCCACGTCGAGCAGGCGCCCGTTGCCGCGTGGAGGACCGATGGCGACGGCCGTCTCGTCGGCCCGCGGCGTCGCGACGTGGCGCATGGCCCGCATGAAGCGCTCCCGGGTGGCGCGATCGCCCCCCGAGACGTCGTCGGGCGGAGCCCCCGTCACCAGGGTCTCGGCGAGGCGCAGGTGACTGCGGATGGCGCGGGCCTCCAGGTGCAGCTCTCCGGCCGGGTCGGCGCCGTCGGGCGTCACGAGCAGCGCGGCGCCCCGGTCGGTCAGCGCGAGCGACCCGCCCCCGGCCTCGCGCAGGTGCCCCCCGGCGGTGAGGGCGACCGCCACGGCGGCCGCGGCCCGAGGGTCGAGCCCGGCCGCGCGCGCCGCGTCGGCGGGCGTCGCGGGCGGGTCGAAGGCCGCCAGCAGACCCGTCTCGAGCGCCGCGTGGGCGATCAGGATCGTCCTCCAGTCGCCGGGGCTCGGGGCGGGCATCGCCGGGAGGCTAGCGGTCGGCGCTGCTACCCTGCCGGACGTGGCGCGCGCGAAGAACACCAAGAAGACCGGCGGCCGGCGGGCGAACTACGCCCCGGCCGTGGACCAGGTCGGCGGGCGCAAGTACCTGCCGATCGGCTGGGCCAACTGGATGGGCTTCGTCATGTTCGGCCTGATCACGATCGCCCTGCTGGCCGAGACGATCCGGGCGACCATCGACGGCCGCGGCACCGATCCGATCGCCGCCGTGGCCATGACCGCCGTCTTCGGCACCATGACCTACCTGTTCGGCACCACCCGCGTGAAGGACTGAACGCCGGGGCCGCCGCGCAGCGGCCCTACCCGCTCCCTCCCCGGTCCTTCGACTGCCAGAACCACCGGCGCTTGCGGGGACCCCCCTCGTCGTCGGCCGCCTCGCCGGCCTGACCCGGATCGTCCTGCTGCCATTCGGGCGGGGGCGGCGGGGGCAGCGGCGGCGGCGCCCCGACAGGCGGCGGCGGAGGTGGCGGAGGCGGCGGCGGCGGGGGTGGCGGGGGGGCCACCTCGACCGGCGGTGGCGGCGGGGGTGGTGGTGGCGGCGGCGGCGGCGGCGGGGCCCAGTTGGCGGCGCGGCGGGGGCGGCGGGGGCGGCGGGGGTGGAGGCGGTGGTGGCGGTGGGAGGACGTCCACCGGGGGCGGGGATGGCTCCACGTCCGGCGGAGGGGCGTCGTCGGGGTCGGGCACGGCACGCCGGGCGAAGGTGGCGTAGGCGTCGTCCTCGGCCGGGAGGGGCGGCGGGGGCGGCGGGTCCGCGACCGGCTCGGGCGCGACCGGGGGCTCGGGCTCGACGGCGTCCGGCTCGGGCTCGACGGCGTCCGGCTCGGGCTCGACGGCGTCCTGCTCGGGCTCGACGACGTCCGGCTCGGCCATGGAGGCCGCGACGGGGTCGGGGTCGGGCACCGGGACGCGGGCGGGCTCGAACTGCGGGCCGGGCGCCTCCGGGGGCGCAGGGGCCGGTGCCTCCGGGGGCGGGGGCGGGGGCGGGGGCGGGGGCGGGGGAGCATCGGCCTGCGGCGGCGGCTCCGCCGGACGCGCCTCGATCACGGTGGCGGGGACGGGCGGCGGCTCGTCGAGCACGATGACCGGTCCGAAGACGGTGGCGGCCGGGGCCGGCGTCCAGAGCACCCGCAGCTCGCTGGCGCCGAGCGTCAGCACGTCGCCCGTCCGCAGCGGCGTGGCCCGGCTGATGCGCCGCCCGTTGACGGCCGTCCCGCCCGTCGAGTCGAGGTCCTCGATCATCAGCAGTCCGCCGTCGATCGCGACCCGGGCGTGGCGTCGCGAGACGCGGGGGTCGGTCAGCACGATGTCGGCCGACGGATCGCGGCCGATGCGCGCCTGCCCGGCGGCCAGCCCGAAGCGCGCGCCCTCGTCCCTGCCGCCGGTGACCTCGAAGACCTCGTCCACGGGCGCAACATCCCATTCCTGCCCCCGGCACGACAAGAGGCGCCCGCGCCGGTGCGCTGCACGTTGGTCTGCACGAAGGTGCGCGGCACGCGGATGACAGGGACGGGGCGCCCCGCCTACGATCGGCCGATGAGGCCCCGCGGGACGGACCGGCGCTGAGCGGCCACGACCACGACCGCGACGTCGCGACGCGACGGGACGCCCGCGCGCCGGCGACCGAGGCCCCCGAGCCGGGCCCCGCGGAGCGCCTGGCCTCGAGCATCGGCAACCGGGCCTTCTCGACGCTGGCGCGCCACGGCGACGGGATCCTGCCCGACGGGCGCGCCCACCCCGACGTCGAGGCCGCCATCGCCGCGTCGCGCGGGGGTGGGCGGCCGCTGGACGGCGGCTCGCGCGAGCGCTTCTCGTCGGCGCTGGGCGATCCGCTCGACGACGTGCGGGTGCACGACGGGCCGGCGGCCGACGACCTCACCCGGTCGGTCGCGGCGCGGGCCTTCGCGGTCGGCAGCGACGTCTTCTTCAGCGAGGGGCAGCACCGGCCGGGGACGACCGACGGCGACCGCCTGATGGCGCACGAGCTGACCCACGTGGCCCAGCAGCGCGGCGCGCCCGCGGGCGGGCCGCTGACCGTGTCGCAGCCGGGCGACGCCCTGGAGCGGGAGGCGGACGAGGCCGCCGATGAGCTCGCCCGCTGACCGACCGGACGGGCTGGCGCGGGTGGAGGCGCGCGTTCGGGAGGCCGTCGAGTCGGTCGCGGCCTCCGACCCCAACCCCACCGACCCCTTCCGTGGGCTCTACGTCACCGACGAGCTGGCCGTGGCGATCGCGCGCTCGGGGCCGTCGATGGATCCGGAGGGGCGCCTCGCCCACGCCGCCGAGCGACTGGGGCTCGACGACATCGACGCCTCCGTGCTGGCCGTCTGCGCGGCGCCGGAGCTCAACCCGGCGTACGGCCGCCTGTACGCCTACCTGCACGACGACGTCACCCGCAAGCTGCCGAGCCCGGGGCTCGTGGCGCGCCTGGTGGCCGGCGACGGGGTGGCGCCGGGCGACGTGCTGGCCCGCTTCGCGCGCGACGCCCCGCTGCGGCGCCTGGGCGCGCTGCGGGTGCTCGACGAGCGGGGCCCGACCCCGATCGCCGACCGGGGGGTCAAGGTGGCCGACCCCGTCGCGGCCCTGCTGCTCGGCGCCGACCTCGACGACGCCCGCACCCACGGCCGCCAGCGCCGCGAGCCGGTGCCCGAGGCCGACCCGGGGCGCGCCGGCCTGCTGGTCGAGCTGCGGGGGCTGATCGCCTGCGACACCCGGCTGCCGCTGCTGCTGATCGGTCCCGATGCCCCGAGCCTGCTCGCCGCGGCGCTCGGCCGGCCGCTGGTCATGGTTGACGCGGCCGACGTCGAGGATGCCGATGTCATGCGCGACGCCCGCCTGACGGCCGCCCTCGAGGATCGGCGGCTGTGCATCGAGGGCCTGGAGGGGCTCGAGCCGGGCACCCGGCGCGCGGCGCTCCGTGCCCTCGGCGGCATGTACGAGCGGCCCCTGGTCTGCGGGCTCGGCGCCGACGCCGCGGTCGCCCTCGGCGACCGCACCGCGATCGTCGTCGAGGCGCCCGCCCCCACCTTCGCCGAGCGCCGCGCGGCCTGGGTCGCGCACGCGGGCGGCGCGGACGTTGACGACGTGGCGGCCAAGTTCAGGCTGTCGATGTCGCAGATCGCCGACGCCGCCGAGGTCGCACGGCACACCGCCGCGGTGGAGGGCCTGGCGGCGCCCGCCCCGCGCCACCTCGACCTGGGTGCGCGACGCGCCTCGAGCGGGCGCCTCGGCGAGCTGGCGGCCCGCCTCGAGCCCGCCTTCGGGTGGGAGCAGCTCGTGCTGCCGGAGCGGCCGCTCGAGGTGCTGCACTCGATCTCGGCCTACCTGCGCCACCGCGACCTCGTGCTGTCGGAGTGGGGCTACGGGCGCACCGTCGCCCGCAACCAGGGACTCACCACCCTCTTCGCGGGCGAGTCGGGAACCGGCAAGACGATGGCCGCCCAGGTGCTGGCCCGCGACCTCGGGCTCGAGCTCTTCCGGATCGACCTGGCGACCGTGATCTCGAAGTACATCGGCGAGACCGAGAAGAACCTCGATCGCATCTTCACCGCCGCCGAGGGCTCGAACGCGATCCTCTTCTTCGACGAGGCCGACGCCCTCTTCGGCAAGCGCTCCGAGGTGAGCGACTCGCACGACCGCTACGCCAACATCGAGGTGGCGTACCTGCTCCAGAAGATGGAGGCGTACTCGGGCGCGGTGATCCTGGCGACCAACTTCCGCCACAACATCGACGACGCATTCCTGCGCCGGCTCGACTTCGTGATCGACTTCCCGTTCCCCGAGCCGGAGGACCGCGCCCGCATCTGGGGTCTGGTGCTGCCCGACGAGGCGCCGCTCGGCGACGACATCGACGTGCCCTTCCTGGCGGAGCGGTTCAAGCTCTCGGGCGGGGGCATCCGCAACGCGTCACTGGCCGGGGCGTTCCTCGCCGCCGACGACGGCGGGGTCATCCGGATGCGCCACCTCGTGGTCGGCGTCGCCCTGGAGTACGGCAAGCTCGGTCGCCTCACCCTGGAGAGCGACTTCGAGCGGTTCCACGAGCTGGTGAGGGCGCCGCGGTGACGACGCCGCGCCGAGTACGCCGACCGACCCGTCAGGAGGGATCATGAGCGCACGCGACCGGGAGCCCGGCGTCGCGCACGAGCACGATGCACCGCACGCGCTCCCGCCCGGATCCCCGGAGGCCGCCCACCTGGCGACCGCGGTGGGCAACCGCGCCTTCGCCCGCGCGGTCGAGGTGCGGCAGGCGCCGGCGCCGGCGGTGCAGCGGCTCCTCATCCCGATGGCGGTCGTCGGCGCCGGGTTGATCTACGTCTCGGGCGAGCAGCGCGGCTGGTGGGGTGGCGAGCACGTGGACGCCGCGGCGAAGACCGCGGGCGGCGCCGACCGGCGGGCGGCGATCACCGGGCAGCGGGCCGGCAACCTCCGGTCGCGCAACACCCTCAACAACCAGGTCTTCTCGGTGCTGGACGACCTCATCCGGCTCGTGGGGCCCGGGACCAAGGAGGGGGCCGCGAAGGCGAGGGGCAACGGCGAGCCGCTCCTCGGCGTGATCGCCGGTCTCGCCGTGGGGGAGGGCCAGCGCCGGGAGCTGGAGGCGGCGCAGGACAGCTTCGGGGAGGCGCACCAGACCGCCATGGCACTGACGGAGACCCGGGCCGAGACGATCGCCATGGCGACGTTGCACTTCGGCTCCGCCGCCACGGACATCACCGGTGTCCTCAACGGCCCCGCCACACCCGCACCCGCCGCGACCCCGGCACCCGCCGCGACCCCGGCACCCGCGCCGGTTCCGGCCCCGGCGCCGGCCGGACCGCCGAAGCCGCCCGTCCCGCCCGACGTGGTGGCGTCCCTCAAGGGCGTCGTGGGGTCCCTGGGGCAGGCGCAGCAGGACCTGGCGGCGCTCGGCGAGAAGGGCGAGCCGGGCGACGTCGTCGCGTTCACCGAGGAGATCCAGAGGGTGCTGGACGGCCTGTCCGGGAACTTCGTCGGGCAGGACGCCACGACCATCCAGACCGCGGGCTTCAAGGTGCGGAACGCCGTGCGGCACCTCCAGGCCATGCGTCGCTCGCGCAGCGAGAACGGCGCGCACGCCGCCGACGCCTACCGGGCGTCCCGCACACACCTCGAGAAGGTCTTCTCGGGACTGCTGGAGGCCGACCGCGAGCTCGAGCGCGAGGAGAAGGCGCTCGCCGCCGAGGGGGCCCCGGGCGAGGAGGGCCCGCCGCCGAAGGGGGGCGGCGGCTGAGCCGCCGCCCGGCACGCCACGCCGGCGTGCCCGTTTGTCTGCCCCTTCGGACAGCCTCGCCCGCGCGCAATCCGCGGGCGCCGGGTGGTGTCATGGGATCCTCGCTCCGCTCCGGAAGGAACGCCGGTGGGCACGACATCGATCCGCGTCCCCCTCAACACGATGCTCGCCGACCTCGACGAGACGGTGCGCCGGCTGCTGCGGCGCGAGTTCACCGGGCGCGGCTTCGACGGCATCGACATCGCGTTCGACGCGCCCAGCAAGGAGTGGTCGTCGCAGCTCTCCGCGCCCACGGTCGACCTCTTCCTCTACGACGTGCGCCAGGCCGAGGACCACCGGCCGGCCGACTGGCAGCTGCACACCGAGGGCGGCCGCGCCGTCGAGTCGCGCCCGCCGCTGCGCCTGACCGCCTCGTACGCCGTGACCGCCTGGACGCGTGAGGTGGAGGACGAGCACCGGTTGCTGAGCCAGGTGCTCGCCATCCTCTACGCCTACGACACGCTGCCCGACGACCTGCTGGCGGGGGGGCTCACCGACCCCGCGTCCCAGCCGTTCCCCCTGCGCACGCGGATCGCCGAGCCCCGTCAGACCGGCAGCCCCGAGTTCTGGTCGTCGGTGGGCGGCTCGTACAAGGCGTCGCTCGACTTCGGGGTGGTGCTCTCGTGCGATTCGGGGGCGACGGTCGAGCGCGGGCCGGAGGTGCGCACCCAGACGCTGCGGATGCGCAACCTCGACGGCGGGCGCGCGAGCGTGGAGGACCTGCACCGGCTGCGCGGCACCGTGCGCGACGACGACGGCGCCCCGGTGCCGGACGCGTGGGTGGTCATGGCGGACGGGCCCGGGTGGGTCACGGCCGACGCCGACGGGCAGTTCGTGTTCGGCCGGGTGCGCACCGGCACGCACGGCCTGAGGGCGCGGGCGCCCGACGGGCGCGAGGGGGAGGCGTCGGTCCGGGTGCCGGGCGGCGAGACCGACATCGTCGTCGTGGACGCGCCCCGGCGCGGGCGCCGGAGGGCCGGCTGAAGGCGGGGACGGAACCTTCGGGCAGCCCACGCTGCCCGCAAGGCTGCCCCGGCGGCGCATGCCCCCGACCGGCGGCCGGGCGCAATATCGGACGTGTGTGCAACCAACCGGCCACCGCGCGTGCTGCTGGGCGACCTGGCTCCGATGCTCCGCCTCGGGATGAGCTCCCTGCTCGCCGAGCGCGGTGTCGAGGTGACCGAGGAGAGCCGCTCCGCGCAGCTCCCGCTGACCGCGGCCCAGATCGATCCGGACGCCATCGTGCTGCCGCTCGACGCCCGCGCGTTCGACGACGTGGGGCGGGTCCAAGCGGCCGCGCCCGACGCGAAGCTGATCCTCTGGGCCCGGGACGAGTCCGAGATGCACGTCTACGACGCGGGGCACACGGTGCCGCGCAGGGTCTCCGCGGGGACGGCCGGAGCGCTCATGAGCGAGCTCGAGAACGACCAACGACGCCGACAGGGAGAGTGACATGCCGACCTACCTGACGCCCGGGGTGTACGTGGAGGAGATCCCGGCGCAGTCGAAGCCGATCGAGGGGGTCGGCACCTCGGTCGCCGCCTTCGTGGGCCTGGCGCCCGGTGGCCCGCTGAACACGCCGATGAGGATCTCGAACTGGACCCAGTTCGCGCGCACCTTCGGCGATCCGTCCAACCCCGACGCGGGGCCGTTCATGAGCGGCGCCTACCTGGCGCACTCGGTCTACGGCTTCTTCCAGAACGGCGGGGGCCTCTGCTGGGTCGTGCGCGTCGGCGGCGACAGCTCGAACGGGGCCGGTCCGCCGATCGCCCAGGCGGCGCTGCCGGCGGCCGCGAACCCCTCGCTGGACGCCTACCGCGCCGTCGCGCTGCCCGCCGCCGACGGCGACGTGTCGCTCGAGCTCAGCGAGGAGCCGCCCCCTCCCCCGCCCGATGGCGAGGAGGGTGACGGCGGGGGCGGCAAGGAGGCCGAGCCGAGCTGGCGCCTGGTCGTCACGGCCGGCTCGGCGCGCGAGGAGCACGAGGGCCTGACGCTCAAGCGCGGCCGCACCAACATCGCGACGAAGGTGAACTCGGCGTCGAAGCTGATCCGCCTCGAGGAGACCGGCGCTTCGCTGCCCGAGGGGCAGCGGGCCCCCGCGACCGGCACGTACAGCCTGGTCGCCGCGGCCGTCGCACCGACCGACCTGACGGGCGGCGACTTCGAGGGCGACGTCGCGCGGCGGCAGGGCCTCGGCAGCATCGCCGCCATCGACGAGGTGACGATGCTCGTCGTGCCCGACCTGCAGACGCTCGGCGAGGACGCCCAGATCCGCGACCTGCAGGGCAAGATGGTCGCCCACTGCGAGAACGCCGGCGACCGCATGGCCATCCTCGACGGGCCGCCCGACATGCTGCCCCAGGACATCCTCGAGTGGCGCATGGACACGGCGGGGTGGGACTCGAAGTTCGCGACCCTCTACTACCCGTGGATCGAGGTCATGGACCCGCTGACCAACCAGCCGATGCTGGTGCCGCCGAGCGGCCACGTGGCAGGCGTGTGGGCGCGCACCGACGGCACCCGCGGGGTGCACAAGGCCCCGGCCAACGAGGTCGTGCTCGGCGCCAACGGCCTGGCCTTCCAGGTGACGCACGAGGAGCAGGGCGGGCTCAACACCAACGGGATCAACTGCATCCGCGCCTTCTCGGGACGGGGCATCCGCATCTGGGGCGCGCGCACCCTCTCGAGCGACCCCGAGTGGCGCTACATCAACGTGCGGCGGCTCTTCAACTACGTCAGCGAATCGATCATCGAGGGTACGCAGTGGGCCGTCTTCGAGCCCAACGACCACCGGCTCTGGACACGGCTGCGCATCTCGAGCGCGAACTTCCTGACGCGCGTCTGGCGTGACGGCGCGCTCTTCGGCGCGACCCCGGAGCAGGCCTTCTTCGTCAAGTGCGACGCCGAGACCAACCCGCCCGAGGCCGTCGAGGCCGGGCAGGTCGTCATCGAGATCGGGATCGCGCCGGTCAAGCCGGCCGAGTTCGTGATCTTCCGGATCAGCCAGTTCACCGCCGGCGCGGCCGAGGTCTCGGCATAACCCCCGCCTGACAGAGAGGAAGACACCGCATGCCCGCCAAGGAACCACGCCCCGCATCCCGATTCCGCCTCGACATCGGCGGCAAGGAGGGGATCGGCAGCTTCCGCGAGTGCACCGGCCTCGACTCGGAGACCACGGTCATCGAGCACACGTCGGTCGACACGAACGGCAACCCGATCGTCCGCAAGGTGCCGGGCCCGCTCAAGTGGTCGAACATCACCCTCAAGCGCGGCGTCGACGAGAGCGCCGACCTCTGGACCTGGCGCAAGCAGGTGCTCGACGAGGGTCCCGACTCGGCCCGCGTCAACGGCTTCATCGAGCTGCTCGACTACAACGGCACGCCCATCGCCCGCTGGAAGTTCCTGCAGGGGTGGCCGACCAAGTACACCGGCGCGAGCCTGGACCCCAAGAGCGCCGACGTGGCGGTCGAGGAGATCCAGATCTGCCACGAGGGACTCGACCGCGAGTAGCGGGCCGGCCGCCCGATGAAGACGGAGATCGCCTTCACGCTGCCGCGGGGGCTCCAGGACGCGTCGGGGGAGACCCATCGCGAGGGGCTCATGCGCCTCGCGACCGCGCGCGACGAGATCGAGCCCCTGCGCGACCCCGCGGTGCGCGACAACGAGGCCTACCTCGGCGTGCTGCTGCTGGCGCGCGTGATCACGCGCATCGGATCGGTCACCGAGATCACGCCCGAGCTGGTCGAAGGGCTGTTCGCCGCCGACTTCGACCACCTGCAGAAGCTCTACGAGCGCCTCAACACCGACGGCGAGGCGGTCGGCACCATCGCCTGCCCCGACTGCGGCCACCATTTCGAGGTCGACCTGACCGAGATCCAGGACGGCCGCCTGGGGGAACCATGAGGCCGTCCCCCGACGGACTGCTCGGGGAGACGGCCCGCCTCGCCTACCACCTGCACTGGCCGCTCGACACGATCCTCGACCTGGAGCACCGCGACCGGCGGCGGTTCCTGGATGAGGCCGACGGCCTGGCGGCGGCGGAGGGCGCGCGATGACCGGCGAGCGGCCCGGCGGGGGCTGGCGGCCCGCCGCGACCCGTCTCGGCCCGGGCGTCGTGGCGCGGCACGTTGACCCGCTGCAGGGGGTCGGCGGGCGATCCCTCGCCCGCACCGTGTCGGAGCGCCGTACGCCGTCGGCGCGGCCGACGGCGCTGCGCCTGTCGCCGGCCGGCAGGGGCGGCGCCCCGGCCCGCGCGCCCGTCGCGCGCGGCGCCCCCTCGCGTGGCGCGTGGGAGCCGCAGGCGGCCCCCGAGCGCCCCGCCGGGCTGAGCGACTTCGCCTACGAGTGGATGTTCGGCGATGGCGGCGTGCCCGAGGGGGCCGTCCCCTTCGCCCACGGCGCCGGGGTCGAGGACGTCCGGAGGCGCATCGAGGAGGCGGGGGGCGGCGGGGCGGCGGGCGACACGACGCCGGATCGGACTCCCCCGTCCGCGCCCGGACCTGCGGACGGCGGGCCGTCGACCCCCCGGCGGCTCGCCCGGTCGGAGAGCCCGCCCGCCCCACCGCGCGCCCCCGGCGGGCCGCTGCCGCGCGGTCGCGTCGAGGAGGTCACCTCCCGCCGCGTGGGACGACGCGCCGTGACGGCGCGCGCCACCGGAGGCGCCCGCGGCCGCGGCGTCGGAGGCGCCCGGGCAGGAGGCCCCCGCGCCGCCGGCCGCGGAGGGCGCGCCGCCACCCCCGGCGCCGGCGCCGGCGTCGTCACCGACGGGCACCTCCGGTCCCTCCGAGGCCCGGACGGGCGCCGGGACTCCCGGGGCGGCTGCTGCCGCCCCGCCGGCGCCCGGGTCCTCGGCGGCCGGCGCCCCGGCTCCGCGGCGGAGCCCGGTGCGCCTGCACCGGGCGCCGGAGCGGGCGTCCGCGCCGCCGCCCTCGCCGGTCGACGCGCCCACGGCCCCCCGCGCCGCGTCCGCCGCGCCGATGCTGCACCGCGCCCACCGGCCCGTGCCGCAGGCGGTCGAGGTGCCCGCCGCCGACGACACGGCGACGTCCGAGACCCCGGAGCGCGGCCGGGCCGCCGACACGCAGGCGATCGGGCCCTCGTCGCCGTCGGCGTCGGCGGGTCACGATGGCGATCCCGCCCCGCCGCCCGCGCCGGGGCTGCTCGGCCGCCTGACCCGCGGCGCGCGCCGCGGCGGGCCGGCCCCGGCGGGCCCGGCGACCTCCGGCCCGCCGGACGCGACGACGCCCGCCCCGGGTCCGCCCCAGCCCCCCGCCGCGTCGTCGGCGCCCCCCGCGAGCCCGCCCGGCGGCGGTCGCGGGCGCGCCATCGCGCGCGTGCTGCGGCGCCGCGCCGCGGCACCGCCCGCCCCGGACCGCGCGATGTCCGCGCCCCCGGACGCGGACGCCGCGGCCGGCGGCGCCGACTCGTCCCCCGAGGACCGGCCCGAGGCATCGGCCGCGCCCGCGGTCACCCGGTCGCCGTCTCCGTCAGCGTCGCCGTCGGCGTCGCCGGAACCCGCCGGCGATGCGGGTTCCGGGGCCCTCCGGTCGCCGAGGTCCAATTGGACCTCGGCGCCGCGACCAATTGGACCACCCCCCGCCGGGGGGCCGCGCGCGATCCTCCGGACGGCTGCGGGAGGGCCCGCCGCGCCCGCCCCGGCCCCGGCCGCCGCGCAGCAGATCCCGCCCGCGACGCAGCCGGCAGCACCCGCGGCGCAGCCGATACCGCCCTTGGCGCGGCCGGCCCCGCGCGCGGCGGCCGGATCCGACGGGGCGCCGTCCGCACACCGCGCTCCGCAGGCATCGCCCGGCGCCCCGGCACCGCCCCCCTCCCCCGTCGCGCTCACGACGCCCGACCCGCCCGGCACCGCCGGGATCTCCGCGGCGCCCGTCGCCACGGACGCGCCCATCGCGGGGTCGGCTCGGCAGGTCGCCCGACTGAGGATGCCCGACCTGCCGCGGCGGCCGTCGCCGCCCTCGGTGCCGGCGCCGCCGAGGCTGCCGTTGACGCCGGCCCTGCCGGCGCTGCCGTCCCTCGGCGACCTGCCACCCGGGCCGGCGGTGCCGGACCTCGCCGACCTGCCCTCCGTGCCGGACCTGCCGGGCGTCGCGGGCCTGTCCGCCGTGCCCGCCCCCGGGGGGCCGGCCGCGGCGATGGCCGACGCGACTGCGGCGATGGCCTCGGCGCTCGGCATCGCGCCGTCGCCCGCCCCGTCGGCGACCCGCGCCCCGGCCGGCGGGGGTGCCGCGGGCGGGCCGGCCGCGCCGCCCGATCTCGACGAGCTCTACGAGGGCATCGTCGACCGGCTCAAGCGCGACCTGCTGGCCGAGCGCGAGCGCATGGGCGACCTGCTCGGGAACCTGGGCCACTGATGGCGACGGCCCGCGCGACGGCGCCCGGCAGCGCGACCCCCGACCCCACGCCGGGCAGCTTCTTCGGCGTGGACGTCGGCGAGCCGCTCGGCTACTTCACCGAGTGCTCGGGCCTCGCCATGGAGTACGACGTCGTCGAGTACCAGGAGGGCGGGGTCAACGACTTCGTCCACAAGCTGCGCGGGCGCATGAAGTTCCCCAACCTCGTGCTCAAGCGGGGCGTCACCCACGAGGAGACCTTCGTGAAGTGGTTCCTCGACTGCCGCGAGAAGACGGTGCGGCGGGACGTCTCGGTGACGATGTACGGGCACGACCTGAAGCCGATCCGCACCTGGTCGTTCACCGGCGCCTTCCCGGTCAAGTGGACCGGCCCCGACCTGAAGGCCCAGTCGGGCGAGGTGGCGATGGAGACGATCGAGATCGCCCACCAGGGCCTGAAGTCGGTCTCCCCGGGCTGACATGGCGATCCCCGACAACCTCACCAAGGCCTACCTCAAGCTCGAGAGCGGAGAGCAGATCGACTGCTGGTTCAACCCGGCCGAGTACACGATCTCGAAGAGCAACAAGTGGACGATCAAGCCGGTCGTCGGCCAGGGCATGCCCACCGCCCAGTTCGGCGGCGGCGACGCACAGAAGCTCAAGCTCGACCTGCTCTTCGACGACGCCGACCGCACCGACGGCGACGTGCGCGCCATCACCAACTCGTTGTTCGGGGCCGATGGCGGTCGACAAGGCCTACGCCTCGGGCAAGAACAGCGGACGGCCCCCGATGATCGAGTTCGGCTGGGGCGCGACGACGACCTTCCGCGCCGTCTGCGAGAGCCTGTCGGTGCAGTACCTGCTCTTCCGGCCGAACGGGACGCCGGTGCGCGCCAAGGCGACGATCTCGCTCATCCAGGCCGAGCCGACCGTCGGCAAGGGGCCGCAGAACCCGACCACCCGGGGCGTGGCCGGCCTGCGCACGCACGTCGTGCGCGACGGGGACAGCATCCAGGGCGTCGCCCACGCGGCCTACGGCGACCCCACCCTGTGGCGGCGCATCGCCGAGGCCAACGGCATCGACGACCCCCTGCGTCTGCCGCGCGGCACGCGTCCTCTCGATACCGACCCTCCCCGGATGAGCACCACCGCCGACGGCCGCTCCGCCGGCATCGCGGGCGCCGAGGTGCTGGTGGCCGGCGCGGCGCTCGACCCGCGCATCGCCGCGCTCATCCAGGACGTCCGCGTCGACGACAACCTGCACGCTGCCCGACGCCTTCCTCGTACGCATGTCCGACCCGGGCCTGAAGCACATGGACACCCTCCCGATGGAGGTCGGCAGCGAGATCGAGATCCGGTTGGGCGCGCCCGACGCGAACCGGGTGACCTCGCTGATCACGGGCCAGATCACGGCCGTCGAGCCCGAGTTCCGCGCCGACGGCATCTCGATCGTGGTGCGCGGCTACGACCACTCGCACGCGCTCAACCGCACCCGCCGCAACGCCACCTTCCAGGACGTGACGATCGCCGACGTGGTCCGCAAGGTGTGCCGAGCGGGCCGGCCTCGAGGTGGCCGAGATCGAGGACGCCGGCGGCATCCAGCCGTTCGTGCAGCAGAGCAACGAGACCGACTGGGAGTTCCTCTGGCGCCTGGCCGGCCGCGTCGGCTGCGAGGTGGTCGTGCTCGGCCACCGCCTGTCGTTCCGGCGCGCGGGCGGCGGCCGGCCCGAGGGGCCCCCGACCATCCTCCGCTACGGGCGAGACGCTGACCACCTTCCGGCCCCGCCTGACCGGCGTGCAGCAGGTCGACGAGGTCGTCGTGCGCTGCTGGGACCACACCGCCAAGCGGGCGATCGAGGCGACGGCGCGCGCCGAGGCCCCGCACTCGACGATCGGCGTCGACCGCGCGTCGGTCGCCAAGGCGCTCGGCGGCGGGGCGATCACGATCTCGGACGCCCCGGTGGGCGACCAGGAGGAGGCCGACGCGCTCGCGAAGAGCGTCATGGCGCGCATCGCGAACGCCTGGCTCGACGCCGAGGGCACCTGCCGCGGGGCGCCCGGGCTGCGCGCCGGATCGTCGGTGACGATCGAGGGCGTGGGCACGCGGTTCAGCGGCACCTACCGCCTCACCTCGACCAGCCACCACTTCCGCGGGGCCGCCGGGTACGAGACCCGGTTCCGCGTGTCGGGCGACGCGTCGCGGAGCCTGGTCGAGCTGCTCACCCCCGCGACCCGCCCCGGCTGGGAGTCGGGCGGGGTCCAGGTGGCCGTGGTCACCCAGAACGACGACCCCGATCGGCTCGGCCGCGTGCGGGTGAAGTACCCCGAGCTCGGCGAGGAGACCGAGGGGTGGTGGGCGCGCATGGCCGGCCCGGGCGCCGGACGCGACCGCGGCCTGCTGATGACCCCGCTGGTCGGCGACGAGGTGCTGGTCGCGTTCGAGCACGGCGACGTACGCCGGCCCGTCGTGCTGGGCGCGCTCTGGAACGGAGAGGACACGCCCGGGGATCTCGCGGGGACCGAGGGGGCCTTCCGTCTGCGCAGCGGCCACGAGATCGGCCTCGTGGCCGACAAGGCCATGTCCATCACCGCCCAGGACGAGCTGACCGTCGAGGTCGGCGCGGCGTCGTCGGTGATGCAGAACGACGGCACCATCTCGGCGACCGGGAAGGACGTCGACCGTGAAGGGCAGCGGCTCGGTGACGATCGAGGCGAGCGGCAGCCTCACCATCAAGGCCGGGGCGAGCATCACGATCCAGGCCGGCGGCACCGTGAAGGTGTCCGGTGCCCAGGTGCAGCTCGGCTGATGGGCGGCATCCTCGGATCCGGCCTGTCCTTCCCGCTGCGCGTCGACGCCCGCGGCGGCCTCGCCCTCTCGCACGAGGACGAGGACGTCCGCGAGGCGATGGGCGTCATCCTCGGCACCGCGCCCGGCGAGCGGCCCATGCGGCCCGAGTTCGGCTGCGGCATCCACGACTACGTCTTCGAGTCGGTCGACGCCTATCTGGTGGGCCGGCTCGAGCAGGAGGTGCGGCGCGCCCTCGACCGCTGGGAGCCGCGCATCGACGTCGTGAGCGTCGACCTGTCGGTCGAGCCCGGTCCGGGCGGCGGCATGGTCGATGAGATCGTGGTCATCGACGTGACCTACCGGCTGCGCGCCACCAACGACGTGCGCAACCTCGTGCACCCCTTCTACGTCATCCCGGCCGAGGAGAGCACCCCGTGAGCAGCCGGCTGCCCTCCGTCACGCTCGACGACCGCGACTTCCAGGACCTCGTCAACGAGGCGCGGCTGCGCATCGCGCAGAGCTGCCCGGAGTGGACCGAGCACAACGTCTCGGACCCGGGCGTCACCCTGATCGAGCTGTTCGCGTGGATGACCGAGATGGTCATCTACCGCCTCAACCGGATCCCCGACAAGCTCCACGTCGCCCTGATGGAGCTGCTCGGCATCGCGCTCGAGCCGGCCACCGCGGCCCGCGCGGAGCTGCGCTTCCGGCTCTCGGCGCCCGCGACCGCCCCGGTGTTCATCCCCGCCTCGACCACCGAGGTGGCCACGCTGCGCACCCCCGGCGAGGACCCGGTGGTGTTCCAGACCCTCGAGGACGTCACGATCCCCGCCAGCCGGCCGACGGCGTACCAGGTGGAGCGCGGCCGCGCGGTCAAGGACGTCGGCGTCGCCAACGGCGTCGCGACCCCCAAGGGCCCCGACCAGCTCCCCTTCGGCATGCCGCCCCAGGTCGGCGACGCCCTCTACCTGGGCTTCGACGGCTCGCTGGCGCGGCTGCTGCTGCGCGTCGACGTCGACTGCTCCCAGGCGCGCGGCGCCGGCGTCGACCCCGAGGACCCGCCGCTGCGCTGGGAGGTGTCGTCGGGCGACGCGCCCGGTGGATGGCGCGAGGCCGCCGTCCTGGTGGACGCCACGGGGGGGTTCAACTACGGCAGCGGCGTGGTCGAGCTGCAGCTGCCCGACGGTCACGACGTCGCGACGGTCGGCGGCACGCGCGCCCACTGGCTGCGCTGCCGGCTCGACGACACCACACGCCGGGGCGCCGCGGCCGCCACCTTCTCGCACCCGCCCGAGATCTACTCGATCACGGCCGCCCCGCTCGGCGCCCTCGTGCCGGCGGCGCACAGCGTGCGCATCGACGACGAGGTGCTCGGGGAGAGCGACGGCACCCCGGGCCAGAGCTTCCGCCTGCGCAACTCGCCGGTGCTCGCGCTCGACGGCGGCGAGGGGCTCGAGGTGCTCGAGCCGGGGTCGACGGCCTGGCGCCCCTGGGAGCCGGTCGAGACGTTCGCCGAGAGCGGCCCCGCCGACATGCACCACACGCTCGACCTGGCGAGCGGCGAGCTCTCGTTCGGCCCCGCCGTGCGCACCGGCGACGGGGCATGGCGCCAGTACGGGGCCGTGCCTCCGAAGGGGGCGCGCCTGCGCATGCACCGCTACCGGCACGGGGGCGGGCGCAGCGGCAACGTGGCGGCGGGCGCGCTGAGCGTGCTCAAGAGCGCGATCCCGACCGTCTCGGCCGTGGTCAACCCCGCGCCGGCGGCGGGCGGCGTCGATCCCGAGAGCCTCGAGGGGGCCCGCCAGCGGGCCGCGATGGAGATCCGCACCCGGTACCGGGCCGTCACGGGCGAGGACTTCGAGTTCCTGAGCGCCGAGGCGTCGCCGCGCGTCGCGCGCGCCATCTGCGTGGAGCCCCCCGACACCGTCGGGGTGGCGCGGCTGCACCTGGTGCCGCGGGTCGAGCCCGCCGACCGGCTGCTGGCGATCGCGGAGCTCACGCCCGACGAGGAGCTGTTCGCCACCGTCGCGGCGTACCTCGACGAGCGCCGCCTGATCGGCACCCGCGTCGAGCTGGTGCCGGCGCGCTACCGGGGGGTGAGCGTCGTCGTCAACCTCCAGGCCGGCCTGCGCTCCGACCCGCGCCGGGTCGAGGAGGACGTGGCCCACGCGCTCTACACCTACCTCAACCCGCTGGTGGGCGGGGCGATGGACGGCGAGGGCGACGGGTGGGCCTTCGGGCGGGCGCTCAACCAGGGCGAGCTCTACGGCGTCATCCACCAGGTGGAGGGGGTCGACTTCGTCAAGATCCTGCGGGTCTACGAGACCGACCTGGCCAGCGGCGAGCAGCAGCCCAAGCAGGCCGGCAGCCACATCCCGCTCGAGGCCGACGAGCTGATCGCCTCGGGACGGCACCTCGTGCGCGCCGAGCACCCCGAGCTGTGAACGGCGACGGCACACCGGCGGTCGCGTCGGCGCGCCGGTACCTGCGGGCCGGTCTGCCCGCCATCTACCAGGAGGGCGACTTCGGCATGCGGTTCGTCGCCGCTCTCGAGACGCTGCTCGACCCGATCGTCGGCACGCTCGACAACCTGCCGGCCCACTTCGACAGCCGCCTCACCGACCGCGGCACCCTGAGACTGCTGGCCGCCTGGCTGGGCGTCGAGCTCGATGAATCCTGGCCCGAGCGGCGCCAGCGCGACCTCGTGCGCATGTCGTCCGAGCTGTCGCGCCGGCGCGGCACCCGGGCGGGCCTGGAGCAGGCGCTCGCGATCGCCTTCCCCGATCTCCCGCTGCGGGTCGAGGACGATGGCGGCGTGGTGCACGCCGCGAGTCCCGGGGAGCTGCCGCCGGCGCCGCCGCCGCGATTCGTCGTGTACTGCGACGTGCCGCTCGAGGAGCCCGCGGGGCTCGCGCGCATGATCGAGGTCATGAAGCCGGTGCACGTGCAGTACCGGCTGAGGATCCGCTCGGGCGGGCGACGCGGCGGGGACGCATGAGCACCGTCTGCCGCAACTGCGGGAACATCGCCGAGGGCGATCCCGACTTCTGCCCCACCTGCGGGGAGTACCTGCGCTGGGAGCCCACCGGCGTGCAGCCCGCCGTGGCGCCGGCCGCCCCGGCCCCCGCCGCGCCCCCGCCCCCGGCGGTCGGGGGACACCCGCCGCCGGCGCCGCCCGCCGGGGCGGCGCCGCCACCGCCGGCGCCGCCCGTGGCGCCGGCGCCCGCGCCGGTGCAGCCCGACGCGGTGCTGATCGCACTCCGGCGCCCCGAGGACGAGGGCTATGCCGGCGGGCCCATCCGGCTCGCGGTGCAGCCCGGCGGATCCGTCGTGCTCAACGCCCTCGTGCGCAATCAGAGCGGCATCGTCGACAACTACGACCTCACGGTCGACGGCCTGCCCGAGGGCTGGTGGGAGATCGCGCCGGGCACCGTCTACCTGGTGCCGTTCGGTGCCGCGGGCGGATCGTACGAGCAGGAGGTCGAGGTGCGGCTCGCGCCCCCGCGCGTCGCCGAGGCCGAGGCCCGGGAGTGGGCGATCGCCGTGGTGGCGACGTCGCGGGCCAACGGGGCGAGCGTCCACTCGGCGCCGACCGCGCTCGACATCGCCCCGTACAGCGAGCTCGAGGCGACGCTCGCGCCCGAGCGCGGGTCGGGACGGCTCCAGGCCGTCTTCACGCTCGGCCTGACCAACCGCGCCAACGCCCCCGTCGAGGTCGAGCTGAGCGGCACCGACGCCGAGGGCAGGCTCGGGTTCGCCTTCCGCGAGCCCTGGGTGCCCCCGGCACGGCGTCGCCGCGAGGGGATCGACGCGGCCGAGAGCGCCTACCGGCGCGCCGAGGGGCTGGGCGTCGGGCACGGCTCGGTCGAGGACATCGGGCGGCGGGCCGTCCAGCGCGCCACCTCCGACGCCGAGGGCACCGTCGTCCGCTTCCTCAAGCGCCGCACCCGCGCCGGGCGCGAGATCCACGGCATGCGGCTCGCCCCCGGGCAGCAGGTGGAGGCGACCGTCGCCGTCAGCCCTCCCACGCAGATCTGGATCGGCCGGGGGGCGCTGCACCCCTTCCAGATCGTGGCGCAGCCGGCCGGCGGCGACGTCCCCGGTCCGCCCGTCGCGGGGACCTTCCGCCAGCGTCAGTGGCTGCCCTGGTGGCTGATGATCGTCGTGCCCCTGCTGGTCGTGGCCGGCATCTTCCTGCTCTCGCAGCGCACGGCCGAGGCGTCGGTGCCCGACCTCGCCCCGGCCGCCGACGTCTTCGCCGCCAAGGCGCTGCTCGAGGACGCGGGGCTCACCCTCGGCGAGACCTTCGAGGAGCAGAGCCCCGGCGCCGCGCCCGGCACCATCGTCGAGCAGGATCCGGCCGCCGGCGAGAGCGCCGCCGAGGGCTCACCGGTGTCGATCAAGGTGGCGGTCGGCGCCGAGAAGGTCGCCGTGCCGGACCTCACCGGGCAGACCGCCGACGAGGCGAAGGCGGCGCTGGCGGCGGCCGGGTTCCAGCTCGGGCGGCCGCTGAACGAGGTCGCCGACCCCGCCACCGCGACGATCGCCAACCAGATCCCGGTGCCCGACAGCCTCGAGGCGACGGGCGCCGCGATCGACGTCGTCTTCGCCGCCGCGGCCGCCGGCACTCCGACCACGACGACGCCGGGCGCGCCCGTGCCGGTCGATCCGGGCGGACCCCCGCCGCCGGCCGGCACCCCGACCCCGGCCCCGTCCCCCACTCCCGCCCCGTCGCCGGCGCCGTCCCCGGCACCGGCGCCCCCCGGCGCGCCGGTGCCGCTGCCCACGCCCGCGGGTGCGCCGGTCGTCGAGCCCAGCCCCGCGACCCCGGGCGGCGGCGTCCAGGTGCCGGCCGTCGCCGGGGTCACGCAGGCCGAGGCCGCCGACGCGCTCGTCGCCCTCGGCCTCGTCCCGGGGGTGCTCAGCGCGGCGAGCGCCGAGGTGCCGGTCGGGACGGTGGTCTCGCAGCAGCCGCCGCAGGGCACCGAGGTCGCCCCCGGCGCCACCGTCGCCATCACGATCTCGCGCGGGTACCCCGCCGTCATCCACGACGCGAACGGCGACATCGTGCGCGTCGGCGGGGCGTCCGGCGAGCCCGTCGAGCCGATCGCGGCCAGCGAGGACGTCGAGGAGCAGCCGAACGCATCCTTCTCGGCTCCGGTGATCGCCTACCGCCGCGGCCCCGAGGGCTCGACGCGGGGCGTCGCCCCGTCGGCTCAGATCTGGGTCATCGACCCCTCCGACCCGCGGTCGGCGCGCCCGCTCACCGACGCCGGCTTCGACGACCGGCGACCCGCGATCTCACCCGACGGCGCCGTCGTCGCGTTCGTCTCGAACCGCGGCAGCCGTCCCGACGACTACGACGTCTGCTTCGCCCGGCTCGACGCCACCAACGCCGCCCCCGAGTGCATCGCCGACCGCGACGTCGCCGTCAGCCGCCCCACCTGGTCTCCGGACGGTCGTTCGCTGCTGGTCACCGCCTCCGACGGGGAGGACGCCGGGCAGACCGAGCTGCTGTTGCTCACCTCCGTCGTCCCATCGTCAGGGGCACCCGGCGACTGGACCTCGCAGGGCCTCATCACCGACGGCATGCACAAGGATCGAAGGACCGACCAGGTGCTGTCGTCTGCCTTCTCCCCCGACGGCACCCAGCTCGCGTTCTCGGCCAACTGGAAGAGCACCACCTTCACGCTGTGGACCCTGCCGGTCGCCGACGGGGTGATCGGCACGGAACCCGAGCAGCAGCCCTTCGTCGCCGCCTGCGAGCTGAGCTGGCGCCCCGACGGCGCCGAGCTGGCGATCGCCCAGCGCAACTCGACGTGCGACGAGCGCGGCCGGATCGTGCGGGTCGACCCCGCGCAGCCGAACGCGCAGACGCTCCTCAGCCGGCTCGACGCCGCCTCGGGCAGCCCTGTCTGGGCGCCCCCGGCCTCCGGGTAACCACGTGCTCTGCCGGTCGTGCCGGCGCCAGATCGGCGGTGGCGAGCCCTTCTGCCACGCCTGCGGCGCCTCCGTGGACGGCCGCGCCGCCGCCTTCGACCTCGTGCTGCCCGGCGGGGCCCGTGTCCCGTTGGCCGACGCGACGACCATCGGGCGGTCCCCCGCGAGCACGGTGCGCCTGGAGGACCGCAGCGTGTCGCGCACCCACGCGCGGGTCACCGTCTCGGCCGCGGGTGCGGTGCTCGAGGACGCCGGGTCGAGCCACGGCACCCTGCTCGACGGGCGGCGGATCGAGGCCCCCGCCCCGCTGCGCGACGGGTCGGCGATCACCGTCGGGGACGTCGACCTGCGAGTGGAGCGCCACCGCGACGCGGCGGAGGCGGGCCGGACGGTGGTCGTGCCCGTCAACGGCACCGTGGTCGTGGCGGCCACCGGGGGCGCACACGTCACCCAGGCCGGTACGCAGGCGGGATTCCGCCCCCGCATGCGCCCCGGCTGGAAGCTCAAGCGCATGGCCGAGGGCGAGGGCCGCCTGCGGTACGTGCTGTCGAGCGACCACATGCCCGACCTGCTGCGCATGGGCGACGCCGACGCCGCCCTGGTTCAGATGCTCGACGGCGAGACCTCCCTCCCGGAGCTGATGGCCGAGGCGGAGCGGGTCCACGGCGACAACGGGGTCGGCCGGCTCGCGCGGCTGCTCGCCGACCTCGGGGAGCGTGGGTTGCTGGAGGGCGTCGACGCGCCGGAGCGACGGGCGCGCGAGGGCCTGCTCGGCCGCCTCACCCGGCCCCGCGAGCACGCCTTCCCCGGCGCGGGCGCGCGTTTCGCGCGCCTCTACCGGCGCGGTGGGTGGGTGCTGTTCACCCGCACCGGGCTGATCGCCCTCGCGCTCGTCGCGGTGTCGGGGTTGGCCGCCTTCACCGCCCTCATCGCGGGACGCGGCGGCACGCCCTTCGTGGTCGCCGACCGCATCGGCATCGGCGGTCTCGTGTTCATCGCCGGCCGCGCCCTGGTCGTCGCGGTGCACGAGGTCGCGCACGGTCTGGCGATGGCCTCGTTCGGGCGTTCGGTGCCGCGGGCCGGCGTGAAGGCCATCCTCGGCCTGCCGTTCGCGTTCGTCGACACCACCGAGGCCTGGTTCGAGCCGCGGCGCCGGCGCATGGCGATCAGCGCCGCCGGGCCCGTCGCCGACCTCGTGGTGGGCGGGGCGGCGGGCGCGGTCGCCTGGTCGCTGCCGGCCGGCAACACGCGCGACGTCGTCTACCAGGTGGCCCTCGCCGCCTACATCGGGGCCTTCTACAACCTCAACCCGTTCCTCGACCGCGACGGCTACCACATCCTCGTCGACCGGCTCGGCGAGCCCGGGCTGCGCAAGCGGGCCCGCGACCGGCTCGACCGCCGCCTGTCGGGAGCGGCTCCCGTCCGGGATGAGGGGGGCCGGGCCCTCGCGATCTACAGCGTCGCGTCCCTCGTCTGGATGATCGCGGCGGCCGGCTTCGTCATACTCCTGTCCCTCCTCTACTACGACCGATTGACGGCGATCGCGCCGCCGGAGGTGGTGTGGACGGTGCTCGGCGCCCTCTACTGTCTGCTGTTCGTCCCGGTGATCGTGGTGGTGGCGCGGCCGCTGCTGCAGCGCCGCCGCGGAGGCGCGGGAGCCGCCGGTGCCGTCGGATAGCGCCGCCGCCCAGATGCTGGCCCGCCTCCTGACCGACGACCGCTTCCGGTCGGATTTCCGGCGGGACCCGGCGGGGGCCTGCCGCGAGATGGAGCTGGACGCGGTCGCCGACGAGCTCGGACGCGACGCGGGCCGGGCGTTCCAGACCCTCGAGGTGCGCGAGTCGCGGTCGAGCCTGGCGGGGGTGCTGCTCGCCGCCGCCGCCGAGGGCGTCGGCATCGCCGAGCTGGTGCAGCAGGTGCGCGGCGACGAGGGCGCCGACCGGTGGGAGGCGGCGGCGGCGTTGTCGCGCGCGATGCCCGCGGTCCAGGACTCCGCCGACGCCGTCCCCGCCGGGGCCGCGGACGCCGCCATCCCCTCCTGCCCGGTCTGCCTGCTGAAGGACCCGGAGAAGCCGGCGTCGTTCGCCCGGTGCGACGCGTGCGGCGACCCGGCGCCCGTCGGATCGATGCTGTGCCCGGTCTGCCGCTCCGAGGGGCGCAGCGCCCCCTCCCGGCGGCTGTTCGCGGCCCGCGGGGACGGCGGGTCCGGCACGGCGTTCGCGGCCGGCGACCGTCCGCAGCGCTTCGCCTCCTCCCCGCCCGGCGAGGGCGACGACCGCATCGAGGCGTTCGCGGACGCACCCGTGGCGGCGCCCGTCGTGCCAAGCGTCCAGCCGGTCGATCCCTCCCTGATGAACAACACCAACGCCGGCGGCAAGCTGCACGCGTCGGAGTTCAGCGGGCGCGACGCCGAGGGCGCCCCCGGCGCGGGCGGCAGCTACCACGCCGCGTACGACTTCTTCACCGAGGAGAACGCCCCGATCCGCGCCCCGTTCGCGGGGACGATCGTCGAGGTGCGCGCGTCGCGGGGCACCTCCGGGCAGATCTTCGGTGGCACGGTGAAGCTGCAGGGCGCCGACGGGAAGGTGTGGGTGTTCCGCCACGTGACACCCGGTTCGGTCACGGTGGGGCAGCAGGTCGGCGCGGGCACGCAGATCGCGGTCACGAGCCCCTGGACCGACGGCCCGGAGCACACCCACATCGAGGTCTGGAAGACGCTGTCCGGCGGCTACAACGTCTCGAACATGGAGGACCCCCTCCCCTACCTGCAGGCGCTGTACCAGGGGGGCGGGGCGGCGCAGGTGCCCGTCGCCGGGGTGCCCGTCGCCGGGGTGCCCGTGCCGGGCGCCCCGGCACCCGGTGCGCCGGTGCCGGTCGCGCCGGCGCCCGTGCCGGTCGCGTTGCGCCCGGAGGACGTGGTCGCCGACCCCAACCTGGTGGCGGCTCCGGCGGTGAAGGCCGAGTTGGTGGGCCGCGACCTCGACCCCCGGGCGATCCCCATGCTCGCGAGCCTGTCCGACCGCTACGAGATCGGCATCACCTCGGTGGAGAACGGGGGCGGGGTGAGCCGCATCGTGATCAGCAGCGTCAACGGCAGGCCGGTCGACCCGACCAACGTGGACGCGAGGGACCTCGCCGAGGAGCTCGCGGCGCTCGATCCGACGGCCCGGCCGTCGGAGGTGGGCACGCCCTGGCGCATCAGGGGCCGGGGGTTCTTCACCGAGCCCGGACTGCGCAACCGCATCGAGGTGGGCTACCGGGCCGGCGACGCCGCCGCGGCCCCGGCCGCGGCGCCGGTCGCCCCCCCGGCCTCCCCCGCGGCCGCCCCGGCGGCGCCGGTCGCGCCGGCCCCGGCGGCGCCGGTCGCGCCTCCGGTCGCGGCACCCGGCGCGCCCCCGGTCGCGGCGCCCGCCCCGGCGACCCCGGCCGCCGCCCCGATCGACCCGGCGGCGGCGGCCGCACCCCCGGCGCCCGCCCCGTCCGGCGACGGCGCCCTGGCGCCCGCCGAGGCCCTCGCCAGCCTGAGCCCGCAGGATCAGCAGCTCGCCGCCCAGCTCGACGCGTACATCGCGCGCAAGAACCCGGGCGCGCCCCTCGAGGGGTACGGGGCCGTGTTCGTGCGCGAGGGGCGCCTGAACGGGGTCGACCCCCGCGCCCTGGTCGCCATCGCGCGGGCGGAGAGCTCGCTCGGGTCCGACCCCGGCGCCGTCTCGATCAACAACGCCTTCGGATGGGGGCCGCACCGACCCTTCCCGAGCTGGGAGTCGAACATCGCGACCGTCGCGCGGGGTCTTCGCACCGGCTACATCGACGACGGGCTCGACACGTTCCCCGAGATCCAGGCCCGCTACGCGCCCGTGGGCACCGCGAACGACCCGACCAACCTCAACTCGAACTGGCTGCGCAACGTGCGCATCCTCTACGGCGAGATGGGCGGCGACCCCGACGGCTCGATCGCCGTGCCCGCGGGCCAGGCGGCCCCGCCGCCCGCGCCCGTCGCCGCTCCCGCCCCGGTCGCCCCCGCCCCCGTCGCACCGGCACCGGTCGCACCGGCGCCGGTCGCACCGGCACCCGTCGCGCCGGCCCCGGTCGCCCCCGCCCCGACCGCCGCCGCCCCGCCCCCGGCCGCTCCCGCCGCGCCGTCCGGACCGCCGAGCGCGGGTCGCGCGAGCGCGGTGTTCGGGGCGGTGCCCGCGCCCGCCGCGCGCGACGACGGACCGGCCATCGCCCGCCCCAACACGGCCCGCGTGCTGCCCGCCGTCCCGGGGCCCGCCTCCACCCCCCCGGCGCCGGCGGCCGCGACGCCCGCGGCGCCCCCCGTCCCGCCGCCCGCCGCGCCGCCCGCCGACCCCGGCGCCCCGGTGGCGGCGCCCCCGGCGGCCGACCTCTCTGCCGCCGCCGACGCCTACCCGGGTGACACCGCCCCGAAGGAGCAGGTCGCGATGTGGATGGCCCGCCGCGCGCAGGCCGCGGGACTCCCCCCCGAGTTGCCGGTGATGGCGGGCCTGGTGGAGAGTGGGCTGAGAAATCTCGATCACGGTCACGCGGACTCCCTCGGGTTCTTCCAGATGCGCACCAGCATCTGGGACCGCGGCGAGTACGCCGGATACGCGGACAACCCGGAGCTGCAGATGAAGTGGTTCATCGACCACGCGGTCGCCCTCAAGGAGAAGCGCCTCGCCGAGGGGTACAGCGCCTTCGGCACCGACCCGGCGCGGTACGGGGAGTGGATCGCCGACGTCGAGAGACCGGCCGAGCAGTACCGGGGTCGCTACCAGCTCCGCCTCGACGAGGCGCGTGCGCTCCTGGCCGCCGGGGGCGCGCGTTGAGGCGCGCGGTGCTCGCCGCGGGGGCGCTCGTCGCCGCCGGCGCGCTCACGGCGCCCGCCCTCGCGACGACGCCCGGCCTCAACGGGCTGATCGCCTTCACCTCCGCCCGCACGGCCGGAGGGGACATCTACACCATGCCGCCGGGCGGCGACCCCGAGACGCAGCGCACCTCCACCGTCGAGGCCGACGACGACGCGGCGTGGTCCCCCGACGGCACCCGGTTCGCGTTCACCCGCAACGACAACGGCGAGGAGGACATCTTCATCGCCGCCGCCGACGGCGCCAACGTCGTGCCGTTCACGACCACGCCGGGGGCGGACATCGACCCCACCTGGTCCCCCGACGGCACCCGCATCGCCTGGGCGTCCCTGCGCGACGGCAGCGACCTCGAGATCTTCTCGGCGCGACTCGACGGGACCGGCCTGATCCAGCACACCAACAACGGCGCGTTCTTCGACGACGAGCCCGCGTGGTCGCCGGACGGCTCGGCCATCGCGTTCCGCAGCGGCCGCAGCATGGGGAACATCCACCGGGTCGCCGCGAGCGGCACCGAGGTGGACGCCCGTCAGGTGACGACGACCCCGGGCAACGCGCCGAGCTGGTCGCCCGACGGCACCCGCATCGCCTTCGACAGCGTCCGGCCGGGTGCCGAGTCGAACATCTTCTCGCTGCCCGCCGGCGGCACACCCGTCGGGACCCCGCCCGCCGAGACCGACCTGCGCCGGCACACCACCGACCCGAACGGCGCGGTCACGCCCTCGTGGTCGCCCGACGGCACGCGGCTCGCGTTCGCCAGCTTCCGCACGTCGAACTGGGACATCTGGACGACGGGCTACCCCGGCACCGAGAACGCCCCGGTTCAGCTCACCACGAGCCCCAGCGCCGACACGAACCCCTCGTGGCAGACCGTCGCCGCGCTCCCGTTCCTCGCGGCGATCACCCCGTCGACCGCGCCGGCCGGCTCGGCGGCGCTGACGCTGACGGTCGACGGCGCGGGCTTCACGCAGCGCTCACGGGTGCGCTGGCAGGGCCAGGACCGCGCGACCACCTTCGTCGAACTCGACCCGCCTGACCGCGGCCATCCCGGCGAGCGACCTCGCCGGGGCGGGCACCGCGCAGGTCACCGTCGTCACCGGTCCGACGGGGGGCGGGACCTCCGGGCAGCTCCCATTCACCGTGCAGGCGCCGCCGCCCGCGCCCGGGCTCACGGTCGCGGGCGCCACCGTGCAGAACCGCTGGACCGCGAGCCGCCTGCGCGGACGGCTGGTGCTGACGGGCGCCGTCACCCGTCCCGCCGTACTGCGGGTGCGCGTGCTCCGCCCGAACGGCAGGGGGAAGGCGCTCGTGACGCGCACCTTCCGCGCGACCGCCGCGGGGGCGTTCACCCGCCGGCTGACCCTCGCGCCGACGCTGCTCCCGGGCTGGTACCTGGTGCGCGTCTCCGAGGTCGGCTCGGGCCCCGGCCTGCTGCCCGTCGCCGCGCGCCGCGCCGCCGTCCCCGCCCCGCGCGAGGGCGTCGCCGCGCGGGCCTACTTCAGCACCAAGATCAACGGGCGCCCGCTGACGCGCATCCGGGGGCGGTCGATCATCTTCGCCCACTTCCGGATGGCGGCCCGCCCGAAGCCCGGCAAGCGCCTGACGGTGAGCTGGTACCGCCCTGGCGCGACGCGGCCGGCCGCGGTCAACCGCAAGCCCCCGTCGGCGCTCGTGATCGCGTTCATCAAGGGCTCCGGCCCGCTGCCGCGGGGCGCCTGGCGCGCCGTGCTGCGCTACGGGACCACCAGGGTGGCGACCGCCCGCGTCGCCGTGAGATGAGGAGGCGCCCCGTGCGCAGGATCGTCGTGACCATCGCCGTGCTCGCCGGCGCCGCCGCGTCCGCCGGCCCCGCCGTCGCCGCCTTCCCGGGGCTCAACGGCGTGATCGCCGTCGAGCGTGACGGGCTGATCGTCGTCAAGAACCCGGGCGACCTCGGCGGCGGCACGCCCCTGGCCGGAGGCACCACGGGCGCGAACTCCGACCCCGCGTGGTCCGCCGACGGCCTGCGCCTCGCGTTCGTCAGCGACCGCGGCGGATCACCCGCCATCTGGACGATGAACGCCGACGGCTCCGGCGCCGCGCAGTTCTCGCTCGGGGCGGGCGACGCGTCGGAGCCCTCCTGGAGCCCCGACGGCACCCGCATCGCCTACGCCGTCAACAACGGCACGGACGTCAACGTGGTCGTGCAGCCGCTGTCCGGCGGCCTGCGCCTGACCGTGGCCGGGGGGCCGGGCGACCAGGACCTCCCCGTGTTCACGCCCGACGGAGCGCGGGTGGTGTTCGACGACGACACCGTCGGCGGCCTCTCGATCGTCGGCGCGACCGGCGCGGGTCGCGCGCCGTTCCTGGCCGACGCGGCCCAGGCGGACTTCGCCCCCGACGCCGCGCGCATCATCGTCTCCCGGACCGACATCCAGCGCCTGCAGATCGTGAACGCGGACGGCACCGGCGGCACGTCGGTGCTCGACAACCGGCCGGCCGCCCGTCCCGTGTGGTCGCCCGACGGGACGCGGGTGCTCTACAGCCGTTTCGTGTCGAGCGGGCCGCCCCCGAACTACGACCTCTTCACGGTGTCCGCGGCGGGCGGCGGGGTCGAGACGGCGGAGGCGACCGCGCCCGGGCTGGACTTCTCCCCCGACTGGCGGCCGATCGGCCCGGTCCCCGTCATCCGGGGCCTCCCCGTGCCCCTCGTCGCAGGCGCGCCCGGCGCCACCCTCGTCGTCGACGGCACCGGCTTCGTGCCCCGGTCCGTCGTCCGCTGGAACGGCTCCCCGCGGCCGACGACGTGGGCCGGCACCACCCGGGTGACGGCCACGCTGGGCGCGGCGGACGTCGCCGCGCCCGGCTCCGCGGCGGTCACGGTCTTCACGTCGCCGAGCGGCGGCGGCCTGTCCGCCCCCGCGACGGCGGTCGTGTCGGCGCCCCCGCCCCCTCCGCCCCCCCCGCCGCGCATCCTGCTCGGGACCTCACGGCTGTCGAAGGTCACCTGGACCCGCAGCCGCCTGCGCGGCACGCTTCGCGTCACGGGGACCCTGGAGCGCGCCGGTCGCGTCGAGGTGGCGCTGCTCCGCGGACGCAGGGTCGCCCAGCGGCGCGTGCTGACGCTGCCCGCCGGGGCGTTCGCCCGCACCGTGCCGCTGTCCCGCACCCTCGTGCCGGGCCGGTACACCCTGCGCATGATCGAGGCCGGGGCCGCCCCGGGCGGGGGCGCGGCGCTCGTCGGGACGACACGCGTCGTCCGCATCCCCGCCCCGCCGACGGGCGTGGTCGCGACGAGCTTCGTGAGCGCGATCCAGAACGGTCCGCCGGCCCGGACGCTGCGCGGCAAGTCCCGCATCTTCGCCACCTTCCGGTTCGCCGCGCTGCCGAAGAACGGGCGTCGCGTCACGGCCCGCTGGTTCGGGCCGGGCGGCATCTCGACGCGCGCCGACGGCAAGCCCCGCCGGCGGGTGGTCACCTCGTTCGTCAGCCTCTCCGGCGGCCTCCCCGCGGGCACCTGGCGGTGCGAGCTGCGGGCCGGCGGCGCGGTCGTCGCCGTCGCGTCGGTGCGCCTGCGCTAACCGGTCTCGAAGTCCGGCGGGCTCGGGCTCGGCGTCGGCGCCGGGCTCGGGCTCGGGCTGGGACTCGGTGACGGGCTCGGGCTCGGGCTCGGCGACGGGCCGGGGCTCGGCGTCGGCGTCGGCGTCGGCGTCGGAGTCGGGGCCGGGGGCCGCTCGACGAGCACGACCGTGACGGCCGAGCCCCCCTGCGCCAGCCGTACGTCGATGCTCTGGAACCGCCGCCGGGCGCCCGCGAGACCGATGACCAGGCGGCCGGGCCGCGGGGCGACGGTCACGCGCACGCCGGCGACGGTCGCCGTGCGCACGCCCGTCGCGATGCCGCCCTGCCAGAGCTCGAGAGCCGCGCGGCCGTCGCCGATCCCGCCGTCGGTGACGCGCAGGCCACCGGCGTCCAGCCCGCCCGCGTCGAGGGTCAGCGTGACCGTGACGCGACGGCCGGAGGTCGCCGAGGTGACGCGCGCGAGCCGGGCGGCGGCCGGGCCGGCATCGCCGAAACCGGCGACCGCGACGCCCTCACCGGCCGTGCCGGCCGCCGGATCGACCGGCACCACGCGACCGGCGGTCGTCAGGGCCTGCACGCCCGCCGCGGTGGCGACCAGCGCGGCGACGGGGGCCCCGACGTCAACCAGTCGCGGCTCGGCGGTGGCCGCGGTGGTGTCGATCAGCGCCACGGCCGAGCTGCCCGGCAGCGCGGCCGCCAGCACTCCGGTCGAGGCGACCACGGCGAGGTCGGACGGGGTCGTCGGCGTCGCGAAGGTGCCGACGGTCGCCGCCGAGGCGATGTCGATGACCGCGACGCCCCGCTCGACGGAGACGTAGAGACGGCCGCGGTCCTCGACGATGCGGCCGTGCGGCTGCGATCCGACGCCGATCGGCGTGCCCGCGATCAGCTCGGCGCCGCTCGTCCGCAGCAGCGTCACCCCATCGGTCTCCGCGTCCGCCACGGCGACGCCCCCGGCTCCCACGCCGAGGCCCGACGGCACGAAGTCGAGCGCGATGCACGGCTCGAGGCCGGCGCCGGAGACCCGGCACACGCGGCCGCGGCCCTCGCCCCCCTGCCCGGCGGCCGCGACGTCGCCGCCCGCGCTCGCGAGGAGGTTCGCCCCGGGCAGCGAGAACGCCGCCAGCGGCCGCAGGTCGCGGCTGCGGAGGGTCGTGACCGATTCGCCGTTCGCCGTGACCACCCGGCCGCCGCCCGCCACGACCGCGCGCGGGGCGGCCGGATCGGCGAGCGTCGCGTCGGCGCGCCCATCGACGAGGCGCACGACGCGTCCGCCCGGATCGGAGACGATCAGCGCGCCGCCGCCCGCCGCGAGGTCGGGGCGCGAGTCGAGGAGCACGTCGGGCACGACCGGGGTCGTCGGGGGCGGCGTGGGATCGCGGGACGCATCGTCGCCTCCCCCTCCGCCGCCGAGCGTCACCGCCCCGGCGACGCCGGCGGCGACGATCACCCCGAGCCCGACCAGCAGCGCCGTCCGGCGGCGGCGCGGTGCGGACGGCGCGTCGTCCGGCCCGGCGGGCGGGGTGGCCGTCGGCGGCGGGGTGCGCGACTGCGGGGGCACGGTGAGCTCGAGTCCCGGCCCCGAGGGCTCGGGGCCGGGCTCCGCGACCGGGGGCGGCGTCGCCGGGGGAGGCGGAGCCGCCGGGGGGGGCGGGGCGTCGGCGGGTGGCGGGGCGGTGGCGGGTGGCGGGGCGTCCGCCGGGGGCGGGGCGGCGGCGCGGGGCTGGGGGTCGAAGGTCCGGAAGCCGTCGTCCACCGCGGCGGGCGCCGCCGAGGGCTCCGAGGGGGTCGGGGGCGCCGGCGGGGCAGTCGCGCCGGGCGCCGCGCCGTCGGCCGCGGGAGGCCCGGGCCGGGCGAACGTCCGGAAGCCGGTCGGCGCCGGCGCGACCGGTGGGGCCGCGGCGGGCGCGGGCGGGGCGGTGGACGGCGGCGGGCCGGCCCCGCGGGCGAACGTCTCGAAGCCGGTGGGCGCGGGAGCGATCGGAGGCGCCGCGACGGGCGGCGGCGCGGGAGCGGGGGGGTCGGGCGGCGGCGGGTCAACGGTGCGGCTCTCGGGCACGGGGGTCGCCGGTGCCTGGATGCTCTCGAAGGGCGCCGGGGTGAGCGGCGGCGCCGCCAGGGCGCCGGCCCCCTCGAGGATGCGGGCGTCGCGGCGCCAGCGCGGGCCGATCATGCGGATGACGATGCCCTCGAACCCGTCCCACGCCTCGGCGGCGTCGGCCGGCCGGCCGTCGGGGGTCTTGGAGAGCATCGACTCGAGCCACGCCGCGAGCTCCGGATCGAGGTCGGGCTTGACCTCCCCGGGCCTCGGCAGCGGCTCGTTGACGTGCTGCAGCAGCACCGCGATCGGCGTGTCGGCCACGAAGGGCACCCGGCCGACGAGCATCTCGTAGGCCATCACCCCGACCGCGTAGAGGTCGGTGGACGGTCCGACCCCCTTCGCCATCGCCTGCTCCGGCGACATGTAGGCGGGCGTGCCGACCGTGGTGCCGGTGGCGGTGGCGAAGCTCGTCTGCACCTCGTTGATCGCCTTGGCGATGCCGAAGTCGGCCACCTTGACGGTGCCCGAGCGGGTGAGCATGAGGTTCTCGGGCTTGAGGTCCCGGTGCACGATGCCCCCGTCGGCGGCGTGCGAGAGGGCAGCGAGCACGCCCTCGAGCACGCCCGCCACCTGAGCCAGGCCGAGACCGCCCACGTGGGGTCGCAGCGAGCCTCGCTCGAGGTACTCCATCGCGATGTACGGGGTGCCCTCGTGCTGGAGGTACTCGTGCACGGTCACGATGTTGGGGTGGCCCAGTGAGCCGGTGATGCGCGACTCCTGCAGGAACCGCGCGGCGGCGGCCGGATCGGTGGCGTGGAAGGCGCCGAGCTGCTTGAGGGCGACGTCGCGGTCGAGATCGGTCTGGCGGGCGAGGTAGACCGCGGCCATGCCGCCGCGGCCGATCTCCCGGACGACCTCGTACCGCCCGACCCGCTCTCCCTCGCGCGGCACGCCTCAGCCCTCCCGGGCGGGCCCGGCCGCGGGAGCGGGCCCGCGGCGCCCGCTCACGTGCGTACCGTCGTCTGTCCGGGCGACACCACCATCACGGTGCCCGGGGGGACGCCGTCGGTGATGCCCGAGAGCGTGTCGAGGTGCACGGGCAGGCCACCCGCCGACACGGTCGGCGCGCTGCCGCCCGGAAGGACCGAGACCACGGACGTGCAGGGCTTCGTGCCGGGCGAGGGGGGTTGCGCGCACCCGATGATCGGAGCCCCCAGGATGTCCGTCTCGCGGAGCACCGGGGCCCCCTGCACCGTGACCGTCGCCTGGCGCGGCGTCAGCGTGACGCGCCCGCCGTGAATGCAGACGATGCTCGCGCCGGTCGTTAGCAAGAAGGACACCGCGCCTCCAGGGGACTGGTCACCGCAGACCACTCCGAACTATATTTCTCCCGCGACCGGCGAGCACCTCGAAATGGTGCTCCCCCGACAAGGCGAGCTCGGTGAAGGTCTTCGTTCTCGATCCCCATCTGATCTACCGGCGAGGGCTCACCGCCTGCCTTGCCGACGCCGACGGCATCACGGGCGTCTCCGACGCGGGGAGCGTGGGCGAGGCGTGGCAGCACCCGGATCTCGCGGGCGCGAGCGTGGTCGTGCTCGACCACGGCCTGCCCGGGGGGCTCGAGTTCATCCGCCAGGTGCGCGAGGCGACCGGCGCGCGGGTGCTGATCTGCTCGTCGCGCAGCGACGAGGGCGAGGTGGTGGCCGCCGTCGCCGCCGGGTCGATGGGCTACGTGTGCAAGGACACCCTCACCCCCGAGTCGCTCGTCGCCGCGGTGCGGGCCGCCGAGACGGGGGCCGGGGTGATGGAGCCCGAGATGCTCGGCACGCTGCTGCGCGGCATCTCGCGCGCGTCGCAGGAGGTGCTGGAGCCCCGCGGGTTGTCGCTCACCCGTCTCAACCCCCGCGAGCAGCAGGTGCTGCGCCTTGTGGCCGAGGGGCACCCGATCCGCGAGGTCGCCGAGCAGCTGCGCTACAGCGAGCGCACCATCAAGAACGTCATCCACGACGTCGTGACCAAGCTCAACGTGCGCACACGCTCGCAGGCCGTCGCGCGCGCGGTGCGCGAGGGCCTCATCTAGCCGGGGCCCGCCGGCCTGGACGGACGGCGGATCGATGCCGATACTGGGGCGCGTGAACGCGCTCCGAGCCCACCCCCTCCGCCTGCGCGACGGGGGGGCCGGGCGGCGCCGGGCGACCCTCGTGGCGGCAGTGCTGATCACGGCCGCCGCCGCGGGCCCGGCGCTCGCCCACAGCGATGTCGCCTCGACCTCGCCCGCCCGCGGCGCGACCCTCGAGCGCACGCCGGCCAGGATGGCCGTGACGTTCAGCGACCCCGTCGGCCGGATCGGGAAGATGCGGGTCACCCGCGGGGGCAGGGGCAACCTCGTCAAGGGGGCGGCCATCTCGCGCCGCAACGCCCGCACCGTCATGATCCGCCTGAAGCGCCCCGGACCGCGCAACCAGCCCGGGACCTACCGCCTGAGGTGGCGCGTCATCGGGGCCGACGGCCACGCCCTGACGGGGACCGTCACGTTCAGGGTCCGCCGCTAGCTCACTCGAGCGTGGCCACGCAGGCATCGTCGCCGAGAGCCCGGGTGGAGCCGGCCCGCAGGGTCGCCCCGGGTGCGAACACGGAGAGCATGCCCCGCCAGATGGACCGGTCGAGGCCGCAGATGCGGTCGGGGTCGTGGAAGGCCATCTCCTCGAACGGGCACGCGCATGCGCGCAGGCGCGTGCCGCCCTCGGCCCGGGCGGCGAACCCGTAGCGCGAGAGCAGCCGCACCACGGCCTCGACCGCCGCGGTCGGCGTCGCCGCGGGCGACGTCCGGCCGGCGGCCAGCTCGGCCCGTCCCAGCTCCGCGCCGAACTCGTAGCCGATCCGCTCGAGGATCTCCTGGGGCTCGTCGTCCGAGCGGTCGGAGGCGGCTCGCAGCAGCAGGGAGGCCAGCAGCTCGTAGTGGCGCTCGGGGACGGCGACCAGCACCTCGCCGCCGGCGGGCCGGTACCGCTTGGGCGGCCGTCCCGCTCCCGGCCCCGACCGCCCGGCATCGCGCCGGAAGTCGGCATCGAGGAAGCCATGCTCCACCAGCTTGTCGAGGTGGAACCCCGCGAGGCGGCGGTCGATGCCGAGCGCGCCCGCGACCTCGTCCTTCGACTGGTCCCGGCCCGCACCGCGGACGGCGAAGAACACCCTCCGTCGCGTGGGGTCGCCCAGCGCCGCGGCCAGCCGGCCGATGTCCCGATCCGCGCGTTCCTCTACGCCCGACATGCCCTCGCCCCCTGCACGTTCCCCATGCGCCCGGGTCGATGTCAACGATACACCCGGTCGTTGTACCGTCAGGGCATGAGGTCCCGTCCCGTGCTCGTCGCCGCCGCCGTCGCGAGCCTGGTGGGCGCCGCGCCGGCCCTGGCCGCCTGGGAGGCGCCCGTGCGCGCGTCGGTCGGCCCGCTGCCCGCCCGCTCGCCCGACGTCGCCGTCAACGCCCGCGGCGACGCCGCCGCCGTCTGGGTGCGCGGCACCGGCCGCGCGGCCATGATCGTGACGAGCCTGCGGCCGACCGGTGGCGAGTGGGGAGCCGCGCAGGCGATATCGCGGCGCGGCCGGCCGGCCATCGACCCCCAGGTGACGATCGACGCCCGTGGGCTGGTCGTCGTGACCTGGCGGCAGGTCGTGCGCACGCGCCGCGTCCGCACCGAGCGCGGCAGCCGCCGGCAGGCGGTCTACGTCGCCCGCGCCCGGGAGCGCGGGGTCGCCGACCCGCGCTGGAGCCCCATCTCGACCCTCTCCGACCCGTCCCACAAGGTCGGGCCGGTACGGCTCGCCACGGACGACGACGGCGGCGCGGTGGTGGCATGGCACTGGGGCACGGGCACGAACCCCCGCGTGCCCGGCTTCGTCGGGCAGGTGCAGGTCGCCGAGCGCATCGGCGCCGCCACGTGGACCGCCGCCGAGCGCGTGTCGCGATCGTCGCTGTGCTCGGAGGTGCGCAAGCCGCACGTGGTCTCGGGGGGGCGAGGGCACGTCGTGGTGTGGTGGCAGTGCGACCTCCCCGGGGGGCGGAGCACGGCCGTCGCGATCACCCGGGCGCCCGGCGAGCCGTTCGGCCCCGAGGGCGAGCTGCCGTTCCGCACGGCGTCGGACGTGTCGGCGGACCTCGCGGTGTCCGACGCCGGCGACGCGGCCGCGGTGAGCGCCGCGGCCGACGGCGACCTGCGCTGGTGGAGCGGCGACGTCGGATCCCGCCTCGCCCTCCAGTCGCTGCCGACCCTCAGCGCGACCGAGCGCACCGCGCCCGAGGCGGGCCCGCCGCAGATCGCGGTCAATGCGAGCGGCGACGCGCTGACGACCTGGACCGATCCCTTCGGACGGGCCCGCAGCGCCCCGGTCGCCTCCGACCTGGGCGTCGGCGCGGCGTCGTCGCTGGGCGTGACGGCCGGCGACGCCATCACGGCCCGCGTGGCGGTGACGGACACCACCCGGCGCGGCGTCGTGGTGTGGATCGCGGACCGGCGCGTGCGCGCCGCCTCCCGTGGCGCGGACGGCCGCATCGGGTCCGGCGAGACGGTCTCGCCGGCGGGCGTCTCGGTCGCCGATCCCCCGGCCGTGGCGGTCGACGCGGGCGGTACCGCGGTCCTGCTCTGGACGCGTGCCGTGCGGGGCCGGCCGGTCGTGGAGAGGACGAGCGGCCCGGTCTCCTGACCCTCCCCCGCCCGGCCCGCGGCGAGCGCAACGGTTAGGCTGTGGGATCAGCGCGGAGGATCGCGCCGCGTCCGGTGTCTGGGACCTCCAGCCGCTCCCCGGATTACGGTGATGAGCGTATCCTTTAGATTCGACGACCGAGTTCCACACGCGACCGGGGAGGGCCCGTGTCCACAGTGAAGCCGCCCGACATCGATCTCGGCCAGTACAAGTTCGGCTGGCACGACCCGGCGAACTACGTGTTCGAGCCCAAGCGCGGGCTCAACCCCGACGTCGTGCGCGAGATCTCGTTCCTGAAGGGCGAGCCGGAGTGGATGCTGAAGTTCCGCCTGCGCGCCCTCGAGATCTTCGAGCGCAAGCCCATGCCCGACTGGGGCGGGGACATGGACGGCATCGACTTCCAGAACATCTTCTACTTCATCCGCTCGTCGGAGAAGCAGAGCACCGACTGGAACGACGTCCCGACCGACATCAAGAACACGTTCGACCGCCTGGGCATCCCCGAGGCCGAGCAGAAGTACCTCTCCGGCGTCAGCGCGCAGTACGAGAGCGAGGTCGTCTACCACTCGCTGCGCGAGGACCTCGAGAGCAAGGGCGTCATCTTCTGCGACACCGACACCGCCCTGCGCGAGCACGAGGACCTCTTCAAGGAGCACTGGGCGACGATCATCCCGCCCGGTGACAACAAGCTCGCCGCGCTGAACTCGGCCGTCTGGTCGGGCGGCTCGTTCATCTGGGTGCCGCCGGGCGTCCAGGTGGAGATCCCGCTGCAGGCCTACTTCCGCATCAACGCCGAGAACATGGGCCAGTTCGAGCGGACGCTGATCATCTGCGAGCCCGGCTCGTTCGTGCACTACGTCGAGGGCTGCACCGCCCCGGTGTACTCGAGCGACTCCCTGCACTCGGCGGTGGTGGAGATCATCGTCAAGGAGGGCGCGCGCTGCCGCTACACCACCATCCAGAACTGGTCCACCAACGTCTACAACCTGGTGACCAAGCGGGCCGAGGCGCAGAAGAACGCCACGATGGAGTGGGTGGACGGCAACCTGGGCTCCAAGCTGACGATGAAGTACCCGGCCGTCTGGATGACCGGCCCGGGGGCGCGCGGCGAGGTGCTCTCGGTCGCGATGGCCAGCGAGGGCATGCACCAGGACGCCGGCGCCAAGATGGTGCACGTCGCCCCCGACACGTCCTCGACGATCGTCTCGAAGTCGATCTCGCGCGGCGGCGGCCGCACCAGCTACCGCGGCCTCGTGCAGGTCGAGCCCGGCGCCAAGCGCGCCAAGGCGTCGGTGGTCTGTGACGCGCTGCTCCTCGACGAGGACAGCCGCTCGGACACCTACCCCTACATGGACATCCGCGAGGAGGACGCCTCGATCGGCCACGAGGCCACCGTGTCCAAGGTCGCCGACGACCAGATCTTCTACCTCATGAGCCGCGGGCTCTCCGAGGAGGAGGCGATGGCGATGATCGTGCGCGGCTTCATCGAGCCGATCGCGAAGGAGCTCCCGATGGAGTACGCCGTGGAGCTGAACCGGCTCATCGAGCTGCAGATGGAGGGCTCGATTGGCTGAGCGACCCGGCTGGGCCACCGAGGTCCGCGACGCCGCCTCACAGACCCTGTCCTCCCTCCCGGTGCTGACCGGCCGGGAGGAGGACTGGCGCTTCACCCCGCCGGCCGACCTCGGCCACGGCGGTCCCGAGCCCGAGGCACCCGGAGCCGTCACCGTTCCGGGCACCCCCGGAGGTCCCCGGGCCGCGCGCCTCGAGCTGCTCGACGGGGCGCCCTCCGCGCCGGTGCTCGAGTCGCTGCCCGAGGGCGTGATCGTGGCCGAGCTGGGCGCCGCGCTCGCCGAGCACGAGACGCTCGTGCGCGAGCGGCTGTACGGCCTCATCGGCTTCGAGGAGCGCGCCCGCGCCCTCAACGCCGCCCGCTGGGACGGCGGGCTCTTCGTGCACGTGCCGCGGGGCGTCGAGGTCGAGCTGCCCATCGAGGCGCTGCTCGCCGCGACGGGCCAGACCGGGCGCGTCTTCGCCCGCTCCCTGATCTCGGTCGAGGAGGGCGCGAAGGCGACGGTCATCGAGCGCTTCACCTCGGGCGACTTCGCATCGACCGTGCAGGCGTCGTCGGTCGTCGAGCTCTACGTCGGCCAGGGCGCCGAGCTGGAGCACGTGTCGGTCGTCGACTGGGGCGCGGGCGTGCACCACCACGCCATGCTGCGCGCCCGGGTCGACCGTGACGCCCGCGCCCGCTCGGTGTTCGTGACGCTGGGCGGCGACGTCGTGCGCGTCGAGCCGACCGTCGTCTGCGCCGGGCCGGGCTCGGACGCCCGCGCGCTCGGCCTGTACTTCGCCGGGGGCGACCAGCACTTCGAGCACCGTGTGATCGCCCGCCACGAGGCGCCCCAGTCGTACTCGAACCTGCTCTACAAGGGCGCCATCCAGGACCGGGCCCACACGATCTTCTTCGGCAACCTGATCGTGCCGCCGGGCGCGCCGGGCACCGACGCGTACCAGACCAACCGCAACCTGGTGCTCAACGACGGGGCGCGCGCCGACACGATCCCGTTCCTCGAGATCGAGACGGCCGAGGTCAAGTGCTCGCACGCCGGGGCGGTGGGCCGCGTCGACGACGAGCACCTGTTCTACCTCCAATCGCGGGGCGTCCCGACGGCCGAGGCCAAGCGCCTGATCGTCATGGGGTTCCTGCAGGAGGTGCTCGAGCAGGTGAGCCTCGTCGAGCTGCGCGAGGAGCTGGAGCGCGCCGTCCAGGCCAAGCTCGGGTGATCGACGTCGCCGCCTACGACGACCTGGCGCCGGGCGAGCCGCTGCTCGTGCAGGTCGACGACACGCCGGTGTGCCTGGTCAACGTCAACGGCGCCGTGCACGCCGTGCACGACATCTGCACCCACGCCCTGGAGTCCCTCTCGGGCGGGTGGGTCGAGGGCGACCGCATCGAGTGCCCCCGCCACGGCGCCCAGTTCAGCCTGGTGAGCGGCGAGGCCCTGACCCCGCCGGCCACCACCGCGCTGCCGACCTACCGCGTGGAGGTCCGGGACGGGCGCGTCCTGCTGGACCCCACCCCGAACCGTGAACACCCATTGATCCGCCGAGGAGAATCGTGAGCGAACCCATCCTGCAGATCAGCGGCCTCGAGGTCGCCGTGGACGGCACCCCGATCCTGAAGGGCGTCGACCTGACGATCCCGCAGGGCGAGGTCCACGCGCTGATGGGGCCGAACGGCTCCGGCAAGAGCACCCTCGCCTACGCGCTCGCCGGGCACCCCCGGTACGAGATCACGGGCGGCTCGGCCACGTTCGACGGGCAGGACATCGCCGAGATGGAGGCCGACGAGCGCTCCCGCCTCGGGCTGTTCCTCGCGATGCAGTACCCCGTCGAGGTGCCCGGCGTCTCGGTGATGAACTTCCTGCGCACCTCGCTCAACGCGATCCGCGGCGAGGAGATCTCGCCCCGCGACTTCATCAAGCTGTTCGACGAGAAGTCGAAGCTGCTCGGCTTCGATCGCTCGTTCGCCGACCGCTACCTCAACCAGGGCTTCTCGGGTGGCGAGAAGAAGCGCCACGAGATCCTGCAGATGGCCATGATCGAGCCCCGGTTCGCCGTTCTCGACGAGACCGACTCGGGCCTCGACGTCAACGCGCTGAAGGTCGTGTCGGAGGGCGTCAACACGATGCGCGGACCGGGCCTCGGGGTGCTCATCATCACCCACTACACCCGCATCCTGCGCTACATCCGCCCCGACGTGGTCCACGTCATGTTCGAGGGTCGCATCGCCCGCACCGGCGGCCCCGAGCTCGCGGACTACCTCGAGGAGCACGGCTACGTCGAGTTCGGCGCCGCCGAGGAGGCCGTGGCGCCCGCCGGCTCATAGCGACGTGAGCACCGCCGCCACCATCGACGTCGCCGCGGTCCGGGCCGACTTCCCGATCCTGGGGCGGCGGGTGCACGGGGCGCCGCTGGTCTACCTCGACTCGGCGGCGACCTCGCAGAAGCCGGCGTCGGTGCTCGCGGCGATGGACGCGTACTACCGCGAGACCAACGCCAACGTGCACCGCGGCGTCTACGAGTTGGCCGCCGAGGCGACGACCCGCTACGAGGGCGGTCGCGACGCGGTGGCGCGGCTGGTGGGCGCGCCGCGCGAGGGCGTCGTGCTGACGAAGAACGCGAGCGAGGCGATCAACCTGGTCGCCTGGGCCTGGGGCGTGCGCACCCTCACGGCAGGCGACGAGATCCTCCTGACCGAGATGGAGCACCACTCCAACATCGTCCCGTGGCAGATCGTGGCCGGCATCACGGGCGCCCGGGTGCGGTTCGTGCCGGTCGCTGCCCACCGGCGAGCTCGACATGGACGCCTTCCGCGAGATGCTCGGCGAGCGGACCCGCATGGTCGGCGTGGTCCACGTGAGCAACGTGCTCGGCACGATCAACCCCGTGGCCGAGATCACCGCCCTCGCGCACGAGGCCGGGGCGATGGTGATGGTCGACGGCTCCCAGAGCGTGCCCCACATGCCGGTCGACGTGCCGGGCATCGGCTGCGACTTCTTCGCCTTCACCGGCCACAAGATGCTCGGGCCCACCGGCATCGGCGTCCTCGTGGGGCGCACCGAGGCGCTCGAGCGCATGGAGCCGTTCCTCGGCGGCGGCGAGATGATCTCGAACGTGACGACCGAGGGCTCGACATGGGCCGACCTGCCGTGGAAGTTCGAGGCCGGCACCCCGCCCATCGCCGAGGCGATCGGCCTCGGCGCGGCGGCGGAGTACCTGATGGGCGTCGGCCTCGCGGCGGTGCGGACCCACGAGGTGGAGCTGACGGCCCTCATGCTCGACGCGCTCGCGGAGATCGACGGACTGACCGTCTACGGGCCGCGCGACGCGACGGCGCGCGGCGGGGCGGTCTCGTTCAGCATGGACGACCTCCACCCTCACGACATCGCCCAGCTGATCGACCAGGAGGGCGTGTGCGTGCGGGCCGGCCACCACTGCGCCAAGCCGCTCATGCGGGTGCTCGGCGTGGGCGCGACGGCCAGGGCGAGCACCTACCTCTACAATTCGGCCGACGACATCGACGCGCTCGTGCGGGCTCTCGGCAACGCCCGCGCGGCCTTCCGATAGGAACGGGAGCCACGTGGGCGGTCTCGACGACCTCTACCAGGAGCTGATCCTCGACCACTACCGCCGCAAGCGCGGCGAGGGCACCCTCGAGGAGCCCACGGTCGCGGTCGACCAGACGAATCCGCTCTGCGGCGACGAGGTCCACCTCGAGATGATCATCGAGGACGGCCGCGTCACCGAGCTCGCCCACACCGGCCAGGGGTGCTCGATCTCGCAGGCGTCCGTGTCGATGATGAGCACCGTCGTCACCGGCCGCACCGTGGCCGAGGCCCTCGACGCGGTCGAGCACTTCCGCCAGGTCATGCGCGGTGACGAGCAGCCCGACGAGGACCGCCTGGGCGACGCGATCGCCCTCGAGGGCGTCGCCAAGTACCCGGTGCGCATCAAGTGCGCCCTGCTCGGGTGGATGGCGGCGAAGGACGCGATCCAGACGTATCAACGCGAGACCCAGGAGGTGAGCTGAGTGGCCACCGAGGACGACATCCGCAGCGCCATGAAGCAGGTCGAGGATCCCGAGCTCGGGGTCAACGTCGTCGATCTGGGCCTCCTCTACAGGGTCAACATCGACGACGCCGGCAACGTGGTGCTCGACATGACGCTGACCTCCATGGGCTGCCCCCTCACCGAGCAGATCCTGGGCGACTCGCGCAACGCCGTCGAGCCGCTCGACGGGGTGACCAGCGTCGACGTCAACTGGGTCTGGGATCCGCCGTGGTCGCCCGAGGCGATGACCGAGGAGGGGCGCTTCCTCATGAAGGTCATGGGCTATGGCTGAGACCGCCGCCGCCCCGGACCGCCCCCTCACCCTCGAGGAGAAGAAGGCGGCCGCCCGGGCGCGCGCCCGGGCGGCACGCGCCGCCGAGGCCGGCGGCGAGGCGTTCGTCACCATCTCCCCCACCGCGGCCGAGTACATCCGCGCGTCGGCCCGCGACCAGGAGCGTCCCGAGGGCGTCCGCCTGCGCATCCTGGCCGGCGGGTGCTCCGGGCTCGAGTACAAGCTCGATCTGCTGGGACCGGGGGAGGTGGCCGGCCCGGCCGACCGCGAGGTGGTCTCGAACGGGGTGACCATGCTCATGGACCTCAAGAGCGCGATCCACGTCACCGGCTCGGTGATCGACTACGAGAGCGGCCTGCTGCGGCGCGGCTTCCGGATCAACAACCCGAACGCCACGTCGACCTGCTCCTGCGGCGACAGCTTCGGGGCCTAGCCCGCCCCGTCCGACGCGGGCGGCGTCAGGAAGTCGCGCAGCAGGGCCTCGAGCGCCGCGGGGCGGTCGAGCATCGGCACGTGACCGGCGCCGGGGATGACGCGCACGCTCGCGCCGGGCAGCGCGCGCGCCACCCATCCGGCGCCGCCGAGCGGCACGAGGGCGTCCCGCGCCCCCAGGACGACCATCGTCGGCACGGCCGGCTCCCCCGCGATGCCCGGCGCGCCGTCGTGCGCCAGCACCTCCGCGGCGGCCCGCAGGAGGGCCGACGGTGACCGGGTGGCGATGTCGCCCGCCACGGTGAGGGCGGCGACCGGGGGCAGCGACAGGATCGTGCGCACCGCGGGCAGCACGTTGCCCAGGAGCGCCGGCGACGCCGTCCGCACCGGGGGTGCGATCATCACGAGCCGCTCGACCGGGACGGAGTCGGACGCGGCCGCCGCCAGGCAGGCCAGCGCGCCGAACGAGTGGCCCACGAGGGTCGCGCTCGGCAGGTCGAGCCTGGCGAGCAGCCCTCCGAGCACCTCCGGGGCGTCGGCCAGCCCGAAGCGACCCCCCGCGCGCCCGTAGCCGAACCCCGGCAGGTCGGGCACGATCACGCGATGCGTACGCCTCAGGGACGCCGCCGTCGACCGCCACCACCGGGCGGATCCGCCCAATCCGTGCACGAGCACCACCGCGGGCCCCTCGCCCGACGCCTCGTATCGCAGCGCGTGGCCGCCGAGGCGCACCCGCGCGCGCTCAGCACCTGGACCCCGGTCGGGGGCATCCGCATGCACGCCCGCCTCGTGCGGCCGGCCGGCCGCTCGGAGGGACCGATCGTGATGCTCCACGGCCTGGGGGTCTCGGCGGCGAGCCTCGGTCCGCTCGCCGAGCGGCTCGCCGGGCGCGCCACGACCCTCGTGTGCGATCTGCCGGGCTTCGGATTGTCGGACGCCGACGACATCTGGAGCACCTCGCGCATCGCCGACGCGGTCGAGGACCTGCTCGAGCGGCGCGGGATGGGACGCGTGACGCTGGTCGGGCACTCGTGGGGGTGCCACGTCGGCGCCATCCTCGCGTCGCGACACCCCGCGCGGGTGGGGGCGCTCGTCATGCTGAGCCCGGCCTTCGACGACCGCCCCGGCGGCGCCATCGGCCAGGTCCTGCGGCTGATCGCCGACGTCCCGATGGAGCGGCCGTCGCTCGTGGCCGGCGCGGCCCGCGACTACATCCGCGCCGGACCGGTGCGGGTGCTGCGCACGCTCGGCGAGGCGGCCGGCATGCCCCTCGGCGACCTCGTGGCGCGGGTGGGGGCGCCGATCCTCATCGTGCGCGGCGGGCGCGACCCGGTCACGACCGGCCGGTGGGCCCGGACGCTCGCCGGCCGCGCTCCCGGCACCCGGATCGCCGTCGTCCCCGGCGCCGCGCACGGACTCGGTCACGACGCTCCGCGGGCCGTGGGCGGCGCGATCGAGGCCTTCCTCGGGCTCGTGGGCACGGGCCATGGGACGAGGATGGCAGGGCCGGGGGGCGGCCGCCGCTAGGACGCGGGCGTCGCCAGACCGTCGGGAGGCGCGGGGGCCACGTCGATGGCCGGCGCGCCGTCGACGAGCACCGCCCCGGCGGCCGGCGCGGGCGACGCCGAGGCGGACGCCTGCAGGAAGGCCCGCGGGATGTCGCCCCCGCGCTCCCAGGCGACCAGGTACGGGTAGGGGTTCACGCTGTCGCCCGCCGAGGGATGGATCTCGAAGTGCAGGTGGGGCGGCGTGGTGATCGCCTGCCCGGTGTTGCCGACGAACCCGATCACCTGCCCGGCGACGACACGGGCCCCCGCGACCGCGGCCGGCGCGTAGGCCGACAGGTGGGCGTAGTAGAAGGCGTTGCCCGCGTCGTCGGTCAGCCACAGCCGGTTGCCGCCCAACGTGTTCACGCCGACCCGCGAGAGGGTGCCGTCGGCGACGGCGACCACCGGGGTGCCGGTCGCGGCGAAGAGGTCGGTTCCGTGATGCCACCCGGTGACCGCGCGGGGGGCGCCGTAGTCGTCGGTGAAGCCGACCTCGCCGACGACCGGGAACGCGTAGCCGTCGCCCGCGACGATCGCGGACCGCGGGGCGGGGCGGCGCGGCAGGCCGAGGACGGGGGCGGAGCCGAGGGCGGGGCTCGCCGCCGCCGGGCCGTCCGCGTCCCCCGCGGGCTCCGCGTCGCGTGGCGCGGCGGGCGCGCGGGGGGCGGTGGTCGCGCCGCGCGGCGTCGTGGTCCCCGCATCGGGCGCCGTGGACGGGGGCGGCGGCGCGGGCGCGGTGCCCTCGGTCGCCGACAGGTCGAGGTGCCCGATCACGAACGGCTGGCCGATGAGCGCGGCGGAGGCCGGATCGCCCACCTCGACGCGCAGGGCGTTCGCCCGCACGCCGCCCGACCCGTCGGAGGCGCTCTCGAAGAAGACGAGCGCGCCGATGCCGGGCACATCGACCCGCGAACCCGCCGCCACCGCGACCGGGCTGCCGTCGATCGTCACACCGGAGGCGACCGCCTCGACCACGCCCGGGGTCCCGGCATCCGCCCCGGCGCCGGAGCGCACGACCATGCGCAGCCCGGCGATGCCGACGCGGCCGTCCAGCAGCGTCACGCCGCTCGCCGTGACGACACCCTCGGCGAGCGCGTCGCCCCCGGCGGCCTCGGCCCGCACCCGCACGACGACGGAGCTGATGGTGCCGCCGCCCACGGGTCGCAGGCCGGTGATCGACGACGAGCCCACGCCCGCACCCCCGGAGGAGGCCGAGACCGGGCCTCGTGTGCCCCCGGGCAGCAGCGCGCCGTAGCCCGCGGCCTCGGACGAGGGCGGGGAGCCCTGGGCCAGGAGGGCGCCGGGCAGGAGCATCGCGGTCGCCAGGGCGGCGAGGGCGAGCGCGCGGAGGGGGCTCACGCGCGTCATTGTCCCCGCCCGGGCGGACGGCATCAACACCGTGCGGCACCGTCGCGGCGTTGCACGCGGGCGTTGCGAGATTCGGAAAAGGGGTAGTAGTGTGCCCGGGTCGGCCGGAGCCCCGCGCTCCGAGTGCCCCGTTCCCTCGCAGGAGACGCCCTTCTGAGACCCCGCCGCGTCCTCACGGCCATTGCCTCCATCGCCCTCCTCGCCGCGCTGCTCGCGTTCGGCGCGGGGATCGCGACGACGGAGCCGGCGGCCATCGAGGCGCAGCGCGCCGAGGTGGCTCGGATCCAGTCCGAGCTGGACAGCATCAACGTCCAGGTGGAGGTCGCTGCCGAGGCGTACAACGGGGCGCGGTACGAGCTGCAGCAGGTCAACGGCCGGATCGACGAGAACACGGCCAAGACGGCGCAGACCGAGAAGGACCTGGAGGCGTCGCGGCGGATGCTGGCCGAGCGGCTGCGCGGGCTCTACGCCACGCCGGAGCCCAGCCTCGCCGAGGTGCTCATCACGAGCGGCAGCATCGCCGCGGCGTCCGACCAGATGGACCTGCTCGACCGGGTCGGGTCGCAGGACGCGCAGGTCGTGGTGGGGCTGCGCGACCACAGGGCCGAGCTGGCGCGGCTGCGGGCCACGCTGATCGAGGACCGTGCGTCGGCCGCCACGGCCGTGGCGAACCGCGAGCGCGAGAAGGCGCGCGTCGAGGGGCTGCTCGCGCAGCGCCGCGACGTGCTCGACGGAGCGAGCGCCGAGCTGCGCGGGCTCCTGCGCGCCGAGGAGCTGCGCAAGGAGCGCGCGGCGGCGGCGCAGGCCGAACTGGCGCGACAGCGGGCGGCGGCGGCCGCCTCCGCGCAGGCGGCGCCGGCGCCGGCGTCCTCCTCCAGCCCCGCCGCCTCCGCTCCCGCGGCGTCGTCGCCCGACCCGGCGTCGTCGCCCGACCCGGCGTCGTCGACCCCGCTGCCCAGCGGCAGCGGCAACGCCGCCGCCGCCAGCATCGCGATGCGCTACCTCGGCACCCCGTACGTCTGGGGCGGCGCGTCGCCGTCGGGCTTCGACTGCAGCGGGCTCGCCTCGTACGCCTACGCGCAGATCGGCAAGAGCGTCCCGCACTACACCGGCGCGATCTGGAGCGCCTTCCCCAAGGTGCCCTCGGGCGCGCTCCAGCCGGGCGACCTGGTGTTCTACCGGGCCGACCTCGGTCACATGGGTATCTACATCGGCGGCGGGCAGTACGTCCACGCCCCCCAGACCGGCGACGTCGTCAAGGTCTCGAGCATGGCGGGTCGCTGCGACTACCAGGGCGCCGTCCGCCCGTAGGGCTTCCGCCGCTCCTCAAGGAGCGGCCCGAGCGGGGCCGACAGCATGGGTGATGCCCCGTCGTCTCCCACTGCGGCGCGCCCTCGTCGCGACCCTCGTCATCGCCGCGCTCGGCACGCCGGTCGCCGCCATGGCGGCGACCGCGTCCGAGCTCGCGGTCGCGCGCGAGCGCATCGATCGGACGTCGGCCGAGCTGGCCCAGGCGCGCACCGCGGCCGAGGGCCTCGGCGGCGCCGAGCGGGAGGCACTCGACCGGCTCGAGCGGCGGCTGATGCGCCAGAAGCAGGCGCTCGTCGCGCTCGAGTCGGGACTGGCCGCACGGCACGCCCAGGAGTCGGCCGCCGCGGACCCCGCACCCGCCGACGCCGACACCCCGGACGCACCCGCACGCCTCTCCACAAGCGCCTCCGCGGGCCCCGACGGCCCGCTCGTCGTGCTGGCCGACCCGCCGCCCGAGAAGGACGCACCGGCGACGCCCGGCCCCACCGTGGTGCCGCTGCCCGACGAGCGCCGCCCGCCCGTTGCCGGCGACGACGCCGGTCTCGCCGCCCGCCTCGACGCCTACCTCGCGTCGCGGGCGAGCCCGCTCACGGGACTCGGGGCGGTGTTCGTCACCGAGTCGCGGGCGGAGGACCTCGACCCGCGGCTGCTCGTGGCCATCAGCGGCGCCGAGACCAGCTTCGGCACCTACGGCCCCTCGCAGGGCATCCACAACCCGTTCGGGATGGGCCCGGGCATCGTGTACCCCTCGTGGTCGGACGCCATCCGGTCGGCCGCCCGCAACCTCGGCGGCAACCTCTACGCGGGCTCCGGGCTGTTCACGATCCCCGCGATCCAGGGTCGCTGGGCGCCGAACGGCGCGACCAACGACCCCACCGGCCTCAACAACAACTGGGTGCGCAACGTCTCGGCCTACTACTCGGAGCTCGGCGGCGATCCCACGGCGGCGGTCATGACGGCGACCGGCGCCACGCCCTCCCCCGCCGCGGTGACGACGGCGGCGCCGGGCGGCCCCGCCGGCGCCCCGGTGGTGGTGCCCGCCGCCCCCGTGATCGCCGCACCGGCGGCGACGGGTGCCTCGGGTGAGGGCGCGGCGGCCGCGCAGAGCGCGCTCGCCCGCCTCGGCACCCGCAGCGTGCGCGGCGGCCAGACCCCCCGGCGCGGTTTCGACGCCGCCGGACTCGTCGTCTGGGCCTACGCCGAGCACGGCGTCACGGTGCCGCGCGGCGTGGTCGCCCAGTCGCGCGTGGGCACCGAGGTGGAGCCCGCCGACCTGGAGGCCGGCGACGCCGTGTTCTTCTCGGACCCCTCCGGCCTGGTCGAGCGGGTCGGCCTCTACGTGGGCGGCGGGCAGTTCGTGCACGCCCCGGGCCCCGGCGAGACCGTGGGCATCGCGTCGCTCTACGAGCCGTACCATGCCGAGGCGTTCGCGGGGGCGCGCCGCTACTAGGCGGGACTTCGGCCCACCGCCGGCCGGAGGAGGCGCGCATCGGCATCGGGCGGATCTCACGACTGCAGGTGATCGGCGCGGCCGCCCTCTTCTCGACCGGCGGCGCGGCCATCAAGGGCACCGGCTACGACGGCATCTCGGGGGGCCTCGAGGTGGCCGGCCTGCGCTCGGGCATCGGCGCCGCGGTGATCGGTCTCGTGCTGCCGGGCGCCTGCCGGGGCTGGACCCGGCGCACGTGGATGGTCGGGGCCGCCTACGCGGCCACCGTCATCCTGTTCGTGCTGGCGAACAAGCAGACCACCTCGGCCGACGCGATCTTCCTGCAGAGCACCGCGCCTCTCTACGTGCTGATCGCCGGCCTCGTGCTGCTGCGCGAGCGGGCGCGGCCGGCCGACCTCGTGCTGATGGCGGTTCTCGTCGGAGGCCTGTCGCTCTTCCTGCTCGACCCGTCCGACGCCATCGCGACGGCGCCCCGCCCGGCGCTCGGCAACGTGCTCGCGCTCGCCTCGGGGGTGACGTGGGCGGCGACCCTGCTGGGCCTGCGCGGCATGGGCCGCGGCCCCGGCGGGGTGGGCGCGGCGGCGGGGGCGACCGTGGCCGGCAACCTCATCGCCGCGGTCGTGTGCCTGCCCGCCGCGATCCCCCCGAGCGGCGACGGCTCCGACTGGCTGCTGATCGCCTACCTCGGCGCCGTGCAGATCGGCCTGGCCTACGTGCTGCTGATCGCGGCGGTGCGGCGCGTGCCCGCCTTCGAGGTATCGCTGCTGCTGCTGGTCGAGCCGGCCCTCAACCCGGTGTGGTCGTGGATCGCGCACGGCGAGACGGTCGGGGCGGCCGCGATCGCCGGCGGGGCCCTGATCCTGGGCGCGACCGCCCTCAAGGTGCTGCTCGACGGCCGGAGCGGCACGCCGACGCCGCTCTCGCCCCCCGCCCCCGCCGCCCCGCCGTGACCCGGGGTCGCCCCTGCTCTAGCGTGCACCCGATGAGAGCCCGCGCGCGCCACCACCGCGTCGCCCTCGTGATGGCCGCCGTCATCGCGTGCGCCGCCCCCACCGCCCTGCCCGGCGCCGCGACGGCCGCCGACCCGCACTTCCGGGCCGTCGTCCGCGTGCTCTCCCCCGGCGAGCGCGCCGACATGACGCCGTCGGTCTGGCGGCGGGGCTGCCCCGTGGGCCTCGGCCGGCTGCGACACGTGAGCGTGCCCTTCGTCGGGTTCGACGGCAGGGTGCGGCGGGGCGCGGTGGTGGTGAACCACGACGCCGCCGCCGACACGGTCGCTGCCTTCCGGGCGCTCTACCGCGCCCGCTTCCGGATCCGCCGCATGCAGCCCATCCAGCGCTACGACGGCGACGACTACGCGAGCATCGAGGCCGACAACACGTCCGCCTTCAACTGCCGCCCGGCCACCGGCTCCCGCCGCTGGTCGCAGCACGCATACGGTCGCGCGATCGACCTCAACCCGCTCGAGAACCCCTACGTGTCGCGAGGCACGACCTCGCACCCCGGCAGCGTGCCCTACCTCGACCGCACGCCGGCACGCCGCGGCATGATCGTGGAGGGCGGCGTCGTCACCCGCGTCTTCGACCGCCTCGGCTGGGAGTGGGGCGGCCGCTGGAGCGGCGTGAAGGACTACCAGCACCTCTCGGCCGCCGGCGGGTGAGCGCGACCGGGGGCGGCGATCCGGACGCGACGGCGCCCCCCGTGCGCCTGCGCGCGGCGGCCGCGCCCATCGCGGACGGCTTCGACGCCATCCGCCGGGAGATGGGCATCCCCGAGCGGTTCCCCGGGCCGGTCGAGGACGAGGCCCGCGCGGCGGCGGCCGCGGCGCGCGCCCGCCCGGGCGCCGGCCGGGCCGACCGGCGCGATCTGCCGCTGCTCACGATCGATCCCGAGGGGTCGCGCGACCTCGACCAGGCTCTCGCGATCTCCCGCGAGGGCGACCGCGTGCGCGTCCACTACGCCATCGCGGACCTGGGCCCGGTCGTCGCCCCCGGCGGCGCGGTCGATGCCGAGGCGCGCGCGCGGGGCGTGACGGTGTACCTGCCGGACCGGCGCTCCCCCCTGCACCCGACGGTGCTCGGCGAGGGCGCGGCGAGTCTGCTGCCCGGCGAGGATCGCGACGCCCTGGTGTGGTCGATCCTGCTCGGGCCCGACGGCGAGCCCGTCGAGGCCGCCCTCGGCCGTGCCGTGGTGCGCAGCCGGCGCGCGCTCTCGTACGCGGAGGCACAGTCGGAGATCGACGACGGGGCGGCCGACGCCACGCTCGCGCTGCTGCGGGAGGTCGGCCTGCTGAGGCGCGAGCGGGAGGCCGTCCGGGGCGGCGTCAGCCTCGGCGTGCCGGCGCAGGAGGTCGTGACCGCGGCCGGCGGCGGTTACCGGCTGCGCTACGAGGCGACCCTGCCGGTCGAGGACTGGAATGCCCAGATCTCGCTGCTCGCCGGCATCTGCGCGGCTCGGATCATGATCGCGGGGGGCGTCGGGCTGTTCCGCACCCTGGCCCCGGCCGAGCCGGACGACCTCGACTCGCTGCGCCACAGCGCCGGCGCGCTCGGGGTGCCGTGGCCCGACGGGCGCGCGCTACGCCGACGTGGTGCGCGCGCTCGACCCCGCCGATCCCGCCCACGCCGCGTTCGCCGTCCGCGCTGCGCGCCTCTTCCGGGGCGCCGGATACGCGGCCTGGCGGAGCTCGGACGGCCCCGAGCCCCCCGTGCACGCCGCCATCGCGGCGGTCTACGCCCACGTGACGGCGCCGTTGCGGCGCCTCGGCGACCGCTTCGCCAACGAGATCGTCGTCGCGCTCTGCGCGGGCGTGCGCCCCCCGGCGTGGGCGCTCGACGACCTCGACGCGGTGGCGGAGACGATGACGGCGACCGCGCGGCGGGCGCGCGGCGCCGAGAGGGCGGCGGTCGACCTGGTCGAGGCCGCCGTGCTCGCGGGGCGCCTCGGGGAGGTGTTCGACGCCACGGTGACCGACGTGCGCGGCGGGCGGGTCACCGTGCAGATCCGCGACCCGGCCGTGATCGCGACCCTCGAGGGGGCCGAGGGCACGGAGCCGGGCACGCCGATCCGCGCCCGCCTGGTCGAGGCCGACGCCGCGACGCGCCGCGTGCGCTTCGCGGCCGGGTCCGGCTAGGGCCGGCCGCCCCCCGGCGCCCAGAGCACGTCGCCCGTCTCGCGGTTGGCGTCCCGGGCGAGGATGAAGAGCAGGTCGGAGAGCCGGTTGAGGTAGGCGATCGCCTCGGGGGTGACGGTCTCGGCGTCGGCGAGGGCGACCGCCGAGCGCTCGGCACGGCGGCAGATCGTGCGGGCGAGGTGCAGGGCGGCGGCCGCGGGCGTGCCGGCCGGCAGCACGAAGCTCGTCAGATCGGAGAGGGTCGCGTTGACCTCATCGCACCAACCCTCGAGGCGCTCGACCTGCTCGGCGGTCATGCGCAGGCGCTCGCGGGTCTCCTCGCTGTGCGGTACGCAGAGATCGGCCCCGACGTCGAACAGGTCGTTCTGCACCCGGGCCAGCAGGGCGTCGGTCTCGACGGGGACGCCGTGCGCGCGCGCGACGCCGAGCGCCGCATTGAGCTCGTCGACGTCGCCGTAGGCGACGACGCGGCGGCTCGTCTTGCGGGTGCGGCTCATGTCGCCGAGGTGAGTGTCACCCCCGTCGCCCAGCCGGGTGTAGATGCGGGTGAGCCGGACCACGGGCGCACCCTACACCCGGCCCCTGCGCGCGCAGCCCTACCGCGCCCCGAGGAAGTTGAGGGTGAAGAAGATCTGGCCGTCGCAGGCCCGCGCCGCCCCGACGCCGGAGTACCGCCAGGCCCGCGAGACGATGTTGGCCCGGTGCCCGGGACTCCCCAGCATCGCGGTGAAGGCCTCCGCGGCGGTGTCGGCCATCGCGATGTTCTGACCCCCTCTGCGGCCGTCGGCCCACGGCAGGCCGCTCGCGTGGGCGAAGGGGGCGCCCTTCGCCATCGCCATGCTCTTCGCGCGTCCGACCTTCGTCAGCCGCGCGTCACCGCGCACCTTCGGGGCCTCGGTGGCGCGGCGCTTCGCGGCGATCAGCTTCGCCATGGCGGCCTCGTCGGCACGCGCGGGCGTCGCCGCGCAGTCCGAGGCCGCCGCGGCGTCCTCGGCGACCGGTAGGCCCACGAGGGCCACGGCCGCCACGGCCACGCCGCAACCAGCACGCAGGGCTCTGCGCATCTGCACGTCCTTCCGTCGGGGCACTCGCCGGAGTCACGGCAACGCGGGTGAACCTAGGGACGTGGGTCGGTGGTCACAAGCCGGCCTGCGGTTTTGCCAGGATCGATTGCATCCGCGCGTTCCCGGCGGACATCGAGGTGGTTTCAGACGCTCCTGCGGATGAGTCGGATCGCCTGCGCCCTCGTCGAGACCGCGCCGACCGCCTGGGCCTCGCGGAGGGCCTCGACGACCGGCGCCAGCCACGCCCCTGGCTCCCGGCCGAGCTCCGCGGCGATCTCGTCGCCCGCGAGCAACGGCACCTGCGGCCCCCGGTCGGCCAGCGTCAGGTGCGTGTCCATCACCTCCCGGGCGAGCGCGAGATGACGCCGGATCGCCGACGCCGAGGTGCGCGGCCCCTGCGTCGCGAGGCGGTCGGCGACCGACAGCACGATGATCTCGATCTCGGACGGGGCGGTCGCGCGCAGGTACCGGTCGATCTGACGCAGCGACAGGGGCGTGCGGTGCACCATGAACCCGAGCGGCAGGTGCCATCGCACGCACCGCACGACGAACTCGCGCAGCCGCGTCGACGTGCGCAACCTCCGCAGCAGGTCGTCGGCCATCTCGGCGCCGGACCGGTCGTGCCCCATGAAGGTCACCCGGCCCTCGGGGGTGACGGCGCGCGTGGCGGGCTTGGCCATGTCGTGCAGCAGCCCCGGCAGCATGAGTGCGTCGCGTGCGGACATCTCGTCGGCGAGCGGCGCGGAGAGGGCCTGCGCCACGCGCCCGGCCCGGCCGCGGAAGACGGGCTCGGGGTCGGCGCAGATCTCGACGACGTGCTCCACCACCTCCAGCGTGTGCCCGAGCACGTCCTTGTGGTGGTAGGCGCTCTGGTCGAGCCCGCGCGACTGCTCGAGCTGCGGCACGAGGGCTCCGAGCACGCCCAGGTCGTCCATGCGCACGAACGCGCGGTCGGGACGCGGCAGCCGGACGATGCGGGCGAGCTCGTCGGCGAGGCGCTCGCCGGGAGCCTCCCAGAGCCGGGGCGCGTCGCCGCGCGCGATCCGCACGGTCTCCGGATCGGGCGCGAAGCCTGTCTGCTCGCCGATGCGCGCCAGCCGCAACAGGCGGGCCGGGTCGTCCCGCAGCGCGGTCGGGCCGCACCAGTCGCAGCACCCCTGCCCGCAGGTCGGCGAGCCCTCCGTGGAGGTCGATCACCTCGCCGTCGCCCGTGCCGCCGAGGGGCACGGCGAGGGCGTTGATCGTCAGGTCGCGACGGGCGAGGTCCTCGGCCAGGTCCGGCCCCTGGAGCGGGGTGATGTCGACCGAGCCGGGCAGGCGCCCCCCCTGCACGCGCCAGGCGCCGAAGTCGCGCGAGAGCCGGAAGCGGGTGGCGCCGGCGTGCCGGGCCACCGCCGCGGCCGCGGCGGCGGCGTCGCCGTCGATGGCGACGTCGATGTCGGCGCCCGCCGGGCGTCCGGCCAGGGCGTCGCGCACCGCCCCTCCGACGACCCAGGCACGACCGCCCAGGGGCGGCAGCGCCCCGGTGAGGGCCTGCAGACCGTCGGCGCTCATCCCACGTGCACCCGGGGCACGCGTGGGCCGACGGCGCAGGTCACCTCGTAGTTGATCGTGCCGCGCCAGCCGGCCAGCTCCTCCGCCGTGATGCGCCCGTCCCCCTGGGCTCCGAGCAGGACGACCTCGTCCCCGACGTCCTCCCCGCCCTCGGGTCCGAGGTCGAGCGTGAGCTGGTCCATCGAGACCGCCCCCACCACCGGGACGCGGCGGCCGCCGACGAGGACCTCGGCGACACCCGAGAGCGCGCGCGCGTAGCCGTCGGCGTACCCCACGGGGACGAGGGCGATGCGCGTCCCGCGGGCCGCGCGCCAGCGGCGCCCGTAACCGACGCTCTCGCGCGAGCGCAGGGTCTTGACCGAGGCCACGTACGAGCGAAGTGACATGACCGGGCGCAGATCGTCGTCGTCCGGATCGCCCCCGAAGGGCGAGCAGCCGTACAGCGCGATGCCGCACCGCACCATGTCGAAGGCGGCCGCCGGCTCGCGCAGCGTGGCGGCGGAGTTGGCGACGTGGACCACGGCGTCCGGGAAGCGGGAGCGCAGGTCGGCGACGGCCGCCCGGAAGCGCAGGAGCTGCTCGCGCATGAAGCCCGCGTTCTCGCCGGTCGTCTCGTCGGCGGTGGCGAAGTGGCTCATCAGGCCGGCCACCGCGAGCGAGCCGGAGACCGCGGCGGCCGCGTCCGCGAGGTCCGCGACGTCCTCGGGACGGGCGCCGAGGCGGCCCATGCCCGTGTCGAGCTTCAGGTGCACGCGGGCGCACCCGGCCGCGGCGGCCGACGCGACGCCCGCGGCGGTCCAGGCCGTCACGTCGGCGTCGCACGACGCGGCACGCGCCCACTCGCCGCCGGTCAGGGGCCCCATCACCAGCAACGGCCCGTCGATCCCGCCCGCCCGCAACGCCTCGGCCTCGGCCACCGTGGCCACGCCGAGATCGCCGGCGCCGCCCTCGCGCGCCGCCCGGGCCACCGGGACGGCGCCGTGCCCGTATCCCTCGGCCTTGACGACGGCCATCAGCCGGGCGCCTCCGGCGGCGCGGGCCAGCACGGCGGCGTTGTGCCGGACGGCCGCCAGGTCGATCCGCGCGACCGCGCGGACGTCGGTCACCCGCGGGCCCCGGCGATCGCCCGCGGGAGGGCGTCCCGGACGTCCGATGCGATCGTGCCGTCGCCGGCTCCGGCGAGCTCGCCCGCGCGAGCGTGCGCGGCGACGGCCGCGACCGCCGCCGGCAGCGGGTCCATGCCCTTGGCGAGCGCCGCCGCGACGGCGCCGGTGAGGACGTCGCCGGTGCCGGCGGTGGCCAGGGCCGCGGTGCCGCCGTGATTGACGACCGCCGTCCCGTCGGGCGCCGCCGTGACCGTGCCCGCGCCCTTCAGCACCACCACGGCACCTGCGCGGGCGGCCAGCTCCCGGGCGCTCGCCAGACGGTCGCCCTCGACCTCGGTCCGGGCCCGCCCGAGCAGCCGTGCGGCCTCGCCCGCGTGGGGGGTCAGCACCGTCGGGCCGCGGCGGCCGGCGACGCGCTCGGGCGCGTCGCCCAGGTGCCAGAGGCCGTCGGCATCGATCACGACGGGCTGCTCGAGCGCGTCGATCAGCGCCTCCACCGCCGTCGTCGTCCCGTCCGCGCGGCCGAGGCCGGGGCCGATGGCGACCGCCGAGGCGCGCCGCGCCTCGCCGAGCACGGCATCGACCGACCGGGGGTGCAGGCGGCCGTCGTCGTCGGGCACCGGCGCGCACATGACCTCCAGCAGGTGCGCGGCCACCAGGGGCTGCACCCCCGCCGGCACCGCCGCCACCACGAGGCCGGCGCCCGCCCGGAGGGCCGACAGCGCCGCGAGCGCCGCCGCACCGGTGAGGCCGGGCGAGCCCGCGACCACGAGGACCGAGCCGGATGCGTACTTGTCGGTGCCCGACGCCTTGGCCGGGATGCACGCGATCGACCCCCGGTCCGGCGAGCCATGCGACCGGGGGCACGCGGACGAGGCCCGGGATGCCGATGTCGGCGACCACCACCCGGCCGGCGCGGCCGAGCCCGGGTTCGACGTGCAGCCCCGCCTTGTCGCCGTGGAAGGCCACGGTCAGGTCGGCGCGCACCGCGGCGCCCGGCGCGCGCCCCGTGTCGGCCTCGACCCCCGAGGGCACGTCGAGGGCGACGACCGGCCCCGCGTGGGCCGCCAGCCACTCGACCGCCGCGAGCACCGGCGCGCGCGGCGGCCCGGTCGCCCCCGTGCCCAGCAGCGCATCCACCGCGATGGCGTCGTCGTGGGCCTCGGAGGGGTCGAACTGCTCGACGACGAGGCCGATGCTCGCGGCGATGGCGGTCATGACGGCCGCGTCGGGCGTGCGCGGGGGGCGCCCGTCCGGCGCGAGCACGCGCACCGCCCGGCCCGCCTCGCTGAGATGGCGCGCCACGACCATGCCGTCGCCGCCGTTGTTGCCCGTACCCACCAGCACGACGACCGCCCCGCCGTCCGGCCAGCGGGCGAGGATCTCGTGCGCCGCGGCCATCCCGGCCCTCTCCATGAGCAGGATCGAGGGGATGCCGTGGTCCTCCGACGCCCGGCGGTCGGCCTCGCGCATCGCGGCTGCGTCGAAGAGCGGCGTGCAGCCGGGGACGGGCGGGAGGAGGTGGGGCGGTACGGGAGCCACGGTGACCCCGGATCCTCGCAGATCAGTCCCCGGCGGCCTCCGCGACCGCGACGGCCATCGCCGAGTCCCGGCCGTGGGTGAGGGAGACGTGGATGCGATCGACTCCCAACTGGCGAGCCCGGTCGGCGTACCGGCCGTGCAGGGCGATGGTGGGGGCGCCGCGCCCGCGCACGACCTCGACCTCGCGCCAGCGCGTCATGCCGATGCCGAGCGCCTTGCCCACCGCCTCCTTGGCGGCGAAGCGGGCGGCGAAGTGCTGCGGGGGGAACGGCTTGCCCGCGCAGTAGGCGGCCTCGGCCTCGGTGAAGCACCGCTCGGCGAGCCGCGGGCGACGCGCGAGCGCGGTGGCGAACCGGTCGATCTCCATCACGTCCAGCCCGACTCCCACGATGGCCATCGTCTCAGCCTCTACTCGACGGTTACAGTCTTGGCGAGGTTGCGCGGCTGATCGACGTTGAGGCCGCGCGCCCGCGCGAGGCCGTACGCGAAGATCTGCAACGGCACCACCGCCGTCATGGCCGACAGCAGCGCGGGCGTGCGCGGTGCCCAGAGCACGTCGTCGGCGTGCCGGGCGATCTCGTCGTTGCCCTCCGTGGCCACCGCGATGACGCGGGCGCCGCGGGCGCGCACCTCCTGGATGTTCGAGACGACCTTGTCGAAGACGTGGCCGTCGGTCGCCACCACGACGACCGGCGAGCCCTCCTCGAGCAGGGCGATGGGGCCGTGCTTCATCTCCCCGGCCGGGTAGGCCTCGGTGGGGATGTAGCTGATCTCCTTGAGCTTGAGCGCGCCCTCGAAGCAGACGGGCACGCCGACGTGGCGGCCGAGGTAGAGGAAGAACGCCCGGTCGGCGTACCGGGCCGCGGCCTCCATCACCTGCGCGGGCGCCGGCGAGGCGAGGTAGGCCTCGAGCACGTCCGGGAGGCGGCGCAGCTCGTCGGCGAGGTCGAGCGCCCCCGCGGCCGTGAGCGCCCACTTGAGCCGCCCCAGCGTGAGAGCGAGCAGCGACAGCGCCATCACCTGGGCGGTGTGCGTCTTCGTCGCCGCGACACCGATCTCGAGGCCCGGCGCGGGTGTAGAGCACGCCGTCGGCGTCGCGCGTGGCCTGCGACCCCATGATGTTGGTCAGCGCCACCACGTGGGCGCCGCGCTCGCGCGCGACCCGCATGGCGGCGAGGGTGTCGGCCGTCTCGCCGCTCTGGGTGATGCCGATGACGAGGTCGCCGGGGCCCGCCAGGCAGGTGCGGTAGCGGTACTCCGAGGCCACCTCCACGTGCACCGGCACGCGGGCCCAGTCCTCGATCAGGTACCGGCCGACCAGCCCGGCGTGGTACGAGGTGCCGCACGCGACGATGTGGATGCGCTCGACGCGGGCGAGCGTGGCGTCGTCGAGGCCGAGGCCGGGCAGCTCCACCGATCCGTCGGGGCGCAGCCGGTCGCCGATGGTGTCCCAGAGCGCCGCCGGCTGGTCGTGGATCTCCTTGAGCATGAAGGTCTCGTACCCGCCCTTCTCGGCGGCGTCCTCGTCCCACTCGACCCGCTCCGGTCCACGATCGGGGAGCCGCTCGACGCCGTTCCAGATGGCGTGCGCGCCGGCCTCCATGACGACGACCTCGCCGTCCTCGATCAGCATCACGTCGCGCGTCTCGCGCAGGAAGGCGGGGATGGCCGAGGCCACGAACCGCTCGCCGTCGCCCACGCCGAGCACGAGGGGGCACTCGCGGCGGGTGGCGACGAGGCGGTCGGGCTCGTCGACGTGGGCCGCGACGAAGGCGAAGTGCCCGCCGAGGTGCGGCAGCACGGCGCGCACGGCCGCGGCGAGGTCGCCGTCGTACTCGCGCGCGATGAGGTGCGGGATGACCTCCGTGTCGGTGTCCGAGGAGAAGACGACGCCCGACTCCATCAGCTCGGTGCGCAGCTCCATGTAGTTCTCGATGATCCCGTTCATCACGACGACGACGGAGCCGTCGGCACTGGCGTGCGGGTGGGCGTTGTCGGTGGTGACGCGCCCGTGGGTCGCCCAGCGCGTGTGCCCCAGGCCCACCGTCGCCGCCGAACCCCCGTTCTCGCCCGCCGTGATCCTCAGCTGCGAGAGGTTGCCCACGGCGCGCACCATCTCGACCATGCCCGCGGAGGGGTCGAGCAGGGCGAACCCGGCCGAGTCGTAGCCGCGGTACTCGAGGCGCTCGAGCCCGGTGAGGATGAGCTCACGACAGGGACGGCCGCCGACATATCCGATGATCCCGCACATCCAGGGCCTCCTCTATCGCGGCACGAACCGCGGTCCGCAGCTCAGGGTAGCGACGAGCCGCCCAGCTCCATCCGTGCGATCGCGGCGATGCGGGCGCACCAGCTCTCGCACTCCTCGACGCTCGGCGCCTCGACCATCACCCGCACGAGCGGCTCGGTGCCCGAGGCGCGGACGACCACCCGGCCGTCCTCGCCGAGAGCCGCCTCGCACTCGCGCACGGCCGCCCATGTCCCATCGGCATCCGGCAGATCGGACTTGCGCTCCACGACGACGTTGACGAGTCGCTGGGGCAGGCGCTGCACGATGGCCGCGGCGGTCCCCAGCTCCTCACCCGTGGCGACGAGCGCCCCGAGCAGGTGCAGGGCGGCGGCGAGGCCGTCGCCCGAGGGGCCGTGCTCCAGGTTGATCAGGTGGCCGCTCTGCTCGCCCCCCAGCACGAAACCGCCTCCGCGCATCTCCTCGAGCACGTAGCGGTCGCCCACGTCGGTCCACCTCACCTCGATGCCGGCGCCCGCCATCGCGCGCCGGAACCCGAGGTTGGTCATCGTCGTGGTCACCACCGCGTCGCCGGCGAGCAGGCCGCGCCGACGCATGTCGAGCGCGCAGATCGCGAGGATCTGGTCGCCGTCGACCGCCGCGCCGGTGCGGTCCACCGCGAGCGCGCGGTCGCCGTCGCCGTCGAACGCGATGCCGAGGTCGGCGCCGAGCTCGACGACCGTCCGCGACAGCAGGTCGAGGTGGGTCGAGCCGCAGCCCGCGTTGATGTTGACGCCGTCGGGCGCCACGCCGATCGCCGTGACCCGGGCGCCGCGGGCCTCGAACACCTCGGGGGCGGTGACGTGGGTCGCCCCGTGGGCGCAATCGACGACGATGTGCCGGCCCGACAGGTCGACCGGGCACCGCGCGTCGATCGACTCGATGTAGCGGTCCCGCCCCTCGAGCCAGTGGTCGATGACCCCGAGGGCGCCGCCCTCGGGGCGCTCGCCCGGCTCGCCGATCGCGGCCTCCACGGCCGCCTCCTCGTCGTCGGCCAGCTTGAAGCCGTCGGGGCCGAAGAGCTTGATGCCGTTGTCGGGGAAGGGGTTGTGCGAGGCGCTGATGACCGCCCCGGCGGCACAGCCCGTCGCCAGGGTCAGCTCGGCGACGGCGGGCGTCGGCAGCACGCCGAGCAGCACCGCGTCGGCTCCGGCGCTGGCGAGCCCCGCGGCGAGGGCCGCCTCGAGCATCGGGCCGCTGCGCCGCGTGTCGCGACCGATCATCACCCGCGAGCCGGGCCGGAGCCGCGACCCGAGGGCGCGGCCGAGGGCCGTGGCGAGCTCCGGGCCGAGGTCCCGGTTGGCGACGCCGCGCACCCCGTCCGTACCGAACAGGTGCCGCGGCGTCGACGCGCCGGAGCTCAGGCGACTACCTCTTCGAGAACTGGGGACGCTTGCGGGCGCCCTTCAGTCCGGCCTTCTTGCGCTCCTTGATGCGGGCGTCCCGCGTCAGGAATCCCTCGCGCTTGAGGTCGGGGCGGAGGTTCTCGTCAGCCGCGGTGAGCGCCTTGGCGATGCCGTGGCGCAGGGCGCCGGCCTGACCCGAGACGCCGCCGCCGTGCAGCAGGGCGATCACGTCGAACCGGCCCTCGGTGCCCGTCGCCGCGAACGGCATCCGGGCCTGGGTCACCAGGACTGCGCGGCCGAAGAACTCGTTGACCGGGCGGCCGTTGCAGGTGATGGTGCCGTCGCCGGGCTTCAGGATGACGCGCGCGACGGCGTTCTTGCGCTTGCCGGTGGCGCGATAGCGCTCGGCGGTGGGGGCGTCGGTGCTCACGCGGGGACCTCCGCGACTCGGGTGAGGCGCAGGGGCTCAGGCTGCTGGGCGGCGTGCGGGTGCTCGGAGCCGGCGTAGATCTTGAGCTTCATCAGCTGGGCGCGGCCGAGGCTGTTCTTCGGGAGCATTCCGCGGACGGCCTTGCGGAGCACCTCCTCGGGGCGGCGCTCGAGCTGCTCGCCGAGGGTGCGGCTGCGGATGCCGCCCGGGTAGCCCGAGTGGCGCCAGTACCGCTTGTCGCGGAGCTTGTTGCCCGTGACGGTGACCTTGCCCGCGTTGAGCACCACGACGAAGTCGCCGGTGTCGCAGTGGCGCGTGTACCAGGGCGAGCGCTTGCCGGCGAGCGTCTCGGCGATGATCGAGGCGAGCCGCCCGAGGTTCTGGCCCTCGGCGTTGACGACGTACCAGCGGCGTTCGACCGTGCCGGGCTTTGCGCTGAGTGTGCTCACGGGCGGGTACCGACCTCCACGACATGACGACGCGGCGCGAGTGGCGCCGCGAGAACGACCGCGGAGTCTAGGAAAGCCCGGTCGTTCCCGCAAGTTGCACGCGCCGATCCACTGGACTTCCCGGTCGGTGCGAGCTACAAATGATGCACCGGGCAACAAGTGTGGGGCGGCAGGGATGGAGACGCGTTCCCTCAGCCGATGCGTGGCGATCGCAGCGCACGGCAAGAGATGTCAGCAGAGCCCCTTCCGCGGAAGCCCCTACTGCTGGCACCACACGCAGAGTCGCAAGATCTGGGCGCCGAGCCGCCCCCTCCGGTCCGGCGCCTCGACGAAGGCGGCCGACACGGGCACGCCGGTCGAGGAGGCGGACCGCCGCCGGCAGACGGAACGGCGCAGCGGCGCCGACCGGCGCGCCGGACGCGAGGCGCCCCTGGCCGCGGCGCAGCGCCTCGCCGACCGCCTCGGCCCCGAGCGGGTCGAGGAGCTGCTCGGTTTCCTCGAGAGCCCCGATGACGGCGCCTATCTGATCGTTCGCGACGACACCGGACTGCTCACCGAGCGCAGCATCTCCGAGCGCCCGGTGCGGCGCCGCACCGCCTAGGCCTCCCCCGGCTCCCGGCCGCGCCGGCTCCCGGCGCGCTGGGCATCGAGCCGGCGCCGGTCGCGACCGCTCGGCCGGCCCCGCCCGTCGGCCCCCGGCGGCGGCGCCAGGCGGCGCAGCTCCCGCTCGTGCTCGCGCCGCTCGCGGCTCTCGGGCGTCTCCTCGTAGAGCAGCACCGCCCGCGAGGCCGGGCCGCGCCGATCGTCGAGCGCCCGCACGATCACGGTGATCGAGGTCTCCCCGATCGTCACCCGCACGCTCTCCCCGAGGCGCACGTCGCGGGCGGGCTTCACGCGCTGCCCCTCGATGTGGACGCGCCCGCCGGCCACGGCCTCGCTCGCGAGGGAGCGCGTCTTGAAGAAGCGCGCCGCCCAGAGCCACTTGTCGATGCGCACGCGCCCCTCGGCCATCCCCCCACTATGCCGCGTCGGGCCGCGGGCCGGGGCGAGGGGGCCGGGGGCCGGGGGTCGCCGGCCGGTCGTGGCGACCGGCCGGTGACCGGGGCGACCTCAGCCCAGGCGACCCTCGGGGTCGATCGCGACGGCGCTCAGCGTGCCGTCGGGGGCCTTGTGGACGATCCGCAGCGCGATGCCGCGACGGTCCTTCGGGAAGGTGCGGGGGTCGAAGTTGCCCGACAGCACCAGCCGGCGCCCGGGGGTCTGGTTGCGCAGCACCGGCGCGCTGGATCGACCGGTGAGCTCCCGTGTCCCGATGCGGCTGCCGGGGAGCTGCGCGATCCGCCTCCCGGTCGCCGTGTCGATGTACGTGAACGTGTAGCGGCCGACCCGATCGAACTGCAGGCGGTGGACCATCGCGACGGCCGCCGAGCCCCCGGTCGGCCGCGACTTCACCGACGGAGGCGCCAGCGGGGTGACCACCGCGCGGGGGGTGGCGGGTGCGGCCGCCGGAGGCGGCCCGGGGGTCGTGGACGGAGGCGGGGCGGGGGCCGGGTCGTCGGCGACCGGCGACGGGGTCGGGTTGCCGGAGAAGCGGATCGAGTCGCCGCGCAGGAAGACGGCCGGCGATACGGGGCGGGGATCGCTGCGGCGGGAGCCCTCCGCCGAGCGTCACGCCCCGGGTGGCGCTCCCACGTAGCGGGACCGCGGCCGGATGAGCCGGTCGTCGTCGACGGTCTCGAGCGCATGGGCGACCCACCCGGCGCAGCGCCCGAGCGCGAAGAGGTGGAAGGCCGCGCCCGGCGGCATCCCCCGGGCGCGGGCGAGGGCCGCGAGGCCCAGGTCGAGGGTCGGCTCCACGCCGAGCTGGTCACGGGCGATCGTGACGAGGCCGGTGACGGGGTCGTCCTGCGGCAGGCCCGCGCGCCGGAGGAGCTCCGCGCCCCGGGGGTCGCCCTCCGGGTAGAGCGGGTGGCCGAAGCCCGGCAGGGAGCCATCGCCCGCGCGCCACCGGGCCGCCGCACCCGCCGCCCCGTCACGGTCGGCGTCGGCGGCCATCGACTCGACCCGCGCGGTGAGGCCACCGTGGCGGCGACCGCGCAAGGCGCAGAGGGCGGCCAGCACCACGTCCTCCAGCGATGCGTCCGCCGACGCCACGCACCGCGCGGTGAACGACGAGACGTTCAGCTCGTGGTCGGCGCACAGCACGAGCGCCGCGTCGATGTCGTCCACCGCCTCCGGCACGCGCCAGCCGTGCGCGAGCCGCGACGCCAGGGCCCCCTCCCCCACCGCCCCGGCCGCGGCGAAGACGCCGGCCGTCACCCGCACCGCCCCGCGCAGCAGGGCCGCCGGGCCCGACGACGGACTCACGACGGAGTCGGCCGCCGCGGACGCGAGGTGCGCGGAGAGCGCCGTGGGCGCGGGACCGCCGGGCGCGCCGGCGCGAGGGTGCCAGACCGGCGAACAGGTCGTCCGCCGCCGCGGGGTCACCGGTCCACAGCAGGGCCGCGACGCGTTCGAAGGATTCCCCCCGCGACAGGGCGACGACCTCCCGTCCGCGGTAGTGGCAGCGGCCGTCGCGGATCAGCGTCAGCTCCGAGTCGAGCACCGGGAGGCCCCAGTGCAGGGCCCCGTGGGCGGCGAGCCCGCGGTCGCGGGCCCGCTCGCGCCGGGACGCGAACCGCTCGAGGTCCTCACGCGGGTACCGGCGGGCACGACTCGGCCCGGGACCGGGGGCCGACGCGACCATGCCGCGGCTCACGTAGGCGTAGAGCGTCGCCTTCGACACGCCGAGGAAGGCGGCGGCCTCGGTGGCGGACAGGTCGGCGGGGGCGGGTCCGAGGGCCATCGGTTGATCTTAGTCGTCAATATTGACGCCCGCCAGGGCGGGCTCCTACGGTCGCGTCCATGGACATGACCGAGCGCATCACCGACCCCGGCGCCCCGGAGCTCTTCCCCGGCGCGTTCCCCCGCGAGGGCTTCCCCCGCTACGACTGGACCGAGCGCCCGGCGGGGCTGCCGGCCGCGGCATGGACGACCGAGACGACCCACCGCGACGGCCAGCAGGGCGGCCTGCCGCTGACCGTCGACGCGGGTGTGCGGATCTACGAGCTGATGTGCGCCTTCACGGGCGACAGCGGCGCCATCCGGCAGGCGGAGTTCTTCGTGTACCGGCCGGCCGACCGGCGGATGCTGGAGGAGGCGCTCGCGCGCCACGCCGGCGGCGCCCCGATCGAGCCGACGACGTGGATCCGCGCGAGCCGCCGCGACGCCGAGCTCGTCGGCCACCTGGGGGTGCGCGAGACGGGGATGCTGGCCTCGGCCAGCGACTACCACACGTTCCACAAGTTCCGGCCCGGCGGGCGGCGCCAGGCGGCGGGGGTCTACCTCGACGCGGTGCGGGCGGTCCTCGACGCGGGGCTGCGCCCCCGGGTGCACCTGGAGGACGCGACGCGGGCACCCGAGGAGTTCGTGCTGCCGTTCGTCGAGGCGGTGATCGCCGCGGCGGCCCCGTTCGGCCCGGCGCTGCGCCCGAAGTTCCGCGTGTGCGACACGATGGGCCTCGGCCTGCCCCTCGACGACGTCGCGTCGCCGCGGTCGGTGCCGCGGTGGATCCGTCGCCTCCGGGAGCTGGGCGTCGCGCCCGAGGATCTCGAGTTCCACCCCCACAACGACACGCACCTGGTGGTGGCGAACTGCCTCGCGGCGATCGGCGCGGGGTGCGCCGTGGTCAACGGCACGCTGCTCGGCACGGGGGAGCGCACGGGCAACGCGCCGCTGGAGGCCGTGGTGCTGCACGCGATCGGCATGGGTCTGCTCGGCGACCCGCTCCCCGACTTCCACGCGCTGAACGACCTCGCCGACCTCTACGCGGAGCTGGGGCGGCCGGTGCCGCCGACGTACCCGCTCTACGGCCGCGACGCGCACCGCACGCGCGCCGGCATCCACGCCGACGGGCTGAACAAGTTCTGGTGGATGTACGCGCCGTTCGACGTGCCGCGGCTGATCGGCCGCCCGCTCGAGGTCAGCCTCACCCGCGACTCGGGCATCGCGGGGCTGGTCTTCCTGATCCGCCAGCACACCGGCCGGGATCTCCCGAAGGACGACCCCGACGTGCTGCGGGTGCACGAGGCGCTGCTCGCGCAGTTCGACGGCGGCAGGCAGACGGCCGTCGAGTGGGAGGAGGTCGAGGGGTTGTTGGTCGCCCCGGTCGCCGAGACGCGCCGCGCGGGCTGAGCGGGCGCGTGACCGGGTAGGATCGCCGCATGATGAAGATCGTGATCGTTGGCGGCGGGATGGTCGGCATGACCCTCGCCCACCTCCTGCGGCGGCGCGGATTCGAGCCGACGGTGCTCGAGCGGATGCCCGCCGGGCACTACGTCCCCCGTGGCTACATGCTGGGCTTCCAGGGGTACGAACCCCTGGAGGAGGTCGGCGTGTACGACGAGGTGAAGGCCGCCGGCCGGCCGATCGCCCCGCGCCCCGACCAGCCGCCCGTCGCGGTCGCCGTCCGCTTCGGCGCCCTCATCGAGGCGCTGCAGCGCGACCTGCCGATCGTCAACGAGCACACGGTCACCGAGCTCGTGCGCGACGGAGAGGGCGGGCGCATCATCGGCGTGATCGCCGAGGGCCCCGACGGACCGGTCGAGTTCGACTCGGACCTCGTGGTCGCCTGCGACGGCATGCGGTCGCCGACCCGCGAGAAGGCGGGTCTCGCCGCGAAGTTCGACGCGCTGCCGGAGGCCGAGCTCGGCTTCATGAGCACCGCCGTCGCCGACACGTCGTTCGCGATGTCGTACCAGTCCGACGGCGGGCACATCGGGATGCTGTCGTGGAACGAGGGCTCGGGCGGATGGCGCAGCGCGAGCAAGGTCGGGCGCGAGGCGGCACTGGCCCCCGGCCTCGACGCGATCAAGGAGATGTGGGCGCGCCTGCTCCCCGCGTCCGCCTCGGCGCTCGAGGGCGTCACCTCCCTCGACCAGATCCGGTACTCCGAGCCCGAGCTGCTCGCCTGCCCGGAGTGGTGGACCCCGGGAGCGGTGATCATCGGCGACTCCGCCCACTTCTTCGGGCCGGAGACCGGAATCAGCTCCGGCATCGGTCTCGGCGACGCCCACGCCCTGGCCCAGGCCGTGATGATGAACGCCGACGACCCCGACGCCGCGTGCCGCAGCTACGAGACCTGGCGGGCCCCGGCCGTGCGGCCCTACGAGGCGAACGACCCCGGTCGCCAGCGCATCATGGTGGCCGGCTCGGCCCAGGGGCGTCCCGACGAGGTGTGGCCGCCCCCGAGCTGAGGGTCAGACCCCCGCGGGGGGTCTACTCCCACTCGATCGTGCCGGGCGGCTTGCTCGTCAGGTCGAGCGCCACCCGGTTGACCCCGTTGACCTCGTTGATGATGCGGTTCGAGATGCGCTCGAGCAGGTCGTAGGGCAGGCGGGCCCAGTCGGCGGTCATCGCGTCGTCGGAGGTCACCGCGCGGATGACGATCGGGTAGGCGTAGGTGCGCTCGTCGCCCTGCACGCCGACGCTCTTGACGGCGGGGAGCACGGCGAAGCTCTGCCACAGCTCCCGGTAGAGGCCCGCGCGGCGGATCTCCTCCTGCAGCACGAAGTCGGCCTGCCGCAGGATGTCGAGCCGCTCGAGCGTGACCTCGCCGATGATGCGGATGGCGAGGCCCGGCCCCGGGAACGGCTGGCGCCAGACCATGTTCTCGGGGAGGCCGAGCTCCTCGCCGACGACCCGCACCTCGTCCTTGAAGAGCTGGCGCAGCGGCTCGATCAACTCGACGGCCATGTCCTCGGGCAGCCCGCCGACGTTGTGGTGGCTCTTGATCTTGGCGGCGTCGCGCGAACCCGACTCGATCACGTCGGAGTAGAGCGTGCCCTGCACCAGGAACCGCGCGTCGGCGAGCTTCTCGGCCTCGCGCTCGAAGATGCGGATGAACTCCCGGCCGATCGTCTTGCGCTTCTCCTCGGGATCGGTGATCCCGGCGAGGGCGGCGGCGAAGTGGTCCTGCGCCCGCACGTGCACCAGCGGCACGCCGAAGTGCCGCCCGAAGGCGGCCTCGACCTGCTCGCCCTCGTTCATGCGCAGGAGGCCGTGGTCGACGAACACGCAGGTGAGGCGGTCGCCGATCGCGCGGTGCACGATCAGCGCGGCGACGGCCGAGTCGACGCCGCCCGAGAGGCCGCAGATGACGCGGGCCGTCTCGCCGACCTGCGCGCGGATGCGCTCGACCTGCTCCTCGATGACGTGCGTCGCGGTCCACGTCGGGGTGCAGTCGCACGCCTCGAACAGGAACCACTTGAGCAGGTCGGTGCCGAAGGGCGTGTGGACGACCTCGGGGTGGAACTGCACGCCGTACATCCGCCGCGACGGGCTCTCCATCGCGGCGACCGGCGACGAGACCGTGCCCGCCGTGACCGTGAAGCCCTCCGGGGCGCGGGCCACGGCGTCGCGATGGCTCATCCAGCAGACCTCGGCGGGCAGCGTCCCGAACATGCCCTCGCGCGAGTGGACGGTCAGCGGCGTCTTGCCGTACTCGCCCGCCCCCGTGCGGGCGACGTCGCCCCCGAGGGCGACCGCCATCGCCTGGAGGCCGTAGCAGATGCCGAGCACCGGGATGCCCAGCTCGAGCAGGCGCGCGTCGAGAGCCGGCGCGCCGGGCGCGTAGACCGAGGCCGGGCCGCCCGACAGAACGAGGCCGGCGGGCCGCAGCGCGAGGATCTCGTCGGGCGCCGCGTCGTGCGGCACGACCGCCGAGAAGACACGGCACTCGCGGATGCGCCGCGCGATGAGCTGGCTGTACTGGGCGCCGAAGTCAACGACCAGGACGCCGCCCGGGGCGGCGGCCGCGAGGGCGGGGTCGAGCGCGGGGTGTGCGGAGGGCGCGGCCAGGGCGTCAGGTTAGCGGAGCCGGCCGGACGGGACGGGCACCTCGCAGGTGAACCGCCGCTCGGCCCGGCAGATGTCGCGCCCGCGGCCGCCGATGGACACGTCGCGGCCCGCGCCACCGATCAGGCGATCGGTGCCCGCGCCCCCCACGAGACGATCGCGCCCCGCGCCGCCGCGCACGAGGTCGCGCCCGGCGCCCCCGTCGAGCCGATCGGCGCCCGCGCCGCCCAGCAGCGCGTCGTCGCCCGCGCCGCCGAGGGCCCGGTCGTCGCCGGGACCGAGGCAGATCATGTCGGCGCCGCCCCCGCCGCGCACGACGTCGTCGCCGCCGAGCGCGGCGATGACGTCGCGCCCGCGGGTGCCCCGGATGACGTCGCGGCCGGCGGTGCCGACGATGGTGGCCCGCACCCCTGCGCAACGCGCCACGGCGACCGCGACGGGCGGGGTCGCGGCGGGAGCCGGGGGGGTCTCGGGTGCCGGCGGCGCGGCGGGCGGTGGCGGCGACGGCGCGGGAACGCCGAGCACGTCGCGACGGACGACGTTCGTGAATCGTCGATCGCCCTCGGGGGCGAGGTTGTCGGCCTCGGTGGCGAAGGCGACCAGCACGCCGTCGGACGTCAGCGCCGGGTCGCGTGAGCCGCTGTCGGCGGGTCGCCCCTGCGCTCCGGGGGCGCGGCTGACGAGGATCGTCGCGGCGGCGGCGGCGTCGCGCAGGAACACGTCGGTGAGGCCGTCGGCGTCGGCGCCCGACAGGTTGCCGGCCGCCGACGCGAAGGCGATCCGCCGACCGTCGGCCGAGATGGCGGCGGCGGTCGAGTTGCCGTCGCCGCCGGCGCCCGTCGGGCCGGGGCCGCGGCTCACCAGGGTGGTCGTGCCCGCGTCGAGATCGCGCACGAAGACGTCGGAGACGGCGTCCGCGTCGGCGTCCGAGAGCCCGGTCGCCGATGACTCGAACGCGACGTGACGGCCGCCGCCCGATATCGCGGGGGCCAGGGCGGGGGCGCCGGCGGGGGCGCCGGCGGCGCCGTCGGCCCGGCTCACCAGGGTCGTCGTCGCCGCGTCGAGGTCGCGCACCAGCACCCGGCTCGACACGGCGTCGATGTCGTCGGCGGAGAGGTTGCCGGCGCCCGACGCGAACGCGACCCGGCGACCGTCGCCCGAGATCGACGGGGCCGTGGAGGGCCCGGTCCCCGCGGCGCCGGCGGCGCCGTCGGCACGACTGACGAGCGTCGTCGTGCCGGCGACGAGATCGCGTACGAAGACGTCGAAGCCGGCCTGGTCGTCCGGCGACAGGTTGGTCGCCAGCGAGGCGAAGGCGACGTAGCGGCCGTCGGCCGAGATCGCCGGCGTGAACGAGCCGCCGTCGCCCCCGGCGCCCCCCGCCCCGCCGGCGCGGCTCGCCAGGGTGGTGGTCCCCGCGACGAGATCGCGCACGAAGACGTCGGACGACGCGTCGGCGTCGCCCGCGGCGAGGTCGTCGGCGAACGAGGCGAAGGCGACGTGCCGGCCGTCGGCCGAGATCGCGGGCGCGCCCGAGTCGGCCGTGCCGCCCGGGCCGTCCGCACCGCCGGCACGGCTCACCAGGGTGGTCGCGCCGATCTCGAGGTCGCGGACGAAGACGTCCACCGCATCGTCGTCGTCGTCGTCCGAGAGGACGGTGGCGAACGAGGTGAAGGCGACGAGGCGGCCGTCGGCCGAGATCGCGGGCTCGCTGGACGATCCGTTCGCCGGCGTGCCGGGGGTGGCCCGGGACACCAGCACCACGTCGTCGCGGAAGGCGGCCGCCGGCAGCGCCAGCGCGCCCAGGGCGAGTCCCGCGGCCATCGCGGCCGCGAGCGCCCCCCGTCGTCCCACCGCGGCCCCCATACGGGGAGGAGCCTACGCCGCGGGCCCGGCGGGCGGATCGCCGCCGGGTCCCGCCGCGGGCTCACCCCATGCCGACGGCCTGGGCCTGCTGCAGCTTCTTGCCCTCGCTCCGCAGGGCGGGGGCGACCATGACCTCGCACTTCTGGAAGCTCTGGATCGACTCGTAGCCGCACGTCGCCATCGCGCTGCGCAACCCGCCGACCAGGTTGAGGGTGCCGTCGTTCTCGTGCGCCGGCCCGGTCATGATCTCCTCGAGCGTGCCGATCGTGGTCGTCTTGACCCGGGTCCCACGCGGGAGGCTGGGGTGGAACGTCGCCATGCCCCAGTGGTAGCCGCGCCCGGGGGCCTCCGCCGCCTTGGCGAACGGCGAGCCGATCATGCAGGCGTCGGCGCCGCAGGCGATCGCCTTGGCGAGGTCGCCGGCGTAGGCCATGCCGCCGTCGGCGATCACGTTGACGTACTGGCCGGTCTCGAGCAGGTGCTGCATGCGGGCGCCCGCCGCGTCGGCGATCGCCGTCGCCTGGGGGACGCCGACGCCGATGACCTGGCGGGTGGTGCAGGCCGCACCCGGCCCGACGCCCACGAGCACCCCGACCGCCCCGGTGCGCATGAGGTGCAGCGCGGCATGGTACGAGGCGCAGCCGCCCACGATCACCGGCACCGGCAGCTCGGCGATGAAGCGCTTCAGGTTGAGCGGCTCGGCGACCGACGAGACGTGCTCCGCCGAGACGACGGTGCCCTGGATGACCAGGATGTCGAGGCCGGCCTCGAGGACCACGTCGATGTACTCGGTCACCCGCTGGGGCGTCAGCGAGCCGGCCGCGAGGACCCCCTGCGACTTGATCTCGCGGATGCGCTGGGCGATCAGCTCGGGCTTGATCGGCTCCTGGTAGACGCGTTGCAGGCCGCGGGTGGCCTCGGCGACCGGCAGCTGCGCGATGCGCTCGAGCTCGGCGTCGGCCTCCTCGTAGCGGGTCTGGATGCCCTCGAGGTTGAGGACCCCCAGCCCGCCGATCTTGCCGATCAGGCCCGCGGTGCGCGTGTCCACCACGCCGTCCATCGCCGACGCCAGGATCGGCAGCTCCAGCTCGTGCCCGTCGAGGCGCCAGGTCAGGTTAACGTCCTCCGGGTCTCGCGTGCGCCTGCTGGGCACGATCGCGATCTCATCCAGCCCGTAGGCCCTGCGGCCCTTCTTGCCACGCCCGATCTCGATCTCCACTCAGCGCCCCCCGCCACGTCCGGCCGACCGTCCCCACAGACGACGCGACCCAGACCGGACGACGCCGGAGCCTGGGTCGGGACGCGCGGGGAACGGTGGTCGATGCTCTCGAGAAATGATCCCGAGAGGATAGCGTCGCGATCGGCCGCCCGTCTCCTGCAACGGATCGCCGATCCGTCAGGGGTCGGCGACCACCTCGACCCGGCGCATGAGCGATTCGACGTCGGCCGGGTCGAAGACGCCGGCGCCGGACCGCTGGGTGTTGGCCGCCCCGCAGGCGACCGCCAGCGCGAGGGCCGCCTCGGGCGGCTGGTGGCCGTGCCGGGCCGACAGGTAGCCGGCCAGCAGGGCGTCGCCCGAGCCGACGGTCGAGACGACGTCGGCGCGCCGCGGCAGCCGTGCGCGGTAGGTGCGCCCGCGCTTGCCCTCGCCGGTACGGATGCGCGCGACACAGCCGTCCTCGTGGTGGATCAGCGCCGACTCGGCGCCCATGTGGGTCAGCATCTCGGCGGCGGCGGCCATGTCGTCCTCGTCGCCGAACTCGTGGCCGACGAGCTCCTCGGCCTCGCGCACGTTGGGGCTGACGACGCTCGGCTCGGCCTGCATCGCGGCGCGCAACGACGGCCCCGAGGCATCGACCGCCGTGATCATCTTCTCGCGGCGCAGCTCGCGCAGCAGGAACTCGTAGTAGTCGACCGGCACGTCGCGGGGGAGCGATCCCGCGAGCACGAAGATGTCGGCGCCCTTCGACAGGTAGCGGATCTTGTCGAGCAGCACGTCGAGCTCGGCGGCCTGCACGGAGGGGCCCCACTCGTTGATCTCGGTCTGCTGGCCGGTGGTGGGGTCGATCACCGCGGTGCTCGTGCGCGACTCCTCGGCGATGCGCACGAAGTCGTTCAGCAGGCCCTCCTGCGTGAGCTCCTCGATGATGTACGTGCCGACCCGGCCGCCGGCGAGACCGGTCGCGATCACCGGCTGCCCCAGGCGCTTGAGGGCCCGCGCCACGTTGACGCCCTTGCCGCCCGGCAGCCGGAGCGAGGCGTCGGCCCGGTGGCGGGCGCCGAGCTGGAAGTTGGGGACGCGGACGGTGCGGTCGAGGGCCGCGTTGAGGGTGACGGTGACGATCACGGGAGCAGCGCCTCGATACCCGCGCGCACCCGGTCCACGAACCCGGGGCCCGACGCCGACCGCATCGCGACCAGGTCGCGTCGCCCGAGCACGCGGCTCCCCTGGCGCACGGTGATGGTGCCGATGACGTCACCCGCGCCGACGGGGGCGCGCAGCTCCGTGGGGGCGACGATCGTCTCGGTGACCGGCGCGTCGAGGCGCAGCGGAGCGGCGAGCGCCGACGCGGCGCGGTACGGCACGTCGGTGCCGGGACGGCCGTCGACCGGGGCGCGCCCGATCACCGCGTCGCCGGGCACGAGCGTCGCCCGCGCGTACTGGGCGAACCCGTACCGGAGCAGGCGCGCCGCATCGAGCGCGCGCCGGTCGGAGGAGGGCGATCCGATGACGGCGGCGTAGAGCTGCACGCCGAGGGCCCTGCGGCGCGTGTGCGCCACGAGCGCGTACCCGGCCCCGTCGGTCGACCCGGTCTTGATGCCGTCGGCCTCGGGATCGATGTCGAGCAGCAGGTTCTCGGACGCGTACTCGCGCACGCCCACCCCGCCCGGGCCGGGGATCGACGCCCGCCGGCTGGCGGCCAGCTCGCGGAAGAGCGGATCGCGCATCGCCTCGCGGCCGAGGCGCACGAGGTCGCGGACGCTCGAGTGGTGGCCGGGGGCGTCGAGCCCGTGCGGGTTCGCGAACCGGGTGTGGGTGAGGCCGAGCTCCCGGGCGCGACGGTTCATGAGCGCGACGAACCCCGCCTGGGACCCCCCGACGCCCTGGGCGAGGGTGATCGCCGCGTCGTTGCCGCTCGCCACCATGAGGGCGGTGAGCAGCTCGCGCACGGACAGGGTCTCACCCTCCTGGAGCGCGCCCGACGACTCCCCCACCCGCGCCGCCACGGGCGGCACCGTGTGGCGGTCGTCGAGCCCGGCCGTCTCGAGCACCACCAGCGCGGTCATGATCTTCGTCGTGCTGGCCATGGGCAGCTCGCGGTCGGGCGCCCGGGCGGCGAGGGTCTCGCCGGTGGCCGGGTCCACGACGATCCACGCCGCCGCGTCGATGGCCGGGGGCACGCCGAGCGCGCTCGCCGTCGGCACCACGACCAGGAGGGCTGCGAGCGCAACGAGAATCGCGAGCCGGCGCGGCACGGGAGCGATCTTAGACGGCGCCCCGCGATCCTGCGGAAGTCGGGTGATCCTCCTCTCCCCCTCGCCCGTAGCACCACCTGACCCCCCCTCGGGGGGACACCGCCCGTCGCGCCCTCGTCCGGGACGCGGCGCGCGGGCCGCGTAGCCCACCAGCCGTAGCCGTCGCGCCCGGCGCGACGGAGATCGATCCCCGCGGGAGCCGGAGGTCCGGCCGGCGCCCGTGGGGGTCGGCTACGAGGCCTCGAACGCGCTCCAGAGGGCGGCCCGGAGGTCCTCGGCCGCCCGCCGCGGGCTCTCGGCGAAGATGATCGAGCGACTCGCCGACACCAGCGCGCCCGCGGCGCGGCCGCCGAAGGCGGGACCGAGGTCCTCGGGGCGGCCGCCCTGGGCGCCGACCCCCGGGATCAGCAGCGGCTGATGGGGCATGAGGGCGCGCAGCGCGAGCATCCGCTCGGGCACCGTCGCCCCAACCACCGCGCCGAGAGCCGACAGGCCGGACGCATCGACGCTCGGGGCGCCCCACTCGGCGACCCGCCGCGCGACCGCCTCGTGCCACAGCCCGCCGCCGGCGAGCGGCAGATCCTGCAGCTCGGCCGCTCCGGGGTTGGACGTGCGCACGAGCGCGAACAGCCCCCGGCCGCCGCTGACCGCCGCCTCGATGAAGGGCGCCACCGCGTCGCCGCCGAGGGTCGGGTTGATGGTGAGCGCGTCGATGGGCGGCCGCAGGAACGCCTCGGCGTAGGCGCGGCTCGTGACGTCGACGTCCCCGCGCTTGGCGTCGGCGATGACCAGCAGGCCCGCGTCCGCGGCCGCCGTGGCCACCCGCTCGAACGCCTCCCACCCGGCGGCGCCGAAGCGCTCGAACGAGGCGAGCTGCAGCTTGGCCGCCACGCAGGCCGGCCCCGCGGCCGCGATGGCGCGGCGACAGAACGCCCGGGCGCCGTCGGCGCCGCCGGGCACGCGCCGGGGGTCGGGATCGAGGCCCAGCACCACCTGGCTGGCGCGCAACTGTACGGCGGCCGTCAGGCGCGTTCCGAAGCCCGCCGGGTGCGGCGGGGTCACAGCAGCACCGCCCGCCAGACCGGCAGGGTCATGGTCGCGAGCAGCGTGGTCACGACCACGGCGCTCGCGAGGACGTCGGCGCGCAGGCCCGAGCGGGTTCCGATCACGAGCGACATCATGGCGGTCGGCATGGCCGCCATGATGACGACGGTGTTGAAGACGTCGCCGTCGAGCCCGAAGGCGGCCGCGACCGCCACGCCGAGCAGCGTGGCGACGCCCAGCCGCACGACGACGACGAAGCTCAGCTCGCGCCACAGCCGGGGCACGCCGTGCAGGTCGAGCATGAGCCCGGCGTAGAGCATCGTCAGCGGCAGCGTCGCCGCCCCGAGCAACTCGAAGGGCCGCTCGGCGGCCGCCGACAGCTCGATCCCGGCGACGTTGACCAGCAGGCCCGCCGCCAGGGCCCACGTGGGGGGCAGCAGCAGGCTGCGGCCGAGGTCGCCGGGCGAGATGCGCGGCCCGCCCCGCGGCCGGCCGTACGACGTCGCGATCGCGACGGTCGAGGTCCACGTGATGACGCCCGTGGCCAGCGAGTCGTACATCACCGCCGCCGGCAGCGAGAACCCGTCGCCCGACGCCGCGATCAGGGGCAGCCCGAAGAAGCCGGTGTTGCCCACCGCGGTCGCGACGATGAGGGCCCCCGCCCGCGGCCGGTCGAGGCCCCAGACGCGGGTCGAGAGCGCCGCGAGCACCAGCAGGATCCCGTGGATGACGAACCCGGCCAGGGGCACCAGCAGGAGCGCCCCGGAGAGGTCGGCGCGCACGATGATGAGGAAGATCAGGGGCGGCAGCGAGAGGTGGATGACCACCCGCACCATCGCCGGACCGTCCTCGCGCCGCAGCACGCCGGCGCGCCGGGCGAGCGCCCCCGCGAGGATGATCAGCAGGGCCCCGAGGGCGGTCTCGGTCAGGATCGCGCCCCACGGCGGGCGCACGTGCTGACCGACGCGCCGGGGCTCACGGTCGCGAGCGTACCAGCGCGCGACCGCGCCCCCCGGGGGCCGCCGATCAGGTCGGCGGCAGCACCTCGCGCCAGTAGAACGTCTCCCACGACCCCTCGAGGATGGGGTACAGGGGCGGCCGCAGGCGCGCCAGCGTCTCGTCCCACTGGTACTCGCGGGAGTCGAACATCGACGCGTATCCGCCGGCGTAGGTGGTCTGCGATCCGATGTACGTCATCGAGTCGTGCGCGTCGCCCACGTTCGACGAGTAGTGGGTGCGCCAGCGACCCGACTGCGCGAGCGACGCGGCGCGCCAGGTGAGGTTGCGCGGCGTGTAGGCGGTGATGATCACCTCTCCGCCCGCGATCAGGCCGAGCACGTCGTCGCCCGGCACCGCGTACGAGATGTTGCCGCCGACGTAGACGTTGGACTTGCTCGCGATGGTCACCCGGCCGTTCACGACCGACGCGCGGGGGCCGGTCGTCGATCCGCAGTTGTTGACGCGGGTGCTGCCGTCCGAGACGATGACCGGCTGCTCGAAGTACATGTAGAAGGGCGCGTTGGCGGACGGGAGGGTGTAGGTCGTCGGGCACTGGTAGCCGTTGCTGCCGATCGCGGCACCCGGGTCGGGGGTGTTGGTGATCCTCCACACCCGCACGCGGCCGTCGGCGAGGAACTGCACCATCCAGGCGTCCGCGGTCGCGCTGTTGAACGCCGTCCCCTGGGCGGTCGCGGCGTCCTTGATGTCGAGGCGCGTCTTCGTGAACTGGGCGAAGTCGATCGGGCTCGGGAACTTGTCGGCGAACGACGGCGAGGTCGCCGCGTTGTAGACGCCCTTCGTGTAGACCGAGGAGGGCGAGGTGGCGTTACCGCAGGTGAAGCCGCTGGTCGAGCAGGTCCAGTGCGCGGCGTACGCGGGGGCCTTGGCGACGCCCTGGTGGTTGATGTCCTCCGCCGAGTAGAGCTTGCCGGTGGTGGTCGCCGACGATCCGTACTTGACCGTCGCGTTGGAGATGAGCTGGAAGTCGGCGAGCGACGACGGGCGGATCTGGCTCTGGATCGCGCGGGTGACCGGCGCCCGCGAGGTGCGGTCGGCCTTGCCGGTCGAGAGCACGGTCACCAGGTCGGTGCCCGCCGGCGGCGGCGTGATGCGCAGCGAGTAGGCCGCCTTGCCGAACCGGCCGCTCTGCAGGTCGGTCCAGGTCTTCGGCGGTCCGGCGTACGTCCAGGTCACGCCGGGCGTCCAGGCCGTGCCGGGGGCGTGGGCGACGCCCGACGGGTCGATGCGGGGATCCTCCGCCGTGTCGATCCAGCGCTCGTAGTAGCGCGGGTCCTCGACCAGCCGCGAGACGTACCGGCTGATGCCCGCGTCGGCGACCTCGATGGCGATGTCGGCGCGCCCCTCGCGCGCGGTCTGCTGCGTGCTGCTGCGCGCGAACGACAGGCTGGCGAGCACCAGCAGCCCGAGCACGCCGGTGAGCGCGACCGTCGTGATCAGGCTCGATCCGGGCCGCCGGCGGCGCCGGCGGGGGGACTCAGGTGCGGTCGGCATTGCGGAGGGCCACATCGGTGTTCAGCTCCAGCGTTTTGGCGGAGGGGCCGGTCGTCTGGCTGATGAGCAGGCGCAGGGAGATCTGGGCGATGTCGCGCATCTGGGTGCTCGCCGGGGTGGCCGGCAGCACGAGCCCGCCGCTGGTGACCGCGACGAAGGCGGGGACGGAGCCGTTGGCCAGCTTCGGGATCAGCACCTCGCGCCGCGCGTACGGACCGTACGAGTACGGGTAGGTCGTGCCGACCGGCGCGGACGACTCGCGGACGAGCTGGTTCGAGACCACTGCGTAGCGCACCTTCTCGGGGCGGGGCGTCAGCGCCGAGACGGAGCGGGAGGGGTCGATGTACATCTCGACCGCGGTCGGGCCGAGCGAGATCACCGGCGCCGTCGCGCCCTCGTCGGGGCTCACCGCCTGACGGGCCTCGCGGGCGAAGCGGTCGACGGTGGTGCGGCCGGCGGCCTGGGCGCGCGCCTGCGACTCGTGCGTGCGGGCCGAGTTGACCCCCGAGAAGAAGAAGCTGAAGAGCGCCACGGCGAAGATGCTCGACAGCACGATGCCCATGAGCACCTCGACGAGCGTGAATCCGGGGCGGGCGCGTCGGGTCGCCCCCGCGCGCGGGGCGCGCGTGCGCCCGCTCACGGGACCCTCACGTACGTGACCACGCCGCCGGTGACGGTCACCAGCTTGCCGGGGCTCCAGGTGGGCCGGCCACCCGAGAACCCGACCGCGATGTAGGCCGTGTAGGTGCCGGCCGCCAGGCCGGTGAAGTCGGCGAGCCCGGCGTAGGTCTGTCCGCCGAAGACGACCGACTGGCTGTTGGTGGTCTGCGAGGCGTCGTAGGTGCCGACCATCGCCTGCACCCGCACCAGCCGGTTGGCGGAGCCCGCGCTCAGCCGGAGCGTGCCGGTGTTGCCGGGAGAGAGGTACATCGTGAGCGGCGTCGTCTGGTTCTGGGAGACGTTGGCGAGGATCGAGCCCGCGCCGTATCCCGCCCGCGCGGCCGACACCACGTAGCTGGCCGTTCCGGACGGCGGCAGGCAGAAGCGCACCTTGCCCGCGGCGTCGGCGATGCGGACCTTGGGGGCGATGTTGGACTGCCCGCCCGACACCTGCACCTGGGCCCCGTCGATCGGGAGGTTGGTGACCGCGCTGCGCACGGTCACGTCGAGGTAGCCGCTCGGCGTGCGGGTCAGCGAGAAGTTGAAGGTCTCGCTGGTGCTGGTCGGGTAGCCGGTCGGCACCGGTCGCTGCTGGCTCGCCGACGTGTAGCAGTCGGCCTGCGCGGTGACCGTGAAGTTCGAGCCGCTCGGCTGGATCGCCTGGCCGGCGATCGTCGAGAAGGTGTAACCGCCGGTCGTCCCCGCCTGCGACTCGCTCAGCACGTCGGGCCCCGGGGTGCTCAGCAGCACCTCCGAGCGCTCGGTGATGAGCTGGTTGGTCGCCGCGTCGCGCAGGTTGACGTTGACCGTCGCGCGACGGAAGACCTTGAGGGTGGTGGTCCAGGTCTGGGACGCCGTCAGGTGCTGCTGGGCGTTCGCCGGGACGCTGTCGGGGTGGGTCACCCACGGGCTCCCGAGCCCGACCGTCAGCCGGTACTTGTACTTCGGGTCGGACGGCGGGATCGCGCTGGGCTCGAGGCCGGCGAAGACCGCCTTGCCGTCGGCGCCGGTCGTGCGCGTCTGGGTGGGCGAGGTGCTCAGGTCGGCCGTGACCGGGGCGTTGGCCACGGGCTGGTCGGTCAGCGCGTCGACGACCGTCACGATGATCGACGACTTGCCGGCGATCGCGCCGATCGCGGGGGGGGCGATGAGGGTCGTGAGCGTGATCGGGCGCGCCCGGTTGGTGAGCGGCGTCACCGTGACCGAGACCTTCTTGTAGTTCACGTACGTCCGCGGCTGGCCGAGCGCCGGGTCGTCGACGTAGTCGACCGCCACCGCGGTGCGGTAGGTGACCGAGCCGACGACGGTGTCGGCCGACGATGCGATGACGCCGGGGGGGCTCCCCCCGACAGTGCCGACGTCCTGATACGGCAGGCGGTGGGCGCGGTCGAGTTGCGCCGAGGCCAGCTTGTTGGCGGTCGTCTCGACCTTCGAGGTGCCGAGGGCGCTGCTCGTCGTGGCGAGGCCCTGGGCGATGCCGCCGGCGACGATGGCCAGGATCATGATGCCGACGAGGATCTCGATGTACGAGAATCCCGCCCGTCGCGATCGTCTGGTCGAGCTCACCCGCGCTCCCCTCGTCCCCGCATCCCGCGCTCCGCGCGGTCGGCGCCGCCGCCTCCGCGTGCGGGAGGTCAGTCATCTCATCGGCCGGGTGCCGGGATCTCTTGACGATGCCGCGTCTAGAGTGGTCGGGATGACCGACGCATCGACGCTCAGGCCTCAGGGGGCGGACGGCGCGGCCGACGCGCCGCGCGTGACCTCCGAGCCGGGATGGGGCGCGCCCGACGAGCCTCGCTACAAGCCGATCGAGAGCTACGGTCTGATCGGCGACCTGCGCACCGCGGCCCTCGTCGGCCGCGACGGCGCGATCGACTGGTTCTGCCCGAGGCGCTTCGACGCGCCGAGCCTCTTCGCCGCCATCCTCGACGCCGACATCGGCGGCAGCTTCCGCATCTCGCCGGCCCAGCCGTGCTCGTCGAAGCACCTGTACCTCCCGGACACGGCCATCCTGCTGACCCGCTTCTTCAGCCCGAGCGGCGTCGCCGAGGTGACCGACTTCATGCCGGTGGAGGCCGACCCGTGCGCGATCGTGCGGCGCGTCGACGTGGTGCGCGGGACGGTCGATTTCCGGATGGTCTGCCGGCCGGGATTCGACTACGCGCGCGAGTCGCACCGGGTCACCCTGGACGACCCGGGGCTGGCGCGCTTCACGGCCGAGGGCGGCCGCGTGACCGAGCTGTCGTCGTGCCTGCCGATGGAGCTCGACGGCCCCGCGGCGACCGCCCGCTTCGAGCTCACGGCCGGCGAGACGGCCTGGTTCGTGCTGCACCCGGGGGGCGCCGCGGGCAACTGGAGCGACGCCGCCGTGACGAGATCGATGACGGAGACCCGCGACTTCTGGCGCGGGTGGCTGTCGAGCTCGCACTACGACGGTCGCTGGCGCGAGATGGTGCAGCGATCGGCGATCACGCTGAAGCTCTGCACATACGCGCCGACCGGCGCGATGGTGGCCGCCCCGTCGTGCGGCCTGCCCGAGGCGATCGGCGGCGGGCGCAACTGGGACTACCGCTACGCCTGGCTGCGCGACTCGGCCTTCACGGCCTTCGCGTTCCAGCGCCTCGGCTTCTACGCCGAGGCCCAGGCGTTCGCCGGGTGGCTCGAGGAGCGGTGCCGCGAGACCGATCCGGGCGACCCGCAGCTGCAGATCGTCTACTCGCTGGACGGCGGGCGCGATCTGAGCGAGCGCGAGCTCGACCACCTCGAGGGCTATCGCGGCTCGCGCCCGGTGCGCATCGGCAACGGCGCCTACGACCAGCTGCAGCTCGACGTCTACGGCGAGCTGATGGATGCCGTCTACCTCTCGGACAAGATCGAGCCGGTGAGCTGGGGACTCTGGAGCAGCATCCGGCGCCTGCTCGACTGGCTCGCCGACAACTGGCAGCAGCCCGACGAGGGCATCTGGGAGGTGCGCGGCGGGCGCCGCGACTTCGTCTACTCCCGGCTCATGTGCTGGGTCGCGTTCGAGCGCGCGATGCGCATGCAGGCGCAGCGGGGCCTGCCGGGCGACACCACCCGCTGGCGGTCGGTCCGCGACCGCATCTACGAGGAGATCATGGAGCGCGGCTGGAGCGAGGAGCGCCAGGCCTTCGTCCAGTACTACGGCGGCGACGTGCTGGATGCGAGCAACCTGCTGATGCCGCTCGTCAAGTTCATCGGTCCGCGCGACCCGCGCATGCTCTCGACGCTCGACGCCATCCAGAGGGACCTCGTCTCGGACAGCCTCGTCTACCGGTACGACGCGCAGGCGTCGGACGACGGCCTCGACGGGTCCGAGGAGGGATCGTTCTCGCTCTGCTCGTTCTGGCTGGTGGAGTGCCTGACCCGCGCCGGCCGCCTCGACGAGGCGCGGCTCATCTTCGAGAAGATGCTGACCTACTCGAACGACGTCGGGCTGTTCGCCGAGGAGGTCGGGGACACCGGCGAGGCGCTCGGCAACTTCCCCCAGGCGTTCACCCACCTGGGACTGATCTCGGCGGCGTGGGACCTCAACAAGGCCATGGGGGGTCACGTCTGAGCGGCGACGCCGCGATGACCCCGCGCGAGCGGCGCCTGCGCCGCGCGCTGATCGGGGTGGCGATGCTGGCCGCCCTGGCCCTGCTCGTCGTCGCGGCGGTGGTGGTCTACTGGCGGATCTACCTCCTCGGGCCGTCCGGCGACCCGTTCACGCGCGGGCCCTATCCGGTGCGCGTCGGCGAGACCGACGCCGAGCTGCGCTGGCGGGGCCCCGCCCCCGGCGACGTGACGATCGTCGCCGTCGGCCCCGACGGCCGCCAGACGACCGCGCGCGACGGCGTGCTCGAGGGCCTCGCGCCCGGGGCGCGCCACGTCTGGACGGCGTCCGTCGACGGCGTGGGCCGCGCCTCGGGGTCGTTCGCCACGGCGCCCCGCGACCCCGACGCCCCCGTGCGCATCGCCGCGATCGCCGACTACGGACAGGGCGGCGACCCGCAGTGGGCCGTCGCGCGCACGATCGCGGCCGCGCGTCCCGATCTCGTGCTCACCGCCGGCGACAACAGCTACATCAGCGCCGCGGGCATCGTGCTCGACCGCAACGTCTTCCGCCCGCTCCGCGAGGTGATGCGGGTCGCGCCCGTCTACGTCGGGCTGGGCGACCACGAGGCGCTGCCCCCGGGCGACGCGTCGATCCGCGAGGCGTTCGACCTGCCGCCGGGCGGGCGGTACGTGGTGAGCCACGGCCCCGTGCAGGCGGTCGTGCTCGGTGACACGGTCGACGCCCGGGGGTTGAGGTTCGCGAGGGAGGCCCTCGCGCGACCCGGCTTCCGCCATCGCTTCGTCGTCGTCCACCGGCCGCCCCAGCCCGGCGACCCCCTGCTGCCGGTGGCGCGCGCGGCCGGCGTCGACGCCGTGATCTCGGGGCACCTGCACCGCTACGAACGCCGGATGGTCGACGGGGTGCGGGCCTTCACCGTGGGCACGGGGGGCGGGCCGATCGGCGCCGACGAGTTCACGCGCCGCACGGCCGGCGCCGAGGTGTCGCTGACCGACTTCGGCCACCTGCAGATCGACATCGCCGAGGGCGACGTGCGGTACGCGTTCGTTGACCTGACCGGACGCGTGCTCGACCGGGCCCGCGGATGATCCTGCGCGGGGTGCTGCTGGTGCTCGGCGCCGCCGCGGCGACGGCCGGGCTCGTCCTGGGACGGCCCGACTCGTTCGGCGTCACGATGCCCGCCGCCCTGCTCGCGATCGTCGTCGGCGCCGGGGCGATCGCCGCCGATGCGACGCCCCGTCGCCCGGTACCCCTGACATGCTCGGTGCTCACCGTGGTCCTCGCCCTCGCCATGCTCGGCCGCTCCTCCTGGCAGCCCGGCCTCGCCGGGGCCATCGCCGCCCTGCAACTGGTCGCGCTGACGTGGCCGGCCATCGCCCGCCGGCGGGCGGGGCCCGCGGCGCTCGCGCCGGACCCCGGGCGATGATCGCGGTCGTCGTCACGCCCGCCGCCGTGGAGATCTTCGGGGTCACCCTCATCGGGGTGAGCGAGCGGACGGGCGTCAAGCTGCTGCTGACGCTCGGCCTCGTCGCGATCGTCTACGGCCTGCGCCTGCTCGCGCTGGCCGCGGTGCGGCGCATCCCGGGACGGCGCGGACGGGCACGCCGCTTCTGGTCGCGTCAGGGCGTGCAGCTCGCCGCCGCGGTCGTGCTGATCATCGGGATCTTCTCGATCTGGGTGACGCCGGGCACCGACCTGACGACCGGGGTGGGCCTGCTGAGCGCCGGACTGGCCTTCGCCCTCTCGCAGGTGATCACCGCCCTGGCCGCCTACTTCGTGATCCTGCGCGGCGACATGTTCACCGTCGGCGACCGCATCACGCTGGGCGGGGTGCGCGGCGACGTCGTGGCGCTCGGCTTCATCAAGACGACGATCCTCGAGATGGGACAGCCGCCCGCGGTGCAGAACGCCGACCCGGCCGTCTGGGTGCACAGCCGCCAGCACACGGGCCGCGTCGTCACGGTCAGCAACGGCGTGATCTTCAGCGAGCCGGTCTACAACTACACCCGCGACTTCCCGTACCTGTGGGAGGAGATCACGATCCCGATCGCGCACGACGCCGACCGGGATCGCGCCGGTGCGGTCCTGCAGGAGGCGGGTGCGCGCCACGCGGTCAACCCGTCCACGATCGACCCCGCGGTGCTCTCGCGGGCACGGACGCGTTACGGGATCCCCCCGGCCGAGCTGGAGCCGGCGGTCTACCTGCGCATCACCGACCGCTGGCTCGAACTGTCGCTGCGGTTCCTCGTGCCCGAGCGCGGCGTGCGCCCGATCAAGGACCGCATCAGCCGGGACGTCCTGGCGGGGCTCGAGGCCGCGCGCATCCGGATCGCGCCGACCACGTACGAGATCGGCAGCCTGCCGCCGCTCAGGATCGAGCGGCCCGACGACCCCTAGCGGCGGCGGACGCCCCTCCCCGCGAGGGCGTGGCGGCCGTCGGGGCCTCCGTCCGGGGGGCCGGGGCATATCCTTCCCCACCGTGATCACGAACCTCATCGTCCTCGGGGCGGGCGGCGACCTGGCCGCGCGGCTGCTGCTGCCCGCCCTCGCGGGCCTGCGCGGGCGCGGGCTGCTCGCCGACCTCCAGATCGTCGCGGTCGACCGGGCGCCACTCGACGACGACGGCTTCCGCGCCCACGTGCGCGCGGCGGTGGGTCTGCACGGAGAGGCGGGGGCGGCGGACGCCGCCGGCGACCTGGCCGACGCCTGCACGTACCTGCGCGGCGACGCGGGCGACGCCGACGACGTGCGGGCCGCCCTGGCCGCCGCCGGCGGGGGGCCGGTCGTGCTGTACCTCGCGCTTCCCCCCCAGGTCTTCGAACCCGCGATCCGCGCCGCGGCCGCCGCCGGCCTGCCCGAGGGCAGCCGGCTGGTGATCGAGAAGCCGTTCGGCCAGGACCTCGAGTCGGCGCGGACCCTCAACGCGCTCTTGCGGACCGTGCTGCCCGAGGACGCGATCCACCGGGTCGACCACTTCCTCGGCAAGCAGACGGTGCAGAACGTGCTCGGCCTGCGCTTCGCGAACCGGCTGTTCGAGCCGATCTGGAACCGCGAGCACATCGAGCGCGTCGACGTGGTGTGGGACGAGACCCTCGCGCTCGAGGGTCGCGCCGGCTACTACGACCGCAGCGGGGCGTTGCGCGACATGGTGCAGAACCACCTGCTGCAGGTGATGGCGCTCGTCGCCATGGAGCCGCCGCCCACGATGCACGAGCGCGACCTGCGCGACCGCAAGGTCGACCTGCTGCGCGCCATCCGCACGCCCGACCCGGCGTCGGTCGCCGACGAGACCGTGCGGGCCCGGTACACCGCCGGCCGAGCCGCGGGCGGGCCGGTGCCCGACTACATCGCCGAGGACGGCGTCGATCCGTCGCGCGGCACCGAGACCTTCGCCTCGGTCACCCTGTGGATCGACAACTGGCGCTGGGCGGGGGTGCCGTTCACCCTGCGCAGCGGCAAGGCCCTCGGGACCGTCGACGAGCAGGTCGCGATCCGGTTCCGGCCGGTCCCGCACCTCGCCTTCGGGCAGGGCGGCCACCCGGAGCCGAACGTGCTGCGCCTCGGCTTCCGGCCGGATCGGCTCGAGCTCTCGATGAGCATCAACGGCCAGGGCGAGCCCTTCACCCTCGAGCCGGTCACGGTGGAGGCCACCCTCGCCCCGCAGGAGCTCTCGGCATACGGCCGCGTCATCCTCGACGTGCTCGAGGGCGATCCGACCCTGTCGATTCGCGGCGACGAGGCGGAGGAGTGCTGGCGCATCATCGACCCCATCCTGCGCACCTGGGCCTCCGGATCGCCGCCCCTGCTCGAGTACCCCGCCGGCTCGCGCGGCCCGACCGGCCGCGCGGGCGGGTGAGCCGGGCCGGAACGGCCCTGCGACCCCGGGGCCGCGGCCCCCGCTAGTCTCGGACCCGTGACCGCGACCCCCGCCCGCATGCGCCGGCTGCGCGTGTTCAACGTCGCGGTGGGCGTGGTCCACCTGCTGCAGGGCCTGCTGATCCTCGCCCTGGCGAACGACTTCGCGACCCCGGTGACGGCCACGTTCCTCTCGGGCCCGCCGGGGCAGGGGGCGCCCGAGCTCGAGTCGCTGACCGACATCCGCTACGGCCCGGTCATCGCGGCGTTCCTGTTCCTCGCGGCCGCCGATCACCTGCTCGTCGCGGCCCCGGGCGTCAACCGCTGGTACGAGGCCAACCTGCGCCGCGGGCGCAACGTGGCGCGCTGGCTCGAGTACTCGGTCAGCGCCTCGCTGATGGTGGTGCTCATCGCGATGCTGACCGGCATCTCCGACGCCGCCGCCCTGATCGCGATCTTCGGGGTCAACGCCGTCATGATCCTCTGCGGCCTGCTGATGGAGCGTCAGCAGGCCGCCGGCCGAGCCGACTGGTCGGCCTTCTGGGTCGGCTGCGTGGCCGGCGCCGTGCCCTGGATCGCCATCGGCACCTACCTGTTCGGCGGAGACGGCGCGCCCACCTTCGTCTACATCATCTTCGTGTCGCTGTTCGTGCTCTTCAACAGCTTCGCCGTGAACATGGCGCTGCAGTACCGGCGGGTCGGGCCGTGGCGCGACTACCTCTTCGGCGAGACGGCCTACATCGTCCTCAGCCTCGCCGCCAAGTCGGCGCTCGCGTGGCAGATCTTCGGGAGCACCCTGGCCACCTGACCCCGCGGGCCGCCGGCGCGCCGCCGTCCACCGCGACGCGGCGCGGCGGCCACGATCTCCCGGTAGCCTTGCGTCATGCGACTCGAGCCCCTCTACCGGGCGGTCTTCCGGTACCCCGACGGGGGCCGCGGAACGACCCTCGAGGGCGACGCCGGCAGCGAGGGCCACTACTTCTTCGTCGCCGAGGGCACCGTCGAGGGCCGCCTCGGCGGGCGCCTGCAGGGCGCCAACCATCCCCGCTCGCGGGTCGATCGCACGGCCCTCCCCGACATCCAGGGCGCCATCGACACCGACGACGGGGCGACCATCATCTTCGACTGGCGCGGCTTCGCGCGGCCCTATCCGCCCGAGCGCCGCCAGATCGTGATCGCCGCCACCCACGTCTGCGGCGACGAGCGATACGCCTGGCTGAACGACGTCGTCTGCGTGGGCACGGGCGAGATCCGCCCGCGCGACGACTCGGGGGGTCCCCGGGCCGTGGTCGGCGGGGCGATCGACTTCGTCATCGACGTCGCCGAGGTCGTGTGGGAGCCGATCCCGTGAACGGGGAGGACACCGTGTTCGTACTGCTCGCGCGCTACACCCGGCCGGCCGAGGAGGTCGACCGCATGCTCGACGACCACAAGGCGTGGATCGCCCGCCACCAGGAGGCCGGGCGCATCCTCATGACCGCGCGCGAGGTGCCGCTGATCGGCGGCATGATCCTGGCGGTCGGCGACGCCGAGGAGATCCGGGCGATGATCGCCGAGGACCCCTTCCACGTCTCGGGGGCCGCCGAGTACGAGGTGCGCGAGTTCCAGCCCGCCCGGGTCGTCGAGGGCATGGAGGACAGGCTGCGCCCCTCGCCGTGAGGTTCGGGGAGATCCTGATGCGGACGATCAGAGGGGAGTAGCCCCGCTCGCCTCACCGTCGGTCCGGCCCACGGCCGGTGGCGCCGATCCCGCCGTGCGGGTCCGGGAGAGACCCCCCGTGGACATGACGACGTCCCGCCGGAGGTTCGACGACGCCGGATCGCGGCGGCCCCGGGCGCCCGGCGCTCCGCTGCGGGCCCGGAACGGACCACGGGCGGGGCCATGACGGCCCCGCCCGTGGCGGAACATCCCGACAGGGCCCCGAGGGGCCCGGCCGTCTACATCATGCCGCCGCCCATGCCCATGCCGCCCATGTTGGGGGACATGCCCATGCCGCCGCCGCCACCGCCGCCCTCCTCGGGCTTGTCGGCGACGACGCACTCGGTCGTGATGATGTTCTTCGCGATCGAGGCGGCGTTCTGGAGGGCCGAGCGGGTGACCATGGCCGGGTCGATGATGCCGGCCTTGACCAGGTCGACGTACTCGCCGGTGTCGACGTTGAGGCCGATGCCGGGCTTGCGGCCCTTGACCTCGCCGACGACCACCGAGCCCTCGAGGCCGGCGTTCTCGGCCAGCTGGCGCAGGGGCTCCTCGAGCGCCCGGCGCACGATGTTGGCGCCGGTCTGCTCGTCGCCGGTCAGCTCGAGGCCATCCAGGGCCTTGATCGAGTTGACCAGCACCACCCCGCCACCGGGCACGACGCCCTCCTCGAGGGCGGCGCGCGTCGCCTGCAGGGCGTCCTCGACGCGGTGCTTCTTCTCCTTCATCTCGGTCTCGGTGGCGGCGCCCACCTTGACCACGGCCACGCCACCGGCCAGCTTGGCCAGGCGCTCCTGGAGCTTCTCGCGGTCGAAGTCCGAGTCGGTGTTGTCGATCTCGGCCTTGATCTGCTTGATGCGGCCCTTGATCTCCTCGGAGTCGCCGGCACCGTCGATGATGGTGGTGGCGTCCTTGGAGATGACCACCCGGCGGGCCCGCCCGAGCTGGGCGACCTGGGTGTTGGCCAGCTTGAGGCCCATCTCCTCGGCGATCACCTCGCCGCCGGTGAGGATGGCGATGTCCTCGAGCATGCGCTTGCGCCGGTCACCGAAGCCCGGCGCCTTGACGGCGATGCCGGTGAAGGTGCCGCGCAGCTTGTTCACGATCAGGGTCGCCAGGGCCTCGCCCTCGACGTCCTCGGCGATGATCAGCAGCGGCCGGCCCTGGCCGATGACCTGCTCGAGCAGCGGCAGGATGTCCTGGACGCTGGAGATCTTGCCCCCGTGCACCAGCAGGAAGGGGTCATCGAGGACGGCCTCCATGCGGTCCTGGTCGGTGACCATGTAGGGGCTCATGTAGCCGCGGTCGAACTGCATGCCCTCGGTGAACTCGAGGTCCATGCCGAAGGTCTGGCCCTCCTCGACGTTGACCACGCCGTCCTTGCCGACCTTCTCGATGGCGTCGGAGATGACATCGCCGATCGCGCGGTCGCGGCTGGAGATGGCGGCCACCCGGGCGATGTCCTCCTTGCCCGAGACCTCCTTGGACTGCTTGGCGATCTCGGCCACGACGCGCTCGACGGCGGCCTCGATGCCGCGCTTGAGGCCCATCGGGTTGGCGCCGGCGGCCACGTTCTTGAGGCCCTCGCGCACGATCGCCTGGGCCAGCACGGTGGCGGTGGTGGTGCCGTCGCCGGCCACGTCGTTGGTGGCCGTGGCGACCTCGCGCACGAGCTGTGCGCCCTGGTTCTCGAAGACGTCCTCGACCTCGATCTCACGGGCGATGGTGACGCCGTCGTTGGTGATCGTGGGAGCACCGAACTTCTTGTCGAGCACCACGTAGCGGCCCTTGGGGCCGAGGGTCACCTTGACCGCGTCGGCGAGGGTGTTGACCCCGCGCTCGAGGGCCCGGCGGGCGTCCTCGTTGAACTTGAGCAGCTTTGCCATCTCTGGCGTTTCTCCTTAGCGTCGATCGAAGAGTCGGTGTGCGCCGCGGCTACTTCTTCTTGGCCGCCGGCTTGCGGGACGAGGCGCGCTTGGCGGGCGTCGTCGGGGATGCGGCGACGCGCGCGAGGATGTCGTGCTCGGAGAGGATCAGGACGTCCTCGCCCTCGAGCTTCACCTCGGTGCCGCCGTACTTCGAGTAGATGACCTCATCACCGTCGGACACCTCGAGCGCGACGCGCGCGCCGTCCACCCAGCGTCCCTCGCCGACGGCGAGCACTCGCCCGCGCTGCGGCTTCTCCTTGGCGGTGTCCGGCAGCAGGATGCCGCTGACGGTGACCTCTTCCTGCTCAACGGCCTTGACGATCACGCGATCGCCCAGGGGCTTCAGGTTCATCGGCCCTCCCGGGGTCGAGTAGTGGCACTCACGCGCGCTTACGGGCGGGTCGGACGACCGCGGCCGGTGCGCGCGTCTGGCACTCACGGGACAAGAGTGCCAGATCAGACTACCCATCCGCCACCGTGCCCGCCACCGCGCCGGCCCTCGGACGTTCAGGAGGAGGGGTCTGACTCCATCAGCCGGGCGAGCGCCGCGGCGGGCGCGCCGCGCGCGAACAGCCACCACAGGTAGAACCCGTCGCGACTGTCGGACGTGATCGCGAGCGCCGGCTCCGCGCCCGTGGGGGGCTCGACCTCGAACAGCCGCCGGGCCACGGCGCCGGCGTCGTGCCCCTCCAGTCCCCAGGCGCTCATGGCGCCCGCGACGGCCTCGGGCGGCGACTCTCCGCCGCCCGCGTAGCGCGCGCCGCAGCCCGGGCAGACCCCGGGGGCCGGCTCGACGCCGTCCGCCACGGAGGCGCCGTCGAACGGGCACACGAGCCGCACCGCCGCCACCGCGTGGCTAGAGGGCGAGCGGGAGGATCAGCGAGAGCACGGCCGCGCCGGCCACCGCCACGACCCCGAGGGGCGCACCCGCGGGCGCCGCGCAGGCGCCAGACGGCCAGGCTGACGAGCGCGCCCGCGACGCCGGCGAGCACGATCAGCACGACCTGGCCGGGCCGCGCGAGGTCGCGCGACAGGCCCACCCCGGCGAGGATGGCCGTCAGACCGCACCCGAGCGCGATCGACTCGATGCCGTCCGGCTCGCCGCGGCGCAGGCGCAGCGACTCGTCGCCCAGCCACAGGCCGACCAGCACGTTCCACGCGGCGAGGATCAGCGTGGTGGTGGCCCGGCCGCCGGCCTCGGCGCCGAACCAGTCGGCGGCGAGGAACACGCCGAGGGCGAGGGCCGCCACGGCGAGCGCGCCCAGCGGGGCCCAGGCCAACGACAGGGCATCGCGCTGGGCGGGCTCCATCTGCGAGGGCGAGGGGATCTCGACCGGCCCGGGGGCGACCACGCGGCCCGCGGCCGCGAGCCGGCGCACGACCAGCAGGCCCGCGCCGAAGACGAGCGCTCCCGCGATCGCGCCGACGATCAGGGCGGGCAGCGCGGCGTCGGAGGGGTTGGAGCCCGAGATGCGCAGCAGGTTGTAGACGACCAGCCACCCCGCGACGACGCTGCCGGTCAGCCACGAGAGCAGCCGCGACGCCGGCGGTGTCGAGGTGCGCGCCACGGTCACGGCCGCACCAGGCGGCCGCCGTCGACGACGAGGGTGTGACCGGTCACGTAGTCGGCCTCCAGCAGGTATCGGAGCGCGCCCGCGACATCGCCGGGGGACCCGAGGCGCTCCAGGACGGTCTTCTCGATCGCGCGGTCCACGGCGGCGTCGCTCGAGTCGTCGGGCATCAGCACGGTACCGGGCGCGATGGCGTTGACCGTGATGTGCGGCGCGAGCTGCTGCGCGAGGCTCTCGGTGAGCATGACGATGCCGGCCTTGGCGACCGAGTGCGCCGTGAAGCGGGGCCACGGCTCGAGCCCGGCGACGTCGGCCATGTTGACGATGCGGCCGAACCGGCGCGCGATCATGCCGGGCGCCACGGCCTGCGCGCAGAAGAACGGCGCCTTCAGGTTGACCGCCAGGGCCTGGTCGAGCTCCTCCTCGGACGTCTCGAGGAAGGGCGACGCGAGGAAGTTGGCCGCGGAGTTGACCAGCACGTCGACCGGCCCGCCCAGGGCCCGCTCCGCGGCCTCCACCAGCCCACGGCACCCCTCGGCGTCGGCAAGGTCGGCGGAGACGGCCGCGGATCGCACCCCGGCGGCGCGGCAGTCGGCGGCCGTGGCCTCGGCCGGATCGGCCGACGAGCGGTAGTGGACGGCCACGTCGAGGCCCATCGCGGCGAGCTGCAGCGACAGCGCCCTGCCCACGCGGACGGCGCCGCCGGTGACGACCGCCCGGCGGCCGGCGAGTGGGCCGCTCACGCGGGCGGCAGCATGGCGGCCATGCGGCGGGCGGCCCTGCCGCGGTGGGAGATCGCCGCCTTCTCGTCGCGGGTGAGCTCGGCCATCGAGCGCGGGTCGCCCTCGGGCAGGAAGACCGGGTCGTAGCCGAAGCCCCCCGCCCCCCGCATCGCGGGCGCGATGGTGCCCGCGCACGTACCCGCGGCGACCAGCATCCGCTCGCCGGGGCCCAGCCCCACCAGCACGCACACGAAGGCGGCCGCCCTGTCCTCGACGCCGTCCATCTCGTCGAGCAGGCGGCGGCAGTTGTCGGCGTAGGTCGCGTCGGGCCCTGCGTAGCGGGCGCTGAACACGCCCGGCCGCCCGCCGAGGGCGTGCACCACCAGCCCCGAGTCGTCGGCCATCACGATCGCGTCGTCCGCCACCTCGGCGCGCAGCGCGGCCGCCTTGATCCACGCGTTCTGGAAGAGGGTGACGCCGGTCTCGTCGGGGTCGAAGCCGTCGGGGGCGCCGCTCACGTCCCGCGGGGCCAGCAGGGGACGCAGCTCGGCGACCTTGTCGCGGTTGCCCGTCGCGAGCACGATCCTCACGCGACCGCCGCTCCCTGGGCGGTCGTGAGATCGCGGACCCCGGCCTCGGCCAGGTCGAGCAGCCCGTCGAGCTCGGCGCGCGAGAAGGTCTGGCCCTCGGCGGTCGCCTGCACCTCGACCAGCCGGCCCGCGCCGGTCATCACGACGTTGATGTCCGACTCGGCGCGCGAGTCCTCGACGTACGCCAGGTCGAGCATCGGCACCCCGTCCACCATCCCGACGCTGACGGCGGCGAGGGAGTCGGTCAACGGCAGGGTCGCCAGGGCGCCGCCGTCCACGAGCGCCCCGAGCGCGAGCCGCAGTGCCACCCAGGCCCCGCAGATCGACGCGCAGCGCGTGCCGCCGTCGGCCTGCAGCACGTCGCAGTCGAGCCACACCGTGCGCTCGCCGAGGGCCTCCATGTCGACCACCGCGCGCAGCGACCGGCCGATCAGCCGCTGGATCTCGGTCGTGCGGCCGTCGAGGCGTCCCCGGGCGATGTCGCGCGCCTTGCGGTCGCCGGTCGATGCCGGGAGCATCCCGTACTCGGCGGTCACCCAGCCGCGGCCGCGGCCGCGCATCCAGGCGGGCACGCTCTCCTCGACGGACGCGGTGCAGATCACCCGCGTGCGGCCGACCGAGATGAGGGCGCTGCCGTCGGCCGTCTCGACGAATCCCGGGAGGATCTCGATCGGTCGCAACTGGTCCGCGCGTCGTCCGTCGGCTCGCATCGCCGTGCAGCTTAGTGGGCGGTCGCCCGGGTAGTCTGACCCCCGTGCCCGACACCCCCGCCGACCTCGCGCGCCTGCTGCTGGGGGCCGAGCACGCCGTCGTGCTCACCGGCGCCGGCATCTCGACCGAGAGCGGCATCCCCGACTTCCGCTCGGCGGGGGGCGTCTGGGAGGAGTTCGACCCGATGGAGGTGGCCTCGATGTCCACCTTCCTGACCGCCCCGGAGCGCTTCTGGCGGTTCCACCGGCCGCGGATGGACATGCTCACGGGCGTCGACCCGAACCCCGCCCACGCGGCGGTGGCCGAGCTGGAGCGCCGGGGCCTCGTGAGGGCGGTCGTCACCCAGAACATCGACCGCCTGCACGCCCGCGCGGGCACCACCGAGTTGATCGAGGTGCACGGCTCGCTCGATCGCGGCGTCTGCCTGCGCTGCGACGCGCGCATCGGCGGCCACGACCTGATGGCGCTCGCCGACGCCGCCGACGACGGCGTGCCGCTGTGCGCGGCCTGCGGCTTCCCCATGAAGAGCGGGGTCGTGCTGTTCGGCGAGCAGCTCCCGGTCGACGCCATCGAGGCCGCGTTCGACCACGCCCGCCGCGCCGACGTGATGCTGGTCGTCGGCAGCTCGCTGCTCGTCGCGCCGGTCAGCCACCTGCCCGGCGTCGTCGTCGACAACGGCGGCACGCTGGCGATCCTCACCGAGAGCGAGACGCCCTACGACGACCGCGCCTCCGTACGCCTGTACGGCCGCGCGGGCGTCCAGCTCGTGGAGGTCGTCGAGGCGATCGACGCGATGGAGGTGCACGGGTGAGGATCGACCTGTCCGGCCGCACCGCCCTCGTGACCGGCTCGACCTCGGGGATCGGCTTCGCCGTCGCGGCCGGCCTCGCGTTGGCGGGCGCCGAGGTGGTGGTCAACGGCCGCGACCAGGAGCGCGCGGAGGAGGTCGCGCACGTCATCGGCACGCGCCACGGCATCGAGAACGGACTGCGCGGGGTGGGCGCCGACCTCGGCACCGCCGAGGGGTGCGCGGCGCTGATCGCGGCGGTGCCCGACGTCGACGTGCTCGTGAACAACGTGGGCGTGTTCACCCCGCAGCCCGTGTTCGAGATCCCCGACGAGGAGTGGGCGCGCCACTTCGAGATCAACGTGATGTCGGGCGTGCGCCTCGCGCGGCACCACGTGCCGGCCATGGTGGGGCGCGGCTGGGGGCGGGTCGTGTTCGTCTCGAGCGAGTCGGCGCTGCAGATCCCCCCCGAGATGGTCCACTACGGCATGACCAAGGCGGCCCAGCTCGCGATCTCGCGCGGCATGGCCGAGTCGGTGCCCGGCAGCGGCGTGACGATCAACTGCGTGCTGCCCGGCCCCACCCTCACCGAGGGGCTGCGCGAGATGCTCGCGCCGGGCGGCGAGGCGAGCGACGAGGAGATCGAGGAGGCGGGGCGCCGCTTCGTGGCGGCCAACCGCCCCACCTCGCTCCTCGGCCGCCTCACGACACCCGACGAGGTGGCCGCGATGGTGGTCTACCTCGCCTCGGAGCAGGCCTCGGCGACGACCGGGGCGGCGCTGCGCGTGGACGGCGGGGTGCTGCGGGCCATCCCGTGAGCGCCGCGGGGCGCGGCTACACCGCGGCGAACCGCGCCGCGGCCGCCGCGGTCGTCCGGCCCGCCTCCGGCGGGGCCGCGCTCCAGAGGGCGTCCTGGCCGAGGGGCTCGCGCCGCGCGCGGCCGGCGGCGGCGAGCGCGAGCAGCGCGCGCTCGGTGGCCGCGACGTCGATGTCGTCATTGCCCGTCACCATCAGCCCGGCGACCTCCCGCGTGGTCAGACCCTCGGGGTAGCGCTCGAGCAGGGGGGCCGGATCGGCGGGCGGGTCGTGCCGGCGCAGGCCGGGGCCGAGGTTCGCCACCAGCACGTCGTAGGCCTCGACCGGCTGCCAGCCACCGGCCACGAGGCGGCCGCCGCCGCCCGCGAAGACGACCGACGGGGCGGTGAAGCGCACCGGCCCGTCGGTGGCGGCGGTCTTGCCCTGGAGCTGCGCGGGGGTGCCGGCGGCGGTGCGCGCCTCGCCCCGGTCGGCCTGGTAGGCGGCCTCGACCTCGGGGGTGCCGAGACCGGCGGCGATCGCCTCGGCGTCGACCCCCCGCACGCCGCGCAGGGCCGCGATCACCGAGGCGTCGTCGTCGAGCAGCAGCGGGGTCGTGAAGTTCGCGAGCTGCAGGGCCCTCAGCACCGCCCACTCGCTGCCCGGATCGGCCAGGCGGGCGGCGACGACGGCGCGGCACCCGCGCCCCGTGGCCGCGATACGACCCTTGGCCGGCAGGCCGAAGGGCATCCCGAACCGGTCGCGGAACTCGGTGTTGCCGATCAGGTTGCCCCCGGGGGTGTAGCCGCGGGCGACGTACTGGGCGGCGTCCTCGGTGAGGCCGATCATGACCAGCCGCCACTCGAGCTGATCGCGGTAGCGCCAGTCGAGCACCCGCAGCGCCGGCAGCGCGGAGTACGCCCACGGGCATCCGGGGTCGGTGTAGAGCGTGGCGGAGATCGGCGGCACGGTGCTCCCTCGTCGGTCGGCTGGGGTCAACCGTAGGGGGCCGTGGGCCACGGCGCCCCGGGCCGGCGCCGGGGCGGGCAGGGCCGACGGGAGCGGGGTTACGATGCGCCGATGCCGCCCACCGCCTTCGTCTACGGACCCCACCTGCAGGCCTACAACCCGAGCGACGACGCCGAGCGCCCGCTGCGGCGCGAGCTCGGCATCGAGCTGCTGCGGGCGTACGGGCTGCTCGACCACCCGGACGTCACCTGCCACGACCCGCGGCCGGCCACCGACGCGGAGATCACGGCCGTTCACGCGCCCGCCTATGTCGCCGCGGTGCGGCGCTACAGCGCGAACCCCGTGCTGGCGGCCGCGCCCGAGGCCGCGGTGTGGGGGTTCCACGACGGCGACACCCGCGCCCGCGAGGGCATGCACGAGGCGGCCGCCGGCGCGTGCGGATCGGCCCTGGTGGGCGCGCTCGAGATCTGGGAGGGGCGGGCGCTGCAGGCCTTCTGCCCGGCCCCGGCCGGTCTGCACCATGCGATGGCGAACCGGGCGACGGGGATGTGCATCTACAACGACGCCGCCGTCGCCATCCGCGCCCTGCTCGACCGGGGCGTCGAGCGGATCGCCTACATCGACGTCGACGCCCACCACGGCAACGGCGTCCAGTGGATCTTCTACGAGGACCCGCGCGTGCTGACGTGCTCCGTGCACGAGAGCGGCCGCTACCTCTACCCCGGCACCGGCGGCATCGCCGAGCGGGGCTCGGGAGCGGGCGAGGGCACCTCCCTCAACGTCCCCCTGCCCCCCTACTGCGGCGACGACCCCTACCTGCGGGCGATCGAGGAGGTGGTCGCGCCGGCCGTGCGGCGCTTCGCGCCCGAGGTCGTGGTGATGATGACCGGCGTCGATCCCCACCACACCGACCCGATGGCCCACCTGCAGGTGACGACGGCGGCCTTCCCGCGCCTCTACGCGGCGCTGCGCGACCTCGCCTTCGACGCCGCCCGGGGCCGCTGGCTGGTCGTGACGGGCGGCGGCTACAACATCGACCTGCTGGCGCGGCTGTGGGCCTACCAGCTCGCCGCCATGCTCGAGGTGGAGCTGCCCGAGGAGCTGCCCGCCGACTGGCTCGCGATGGCCCGCGCCCGCGCCGGGATGGACTTCACGCCCCTTCTCTCGGGCGACACGCCCTTCGTCGTGGACGAGGAGACGCGGCGGCGCGGCGGCGAGCTCGGCCACGCCGCGGTGGACGACGCGAAGGCCGCGGCCGGGCTCTGACGCCCACCTCGGCGGTCGCGCATCCCCTCCCGCCGAGGATGCGCCCGCCCGGATGGTCACCGCGTCATGCCGGGGCGTCGAGGCGCTTGTCGAGCCAGGCCACGGTGGCCTCGACCAGCTCGTCGTCGAGGCCGGTGAAGACGTGGTCGGCGTCGGGGATCGTCGAGAGCACGACGCTGGGGCAGTCGCCCTGGCGCGCCAGCGCCGCGAGCTCGGCGCCCTCGCCCTCGCGCACGAGCTCGTCCTCGCCGGCCTGGATGATGGCGAGCGGCACCGTCACGTGACCCACCCGCAGGCGCGACACGGCGTGCGGTGCGCGCGGACCGCGCCCGTGCCACCACGTGCGGTAGGTCCAGACCTCGCCGTCGAGCGGGCGCTCGCCGAACCCGCGCGCCCGGCGCACCAGGAAGATGCGGTCGCGCGAGGCGTCGTCGAAGTCCGGCGCGAGGCACCGGTGCACCATCTCGGTGACCTCCTCGTACCCGGGCTCGGCGCCGTAGTGGTCCCAGCGCAGGCGCAGCGCCTCGGGCAGCGAGGCGGCGTGCGCGAGCGTGCACACGCCGACCACGTCGGCCGGCAGCCGCAGCGCCTGGTAGTGGGTCACGATGGTCGCCCCCATGCTGAAGCCGAGCAGCACGATGCGGCGGAACCCGCGGCGGCGCAGCACCTGCAGAGCGGCGTCGAGGTCGAGGGGGGTCCTGTGCATCAGACCGCCGCCGAAGATGACGCCGTAGTTGGCCATGCGGGTGTTGACCGACATGACGGTGAAGCCCGCGTTCGCGAGCCCGAACGACACGCGCCGGGGCACCCCCGTGAGGTAGTTGCCCACCGATCCGTGCACGACGAGCACGGCGAGGCGCCGGCGGCGTGGATCCGAGGAGTCGGCGGGACGGAAGATCATGCCGTCCCACCGCTGGTCGTCCTCGGTGTGGGTCACGATCAGGTCGATCGCGAGGCCCCGGTCGTCGCTGCCGAAGACGGCGGTGCGCCGGCGCCCGCCGCGGGTGGAGACCCGGCTCACGGTGCCGTCCTCACGCGCGCCGGCGCAGCCACGAGAGGACGGCGTCGAGCGTCGGGATCTCTCCGCCGGCGAACGAGTGCCCGACCTCGTCGATCCGGATCACGGTGACGTCGCGGTTGCCGGCGGCCCGCGCCACCGACGCCAGGGCGACCGCCTCCTCGAACCGGACCACCTCGTCGTCGGTGCCCTGCACGAGCAGCACCGGCGCCCAGACCTGCCCGATCTGCCGGAACGCCATCGCCGAGGTCGCCGCCGGGCCGCGCGAATGCCACCAGGTGCGGTAGGTGTACACCTCGCTGTCGGCGGGCCGGGACGAGGGCCCCCGGCTCTGCTCGACGATGAACAGCCGGTCGTCCTCGGGGGCGTCGGGGTTGCCGCCGATGGCCCGGCGCACGACGCCGGCCAGCTCGGCGTAGTCGGGGCGCGCGCCGAAGTGGTCGGCGCGGCTCTTCATCGACTGGGGCAGGCCCCACGGGTTGCCCATGCAGACCAGGCCCCGCAGGTCGGGGACGTGGCGGATCGCCGCGTAGCGGGTGGCGAGGGTGGCGCCGCTCGAGTACCCCGAGAGCACGATCGTGTCGTAGCCCTGGTCCCGCAGCCACTCCACCGCGGCGTCGATGTCCCGGATCGCCTCCTCGAAGATGGCCTGCCCGAAGAGCTGGCCCACGTTGCCCATGCGCGTCTCGAGCACGAGCACCGGGAAGCCGGCGCGCGCGAGCGGGGCCGGGTAGAAGCGCAGCGTGCCGACCAGGAAGTTGCCCATGATGCCGTGCACGTGGACCAGCGCCGTTCGGCGGCCGGTCGAGCGGGCCCGCGCGCGCGCCGCGCGCTCGTCGATCTCGAAGAGGGCGTCGTGCTCCTGCCCGTCCTCGGCCTCGAGGGTCACCAGGCGACGGTCAACGGGCATCCCCTAGTGTCCTGTTCCGACGACGACGGCGGCGAGCGACACGGCGGTACGATAACCGTCATGCCCGTCTCCGAGAGCATCCCGGTCGCCTACCTCTTCAGCCCGGACTGCCCGTCGCACGCCGAGGGCCTCGCGCTGCTGCGCGACGCGGCGGCCGCCGCCGGCGTCGCCGTCGAGATCGAGGCGGTCGCGATCGTGACCGACGACCAGGCGCGCGAGCGCGGCTTCGCCGGCTCGCCGACCTACCTGATCGACGGCCGCGACCTCTTCGCCGTCGAGGGCCCTCCGCACGCGGCGGTGCACGACGCCTGCCGCATCTACACGCGGCCGGACGGGCGCGTCGCACCGCTCCCGCACCGCGACGACCTCATCACGGCCGTCGGTCGGGCCGCGGCCCGGACGGGGGCCCCGTGAGCCCGGCGATCGGCGATCCGGCCCCGGCGTTCCGACTGCCCGACACGGACGGCGGCGAGACCTCGCTCGAGGACCTCGGCGCGGCCGATGCCGTGATCGTCGCGTTCTGGTGCAACCACTGCCCGTACGTGCGCGCCTGGGAGGAGCGGTTCAACGACATCGCCCGCGAGTACTCCGACCGCGGCGTCGCGACCGTCGCGATCTGCGCCAACGACCCCGTCACCCACCCCGGCGACTCGTTCGAGGCCATGATCGTGCGGGCGGCCGAGCGCCGCTACGTGTTCGCCTACGCGCAGGACCGCTCCCAGGAGGTCGCGCGCGCCTACGGCGCCGAGCGCACGCCCGAGGTCTACGTGCTCGCGCCGGACGGCCGCATCGCCTACCACGGGGCGATCGACGACGCGCACGATCCCGACGCCGTGACCGCACACCACCTGCGGGCGGCCCTCGACGCCGTGCTCGCCGGTGAGGCGCCCGCCGTGGCGCAGACGCCGGCGGTGGGCTGCACGATCAAGTGGAGCCGCTGAGCGCCTAGTCGGTCTTGAGCCGCCCGTAGGCGCGGTTGCAGTAGAGCAGCGGGTCGCTGCCCGCGCGCTCGGCGCTCACCACGCGGCCCACCAGGATGGTGTGGTCGCCGCCGTCGAGGGCCGCCTCGCGCGCGCAGGCCAGGCGCGCCACGCCGAAGGGCAGCAGGGGCACGTCGAAGGGGCCGCGCTCGTCCGGGTAGTCGGCGAACTTGTCGGCGCCGGGTCGGGCGAACCGCGACGACATCGCCTCCTGCTCGGCGCCCAGCACGTGCACGGCGAACCCGGGGGCGTCCACGAGGCCGTCGTGCGAGTACGCGGAGTGCGCGACGCAGATCAGGATCAACGGGGGGTCGAGCGACAACGACGAGAACGACGCCGCCGTCATGCCGATCGGCTCGTCGCCCTGGCGCGCGGTCACGACGGTGACCCCGCTGGCCCATCGGGCGAGGGTGTCGCGGAACTCCCGCTCGGAGACGCTCTGCATCGGCGCACAGGCTACCGGCCGGGGCGGGCGGCGGCCCGGGGGGCCGCCGCTCCGCCGCCGGGGGGATCAGACGGGCGTGCGGCTCCCGCGCTTGACGCGGTTGGTGCGCGGCGGCGCGGCCTCGCCGGCCGGGGCCACCGGACGCGTGCGCGCCGGGCGCGAGGGCGAGAAGGCCGAGCCGCGACGGCGCGAGCCGTACACGACGCGCGGGGCGGCGACGCCGTAGCCGGTCGCCTCCCAGCGCTCGGCCAGGCCGAGGTTGGCGGCGAGGCGCGACATCTGGTCGGCGTGCTCCGGCATGACCATCGTGACGGCGCGGCCGGTGCGGCCCGCGCGTGCGGTGCGGCCCACCCGGTGGGTGTAGGCGTCCTGGTCCTCGGGCGGGTCGAAGTTGACGACGAGGCCGATGTCGTCGAGGTCGATGCCGCGGGCGGCCACGTCGGTCGCCACGAGCACGCGCGCGCGCCCGCTGGCGAAGCGCCGCAGCGCCTTCTCGCGGGCGGCCTGGGTGAGGTCGCCGTGCATCGCCGTGGCGGTGATGCCCTGCTTGTCGAGACGCTCGGCGAGGCGCCCCGCGCCCCGGCGCGTGCGGCAGAACACGAGCGTCAGGTCCTCCTCCTCGCGGATGAGCTCCATCAGCTCGTCGGTGCGGGTGGAGGAGCTGCAGGCGAGGAACGACTGGTCGAGCCGCTCCGAGAGCTTCTCGCCGTCGGCGATGCCGCTGTCGCGCATGCGCAGGCGCTCGGCGTTCGTGGTGAACTCCGCGGCCAGCGAGCCGACGGCGCCGTCGAGGGTGGCCGAGAAGAACATCGTGTGGCGCTCGCGCGGGATCTGCCGCACGATGGCCTGCACCTGGGGCAGGAAGCCCATGTCCAGCATGCGGTCGGCCTCGTCGAGGACGAGGGTCGTGATGCCGCGCAGCGAGACCCGCTTCTGGCGCGCCAGGTCGAGCAGGCGGCCGGGAGTCGCGATGAGGATGTCGGCCTTCGCGGCGCGCACGGCCTGGGCCTCCAGGCCGACCCCGCCGTAGCAGACGGCCATGCGCAGGCCGCGGGCGTCGGCGAGGGGCGAGAGCTCCTCGTCGATCTGCGAGGCGAGCTCGCGCGTGGGCGCGAGGACCAGCGCGGAGGGCTGGGCGCTGGTGCGCTCGAGGCGCTCCAGGATGGGCAGACCGAAGGCGAGGGTCTTGCCCGACCCCGTCGGCGAGCTGACCAGGACGTCGCGGCCGTCGAGGGCCGCGGGCAGGACGAGGGACTGGACGGGGAACGGGGAGATGATGCCCCGCTGGGCGAGCACCGCGCACACGCGGTCGCTCACGCCGAGATCGGCGAAGGTCGAGACGGACACGTTCTGAGCTCCTTGCGGCATCGGGCCGCGGATCGGACGGGAGACCACTCTCGACCGTCCAACCGGGGTGCTCAGGTTGAGACGCTCTCCCACGGACGGCCGGATTGCCGTCCTGATTCGACGAGGCTCGTCGACAAACTGGCGACCAGCATAGCCTGATCACCCCCTCGACGCGGGACGGGCCGGATCTGAGCGCCGGGGCTTCCGCCGGGGCCTCCCCCTCCGGTACCGTCGCCCGACGGTGTCCACCAGGACGGAGGAGGCGCGGCGTGTCGTTCTTCAGTCGCCTCAAGGCGATCTTCCAGGCGAAGGCCAGCAGGGCGCTCGACGCGGCCGAGAGACCCGACGAGATGCTCGACTACTCCTTCGAGAAGCAGACGGAGCTGCTCACCCAGGTGCGGCGCGGCGTGGCCGACGTCGCCACGAGCCGCAAGCGCCTGGAGCTGCAGGCCGCCAAGCTCACGGCGAGCGCCGCGAAGCTCGAGGGCCAGGCCGCCGAGGCGCTGCGCCAGGGGCGCGAGGACCTCGCGCGCACCGCGCTCGAGCGCCGGGCCGGCGTGCAGGCCCAGCTCGAGGGCATCACCGCCCAGACCGAGCAGCTGCAGGTGGAGCAGGACAAGCTGATCGCCGCCGAGCAGAGGCTCACCACGCGGATCGAGGCGTTCCGGGTCCGCAAGGAGACCATCAAGGCCCAGTACAGCGCGGCCGAGGCGCAGGTGAAGATCGGCGAGGCCTTCAGCGGCGTCTCGGAGGACATGGCCGACGTCGGCATGGCGATGGAGCGCGCCGAGGGCAAGGTCGAGACCATGCGCGCCCGGGCCGGCGCGATCGACGAGCTGCTCGAGTCGGGCGCGCTCGACGACCTGAGCGTGGGCGGCGACGCGGTCGACCGCGAGCTGGCGGCGATCGCGTGGAAGGGCGCCGTCAACGGCGAGCTGGCGCGGTTGAAGGGCGAGATCGGCGGCGGGTCGGCCCCGGCCGGCGAGATCACCGGGGGGTCGTGATGATCGTGCGCGTGCTGGGCGAGGGGCAGTTCCGTCTCGACGACGGCGACATCACCATCGTCGAGAAGGCCGACGACGCGGTCGAGGTCGCGCTGGCGGCCGGCGACGAGGCGGCGTTCTCGACGGCCCTCGCGGGCCTCATCGTCGCGATCCGCGAGGTCGGCGACGCCGTCGGCGACGACGAGTTCGTCACATCGGACGTGATCGTCCCCGACGCCGACACCACCCTGGCCGAGGCCGCCGCGATGGGCGCGGCCGGCGGCGAGGGGTTCATCCCGAGCTGATCCCCGCGCGGCGCGCCTCCCCGGCGGGGCGCCGGGGAGGCCGTCAGGGCCGGGTCACGCCACCCGCCAGGCCGCGACCTGCCTGCGGCCGGCGTCCGTCAGCGCCCGGTGCGCCCGGGCGTCGTAGCCGGCCTGCAGCGCGAGGTTCATGCCGAGCACGACGGCGACGATGAGCTCGCGACGGCCGTCCAGGTCATCCCCGGTGATCTCCCCCGCGGCCGCGGCGCGCGCGAGCGCGGCGTCCAGCGCGTCGCGGATCCCCACCCGGTATGCGCCGATCCGGGCCGCGATCCGCGGCTCGGCGTGCGCCCCGTCGCACATCAGCCGCCCGATCATGCAGCCGCGGCCGTCGTCGGCCCGGTGCCACTCGCCCAACCCGTCCAGGAACCGGTCGAGCGCCGCGAGGCCGTCCGGGGCGTCGCGCAGCGGGGCGATGAGGTCGCCGGTGAGCAGATGGAGGTAGCGCTCGAGAGACGCGTCGAGCAGGTCGGCCTTCGTCCCGAAGGCGGCGCTGATGCTCGACTGGCCCAGGCCGAGCTCGCGCTCGAGGTCACGCGTCGTCGAGTGCCGGGCACCGGTGCGCCAGAACAGCCGCATCGCGGCGTCCAGCGCGGCGTCGGTGTCGAAGGTGCGGGGTCGGCCGGGTGGCATGTCGAATCGAGGGTAGCCCACGTCCGGCGCCATTGTGTAGCATCCGCGACGTTATTGCCCGCCGCCTCTCGGAGGAGCCCTTCATGACCGCGTTCGCGACCACCATGCCCGTCCGCCTCGACCCGGAGTCGCGGCGCCTCGACCGCCTGGTCAACCTGCCGCCGGACGGGCGGACGATCGAGTTCGGGGCCCATGGGCCGGTCGCGGAGCACTACGGCATGCCCGGGGAGGGCGGCACCCCGTCCACGCTCGACTACCTCACGGCCTCGGTGGGGGGATGCCTCATCGGCACGTTCGCCGGATCGCTCCGCCGGGCGGGAGTGCGCATCTCGCCCGCCGACCTGACCGCCGTCGCCACGGGGGACGTGGCCTCGGACGACGACAACGTCCTCCGGCTGCGCCGCATCACGCTGGACTACACGCTCCGGGTCGCCGGGGAGCACGAGGCGACGGCCGCCGAGGTGCACGCCGCGCACGCCGCGAGGTGCCCCAACGCGCGCAGCGTGTCCGACTCCATCGAGATCGTGACGAACCTGCAGGTCGTGCCGCCGGCGCAGGGCTGACCGCCCGCGGCGGGGGCGTCAGCGGGCGATCGTGATGCCGGCGGCCTCACGGTCGAACGTGTCGGCGGTGACGCCCTCGTCGCGCAGCTTCACCTTCTGCACCCGCTCGGTGGGGGTCTTGGGCAGCTCGGGGACGAAGCGGATGTAGCGGGGGACCATGAAGTAGGGCATCCGCTCGGCCATCCAGTGGGTGTAGCTCGACCGGGTCGGGGGCCTCGCCCTCGGGGATGCAGACGATCATGATCTCGTCCTCGGAGGAGGCGCCCTCGCCGGCCTTGACGCCGATCGCCGCGGCCTCCTTGATGTTCGGGTGGTCCGAGGCCTGGCGCTCGACCTCCATCGAGGAGACGTTCTCGCCCCGGCGCCGGATGTAGTCCTTCACCCGGTCCATGAAGTAGAAGTAGCCCTCCTCGTCCATGCGGCCGAGGTCGCCGGTGTGCAGCTTGAGGTTGCGGAAGTCCTCGGCGGTCTTCTCGGGCATGCCGTAGTAGGCGCGCATGACGATGTTCGGGATCTTCATGGTCGACGACGATCTCGCCCGGGGTGTCCGGGGGCAGGGGCCGGTCGGTGCCCGGCTCCACGATCGTCACCTCATAGCCCGGGTTGGCCGTGCCGCAGCTGCCGAGCCGGGGCGGCCGGGTGGGGTCCATGAGCGTCGCGACGCCGGTCTCGGTCAGCCCGTAGCCCTCGGTCAGGCGCACGCCGAAGCGCTCCTCGAACTCGTGGTAGATGTCCTTCGGCGCGGGCGCCGCCGAGATCGTGTGCACGCGGTGGGCGCGGTCGCGGTGCGACGGCGGCTGGTTCCAGAGGAAGTAGAGGATCGCGCCGATGCCGTTGAAGGTGGTGGCGCCGGCGTCGATCGCCTGCTCCCAGAAGCGGCTGCCCGAGAAGCGCTCCACGTACGCCACCCGGGCGCCGACGAGCAGCGCCGGATAGGCGCAGAGCACCTGGGCGTTCGAGTGGAAGAGCGGCAGGCACGAGAAGTAGGTCTCGTCGCGCAGGTCGGCGGGCGCCACGCCGCGGAGGACCGACATCGCCTCGACCGCGCTGCGGGCCGAGAAGTAGTCGGCCGCGTTCTGCTTGATGACGCCCTTCGAGCGGCCGGTCGTGCCCGAGGTGAACATGATCCGGGCGTCGTCGGTCCAGCGGTGGGTGATGCCGTCGGGCTCGGCGTCCGAGGCCTCCATGAGCGCCGCGAGCGGCTCCCACGCGAGGGAGGGGTCGGGGCCCTGCCGGGAGCCGGTCTCCATCACGATCACGCGCTCGAGCAGCGGCAGGTCGCGGGCCACGAACTCCAGCCGGTCGAGGAAGGCGTCGGCGATCACGAGCACCCGCGACTCGACGAGGTTGATCGTCCACGAGAGGAAGTCGCCCTTGTAGGCGGTGTTGATCGAGCTCATGACCGCGCCGGCCTTGAGGATGCCGAACCAGACCGGCACGAACTCCTCGCAGTTGGGCAGCAGCACGCTGACCGACTCGCCCGGGGCGACCCCGTGGGCGATCAGCGAGTTGGCGATCCGGTTCGCGCGGGCGTTGACCTCCCCGTAGCCCACCCAGGCGCCATCGGCGAAGCGCAGGTACTCGCGGTCGGGGTGCTCCTCGGCCCGGCGGCGCAGGATGTGGGGCAGCACCCAGGTGGTCGGGTCCTCACGGGCGTACCAGTCGCTCCATTCGCGGGCGGCCATCAGCCCGCCGCCGGCTCGGGGCCCTGCCCCTCGCGGAAGCGCCGCCAGTCGGGCGGCCGCTTCTCCTGGAACGACGCGATGCCCTCCTTCGGCTCGGGGCCGTAGACGTGGTTGAGTGCCATGAGCTCCATACCGTGGTTGGTCGAGGAGTAGAGCTGGTCGGTCTGCGCGTTCAGCGCGATCTTCGCCAGCCGCAGGCCCTGGGGGGAGCGGCGCAGGATCTGATCGCACCAGCGGTCAACCTCGGCGTCGAGCTCGTCCGGCGCGACCACGCGGTTCACCAGCCCCATCGCGAGGGCCTCGTCGGCGGAGTACTGGCGGGTGAGGAACATGACCTCGCGTCCCTTCTTCTCCCCGACGACCGCGGGCAGGAGCTGGCAGCCCCACCAGAGCGGGGCGCTGCCGATCTTCGGCCCCGCCTGGCCGAAGCGTCCCGTCGTGTCGGTGATGGTGAGGTCCGAGATCATGTTCAGCTCGTTGCCGCCACCGATGCAGTAGCCCCGCACGCGGCAGATGATCGGCGTGCCGTTGTTGCGCATCGCCGATGCCAGGCGCGGGCCGATGATGTGGCCGGCGCGCTTCTCCTTCATCGTGCGCGTGGGCTCCTGCACGTCACCGCCCACGCAGAACGCGCGGTCGCCCGTGCCGGTGAACACGATCACGCCGACCGCCTCGTCGTCGGCGGCCCGCTCGAAGGCGTCGCAGAGCTCGAGCATGGTCTGACCGCGGAACGCGTTGAGCCGCTCGGGCCGGTCGATCGTGATCGTGGCACGCCCCCCGGCGACCTCGTACAGGACGTCCTCGTATTCCATGCCGGGCCTCACCCCTCGGCCGGGAGGAACTTGGAGGCGTCGATGCCGTGCTCCTCCATCAGGCGCTGGAAGGTCTCCCGCATCTCGTCGGGGTAGTCGGGCAGGTCCTCGGTGGCGATGACGTGGGCGGCGTGCTCGCGCAGCCGCGGCCCGAGGTCCCAGTCGCCGTCGTCGAGCAGGCGGCGGATCTCGCGGGCCGGGAAGTAGAGCATCCCCGGGTCGCGGCCGTGCCGCTCGGCGATGCCGACGATCTCCTCGAAGCGGCCCGGCAGGGGGGCCTGCTCCTGGATGAGCCCCTTCTCGCGCAGCATGTCGACGGTCGCGGGATCGGACTGCAGCGGCGTGCCGAAGGTGCCGCGGTGGAACAGCCGCTCGAACTTGAGGCGCGGGCGCTGCCCGCCGGCGTCGGGGCTCTCGAGCGGGTAGCCGATCGCGTGCCCCCACGTGAAGCGGTAGTGCGGCGGCAGCCCGAAGGCCTTCTCGACCCCGCCCGGCTTGCGGCCGAACGCGATCAGGATGTTGCCCAGGCCGAGCGCCACGCCGGCGCTGATCGCGTTGGCGACGGCCTGCCCGGTCTCGAAGCGCAGCAGGTTCTCGGTGCGCTCGGGCGGGAAGCTCATCAGGCGCGGGATCGTCTGGGTCATCGAGAACTCGTAGTTCCAGCCGTGGTACTTGGTCGTCGCGCCGGACAGGCTGACCGTCGAGATGCCGTCGACCGCGCGGCCGTACCAGGCGTTGAGGTTCGTCAGCCAGATGACCAGGTGCGACGCCTGGTTGATGATCTGCACGTTGAAGCCCGAGACGCACTCCTCGAGCTCGTCCCAGACGTCGTCGTCGCGCGTGACGACGATCGCCTCGGTGCAGTTGATGTTGCCCTGGCACGAGGAGAAGCGGGCCGCCTGGAGCATCGACTCGATCTTCCACGGCTCGGCGACGCGGTCGGCGTCGAAGTAGCGGATGCTCCGCCGGTCGCCCAGCGCGCGCAGCAGCGGGACGTCGGGGATCTCGCCTGCGGGCGGTGGTCCTGCGGCGGGCTGCTCCATCGACTTCGCTCCCCTGTCGGCTTACTATGTAACCCACTGTGACGATCGCCACGCTAGGGGGATGACCCGAAAGATGTCAACCCAACCCCTCCCGCGCCGTCCCCTCACGCGTGACCGCATCGTGCGGGCGGCGCTCGACCTGATCGACGAGGGCGGGCTCGACGCGCTCACCATGCGCCGGCTCGGGGCGGCGCTCGGCGTCGAGGCGATGTCGCTCTACAAGCACGTGCCCAACAAGGACGCGATCCTCGACGGCGTGCGCGAGCTGCTGCTCGGCGACTTCGCGGCCTCGCTGCCGCGGGCGCCCGCGGGCGACTGGCGGGACGACCTGCGGCGGTTCGCGCGCGCCTACCGCGCCCTCGGCCGCGCCCACCCCGAGGCGTTCGTGCTGCTCGCGCGCGCCCCCGAGCGTGCCTACGCGGCGGCCGGCGACCTCGCCGAGACCGGCCTGCGGCGGCTGATGGAGGCCGGGCTCGATCGCGCGCATGCGATCAGGGCCCAGCGCATCGTCGTGCGCCACGTGCTCGGTGCGAGCCTTCTCGAGCGGGCCGCCGAGGACGCGCCGCCGCCCACGACGCCCGACCAGATGGACCGGCTCGCCGCCGCCCGGCCGCTGCTGGGCGAGCTGATGCTCGACCTCGGCCCCGCCTCCGACGACGCGGTGTTCGACGCCGGGCTCGAGGCGCTGCTCGCCGGCATCGGGCTGGCCGTCAGCGGGGCGGATCCCCCCGGGGCCGTCTGACGCGGATCGGCCCGCGCGCGGTCGCCGGATCGACGACGCGGCCGCCCTGGGTGATCTCGGCCTCGCCGCGGCCGACCATGCGCGCCGCGGCCGCCCGCGCCGCCTCCATGAGATCGCGCCAGTCGTCGGGCGACACCGCGCGGGCCGCCTCGGAGGGGCAGACGCTCGCGCCGGGTCGGCGGGCGTCGAGCAGCCGGGCGAGGGCCCGCTCCAGGGCGTCGGTCACGTCTGGCATCGCGGGCACCAATAGCAGGGCCGGGCCGCCAGCACCGTCGATGTGATGGCGGTGCCGCAGCGCTTGCAGAGGCTCCTGCTTGTAGACGTAGGTGCGCTCGTGTCGGCGCATGCGGCTGACGGGCCGGCCCACCTCGGCCGGGTCGACCGTCACGATGCGCCCGCGGCGCACGCCGTCGCGCAGCATCCCCACCGAGGTGTCCCAGATGGCCCGGAGGCGCTCCCGCGGCAGCGTCCGCGCCTCGCGCTCGGGGGCGACGCCGCAGACGAAGAGCACCTCGGCGCGGTAGACGTTGCCGAGACCGGCGATTATCCGCTGGTCGAGCAGGGCCGCGCCGATCGGCAGGCGGCGGCGGGCGAGGTCGTCGACGGCCCGCTCGGGGTCGGCGTCGGCGCGCAGCGGGTCGGGCCCGAGCCGGGCCAGGATGGCGGCGCGTCCCTCCTCCCCCACCAGCGCGCACGCCGTCGGGCCGGCCAGATCGACGGCCCCCGTCGCGCCCACCAGGCGCAGGCGGACGGCCCCGCGCGGGGCGGGCGGCGGCACCTCGGCGTGCTCGCGGAACTTGCCGAACAGCCCGAGGTGCACGTGCAGGACCTCGTCCCCGCCGAAGCGGTAGAAGAGGTGCTTGCCGGCCGCCTCGACGCCGCGCAGCGGCAGGCCGTCGATGAGGCGCGGCGCCCTCGGCGAACCGGCCCTGCGGTGAGCTGGCGGCGACCGGGCCGCCGGCCACGAGGGCGGTCTGACGCCGCGCGGCCCGGTGGACGGTGTGGCCCTCGGGCACCCTCAGACCCCCGCACGGGCGGGGCGGACCCACGCCGAGAACGACGCGACGCTGCCTCCGTGCGGGCGCGTCAGCCACGGCCACGGATGGCGGGCGGCGATGTCGAGCCGGGCCGCGCGGCGTGCGAAGCCCGGCACCGGGGCGTGGGTGACCGCGAGGGGCGTGCCCGCCAGCTCGGCGACCGGGTCGCCCACCCGCACCCGCACGGTGCGGTGCGCGCCGAGGGCCGCGAGCGACTCCACCAGGAAGACCAGCCGGGGGGCGGCCAGGCCGAGGCGGCGGAGCATGGGGGCGTCCATCACGAAGACCACCGGCAGGTCGGGGTGGGCCGCGAGGGCCGGGTCGTCGTCGCCGAGCGACTCGGCCGTCAGCCACACGGCCCGGGGGGTGCCGGCCACCTCGGGCGACGCCGGTCCGGCGGTGCGGTCCGGGTCGGGGTCGGCGCGCAGGGAGGCGGGCGGGGCGATGCGCGCCGGGGTGTGCGAGGGGGGCCAGCCGGCGATCGGGCAGTCGTGCTCGCGGGGGCAGGTGGCGCACAGCCCCGGGGCGCGGCGGCGGACCTGAGAGCGCGAGAAGCCGTACGACCGCCCGGTGGCCGTGCCGGTCACCCACTGCCACCCGAGCTGGTTGGCCGCGGCGGAGCCGTCGAGCAGGTGGCGGAAGAACCGGCGCTCACCGGCACGCGGGTCGAGGCCGTGCCGCACGGACCACTGGCTCGCGAGCCACATCCGCGTCTGGTTGACGAGCCAGCCGTCGCGCCCGAGCTCGCCGACCGTCAGGTCGATGCACGCCATCCCGCGGTCCCAGGCGTCCTCCGGCCGGGACCCCCGACCGGGGGCGGGGGCGGCCCTCAGCGGCCGGCCGAGGCGACCGCCGATCCGCGCGTACAGGTGGCGCGCGTACTCCTGCCAGAGCAGCTCGTCGCGGAACTTGCGCGCGTCGCGCGCCGGCGCGTCGTCGGCGGCGTCCCAGGCCCGGCGCAGCGTGATCAGGCCGTGGCGGATGTAGGGCGACAACCCCGTCGCGCCGCGGCGCTCCGGCGGCCAGACCTCGTTGCGGCGGGCGGCGTACCCCGCCAGCGGCGCGGCCGCGAGGGCGGCGTCGGCGGCGGGCTGGCCGCCCCGGAAGCGCGGCGACGCACGCAGCGTGCCGCCGTAGAGGCCGTCGAGGTGGGCCCCGACCCAGGCGACGGCGGCCTCGGGGTCACCGGGCGGGGGCGGATCGATCTCCACCACCGAAGGGTCGCAGACCGCCCGCCCGCGGGGCCGGGCGTCCCGCCCCCGGCACGACGGAGGCCCCGCGCGATGGCGGGGCCTCCGGGTCCCTCATGCCCGCCGGGGGGTCAGCCCTGGCCGGAGGTGGTGATGAGCCCCTTGCGCTCCGCGCTGTCCACCGCGACCAGCCGGGAGACGAAGGCGCTGTCGATGTCCGCGACGATGATGTCGCCGACCTCGTCCTGGGTGTTGGAGAAGATGCCGCGCTTCTTCATGCTCGCCGCCGCGCCGTGGTTGTCCTCGGTCGGGGTGAGGTAGTGGATCGCGTCGGCCTTGTAGCGGTGGATCAGGAACAGGTGCAGCAGCGTCATCAGGCGCTTGCGGCGCAGCGACGTGTCGAACGTGTTCTGGTCGCGCACCGACAGGATCTGACGCCCGCGCCGGTCCTGGATCGTGTTGAACACGATGTTGGCCAGCTTGTTGTCGTCGTTGTCCACGATCGCCAGCTCGAGCAGGTCGGTGCCGGCCGTGTGCGGACGCAGGCGGACCTTCAGGGCGGTGTCGACCTTGTTGTAGGCGGCCCACTCGTCGAGCCAGCCGGCGAGCGTCTTCGGCGGGACCTCGGTCTGGACCAGGTGCTGGCTCTGGGTGGAGCCCTCGCCCATGGCCTTCGTGGTGGAGGTCTGGCCCGAGACCGACATGAGGGCCGCGTCGGCGCGCGGACCGCCGACGAGGGTCTGCGGCGTGCGGTACGGCGACTCGAGCAGGCGGAACTTCCGCTGCAGGCGCGCCAGGGCGAGCATGCCGTCCTCGCGCAGGGCGGTGGTGAACTCCTCGGCCGCGAGGCCGTCGATCTGGTGTCCGCCGTAGGTCATGAAGTTGAAGACGAAGCCCATCCTCCCGAGCTCGATCGGGAACTCGCGCATCTCCTCGTCGCTCATGCCGGTCGTGTCCCAGTTGAAGGACGGCGACAGGTTGTAGGCCAGCATCTGGTCGGGGAAGACCTCGTGGATGGCGTCCGCGAACTCCTTCGCGTCGGCCAGGTCGGCGGTCTTGGTCTCCATCCAGAGCAGGTCGGCGAAGGGCGCCGCCGCGAGCGACTTGGCGATCGCGTACGGGATGCCGCCCTGGATCTGGTAGTAGCCCTCGGGCGTCTGGGCCAGCTCCGCGTCCCACACGACGTCCACGCCGAGAGAGCGCGCCTTGGTGCGGATCTCCCACCAGGACGCGCGCGACGCGAACGTGTTCCAGTCCTCGACGCTGATGTCGGGGGCCGACTCCTCGTCGCTGCGGAAGGCGATCTGGTCGGCCACCGCCTGGCCCAGGGTCTTGAGACCGGCGTCGGCCTGCCACGCGGCCAGGAAGATGTCGCCGACGTGGTCGAGCACGTCCTCGGCGGTGCCGGCCTCGCCCTTGGCGTACGCGGCGGCGGCCTCGTCGGCGGCGCCGGCCACGCCCGAGCGCGAGAGCCACGCGTCGGCGTAGGCGTACTCGTCCTCGGAGACGGCGTAGATCATGTGGCCGTTGAGGTCCTCGACGCCGGCGGCGTGCAGGTGCCGGATCATCGCGAGGAAGGCCGCCTTGTAGCTCGGCACCGCGGTCTTGGTCGCGCCGAGGATGAAGGGCTGGTCGCGCTCGTCGCCGCCGCTGTCGAGGAGGTTGGCCGCCTCGGCGTCGGTGCGGGCGACGATGATGCCGGGCACGCCCATGATGTCGAGCTGGAAGCGCGCCGCGACGAGCCGCTTGATCTGCTCGTCGGAGGGCACGAGCACCTTGCCGCCCTGGTGGCCGCACTTCTTCGCGCCGGGCTTCTGGTCCTCGATGTGGTATCCGGGGACACCCGCCTCGACGAAGCGGCGGATCAGGTTGCGCACGTGCGCGTCGCCGCCGTGGCCGGTGTCGGCGTCGGCGACGATGAACGGCCGGAAGTCGACCTCGGGCGTCGCGGCGCGCTCGGCCTCGGTCATGCGGGCGCGCGCGAAGCGCTGGTTCTTGTCGGCCGTGAGCAGGCCGCGCACCAGGCCGGCGGCCTCGTCGGGCACCTGGCTGAGGGGGTAGCTCGCCAGGTCGGGGCCCGGGTCCTCGGTGGTGGAGCCCTTCGCCGACGTGGCCCAGCCGCCGAGGTAGATGCCCTCGATGCCGGCGCGCTTCATCTGCACCGCCTGGCCCGGGGAGTACGGCCCGAAGCTGGTGATCGACGCGCCGCGCGAGTACTTCTCGCGCAGCAGGTCGTAGAAGGCCGCCGCGGCGTCGCGCGCCACGGTGTAGTCCTGCGGCACCGTCCCGCGCTGCTCGGCGACCTGACGCGCGCTGTAGACCCGGGTCACGGCGGAGAAGCGGTCCCCGTCCATGAACTCCTGGATCTCCGCGATGTCCTCTTCGAACGCCCCCATTGTCACGCCCCCCAGTCGACTACGAGCCCGATGAGTGTACGTGGCCCCAGACGCCGGAACTCTCGTGACGAACGCCACGATCGGGCGCTCGGCGAGCCCGGGTCGGCGCGACGCACGGCCGCGGGCGCGTGGGACGGGGGATCGTGCCGATCGTCACACGGGACCGACATCGCCCCTGAGCGATCGGCGCGGTACGCGCGATACTCGTCGGAGGACGCCGACGGGGACGGGGCTGATGACGTGAGGGCGATGGTGCTGCGCGCGCCCGGGCCCGCCGTCGGGGACGGCCCGCTGGTCGAGGAGCAACGGCCCGAGCCCGTCCCGGGGCCGGGCGAGCTGCTGCTGCGCGTCGCGGCGTGCGCGGTGTGCCGCACCGACCTGCAGCTCGCCGAGGGTGACCTCGAGGCGCGCCGTCTGCCGGTCGTCCCGGGCCACCAGGCCGTGGGCGCGGTGGCCGCCGTCGGGCCCGGCGTGACCGGGTGGCGCGAGGGCGATCCCGCCGGCGCCACATGGCTGGCCGGTGCCTGCGGTCGCTGCCCGCGCTGCCGGGAGGGCCGCGAGAACCTGTGCGCGACGGCCACGTTCACCGGCTGGGACCGCGACGGCGGCTTCGCCGACGCCATGCTGGTGCGCGCCGACGTGGCGGCGCGCCTGCCCGCCGGCACCGACCCGGTCGCGGTCGCCCCGCTGTTGTGCGGGGGGGTGATCGGCCAGCGGGCCCTGCGGCTGAGCGGCGCCGGGCCGGGATCGCGGCTCGGCCTCTACGGCTTCGGCGCGTCCGCGCTGTGCGTGGCCCAGGTGGCCCGGCACATCGGCTGCGAGGTGTACGTCTGCACCCGCTCCGAGCGCGAGCGCGAGCGGGCGCGGAGCCTCGGGGCGGCGTGGGCGGGCGGGTACGACGACGCGCCGCCCGTGCCACTCGACGCCGCGATCACGTTCGCCCCGGTCGGCGACGTCGTCGTGGCCGCGCTCGGCGCCGTCAACCGGGGGGGCACCGTGGTGGTCAACGCGATCCACCTCGACCGGGTCCCATCGTTCCCGTACGCGCTGCTGTGGGGCGAGCGCGTGCTGCGCAGCGTCGCCAACGTCACCCGCGCCGACGCCGACGAGTTCCTCGCCCTCGCCGCCGAGATCCCCGTCACGACGCATGTCGAGACGCACCCGCTGAGCGAGGCGAACCGCGCCCTGGCCCGGCTGCGCGGCGGCGAGGTCGCCGGCGCCGCGGTGCTCGTCACCGGCACCTGACGCGCGGGCGCGGCCCGGTCCGGGCAGGATGGACCGATGGCCCTCCCCCGCAACCTCGTCAACCTCGACGGCGTCGGCGTCGACTACGCCGGCCGCGTCGTCCTGGCCGACGTCTCGCTGGGCGTCGCGGCCGGCGACCGCATCGGGGTGGTGGGCCGCAACGGCGACGGCAAGTCCACCCTGCTGCGGCTGATCGCCGGCCTGCAGCCTCCGGACGGGGGCCGCGTCACCCGGTCCGGCGACCTCGGGCTGGCCCTGATCGGCCAGGGCGACGACCTCGACCCGGCGCGCACGGTCCGCGACGAGCTCGTCGCCGGGCGCGCCGACCACGAGTGGGCCGGTGACGCGGCCTTCCGGGTCGCGCTCGACGGGCTCCTCGGCGGCGTCGGACTGACCCGGTTCCCCGCCGGCCTCGACACGCCGATCGCCACGCTCTCGGGCGGCGAGCGCCGGCGGGTGGCGCTCGCGCGCCTGCTGATCGACGGACCGGAGCTGCTGCTGCTGGACGAGCCGACCAACCACCTGGACATCGAGGGCGTCGACTGGCTCGCGCGCCACCTGGCCGCCCGGCGCGGCTCGCTCGTGGTCGTGACCCACGACCGGTGGTTCCTCGACGCCGTCTGCACCGCCACGTGGGAGGTCTCCGACGGGGCGGTGCACCAGTACGAGGGCGGCTACGCCGCGTACGTGCTGGCGCGTGCCGAGCGCGAGCGCCTCGCCGCCGTGCACGAGGACCGCCGCCGCCAGCTGCTGCGCAAGGAGCTCGCGTGGCTGCGCCGGGGGCCGCCCGCGCGCACGTCGAAGCCCCGCTTCCGCATCGAGGCGGCGAGCGCGCTGATCGCCGACGAGCCGGAGGTGCGCGACCGCGCCGAGCTGCTGCGCTTCGCCACCGCCCGGCTGGGGTCGCGCGTGCTCGACGCCGAGGACGTGTCCGTGGCACGCGGCGGGCGGCGCCTGCTGCACGCCGCGACCTGGCGGCTCGGCCCCGGCGACCGGGTGGCGATCGTCGGGGTCAACGGCTCCGGCAAGACGACGCTGGTCCGCCTGCTCGAGGGCTCGCTCGCGCCGGACGCCGGCGAGGTGCGGCGCGGGGCCACCGTACGGCTGGCCCACCTCTCGCAGGACACGGTGGAGCTCGACGAGGGCCTGCGGGTCATCGAGTCGCTCGAGCAGGTGCGGCTGCGCACGCGCCTTGGCGACGGACGGGAGATGACCGCGGGCACCATGGCCGAGCGCTTCGGCTTCCGCGGCCCGCGCGGACGCACCCTCGTGCGCGACCTGTCGGGCGGCGAGCGCCGGCGCCTGCAGCTGATGCGGCTGCTCATGGACGAGCCCAACGTCCTCCTGCTCGACGAGCCGACCAACGACCTCGACATCGACACGCTCACCGCCCTCGAGGACCTCCTCGACGGCTGGCCGGGCACGCTCGTGGTGGTCAGCCACGACCGCTACTTCGTCGAGCGGGTCTGCGACGACGTGTACGCGCTGATGGGCGACGGCGGCATCCGCCACCTGCCGGGCGGCGTCGAGCAGTACATGCAGCTCCGGGCCGCCGCGGTGTCGCCGGCCGACGCGCGGGGGGCGCCGGACGCCGCAGGACCGACGCCGGGCGCGACGGCGCGCGCCGCCCGAAAGGAGGTGCAGCGGCTCGAGCGCGAGATCGACCGCCTCTCCGCGCGCGAGACGGACCTGCACGAGCAGATGGTGGCTCACGCGACCGACCACGAGCGCCTGCGCGAGCTGACCGCCTCACTCGGCGCGGTGGGCGACGAGCGCGAGCGCGCCGAGACGGCCTGGCTCGAGGCATCGGAGGCGCTCGAGGCGTGATCGCCGACCATCGGAGGCGTCCGCGCGGCGGGCGGCGTGACATCTTCGGTGTGGGCGTGTCGATCTCGCGCCGCCCCGTTCGTCGAGTCTGTGAAAGGGACCCCGAGGGAGGGAGACGACGATGAGGTTCATGGTGCTGGTGAAGGCGAGCCCCGAGTCCGAGGCGGGGGCGATGCCCTCCGAGGCGCAGCTCGCCGAGATGGGCCGGTTCAACGAGGAGCTGGTCGCGGCGGGCGTGATGCTCGCCGGCGAGGGCCTGCACCCGAGCTCGCGGGGGGTCCGGGTGCACTTCGACGGCGCCGAGCGCACCGTCGTGGACGGCCCCTTCGCCGAGACGAAGGAGTTGATCGGGGGCTTCTGGATCCTGCAGACGCGCTCGCTCGACGAGGCCGTCGAGTGGATGAAGCGGAGCCCCTTCCGCGAGGCGCACGTCGAGATCCGGCGGGTCTTCGAGGCCGAGGACTTCGGCGAGGAGTTCACGCCCGAGCTGCGTGAGCAGGAGGAGCGCCAGCGCACCCGCATGGAGGAGCACGGGTAGGCGCCGTCGTGCGGTCCGCCTGCGGGCGCGATCGAGGCGGTCTGGAGGATCGAGTCGGCCCGGGTCATCGCCGGCGTCGCCCGCATGACGGGCGACGTCGGGATGGCCGAGGACGCCGCCCAGGACGCGCTGGTCGCCGCCCTCGAGCGCTGGCCGCGCATCGGGGTGCCCGCCAACCCGGGCGCCTGGCTGACCACGACGGCGAGGAACCGGGCCATCGACCTCATGCGCCGCGACCGTCGCCTCGGGCGCACCCACGAGGAGATCGCCCACGACCTCGCCGGCCGCGGGGGTGCCGACGACCCCGATCTCGCCGCGCAGATGGACGACGTGATCGGCGACGACCTGCTCGGGCTCATCTTCACCTGCTGCCACCCGGCGCTGTCGACCGACGCGCGCGTGGCGCTGACGCTGCGCCTGCTCGGCGGGCTCACGACCTCCGAGATCGCGCGGGCCTTCCTGGTGCCCGAGGCGACCGTCGCGCAGCGGATCGTGCGCGCCAAGCGCACCCTGACGGCGGCGCGGGTGCCCTTCGAGGTGCCGGCGGGCCGCGAGCTGCCCGAACGGCTCGACTCGGTGCTGTCGGTCGTCTACCTGATCTTCAACGAGGGCTACTCCGCGAGCGCCGGCGAGGACTGGGTGCGGCCGGGGCTCTGCGAGGAGGCACTGCGGCTGGGCCGGATCCTCGCCGGCCTGGCCCCGCGCGAGCCCGAGGTGCACGGCCTGGTGGCCCTGATGGAGATCCAGGCGTCGCGCCTGCGCGCCCGGGTCGGTCGCGACGGCGCGCCCGTGCTGCTGCCCGACCAGGACCGCGGCCGGTGGGACCGCCTGCTGATCGGCCGCGGCCTCGCGGCGCTGGCGCGGGTGGAGGCGCCTCGGGGGCGCGCTCGGGCCCTACTCCCTGCAGGCCGCGATCGCCGCGTGTCACGCGCGGGCCCCCACGGCGGCGGCCACCGACTGGGTGCGCATCGCCGCCCTCTACGACGCCCTGGCCGAGCTCACCCCGTCTCCGATCGTCGAGCTCAACCGCGCGGTGGCGCTCGGCATGGCGTTCGGCCCGGCGGCCGGGCTCGCCGTCGTCGACGGGCTCGTCGACGCCCCCGCGCTCGCCGGGTACCACCTGCTGCCGGCGGTCCGGGCCGACCTCCTCATCCGGCTCGGGCGCGTCAACGAGGCGCGCGTCGAGCTCGCGCGCGCGGCGACCCTGACCGCCAACGTGCGCGAGCGGCGGCTGCTGATCGAGCGCGCGTCGTCGCTCGGGTAGGGCGCTCCGCCCCGACCGCGACGCCGCCCGGCCCGCGCCCGGCCGTGAAGCGCTCCACGGCCGGCCGCGGCGCGCGCTCAGACGGCGTTGCCCGCCGTCTCCCGGTCGGGGACGAAGTCGAGTCGGGTGGTGATGTCGATGGCCGCCGCCACCGAGCGCGCGTTCGGGCAGTGGGCCGCGTGGTGCGCGTTGGCGCGCTCGGCGGCCGCCCGCTGCTCCTCGGGGGCGCGCAGGGTGTAGCGCACGTCGATCGCGCGCAGGCGCAGCACGCCGTCGGGATCGACGACCACCTCGCCGATCGCGTCGGCCGTCAGGCGGTCGCCGGTGCTGTCGATGCCGCGGGCCTTGAGCGCGCCGCCGAACGTCCCGATCAGGCATCCGGCCACCGACGCGACCAGGTAGTCGAGCGTGCCCGGATGCTCCGGCACCGTGCCGGGCGCGAAGCCGTAGTGCTCGCCCTGCCATCCGGGGGTGCCGAAGACGACCTCGTCGCCGGTCATCTCCAGGACGGCCCGGCGGATGGGCGGGCGCTCGCGGGTGAGGCTCACCCGCACCTCGTGCGTCGTCTCGTCGGCCATGGGGTCCTCGTGTGGTCGGGGCTGGTCCGGCGGGAATCTACGGCGCGAGCGGGGCCGTCGTCGACTCGCGGCGGCGGCCCGCGACATCGCGGCGGACGGTCGGTCAGACTCGGGGCGTGCCGGAGCTGAGCCCCTCCCGGCGGCGGATCGCCGCGGGCGTGATCGAGAGCGTCGCCGGGGCGGGTGCCCGGCTGCGCGACGACCAGACGCGGGCGGTCGCCGCGCTGTGCGAGCCGGGCGCGCGGGTGCTGCTGGTTCAGGCGACGGGCTGGGGCAAGTCGGCCGTGTACTGGGCCGCGACGGCGATCCGGCGCGACGAGGGTGCCGGCGCCACGCTCGTCGTGTCGCCGCTGCTGTCGCTGATGCGCGACCAGGTCGCGGCCGCCGCACGGGCCGGCCTGCGCGCGGCGACTCTCAACTCGTCGAACGTCGCCGACTGGGAGCCGGTCGAGCGGGACCTGCTCTCGGGCGCCCTCGACGTGCTGCTGGTCTCGCCCGAGCGCCTGGCGAACCCGGGCTTCGGGCGACGGGTGCTCGACGCGCTGGTCGGTCGGCTCGGGATGCTCGTGATCGACGAGGCCCACGCCATCTCCGACTGGGGCCACGACTTCCGCCCCGACTACCGGCGGGTCGCCGACATGGTCCGCCGGATGCAGCCGCAGACGCCCATCCTCGCCACCACCGCGACCGCCAACGCGCGCGTGACCGACGACGTGGCGGCGCAGCTCGGCGCGTCGGCGCTCGTGCTGCGCGGGGCCCTCGCGCGGCCGAGCCTGCAGCTGTCGGTGCTCGACGGGCTCTCGCCGCTCGAGCGGTTCGCCTGGGTCGTCGAGCACCTGCCCGGCCTGCCGGGGTCGGGCATCGTCTACACGCTGACGGTGGCCGACGCGAACCGGCTGGCGGCGGCGGTCGCGGATCACCACGGCGACGCCGTGCCGGTGGCCGCCTACACCGGGCAGCTCGACGACCGGGAGCGCGAGCGGCTCGAGGACGCCCTGCTCCGCAACGAGATGAAGGCGCTCGTGGCCACCTCGGCGCTCGGCATGGGCTACGACAAGCCCGACCTCGGCTTCTGCGTGCACGTGGGCACGCCCCCCTCCCCCGTCGCGTACTACCAGCAGGTCGGGCGGGCCGGCCGGGCGCTCGGCCACGCCCCGGTGGTACTGCTGCACGCGGAGGCCGACCGCGCGATCTGGGACTACTTCGAGACCGCCACGATCCCGGACCCCGACCAGATGCGCCGCCTGATCGACGCCCTGCCGCGCGACCGGTCGGGCGCGGTCAGCGTGCCCGGCGCTCGAGGCCCAGACGGGCCTGCGGCGCAACCGCGTCGACCTCATGCTCAAGCAGCTCGCGGTCGACGAGGTCGTCGAGCGCCTGCCCTCCGGCTGGATCGCCACCGGCGAGCCCTACGTCTTCCCGCGCGCGCACTACGACGGCGTGGTCGCCACCCGGCGCCGCGAGGCCGCGATCATGCGCGACTACGTGCGGGGCGCACGGTGCCTGATGCAGCTCCTGCAGGAGGCGCTCGACGATGCGACGGCCCAGCCCTGCGGCCGATGCTCGGTGTGCCTCGGGCACCTGCCCGAGGGGGTGGCCGGCCGCCCGTCCGACGCGGTCGTGCGCGCGGTCGCCGCCGCCCTGCGGCGCGAGTCGCACGTGGTCGAGCCGCGCAAGATGTGGCCGGGGGGCGCCTGGGGATCGCGGGGCAGGATCGCACCCGGGCTGCAGCCGGCGCCCGGCCGGGCGCTCGTGTTCGCCGACGCGCCGGAGTGGCGCGAGGTCGTCGCCGCCGCCTTCGCGCACGACGCCCCGGCCCCGGCCGAGATCCGCGAGGGATGCGTCCGGCTGCTGAGCCGGTGGAGCGGCGAGTGGCGGGCGCGCCCCGACATCGTGCTCGGGCTGGCGGCCGCCGCCCGGCCGCTCTTGGTGGGCAGCGTCGTCGACGAGATCGCCGGCGCCGGGCGCCTGCCGAGCGGCACGATCGCGGTCGCATCACCCGCCGCCCCCGACCTCACCTCGGCCGACGAGGCCGCGCACTGGCGCGATGCGCTGCGGTTGCCGCCGGCCGAGCAGGCGCCGGTGGCGGGGCGGTCGGTGCTGCTGGTCGTGGACGCGACCTCGTCGCTGTGGCCCGTGACGGTGGCCGCGGCGGCGCTGCGCGAGGCCGGGGCCGCCGCCGTGCTGCCGCTCGTGCTGCACCGCCGTCCCTGACGAGGGCGCCGGGGGCTCGACCGCGTCCGGCCCATGGGCGAACATGTGTTCGTGTCCCGCCCCGCGACGATCCTGCACGCCGACCTCGACGCGTTCTTCGCGTCGGTCGAGCAGCGCGACGACCCGGCGCTGCGGGGCCGGCCGGTCGCGGTGGGCGGGTGGGTGGTCACCGCGGCCAGCTACGAGGCGCGTGCCTTCGGCGTGCGCGGCGGCATGGCCGGCGGCCAGGCGCGCCGGCTCTGTCCCGACCTGGTCGTCGTGCCGTCGCGGTGGCAGGCCTACGCCGAGGCCAGCCGGGCGGTCTTCGCCGTCTTCAGGCGCACGTCGCCGCTCGTCGAGGGCATCTCGATCGACGAGGCGTTCCTCGACGTGCGGGGCATGGCGCGCAGCGTCGGCACCCCCACCGAGATCGCCCTGCGCCTGCGGCGGGAGGTGCTCGCCGACGTCGGCCTGCGCATCACGGTCGGCGTCGCCACGACCAGGAGCATGGCGAAGATCGCGAGCGCGCTCGCCAAGCCCGACGGGCTCATGGTCGTGCCGGCCGACTGCGAGCTGGCCCTGCTCCACGGCCTGCCGGTCGAGCGCCTGTGGGGGGTCGGGCCCGCGACCGCGGCGCGGCTGCGCCGGCGCGGCATCACGCGGGTGGGGCAGATCGCCGCCCGCGACCGGTCCGACCTGGTCGACGAGCTCGGCCGCGTGGGCCGGCGGATGCACGATCTGGCCCACAACCGCGACCCGCGGCCCGTGCGTCCGGGCGGGCGGCGCCGCACGTTCGGCGCCCAGTCGGCGCTCGGGCGCCGGCCACGCTCGGCCGAGGAGCTCGACGCCGTGCTGGTCGGGCTGGTCGACCGCCTCACCCGGCGCATGCGCACGTCGGGGCGCGAGGGCCGCACGGTGGCCCTGCGGCTGCGGTTCGCCGACTACTCGCGCGCCACCCGCTCCCGCACGGTCGCCGACCCCACCGCCGCATCGGCTCCGATCCTCGCCCTCGCCCGCGAGCTCCTCGCCGAGTCCCGCCCGGCCATCGCGCGACGCGGGCTCACCCTGCTCGGCCTGGCGGTGTCGAACCTCGACGACCCGGGCGGCCCGCGTCAGCTCACCCTGCCGTTCGCCGAGGCGGACGGCGCCGGCCTCGACGGCGCCCTCGACGCGGTGCGCGACCGCTTCGGCCCCACCTCGATCAGCCGGGCGTCGTCGATGGGCCGCGACCCCGGTCTCGCCGCGTGGCTGAGCCCGGCGCGCAGCCCCGGACACCCGGGGCGCGGAGACGGCACCGGCGATGCCGGGAGCCGGCCCGGGGATCGAATCGACGCGTGATCGCCACCCGGCGTGTGGGCACGCGCCGGTGGACGGATGGTTGAGTGATCCAGCGCACGATCCGGTCCGTAGGCCGGGCGACAGGATGTTCGACGACGTCCCCAGGAGCATCGCGTGCGCAGGGTCACCAGCCTCGTCCTCCTCTCCCTCGCCCTGAGTCCGGCCGTCGCCCACGCCGACGTCTATCTCGACGTGCCGGTGCGCTTCCTCGGCGGCCCGATCGCGCGGCCGCTGCCCCTGACGGACCCGGCCGGCGCCGCCGCCGGCCCGGACGGCGCGCCCATCGACATCGGCGCCCCGCCGACGGCCGACGCGCCGCTGGTCGGCTACCCCTGCGAGCCCGACGAGCCGGTGGACTGCATGCGGTGGACGGGCTCCACGGTCGACTTCACGCCCCCGGGCGAGGCGATCGACCCCGAGGACGCCCCCCTCGCCGCCCCCGGGCCCGAGGTGCTGCCGGCCGCCCCGCCGCCCGTCGAGGCGGCCGCGAGCCTCGGCGGCGGGCTGATCTCGCCGGCGCCCGAGGCGTGGCTGCCGTGGCAGCGCCCGACGCTCCGCTGGGCCGCGACCGCCGGCGCGAGCCACTACAACGTCCAGGTCTTCCGCGGATCGCGGATGGTCATGAACGCATGGACGCGCACCACCCGCCTGCGGGTGCCCGCGGACGTGCTCAAGCAGGGACGCACCTACGTGTGGGTCGTGTGGACCGGCCGGGGCCCGCGCCGGGCCGCGACCTACGACCCCACGCCGATCGGGCGGGCCGCGTTCGAGGTGACCCTGCGCCCGCGCCTCGTCTTCCGCCCCTACCGGGGCCGGCCCGGCATGACCGTGGCCGAGGTACGGCCGCACATCCCGTTCGCCCGGCTGCGCGTCACCAACACCTTCCGCCGCCCGCCCCTGCGCCCCGTGCCCCGCGTGGTCACGCTCACGGCGTCGGGCCGCGTGCTGCTCCCTGTCACCCCGCGGGTCGCCGAGCGCCTCCAGGTGGCGCTCACGGACCGGGGACCCGCCCCACCCATCGGCCTGCGAGCACCGTAGGTCGTGCCCGCGGCGCGGACCCGCCGCTTTTCCGTCCCGCATGCCCATCCATCAGGAGACAACGTGCCGAACGAGATCGAGATCATCCACCGCAGCGTGGATGAGGCAACCCCGGCCGACATGGCCCCGTCGACCCGCCGCCAGTTCGTGGCGCGCACCGCGGCCGGCATCGGTGGCCTCGGACTGCTCGCCATCCCGGGCGTGGCGTTCGCGACCGACAAGAAGAACCCGCCCGCCCCTGCCCCGCCGCCGCCGGCGGGCGCGAACGACCCCCAGACCATCCTCAACGTCGCGGCGACGGCCGAGGTGCTGGCGACGATCGTCAACACGATCGGCTTCGAGCGCAACATCGTGGGCGACTGGGTCACCCAGCGCAACATCAAGGCGGCTGCCCGTGAGGAGCTGATCCACTACAACTACCTCGTGAGCATCGGCGGCGTGCCGGTCACCAAGCGGATCTGGGTGCCGGACTCCGTCTTCGCCCGCCGCTCGAACTTCCTCAACACGCTCGAGGTCGGCGACCAGATCTTCGTCAACGCCTACCTCATCGCCACGAAGGTCTTCGGCGACGCGGGCAACGGCGGCGTCGCGGCCGTCACCGCCGAGACGATGGCCGTCGAGGCCGTGCACCGCGCGCTGGCCCGCCAGAGCAACTACAAGCTCGGCAACGACCGCGCCTTCGCGCGCTTCAACACCCCGGAGGAGGCCCAGGACTCGCCGGTCTTCGGGCAGCCCGGCTTCACGAACATCCTCGACGCCGTCGGCCAGCTGCAGGCAGCCGGGTTCGGCTTCGGCGTCGCCGGCAAGGGCAAGGGCCGTTTCTACGACTTCGACTCGGTCAGCGCCCGTACCCCCGACTCGCGTCGCGTCAACACCCGCGAGCCGAGCGCCGGCTGATCATCCGCACACGGCCACGTCGTGACGACGTCGCCACCCTCCCCTCCGGCACCGCGCGTGCCGGAGGGGATGCGGGACCTACGTCCCGGGGCGCGACGGCCGCGCGCCTCCAGGTTTAGGGCGCCACCGCCGGGAGCGGGGTGACCGGCGTGCCGGGCTCCACGTCGCCGCCCCATCCGCGACCGGCGAGCGGGCCCTGGCTGAGCCAGGTGAGCGCCAGGGTCCCCACCGCGAGGGAGCTGGCGAGGGCGGTCGCCTGCACGGCGAGGCTGAAGGCCAGCGCGTCGGCCGACGTCATGCCGTAGGCGAGCACCAGCGCCGGCACGAGCACGAGCTCGCGCGTGCCCGCGCCACCGGGGGCGGCGGGGACGACGCCGGCGAGCACGATCACGCTGAAGGCCAGCGGCGCCGCCTGGGGTGGGGCGCCGAACGCGGCCAGGAGGGCGCACAGGCTGAGCACGCGCGCCATCAGGGCGATCACGCCCAGGCCGGTGGCCGTGCGGGCGGCGGGACCGTCGCCGAGGACGCCCGCGCCCTCGCCGAGACGCCGAACGGCGCGGCGCAGCCGGCCCGGCGCGACGGACGGGGCTCGCGTGGGCATCAGGCGCCACGCCAGCGCGGCGACCCCGAGCGCGGCGACGCTGCCGAGGGCCATCCAGCGCAGGTTGCCGGCGGGACCCGGCAGCGGCACGACGAGCGCGACCACGAGCACCGCCGCCCCGGTCACGGCGGCGTCGATCACCTTGTAGCCGGCCAGCCCGCCCGCGACCCGCCACCCGCCCGCGCGCCGACCGGCCGGATGGCGGCGCACCAGCGCGATGCGGGCTCCCTCACCCAGGCTCGCGGGCAGGAGCTCGTTGGCGGCGCGGGCGACCCAGTGCATGCCGAGGGCGGTGACGAGGGGGAGCCGGCGGACGCCGCCCGCGCCCTGGCACACCGCCCACATGGCCCCCGAGACGGTCTGCCCGACCAGGTAGAACGCCACGGCGGCCGCGAGCAGACGCGGGTCGGCGTCGCCCATGGCGGCGCCGGCGGCGGCCAGATCGACCTGCGTCGCCCCCCAGCCGACCACACAGGCGAGGAGGAGGCCGAGGACGCCCGGCGCGATCAGGCGACGGGAGCGCCGGGCGAGGCCGGCCGGGTGTTCAGAGGGAGGATGAGTCAGAGCGAAGGCGCTATCAGCGTCGGCCGACGGTAGCACGGCCGTCCCGCGGCTCCGGGGCACCCGACGCGCGACTGCGGAAGATCACGGATTGCGTGCGACGACCGGCGCGACGAGGATGGAGCATGGCCTCGGTCCATCTGCCCGGCCTCGCACGGCCTCACACCTCCCGGCGGCTCGCGCGTCGGCGGTCGTTCCCGGGCTGGTGGACGCTGGCGCTGCAGGTGGGGCTCGTCGGCCTGGCGGCGCTCTGCTACTTCGGGGTACGCGGCCTGACGCGGTCCAGCGCCGGGCCGGCGGCCGACAACGCGCGCAGCATCGTCTCCCTCGAGCGGCACCTCTTCCTCGATCACGAGATCTGGCTGCAGGAGACCGTCATCGCCCACGGCTGGATCGTGGACGGCGTGAACGCGGTCTACATGTACGGGCACTGGCCGCTCATCGCGCTGACCCTGGGGGCGCTGTTCGCGCGCGCCCCCGACCGCTACCTGCTGCTCCGCAACGCCATGTTCATCTCGGGCGCGATCGGGCTCGTGATCTTCGCGCTGATGCCCGTGATGCCGCCGCGCCTCGGCGTGCTCGACATCGCCGACACCGTGACGGAGCGCACCGACGTCTACCGCACGCTCCAGCCGCCCGGACTCATCAACAAGTACGCCGCGATGCCGAGCCTGCACCTCGGGTGGAACCTGCTCGTCGGCGTGATCCTCTGGCAGGTGACGTCCAACCGGCTCGTGCGGACCTTCGCCGTCGCGATGCCCCTCGCGATGGCGTTCGCGGTCGTGGCCACGGGCAACCACTACCTGCTCGACATCGCCGGCGGCGCGGCCGTCGCGTTGCTCGGACTCTGGATCGCGCGGCGGCTGAACGGGTACGTGCCCGTACCCCGTTGGGCGCGGCAGCGCCGCTGACCGCTCTGGTCATCGCCCACCGGGCGGCCAACACGGTCGAGGGCATCCACCGGGCGGCGGAGGTGGCCGACGTGGTCGAGGCCGACGTCCACCTGTTCCGCGGGCGGCTCGAGGTGCGCCACGCGAAGACCCTCGGCCCGTCCGCCCGCCTGTGGGAGCGCTGGTACCTGCTGCCGCGGGGCGCCCCGCGACCCGCGCTCGGCGAGGTGCTGGAGGCCGCCGACGGGCGCGTCGCCCTGATGCTCGATCTGAAGGGCCCCGACCCGCGGCTGCCCGATCGCGTGCTGTCGGCGGCACGGCGGGCGCGCCTCCCGGGGGACATCATCGTCTGCGGACGGGTCTGGCCCCTGATCGACCGGCTCCGGGGCACCCCCGGCGTCCGCACGATGCACTCGGTGCGCCGCGGCCCGGGGCTCCGGGCCCTGATGCGGCGCCCCCCGGGATCGGTCGAGGGCGTCTCGATCCACCGGGACCTGCTGTCGCGGGGGGTCGTGGAGGATCTGCGAGAGCGCATCCCCCGGCTCTGGACATGGCCGGTGGACGACCCCGACGACGCCCTGCGCCTTGCGGAGTGGGGCGTGAACGGGTTCATCAGCGACGCCCCGGGCCGCCTCGGTCCGCTGCGGGCGGCGACGTCCGACCGCACCGACCCCGGCCGGGACCGCTGACGACGGTTACGCGGGCACCTCCGGCAGCGCGCCGATCTGCTGCATCATCGCGAGGGAGTCGGCCAGGCCCCAGTGCTCGCTCACGAGCCCCTCGGCGTCGAACCTCATGATGTCGATGATCTGCATGTCGATGCTCCGCCCGGACGCCGGCACGCCCATGAACTCGCCCCGGTGCGTCCCGGTCGCCCGCACACGGGCGACGGCCTTGTCGCCGTCCGTCACGACGTCCTGCACGTCCATCCGGATGTCGGGGAAGGCGGCGATCCACATCCTGAAGAACTCCATCGTCCCGTCCCGGGTCGGCGTGACGCCGGGCGTCTGCTCGTGGTCGACGAAGTCGGCGGCGAGCAGGGCGCCGAACCCCTCGATGTCGCCGGAGTTGAGCTCGTCGTAGAGGCGGCGCAACGTGGGCGCGTGGTCCATCCCATCCTCCTCAGGGAGCGATGTTGTGGTTCAGGTGGAAGACGTTGTCCGGGTCGTATCGGCGCTTCGCGGCGACCAGCCGGTCGTAGTTGGGGCCGTAGGCCATGCGGATCGCGCTGCCGTCCTCGTCGTCGCCGAGGTAGTTCAGCCAGCGCCGTCCGGCGAGATGCTCCTGCAGGGCCGCGAAACTGTCGCGGGTCCATGCGATGTTGGCATCGGTGGTGGCCGGGTCCATCCACACCGTCGGTATCAGCACGTTCCAGCCGACGTCCCGGTGGGGGACCGCCGTGTCGGTCACCCCGATGCGCGTGACCGCGCCGTGGAACCGCTCGATCACGATCGCCCCCATGGGCGTCGGGATCTCGGCGAAGCGGCTGACCGCCACGTCGATGAACGCGTCGTCGAAGTCGGCCATGAAGCTCGACAGCCAGTAGTTGAGCGAGCCCCTCGGGAAGTTGCCGTCGAGGATGGTGTTGAGCGCCGGGTAGGGCATCGGCCCGACCTCGGTCATCACGGGCGACCCGAACGACAGGTACGGAGCCAGCTCACGCTCGGCCAGCTCGGTGTCCCCCGTGTGGCACACGAGCATGGCCGCCAGCTTGGTGCCCGACCCGTCCGGCGCGTGCGCCAGCGCGGCGAACACCGTCAGGTGGTCCGGGCAGTCCCCGGCACGGTCGCGCACGAAGGCCAGCACGTCGCGTGCGGCCGAGAAGGGGTGCGCGATCAGGCCGCCCACGACCGTGCGGAGCGGGTGCAGGCGATACCGCAGCGAGGCGGCGACGCCGAAGTTGCCGCCGCCGCCGCGGAGCGCCCACATCAGGTCGGGATGGGATTCGTCGCTCACCTCGAGGATCTCGCCCTCCGCGGTCACGAGCTCGACGCCGATGAGGTTGTCGGCGGCGAGGCCGTACTCGGACATCAGCCAGCCCAGGCCGCCCCCGAGCGTGAGGCCGGCGATCCCCGTCGTCGAGATCGCGCCGCCGGTCACCGCAAGCCCGTGCAGCGCCGCCTCGCGATTGAGCTCCGCCCACACCACGCCTCCCTGGGCGCGGGCGGTCCGTGAGTCGGGATCGACGAAGACGCCCTTCATGGGCGCGAGGTCGATCATCACGCCGCCCTCGGTGACCGCCCGTCCGGCGACGTTGTGGCCGCCGCCCCGGACCGACACCTCGAGCCCCGCATCGCGCGCCAGCCGCAGCGCGTCGGCGATGTCCGCCGCGCCGCGACATCGCGCGATCAACGCGGGATGCCGGTCGATCAGCCCGTTGTGCACCCGCCGGGCCTCGTCGTATCCGGGGTCGCCCGCTCTCAGGATCTCGCCGGAGAAGCCGGCGGCCACCTGGGCGACGCGCTCCTCGCTGACCGTGAGCGCCGACATGGTGACCTCCTCGTCCAGGCCGCGACCGCACGCAGCCATGGTTGATCACTCACCGTCCGCCCGTACGACCGGGGTGTCAAGCCCCGACGTGCGTGCGCGGCCCCTACGCGGGGGGAGCCGCCCGCTCCTCCGCCGCGCCCACCGCGGGCGCCACTCTCTCGAGCTGACGCCGCAGCCAGAGCAGCGCGAGATCCTTCGCCTTGGCCTCGAGCATCACGTCGAGCGGGGCGGTGGCGGCGCCGAGCAGCCCGATCAGGTCCCACGGCGTGACGAAGTCGGCGTGCTGGGCGAGCTGCGGCGGCACGAGCACCTCCTCGGCGCGGCGCTCACCCCGTCGCCGGCGCGCGACGACGCGCAGCTCGGTGCGCGGACTCGAGAGGTGCGCCTTCGGTCGCACGCCCGCCGGCCACGTGCCGACGGCCGCGGCCAGGGCGTCGGCGGGGTCGGCGAGCCCGGGCGCGGGGTTGCAGCGGTGGTGGTGCCAGTCGAAGACCACCCGCACACCCGTACGCCGGTGCAGCTCCATCACGTCGTCGATGTCGTAGGAGGTCTCGTCATGCTCCAGCACGACCCGTCGGCGCGCGCCCTCCGACAGGGCCTCGTAGGCGCGGGCCCAGCGATCCATGGCCGCGGGCTTGTCGCCGTACACCCCGCCGACGTGCACGACCACGACGGCCTCGGGGCCGAGGCCCATCGCGTCGAGCACGAGCGCGTCCTGCTCGAGGTCGCGGCTCGACCTGGCCACCAGCTCCGGATCGGGGCCGCTGATGACCGTGTACTGGCCGGGGTGGGTCGACAGACGGATGCCGGCGCGGGCCGCTCGTGCGCCGAGCGCGGCGAGGGCCGGCGCGCAGTCGGCGATCTGACGGCGGTAGTCGAAGTCGGGCAGGTCGGGATGCGTGCCGTAGGGCACGATGCCGCTCGACAGTCGGTACATGCGGATGTCCTCGCGCTCCAGGTGATCGAAGACCGGGCCGAGGAGCTCCAGCGAGCGTGAGAGGTGCGGGCCGCTCTGCCACCGGCGGGTGTCGCCGCTCGGCAGACCGCCGCCGCCGCCGCCGAGCACCTTCACGGCGAAGCCGAGCCGGTACGGGGGCGGCGTCGCGTCACGCCCGCGCGCGGTCGGGTCGGCGTCCACGAGGGCCATGCCTACCCGGGGCGCCCCGCCCCTACCCCCGTTCCCGGACGAGCGTGACCATGCGGACCAGCGCGGGCGCGGCGGGGGTCGATCCGAACCCGAAGCGCACCGGCGGATGCACCGGCGCGAGCCGTCCCTGACCCACCCCCGCCCACGACGCCTGTGCGCTCACGATGCTCCGCAGGTCGAGCGCGGCGTAGAACTCGTGTCGGCCGCCGCCGGCCGAGCCGTGGGTCCTCACGCCGGGGAGCGCGATGCGGGCGACGAGACCGGCGAGGCGGATCCATGCGGGGCGCGTGGCGAGCACGCGGGGCACGACCCACAGCAGCACCCCGACGACCGGGCGACGCCCGACGCGGAAACGCAGCGACAGCGACCCGGCGGCGACGCTCCACCCGGAGCCATCGGCGTCAACGCGGACATCGACGGGCGTGACGACGACCTCGTCGAAGCGATAGGTCGCGGAGACGTACTCCGCCACCTCGGCGGACGGGGCCAGCAGCACCCGCCGGCCGTCGGCGTGCTCGACCATCACGTCGGCGAACGCACCGAGCGGCGAACGCGGCCAGCGCCCCACCACGACGCGCAGACCCGACTCGGTGCCGATGCCGGCGATCCATCCGTCGAAGCGGTCGATCTTGCCGGTGCGTCGCATGCCCCGGCGGACGGCGTCAGCCCGCCGCCGACCAGAGCTCCGTGAGCGGACCCTCCGGCCCGCCGACGGGGTCCGCGCCGGGTAGCGGTACCGCGGCGATGTTGGCGAGCACGTCATCGCGCTCGGCAGGGTCGCCGCGGCGCAGGTCGCACCACATCCCGTCCGGGTAGGCGCCGACGACCCGCAGGTCGCCCGTCGCGCCGACGTTGCAGTGGCCCGTGCCGGCCGGCAGCACGAGCACGTCGCCCGATACGACCTCGACCCGTCGTCCTCGCGGGCCGCCGAGCACGAGCGACGCCGAGCCGGAGACGACGCCGAGCACCTCGTGCGCCGTCGAGTGGAAGTGGTGGAAGGAGTAGATCCCGTCCACCCAGGCACCGCGCCAGCCGTTGCGCGCGAACAGCTCCGCGCAGCCCCCGGCCGTCCGGGCGCCGTCGCAGTCGTGGTAGACGAGCACCGGCAGCCGCGAGTTCGGGATGTCCCCGGCGTCGTCGAGGCGGAGCGTCTGCGGTCGGCTCACCGCCGGAACCTAGCGCGGCGCCGCGGGTTCGCTCCCCTCCCCGGCGGCGCGACGAGGCGGTACGGTGCGGGTGCCGATCGGAGGTGGGGTGCGATGGATCCGGACGTCAACGCGCACATCGCGCGATCGCAGAGGTGGCGGGCCGAGATGTCCGATCTGCGGCCGATCCTGCTCGGCTGCGGGCTGAGCGAGCAGATCAAGTGGGGCAAGCCCTGCTACTCCCACGAGGGGCGCAACGTCGCCATCGTGCAGCAGATGAAGGACTTCCTCGCCCTCATGTTCTTCAAGGGGGCGCTGCTGGACGACCCCCACGGCGTCCTCGAGGAGCAGGGGCCGAACTCGCGATCGGCGCGCCGGATCCGGTTCACCTCGGTCGAGGACGTGGCCAGGCTCGCCGACGTGGTCGCGGCCTACGTCGGTCAGGCGATCGCCGCGGAGGAGGACGGCCGGGCGGTCGGTCCCGCCCCCGAGCCCGACCTCGTCGCCGAGCTCCGCGAGCGCCTCGACCGGGACCCCGAGCTCAGGACCGCGTTCGAGGCGCTGACCCCCGGCCGGCGGCGCGAGTACCACCTCCACTTCTCGGAGGCGAAGCAGGCCGCGACCCGCGAGGCGCGCATCGAGAGGCACGCCCCGCGGATCCTCGACGGCAAGGGCCTGCGCGACCGCTGACGGCGGCGCCCGACCGCGCGCCGCTCAGGCGGCCCGGTCCACGATGAGAGCCCGGTCAACGCCGAACATGCGGTGGCCGCGGCGATCCTTCTCGGGGAAGAGCTCCTCCACCTCCTGCATCGGCACGAGCCGCGGCCGGTCCACGCGGTGCTCGGACCCCTCGTCGAGGATCGTCGCCCGCCCCGCGGCGAGGACGTTCCGCACCCAGTCCGACCGCGTCCCGTACGGCAGCGCGACCGCGAAGCCGTCGTCGGTGGCCTCGGCCACGACGGGGGTCTCGTAGGCCCTCCCGCTCCGCCGCCCGCTGTGCCGCACGATCGACGCATACGCGCCCGGCGCTCCGGCGGACCTCATCTGCCGGGGGTTGAGGACCCTCCGGTTGACGGCCCGGAGCGCGTCCACGACCGGGCGCCACCCGCGGCGCATGCCGACGATGAACGTGCCCCCGGCGACCGCTCCGACGATGAGCACGGCTGCGACGACTCTCGCGATGATCGCGAGCATCGGTCCCTCCCTTCGACGTCGGTGGCACCGAGGCTATGACGGTCGGCCGCCGCAGTCAGCCCCGGTGGTTCGCGCGCACGGTGGGCGCGGCAGGGCGATGGCGCGACCGGGGGCCACCAGTCCGGTTCGTCGCTATCGGCGCGGGGGTCCGTGAGCGAATCCGGGACGGCCGACCGATCGCGGCCGATCGAGCGGTCTCACGGGGGACGACAGCGGGCGGAGGACGCGGACGAGGTGGAGGGTCATCGGCGGGCGAGGCGGCCGGCAGGTAGGCTGCCCCCATGGCGAACTACGATTATCGATGCGAGCGCGACGGCGTCTTCGAGCTGACCCTTCCGCTCGGCACCGCCCCGTCGGATGCTCCGTGCCCGGAGTGCGGCGATGAAGCCCCGCGCATCTTCTCGGCGCCGCTCACCGCTCCCCCCGGCCTCGACAAGAGCGGGCCGGGCGGCATGACGCGCATACCGGCCCCGCCGGGTGCCCGGCCCCCGGGTCAGTCGCTGCCGATGACCGCGCCGATGCGGGGCATGCCGAGGCCCTGACCGTCGCGACCCCCGGTTTCCGGGCGGGTCGATACGAGGTCGCAGGTGAGCGAGGGACGCAGCGCCCGACGGGCCCCGAGCCCCTGTCCAGGGGATCCGCTGAGACCGGCGGACGTGCGGTCGGGGACCCGTCTTGAAAACTGATTCGTCGCGTGCGATACAGCAACGCAGGGTCGGCCTTCGGCCGCGTGGCGAGGGGGTGGCATGCGATCGCTCGAGCTCATGCCGAACGAGGACGATTGGCTCGAGGGGCCTGACGTCCTCGAGGTCCAGACCGCGCTCGGTTTCCGGGGTCGCGCGCTCGACGGGATCTTCGGGCCGGACACCGCGCTCGCGGTGCAGGTGTGGAAGTGGCGCTTCGGGTTCCCCAAGCGCCATGTGAACGGGCGGCTCGGCCTCCAGGGCCGCGCCTGGCTGCTCGGGCTCGCCGGGAAGCCCGCGGATTTCGGGAGACGGGCCGACGAGCGGAGGGGCACGCCCTTCCCGGACACCGGTGCCGGGTACGTGGCGCCGCTGACCGTGGGGATGGGCCACGGCTCGGAGTTCCGCGTCGTCAACGCCGAGGGTGCACCGGGACCGGGCGGCAAGACCTACCACGCCGCGAAGGACTGGTTCGCGCCGGGCGGTAGCCCCGTCCGGGCGCCGATCGGCGGACGGATCTGCGAGGTCAAGCCGAGCCTCAAGGCCACGGGCCAGGTCTTCGGTGGGACCGTGAAGATCGAGGAGCGCGGCGGGCGGGTGTGGGTGTTCCGCCACGTGGTGCCGAAGGTCGGCCTGGACGAGAGGGTGACGCGAGGGCAACTGGTCGCCGCGGTGACCGCGTGGAAGGACGGTCCACCCCACGCCCACATCGAGCTCTGGAAGACGCTCGCCGGCGGTTACCGCCTGGCGAACATGATCGATCCCGTGACGGTCCTCAGATGAGCGACGGTGGCCGCCGTTGCGGCGCTTCGTTGATCAACAACGGTGGATCGGTGCGCGAAGGCGATTCGAACGAATGGGCGCGGTAGGACTCGAACCTACGACCCAGGGATTATGAGTCCCCTGCTCTAACCAGCTGAGCTACGCGCCCTCGCCGGGGATCATGCCGCGCCGAGCATGGGCGTGCGTGGCGTCTCGGGTGGGCGTGCCCCCGCGCGCACCTTTCCCACTGGGGGCTGCTGTGCGACGGTGGGCACCGCCGGTGGCGCCGCGCGCGCCCGGCGCGATATCGCGAGACGGTGGCGCGATGATGGACGCGGTGCGATCGCAGTCGTACGTCGCGGAGCCGCCATGAGGGAGGGAGGGGAATGAGCACACTCAATGCGCCGGCCATCGAGGCCGAGGGCCTCGTCAAGAGCTTCGGCAGCACCCGCGCCGTGGACGGGGTGGACCTGCAGGTCGCCGCGGGCACGGTCTACGGCGTCCTCGGCCCGAACGGCGCCGGCAAGACGACGACCATCCGCATGCTGGCGACCCTGCTGCGTCCCGACGCCGGCCGGGCGCGCGTGCTCGGGCACGACATCGTCGAGGAGGCCGACGCCGTCCGGGCGCTGGTGAGCCTGACGGGGCAGCTCGCCTCGGTCGACGAGGACCTGACCGGCCGTGAGAACCTGATCATGATCGGCCGCCTGCTCGGACTGCGCCGGGCCCACGCGAAGGCGCGGGCCGGGGAGCTGATCCGTGCCTTCGGCCTGGAGGAGGCGCAGGCGCGCCTGGTCAAGACGTACTCGGGGGGCATGCGGCGGCGCCTCGACATCTCCGCGAGCATCGTGGTGACGCCGCGCCTGATGTTCCTCGACGAGCCGACCACCGGCCTCGACCCGCGCTCGCGCAACCAGGTGTGGGACATCGTGCGCGCCCTCACCTGCGAGGGCACGACGATCGTGCTGTGCACCCAGTACCTCGACGAGGCCGACCAGCTCGCCGACCGCATCGCGGTGATCGACCGCGGCACGGTGATCGCCGAGGGCACGCCCGCGCAGCTGAAGTCCTCGGTCGGGGGCGGCGCGCTGCGACTGCGACTGCTCGACCCCGAGCAGCGCCCGCAGGCGCTGGCGGCGCTCGAGTCGGAGCTCGGCTCGGCGCACGCCGAGTCCGACCCGGCGGCACTGTCGGCGCCCTGCTCGGACGCCGACCGCGGCGCGGCCGCGCTGGCGGCGCTGACGGGCCGGGGCATCGGGGTCGCCGACTTCTCGATGGGCCAGCCGAGCCTCGACGAGGTGTTCCTGGCCCTGACCGGCCGCACGGCCGAGGACGCGGAAGAGATCGAGCACGCGGAGGAGGCGGCATGAGCGACGGCCAGATCACCGACGCACCCCCGACGCCGGCGCCCGCGGCCGCGGCGGTCCGGGGCGCGGACATCCGCAGCGCGCTGTCGTCGAACCGAGCGCCCCGACCCCCCGTCGCCGCTGGCGGCCGTGCTGACCTTCGGCTGGCGCGGCATGCTCAAGATCAAGCACGTGCCCGAGCAGCTGATCGACGTGACCCTCACGCCGGTGCTGTTCACGCTGCTGTTCACCTACATGTACGGCGGGGCGATCTCGGGATCGACCGACGAGTACCTGCAGTTCCTGCTGCCCGGCACGCTCGTGATGTCGGTGCTGTTCACGACCGTCTACTCGGGGGTGTCGCTCAACACCGACATCACGAAGGGCGTGGTCAACCGGTTCCGCTCCCTGCCCACCTGGCGGCCGGCGCCGCTGGTCGGGGCCGTGCTCGGCGACGTCCTGCGCTACCTGGTCGCCGGCACCCTCGTGATCGCGGTCGGCCTGGCGCTCGGATACCGCCCGGCGTCGTGGGCCGGCATGGTCGGGGCGCTGCTGCTGCTGATCATCTTCTCGGTCGGGCTCTCGTGGGTGTTCACGACGGTCGGGCTGCTGATGCGGGCGCCCAACGCGGTGATGAACACCGGGTTCATGGCCCTCTTCCCCCTCATCTTCGTCAGCAACGGGTTCGTGCCGAAGGAGACGCTGCCCGGCTGGCTCGAGGGGGTCGTCGACGTGAATCCCATCACCCACGTGGTGACCGCCGCGCGCGGTCTGATGGATGGGACGGCGGGCGCCGGAGACGTCGTGCTGGTGCTCGTCGAGGCGGCCGTGCTGGCCGTGGTCTTCGCGCCCCTCACCACCCGCCTCTACCGCACGCGCGGCTGATGCCGCGGCGACCGGGTCCGGCGCTCAGCCGTCGGGCCCGGTCGCGCTGACCCCGACGTCGTCGAGCGTCAGGCCGCCGCTCGCGGTCGCCCAGGCGACCTCGGCCGCATCGCGACCGGTCGCGATGCGCACCATCGACGTCACCGGCGCCAGACCGGTGACGTCGATGAGACGCCAGGCCGTTCCGTCGTGGGCCTCGAGCACCGCGTGGAAGTCGGGCGGGTCGAGCAGCGGCGCGTAGGCGGCGACGGTGCGGGCGGGCACCTCCAGGGCGCGCAGGAACGTGACCGCCAGGTGGGCCATGTCGCGGCAGACCCCGGCGCGCGCGAGCAGCGTCTCGTCGGCGGCGGTCTGCCCGTCGCTCGCGCCGGAGGTGTAGGCGATGTGGTCGCGCACCCATCCGGCGACCGCCGGTACGAGCGCCCGCGTGCGCGGCATCTCACCGAACAGGGCCTGCGCGGTCGGCGCCAGGGTGTCGGAGGGGCAGTACCGGCTCGGCAGCGTCCAGTCGAGCAGCGCGAACGGCAGCTCGCCCGCCGACGGCAACGGCCGGTCGTCGGCCGGGCAGGCGCGCCCGGCGTCGTCGACCGTCGCACGGGCCGTGTAGCGCACCGACACCGGTCCGTCGGGCGCGTGCAGGCGCACCGGCCGCGCCCCGAGCGACGTCACCGGTGCGTACTCGACGTGGGCGCCGATGACCGTCAGCTGCTCGTCGACGAGCCGCTGGTCCGGCGCCTCGGCGACCTGCAGCAGCAGCACCGCGCTGCCCGGTCCCTCCGCGGTCCACGAGGTGACCGCCTCGACCATCACGGGAGCACCGGACATCGCCACACCTCCGAATCCTGGAGCCCCCTCCGGGGGCATCCTCTCAGAGCGTGGCCCGAGCGGGCCCCGGCCCGGCGGGCTCAGGCCAGCGGCTGCGGCTGTCCGATCGGCGCGGGGTCGCGATCACCGGAGGGCGCCGCCTCGGCCGCCGGCGAGGTCTCGAGCGCAACCGCCAGGGCCGCGCACGCCACCTCGAGCTCGGCGGGGTCGGGGTGCTTCGTCGTGAGGCGCTGGGCCGCCATGCCGGGCCACGAGAGGAAGCGCAGCGGTCCGTCGGCACGCAGGGCCGCCTGGCGCTGCAGCTCGAACGCGATCGCGGTGACGATCGGGGCCCCCAGCAGTCGGGTCGCGATGAGCGCCGGGTAGGTGAAGACCCCGGTCACGGCCAGCACCGCCCCGTAGACGATGATCGACACCATCGCCGAGACCACCAGGAAGGACGTGCCGCAGCGCGGGTGGAACCGGCTGAACCCGGAGGCCGCGGCGGCGGTCAGCGGTCGCCCGGCCTCGAATGCCGCGATCGCCTGGTGCTCGGCGCCGTGGTACTTGAGGATCTTGCGGAAGGGCCGGAAGAGGCTCAGCACCATCAGCATGCCGAGCAGCAGCATGAGCCGGATGGCCGCGTCGGCGACGATGAACCAGGCGCCCTCGAGACCGGCCTCCTTGGCGATCACGATCGGGCCGACGCGGAAGGCCGCGATCTGGATGCCGGCGCCCAGCAGCGCGCCGAAGCCGACGGCGACCTTGCCCCAGAACCCGAGGCCCTCGGGCTCGGCGCCGGCCGGGACGGTGGCCCCCGCGACCGTGTCGGCGCCCACGCCGCCCGCGAGGGCGGACTCGGTGACGGCGGTCACGGGGGCGGTGGCCGCCGCGCGCGAGGGCTCCTCCCACCGCAGCCGCTCGCCGATGCCCATCGCCTTCTGACCGGTGCTGAGGGCCGTGCGGATGGCGACGACACCGCGCATGAGCGGAAGCCGCGTCCAGCGCCCTCCCGGGGGGGCGACGTCGAAGCCCTCGGTCACGATGACGCCGTCGTCCTCGCGGCGCACCGCGACGCCCACCCGCGTGCGGGTGCGCATCATCACGCCACCGGGGAGCGCGCTTCCCCCGACGGTCTGACGCGCCGCCTCGTCGTGCCTCTCGCGTGTGATCTCGGTCCCCTCCGATCGGGCCGTGCGCCCCGCACATCGGCGCCCGACCGATGAAGTGTAGAGATGCGTCCCCGCCCGCCCCTACCCCTCGGTCTCGGCCGCCGCCACGGTCCGCGGCCGTCGCGTCATCGAGACGGCCAGCTCGACGAGCTGCGCATCGCCCATGCCGGCGACCTTGAGGGCCTCCTTGGCGAGTCGGCTGCCGTCGCGGGCCGCGTCGGCCATCCCCAGCCGGACCTGTATCCAGAACACGGCGGCGACGCGGCGGCGGCGGCGGTCCTGCGTGACCTCCTCGACCCCGTCGGCACCCGGCATCGCGCCGAGCGCCGCCGAGAGACGCTCGGCGGCGTCCGGATCCGGTGGTGCGCTGGACGTCGCGGTGAAGCTGACGCGGTAGTCGTGCATGCCGCTCCTCCCCGGGGATCTGGGCGCAGACTACCCCGGCCGCTCCCCGGCCCACCGCCGTGCCGACGGCAGGTCGGGGCAGGCGTCGAGGGCGTCGAGCGCGCGGATGTGATCGCCGGGCGCCGCCTCGACGCGGGCCAGCCACTGCCACAGGACGTCCCCGCGCCGCCCGACGATGCCGACGCGGTGCGCGGGCGACGGCGCCCCGATGGCGACGTGCGCACCGCTGACGCCCGGGTGGGCGCCGACGACGAGGGTGATGCGCCCGTCGCGGTCGAGCAGGTAGGGACCGGCCCCGTCGCTCATCACGACCGGCAGCACGATCTCGACCAGCGCGGTCTCCCAGGCCTCGGGCGCGAGGGCGGCGAGCGCCTGCGCCGCGGCGGCGCCCTCGGTGCGGGTGACGCCCGCGAACCGGCCGACGCCGTCGGGCATCGCGAGCTCCCAGCGACGGGTCGGATCGCCCCCGCCCGCGGGCGCTCCCGGGCTCGCGCGGATCTCGATCGGCCGGGTGCGGTCGCCCTCCATCGCCGGAGGATAGGCGGCCGGTGCGGACGGGGCGCCGCCCGCCCCCGCCCCGCGCGTGGCGAGGGCAGGGGCGGCGCGTCGTCCTAGAGGCCGGCGGACGCCTTCTTGATGGCGTCGCCGATCGCCTTCTTGAGCGCGTCGCCGACGCCCGGTGCCCAACCCTTCGAGGCGATCGCGACGGCGCCGATCAGGAGCGTCACCATCACCACCACCCCGACGTACTCCACCGTGCCCTGACCGCGGCGCGGCTGCCGCGCGCGCGCCATCGCCGTGATCCCCGCCGCGTGCAGCCATGCCGCCATCACGTAGCCCATCGGTCCGTCCCCCTCGATCGTGGTGCGAGCGCCTCCGATCGTGCGCCGCGACGCGGCCACGGCGCGACGCCGGGATGTGACGGGGGCGCGACGAGGGCGTCACGGCTGCGGCGCGTCTCGGGGAGGAGCCGGGCGCCGGCCGGTCGGCGGGCGGCCGACCCGCGCGGCGCGCCGGCGCGCGAGGGCCTGGAGCACCTCCACGGTGGCGTCGGCCGCGAACGTGCCGGCGTCGCGGAGGATGGTGCGGCCCAGCTCGTCGCGCGGCAGCGCCCGCAGGCGCCGCACGTAGTCGCGGGCGGCGGCCCCGTCGCGCAGGACCCGGCGCAGCGCGCCCCCCGGGGTGAGCACGTCGAGCTCGGGGAGGCCCCCGTCGCCGAGCGGGTCGGCGAGGACGTCGCTCAGCCGCTCCCGGAGCCGCCGGCTGTACGCGCCGGAGAACTCCTGCCGACCCCGCAGGTAGGCGCGGGTCGCCGTGACCGTCCCCCGCCCGAACCCGCGCAGCGCGTCGCCGATCGGCTCGTCGGCGCCCTCCTGTCCGTGGGGGACCGCGGGCAGTGCCCAGTACCGCAGGCCATCGGGGAAGCCGAGCGGGCGCGACACCTGGCCGATGACGTCGGGGGGCCGGTCGGGCGGGCGGGCCGCGCCGACCAGCCAGACCGTCGTGGCCGCGAGGGCCAGGACGACGGCCGTCACGATGCCGACGGTCTCGACCGCCGCCTGCCCCGGCACACCGCGCGCTGACATGGCCCGACGGTACGACCGCGCCCTGCGACGACTCCGCACACGATCGCGCCCGAAGGCGCGCCGCGGCGCGCCGTCACCCGGGTAGAATCGAACCCGCGAGCGAACACCGACCGCCCCGAGGAGACGACGATGACGGTCCTGGACAGCATCGCCAAGCAGGCCAACCGCCTCGCGACAGACGTCCAGATGTCGCTCAAGCGGGCCCGCGTCGAGGGCGAGCGCCGCCTCTTGCAGCGCCAGCACCGCACCGCCCTCGAGGAGCTCGGCGAGCGCGCCTACGAGCTCGTGCGATCCGGCGCCCTCCCCGAGGAGCCGCTCGCCACCGAGATCGCCTCGGTCGAGTCGAAGCTGATGGAGATCGAGGCGAAGGTCGCCGAGATCGACTCCCTCCGCACCGAGGACGACGGGGACACGGCCGGCGCCGAGGCGCCGGACGGACCCGACGACCCCTCGCGGACCGCCTTCCCCATGGTCAACACGCCCCCCGCCGGACCGGGTCCCGGCCCCGGCTGGGAGGCCGCCGAGCGCTTCTTCGGGGGCGGTGGGCCGGCGAAGTGACCGATCGCATGCGCGGCGACCGGATCGGTCGCCGCGGCCGTTGATCGAGGGGGTGGCGGGTGTATGCTGAGGCCCTTCACCGGGCGCGGGCGCGCGCGGCGATTCGTTCACGCAGTGCAGAGGGAGTCCCGGCGTGAGAGCCGAGTCCGATCTTCAGGGACACCACCGCTCGGAGGCTCCCGGGTGCCACCGCTGCGGGCTGCCCCTGCTGGCCGAGGCCCGCTTCTGCCCCTACTGCGAGCGCTGGCTCGACGAGGGCGGCATGGCCCTCACGCGCCTCCTCCCGAAGCGCCGCACCGGGGCGGCCACCGAAGGCCGGCGCATCGCCGGCGTGCCCGAGCGAGTACTGCTCGCCGTCGGGCTGACGGTCTTCACGCTGCTCGCCGCCGCGAGCATCGTGGCCGCGCTCGCCACCTAGCCGCCCGCCCGACCGACCGGGCCGGTGGATCCCGAGGGGTCTCGCGACGCGTGGTCGCACCCGCCGATCGTACGATGGAGGTTCCCGAACGTGTCCAGCCGACCGACCGCCCTGTTCCAGACCGGCGACGAGGTGACCGGCACGTACCGGTGCGCCGCGTGCGACCTGCTGATCCAGTCACCCCGCGAGAACGACGGGATGCTCGTGCTGCCTCCGTGCCCGCTGTGCGCGTCGGAGGAGTGGCGCGGGGCCGGCTGAGGCCGGCCCGGGCTCAGCCCGGCGGCGACTCCAGGGACGCGATGAACTCGTCGACGGGGATCGCCACCATCGTCTCGAACGTCGCGCTTCCCCGCGAGGCCAGCTCGATCGTGATGCGGGCCACCGTCGCACCGTCGGGGGCCTCGACCTCGCTCAGGAAGTCGTAGGCGCCGAGCAGGGCCCACTGGCGCACCACGCGGCCGCCGAGGCGCTCGATCTCGCGGTTGACCTCGAAGAGGCGCTCGGGCGTCGTCGCGAGCGTCTGCAGCCCCTGAGGGCTGAGCGAGGCCAGCAGCAGGAAGGTGCGCACAGGCCGAGTCTACCCCCGCCGCCACGGCGCAGCGGCACGGGAGGCTCGGACCCGGTGCGGGGTCTACACTCCCCCCGCCACGCCCAACGTTCCGAGGTGAGCATGCTGCGCGACGACGACGCTACGCCCAACGCCCTCCAGAAGGCGCTTCTCGAGTACGACCCGACGGCGCTCGAGACCGCGCTGATCGAGTGGACCAAGGAGCACTGGCCCATGGCGGCGCGGGCCATGGTCTACAACCGCGCCGAGGCCGACAAGACGGTCGAGGGCGTCAGCGGCATCCGCAACGACGACGCCCGCCTGGCCCTCGAGGTGGCGGCGCGGGTGGCGATCTCCGAGCGCGAGCTGCTGTGCCGCGGCATCGCCGCCGTCCTCCCCGAGTGGCTCGAGACGACCTACGGCCTTCGGCCGCGGGGCACCGCCGAGTAGCTCAGGAGGCCTTCGGCTCGACCGGGTAGCCGGCGTCCTGCCAGGCGGACCATCCGCCGACCAGGACGCCGACCCGGGAGCGCCCCGCGTCGAACGCCCACATGGCGATCTTGAGGCTCGTCGCCTCGCCGGGCCGGTCGCAGTAGAAGATCAGCTCGCGGCCGCCCGGCAGGTCGCCGACCTGCGACTCGAACTCCATCGGGTCGACCCGGATCGCACCCTTCAACTGCTCGCCGGAGTCCCGGTAGCCGATGTCTCGGACGTCCACGGGCTGCACCGCATCGCCCATGCGGAACGAGGCCGCGAGGTCCACCGGCTGCCAGCGCGACACGTCATCCCAGGCCATGCGTCCCCCCGGTCGTCGTCGGACGGGCCAACGCTACCAGCCGCTCCGCCTCCTCCAGGGAGTCCGCCCCCGACGCGGCCAGCACGCCGTCCCGGTACGCCGCGGTGAGGGGGGTGGTCACCCCCGCACCGATCGCCCGGCGCAGGTAGGCGATGCCGTTGCGCGGCCCGTGCCCCACGCTCGCCAGGGCGCGCCGGGCGAGGGCCTCGGGTGTCATGTCCGGCGCCGGGAGGTTGCGGGGCAGGCCGGCGACGAGCACCAGGTGCTCGCCGGGCATCTCGACCTGGAGCACCCCGCGGGCGTCCGGGAGCCCCTCGCGCCGCGCGAGCGCCTCGACCGCCGCCCCCAGCTCCACCCCGGCCGCCATCAGCAGCAGCGCGCCGTCCACGGGCGCGCCGCGCGGGTGCGGCACGAGCACCGGCCCCCCGCCCCACCGCTGCGACACCCGCCCGTACTCGACCGGGAATGGCGTGCGGCAGGGGCGCCGCCCGACGATCAGGGCGGCCAGCTCCGGCCCGGGCGTGTGGATGAGCGAGCCGTACGCGAGGATCGCGAGCGGACGCTGCGCCACGGGCGAGCCGAGGGGCACGCTCAGCTCCCGACCAGCTCCAGCAGCGACGCCGCGTGGCCCTTGGGCTTCACCTTGTAGAGCGCGTCGATCAGGACGCCGTCGGGACCGATGACGAAGGTGCTGCGCTCGACGCCCATGTAGGTGCGGCCGTACATCGACTTCTCCACCCACACGCCGAAGGCCTCGGCCGCCGCGTGATCGGGGTCGCTGAGCAGCGTGAACCCCAGGCCGTTCGCGTCGCGGAACTTCTCGTGGCTGGCCCGGGGATCGGGGCTGACGCCGATCACGCGCACGCCGGCGGCGTCGTAGTCGACGCGCATGTCGCGGAACTCGCAGGCCTGGGTGGTGCAGCCCGCCGTGGCGTCCTTGGGGTAGAAGTAGAGGGCGACCGTCGTACCCGCGAGATCGGTGAGGCTCACGGTCGAGCCGTCGTCGGCCTCGAGGCTGAAGTCGGGAGCCGGCTGTCCGGCCTGGGGTCGCGCCACGGTCACCTCCGTCGGGTGGGCAGGCCGGAGGGTACCGCGCGGCCGGCCGTCGCCGACGTTCTACGATCGGGGCGATGGATCCCGCTCCGGCCCCTCCGCTGATCCGCCCCTCGCGCCCGGACGACGCCGCCGCCGTGGCCGAGCTGACGGCCGAGGCGCTCGGGTCCAAGTACCGCCCCGCCTTCGGCGCGCTCGCCACCCGGGGCATCGAGGCCCTGCTGCTGCGCGACCTGGCCGACCCCCGGGGCTCCCGGCACTGGGTCGCCGAGGTCGACGGGCGGGTGGCCGGCGCGGTGCACATGGCGCTCGAGGAGGAGTCCGGCGCCGACTACCTGAGAGCCATCGCCGTCGAGATCGGTGTGCTCCGGTCCCTGCGGGCGCTGCTGGTGCTCAGCCTCATCGGCCACGGCCGCATGCAGCCCGACGAGGCGTACATCGACGAGCTCGCGGTCGCCGCGTGGGCCCGCCGGCGTGGCGTCGCCCGTGCCCTGCTACGCCGCTGCGAGGAGGAGGCGCTCGCCGACGGGCGCTCCCGGCTGACGCTCTGGGTCGCGCTCGACAACACGGCCGCGCGGTCGCTCTACGACGGCTACGGGTTCCGTCAGACGCGCCGGCGCCGCTGGATCGCCGGGCGGACGCTCTTCGGCTCGCCCGGCGCCGCCTTCATGGAGCGGGCGCTCCCGCCGGCGTGACCGCGGCTGCGCGGTCGGGGGCGGAGCCGGAGGCGACCCCGACCGCGGGCAGATCGAGCAGCGCGCGGCCGCCGGGGCCCGCCCCGAGGGTCAGATGGCCGCCCAGGCGCTCGGCGAGCGCCGCGGCGACGCCGAGACCGAGGCCCGCGCCGGGGAACCCGCTCGAGCCCGCGCCGCGCGCGAAGCGCTCGGTCACGAGGTGCAGCTCGTCCCCGCGCACCCCCGGGCCCGTGTCGGCCACGGTGAGCTCGATGCGGCCGCCCGGCATGGCGCGGCCGGACAGGGTGATGGTGCCGCCGCGCGGCGTGAACGTGGCCGCGTTGGCGATCAGCTCGGTCAGGATCTCGTGCAGCAGGGCGGAGTCGGTGCGGATGGGCGGCAGGTCGGCCGGCAGGGCGGTCTCGAGGCGCAGGCCGCGGTCGCGCAGGCGGCGGTCGAACGCGGCGCCGAGGCCGTAGGCGAGGCCGGCGGCCCCCACCGGCCGCAGCTTCACGGGACGCGCGCGCGGGTCGTTCGCCGTGCCGCGCAGCAACTGCGACACCAGCCGCTCCATCCGGTCGCCCGCGGCCTGGATGCGCTGCACCGTGGTCGCCGCGGCCGGGGGCACCTGCCCGAGGAGGTCGGCGCCGAGCCCCTGGATCTCGCTCACCGGCGCCTGCAGGTGCCGCGCCGCCGCGCCGGTGATCTGCCGCCGCACACGCGCGAGCCGCTCCTGCTCGGTCCGCTCGCCGACCGCCACGACACGGCCACCGGGGACCGCCCAGGCCTCGACCTCGAGCGCCCGGCCGTCCGAGAGCGTCAGGCCGTGGGCCACCGGGCCCGTCGCGGAGAGGCCGAGGCGCACCGCATCGTCGACCTGGGCAGCGTCGGCCGGCCCGAGCCGGCCCGTGAGGCGCTCGAGCGCCTCGTTGCGGATGAGGCCGCCGGAGGGCGTGCGCGCGGCGACCGGGTGCGCGAGGGGGGCCAGGGCGGCGCCGAGCGCGTCCATGCGCGCCTCGGTGGCGGCCTGCAGGTCGCCGGCCCGGCTCGACACGGCGCCGATCGCATCGGCGAGCCGTCCCCAGTCGCCGCGGCCGGGCGGGAGCGCCGGGGGCAAGCGGCCGGCGGCGACCGCTTCGGCGGTGCCCGCGAGGGCCCTCAGGCGACGGTTCGTGCGGGTGGCGAGCAGCCACCCCGCCACGCCGGCCAGCAGGGCGAGGCCGGCGACCAGGGCCCCGACCGGGGTGGCCGACGCCCCGAGGGTGCCCGCCCCGGGGCGCAGGGCCTCGCGCAGGACCACCGCGCCCCCCGAGGGCAACGTGCGCCGCGCCTCGACGGCGCCGTCGCGGAGCCGCCACCCGGAGACCCCCACGGTCGCCAGCGCCCCGGGCGTGCCGGTCGCGCCGGCGTCCCAGACGCCCGCGTCCGGACCGGTCTGGATGCGCACGCGCCCGGCCGGCCCGAGCAGACGCGCGTCGGCACCGGTCTCCGCGAGCGCGGCCCGCGCCTGGGCGGTGCGCCCCGGGTCGATCCGGGCCGCGAGCGCGTCGGCGGTGCGCGCGAGGGGCGCGCCGGTGCGCGCCGTCTCGCGGCGCAGGTCCATGCCGAGGGCGAGGGCGGCGACGAGCCCGAACGCCACGAGCGCCGAGACGGCCGCCACGAGGGCGGCGCGCCACGGCCGACGGGAGCGGGGTTCGTGATGCATCTGCGGCAGGGCTTCGCCCCGCGCGGGCGAAAGTCCTTCCCGGCGGCTCCCCCGGAGCGGCCCGGACGACGTGGACGGCGGAGGGCGCGGGTGGCGTACACGATGCGCATATGACAGACGACGACGGCTGGCCGCGGGCGCGCGCGCCCCGCGCCGACCGCGACCGGGGACCTCGCACGCTGACGGCGAGCGAGGCGGCCGCCCTGCTGGGAGTGAGCGTCGCCACCGTGCGGGGCTGGGCGGACGGTGGACGGCTGCCGTCGCACCGCACGGTCGGCGGGCACCGGCGCTTCGAGCTCGAGGAGTTGCGGACCTGGTTGTCGCGGCGGGGCGCGCCCGCGCCGCAGGCCCGTCGTCTGCGCCGCGCCCCGCAGGACATCCCCGCCTGCCCCCTCCTGGCGCGCGAGCTGAACGCCCGCACCGAGGCGATCGTCGCGCGCGTGATCGAGGGCTACGACGCCGGGGTGCCGACACCGCTGCCCGCCCCCAGCCCCACCGCGATGCGGCGGCTCACCGTGCGCTTCGTGCGGGTGCTCGCGGGCGCGCTCGACAGCGGGCGCCCCGGCGCGACGACCGGCCGCGCCGAGCTGGCGGGCCTGCGCGGCGGGCTCCAGGGCGCATCGGGTGTCCGCGTCATCGTCGAGCACACCCGCATCGCCGCCGCGGTGATCGTCGAGGCCGAGTCGGCGCAGCGCGAGGGCGTCGCGATGGAGCCCCTCGCGATGCCGGCGCTGCACGCCGCCGTCGACCACGTGCAGGCCGCCGTCGCGCGCGGATTCGAGCAGGCTCGCGCGCACCGGACGCCGCCGGAGTCACCGCCCGGCCACTGAGCCCGGCACGGTCCCGGAAATGCCTGACGCCCACCGAGGTGGGCGTCAGGGTCAGCAGGCCGTAAGCCGGATTCTGTCGTGGGCAGCCATCCATCTGGGACGTCCCTCACGGGACGCCTCATGCGGCCGACCTGGGACTGGGCGAGCAACCCGTGACGCCCCGATTTGGCCTTGCACCGAGTGGGGTTTACCCAGCCGGCCTGTCACCAGACCGCTGGTGCGCTCTTACCGCACCTTTTCACCGTTGCCGCCGACGCGGACGCCGATGGCTGTGTCGTTTCTGTGGCACTTTCCCTGGGGTTTCCCCCGCTGGCCGTTAACCAGCACCCTGCTCTGCGGTGTCCGGACTTTCCTCGAACCGCCGAAGCGGCCCGCGGCTGCCTGGCCTGCGCCGCCAGGGTAGCGCGTACCCTCCCCCCGTGCGCATCGTGTCCCTGCTGCCCTCGGCGACGGAGATCCTGTTCGCCCTGGGCGCGGGGGACGACGTGGTCGGCGTCACCTTCGAGTGCGACCACCCGCCGCAGGCGCGCACGCGACGCATCGTCTCGACCAGCGGGTTGCCCGAGGGGCTGACGCCCGCCGGCATCGACGCCGCGGTGGCCGCCGCCGTCGCCCGCGGCGAGGAGCTGTACCGCCTCGACCGCGGGGCCCTGGCCGAGCTCGACGCCGACCTCGTCGTCACGCAGGACCTGTGCGCGGTCTGCGCGGTCGACGCCCGCGACGTGGGCGAGGCGCTCGAGCACCTGGGCTGCGCCGGCGAGGTGGTCACGGTGGCGCCGACCGACCTCGCGTCGGTGCTCGGCTCGGTCACGCAGCTCGGGCGGGCCGTCGGGGCGGACGACGCGGCGCGGCGCCTGGTCGACGCCCTACGGCGCCGCCTCGACGCGGTGGGCGAGCGCACCCGGACCGAGGCCCCGGTGGCGACGCTCGTGCTCGAGTGGACCGATCCGCCGTACGCGCCCGGCCACTGGATCCCCGAGATGGTCGCGCGGGCCGGAGGGCACTGCGTGCGGGGCACGCCCGGCGGGCGCTCGGAGCGCCTCTCGTGGGACGACGTCGGTGCCTGCCGGCCCGAGGTCGTGATCTGCGCCCCGTGCGGTCTCGACCTCGGCGGGGCCGCCGCGGCGACCCGCGATCTGCTGGGACGGGGGGCGCTGCCACCGGACGTCGCGGTCTGGGCCGTCAACGCCAACGCGTGCTGGACGCGGCCCGGTCCCCGGCTCGTGGACGGGGTCGAGGACCTCGCCGCCATCCTCCACCCCACAGGGGCGGCGCGACCACCCCACCCGGCGCGGGCGATCCGCGTGCGCTGAGCGGCGGGCGGGCCCGCTCAGAGCGAGCGGAGGACCCCCACGACCACGCCCGCGAGGCGTACCTGATCGGACACGATCGGCGCGAAGGCGGGGTTCTCGGGCATCAGGTGCACCATGCCGTCGACGCGCCGCAGGCGCTTGACGGTCGCCTCGTCATCGATCATGCCGACCACGATCTCGCCGTCGCGCGCCGTGTCGGCGCGGCGCACCACCACGAGGTCGCCGTCGAGGATGCCCGCGTCGATCATCGACTCACCGGTCACCCGCAGCACGAAGTCGCCCTCGAACGGGGTCGTCACCCAGTCCTCCACGTCCTGCTCGGCCAGGCGGGGGACGCCGGCGGCGACCGACCCGAGCAGCGGCAGGGCGGCCGGGTGGGGCGGCGCGACGGCGGAGGCGGCGTCGGGGTCCTGGCACACGAACATCGCCCGCGGTTTGGTCGGGTCGCGGCGGATGTGGCCGCCCGACTCGAGCTTCGCGAGATGGGCGTGCACGGTCGAAGGGGAGGCCAGGCCGACCCCCAGGCCGATCTCCCGGACGGTGGGCGGATAGCCGCTCTCGCGACAGTGACGCGAGATGAAGCTGAGGATCGCGGTCTGCCGCTCGGTCAACTCGTCCATGCCGGGGTTCCCCCTCCGGGATGCGAACAGGTGTTCCGTGACGCTACCAGAGGTTCCGCGGGGCGTGAAGCGCGGAGGCGCAGGAGGTGACCCGCCGGCCCCGCTATACTGCCGCGGCCCTCGTGCGCCGGTGGCGGAATTGGTAGACGCGCAAGGTTGAGGGCCTTGTGACCCGTTCGGGTCGTGGAGGTTCAAGTCCTCTCCGGCGCACCTCGATCGTCCCGCGTGGCGGCATCCCCGCCCGCGGGCGGTCTCCCCTCGATGCTCACGGTCGGGGCGACGTGCCCCGGCCCGTCGCGATCACCGGGACCGGCGGGCGCTCAGCGCCAGCAGGAGCGCTGCCAGAGCACGAGCACCCCGGCCAGCAGATTGCGCGCGTTCCTCATGTCAACCCCTATCGGCGCGGGGGCGCCGGAGCGTGAGCGGGATCACCACTTCCCGCCCGCGGCGGGCGATCCTGCCGGGCCCCGTCTCACGCGCGGGGCGATGTGGAACGGCGCGATGCGGCCGGCGCGGGGCGCCCGGCGGGCGGCCGCCGGCGTCTAGAAGATGCGCCCGATGATCTCGACGGCCCAGGCGATGACGTACACCTGGACGACGGCGCCGAGGTAGATGGCGACGGCCAGCGCGGGGACCGCGACGGCGCTTCCGACCCATTTGGCGGCGACGTTCATCGGGGGAGACCCTACCCATCGGATCGGCGGACGGGAAGGGCGCCGCCGCGCAGAAGGGCACCTGACCCCCCCAGGCGGGCCCGAGGTCCCGGACCGGCGCGCCTAGACTGTCGGCCCCGTCCCCACGATCGAACGAGGACCCCGGCATGAGCGAGCCCACCGACACCGACGCGGAGTGCCGAGAGGTGCTGTTGAGGGCGATCCGGGCGCAGGTCTCGCTGGCGCCGAACGCCACGACCCTGCTGCGGCTCGCCGAGGCCTACGCCTGGGTGGTCGCGCCCGATCAGCCCCACGGAGCCGCCGAGAGCACCTGAGCCGCCTCGGCGAGCGCGCGGGTGGCCGGGTGCGCCGGCGCCCGCAGCAGCGCGCCGGGGTGCCCCTGCTCGACGAGACGCCCCTCGTGCAGCACGACGACGCGATCGCACACCGCGGCGACGCCCGCGAGGTCGTGGGAGATCAACAGGTAGGCCAGGCCCCGCTCCTCCCGCAGGGCGCCGAGCAGATCCATCATCCGCGCGCCCGTCGCGGCGTCGAGGGATGACACCGGTTCGTCGAGCACCAGCGCGCGTGGCTCGAGGGCGAGGGCGCGCGCCAGCGCCACCCGCTGACGCTGCCCGCCCGACAGCTCGGCCGGGCGACGCCGCGCCAGCGACGGGTCGAGTCCGACCGCCGCCAGGAGGTCGGCCACCCGATCGCGCCGGAACACTCGGCGCGCCCGTCGCGAGTCGCCCCCCATGCGATGGATCGCCATCGGCTCGGCGATCGACGCGCCGACACTGAGCCTCGGGTCGAGGCTGAGGTAGGGGTCCTGGAAGACGGGTTGGACCACCCGCCGCGCGTCGGCGAGGTCGTCACCGCCGACAGATGCGACGTCGACGCCCGCGACCCACGCCGAACCCGCCGACGGCGCGTCGAGGCGGAGCAGCAGGCGCCCGAGCGTCGTCTTGCCGCTCCCGGACGTCCCGACGACGCCGACGACCTCCCCCTCCCCGACCGCGAGGTCGATGTCGGCGAGGGCCCGCACCGGCGGTGCGCCGCGACGGCCGGGGAACGTGCGGCCGAGGCCTCGGGCCTCGAGCAGGGGCGCACCCGACGCCGCGGGGGCCGGGCCGTGGCGGGCGCGGCCCGGCCCCGTCCGCAGGGACCGCGTCACGGGGTGGGTGGACGTCGTCAGCACGGTCCGCGCGTCGCCGGTCTCGACGATGCGGCCGGCGTCCATCACGGCGATGCGGTCGGCGATGCGCGCCACCGCGGCGAGATCGTGGGAGATCAGCAGCACCGCGAGGCCGAGCTCGGCGCGGCGGCGATCGATGAGGTCGAGGATGTCGACCTGCACCGGGGCGTCGAGGGACGCCGTCGGCTCGTCGGCGATCAGCACCCGGGGCCCGGGACCGAGCGCCATGGCGATCAGGGCGCGCCGGCGCTGGCCGCCCGAGAGGCGGTGCGGGTGGTCGTCGCGCACCACGCCGACCTCGGCCAGGGCCGCGCGGGCCCGCTCGCGGGCCTCGTGCCGGCCGAGCGGGGCGTGCGCCCGCAGGGTCTCCGCGACCTGGTCGCCCACGCGTCGCACCGGATCGAGCGCGGCGGCGGGATCCTGCGGCACGAACCCGATGCGTCCGCCGCGGACCGCCCGCATGCCCGCGGCGGATCCCGGTAGGGCGTCGCCGCCGAGCAGCACCACCCCCCCGAGGGCCCGGGCCGGGGGCGGCACCAGCCCGATGAGGGAGAGGGCCGTCAGGCTCTTTCCGGCTCCGCTCGCCCCCACGAGGGCGAGCACCTCGCCGGCGCGCAGATCGAGGTCGACCCCGTCGACGAGCACGGAGCCGTCCGGCCCCGCCACCCGCAGCCCGCGCGCCGAAAGGGCGGGGGGGCTCACCACGGCCGCACCCGGCGTGCCGTGGCCTCGTCGCGCGGCTCGAGCGACCGGCGCACCGCGTCGCCGACGAGGCTCACCGCGACCACCGTGACCACGATCATCACGCCGGGGAAGACCGTGAGCCAGGGGCGCTCCTCGATCGTGTCCGGGGCGCCGATCATCAGGCCGCCCCAGGAGAGCGTGTTCTCGGGGTCGAGCCCCAGCGAGAGGAACGAGAGCGCGCTCTCGGAGAGGATCGCGGTGCCCACCGCGAGCGCCGCGAACGACGCGATCTCGGGCGTCGCCGCGGGCAGGAGATGGCGCGTCACGATGCGGGCGCCCCCGGCCCCGGCCGCCTCGGCCGCCTCCACGTAGGGCGTGCGGGCGGTGCGCAGCGCCGACGCGCGCGTCAGCCGGAACAGCGGCGGCCACGACAGCAGCGAGAGGATGAGCACGACCTGCGGCACGCCCACATCGCTGAAGCTCAGGCTGAGCACGATCAGCACCACGAACGCCGGCACGATCAGCACCAGATCGGTGATGCGCGAGAGCGCCGCGTCGACCGGGCCGCGCCACCACCCGGCCGCCAGGCCGAGGCCGGCGCCGACCGTCGTGGCGACGGCGGCCGTCGCGAGCCCGATGACGAGCGAGACCCGGCCCGCCGCGAGCACCCGCGTCAGGACGTCCTCGCCGAGGTCGCCGGTGCCGAAGGGATGGCTCCAGCCGGGGCCCTGGTTGCGGGCGGTGAGGTCGATCTCGCGCACCCCGTAGGGCGAGAGCACGGGTCCGAGGACGCAGGCGAGCGCCACGAACGCCAGCGCCGCGAGGCCGGCCACCCCCGCGGGCCCGAGCCGTGCCGCGGCGGCGCGCGCGGCCCGCCCGACCGCCCTCACGGGCGTTCCCCGTCGAGCGACACCCGCGGATCGAGCGCCGCGTACATCAGGTCGGCCAGCAGGTTCGCCAGCACGACGGCGACCGCGCCGATCATGACGATGCCCATGGCGACGTTGATGTCGCGCGCCTCGGCCGCGTCGCGCAGCAGCAGCCCCATGCCCGGCCAGGAGAACACCGACTCGGTCACCACGGCGCCGCTCAGCACGGCCCCCAGGTCGAGGGCGACGAGCGTGACCATCGGCGCCAGGGCGTTGCGCAGGCCGTGGCCGACGACCACCCGGCGCTCCGAGAGCCCCCGCGCCCGTGCCGCCGCGATGTGGTCGGCCCCCAGCTCGGAGATCAGCGCCGCCCGCTGGAACCGGCTCCAGACGGCGATGTTCACGAGGGCGAGGGTCACGACCGGCAGCACCAGGTGCTGGAGGTGGTCGAACAGAGAACAGGGCGCCCTCGTTCTCGAAGGAGAAGCGCTGCGACGTGTAGAGGACCGTCGCGCCGTCGCCCCCGAGGCGATCCCAGAGCAGGACGGCGACCGCCATGAGGGCCAACCCGCCCACGAGGGCCGCGCGGGCGGGCGCCCCGCCGCGTCGCACCCGCGCGAGCGCCACGAGCGCGATCGCGGTGCCGGCCGCGAAGGGGATGACGGCCCAGCCGTGATCGCGCATCCAGACCGCCCCCAGCTGGAGCAGCACGCCGGTCACGAACGTCGGCGTCGCGAACCCCACGTAGGCCATCCCCCCGAGCACGTGGTCGGAGGCGCGCCCCGCGCGCGTCGCCGACACGACGCCGATGCCGATGCCGAGCGCCGCCGACACGACGAGGGCCAGCAGCATCAGCTCGAGCGTCGCCGGCAGGGCGTCGCGGATGGGGACCGTCGCGTCGACGCCGCCGTTGGTGGCGCTGACCCCCCAGTCGCCCTGGACGAACCCCCTCAGCCACCGCCAGTACCCCTCGTACCAGGGGCGGTCCAGGCCACCCTGGCGGACCAGTCGCGCGATGTCCTCCTCGCGCACGGAGGGGACGCGCCGCAGCCGCGCGACCGGGTCGGCGGCGCGGTACAGCAGCAGGTACGAGATCACGCTGACCGCTCCGAGCAGGGGCACGGCGACCAGCAGCCGACGCCCCACCACCGCGGCGACGGCCCTCACGCGCCCGGGCCTAGCGGTCCAGGACCCACTCCGCGCTGTTCCAGAAGACCTCGGCCTGACTCGGGTTCTGGCGCACGCCCTCCAGCCCGACGGTGTACGCGACGGTGTTCGGCTGCTGGTAGAGGGGGATCAGCGGGACCTCCTCGGCCACGAGCTCCTGCACGCGGGTCAGGCTCGCCGTGCGGGTCGCCGGGTCGATCTGGGTGTCCGAGAGGCGCATCAGCCGGTCGGCCTCGGGGTTGCTCCACCGGTAGACGTTCTGGCCGGCGCCGCCGTTCTCCTCCGCGGGGATCTGATCGGACGAGAGCTGGGCGGTGACGCTCGGGTTGACCGGGCCGCCGCTGGCGATCATGACGGCGGCGAAGTCGTCGCGGGCGAGCTCCCGCGAGAACACGCGGTCGGAGGAGAGCGGCCGCGGCACGACCCTCATGCCGGCGACCTCGGCCTGCTCGGCGATGAGCCGGGCCGTCGAGGCGCGCAGCTCGCCCTCCGAGGTGGTGATCAGGGGGATCTCGAGCGGCCGGCCGCCCTTGGCGAAGATGCCGTCCGGGCCCCGTGTCCACCCGGCCGACTCGAGCAGGGCGGCCGCGGCCGACGGGTCGTAGCCGTATCGCTCGAAGACGGGCGCGTACCCGAGCTGGAAGGGGCGCAGAACGCTCTGCAGCACCGGGGCGGACCCCTCGAGCAGCACGTCGACGATCTGCTCGCGGTCGATGGCGTAGGCCAGGGCCTGCCGCACTCGCGGGTCGTCGAGGGGGGCCTGCCGCGTGTTGAGGATGATGTGCTCGAAGAACACCGAGGGCACGGCCTGCACCTCGACCCCGTCGAGGTCGGCGGCGCGGCGGATGAGGGCCGGGTCGGGCGGGATGCTGACCATGTCGGCCTGGCCCTGGCGCAGCGCCGTGAGCGCCGCGCCGGACGAGTCGAGGAAGTCGACGACGATCCGGTCGAGGAACGGGCCGCCGCCGGCGTCCCGCGAGCCCCACCAGTCTTCGTCGGCCGCGAGCACCGCCCGCACCCGGGGCCGGTACTCGACCAGGGTGAAGGGCCCCGAGCCGATCATGCCGCCGTCGCTCCAGACCGTGTTGAAGTCCTCGCCCGCGAGGACGTGGCGCGGCAGCACGTAGTTGCCGCCCGAGACGCTGAACACCTCCTTCCAGGGGGCGTAGTCGGCGTCGAAGGCGACGGTGAGGCAGGTCGCCCGCGGGCACGACGCGCCGGTCGCGTCGCGGCCCGGCGTGATCGTGCGGATGCGGTCCCAGCCCGTACGACTCGCCACGGCGTTGTCCGGGTCCATCATCGTGCGCCAGGTGAAGACGACGTCGGCGCTCGTGACGGGCGGGCCGTCCGACCACCGCGCCTCCGGCCGCAGGCGGAACGTGACGCGCAGGGGGTCGACGGCCACGTCGGCGCCCGCCGGGACCGCCTCCGCGAGCTGCGGCGCGTATCGGCCGTCGGCGTCGACGGTCAGCAGGCCCTGGAGGATGTTCGAGGCGATGCGCTGACCGGTCGCGGTCGCGCCCTCGGCCAGCAGGACGTTGAGGTTGCCCGGGGCCTGGTCCTCCGCGTCGAGCAGCGTCCCGCCGCGCTCGCCGCGCGCCTCGTCGCCCGATCCGCAGGCGACCACGCCCGTCGCGACCACCACGGCGAGCGCCGCCGCGGCCAACCGCGCCACCACCGTCCCTCGCACTTCGCCACCCCGCACGTCGTGTCCCGTCCCGAACCTACACACCCGCGCCGCGCCGCCGGAGTCGCCCCCGGCCGCGGGCTAGAGCGTCTTCGCCAGGAAGAAGGTCGTGACGAAGAACAGCACGGCCGACACGACCGTGACGCGGTCGAGGTTCTTCTCGACGATCGCCGTCGAGCCCCCGTAGGAGCTGGAGGAGCCGCCGACGCCGAAGGCGCCCGACAGGCCCGCGTCCTTCCCGCTGTGCAGGAGCACGAGGAAGATCAGCAGGACGGCGTTGAGGGAGTGGAGTACGACCAGGAAGGCGGTCACGGGCCGGACGGTAGCATGGCGCTCCCCCGTGGACGACCTCCCGCTCCTCAATCCGGCCGAGTTCCCGCACTGCTTCGTGTGCGGGCCCGAGAACCCCGACGGGCTCGGGCTGCGCATCCACCGCGACGGCACCGACGCGGTCGCCCGGCACACGCCCTCGGCGACCCACGTCGGCTACCCCGATCGCGTGCACGGCGGCATGATCGGGATGCTCGTCGACGAGATGCTCGTCTACGCGGGCGCGCCCCACGGCCTGTGGGGCATGACGGCGAAGGTGCGCTACTGGCTGCGTGCGCCCATCCCGGTCGGGCAGGAGCTCATGCTGCGCGGACGGCTGGTGCAGCGCAGCGCCCGCGGGTACCGGGCGGTCGTCACCGTGCACCTGGCCGACGAGACGCTCGTCGCCGAGGGCGAGGGCATGTGCGTGATCCGGCGGGAGGAGTGAGGGCGCCCGGCGGCGGGCGCGCGCGGTAGCCTCCGGCCCGTGGAGATCCGCTCCCGCGACACGTCCGAGCCGTTCGTCACGACCGACGGCAGCACGATCCGCTCGCTCCTCGACCTCTCGAACGCGCCGGTCGCGCACCAGAGCCTCGCCGAGGCGACCCTCGCGGCCGGCGCCTCGACCGTCCGCCACCACCACCGGGTGAGCGAGGAGATCTACTACCTCGTGGAGGGCCGCGGCGAGATGGAGATCGACGGCGAGGTCCGCGAGGTGGGCGTCGGCGACGCGATCCTCATCCCGCCCGGCGCGTGGCACAGGATCACGGCCTCACCGGACGGGCCGCTGCGGCTGCTCTGCGCCTGCGCGCCGCCGTGGAGTGCGGAGGACACCCTCTTCACCTGACCTCTGTCGGCGCGGCGGGGCGTACCATCGGACGTCAACCCACCTGCCGAGGAGCTCGCGTGGCAGACCGCCTGATCCGTCTGGGCCACAGCCCCGACCCCGACGACGCCTTCATGTTCTACGCCCTCGCCGAGGACCTGATCCCGAGCGACGGCTTCCGCTTCGAGCACGTCCTCCGGGACATCGAGACGCTCAACGCCTGGGCGCGCGAGGGCCGGCTCGAGGTGACCGCGGTGTCCGTGCACGCATACGCGTACCTGTCGGACCGCTACCGCCTGCTGCCGCACGGCGCCTCCATGGGCGAGCAGTACGGGCCGATGGTCGTCGCCCGCGAGGACATCGACCCGGCCGATCTGCCGAACCTGCGGGTGGCGATCCCCGGCGTGCTCACCAGCGCCTTCCTCGAGCTGCAGCTCGCGGTCGGACGCATCGCCGACCCGGTGATCGTGCCCTTCGACCGCATCCTCGACGTCGTCGAGGCGGGCGAGGTCGACGCCGGCCTGGTCATCCACGAGGGCCAGCTCACCTACGAGACCCAGGGGCTGCGCTCGATCATCGACCTCGGCGAGTGGTGGCACGAGCTGACCGGCGGGCTCCCCCTGCCGCTCGGCGCCAACGCCGTGCGCCGGGACCTCGACGAGGGCGACACCATGCCGCGCCTCTCGCGGCTGCTGAGGCAGAGCATCGCCTACGGCCTCGAGAACCGCGCCGGGGCCCTCGCGCACGCCGAGCGGTTCGGCCGCGGCCTCGACACCGCCCTCGCCGACCGCTTCGTCGGCATGTACGTCAACGACCGGACCCTCGACTACGGCGAGGACGGCCGGGCGGCGGTCGCCGAGCTGCTGCGGCGCGGCCACGAGGCGGGGCTCATCGACGCGGCGCCGGTCGTTGACTTCGTCGAGGACTAGTGCCGCGCGACTGGCAGGCGGAGATCGACCGCTGGACCGAGCGCTTCCGCGCGGTCGACTCCCCGCCCGAGCCGTTCGCCACCGCGCTCCGCGAGGGATGGACCGACGACGCGCGGTCGCGACTCGCGGCCGAGGCGGCGGAGTGGGAGGCGCGGCACGTCTCGTGGGTGGCCCAGATCTCCACCGCCGGCATGGACCTCGTGCGCCTCGACTGCAAGAGCGGCTCGTGCGACGTCTGCGCCAAGTACTGCGGCAAGGCGTTCACGTTGACCGGCGCCACCGAGGACCTCCCGGCACCGCCGCCGCTGCCGATCTGCCCGGCCTGCCGGCACACGCTCAACCTGCTCACGCCGTTCTTCATGCAGAGCCTCGGAATGGACCTCGACGACCTGGTCGCGGAGGCCCAGCCCTTCGTCGACTGACCGGTCAGCCGACCGTCAGCGTGCCCTCCATGCCGGCGTCGCGGTGGCCGGCGACGTCGCAGTAGTAGGTGTAGTCGCCGGCGGGCAGATCGACGCTCAGATCGGCCGTGCCGCCGCCCTGGATCGTCTCGGAGGGCGGGGTGTCGACGCCGTTGCCATCGACCGCGATGTTGTGCGGCACGGGGGACGCGTTGGTCAGCGTGATCGTGGTCGGCCCGGGTGACGAGGTGAGGGTCGTCTGCACGAACGCCAGCGCGCCTCCCGGGTCGGCCTCGACCGTCAGCGCGGCCCCCGCCGCGGGCGCGGTGGCCCCGTCGGTCGCGGTCGGGGCGGTCGTCGCCGGAGCCGTCGTGGCCGGCGCGGTGGTGACCGGCGGGGACACGGCCTCGGGGCTGTCGTCACCGCACGCGGCGACCCCGAGGGCCACGACGGCCGCGACGGCCACCGCCGTCAGGAGGGAAAAGGGCGAGCGCACGTCGGGCCTCCCTGGGTCGCGGCTCCGGACGCGAGGGGCGACCGGTCGCTGGGGCGAGTCTCTCACCACCGCGGGCCCCTGCCCACCCCGGTCACACCACGTGCACCGCCCGTGCCGCCGCGGGCGGTACCTCGACCACCCGGTATCCGCCGACCCGCACCGAGATCGGGCCCCCGAACGGGGCGTGGCCGAGCACCTCGACCTGCGCGTCGGGCACCAGCCCGCGCTCGGCGAGGAACCGCAGCAGGGCGTCGTCGCGGTCGTCGACCCTCCCCACGACCGCGATGGAGCCCTCCGCCAGCTCCGGCAGCCGGCGCGACGGCGTCGTCGCCACCTGCCCGCTGCTCGTCGGGATGGGATGGCCGTGGGGGTCGCGCTCGGGGTGGCCGAGCACCGCGTCGATGCGGTCGGCGAGCGCGCCGGAGACGTGGTGCTCGAGCACCTCCGCCTCGCGGTGCACCTCGTCCCAGGGCATCCCGAGCCGCGTGGCGAGGTAGGTCTCGAGGAGCCGGTGGTGCCGGATCACCTCGAGGGCCGCTTGCCGGCCCGTGTCGGTGAGCTCGACCCCCTGCCGCTTGACCTGGTTCGCGTACCCCAGACCGTCCAGCTTCTTCAGCATGTTGCTCGCCGAGGCCGTGGTCACGGCGAGGGCGTCGGCGACCTGGGACGTCGTCACCGGCCCGCCCGCCTCGGCCTGCTCGTCGAGCTGATAGATCGCCTTCAGGTAGTCCTGAACGGCGGGGCTGGGCCGATCCACCTGGTTCGCACTCCATCGCCGGGACGTTCCCGGAATCGTATCCACAACGCGGACAGGCGTGATTAGCGATCGCCCCCAGGGGCATCACCCCCACATCTTGCTTCCGTTCTTAGTGCGCCATAACAAACGAGTGCAACAGTGCCCGCAATGGCGACGGCGCTCTCCGAACTTCACGAGAACGGCTTCCGGAGCAGCGGAGTGAGGGGTCCGGGGCGCATCGCCCTCACGCGCATGGACCTCTTCGCGGGCCTTCCCGAGCGCGATCTCGTCCTCCTCGACAGCCGCCTCCCGCTCGTGCGCTGGCCGCGCGGCGCCACCATGCCGGAGCCGCTCGGCCGCTCCGATCACCTCTTCGTCGTGCGCGACGGGCGGCTGGCGATGTTCGAGAGCACGGCTCCCGGCCACGAGATCATGATCTCGCTGCTCGACGCCGGAGCGATCTACTCGACGCTCGGCGACGCGCCCGCCGCCAGCGTCTCGGCGCTCGAGGACTCGGCGGTCTCGGCCCTGTCCGGCCGCTCGGTCGAGGGACTCATCGCCCGCTACCCCCGCCTCGGGCGCAATCTGGCCGAGTTGCTGTCGGACCGCGTGGCGATGCTGCGCGAGACCGTGGCCCTCGTCAGTGAGATGCGGGTCGAGGACCGCCTGCGCGCACGTCTGCACCAGCTCGCCGAGCGCTTCGGCGTCGCCGCGCGCGACGGCATCGAGCTGCGGCTCGAGCTCACCCACGCCCAGTGGGCGTCGCTCGTGGGCGCGTCGCGCGAGGCCGTCACCACCGCCTTCAGCAAGCTCCGTGCCAGCGGCGCCGTCGAGATGGACGGCCGCTCGATCACGATCCCCTGGGAGGTCGTGCGCGCGCGCGAGGAGGCTCTGAGCCTCGCCGCCGCCAACGACGCGTAGAGCGGGTCGCGCCGCGACCGTGCTGGCGGGGGCGATGGTCGTCCTCGCCATCCCGGCGGCGCCGCCGGCCGTCGCCGCCCCGCCCCCCGTGCGCGACGCGGTGCTGGGCCGGTCGGCCGAGGGACGACCGATCGCCGTCAGCGTGATCGGGCAGCGGCGCGCACCCATCCGGGTGCTGGTGGTCGGCTCGGTGCACGGTGACGAGCCGGGCGGCCGGACGATCGCGGCGGCCCTGCGCCGCCGGCCGCCCCGGCTGCCGGGCGTCGTGCTGTGGGTCGTCCCCGACCTCAACCCGGACGGCGCGTCCGCCGGAACCCGCCAGAACGCCCGCGGGGTCGACCTCAACCGCAACTTCCCGGACGCCTGGCGCCGCCAGGGCCGGCCGTTCGACACCGACCATTCCGGACCGCGGCCCCTGTCCGAGCCGGAGACCCGGGTTGCTGCCCGCCTGATCAGGCGGCTGCGACCCGACGTGACGATCTGGTACCACCAGGCCCTGGCCCTCGTCGACGTCGGAACCGTCGCCGACCCCGCCCTGCCGCGCCGCTATGCGCGCGCCTCGCGGTTGCCCGCGCGTCGACTCGGGTTCCTGCCGGGCGTGGCCACCCGCTGGCAGAACCGCGCCGGCGGCGACGCGTTCGTCGTCGAGCTACCGGCCGGGACGCCGTCGACGGCCGCGGTGTCCCGTCACCGCCGTGCGCTCGTCGCCGTGTCGTACGGCAGCGCGGGGAGACGGCCGCGCGGAGCGCACGACCTCGGAGGCCCGGTGCGGGTCTCGCACCGGACCCCGTGGGGGACCGCCGGCGGGGCCGGCGCGGCGCGCGCGGCTCCCGCCCGGGCCGACTAGCGGCGGATCCAGGTCGCGGCGAGGGCGCCGTTGGCGGCGACGAGGGTGGCGACGGTCGCGGCGACGACGTAGACGGCGAGAAGATGACGGCGCATGTGATGTAACCTCTGCGTGGAGGGGACATTCCGGTGTGAGGCCCGGCTTGCCCCCTCTATCGGTGCGGCGGATCGATTTCTTAAAGTTGGTGCAGAGGGCGTCATCCGACATGGCTCGCGGCACGCTCTCGACACCCCTCTGCGAACTGCTCGGGATCACCCATCCCGTGCTGCTGGCCGGCATGGCGGGCGGTCCGACCACGCCCGAGCTGGTCGCCGCGACGTCGGACGCGGGCGGGCTCGGGGTCTTCGGCGTCACCGGCATGTCGGTCGATGCCGTCACCGCGGCGGTGCGGAGGGCGCGTGAGCTGACCGCGGCGCCGGTGGGCATCAACGTCCTGGTCGCGCCGCCGACGGAGCCCGACCCCGAGGGCGGCGATCCGCGGCCGGTGGTCGCGCGGCTCGGCGCAGAGCTCGGCCTGCCCCGCGACGCGCCGCCGTCCCCCGCCCCGGCGGGGGCCCGGGACCTGGTGGCCGCCGGCCTGGCGGCGGGCGCGACGGTCGTGAGCGTGGGTCTCGGCGACCCGGCCGAGGTGGCCGACCTGGCGGCCGCCGCGGGCGCTCCCCTCGTGGCCATGGCGTCGACGGTCGCCGACGCCGTGCGCTCGGTCGCGTCCGGCGCCCACGTGATCGTGGCCCAGGGCTCCGAGGCGGGCGGCCACCGCTCGAGCTTCTCGGTGCCCCGCGACGGCGTCGTGCCCCTCATCGGCACGATGGCCCTCGTGCCGCAGGTGGTCGCCGCGGTGGACGTGCCGGTGGTGGCCGCCGGGGGCATCATGGACGGGCGCGGCCTGGCCGCCGCGCTCGCCCTGGGGGCCCAGGGGGTGCAGCTCGGCACCCTCTTCCTCGTCGCGGCCGAGAGCGGCGCCCCCGAGGGGTACCGGCGTCGCGTCGCGGCGGCCCGCGACACCGACACGGTCATCACCCGCGCCCTCTCGGGCCGTCCCGCGCGCGGGCTGCGCAACCGCCTGCTCGACGAGATGGAGGCCCAGGGGCCGCCCGCCCTCGGCTACCCCCGTCAGGCCGGCGCGAGCGCCGCCCTGCGCGCCGCCGCGGCGCGCGCGGACGAGCCGGAGCTGCTCGCCCTGTGGGCCGGGCAGGCGGCGGGTCTCGCCGGGTCGCCGCGACCGGCCGCCGAGATCCTCCGCGAGACGATCGACGAGGCGGTCGCGGTCATCCGCGCCCTGGCGGACCGCCTCTGACCGACCGCGGGGCGGGGCGACACGCCGCCCGTCGCGACACCGATCGTGCCCGTCCGGAGGGGGCCTGCCTCCCGAAGGCCCCCTCCAGACCGGGCTCCCTCACCCGCGCGGCAGCTCGGGTGTGGGCTGGTCCGCCGCCCCCTTCGCGGGGGCGGCGATCTTGGGGATGGCGACCATGACCAGGGCGACCCCGGCCAGGACGCACGCGGCGGCCGTGAAGAGCCAGGCGTAGCGCCCGGTGTCGCCCGCCAGGCTCATGACCGTGACGCGCACCAGCAGGGCGCCGCCGGCCAGCAGCAGCGCCAGGCCCGCGGTCGGCGCGATGCGGCGGCGCATCACGTGGGCGTCGCCCCGTGGGTGGCCCCCTCCGGCCCGGCCCCCCACGCGTCGAGGTCGCGACGCGAGTGGACCCCGGACTTGCGCAGGATGGACTGGGCGTGGGTGCGGACCGTGTGCCACGAGACACCCAGGCGCTGCGCGATCTCCTTGTCGGTGAGGCGCTGCCGCATGAGGCGCAGCACGACCCGCTCCCGATCGGTGAGCGCGTCCCCGGCCGGCGGGCGGCCGACACCGGCCTCGTCGCGGTCGGCGCCGCGCAGGGCGTCGGCGAGGAGCGCCGTGACCGTCTCGCGCGTCCCGCCCGGCGTGAGGCACCCCACGGCCCCGGCCGCGAGGGCCGCGTCCCGGGCACCGGCCGACTCGTCGTCGAGCGCGAGCACCGTGCGCGCGTGGGGATGGCGCAGGCGGACCTCGCGTGCCAGCGCAAGGCCCGCGCCGTCGTCGAGCAGCCGGTCGATGACCACGAGATCGACGTGCTCGGCGTCCATCCGGGCGAGCGCCACCGCCGTCGTGGTCGCGGTGTCCGTGCGCAGCGGCTCGGCCGCGAGGAACGCCGACGATCCCCGCCGACCAGGCGGGACTGCGGCTTGCGATGAGCACCCGTGACGGGGCCTGGGGACACCGACACCATCCTTGGCGCGACACTCGATCCATGCCGGTCGCCCCGGGGGCGACGCGCATGGTGGTCATCGGCACGCCGGCGGAATCCCCTTACCCGCCCCCGCGCTCAGCCGGCCGGCAGCTTCCTCAGCTCGCCGACGGCGGTCGAGAACTCCACCGAGGCGGCCTCGGCCTCCTCCGGGTCCCCGGCGCGGGCGGCCCCGACGACCAGGCCCATCGAGTCGACGACCTCCGCCAGCGCGGGTGCCGCGCGCGCGCGCTGATCCTCGAGGCGCGCGTCGTCCAGGCGCGCCGCACCGAGTCGCCCGGACAGGACCGTCGCGGTCCGCAGCGGCTCCTCGAGCCGTGGCGCGACCCGGCGCAGGAGGGCGGGGCGCGCCTCGGGACCGACGTCGGAGAGCACCTGCGAGAAGGCGTTGATCGCGGCGGCGGCGGCCGACGTGTCGGCGAGGTAGCGCCGCGGCGATATCTGCGTGCCCTCGTCCAGGGGCGCGGTCGACGGCGACAGCGACCCGTCGCCCCCGCAGCCGGCCGCCGCTGCCGCGACGAGCGCGGTCAGCGCGAGGGTGAGGAGGCGGCGGCGGACGGGAGCCGTCCCAACGCGTCGAGGAACGGGCGGGCGGCGGCCGAGAGGTCGGCGCGCGCGCCGACGGACGCGAGGCCGGCGGCGATCGCCACCCCGGATCCCTCGCGGGGGGCGAGCGCATCGGCGGCCGCGCCCATGGCCGGCAGCATCGAGGCGTAGGCGCCGGCCAGGCGGTCGCGCTGCGCCGCGAGCACCGGGTCGGACAGTCGGAGTCCCCGGAACGCGGCGAGCCGGCTGCGTGCCGAGGCGACGAGCTCACGGAGTCGTTCTCGACTGGGCGGGGCGCCGTCGGCGCCCCGGGCGCGCTCGGAGATCGACGACGCCAGGCGGCTGGGCGGGTCGAGCAGCCGGTGGACCGCCGCGATGTACTGGGACGGGCGTCACCTCGGACGCGCGCGGGGGCGCGTCGCCGCATCCGGACAGGAGGAGCGCGAGCGCGGTGCCCACGACGAGCGCGAGGGGCGGGCGGAGCGCCATCGGGCGATGCTACCTCACCGCCGCGCGCGGTCGGGGCCGGGGAGAGGTCGTCTATCCTCGCGCGGTGACCTCGGCCGGCATACCGCTCGCCCTGTCCTACGACGACGTCCTGCTCACGCCGCGGCGCAGTGGGCTCGCCTCGCGTTCGGACGTGGACGTGTCGACCCGCCTGACGCGGCGGCTGCGACTCGCCGCGCCGGTGGTGTCGGCCAACATGGACACGGTCACCGAGGCCGAGATGGCGATCGCGATGGCCCGCGTCGGCGGCATCGGCATCGTGCACCGCTTCCTGACGGTCGAGCGCCAGGTGGCCGAGGTCGTGCGGGTGAAGCGCGCCGAGGCCCTGGTGATCGCCGATCCCCACACGATCGCCGACTCGGCGACGCTGGCCGATGCCCGCGAGGCCGCCGACCGCCTCGGCGTCAGCAGCCTGGTCGTGACCGGGCCGGACGGACGGCTGGAGGGGCTGCTGACGCGGCGCGACGTGCTGCTGCGCACCGACTCCGGGCCAGCCGGTGCGCGAGCTGATGACGCCGCGCGGCGCGACTCGTCGTGGGCACCCCCGACACCTCCGTCGAGATGGCCGCGCGGCTGCTGCGCGACGGGCGGGTGGAGAAGCTGCCGCTCGTGGACGAGCGACGACCGCCTGGTCGGGCTGATCACCCTGCGGGACCTGCTGCAGCGCGCCGAGCGGCCCGAGGCGACCAAGGACGCGCGCGGGCGCCTGGCCGTGGGCGCCGCGATCGGCGTGCGCGGCGACTACGTCGAGCGGGCGCGGGCCCTGCAGGAGGCCGGCGCCGACGTGGTGGTGCTCGACATCGCCCACGGCCACGCCGAGCACGCCGTACGCGCGATCGCGACCGTGCGCGACGCGCTCGGCGGGCGAGACGGACATCATCGCCGGCAACGTCGCGACGCCCGAGGGCGCCCGCGACCTCGCCGAGGCCGGGCGCCGACGGCGTCAAGGTCGGCGTCGGACCGGGCTCGGTCTGCACGACCCGCGTCGTGGCCGGCGTCGGGCGTGCCGCAGCTGAGCGCCGTGATGGAGTGCGCGCGAGGCGTGCGCCCCGTTCGACGTGCCCGTCATCGCGGACGGCGGCATCCGCTTCGGCGGCGACGTCGCCAAGGCGATCGCCGCGGGGGCCGAGACCGTGATGGTCGGCAACCTGCTGGCCGGCACCCCGGAGAGCCCGGGCGTCGTGGTCTCGCGCAACGGCGCGCGCGTGAAGGTCTTCCGCGGCATGGCGTCGAGCGCCGCCGCCGACGCCCGCCGCGCCCTCGAGGCAGAGGACGACACCGAGTTCACGCCGGTCGTGGCCGAGGGCGTCGAGGCGGTCGTGCCGCTGCGCGACGCCGTCGGCGGTGGTGATGCACGGCCTGGTCGGGGGCCTGCGGTCGGGCATGAGCTACTCCGACGCCCGTACGATCCCCGAGTTCCATCGCAACGCCCGCTTCGTGCAGATCACGCCCGGCGGCCTGCGCGAGAGCCACCCGCACGATGTCAGCTACTGATCCCAGAAGGAGCAGCACCGTGTCCACGACGCTCGCATCGCCGGAACTGGCCATCACGACCGTCCGCACGCTGGCGATCGACGGCGTCCAGGAGGCGAACAGCGGACACCCCGGCGCTCCCATGGGGCTGGCGCCGGTCGGGTGGACGCTCTTCTCGAAGCACCTGCGTCACGACCCGTCCGACCCGTCGTGGCCCGAGCGCGACCGGTTCGTGCTCTCGGCGGGTCACGCGTCGATGCTCCTGTACGCGCTGCTGCACCTGAGCGGCTACGACCTGCCCGTCGAGCAGCTCCGGCGCTTCCGCCAGCTCGGCTCCGAGACGCCCGGCCACCCCGAACGGGGCGACACCCCGGGCGTCGAGATCACCACCGGTCCGCTCGGTCAGGGTTTCGCCAACGCGGTCGGGTTCGCCCTCGCCGAGGCGATGCTGGCCGCCCGGTACAACCGCCCCGGCCACGAGGTCATCGACCACCGCACGTGGTTCATCTGCTCCGACGGCGATCTCATGGAGGGCATCTCGCACGAGGCCGCCTCGATCGCCGGATTCCTCGGCCTCGAGAAGCTGATCGGGATCTGGGACGACAACCGCATCAGCCTCGATGGCCCGACGAGCCTCGCGTTCAACGAGGACGTGCCCGCCCGCTTCGCGGCCTACGGCTGGCGGGTGCTCGTGGTGGACGACGGCAACGACCTCGAGGCGATCGACGCCGCCATGACCGAGGCCTCGTCGCCCGACGGGCGCCCGACCCTGATCGCGTGCCGCACCCACATCGGGTTCGGATCGCCCAACAAGCAGGACACGTCGTCGGCGCACGGCTCGCCGCTCGGCCCCGACGAGGTGGCCGCGACCAAGCGGGCGTACGGATGGCCCGATGACGCGAGCTTCCTCGTGCCCGACGAGGTCGCGGCATGGGCCGACGAGCTGCGCGGACGCGGGCGCGCGGCGCGCGACGACTGGGAGGCCCGGCGCACCGCCTACGGCGAGGCGCACCCCGCCGAGGCGGCCGATCTCGCGCGCGTCGCCGAGGGCCGCCTGCCGGAGGGCTGGGAGGACCACGCGCCGACCTTCGAGGAGGGGAAGGCCATCGCCACCCGCGCCTCGGCCGGGACGGCGCTGAACGCCTTCGCGGCGGGCATCCCCGAGCTCGTGCAGGGCGCGGCCGACCTCTCCTCGTTCGACCAGCACGACGCTGACGGACATGGGCGTCGTCGGCCCGGGCGACTTCGCGGGCCGCAACCTCTACTACGGCGTCCGCGAGCACGCGATGGGCGCGATCACCAACGGCATCGCCGCCCACGCCGGACTGCGGCCCGTCTGCTCGACCTTCTTCACGTTCTCCGACTACATGAAGAACACGATCCGGCTGGCGGCCCTCATGCGCCTGCCGTCGATCTTCGTCTTCACCCACGACTCGGTCGCGCTCGGCGAGGACGGCCCGACCCACCAGCCGATCGAGCACCTCGCCGCGCTGCGCGCCATCCCCGGCCTGGTGGTCCTCCGCCCGGCCGACGCCACCGAGGCAACGGCGGCCTGGCGCATCGCGATCGCGCGCACCGACGCGCCGACCGCGCTCGTGCTGAGCCGGCAGGGCCTGCCGACGCTCTCCGGGACGCCGCCGGTCGAGCGCGGCGGCTACGTGCTGGCCGACGGCGACGACTGCCTGCTCATCGGGACCGGCTCGGAGGTCGCCACCGCGGTGGCGGCGCGCGAGGTGCTGGCCGGCGAGGGCATCTCCGCGCGGGTGGTCTCCCTCCCCTCGTTCGAGCTCTTCCGCGCCCAGGACGCCGCCTGGCGCGACGAGGTGCTGCCCCCGTCGATCACGGCACGGGTCGCCGTGGAGGCCGCCAGCCCCTTCGGTTGGGCGGAGTGGACCGGCACGAGCGGCGCGATCGTGGCGATCGACCGGTTCGGGGTGTCGGCGCCCGGCGGCGAGGCGCTCGCGGCCCTCGGCATCACGGCCGAGGCGGTGGCGGCGGCCGCGCGGGCCCAGGTGCGGGGCGCCGGGGCATAGCCCTCACCCTCGACATGACCGTGAGAGAGGGCGCCGCGTGACCGGCTTCGGAGGTCTCACGGCGGCCGCCGACACGATGCGCGACGACCCTCGCCTGATGCGGACGCCGCCGCCCGCGGTCATCGTGATCTTCGGTGCCACCGGCGATCTGACGCGACGCAAGCTCATGCCGGGGCTCTACTCGCTCGCCGCCCAGCAGCTGCTGCCGCCCGAGACGGCGGTCATCGGGGTGGCGCGGTCGGATCTGCCGGACGACGAGTTCCGCGCGCGGATGCGGGCCGGCGTCGAGGAGCACGGGGCGATGCCCGTCGACGACGACGTCTGGGACGGCTTCGCCCGCCGTCTGCGGTACCTCTCGGCCCCGTTCGACCAACCGGCCGGCTTCGAGCGGCTGCGGGAGATGATCGAGGAGAAGGACGCCCGGCACGGCACGATGGGCAACCGGCTGTTCTACCTCGCGACCGGGCCGGAGTTCTTCCCGGTGATCTCCGAGAGCCTCGGGCGGGCCGGCCTCGCCGAGGAGGACGAGGCCACGGGCAGCTTCGCCCGCCTGGTCGTCGAGAAGCCGTTCGGCAACGACCTCGCCTCGGCCCGCGAGCTCAACACCCGCGTCAACGCCGTCTTCCGCGAGCGCCAGGTCTACCGGATCGACCACTACCTGGGCAAGGAGACGGTCCAGAACCTGCTGGTGCTGCGGTTCGGCAACGCGATCTTCGAGCCGATCTGGAACCGGCGCTACGTCGACCACGTCCAGATCACCGTCGTCGGAGGATCTCGGCGTCGGGCACGCGGGGCGGCTACTACGACCAGAGCGGCGCCGCTGCGCGACATCGTCCAGAACCACATGCTCCAGGTGCTCTCGATCGTCGCGATGGAGCCCCCGGCCCGCTTCGAGAGCCGCGACGTGCGCGACGAGAAGGTCAAGGTGCTGCGGGCCATCCGCCTGCTTCGACGCGGCGACGGCGTCCCGCGACGCCGTGCGCGGCCAGTACGGCCCCGGCTGGATCGGACGGCGCCCGGGTGCCGGGCTACCGCCAGGAGAGCGGCGTCGACCCGCAGTCGAACACGGACACCTTCGTGGCGATGCGGCTGATGGTCGACAACTGGCGGTGGTCGGGCACGCCCTTCTACCTGCGGACGGGCAAGCGCCTGCCGCGGCGCGCGACCGAGGTGTCGATCCACTTCAAGGCCGCGCCGCACCTGCCCTTCGCCACGACGGCCGTGCGAGAGCGTCGCGCCGAACCTGCTCACGCTGCGCATCCAGCCCGACGAGGGCGCGTCGCTGCGGTTCCTCGCCAAGGTGCCCGGCCCGCAGATCGACCTGCGCCCGGTGAGCATGGACTTCGCCTACGGCAGCGCCTTCCTGCGCACCTCGCCCGAGGCCTACGAGCGCCTGCTGCTCGACGCGCTGCTCGGCGACTCGACGCTCTTCGCCCGCTGGGACGAGGTCGAGCGGGCCTGGGAGATCATGGACGGGGTGATCCGGCACTGGGCCACGACGCCGGGGCCGTTTCCGGACTACGATGCGGGGTCGTGGGGTCCGGAGGCGGCGGACGCCCTGATCGCGCGGGACGGGAAGGTGTGGCGGCGGCTGTGAGCATGGATGCCGGGCGCGAGGACTGGGACGGCACCGACGTCGGCATCGGCGAGGTGGTCGACCGGCTGGCGGCGCAGAGGCGCCCCCCGGACGGCGGGATGCCCTTCACCCTCGCGGGGGTGCTCAACCTCGTCGCCTACGCGACCGACCCCGCCGAGATCGGCGAGATGACGGCCGTCATCGAGCGCCTCGCCGACCACCAGCCCTCGCGAGCCGTGCTGCTCAGCGCCGCCGACGGCGCTGACGGGATCGACGCGACCGTCAGCACGAGCTGCCGCCTGGCCGCCGACCACAGCGGCGTCGCCGTGGAGGTTGTCGTGCTGACCCTGCGGGGAGACGTCGCGATGGGCGCCGCCAGCGCGACGGTGCCGCTGCTGCGACCCGACCTGCCGACCGTGCTGTGGTGGCCCGGACCGCCCGACGCCGGGGGGGACTCCCCCCTCGCCCGCCTCGCGGGCATCGCCGACCGCGTGGTGACCGAGTCGGGACGGGCGCCCGGCGCCGCGGGGGTGCGGGCCCTCGCGGCGTGGGTGACCCCCGACGGCCCCGCCGTGACCGACCTCGCCTGGGCGCGCATCACGTCGTGGCGCCAGCTCATCGCCCAGATGGTCGACGAGCCCACCCTCGCGAGCGCCCGCGCGGGCGCGCCCGCGGCGACGGTGACCCACGGTGGAGACGCGCCGGACGCCGGGAGCCTGCTGCTCGCCGGCTGGATGGCCGACCTGATCGGGCCCGGGCTGACGGTGACGTTCGAGGCCCGGCCGGACGAGGAGGACGGGACGGTGGCGCTGACCCTGACGGGCGGCACGTCCGGGCGCGTGCTCTCGATCGAGCGCGTCGCCGGCCGCTCCGCGGCGGTCGTCTGCGTGACCGAGGCCGACGGCACCCCGCGACGACGCACCCTCCCGCTCCCGGGATCGGATCGGGCGCTGCTGCTGGCCGGCGAGCTCGAGCTGCAGCGGCGCGACCGGCCCTTCGAGCGCGCCCTGGCGGGCGCGGCGACCCTGGCCGGCCGATGAGCGCGCCCGAGGTCGTCGTCGTGCGCGACCTGCGCCGCCCTCGCCGACGAGGCCGCCGCGCGCATGGAGCGGGTCGCGCTCGATGCCGCGCCCGGCTCGCGCGCAACCATCGCGCTCGCCGGCGGCAGCACCCCCCGGGCCGCCTACCAGCAGCTCGCCGGGCGGTGTCCACCATGGGGCCGGGTCGCCTTCTACTTCGGCGACGAGCGCTGCGTTCCGCCCGACGCCGAGGGCTCGAACTACGGCATGGCGCGCGAGGCGCTTCTCGACCGCATCCCGCTGCGTCCCGACCAGGTCCACCGCGTCCTCGGCGAGCTGCCGCCAGAGGAGGCCGCCGCCCGGGCCGAGGAGGACCTGCGCGCCACCGTGGCGGGCACGCCCTGGCCCGTGCTCGACCTCGTGCTGCTCGGCATGGGCGCCGACGGCCACACGGCGTCCCTCTTCCCCGGTTCCCCCGAGGTCGAGGAGGCTCGGCGTCTCGCCGTGCCGGTGCACCGGCCGCAGATGCCACAGCCCTGGCGCGTCTCGCTGACCCTGCCGGTGCTCAACGCGGCCCGGCGGGTGCTGTTCGTGGTCGGCGCCGGCGACAAGGCCGCGACGGTGCGCCGCGCCATCGAGGGCGACCCGTCGATCCCCGCCGGGCGGGTGCGCCCGGTCGACGGCACCCTCACCTGGCTGCTGACCGAGGAGGCCGCGGCCGAGATCGACCGAGCGGCCGACTAGGCCACGATCACCCGGTCGCGCCCGCGGCGCTTGGCCTCGAACAGCGCGGCGTCGCCGCGGCGGTAGAAGGCCTCGGCGTCGATGTCGTGCGACGTCCGCGCGACGACCCCGAACGATGCGGTGAGGCCGGCCGGTCCGGCGACGGGCGCCGCGGCGATCGCCCGCCGCAGGCGTTCGGCCGCCTCGCGGGCGCCCTCGTCGTCGGTCTCGGGCATGAGCCAGGCGAGCTCCTCGCCGCCGACCCTGCCGACGACGTCGGCCCTCCGGGCGTGCTCGCCCAGCAGCCGTCCGACCGTCGCCAGGGCGTCGTCGCCGGCCCGGTGCCCGAAGGTGTCGTTGAGCGACTTGAACCGGTCGAGGTCGATGAGGGCGAGGCCAAGCGGACCCGGGTAGCGGTCGGTGCGGGAGAACGCCTCGGCCAGGGCGCGGTGGAAGGTGGCGTGGTTGGCGAGGCCCGTCAGGGCATCCGTCGTGGCCTGACGCAGCAGGCGCGTGCGCGCCTCGGCGTTGGCCACGGCCAGGCTCACCAGCTTGGCGAAGCGCTCGACGCGGTAGGCGGCCGCCGGCGGCACCGCCAGGTCCGTCGCGTACGCGACGGCCGCCGCGCCCCAGATCGCCCCGTTGAGCCGCACGGGGGCGGCGACGCCGACGCGCATGTCGCCCGACGTCGCCGCCCCGACGACGGCGACCTCGGCCACGGCCGTGCGGCCGGTCTCGCGCACCCTGGTGACGGCCCACCGGGGATCGAGGGAGATGCGCGACCCCGGGGCGATCGCGGGCAGGCCGTCGCGCCTCCAGGCGCCGAGCACCTCGATCGCGTCGCCGTCGACGTAGCGCACGACGCGGGCGCCGTCGGCCTCCAGCAGCCGTGCCATCTCGACGGCCACGAGCCGGTAGAGCGAGGCGTCGTCCGCCCCGCCGGCCACGGCCTCGGAGACCCGGTGCAGCGCGACGTGCTCGGCGTCGGCGAGGGAGCGTTCGCTCACGTCGCGGGTGGCGACGTGCAGCTCGACGACGCAGCCGTCGTCGTCGCGGACGACGCGGGAGGTCGAACTCGAGGCGCACCCAGCCCCCGTCGGCGTGGACCCCGCGGAAGGCGGCCGAGCGCACGTCGGGCCCGGCGCCGAGCCCTCGGCGGGTCGCGAGGAGCGCCGGCACGTCCTCGGGGTGCACGAACTCCCAGTCGAGGCGGCCGATCATCTGTTCGGGCGGGATCCCGAGGATCTCGCGGCTGGCCGGCGAGACGTAGACCATCTCGCCGTCGGGGGTGATGCGGATGATCATGTCCGTGGCGTTCTCGGCCAGCAGCCGGAAGTCGGCCTCGGACGCCGCGCGGCGCTGCTCGTCGAGCACCCGCTCGGTGACGTCGCGCAGGGTCAGCGCGACGCCGTCGCCGAGCGGCGCCGCCGTCGCCCACCGCCACACGGGGGGTCCGCCCGGCGGGTCGTAGCGGAACTCGAGCTCCCGGGGGCTGCCGGTCTCGACCACCTCGGCCCAGTGGGCGATGTGACCCATCCTGCGCGCCGTGCCGACCAGGTCACCCAGCAGGCGTCCGCGTCCGTCGCCCACCGTGGTGCCGGCGAGCTCGGCCGCCCGTCGATTGAGGTCGGCCACGCGGAAGTCGGCGATGCCGCCGCCCGGTCCGCGGATCGCGTCGAGCAGCCAGACGGCATCGGGGAGCGCATCGAAGGCCTGCCGCAGGCGATCGCCCGACACGGGGGAGGCGGCGGGCGCCGGCGGGCGGGAGGTGGTGGCGCGGGGCGGCATCTGCCCCATCACCTCGACCCCCTCCCGACGACGCTTGAGCGACGTGGGCGCCGGAGGACCGGCGCGGGCACGGCTAGAGCTCGATCAGCTGGTCGTCGGGTTCACCGGGCCGACCGGCGTAGGACAGCTTCGATCCGCGGTCGAGGCCGCGCTGGCCGATGAGGTAGAGCACGATCGCGGCCAGCACGCCGATCGGGAGCCAGATCGATCGCCCCGTCGTCATGGCCGCGTCGATCGCGATGCCGACGGGCCGCGACATGACGTCCACGTCCGGGCGCGACGAGGAGGGCTCCACGGGCGGCGTCGCGACGGAGGGGGTGGCCGCGGGCAGCGCCGCCACGGCGGCCGGGGCGGTCGGGGTGACCGGGGCGGAGACGCGCGGGGACGCCGCGGGCGCGCGGGGTGTCGCGGGGGCCGGTGCCGCCGAGACGGACGGCGTGACGACGCCGGGCGCCGGGCCGGCCGCCGCCACGGCGGGCGCAGGGGCCGCCGCGCGGGCACGGCGCGACGGTGGGTCGGCGGCGGCGGGAGCCGTCGAGACCCGCGGGGCGACGGCGACCGCGGCGGCGGGGGCCGGTGCCGGGGGTGCCGGCGGGGGCGTGGGCGCCTCGGGGGCGGCGGCGGAGAGCGGCGGGGTGAGCGGCGGCCGTGTCGCCGCGACGCTCAGGACGGGCTCGTCCGACGAGACGCGCACGGCGAGTCCGAGCACGGGCGGCACGATCGGCACGATGACGGGGTCGGCCACGAGATCCACGGAGATGCGCCGGGGGGCGTCGTCATCCGCCGCGAGTCGCACGCCGCCGACGCCGAGGCCGAGCGCCAGCGAGCGCATGGCCGGCGGTGGCGCGATCGCCGCGCCGGTGCCGTGCGGCGGGTCGCCCGGCTCGGGGGCGGGCGTGGCGTCGTCCTTCTCGTCGTCGCCCCGGTCGGTGTCGTCCTTCTCGTCGTCCTTCGGCTCGGCCTCGTCCTTCGGGTCCTCGTCGTCCTTCGGCTCGGCGTCGTCCTTCGGGTCCTCGTCGTCCTTCGGCTCCCCGTCGACCTCCGGCTCGTCCGGGGTGGCCTCGGTGGGCACGGCCTCCTCGGTCGGCGGCTCGGGCGCCGGCACCGGACCACCGCCCGGGCTGCAGGACCCATCCTGCTCACAGCTCGCGACGGCGGTGGTCGCGGTGGGCCAGGGGTGCGCCTCGTACGGCGCGGCGCCGGCGGCGGCGGGGACGGCGGCGATCGCGGCGATCGCGAGCAGGGCGGCCCGGCGGGGCATGCGGCGGTGGCGGATCGCGTATGGAGCTGAGGGCGCCATCGCGGCCCCCATCGGCAGGTCGGGGCGAAACCTTTAGCCCTGACCCGAAACTCCTGCGAACGGCTAACGTGGGCCGCGTTTCCGCGATCGACAGGACGATCCTTGGCCCGCACCCACGACAGCTCCGTGCCCCGTGCGCCCCGCGGCGGACCCCGGCGCGACTGGTACGCGCTCGAGGAGCGGCACGGCATGATGCTGCGCGGGCGGGTGGTCGCGCTGGTGCTGATCGCGATCGGCGCGCAGCTCGTGGAGCCGGGGGCGACGACGCGCCAGCACATGCTCGCCGCGGCGGCGTGCATCGGCGCGCTCGCCGTGCACGTGGGCCTCTGGCTGGCGCCCATGCGGTGGCCGCGGCGGTTGCTCACGGCGGTCGATGCCGCGGTCGTCGTCGACGCCGGTCTGATCCTGCTCCTCTCCGAGCTGTCGGGCGGGGCCGACGGCACGGGGCTCTGGCTGTTACCCCTGCTGGCCCTCGCGGTGACGCTCGGTCACTCGCCCGGATTCGGCGTCAAGGCGCTCATCCTCGGGGGCATCGTGATGGGGGCGCTCTACGCGCGCGAGGAGCCGGGCGCCCCGGGGCTGGACGAGACCGCCGGCCCGCTCGTGCTCACCGCGTCGGTCGTCGTGATCGCCGCGGTGTTCGCCGAGCTCGACGGGCGTGAGACGCGGCGCGAGCTGGCCCGTCTCAACGGCAAGTGGGCCGCGAGCGCCGCCCTCACCACGGCGTCGGAGCCCGACGATGTGATCGCGATCGTCCGGACGGCCTTCGAGGGGCTCCTCCCGGACTGGAACGTCTCGGTCGGACTCGGCGGTGGCGAGGCCGCCGAGCGGACCTGGCGCGCGGACGGGCGGGTGATGCTCGAGGTGCCGCTCGTCGCCCCGGACGGCGACGGCGCGCGCGCGGTGGGTCGCCTGACCGCGTCGCGGCCGGTGCCGCGCGTCGGGCCCGCGAGCGTCCGCAGCCGCGGCATGGGGGCGATCCGCGAGGTCGCCGCCGACGGCGGCGCGGCGCTGGCCCGCATCGAGGCGGTCGAGCGGCTCGAGCGGCTCACGCTCGCCGATGCCCTGACGGGGCTCGGCAACCGGCGCGCGTTCGACGAGGCCCTGTCCTCCGAGGCCGCGCGCGCGAGCCGCGCGGGCGAGGCCCTGGGCCTCATCATGCTCGACGTTGACCACTTCAAGCGGGTCAACGACCGCCACGGCCACCAGGCCGGGGACGCGGCCCTCGTGACCGTCGCCCGCGCGCTCGACCGCACCGCCCGGGCCGGCGACCGGGCATGCCGGATCGGCGGGGAGGAGTTCGCCCTGCTGCTGCCCGGCGCGGACGCCGCGGCGGCGGCCGTGGTCGCCGAGCGCATCCGCACCGCCATCGCGAACGCCGCCACCCCGGCAGGCCCGGTCACCGTGAGCCTCGGCGTCGCCTCGACCGGACCGGGCGGGGACGTCGACGACCTGGTGCGGGAGGCCGACGCCAACCTCTACGCCGCCAAGGAGCGCGGGCGCAACCGGGTCGTCACGACCACCGCCTGACGGCGGCCGCTCAGGCCCCCCGGGGAGCGGGGGTGCCGTCGATGACCGCGAACGTGCGCCCGCCGTGGCGGGTGACGCGCACCGGGGCATCGAAGCAGCGCGACAGCAGGTCGTCGACGAGCACGTCGCGGGCGGGGCCGGCCGCCACGACGCGGCCGCGCCGAAGCAGCAGCGCGTGGGTCACCGAGCCGGCGAGCTCCTCGAGATGGTGACTCACCTGGACGGTCGCCATGCCCGGGTCGGACCGGGCGAGCGCATCGAGCCGGGCGAGGAACGCCTCGCGGCCGGGGAGATCGAGCCCGGCCGTCGGCTCGTCGAGCAGCAGCAACCGAGGGCGGCCCATCAGCGCCCGCGCCAGCAGCACCCGCTGCTGCTCGCCGCGGGAGAGGCGCGCGAACCGGATGTCCGCCAACCGGCCGCACCCGGACCGCTCGAGCAGGTCGGCCGCGCGCGCCCGCTCGGCGTCGCCCCCGGGGGGAGCGAGCGGCGCGATCTCGGCGGACGCGCCCGTCATGACCACCCCGAGCGCGGTCGACCGGGGCCGGAACGCGGTCGTCATGGTGGAGTCGACCTGGCCGATCGCACGCCGGAGCCGGCGCGTGTTGACCGTCCCGAGCCGTGCCCCGAGGATGTCGGCCGTGCCCTCGCTGGGGAAGCCGCGCGCGCCCGCGATGGTCATCAGGGTGGTCTTGCCGGCTCCGTTGGGGCCGACGACGGCCCACCGCTCACCGGCCTCGACGCGCCAGTCGACGCCCTCCAGCAGGGTCGCGCGGCCGCCGGCCGCGACCCCCCGCCACACCCCGACGCCGGCGGTCTCGATCGCCGGCGCGGCTCCGGTCAGCGCAGGAACAGGGAGCGGACCTCGTTGACCACGCGATCGCCCTCGACGTCGGCCCGCATGCGCTCGTCCTCGGGCACCTCGGGCGGGGGATCGTCGGACATGCGGCGCGGCAGCGGCACCCCGAGCTGCTCCTCGCCCGCGCGCCACCAGGCCTCCGGGATCTCGTCGTCGAGCGTCGCGCCCAGCATCTCGGCGAAGAGCATCGTCCAGGCGCGCGGCACGACCTGGAAGGTGTAGCCGCCGCCGCCGAGCGCCACCCACCGGCCGTCCGCGGTGGTGCGGGCGAGCTCGTGGAGCGCGCGGTAGGCGCGCGGGAAGGTCGGCATCGTGACCTGCAGGTGGGCCAGCGGGTCGGCGTGGTGCGGATCGGCCCCGTCCTGGGTCACGATGACGTCAGGGTCGAAGCGCGCCACCGCGGGGGCGATGACCTCCTCGATCGCCCGCAGGTACGGGCGGTCGCCCGCGTACGGCGGCAACGGCACGTTGAGGGCGGTGCCCTCGGCCGTGCCGATCCCGCGCTCGGCGATCGACCCGGTGCCGGGGAACAGGTACCGGCCGGTCTCGTGCACCGAGCACGTGAGCACGCGCGGGTCCTCGAAGAAGATCCACTGCGTGCCGTCGCCGTGGTGGACGTCGATGTCGATGTAGGCGACGCGCTCGGCGCCCGCGTCGAGCAGCGCCTGGATCGCGACGGCGGGATCGTTGTAGATGCAGAAGCCGGCGGCCTTGTTGGCGAAGGCGTGGTGCAGGCCGCCGCCGGCGACGAACGCCTGGTCGGCCCGACCCTCCCACACCGCGAGCGCCCCGGCGACCGAGGCGCCGCAGATCGCGGCGGCGGCCTCGTGCATGCCCGCGAAGGCCGGGGTGTCGCCGCCGGCCGCGAGCCCCCATTGGCTCGCCTCCCAGGTCGATGCCAGCGCCGGCTGCGCGCTGTAGCGACGCACCGCCGCCACGAACGCGGGCGCGTGCACCCGCTCGATGACCGCATCGGGGGCGGGCTCGGGCGCGATCGGCACGACGTCGGGATGGCGATCGAGTCCGTAGGCGCGGATGAGGTCGACCGCGAGCTGCCGCCGCAGGGGCGTCATGGGGTGGTCGTCCCCGAGGTTGTACGAGGGACCACCCTCGGTATGGACGAACGCGGTGCGGGTCATGCCACTGAACCTAGCCCATCGGACCGGCCCGGCGTCCGGTCAGGCCGAGGCGACCACGGTCCAGGGCACGACCTTGCGCCCGGTGACCAGCCCGGCCTCCCGGTACGGGTCGCCGTCGGCGAAGCGGGCCACCTCGTCGTCGCCGACGTCGGCGAACACGAAGACCGCGCCCGTGGGCGGATCGCCCGTGGCGCCGGCCATCAGCAGGGCGCCGGTGGCGATCCACTCGTCGATGCGCGCGAGATGGGCCGCCCGGTGGGGCGCGCGGCGCTCGAGCACGTCGGCGACGTAGTCGTAGAACAGCAGCGTGTGGGGCCCGGTCGCCATCGGCGGCAGCCTATCCGCCCCGGATCATGCGCAGCGTGTAGGGCCCCGCCCCACGCCGGGCGAACACGTTGACGTAGTGGAGCCCCGTGCGCCTGGCGCGGTAGACGACCACGCTGCGCCCGCTGGTGCCCCGGCGGTAGCGGACCAGATGGCGCGCCAGGTTCGCGTCGCCGGTCGCGACGGTCCGGGTGCCGGTGTTCCAGAGGTACAGGTCGAACTGACCGCGGGCGCGGGTGAGGGTGACGCGCAGGCGCTGGCCGCGCACCAGCCTGACCGCGTACACGTCGTCGGGGTCCTCGACCGAGTGCGCGGTGGCCCGGAGCAGCAGCGGGCGCCCGGTCTCGGCGATCCGCGTGGTCCCCCGGATCCACTTGACGTCGTCGTTGACCTCCTCGGTGTCGTCCGCCGGCGTCCGCAGGGTGACCGCGGCCCGCGGGTTGACGACGCCGTGACCGGTGCGGTCGTCGCGGCCGCGCGGGCCGATGTCGGTCGCCGTGTTCGTGATCTGCTGCGCCACCTGGAACGGGCTGAGGGTGCCGCCGTTGGCGGCCTGCACGAGCGAGGCGACCCCCGCGACGTACGGCGCGGCCATCGAGGTGCCGTCCTTGAGCGCGTACCCCGGCGCCACGGCCCTCTCCGTCACGCGTCGCGGCACGCTCGAGAGCACCCGCACCCCGGGCGCGATGACGTCGACCGAGCGGTTGTAGGTCGAGAACGTGGCGACGCCGTAGGCGCGCGGGCAGTCGAAGCTGACCGCCCCGTCGCACTGCGCGCCGACCCCGAGCACGCGGCGGTAGGCCGCCGGGTAGTTCAGGGTGTTGACGTCCTGGCCCTGGTTGCCGACCGAGGCGACCACCAGCGCGCCCCGCTGCGTGGCCCAGAGGATCGTGTCCTGGAACGCCCGCGAGTAGCCGCGGCCGCCCGCCGAGATGTTGACCACCTGCGCCCCGTTGATCACCGCGTGGCGCACCCCGCGGATCATCGTGGCGTCGGTGCTGAAGCCCGCCCGGTTGGCGATCTGCACCGGGATGACGGGGGCCGTCCCGGCGGCGGCCGGGGCCACCCCCACGATGCCGACGCCGTTCGCCGGCGCCGCGGCGATGCCCGCCACGTGGGTCCCGTGCCCCGACTCGCCATGGTCCGACGCGTCGCCGTCGCCCCGCAGCACGCTGCGCGGCGCGACCAGCGGCGAGCCGGCACCGCCCCACTCCTCGTGGGTGGGGTCGACTCCCGAGTCGAGGATGGCGATCGGAGCGCGCGGACCGGTGGTGGTGAGGTCGATGCCCCAGCTCCCGCGCTCGCGCAGGCCCCACTGGTCCGCCGGCGTGAACAGCGGATCGGTGACGACCGGGGCCGGGCCGGGCGGCGTGGGCGGCACCGGCCGGTCGGCGACGCGGCGCGCGAGCGACCACTCGGCGCCCGCGACGCGCGGACGCGCGAGCACCGCCTCGCGAGCACGGGGCGCGTCGGTCGGGGCGAGGCTCCAGACGCCGGCCTCGGGCACGAGCGGCCGCGCCGTTCCCAGCCCGGCGAGCCGGGCGCGGGCGAGCCGCCCGGGGGGCGCGTCGGAGAAGGTGACGAGCAGGCTGCGCTCGCCGTCGGCGGTGCCGGCGAAGCCCCCGTCGAGGCGGGCCACCCCGGGCCCGGGGGCGGGGTCGGGCGGCTTCTGGGGACCGTCGGCCGCGCTCGCGCCACCGGCCGCGATGAGCAGGAGGACGAGGCCGGCGGGGATCGCGCCGCGGCCCGGGCGGGGCGGGCGCTCAGACATGACGGGTGGTGATGGGCATGCGCCGGTCGCGCCCGAACGCGCGTGGGGTGATCTTGATGCCCACCGGGCCCTGGCGTCGCTTGTACTCGGCACGATCCACCATTCGGACGACGTCGGTCACGATCTGACGCGGGTGCCCGGCGTCGGCCAGCTCGGCCGGCTCCAGTCCGCGCTCGACGTATCCCTCGAGGATCGCGTCCAGCACCTCATAGGCGGGCAGGCTGTCCGTGTCGAGCTGACCGGGTCGCAGCTCGGCCGTGGGCGGCCGGACGATGGTCGCCTCGGGGATCACCGCGCGCCCCTCGGACCGGTTGCGCCAGCGCGAGAGGCGGTACACCCAGGTCTTGGAGAGGTCGCGCAGCGGCGCGAACCCGCCGACCATGTCGCCGTAGAGGGTGCTGTACCCCACCGACATCTCGCTCTTGTTGCCCGTCGCGAGCACGAGCGGGCCGAGCTTGTTGGACAGCGCCATCAGCAGCGTGCCGCGGGCGCGCGCCTGCAGGTTCTCCTCGGTGATGTCGGTGGCCAGGCCGGCGAACGCGCCCGCGAGCGCGTCCTCGAAGGCCTCCACCACACCGGCGATCGGCAGCTCGATCAGACGGATGCCGAGGGCCTCGGCCAGCTCCTGCGCGCCGGCGAGGCTCTCGGGCGACGAGTGGCGCGAGGGCAGCGCGACGCCGGTCACCCGGTCGGAGCCGAGCGCGTCGGCCGCGAGCGCGGCCGTGAGGGCCGAGTCGATGCCGCCCGAGAGGCCGAGGATCACGCCGGGGAAGCCGTTCTTGTCGACGTAGTCGCGGATCCCGAGACGCAGCGCGGCCCACACCTCCGCCTCGTCGCGCATGATGGGCGCCGTGTCGCCCGGCGCGGTGTCGCCACCCCCCCGGGCGGGCCGGGCGACGACGCGCACGTCGCGACCGTCGGGCGCCCCCGGCAGGCGGCGCGCGAGCGGCTCGCGCAGGCGCCGGCGGGCGGACATGAGCGGATCGACGTCGGCGATCAGCAGGTGCTCCTCGAACTGCGGCGCCCGGGCCACGACCTCGCCGGACGCGTCGAAGACCGCGGAGCGCCCGTCGAACACCAGCTCGTCCTGTCCCCCCACCTGGTTGCAGAACGCGAGCGCGGCGGCGCAGTCGTCGGCCCGGGTCGCGAGCATCGCCTCGCGGCGATCGCCCTTGCCCCGGTGGAAGGGGGAGGCGGAGATGCAGCAGACGAGGTCAACGCGTGCCGCGGCCAGATCGGAGGCCACCGGGTCCGGGTACCAGATGTCCTCGCAGACGGCGAGGCCGACCCTGACGCCGTTGACCTCGACGACCATGGCCTCGTCGCCCGAGCGGAAGTAGCGGGCCTCGTCGAAGACCCCGTAGTTGGGGAGGAAGCGCTTGCGGTAGACGGCCTGCACGCGCCCGTCGGCGACGACGGCGGCCGCGTTGTGGCAGTCACCGTTCCACTCGGGGAAGCCGATGACGGCGATGCCGCCGCGCACCCCCTCGGCCACGCGGTCGAGCGTCGCGCGGGCGGCCGCGGCGAACGCCGGCCGCAACAGCAGGTCCTCGGGCGGGTAGCCGGTGATGGCGAGCTCGGGGACGAGGGTGATGTCGGCGCCCGCCGCGGCCGCCTCGTCGAGCGCCCGGCCGATGCGCGTCGCGTTGCCGTCGAGGTCGCCGACGACGGTGTTGATCTGGGCCAGCGCGACGCGTACGCGGATCGGGCTCTCCCGGTCTCCGTGGTGACCCCGCACCTCGGCTCCGACGGCCGCGCGCGGTAGGCTTCTCGACGTCCAACGATACGCCTCGCGGCCGGGCACGAGAACGCCCTCCGCGCCGGCACCGAGCGGGGAGAGGCACGGATGAGCAGCCTGCCACCACAGCGACGCCAGGCGGGCGGTCCCGGCGGCGGGCCGGGCGGTCGCACCCAGGGACGCACCCTCAGCGTGCGCGAGGGCGTCGAGGAGGCCGAGCGCCGCCTCGGCAAGCCCTGCTTCCACGCCGGACAGAAGGTGCCCGGCGTCGTCGCGTGCGTCGCCTGCCAGTTCCAGATCCGCAACCGCGGCGTGCTGCCGACCTGTCCGGACTGTGGCGAGATGGTGTGGGCGTACATGGAGGACGGCCCCCGGCCGATCCCCGAGGGCGAGGAGCCCGGCGCCCAGACGGCCGCCCCCGCGGCGACCGGCCCGACGGTGCAGGAGGGCGTCAAGCTCGACGCGCCGGCACCCGTCGTCGTGCAGGAGAACGTCAAGCTCCAGCCCTGATCGCCGGTACGGGGCCCGGCGCGCCGGGGGGCGCGTTCACAGATCCCGAACACCCTGCCGCAAACCTCTAACCGACCGCGCGCGCTTCCCTCATCGGAGCGATGGACGATGCGGCCACATCGGCGGGCACGTCGTGCCCGCCGGGCCATTCGTCGGAGGTGAAGTGATCCGTCGCGCGCTGGTGACCGCCGTCACCCTCGTCCTCGTCGTACCCGCGCTGGCCCTGGCCGCGCCGCACGCCCAGCGTGCGGACGCACGCGTGCCCTCGGCGCAGCTGCAGGCGATGGGCAGCGGGGCGATGACGGTCGTCGGCCGGATGTCGGTCACCGGGACGATCCCCGAGCGGGGCCGGGTGGTGGTGATCGACCGCGGCGGAGACGCGGCGGCCTATCTCGCGGGCGTGCCGCTCACATTCGCACGCGGACGCGCCACCGTCCGGCGCGCCTCGGGGATCCTCTACGTGACCGGCTCCAAGGTCTCGGTGCAGGTGCTGGGTGTCAACCTGAGGTTCTCGATCGCGGGGAACGGTCAGGCGCGTCTGCTCGGCTCGGGCACCTACCGGCTGAACTCCGGACCGGAGCGCCGCTGGGGACGGAGCGTCGTCAGAGTCTCACCCTCCTCCGCGCAACGAAGGAGATAGAGACGGTGCGCAAGCTGCTTCTCGCAGGTGCCGTGGCGGTCCTGATCGGCCTCCCGTCCGCCGCGACGGCGGACCCGGCCGAGCCGGTCATCGAGAGCGACCCCACGGCCGAGGAGGGCGCGGCCTCGACGGTCACCACCACGAAGGCGCTCCACGCCGACGGGCGCGGCACGTTCCGCTTCAGTGGATCGGGCGGCCTGGTGGTGCACGCGCGGGGCGTCGTGAGGGTGCGGGACGATTCGACGGGAGACGATCTCGCGACCACCGCGAGCGGCTTCGGCGCGGCGACGACCTCGAAGGACGGCGCGTGGCGCCGCTACGCCGGCGACGGGATGCTGGTGCTCGACGGATCGGACCTCACGATCGCGATCGCCGGTCGCTTCACCGTCGACGTCGACCCGACCGCCGCCCACCCGGCCGCCGGTGTCGCCCGCGCCGCGGGGGCGGGCGAGACGATCCTGGAGGGCGGGGTGCCCATGCCCCTCTGGACGAGCCGTCGCCTCGTGCTCGGCACCGGGCCGATGGCCGTCAACCTGAGCGGCCGCGGAGCCCGTGAGTGGCGGTCGCACCCGGGCCGGCGCGGCGCGCGCGTCGCGACGCGACGGGTGGTGATCACCCGCACCGTCGAGGACGGCCGGGGCCGCGTGCGGCACCGCAGCGTGCGCGTGAGCCGCTGGTGGTCGTGGGACGCCCGCGCCGCGGGGGCGACCTGGCGCCTGAACGGACCGGCCGCCGGCACGGTCGACATCGCCACGGTCACCGGTCGCGTGCGGGTCTGGGACCGCTCCGCGGCCGACGACCTCGCCGTCACCGTCCCGAAGGGCACCACGACGACGCGGCTCGCCGACGGATCGGTCGTCTACTCGGGGCTGCGCTCGGCCCGGGTCGCGATCTCGGGCAGCGCCTTCCGGATGAAGGTCCGGGCCGTCGATCTCGAAGGCGTCTTCACCCCGGCGCCCGGCACCCTCGCACGGGCCTTCGCGCGGGGCGGCGGCACGATCGACGCCGGCGCGGCGACCGACCTGCGCCCCGGCCGCGGCGGAATGCGCCTGCTGCTGCAGCCGGCGGGCGCGCCGGCGTGAGCGTCGCCCCCGTCCCGGCGCCTCCCGGCGAGGGGGCGACGGGACGGGGGCGGGCGGGGCCGGCGGTGGACCGTGCGCGACGGGCGGACTACCATCGTGCGCCGATGGCACCGCCCGACGACCGCCAGCGGGTCCTGATCGTCGAGGACGAGCCCAACATCGCCTCGTTCGCGCGCATGTACCTCGAGGCCGCGGGGTTCGTGGTGAGCGTTGCGACGCGCGGCGACGACGGACTGCGCCTGGCCGGGTCGGAGTCGTTCCACCTCGTGATCCTCGACCTGATGCTCCCGGGGATGGACGGCTACGAGGTCACCAAGCGCCTGCGCCAGAACGGCCACACCCCGATCATCATGCTCACCGCGCGCGACGACGCCGTCGACAAGGTGGTGGGCCTCGAGCTCGGCGCCGACGACTACATCACCAAGCCCTTCAACCCGCGCGAGCTCGTCGCGCGCGTGCGTGCCGTGCTGCGGCGGGCCGAGGCCCGGCCCGCGCGCGGGGGACGTCCCGAGCCGGTCACGATCGACGCCGGTCCGCTGCGCATCGAGGTCGGCGGGCGCGAGGTCTTCGTCGAGGGCGAGGGCGTGCAGCTGACGCCCAAGGAGTTCGACCTGCTCGTCACCCTGATCGAGAACCGCGGTCTCGTGCTGACGCGGGAGCAGCTCCTCGAGAGGGTCTGGGGCTTCACGTTCCTCGGCGACAGCCGCACCATCGACGTCCACGTGCGGCAGCTGCGGCGCAAGCTCGGCGAGGCCTGCCCGATCCAGACCGTCTGGGGCACCGGCTACAAGGTGCCCGCCAAACGGTGACGACCCGCGTGCCGCGGCCCTGGCGCACGCTGCGCGGGCGCCTCGCACTGGCGGCGGCCGCCGGGCTGCTGACGGCCGCCATCGTGTTCGCCGCCGTCGGCGGAGGGCTCATCCGGGCCCAGTCGCGGGTCGTGGCACGGGCCGAGCTCGACCGCCAGGCGAAGGCCCTCGCGACGATCGTGAGCGCGCAGGCGGAGCGCCAGGCCGCCGCCGGCCGCCCCTTCACCTTCTTCCGCCCGAGCAACCTCGAGGCGCTGGTCGGCCCCCGCACGAAGCTCTACTACTCGGGCCTGCAGCTCACCCCCGGCGCGGACGAGCCCACCGACGAGATCCCGTCGGTGGCCGCCGACGAGCTCGACTTCGCGCAGCTCGACAACGAAGGCGTGCAGCGCATCGACTTCCAGGTGGACGGCGATCCGCGCACCGAGGCCTCGGCGGCCCCCGTGTTCCTCGGCTCCGAGATCGTCGGGGCGGTGCTGCTCTCACGGCCGCCGGGCGAGCCGGCGTCGGCCTGGCCCGACGTCGCCTCGCGGGTCGTGGGCGCCGCCGGCCTGGGTCTCGGCCTCGCGCTGCTGCTGTCGCTGCTGCTGACCAGCCGGCTCACCCGGCCGCTCACGGCCATGCAGGTGGCGACCCACCGGGTGGCGGGCGGCGACCTGCGCACCGAGCTCGGGCCCACCGGCACCCGCGAGCTCGACGAGCTCGCCTCCGACTTCAACCTCATGGTGCGCCGGCTGGCCGAGCGCGAGGGCGAGACCCGCGACTTCCTCATGCGCGTCACCCACGACCTGCGCACTCCGCTCACGGCGATCCGCGGGCACTCCGCCGCGCTGACCGACGGCGTGGTGCCCGCCGGCGACGTGCCCCGCTCGCTGGCCGCGATCGAGAGCGAGGCCGCGCGCCTCGAGCACCTCGTCACCGACCTGCTCGACCTCTCGCGCCTCGACGCGCGACGATTCCCCCTCGACCTCTCCGAGGTGCGGCCGGGAGAGGTGCTGGACCGCGCGTTCGACGCGATGCAGGCCCAGGCCGGCGCGCGCGGGCTGCGCTTCGAGCGGGGTATCGACGAGCTGCCCGTGCTCGTGACCGACGAGTCCCGCGTGCAGCGGATCGTGGGCAACCTGCTGGACAACGCGATCCACTGGACCCCGCGCGGGGGCATCGTGCGCCTCGAGGGGCGGGCGCGTCCGGGGGGAGGCTTCACCGCCACGGTCAGCGACTCCGGCCCCGGCATCGCGGCCGCCGACCGCGAGCGCATCTTCGAGGCCTTCCATTCGCAGGAGACCCCCGACGGGCGCCGCGGCAGCGGGCTCGGCCTGGCGATCAGCCGCCAGCTCGCCCGCGCGCTCGGGGGCGACGTGCGGCTGGAGACCCGCGACGGCGACGGCAGCCGGTTCATCCTCGAGGTGCCGGGGATGCGCATCCCCGCGCCCTCCCGCGGCTGAGGTCCCCCGGGCGGCGGCGCGTCCCGGAGACGCCGATGCCGGCGGGCCCCCGAGGGGACCCGCCGGCATCGGGATCGATCCGGGTGTGGGGCGGCCCTAGGCGGGCGTCCCCTCCGGGTGCGGGGCGAGCACGACGTCTCCGCGCTCGCCGGTGCGGACCCGGATCGACTCCTCGACGGCGAACACGAAGATCTTCCCGTCCCCGGGCTCGCCCGTGTGGGCGAGCTCGAGGATGGTGTCGATCGCGCGGTCGACGTCGGTGTCGTCGAGCACCATCTCCAGCTTGAGCTTCGGCCGGAGGAAGATGGTCGTCTTCGCTCCGCGGTAGCTCTCGGTGAACCCCTTCTGACGCCCGGATCCCTTGACCTCCGTGACGCTCATGGAGGGGAGCCCCATGTTCGCCAGGCGGTCGTGGATCGCCTCCAGCGCCTCGTGTCTGATGAACGCCTCGATCTTCTTCACGTCGTTCCTCCCTTTACGAGGCGGTGGCGGGCGCGCCGGCGGTCGCCGTGCCCGCGGGGGCGGGGACCGGCGGGTGGCCGTTCGAGTCGGACTCGGCGCCCTGGACGTCGATGAACCTCTCCGGGTAGCCGAACATGCCGTGCTCCGAGATGTCGAGGCCGGCGCAGCTCGTGCTCCTCGGAGACCCGCAGCCCGATGGTGTACTTGATCGCCAGGAAGACGATGAGGCACGCCGCCAGGGTGAAGCCGACGGTCGCGGCGATGCCGTAGAACTGGACCCACAGCTGATCGACGCCGCCACCGAGGAGGAGCCCCTCGCGGGCGCCCGTGCGCTCGGCGGTGCAGAACAGGCCGATCGCGAGGGTGCCCCAGATGCCGGCGACACCGTGGGCCGGCAGGGCGCCGACCGGGTCGTCCACCCGCATCTTGTCGATGGCGATGACGAGCGGCGGGACGATCGCGCCACCGACGAACCCGATCAGCACCGCCGCCCACGGATCGACGAAGGCGCACGGGGCGGTGACGGCGACGAGCCCGGCGATGGCGCCGTTGCCCATCTGCGAGACGTCCAGCGTCTTGAACATGAACAGCGCGGCGAGGGTCGCGCCGATGACGCCGGCGGCCGCGGCCAGGTTGGTGTTGACGGCGATGTCGGCGAAGTTCGCGCCGATCGCGCTGAGGAACGACGCCGGGTTGAAGCCCATCCACCCGACCCAGAGGATGATCACGCCGAGCACCATCAGGGGCATCGAGTGACCGGGGATCGGCGAGGCCTTGCCGTCGCGGAACTTGCCGATGCGCGGCCCGAGGATCAGGGTGCCGGCGAGAGCCGCCAGGGCGCCCTGCAGGTGCACGATCGACGAGCCGGCGAAGTCGAGGAAGCCGTCCTGGAAGAGCCAGCCGCCACCCCAGGTCCAGTGCGCGACCGTCGGGTAGATCAGGCCGATGTAGAGGATCCCGAAGACGACGTACGCGGCGAACTTGGTGCGATCGAGCATGGTGCCGAACACGATCGCCAGCGAGACGGCGGCGAAGGTCGCCTGGAAGAAGAACATGACCTCGAAGTTGGCGGCGTACCCGGCCAGGGACGAGAAGTCGGCGGCGGGGTCGCTGACGTCGAGGAACCATCCCGACGCGCCCACGAAGCCGCTGCCATCACCGAAGCCGAGCGAGAAGCCGACCGCCCAGAACACGATGAAGGTGATGGACAGGTTGATGAGGATCTTGGCCATCACCGCGCCCGCGTTCTTCATGCGGGACAGCCCGACCTCGAGCATGGCGAAACCCGCCTGCATGAACAGGACGAGGATCGCGCCGAGGAACACCAGCAGGGTGTTGATCGCGATGTCCTGATCCGTGGCGTCCTGAGCCGCGGCGAGGGCCGGGACGACCAGCAGCAGCACCGCCGCCAGCGCCGGCACGAGCCGGAATGACCTCAAACGCATCTACTCTCCTTGCGCGAGAAGGGGACGTGAGGCCGCACGGGCCTCGGGTTGGTCGAGGCTAGGGCGCGTCGCGCGGGACGGGCTTTAGCCACAGGTATGAGAAAGCACCCCCCGGCTTCTCCCTGTGCACAACGCCCCCGTCGCGGCCCGGGCTAGGATCGGCCCCGCCCCCGCCGCCCGGAGCCGCCGATCGATCCGCTCGTCATCCTCCTCGCCGGACTGCTCCTCGTGCTCAGCGCGGGCGGCGCGCTGCTCGCCACGCGGGGCGGGCTGCCGGTGCTCGTGGTGTTCCTGGGCCTCGGGATGCTGCTGGGGTCCGACGGGCCGGGGGGGATCGCCTTCGACGACGCCGACCTGGCGCGCACGGTCGGCACGATCGGCCTCGTCGCGATCCTGTGGGAGGGCGGTCTCACGACGCGGTGGCGGGACGTGCGGCCGGTGCTGCCGGGCGCCGCGCTGCTGGCCACCGCGGGCGTGGCGATCACCGCGGGGGTCGTCGGCCTCGCGGCGCTCGTGCTCTTCGATCTCGACCCGGCCGAGGCGATGCTGCTCGGGGCGATCGTGGGCTCCACCGACGCCGCCGCCGTCTTCGCCACCCTCCGCTTCACCACGCTGCGCCGACGCGTGGGCGCGATGCTGGAGGCCGAGTCCGGGCTGAACGACCCGATGGCGGTCGCCCTGACGCTCGGCCTGATCGAGTGGGTCGACTCGCCCGGCTACGGGCTCGCGGAGCTCGTGCCGCGGATCGGCTGGACCCTGGCCCTCGGCCTCGTGTCCGGCCTCGCGCTCGGCGCCCTGGCCTCCCGCCTGATCGCGCGCATCCCGCTCGCGGCGGGGCCGTTCGTGCCGGTCGTCTCCGCGGGCGTCGCGCTCGTCGCCTTCGCCGCGCCCGAGTCGGTCGGCGGCAGCGGCTTCCTCGCCGTCTACATCGTCGCCCTCTTCCTGGGCAACACGCCGCATGCCTTCCGCCGGCCCCTCGCCGCGTTCCACGAGGGGCTCGCGTTCATCGCCCAGATCGCGCTCTTCGGCGTCCTCGGGCTGCTGGTCTTCCCGAGCGAGCTGGGCCCCGTGGTCCTGTCCGGCCTCGCGCTCACCGCCGTGCTGATCGTGGTCGCGCGCCCGCTCGCGGTGTGGCTGTGCACCCTCGGGCAGGGCCTCGAGCAGCGCGAGCGCCTCCTGATGAGCTGGGCCGGGCTCCGTGGGGCGGTGCCCATCGTCCTGGCCACCTTCGCCCTGTCGGAGGGCCTCGGGGCCAGCGAGACGATCTTCAACGCCGTCTTCTTCGTGGTGCTCCTGTCCGCGGCGATCCAGGGGCCGGCGCTCGCGCCGCTCGCTCGGCGGCTCGGCCTCACCGGCGCGCCGCGCAGCATCTACGAGGCCCCGCTCGAGGTCGGGCCGCTCGGCGGGGCGGACCTGCTCGAGTACGCCGTCCGCCGCCGCGACGGCGCCGACGGCCGGCTGGTGCGGGAGCTGGGCCTGCCGCGCGGGTCCCTCCTCGCGGTCGTGATGCGTGACGGGGAGGCGATCCCGCCACGCGGGAGCACCCGGGTGGCGGCGGGGGACCGGCTCTACATCCTCACCCGCGCGGCGGACCTCGCCGGGGCGGAGCGGCTCATCGCGGGGTGGCGGGACGCCGCCGACGGGTGACGTGTGCCACCGGCCCCGGCCGGCTTCCGCGCCCCCGCCGGTCGTGCAACGGTGCCGGAGATGTCGAGTGCCGGACACGATCGCCCGCGGGCCTCGTCCGACCTCTCCCCCCTCACCCTCGGCCTCGCCAGCGTGGGCTCCGTGATCGCGACCGTCGTCGTCTCGCGGTTCGGCCTCGCGGGCACCGTGGCCGGTGCTGCCGTCGCCCCCGTGGTGATCACGATGGTGCGCGAGCTGGGACGGAGACCGGTCGAACGGGTCGTCCGCCTGCCCTCCGGGGCCCGGACCGTCGTGCGGCGCGGTCCACGGGTGCGCCCGCGGACCGTCGCCCTGACGGCCGGGGTGGCGTTCGTCGTCGCGGTCGCGGCGTTCACCATCCCCGAGACCATCTCCGGCTCGTCCGTCGTCAGCGAGCGGCCCTCGACCTTCTTCAGCCCCGGCGACGGCGACGGGGGCGGCGGCACGACGACGTCCCCCGAGCGCACGACCGGCGAGCCCGAGGTCGCGCCGGCGACCGAGGGGGTCGAGTCGGCCCCGGCGCCCGAGACCACCACCGGCGGCGCGGAGCCCACGACCCCCGACCCCACCGAGGCCGCGCCGGCGACGGCCCCGGACGCGGTGCCCGGCGCCCCCGCGGCCCCGGCTCCGGCCGCGCCCCCGCCGACCGCCGAGCCCGTCCCACCCCCCGGCTGACCGCCGGACGCGCCCGCCACGGCCGAGGCGCGCACCCGCGTCGCTTTGACAGGGGGAGCCGTCGGTCCGAATAATCGTCGTCCGCCATCGCGCCGGGGAGGCCCGACCAGTGAGCTCGTCCGCCCAGCCAGATCTCGACGCGACCCACAGGGAGATCCGCTCGGCGGTGCGCGACTTCGCGCGCGGCGAGATCGCCCCGCACTGCGACGCCTGGAACCGGGACCACCACGTGCCGGTCGACGTGCTGCGCCAGATGGGCGAGCTGGGGCTGCTGGGCGCGATCATCCCCGAGGAGTACGGCGGGGCCGGCCTCGACTTCACCTGCCTCGCGCTGATCATCGAGGAGCTCGCGGCGGTCGACGCCGGGACCTCGGTGGGCGTCGCGGCCCAGAACTCGCTCGGCGCATCGCCGATCGTGCGACACGGGAGCGAGGCCCAGAAGCGCGCCCACCTGCCGGGGCTGGCCAGCGGGGAGCGCTTCGTCGCCTACGCACTCAGCGAGCCCGACGCGGGCTCGGACGCCGCCGCCCTCCGCACGACGGCGAGGGCCGACGGCGACGCCTTCGTGGTCAGCGGGGCGAAGCAGTGGATCACCAACGGCGGCTTCGCCGATCTCTTCGTCCTCTTCGCCCGCACCGGGGGCCCCGGCGCCCGGGGGGTGTCGGCGTTCCTCGCCGAGCGCGGGGACGGGTTCACCGTCGGCCGCGAGATCCCGAAGATGGGCCTGCACACCTCGAGCACGGTCGAGCTGGCGTTCCAGGACTACCGGCTGCCGGCGCAGGCGATGCTCGGAGGGGAGGGCGAGGGCATGAAGGTGGCCTTCTCGACCCTCGACTCGGGACGCGTGATCATCGCCTCCCAGGCCTGTGGCATCGCCCGCGCCGCGCTCGAGACCGCGGTCGAGTACGCCGGGCAGCGCGTGGCCTTCGGCGGCCCGATCGCCCGGCTCCAGGGCGTGCAGTTCCCCCTCGCCGAGATCGCGGCGCGGCTCGATGCGGCCTGGCTGCTCACGATCCACGCCGCGCGCCTGCGCGACGCGGGCGCGCCGCACACCGCCGCCGGGGCCCGGGCCAAGCTCGTGGCGAGCCAGGTGGCCGTCGACGCCGCGAACGTCTGCGTGCAGACGCTGGGCGGGTACGGGTACTCGGCCGAGTTCCCCGCGGAGCGCTACTACCGCGACGCCAAGATCACCCAGATCTACGAGGGGACGAGCGAGATCCAGCGGCTCGTGATCGCCCGCGACCTGCTGGGCGACGCCGCCCGGGGCTGAGCTCGCTCAGGGTGCGTCGCCGGCGTGGCGGCGCGCCCGCACGAGCATCGTCGCCGCCTCCCGGCGCATCCCCTCGGCCCGGTACCAGCCCGCCGCGTCGGCCGCGACGATCGTGGTCCAGGCGCCGACCCGGGCGTCCATCTCCGGGTCGCCGTACCCCGCCAGCACGGCGTCCGCGGTCGCGGGGGGCAGCCCGTTGACCACGATCAGATAGGCCAGGTCCTCCGCCGGATCGGCCATGCGCCAGAACTCCCAGTCGACGAGGCCGGGCCCGTCGGGCCCCCAGACGACGTTCGCCCCGACGAGGTCGCCGTGCGACATCCGGAAGGGCGCGTCGGCGGCGCCGCGCGGAAGGGGACGCCCGAGCGCACGCGCCGGCAGGCGGGCGGCGGCCGTGCCGGCGAGGGCGGCCGCGGCGTCGGCGGCGCGCCCCCGGCGGTAGTCGTCGAGCGTGCGCGCGGGTGCGTCCCACCACCAGAGGCCGCCACGGTCGGCGCCGGCCACGGCGTGCAGGCGGGCGAGCAGCGCCCCCAGACGGCGGGCGTCGTCGTGGCCGACCGCGTCGAGCGCCCGCGGGGTCCCGGCGAGACGGGTCGAGACCAGCCGGCCGGGCGAGTGCGCGACCAGCTCCGGCGCCCACGGGCGACCGGAGAGACGCCGCAGCGCGGCGGCCTCCCGGGCCAGCGCGGCCGGGTCGCCGCGCTTCTCGATCCGCGCCGTGCCGCCCGCGAGGTCGCGGAGGGTGAATCGCCCCGTCACGCCGCGAGGGTAGACGGATGCCCGGCGGGATGGCACGGTTCCGCCCCGTGGACATCCGCCGCACGAAGATCCTGGCCACCCTGGGTCCCTCGACCGATCCGCCGGGCCGCCTCGACGAGCTGGTCGAGGCCGGCATGGACGCGGGGCGCATCAACTGCGCGCACGACGGTCCGCCCGAGTGGCGCCGGCGGGCGGGCGAGCTGCGCGCCGCCGCCGAGCGGGCCGGTCGCCCGCTGGCGCTCCTGTTCGATCTCGCGGGTCCGAAGATGCGCCTCGGCCGCGGGGTGCGCCCCCGGCGGGTGACCATGGGCGAGGAGGTCGTCTTCTCCTGTCGCGACCCCTCTCCGAACGGGGCCGTGCCGGTGGTGTGGCCCGAGTTCTCCGACGCCGTCACGGTCGGACGGTCCGAGATCGTCATCGGCGACGGGACCCCCCGCCTCGCGGTGATCGAGTCGCTGCCCGACGGCACCGTGCGGGGGCGTTGCGAGCGCCCGGGCGCGATCGGGCCCCGCAAGGGCATCTTCGTCACGTACGTGCAGACCCCGGCCGCCAGCTTCGGGGAGAAGGACCTCGCCGACCTCGAGGTGGCCGTCGAGCTGGGCGCCGATCTGGTGGCGCTGTCGTTCGTCCGCTCCGGCCAGGACGTGCGCCGCCTGCGCGGGGCGCTCGAGGCGCTCGGCGGACGGGCCCGCGTGATCGCGAAGATCGAGAAGATCGAGGCGTTCGAGGCGCTGCACGAGATCGTCGCCGTCTCGGACGGGGTGATGGTGGCCCGCGGCGACCTCGGCGTCGAGGCCGGGGTCGCGCGCGTGCCGCTGATCCAGAAGGAGGTGATCCGGCACGCCGAGGCGGCCGGCAAGCTGGTCATCACCGCAACCCAGATGCTCGAGTCGATGATCAGCCAGTCCGAGCCCACGCGCGCCGAGGCCGCCGACATCGCCAACGCGATACTCGACGGCACCTCCGCCGTGATGCTCTCGGGCGAGACGACCGTCGGGGAGTACCCCGTCGAGGCCGTCCGCGCGATGGCCGAGATCGCGCTCGAGGCCGAGCGCGGTGCGCCGCTCTCGCTCGACGTGCGGGCACCCGTCTCCAGCCGACCCGAGGCGGTCATGCAGGCGGCCGTGCACCTCGCCCAGCAGGTGTCGGCGGTCGCGCTGGTGGTCTCCACCGTCAGCGGCGGCGCGGCGCGGGCGGCGGCCAAGTACCGCCCCCGCCTGAGGGTGATCGCACTCTCGGAGGACGAGCTCGTGCGCCGCCAGCTCGCCATGGAGTGGGGCATCGTGCCCGCCTGGCTGCCGCCTCGTCCGACGTCGCTCGAGGAGCACCGGGCATCGATGCTCGCCCGGGCCCGGGAGGTGGGGAGCCTCTCGCCGGGCGACGTGGTGGTGCTGGCCTACGGCCCGGCCGAGGCCGGCCCGTCGGAGACGAGCTACCTGGCGGTGCGCGAGATCCCGTGACCCACCCCCGCGCCGCCCGGCACGGTGGCCGCGCTCAGCGCCGGGAGGTCGCCATCAGCTCGCCGACGACCCTCAACGGCACGTCGGCGGCCCGCGCCAGCGCGACGGCACCCCCGTCCGGCACGCCGTGGCGGGCCAGATGGGCGCGGAGCCGCTCCCGGGCGGCGTCGAGCAGGCGGCAGCCGGGGCAGTCGCGGCGACCGAGGTTGCGGGGGGTGCCGCAGCGGTCACACCACTGTGCGGTGCGGCGCGGAGGCATGATGTCCCGAGCGTCCTCCACCGGGGGCGGCGGGGCGAGGGTCGAGAGGAGGTCCAGGGCTGTCGCACCACGCGAGGGGGTCACGGGGGTGGTGGTCGTCAGGGCCGGTCGCCCTCTTGAGCGCCGCGGCCGTGCTGGCCGCGACCGGCTGCGGCGGCGGCGGGGGCACGGCGTCGACGGCGCCGAACCGGCCGGACGTGCTGACCGTGCGGATCGAGGGCTCGGGATACCCGGTGTTCCGGCTGGAGCTCAGCTGCGCGATCGCCGATCGCGAGGCGTGCGTCGCCGTCGTCGACGCGCTCGACGACGCGGCGGCGGCAGCGGAGTGCACGCCGCTCGACGACGACCCCTCGCGCATCCTCGTCAGCGGGCGCATCGACGACGAGCCCGTGTCCTCGGTGCTGCGACGGCGCACCGACTGCGAGGCGCGCGCCTACGACCGCGTGATCGACGCCCTCGGGCTCTGACCCGCCCGGGCGGTCACGCCGCCGACCATCCGGCGAGCGTGTCGGCGACGGCCGCCAGGCTCGGTGCCACGGCGTCGGCGTGGGCGAGCGCCGAGGCATCGTATGCGCCGGTGGTGACCGCGATGCTGCGGGCGCCGGCGGCGCGGGCGCAGGCGATGTCCCGCGGCGTGTCGCCGACCACCACGGCCGGCACGGGCGCGCGCTCGCGAGCCACCGCGATGGGCACGAGGGCGTCGCGACGCTCGTGGTCCGACCCGAAGGCGCCGCGTCCGCGCGGGAACCATCCGCCCAACCCCGCGCGTGCCATCTTCGCGTGGGCGATCCGCTCGATGTTGCCGGTGAGCAGGGCGATCGTCGCCGGCCCGGCGGCGACCCGCGCGAGCGACGCCGCGGCGCCGGGCGCCACGACGGGATCGGCGTGATCGGCGTCGATGACCGGATAGAGCTCCGCCGCCCGGTCCATCCAGCGCGGCATCGACGCCGTGATCCGCGCGTCGGGAACCCCCCTGCCGCGCAGGACGAGGCGCGCGATCTCCTGGTCGGTGCGGCCCGCGGGCCGCACGGCGACCACGTCCGGGGCGCCGACCGCGACCCCGAAGACGTCGCCCATCGCCCGGGCGAGGGCGGCGGTGTGGGCGCGCGGCGTGCCCAGCAGCAGGGTGCCGTCGATGTCGAAGAGGATCAGCACGGACCACGATCCGGGTGCGGGGTCGGCGAGTTTGGCAGAATCGTGATCCGCGGGCGGATGCGCCCCGGAGCAGGAGGTCCCTGATCGGTCAACCGCAGAACGTGCTCGGTGGCGCCGTCGTCGTGGCGATCCTGGTGGCGACGGTGATCGCGGTGATCGCCGCCATGGGCCACGAACGATCCGCCGCGCGCGACGAGCGCGCGATGCTCGCCGGCCCGGCGATCCGCGCCCTGGCGACCGAGGTGGGCTCCTCGACGGCGAGCCTGGAGGACCTGCGCGCGTTCCTCGAGTCGTCCGACGACGTCACGGCCGACGACTTCGCGCGGTTCACCGCGGCCCCCCTCGCGCGCCAGCGGTCGCTCGAGTACCTCGCCTGGACCCCGGTCAACGGCGCCGGAGGGTCCGCGGGCCTCGTCGCCGGCGCCGGGGCGGACCTGCGGCGCGCGAACGCCCTGCTGGACGATCCGGCCACGCGCGAGGCGCGGGACGCCGCGCGCGACCTGGCGCGGCCCCACATGACGGCGCCGCTCACGGGCCGCGACCAGCCCGTCGCACTGCTGGTGGCGCCCGTCTACGCCCCGGGCGCGCCACTCGACACCGTGACCCAGCGCCGGGCGGCGCTCCGCGGCTTCGTCAGCGCCAGCTCGCAGCTCGAGGCGCTCGGCCGGCAGGCGCGCGACGACCTGCCCGCGGGCGTGCGCCTGCTCGTCCGCGACGGCGCGGCCCGGGTGATCGGCGCCGGGGACGGATCCGACCCCGAGGGCACGATCGCGGCGGCGGGCCGCGAGTGGACCGTGTCCGTCGTCGGGATGACCGGCGCGTCGCCCGCCCTGCCGGCCGGCCTCGGCGTGGCGGGGGTGCTGCTCGCCGGGGTCGTCGGTCTGCTGTTCCGCTCGTCGGACACCCGCGAGCGCTCGGCCCGCGACGAGCTGGAGGGCCTGCGCGTCCGGCACGACCTGATCCTCGGATCCGCCGGCGACGGCATCGTCGGCCTCGACCGCCAGGCCCGGGTCACGTTCGCGAATCCGGCGGCCGCCCGTGCGCTCGGCTGGGACGTCGGCGACCTGGTCGGGAGCAGGTTCGACGAACGCGTGCTGCCGATCGCCGGGGCTCCGGTGCGGGACGGGCGGCAGCTGACCGGCGAGGGGCCGCTGCGGCGCCGGGACGGCACGGCGTTCGTCGGCGAGTACACCGCGACGCCGATCGTGCAGGACGGCCGCGCGCGCGGGTCGGTGGTCGTGTTCCGCGACGTCACGGCACGTGCGGAGCAGGAGCGGCGCACCCGCGAGAGCCTCGCCGCCGCGGAGGAGCTGGCCGCGGTCGATGCCCTGACCGGGCTCGCGAACCACCGCACCTTCCACGACCGCATGCGCACCGAGCTCGAGCGCGCGCGGCGCCACGGCAGGGGCCTCGCGCTCGTGCTGATGGACCTCGACCGCTTCAAGCAGGTGAACGACCGCTTCGGGCACCAGGTCGGCGATCGCGTGCTGCAGCACGCCGCGCGCGTGCTCGAGGACGAGACCCGCACCGGGGAGCTCGTCGCCCGGGTCGGCGGCGAGGAGTTCGCCATGATCCTGCCCGAGGCCGACGGCGAGGAGGCCTTCCGGGCGGCCGAGCGGGTGCGCCGGGCCGTCCGCGCGGCGACGTTCCCGGAGATCGGGCGCATGACGATGTCGGCGGGGGTCTGCGACCTGTCCCAGGCCGACGACGCCGACGCGCTCTACCGCCTGGCCGACGGCGCCCTCTACCTGGCCAAGCGCGGCGGGCGCGACATGGTGCTGCGCCACTCGCCGGCGACGGCCCCGGCGCGCCCCGCCCCGACCGACGAGGGCGACGAGTCCGCGATCACGCCCGCCCTCGCCAGCGCGCGGCTGCTCGCGCGCGTCATCGACGCGAAGCACACCTCCACGCGGGGGCATTCCGAGCGGGTCGCCGACCTCGCGGCCGCCATCGCCGGGGAGCTCGGCTGGCCTCCGGCCCGGGCGGCGGCGCTGCGCGAGGCCGCCCTGCTGCACGATGTCGGCAAGATCGGGGTCCCCGACGATCTGCTGTCGGCCGAGCGCCCCCTGACCCGGCCCGAGATGGCGCAGATGCGCGAGCACGTCGAGGTCGGGTGCCGCATCCTCCGCGGCACCCTGACGCCCGAGCAGGTGGAGTGGGTCCGTGGTCACCACGAACGTTGGGACGGCAACGGGTATCCTGACGGCCGCCGAGCGGAGGACTGCCCCGAGGGTGCCCGGATACTGGCCCTCGCCGACGCCTGGGACGTCATGACCTCCGACCGCCCGTACCCGCCCATGCCGCGCACACACCTTGACGCGATCGCCGAGTGCCGCGCCCATGCGGGCAGCCAGTTCTGGCCCGCGGCGGTCGAGGCGCTGGCGCGCCTGCGGGGCCGCGTGTGAGCCGGTCGCCCGGACGCGGCCTGGTTCTGGCCGCGTGCGCCATCGCGGGCGTGTCGATCGTGGGCATGCTCGTGCTCGCCGCACGCCTGGGGGGCGACGCGGCGGACCCGGGGCCGATCCGCGTCGTCGCCGAGGACACCGTCATCACCGTTCCGGTCCCGGGGCGTGCGCCCACGCCGCGCCGCGCCGCGGACGACGGCGCCGGCGTGGCGCGATCGGCCGGCCCGACATCGTCGGGCGCGGTCGCGGTCCCGACCGCCCCCTCCCCCCGGATCGGTCCGACGCGGCCGCAGGACGGTCCGCGCGCCAGGCCGCCGGCGGTCCCCCGACCCGCGCGTCCGGGCCGCACGCGCTCCACCCCCCGCCTGGTGCCGGTCGTCGGCCCGATCGGGGCGCCCGCGGCGCCCCGGCCGGGCGGCGCGGCGATCATCCCCGGCGCTCCGGGCGGCCCGCCGACGGTCACCCCGGTCTCGGCGCCGATCGCGCCCGCGATCGACGACCCCCGGCCGGTCTCCGCCCCCCCGGTCATCGTCCCGCCCGGCACCGGCCCGCCGCCCGTGGTGACCCCGCCCGGTACCGAGCCGCCGCCCGTGGTGACGCCGCCGGGCACGGAAACGCCGCCGGTGGTGACGCCTCCGGACAAGGGGCCACCGCCCGTGGTGACGCCTCCGGACGAGGAGCCGCCGCCCGTGGTGACGCCGCCGGACAAGGAGCCGCCGCCGGTGGTGACGCCTCCGGACGAGGAGCCGCCGCCCGTGGTGACGCCGCCGGACAAGGAACCGCCGCCGGTGGTGACGCCGCCCGTCACCGACGGCAAGCCCGGGCCGGCGCCCGGGGGGAAGCCCGGGTCGGCACCGGGGGGGACGCCGCCGGTGCGCGGCGCACCGGCGGCCGCCGCTCCGGGCGGGTGCGCGGCCCCCTGACCCCCTCGCGGGCTAGGAGCGGGAGAAGGGCAGCACCGTGGTGAGCCACTGCACGAGGGCGGCCGGGTTGCGGCTCTGCACCATGACCTCGCCCGGTCCGCGGAAGTCGAACACGAAGCCCTCGCCGCTCTTGAGGGTCTGGATCGTGCGGCCGGCCGCCGCACGGCGCAGCTCGAAGGAGACGCCCTCGTCGAAGGCGACCATGTGGCCGGAGTCGACCGTGATCGACTCGCCCTCGGCCAGACGGATGCGGTCGAGCGCGCCGTAGCACGAGAGCACGACGGTGCCGTGCCCGCCGGCGCGCAGCAGGAAGCCCCCCTCGCCGCCGAACAGCGACTTGACGCCCCCCCACCTGGTGTCGATCTCGACACCCGACTCGGAGGCGATGTACGAGCCCCGCTGGATGAAGACGGGCGTGGCGCCGACCTCGACGGTGGTCATGTCGCCGGGGAGGTTCGCGGCCACATCGACCCAGCCGCCCCCGGGCGGGGCGGTGTACGTCGTGATGAAGAACGACTCCCCGCCGAGCACTCCCCGCTTGAGCGACTTCATCAGCCCGCCCTGCATCGCGGCCTCGATGCCGACGCCCTGCGAGGTGGCCATCATCGCCCCGGACTCGGCGCGCACGACCTCGGAGCCGCCGAGCGTGCAGCGGGCGACGGCGAAGCTGGGCGCGTGACGGATCGCGATGTCCATGTCCATCCCCTTCGGTCGGTGACGGCCGCAGTGAAGCACCTCCGCACCCCGGCCGCGGGCGAGCACCTCCGCTAACGTCGGAGGCCGATGAGCGAGGCGACGAGCGAGCCGGGCCTGCGCCTGCGGGCCCCGGCCGAATCGCTCGACCGGCGTGTGCGACGGCTCTGGCGCATCCAGATCGCGCTCGTGACGGCGGCGGTCGTGGTCGTCGCGGGCGCGACGGCCGTCGTCCTCGCCGCGTCGGCGGCGGCTCCGGTCGCCTGGCTCGCCGCGGCCGTGGCCGGCGTCGCCGTCGCCGGCATGCTGGTGGCGGCCGTGGTTCCACCGATCGCCTTCGAGGCGATCCGCTTCGAGGTCACCCCCCTCGGCCTGGTGGTGCAGAGCGGCTGGATCACGCGCTCGCTCACGATCGTGCCGCACAGCCGCATCCAGTCGGTGCGGACGACGACCGATCCGCTGGGCCGCGCGCTCGGGCTGGCCACCGTCGAGGTGCGGACCGCCGGCAGCGCGGTGGCGCGGATACCGGGGCTCGACGCCGCCCGCGTGGAGTCGCTGCGCACCGAGCTCGCCGCCATGGCCGGCACGGGCCTCGCCACGTGAGCGTCGAGGGCCGGCTGCACCCGCTGGCGATCCTCGTCTACGGCTGGCGGGGGGTGCGCGTCGTCGGCCTCGTCGGATTGGTCGGCCTCGCCACCTCGCGCTCGCCGTTCATCCTGGCCGTGGCGGCGGCCGTCGCCCTGTTCGTGGTGACGCCCCTCGCGGTGCTCGCCTGGATCCGCTTCACCTACCGCGTCACCGACGGGGCGCTCGAGGTGCGCTCCGGCGTCCTGACGCGCGCGACCCGCACGATCCCGCTCGACCGCATCCGCGGCGTCGATGTGACGGTCCCGCCCCTGCACCGCGTCGCGGGCCTCGTGCAGGCCCGGGTCGAGGACGCCGCGGGGGGCCGGGGCGACTCCGGCCTGACGCTCGCCGCCGTGCGCCGCGGCGATGCCGACGCCCTGCGCGACGCGGTGCTGCGAGTGCGCCCCTCCACCGGTGCGGCGGCGCCCGCCCGCCCCCCGCTGGCGCGGGTGCGGGCGGCGACCCTCGCGCTGGCCGGGGCGACCAGCGGGCGCCGCCTGCTCGTGCCCGTCGCGGCCGCCGGAGGGCTGCTGAACCTCGCCGGGGACGACCGGCTGCCATGGGTGCGCGACGGGATCGACCGGGCCCTCGCGGCGGCGCCCACCGACGGACTCGGCATCGCGCTGGTCGTCGTCGTGGCGCTCGTCGCGTCGGCCCTGCTCGCGGCGACGGGCAGCCTGCTGATGGACGGCGGCTTCACGCTGCGCGACGAGGAGGGCCGGCTGATCGCCCAGCGGGGACTCCTGGCGCGCCGGAGCGTCAGCATCGTGCGCCCGCGCGTGCTCGAGGTGCGCGACGCGCCGCCCTGGCGCGCGCTGCGGCTGGCCGAGCTGCGTGCCGTTGTCGGCGGGGTGGCCGCCGGAGAGCGCTCGGGCGAGGGGCGCACCACCCTGCTGCCCGCGGGGCGCACCGAGGACGTCTGGGCCCTCGCGCGACGCCTCGACCCCCGGGTGGACGAGGGGCTCGACCCCCACCCGGCGCGGGGGCGCCGCCGGCGCCTGCTGAGGGCGTGCGGGCCGTTCGCCGCCGGGGCGGTCGTGGCCGCCGCACTCGGCGCCACGACCGCGGCGCTGCTCGTCGCCGCGGCCGGGGCGGCCATGGCGCCCGTCGCGCTCGACCGCCACCGCTCGCTCGGCAACCGCCTTCGCGGCGGCCGGCTGGGACTGCGCGAGGGCAGCCTGTCGCGCCGGCACACGCTCGTCGACCCCGACGAGATCGTCGCGTACGGCATCCGTCGCGGCCCCGGCCAGCGTCGGGCCGGGCTCTCGACGCTCAGCGTCCACCTCGGGCAGGGGGCGGGCTCACGGCGGGCGCTCGACATCGATGCCGCGCACGCGGAGGACCTGCTCGCCCGGCTGGCGCCGGACCTCATCGCGCCGCTCGTGGAGAGCGCCCCCCGCCCGAGGGACTAACGGGGCGGGGCGGACACTGGACGCCCGGCCAAGGAACGCGGGCGCCGCGCCGTCGAGACTGCGGGTGCGGACGGGGTGGAGTGCACTGCCTACCGGGTCAGCTCCGTTCGTCACGGCACGCGGCACGGATCGAGAAGTCGCCCCCTTCTTCTCGATCCGCGCCTCGCCGCCGGCCCGCGCGGGACGCCGCGACCAGGGCGCCGATCACGGGGCTCCGGGGATCGGCCTCGGGGTGCCACTGCACACCGACCAGCCACCCGGGTCCGTCACCCTCGACCGCCTCCGGCACTCCGTCGGTCACCGACCGCGCGCTCACGCGCAGCCCCGCGCCGACGGTTCCGATCGCCTGGTGGTGGTGCGAGGTGACCCGGTGGCGCCGCGCCCCGATCGCCATGTGGACCCGCGAGCCGTCCTCGACCTCGACATCGTGCTCGTTGCCCGCGAAGCGCCCGATCGCGCGCCGGTGCTCGTCGGTGCCGAGGTCCTCGGGCAGGTGCTGGCGCAGGGTGCCCCCCGCCGCCACGTTGATGACCTGGGCGCCGCGGCAGATGCCGAGCACCGGCAGGGCGCGCGCGACCGCCTCGCGCACGAGGGCGGCCTCGACGGCGTCGCGCAGCGGGATCGGGGCGTCGTTCTCGGGGTGGGCCTCGGCGCCGTAGGTCGCCGCGCCGATGTCGACGCCCCCGACCAGCAGCAGCCCGTCGAGCCGGTCGAGCACCCGTCCCGGGGCGTCCAGGATCGCCTCGTCCGGAGGGATGATCAGCGCGAGTGCACCCGCCCGCTGCACCTGCTCGAGATAGTTGAGCGGCACGAGCGCGGCGGGGAGGTCCCACACCGACCAGCGTGCCCGCTCCATGGCGGAGCAGACGCCGATCACCGGCATGTCGGACGAGTCGATCACGGTCGAAGAGTATGCGGGGGCCGCCCTGCGGCGCACCACCCCACCCGCGTCACGGCCCTAGGCGCGCCACTCCCGGGTGGGCAGCGGGCGCATCTCGTAGGGCAGCGCGTGCCCGGCGTCGCGCGCGCGCACCACGCCCGTGCGCCCGTACGGCGTCACGGACGCCACCGCCGGATCGGCGGGGCGCCCGACGAGCGTCTCGAAGGCCTCCCGACCGGCGGCGAAGCGCCATGCCGCCCCTGCGTCACCGGGGCAGCGATCGGGATGGTGCTCACGCGCGTAGCGCCTCCAGGCACCCACCAGGGCGTCGCGCTCGACGCGGACGGAGGGCAGACCGAGGACGCTGACGGCGGTTGTCACGTTCATGGGATCACCGTAGGTCGGGGGCGCCGCGTCGCGGCCCCCCGGCCGGGCGGTTCGCGACCTCGACCGGCGGCCAGGCACCGCGTCCGCCCCGGCGGGTGGCGGCCGTCCGGCGCCGCGCGTAGCGTGATCGGCCACCGTGCTGCGCGAGGATCCCCATGCGCGCTTCGAGAGCGCCTTCCTGCGCCGGCGCTTCGTCAGCGGCCGGCGCGAGTTCGCCTTCATCTCGGGGCTCGCCCACCGCGCGATCCTGCGCGACCAGGAGGCGGTGCCCGTGGCCGTCGCCGAGGACGAGCGCCGTACCTGGTGGATGTTCCGTGGGCGGTTCTTCTGGGAGGACGACGGCCTCGCCCCCGGGGAGGTCGAGGCGCTGGTGCACGAGCGCGAGCGCCGTCGCCGGCGGCGGATCGACCGCGCGGTCGACCTGATGCAGGCCGACGCCGCCGCCGCCTCGCCCCGTCGCGAGGCGCCGTCCGAGGACGTGCGGCGCGAGGTGTTCCGGCGCGACGGCGGCCGCTGCGCCCTCTGCGGCAGCGACGAGCTGCTGCAGTTCGACCACGTCATCCCGGTGGCCCTGGGAGGCGCCTCGACAGCGGCGAACCTGCAGCTGCTGTGCGCGCCGTGCAACCGCGAGAAGGGTGCCGACCTCTGATGGGCGACGCTCGCGAGACCCTGGCGTGGATGCGCGGCAACGGCGAGGTGCTGCGCGCGCTCGTCGCCGACGAGCAGGCGGACGACCCGGATCACGCGCCGGGCGGCGACCCGGCGGTGCGCGCGCACCTGCGGTTCGCCGCGGCGGCGCTCGCCGCGACGGGCCCGGAACCGGTCCGCGCCCCGCTGGCCGCGTTCGCCGCCGATCTCCCGGACTGGTTCGCACGCAGCCGCGCGTTGTTCGAGGACCATCTGCACACCGGCCGCGGCGCCATCGCCCTCGAGGAGCACCTGCAGTTCGGCACCTCGCCGGGCCACGATCCCTCGCTCGACGCCGCGCTCGAGCGGCGGCTGCGCATCGGCGGGTGGATCCGGGTGTTCCTGCACGGCCTCGAGCTCCACCTGGGGCCCGGCGCCGACGGCGTCGCCCGGCAGGTGCTCGACGCCGTCGGCGCCCGCCACCGGGAGCTGTCGCGCCTGATACTCGCCCTCGACCGCGAGGCGAAGGCCGCGGCGCGCCGGGCGCACGCGGGGCGGGCGGCCGACCTCGACACGCAGGACGCGATCGGGCAGGTGGCGGCGGTCCAGGGCCACGTGCGGGTGCTGGTCGAGGAGCTGTCGGCCGGCCTGGGGGGCGCCGGGGGCTGAGCGCGCGGGCGCCGGGCGGCGGCCACCCGGATCGAGACGCGGAGCAGGGTGCCGATGTGAGATGGAGGCCGGGGTGGTCCCGGTCCGGACCCGCACCGCGCACGGGAGCCCGCCTGGATGTCGTCGACACTCGAGACCGTCGCCTCGTACCGCCTGTCCGAGGTCATCGGAGCCCTCTCCCACGCCCTCGACCTGACCGAGGGTCAGCCGGTCGGCCACTCGCAGCGCGCGTGCATGATCGGGATGGAGATCGCCCGGCGCCTCGATCTGCCGAGCGACGTCCGTCGCGACCTCTTCTACGCGACCCTCCTCAAGGACGCCGGGTGCTCCAGCAGCGCGGCGCGCATGTGCGAGCTGTTCGCCACCGACGACCGCGCGCTCAAGCGCGAGTTCTCGTTCGTCGACTGGACCAGCACCGGCGACTTCGTCCGCTACGCCGCCAGGAACGTGGCCCCGGGGGAATCGAGCCTCGTGCGGGCGGGGCGGCTGCTGCGGGCGCTGCGGGGGATCTCGCGCGAGGCGGACGGCCTCAACGACGCCCGCTGCGAGCGCGGCGCCAAGATCGTGAGGATGCTCGACTTCCCCGACGCGGCCGCCGAGGCCGTCCGGGCCCTCGACGAGCACTGGGACGGCAGCGGGCGCCCCGACCGCCTCAGCGGCGAGGCCATCCCGCTGATCTCGCGCATCGCGTGCCTCGCGCAGACGGCCGAGATCTTCATGTCGGCCGACGGTCCGCAGGCGGCCCTCGACGTCGTCGCGCGGCGGCGCGGCCGCTGGTTCGATCCGCGCATCAGCGACGTCTTCACCTCGATCGGCCCCGACGACCCGCTCTGGACGCGGCTGGTCGGCGACTCGTTGGCCGAGGCCCTGCGCGACCTCGAGCCCCGCGAGGGCGTGGCCCTGGCCGACGAGGAGCGCCTCGACCGCGTCGCGGAGGCCTTCGCGTCGGTCATCGACGCCAAGTCGCCCTACACCGCGCGCCACTCGACCGGCGTGGCCACCTACGCGGTGGCCGTCGCCCGGCACCTGGGCTTCGACCCGGTGCGGCTGCGGTGGCTGCGACGCGCGGCGCTGCTCCACGACATCGGCAAGCTGGGGGTCTCGAACCGCATCCTGGACAAGCCCGGCAGGCTCACCGGCGACGAGTTCGCCGAGGTGCGCCGCCATCCCCTGTACACGCACCAGATCCTGTCGCGCATGGACGCGTTCTCGGGCATCGCCGAGGCGGCCGCGTCGCACCACGAGCGCCTCGACGGCCGCGGCTACCACCGCGGCCTCGGCGCCGACATGCTGGGCCCGGAGTCCCGCATCCTCGCCGTGGCCGACGTCTACGAGGCCCTGACCGCCGACCGTCCCTACCGAGGACCCCTGGATCGTGAGGCCGCGCTCGCGATCATGTGGGGGGACGCCGGCGCGGCGTTCGATCCGGGCTGCGTCGAGGCCCTCGAGTCCGTCTCGGCGGAGCTCGACCGGGAGATCTGACCGCCGGGGACTGTCGCACGGGCCTCGGCGGTGATGGGATGGGCGCCCGGGCACCGCGGACAGGGGGGGCCGATGGCCTATCGCGCGCCGACGTTCTTCACGAGCCGGATCTTCAACCCGATCGCCATGAGGACCGGCCTGTCGGGCACGGAGGTGCTCGAGATCGCGGGCCGGCGCACGGGGGAGGCGCGCCGCATACCCGTGATCCCCCTGGCGCAGGGCGGCGAGCGGTACCTCGTGTCGCCCCGGGGCGAGACCCACTGGGTGCGCAACCTGCGTGCCGCGGGCGGGGCCTGCCGCCTGGGACCCCACGACGCCCTCGTGGAGATGGCGGCCGACGAGGTGCCCGTGGAGGCCCGCGGGCCGCTGCTCGACGCCTACCGCGAGATGGCCGGGAGGGCGGTCGCGTCGCACTTCCGCGCGCTGCCGGACGCCTCCGACCATCCGACGTTCCGGCTGATGCCACGCGCGGGAGGCGGCGTCGTGTGATCATCCGCCCCGGCGGACACCGACCAGCGACCAGGGATCAGGCGTGAAGACGATCTACGTGACCGGCCACCGCAACCCCGACATGGACTCGATCGCGTCGGCGATGGGGTACGCGGAGCTGAAGGGCCGGCTCGACGCGAGCGCCCGCTACGTGCCGGTGCGTCTCGGCGAGCTCAACGCCCAGGCGCGGTGGGCGCTCGAGCGCAGCGGGGCCGAGGCGCCCGAGCTGCTCGACCACGTGATGCTGCGCGCCCGCGACGTCATGCGCGTCGAGTTCCCCTGCGCCAACCACACCGACTCGCTGCGCGACGTGGGGCGCACGATGGCCCAGAGCGATCTCGACCTGATCCCGATCGTCGACGACGAGGGCGCGATCGCCGGCATGCTGACCGCGCGCGACCTCGCGCGCCGCTACGTCAAGGAGTCGGGCGAGCCCTCGAGCTTCGCCGACCGGCCGGCGTCGATCGACCTGATCGTCGACGTGCTCGGCGGCACGCTGCTGGTGGCCCCGGAGCGTCGGCTCAACGGGCGGCTGTGGGCGGTGACGGTCGACGCCGACCAGATGGGCAGCACGATGGGCGTCAACGACATCGTCGTGATCGGCAACCGCACCGACGCACAGCGCCGGGCGGTCGAGATCGGCGTCGCGCTGGTCGTCTCGCCCTACGACTCGTACCCCGAGCCCGAGGTCGTGGAGCTGGCCGCCGCGGCCGGGACGGGCATCGTGCTCTCCCCGCTCGACTCGTACGTCACCGGCCGCCTCGTCTCGCTGTCGGTGCCGGTGCGCGAGCTGATGAGCCGTGACCCCCTGACGGTCGAGCCCGACGACCTGCTGTCGGACATCGCCGATCGCGTGAAGGAGGTCCACTACAGCGCCGCGATCACGGTCGACGAGCACCGGCGCCCGGTCGGCCTGGTGACCCGGGGCGAGCTCGTCAACCCGACCCCGCGCGAGGTCATCCTCGTCGATCACGCCGAGGAGGCGCAGAGCGTGCAGGGGGTGGGCGAGGCGCACATCGTGGAGATCCTCGACCACCACCACATCGGCTCGATCGAGACCCGCTTCCCGGTGGCGGCCACCTTCGACCCCGTCGGCAGCACCGCGACGCTGGTCGTCGAGCGGTTCCGGTCCCACGGCCGCGAGCCGCAGCGGCCCACCGCCACCATGTTGCTCTCGGCGATCCTCTCGGACACCGTCATCCTGAGCTCGCCGACCACGACCGACCGCGACCATCAGGTGGTCGCGTACCTCGAGGAGCTGCTCGGCTTCGACGCCCGCGCGTACGGCACCGAGATGTTCGAGGCCTCGTCCGACGTCGGCGACGTGCCGGCGGCCGACATCATCCGGCGCGACGCGAAGGAGTACGAGGCCAGCCACGGCCGGCGTCTCTGCGTCGCCCAGATCGAGACCGTCGGGCGCGCCCTCATGAGCCGCCGCGACGAGCTGCTCGGCGCGATGGAGGAGGTCCGCGAGCGCCAGGACTACGCGCTCTACGCGCTCATGGTCACCGACATCGTCGAGAAGGGCACCGACCTGCTCGTCGCCGGCGACCGCAACCTCGTCGAGCGCGCCTTCGGGGTGGACGCCACCGAGAGCGTGCTCGACCTGCCCGGCGTCATGAGCCGCAAGAAGCAGGTGGCCCCGAAGCTGCTGGCGGCCTTCTGAGCCGCGGCGGCGGCGCCCCGGGGTCCACCCCGGGGCCGTGTACCGCGCTCACAGCCGGCTCTCAGGTGATGCGTCTACGCTCGGTCGGTCGGCGACGGACGGAGGCGACGTGATCGGGACCGGGTCGAGCGGGACGGCGGGCGCCGGGGCGCGCGTGCTCGTCGTCGACGACGAGGAGAGCATCGTGCAGCTGCTCTGCACCGCGCTGCGCTACGAGGGCTTCGCCACGGCGTCGGCCGCGACCGGTCGCGAGGCCCTCACCCGTGCGGCCGACTTCCGGCCCGACCTGGTGCTGCTCGACGTGATGCTGCCCGACATCGACGGCTTCGAGGTGCACCGCCGCCTGTCCGGGGCCAGCGCGGGTCGGCTGCCGGTGGTCTTCCTGACCGCCCGCCGCGACACCGACGACCGCGTGCGCGGCCTCACGATCGGAGCCGACGACTACGTCGTCAAGCCCTTCAGCCTCGAGGAGCTGATCGCGCGCGTGCGTGCGGTGCTGCGCCGCACCCGGGGCGAGGGGGACGCAACGCCCCGGCTCGCCGTCGAGGACCTGGAGCTCGACGACGAGACCCGCGAGGTGCGCCGGGGCGGGCGGCTGATCGAGCTGACCCCGACCGAGTTCAGCCTGCTTCGCTACCTGCTGGCCAACGCCGGACGCGTGCTCAGCAAGGCGCAGATCCTCGATCACGTCTGGAGCTACGACTTCGGCGGCGACTCCAACGTCGTCGAGACCTACATCAGCTACCTGCGCAAGAAGATCGACCGTGACGCGCCCCCGCTGATCCAGACGGTCCGCGGCTTCGGCTACTCGCTGCGCCTGCGACGGGAGTAGGACCGGTGTCGCTGCGGGCGCGCCTGCTCGCGGTCGTGCTGGCGCTGATGGTCGTCGCCCTCGTGGCGGCCGGGTGGGCGACGCACGTCGCCCTCGAATCGTTCCTCGTCAACCGGGTCGACCGCGACCTGCGCGACGCCCCGCTGGGCGGGGGCGGATCGCTCGACGTCCGCGGCCCGAGCCGTCGGGCCGCGGACCGGGGCGCCGGGTCGAGCCGGGCCTGCCCCCCGGCTCGATCGTGGAGCTGCGCGGGGCGGACGGATCGCTGATCGACCGGCGCTACGTGCAGACGGAGGCGGCCGACCTGGCCCTCCCGGCGCGCGTGGCCGGCGGCTACTCCACCGTGCGGGTGGACGGCGCGGGCGACTACCGGGTGCTGTCGATCGGCGACGATCCGCGCGCGGACGACGGAGACGGCCCGGGGGGCGCCGACGGACCGCCGTCCAGGGCCGCGGGCGCGCGCCTGCTCGTCGCCGTGCCGCTGTCGGAGGTCAACGACACGCTCAACCGCCTGCTGCTCATCGAGGTCGCGGTGGGCGCCGTCACGCTTGCCGGCCTCGCGCTGCTCGCGCTGTGGCTCGTGCGCCTCGGCCTGCGCCCCCTCGAGCGCATGGGCGCGACGGCCGACGCCATCGCCGGCGGCGACCTCTCGCACCGGGTGGCCGACGACGACCCGCGCACGGAGGTCGGGCGACTGGGGCGCACCCTCAACGCGATGCTGGCGCGCATCGAGGAATCGTTCGCCGAGCGACGCGCCAGCGAGGATCGGCTGCGCCGCTTCGTCGCCGACGCGTCGCACGAGCTGCAGACGCCGCTCACCTCGGTGCGCGGCTACGCCGAGCTCTTCCGGCGTGGGGGGGCCGACGACCCGGCCGACCTCGAGACCATCATGCGGCGCATCGAGGCCGAGTCGGCGCGGATGGGCGTGCTCGTGGACGACCTGTTGCTGCTGGCCCGGCTCGATCAGGGGCGCCCCCTCGACCTGCGCGCGGTCGATCTCGCCGCCATCGCGGCGGAGCTGTCGGCCGACGCCCGCGTGGTCGAGCCCGACCGGCCGATCACCGTGCGGGGCGGCTCCCCGGTCATGGTGCAGGGCGACGATCTGCGCCTGCGGCAGGTCGTCGGCAACCTGCTGGGAAACGCGCGCGCCCACACGCCGCCGGGCGCCCCCGTGACCGTGACCACGGCGCGGCGCGACGGGGAGGCCGTGCTCGAGGTCGCCGATACGGGTCCCGGGCTCAGCCCCGAGCACGCCGGGCGCGTCTTCGAGCGCTTCTTCCGGGCCGACCCGTCGCGCGCCCGCGCCAGCGGCGGCAGCGGGCTCGGCCTGTCGATCGTGGCGGCGATCGCCGAGGCCCACGGCGGCCGCGCCGAGGTCGAGTCGACCCCCGGCGCGGGCGCGACGTTCCGGCTCGTGCTGCCCGCGGCGGACCACGCGACGGGTCGCGGGGCGTAGCGCCGCGCGCCCGGCGGTCCGCCGGGCGCGCGGACCGGCCTACGGGAAGCGGACCTCCTCGACCCCGCCCGGGTAGACGAACGAGTCGTCCGGCGAGAAGAAGGACACCGCCGTCTTGATCTCGAGCGGATCGGCGGGCCGGAGCGCGTGGACCGGGTGCGACGGGTCGAGGAAGTCGATCGACCGCACCTCGAAGCCGTCGGCCATGTCGGCGATGTACGGGAAGTTGCCGGCCATGAAGCGACCGTCCTTCTCGCGCACGTACGTGAGCATCCCGCGGGCGACCATGGCGATGCCGTCGCCGATCGTCGCCTCGGAGCGGATGACGGGGTCGCCGCCGAGCGAGGTGACCGCCGTGACCGAACCGCCCTCTGACGTGACGCTCGTCTCGCCCGGCTCGGCCGGCAGGTCGTACTCGCGCACCGTGTACTCGCGCATGCGCTCGGACGAGTTGAAGTAGAAGAGCATGTAGCGGGCCGGCAGAACGCCCTCGGGGTCCATCATGTCGGCGATGTCCAGGCCGAGGTAGGTCAGCGAGTAGGCCCCGAAGCCGGAGGTCTGCTCGTCGCGATCGACGACGTACTGGTTCATGTAGACGGGGCCCGCCATGGGGACCCCGTCCGGCAGCAGTGCCGCGGCGGCCTCGGGATCGGCCGGCATCCAGCTCGTGTAGAGCATCCGGCTGTTGACGACCATCTGGGGCGCGGCGAGCGGTGAGTCGGCCACTTCATCTCCTCGTCTCCGGGATCTTCCGCCCGGCATGCTAAACGTCTAGCAGCGTGAGCGAGCCGCCCTCCCCCGACGCCGTACCGTCGCCGCGCGCGCCCACCGGCCGCGATGTCGCCCGGGCGGCCGGCGTCTCCGTCGCGGTGGTGTCGTACGCGTTCAACCGTCCCGACCGCGTGGCGAGCGCGACCCGCGAGCGCGTGCTGGCCGCGGCGGCGGCGATCGGATACCGGGGGCCCGACCCCGCCGCGCGCGCCCTGCGCCTCGGCCGGCACGGAGCCGTCGCGCTGCTCGGCCCGGCGACGGTCGAGGGCCTGTTCGCCGACCCCGTGGCCGCCCTCGTGGCACGCGGCCTGGCGCGCGCCTGCGATCACGCCGGGGTGGCGCTGGTGCTGGGTGGCGGATCCGGCGCGGCCGCCGACGGCATCGTCGTGCTGCGGAGCGTGCCACCGGGCCGGGTGGTGACCGGCCCGGCCGTCGCCGTCAACGGCGCGGTGCCGTCCGCGACGACGGCGGTGACGGCGGACGTCGACGGCGCGGGGGCGCTCGCCGCGGCCCACGTCGCGGGCCGCGGGGCTCGGCGCCTCGCGGTGCTGGCCTGGCCGGACGCCGGGGCGCGGCTCGACGGAGCCCTGCGGGGCTGGGGAGCGACCGGTCCCGTGCACGTGCTGATGGCCCCCGACAGCCGCCGCGCCACCGGCGAGGTCGCGGCGCGGGCGGCGCTCGGCGCGCCGGACCCGCCCGACGCGATCCTCGGTCTGGCCGACGGGCTGGCCCTGGGGGCGCTCGACGCCGCCCGCCACCTCGGCCGGACCGTCCCGGGAGATGTCGCCGTCGCCGGCATCGACGACCTGCCCGGCACCGACGCCGCCGGGCTGACGTCGGTCTTCGTTCCGTACCGCCCGATGGGCGAGCGGGCCGGGGCGCTGCTGGCGGCGATCCTCGCCGGAGAGGCGGTCAGCGCCCCGCCCCCGCTCCCGGTCTCGCTGGCGATCAGGGGAAGCACGGCCGGGTAGGCTCCCCCACGCCCGACCGCAGCGACCCGGGGGGATCCCATGGAACTGGCAGACGCGATCCGCAAGCGCCGTGCGGTCCGCACGTACACGGACCGGCCGGTCAACGACGAGACGATCGACCGCCTACTTCGCCTGGCGCTGCGTGCGCCGAGCGGCGGTGGCCAGCAGGCCTGGAGCCTGCTCGTGGTGCGCGACCCCGAGAAGCGCCTCGCCGTGGCCGAGCTGATCATCGCCGGGGGCGCGGAGTACTTCGCCCTCATGCGTCCCCAGAAGGACGCGACCGACGAGGACCACGCCGCCTGGGCCCGGGAGTACGCCGACACGGTCATGGCGACCTACCGGCACGTGCCCGCCTTCGTCGTGGGGCTGCTCGTGCCCCGCGGCTATCCGGAGGGATTCCCGGGCGGCTACGAGGACGACCTGATCTCGCTCGCGTTCGCCTTCGAGAACCTGATGCTGGCGGCGCGCGAGGCCGGCCTCGGGAGCGTGCCGATCACCGCGTTCCAGCGGTGGGAGAAGGGTCGCCTGCGTGAGATCCTCGGCATCCCCGACGAGGTGGACCCGGCCATCGTCAGCCCGATCGGCTACCCGGAGTCCTTCCCCACCGGCCTGGCCCCGGCGCTCAAGCGCAACTTCCGCACCTGGCGCGCGCTCGTGCACGACGACTCGTGGGGCAACACGCGGGAGTAGGCGGCCGGGGGGCGCCCTGAGGAGCCCTGGACCTCCGGGGGGTTGCTCGCCCGCTCCCGGTCAGACGAGCATGGACGCGCCGAACGGCGGCGACCCGGCACGGGTCGCCGCCGCGGCATCCCACGCTTCGTGGCCGCCCCGACGATCTCCGCCGGGTGCCGGCCGCCCGATACCGGTGCACCGTCCGGCGGCGGTGCGACGGACCTGGAGGCCACGTGAATTCGCACTCCCGCTCCGAGGGGACCCCGAACGGCAACGGACCTGCCGCCACCGCCCCGGCGACGGGCTCGGCCGCGAACGGCCGCCGAGCGGCCGCCCCGCCCGATCCGGAGGACGTGTTCTTCGGTCGCCGGTCGCTCGTCGCGGGGGCCCGCTCGGCGGCGGGAGCCCTCGTCAACGCCCCCGAGATCCTGCGGACGGCGGCCACGGCGACCCGCGTGCACGGCGGCGGCCGTCTCGAGGCCCTGCGCCGGCTGCGGCTGCTGCGCCGGCGCGGCTTCCTCTACGCGGAGGCGCTGCGCGACGGCCTGCTCGATCCGGCGATCCCCCGACGCGACCTCGCCGGCTACGCGAGCTCCCACACTTCCCGGACCGCGCAGCGAGCCGTCAACCCGGGCGCCTTCGAGGACCTGATCTCCGAGAAGGCGGTCTTCTACCGCTACTGCGGCGCCCTCGGCCTCCCCATCCCGCCGATGCTGGCGATCGTGGACCGCTACACCGCGGGGTGGGGCGCGGGCGACCGGGTGATCGCCGACGCGGCCGCCTTCGCGGAGCTGCTCGCCGAAAACCCGGTGGACATCGTCGTGAAGCCCTCGGACGGGGGGCGCGGGCTGCACGTCCGGGTGCTCCGCAACGAGGGCGGCACCCTGCGCGACGCCCAGGGCGCCCGCAGCCCGGAAGCCCTCTGGCACGAGTTGCGCGGCGACCCACAGCACTCCTGCTTCGTGGTGCAGCAGCGCCTGCACAACCACCGTGGGCTCGCCGAGCTGGTGCCCTCGGAATCGCTGAACACGGTGCGGGTCGTCGTGTTCCGGCCCATCGACGGGGAGGCCGAGATCTCCCAGGCGGTGATCCGCTTCGGCCTCGCGGGCGGACCGACCGACAACTTCGACGGCGCCGACGGCAACGCCTGGAGCGACGTCGATCCGGCGACCGGGCGCCTCGGGCCGCTGCGCATGGCCGCGCCGGGCCGCGTCGGCTACGTCGCGTCGGCGGTGGTGCCGGGCTCCGGCGTCCGGGTGGAGGGGGTCGCGCTGCCCCTCTGGGATGCGGTTCGCGAGCTCGCGCTCGGCGCCATGCCGCACTTCCTGCCGAGCAGGTCGCTGGGATGGGACATCGCCATCACCGACGAGGGGCCCGTGATCGTCGAGGCCAACCGGATGTGGTCGGCGTTCCCGCGCCCCGACCTGTCGCGGACCCTCGCGCGGATCGCGCGCCAGTGAGCCGCCGGACGCCGGCCCGGACCGGTCAGGAACGGACCAGGGCGACCTCGACCAGCCGCCGGCCGGGCGCGCCGGGCGGATCGAGCAGGGTGCCGACGAGCTCCCAGCCGCGCGGGGCGGCACCGTCGAAGGCCCCCTGGAAGGGCCCCGCCGGCGGGCGCGCGAACTCGTGCCACGCGCCGAGCGCCGCCGTGGCCGCGCCGAGCTCGGGGCCGGCGCCGGGGTCGTAGGCCACGCCCACGGCCTCGGGCCGCCCGCCGTCGCCGGCGATCACCGCGTCCCGGGCGCCGGCGATGGCGGCGGGGTGCTCCACGACGATCTGGTCGTCGCCCGGCGCCGGCGCGTCGGCGCCCGCCCAGCGGGCGAGGCCCGCCACGCTCGCGTCGTCCGCGGACACCAGCGCGGCGAGCTCGGCCACCCAGGCGAGGGAGGGGGCCGCCATCAGGCGTGCCGGCCGCGGGCTAGCATCGGCGTGACCGGCACGCGAGCGGGAGGACGCCCATGACCGACGCCGACAGGACCCTCGCGGCGACCGACGTCGATGCGCGCCTGGCCGAGGCGCTGCCGGCCTGGTCGCGCGACGGCGACGCGATCGTGCGGCGCTACCGCACGGCCGGCTGGAAGGCCTCGCTGATGGTGACCACCACGATCGGCCACCTGGCCGAGGCGGCGTGGCACCACCCCGACCTGGCGGTCTCGTACTCCGCGGTGGAGGTGCGCCTGACCTCCCATGACGCCGGCGGGGTGACCGAGCGCGACCTGGCGCTGGCCGCGCGCATCGAGGGCGTGGTCGCCTGGCGGCCGGGGCGCGAGGACGGCCCGTTGCCGGGCACGCCCGACGACCCGCGGTTCGCCTACGTGCTCGACGACGACTGACCTCCGGGGACGGGCGCGAGGAAGGCGCGCAGCAGATCGTGACCGAGGACGGTGAGCACCGACTCGGGATGGAACTGCACCCCGACGATGGGGTGCTCGCGATGGCGCAGCCCCATGATCTCACCCTCCTCGCTCCGCGCGGTGACCTCCAGCTCGTCGGGCAGGCCCTCCGGGGCGACCACGAGCGAGTGGTACCGCGTGGCGAGGAGGGGATCGGGCAGGCCGGCGTAGATGCCGCGACCGTCGTGGGAGATCCACGACGCCGTGCCGTGCATCGGCCGGCGGGCCCGCACGACGCGGCCGCCGAAGGCCTGGCCGATGCACTGGTGGCCGAGGCACACGCCGAGCGTGGGCACCCGCGGTCCGAGCGTGCGGACGACATCGACCGAGACGCCGGCCTCGGCCGGGGTGCGGGGGCCGGGCGAGATGATGAGGTGGGTCGGCTCCATGGCGGCCACGTCGGCGACGCCCACGGCGTCGCAGCGGACCACGGCGGTGCTCCACCCGAGCTCGCGAACGTAGCGGGCGAGGTTGTGGACGAACGAGTCGTGGTTGTCGATGAGCACGATCACGGCGAGAGGGCGGCGACGAGAGCGCGCGCCTTGGTGAGGGTCTCGTCGTACTCGGCCGCGGGGTCGGACGCCGCGACGACGCCGCCGCCGGCGCCGAAGGTGACCCGCCCGCCCCGCACGGCGTAGGTGCGGATGGCCACGTTGGTGTCGAGCGAGCCGTCCCAGCCCGACGTGCCCGATGGCGCCGCAGTACGGGCCGCGGCGGGTCGGCTCGAGCTCGGCGATGATCTCCATCGCGCGGATCTTGGGGGCGCCGGTGATCGAGCCGCCCGGGAAGCAGGCCTCCAGCAGGTCGACGGCCCCGAGGCCCGGACGCAGCTCGCCCGTGACCGACGAGACGAGGTGCATGACGGTGGCGAACCGCTCGACCGCGCAGAGCTGCGGCACCGCGACGCTGCCGTCGCGACACACCCGCGAGAGGTCGTTGCGCATGAGGTCGACGATCATCACGTTCTCGGCCCGGTCCTTGACGCTGCCGGCGAGCTCCCGGGCGAGGGACTCGTCGGCGTCGGGCGTGTCGCCGCGCGGACGCGTGCCCTTGATGGGGCGGGTCTCGACGTGCCCGTCGCGGAGCAGCAGGAAGCGCTCCGGCGACGAGGAGGCGACGACGAGGTCGTCGATCTTGAGGTAGGCGCCGAACGGCGCCGGGTTCGCGGCCTGCAGCCGGCGGAACAGGTCGTACGGCGAGAGCCCGGGGGGGAGGGCGGTGGAGAACCGCTGCGACAGGTTCGCCTGGAAGACGTCGCCGGCGAGGATGTAGTCGATCACGCGCCGGACCCCGCGCTCGTACGCCGCGCGGGTGAACGTCGAGTCGATCGCGGGAGCCCGCGCCGGCGCCGGTGGAGGGCCGAGCGCCGGCGCGTCGGCGAGCCGCGCGGCGACGTGGTCGAGGCGCGCCCGGGCGCGCTCGCCGCGGCGGGCCGCACCCGTCTCGGGGAGCCCGCTCGAGACCACGAAGGCGCGGCGCGCCCGGTTGTCGAGGCAGACGACCACGTCGCAGAGCAGCAGCGCCGCCTCGGGGGGGTCGTCCGCGCCCGCCGGCGCCAGCGGCACCCGCTCGAGGTGGCGCGCGAGCTCGTAGCCCAGGTATCCGACGGCGCCTCCCTGCAACGGGGGCAGCCCGGGCAGGTGGCGCGAGCGATGGCGCCCGAGCGCGCGGCGCAACGCGTCGAAGGGCGACCCGGGCACGCCGCGGCCGTCGAGGGCCGTCGCGCCGTCGTGGCCCGTCAGCACCCCGAACGGCTCGAGGGCGATCAGGGAGTGCCGCCCGCGTCCATCGTCGGCGGCGCTGTGCAGCAACGCGGCGTGGCGGTCGCCCGCCACGACGGCGAACAACTCGAGGGGGTCGCGGTAGGGGATCTCGCGCGCGAGCGGCGGGACGTCCGGCGGCGGGCCGGTGGCGGGCGCGTGCGTCACCACCACCATCATGCGCGGCGGCGCGGGCCCCCACAAACGCTGCCCTCGCGCCGGGCCCGCCGCATGCCGATACCGGGGTGGGGGGATCGCCGCCCGCGCGCGGCGCCCGCCCGCGGCCATCCGCGGGTCACGTCGGGGGGAGGATCGTGAGCAGAGGACCGGCGGGACCGCGACGCCGCGTCCCGGTGCTCGGCGGCATCGCCGCCGCGCTCGCCGCCGCGCTCGCGCTGACGCCCGTGGTGTCGGGGGCGCGCGTCGCCCCGGTCAACCCGCCGGTCACCGGGTTCCGGGAGGGCTCGGGGATCGACCACAACGCCGCCCACGTGCGGGCCACCCCCGCCGCCGAGCGCCGCGCCGCGGCGCGCGCCCGCCGGTGCGACGACGGCGACCGCACCCCGTCCTGCCCCGGACCCGCGCCGACCGCGACCCGCGCCGCGGCGATCGCCGGCACCGACGCCGGCGCCCTCGGCACGACGGCGCCGGCCGGCGTCTGGGGTCCGCTCATGCGGGTGCCGAGCACGGCGATCCACGCGGTCGTGCTGCCCACCGGCAAGGTCCTCTGGTTCTCGCAGCCGAAGCCCCCCGCCGAGCCCGCGACCGAGGGGGGCAACGCGCACCTGTTCGACCCGCTCACCGGCCGGTCGGTCGCGGTGCCCCCACCCGTGGTCGACTATCCCGCCGACGCCGCCCACCCGGGGGGGTACTCGGCCCCGGCCAACCTGTGGTGCGGTGGCCAGGTGCTCCTCGCGGACGGACGTGTGCTCGTCGTGGGCGGCAACCTCGCGTACCCCGTGGGCCCCGGGGGCGCCGGCGCGGGGGCCGGCTCGGGCTTCCGGGGCGCGGCGTGGGTCATGACCTTCGACCCGTGGACCGAGACGTGGACCACCTACGAGGACATGCGCCACGGCCGCTGGTACCCGACGCTGACCGAGCTCCCCGACGGTCGCGTGCTGATCGTCGGCGGCTGGGACGAGACCGGCGGACGGGACGGCGGGGGACCCTCGGCGCCGCCGGTCATGGAGAACAACCAGGACGTCGAGGTCTTCGATCCGGCCGCGCCCGCGGGCGCCCGCGCGACCACCGTCGTGAGCGCGCTGCCCCCCGACGGGGACGGCCAGCCCCGGCCCTACCCCGATCACCGCACGATCGGGCTCTACCCGCACATGTTCGTGCTGCCGAGCACCTCGGCCCTCGGCGCGGGCGGCCGCCGCGTGCTGGTCGCCGGACCCGGCCGCTGGGATTCGGCCGTCATCGACACCGGCACGTGGGTGTGGACCGACGTGGTCAACCTGCCCGACACCGGACAGCCGCGCCTCTCCCAGGACCGCACCTGGGGCACGGCATGGCTCGCGCCGTCGGGACCCGACGGCTCCGACCGGGTGGTCCTGCTGGGCGGCACGAACGAGGGCGGCGCGGCGCCCGGGGCGGGGACGGGCCCGCCCGCCGTCGGCACCGCGGAGGTCCTCGATCTGGACGACCCCGAGGCGGGCTGGCGGCTCGGGGCGGTCCCGGGGCTCGCGACCGGGCGCTCCCACTTCAACACGGTGCTGCTGCCGGACGGCTCGATCCTCGCCAACGGCGGTGGCTACGGCCGCCGCGACGGCAGCCTCTACGCCGACCCGGTCTACGGCGCGGAGCTGCTGGCGCCCGGCGCCGCGTCATGGACTCCGGCCGGCGGCGAGGGGGACGCGCGCACGTACCACTCGACATCGGTCCTGCTGCCCGACGGCCGGGTGCTCTCGGCGGGCGACGACCGCGACACCGCGAGCGCGATCTCGTCCGACCACGTCCAGGTCGAGAACCGCACCGCCCAGACCTGGAGCCCGCCCTACCTGTTCGACGGCCCCCGGCCGGTGGTGACCTTCGCGCCGGGCGTCGTGGGATACGACGCCCCCTTCCGGGTGGCGGTGCAGGGCGATCCGGCGACGGTCACGCGCGCCGCCCTCGTGCGCCCCGGCGCCGTGACGCACTCCGTGGACATGTCGCAGCAGGTCATCTCCCTCGACGTCACGTCGCAGGCGGACGGCCTCACCATGACGTCGCCACGCGATGCCACCGTCGCGCCGCCGGGCTACTACATGCTCTTCGTGATGACCCCGGCGGGTGTGCCGTCGGTCGCCTCGTGGGTACGCCTCGACCCGGCGGCGCCCCTCCCCCCCGCGCTGCCGGTCGCGCCCTCCCCGCCGCCCGCCGCCGTCCCGACCCCCGCCCCGGCTCCGCCGCCCCCCGCGGGCGGCGTCCCGACGGTGCCCCGGACCCCGCTGCGCCTGGTCGCGCGCTCTCCCCGCGTGATCGCCCAGGGCACCCGCGTGCGCGTGAGCATCCGCCTGCGGGCGACCGTGCGCTCCCGGGTGACGGTGCGGCTGACGCGCCTCGACGGCCGGCGCGTCGCGTCGCGGACGCTCTCGGTCCCCGCCGGACGCGCCCGCACGCCCGGCATCACGGTGCCGCGCGCGCGACTGGGCGGAGCGACGCGGGTGAGGGTGCGGGTCGTCGCCCGCGACGCGCTCGGGCGCCGCGCGCTGCTGACCCGGATCGTGCGCATCCCACCACCGCGGCGCTGACCGGTCGCGCCGCGCCCGGCGCAGCGCTCAGTCGTCGTCCCCGCCGCGCCCCCGGCCGCGCCCCCGGCCACGGCCGCCGTCGTCTCCCCCGCCCGAGTCGTCCGGGCCGCGCGCGCGGTCGTCGTCCGTCGTGGCGGGGACCGCTGCGGAACCCGTGGTGCTGCGGGCGGTCGTCGTGCGGGCGGCGGTGCCCGGGCGAGGTGCGGTGACCGTGACGGGCGCCGAGGCGCCCTCCGCCGGGAGGGACGTGATCGAGCGGCCGAGCGTGGGGTCAACCGGGCGCAGGCGCCCGAGCCGGTCCTCGCCGGCCGAGTCGAGCAGGGCCATGTTCGCGAACGCGGCCGCGACGGCGACCACCAGCACGACGAGCGCCAGCGACGCGGTCCGGCGCCGGCGCCTCCACCCGCCGCTGCTCACGAGGCCGCCTGCCGCGGCGACGTTGTGCCGTCCATCGGCCGATCATGACGGTTCGCGGGTCCGCGGGCGGCGGGGCGGGCGCGGCGCGCCGTCACGGCCCGCCAGCCGGTGAGCCCGGCGACGGCTCCCACCAGGCCGCCGTAGACGGCCGTGGCCCAGGCCGACCCGGTGTCGGTCCCGGCGCCGATGCCGTGCGCGACGCCCCCGGCGAAGACCGCGTAGGTGAGCCAGTGCAGCCGCCGCCAGGCGCGGGCGCCGATGCGCCCGCGCAGCCGGAACGACACGTGCACGAGCACGGCGAGCTCCGCCGCCATCACCCCGATGCCGGTCCACAGCGGCCGGTAGGGGACCAGCCCGGGCACCACGAGGGCGGCGGGGGTGATCTCGACCGTCGTGTCGAGCACGAGGAACACGCCGTGGGCCGCGATGGCCATCAGTCCGAGCAGCGACAGGTGGCGATGCAGGTCGACCATGCCGCCGCCCGTGAGCCCCCCCACGCGGGTGCGGGTGCGCACGAGGAGCCCGGCGACCATCGCGCCGCCGAGCAACCCGATGGCCACGACGCCGGTGGCCCGGGCGAGGATCCACGGCAGCATCTGGGCCGTCATCGCAGGCCTCCGGCGAGGATCAGCGCCCCGTCTCCGCCCACGAGGGCGGCGGAGACCCCCCACTCGTCGGCCAGGCGCCGGGCATCTCGGGCCCCGGCGACGAGCAGGGCGGTCGCCAGCGCATCGGCCTCGGCGCAGGTCGCCGCGGCGACGGTCGCCCGCAGCAGATCGGTCGCCGCGGGGAGGCCCGTGGCGGGCGCGATGGCATGGTGCATCGGGCGACCGCCGCGGCGCCAGCGGCGCCGGTCGACTCCCGACGTCGCCAGCCCTCCCCCACGGAGGTCGAGCGCGGTCGGGTCGCCGGCCCCGTCGAGCCCGACCGTCCACGGCCCGTCCCGGCGGGGCCCGCTGACCGCGATGTCGCCGCCCGCGTTGACGAGGCACGGGCCGGCGGCGGCGAGCAGGGCGCACGCGCGATCGGCGGCGTCGCCCTTGGCGATGGCGCCGAGATCCAGGTCGACCCCGTCCCCGAGCGCGACCCATCCGCGGGTGCGATCGATGGCGACGATGCCCGCCGCCGGGGCGCCGCGCGGCGCGCGGCGGGGGTCGTCGGCGGTCATCCGGTCGAACGGGCGGTCGTAGCCGGCCGCGATCAGGGCCCGCCCGACGGTCGGGTCGAAGCGGCCGCCGGTACGGCGCCGCATCGCGAGGGCGGCGTCGAGCACGCGCAGCAGGTCGGGACCGACGCGCAGGCGGCGCGCACGGTTGAGCTCGCTCAGCTCCGAGTCCGGCCGGAAGCGCGAGAGCAGGCGCTCGAGGCGCTCGAACTCGTCGCGCGCCCGGCCGACGGCCGCGCGCGTACCCGGCCCGTCGGCCGTCTCGAGCAGCACCTCGACCCGTGTGCCCATGGCGGCGAAGCGCTCGCGCACCATCACGAGCTGCCGGTGCTGGTGACCGCGGGGGCGGCAGGCGGGGCGAGGGCGACGACCGCCGGGACCGCGGCGGCCGGGACCGGGGCGCTCGCGCCGGCCGCGATCGACCTCAGGCGCCGCTCGGCCAGCTCGAGCCGCGCCACCGCGCGCCGCTCGCGCGCGATCAGCCCGGTCGGGGGATCCCCCCCGCGGCCCGCTGCGGCCGGCAGGGTGGACGGCGCCGCGGGCAGCGGATCGGCCCCGATGACGGTCGCCAATCCGGCGGTTACGCCGACCGCGGTGACGCTCGCGACGGTGCGCAGACGGGCCGCATCCATCAGTCGTCGTGCCCGCGGTCGTCGTGCCCGCGGTCGTCACTCCCCCGCCCACGTCCGCGTCGGTGATCGCCGTCGTCATCGTCCCGGTCGCCTCCGCGATCGTCGCGCCCGTGGTCCGACCGGTCGTCGTCGTCCGTGCCGTCGCCGCGCAGACGCGTCGTCGGCGGCGCGGTCGCCGCGGGGACGACCGCGCGCCGGGGCGCGGTCGTCGTCGGGGTGGTCGGCGTCGCCCTGGCGAGCGCCGCGTCGGCGAGGCGCTCGGCGCGCGCGACGCGGGCCAGCCGGTCGTCGAGCGCGTCGCGGCCCGGGGTCGTCGTCGCCACGATCGCCGGCGACGTCGCCGTGGCGCTCGACGCGCCGGAGTCCGTCGCCGCGCTCAGCCCCACCACCCCGGCCACGCCCACGAGCGTCGCCGCACCCGCCACCATCAGCCCCTTCACGTCCGCCTCCCGGTCGTGGTCGTCGTGTGGGGAGCACGCTAGGACGGTCCGGCTTCGGGAAGGGTGTGCGCGCGCCAGGGTTCGGCGCGCGCCGGGTAAGGAAACGGTAGGGCGGACGCGCGACCGCGCCGGGCGGGGCATGATCCGCGCATGAGGCTGTTGGTGGTGGAGGACGACGACGGCATCGCCGCCCCCCTGGTCTCGGGGCTGCGGCGCGAGGGCTTCGAGGTCGAGAGGGTCGCGACGGGCGCCGAGGCCCTGGCGGCCGCCGAGCCCGATCTGGTGCTGCTCGACCTGCGCCTGCCCGACATGGACGGCTACGCGGTCGCGCGCGGCATGCGCGCCCGCTCGCGCGTCCCGATCATCATGGTCACGGCACGCGGCGAGGAGGTCGATCGCGTGATCGGCCTGGAGATCGGAGCCGACGACTACGTCGTCAAGCCGTTCGGCCTGCGGGAGCTGATCGCGCGAATCCACGCCGTGATGCGGCGGGTGACCGAGCCGCCGCCGTCCACACCCGCGCCGCCGTCGATCGTGACCGTGGGCACGCTCACGATCGACCGCCGCCGGCACGAGGTGACCCTCGGCGGCGATGCGGTCGCCCTCACGCCCAAGGAGTTCGCCCTGCTCGATCTGCTCGCCGGCGACCCCGGCGCGGCGCTCGACCGGCGCCGCATCCTCGAGGAGGTCTGGGGCACGCGCTGGTACGGGCCGTCGAAGACCATCGACGTCCACGTCTCGTCGCTGCGCCGCAAGCTCGGCGACGCCGGGTGGATCGAGACGGTGCGCGGGGTCGGCTTCCGCCTGCGCGCCCCGTGACCCGGCGGCTCGTCGCCACCTACCTGATCCTGGCGGCCGTCGTGCTGGTGGCGCTGGAGGTGCCCCTCGGGATCGTCAACGAGCGCAACCAGCGGCGCGACCTGCAGCAGCGCGTCGAGCGCGACGCGGTGGCGCTCGCCGCCCTGGTGGAGGACACGCTCCAGGCCGGCGCGCGCCCCGGCGACCCCACCCTGCGGCGCATCGTGGGCGCCTACGCCTCATCGACCGGCGCCCGGGTCGTGGTCGTCGGACCCGGTGGGGCGGCGCTGGCCGACTCGGACGACGAGCGCGAGCTCGGCCGGGACTTCTCGACCCGTCCCGAGATCGCGACGGCGCTCGCCGGCGGCGTCGCCACCGGCACGCGGAGGTCGGACACCCTGGGGAGGGACCTGCTCTACGTCGCCGTCCCGGTGGCATCCGGAGGCGTCGTACGCGGAGCGGTGCGGGCGAGCGTGCCGACCTCACGGCTCGACGCGCTGGTGCGCCGCTACTGGCTGGTCCTCGGCGGCGTCGCGCTGGTGGTGCTGGCCGCGGTGGCGCTCGCCGGCCTCCGGGTCGCGCGCTGGGTCGGTCGCCCGCTCACCGACCTGCGCGACGCGACCCGGCGGGCCGGCGCGGGCGACCTGTCGGTGCGCGCCGACGCGGGCGAGGGCCCACCCGAGATGCGCGAGCTGGCGAGCGCGTTCAACGACATGATCGGCCGGCTGAGGACGCTGGTCGGGGCGCAGGAGGAGTTCGTCGCCGACGCCTCGCACCAGCTCCGCGGCCCCCTGACCGCGCTACGGCTGCGGATCGAGAGCCTGCAGCACGATGCCGACCCGCGCGCCCGCGACGACCTGGAGGGCGCGATCGAGGAGGTCGACCGCCTGTCGCGCCTGGTCAACGGCCTGCTGGCGCTCGCCCGCGCCGAGCGGGCGGCGCACGAGCGTACGCCCCACGACGTGGGCGGCCTGGTGCGCGAGCGCGCCGACGCCTGGAGCGCGGCCGCGGCCGAGCACGGCGTGGGCCTGGTGACCGAGGTCTCGGACGGCCTCTCGGTCCCCCTGGTGCCGGGCGCGCTCGAGCAGGTGCTGGACAATCTGCTCGCCAACGCCATCGCGGCCTCGCCGGCGGGGTCCGAGATCCACCTCGCGGCCACGCCCCGCGAGGGCGCGGTCGAGATCACGGTCGGCGATGGGGGACCCGGCATGGCCGCCGATGACCGTGCCCGCGCCTTCGACCGCTTCTGGCGCGGGCGCGAGGACCGCCCGGGCTCCGGGCTCGGCCTCGCCATCGTCAAGAGCCTGGTCGAGACCGACGGCGGAACCGTCCGGCTCGACGAGGCTCCCGGCGGCGGCCTGCGGGTGATCGTCCGCCTGCTCCCCGAGGGGCGTGGACCCGGGCGCTGATCTCGTCGTCATTCAGAACGACTCCGCAGAGCGTGTCGCCCGCCCGCGTGCCCGAACCCCTCCGCGACGTGGCCGATCGGCTGCGTGACCACGGACCGCGCGTCACCGCTCCGCGCGTGGCGGTGCTCGACGCGGTCGCGACGATGGGACATCCCGACGCGGAGGACATGCGGGCGGAGCTGACGCGGCGGCTGGGCGCGTCTCGACCCAGGCCGTCCACGACACCCTCCACGTGCTCACCCGCGCCGGTCTGCTCCGCCGCATCGAGCCGGCCGGGCACCCCGCCCGCTACGAGGCCCGGGTCGGCGACGACCACCACCACCTGGTCTGCCGCGCCTGCGGCGCGACCCGCGACGTTCACTGCGCCTCCGGCGTCACGCCCTGCCTGAGCCCGCGAGCCACGACGGGATCGTCGTGGACGAGGCCGAGATCGTCTTCTGGGGACTCTGCGGCGACCGCGCGGGCGCGACCCGACGAAGGGACGCGATGGGCGACGACCGCCACCTCACTCACCCGGCAGCCCACCCGTCCCCGACAACCAGAACCAGCGGACGATCGGGGATCGCGGGCCGGCGACGCTCGACGGGCACCTCGCCGGGTGCGACGGGGAGTTCGGCCGCCGCATCGCCGAGGGCACTGGGGTGCCCGTGCCGGAGACCGCCGGCGTCTTACCGCTCGACCGCGGGGAGGGCCTCGCCCTCCCCGCGCGCGACGCGCGTCGCCGCCTCAGCCCCGGCGGCGGAGCACCTGGCCCTCGAGCCACAGGGCCCAGGCCTCCAGCCCCCGGTCGTCGTGGCCGGCGGCGGTGACGAACACGCGCAGGCCCGGCCGGCCGCGGTGCACCGCGCCGACCATGTCGGCGAGCGCCGCCTCCGGCTGCCCGTCCGCCTGCGACACCACCAGCGCCGCGACCTCCTCGAGATCGGCCGTCCGCATCTCGGCGAGGGAGGCGGCCGGCACGACGAGCACCTGGATGTCCTCGCCGATGCCCCGCCCGGGCTCGAGCGGCCCGTCGCGATCCTCCACGAGGATCAGCTGGGCGTCCGACAGGCGCTCGACCGTCCTGCCGAGGCCCGCCCGCCAGTGGGCGTCCGGCGCGTCCACGACCCTCGCGCCGGCCAGCCTCCCGGCGCCGCCCCCGGCGTCCGCGTTGCCCTGCACCACGGCCACCTCGAGTCGCCCGAGCAGGGCGAGCGTCCGCACGATGAGGGTCGTCTTGCCGCAGCCGGCGGGGCCGATAAGCCGTGCCACCACCGGGCGCGGGTGGCGCCGGCCGACGCCGCGACCCATCGCCGTGCGGACGACCTCCATGAGATCGGAGCGCGTCAGCAGGCCGGCCGGGATCCCCGAGTCCCACACGAGGACGGCCTCGGCCCCCTCGGACAAGGCGCGCATCGCGGAGGCCGCATCCGCCTCGGGGGTCGTCTCGTGGACGTGCCCGGGCCCCATCATGACGAGGGGCCCGTCGCCGGTGGACACCCACACGCCGATCAGCCGGCCCCCCTCGACCACCGGCATGTGGTGCACGCCGCCGAGGTCCATCAGGCGGCGCACCTCGGTCGCCCCGCCGCCCACCACGATCGGCCGCGCGCTCATCACGTCACGGACCCTCACGGGGCGACCTCCCGTGCGACCCGGCGCGAGCCCGCGACCTCCGACGGCGGACGCCGGACCACCAGCACGGGACACGGCGCGGTCTCGACGAGGGCGCGCGAGAAGCTGCCGAGCAGGAGCCCCCGCACGCGTCCGCCGCCCGCGCCGGTGATGAGCATGTCCACGCCCGCCCGCGCGGCCCACTCGCAGACCGCCGGGCCCGCCAGACCCTCGACGAAGGCAGTCTCGGCGCCGGGCACGTCGCGGGCACGGCGCTCGAGCCAGGCCCGCGATGCGGCGTTCAGGTCCTCGCGGCGCGCGACCGTGCGCCCGTCGATCTCTTCGACGAGCAGGGGGAACGGCCCCGCGTGCACGAGGGTGAGACGCGCCCCGGTCGCCGCGCGCAGGGCCAGCGCCTGGGAGAGCGCCTCCTCGGAGGCGATCGAGTCGTCGATGCAGCAGGCGATGTGGTCGAACCGGTTGGTCACGGGCCTCCTCCTCGGGATCGGAGGTTCCCGTACCGCCGGTCACGCGCCATCCGTGCACGGCCGCGCGGCATGGCACGTACCCCGCGCGCGCGCTTCGGGTTTTCCGCCGCGGGCGTCCCGACGACCCGGATGCCGCGCGGGGGGCGGGCGGGCACGGTGGGTGCGACGACCCGTCGGGCGGGAAGGGGACTTCGGATGGCGACAAGGGCACGTGGTGCGGCCGGGGGCGACCTCCGTGATCTGAGCGTCGAGGACGTGATGACGCACCCCATCGTCACCTGCGCCCACGACGTGCCGCTGCCCGAGGTCGCGGAGCTGATGGCGCGCCACCGCATCCACGGCATCGTCGTCCTGTCGGGAGCCGACGACGCGGCGCCGTTCCACCGGCGCTGGGGGATGCTCTCGGATCTCGACCTCGTGGGCGCGGCTCCGTGGGCCGACGAGGTCGGCACCGCCGGGTCGATCGCCGGGTCGCCGTCGGTGGTCGTCGGCCCGCGGGACAGCCTGGCCGCCGCCGCCCTGTGCATGGCCGAGCACTCGATCACCCACATCCTCGTGGTCGAGCCGGGCGGCGACCATCCGGTCGGCATCGTCTCGGCCCTCGACCTCGCGCGGGCCCTTGCCGCGGAGGCGATGGCGCCGGTCCCGGAGCGCGCGGCGACCGGGGGGCTGCGGGCCCGCCCGGGCAACCGCCTCGTGATCACGGCCCACCACCAGGGCGACCGGCCCCGCGACGCCGAGGTGCTCGAGGCCCGCGGTGAGGACGGCGCGCCGCCGTTCCTCGTGCGCTGGGCCGACACCGGGCGCACCACGCTCCACTACCCCGGGCCCGACGCCACGATCGCGCCCCCGGCGGGCTAGGTGGCGGCCACCGACCCCACGAGAGGCGGCGGCGCGACGACCGTCGCCCGCTGTGGCGACTGCGGGGCGTCACCGCGCACCGCCGCGCCGGCCGACGCCGTGGCACCCGGGACGCACTGCGAGTGGTGCGGCGCCGAGTACGAGGTCCCCAGCGCCGCGCCGGGTGACGACCCCGGCGCGCGCGGCGCCCTCGGACCGGTCGCGTGCTGCATCGACACCTCGGAGGCGGCGCGGGCCGCGATCGCGGCGGCGGTGGCGGTGCGGGCGCGGGCCCCGGGGCGGCTCGCCCTGGTGCACGTCGCCCCGCCCGAGGCCGTGCTGCTCGGCGGCCTGACGCCATGGGAGATCGACGACGACGACCCGCGCCGGCCCGTGCGGGAGTGGCTCGCCGGGTGGGTGGCGCGCACCCCGGGCGCCGAGCCCGTGTTGCTGACCGGCGCGGCCCCGGGCGAGACGATCGCCGGGTGGGCCGGGGCGTCGGGAGCCGACCTCGTGGTCGTCGCCGGGCACGGTGGCCGGCTGGAGCGGGCCCTGCTCGGCAGCGAGGCCCGGACCCTCGCCGAGCGGTCTCCCTGCGACGTGCTCATCGTGCGCGGCGCGATGCCGGCGCCTGCCGGTCGCATCGCGTGCTGCGTCAACGACTCCGCCGGGTCGGCGCCGGCGGTGGCGGCGGCCCGCCGCTACGCGGGCCTGCTCGGGTGCGAGGTCACCCTGGTCCACGCGGTCGCGCCGCCCGACCTCATGGTGGGAACCCCGACCCCGCGCGCGGCCGCGGCGGCGGCGCGGATGCTCGCCGCCCACGCGGGGGAGGACCGGGAGTGGGATCGCGTGACGCTGGCGGGCGCGCCGGCGCCCGCCGTGCGCGCCTGGGCCGAGGAGTCGGGCGTCGACCTGATCGTGGTCGGGCCCGGGTCCGACGCGGCCGTCGGGCTCGGGAGCTTCGCCCGCGCCATGGCGACCGCCTCGCCCCGCCCGGTGCTGATCGCCCGCGCCCACCCGGGCTGAGCGACAGCGGCCTCAGACCAGGCCGCGCTCCATCGCGACGGCCAGCGCCTGCACCCGGTTGTGGGCCGCGAGCTTGGAGAACAGCGACCGCGAGTGGCTCTTGATCGTGTTCGGGGAGAGGCCGACCTCGTCCGCGATCTCCTGGGTGGTCAGCCCCCGGGCGATCAGCGTCAGCACCTGGTGCTCGCGGGTGGTGAGGGCCCCGTCGGTGCCGCCGGCGCCCCGGCGCGGCAGCATCGCGCCCGCCACGCGCGGATCGAGCACCGCGCGGCCGTGCACGACCTGCATCAGCGCGGACAGGAGGCCCTGCTCGCCGACGTCCTTGAACAGGCACGCCGACGCCCCGGCCCTCAGGCAGCCACGCACCGCCATCTCCTCGGCGTGCGCCGTGAGGATGACGATCGCGATGCCCGGCTGCCGCTCCTTGACGCGCGCGCAGGTCGTGGCGGCGGGCAGGTCGGGCAGGCGCAGGTCGAGCAGCAGGACGTCGGGCCGGTACTGCTCGCAGCGCAGCAGCGCCTCGGCGCCGGTGCCCGCCTCGCCGACCAGCTCGAAGAACCGCGACCCGGAGAGCAGCAGTCGCATGCCCGAGATGACGATGGGGTGGTCGTCGGCCACGACCACCGTGTGCGGGCGGCTCATCACGTCAGCGGCAGCCGGGTCCTCAGGGTGCAGCCGGCGTCGTCGTTGCGCGCGAGCCGCGCCACGCCTCCGAGACGGGCGATCTCCTCGCGGAGCATGCCGAGACCGACCCCGTTGCCCCCGGTCCCCGGGTTCGGCCCGACCCCGTCGTCCTGCACCACCAGCTCGACGACTCCGGGGGCGAAGGCGAGGGTCACCACCACCTCGCGCGCCCGGGCGTGGCGCTCCACGTTGCGCAGGGCCTCGCGGGCGGTCCGCACCAGCAGGTCCTCGCGCGGCTCGTCGAGCGCCCCGGGCTCGCCCATCACGATGAGGTGGGCGCCGACTCCGGTGCGCTCGGCGAACGCGGCGGCCTCCTCGCGCAGCTTCACCGTGAGGGCGCCCGCCGGCCCCGCGGGACGATCGAGCGAGCGCAGCGTCGTCCGCAGGGCGGACGACGCCGCGGCGATCTGCCGCTCGAGGCCGGCGAGGTGGGCCACGAGGTCGGGGCGCCCGGTGCGGGCGCTCCGCAACGCCAGCTCGCCCGTCACGCCGATGCCGAAGAGGCGCTGGCCGAACTCGTCGTGCAGCGCGCGCGCGAGGCGCCGCCGCTCGCGCAGGGCGGCCACCTCCTCCACCCGCGCCCGGTCGCGGGCCGCCGCCAGCGCGGCCCCGGCGTAGGTGCACAGCCGGGAGAGCGCCTCGGTGGCGGAGGTGCCGATGCCCCCGTCGCGCCGCAACCCGGCGTGCAGCACGCCGCGCACCTCGCCGCCGAACGAGATCGGCAGCCCGACGAGCGAGCGGATGCCCTCCTCCTCCATGACGAGCGACAGGGCCGCGGGGCCGGGCGACCGCGGCCCGGTGACGCGCGCCTCGAGCGGCGCGCCGGTCTGGAGCACCCGGCCGCCCACGCCCTCCCCGGCGATCAGCCGCAACCCCGGCAGTCGCGGGCCGCGGTTGCCGACGACGGCCCGCATCTCGAGGCGGTCCCGGCAGTCGCACTGCCGGCACGGCTGGGGATGGTCGCAGCCGGCCACCCTCAGGGAGAAGCCGACGACGTCGACGGCGATCAGGCGACTGGCCTCCGAGACCGCCGACCACGCGATGCGCGAGATCACGAGCTCGCGGAACAGACGCTGGCCGGCCGCATCGGCCCGCCGCAGCAGGGGGGTGTCGAGCGCCGGCGGTACGGCGACCGCCGCGGATCCGGTCGCGTGCCCGACCTGCATACCGCCCCCCTTCGGTTGCGGTCCACGATACGACCGCCGGCCGCACAGGGGCAAGCTCGCTCACCCGTTCGGGTGAGGCCGGCACGGGCTGCCGCCGATCGCCGGTGACCGCGCGATCCGCATACCCACTCCGATCCGGGGCATGCGACGCCGTGCCCGCCTCGTCCGCCCGCCCGATCGCCCGTTGCCGCGGGAGGCGGGGCGGTGGAGCATCGGGACGACCGGACCAGCGCCATGCGGACAGGGGGAGCGATGCCGGAGACCATGAGGGCCGCCGTCTTCAAGGACGTGCGCGACATCCACATCGAGGAGGTGCCGATCCCGCGGTGCGGGCCCACCGACGCGATCGTCAAGGTGACCACGACGACCATCTGCGGCACCGACTCCCACATCTGGCGCGGGGAGTACCCCGTCGCGCCGGGGCGGGTGGTCGGCCACGAGCCGGCCGGCGTCATCCACGAGCTCGGCGAGGCCGTGACCGGCTACGAGCTGGGCGAGCGGGTCGTGGTCGGTGCGATCACCCCCTGCGGGGCCTGCTACTTCTGCCAGGCGGGCGACCTCTCGCAGTGCGCGGGCTACGAGGACCAGTGGGGGATCATCGGCGGCTGGCGGCTCGGCAACTCGATGGACGGCGTACAGGCCGAGTACTTCCGGGTGCCCTACGCCCAGGCCAACCTCGCGCGCATCCCCGAGGGCCTGTCCGACGAGGAGGTCCTGTTCGTCACCGACATCGCCACCACCGGGATCGCCGCGGTCGAGACGGGTGACGTGCAGCTCGGGGACTCGGTGGTCGTGTACGCGCAGGGCCCCATCGGCCTCTGCGCGACGGCGGGCGCCCGCCTGCGCGGGGCGGGGCTCGTGATCGCGGTCAACTCGAACGCCAAGCGCCTCGAGATGGCCCGCACCATGGGCGCCGACGTGGTGATCGACTACACCCAGGAGGACCCCGTCGCGAAGGTGAAGGCCCTCACCGAGGGCCGCGGCGCGGACGTGGCGATCGAGGCGCTCGGCATCCAGGAGACGTTCGAGAACTGCCTCAAGTCCGTCCGGCCCGCGGGCATGGTGAGCTCGCTCGGCGTCTACGGCGACAAGGTGACGATCCCGCTCGAGCCGTTCATCTACGGCATCGGCGACATCGACATCCGCACGACGCTGTGCCCCGGCGGCAAGAAGCGACTGAGCTCGCTGATGAACCTGGTCAAGATCGGCCGGCTCGACCTGAAGCAGCTCGTGACGCACCGCTTCTCGCTCGACGAGATCGAGGACGCCTACCCGCTCTTCTCCAACCAGGAGGACGGCGTGGTGAAGGTGACGATCACGCCCTGAGGGCGGCCGACGGACGAGGCGCCGCCGCGGACGGCGGCGCCTCGCCCGCTCGGCGTCAGAGCCCCGGCGGGCCCCCGCTCCATCCGCACCCGTGGCGCATCGCCGGCGCGACGTCGGCCGCGGCCGCGACGCCCTCGTCGACGCAGCGGCGGGCCTCGTCGAGCGCCCCGGCGTAGTAGGCCGCGGCGGCGGCGACGGCACCCGGGTCGTCCGCGTCCCCGCCGGGCTCGGACCCCGTCAGGAAGCCGCCTCCGCCCTTGGCGCCCAGGCGCCCCCCGGCGACCTCGGCGTCGACGGCGCCCCCGTCGTCGAAACGCTCGCCGTAGGCCGCCGCGAGGTCGCGGCGGATGTGGGCCATCGTGTCGAGCCCGATCAGATCGCCCAGCGCGAAGGGCCCCATGGGCGCCGGTCCCCCGGCGACCACGGCACGGTCGACCGCGGCGCGGTCGGCGCCGCTCGCCCCGGCCGTCCGGTAGGCCTCGGCCATGGCGCGCACGAGGATCCGGTTGACCAGGAAACCGGGGCACTCGCGCACCGCGACCGGCACCTTGCCGAGCGCCCGGACGAGTTCCTCGCCGGCTGCCAGCGTGGCGTCGCTCGTCGCGTCGCCCCGCACCACCTCGACGAGCGCCATCACGCTCGCCGGGTTGAAGAAGTGCAGGCCGAGCACGAGCTCGGGCCGCGCGGTCGCGCGGGCGATCTCGCTGATGGACAGCCCCGACGTGTTCGACGCGATCAGCGCCCCGGCCGCGAGCGCACCGTCGAGGCGCGCGACGACCTCGCGCTTGACCGCCATCACCTCGGGCACGGCCTCGACCGCGATGCCGCAGCCGGCGAGCGCGCCGTCATCGCCCGCCGGACGCACGCGCGCGATGATCGCGTCGGCCGCGGCGCGGTCCATCCTCCCCTTCGCCACCCGGCGCGCGCCGATCGACTCGATGTGGGCCATCCCCCGCGCGAGCGCGGCCGGATCGGCGTCGAGCAACACGACTCCGAGGCCGGCGGCGGCGCCCACGTAGGCGATCTCGCTGCCCATGACGCCCGCGCCGAGCACGGCCATCCGGGTGATCGGGCTCCCGGTCACGCGGGTAGTGTGCACGTCGAGGCCGCCGTGTGTCACCGCGGCGCCGTCGCCGCCCACCGCCCATCTCCCGGAGGTCCCGTGCCCATCGACCTGGAGCGCCGCGGCCCGGTCGCGATCCTCACGCTCAACCGCCCCGAGGCCATGAACGCCCTCTCCCCGGAGCTGCTGGACGAGCTGGACGAGCGCCTCGACGGGCTGGAGCGGTCGGCCGAGACGCAGGTGCTCGTGCTCACCGGCGCGGGGCCGCGGGCGTTCTCGGCCGGCGCGGACATCGGGCACATGCAGACCGCCAGCGCCCTCGAGGCGCGCTCGTACGCCCGGCGCGGCCACGAGCTCACCGGTCGCATCGAGGAGTTCCCGAAGCCGGTGATCGCCGCGGTCAACGGCTACGCCCTCGGCGGAGGCTGCGAGCTCGCCCTCGCCTGCGACATCCGCGTCGCCGCCGAGGGGGCCCGCTTCGGCCAGCCCGAGGTCAACCTCGGCATCGTCCCGGGCTGGGGCGGCACGCAGCGGCTGGCGCGGCTCACCTCCCCGGGGTTCGCCAAGGAGATGATCCTGACCGGCCGGCCCGTCGACGCGGCCGAGGCGCTGCGGGTGGGCCTCGTCAACCACGTCCACCCGGCCGACGAGCTGATCGACCGCGCGGTGGAGATCGGCGATCAGATCGCCTCGAAGCCCCCGTGGACGATCGCCTCGGCCAAGGCCCTCTGCAACCTCGCCCTCGACGGTGACCTCAAGGGGCATCTCGCGCGCGAGATCGACGCCTTCGCGCTCGCCTTCACCACCCCGGAGCAGCGCGAGGGCATGACCGCCTTCTTCGAGAAGCGCAGACCCGACTTCTCGGGCATGTGATGACCCGGGGCGCCTACGTGGTCGGTGCCGTGCGCACCGCCGTGGGGCGGCGGGGGGGCGCGCTCGCGGACTGGCACCCGGCCGACCTGCTCGGCCTCGTGCTCGCCGAGCTGATCGCGCGCGCAGGGGTCGATCCGGCCGGGGTCGAGGACGTGATCGTGGGCTGCGTCGACCAGGTCGGGGAGCAGGGCGTCAACGTCGGGCGCAGCGCGGTGCTGGCCGCGGGCTTCCCCGACACGGTCCCGGCGACGACCATCGACCGCCAGTGCGGCAGCTCGCAGCAGGCGGCGCACTTCGCGGCGCAGGGCGTGATGGCCGGCGCCTACGACCTGGTGATCGCGGCCGGCGTCGAGTCGATGACCCGCGTGCCGATGTGGGCCAACGCCCCCGACCGGTCGGCCGTCTACGGGGCCGGCATGCGCGCGCGGTACGGGCTCGCCGACGACGATTTCATCGAGCAGGGCGAGGCGGGCGAGATCGTCGCCGACCGCTGGGGCCTGACCCGGGACGAGCTCGACGCGCTCGCCCTCACCTCGCACCGGCGCGCCGAGGCGGCGCGCGCGGCGGGACGATTCGACGACGAGATCGTGCCCGTGCCGATCGGCGGCGACGCCTCCGCGACGTTCGCGGCCGACGAGGGCATCCGTCCCGGCACGAGCGCCGAGGCGCTCGCCGGCCTGCGGCCGGTGTTCCGGCCGGACGGCAGGCTGACGGCCGGCAGCTCGTCGCAGATCAGCGACGGGGCCGCGGCTCTGCTGATCGCCTCCGAGGAGGCGGTCGCGCGGCTCGGCCTGAGGCCGCGCGCCCGCTTCCACTCGTTCGCGCTGGCCGGCGTCGATCCGGTCGAGATGCTGACCGGGCCGATCCCCGCCACCCGGCGCGTGCTCGACCGCGCCGGGCTCGCGCTCGACGACATCGACGTGGTCGAGGTCAACGAGGCGTTCGCCTCGATCCCCCTGGCCTGGGCGCGCGAGCTCGGTGCCGACATGGAGCGGGTCAACGTCAACGGCGGCGCCATCGCGCTCGGCCACCCGCTGGGCGCGACCGGGGCCCGTCTGATGGTGTCGCTGGTGCACGAGATGGAGCGCCGGGGAGCCCGGTACGGGCTGCAGGCGATGTGCGAGGGGGGCGGCATGGCCAACGCGACCCTGCTCGAGGGCGTCTCGGGCGCCTAGGGCAACAGGCCGATCGGGCGCGAGCGCGGCCGGGGCGAGGCCCCGGCGTCGAGGGCCACGGCCAGCGAGATCCGCAGCCGCGTGCGGGCGTCGAAGGTCTTCGCGCGGAACGGCACCCGGATGCAGACGACCGCGCGCCCCGGCGCGGAGAAGCGGACCGAGCGCGCGCCGAACAGCCGCAGGCTGCGGATGCCGCTGAAGATGCGCACGGTCACGCGCGCGGCCCTGGAGGTCACCACGAGCGTGCGCACGCACTTCGAGCGACGCAGCGAGCCACGCGAGATCCGGCCCGGCACGACCGCCGTCGCCGGTCCGACGCCGATGGTCCGCGGGTTCGGGATGGTCCGGGAGAGATCCGGTGCCGGCGGTAGGTCGGCGAAGCGCAGGATGCGCCCGGCGGCCGAGTCGCGCGTGAAGATCGTCCCGTCGCGCGCGAGCGCGATCCCGATCGCCTGGAGCCGGTCCCCACTGCTGCCGGCGCCGGTCAGGGCCCCGCCGACCGGGGCGCCCGCCGGCGTATAGCGCCGGATCCCCGGGGCGTCCCCTCCCTGACTCGCCACGAGCACCTCGCCGGTGCGCGGGTCGGTCGCCAGTCCCAGGCGGGCGCAGCTGAAGGCCGGCGTCGCCGTCACGTTCCAGCGGGCGATGCGCGCGCCGGACGCATCGTGCACCTGCACCGCGGCCTCGCAACCCGCCGTGCCGAAGATCAGCAGGGCGTAGACGTTCCCGCCGCCGTCGACGGCCACGTCGCTCACGAACTCGCCGCCGAGGGGGATGACCCGCACGGGGCTGCCGCCGGGGTCGAAGACCGCCACGCGGCTGGCGCGCGTATCGGCGACGTAGACGTTGTCGGCCGCGTCCACGGCGATGCTCTGCGCCAGGTCGTCGAACGCCGACGCCCCGGTGGGCTGGATCGTACGCAGCGGGGCGCCCCCCGGACCGAGCACCTGGATGCGGTTGCGATCGCCCTCGAAGACGAGCAGGTTGCCCGCCGAGTCGACCGCCAGCCCCGCCGGGCGTTCGATGTCGACTCCCGCGGCCCTCTCCAGCGATGCCAGGCGGGTGCCGTCGCGGTCGTAGACCAGCACGCGGCCGGTCGCGCCGGAGTGGGGATCGGCGACGTAGACCCTCGTGCCGTCGCGGTCGGTGGCGACGGCCGACTCGCCCCCGCCGAAGCCCGGGACCACCCACTCCCGGTCGAAGCGGACGACCCCGAGCGCCGCCTCCGGCAATGCGACCGAGACGGCCGCGACGACCAGGACGAGCGCGACGACGAGGCGGGGCGGCACGGGCGCTCCGTGGCGGGAGGGTGCCGCCATCCGACACCCGCGGCGCCACGCCTGTCAATGCCCGTCTCGCCCGCGGGCGCGACCGCGCGCCGTGCTCAGGCCAGCTTGCGCACGATCAGGTAGCCGTCCTCCTGGTCGACCACCCGCTCGACCTCGGTGATCTCGTGCCCGGGTTCGACGACGAACTGGTCCGGGCGGGAGTGGATGGCCGTCAGGCGCGAGGGCCGCACCTTCAGCCGCACGCGGCACGAGAGGTCGGAGCACTCGCAGAAGAAGCGGAAGCGCGCGTCGGGATCCTCGTCGGCGTCGGCGCGGACCTCCGCGAGCGCCTCCTTCAGGCGGTCGTTGATCTCACCGAGGAACTTCTCGTTCTCGAGCGCCCGTCGCGGGGAGAACTCCGGTGCACCTGGATCCATGCCGACCTTCCGTGCTCACCTCGTTGACGGCGCGGCGGGACAAGGGCGCGCCGGGTGACAGCCTATATCCCGGCGGATCCGGCTACCCGACGCGTACCGCCTGCCGACGCACCACCGTGCCCCCGACGACCAGCGAGACGGTCCAGCGCCCGGGCCTCAGGCCGCGCGGCTCGAGCAGCGTCTGATCGGGGTCGCGCGAATAGGGCTCGCCACCGCTGCGGGTCCGGCCGCCGGGCTCGGTGAAGGTGAGGCGCAGACGCGTGCGCCGGCGGGGCACGGGAAGCACCGTGAAGCTGAAGCGCACGGTCATCCGGGTCGCGCCTGCGGGCACCCGCGAGACGGCGCGGCTGTCCGCGCCGGCGATCAGGACCACCCGCCGCGCGATGCCCTCCGGCGGGGCGGTCACCCTGCCCGCGGCGCGCAGCGCGGTGCTGAGCCCCGGCGCCGTCACGCGCAGGCGCACCGGGCCGGGCAGCGTGGCGGATCTGAGGCGCACCCGGATTCCGGTGGTGCCGGTGCGCAGCGCGACCGCCCGGCGCCCGATCACGCGGCCCCGGCGGTCGACGGCGGTGGCCACGGCCCTGACCGGCGGTCCGGCGACCGTCACCGACGCCTGCACGGTCCCCGCCGTCAGGTAGCTGCGACTCCAGCGCACGCCGGTCGTGCGCGCGCGTCCGATGGCGACGGGCGAGGAGCCCGCCGAGGCCGCGGCGCCCGGCGCCGGCGCGGCGGGCGGGGCGGGCGCAGCCGGAGGGGCCGCGGCGGGCCCATCGGGGACGCCCTCGGCGCCCAGCACGTCGCGCAGGAAGACGTTCATGACCCCGTTCGCGTCGGCCGCGCTGAGGTTGTCGCCCTGCGACGAGAAGGCGACCCGCAACCCGTCGGGCGACACGGACGGATCGCGCGAGTCGGCATCCGCGCCCGCGCCGGCCGGGCCGGCGCCACGGCTGACGAGCAACGTCTGTCCCGCCACGCGGTCGCGCAGGAAGACGTCCCCGATGGCGTCGCCGTCGGCGGCGCTGAGGTTGGTCGCGTCCGACGCGAAGGTCACGTAGCGACCGCCGGAGGAGATGTCGGGCGCCGACGAGGCGGCGTCGCCGGGCGCGCCCGCACCGCCGTCGGCCCGGCTGACGAGGGTCGTCTCGGACAGGAGCAGGTCGCGCACGAACACGTCGCGCGCGGGGCCGCCCCCGGCGAGGTTGGACGCGTCCGACGAGAAGGCCACGTAACGGCCGTCGGGCGAGATGGCCGGCGACTGCGAGTCGCCGTCGCCGGGCGCGCCGCCCGGCCCCGCTCCGCGACTCACCAGCGTCGTGGTGCCGTCCGCGAGATCGCGGACGAAGATGTTGAGGACGCCGCCCGTCGGCGCCGACACGAGGTTCGTCGCCCGCGACTGGAACGCGACATAGCGCCCGTCCGACGACACCACGGGCTGGTTCGCGGGCGCGTTGCCGGCCGCCCCGCCGACGCCGTTGGCGCGGTTCACGTAGGTCGTGCGCCCCCCCGCGACGTCGCGGAGGAAGACGTTCGCGACGGTGTCAACGTCCTCGCCGCTGACGTTGGCGGCGTTGGACACGAAGACGACGTAGCGGCCGCTCGCCGCGATCGACGACTCGTACGAGCTCTCGTCCGCCGGCGCGCCCTCGGCGCCGTCCAGGCGACTCACGAGGGTCGTCGCGCCGGTCGACCGGTCGCGGCGGAAGACGTTGGTGGCGTAGTCGGGGTCGATCGTGCTCAGGTTGTCGCCGTTCGACGAGAAGGCGACGTACCGTCCGTCCGAGCTGATCGTGGCGTCGAACGAGTCGCGGTCGGCCGGGGCGCCGCCGGTGCCGGGCGCGCGCGAGACGAGCTCGAGCGCACCGGTCGCCGGCGTACGCACGAAGATCTTCTGCAGGGTGCCCGTCGCGTCGGGTAGGAGGTTCGACGCGCCCGACTGGAACAGCACCGCGGCGCCGTCGGCCGTGAGGTCCGGTCGCTCGGAGTCGCCGTTCGCCGCTGCCCCGGCCGGTCCCGGGGCCCTGGTCACGAGCGTGAGGTCGTCCCGCGCGGCGAGCGCGACCGCGGCGAGCGACGCGGCGGCGACCAGCGCCGCGACGGTCGCGCCGCCCCACCACATCCGGGATGTTCCATCGAGCACCGCCGCAGGGTACGGCCGGCGTCGGCGGGCGGGCAATGAGACTTTCGACTAGTTCGGGACGTCCCGAACCACTCGCACGTCCCGGCCTCGTCCGCGACGGATCTGCTCAGGCGCTCGGCACCTCCGCGCCGGCGGGGGCGGGGGGCGCGGCGGCGGCGACCGGCGGCCCGGTGACCGGGCAGGCGACGCACGACTCCTGTCCGTCCTCGGACGGGCGCCGGATCGTCAGGAAGGCGAGCATGCCGCCCGCCGCGCAGAGCGCGGCGCTGATCGCGATGCCGATCGCGAAGCCGTCGCTGAACGCGGGCGGATCGAGGTAGTCCGATCCCGAGATGCCCGCGAGGGCGGGCAGCACCGCGACCGCGAGCAGCCCGCCGATGCGCGCCACGTCGTTGTTGATGCCCGACGCCACCCCGGCCTGCTCGTCGCGGGCGGCGGCGAGCACCGTGGCCGTGAGGGGGGCCACGGTGAGCGCGAGCCCGAGCGAGAAGACGACGACCGCCGGCAGCACGTCGGCCGCGTAGGTGGAGCCGGAGTCGATGCGCACCATCAGAGCGAGGCCCGCGGCGGCGCCGAGCGGCCCGAGCGTCATGGGCAGACGGGGGCCGACCCGCTGGGCGAGGCGCCCCGCCCACGACGACAGCAGCAGCAGCACGATCGTCAGGGGCAGCAGCGCCAGCCCGCTCTCGAGCGCGGTGTACCCGACGACCTGCTGCAGCTGGATGGCGAGGAGGAAGAGCGCGCCGCCGAGCGCCGCGTAGACGACGAGCGTCACGAGGTTGGCCGAGGTGAACTGGCGCGAGCGGAAGATGCCGAGGGGCAGCATCGGGTGGCTGCTCGCGCGCTCGACGAGGACGAACGCCGCGAGGGCGGCGAGGCCGCCGGCGAGGCTCGCGAGCACCACCGGGGTCCCCCATCCCGAGCCCGGGCCCTCGATCAGGGCGTAGGTGGAGCCGGCCAGCGCGAGGGCCGCGAGGACCGCCCCGAGCGGATCGAGGCGCGCCTGCGAGGGGTCGCGCGTCTCCGGCACGTGGCGGAGCGCCACCACGATCACCGCGGCGGCGACCGGGAGGTTGACGACGAAGATCCACCGCCAGGAGGCGGCGTCGATCAGGTAGCCGCCGAGCAGCGGGCCGATGGCCGTCGCGACACCGCCGAGGCCCGACCAGGCCCCGATGGCCGCGCCGCGGTCGTCGCGATGGAACGACGCCTGGATGATCGCCAGGCTCCCGGGCGTCAGCAGCGCGCCTCCGACCCCCTGCAGGGCGCGCGCGACGATCAGCGTCTCGACGTCGGGCGCGATCGCGCACATGAGGGAGGCGGCGGCGAACCAGACGACGCCGATCACCAGCAGGCGCCGGCGCCCGTAGCGGTCACCGAGCGATCCGCCGAGCAGCAGCAGCCCCGCGAGCGCGAGGGTGTAGGCGTTGAGCACCCACTGCAGGCTGGACAGGGACGCGTCGAAGTCGCGCCCGATCGCCGGCGTCGCGACGTTGAGGGCCGTGGCCTCGATGCCCACGACCGCCGAGCCGAGCACCGTGGCGGCGAGCACCCACCGGCCCTGCGCGGACGCGAGTCGCAGACCGCCCGCGGCGGTGGGAGGCGCCTCAGCCATCGACGGTACCGGGGGTGATCCGCGCGGTGCCGCCCCTGTCCTCCATCGCGCCTCCGTTCGTCCCGGCCGCCCGTGCGCGGCCACTCCCGGCGAGGTCCCCGGGCACCCGTGGCGACGCGGGGTCCATGATCCCCGATGGCACACCGCGGCGCCCGCCATCGTGCGCCGCGCGCCCGCACACCGAGGAGACGCGCCCGATGACCCCGATCACCACGCCGTTCGGCGCCCGCACGGACGCCGACGAGATCGTCGCGGGGGTGCGGCTTCCCGACCACCGGATGGTGGTGACGGGCGGCGCATCGGGGATCGGCCTGGAGACCGTCCGGGCGCTCGCCCGCACGGGGGCCGAGGTGACGGTGGCCGTGCGCCGCCTCGACGAGGGCGTCCGGGCGGCGCGCGCGATCGCCGACGACACCGGCAACCCGGCCGTGCGCGCGATCCACCTCGACCTGGCCGACCTGGCGTCGGTGCGCGCCATGGCCGACGCCTGGGAGGGCCCGCTCGACGTGCTCGTGGCCAACGCCGGCGTCATGGCGTGTCCGCTCTCCCGCACCGCCCAGGGGTGGGAGATGCAGTTCGCGACCAACCACCTCGGGCACTTCGCGCTCGCCACCGGACTGCACGGCGCCCTGGCCGCGAACGGCCGCGGTCGCGTCGTCTCGGTCAGCTCGTCGGGCCACCGCTCCTCGCCGATCGTCTTCGACGACATCCACTTCCGGGAGCGCCCGTACGATCCGGGGTCGGCGTACGGCCAGTCCAAGACCGCCAACATCCTGTTCGCGGTCGAGGCCGCACGACGCTGGGCGGCGGACGGCATCGTGGCCAACGCGCTCATGCCCGGCGGCATCTGGACCCCCCTGCAGCGTCATGCCGACGAGGACACGCGCGCGGAGTGGGCCCGCGCCGAGGCCGCCGGGGAGCTCTCGTTCATGAAGACCCCGCAGCAGGGCGCGGCGACCTCGGTGCTGCTCGCGGCCTCGCCCCTGGTCGAGGGCGTCACGGGTCGCTACTTCGAGGACTGCAACGAGTCGACCGGGCCGGACACCCCGGTCACCGGGGTCAGCGACCACGCGCTCGATCCCGACGCGGCGGCGCGGCTCTGGGACGTCTCACTGGCGATGATCGGCGCCGCGTGACCGCATCGGCGGCCGCGGGGAGGGACGGGGGCGCCGGGCGGCGACCCCCCACGACCTCGGACGGGTCACCGGACGCCGCAGGGCTGCGCGCGGAGGCTCCACCGATCGACCGGCTGCTCGCGTCGGCGCGGGCCCGGCTGCGACGCCTGTCGCCGGCCGCGGCCCGCGGCGCCGCCCGGGAGGGCGGCCTGATCGTTAACATCCGCTCCGAGCGCGACCGGGAGCTCCACGGGGGCGTCGCGGGCGCGTGGTTCATCCCCCGCAACGTCCTCGAGTGGCGCGTCGACGCCCGGTGCCCGTACCACGACCCGATCCTGGTCGGAGCACGCGGACCCCTCATCCTCATGTGCGCACAGGGCTACCAATCCAGCCTCGCCGCGGCGACCCTCGTCGATCTCGGCATCGCGAACGCCACCGACATGGAGGGCGGCTACGAGCGGTGGTGCGCCGAGGGCCTGCCGATCGTGCCGGTGGCCGCTCACGACGGTCGCGCCGCGCCCGCGCCCGGCTGAGCGACGGCTCGCGGACGCCGTCCGCGAGTGCCCCGACCGGCGTTGCGGGCCGACCGCCGCCGCGGGGTCGGCAGGCCCGATGCCACCGACTCCGGAGGGGTGCGACGATCGGTCCCTCGGCGAGGGGGCGGGCGGGTGCAGGTCATGCGGATCCTGGACGACGGGGGCGGGCGCCGGCTGGTGGTCGGCGAGCTCGCCGCCATCGTCGCGGGCGGCGTGCTGCACCCGACCGCCGGCTCCGGGGCGGGCGACGCCGCCTGGGCCGCGGGCGCCGCCCTCGCCCTGATCCCGCTCACGTGGGCCGTCGCCCGCTCGGTGGCGGCGCGACGGATCGGCGTCGATGTCATCGCCCTCGTGGCGATCGTCGGCGCCCTGGCCCTCGAGCAGTACCTGGCCGGCGCGATCGTCGCGCTCATGATGTCGGGGGGCTCGGCCCTCGAGGCCGCGGCCGCCGGGCGCGCGCGCCGCGAGCTGACGGCCCTGGTCAGCCGGGCGCCGGCGCACGCGCTGCTGCGCCGCGACGGCCGCATCGACGAGGTGCCCGTCGACGAGGTGCGATCCGGGGACACGGTCGTGGTGCGCACCGGGGACGTCGTGCCGGTCGACGGGACGGTGGCCGACGGCGAGGCGGTGCTCGACGAGGCGGCGCTGACCGGCGAGCCGCTGCCCGTCTCGCGTCCGCGGGGGGCACCGGTGCGCAGCGGCGTGGTCAACGTCGGCCCGTCGGTCGATCTGCGCGCGTCCCGCCCCGCGTCCGAGAGCGCCTACGCGGCGCTCGTGCGGCTCGTGCGCGAGGCCGAGACGCGGCGGGCCCCGTTCGTCCGCATGGCCGACCGCTACGCCGCGCTGTTCCTGCCGATCACCCTCGGCCTGGCGCTCGCGGCGTGGGGCGCGAGCGGCGACCCGGTGCGGGCGCTGGCCGTCCTCGTGGTCGCGACGCCGTGCCCGCTGATCCTCGCGGCGCCGGTCGCGCTGCTCTCGGGGGTGTCCCGCGCGGCGCGGCGCGGGATCATCGTGAAGGGGTCCGGGGCCGTCGAGGTGATCGGCCGGGTGCGCGCGGTGCTGCTCGACAAGACCGGCACGCTGACGCTCGGCGCCCCGACCGTGCGGGCGATCGTGCCGCGGGACGGGGTCGGCGCGGACGAGCTGCTGCGCCTCGTCGCGTCGGTCGAGCAGCTCTCGGCGAACGTGGTCGCCCAGGCGATCGTCACCGAGGCCCGCGCCCGCGGGATCGCCCTGTCGGCGCCGCGGGCCGTCGAGGAGGGCGGAGGCCTCGGCGTCGAGGGGACGGTGGACGGTCGCCGGGTGACCGCCGGCAGCCGGCGCTGGCTCGCGCGGCAGGGGTACGACCCGGGAGCGGACGCGGCCGACGCCGACGGCGCGACGGGCTCGGTGATGGTCGGCATCGACGGGGTCGTCGCCGGCGAGCTACTGCTCGCCGACGCCCTCCGCGACGAGGCCCCCGACGCGATCCGCCGCATGCGCGCGGCCGGCGTACGGCACGTCGCGGTGGTGACCGGCGACGCCGCGGCGCCCGCGGGTCGCATGGCGCGCGGGCTCGACGTCGACGCGGTCCACGCCGACCTCTCCCCCGCGGCGAAGGTCGACGTCGTGCGCCGCCTGCAGCGCGATGGCGCCGGCCCGGTGCTGATGGTCGGCGACGGCATCAACGACGCGCCGGCCCTCGCCGCGGCCGACGTGGGCATCGCCATGGCGGCGGCCGGCGGCACGGTCTCGTCCGAGGCGGCCGACGCGGTGGTCACGATCGATCGGCTCGATCGCATCGCCGACGCCGTGGCCATCGGGCGCCGGTCGCTGCGGATCGCCCGTCAGAGCGTGATCGCGGGCATGGCGCTGAGCGGCGTCGCGATGGTGGTGGCCGCGTTCGGCGGGATACCGCCGGTGGCCGGAGCCCTGCTGCAGGAGGGCATCGACGTGGCGGTCATCCTCAACGCCCTGCGGGCGCTGCGGGGCGACGCCGGCGAGCGGTCGTGACGGGGGGGGCGCCGCCGGCGGTCGTCAGCGCAGCTCGCGCGCCGGGAAGCGGTCCATCGAGACCAGGTCGTCGGAGTGCCACCCGGCCAGGAACGGGCTGAGGAAGCGCCCTGCCACCTTGGCGACCGGCCACCAGAGCGGACCCACGTCGTGGTCGCCGCCGTCGTCGGCATCGGTCAGGTCGGCGCGCAGGAAGCGCCCGCTGCGCCCGTCCCAGACCCATCCACGCAGCGTCGGGTGGAACGGCACCTCCTCGGCGTCGACGCCGATGCGGCGCGCGATCGCGGCGGCCACCGAATCGGCCTGCTGGCATGCGATGCCGCCCTGCTTCACCGGGAACGTCGATCCGTCGCCGATGGCCCACACGTCCGGGGCGCCCGGCACCGCCCCGTCGTCGTCGGCGCGGATGAAGCCCTCGGCGTCGGCGGGCAGTCCGTCGAGGCCCGGGCCCGCCTGCCGTGGGAGGGCGATGACGCGGTCGGCCGCGATGGTCGCCCCCCCGGCCGTGGTGAGCGTGCCCCAGTCCCACGAGACCACCTGGGTGGCGGGGTGGACCTCGATGCCCGACCGCCCCAGCATCCGTGCGACGGCGGCGCTCGCATCGGGTCCGAACACCCCCAGCGGCGTCTCCTCCGCCGTCACCAGTTCGATCCGCACGGCGTCGCCGGCGCCGGCCGCCGACAGGTGGTCGTGGGCCAGCAGCGCCAGCTCGTAGGCGGCGAGGGGCCAGCTGCATCCCGGGGGCACCACCACGGCCAGACGCGTCGGGCACCGGCGCGCCGCGCGCACGGCCATGTCGTCGACCACCGACCGGACCGACTCGGCGTCGGCGTGGCCGGCGAAGGTCAGGGCACCCCGGATCGACGGCCGCGTCGATGCGCCGATCGCGACGACGAGGGCGTCGTAGGTGAGCAATCGGCCGCCGGCGAGCATCGCCAGGTGCCGGGGCGGGTCGACCGCCGTCAGGCGCCCCGGGATCAACCGTGCGCCGGCCGCCGCCGCCACGTCGGCGATCAGGCGGTCGGCGCTGCGCCCCACCCCGAAGGCCCGGCCGGTCGCCGTCGCCGGGATGCGGAAGCGGCGGCCGGGATCGACCAGGTCGACGCGGGCCGCGTCGCCGGCGAAGGCGCGCAGGGCGAGCGCGGTCTCGACGCCGGCGACCCCCGCCCCGGCCACCAGCACTCGCGCCCGCGTCGTCACGCTCGCCATGGCCGCGATGGTGACCCCGGCGGGCGGCCGCTCCATCCGGGCGCGCACGGGCGCGCCTGCGGCATTCCCGCACACGGCCCGACGGGGGCGACACCGGCCCCCGGCCGGGCCTACGATCGGCGGGGACATCCCCCCGGGAGAGGCCGTGCCGATCCACCTCGACGAACATCGTCGTACCGCCCGACCGGACCGGATCGGTCGGGGCCGCGGCGCGGTGCGCGGTGCGCGGTGAGGGCGGGCGCGCGCGACGTGCTGGTGGTCAACGCCGGCTCGACCGGGCTCAAGCTCGACGTCGTCGGCGGGCAGGGGGGCGCCCGGAGCCTGCGCTCGCTCGACGAGGCCGTGGGGCGGGTGGGCGCCGTCGGGCATCGCATCGTGCACGGCGGGGCGCGGTTCGCGGAGCCGGTCGTCCTGGACGACGGCGTGCTCGACGCCCTCGCCGGCGACGCCGCCCTGGCGCCGCTGCACAACGGGCCGGCGGTGCGCGCCGCGCGCGAGGCGCGGGCCGCGCTGCCCGGTCTCCCGCACGTCGCCGTCTTCGACACCGCCTTCCACCGGAGCCTCCCGGCCGAGGCCACCACCTACGCGATCCCCGAGACCTGGCGGGTCGATCACGGCATCCGGCGGTACGGCTTCCACGGCCTGTCGGTCGCGTGGGCGGTCGAGGCGGCGGCGGCACTGTGCGAGGGGCGGGCGGGACCGCGCGTGGTGGTGTGCCACCTCGGCGGCGGCGCGTCGGCCACGGCCGTGCGGGACGGGCGCCCGCTCGACACCAGCATGGGGATGAGCCCGCTCGAGGGCCTCGTGATGGCGACGCGCGCGGGCTCGGTCGATCCCGACATCCCGCTGCACCTGATCCTGCGGCTCGGGGTTCCGGCGGAGCAGGTCGAGGACGCCCTCTACCGGCGCGGCGGCCTGCTCGCGCTGACCGGCACCGCGGACATGCGCCAGGTCGAGGCCGCCGCCGCGGGCGGCGACCGCCGCTGCCGCGAGGCCCTGGCGGTGCACGACCATCGCCTGGCGGCGGTCGTCGCGGGGATGGCCGCCGCGCTCGGGGGGATCGATGTGCTCGTGTTCACCGGCGGCGTGGGCGAGGGGTCGCCGCGCACCCGCGAGGCGGCGGCGGAGCGCCTGGCGTTCCTCGGCGTGGCCCTCGACGACGGCGCCAACGCCGCGCCCGGCGGCGATCGCGACATCTCGGCTCCCGGGGCCGGGGTGCGCACGCTCGTGGTGCGGTCGCGGGAGGACATCGTGATCGCCCGCGCGGTGCGGCGGGCGATCGCACGATCGGAGGGGACGGCAGCGTGACCACTGACGAGATGCGGCGGGTCGACGCCTGGTGGCGTGCGGCGAACTACCTGGCGGTGGGCCAGATCTACCTGCTCGACAATCCCCTGCTGCGCGAGCCGCTGACGATCGAGCACGTCAAGCCGCGGCTGCTCGGCCACTGGGGCACGTCGCCCGGCCTCAACCTGGTCTACGCCCACATGAACCGGGTCATCCGCGATCGCGGCATCGAGGCGATCTACGTCGCCGGCCCCGGTCACGGCGGACCGGCGATCGTGGCCAACGCGTGGCTCGAGGGCACCTACACCGAGGTCTACCCCCACGTCACGCGCGACGAGGAGGGCATGCGGCGCCTGTTCCGCCAGTTCTCGTTCCCGGGGGGCATCCCGAGCCACGTCGCGCCGGAGACCCCCGGCTCGATCCACGAGGGCGGCGAGCTCGGCTACGCCCTCGCGCACGCCTACGGCGCCGCCTTCGACAACCCCGACCTCGTGGTGTGCTGCGTCGTGGGCGACGGCGAGGCCGAGACCGGGCCGCTGGCCGCGAGCTGGCACTCGAACAAGTTCCTCGACCCCGTGCACGACGGCGCGGTGCTGCCGATCCTGCACCTGAACGGCTACAAGATCGCCGGCCCGACGGTGCTCGCGCGCATCCCGGGCGACGAGCTGACCCGGTTGATGGAGGGGTACGGCCACCGACCCATCCTCGTGGAGGGCGACGAGCCCGCCCGGGTACACGCGGCGATGGCCGCCGCCATGGACCGCGCGATGGACGAGATCGCGGCGATCCGGCGGGCGGCGCGGTCGGGGTCGCGCGGCGGGAGGCCCCGCTGGCCGATGATCGTGTTGCGCACCCCGAAGGGCTGGACCGGCCCGGCGGAGGTGGACGGGGTGCCCGTCGAGGGCACCGCGCGAGCGCACCAGGTCCCCCTGAGCGGGCTGGCCGACCACCCCGCGCACCTGGTGCAGCTCGAGCGGTGGATGCACTCGTACCGCCCGCGCGAGCTCTTCACCCACGACGGCGCTCCCGCTCCCGAGATCGCCGGCGTCGCCCCGGCGGGCGCCCGGCGCATGAGCGCCAGCCCGCACGCCAACGGCGGGTTGCTGCTGCGCCCGCTCGAGCTGCCCGACATCCGCGACCACGCGGTCGCGGTCGCCGCGCCGGGCGCCGTGCTGGGCGAGGCCACGCGGACGCTCGGCGCCTGGCTGCGCGAGGCGCTGCGCGCCTCGGAGGCCGAGCGCAACCTGCGCGTCTTCGGCCCGGACGAGACCGCGTCGAACCGCCTCTCCCCGGTCTTCGCGGCGACCGACCGCGCCTGGATGGAGGAGGTGCTCCCCGGCGACGACCACCTCGCGCCCGGGGGGCGGGTGATGGAGGTGCTCAGCGAGCACCTGTGCCAGGGATGGCTCGAGGGCTACCTGCTGACCGGCCGGCACGGCCTGTTCAACTGCTACGAGGCCTTCGTCCACATCGTGGACTCGATGTTCAACCAGCACGCCAAGTGGCTGAAGGTGAGCCGCGGCATCCCGTGGCGGCGGCCGGTCGCCTCGCTCAACTACCTCCTGACATCGCACGTGTGGCGCCAGGACCACAACGGGTTCTCCCACCAGGACCCCGGCTTCATCGACCACGTGATCAACAAGAAGGCCGAGATCGTCCGGGTCTACCTGCCGCCCGACGCCAACACGCTGCTGTCGGTCGCCGACCACTGCCTGCGCTCGCGCGACTACGTCAACGTGATCGTGGCCGGCAAGCAGCCCCAGGTGCAGTGGCTCGGCATCGATCAGGCGATCCTGCACTGCACGCGCGGCATCGGCATCTGGGAGTGGGCGAGCAGCGACGACGGCCGCGACCCCGACGTGGTGCTCGCCTGCGCCGGCGACGTGCCCACCCTCGAGGCGGTCGCGGCGGCGCGGCTGCTGCGCGAGCACCTGCCGGACCTGCGGGTGCGCCTCGTCAACGTCGTCGACCTGATGCGGCTGCAGTCCGAGAGCGAGCATCCCCACGGCATGTCCGACGCCGAGTTCGACGCGCTCTTCACGATCGATCGGCCGGTGATCTTCGCGTACCACGGCTATCCGTGGCTGATCCACCGCCTCACCTACCGCCGGGCAAACCACTCCGGCCTCCACGTGCGCGGCTACATCGAGGAGGGCACCACGACGACGCCGTTCGACATGGTGATGCTCAACGGGCTCGACCGCTTCCACCTCGTGATGGACGTGATCGACCGGGTGCCCGGACTGGGGCCGCGCGCCGCGGGTCTGCGTCAGAGGATGGCCGACGAGCGCCTGCGCCTGCGCGCGTACACCCGCGAGGCGGGGCGCGACCACCCCGACGTGAGCGAGTGGCGCTGGTCCGTCCTCGCTCGCGACGATGCGTGAGCCGTCATAGGATGACGCCTTGCGCGAGATAGACGAGTCACCGGCCACCGCGCCGGCGCCGGGGCCGCCGACCGAGTTCGACGGCGAGCTGCTCGGCCTCGTCTCGGAGGTGGTGGGCCTCGACACGGTCGCCCTGCTGGTCACCGACGCCGCCGGCACGGTCGTGCGGGCGACCTGGCCCCACGACCGCGTCGCGCCCGGCGCCCCGGTCCGGGACCTCTCCGTCGCGGACCTGCTCTCCGAGCTCGGGGGCGCCGGCGGTCCTGTGGTCAGCGCGGTGGCACCGGTCGACGAGGGCGTCGAGATCGCCCTGCACGGCAGCCGGGAGCCGTCGCAGCGCGTGCCGGAGGACACCGCCGCCCGGGTGCTCGACACCTTCGCCGGGCTGATCGCCTCGCACCTCGGCCTCGAGGCCGCCCGGTGGCGGGCGGAGCAGACGCGGGGCCGCATGGCCAGCCTGGTCGACGCGGGCCTCTCGCTCGGCCGCGAGCTCGCCCTCGACGACCTGCTCACCCGCATCGTGCAGGCCGCGCGCACCGTGCTCGGCGCGCGGTACGCGGCGCTCGGCGTGCTCGACGCCACCGGCACCGAGCTCGGGCGGTTCGTGACCGCCGGGCTGGACGAGGAGGAACGCGCCGCGATCGGGCCGCTCCCGCGCGGGCACGGCATCCTCGGCGTGCTCATCCGCGACGCGCGCCCGTTGCGGCTGGAGCGGCTGGGCGACGACCCCCGATCGTCCGGCTTCCCGGCCAACCATCCGCCCATGCAGTCGTTCCTCGGCGTGCCGGTGGCCCTGCGCGGCCGGGCGTTCGGCAACCTCTACCTCACCGACAAGGCGGGCGGGCCGTTCACCGAGGAGGACGAGCAGATCGCCATGACCCTGGCCGCCCAGGCGGCCGTCGCGGTCGACAACGTGCGCCGCTTCGAGAGCGAGCGCCGGCGCGCGGACGAGATCGAGAGCGTGACCGAGGTCGCGCGCGCCGTGCTCTCGACCCTCGACCTCGACGCGCTGCTGCCGCTCGTGGCGCGACGTGCGCGGCGGCTGACCGACGCCGAGACGGTCGGCGTGGCGGTGCGGGACGGTGCATCGGTGGTGTTCCGGTACGCGCACGGCATCGACGCCCTCGGACTGGAGGGCACGCGCGGACCGGCCGACATGCAGGCCCTCGCGGCGATGCTGAGGGTGTCGCTGGGCGTGCCGGTGGTCGAGGCCTGCGCCCTCGAGGTGGGCGAGGAGATCGCCGGCGCTCTGGTGGCGGTGGGGTGGCAGCCGTTCGACGACGCCGCCCGGCGCCTGCTCGAGAACTTCTCGAGCCAGGTGGCCGTCGCCGTCGCGAACGCCCGGCGCGTGGCGAGCGAGCGCGAGCGGCTGCAGGAGACCGCGCGGCGCGAGGCGCGCGCCGCCGCCGGGCAGGCCGCCGCCGAGGGGCTGCGCCGTGCCGTCCAGGCGCAGGAGTCCGAGCGCGCGCGCGTCGCGCGGGAGCTGCACGACGAGTCGGGGCAGGTCCTCACGGCCCTCGCGCTGCACCTGCGCGCGCTGGAGGAGGACGTGGGGCCCGGATCGGTGCGCGATCGCATCGCGCAGATGCGCCGCCAGCTCGGGGACGCCTCGACGAGCCTGCGCGAGCTGGCCACGCGCCTGCGCCCGTCGGCGGTCGAGGAGCACGGCCTGGAGGACGCGATCGAGGAGGAGGCCGCGCGCCTGCGCCGGGTGGGGTTCCGGGTGGACGTCGACCTGCGCGGGCTGGCCTCCGACCTGCCCGAGGAGGTCGAGACGATGCTCTTCCGGGTCGTCCAGGAGTCCCTGACCAACGTGGCCCGCCACAGCGGCGCGAAGCGGGTGAGCGTCGTCGGCAGCGGACACGACGGCCGCCTGCGGCTGGTCGTCGAGGACGACGGCCGGGGCTTCGACCCCACCGCGCCGAGCGCCCGCCTCGGCCTCGCGGGCATCCGCGAGCGCACCGAGATGCTCGGCGGGAGACTGCGCATCGAGTCGTCCCCCGACGCCGGTACCGCCGTGATCCTCGACCTGGAGACCCCGTGAGCGACCCGATCCGGATCATGCTGGTCGACGACCACGCGCTGCTGCGGGCCGGCCTCTGGCTGCTGCTGGACCGGGAGGAGGGCCTCGAGCCGGTCGGCGAGGCCGGCACCGCCGAGGACGCCCTGCGCGCCCTTCCGCGCCTGCGGCCCGACGTCGTCGTCATCGACATCGAGATGCCCGGCATGGGCGGCATCGAGGGGGCGGCGCAGATCCTCGCGCGCAGCCCCGACACGCGCGTGCTGTTCCTGTCGATGCACGATCAGGCGCGGGACGTGCGCAACGCGTTCGGATCGGGGGCGCACGGATACCTGCTCAAGTCGGCCGCCGACGAGGACCTGGTGCGCGCGGTGCGCGCGGTGGCCTCCGGCGAGCGCTACGTGCACCCGGCGCTCGGGGCCGTGCTGGCCGCGCCGCCCTCGGACGGCCCCCTCGACGAGCTGACCGCCCGCGAGCGGGAGGTGCTGCGCCTGCTGGCCCTCGGCCACACCAATCAGGAGATCGCCGAGAGCCTGACCGTGAGCGTGCGGACGGTCGAGAGCCACCGGGCCCACGTGATGACCAAGCTGCGGGTCGCCACGCGCGCCGAGCTGGTGCGCACCGCCCTCGACTGCGGGCTGCTCGCCGAGGACGACTGAGCCGGGGGGAGGCGGCCCCGTGACCGTCGAGCCGCCGGACGAGGTGCGCGGCCTGTCGTCCGCCGAGGCGGCGGCGCGTCTCGCGGCGATGCCGCCCCGGGTGCCGCCGCGCGGGAGCCGGTCGTACGCGGAGATCGTCCGGTCGAACACGCTCACCCTCTTCAACGGGGTGCTGTCCGCGCTGCTCGTGCTGACGATCGCCCTCGGCGACCTGCGCGACGGGTTGTTCGGCGGCGTGATCGTGGCCAACACCCTCATCGGCATCGTGCAGGAGGTGCGGGCCAAGCGGGTGCTCGACCGGCTCTCGCTGCTGGTCGCGCCCCGGGCGCGGGTGCGGCGCGACGGAGCGCTGACCGAGCTCCCGGTCGGCGCGATCGTCCCCGGCGACGTGGTGCGCCTGGAGCCGGGGGACCAGGTGATCGCCGACGGGACGGTGCTCGCCTCGCGCGGGCTGACCCTCGACGAGGCGGTGCTCACCGGCGAGAGCGAGCCGGTCGTGCGGGCGGTCGGCGAGCCGGTGCTCTCGGGGTCGTACTGCGTCGCCGGCGCGGGCGAGCACCGCGTCGAGTCGGTGGGCGCCCAGAGCTTCGCCGAGCGCCTCGCGGCCGACGCCCGGGGGGCGCGCGGGTCGCGCAGTCCCCTCGAAGCCGACATCGACCGCATCCTGCGGCTCACGGTGGCGGCGATGGTGCCCCTGGCCGCGGTCCTGATCGTCGTGCTCTGGTCCCGCGACCTGTCCGCGACCGAGGCGTCGCGCACCGTCGTGGCGGGGCTGGTGCCCTTGATCCCGGAAGGGCTCGTGCTGCTCACGAGCCTCACCTTCGCCGTCGCGGCGGTCCGCCTCGCGCGGCTGGGCACGTACGCGCAACGCCTCAACGCCACCGAGAGCCTGGCGTCGGTCAACACGCTCTGCCTCGACAAGACGGGCACGCTGACCGAGAACCGCCTGCGTGTCGTCGCCGTCGAGCCCGTCGGCGGGTGCGGGGCCGACGAGGCGCGCGCCGCGCTCGCGACCCTGGCCGCGAGCGCCGGGGCGCCCAACGGCACGACCCGGGCCATCGCCGAGTGGGCCCCCGGCGTGGCACGGCCGCTGACGGCCGAGGTGCCGTTCTCGTCGGCGCGCAAGTGGAGCGGGCTGACCCTCGCGGCCGGCGGCACCCTCATGCTCGGGGCGCCCGACATGCTCGCGCGGGCCGGCGTGCCGGTGGACGACCCGGTGCGCGCGCAGGTCGCCGGACACGCCCGCGCCGGCCGGCGGGTGCTGCTGCTGGCCGGGGCCGACGGCGCGCTCGGCCGCGACGGCGCGCCGCCCCCGGGCTCGGCGCCCCGTGCCCTCGTGGTGCTGTCGGAGGCCATCCGGGCCGACGCCGCCGACACCGTCGCGTTCCTGACCCGCGAGGGCGTCGCCACCCGGGTGATCTCGGGGGACGACCCGCTGACCGTCGCCGCGGTGGCGCGCGCCACCGGCGTGCCGGGCGCCGACGTGGCGGTGGCCGGCACGGATCTCCCGCCCGACGGACCCGCGCTCGAGGAGCTGGCCGCCCGCACGGCGGTATACGGCCGGGTGACGCCCACGCAGAAGCGCGACCTCGTCCGCGCCATGACACGCAGCGGGCGGTACGTCGCGATGACCGGTGACGGGGTCAACGACGTCCCCGCCCTCGCCGAGGCGCGCCTCGGCATCGCGATGGGCAACGGGAGCCAGATGGCCAAGGGGGTCGCCGACCTCGTCCTCCTCTCCGACGACTTCGCGACGGTGCCGCGCGCCGTGGAGGAGGGGCGCCGCATCCTCCGCAACACCCACCGCGTCGCGAAGCTCTTCGTCGCCAAGACGATCTACTCGGCCATCGTGCTGGCCACCCTCGGCATGGCGCCCGTCGCCTACCCCTTCCTGCCGCGCCACATCACCGTCGCCTCGACGCTCACCATCGGGGTGCCGGCGTTCTTCCTGGCCCTCGCCCCGTCGGAGGGGCCGGTGCGGCGCGAGGGGTTCTTCCCGAGCCTGCTCGCCTTCGTCGTGCCGGCGGGGATCGTGAGCGCGCTGACGATCGATGCCGCCTACCTCGTGGCGCGCGGTCCGCTCGACGCGGGGGTCACGGAGGGACGCACCGCGGCGGTGCTGGTGACGACGGGCATGGGCCTCGCGATCGTCGTCGAGGTCGAGCGCGGCCTCGAGGGCCGCCGCGTGCGCCCGTGGGTGTGGGGCATGGTGGCCGGGTTCGCGGGGGCGCTGGTCCTCGGTCTCCAGGTGCCGGCCCTCCGCGCGTTCTTCGCCGTCGAGGTCCCCGGAGCCGATGTCTGGATCGCCGTGGCGGCCTCCCTGGGGGCGGGCATCGCCCTGCTGGTCGCGACGCGCCGGATCCCCGCGCTGCGGCGCATCGAGGCCCGCGGTTCCTGAGCCCGACGACGGGTGGGAAACCCGAGACGGGGATCGGGGCGGCCGCCCATGGCGGGCGGGGCGCCCGCCCGTAGCCTGGGCGCGACGGTCCCGTCGCGAGGAGGAGCCATGACGCACGCATACGCCCACATCGCGTGCTGCATCGACCCGGAGGGGTCGGCGCCCGCGGCCCTCGAGACCGCTCTGGCGCTGCGGCGGGGCGTGCCCGGCCGGCTGAGCCTGGTGCACGGGGCGCCGTACTCCGTCGTCGTCGAACAGGTGCACGACGCCCCCGTGTTCCGCCGCGACGACCCCGAGGCGAGCGCGCGCGACTGGCTGCGCCGGCGTGCCGCCGAGTTCCCGGGCGCCGAGCCGGTCTTCGTCCGGGGGATGCGCGGGCCCGCCACCTGCGAGTGGGCCGCGGGCGCGGACGTCAACCTGATCGTCGTCGGCGCCGGCTCCGGACGCCTGCCCGGCCTCGCGCCCGGGGGCTTCGTGCACCACCTGGTCGAGAACGCCCCCTGCCCGGTGCTGGTGGTGCGCGGCGCCACCGGGCCGGGCCCCCCGGCCGCCGCCTCGGCGGCGGCCGGGGACGCCGTGCGGACCTAGCGGGAGCCGCCGGCGGCGCGGGCGCCCTCATCGGCGCCCGCCCGCGGGGCGCCGCCGCTGTCGGGCGGATGCACCAGCAGCACCGCGCAGGGGGCGTGGTACGCCAGGTGCGAGGCGAAGCCGCCGAGGATCGCGCGCTCGAGCATGCCGCGGTTGGCCGACGCCACGATGAGCTCGATCCGCTCGGACGGCGCCCACGCGACCACCTGCCGCGCCGGGGAGGCGCCCTCGAGCAGCACGGGGACGGAACCCGGGATCCCGCGGGCGACCCCCTCGAGCCACGCCTGCACGTCCGACCGCACCTCCCACACCGGCGCGGCGTACTCCAGGGCCCCGGCGACGAAGGCCCGTGGGGGCGCGATGACGTGGACGATCCGCAGCGACGTGGCGTCCCCGTCCGCGAGGCGCGTGCCCTCGGCGAGCACCACCTCGGCCATGTCGTCGCGGTCGATGCAGCAGGCGATCCCGGTGTACGGGCGTCGCATCGTGGACCTCCCTCGTCGGTCGGCGACCCGACGCCGCCGCACACGCCCATCGTCCCGCCGCACCGGTCGCGTCACATCCGCGCTGCGCGGCGTGCCGGGTACGGATTAGCCGCAGCGCGCGGGGGGGCCGGCCCGGCTGGTTCGCGGCGCGCGCCGCCGTACCGTGGATGCATGGCCATCCGAGAGGCGGACGGGGACGTGACCGGGGCGCTGTACCGCCACGTGGCCTGCTGCGTCGACGGTTCGCCCGAGTCGGGCGCGGCGCTCGCGCACGCCCGGGCCCTCTGGAGTCCCGAGGCGGGCCGCCTCAGTGTCGTGCACGTGAGCGCCCGGGCCGTCGCGGCGGCGTCGATCGAGGGCGACCCCGTGCCGCGGGTGATCGCCCCGCCGGGCGCCGCCGTGCGTCCGCCGGACGAGGCCGAGGGCGTCCCCGGTGCGGTGACGGTCCCGCTCGAGGGCCTGCCCGGTCCCGAGCTCTGCGAGTGGGCCGAGCGGGCCGGGGTCGACCTGCTGGTGTCGGCGGCCCACGGGGGCGGCGCGCCCATGGCGGTGCTGAGCGAGGTCACCCGCTACCTGGTCGAGCACGCTCCGTGTCCGGTGCTCGTCGTGCGGCGGGTGCCGGCCCGCTCCTGAGCGGCGCCCGGCGGCGCGGGAGCGGGCGGCACCGGCACGCGCTCACGACCCGGGGAGCGGACCCCCGGTGTCGACGGGCTCGCGCACGACCAGCACCGACGACGCGGCCCCGAAGGCGGCGCGCTCGCTGACGCTCCCGAGGGCCCGGCGACCGTGGAGGCCTCGCGAGCCGATGACGAGCAGGTCGGCCGTGCGGGCCGCCGTGACCAGGGCATCGACCGGGCGCCGCGTCGAACGTGACGAGCTCGTGCGGAACGCCCAGGTCGTCGAGCGCCAGGAGGGTGGTCGGGGGAGCGGGCTCGGCGACGACGACGATCAGCCGGCCCTCCGCCCGCCGGCGCAGCGAGACCGCCACGTCGAGCGCCGCCTGGGAGTGCGTGGACCCGTCGATGCCGACGACGATCGTCGCCGGGAAGCGCTCGGGGTCGAAGCTGGGGCGGGCGATCAGCACGGACGCCCGGGCCTCGTGCACGACCATCGCGGTCGTCTCGGCGAGCGCGGCGCCCGCGAGGCGGCCGCCGCCGTGCGTGCCGATGGCGATGAGCGTCGCCTCGTGCTCGCGCGCCGCCTCGAGCAGCCCCTCGTGCGCGGCCCCCTCGACCACGCTCGTCGCGATGTCGGCCGGCAGCCGCAGCTGCGCGCCGGCCTCGGCGAGCGACTCGCGGGCCCGCTCGCCGAGCTCGGCCACGAGCTCCTCGGCCGAGCGGTCGAGGGCGAGCTCCGAGCGCCACCGCGCGGGCTCGGCTCCCCAGCGCCCCGACAGGGCGGCGAACAGCTCGACGACCGCGACCAGACGCAGGCGGCCCTCGGCGGACGTCAGCCGGGCGGCCTGGCGCGCGGCCTCGAAGCCCTCGCGCGTACCGTCCACCCCGCACACCACGCGCGCGAAGCCGCCCGCGTGGATGAGCCCGCGTCCGGGGGCGGAGGCCATCGATGGTGTGTCCACGTCACCCTCTCTCTCACGCCGCGATCGAACGACCGCTCCACGGTGGCCGACGGGCCCGGCGGCGTCATGCGGGACCTCGGGGATCGGCGATGCGGCCAACCCGCAGCCCGGTTCCGGGGGCGCCCCGGCGAGGCCGCGCACCGCCCTCCGTAGCCTCTGGGACAGAGGACGAGCTCCTCACCAGACCGCCGATCGGGCGACGATGCCGATCGGCAGCCCCAGGGGTCCCCGCCGACGGGCACGCGGCGGGGGCCCCTCGTGCGGCCCGGGCCGACCCGCCCCTTCCCGCCGGACCTCCATCGCTCCCGGGCGCCACGTCCCGACGGGCCATCCGGGGCTCTCGAACGAGTGGAGGATGACGGGATCGAACCGACGACCTCCGCCTTGCAAAGGCGGCGCTCTCCCAGCTGAGCTAATCCCCCGGGGAACGGGCCACACGGTAGCATCGCCGCGCCGCGTCCCCGACCGCGAGGCACCCATGGGCACGAACCCGTCCGGCGACCCGTTCGGCCGGCTCTACCAGCTGCTCGATCAGATCCAGGGCGCGCACCTGCAGATGGCGGGGATGGTCGAGGAGTACAAGGCGCTCGTCGAGCGGCTCGAGGAGCGACCGGGCGAGGACGACCTGCGCATGGCGCGGGCGCTGCCGGGCGCGCGCTACTCGGTGGGGACGACGTTCATCCGCGAGAGCTGGCTCAAGGTCGAGGCCGAGATCGGCAACCTGTTCCCGCGCGAGGACGCCGGCTGAGGGACCCGTCAGCCCGAGAGCACGTCCCGCATCGCGGCCTCGACGTCCGCGTGGGCGAAGGGGAAGCCGGCCGCCAGCGCGGCGCGCGGCACCGCCCGCTGGCCGTCGAGCGCGAGCGTCGCCATCTCGCCCATCGCCAGCCGCAGCGGCAGGGCCGGCGTGGGCAGGATGGCGGGCCGGTCGAGCGCGGCGCCGATGGCCTTCACCAGGTCGCGCTGCCGCACGGGCTCGGGGGCGGTCGCGTTGAGCGGGCCCTCGATCTCCGGCCGGTCGAGGGCGAGCAGGATCACCCCGACCTCGTCGTCGATGTGGATCCAGGGGATCCACTGCCGCCCGCCGCCGATCGGCCCGCCCGCGAACAGCTTCACCGGCAGCGCCATCTGGGGCAGCGCGCCGCCGTCCTTCGGCCAGCACGATGCCCGTGCGCAGCAGCACGACGCGCACGCCGTGGTCGCGCGCGCGCACCGCCTCGCGCTCCCACGCCACGCAGGTGTCGGCCAGGAAGTCCGACCCGGCCGGCGACGACTCGTCGACCACGCGGTCGCCGGTCGGGCCGTAGAACCCGACCGCGCTGGCGTTGACCAGCACCCGGGGGGCGCCCTCGGCCGCGAGCGCCTCGACGATCATCCGCGTGGGGACCGTGCGGCTCTCGCGCACCACGCGCTTGCGGTCGGCGGTCCAGCGCCTGCCGCCGATGGGGGCGCCGGCCAGGTTGACCACCGCGTCGACGCCGTCGGTGACCTCGGGGGGCGGCGGTCCCTCGGCGGGGTCCCACCGGACGTCCCGGGCGCCGGCGATGCCGGCGTCGCCGCCGCGCGAGACGGCCAGCGTCTCGTCGCCGCGCGCCACCAGGGCGGCGCAGAGCCGCCGGCCGATCAGGCCGGTCGCGCCGATCACCGCGACCCTCACGCGCGCCTCACCCGGGGCGCTGCGGGCGGGCGACGGGTCGGCGGTCGCCGCGCGCGAGCGCGAGCAGGTCGTGCGCCGAGATGCCGGGCGCCGGCGACGCGCGCCCCATCAGCGTGCCGGCCGAGGCCCTCGCGCCGCAGCCGCATCCGCAGCCGCGCCAGCGCGGGCTCGCAGTCGGGTCCGTCGGCGTCGGCGAGCACGAGGATCAGGCTACCGGGACCGTCCCGCCACAGGCCGTCGGTGTCGCGCACCGTGCTGCGCACGATCGCGGCGACGCCGTGCGAGCACGGCGTCGTCGTTGCCCTCGGGCGCGTCCATCGCCACGAGCGTCAGCGGCCGGCGCAGTCGCCGCGAGGCCTCGAGCGCATCGCGCGAGCGAGCGCCCGGCGCCCTCCGGGTCGGGCGGGCCGATCGCGGACCGCCGGCGCCCCGAACGCGGGTGTCGGGGTGACCCGGGCGTCGGAGCTGCGTCGTCGTGGTCCGGCGATCGCCATGGGTCACCTTACCCGGCCGGTCGCGGACGGGTCGGGCGGCTCGCCGTGCCCGTAGGGGCGCGAGGCGGCCGGGTGCCGCGCGAGGACGGCCTCGATCGCGGCGTCCTCGTCGGCCGAGAGCGGCGCGCCGGCGAGGGCCGCGTTGCGCGACGGCCTGCTCGCGGGAGCGCGCGCCCACGATCGCCGAGGTCACCTCGGGCCGGCGCAGCACCCACGCCACCGCCAGCTCGGCCACGCCGCCGGGGCGGCCCGCCTCGCGCGCGATCTCCCCGCAGCTCCTCGACGACCCGGATCCTCTCGGGGAAGGCGTCGTCGGCGAACAGCTCGCTGGTCGCGCGCCAGTCGTCGGGGGCGAACGTGGTGTCCGTGGTCATCTTCCCCGTGAGCAGCCCGTGGGCGAGCGGGCCGTAGGCGATCACGCCGACGCCGTTGGCGGCGCACCACGGCAGCTCGCCGCGCTCGATGTCACGCCGCATCAGGTGGTAGCCCGGCTGGTAGGAGTCGATCGGGCCACCGCGCCCGCCGCCTCGAGGTCGGGCAGGTGGTAGTTCGACACGCCGATCGCGCGGATCTTGCCCTCGTCGCGCAGGTCGCACGAGCGCGCCGATCGTCTCCTCGGCGGGCACGCCGCCGACCGGCCAGTGGACCTGGTAGAGGTCGACGGCCGTCCATGCCGAGCGCGCGCAGGCTGCGCTCGAGCGACATGCGCAGGTAGTCGGCCGAGGCCTCGCGCCAGATGCGCAGCCCGTCCGGGCCCGCCTCCCACGCGACCCCGCCCTTGGTGGCCACGACGACGTCGTCGCCGCGCGCGCGCACCACCCTGCCCACGATCCGCTCGGCGCGGCCCTGGCCGTAGATGTCGGCCGTGTCGATCCAGTTGATGCCGGCGTCGAGCGCCGCGTGGCAGGCGGCCTCCGAGTCGGCGTCGTCGGCACCGCCCCAGCGCCCGCCGAACACCCACGTGCCGAGGCCGATCACCGACAGCTCGAGGTCGGTCCCGCCCAGCCGTCGCCGCTCCATGTCCGCTCCCCCGGTCGCGCCCCCGGCCCGGGCGTGCCTACGACGTCGCGGAGGCCGTCGGCGTCATCGGCCACGAGCAGTCCGCCGTCGTCGTCGTAGGCGGGGAAGAAGTCGGCCACCGCCGGGACGTCGTCGGACGACCCGTTCGAAGCCGGTAGGTGCACGGGACGCCGAGCACCCGCACGCCCCACTCGAGGCTGCGCGCGGCGGGATCGCCGTCGGGGAAGCCGAGACAGCCCGAGACGCTCGGCGAACTCGTGGCCGAGCAGCTCGCCCTCGTCGTAGCCCGTGACGGCGAACGCGGAGTGACCGGCGACCAGGATGCGGCGGTCGCGGTCGCAGACGATCAGCGCCGTCTTCGGGCTGGCGTAGTAGTCCTCGAGCAGCTCGAAGGCGAAGCCGAAGCCGCACCGCGAGCAGCCGCGCGGCTGGTGGCGCACGTTGCGCTCGCTGCCGCTCTCGCGAAAGGCGCACCGGGGGCAGAGGAACACGGGCACTCGCCCATCGTAGCGAGGTGCCGTGCGGGAGCGGCGGGCGCGGCCCGCCTCGGTCAAGACGCCCCACCGCGCGATGCCGAATAGAGGGCTGCACGGAACGATCCAACGGAGTGGATTCGAGTGATCTCGGGCAGGACCAGCCCGAGGGGCCGGCACGGACGCCGCGTTGCCAGGGCCCTCGTCGCAGTCGGAGCAGCCGTCGTCGTCGCGGCCCTCTCCCCGACGGCTCTCGCGGACACGACCGCAGGCCCTCGACGCCCGCCTCGCCGCCGCCGGCCGACGGGGACGGGATCGCCGTCGTCGCGACGCTGCAGCAGCAGGTCGACGGCGAGCGCTACGAGGGACGGCCCGACGTGCTGCTGCGGGCGTTGAGGAGGACCGCGCAGACCAGCCAGCCCGCGGTCGTGGACGACGTGGACGGACCGGTGCGCTCGTTCTGGCTCGTCAACGCCGTCGCCTTCACCGGCACCCCCGCGGAGATCCGCGCGGTCGCCTCCGATCCCGCCGTCGCGGCGGTCGACCTCGACGCGCCGGTGCGCATCGCCGACGCCGCTCCGCTCGCCTCCGCCCCCTTCCCCGACGCCGGCGAGGGCGACTGGGGCCTCGCCGCCACCCGGGTGCCCGCCGCGTGGGAGGCCTTCGGGGTGCGCGGTGCGGGCATCCGGGTGGGCGCCATCGACACCGGCGTCGACCCGTCCGCCCCCGACCTGGCGGGCAAGGTCGTCGCGTGGCGCGACTTCGTCGGCGGCGGGGCGACCCCGTACGACGACAACGGCCACGGCACGCACACGGCCGGCACCATCGCCGGCGGATCGTCGGGCGGCGCGCCCATCGGAGTCGCGCCCGAGTCGCGCCTCGTGGTGGCGCGCGCGATGGGTGCCGACGGCGTCGGCCCCGGCAGCGCCCTCCTCGCCGCGGCGCAGTGGATGACCGACCCGGACGGCGATCCGGCCACCGCCGACCAGCCCGCGGTCGTCAACAACTCCTGGGCCGCCTCCGACGCCAACGACACCTGGTTCCGGCCGATGATCCGGCGCTGGCTCGAGCTCGGCATCGTCCCGGTCTTCGCCGCCGGCAACACGGGCCCGGGCACCGGCTCGATCGGCAGCCCGGCGGGCTACCCCGAGGCGATCGCCGTCGGCGCGCTGGACCGCGACGACGTGGTCCCCGCCTTCTCGGGTCGCGGGCCGATCGTGTGGCAGGACCACGACGGCCAGGGACCGGCGGCCGGCACCCTTCTGCCGAAGCCCGATCTCGCCGCTCCCGGCGTCGGCATCGTCTCGAGCGTCGGATCGGGATACGCGTCGTACTCGGGCACGTCGATGGCCGCCCCGCACGTCGCCGGCGTCGTCGCGCTCATGCGCCAGGCCAACCCGGCCCTCTCTCCGACGCAGGTGGCCGACGCGCTGCGCGCGGGCGCCGTCGATGTCGGCGCCCCGGGGGTCGATCCGGCGAGCGGCGCCGGACGCCTCGACGCCGTGCGCGCCATCGAGGGCGCGCTCGGCCCCGCGCCCGACACGCGCTTCACGCGGACCCCGGCGGCCGTCACCAACGGCCGCGTGCTCGACTACGGCCGTCGAGCTCGCGGGCGGCGGCGTGAGCGTGCGGACCCGGGTCGACGGCGGCCCCTGGAGCGAGCCCGCCGCGATCACGACCTTCTCCCCGTCCCTCCCCGAGGGCCGGCACGTGGTGGAGGCGCAGGCGGTGGACGCCGCGGGGGTGGGCGACCGCTCGCCGGCCCGGCACGTCGTGCTGATCGACCGCACCCGGCCGCGCCTGGCGATCGCGTTCTCGCGCCGCGGCACCTCCGCCGTCTTCCGCGCCCGGGTCCACGACCGGGGCAGCGGCGCTCGCCGGTCGTCGCTGCGCTGGAGCTTCGGCGACGGCGACGTGGGGCGCGGCGCCCGCGTGACGCGGCGCTTCGGCGAGTCGCGGGCGCGGCGCATCGTGCTCACCGCGCGCGATGCCGCGGGCAACCAGAGCTACGCCGTCCGCGCCTTCCGGCCGCGGGGCGCGACCGCCGTGCGCGCCCTGCGCGTCAGCGCGCGGGCCTCGCACCGCGACGGTCGGATCCACGCGCGCGGCCGGCTCGTGCGGCCCGCCAGCCTGCGGGCGGCCCTGCGCCCGGTGCGCACCGCGGCGGCGTCCGCGGCCCTGGCCGGCCCGGCCGCCTCGTTCGCGCCGACGCGCGTCGGAGCCCCGGTGCGGCGCGCGGCGCGCGGCACCGGCGACGGGGGCTTCGTCATGGTCGTCTCCACCCGCGGGCTGCGGCCCGGCGCCTACGTCCTCGAGCTGCGCGCCCGCGAGGCGGGCACCGACCTCGGGGCCATCCGACTGACCCGGCGGGTACAGGTCCAATAGGTAGTCACGACCATCCCGCCGCAACGTAGGGTCCGCGGCCGTGTCTTGGTTCGAAGCGATCGTGCTGGGAGTGGTCCAGGGGCTCACCGAGTTCCTGCCGATCTCGAGCACGGGCCACCTGCGCATCGTCCCCGCCTTCGCCGGCTGGGAGGACCCCGGGGCGCTGTTCACGGCCGTGATCCAGCTCGGGACCATGCTGGCGGTGGTCATCTTCTTCCGGCGCGACCTGGTGCGCATCACGACCGGCTGGCTCGGCAGCCTCCGCCGACCGGAGCTGCGCGGCACCCTCGACGCGCGCATGGGGTGGTACATCGTGCTGGCGACGATCCCCATCGGCGTCTTCGGGCTGGCGTTCCGCGACCAGATCGAGACGGGCGCCCGCAACCTGTACCTGATCGGCGTCGTGCTGATCGTGCTCGGGCTCGTGCTGATGGCGGCCGAGCTGGTCGGCCGCAAGACCCGGTCGCTCGACGAGGTCACGCGCACCGACGCCATCTGGGTGGGCCTCGCGCAGGCGTTGGCACTGGTGCCGGGCACCTCGCGCTCGGGAGCGACGATCACGGCCGGGCTCTTCCTCGGGATGGAGCGGGAGGCCGCGGCGCGCTTCTCGTTCCTGCTGTCGATCCCGGCGATCGTGCTGAGCGGGCTCTTCGGCCTGAACGAGCTGGTCTCGGGCGAGGACGACGTCGGGTTCGGCGCGCTCGCCATCTCGACCCTGGTCGCCTTCGTCGTCGGCTACATGTCGATCGCGTTCCTGCTGCGCTACCTGGCGCGGCACTCGACGGCGGTGTTCGTCGCCTATCGGATCGTCCTCGGTGCGGTCGTCATCGGGCTGACGGCCACGGGGACGATCGGCTAGCGGCCGGACCCCGTGCGGGCGGGCGGCTCGACCACGTCGAACTCGCCGGTGAGGTCCACCAGCTCGAGGACGCGCCTGACCGCACCGGAGGGGCGCGTCAGCGCGAACCCGCGGCCGGCGTCCAGGCAGGTCTGACGCGCCTGGAGCAGCGAGCGCAGCCCCGAGGAGTCCATGAACTGCACGCCCTCGAGGTCGAGCACGATCCGGCTCGTCCCCGTGTCGGGGAGTGCCTGCAGCAGCCGCGGGGCGCCGACCAGATCGAGCTCGCCCTCCGCGACGATCACGAGCGAGTCGTCTGCCTCGTGGGCGGAGGCGCGAAAGGTGGCGGCGAACTCGTCCGGCATCTCCGGGGAGACTAGCAAGAGCGGCCGGGAGGGTTCTCCACCCGGACGATCGGGCATGATGGACGCGGTGGCGCCGGTCCCGCGTCCCGCCCCGAGAGGTCCGTATCCGATGCCCACAGGCCGCACACTCGACGCCGCCGAACGCGAGCGTCTGATCGTCGAGCACCTCCCGTTGGTGCGTGGCCTCGCGCGCCGCTACGCCGATCGCGGTGAGCCCCTCGACGACCTGGTCCAGGTCGGCACGATCGGTCTCATCAAGGCGATCGACCGGTTCGAGCCCGAGCGCGGCTTCAAGCTCGCGAGTTTCGCGACCCCCACGATCCTCGGGGAGATACGCCGCCACTTCCGCGACCGCTCGTGGACCGTCCGCGTGCCCCGGGGCATCCAGGAGGCGCGCGCCCAGATCTCGCATGCCGTCGCCGAGCTGTCGGCCGAGAACGGCCGCAGCCCCTCGGTGCGCGACATCTCCGAATCGACCGGGCTGACGATGGAGGACGTGCTCGACGCCCTCGCGGCGGGCAGCGCCCAGCGGCCGGCGCCGCTCGCCTCGCCCGGCGGATCCGACGGGGACGACGAGGTCGGGATCTCCGTGGGGGTCGAGGACGCGGGGTTCGAGCAGGCCGAGGCCCGCGCCACCCTCGACACCGGGCTCTCCCAGCTGCCGGCCCGCGAGCGGGTCATCCTCCACCTGCGTTTCGAGGAGGGCATGACCCAGTCGCAGATCGCCGAGCGCATCGGGGTCTCCCAGATGCACGTGTCCCGGCTGATCCGCCGCGCCCTCGACGCCCTCCGCGAGAGCGCCGGCGAGGTGGACCCGCCGACGGCGGGCGACGGGGACGATCGGTGAGCGGTGACGTTTGGCCTGCCGTCCGAGGGGGAAGGGCCACTCATATCCCCGTCGGGCGGTGGGGTGTGGACGCCGATGGCGAGGGATAGAGTGCGTAACCAGGATGCGATCGATGATCGAGCCGAGCCGCGGGGAAGTCTCTAACTCGTGACCGCCCTGCATGCCGACATCGAGCTCGTGCTGCCCGCCGAACCGGACAGCGTGGCCCTGGCGCGCCAGATGGTGCGCGGCATCCTCGACTCGCTCGGATGGGGCGAGGAGAGCCGCACCGACATCTCGATCGCCGTGACGGAGGCCTGCACGAACTCGGTGCTGCACGCCTACCCCGAGACGACGGCCGACGGCGAGTACGAGGTCCACGCCTGGGTCGAGCCGGAGCGCCTCACGGTCGCCGTGCGCGACCGCGGGATGGGGATCACCCCCCGTGTGCCCTCGCCGGCCGCCGGTCTCGGCCTCGGCGTGCCGCTGATGCTCGCGATCGGCGACGAGGTGTCGTTCGGCTCCGATGAGGGCGTCACCGAGGTGCGCATGACCTTCAGCCGCGGGTCCCGCCAGGCCGGACTGTGACGGGAGAGGCCGGCCGACTGACGGTGCGCCGGGCGTCGCTGGGGGAGCCGGTGCTCGAACGGCTCGTCGCGGCGCTCGCGGCGCGCGCGGACCTGCCGCTCGACCGGCTCGCCGACGCCCAGCTGGTCGCCTCGGCCCTGGCCGCCGGGGCGGCGCGGCACACGCACGACGGCGACCTGCACGTGAGCCTGGACGCCCACGCCGGCCGCGTGGGCCTCGCGATCGGCCCGCTCCCGGCGGGGGCCGGTCGGCAGGTGATCGTGGACAGCGACCTGCCGGGCGTGGGGTCGGTGCTCGAGAGGCTGGTCGACGACTGGAGCGTCGAGACCGCCGGCGGCGGGGAGACACTGCGCCTCACGATCGGGGTCCACGAGCCCGCCCCCTCCTGAGGGGCCGCGTGTGAGGCGCAAGCTCGTCGTCGGCATCGGCCTGATCGCGGCCCTCGTCGCCCTGCCCGACCGCCGCACCCGCCGGCGCGACGGGGCCGGTGACGCACCGCCGCGGTCGGCGCCGATCGCCCCCGAAGTCGCGGCGCGCCTGCAGGAGCCGGCCGACACCGAGCGCACCGCCGCATGGCGCAGGGTGCTCGGCGTCACGGTGAAGGCGGTGCGGACGGGCCTCAAGAACAACGCCACCGACGTGGCCGCGTCGCTCGCGTACTACGGCTTCCTGGCGATCCCGGCCATCCTCCTCGTCGCCGTCGGCGCGTTCGGCATCTTCGCCGACCCCGGCGTCGTCGATTCGCTGATCGACCGGCTCGACGGCGTCGTCCCGGCCGAAGCGCTCACGTTGATCGACGACACCCTCACCCGCGTCACCGACAGCGCCGGGGGCGGCGCGGGCCTCGCGGTGGTCGGCCTGCTGCTCGCCGTCTGGACCGCGAGCGGGGCGATGTCGGCGCTCATGCGGGGGCTCAACGCGGTGCACGGGCGGTCCGAGGACCGGCCCTTCCCGCGCCAGCGCCTCGTGGCCGTCGGGCTGCTCGGCTGGGCGCTCTTCGCGGTCGCGGTGTCGTTCGGGCTGCTCGTGCTGGGCGCGCCGCTCTCGCGCGCGCTCGGCGAGGCGCTGGACGCCGAGACCCTGGTCGGCTGGCTCTGGTGGAGCGCGCAGTGGCCGATCCTGGGAGGCGCCCTGCTGATCGCGATCGCCGGCATCCTGCGGTCGGGACCCGCGGGCGAGCCCGGCCCGCCGCGCGCCGTGCTCGCGGGCGCCGCCTTCGCGGTGGTGATCTCGGTGATCGCGTCCGGCCTGTTCGGCATCTACGTCTCGCGGTTCGGCTCGTACGGAGCGGCCTGGGGCTCGCTGTCGGCCGTCATCGTCATGCTCACCTGGCTGTGGCTGACCAGCCTCGCCGTGCTGCTGGGCTCGGAGGTCGAGGCCGAGGTGACCCGGCGCATGGACCACACCGCAGGCGGGGGCCGCTAGCGTAGGTGGCCGATGCCGACGTGAGCACAACCGGGGGGGGAGCGAGCGGGCCCCAGATGCCCTGGTCGCGGACCGACCGGGCGGTCCCGAGGCGGGTGCTGCGACCGGTACAGGAGTTCATGCGCCTGGAGGCCGCGGGCGGCATCGTCCTGCTGGCCGCCACCATCGCGGCCCTCGTCTGGGCGAACCTGGCCAGCGGCGCGTACGAGGACTTCTGGATCAACGAGGTCACCGTCCAGGTGGGCGACTTCGTCGTGACGGAGGACCTGCGCCACCTGGTCAACGACGGCCTGATGGCCATCTTCTTCCTCGTCGTCGGACTCGAGGTCAAGCGCGAGCTGACGATCGGCGAGCTCTCGACCCGCCAGGCCGCCCTGCTGCCGCTCTTCGCCGCCGTCGGCGGGATGGTGGTGCCCGCGGCGATCTACCTCGCGGTGATGGGCGGCGCCGACGGATCGCGCGGCTGGGGCATCCCCATGGCGACCGACGTCGCCTTCGCGCTCGCGGCCCTGGCGGCGCTCGGCAGCAGGGTGCCGACGACCCTCGTGGCCTTCCTGCTCGGGGTGGCGGTCATCGACGACATCGGCGCCATCCTGGTCGTGGCGTTCTACTACACCGACGCGATCGCGCTGGGATGGCTCGCCCTCGCCGTCGGCACGTTCGCGGCGATCATCCTGCTGCAGCGCATGCAGGTGCGCTACATCGGGGTGTACGTGGTCCTGGGGCTCGTGGCGTGGTTCGCCACCTTCGAGTCGGGGGTCCACGCGACGATCGCGGGGGTCGCCCTCGGCCTGCTGACCCCCGTGCGCCCCTTCCAGCCGCCGGCCGCGGCGAGTGCCGAGGCCGTGCGCGTCGCCGAGGCCACCGACGATCACCCCGACGACCCCGACGCGGACGCCGGCGAGTGGCGCCGCCTGGCCTCGATCGCCCGCGAGGCCGTCTCCCCCCTCGAGCGGGTGGTGCACGGGTTGCACGAGTGGTCGAGCTTCGTCGTGCTGCCGATCTTCGCGCTCGCCAACGCCGGCATCGTCTTCGACTCGGGCTCGCTCGACGCGGCGGTCGACACCCCGGTCGCGCTCGCGATCGTCCTCGCGCTGGTGCTGGGCAAGACCCTCGGGCTCGCCGCGGGCGCCCTCATCGCGGTGCGCAGCGGGCTCAGCTCGTTGCCGCGCGGCGTCGGCTGGCGCCACATGCTGGGCGTCGGCGGCCTCGCCGGCATCGGCTTCACCGTCTCGCTGTTCATCACCGGGCTGGCCTTCACCGACCCGGACGTCATCTCCGCGGCGAAGCTCGGGGTGCTCGGGGGCTCGGTCGTCGCGGCCGTCGCGGGCATCCTGCTGCTGCTGGCCGCGGGCCGCCGCGACGCACGGGGCGACGTCAGCCGGTGAGCGTCGCACCCCCCTGGTCCTCGACCGCCGCGCGGAACCGCTCGTAGCTCTCCTTGCGCGAGAGGTCCTCGCGCAGCAGGCCGGCGGGCCAGTCCCGGTTGTCCTGCAGGTTGAACCAGACGACCGCGGCGATGCGCCCCGACTGGAGCTGCGGCAGATCGAAGATCTGCTCGAGGTACTCGGCCTGCTCCTCCTCGGTGACGCTCGTGCTGCGGTAGCGCGTGGGTGAGGTCGTGTAGCCGGCCTCGGTGATGTAGAGCGGCAGGTCCGGGCGGAAGGCGTCGAGCTCCTTCATGAAGCGCCCGAGGCTGCTCCAGCTCGGCACCACCTCGGTGACCTCGAGCGGCGCGGCCGACGGGTAGACGTGCTGGGAGTATGCGTCGAGGGGGATCTGCCGCTCGACGAGGCCCCGCACCCACTCGACCGCGCCGACGCCCGTGGGGCTGGTGCTGCTGCGCGGCCCCCCGACGCCGGCGATCACGATCGCGTCGGGGTTCGCCTGCTTGACCGGCTCGTACGCCGCCTTCACCATCGCCGCGTAGTTGTCGAGCGAGACGCGCACCCCGTCCTCGACCTGCGGCTTCAGGAAGCCGCCGAGGTTGGGCTCGTTCCAGATCTCGAAGCGGCGCACCTCCGGCAGGCGGTCGCCGCCCGGCGAGGTCATCTCGCCGGAGTAGCGGGTGGCCAGCGCGGCCATGAAGTCCCCGTAGTCGCCGGGGTCGGGCGCCAGCGTGTTGGCGACGATGCCTGCCTCGACCCGCCCTCCCGACGCCCATGCGGGGGTGTTGTAGGCCGACACGATCGGCGTGATGTCCCGCTCGGCGAGACCGAGCATGATGAGGTCGGCCCGCGCCCAGTCGTAGGCCGGGTCGGAGGGGTCGCGGGGGTCGGCCGGCCGCGAAGGCGCGATCGCGGCCCAGTGGAGGTCGACGCGGGTGGTCGTGACCCCGGTGTCGTCGATCAGGTCGAGCCGCCCCGGGATCGTCTCGATCGGGTCGACGGGCAGGTGGTCGTCCTGCACGGCGGCGATCGGCCCCGTCGGCGGCGTGGCGTCGTCGCCCGAGAGCATCACGGCCCCCACCACGGCGAGGATGGCGACCGCCACGGCCACCAGCCCCGCAACCGCCCGCGTCCTACTGCGCATACGTCCTCCGGTCCGGGATCACAGGCCCGCCCGTGCCGCGGCCGGCGGGACGGCCCCCTCCCAGGGCAGGCGCCCGGGGTCGGGGTCGCCGGGCAGCCGGTAGCCCCAGGCGGGATGGTCGAGGGTGCCGCCGGCCCAGGCGTGGACGTCCCGGACGAGGCGCACCAGATCGAGGGGTTCGTCGAGCACGGACGGGCTCATCGGGTCTGCGGCGAACGCCAGCACCCGTCCCGCGCCGACCGAGCGGATGAGGGCCGCGGGCGCGCCGTCGATGTAGCGGGCCACCACCCGGGCGTCCGCGGGGACGCCGGCGAAGGCCCGCCGGACGGCCGCGTCGATCGGCACGCTCAGCAGGTCGTCCGGCCGGCCGCCGCCCAGGGCACCGGGCTCGACCTCGAGCAGCGATCCCGCACGCCGCGGGCCGAGCGGCGCCCCGATGAGCTCGTCGCGGACGGTGGCCAGCGACGCTCCGGACGGAGTGCGGGTGAAGGCGTCCGGGTCGGTCACGACCAGGGTTCCCCCCGCTCGCACCCACGCCGCGAGACGGGTCGCGACGCCGGCGTCGAGGGTCTCGCCGCGTGCGATCCAGATGGTGCGGGCGGCCGCGAGCCGGGCCGGCTCGCGGCTCAGACGGGTGTCGGAATCGAAGCTGAAGGCACCCGCGCCGAGCTCGCCCAGCAGCGCGTAGGCCGTGTACAGCTCGTCGCCCGAGGTGCGGTAGCGCACGCCGCCCCGGCGGTGCGGCTGCCCCTGGCCCTCGCTGGCCGTCGCGTAGAGCAGGAGGTGCTCCGGGTCGGTCGGGGGAGCCGGCAGCCGGGCCCCGCGCACCGCCCGCGCGACCGACAGCATGCCGTCGTAGAGGGGGCGATCGGTGAACCGGGGGTTGTCCGAGGCGAAGAAGCTGATGTCGGTGGCGCCCGCGCGCAAGGCCTGGGCCGACCACGTCCACAGGTCGCCCGGCACCGGGCTGTAGCGCGAGTAGTCGAACGCCTGCACCACGATGCGGGTGCGCCGTCCGCTCAGGTCCGAGAGCAGCTTGGCCCCGAAGCCCGGGTTGTAGCGGCCGCGACCGACGCGGTCGCGTTCGGGGTAGCTCACGTATGGGTCGCCCTCGGCGACGTCGGCGAACCCGGCGAGGCGGGTGTAGTCCCACGGGATGAAGCCGTCGATGAAGCCGTAGTCGTTCGGGCTGACGCGCGCATCCGGATCGAGGCGGCGGATCAGCCGGGCCTGCTCGGCCTTCACGCGGAAGAAGCGGGCGCCCGACCATCGCGACCACGCCAGCCATCGCAGCCCCTCCGCGACGCTCCTGGTGGGACGGGCGGCGGGGTCGGGGAGGGTCCGGCCGGTGTCGCGGCGGAACTGCCGCCCGAGCGCCCGGCCGAACGGCGACGTGCGCGCCCGGCCGCGCGGCAGCACCGTCACCGGCTCGTCGCTGCCGGTGTAGAGGTTGACGATGCCCCGGCGACGCACGGTGGGGACGATGCGGCGGATCTCGCGGAGCGCCTCGCGCCGGTAGCGCGGGTCGAGCAACGACAGACGCCGCGTGTACGCGGTCTCCGAGACCGTGGGGTCGACGACGACCGCGCCGCGCTCGAGCGCCCTGCGCGCGGCCCACACCTCGTAGGCGACGTCCCATCGCAGCCCCGTGAGGCGGTTCTGCGCGCGCAGGCGCGCAGGCGTGCGCCAGCCGACCGGCTCGCGCGGGCTGAGCGGCAGCGGCGGGAACGGCAGGGCGCTCGGGCCGCTGAACCAGAGGCCGGCGGCGCCCGACTCGGCCAGGATGCCGTCGATCGTGCGGTACCAGGCGCGGGGCGCGATCAGCGGCCCCCGCTCGGGGTTCCATCCCGGCAGCTCGTTCTGGTTGAGCTCGTGGCTCCAGGTCGAGACCGTCCCGGCGGGGCGGTCTCCGACCGCCGGGGCGGCGGCGGCGGCGCCGGCCGTCGTGAGCAGGAGCGCGGCGGCGAGCGTTGTGGAGAGGCGGAGCACGGGGCGGGCTCATCATGCCGGGACGCGGCGGGGCTCTCAAACGGCCCCGGTGCCGGCCGCGCCCGGCGACGCGGGGGGTGGCGCCGAGCCGCCGGGCAGTGGAGGATCGCCCAATGACCCGGCCCCCCGCACGCACCGCCCTGGCCGTCCTCGCCGCCCTCGCGCTCGCCGCGGGCGTCGCGGGCTCCGGCTGCGGCGGCGACGACGCCGCCCCGCCCGCGCCGGCGGCATCGGCGCCCGAGCCCGCCCCGCCGGCCACCGCGCCCGCCACGACCGCGCCCGCGACGACGGCGCCGGCCACCACCGCGCCCGCACCGCGGCCCGCGCCGGCACGGCCGGCCCCCCTCCCCGGCCTCCCCGCCGACACCGCCGGCTTCGAGCGCTGGACGCGCCTGAACGCCGACCCGATCCCGCCCGACTCGGCCGCGTCGCAGCGGGTCGGCTTCGACGCCCACCGCGGCACCAAGAACGTCTACGTCAACGTGCCCCGCGGCCGGATCGGGGCCTCCGGGCCCGGTCGGTTCCCGGACGGCACGATCGTGGTGAAGGCCGCCGGCAGCGGGGGCGACCCGACCCTCGTGGCGATCATGCGCAAGGTGCAGGGCAGCGACCCCGCGCACGGCGACTGGCGGTTCGTCGAGTACAAGCGCGGGGGCTCGGGCGAGGCCTTCGCGACGAACGACGGCCTGCGCGACGCCACCTGCTGGAGCTGCCACATGGCGGCCGAGCAGACCGACTGGGTGTTCACCGCCCTCGACCCGCGGTGACACCGGGCGCGGGGGGCCGCCGGCCCCCGCGCGCGCGGGCCGTCAGACCTTCGCGTACGCCTCGATGAGGATCTTCGCCACCTCGGGACGCGTGAACTCCACCGGCGGCACCTCGCCGCGGTCGAGCATCTCGCGCACCTTCGTGCCCGACAGGAACACGCGCTGCTCGGGTGAGGACGGCGAGGTCTTGGTCGTCGCCATCCCGCCCGTCAGGTTGCACCAGAACGAGTGCTCGAAGAACACCGGCTGGATCGCGAGCTCCTCGCGGGTCATGTCGTCGAACACCCGGTGGGCGTCGTAGGTGCCGTAGTAGTTGCCCACGCCGGCGTGATCGCGGCCCACGATGAAGTGGGTGCACCCGTAGTTCTGGCGCAGGATCGCGTGGAGCACCGCCTCGCGCGGCCCGGCGTAGCGCATCGCGGCCGGCAGCACGCCGAGCACCACCCGCTCCTGCGGGTAGTAGCCCTCGATCAGCACCTCGTAGCAGCGCATCCGCACATCCGCGGGGATGTCGTCGCTCTTGGTCTCTCCGACCAGCGGGTGCAGGAAGAGCCCGTCGACCGTCTCGAGCGCGACCTTCGTGATGTACTCGTGGGCGCGGTGGATCGGGTTGCGGGTCTGGAACCCGACGACGGTCGCCCAGCCGCGGGCGTCGAACTCGGCGCGCGAGGCGGCCGGGTCGAGCAGGAACGGAGACGCGCCGGGGTCGAGCGGCAGGCGCGACGCGACCCTCACCGGTCCGGCGAGGCACGTCGTGCCGTGGGCGTAGAGCGAGGCGACACCGGGGTGGGCCTCCTCCTCGGTGCCGTAGACGAGCCGGGCCTCGCGGACCGGGTCGGTCTCGTAGCGGTCGGTCACCTCGAGCACGCCGAGGAACCGGCCGCCCTCGTCAACCAGGGCGACCTCGTCGGCCGAGGCGACGCCCTCGAGCTGGTCGGGCGGGACGCCGAGGGTCACGGGCACCGACCACGCGAGCCCGGAGGGCAGGCGCATGTCCGTGATGACGGTCTCGTAGGCCTCACGGCCCATGAAGCCGTCGAGCGGCGACATGGCCCCGACCGCGATGAGGTCGAGGTCGGCCTGCTGGCGGGCCGAGAGCGTGACGCGGGGGCGGTCGCCGCCCTCGTCCAGCGTGTCGTCGAGGCGGTCGACCAGGGTGCCACCGTGCGGGGTGATGGGGCCGGGCGTCGCGGCGCTCAAATTCCCGCTCCGTCCACATTGCCCATCGCGGTGGGGTCGAGCAGTGTGTCGGCGCGAAGGCCGAGCCGTAGGGTCTCCAGCGGTATCACCTCGTCGGGTGGGATGTTCCCCAGATTGACGTTGGGGCCGAACTTGCGGATGAACCAGACCTGCTGGGCCTTCTGTGGGGCCTCGAACAGCAGGCGGTTCGGGTCGATGGCGTGCACGATCTCGTCGATGAGGCCCATGCGCACCTCGCCGTCCCCGCGGAAGATGCCGGCGGTGCCGGTCTCGCGGGCCTCGGTGATCACCTTCCAGGCGCCGGCGCGCAGCTCGGCCTCGATCAGCTCGACCCAGCGGTAGGGCGCGATGACGGTCTCGAGGTCCTTCGAGCCCACCTCGCTCAACACCACGAAGTCCTGGGCGAGCGTCCGGATGTGCTCGAGCTTGATGTCGTGGGCGATGGTGATCGTGCCGTCCGACACCTCGACGTGGCGCAGGCCGAGGTCGGTGACCCAGCGTCGCCACTCGTCGAGCTTGTTCTGGGTGGCGCAGACCTCCCAGAAGGTGCCGCCCAGCACCACCGGGATGCCCGCGCTCGTGTAGAGCGCGATCTTGTCGCGCAGGTTGCGGGTGACGTAGGCCGTCCCCCAGCCGAGCTTGACGATGTCGATGGTGTCGCCGGTCGAGTCCAGGACCCCCTCGACCGCCTGCAGCGACATGCCCTTGTCGATGACGTGGGTGATGCCCCGCTGGCGCGGCTTCGGCGGGCGTCCCGGCAACGAGAGGAAGTCGGGGGCGCTCGTGGCGACGGCCGCGGGCGGGTGACCGGCGGTCATCGCGCCACCCGCGCGGCGCTCGCCCCGGCGCGGCGCCCGTAGACCACCGTGTCCAGCAGGCTGTTGCCCATGAGGCGGTTCGATCCGTGCACCCCGCCGGCGATCTCGCCGGCGGCGAAGACGCCGGGCAGCGTCGTGGCCGCGTCCTCGTCGATGGCCAGGCCGCCGTTTCGATAGTGGAGGACCGGATAGACCAGCACGCGCTCCCTGGTGATGTCGATGCCCGCCTTCCGGTAGCGGTTGGTGACGTATGCCAGGCGGTCGGCGGTGAAGCCGTCGCCGTTCTCCCGGTCGATCGCGGGGGTGTCGAGCCAGACGCCGCGGCGGCCGTCGGGCGCGGCCGCGCCGCGCCCCTGCTCGACGACGTCGATGATCGCCTGTGCGACCACGTCGCGCGGAGCCAGCTCGTCGACGAACCGCTCGCCCTCGGCGTCGTGCAGCGTCGCGCCGTAGGCCCGCGTGGTCTCGGGGAGCGCGTAGCCGGAGAGGGCCTCCGGCCAGACCGAGCCGGTCGGGTGCTGCTGCCACGAGTCGAGCTCGCGGCCGGCCGCGCCGAGTTCGAGGGCCAGCCGCAGCACCTCGGGCGTGGCGTCGGGGTGGTTGGTGCTGCCCAGACCGAGCGCCTCGGCCTCTCCGCGCAGGCCCCCGCCCGCGGCCAGCACGACCGCGCGGGCGTGCACGGTGCGGCGCGACCCGTTGCCGCCGGGCGCGACCTCCGCCACCCATCCGTCGCCCTCGGGGGCCAGGTCGACCAGGCGGGTCGACTCCCAGACGTCGGCGCCGGTCGCGCGGACGGCGGTGCGCAGCGCCTTGACCATCTCGGCGCCCGTGCGCTCGCCGGCCTGGAGCAGCCGCTTGCGGCTCGCGCCCCCGCAGCGCAGCAGCCGCAGGCGTCCCGCGTCGCGGGTGAAGACCACGCCGATCGACTCGAGCCAGGCGATCGCCGCGGGGCCGCCCTCGGTCAGCCCGCGCACGAGCTCGGGACGGGCGGCGTGGTGGCCCGCGGCGAAGGTGTCCTCGAAGTGCGACTCGGTCGAGTCGTCGTCGCCGACGGCCGCCTGGATGCCGCCCTGGGCCTTGCCCGTGTTGCCGGCGCCGAGCGCCGACTTGGTGGTCACGATGACCGTCGCGCCCGCCTCGGCGGCGCCCACGGCCGCTGACATGCCCGCGCCGCCCGACCCGACGACCAGCACGTCGGCGCGCGCATCCGAGAGCCTCGTCACCGCCCGACCCTACTCCACCCCGTCCGGCGCTTCCACGCCCGGGACCTCACGTCGCCGACGGCACCGGGGCGGCCGTGTCGCCGAGCTGGGCGCGGGCGAAATCGACGAAGGCGGCCGTGACCCGGGTGGATGTGCGGCCCGCGTGCCGGACGGCGAAGAAATGACGCGCCAGGCCGGGCCCCTCGAGCCGCAACGCCACCAGGCTGCCCTCGGCCACCTCGCGCTCGACCGCGAGGCTCGAGATGACGGTGATCCCGAAGCCGTCGAGCACCGCGGCCTTCACCGACTGCTGCAGGCCGAGCTCCATCGCCACGTGCAGGTCGCGGTCGCGCAGACCGCCCTCGCGCATCGCGGCCTCGACGGTCGAGCGCACGCCCGAGCCCTCCTGCTGCACGAGCATCGGCTCGGCCACGAGCTCGCCGAGGGTCACCGACGACCGGTCGGCCAGGCGGTGGCCGGGCGGCACGATCGCCACGAGCTCGTCGCGCACGAAGGGCTCGAACACCAGGCCGCGCTGAGGGCGGGCGGCCCCGACGATGCCGAGCTCGAGCTCGTCGTCCAGCACGCGCTCGCAGACCGTCTGCGTGTCGCTCACGGCGAGGCGCACGCGCACCTCGGGATGGGCGCGGTGGAACGCGCCCAGCAGGCGCGGCAGCAGCACCTCGCCCGGTCCGGTCGAGGACCCCAGCACCAGGGGGCCGCCGACGCGCGTGCCGATCTCCCCCATCTCGCGCTCGAGCTCGGCGCCGAGCCCGATGATGCGCCGGGCGTAGCGGTAGACGACGTCCCCGGCCTCGGTGACGGCCACCCGGCGGCCACCGCGGTCGAGCAGCCGGTGGCCGAGACGCTCCTCGAGCGCGCGGATCTGGAACGAGACCGCCGGCTGCGAGACCTCGAGCTCCTCGGCCGCCTGCGAGAACGAGCCCCGGTCCACGACGGTGCGGAAGGTGACGAGCTGACGCAGGTCCACGGGCGGATCCTAGCGGGGCGGTTGCGCGGTCAGGTTACCCGAGGTAACCTCCACCGACGGTTACGCGAGGTAACCGTCCTGTCCTCGTGAGGAGACCCCCCGTGAACCAGGACGACCAGAGCACCATCCTCCCGGTCCTCCCCCTCGACGACGCCGTGGTCCTCCCGGGCATGAGCGTCACCTTCCCCGTGACGTCCGACGACCAGGCCGCGGCGCTCGACGGCGCGGTCAACGGCCGCCTGCTGCTGGTGCCCCGCATCGAGGGGCGCTTCATGCCCCACGGCGTGGTCGCCACCGTGGTGGGTGAGGTCACGTTGCCCGACGGCACCCGCGGCGTGGCCATCGAGGCGCAGCACCGGGCCGAGCTCGGCCCCGCCATCGGCGGCGAGTCGGGCCTGCGCGTCGCGGCCGTCGAGCGGCCCGACGCGCCCGACCCGGGCCCCGAGGCGGCCGCCCTCGCCCGCGAGTACCGCGCGGTCGTCGAGGAGGTCGCCGACCTGCGCGGCGAGCGGACCCGGGTGGCCCACTTCCTCGCGGGCATCGCCCACCCCGGCCGCCTGGCCGACACCGCCGGATACGCGCCGGAGATCCCGCTGACCACGAAGGTCGACCTGCTCGGCACCATCGACGTGGCCGATCGCCTGCGGCGCGCCATCGAGGCCCAGCGCGAGCGCCTGGCCGATGCGGGCCTGCGCCGGCGCATCCGCGAGGACGTGACCGAGGGGCTCGACAAGAGCCAGCGCGAGATGCTGCTGCGGCGGCAGCTCTCGGCGATCCGCAAGGAACTGGGCGAGGACGGCGACGACGGGGACGACTGGGCGCAGCGCATCGCCGCGGCCGGCATGCCCGACGCCGCGCGCGCCGAGGCCGAGCGCGAGCTCGGCCGGCTCGAGCGCCAGCCCGACGGCGCCGAGGCCGGGATGATCCGGACCTACCTCGAGTGGATGGTGTCGCTGCCGTGGGACTCCCGCTCGGAGGAGCGGCTCGACGTGCCCGCGGCCCGCGAGGTGCTCGACGCCGACCACGCGGGGCTCGAGGACATCAAGGAGCGCATCCTCGAGTACCTGGCGGTCCGGCGACTGCGGCGCGAGCGCGGCATGGACGATGGCCGGAGCGGCGTCATCCTGACGCTCGTCGGCCCCCCCGGCACCGGCAAGACCTCGCTCGGCCAGTCGGTGGCCCGCGCCCTCGGGCGCGAGTTCGCCCGCATCAGCCTGGGCGGCATCCGCGACGAGGCGGAGATCCGCGGTCACCGGCGCACGTACATCGGGGCACTGCCGGGGCGCCTCGTGCGGGCGCTGCGCGAGGCGGGCACCATGAACCCGGTCGTCATGCTCGACGAGATCGACAAGGTCGGCGCCGACTGGCGCGGCGACCCGTCGTCGGCGCTCCTCGAGGTGCTCGACCCGGCGCAGAACCACAGCTTCCGCGACCACTACCTCGACGTCGAGCTCGACCTCTCCGAGGTGCTGTTCATCGCGACCGCCAACGTGGCCGACACGATCCCCGGACCGCTGCTCGACCGCATGGAGGTCATCTCCCTCGACGGCTACACCGAGGACGAGAAGCTGGCGATCGCCCGCGGCTACCTCCTGCCGCGCCAGATCGAGCGCAACGGCCTGCGCGAGGACGAGATCGTGGTGAGCGACGAGGCCCTGCGATCGGTGATCGGCGACTACACCCGCGAGGCCGGGGTGCGTGGGCTCGAGCGGCAGCTCGGCACGGTGCTCCGCAAGGCGGCCCGCAGGATCGCCGAGGGCGCGGAGGGGCCCATCGCCATCGGGCCCGACGACCTCGACGAGGCCCTCGGGCGGCCGCGCTACCACCACGAGGCGGCCGAGCGCACCGCCACCCCGGGGGTCGCGACCGGCCTGGCCGTGACCGGCACGGGCGGCGACGTGCTCTTCATCGAGGCCAGCTCCATGCCCGCCGACGGACCCGGCGAGCGCCTGGTCCTGACGGGGCAGCTCGGAGACGTCATGCGCGAGTCGGCGCGCATCGCGCTGTCGTGGACGCGCGCCCACGCCGGCGAGATCGGGCTCGCGCCCGACGCCGTGGCCGGACGGGAGATCCACCTGCACGTCCCGGCCGGCGCGGTGCCCAAGGACGGGCCGTCGGCCGGCGTGACGATGGTCACGGCGCTCGCGTCGCTGGCCTCGGGACGCGCGGTGCGCCCGGGCGTCGGCATGACGGGCGAGGTGACGCTGCAGGGCCGGGTGCTGCCGATCGGCGGCGTCAAGCAGAAGGTGCTGGCCGCCCACCGGGCCGGGCTGACCGAGGTGGTCATCCCCGAGCGCAACCGGCGCGATCTCGACGACGTGCCGGCGGCGGTGCTCGAGCAGGTGCGCGTGCACCCGGTGCTGACCGTCCGCGAGGTGCTCGACATCGCCCTCGAGCCGGCCGGCGACCGCGACGCGGCCCTGGCGGCGTAGCGCGAGGGGGCCGGGAGTCCTAGGTTTCCACGAGATGGATCCCTGTCGCTCCCGGCCCCCGGTCTGCCACCGCTACCAGCGCGCGGCCGAGCTGCTCGGCCGCCGCTGGAGCGCGGCGGTGATCCGGGCGACCATGGAGGGTCCGGCCCGGTTCACCGAGATCCGCGGCTCGGTCAACGGCCTGTCGGCGCGCCTGCTCGCCGAGCGGCTGCGCGAGCTCGAGTCGGCCGGCCTGATGGAGCGCCGCGAGCTGGGCGGCGGAGCCGTGGAGTACCGCCTCACCGACAAGGGCCACGCGCTCTCGCGCGTCGTGCGCGAGATCGAGGCCTGGGTGGCGGCGTGGGACGACGAGCCCGGAGGGACGCGGCAGGCCCGCCCCACCGCGTGAGGCCCGCCTAGCGGGCGCGGAAGTGGTGCTCCTCGCGCTCGCACCAGAAGACGAGGCAGCCGGCGTCGTCCTGACGCCCCACGCACGGGCACTCGCCCGCGTGGTCGGGGCAGGGACGGTGCACGCGCGAGAGCAGGCCCCACGGAGCGACCGGCGAGGCGCCGGCGGGGAGTCGCTCGGCCTCGGTCATCGTTGACACGGTCATGGACGCTCCTCGGAGGTGGAGGTGTGTGCAACCCGGCCTTCGCCGTCCGCGGACGCGACCCTGCCGCCGCGCAGTGCGGTCCACAGGGCCTCGACGACGGGCTCGGGCCGGCCGGTGGCGACGCGCCGCTGGAGCTCGTCGAGCCCCTCGCGGAGGACGACCGGGTCGAATGCCGGCCGCGTCGCGCGACGGATCTTGCCATATCGCGTCGAGATGACCTCCTCGTCCACGTTGAACAGCTCCTCGTGGAGCTTCTCGCCGGGTCGGATACCCACCACCTCGATCGCGATGTCCTGCCCGGGACGATTGCCGGACAGCTCGATCATGCGCGCGGCCAGGTCCATGATGCGGACCGGCTCACCCATCTCGAGCACGAAGATGTCCCCGCCGTCGGCGATGCCGGTCGCCTCGATCACGAGCTGGACGGCCTCGGGGATGGTCATGAAGAACCGCGTCATGTCGGCGTGCGTGACCGTCACCGGCCCGCCCGCCTCGATCTGGCGCTGGAAGATCGGCAGCACCGAGCCGGAGCTGCCGAGGACGTTTCCGAACCGGACCGCGGCGAAGCGCGTGTGCGACCCGCCGCGGGCCTCGACGACCCGCTCGGCCAGGGCCTTCGAGGCGCCCATGACGGTCTTGGGCTCGACCGCCTTGTCGGTCGAGATGAGGCAGAAGCGGTCGACGCCGAAGCGCTCGGACAGGGTCGCGAGCACCGAGGTGCCGATGGCGTTGTTCGCGACGGCCTGGAGCGGGTTGAGCTCCATCATCGGCACGTGCTTGTAGGCGGCCGCGTGGAAGACGATCTCGGGGCGCTCGGTCGAGAACACGCGCTCCATCGCGACCTCGTCCTTGCAGTCGGCGATGACCGGGACGAGCATCCCGGCGTGGCCGCGCTCGCGGAGCGCCATGTCGATCTCGAACAGGTTGTTCTCGGCGTGGTCGACCATCACGAGGCGCCGGGCGCCGATCGCCGCGACCTGACGGCAGAGCTCGCGCCCGATCGATCCGCCCGCGCCGGTGACGAGCACCGACCGGCCGTTCAGGTAGCGGGCCACCCGGGCGAAGTCGATCTCGACCGGGGCGCGCCCGAGCACGTCCTCCACCCGGACCTCGCGCAGGAGGCTGACGGCCACCTCGCCGGTGATCAGCTCGGGGAGGCCCGGCAGGGTGGTGCAGGGCACCCCGGCCTGCCGGCAGACCTCCACGATCTCCTGGCGCACGCGACCGGGCGCCGAGGGCATGGCGATGATCACCTCGTCGACGTGCACCTCGCGCAGCACGCGCGGCAGGTCGGCGCGGGTGCCGCGCACCCGGGTGCCCTGCACGCGCAGGCGCCGCTTGCGGGGGTCGTCGTCGATCAGCCCGACCGGCGTGTACCCCAGGTCGCGGTTGCGCTTCATCTCCCGCAGCAGGGTGTTGCCGGCGTCGCCGGCGCCGCAGATGAGCACCTCGCGCCCGCTCGACACCAGCTCCGAGCGCGGCGGCCGCTCGATCACGCTGCGCACCGCGAACCGGGCGCCGCCGATGAGCGTGAGGGTCAGGACGAGGTCGAAGACGAGGACACCGCGCGGGATCGGCACGAGGTCGTCGGGCCGCCACTGCGAGAGCAGGGCGGTGACCACGAGGCTCGAGATCGCCGTGGCCAGCACGATCGCCTGCAGGTCGCGCAGGCTCGTGAAGCGCCACCACTTGGTGTAGAAGCGCATGGCGACGAAGGTCGCGAGCTTCAGCGCGATCACGACCGCGACCGTGGCGGCGAACAGGCGCTCGTACCGCCCGGGCACGTTGCCGTCGAAGCGGAAGTAGAACGCCAGCCAGTAGGCGGCCACGACGAGCCCCGTATCGACCGCGATCTGCGCGGCACGGTGGGCGAACGCCCGGGGGCTCCATGTGAGTGGAGCACGGCTCACGACGCGGCCAGTCTACCCGCGGCGGGCCCCAGGATCAGGTCGATCAGCACCTCGGGGTCGCGCAGGGGCGGCGCGGCGGCGCGCGCGCGGCGCACGAGGTCGACGTCCTCGGGGGCCTCGAGGCGGCGCAGTCGCCCCTCGGCGATCAGCGCCCGGTCGACGGCGCCGAGGCGCGCCGCGAACGGCGTGTAGGCGGGGACGCCGAGCGCGGCCGCCTCGCGGTTCATCGTGCCCCCGGCGCTCACCACGAGGTCGGCGGCGGCGACCAGGCTCGGGCCGTCCACGGGCGCGTCGGGCACGATCGCGGCCCCGCCGGCCAGCGCGGCGCGCTGCTCGGCGGTGCGCGGCAGCACGACGGTCTGCACCCCCGGCGCCGCGGCGAGCAACCGCTCGAGCGTGCGGGCGAACAGGTCGGTCGAGGCCCCCCGGTGGTAGAGCGTGACCTCGGGCGGCGGTCGCAGCACCGCGATCACGCGCGCGGGATCGAGGCCGAGCTCGTCCGTCACGCCGGGGTCGCCGACGTGGTCGGCGAGGTAGTACTCCTCCTTCAGGCCCGGGTAGCGCACGAGCTTCGGCGGCCGCATGCCGTAGCGCGCGAGGGCGGCCTCGGGGATCGCGGCCGGCACGAGGACGCGGCTGGCGAGGCGGCCGTTCCAGTGGTGCATCGCGGTCGCGAACTCGTAGTCGAACATCGTGACCTGGGGCGTGCCGGCGAGGCGCGCCGCGATCGGCTGGTCGGTGCTGCCGTGGGCGACGGCGAGGTCGAAGCGCTCCCGCCGCGCGAAGCGCACAAGGGCGGCCGAGCGGTCGGCCATGGCCCGCGCCTTGCCCGCCGAGCCGCCCCCGCCGTGGGCGCCGACGCGGGTGTGCTCGATGCCGAAGCGCTCGAGCAGGCCGAGCGTCTGCGCGAACTCCCGCGCGGTCACGGTCACCTCGTGGCCGCGGGCGCGCAGCCGCGCGATCAGGGGACGGAAGATGACCGCGTGGGGCGAGTTGGTGATGTCGATCCAGACCCTCACGGGCCGATCACCCCTCCGCGGCTACGACGACGACGCGGCGCCCGCGCGCTCCAGGGACCGGCTGACGGCGGCCACCACCTCCGCCACCTCGGGCCGGGTCAGGTTGGGGTGCATCGGCAGCGCCAGGGCCGTGCCGGCCGCCCCCTCGGCGACCGGCAGGTCGCCCGCCGAGTACCCGAGCCCGGCGAAGACCGGCTGCAGGTGCATCGGGATGCCGTAGTACACCGCGCTCGCGACGCCGGTCTCGGCGAGCCCGGCGCGGATGTCGTCGCGGCGCGCGTGCCGGGCCATGTAGAGGTGGTAGATGTGGCGCGCGCCCTCGGCCGCCTCGGGCAGCTCCATCAGGTCGCCGAGCCCCTCCTGCGCGTAGAGGTCCGCGACCGCCGCGCGCCGGGCGTTCCAGTCGTCGAGGTGCGGGTAGAAGACGCGGATGATCGCGGCCTGCAGGTCGTCGAGGCGCGAGTTGTAACCGACCTCCTCGAAGACGACCTTGTCCTTCGAGCCGTGGAAGCGCAGCCGCTTGACGCGGTCGGCCAGGTCCTCGTCGCGGCACACGACCATGCCCCCGTCGCCCATCCCGGGGAAGTTCTTGGTCGGGAAGAAGCTGAAGGTGGCGGCGTCGCCGAAGGTGGCGATCTCGCCGTCGGGGGTCGCGGCGCCGAAGGCCTGCGCCGAGTCCTCCACCACCACGAGGCCGTGCTCGCGGGCGATCGCCATGATCGCCGCCATGTCGGCCGGGTGGCCGAAGATGTGCACCGGCAGGATCGCCCGCGTCCGCGGACCGATGCGCTCGCGCACCCGTTCGGGGTCGAGGCACAGCGTCTGCGGGTCGACGTCGGCGAACACCGGCACGGCGCCGACCCGGGCGATGGCCTCGGCGGTGGCGTAGAAGGTGTACGGGGTCGTGATGACCTCGTCGCCGGGACCGACGTCGAGCGCGGCCAGGGCGATGACCAACGCGTCGGTGCCGTTGGCGACGCCGGCGCAGGGGCGCCCGCCGAGGCGCTCGGAGACCGTGGCCTCGAGCGATCGGCCCTCGGGGCCGAGGATGAAGCGTCCGCTGTCGAGCACGCCGGCGAGGGCGGCGTCGATCTGCGACCGCAGCGGCCCGTACTGGGCCTGGATGTCCATGAGCGGTACGGCCATGAGGCGACGCGGGACGCTATCACGGGCGGGGCTCACCGGCCGTCGGGGTGCCCGGATCGCGGCAGCGTCACGGTCACGGTGGTGCCGAAGCCCTCCCGCGACTCGGCCTCGGCGGTGCCGCCGAACCGCTCGGCGATGTGCTTGACGATCGACATGCCGAGACCGGTTCCGCCGAGGCGCTTCGACCGCGAGGGGTCGGCGCGGTAGAAGCGCTCGAAGACGTGGGGCAGGTGGCGCTCGGGGATGCCGGCCCCGTCGTCGCTCACGCGCAGCACCACCCGCCCCTCCTCCACGTCGACGGAGGTGGTCGCGGTCGCGCCGGCCCCCGCGTACTTGATCGCGTTCTCGACCAGGTTGCGCACCACCGTGCGGGCCATCCGCTCGGTGAGGGGCGTCCAGGCCTCGCCCTCGGCGTGCAGCACCAGCCCGATCCGCTGCTCGCGGGCGAGCGCCTCGAGCTCCTCGGTCGCCTCGGCGACGGCGCCCACGAGGTCGCTCCGCGACGACGAGGGCGTGCCCTGGGTCGCCTCGAGCTCCGAGAGCAGCAGGATGTCGGCGATCAGCGCCTCCAGCCGCGCGGTCTCCCGCGAGGCGCGGCCGACGAAGTCGCGGTGCAGCGCGGCGTCCATCGCGGGGTCGTCGAGCGCCTCGAGCAGCGCCCGCAGCCCGGTGAGGGGCGTCCTCAGCTCGTGCGAGACGTTCGCGACGAACTGCGAGCGCAGCTCCTGGTAGTCGGCGGCCTCGCTCGCGTCGGTCAGGAAGACGAGGGCCTCCCGCGCGCCGCCCACCTCGTAGGGGTCGATCGCGACGATGTAGGTGCGCCGCCCGTCGGCGAAGAGGCGCACCTCGAGGCGGTCGGGGGCGAGATCCGCGAGCGCGGCGGCCACCCGCCCGGCGAGCATGTGCTCGCTGAAGGCCTCGAGCACGCCCATGCCCTCCACGAGGAAGGGGAAGCGCGCGAGCGCCGCCGCGTTGGCCTCGACGAGGCGGGCATCGCGGTCGACCCGGAGGGTCGCGATCGGCAGACGCGCGAGCAGATCGGTGCGCCGCCGCTCGGCCAGGTCGGACGCGGCGGCCACGCGCGCCGCGTCCGCGGCCGCCGCGCCGGCGGCCGCCCGCGCCCGCCGCAGGGCGAGCCCGAGCACGACGGCCACGATCAGCGCACCGGCGGCGACCGCCAGTGGGGCGAGGGTCACGGCCGGGATACTCGCAGACCACCGGGACCGCGCCCCTTGGGGGGCGACGGGCGGACGTGATTGGGTTCGCGGTCATGAGACGGCCCTCCCTGACGCTCCTCGCCCTCCTCAGCCTGCCCGTGGCCGCCCACGGCGCCCCGGTGCAGGCGCTGCCGCCGCCACGACCGCCGGCGATCACCGAGGTCGCGCCGGGCGTCGGCTACCAGCGCATCGTCCAGGCGAGCGGCCAGGTGGTGCACGTCGTACGCGCGCCCCTCGGCCCGCGCGTGGTGCTGGCGCCGGTGCTGCTGGGCGGGTCGCCGATCCGGCGCGGATCGCTGACGACGGCCATGCGGGCCCGGCTGGCGTCGGGGGCCGTGGCGGGCATCAACGGCGACTTCTTCAGCTACACGACGAACGACCCGAGCGGAGTCCTGCTCGCGGGGGGCGACCTGGTGCACGAGCCCGAGGCGAGCCGCTCGGCGCTGGTGCTGCTGCCCGGCGGGGCGCTCGAGGCCGCCGTGCTCGCGCTCCAGGGGCGCTTCCAGCCCGTCAACCCGCAGGGCGTCACCACCTACCTGCCGCGCTCGTTCCAGGGCGTCAACCGTCCGGCCAAGCGCGGCAGCGAGACCATCCTCTACACCCCGTCGCTCGGCACCGCGGCGACGCCGGTGACGGGGTCGCGGTACGAGGTGCGCGTGCGCCTCGACCGGCCGTCGCCCCTCACGCCCAACGTGCCGCTGGGGGGCACCGTCGTGGCCACCGGCGCCGGCGGCGGCATGACCATCGGCGAGGGCCACGTCGTGCTGACCGGCGTCGGATCGGCCGGGCCGGCGCTCGTCTCGGAGCTGCCGCTCGGGCGGCGGGTGACCATCACGGCGACCGTCTCCGCGCTGACCCCGGGCGCGCTCGACGCCATCGGCGGCGGTCCCACGCTCGTGCGCGACGGCGCGCCCATCACGAATGCGGGCGAGGGCTTCACCGGCGCGCAGACGGGTGCCCGCACCTCGCGGTCGGCCGTCGGCCAGCGCAGCGACGGCACCCGGATGCTGGTCACGGCGGAGGGCCCCGCCCAGGGCAGCCCCGGGCTGACCGTCGCCGAGCAGGCGCAGCTCCTCGCCTCACTCGGTGCCCGCACGGCCGTGGCGATGGACGCGGGCGGCAGCGCCCAGCTCGCGGTGCGCGACGAGCTGGTCACCCCCTGGCGAGGACCGCGCAGCCTCAGCGACGCGATCGTGATGTCCTACGACGGCATCACCGTCGAGCCGCCGCCCTTCCGGATATCGGCCAACGCCGACCGGGTCGACGACGCGACGACGCTCGTGGTGCGCGCCACCCGGCCCGGCACGGCGCGCGTGACCGTGGCCCGGCGGTCCGGCCGCCCCACCCGCAGGCTCTGGAACGCGCGTCTCGGGCCGGGGGCGGTGGCGGTGCGGCTCGATCCCCGGCGCCTGCGCCTGCCCGACGGGGTCTACGACGTGCGGGTCGCGCACACCCCCGACGACGGCAGCGGGGCGACCGAGCAGGCACGCCGGGTCATCCTCGATCGCACGCTCTCGTCGCTCTACGCGCGATCGACCGCCCGGCGGGTGGGCACGAAGGTCGTGGGCAGGCTCGACGTGCGGTTCCGCCTGCGGGCGCGGGCCCGCGTGACGGTGCGCGTGCGCACCACCGACGGCACGCCGATCGCCACCATCGCGAGCGGGCGCCCGCTGCGGCCCGGCGTCCAGCGGCTGCGCTGGAACCGCCGGGTGCGCGGTGTCCTCGTGTCGGGCCGGGTCGAGGTGACCGTCGAGGCCCGCGGGCGGCTGGGCGTGTCGGGCCTCGTGCGGCAGGTCACGCTGCCGGCGCCCACGAAGCCGCCCCGCCGGGCCCGCCGCTAGGCCTCCTCGAGCGCCTCGATCTCGGCCCGGGCGGCGCGGACCTCGGACGCGAGCCGCTCGACCTCGGCGTCGAGGCCGGTCTCGCCGTCGCGCTGGCGCACGACCACGTAGCCGAGCTCCTCCGCCAGCGCGTTCATCCTGCGTCTCAGGGTGAGCTCCTGCGCCTTGTCGCGCGCCTCGCCGGCGCCCTTCTGCGCGGCGTCGGCGGCGCGCTTCGCGGCCTCGCGTGCCCTGTCGGCCAATCCCATGTCGCTTCCCCTCTCGGTCGGGGCGGAGTGGGACCCGATCCTACTTGGCCTCCTCGCGCCAATGCATCACGGCGAGGATCACGGCGACCAGCGAGAAGAGCAGGGCCAGGAAGAGGCCGAACTTACGGCTCACGCCGGCGGTGCCCTCGAGGAAGATCATCAGGGTCACGATGAACGTGACGCTGGTGAGGTAGGCGGCCCAGGCGCCCGGGTCGATGATCGCCGGCAGCTCGAAGTTGAAGGCGTCGGCCACCAGCAGCGCGGCGGCGGCGGCGGCGAAGAGGAGCAGCAGCCACCAGGACGGCACGACGTCCTGGCCGCTCACGCTGAAGTCGCCCGAGCCGTACCACGCGAAGAACAGGCTGATGATGAACAGGACGCAGGCGCCGGCGGCGCCGAGCATCCTCTGCTCGCGGGTGAGCGCTTTCACGTTGGGACTCCTCTGTCGATGCTGGTGCGGGGGCGCATGCCGGTCGCCGTGGGCATTCGACGCCGGCGGCGCCGTCCCCTGCCGCCGCTCCCGGGGCTCAGCCCGCCGGGAGGCGCACCGGGGGGTTGTGGCCGGGGATGACCATCGACGGCCGCTGGTCGCGGATCGCCCGGAAGGCCGCGAGGTGATCCTCGCGCCGGGGGTGCCCCTCGGGCAGGGTCATCTGCGCGAACCACGCCGGGTCGGGCCCGAGCGTGTCGCCGGCGATCGCCACGACGCCGTCGTCGGTGTCAACGAGGAAGGCCACGTGCCCCTCGGTGTGACCCGGGGTGAGGATCCACCGCACGCCGGGCAGCACCTCGCCGGCCGTGCCGCTCATGGGCCGCTCGACGACGTCGTCGCGCCAACCGCGCCCGCGGATCGCGTGCGGCTCGCGCAGCTCGATCTCGTGCACGTGCAGATCGACCGCCCCGAGCTGGGGCAGGGCCGACACGTGGTCGGCGTGCAGGTGGGTCGCGAGCGCCGTGCGTACGTCGTCGGGCGCGAGGTCGCGGTCGCGCAGCGCCCCCTCGAGCAGGTCGCCCTGGGTGGAGTAGCCCGGGTCGACCACCACGGTCTGCGGCCCTGTCAGGAGCACCGTGTTGGGCCAGGCGATCATGCCGTGGACGGCGTCCGGGAGATCGCGATACGCGCCGAACGTGCCGGCGGTGCTGGGGGCCCGCAGCTCCACCACCTCGCCGCCGCGGATGCCGAACACGAACCGGTGCGTCGGCACGAGCACCTCGACCCGCCAGGCGGTGCCTATCGGGCCGCCTCCTCCGGGCGCGTCGTCGTCGTGCCGACGGCGCGGTCGTACGCGTAGCAGGGGGCCTCAGCGAACGGCGCGACCGGGTCTCCGGCCGACCGGCCGAGTCGCGTCATCCGCGCCCTCAGCCCGATGCCGGCCCGGCGGGCCTCCGGCGAGAGCGCCACGCCGATGAGCCCCCCGGCGAGCAGCAGGCCTCCGCGGCGCCGCGCACCGCTCATTTCAGGAGGGAGAGGAACTCATCGACGGGGATCGCCGTGAGCGTCTGGAAGTGGGCGGTCCCGCGCGCGGCGAGCTCCACCGAGACGCGGGCGATGACCTTCTCGTCGGGCGCCTCGACGATGTTGACGAAGTCGTAGGGGCCGAGCACGGCCCACTGCTGGATGACCTTCGCGCCCATCTGCTCGACCTCGGCGTTGACCTCGAGCAGCCGCTGCGGGTTCGCCTTGAGAGTGCCCACGCCGTGCGGGCTGAGAGTGCTGAGCAGGATGTAGGTCGGCACGATCAGGACTCCTTGGGCGCCGCTGAACCGGGGCTTCGCGAGCGTACCACCTGGCCCCCGCCGCACCCCCGAACGCGGCCGGGGCCGGGTCCGCCGCGCGGGGCGTCTAGTCGGTCCAGGCGCTCAGGTCGCGGCCGATCATGTCCCCGAGGTCGCGCACGTCGTCGCGGAAGTAGTCCTTCAGCTCCTGTGCGAACGCGGGTGAGATGTCCGGGCGGCGCGCCACCTGGCGGTTCGACCGGCGCACGCGGTCGAGCACGCCGAGGCGGCGGACCCCCGTGACGGCCTTGACCCCGCGCGCCACCGCGACCAGCGGCGCGGGGGGTCGCTGGGTGAAGCGCGCGACGGCGGGGTGCTGGTGCACCTTGTTCTCGTTCACGCGCGGGAACGTGTCGCGGCCGTCGTCGGGCACGCCGAGGAACCGCAGGGCCTCGCGGTAGACGGCCCCGGCGTCGGCGCGCAGGTCGTCGAAGACGAGCACCTTGACCTGCTCCGGCGGGACGTGCTCGTGGACGCGCGCGAGCTGGGCCCCCAGCCGGGCGGCCTGCCCGTACTGCAGGAAGGCCGGCACCCGCACGGTCGAGGGCAGGCCCTCGCCCCGCGCGCGCGACTCCTGCAGCCGCCACGCCCTCTCGACGTCGGGCTCGCGCTCGTCGAGCATGTAGCTCATCTGCGAGTGCAGCGAGGGCACCAGGTCGACGGGGTTGCGCACCATCACGATCACGCGCGCCCGGGGATCGAACCGCATGATGTTGCGGGCCGCGGTCGTCGAGTGGAGGTACCAGACCGACGCCTCGCCGACGGCGAGGTCGTCGTCGGCGGCCGCGTCGTAGAGCGACAGGTAGTGCGCGAGGGTCCGCCGGCCGGGGGCGTAGTAGTAGTCGAAGTCGTCGCAGAAGTAGTGCGGCTCCTTCGGCGTCGTCACGAACACCCGCTCGTGCCGGCGCAGGTACTCGCTGAGGGCCGTCGTCCCGCACTTGGGCGCGCCGAGGATGAAGAAGTCGGGTCGCCGGGACACGATCGGCAAGGTTAGACGAGCGCCGGACGGGGCGTGCCCGGGCGCGGTAGCGTGCGTGGCAGATGCCGCCCGCCCGCCGCCCCGCCGTCCCGAGCGCGCGCACCCCGCGCTCCGGGGCCACCGCGGGCCCCGCATTCGTCGGCGCCCTCTGCGGGATCGCGATCGTGGTGGGCGTGCTGCTGCCCTGGTACGCGACGAACCTCGGCCCGCCGTTCTCGGCGACCAGCGCGAGCGGGTGGGCCTCCACGACGATCGCCCGCGTGGCCCTGGCGCTCGGCGTCGTGCTCGCGGCCGCCGCCGTGGCGACGGTCCTCGACGAGCGCGGCGCCATCGTGCTGTCGGAGCGCCAGGCCGACGCCCTGGCCTGGACGATGGTGGTCGCCTCGGCCCTCGCCGCCGGCCTGGTGGGCTACCGCTTCCTGATGATGCCGGAGCCGGCCGAGTTCCTGTCGCGGCAGTTCGGCCTCTACCTGGCCGTCGTCGCCGCGATCGGCGGGCTGCTCAGCGGTCTGGGGACCGTCGCCACGCGCGAGTGAGCGGCCCGCGGGTCGCCGCACCCCCGCGGCGGTGCGGCGGGGGCGGACGGGCCCCGTCGAGGACTAGACCGCCGTGTCCGCCACGGGCTCGGCGACCGAGAAGGTGAGCTCCTCGCCCGCGGCGTCGACCACGAGCGCGTCCCCGTCGCCGATCTCACCCGCCAGCATCCGCTGGGCGAGGGGGTTCTCGATCCGCCGCTGGATCAGGCGCTTGAGCGGGCGGGCGCCGTAGGCCGGGTCGTACCCCTCGCGCGCGAGCAGGTCGGCGGCGGCCGGCGTGATCTCGAGCGCGACGCCGCGCAGCGCGAGGCGGCCGTGCAGGCGCGCGGCCTGCATGCGCACGATCTCGTGGAGCTGCTCGCGGCCGAGGCGGCCGAACAGCACGGTCTCGTCGACGCGGTTGAGGAACTCGGGCCGGAAGTGGTCGCGCAGCGCCCCGAGCACCCGCTCCTCGGCGATCGCCTCGTCGATGCCGTCGGCGAGGAACTGGCTGCCGATGTTGCTCGTCATGATCACGACCGTGTTGGTGAAGTCGACCACGCGCCCCCGGCCGTCGGTGAGCCGGCCGTCGTCGAGCAGCTGCAGCAGCACGTTGAAGACGTCGGAGTGGGCCTTCTCGATCTCGTCGAGCAGCAGCACGGCGTAGGGCCGGCGGCGCACGGCCTCGGTGAGCTGCCCGCCCTCGTCGAACCCCACGTAGCCGGGCGGCGCGCCGATCAGGCGGGCCACGGAGTGGCGCTCCATGTACTCGCTCATGTCGATGCGGACCATCGCCCGCTCGTCGTCGAACATGAACTCGGCGAGCGCCCGCGCGAGCTCGGTCTTGCCCACCCCGGTGGGCCCGAGGAAGATGAACGAGCCGATCGGCCGGTCGGGGTCGGAGAGCCCGGCCCGCGCCCGCCGCAGGGCGTTGGCGACGGCCGCGACCGCCTCGTCCTGCCCGACGACCCGCTCGTGCAGCCGCTCCTCCATCTGGAGCAGCTTCTCGACCTCGCCCTCGAGGAGCCGGCTGACCGGCACGCCGGTCCACGCCGCCACCACCTCCGCCACGTCCTCCTCGTCGACCTCCTCCTTGAGCATGCGGCGGCTGGTCTGCTGCTCGGCGAGGTCGTCGTTGGCCGCGGCGAGGGCCTTCTCGAGCTCCGGGAGGGTGCCGTAGCGCAGGCGCGCGGCGCCCTCGAGGTCCGACTCCCGCTCGGCGCGCTCGAGCTCCTGGCCCGCGGTCTCGATCTGCTCCTTCACCGAGCGGATGCGGCCGATGGTGGACTTCTCCTGATCCCAGTGCGCGCGCATCGCGTCGGCCTCCTCGCGCAGCGCGCCCAGCTCCTCCCGGATCACCTCGCGCCGGCCGGCCGACCCGGGGTCGGTCTCGGCCTCGAGGGCCTGCAGCTCGATCTCGAGCTGCATGATCCGCCGCTGCACCACGTCGAGCTCGGCGGGGACCGAGTCGATCTCGATGCGCAGCCGGCTCGCGGCCTCGTCCATCAGGTCGATCGCCTTGTCGGGCAGGAAGCGCGCGGTGATGTAGCGGTCCGACAGCCGGGCCGCCGCGACGAGCGCGCCGTCCTGGATGCGCACGCCGTGGTGCACCTCGTACCGCTCCTTCAGGCCGCGGAGGATCGCGACGGTCGCCTCGACCGAGGGCTCGCCGACCAGCACCGGCTGGAAGCGGCGCTCCAGCGCGGCGTCCTTCTCGACGTGCGTGCGGTACTCGTCGAGCGTCGTCGCGCCGACGGCGCGCAGCGCGCCGCGGGCGAGCATCGGCTTGAGCAGGTTGGCCGCGTCGACCGCGCCCTCGGCGGCGCCCGCGCCCACGATCGTGTGGAGCTCGTCGATGAAGAGGATGACCCCGCCGGCGGCGTCCTCGATCTCCTTCAGGACCGCCTTGAGGCGGTCCTCGAACTCGCCGCGGTACTTGGCGCCGGCGAGCAGCGCGCCGACGTCGAGCGCGATCACGCGCTTGCCGGACAGGCCCTCGGGGATGTCGCCCGCCACGATGCGCTGGGCGAGCCCCTCGACGATGGCCGTCTTGCCGGTGCCGGGCTCGCCGATGAGCACCGGGTTGTTCTTGGTCCGCCGCGAGAGCACCTGGATGACCCGGCGGATCTCCTCGTCGCGGCCGATGACCGGATCGAGCGCCCCGGTCTCCGCGGCCTCGGTGAGGTCGCGCCCGTACTGCTCGAGCGCCTGGTACTTGTCCTCGGGGTTGGCGTCGGTGACGCGTGCCGAGCCGCGCACCGCCCGCAGCGCCGTGAGCAGGGAGTCGCGGGTGACCCCCTTCGCGCGCAGCGCCTCGCGCGCCGGCGAGGGCTCCTCGACGAGTGCGAGCAACAGGTGCTCGGTGGAGATGAACTGGTCGTCCATCCCCTCCGCCTCCCGGCCCGCGCGACGCAGGACCGCGCGGTACGGGTTCGAGAGCTGCGCGCCCGTCGGCGACCCGCTCACCTGCGGGTGGCGCGCGACGGCGGCCTCGGTGGCCGCGCGCAGGCCGGCCAGGTCGGCGCCGGCGCGCTGCAGCACGGGCCCGACGACGCCCTCGCGGGCCTCCAGCAGCGCCGCCAGCAGGTGGTCGGGCTCGACGACGGGATTGCCCCGGTCGCCGGCGATGCGGGCGGAGGAGGCGATGGCCTCCTGCGCGCGCTCGGTGGGCTTGTCGACGGCCATCAGTGCATCCCCCTCGTCGTCCGCGTCCTCACGACCGGCGCGTGCCGCCGCACGAGCGCCGTCTCACCCCTCACCGCGAGCACGATCTGCCCGCGCGCGGCGCGCGCCTGGGCGATCTCGCGGCGATGGTCCTCGGTCATGCGGGTCACCTCGGCCCTCAGGTCCCGGCAGCGTCGCTCGGCGCGGGCCAGACGGGCCTCGAGCGCGAGGACGCGCTCGACCCCGGCCAGGTTGAGACCCTCCTCCGACAGCTCCTGGATGCGCCGCAGCAGCGCCACGTCGCGCTCGGAGTAGACGCGGGTGTTGCGGGCCGTCCGCCGCGGAGTGATCAGCCCCCGGCGCTCGTAGACGCGCAGCGTCTGCGGGTGCATGCCCGCCAGCTCGGCGGCGATGCCGATCAGGAACACGCGCTCGGCCGGGTTTCCGGGGCTCACGAGAACAGCGTCTCGCGCGGGTCGCGCGGGTCGATCTCCGCGTACTTCTCGAGCGCCTCGCGCTGCTTCGCCGACAGCTCCCGCGGCACGTCCAGCCGCAGCGTGGCGATCAGGTCGCCGCGGCCCTCTCCCTTCAGGCGTGGGGCGCCCTTGCCCGCGAGCCGCAGCTGGCGGCCGTCGGGGCTCCCCGCCGGCACCCTCAGCTTCACCCGGCCCTCGAGGGTCGGCACCTCGACCTGGGCGCCGAGCGCCGCCTCGGCGAACGTGACCGGCACGTTGATGATGAGGTCGTCGCCCGCGCGGGTGTAGAGCCGGCTGGGCGCCACGCGGGTGAGCACCTGGAGGTCGCCGGCGGGCCCACCCCGCTGCCCGGCCTGCCCCTTGCCCTTCAGGCGCACGCGGGTGCCGTCCTTGACCCCGGCGGGGATCCTGACCTTGATCTGGGAGCGGGACGACGTGCTGCCCGAGCCCCCGCAGGTGCCGCACGGGTCATCGATGACCGTGCCGTTGCCGCCGCACCGCGGGCAGGGCTCGCTGAACGCGAACGCCCCGCCGTCGCGCCCGCGCACGCCGCGCCCCTTGCACTCGGGGCAGAGGCGCGGGCTCGTGCCCGGCGTCGCCCCGCTGCCGCCGCAGTCGCGCGCAGGCCACCGGCGTCTCGACCGAGACCGGCACCTGCGCCCCGGCCATCGCCTGGTCGAACGACAGGTTGACCTCGACCTCGACGTCGGCGCCGCGGCGGGCGGCCGGCTCGCGCGCGCTGGTGCGCTGCCCCTTGGCCCCCCGGAAGATCGTCGAGAACATGTCGGCGAAGTCGCCGAAGCCCATGTCCGCCCGGCGCCGCCGGCCCGGCGCCGTTCGGCATGCGGCCCGCCGAAGCGCAGGCGGTCGTCGTACTCGCGGCGCTTGGCCGGGTCCGAGAGCACGTCGTGGGCGTGGGAGATCTCCTTGAAGCGCTCCTCCGCCGACGGGTCGTCGGGGTTCGCGTCGGGGTGGTGGACGCGCGCCAGCGTGCGGTACGCCTTCTTGATGTCGTCGGCGCTCGCCGTGCGCGCGACGCCCAATGTCTCGTAGAGGTCCTGCACCCGTCCCCTACTCGGCCGGACGCGACGCGATGACGACGCGGGTCGGTCGCAGCACGTGCTCCGACTGGCGGTAGCCCTTCTCGACCACCTCGACGACCGTGCCCTCGGGGTGACCGGGGGACGGCACCGAGGCGATCGCCTCGTGCACCGTCGGATCGAACGCCTCGCCGTGCGCGGGGATCTCCTCGACCCCGTGGCCCGTCAGCAGCCCGGCCAGCTGGCCGCGCACCATCTCGAGCCCGGCGACGATGCCCTCGCCCTGGTCGCCGAGCGCCGCGACGGCGCGCTCCAGGTTGTCCATCACCGGCAGCAGCCCGCGGACCACGTCCCGCGTCGCGCCCAGCGCGATCGTCTGCCGCTCGCGGTCGTTGCGCTTGCGGAAGTTGTCGAACTCGGCCTTCAGCCGCTGGAGGGCGTCCAGGTACTGGTCGCGCTCGGCGCCCACGCGCTCGAGCTCGAGCGCGTGGGCATCCGGCTGCTCCGCGGTCTCGGCCTCGGCCCCGGCCGCGGCGCCGTCGAAGACGGCCTCCGGGTCGGGGGCCGGGGCCCCGGCGGCCTCGACCGTCGCGGTCGTCGGCCGCCGGGACCTCGTGCGGTGCCGGGCGCTCCGTCACGCCGACGCCGCGATGGTGATCTTGCGCGGCGTGACCTCGTCGGCCTTCGGCACGCGCACGGTGAGCACGCCGTTGTCGAAGTCGGCCGAGATCTCGTCCGTCTTCACCCCCTGCGGCAGCGTCACGCTGCGCTGGAAGTGTCCGTACGACCGCTCGAGACGGTAGAACCGCCCCTCGTCGACCGTCTCCTGGAAGCGGCGCTCGCCCGTGAGCGTGAGGACGTTGTCGTCGATCTCGATGTCGATGTCCTCGGTCTGCAGCCCGGGCAGCTCCGCCTTGAGGACGATGGCGTCCGCCACGTCGAAGATGTCGACGGCGGGGGTCCAGTCGGACCCGTGCGCCCGCGCCGTCGCCCACGGTCCTGCTGAACAGGCGGTTCATCTCGTCGCGCAGGGTGGTGATGTCGCGGAAGGGGTCGAATCGCACGACTGCCGGCATGGTGCCTCCTCTCGTGGTGTCGTCGTCGGGTGGTCGTCATGACGCCTTGGAGGCGTCCTCGTCGATGACCTCGTACTCGGCGTCCTCGACGGTGTCGTCGGCGGCGCCGTTGCCGGATGCGGCCTCCTGCTGCGTCGGCGGCCTTCCGGTAGACCTGCTCGGAGAGCCGGTGCAGCACCTCGGTGAGGGACGCGGTGGTGCCCTCGATCGTCGTCGGGGTCGTCTCCGGCGGCCGCGGACCTGGCGGCCTCGATCGCGCCCTCGAGGTCGCGGCGCACGGACTCGTCGACCTTGTCGCCGTTGTCCTTGAGCTGGCGCTCGGCCTCGTGGACCCGGGCCTCGGACGGCGTTGCGGGCGTCGGCGACCCGGCGCAGGCGCCGGTCCTCGTCGGCGTGCGACTCGGCGTCGCGCACCATGTTCGTGATCTCGTCGTCCGAGAGGCCGCTCGAGGCCTTGATCTCGATCTTCTGCTCGATGCCGGTGCCGAGGTCCTTCGCGCCCACGTGCACGATGCCGTTGGCGTCGATGTCGAAGGTGACCTCGACCTGCGGCACGCCCGCGCGGCGCCGGGGGGATGCCCACGAGGTTGAACTTGCCGAGGGTGCGGTTGTAGGCGGCCATCTCGCGCTCGCCCTGGAGCACGTGGATCTCGACCTGGTTCTGGTTGTCGTCGGCGGTCGAGAAGACCTCGCTCTTCTTGGTCGGGATGGTCGTGTTGCGCTCGATCAGCTTCGTGAACACGCCGCCCTTGGTCTCGATGCCGAGCGACAGCGGGGTGACGTCGAGCAGCAGCACGTCCTTGACGTCGCCCGACAGGACGCCGGCCTGGATGGCCGCGCCGACGGCGACGACCTCGTCCGGATTGACGCCCTTGTGGGGCTCGCGCCCGGTCAGCTCCTTGACGCGCTCCTGCACGGCGGGCATGCGGGTCATGCCGCCGACCAGCACGACGTGGTCGATCTTGTCGCTCACGCCCGAGTCGCTCGAGGGCGCTCTTGGTCGGGCCGACGAGACGCTCGAGCAGCGCGCGCGCCAGCTCCTCGAGCTTGGCGCGGGTGAGCTGCAGGTCGAGGTGCTTCGGACCGCTCGCGTCGGCCGTGATGAACGGCAGGTTGATCTGCGACGACGTGGTCGTCGACAGCTCGATCTTGGCCTTCTCGGCCGCCTCGTAGAGACGCTGCAGGGCCATCTTGTCGACGCCCAGGTCGATGCCGTGGTCGCGCTTGAACTCGGCGGCCATCCAGTTGACGATCGCCTTGTCGAAGTTGTCGCCGCCGAGGTGGTTGTCGCCCGCGGTCGACTTGACCTCGAAGACGCCGTCGCCGATCTCGAGCACCGACACGTCGAACGTGCCGCCGCCGAGGTCGAAGACGAGGATCGTCTGGTCGGTCTCCTTGTCGAGCCCGTAGGCGAGCGCGGCCGCGGTCGGCTCGTTGATGATGCGCTTGATCTCGAGCCCCGCGATCGTCCCGGCGTCCTTGGTCGCCTGGCGCTGGGCGTCGTTGAAGTAGGCCGGCACGGTGACGACCGCGTCGGTCACGGTCTCGCCGAGGAAGGCCTCGGCGTCGGCCTTCAGCTTCTGGAGGATCATCGCGCTGATCTCCTGGCGGGCTGAACTCCTTGTCGTCGACGTGGATGCGCGCGTCGCCGTTCTGACCGCGGACCACCTCGTACGGGACGATGGTCATCTCCTCGTCCACCTCGGCGTACTTGCGGCCCATGAAGCGCTTGACGCTGAAGATGGTGTTCTCGGGGTTGGTGACCGCCTGCCGCTTGGCGACGGTGCCCACCAGCCGCTCGCCGGTCTTCGAGAAACCGACGACCGACGGGGTGGTGCGGCCGCCCTCGGCGTTGGGGAGGACCTCGGGCTCGCCGCCCGTCAGGACGGCCACCGCGGAGTTGGTGGTGCCGAGGTCGATGCCGATCGTCTTGCCCATGTGTCTGGTGCCTCCTCGCGGCGGGGGACCCCCGGCCGCCGTGTCGGGACGGAACGCTGCAGCGATCTTAGATCTAAGTCGGCTCATGTCAAGTCATACATGAGTGGATGCGACTCAGATCAGCGCAGCGCGTCCCCGCGGGTGCCCCGACGCCCGGTCGGGCAGAGGTCGAGCAGCGCGCAGGCGCCGCAGCGCGGCGCGCGCGCCGTGCAGATCGTGCGCCCATGGGCGATCAGGCGCATGTGGGTCGCGAACGCCGCCCCCGGGGGGGTCCAGCGCGACAGGCGCTCCTGGGCGGCCGTCGCGCTCGCGCGCGGCGGCACCACGTGGGTGCGCAGCGCGATGCGGTGCACGTGCGTGTCGGCCGGCACCACGTGGGCGTCGAACGCGAAGCACATCACGCAGGCGGCGGTCTTCGGGCCGACGCCGTCGAGGGAGGTGAGGAACGCCATCGCCTCCCCCAGGGGCACCCCGCCGAGCCATTCGAGGTCGTCGCCGCGCGGATCGTCGGCCACCGCGTCGAGCGCCGCCTGCACCCGCGGCGCCTTCTGGTTCGCGAGGCCTGCCACGCGCACCGCCTCCTCGACCTCCGCGACGGGTGCGCGGCGCACGTCGTCCCAGCGGGGGAAGCGCGCGCGCAGGGTGCGGAAGGCCCGCTCCTGGTTGGCGTCGGTGGTGCTGTGGCTGAGCAGGGTGGTGACCAGCTCGCTGACCGGGTCGTGGCGACGCGCGTACGGGAGGGGCCCGTACTCGCCGGCGAGGCGCTCGACGATCGCGCGCACGTGGGCCCGGGTGCCGGGGCGGGGGCTCGCCATGAGCCGAGGGTAACCGCCGGCGGCGCGATCGTGACGCGGGGCCGGACGACGCGGGGTCAGCCCCCGTCGCCACCGCCCGCGGCCGAGGCCTCCTCGGCGAGCGAGAGCTCCACCGCCTGCTGGGTCAGCGCGAGGATCGTCGGCACCCACACCAGGTCCTCGGCGGGGTCCTCGGGCGGATCGCCCGTGGCGAGGTGACGCACGCCGGACGAGGCCTCGGTCGCCGCAGGGTCATCGGTCGCGGCGACGGCCGAGCGCGCCCAGGCGCGGATCTCGGGGTCGCCGGTCGCGCGGGCGAGCTCGGGGATGTCCTCGGCACGGCTGCCGGCTTCGACGTAGGCCGCGATCTCGGGGGCGAAGTCCTCGGGATCGAGGTCGAGCAGGTCGGCCGCGATGGTGCCCGCCGCCGTCGCGGCGGCCACGGCGGCGGGCGCTCCGCCCGACGCGACGGCCGCCTCCGCCGCCCGCAGCACCCCCCGGGCCCGGGCGTCGGCGGCCGCGAGCTCGGTGGCGGCCCGGATCGCGAGGGCCCGGGCCAGCGGGGTGTCGGGGTCCTCGTCGGCCGCCCAGGCCAGGACGACGTCGAACGCCGCGCGGTCGTCGTCGTCGGCGGCCGCGCGCGCCCTCAGCAGGGCGGCCTCCATCGGCCCCCGCAGCTCGGGCCAGTGCGACGCGGACGCGGCGCCCGCCAGCAGCACCGGGTCGGCGGCGGGGTCGGCCCCCGGCGAGATCGCCCGCGCGAGCGCCCAGGTCTCGGGGCCGAGCACGCCGCGCGGCAGGCTGAGCCCGGTCACGGCCAGCACGCGCCCGAGGGCCTCCTCCGGCGTCACCGGATGCCGTTCTCGATGGCGCCGAGGCCGTCGATCTCGACCCGCACCCGGTCGCCGGGCTGCAGGAACACCGGGGGCGTCCGCGCCCGGCCGACGCCCGGGGGCGTCCCGGTCGCGATGACGTCGCCCGGCTCGAGCGTGAAGCTCGCGGCGCACCAGGTGACGAGATCGGCGACGGTCATCGCCATCCCCGCGGTCGAGGCGTCCTGGCGCAGGTCGCCGTTGACCCAGGTGCGGATGCCGAGCGCCTGCGGGTCGGCGACCGCGTCGGCGGTGGTGATCCAGGGCCCGAACGGCCCGAAGCCGTCCCCGCCCTTGGCGCGGATCCACTGGGGCTCGGCGCGCTGCATGTCGCGCGCGGTGATGTCGTTCATGACCGCGTAGCCGAAGACGTGGTCGAGGGCGTCCGCCGCCGCGACGTCGCGGGCCCGGCGTCCCACGACGACGGCGAGCTCGCCCTCGTAGTCGAGCTCGGCGGTGTAGGCGGGCCGTGTCACGGGGGCGCCGGGGCCGACGATCGACGACACCAGCTTCGAGAACACGACCGGGACGTCGGTGGAGCGCCCGCCCATCTCCGCGGCGTGATCGGGGTAGTTCCAGCCGACGCCGATCACCTTGCCGGGAGTCAGCGGGGGCAGCAGCTCGACGGCGTCGAGGGGCAGCGGGTCACCCGCGGGCGAGGGCAGGGCGCCGCCGATGGCGTCGCGCACGCACGACCCGGCGAGCGGGTGGACACGGTCCCCGCGCACCTCTCCGAGGCGGGTGCCGCTCACGTCGCGGAAGGTGCACAGGCGCATGCCCCGCTATCCTAGACGGGCCCGGAGGAGGCCCGTCCTGCGGAACGAGGCCGCTCACGCCGCCCCAGGAGCCACCGCCATCAGCACGCAGATCGAGCTCGACCCCGACTCGTCCGAGAGCCGGAGCCTCGCCGACGCGGTCTGGCGCCTCGTGGATCGCAGCGGGATCACGCCGAACGTCGTCACCATCGCGGGATTCCTCGGCATCTGCGGGTCCGCCTGGCTGGCCATGGAGCGCCTCTGGGTGCTCGCGTCGCTGCTCTTCATCGCCTCGGGGCTGGTCGACTCGCTCGACGGCCTGGTCGCGCGCCACCAGGGGCGCGTGACCGCCTTCGGGGCGTTCCTCGACTCGACGCTCGACCGGCTCGCCGAGGGCGTGATCCTCGGCGCGATCGGCATCACGCTGGCGCAGGACGACCTCGACTGGGCGCTCGCCGCCTGCTTCGTCGCGCTGACCGCCTCGTTCCTCGTGTCGTACGCCCGGGCCCGCGCCGAGGGTCTCGGCATCGCCGGCTCGAGCGGCGGCCTGATGGGACGCCCCGAGCGCCTGGTCATCGTGGGCGCCGCGCTCTTCCTCGGGGGGCTCGGCGACGTGACGGCCGTGCTCATGGTGGTCCTCGCCGGCCTCAGCCTCATGACCGCCGCGCACCGCGTCGCGCTCGTCTGGCGCGCCTCCGACGGCCGCGGCGGCGGCTAGACGATCGGGATGGACGACGCCCTGCGCATCGCGCTGGTCCACCCGCACGCCGTGCCGGCCCGCGACGACGTCGCGCACCACGTCGCCGCCGAGGCGGCGGCCCTCGCGGCCCGCGGGCACCGGGTCACGGTGCTCGCCCCGGCGACGCGGCGCGAGCGCATCCTCGCCGGCCGTGCGCTGATCACGGCCGTGGGCGCCGGCGACGACTCGGCCCTGATCGCCGATGCCGGCCGCGTGCGCGACGTGGCGGTCGGACGCGCCCTGCCGACGGGCCCGGGCCGGCGGCTGGGCGAGCCCTTCGACCTCGCGGGCGCGCTCGAGACCGCGCTCTCGCGCTCGCCCTTCGACGTCGTGCACCTGCACGAGCCCCTCGCCCCCAGCCCGGCGCTCGCCGCCCTCCGCCACGCCCCCGGCGTGACCGCGGCCACCTTCCACCGCTCGGAGCCGCTCGTCGGGGTGGCCTTCCTGCGGCCCCTCGTCGACCGCGCGCTGGGCCGCGCGCACCTGCGCGTCGCGACCACCCGGACCGGTCGCGAGGCGCTGTCGCAGATGCTCCCCGGCGACTACGCCGTGATCGCGCCGGGTGTCGATCCGGCCCTCTTCGCCCCGTCGGCCGTCGCCGCCGAGGGACCTCCCGGCCTCGTGCTGATCGCGCGCGGCCGCGACCGGGTCGCCGCCCGCTTCGGCATCTCGGTGCTGCGCGCCCTCGACCTCGACGCCGTCGGCCCCGTCACGCTGATCGGCCCGGCCGACGCACCCTGGCGCACCCGCGCCGCGGTGCCGAAGGCCCTGCGGGACCGCGTCGAGGTCATCCCCGACCCGGGCCCCGCCGGACGCGCGAACGCCCTCGCCCGGGGCGCGCTCGCCGTCGTGTGCGGACCGGACGAGGCGGCCGGGCCGGTGCTGCGCGAGGCCCTCGCGATGGGCCGGGTGGTGATCGCCCCCCGGTGCGCCGCGACGACCGACGCCCTGGCCGGGGGGCATCCGGCGATCGTGCTGCCGCCCTTCACCCGCGAGGCCTGGGCCGCCGCCGTGGCCGAGCTCGCGGCGGAGCCCGCCCACGTCGCGGCGCTCGCGGCCGAGGCGGCGGCCGTCCGCGCGCGCACCTGGGACGACGCCGCGGCCGAGCTCGAGGCCGCCTACCGCGGCGCGCTGGGGGCCGGTCGCGACGCCCCCGCCGGCGTGCGGACCCGGCTGGCCGACATGCGGGTGCGGCCCGGCCGCGACCTGACGCCCGAGCGCCTCGTCCGCGCGTGCGTCGAGCGGTCGGTCGACGTGATCGCCGTGGCCGCGCCCGAGGGGCTCGCCGTCGCCCGGGCCGTGTCCGCCATCGCGCCGCCGGGGCTCACCGTCATCCCGGGCCAGGAGATCGCGACCTCCGACGGCGTGCTCGTCGGCCTGTTCCTGACGCGCGACGTGCCGGCGGGGCTCACGGCCGAGGCGACCGCGCGGGCCGTCCACGAGCAGGGCGGCCTCGTGCTGCTGCCCCATCCCGACTCGGCCCCGGTGCCCCTGCCCGACACGTTGCGCCGCCTCGGGGGCGCGATCGACTGCCACGAGGTGCTCACCGGCGCCGGGGCGGACCCGTCCGGCGACCTCCTGCTGCGGCGTCTCGGGTTGAGCGTCACGGCCGGCAGCGGCGCCGAGCGCACCGCGGACGTCGGCAGCGCGGTGACCGCGCTGCGTCCCTTCGCCGGGCCGTCCGACCTGCTCGACGCGCTCTCCGACGCGTACCTCACCCGGCCCCACCGGCCGCGGCGCGCACGCGAGCGGACACGCCGCAATCATCATCGTGAGTCCTGAAACGGCATCGGGCAGGAGTAACGACGGACCCGAGAAATACCGTCCCCGCACATGACCCCTGAGCCTCCCACGCCGCGACCCAGTCGGCCCGCGCGCGCCCGCCGCCCCGCGCCCGCCGGACTCGCCGGCAGCACGCCGGAGGACATCCAGGAGGCGTACCAGCGCCGCGCGATCGCCGAGATCGCCGCACTCAACGACGAGATCACCGCGTGCGAGAGCTGCCGCGCCGAGGCCGAGCTGCCCGTCATGAGCTCCGGCAGCCCCCAGGCCGAGATCATGATGGTCAAGTGGGGCCCGAGCCTCGCGGAGCGCCAGGAGGGCGTCGCCTTCTTCGGCCGCGCCGGCACGGCGATCCTCAAGAGCGTGCAACGCCTGGGCATCGACCCGCTCCAGCTCTACGGCACCCTCTGCGTCAAGTGCCGCCACACCGACGACGCCGACGCCGTCGCCCAGTCGCTGCCCTGGCTCGCCCGCGAGGTGCACATCGTGCAGCCGTCGCTCATCGTGCCGATGGGCGAGCGGGTCGTGTCCGCGCTGGCCGACATCGCCATCCCGCTGGCGGAGCCGCTGCGCGCCGAGCCCGGCGTGGTGCAGCGGTGGACGCCGACGATCGAGGCCCTGTACGTGCCCGACATCGACGGGTCGCTCGACGAGCAGGGGGCCAAGCGCGCGTTCTGGGACGCGTTCCGGGCCATCGGCGACTGGCACCAGGCCCAGCCGCCCTACTAGGGCGCCGCGGCCGCCTCCGGCCCGTCGGGCCGCCGGGTGAAGCGGGCGACGGCCTCGATGTGCGGCGTCTGCGGGAACATGTCCACCGGCCGCACCCACTCGAGGGTGTAGCCGCCGGCGACGAACTTCGCGGCGTTGTCGGCGAAGGTCGCCGGCTGGCACGACACGTAGACGAGCACGGGCGGCGCCAGCTCGAGGATGCGGCGGACGGCGCGGCCCGACAGGCCCGCCCGCGGGGGGTCGACGATCGCCACGTCCGGCGGCGGCAGCTCTCCGCGTCGCTCGCGCAGCACCACGCCCACGTCACCGCACAGCGCGGTGTGGTTGGCGACGCCGTTGGCGCGCGCGTTGCGCACGGCGTCCTCGACCGCCTCGGGGACGATCTCGATCGCGATCACCTCGCGCGCGCCGGCGGCGAGCGCGATGCCGATGGACCCGACGCCCGCGAAGAGGTCGTACAGCACCTGCGAGCCGTCGAGGCCCGCGGCCTCGGCGGCGCGCGCGTAGAGCTGGTCGGTCATCCGGGTGTTGGTCTGGAAGAAGGTTCCCGCCGACAGGCGCAGCGTCACCCCCGCGACACGCTCCTCGATCCAATCGCGGCCGTGCACGATCCGCGTCGGCAGGCCGCCGGTCACCTCGGCGAGCCCGTCGTTGACGGCGTGGAGCAGGCCGACGACCTCGGGGTGGGCCGCCGACAGCGGAGCGGCCAGGCGGTCGACCGCCCCCTCGGCGCCGGGCGCCGTGACCACGGTCACCAGCACCTGACCGGTGGCGATGCCCTCCCGCACGACGACGTGCCGCAGGGTGCCGACCTGCGCGCGCTGGTCGTAGGGCTCCAGGGCCTCGGCCACCGCCCAGGCGCGGACGGTCTCCCGGACCGCGTCGCCGAGCCGCGTGGCGAGCATGCACTCGCCCACGTCGATCACCCGGTCCCACCGGCCGCGCTCGTGGAAGCCGAGGTGCAGCGCGCCGTCCGGGCCGGGCGATGCCGAGTACTCCATCTTGTTGCGATAGCGGAACGGCTCGAGGGCGGGGTCGGGCGCACGCACGTCGATGCCCTCGAGGTGACCGATGCGCGCCAGGTGCTCGGCGACCTGGTCGCGCTTGGCGGCCAGCGCCGCCCCGTAGGCGACGTGCTGCAGCCGGCACCCGCCGCAGCGGGGGACGTACGGGCAGGGCGCGGCCACGCGGTCGGGGCCGGGGCTCAGCACCTCGAGGAGGTCGGCCTCGCCGAAGCGCCGGCGCGATTTCGTGACCCGCACGCGGGCCCGGTCGCCCGGCGCGGTGTCGCGGGCGAAGACCACGAAGCCGTCGTGGCGGGCGACGCCGGCGCCTCCGAAGGCGAGGTCGGCGACCTCCACGCTCGAGGACGTCGTCACGGCGAGGGCGCTCCACGGGCCTAGTATGTCCGTAATGGCAGTGACCGCACCGGACCTGGACCGGTACCGAGCCGGGGCCGAAGGGCTCCTGGCCGCGCCCGCGTCCGACCCGGGAGACCTGTTCGACGCCGACGCCCTGACCGGGCTCGAGGCCGCCGCCGCGGCCGATCCGGCGCTGCGGCCCCTGGCCCGATTCGCCGCCGAGGGCCTGCTGCGCGCGGCGAGCGCCGGCGAGGCCGCGACGATCGACGAGGTGCTGCGGGCGCCGCTGGTCACCGGGCCCGACGGACCGATCGCCCTCGTCGAGGTCGACGGGCGCCTCGCCGACGAGCCCGACGCCGCGCGCCGCCGCGAGCTGCAGTCGGCCCGCCTGCGGGTGCTCTCGTCGCGGGTGATGACGCCCCTGGCCGATGGCGCGGCCCGCCGCGACGAGGTCGCCCGCGCCCTCGGCGCGGCGTCGGCCACCGCGCTGCTCGCGCGCGCCGCCGGGGTCGATCCGGCGCCGGCGGCGGCCGCGGCGGCGCGCATGCTCGACGCGACCGACGAGGGCGCGGCCCGGGCCCTCGACCGGCTCGCCCACGCGGCGCTCGGCGTCGCCGCGGGAGACCTCGACGCCGCCGACCTGCCCCGGCTGGCGAGCGCGCCCCATCTCGACACCGACCTGCCCGCCGCGGCGGCAGCGCCCGCCGCGGCCCGCACCCGCGAGATGCTCGGCATGACCGGCGGACCGGCCGTCGGGGTGCCCGCGGCGGCGCGCCTGGCCGCGTTCGCCGAGACCCTGCGCGCCACCGGCGCCGCGCTCGCCCGCGCCGGCGCGTCACCGCGCCTGCCGCTCGAGGCCCGGCTGCTCGCCGACCCCGCGCTCGCGGGCGCCGCCGGCCGGCTCTTCGAGGGGCTCGTCGCCGACCCGGCCTGGCTCGCCCGGGTCGTCCACGCGGCGGATTGCGACGCGATCGCACGCGCGGCCGCCGGGGTGCGCCTGCTGGCGGCGCGCGCGAGCGCGGCGCGCGTGGTGGGGCTCGGAACCGCCGATCCCGACGGCGTCGCCCGCGCGCTCGGCATCCCCTGGCCCGCCGAGCTCGCGGCCGCCGACGCGCTGGCCGGCCTCTCCCCGCTCGACGACCTGCGGGCGCGCTCGCTCGCGGCCGCGCTGCGCACCCACCTGCGCGAGACCCACGGGGAGCGGTGGTTCACGGTCCCGGCCGCCGGCGCCCTCCTGCGCGAGCTCTGGCTGGAGGGCGGTCGCCTCGACGCCGACGCCCTGGCCCGGGAGCTCGGCGCGCCGGGCCTCGATCCGACGCTGGTGGTGGCCGAGGCCGCCATGGGCCCGGCGTGACGCGATGACGCTCGTACTCGAGGGCGAGGTGCTGCGGGGCCGTCGCCTGGCGCCGGGCTCGATCGCGATCGAGGACGGCGTCGTGCGCGACGCGGGTCCCGAGTCGTCCCGCCGGGTGCTGCCTCCCGGGTGGATCGTCGCGGCCGGCTTCGTCGACCTCCAGGTCAACGGCTTCGACGGCGCCCAGGTCGGGGAGGACGCCGAGGAGATCGCCCGGGTCGCGGCCGGGGTGCCCCGGGTGGGGGTCACCGCCTTCTGCCCCACCCTCGTGAGCCGGTCCGACGCCGGCTACGGCCGCGCCGCCCGAGCCCTGCGCGACGCGCCGTCCGGGCCGGCGGCCGCGCGGATGCTGGGGCCGCACCTCGAGGGGCCCTTCCTCTCGCCCTTCCGCCCCGGCGCCCACGACCCGACGGCGCTCCGCGATCCCGTCCCCGAGGACGTCGAGCGGATGCTGGCCGCCTTCGCGCCGGCCGTCCTGACGCTCGCCCCCGAGCGCCCGGGCGGCCTCGACGCCGTCCGGCGGGCCGCCCGGCGGTGCATCGTCTCGGTCGGCCACACCGAGGCCGACGCCGAGGCGGGGCGCGCGGCCATCGCGGCCGGCGCGCGGATGCTCACGCACGCGATGAACGCGATGCGCGGCCTCGAGAGCCGCGTGCCGTCGGCCCTCGCCGCGTTCCTGGCCGATCCGCGGCCGCGCGTGTCGGTGATCGGCGACGGCGTGCACCTGGCGCCCGAGATCGCGGTCACGATCGCCCGGGCGGCCGGCCGGCGCCTCGTGCTGGTGAGCGACGCGACCGCCGCGGCGGGCGGCCCGGCCGGGCGCTACCGGCTCGGCCGCCTGCCGGTGATCTCCGACGGCGAGCGCGTGCTCGCCGGGAACCGGCTGGCGGGCAGCGCCCAGGGCCTCGATCGCGGGCCGCGGGTGCTGATCGCCGGGGGCCTCGACCGCGCGTCCGCGCTCGCGGCGGCGACCGAGGCGCCGCGGCGCCTGCTCGGGCTGCCCCCGGGCCTCGCGACGGGCGCGCCGGCCGACGTCGTGGTGCTCGACGAGGAGCTCGTGCCCCGCCTCACCCTGGTCGGCGGCCACGTCGCGTACGCCGACCTCGACCTGCCGTTCGACGTCCCCGGCCTCGGGCGGCCGGTCTAGAGGAGGTCGTCGCGGCGGTGCCGGAGCGCCGGCAGCCGCCGGCGGATGTCGCGGAGCCGCGCGAAGTCGAGGTCGGCCACCGCGACCCCCTCGCCGTCGGGCGCCTCGGCCAGGATCGTCCCCCACGGGTCGATCACCATGCTGCGCCCGTACGAGGCCGTGCCGTCGTCGTGCGCCCCGTACTGCCCGGCCGCGATCACGAAGGCCTGGTTCTCGATCGCCCGGGCGCGCAGCAGCGTCTCCCAGTGGTCGCGCCCGGTCGCGACGGTGAACGCGGACGGCACCGCGAGCACGTCCGCCCCCTCCCGCGAGAGGCGCCGGTACAGCTCGGGGAAGCGCAGGTCGTAGCAGACCGACATGCCGATCCGGTGCCCGAGCGCCTCCCCCACGACGACCTCGGCGCCGGGGGCCGTCGCGGCCGACTCGCGGTAGACGACCCCGTCGACCTCGACGTCGAACATGTGCAGCTTGCGGTAGAGCGCGACCACCTCGCCGTCGGGGCCCACCAGGGGGCTGGTGTTGTGCGCCCGCGCCCCTCCGGAGTCCTCGATCAGGCTGCCGCCGACGATCGCGACGCCGAGCTCGCGCGCCCAGGAGCGCAGCGCCGACACCGACGGCCCGTCGAGCGCCTCGGCCCCCTCGCGGGTGCGCGGACCGTGGATGAACGGCCACTTCTCGGGCAGCACGAGCAGGCGCGCGCCGGCGGCCGCGGCGGCGCGCACCAGCCGCTCGGCGGCCTCCAGGTTGGCGGCCCGGTCGGCCGAGCTGGTCATCTGGACGGCGGCCACCCTCAGGGCGCTACCATCCGCGGTGGCTGATCGAACGCTGGGAGGCGGCATGTCGGCGGAGATTCTCTCGCAGATCGAGGATGTACTGGACCAGATCCGTCCGGCGCTGCACGCGGACGGCGGCGACGTCGAGCTGGTCGAGTTCGACGAGGAGGGCTTCGTGCACCTCTCGATGATGGGCTCGTGCGGCGGATGCCCGATGTCCACCGCCACCCTCACGCTCGGCATCGAGGCCGAGCTGCGGCGCGCGGTGCCCGAGGTCGAGGGCGTCATCACGGTCTGACCGGCGACCCGACGCCCCTCCGCACGGGGGGTGCGATGGGCGGCCGAAAAGGGCGGAGGTCTTCCGGTACGATCTCCGGACCGCTGAGGACAGCGGGGTGTGGCGCAGCTTGGTAGCGCGCTCCGTTCGGGTCGGAGAGGTCCCCGGTTCAAATCCGGGCACCCCGATGAGGTGATGGGCGAGAGCGCCGGGCGATCCCGGCGCCCTCGCCCAATTGACGGTTAACCCGCCCCGTACGGGGGTTGTTGCACTCTCGTCACCTCCGATACCTTTGTCGCCACGCGCAGCGGCGGGAGGCCGGACGTTGATCGACGCGGCAGTGCCGGAGGTGACGAAGGACACGGAGGGCCCCGCCGCCGGCGAGGGCCCGGCGCGCGCCCGCCTGTCCGCGATCCGCCGGCCCTTCGCCGCACACCCGTGGACGTTCGAGGTCGCGATCTTCGCCCTCGCCCTGCTGCTGTACCAGGGGTCGCGGGCCCTCGTGATCGGCGACCCGTCGACCGCCTTCGAGAACGCGGCGGGGATCATCGACTGGGAGAAGAGCTCCGGGCTCTTCGTCGAGACCAGCATCCAGCAGTGGATCCTGAACCACGTCGAGCTGGCCGAGATCCTGAACTACTTCTACATGTACGCCCACTGGACCGTGACGCCGCTGTTCTTCATCGTGCTCTACCGCCGGCGCCGGCGCGTCTACCCGTACGTGCGCAACGCCTTCCTCGCCACCAACGCGATCGCCCTGATCGTCTACATGGTCTACCCCGTCGCCCCGCCGCGGCTGGCCGGGGCGCGCGAGGGCTTCGTCGACACGCTGGGCGACATCAGCGACATCGACCTCCACGGCGGCGTCTTCTCCGGGTGGTTCAACCCCCACGCGGCGGTCCCGTCGATGCACTTCGGCTACGCGCTGATGATCGGGATGGTGGGCGTGGTCCTGCTGCGGCACTGGCCGCTGCGGCTGCTGGCCGTGGCCTACCCGGTGGCCGTCTTCATCACGATCACCGGCACGGCCAACCACTACATCCTCGACGCCGTGGCGGGCGGCCTGGTCGTGGCGATCGGGTTCGTCGGCGTGTGGGCGTGGACGGCGGCCCGGGGCCACTTCCGCGAGCCGATGGGGACCACCGTCCGCAACGTCTGAGCGGGGCGGCGGCGGGACGTCGCCGGGCGACGCGCTCCGCGGCCGGGGGCGCGAGTCGTCCGCACCGAGCGGATACGGTGCTTGACAATGTCGCCGCACGGGTCGATAACCCCCGGTACATGCACGCGCGAATCCAGGGCCGCGAGGCCTGAGTTCCGATTTCGCCGTGACCTGTCCCCAGCCGACATCCCGATGGCTGCGCGGGACGGGTCGAAACACCATCGAGGAGGAGTCCCTGATGGCCAATCACCTGACCCCGGACGAGTTGTCCGAGGAGTTGGGTCTCGCGCGCAAGCAGGTCGTGCGCCTGTGCGTCGAGACCTCGGTTCCGATCTACAACGGACGGATCGACAAGACGCTCTTCGTCAGATCGGTCACGGCGGCGGGCCACCGCCTGCCGGCCGACGGCGCCGAGCGGTTGCTGAGCGCCTCGGCGTAACGCCGCGCACCCTGCGAGCGGCGACGGCGGGGGCCGTCGCCCTCGCACTGTGCCTCGCCGCCCCCGCACAGGCACGACCCGGCGACGTCCAGGACGCCGTCTCCCGCTTCACCGCGTCCCACCCCCGCTCCACCATCCTCGTCTGGCGACTCGACGGCGGGGGCGGCGGATCGCAGGTCGCGGGCTTCCGCGCCACGACGCCCCGCATCCCGGCCTCCACCATGAAGCTGGTCACCGCCGGCGCGGTGCTGATCGAGCTGGGCCCCGGGCACCGCTTCGCCACCCGCCTGATGGCCGGTCCCGCGACCCGTCGCGACGGGCGCACCCTCCGGGGAGCCGTCTACGTGCGCGGCGCGGGCGACCCGGTGCTCGCCACCCGCTCGTATGCCGCCGGCTACCTCTCCGGCCGGGCGACGGCCCTCGCCGACCTCACCCGCCCGCTCCGCGCGCGCGGCATCCGCCTCGTGCGCGGTCCGATCGTGGCCGACGAGTCGCTCTTCGACGCCCGCCGGCTCGGTCCCGGCTGGCCGTCGTACTACACCGCCTACTCCTCGCCCCTCTCCGCCCTCGCGACCAACCAGAACTACGCCGGCAACGGGCGGGCGGCCTACGTCACGAGTCCCACCCGGGCGGCGGCCCAGCGGCTGCGCGCCACCCTGCGCGGCACGGGCATCGCCCATGCGGGCCCGCTCCGCGCCGGGCGGGCGCCGAGCGGGTCGCGCACCCTCGCCACCGCGCTCTCGCCCCCCCTGAGCGCGATCGTGCGCCACATGAACCTGGCGAGCGACAACTTCATCGCCGAGACGCTCACGAAGGACGTCGGCGCCTACGGTGCGGGGGCGGGCACCACGGCCGCCGGCACGGCCCACGCGCGCGGCCTGCTCGAGGCGCGCCGGCTGCTCGGGCCCGGCGACCGGCTGGTCGACGGCTCCGGCCTGTCGCGGGCCAACCGCCTGTCGGCCGCGACCCTCGTGCGGATCATCGCGGCGGCCGACGCCGACCCGATCTGGGGCGCCGCCCTCATCTCATCGCTCGCCCGGGGCGGGGAGGGCACTCTGATACGGCGGTTCACGACCGGCGTGGCGACCCGGCGGGTACGGGCCAAGACCGGATACCTCAACGAGGTCAGCGCGATGGCCGGCCGCGTGATCAGCCGGCGCGGGCAGCGCTACGCCTTCGCCGTGGTGGCGAACACCGCCGACATCACCGCCGCGCGGGCGTTGCAGGACCGCGTGGTGGTGCTGCTCGCGTCCGGCCGTGAGGACCTGACCGTCCGCTGAGGGCGCTCAGCCCGGTTCTCCGCGCGCGGGAGGCGGTGTCTCCCCGGCGAGCACGGCGGCGAAGGCCGCCTCGTCGATCACCGGCACGCCGAGCGACTCGGCCTTCTGCAGCTTCGAGCCCGGGTCGACCCCCGCGACCAGGAACGAGGTCGCCCGGCTGACCGAGCCGGTGGCCTTGCCCCCGGCGGCGGCCACCGCGCGCTTGGCGTCGTCGCGCGACAGGGCCTCGAGCCCACCCGTGATGACGACCGTCAGCCCCCTGAGCGGCCCGTCCACCGGGGCGGCGGGCCGGTCCGAGACCACGGTCAGCCCGGCGGCCCGCAGGCGCTCGAGCAGCTCGCGGTTGGCGGCCGAATCGAGGAACTCGCGGACCGACTCGGCCACCACCGGTCCCGACGCCCTCGGCCTGCGCCAGCGCCTCGGCGTCGGCGTCGAGCAGCGCGTCGAGCGAGGGGGTGACGGCGACGAGCGCCTCGGCGGTGACGTCGCCGACGTGACGGATGCCGAGGCCGTAGAGCAGGCGCGACCACGGCCGCGCCTTCGACGCCTCGATCGCCGCGATCAGGTTGTCGACCGAGACGTCCTTGAACCCCTCCATCGCGATCAGGCGATCGCGGTGCCCCGGCAGATCGTAGATGTCGGCGAAGCTCGTGAGCAGGCCCTCGTCGTAGAAGCGGCGGATCGTCTTCTCGCCGAGGCCCTCGATGTCCATCGCCCCGCGCGAGGCGAAGTGGAACAGCCCCTGCTGGATCTGCGCCGGGCAGGAGCGGTTGGGGCAGCGCATCTGCACCTCGCCGGGCGGCTGCACGACCGGCGTCTCGCACACCGGGCAGCGGTCGGGCATGGACCACGGGCGCTCGTCGCCGGTGCGCTCCTGCACCAGGGGGCCGACGACCTGGGGGATGACGTCCCCGGCCCGCTGGACGATCACCATGTCGCCCTCCATCAGGCCCTTGCGGGCGACGTCCTCCTGGTTGTGGAGCGTGGCGAGCTTCACGGTGGCCCCGCCCACCGAGACCGGCTCGAGCTGGGCGAAGGGCACCAGCGCCCCGGTGCGCCCGACGCTGACCATGATGCCGTTGAGCCGCGTCGTGGCGGTCGTGGGCGCGAACTTGTACGCGATGGCCCAGCGCGGGGCGCGGCCCACCGCGCCGAGCCGGTCCTGCACGCCGATGTCGTCGATCTTGACCACGGCCCCGTCGATGTCGAAGTCGACCGACCCGCGGCGCTCCTCCCACGCGACGCACTCGCCGTGGACGGCCTCGATCTCCTCGAGCCGGCGGATGTCGGGGTTCACGCGGAAGCCGGCCGCGCGCAGCCAGTCGAGGGCCTCGGACTGGCTCGCCACGTCGAGCCCGTCGGCGTGGCCGATGCCGTAGCACCAGATCGCCAGCGGGCGCTCGGCCGTCGCCCGCGGGTCGATCTGGCGCAGGCTGCCCGCGGCCGAGTTGCGCGGGTTGGCGAAGGTCGCCAGCCCCGCCGCCGCCCGCGTCGCGTTGAGCTCGGCGAACGCGGCGAGCGGCAGGTACACCTCGCCCCGCACCTCGACCAGGCCCGGCGGCGTGGCGGAGTCCGGCAGGCGCAGGCGCGGGGGGATGGCCCGGATGGTGCGCAGGTTGGCGGTCACGTCCTCGCCGACCACGCCGTCGCCGCGCGTGGCCCCCTGCACGAAGACCCCGTCCTCGTACGTCAGGGAGATCGCCAGGCCGTCGATCTTGGGCTCGACCACGAAGCCGACCTCGCGCGCGCCCATGCCCTCCTGCTCCATCACCGAGCGCGCCCGCTTCCACCACGCGAGCAGCTCGTCCTCGCCGCGGGCGTTTGCGAGGCTCAGCATCTGGCGGCGATGCCGCACCGGGGCGAACCGCGCGCCCGGGGTGGCGCCGACGCGGCGGGTGGGCGACTCCGGCGCGGCGAGAGCCGGGTGGGCCTCCTCGAGCGCCTGCAGCTCGCGCATCCAGTCGTCGTAGACCGGGTCGTTGACCGTCGGCTGGTCGAGGACGTAGTAGGCGTGGTTGGCCGCGTCGATCAGGTCGCGCAGCTCCGCGACCCGGGCGGCCGCGTCGCTCATCTCAGAGGCCCTCGAGGCACATCCGGCGCAGCTCCGCGGGCGTCTCGGCCACCGCGCCGGGGTGCTCGGCCACGAGCTCGTCGCGCCCGAAGAAGCCCCAGGTCACGGCGATGGTCGCGACCCCGGCGGCGTTGCCGGCCTGGATGTCGAAGGGGGCGTCGCCCACGTAGCAGGCGTCCGCCGGAGCCGCGCCGACGGCGTCGAGAGCCGCGATCACGGGATCCGGGTGCGGCTTGTGCCGCTCGCCGTCGTCGGCGGTGATCTCGACGTCGAAGAGCTCCCGCAGCCACGGCAGCACCCCCCACGCCAGATCGACGGCGTCGCGGCTCTTCGACGTGACGATGCCGAGGCGCCGGCCCGACGCGCGCAGCTCGCGCAGCACCTCCTCGACCCCCGCGTACGGCAGCAGCAGCGCCGCGGTGTTGGCGTGGTTCCACTCGCGGTAGACGCGGTACAGCTCGTCGCCGTGCTCGGGCGAGAACACCGCCATCTGCTCCCGCAGCGGACGACCGACGTTGGCGACCAGGCGGGCGTCCTCCCAGTCCTCGCCGAGCACCGTGCGCACGGCGTGCCGGTGCGACTCGCGGATCAGGGCGACCGAGTCGATCACGGTGCCGTCCAGGTCGAGCAGGATCGTGGCGAAGCCGCTCACCCGCCGCCCTCGGCGACCGGGACGTGCAGATCCGTCAGCGCCATGCGCTCGAGGTGGTCCATCCCGGCGACGTCCGTGAGGTCGAAGTGCATCGGCGTGACCGAGATCATGCCCTGTTCGATGGCCTCGAAATCGGTGCCCTCCTCGCGACGGTACGACGCGCTGGTGCCGTAGATGGTGAAGCGCCGCCGCGGCCCCTCGGTGGCGATGAGCGTGAGCTCGTCGCTGTAGATGCGGCGGCCGAGGCGGCTGACGCGGGCGCCGGCGATGCGCTCCGGGGACCGACCGGGCGCGTTGACGTTCAGGATCACCCGCTCCGGGAAGTCGGGGGCCAGGACGTGGGGCACGAGGCCGGCCGCGAAGGTGGCCGCGGCCCGGAAGTCGTAGGCCCCGCCGTCCCACTGGCCGGCGTGCAGATCGGTCGCCTGCACCGACACCGCGATCGCCGGGAGCCCCAGCAGCACGCCCTCCAGCGCGGCCGCGACGGTGCCCGAGTAGGTGACGTCGTCGCCCAGGTTGAGGCCGAGGTTGATCCCGCTCACGATCACGTCGGGCTGGTGGTCGAGCAGCCCGAGCAGCGCGAAGCGCACGCAGTCGACCGGCGTGCCGTCGGTCGCGAGGGCGGGCGACCCGTCGGCGAGCGTCACCTCCTCCACGTGGAGCGGGTTGTGGATGGTGATGCCGCGCCCGATGGCGCTGCGGTTGGAGTCGGGGGCGATGACGCTCACCCGCCCGAAGGGCTCCAGCGCCTGCTTCAGCGCCAGGAGCCCGGGCGAGGTGACGCCGTCGTCGTTCGTGACGAGGATGTTGGTCACCGGTCTCCAAGGCTAGCGGCTGGACCCGTCGCCGGAGCGTCACACCGCGTCGTAGCGCACCTCGACCAGCGTCAGGGGATGGGCGGGGGCCGTGGGGCCGGCCGCGCCCCGGGGCGCGCCGTCGAGCAGCGGCGCCACGCGGTCGGCCGGCCATGCGCCGCGCCCGACCAGCAGGGTGGTGCCGGCGATGACGCGGACCATGTGGCGCAGGAACGCGTCGGCCTCGACGGTCAGCACCAGCTCGTCGTCGCGCCGGTCCCAGGCGCAGCGGTGGAGGGTGCGGTCGAAGAACACGTGCTCGGTGCGGGTCGGCGTGAAGGCGCGGAAGTCGTGGGTGCCCTCGAGGCGTCCCGCGGCGTCGCGCAGCGCACCGAGGTCGAGCGGCGCCGGATGGTGCAGCACCCGCCCGCGCCGCAGCGCCGAGGGGGCGCCGGGCAGCACCCGGTACTCGTAGCGTCGCGCCCGGGCGTCCCGGCGCGCGTCGAACCCGGCGGGCGCGTCGCCGACCGCATGCACGGACAGATCGGGGGGCAGCAGACCGGCCAGGCCGCGCAGGATGCGCTCCGCCGGCAGGTCGGACGGGGTCGACAGGCTGACCACCTGCCCGGAGGCGTGGACGCCGGCGTCGGTGCGGCCGGCCACGACGAGCGCGACGGGGTGCCGCAGCAGCGTCGCGAGCGCGTCGCGCAGCGCCCCCTCGACGGTGCGGAGCCCGGGCTGGTCTGCCCAGCCCGAGAACCCCGCGCCGTCGTACTCCAGGTCGAGCCGGAGGATCCGGCCCGGGTCCGCCACGCGACTAGCGCGCGGCGGGGACCGCCACGTCCTTCGAGAGCTCCAGCAGCACCATCGGCGCGGCGTCGCCCTGACGGGGGCCGAGCTTCAGGGTGCGGGTGTAGCCGCCCTGGGTGTCGGCGAACGCCGGACCGACCACGTCGAACAGGTGGTAGGTGATCTCCTTGTTGCGCAGCAGGGCGATCGCCTGACGACGCGAGTGGAGGGTGTTCTCCTTCGCGAGCGTGATCGCCTTCTCGGCGACTCCACGGGCCAGGCGGGCCTTGGGCCCGGTGGTCTGGATGCGCCCGTGCGTCAGCAGCGCCGTCGCGAGGTTCGCCGCCATCGACGAACGGTGCGCGGAGGTGCGGTTGAGCTTGGGTCCCTTGTTGCGGTGACGCACGGTTGTCTCCTGGTAGGGGTGAGGACCCTACTCGTCGTCGCTGCGCAGGCCGAGGCCGTGCGCCGCGAGGTTCTCCTTGACCTCTTCGATGCTCTTCTTGCCGAAGTTCGGGATCGCCGAGAGCTCGCCCTCGGTCTTCGAGATCAGATCGCCGATCGTCTCGACGCCGACCCGCTTGAGGCAGTTGTACGAGCGGACGCCGAGCTCCAGCTCCTCGATCATGATGTCGTGCATGCCGCCGCCCGGAGGCGGCTCCTCGATCGCCGGCTCGCCGAGCAGGCGGGTGCTGTCCGGGTCGGCGAAGATCGCCAGGCGCCCGATGAGCGTCTCGGCGGCCTCGGACATGGCGCCGCGCGGGTCGACGCTGCCGTCGGTCTGGATCTCGACCGAGAGCTTGTCGTAGTCGGTGCGCTGGCCGACGCGGGCCGGGCTCACCTCGTACCGCACCCGGAGCACCGGGGAGAAGTTCGAGTCGACCGGGATCACGCCGATCGTCGTGCTCGGGCCCTTGTTGAGCTCGGCGGGCACGTAGCCGCGGCCGCGCGAGATCATGAGGATCATGTCGAGGCGCGAGCCGGCCTCGAGGTTGCCGATCTCGAGCTCCGGGTTGAGGATCTCGAGGTCCGCGGGAGCCGAGATGTCGGCCGCGGTGACCGTACCGGGACCCACCCGGGAGAGCTCGACCTCGATCTCGCCGACCTCGCCGTGCAGCCGGCAGACCAGCTCACGGAGGTTGAGGATGATGTCGGTGACGTCCTCGCGGAGCCCCGGGATCGTGGTGAACTCGTGCTGCACGCCCTCGATGCGCACCGAGGTCACCGCCGCGCCCTCGAGGGACGACAGGAGCACCCGGCGCAGGCTGTTGCCGAAGGTGTGGCCGAACCCGCGGTCGAGCGGCTCGACCTCGAACCGGCCCAGCGTGTCGCTGATGGGCTCGTAGGTCATGCGGGGGGACTGGATGTCGAGCACGTGACTCCTCCATTCCGGCGCGGGGGCCGGACATCGCTTTGACGCCGGGCCTCGCATCGGCGCCCTCCCCGTCACGGGAGGGCGCCATCGCAGTCGGCCCGGTCCTTCCCTACTTCGAGTAGTACTCCACGATGAGCTGCTCGCTCACGGGGGTGTCGATCTCCGAGCGCTCCGGCGCCTTCAGGATCTTGCCGTTGAGCGCGTCGTAGTCGGCCTGGAGCCAGGGCGCCACGGAGGCGACGAGCTCGGTGGCCGCACGGATGACGGGCTCGGCGTTCGAGCCCTCCTTCACCGTGATGACGTCGTTCGGCTTGACCTGGTAGCTCGGGATGTCGACCTTCTTGCCGTTGACACGGAAGTGGCCGTGGTTCACGAGCTGGCGCGACTGGCGCCGGGTCGCCGCGAAGCCGAGGCGGTAGATCACGTTGTCGAGACGCATCTCGAGCATCCGCAGCAGGTTCTCGCCCGTGATGCCGGGCTGGCGGTTCGCCTTCTCGTACGTGCGGCGGAACTGCTTCTCGAGCATGCCGTAGAACCGGCGCGTCTTCTGCTTCTCGCGGAGCTGCAGCAGGTACTCGCTCTGGCGGATGCGGCCGCGACCGTGCTCGCCCGGCGGGTAGGGGCGGCGGTCGAGGTACTTCTGCGCCTTGTCCGTGAGGGCGAACCCCTCGCGGCGTGACTGCTTGATCGCGGGACCGGTGTAGCGCGCCATGGCTAGACCCGCCGCCGCTTGCGGGGGCGGCATCCGTTGTGCGGCACCGGCGAGACGTCGGTCACCGAGGCGACCTCGATGCCGGCGGCCTGCAGCGACCGGATGGCGGTCTCACGCCCGGAGCCGGGGCCCTTGACGTAGACGTCCACCTTCTGGAGCCCGTGCTCCATCCCCTTGCGCGCCGCCGAGTCGGCGGTGACCTGGGCGGCGAAGGGCGTGCTCTTGCGCGACCCCTTGAAGCCCGCGGATCCGGCCGTCTCCCACGCGATCACGTTGCCCTGCTTGTCGGTCAGGGTGACGATCGTGTTGTTGAACGACGTCTTGATGTGGGCGTTGCCCACGGGGATGTTCTTCCGCGTGCGCCGACGGGTCCGGCCACGGGTCACCTTCTGGCGTGCCAACGCGCTCCTCGGTCCTGTTGGGGTGTTCTCGGCCTCAGCTCTTGCGCTGCTTGCCCACGGTGCGCTTCGGTCCCTTGCGGGTGCGCGCGTTGGTCTTCGTGCGCTGGCCGCGCACGGGTAGGCCGCGGCGGTGCCGCAGACCGCGGTAGCAGCCGATCTCCATCAGCCGCTTCATGTCGTTCGAGCGCTCGCGGCGGAGGTCGCCCTCGACGATGAGCGTCTTCTCGATGACGTCGCGCAGCTGTGCGACCTCGACCTCGGTCAGGTCGCGGACGTACGTGTCCCGGTTGATCCCGGTCTGCTCCAGCACCTTGTTGGCCGTGGGACGACCGATGCCGTACACGTAGGTCAGGCCGATCTCGATCCGCTTCTCGCGGGGGATGTTGACTCCGGCGATGCGCGCCATCAGCCCTGGACCTGCTTGTGGCGGGCGTTGGAGCAGATCACGAGGAGCTTGCCGTGCCGCTTGATCACGCGGCACTTCTCACACATCGGCTTCACGGAGGCACGGACCTTCATCGGTGATTCCCCTGGAACCGGTCGGCCGGATGATCCGGTCCGACGCTGGGCGCGGGCCTGCTCACGGGTCGGCCCCGTGAGCGGCCGCTTATGTTAGCACCGCGACGCGATCGCGTCGGCGCGGCCTGCCGGCGTCCGTGCGCTCGAGGCGCGGCTGGGCCTGCTCGATCCGGAGGCGCTGCACGTACGTGATGGGTCATGCCGGTCGCCGCGACGCGCGCCGCGTGCGCGACCGGCGCGCCGGACCGACCACGCGGCGCGCGCATCGCCGGCGTGCGGTCGCGGGCCGACGACCACCGGGATGTCGCCCGCCCGGTGAGGAGCTGCGCCGCCGGTCGGGCGTGCGCGAACGCCCCCGGAGGGCGCCCGGGCTCGGCGCGCTCGCGGGCGGAGCCCGCATCGCGGAGATCTGCCGGCGGGCGGGCCTGCCGCGCGTACGGCGCGCCACCGCCACGCCGTTCGACCTGGTCCTGGAGGCCCGGGCCCCGACTCCCGGGCCGTCAGCCCAGGATGCGGAAGGCCCGCGTCACCGCCACCGAGGGGGCGCCATCCGCCGCCGGGAGCGTGAGCACCATGACGTAGCGCCCCGGAGGCAGGGCCCTGCCGCGGAGCTTCCCGGCGAAGCGGATCGCGTTGAGCCCCGCCTGGGCCTGGCGGTCCACCCTCCCCGCCACGGTGACCTGCCGCACGCAGCGCTTCGCGTTGCGCAGACGCCGCGTCGGCGCCACGCACCGCCGCCCCGACCGCTTCCCCGCCGCCGCCTTGCGGACCGTCAGGACCACGGGACCGGCGGCGCTCACGCGGAACGTCACCGTCGTCCCCAGGGGCGCCCGACCCCTGACCCGGAACGCTGCGGGACCGACCTTCAGCGCGCCGAGGGTGCGCGCCACGACGGCGCCACCGCCCGGCGTGGGGGAGCCCACCGCCACCGGGCTCCCCGGCTGGACCTCCACCGCTCCCGCGTCGCACGCGCCGAGCGCCGGCCGCGGAAGACCGCGCTGGTCGGTGCCAGGGCACGGGACCCCGACGAGCGCGTTGATCGCCGGGCTCCCCGCCCCCGGCAGCATGGTGGGCGTGGCACCGCCGTTGGCCGCGAGGACACCCAGGAGGGGGTCACCGGCGACCTGGGGCCCGGCACAGCTGCGGTCGCCGGGGAGGACCACGTTCGCGAGGACCGCGGGCGCCGACAGGCGGCACGCGGGAGCGGCGTCCGCCACGATCGAGGCGTCCACCTGGCCCCCTGCGACCGCCCGGGCACTCCCGGCCGGCGACTGCGGGCTCAGGGTGTTGCCGGCGAAGGTGGACCACGTGATGCGCAGGCTCGCGCCGGAGTCCGCCGCCGCCGCGGCGCCGTCGCCGCCGCGCCTGTTCGTCGGGAAGGGGCTGGCCCCCGTGCCCCCGGCCGCGTTGCCGGCGAAGGTGCTGTTGGTCACGCTCACGCTGCCGGGAGCAGCGACCGCGATCGCTCCGCCGTCGCCGCCGGGACCTTCGGCGGCCGCCCCGCCCGTGGTCCTGGCCCCCGCCCCGCCATCGCCCGCCCTGTTGCCGTCGAAGGTCGAGGCGGACACCTCGGCGACCCCCGACTCGATCATGATCGCGCCCCCGCCGCCACCGGGGCCGCCACCGTCGACCGAGTTCGGACTCACGGCGATCCCGTCTCGACCCGCCCCCGCCCTGTTCCCGCGGAAGACGCTCTCGGCGATCAGGACGGCGAGGTTCGGTGGTCCGCCGCTCCAGATCGCGCCGCCGCTCCCTCCGGGTCCGACGGGTTCGGTCGCCGCCCCGGCCGAGTTGCCCTCGAAGGCGACCCGCACCGCGACGAGCGTCCCCTGGTTGAAGACGGCCCCCCCGTTACCCCCCGCGGCCGAGCGCCCCCCGCGGACGGTGAGATCCTGCAATGTCAGGCTGGCGCCCGGGTAGACGCGGAAGCCCCGGTCGATACCTCCGGCGTCGATGATCGTCGCGCCCGCGCCGGCGCCCACGACGCGCACCGCGTTGAGCGGGCCGGTGTCGAAGTCGCCGCTCGTGTCGTCCAAGGGGCCCGCCGTGGCCGCCGCCATGACGAAGGTGCCCGCCGGAAGGCGGATCTCGTCCGCCCCCGGCGCGCCCGCGGGGCAGCCCTGGACCGCGGTGTCGCCGCGCGACGCGAAGAGGGCCTCGCGCAAGGAGCAGGCCCCATCGTTCGCGACGACGTCGGCGGTCGTGGTGACGGGGATCGTGGCGCCGGAGGCGGCGGGGGCGACGACGGCCGCCCCGAGGGCGGCGGCGATGAGGAACCGGTGGGGTCGCATGGGCGCGACCGTAATACGGCGGCACCCTCCGGCGCACCCACCCGTGCGGATAGTGGGTTCTGGCGGACCGGCGTCAGGCCAGGGTGAGGATCCTCGGGCCGTCGGCGGTCACGGCGACGGTGTGCTCCCAATGGGCCGAGAGGCTGCCGTCGCGGGTGGTGATGGTCCAGCCGTCGTCGCCCAGCACCACCTCGTGCCGGCCGACGTTGACCATCGGCTCGATGGCGATCACGAGGCCCTCGATCAGCTCGGGCCCGGTGCCGGGGCGACCGAGGTTCGGCACCTGGGGCTCCTCGTGCATCGAGCGACCGACGCCGTGGCCCACGAGGCTCTGCACCACGGCGAAGCCGGCCGCCTCGATCTCGGTCTGGACCGCGTGGCCGATGTCGCCCACGTGGTTGCCGAGCAGGCAGGCCTCGATCGCCCGGTCGAGCGACTCGCGGGTGGCCTCGATCAGGCGGGCCGCGATCGGCGACACGGCGCCGATGCCGTAGGTGCGCGCCGAGTCGGAGACCCAGCCGTCGAGGATCACGCCGCAGTCGATCGCGAGCACGTCGCCCTCGCGCAGCGCGTAGTCGCCGGGGATGCCGTGCACCACCTCGTCGTTGACCGAGGCGCAGATCGACGCGGGGTACGGCGTGGGCCCCGGGTAGCCCTTGAAGGCGGGCACGCCGCCGCGCCCGCGGATCAGCTCCTCGGCGACGGCGTCGAGGTGGCCGGTGGTCACCCCGGGCCGCACCTCGGCCGCGAGGGCGTCGTGGCAGTCGGCGAGGACGGCGCCCGAGGCGGCCATCGCGTCGAGCTCGCCGGGCGTCTTGGGCACGGGTCCGCGACGGGCGCGGGGTGTGGCCACCGCGCCGCCGCCCCTACTCGCCCGGCGGCGCCGGGACGTGGGCGACGATCTGGTCATGCACCTCGTCCGGCGTGCGTTCGCCGTCGACCTCGCGCAGGAGGCCCCGAGAGCGGTAGTAGTCGATCAGCGGGGCCGTCTGGGCCTCGTACACCGACAGGCGGTGGGACACGGTCTCGGGCCGGTCGTCGTCGCGCTGGTACAGGTCGCAGGTCTCGGTGCCGTCGCCCGAGGGGCACGGCGTGCCCCCGTACGGGTTGAACACCTCGTGGAACGAGCGACCGCAGCGGCGGCAGATCCACCGGCCGGCGAGGCGCCGCACCAGCTCCTCGCGCGAGACCGCGATGGAGACCACGGCGTCGAGAGGCATCTCGAGGTCGGACAGCGTGCGGTCGAGGGCGTCGGCCTGGGGCACGGATCGCGGGAAGCCGTCGAGCAGGAAGCGACCGGAGCCGCCGTCCGCCAGGCGCTCGCGGATCATGCCGACGACGACCGCGTCGGGCACGAGCTCGCCGGCGTCCATGTAGCGCTTGGCCTCGACCCCGAGGTCGCTGCCGGCGGCGACGGCCGCGCGCAGCAGGTCGCCGGTGGCCAGGTGCACGAGCGAGAACTCGTCGCGCAGGCGCTCGGCCTGCGTGCCCTTCCCGGCGCCGGGGGGGCCGAGCAGTATCAGGCGTGCTATTTCAGGAACCCTTCGTAGGAGCGCATCATCAGCTGGGCCTCCATCTGGCGCATCGTGTCGAGCGCGACGCCCACCACGATCAGGATCGAGGTGCCCCCGAGCACGCCGAAGAAGACGTTCGAGTCGGGGAGGTAGCGGAACACGATGTTGGGCAGCTCGGCGATGATCGCGAGGTAGATCGCGCCCGGCAGGGTGAGCCGGGTGAGCACCCGGTCGAGGTAGACCGCGGTCGGGCGGCCGGGGCGCACGCCCGGGATGAAGCCGCCGTACTTCTTCAGGTTGTCCGCCTGCTCCACCGGGTTGAACTGCACCGCGGTGTAGAAGTACGTGAACAGAACGATCAGCAGCGCCTCGAAGACGATGTAGTACCAGGAGCCGGGCGCGAGGAAGTCCGAGATGGACTGGAAGAACGACCCGCGGCCCCCGAGCTCGGCCAGCGTCGGCGGCAGGATGACGACCGACGACGCGAAGATCACCGGGATCACCCCCGCCATGTTGACGCGCAGCGGCATGTAGGTGGTGCCGCCCGAGGTCATGCGACGGCCGACGACGCGCTTCGCGTACTGGATCGGGATGCGGCGCTGGCCCTCGTTGATGAAGACCACGCCCACGACGACCGCGAGCGCGATGATCGCGATCAGCGCCTGCGAGACGGGACCGAGCGACAGCCACCCGTCGATCGCGTCCGGCACCGAGGCGACGATGCTGGCGAAGATCAGCAGCGAGATGCCGTTGCCCACGCCGCGCTGGGTGATGAGCTCGCCGAGCCACATCAGGAGCACGGTGCCGGCGGTCACCGAGACCACGATCAGGTAGAACTTGCCGATCGTGAAGTCGGGCAGCGCGCCCTGCGACCTGAAGTAGAGGACGTAGGCCATCGACTGCAGCAGGGCCAGCACCACGGTGAAGTACCGCGTGTACTGCGTGATCTTCTGCTGGCCGCTCTCGCCCTCCTTCTGCAGCGCCTCGAGCCGCGGGATCACCACGGTCATGAGCTGCAGGATGATGCTCGCCGTGATGTACGGCATGATCCCGAGCGCGAAGACCGCGAACCGGGTCAGCGCGCCGCCGGCGAAGAGGTTGAGGAAGTCGAGGAGGCGGCTGCCGCGCTCGTCGATCGCCTGCTGGAGCGTCTCGAGGTCGATGCCCGGCGTGGGCACGAACGAGCCGAATCGGTACACCAGCAGCACGAACGCCGTGAAGGCGAGCTTCTTGCGGAGGTCCGCGGACCGGAGCGACGTCAGGATGGTCTTGAGCATCGCGCTCCTATCCGGTGGTCGTGCCGGCCTCGCCGATGATCTCGACGGTCCCGCCCGCGGCCTCGATCTTGACCCGCGCGGCGGCGGACACCGCGTGCGCGCGCACCGTCAGGGCGCGGTCGATCTCGCCCTGGGCGAGGATCTTGATCGGCCAGTCGCGGTTGCCGTTGTTCTTGACGAGGCCCTTGGCGGCGAGCGCCTCGGGGTCGACCGTGGTGCCGGCGTCGAACACCTCGAGGCGGCCGACGTTGATCGGCACCGAGTGGGTGCGGAACGGGCCCATCGGCATCGACATCTTGCGGTTCGCGCCGCGCAGCTTGCCCTGCTGCATGTAGATCGGGATCTGGCCGCCCTGGTAGCCGGGGCGCACCCCGCCGCCGGCGCGCGCGCCGAGGCCCTTCTGCCCGCGGCCCGACGTCTTGCCGGTGCCCGAGCCGATGCCGCGGCCGATGCGCTTGCGCGGGCGCTTGGCGCCCGGGCGCGGGGCGAGGCGGTCCAGGCGGACGTCCTCTGCGGCGGTCTCGGGGATCTCGTCGTGCTCAGCCATCGATCTTCTCCACGCGGACGAGCCAGGCGACCATCCGCAGCATGCCCTGCAGCACGGGGGAGTCCTCGTGCTGCACGGTCTGTCCGATACGACGCAGGCCGAGGGCGCGCAGGGTGCCGCGGTGGCGCTTCTGCGTGCCGATCTCGGACCGTACCTGGGTGATCGCGAGGCGGCTCATCCGGCCGCGCCCACGGCCTCGGTCGCCGGGGCGCCCGATCCGCCGGAGATGCCGAGCACCTCGGCCACGGTCTTGTCGCGGAGGGCCGCGACCTCCTCGGGCCGGCGCAGGTCCTTGAGGCCGGCCACCGTGGCGGCGACGAGGTTGACCGGGTTCGAGGTGCCGAGCGACTTGGTGAGGATGTCGCGGATGCCCGCGAGCTCGAGCACGGCGCGCACGCCGCCGCCCGCGATCACGCCGGTGCCCTCGGAGGCCGGCTTCATGAAGACCTTGCCGGCGCCGGAGCGCCCGAGCACCTGGTGGGTGATCGTGTTGCGGTACTTCGGCACGCGGAACAGGTTCTTCTTCGCGTCCTCGACGGCCTTCTGGATGGCCACGGGGACCTCCTTGGCCTTCCCGTGACCGACGCCGACGGTGTTGACCTCGTTGCCCACGACGACGAGGGCGGAGAACGAGAAGCGCCGGCCGCCCTTGACGACCTTCGCGACGCGGTTCACCTGGACGACGCGCTCATTGAGCTCGAGCCCGTCCGGATTGATCTTCGGCCCTCTGCGTACCTCAGCCACGAACGCTCACCCTCTCAGGATTCAGAACTCGAGCCCGCCCTCGCGGGCCCCGTCGGCGAGCGACTTCACGCGCCCGTGGTACTTGTAGCCACCGCGGTCGAAGACGACGCGCTCGACGCCCGCCCCCTTCGCACGCTCGGCGAGCAGCTTGCCCACCTCCGACGCGGCGTCCCCCTTGGCCAGCCCGCGCAGGGCGGCCTCGTGCGAGCCGGCCGCGGCCAGCGTGTGGCCTCGGTCGTCGTCGATGAGCTGGGCGTAGATGCGCTTGTTCGACCGCGCCACGGCGAGGCGCGGCCGGTCGGCAGTGCCCGCGACGGTGCCGCGGATGCGGCGCTGGCGCCGGCGGCGCGCTTCGAGTGTGGTGAGGCTCATGCTCTCTTACCGACCTTGCGCCGAACGGCTTCGCCCGCGTAACGGATCCCCTTGCCCTTGTAGGGCTCCGGGGGACGCACCGCGCGGATCTGGGCGGCGATCTCACCGACCGCCTGCTTGTCGATCCCGCGCACGACCACCTGCGTCGGAACCGGCACCTCGAAGGCGATGCCCTCGGGGGGCTCGATGGTAACAGGGTGCGAGAAGCCCACCGCCATCTCGAGGGTCTGGCCCTTGAGCTGGGCGCGGTAGCCGACGCCGACGATCTCGAGGTTGCGCGCGAAGCCGGTGCTCACGCCCTCGACCATGTTGGCGACCAGGCTGCGCGACAGACCGTGCAGGGCACGGTGCGGCCCGCGGTCGGTCGGCCGGGTCACGACCAGGCTGCCGTCCTCCTGCGAGATCCGGATCGGCTCCACCACGGTGTGGCGCAGCTCGCCCTTGGGGCCGTTGACGACGACCTTCTGGCCGGTGATGCCGACCGTCACCCCCTCGGGGATCGGGATCGGTGCGCGTCCGATTCTGCTCATCGGGTCGTCTCCCTCACCAGACCGAGCAGAGCACCTCGCCGCCGATGCCTCGGCGACGGGCCTCGTGCCCGGTGATGACGCCCTGCGAGGTCGAGAGGACCGCGACGCCCATGCCACCGAGGATCCGGGGGATGGAGGTGCGGTCGACGTAGACCCGGCGGCCGGGCTTGGACACGCGCGTGATGCCGCTGATGACGCGGCGGCGGTCGCGGCTGTACTTGAGCCGCACCACGAGCTCGGTGCCGACGCGGGCGTCGCGCAGCTCGTAGTCGGTGATGTAGCCCTGCTCCTTCAGCACCTTGGCCACCTCGGCCTTGAGGGTGCTGCCGGGCATCTCCACGGCGTCGTGCAGGGCGGTGTTGGCGTTGCGGATGCGGGTCAGCATGTCCGCGATCGGGTCGGTCATCATCGGCGGATCACCAACTGCTCTTGGTCATGCCGGGGATGACGCCCGCATGGGCCGACTCGCGCAGGCAGATGCGGCAGAGCCCGAACTTGCGGAAGACCGCGCGCGGACGGCCGCAACTGTGGCAGCGCGTGTACTGCTGCGTCGGGTACTTCGTGGGGCGGGAGGCCTTCACCCGCAGACTGGTCTTTGCCACGTGTCTCCTCTAGCGACGGCCGCGGCCGTACTTCTTCTGCTTGCGCCGACGGCGGGCGGCCCGCTCCTCGGCAGAGTAACCCTCGGCGCGGAACGGCATCCCGAGGTGGCGCAGCAGTGCCCGCCCCTCCTCGTCCGTCGCCGCCGTGGTCGTGATCGTCACGTTGAGGCCGCGCACGGCGTCGACGTTGTCGTAGTCGATCTCCGGGAAGATCGTCTGCTCGCGCAGGCCCAGGTTGTAGTTGCCGCGCCCGTCGAACCCGTCGGGGTTGATGCCGCGGAAGTCCCGGATGCGGGGGAGCGCGACCGACGTCAGCCGGTCGAGGAACTCCCACATGCGGTCGCCGCGGAGCGTGACCTTGCAGCCGATGGGCATGTCCTCGCGCAGCTTGAACTGCGCGATCGACTTGCGGGCGCGCGTGATGCAGGGCCGCTGGCCGGCGATGATCGCCATCTGCTCGACGGCCTCGTCCAGCGCCTTGCTGTTCTGCTTGGCCTCGCCCACGCCCATGCTCAGGGTGATCTTCGTCAGGCGCGGGTGCTGCATGACGGAGCCGTAGGAGAACTCCTCCTGCAGCTTCGGCCGGATCTCCTGCTCGTACGTCGCCTTCAGGCGCGCCGGAGGGGCGGCGACGGGCGCCGTCGCGGCCCCGTCGGTCTGCGTCGTCTCGTCGGCCATCAGTCCAGCTTCTCCCCGGAGCGCGCGGCGACCCGGACCCGCACGCCGTCGATCTCCTGGATCCGCACCCGGGTCGGGCGGTTGTCCTTCGGGTCGATGAGCGCCACGTTCGAGAGGTGCACCGGAGCGGGCCGCTCGATCACGCCGCCCGCCTCGTTCGGCGGACGCGGCTTGGTGTGCCGCTTCATGATGTTGACGCCCTCGATCAGGACGCGCTCCTCCTTGGGGCGCACCTCGAGCACGATCCCCGACTTGCCCTTGTCCTTGCCGGAGAGCAGCACGACGCGGTCGCCCTTGCGAATGCGAGCGGGCATGACCTAGAGCACCTCCGGGGCGAGGCTGATGATCTTCATGAAGTTCTTCTCCCGCAGCTCACGAGCCACCGGGCCGAAGATGCGCGTCCCGCGCGGGTTCTGGGCGTTGTCGATGATGACGGCGGCGTTCTCGTCGAAGGCGATGAAGGTGCCGTCGCCGCGACCGTGCTCCTTCTTCGTACGCACGATCACCGCGCGCACGACGTCGCCCTTCTTGATGGCGCCGTTCGGCACGGCCTGCTTGACCGTGCCGACGATGATGTCGCCCACCGTCGCCGAGCGCCGGCGCGACCCGCCCATGATGCGGATGCACAGGATCTCGCGGGCGCCGGTGTTGTCGGCGACGCGCAGGCGTGTCTCGACCTGGACCACTAGCGGGCCTTCTCGATGATCTCGACCAGGCGCCAGCGCTTCTGGCGCGACAGCGGGCGGCACTCGATGACGGTCACGCGGTCGCCGACCCCGGCCTCGTTGCGCTCGTCGTGCGCGTGGAGCTTCGACGAGCTGCGCACGATCTTGCCGTACACGGGGTGGGCCCGCGACGTCTCGAGCCGGACGGTGATGGTCTTGTCGCGCGCGGAGGAGACCACGATGCCCGTGCGGGTCTTGCGCGCGGCGACCGACTCCTGCGGCGTCTTCGTCGCCGTGCTCATGCCTGCTGCTCCCTCTCGTGCGCGATGGTCAGGATGCGGGCGATCTCGCGCCGGCGCACCGACAGCTCGGAGGTGCGCTCGAGCGCCCCCGAGGCGTGCTGGAAGCGCAGGTTGAAGTGCGCCTCGCGCGCCTCGTTCAGCGCGCGGGCGAGCTCCGCATCCGACAGGTCCCTGATCTCGTTGGCCTTCATGGTCTAGCCGTCCTCACGGGTGACGAACTTGCAGCGGATCGGGAGCTTGTTCGCGGCGAGGCGCATGGCGTCCCGCGCGAGCGGCTCCGGCACGCCGGCGAGCTCGAACATGATGCGGCCCGGCTTGACCACGGCGACCCAGCCCTCCGGAGAGCCCTTGCCGGAGCCCATGCGGGTCTCCGCCGGCTTCTTGGTGAAGGGCTTCTGCGGGAAGATGTTGATCCACACCTTGCCACCACGCTTGATGTGGCGGGTCATGGCGATACGGGCGGCCTCGATCTGGCGGTTCGTGATCCAGGCCGGCTCGAGGGCCTTGAGGCCGTACTCGCCGAAGTGGATGACGTGGTTGCCCTTCGAGAAGCCCTCGCGGCGCCCGCGGTGGTGCTTGCGGTGCTTGGTGCGCTTCGGCATCAGCATGTCAGGCGCCCTCCCCGGTCCCCGAGCCCTGCGACGCGCGATCCCCGCCGCGCCCGCCACGATCGCCGCCGCCACCCGGGCGCCGGTCACGGCGCGGACGGCGCGGCGGCGGTGCCGCCTCCATGTCGGTGCGACCGCGGCTGTCGGTCACGCCCTCGGGCAGCACCTCGCCCTTGTTGATCCACACCTTGACGCCGATGCGGCCGAACGTCGTCTTGGCCTCGTGGAAGCCGTAGTCGATGTCCGCGCGCAGGGTGTGCAGCGGCACGCGACCGTCCGAGTAGTGCTCGGACCGCGACATCTCGGTACCGCCCAGGCGCCCGCCGCACTGGACCTTCACGCCCTGTGCGCCGGAGCGCATGGCGGAGGTCAGCGCGCGCTTCATGGCGCGGCGGAAGCTCACCCGGTTCTCGAGCTGCTCGGCGATCGACTGGGCGACCAGCTTCGCGTCGAGCTCCGGGCGCTTGATCTCGTTGATGTTCACCTGGATCTGCTTGCCGGTGAGCCGGTTGAGCTCGCGGCGCAGGGCGTCCACCTCGGACCCGCTCTTGCCGATCACGATGCCCGGGCGGGCGGTGAAGATGTTGACGGTGAGCTTGGTCTGGTCCTTCTTGAGGTGGATCGACGACAGACCCGCGTGGCTCAGCTTGCGGGTGATGTGGTCGCGCACCACGCGGTCCTCGTCGAGGTACTTGGCGAAGTCGCGCTCGGAGAACCAGTTCGAGCGCCATCCGTTCAGGACGCCCAGTCGGAACCCGGTGGGGTTGATCTTCTGGCCCATTGTCTAGCGTCCCGTCTCGGCGAGGCCGATGGTGATGTGGCACGTGCGCTTCATGATCGGCGTGGCGCGACCCTGGGCCCGCGGCCGGAAGCGCTTGATCGTCGGTCCCTCGTCCACGGTCACCGTGACCAGGCGCAGCTCGCGCGGGTCGAGCCCGTGGTTGTGGTCCGCGTTGGCGACGGCCGACTGCAGCACCTTGCGCATCGGCACGGCGGCCGCGCGGGTGCTGTACGCCAGGATGGCCTGAGCGTCGCCGACGGACTTGCCGCGGACGAGATCGGCCACCAGGCGGCCCTTGCGGGCCGACGTGCGGACGTAGCGGGCGCTGGCCCGGACGACGGAGGGTGCGGCGGCGTCGGTGCTCATCGGCGCATCGTCGAGGTGCGGTCCGAGCCGGCGTGGCCCCGGTAGGTCCGCGTCGGGGCGAACTCGCCCAGCTTGTGGCCGACCATGCTCTCGCTCACGAACACGGGCACGTGCTTGCGCCCGTCGTGGATGGCGATCGTGTGACCGACCATCTCCGGGAAGACCGTGGACGAACGCGACCAGGTGCGGACGATCCGCTTCTCGTTGGCCGTGTTCATCTCCTCGATCCTCGACATGAGGCGCTCGTCGACGAACGGTCCCTTCTTCGCGCTCCGACCCATGCTCTAGCGCCCCTCGGTGTGCTTGCCGCGCTTGCGGCCGCGGACGATGTACTTGCTGCTCGGCTTGCCCTTCTTGCGGGTGCGGTAGCCGTTGGTGGGGATGCCCCACGGTGTCACCGGGTGGCGACCCGAGTTGCTCTTGCCCTCACCACCGCCGTGCGGGTGGTCGACCGGGTTCATGGCGGAGCCACGGACCTTCGGGCGCTTGCCCTTCCAGCGGCTGCGACCGGCCTTGCCGATCGTGATGTTCTCGTGCGTCGCGTTGCCGATCTGACCCACCGTCGCGCGGCACTCCAGGTGCACGAGGCGCATCTCGCTCGAGGGCAGGCGCAGGGTGGCGTAGTCGCCGTCCTTCGCCATGAGCTGGGCGCCGGTGCCGGCCGAGCGGCAGAGCTGCCCGCCGCGACCGATCTGGAGCTCGATGTTGTGCACGATCGTGCCGGTCGGGATGTCCCGGAGCGCGAGCGAGTTGCCGGGCTTGATGTCGGCCTTGGCGCCGCTCATCACGGTGTCGCCCACGCGCAGGCGCTGCGGCGCCAGGATGTAGCGCTTCTCGCCGTCGGCGTAGTGCAGCAGGGCGATGCGGGCCGAGCGGTTGGGGTCGTACTCGACCGTCGCCACCTTGGCCGGGATGTCGTCCTTGCGCCGCTTGAAGTCGATGATGCGGTAACGGCGCTTGTGGCCGCCACCGATGTGCCGGCTGGTCACCCGGCCGTTGTTGTTGCGCCCGCCCGTCTTGCTGATCTTGTCGAGCAGCGACTTCTCGGGCGTCGTCGAGGTCACCTCCTCGAAGTCCGACCCCGTCATGAAGCGCCGGCTCGGCGACGTGGGCTTGTACTTCCTCACGCCCATGTCAGGCCCCCTCGAAAAGCTCGATTGTGTCGCCGGGCCGCAGCTCGACGATCGCCTTCTTCCAGCCCGGGCGGCGGCCGCGCGATGCGCCGCGCCGCTTGGGCTTGCCCTTGACGGCGACGGTGCGCACGTCGGTGACGGTGACGTCGAAGAGGTCCTCGATCGCCTGCCGGATCTCGGTCTTGTGCGAGCCGTCCAGCACGCGGAACGTGTACTGGTTGTGGGCCTGCACGAGCTGGAAGCTCTTCTCCGAGATGACCGGGTGCACGATGACCCGGCGGATGTCCTGGCGCAGCGAGCTCACGCGTCCCTCTCCTCGTCCGTCTCGGGCGCGTCGCCCTCGGGGGCGTCGCCTTCGGGGGCGTCGGTCTCGGGCGCGGCGGCCTCGGGAGCGGTGGTCTCCTCGACCGCGACGTCGTCCGTCTCGGCGGGCGCCTCCTCCTCGACCGTCGCGGCGGCCGCAGGGGCCTCCTCGCCGGCGGCGGCCTTCTTGCCGCGCGCGCGCTTGGGCTTGGCCGGCGCCGCGGGGGCGACGACGTTCGCCGGCGCGACCGGGGCGGTGCGCGTCGGGGCCGGCTTCGGCGTCGGGGCCGGTGACACGGCCTCGACCTCGACCGGCGCGCCGACGAGGCGCTCCCAGGCGCCGCGCTCGACCAGGATGCCGCGGGCGGCGACGATGTTGACCGTCTCGAGCTCGATGCCGGCCAGCACGTAGATGCCGGCGATGTTGCGGAAGGCGCGGGCCTCGACCGAGTCGATGTCCTGCACGACCACGAGCAGGGGCCGCACCTGGAGACCGTCGGGCGCCTGGCGCAGGTACTCGACGGCCGCGCGGGTGGAGGGGGTCTCCCAGCCGGTGGCGTCCATCAGGGCCGCCGAGCCGCGGTCGACCTGGGCGCGAAGGGCCGCGCGGAACGCCTGCTGGCGGACCTTGCGGTTGACCTTGCCGCCGTACGAGCGGGGGCTCGGGCCGAAGACGATGCCGCCGCCGGTCCAGTGGGGCGCGCGGGTGGAGCCCTGGCGGGCGCGGCCGGTGCCCTTCTGGCGCCACGGCTTCGCACCGCCGCCGCGCACCTTCCCGCGGGTGAGGGTCGAGTGCGTGCCGGCGCGGCGAGCCGCCATCTCGGCGATCACCGTCTCGTGGATGAGGTGCTGCTTGATGGGCGTCTCGGCCACGGAGGGCGCGAGCGCGGCGACGCCGGCGGCGAGGCCGGCGGAGTCCAGGACGGGGACCGGGGTCACTACTCGGGCCTCACGATCACGATGCCGTTGACGCCCCCGGGCACGGCGCCGCGGACCAGGAGCAGGTTGCGCTCGGGGTCGCGGTCGACGATCTGGAGGCCGCGCTGGGTGACCGTCTCGGCGCCCATGTGGCCGCTCATCCGGATGCCCTTGAAGACGCGCGCCGGGTAGGCGGCCGCGCCGATGGACCCGGGCTGGCGGATGTTGTGGGAGCCGTGGCTCTTGGGCCCGCGCTTGAAGTTGTGCCGCTTGATGGTGCCGGCGTAGCCCTTGCCCTTCGACGTGCCGGTCACCCGGATCATCTGGCCGGGCTCGAAGGGCTCGACGGTGACGACGTCGCCCACGGCGACGTCGGCGCCCAGCTCGTCGGGCGAGAACTCGTGGAGGTGGCGCAGCGGCGGTGCGCTGGCCTTCTTGAGGTGCCCGAGCTGACCCTTCGTGAGGTGCTTGGGCTTGCCCGCGCCGAAGCCGAGCTGCACGGCGTCGTACCCGTCGGTCTCCTGCGTCTTGACCTGGGTGACGTGGCAGGGGCCGGCCTCGATCACGGTGAGGGGCACACGCGCGCCGTCCTCGCCGAAGATCTGCGTCATGCCGACCTTGCGTCCGATGATCGCCGGCACGTCTACGCCTTGATCTCGATGTTGACGCCGGCGGGCAGGTCGAGGCGCATGAGCGAGTTGACCGTCTTGGGCGTGGGCGAGTAGATGTCGATGAGCCTCTTGTGCGTGCGGATCTCGAAGTGCTCCCGCGAGTCCTTGTCCTTGAACGGGCCCCGGATCACGCAGTAGACGTTGCGCTCCGTCGGGAGCGGCACGGGCCCCGAGATGGTGGCCCCGCTGCGCTGCGCCGTCTCGACGATCGAGGCCGCGCTCTTGTCGATCAGCTCGTGATCGTAGGCTTTGAGGCGGATCCTGATCTTGTTCTGCTGCACTCGGGCCGGCGCCTTGTTCGGGGGGAAAGAAAACCCCGCCGCCCCCGGATGCGGGGGACGACGGGGTCGGGGAAGCGCGCTGCTACTCGGTGATGCTCTCGACGACTCCGGCGCCGACGGTGCGGCCGCCCTCGCGGATGGCGAAGCGGAGGCCCTCCTCCATGGCGATCGGCTGGATCAGCTCGACGTCCATGGTGGCGTTGTCGCCGGGCATGACCATCTCCACGCCCTCCTGCAGGTTCACGACGCCCGTGACGTCCGTGGTGCGGAAGTAGAACTGCGGGCGGTAGTTCGTGAAGAACGGGGTGTGGCGACCGCCCTCGTCCTTGGAGAGCACGTAGACCTGGGCCTTGAACTTGGTGTGCGGGGTGATCGACTTGGGGGCCGCCAGCACCTGACCGCGCTGGATGTCCTCGCGCTTCACGCCGCGGAGCAGGGCGCCGATGTTGTCGCCGGCCCGGCCCTCGTCGAGCAGCTTGCGGAACATCTCGACGCCGGTCACCACCGTGCTGGTCGTCTGCGGGGTCATGCCCACGACCTCGACCGTCTCGCCCACCTTGATGATGCCGCGCTCGACCCGGCCGGTCGCGACGGTGCCGCGGCCGGTGATCGTGAAGACGTCCTCGACGGGCATCAGGAAGGCCTTGTCCACGTCGCGCTCGGGGAGCGGGATGTAGTCGTCGACCGCCGCCATGAGCGCGAGGATGTCCTCGGCCGCCGCGGCGTCGCCGTTGAGGGCGTTGAGGGCGGAGCCCTTGATGATCGGGATGTCGTCGCCCGGGAACTCGTAGAGCGAGAGCAGCTCGCGCACCTCGAGCTCGACGAGCTCGAGCAGCTCCTCGTCGTCGACCATGTCGGCCTTGTTGAGGAACACCACGATCGAGGGCACGCCGACCTGGCGGGCGAGCAGGATGTGCTCGCGCGTCTGCGGCATCGGGCCGTCGGCGGCCGACACGACCAGGATCGCCCCGTCCATCTGGGCGGCGCCGGTGATCATGTTCTTGATGTAGTCGGCGTGACCCGGGCAGTCGACGTGCGCGTAGTGGCGGTTCTCGGTCTCGTACTCGACGTGAGCGGTGGCGATCGTGATGCCGCGCTCGCGCTCCTCGGGAGCCTTGTCGATGGCGTCGAAGGCGACCGCGGTCGTCCCGCCGCCGACCTTCTCGGCGAGGACCTTCGTGATGGCTGCCGTCAGGGTCGTCTTGCCATGGTCGACGTGGCCGATCGTGCCCACGTTGACGTGCGGCTTGGACCTGTCGAACTTCTCTTTCGCCATCGATCGCTCCCTCTGGGCACTCGGCGTCGCGGCCCTTCGGGGGCCGCGTTCCCTGTCCGAAACTCTCCCCGGCGCAGAACGCGCGGCCCGAGGGCCGCGCGCGAGAAACCGGGCGCTCCGCAGAGCCGGGGTAGATTAGCAAAAGGCCCCCGGCCCGCAAGCGGTCTGGCACCGCCGGCGGGCTCTCTGCCCGCGCGGCACGACAGACCGTACCATCCCTTCGTGGACGCGTCGGGATTGGTCGTGGATCTGCGCCGGTCGGCCGGCGGCGAGGTGTGCGACGACCGGGCGTCGCGGGAGCTCTACGCGTGCGACGCGAGCCTGTACCGCAGGCTGCCGGCGGCCACCCTGCGCGCGGCGGACGAGGACGACCTCGACGCCGCCGTGGCGGCGTGCCGGGAGCACGGCGTGCCCCTCACCATGCGGGCCGGCGGCACGAGCCTGGCCGGCCAGGCGGTCGGTCGCGGGCTGGTCGTCGACTGCTCGGCCCTCGGCGCGATCGAGATCGACCCGGGGCGCCGCGACGGCCCGGGTCGGCCCGGGCGTCGCGCTCGACCGGCTCAACGCCGCGGCGGCCGCGCACGACCTCGTCTTCGGGCCCGACGTCGCCTCGGGCAGCCGGGCGACCCTCGGGGGGATGATCGCCAACAACTCGGCGGGAGCCCGCTCGATCGTGCACGGCCTCACCGCCGACCACGTGCTCGCCCTCGGCGTGACGATGGCCGACGGAACGCGCGTCACCCTGCGTCGCGGCGCCCCGGCGCCGGCCTGCATGGAGGCGGCGCGGCCGCTCGCCGCGGCGGCCCGGCCCCCGGCGCTGCTGCGCCGCGTGTCGGGCTACGCGCTCGAGGCGCTCGGCGGCGAGCGCCCCGACTGGCCCCGGGTGGTGTGCGGGTCGGAGGGCACCCTGGCGGTGGTCCGGTGGGCCGAGCTGCGGCTGGTGGAGCGCCCCGTCGCCCGCGGGCTCGCGGTGCTCTCGCTGCCCTCGGTCGACGCGGCCCTCGACGCCACCCTGGCCGCGCTCGAGCGCGGACCCTCCGCGGTCGAGTTGATGGGCGCCGCGGCGCTCGACGCCGGCGCCCCGGCGGAGCTCATCGTCGAGTTCAGCGGCGACCCCGACGACGTGGCCGCGCGGGTGCGCGCGACCCCCGGCGCCCGCGCGCTGCTCGAGCCGGCCGAGCAGGAGCGCGTGTGGGCGGTGCGGCGTGCCGGCATCGGCCGGGCGCTGCGGGTGGCGCCGGGCGGTCCGGGCGATCCGCGGCCGCTGGCGTTCATCGAGGACCCTGCCGTGCCGCCCGAGCGGCTGCCCGAGCTCGCCCGCGGCGTGCGCGCCATCCTCGGCGCCGAGGGACTCGACGCCGCCTGGTACGGCCACGCGAGCGTGGGCTGCCTGCACATCCGCCCCCGGATGGATCTGCGCGCGCCCGGCTCGGTCGCCGCGCTGCGGCGCATCGCCGAGGGGACGGCCGACCTCGTCGTGTCGCTCGGCGGCTCGCTCTCGGGCGAGCACGGGGACGGCCGGGCCCGCAGCGAGCTGCTGCCGCGCATGTTCGGGCCCGCGACGATCGCGGCCTTCGCGGAGCTCAAGCACCTCCTCGACCCGCAGGGCATCCTCAACCCCGGGATCCTCGTCGACCCGGAGCGCCTCGACGAGGGGCTGCGCCTGCGGGCCTCGCCGCCGCGCCCGGCGCGGCGCACGGCGATCTCGTTCGCCGCCGAGGGCGGGCTGGCGCGCGCCGCCGAGGCGTGCAACGGCAACGGGGCCTGCCGGTCCGCCGCCGGCGCGATGTGCCCGAGCTTCCAGGCGCTCGGCGACGAGCGCCACTCGACGCGCGGACGGGCCGTGCTGCTGCGCGCGGCGCTCGAGGGCAAGGTCGCCGGCGGGCCTGGCCGACGACGGCCTGCACGAGGCGCTCGAGCTCTGCCTCGGCTGCAAGGCCTGCGCGTCCGAGTGCCCGGCCGCCGTCGACATGTCGCGCGCCTGAAGGTCGAGGCGCTCGCCCACCGCCACCGGGCCACGCGGCGTGCCCTGGGCGACCCGCCTCGCCGGCCACGCCCACGAGCTGCTCGCCCTCGGATCGCGCGCGCCGCGGCTCGCCCGACTCGGCGCGGCGCTCGGCCGGGCGGGTGCTCGGCGGGCGCCCGCCCGTGCCCGTGCGGCGCTGGCGCCCGCCCCCGCCGCCCGGCGGACGGCGGCTGGGACGTGGTGCTGATGGCCGACACGTTCACCCGCTTCCTCGAGCCGGGCATCGGCGAGGCCGCCCTGCGGGTGCTCGACGCGACCGGGGCGCGCGTGGGCGTCGTCGATCCGGGCTGCTGCGGGCGGCCGCTGCTGTCGCAGGGCCTCGTGGGCGCCGCCCGGGCGCGGGCGCGCGGCGCCCTCGTCGCGCCTGGCGCCGCACGCCATCGCGGGCGCGCCGCATCGTCGTGCTGGAGCCGTCGTGCTGGTCGATGCTCGTCGACGACCTGCCGCGACTGGTGCCCGGCGATCCCCGCGCGCGCTGGGTGGCCGACGCGGCGGTCACGCTTCGAGCGCGCCGTGGCCGAGCTCGGCGCCGCCCGCGCTGCGCCCCGCCGACGAGGACGTCGTCGTGCACGAGCACTGCCACGCCCGCGCCCTCGGAGGCGGGCGCGAGGGCGCCGCGCGCGCTCGCCGGCATCCCCGGCGCCGGGGGCCGCGACTCGGGCGCGGGGTGCTGCGGGATGGCGGGCGCCTTCGGCCATCGCCACCCGGACCTGTCGCGGCGCATCGCCGAGGACCGGCTGGCCCCGGCCGTGCGCGGGGCCGACCTCGCGCTCGCGGCCGGGACCTCGTGCCGCGAGCAGATCCGGCGCACCACCGGGCGTCCGGCCCTGCATCCGGCCGAGCACATGGCCGCGAGGCTCGCGTGATCCGCGCGCGTCGCGGCCCGGGGGTCCCGGCCCGGGCCCTCAACGGCCTCGTCGCGCTGCTCGTGGGCCGACTCGGCCTGCCCCTCCCCGCCGTGCGGATGCTGCGCGTGCACGGGCGGCGGTCGGGTCGGCTGCGCTCGACCCCCGTGCTCGTGCTGCGGCGGGAGGGACGGCGCTACCTGGTCGCGCCGCGGGGGCGCACCGACTGGTCGCGCAACCTGGCCGCCGCCGGCTGGGGCGAGCTGGTGCGCGGCCGCCACATCGAGCGCGTGCGGGCGACGCCCGTCGAGGGCGACGAGCGCGCCGGTGCGGTGGCGGCCCACGTGCGCCGCTTCGGCTGGCTGACCGGGCGCTTCTTCGACCTGCCCCGCCGCCCCTCGGCGCAGCAGGCGGCACGGGTGGCGCACCGGCATCCGACCTTCCGGCTGGGGCTCATGATCGCCCTGATGCTCGCGCTGGCCGGACCCGCCACGGCCGCCCGGCCCGGCTTCACGATCCCGCCCGGACAGCTCCCCGCCGACGACGCGGCCGCCGACTACGCGCTCTACCAGGCGCTCATCTTCGCCCGCCCCGACTCGCGCACGTCGACCGACATCGAGTACGTGCTGCGCCTCGCCGAGATCGGCAGGCGCCCCGACACGCCGGCCGGCCGCCGCGCCACGATCTCGCGGACGCTCCGCGTCAACGCGTGGTGGTACTCGCGCTGGGGTGCCCCCCTGCGCCGCGCGATCATCCGCGACCCCGCGGGGGTGCTCCACACCTACTGGGGACGGCGCGGCTTCGCCCTCAACCCCGTCGCCACCGCCGGGCGGTGGCAGGGCCTGAACTCCGACGTCGGCCCGGTGGCCCTGGCCGAGGCGCTGCTGCCCTTCGGCGTCCCGCAGACCGGCGCGGGGCGCGACTTCCTGCGCTGGGAGTACTTCGACGTGCCCGACCGTCCGGGACTGATCCGTCCCGGGGCGTCCGGCATGGCCCAGGGGCGCATCGCCCAACTGATGGCGCGCGCCTATCACCGCACCGGCGACGCCCGTTTCGCCGACGCGGCGATCGGCGCGCTCGAGGCGTTCTCGGTTCCGGTCAACCGGGGCGGGGTGCTGAGCGACGTCGATCCGGGCCGGCCGACCCGCCCCTGGTACGTCGAGCGCGCCTACCCGGACGCGAACCGCTGGCGCGGCGGCGCGCTCAACGGCTTCATGGTGACCCTCATCAACCTGCACGGCACGGCGCCCCTGCTGACCTCGCGGCCCGAGCCGCTGCGCACCGGTCCGCGCGAGTCCCGCCGGCGGCCGCGGGCGCGGGGCGCGGTGCGCGCCGGGCGCCTCGCCACCACGCTCGCGCGCCGGGGCGAGGCGAGCCTGGTGCGCTACCTGCCCCTCCACGACACCGGGCGCTGGAGCCTCTACGGCCTGCTCACCCCGCGCTTCGGCTGGCGCGAGCACGTCGCCGACCGCGGATACCACTGCTACCACGTCCGCCTGCTGGGCACGCTGGCCCGCCAGGCGCCCGGGCGCCGCTTCGACGTGTGGCAGCGCCGCTGGGACCGCTACGCCGTGCGCGCCGGCGTCGACTGCACCCGCCAGGACGCGCCCGCCGCCGAGACTCCCCGCTGAGGAACGGGCGAGGGCCCGGTGCGATGGTCGCCACCGGGCCCTCGTCGTGCCGGTCGCGCCCGGGGGCGCGACCGGCGGGTACCGCTAGCGCCCGACCTTGGCCTTGATCTCCTCGGCGATGGAGTTCGGGACCTCGGCGTACGAGTCGAACTGCATCGTGAAGGTCGCGCGGCCCTGGGTCGCGGACCGGACCGACGTCGCGTAGCCGAACATCTGGGACAGCGGCACCTGCGCGTTGACGACCTCGGCCGTCGAGCCGCGCGAGTCCATGCCGCCGATGCGCCCGCGCCGTGAGGTCAGGTCGCCGACGACGGTGCCCACGAAGTCCTTCGGGACCACGACCTCGACCGACATGATCGGCTCGAGCAGCGCCGGGGAGGCGCGCTTGACGGCCTCCTTGACGCGCCATCGAGCCGGCGATCTTGAAGGCGATCTCCGACGAGTCCACCTCGTGGTACGAGCCGTCCACCAGCCGCACCTTGACGTCCACGATCGGGAAGCCGGCGACGACGCCGCCCTCGAGCGCCTCGCGGACGCCCTGGTCCACCGCCGGGATGTACTCCTTCGGGATCGAGCCACCGACGATCTTGCTCTCGAACTCGTAGCCCTTGCCCTGCTCGTTGGGCTCCACGTCGAGGTAGACGTGCCCGAACTGGCCGCGGCCACCGGTCTGGCGGACGAAGCGGCCCTCGATCTTCTTCACCGCCTTGCGGACGGTCTCGCGGTAGGCGACCTGCGGGTTGCCGACGTTGGCGTCGACGCTGAACTCGCGCATGAGGCGGTCCACGATGATCTCGAGGTGCAGCTCGCCCATGCCCGAGATGACCGTCTGACCGGTCTCCTCGTCGGTGCGCATGCGGAAGGTCGGGTCCTCATCGGACAGCCGCTGCAGCGCCGTGGTCAGCTTCTCCTGGTCCTGCTTGGTCTTCGGCTCGATGGCGAGGTGGATCACCGGCTCGGGGAAGGTCATCCGCTCGAGGATCACCGGGTCCGAGGTGTCGGTGAGCGTGTCGCCGGTCGTGGTCAACTTGAGGCCGACCGCGGCCACGATGTCGCCGGCCGAGACCGACTCGACGTCCTCGCGGTGGTTCGCGTGCATCATCAGGAGCCGGCCCACGCGCTCCTTGCGGTCCTTCGTCGCGTTGATGATGCCGGTGCCGCTGGCCATCGACCCGGAGTAGACGCGCAGGTAGGTGAGGCGTCCCACGTACGGGTCGCTCATCACCTTGAACGCGAGCGCCGAGAACGGCCCGTTCGGGTCGGCCTCGCGCGTGATCTCCTCGTCGGTGCCCGGCACGGTGCCGGCCGCCGGCTCGACGTCGAGCGGCGACGGCAGCAGGTCGACGACCGCGTCGAGCAGCGGCTGGACGCCCTTGTTCTTGAACGACGAGCCGCAGAGCACCGGGGTCATCGTGATCGCGAGCACGGCGGCGCGGATGGCGTCGACCAGGCGGTCCTTCTCGATCTCCTGGCCGTCGAGGTAGTCCTCGGCGAGCTGGTCGTCGTGGTCGGCCAGGGCCTCGATCAGGCGCTCGCGGGCGGCGGCGGCCTCGTCCGCCATGTCCGCCGGGATGTCCTCGAGGTCGAAGTCGGTGCCGAGGTCGTCCTTGTAGACGATCGCCTTCATGCCGATCAGGTCGACGATGCCGCCGAAGTCCGACTCCTGGCCGATCGGCAGCTGGATCGGGACGGCGTTGGCGCCGAGGCGCTCGATCATCGTGTCGACGGCCTTGCCGAAGTCGGCGCCGATGCGGTCCATCTTGTTGACGTAGGCGATGCGCGGCACGCCGTAGCGGTCGGCCTGGCGCCAGACGGTCTCGCTCTGGGGCTCCACCCCGGCGACCGAGTCGAAGACCGCGACCGCCCCGTCGAGCACCCGCAGGCTGCGCTCCACCTCGATGGTGAAGTCGACGTGCCCCGGGGTGTCGATGATGTTGATGCGGTGGTCGCGCCAGAAGCACGTCGTCGCGGCGCTCGTGATCGTGATGCCGCGCTCCTGCTCCTGGGCCATCCAGTCCATCGTGGCCGCACCCTCGTGCACCTCGCCCATCCGGTGCGTACGCCCGGTGTAGTAGAGGATGCGCTCGGTGGTGGTGGTCTTCCCGGCGTCGATGTGCGCCATGATCCCGATGTTCCGGGTCTTCTCGAGGGAGACCTTCTTCGCCGTCGTCGCCACGCCCTCACCTCGTCCAAGTCGCCGCGGCGGCCGTCGTACGGCCGCTCGCGGGAATCACCTGCGGATACCGCGCCCCGCCGCAGAGGCGGGGGCGGGGTCTACCAGCGGTAGTGCGCGAACGCCTTGTTCGCCTGGGCCATGCGGTAGAGGTCGTCCTTGCGCTTGAACGCGCCCCCCTGCGAGCCCAGCGCGTCGAGGAGCTCGTTCGCGAGCCGCTCGCTCATCTGCTTCTCACGCCGCTCGCGGGCGAAGCGCACGAGCCAGCGGATCGCCAGCGTGCGGCCCCGTCGCGGAGCGACCTCGATCGGCACCTGGTACGTCGCGCCACCGACACGGCGCGACTTGACCTCGAGCGCCGGGGTGACGTTGCGGATCGCCTCCTCCATGACCGCGACCGGGTCGCGGCCGGTGCGGTCGCGGATGCGCTCGAGCGCCCCGTAGACGACACCCTCGGAGGTCGACTTCTTGCCGTCCTTGAGCACCTTGTTCACGAGCTGCGTGACCAGTGCGCTGCTGTAGACGGGGTCCGGGTCGAGCGGACGACGCGTGATGACTGCTCTGCGCGGCATTACTTAGGCGTCTTCGCGCCGTACTTGGACCGACCCTTGCGACGATCGGCCACACCGGCCGCGTCGAGGGCCGCGCGGATCACCTTGTACCGCACGCCCGGCAGGTCGCGGACGCGCCCGCCGCGCACCAGCACCACCGAGTGCTCCTGGAGGTTGTGGCCCTCACCCGGGATGTAGGAGGAGATCTCCATGCCGTTGGTGAGGCGCACACGGGCCACCTTGCGAAGCGCCGAGTTCGGCTTCTTCGGGGTGGTCGTGTAGACGCGGGTGCAGACGCCGCGCTTCTGCGGCGCGCCGCGGAGAGCGGGCGTCGTCACGCGGCTGAACTTGGGGCTGCGGCCCTTTCGGACCAGCTGATTGATCGTGGGCACGTGGGCCTTTTTTCGAGCGCGACAGGACGAAACGCCGGCGAGCGGCCTGGGCAACCTAGCACGGCCGGCGCGGGCGCTCCACAGGTGCGGCGGGTGGCGCCTACCGGCGCGGCCGCGTGCTGCGGAGGGTCAGCTCGGCGCGGGTGCGCAGGGTCACGGCGCCCCCGATCTCCATGTCGATGGTCCAGCGCAACGGCAGCGCGAGGGCGGGCGACCACCAGATGACGTCGACCCGGCGGCCCGGGTGCGCGCCGCCGGTGTCCCCCACCGTCCGCACCACGCGGGTGGGGTAGGGGCGGCCGTCGACGACGACGTCCTCCGTGCGCGCGACGACGGCGCGGGTGGTCACCGGCAGCGACCCGGCGGTGTAGGTCGAGCTCCAGCGCGTGCCGACGGTCAGCGGCCGCGCGAGCCGGGTCGGGGGCGGGGTGAGCTCGCGCCGGTCGTCGCGGCCCACGCCGAGGAAGGTGACCTCGGTGCGGCGCGACAGCTCGCGCGTGGCGCGGGGGCCGACGCGCAGCACCACCGCCTCGACGTGCTCGCCGCTGAGGGCGAGCTCCTCCCGGTATCCCCCGGGCACGGGGCTGACCACGTACTGCGCCACCTCGGGCAGCGTCCGCCGGATGCCCAGCGGGCCCGCCCCCCCACGCTCCGAGCCCGTCTGGTCGTACGTGTAGACGCCCGCGACCGGCACGCCCGGCACACGGCGGGGCGCGGCCTCGCCGGCGCCCTCGCGGAAGGCCCGCACCGCCTCCTCGGCGCTGACCGGCGTGCTCGAGCCGGCACGATCCCAGACCCACAGCCCGCCGCCGATCGCCAGCAGCAGCAGGAGGACGCCGACGACCCGCCAGGGCCGGGGGAAGATGCCGGGGAACACTCGGATCCCAGGGTAGCGCCGGGCGCGCGATCGACAACGCGCGTTGCAGGCCGCGGGGCCCGGCGGTGTTACGGTCGTCGAGGCATGCCGACGCGCGTCCGTCATCACCGCCGCGAGGCGCTCCACTGCTGTCCGGCCTGCGCCGCGTCGCTCGGGCGCCGCCGTCGCCGCCGCGAGCCCGCCGGGCGCCCGTTCGCCTGGCTGGGGCTCCTCGCGGTGGTCGCCGCGCTCGTGCCGGTGGCCGCCCTCGACGGGGGCGAGGGCGGCGGGACGGCCGTCGCGGCACCGGCGGTGGTCGTGCCGGAGGCGGCGCCCGCCGGGCCCGCATCACCCGCCCGCGTCCCCGAGCGACCGGCCCCGTCGTCGCGGCCGGCCCGGCCGGCGGTCGAGTGGCGCGACAGCATGGCCCTCGGGACGCCGAACGGGGGGTCGCTGGCCGAGGCGGTGCGGCTGCCCTCGGAGGGTCCCGGCTTCTACACGTACAACCCGGCCACCCAGGCCACGCCCGGAGGCGAGGACCGCACCTGGGGGACGGCGGCCGCGGTGCGCGAGCTGCTCGACCTCGGCGCCTGGTGGGAGGCCGTCAACCCGAGCGCGCCCCGCCTCGGCATCGGCGACCTGTCACGGCGCACCGGGGGTCCGTTCACCGGCCCGGGCGTCGGCCACGCCTCGCACCAGAACGGACTCGACGTTGACATCCGCCTCGTGCGCGCCGACGGGGGCGAGCAGCAGGTCGGCCCGGCCACCTACGACCGGGCGCGAACGCAGCAGGTCGTTGACCGCCTGGTCGCGCAGGGGGCGAGCCTGGTGCTGATCGGCCCGAGCCTCGACCTGCACGGACCGCCCGGCGTCGTGGTGCGCTGGCCGGCCCACGACGACCACCTGCACGTCCGGTTCCCCGATCCGGACGGCACCGGAAACTAGCGCGGGGTCTGGCGACGACGGAGAGCGGGTAGGAGGTGGACGTGCCGTCCGGGTTCCCGATGACGAGCCCGGCGGCGATCGCCCCCGGCCTGGAGGTCCCCGACGCGTGGCCGCTGGGGCTGTTGTTCGTGGGCGTGGCCGTCATGGTCGCCATCGTCGCGCTCACCCACGAGCGGTCGCGGGCCTTCTCCCCCAGCGTCGTCTACCTGGCCCTCGGCGCCCTCGGCGCGGTCGGGGCGGCGGTGCTCGGCCTGGGGTGGCTCGATCTCGTGGACGATGTCAGCACGATCGAGCGCCTCGCCGAGCTGACCGTCATCGTCGCCCTGTTCGCGACCGGCATGCGCCTCGATCGCCCGATCGGGTGGCGGCGGTGGCGGTCGACGATCCTGCTGCTCGGCGTCGTCATGCCGATCACGATCGTCGCGGTGGCGGTCTTCGGGGCGCTCGCGATGGGGCTCTCCGCCGGCGCGGCGATCGTGCTCGGCGCGGCGCTCGCGCCCACCGACCCGGTGCTGGCCGGCGATCTCGGCGTCGGTCCCCCCGGTGAGGGCGGCGAGGACGCGGAGGCCGAGACGAGCTTCGCCCTGACCTCCGAGGCCGGCCTCAACGACGGGCTGGCCTTCCCGTTCGTCTACCTCGGCCTGGTGATCGCCGCCGGGGCGAGCGCCGGGGACATCGCGGAGTGGGTCGCGGTCGACGTGCTCTACGCCACCGCCGCCGGGATCGGCATCGGCGTGGTCGGGGGGCGGCTGATCGCCGCCGTCGCCACCCGGCTGCGCGAGCGCGACCTGCTGTCGGTCGAGCTCGACGGCTGGGCCGCCCTCGGCGCCGTGCTGGCGATCTACGGCGTCACCCAGCTCGCGGGCGGCTACGGGTTCCTCGCGGCTTTCGTGGGGGGCATCGCATTCCGCCGCCGCGAGCGCGACCACGAGTACAACGAGGGCGTCCACGCCGGCGCGGCGACGCTCGAGCGGGTGCTCGAGCTGGCGATGATCCTCGTCCTCGGCAGCCTGCTGACCCTCGACGGGCTCGCGATGCCGGGCGTCGCCGGCTGGGCCCTGGCCCTCGTGCTGCTCGTGGTGGTGCGCCCGCTCGCCACCCTGGCCGCGCTCGGCCCGGCCCGGCTCGATCGCACCGAGCGGCTCTGGATCGGCTGGTTCGGCGTCCGGGGGGTCGGCTCGCTCTACTACGGCGCGGCCGCGCTGCACGCGGGACTGCTCCCGGCCGGCGAGGCGGAGACCGTCATCTGGACCCTCGTCGCCGTGGTCTGCGTGTCGATCGTGCTGCACGGGATCAGCGGCGACCCCCTCACCCGGCGGCTCGAGACCCGGGACTGAGGCCGCCCGGCCCGCCGGCGCGCGGGCCGTCGACGCAGACGGCCCGGGCGTCCGCCCGGGCCGTCGCGATCGCGCCCGCCGCGACCGTCGCCCCCCGGAGGGGCCGACGGTCGCCGCGTGGTGCTGCTACTCGTCGAGCTCCAGCTCGGGGCCGAACGAGTACGTCTGCCCCTCGCCGTCGCCGATGCCCAGCAGGGCGTCGTCGTCGGCGTCGGAGAACGGCTCGTCGAGGTCGAACTCCAGCAGGGCCGGCGCGCGCCGGACCGCCTCGATCTCGAGCTGCCGGTACCGCTTGAGCCCGGTGGCGGCCGGGATCAGCTTGCCGATGATCACGTTCTCCTTGAGCCCGCGCAGGCGGTCCGTCTTGCCCTCGAGCGCCGCGTCGGTGAGCACCTTGGTGGTCTCCTGGAAGGAGGCCGCCGAGAGGAACGACTCGGTCGCCAGCGAGGCCTTGGTGATGCCCAGGATGAGGGGCTCCACGACGGCCTGCACGCCACCGGCCGCGCGGTTCACCTCGCTGTCGTCCCCGGTGAACTCGCCCGACTCGCGCATCTCGAGCAGCTGCTCCTGGATGCGCTCGGCCGCCCGGGTGTTCTCGCGGTAGAGCACCGGCTTGTTGACCATCTGGCCGTGCAGGAAGTGCGTGCCGCCCGGGTCGTCGACCCGGACCTTGCGCAGCATCTGGCGCACGATCAGCTCGATGTGCTTGTCGTTGATGTCCACGCCCTGCGAGCGGTACACGTTCTGCACCTCGCTGACGAGGTAGAGCTCGGTCTTGGTCGAGCGGTCGCGGGTGCCCTCCTGGGCGAAGAACCGCTGCCCGGTGGCGACCTCCATGCCCTTCTCGATGACCGGGCCGGGGCGATCGGACGGCAGGCGCAGCCAGCGCTGCGAGATGCCGGCCTCGGTCTCGACGTTGACCCGCAGCCAGCCGCCCTTCTCGGACTTGACGCCGGTGATCCGTCCCTGGACCCCGAGCGACACACCGGGCTTCGACCCGAGGATGTCGGCCGGGAAGGCCGAGCCGGTGCTCAGCAGGTCGCCGGCCTCGACCCACTGGCCGTCGCTGACCGTGATCTGCGTGCGGCGCATCACCGGGAAGGGGTGCTCGCGCACCGGCGCCCGGGTCGCGCCCGTGCCCGCGTCGTCCATCTCGACGTACTCGGGCTCGACGATCGTGAGCGTGGCCGACCCGGGCCGCGTCTCGTCGTCGGTGATGCGCACCCAGCCGTCAACCGGGGCGACGTGCGCCTGGGCCTTCGGCTTGCGTGCCTCGAACAGCTCGACGACGCGCGGCAGGCCGTGCGTGATGTCGGCCCCGGCGACGCCGCCCGTGTGGAACGTGCGCATGGTGAGCTGGGTGCCCGGCTCGCCGATGGACTGCGCGGCGATGATGCCGACCGCGTCGCCCGGCTCCGTGAGACGGCCCGAGGCGGGGTTGCGCCCGTAGCAGCGGGCGCAGATGCCCACCTCGCTGCGGCACTTCACGGGGGACCGCACCGAGACGACGGAGTCGGTCGGCGAGCCGTCCGGCTTGCGCAGCTCGATGTCGAGCCGCTGGCCGTCGGCCGTGGAGACCAGGTGCCCGCGCTCGGCGGCCCGGGCGGCCTCCTCGTCGCCGTCCGCGACCTCGGGACGGATGTCGAGGAGCACCTCTCCGGTGATCCGGTCGACGACCGGGCCGAGGAGGACCCGGCCGGGCAGGCTCGGGTTGAGGGCGTTGTCGTCACGGAAGACCGGCACCTCGATGCCCACCGACGTGCCGCAGTCGAGCTCGCGGACGATGACGTCCTGGGACACGTCGACCAGGCGCCGGGTGAGGTAGCCGGAGTCGGCGGTCTTGAGGGCGGTGTCGGCGAGCCCCTTGCGGGCGCCGTGGGTCGAGATGAAGTACTCGAGGACCGAGAGCCCCTCCATGAAGTTGCTCTTGATCGGGCGCTCGATGGTCTCGCCCTTCGGGTTGTTCATGCAGCCACGCATCCCCGCCAGCTGGCGGATCTGCTTGAACGACCCACGCGCCCCGCTGTTGGCCATCATGTAGATCGGGTTGAGGCGGTAGAGGTGCCGCTGCATCGCCTCGGCGACCTCGTCGGTGGCCTGCTCCCAGAGCTTGATGACCTCCTCGTGGCGCTCCTCCGGGCTCATCTCGCCGAGACCGAAGAACTCCTCGACCTCCTCGACCTTGCGGTCGTACTTGGCGATGATGTCCGGCTTGGTCGGCGGCACCACGATGTCGTTCTTCGAGACCGTCAGACCGGAGTCGGTGGCGTAGCGGAAGCCGAGCGCCTTGAACGAGTCGAGCACCATCGAGACCGCGGTGGCGCCGTACACGTTGACCAGGTCCTCGATGAAGTCGCCCGTGTAGCGCTTCGTCAGGGTGCCGTGGAACTCGGGGAACGGACGCTCGACCAGCTCCTCGGCGCCGACCACCAGCTCGAGCGCCTCGCGGACCTCGTGGTTGAAGACCACGCGGCCCGGCGTGGTGATGCGACGGCTGCCGTCGGGGGCCCGCTTCTCGATCAGGTCCTGCAGGCCCACCGCGCGCTGGTCGAGCGCGGCGAGCAGGTTCTCGACGCGCCCGAACGTGCGCGGCGGCGCGATGCCGTCGAAGGGCTTGTTGGACCACTCGCCGCCGTCGAACTTGCCCTCGTAGCCGCGGGGCAGCTCGAACTTGCGGCTCTCCGCGTTCCAGAGCTCGACGAGCTCCTGGTCGCGTCCCTCGCCCTCGGTCCCCTTCTTGCGGACGCTGACCACCGACGAGTAGGTGAGGTAGTAGAGGCCGAGGATCATGTCCTGGCTGGGCACGGCGATCGGGCGGCCGTGGGCCGGCGACAGGATGTTGTTGGCCGAGAGCATCAGGATGCGGGCCTCGGCCTGGGCCTCGACCGACAGCGGCAGGTGCACGGCCATCTGGTCGCCGTCGAAGTCGGCGTTGAAGGCGGTGCAGACCAGCGGGTGGATCTGGATGGCCTTGCCCTCGACGAGCACCGGCTCGAACGCCTGGATGCCCAGGCGGTGCAGCGTCGGCGCGCGGTTGAGCAGCACCGGGTGCTCCCCGATGACCTCCTCGAGGACGTCCCAGACCTCGGGCACCATCGCGTCCACGAGCTTCTTGGCGGCCTTGATGTTCTGCACCTGCTTGCGCTCGACGAGCCGGCTCATGATGAACGGCTTGAAGAGCTCCAGGGCCATCAGCTTGGGCAGCCCGCACTGGTGCAGGCGCAGCTCGGGGCCGGCCACGATGACCGAGCGGCCGGAGTAGTCGACGCGCTTGCCGAGCAGGTTCTGGCGGAAGCGGCCCTGCTTGCCCTTGAGCATGTCCGAGAGGGACTTGAGGGGGCGGTTGCCGGGGCCCGTGACCGCGCGGCCGCGACGGCCGTTGTCGAAGAGCGCGTCGACGGCCTCCTGCAGCATGCGCTTCTCGTTGTTGACGATGATCTCGGGCGCGCCGAGATCGAGGAGGCGCTTGAGCCGGTTGTTGCGGTTGATGACGCGGCGGTACAGGTCGTTGAGGTCGCTGGTGGCGAAGCGGCCACCGTCGAGCTGCACCATCGGGCGCAGCTCCGGCGGGATGACCGGGATCGCCTCGAGCACCATCCACTCGGGGCGGTTGGTGCTGCGACGGAAGGCCGAGGCCACCTTCAGGCGCTTGAGGGCCCGCGCCTGGCGCTGGCCCTTGCTCGTCTGGATGGTCTCGCGCAGGGACTCGCCCTCGGCGTCGAGGTCGATCTGGGCGAGCAGCTCCTTGATCGCCGCGGCGCCCATGCCACCCTTGAAGAGGTCGCAGAAGCCGTGCGGCGAGCCGAACCGCTCCTTCATCTCGCGGAAGAGCTGCTCGTCGGGCTCGATCTGGCGCGGCTTGAGGTCCTTGAAGGTCAGCCAGGCGCGCGTGAGGCGGTCGATCGCCTCCTCGGTGTAGCGCTCGATGTCCTTCAGCGAGATGTCCGTCTCCTTGCGGAGATCGGTCTCGGCCTGCTTGCGGTCGGCGTCGGTCAGCTCGCGGCGCGCCTCGGGGTCCTCCGAGGTGCGGTCGCGCTTGAGGTCGTCGATCCAGTACTCGTCCTCGTCGGTGAGGCCGGGGACCTCGTCCTCGCGCAGCCACGTCACGCGGCGCTCGAGGCGCTCGTTCAGCTCGAGGAGGCGCTCCTCCTTGTCCACGCCGAACTGCTCGATCGTGGCGTTGACCTCCTCCAGGAGCCGGTCGAGCTCACCGGCGCGGCCGTCCTGGTCGACCTCGGTGACGATCGAGGCGGCGAAGTAGAGGACCTTCTCCAGCTCCTTGGGGGCGATGTCGAGCATGTAGCCGATGCGGCTCGGGACGCCCTTGAAGAACCAGATGTGGCTGACGGGCGCGGCCAGGTCGATGTGACCCATCCGCTCGCGGCGCACCTTGGCGCGGGTGACCTCGACGCCGCAGCGCTCGCAGATGATGCCCTTGTAGCGGACGCGCTTGTACTTGCCGCAGTAGCACTCCCAGTCCTTGGTCGGACCGAAGATCTTCTCGCAGAAGAGCCCGTCCTTCTCCGGCTTCAGCGTGCGGTAGTTGATCGTCTCGGGCTTGGTGACCTCGCCCGAGCTCCACTGCCGGATCTGCTTGGAGGAGGCCAGACCGATCGTGATGGAGTCGAAGTTGTTGATGTCGATCACGTGTGGCGCGCCTTTCTCGTGTACCGGTGACCGCGCTCGCGTTCGCGGCCCGGCGGAAGACTCCGTCCGTCGTCACGGCGCACCGCCCGCGCGACCCCCGAGGGGAGCGCGCGGCCGGGGCGCCGGGCCCTTCTAAACGTCCGTCGCGTCGGTGCCCGAGGCGTCCGTCGAGGAGGCCACGACCTCGGCCCCGTCGGCGGATCCCTCCGACGCACCGTCGGCCTCCTGTGCCTCGCCGTCCTGGGCCGCGCCCAGGCCGCCCGAGAGGTCGATCCCGAGCTCCTCGGCCGCGCGCAGGAGGTCGTCGTCCTCCTCCCGTGCCGAGAACTCCGGGCCCGCCTCGCCCTGCACCTTCACGTCGAGCCCCAGGCTCTGCATCTCCTTGAGCAGCACCTTGAAGCTCTCGGGGATGGACGGCTCCTGGATGTTCTCGCCCTTCACGATCGCCTCGTAGGCCTTCACGCGGCCGACGGTGTCGTCGCTCTTGATCGTCAGCATCTCCTGGAGCGTGTAGGCGGCCCCGTACGCCTCGAGCGCCCACACCTCCATCTCGCCGAAGCGCTGGCCGCCGAACTGCGCCTTGCCGCCCAGCGGCTGCTGGGTGACGAGCGAGTAGGGGCCCGTGGAGCGGGCGTGGATCTTGTCGTCGACCAGGTGGAGCAGCTTCAGCATGTACATGTAGCCGACGGTGACCTTGCCCTCGTAGGCCTCGCCGGTGCGGCCGTTGTAGAGCTTCATGCGGCCCGACGCCTGCCGGCCCGCACGGTCGTTCTCGTCGACCGCGAGCTGGATCGGGTTGCCCTCGTGGCTGGCGGACCAGTCCTTGAGCACGCGGTCCACGTCCTCGACGGTCGCGCCGTCGAACACGGGCGTGGCGACGAAGGTGCGCTGCGGCGGCTCGTGGCCGTTGGCCCCGCCCTCCGCGTACGCGCCGTCGATCCACCCGCGGGCCGCGGCCCAGCCGAGGTGGGTCTCGAGGATCTGCCCGATGTTCATGCGCGACGGCACGCCCAGCGGGTTGAGGATCATGTCGATCGGCGTGCCGTCCTCGAGGAACGGCATGTCCTCCTCGGGGACGATCTTCGAGATGACGCCCTTGTTGCCGTGACGGCCGGCCAGCTTGTCGCCCTCGGCGATCTTGCGCCGCTTGGCGACGTAGACGCGCACGAGCTGGTTGACGCCCGGCGACAGGTCGTCGCCGCTCTCGCGGTCGAAGACCTTCACGTCGATGACCTTGCCGCCCTCGCCGTGGGGCACCTTGAGGGAGGTGTCGCGCACCTCGCCGGCCTTCTCCTTGAAGATGGCGCGGATCAGCTTCTCCTCGGCGGTCAGCTCGGTCTCGCCCTTCGGCGTGACCTTGCCCACGAGGAGGTCGCCCGAGATGACCTCGGCCCCGATGCGCACGATGCCGCGCTCGTCGAGGTCCTTGAGGGACTCCTCCGAGCGGTTCGGGATGTCGCGCGTGATCTCCTCGGCGCCCAGCTTCGTGGTGCGGGCGTCGATCTCGTAGGCCTCGATGTGGATCGACGACAGCACGTCGTCCTTCACCAGGCGCTCCGAGATGATGATCGCGTCCTCGAAGTTGTAGCCCTCCCAGGACATGAAGGCGACGAGCATGTTGCTGCCGAGCGCGAGCTCGCCCTGGTCGGTCGAGCTGCCGTCGGCGAGCACGTCGCCGTGCTGGAGCACCTGCCCCTTGCGCACGATGGGCTTCTGGTGGATGAGCGTGCCCTGGTTCGAGCGGGTGAACTTGTGCAGCTCGTAGTGCTCGAGCTCGCCCGACGGGTCCTCGACGATGATGTGGTCGGCGTCGACCGCGGCGACGGTGCCCTCGGTGCGGCTGACCACGACGTCGCCGGTGTCCACGGCGGCACGCTTCTCGATGCCGGTGCCCACGAGCGGGGCCTCGGTGATCATGAGCGGCACGGCCTGGCGCTGCATGTTGGCGCCCATGAGGGCCCGGTTGGCGTCGTCGTGCTCGAGGAACGGGATGAGCGCGGTGGCCACCGAGACGATCTGCTGCGGCGAGACGTCCATGTACTCGACGTCGGCCGGGTCGGCCAGGATCGGCTCGCCGGCCTTGCGGCAGAGCACCTGACCGACGAGGGCGCCGCTCGCGTCGCGCTCGGCATTCGCCTGCGCGATGACCTTGTGCTCCTCCTGCGTGGCGTCGAGCTCGTCGATCACGTCGGTGACCTTGCCCTTGACGACGCGCCGGTACGGGGTCTGGATGAACCCGAACTCGTTCAGGGTCGCGTAGGAGCCGAGCGAGCCGATCAGGCCGATGTTCGGGCCCTCGGGGGTCTCGATCGGGCACATGCGCCCGTAGTGGGTCTGGTGGACGTCGCGCACCTCGATGGGCGCCCGCTCACGGGTGAGGCCGCCGGCGCCGAGCGCCGACAGGCGTCGGCGGTGGGTGAGCCCGGCCAGCGAGTTGGTCTGGTCCATGAACTGCGAGAGCTGCGAGGAGCCGAAGAACTCCTTCAGCGCCGCGACCACGGGCCGGATGTTGATGATCGTCTGCGGCGTGATCGTGTCAACGTCCTCGGTGCTCATGCGCTCGCGGACGACGCGCTCCATCCGGTAGAGGCCGATCCGGAAGGCCTCCTGGATGAGCTCGCCGACCGTGCGCAGGCGCCGGTTGCCGAAGTGCTCGTACTCGTCGAGGTCGCCCGTGATCTCGTCGCGCGGGGTGGTGGCCCCGTCGGCGGCGAAGTCCTTCGAGTCCTCGGGCAGGCCGATCTTGATCGGAAGCGCGACGAGGCGGCGGATCAGCTCGACCAGGTCGTCCGTCATGCCGGAGATGCGGCCGGTGAAGCGCGGGTTGGTCAGGGTCCGCACCTCGGAGCCGAGGCTCAGGCCGAGGCGGGCGTCGAGCTTGTACCGGCCCACCTTCGTGAGGTCGTAGCGCTTGGGGTCGAAGAACAGCGAGCGCACGAGGGCGCGCGAGTTGTCGACCGTCGGCGGCTCGCCGGGACGCTGCTTCTTGAAGACCTCGATGAGGGCGTGCTGCATGATGTCGCCGGCGCGGGCGTCGAGCTTCTTCTCGAGCTTCTCGACCTCGGCCTCGATCGTGGCGCGCTCCTCGGCGCCCTTGTCGTCCAGGCCCTGCGCCAGCGCGTGGATCTCGTCGACCGTCTTCTGCAGGTCGGCGAGGCTCGTGCGGTCGCCCGTCTGCGCGTCGCCCTCGGTGGCGTCCTTGTCGAGCGTCGCCTGGATGAAGGGGTTCACCCGGTCCGGGTCGTGCGGGTGCCGGAACAGGTTGGCGATGTCGTCCCGCGTGTAGCCGAGCGCGAACAGCAGCGTGGTGACCGGCAGCTTGCGCTTGCGGTCGATGCGGACGTGGACGAGGCCCTTCTTGTCGATCTCGAGCTCGACCCACGAGCCGCGCGACGGCATCAGGTTCGCGATGAAGACCTGCTTCTCGCGGTCCTTCGGCTCCATCACGTAGGCGCCGGGGGAGCGGACGAGCTGCGTCACGACGACGCGCTCGGTGCCGTTGATGATGAACGTGCCCCAGTTGGTCATCAGGGGCAGATCGCCCATGAAGACCTTCTGCTCACGGATCTCACCGGTCTCCCGATTGACGAACGCGACCTCCATCGTCAGCGGCGCCGCGTAGGTGATGTCCTTCTCGCGGCAGTCCTTGATCGAGTCGTTCGGCTGGATGTGGTCGTACGGCATGCCGGGCTCCCAGCCACCCAGCGTGTACTTGCCGAACTGGACGGCGAGTGTTCCGGTGAAGTCCTCGATCGGCGAGATGTCGTCGATCGTCTCGCGCAGGCCCTTCTCGATGAACCACTCGAAGGACGAGCGCTGGATGTCGATGAGGTTGGGGACGTCACGAACCTTCTCCTGCTTGGAGAAGGAGTGGCGGACGCGGGCAGCGGGGCGGGTGCTCAAGTCGCGAGGCCTCCTGACGAGAGCGGGCGGGGACGGCGAGGTTGCCGGCGGGCCGGCTCGGGCGTAACGGCTAACGTTATCAGCGGACGGGCCTGGTCGGCAACGGACGCACCCACCGGAACGGGGCGACCGGAGGGGCTACCGGCGCGCGGGGCAGCCACCAGCGAAGGACTCCATCGGCCAAGGCCGGCGATCCTAGCACCCCCGACGGGCTCCGCGCCCGCGGTGGTCGCCGCGCGTGATGCATACTGGCCCGATGGCGGCACTCCCCTCATACGCCGGCGGTCGCGCCGGCGACGGCGTCGGCGAGCGGCTGCGCTCGCTGCTGGAGGCCACCCACCGTCAGTGGACCTCCCCCGACGAGCGCCGTCGGATGCGGGCGTTCGGCTTCCGGCCCGCGGTCGAGCCGGGGGTGCTCAAGCGCGAGTGGCACGGCCTCGCCGTCCGCGTCTCGATCTCCGGCGTGCGGGCCGCGCGTCCCGGCGATGGCGAGCTGGCCTGGCGGGCGGAGGGGCGCACCCTGCTGCTCGACGGCGAGCCCTACGGCGGCGACGCCTCGGGCGCGGGGCTGGTCGAGGGCCTGCTCGCGCTCATCGCCGCGTACGAGCGCTGGGTCGAGGCGCGCGAGGGGCGCGACGAGCGCATCCAGCGGGGGCGCGACCTGCCGTCGCAGACGCGCCCGGTGAACGCGCTCGCGGAGACCCGCCGGCTCCAGCGCCTGCTGCAGGCCCCGCGCGCGCGGGGCCGGTAGGCCCCGTTCGGGCGGTGACCGGCGGGTCGCCGACCCCGGGCGCGAGCCGCCCCGGGGTCGTCGATCGCGTCCGCCGTGCCCGGGGGCCGGCTAGAACTTGCCGGGGACGCCCCCGCCCTTGACGACCGAGAGGTCCTCGAGCCAACCCGTCAGGCGGGCGTGGTCCTTGTCGTCGGCGTCGAGGGTCGCGAGCTTCTCGCGCACCTCGTCGGCGACGGCGTCGACGTTGCTCTTGTTGGCCGTCGAGACCTTGTCGCGCAGCTTGCCCTTCACATCCCGCTCAAGCGGCATGGTGTCCTCCCGGGTCGAGGGTCGTGTGGCCGCCCCGCGGACGGCGCTTTCGCCGAGGGGCATTGTGTTCGACGGTACGAGGTCGTTGCAAGGGCCGCAACGCGCGACGGACGCGGTCAGCGCACCCGGACGACGCGCGTGGCGACCGCGCGGTTGCCGGCCCGGTCGCGCAGGTCGATGCGCACCCGGTGGCGGCCGGCCGGCAGCGCGCCGAGCGCCACCGTCACGGTGGCCCCGCGGCGAAGACCCGCCCGGCGGGTCGTCGTCGTGCGGGCGCGCAGGTCACGCACTGCGACGACGGCCGCGAGGCGGCCGGTGGTGCCCGGGTCGTCGATCGCCGCGACCAGCCGCACCGCGGAGCGGCGCAGCGGGGCGGGGCCCCGGCCGGGCACCCGGGCCGGGCGCAGGCGGCGCGCGAGGACACGGCGCACGACGAGCGTCGGCGCGGTGTTGTCGACACGCACCGACCACGACGACGTCGCGACGTTTCCGGGGAAGTCCTTCGCCTCGACGGCGAGCAGGTGCCACCCGTCGGCGAGGCGGCGCGTGTCGACCGTGATGCCGCGGGGGTAGGTCTGCGGGCGCCGGACGGCCGGGACGCCGTCGATCGCCAGCGTCCACGAGGGCACCCGCGCGCGCGACAGCGCGGTGAACCGCACCGCGACGCGACCGCGCACCGACGACAGGGGCGCCGGCAGCGGCCGCGCGATGCGGGGCGGCGTCAGGCTCACCCGCACCCGCCCGGCGCCGAACACGCCGTCCGGGCCCGGCGCTCCCAGGTCGAGCGCGGCCGAGGTCAGCGCCGACCGGATCTCGGCGGCGGTCGGTGCCCGGCCCGCCCGGCGCTCGGACGCCAGCAGCACGGCGGCGGCGCCGGCGGCGTTGGGCGCCGCGTTCGACGTGCCCCCCACCGCGCGGAAGCCGGCGGGGCCCATCACCCGGGTGTCGGTCGGCGCGACCAGGTCCGGCTTGAGCCGGCCGTCGTCGGTCGGCCCCTGCGACGAGTAGCCCTTGCGCGCGTTGCCGCGCCAGTCGACGGCGCCCACGGCGAGCGCGCCGGCCGCGTCGCCCGGGGTCGGGATGCTGCTCTCGACCGTGCCGCCGATGTCGGCGAGGGCGATCTCGCGGGAGAAGAGGGTCAGGTCCCCCTGCGGCGGCGGCCCGGACACCCGGACCACGCGGAGCCGGAACGAACCGTCGGCGGGCGGGGAGTAGCCGATCACGCGCTCGGCGGGCGGGCTGCCCGCGGACTGGCGGTCGGACGATCCGGCGACCGGGACCCACGCGCCGGACTCGTCGAGGCGCTCGAGCACCAGGTCGAGGTCGGTGGGCGCGCCCTCGGGCGGCGACGTCCACGACAGGGCGAACGTGATCGGGTTGCCCGCCGGCCGCACGAACGTCCAGGCGTCGCCGTTCGGCCAGTCGAGGTCGGCGTCGCCGTCGAGCGTCGGCCCACGGGCCCGACCAGTGCAGGCGCGCGTAGTTGCCCGCCGAGTTGATCCACAGGATGCCGGCCGCGGCGGCGGCATCGACCGCCCGCGCCGGCGCCGACGTGCCGTCGAAGCGGCCCTCGATGAAGCTGTTGGAGTGGACCACGATGTCGGGCCGGCGCGCGATCAGCGCGTCGGTGGCGGCCAGGAAGTCGGCCTCGGTGTGGTAGTTGACGAAGAGGTAGCGGGCCGCGGGGGCGTAGTCGTAGACGGTCTGGGCGACCAGCTCGCCGTGATTGGTGCGGTTGCCGTAGGCGTTGCGACCGGCCAGCCCGCCCGCGGCGTCGTACGAGAGCGTCTCGAGGGCGCCCGGCGGCGGCAGCTCGCCGAGCTCCTGCATGCGGGCCAGGTTCTGGCCGAAGCCCAGGTCGAGCACGGCGATCGTGAGACCGGCGCCGCCGCCGGCCACGCGGCCGAGGATGTCGGCGCCGCTGCGCTCCAGCCCCTGGCTGACGGCGACCTCGTCGGCGAACGGGGCCGTCGCCAGGCGCGCCCCGGCCACGCCCGGCAGAGCCGCCAGGGATCGCGCGCGGGCCGGGTCGGCGACCACCTGGATGCGGCGGCCCTCGCGTCGCTGCACGCGGAGGCCACCGCGACGCAGCCCGTCGACGACCCGCGCCACCTGACCCGGACGGGCGTCCACGGTCAGGGACGCCGGCGGCGAGGAGGCGGCCGGCCCGGCGAGCGCGGCGGCGCCGGCGGCGAGCACGAGCGTCGCGAGTGCCCCGCGCGCCCCGCGGCTCATCGACCCGCCCGCAGCATCCGCACCCGCCGGGTCACATTGCCGGCCATGTCCTCGGCCACCACCTCGAGCCGGTCGGCCCGGCGGCGCGTGAGGGGCAGGCGCACGCCGACGAGGGGGCGGCGGACGGCTCTGATGCCGCGCCCGTTGAGCGAGATGCGCACCTGGCGGATCGTACCGGCATCGTGGGCGGACACCCGCACCACCCGGCGCCGGCCCGCGCCGATGCGCACCCGCACGCGGGGGGCGTCGGCGTCGAGCCGCGCCATCCCCGCCCCGTAGGCGGGGTCGGGGCCCGCGGGACCGAGGTCGAGCACGGTCGCCGCCAGCGCGCTCCGCAGGTCGGCCGCCGAGGCCGGCAGGCCCGCGGACTGTCGCGCCTGACGCAGCAGCAGGGCGGCGCCGGCCACGTGGGCGGTGGCCGCCGACGTGCCCGCGGTGCCGGGCCATTCCGGGTTGGAGGTGACGTACGTGGGCCCGACGAGATCGGGCTTCGGACGCCCGTCGCGCGTCGGGCCGGACGAGGAGTAGGGCTCTCGGGCGACACCCGTCCACCTGACGGCGCCGACGGTCAGCGCGCCCGCCGCGTCGCCCGGGGTCGGGATGCTGCCCTCCCCGACCGCCAGCGCGCCGAAGCCGACCGTCTGCGAGAACAGGCTGACCGCCGCGGGACCGCCGGAGGTGACGCGCACCACGAGCCGGTGGGGCGCGCCGTCGGCGACGTGGGGGGTCGTCGACACGTTCACGGGGCTCACGGCCCCGGCCCGCTGCACCTCGGTCCAGGCGCCCGCGGGGTCCTGGCGCTCGAGCGCGAGCGACGCCCGGACCGAGGGCGACTCCCAGGCGAGGCTGAAGAGGAGGGGGGTGCCGGCGGCCGGCGCGATCGGCAGCAGCGCCCCGTCGGGCCCGGGCGTGCCGCGCCAGTGGCGCTGGGCGTAGTTGCCGGACGAGTTGACCCACAGCACCCCCGCGGCGGCGGCGGCGTCGACGGCGCGCGCCGCCGGCCCGGTGCCGTCGAAGGGCGGCGTGAGGAACGAGTTGGAGTGGCTCACGACCGGGATGCCCTCGGCGGCGATCCAGGCGGCGGCCTGCGCGAACTGCTCGACCGTGCGGTAGCCGACCAGCACGAGCCGGGCATCGGGCGCGAGGTCGTGGATCAGCTCGGCCATCCGCACCCCGTGCTGGGTCGGGACCCCGAACTCGGTCAGCCCGCCCTCGCCTCCGAGGGGGTCGAAGCCCTTGATCACGAGCCGGTCGCGCCCCGGCAGCTCGCCGAGCGCGATCGACCGGTCGAGGCCCGCGAAGCCCTCGTCGAGCACGGCGACGACCTGTCCCTGCCCGAGCAGGCCGCGGCTCCAGAGGGCATCGGCGCCCATGCGGACGCCGCCCTGGGAGACGACGCCGGCGTGGGCCGTGGAGGTGAGCGCGGCGACGGCCACGAGGGCGGTCGACGCGATGGCGGCGCGGCGTCTCACGAGCCGGCGCATCCGATCAGAGACACGCGCGGCCGTCCACCCGGGTGGGTGGACGGCCGCGGCGTCGGTGGTGCTCCTGCGACCGCCGTCTCCCGTCGGGAGCCGGTACGGCCGGTCGGGCCTACTTGACGGAGACGACCCCGCCGGCCTCCTCGAGCTGCGCCTTCACGGAGTCGGCCTCCTCCTTGGTGACGTCCTCCTTGACGTTGCTCGGCGCGTTGTCGACCAGCTCCTTGGCCTCCTTGAGACCCAGGCCGGTGACCGCGCGGACCACCTTGATGACCTGGATCTTCTTGTCGCCGGCGGCGTCGAGGCTGACGGTGAAGGCCGTCTGCTCCTCGGCGGCGGCGGCGCCACCGCCGTCACCGGCGGCCGGCGCGGCGGCCGCGACCGGCGCCGCGGCGGAGACCCCGAAGGTCTCCTCGATCGCCTTGATCCGCTCGGACAGCTCGAGCACGGAGATGCTCTTGAGCTCCTCGATCCATTCGTCGGTCGTCGCCATGCGTGTCGCTCCTCGTCGTGTGGTGCGTGAAAGGGGTGTGGTGGGCGGTCAGGCCGCCGCGGACTCCTGGGACTCGCGCTGCGCCTGGACGGCGCCCAGGCTGCGGGCGAGACCGCCGATCAGGTTGTTGAGGCCGCCGGCGAGGCCGGTCAGCGGTGCGGCGATCGTGCCGGCGAGCTGGCCGAGCAGGACCTCGCGAGAGGGCAGCTTGGCCAGGCGCGTGACATCCGCCTGCGGCAGGTCGGCGCCCTCGAGCAATCCGCCCTTGATGGACATCGCCGCCGGGTGCTCGGAGGCGAAGCCGTCGAGCGCCTTGGCGGCGACGGCCGCGTCGCCTCCGACCCAGACGAGGCCGGTCGGCCCGGTCAGGTACGGCAGCAGGGCCTCGCGCCCGGTCTCGGACGCGGCCCGCCGCGCGAGGGTGTTCTTGACGACCGTGTACTCGGTCCCGGACTCGCGCAGCCGGTCGCGCAGCTCCGAGAGCTGCTTGACCGTCAGGCCGCGGAAGTCGGTCGCGAAGACGGTGTCGGACCCCCGCATGCGCTCGGCCAGCTCGGCGATCGCCTCGGTCTTCTCGTCTCGTCTCAGGGTGCCACCTCCATCTGATCGTCCCGGGCGGGCGGACGACAGCGGAGGCGCCCCGCGTCGGGGCCCCGTGAACGCTCGTCGCCAACCTCGCACGGGTGCCCTCGGTGAGGGCGCTTAGGGCGGCGTGGCCGCCCCCGTGGGTCTTCGGTCGGTCTGTGCGGCGGTCGCTAGGCGGCCGGCTCCTCCAGGACCTCGGAGGCGGAGGTGCGGCTCGTGTTGACCGGGATGCCGGGGCCCATGGTCTGGGCGAGCGTGATCGAACGGAGGTACTTGCCCTTGGCCGCGGCCGGCTTCACCCGGACGATCTCCTCGATCACGGCCTGGTAGTTCTCGATGAGCTGACGCTCGTCGAACGACCGGCGGCCGATGCCGATGTGGATGATCCCGGCGCGGTCGGTGCGGTACTCGACCTTGCCCGCCTTGACGTCCGTGACGGCCTTCCCGACGTCGAACGTGACGGTGCCGCTCTTCGGGTTGGGCATCTTGCCGGACGGGCCGAGGATGCGGCCGAGGCGGCCGACCGTGCCCATCATGTCCGGCGTCGCGATGGCGACGTCGAAATCGGTGAAGCCCTCCTGGATGCGCTTGGCGAGGTCGTCGCCACCGACGAAGTCGGCGCCGGCGGCCTCGGCCTCGCGGGCCTTGTCGCCCTCGGCGAAGACCGCGACCGTGACCTCCTTGCCCGTCCCGTGGGGCAGGCTGATGGTCCCGCGCAGCTGCTGGTCGGCGTGGCGCACGTTGACGCCCAGGCGCATGTGCACCTCGACCGTGGGGTCGAAGCGGGTCAGCTCCTGCGACTTGATGAGCTTGACGGCGTGGAGGGGGTGGTAGACGCGCTCGGCGTCGATCTCCGACCGGGCCTGCTGGTAGCGCTTGCCGCGCTTCGGCATCTCTGTTCTCCCCTACGCCGCGTTGACGGTCACGCCCATACTACGTGCCGTCCCCGCGATGATCGTCATGGCCGACTCGATGCTGTTGGCGTTCAGGTCGGGCATCTTCGTCTCGGCGATCTGGCGCAGCTGGTCGCGCGACAGGTTCGCCACCTTCTCCTTGTGCGGCTCCGGGCTCCCCTTGGGGATGCCGAGCGCCTGGCGGATGAGCACCGCGGCCGGCGGGGTCTTCGTGATGAAGGTGAACGACCGGTCCTCGTAGACCGTCACCTCGACCGGCGTGATCGTGCCGTTGCCCGCCTGCGTCTGCGCGTTGAACGCCTTGACGAACTCCATGATGTTGATGCTGGCGCCACCCAGCGCGGGTCCGACCGGCGGGGCGGGCGACGCCGACCCGGCCGGGATCTGGAGCTTGATGACCTGCAGGACCTTCTTCGCCATGACGTCCTCTATCGCGGGGCGCTCGCCCCGGGTTTGCGTGTGGAGGGGGCCGGGGCCCCGATGCTAGGTGAGCTTCTTGACCTGGTCGAACGAGAGCTCGGCCGGGGTCTCGCGGCCGAAGATGCTGACCAGCACCTTGAGGCGCCCCTGCTCGGCGTTGATCTCGGCGATCTCGCCCGTGAAGTCCGACAGCGGGCCGGCGATGACCTTCACGCTCTCGCCCACCAGGAAGTCGGCCCGGATCTTCGGCCGGACCTCGGTCGCGACGTTGAGCAGCCGGTTGACCTCGGGCTGCGTCAGCGGCACGGGCTCGTTCTCACGACCCCCGCCGCCGACGAAGCCGGTCACCCCCGGCGTGTTCTTCACGAGCCACAGGGCGTCGGCGGTCATGTCCATGTTGATGAGCACGTAGCCCGGCAGGCGGCGCTTCTCGGTCTGGACCTTCTGGCCGTCCTTCGTCTCCACGACCTGCTCGGTCGGGATGACGACGTCGCGCACGCGCTCGCGCTGGCCGAGTGAGATCAGCCGGTGCTCGAGGTTGGCCTTGACCTTCTTCTCGTGGCCGGAATAGGTGTTGATGACGTACCAGCGGAACACGCAGGAGCCCTTCGGTCAGAAGATCGCATCGATGAGCCGGCCGAACACCTCGTCCAGGGCGGCCAGGTAGACCGAGACGATAGCGACGACGACGAGGACGACCGCGGTGGACTGCAGGAGCGTCGCGCGATCGGGCCAGCTCACCTTCTTCAGCTCGGCGATGACCTCGGTGATGAACCGGGAACCGCGTCGCTGCTGCACGACCGCCTTGGTCACCGAGCCCGCCTTGTCGGGCTTGCGGCGCTGCCCCGGCGGGTTGGGCTTCGGGCTCTGGCGCGCCTGGTCGGCGCGCCGCTTCGCGGGCGGGCGGGCGCCGCCCGGAGCCGGCGTGGCGCCGTCTCCCGACTTTCCCTGCCCCCGTGCGGGTCGGATACGCGCCATCGTCAGGTGACCATCATTCGTCGTGGACTACAGGGCCGGAGGGACTCGAACCCCCAACCCCCGGTTTTGGAGACCGGTGCTCTACCAGTTGAGCTACGACCCTACGCAGGACCCCTCGGAGCGCGGTGGCGCTACCGGGTTTCCTTGTGCGGCGTGTGCCGTCCGCACCATCGACAGAACTTCCGGAACTCGATGCGGTCCGGGGTGTTCCGCCTGCTCTTCATGGTCTGGTAGTTCCGACGCTTGCACTCTTCACAAGCCATCGTCACTGCAATGCGCTGGCCTGTTGCCACAGGTCGACGACTCCGGTCCGGGGACGGGCTCCGCGCAGGCTACCACAGCCCCGCCCGACCCCGGGGCGCGGCCCCGGGCGCCCGGGGGTCGGGTCGCCGGGATATCGTGACCGCACCGATGGCGGCGACGCGCGACAGCCCGCTGGTGGAGCGAGAGGCCGAGCTGGCGGCCCTGGAGGGGCTGTTCGACGGCGGCGGCGCGGTGGTCGTGGTCGAGGGCCCGGCGGGCATCGGCAAGAGCCGGTTGATCGACGAGCTGAGGGCCCGGTCCGCCGCGCGGGGCATGGGGCGGATCGTCGCGCGCGGCGGCGAACTGGAGCGCGACTTCCCCTTCGGCGTGGTCCGCCAGCTCTTCGAGCCCGCCCTCCTCCGGCCGGGCTCCCGTGAGCGCCTCATGGAGGGGGCGGCGGCGGCGGCCCTGCCGGTGTTCGCGGCGGTCGAGGCCGACCCGGCCTCCCCGCGGGGGGACGCGACGTTCGCCGCGCTGCACGGGCTCTTCTGGCTCACGGTCAACCTGGCCGAGGAGGGCCCGCTCCTCGTCGTCGTCGACGACCTCCACTGGTGCGACCGGCCCTCCCTGCGATTCCTCGCCTACCTGGTGCGGCGCCTCGAGGGGCTCGACGTGCTCCTCGCGCTGGGCCTGCGCACCGCCGAGCCCGGCACCGATCCCGCGCTCGTCGGCGAGGTGGCCTCCGCCCCCGGCGCCCTCGTCCTGCGCCCCCGCCCCCTGGGTCCGGAGGGCGTGGCGGAGCTGGCCCGGGCACGCCTGGGGGCCGAGCCCGACCCCGCGTTCGCGACCGCGTGCCACGAGGCGGCCGGCGGCAACCCGCTCCTGCTCGGTCAGCTGCTGGCCTCCCTCGCCGAGGACGGCGTGGAGCCCGGCGCCGGGCAGGTGGCGGCGGTCCGCCGGGCCGCTCCGCGGGCCGCGTCGCGCATCGTCCTCACGCGCCTGGCCCGGCTGCCGCCCGACGCCGGGGCCGTCGCCCGCGCCGTCGCGATCCTGGGCGACGGCGCGGGGCTGCCGGCGGTGGCCGCGCTGGCGGGCCTCGACGAGCCGCGGGTCGCCGCGGCGGCGGCCGCGCTCGCCCGGGCGGAGATCCTGCGCGCCGAGCCGCCGCTCGGGTTCGTGCACCCGCTCGTGCGGGACGCCGTCTACCACGCGCTCCCGCCGGGGGTGCGCGAGCTGCGGCACGCCGACGCCGCGCGCGTGCTGGCCGACGCGCGGGCGCCTGCCGAGGAGGTGGCGACACAGCTCCTGGCCGCGCCGCGGCGCGGCGACCCGTGGGCGGTGGACGTGCTGGTCGCCGCCGCCGCGTCCGCGCAGCGGCGGGGCGCCGCCGACAGCGCGGTCGCGCACCTGGCCCGCGCCCTCGAGGAGCCTCCCGCGCCGGCGGCCCGGGGCCGGCTGCTGCTCGACCTGGGGGTCACGGCGGCCGGCCTCGACGGGCCGCTCGCGGCGGAGCGGCTGGCGGCGGCGTACGACGAGCTCCCCGACCCGGCGTCACGGGCCGAGGCCGCCGTCGCGCTCGCGCACTGCCTGCTCTTCACGCGCCCCCCCGGCGAGGCGGTGGCCGTCGCGCGCCGGGCGTCCCGCGAGCTGCCGCCGGAGCCCGACGACCCGCGGCGGGCGCTCGCGGCGGTGGAGCTGCTCGCCATCACGTTCGGCGCGGGGGGCGAGCCCGCCGTCGCGACGGGGCCCGGCGAGGCGCTCGACGGGCCGGGGGGCCGGGCGCTGGCGGCCGTCACCGCCTGGCACCGCGCCCTCACCGGTGGCGACGGGCGCGCGTGCGCCGACCTGGCGCTGAGGTCGCTCGCCGGCGGGGGGCTCACGGCCGACGGCGACTTCGTGGGCGCGGGGACGGCGATCGCGGTACTGATCCTGGCCGAGCGCGACGAGGCGCTCGACGCCCTCGACCTGATGGAGGCCGCGGGCCACCGGCACGGCTCCCACTTCGCCGTGAACACCTCCCACTACTTCCGCGCGGGCGCGTGGCTGCAGCGCGGCGAGCTCGCCGACGCCGAGGGGTCGATGCGCAAGGCGATGGAGGTCGCCGGCCTGTGGGGCGACCTCACCTGGGAGCGGGCCGAGCTCGCCCGCATCCTCCTGGAGCGGGGCGACCTCGCCGGCACGCGGGACCTCCTCGACGGCGCGGCGAGCCACGCGCCGGGCTCGGTGCCGGCCCACTCGCTGCGGCGCGCCCGCGTGGGCCTGCTGCTGGCCGAGGGCCGTCCGGCCGAGGCCCTGGCCGCGGCGGAGGAGTACGCGTCGCACCTGGGGCGCATCACGAACCCGGCGTTCGCCCCGTGGCGCTCGCTGAGGGCCCTGGCCCTCGACGCGGCGGGCCGGACCGCTGAGGCGATCGAGGTGGCCGCCGCGGAGCTCGGGCCCGCGCGGCGGTGGGGCGCCCCCGGCGTCGTCGGGCGGGCCCTGCGGGTGCTCGGCGCGATCGAGCGCGAGCAGGGCCTCGATCACCTGGCGCAGGCGGTCGCGCTGCTCGAGCGCTCGCCGGCGCGCCTCGAGGAGGCGTGCGCCCACCTGTCGCTCGGCGCCGCCCTGCGCCGCGGCGGCCGGCGCCGCGAGGCGCGCGGTCCGCTCATGCGGGCGCTCGAGCTGGCGGAGCGCTGCGGCGCGCGCGTCCTGGCCGAGGAGGCGCGGACCGAGCTCGGCGCGGCCGGCTACCGCCCCCGCGTGGGCGCGGCGGCCGGCGCCGGCTCGCTCACCGCGAGCGAGCGCCGGGTGGCCGAGCTCGCGGCGCGGGGGAGCAGCAACAAGGAGATCGCCCAGGCGCTCTACGTGACGCTCAAGACGGTGGAGGTGCACCTCTCGCACACCTACCGCAAGCTCGGCATCGCGTCCCGCCGTCAGCTCGGGCGGGCGCTCGGGGCGTAGGGGGCGCCGGACCGCAGGTTCGGGGTCGGCGGTTGGGGTCGCCCCCGACGCGGGGGCGCCCCGATCGGACGAGGGTCGTCCCACCCCCGTACGAAAGGAGCCCCCCGATGCCCACCACCACCGACACATCGCTCGCCGACCGGATCTCCGGCCGGGTCGTCGTCGACGGCGACCCCGGATGGGACGCCGCGCGGCAGGCCTTCAACCTCCTCGTCGACCAGCGCCCCGCGGCGATCGTCCTGCCCGCCGACGAGGGCGACGTCGCCGTGGCCGTCCGGTACGCCCGCGAGCGGGGCCTGCGGATCGCGCCGCAGGCCACCGGCCACGGCGCCGCCCAGCTCGGCGACCTCTCGGGGGATGTCATCGTGCACACCTCCGGGCTCCGCTCCGTGTCGATCGACGCGATGGCGCGGCGGGTGCGGGTCGGCTCGGGCGCCAAGTGGATGCACGTGGCCCCGGCGCTCTCGGACCTCGGTCTCGCGGCCCTGCACGGCTCGTCGCCCGACGTCGGCATCGCCGGCTACTCGCTCGGCGGCGGCATGGGATGGCTGGCCCGCCGGTACGGCCTCCAGGCCAACAGCGTCACGGCGATCGAGCTGGTCACCGCCGAGGGCCACCTCGTGCGCGCCGACGCCGATCACGAGCCCGAGCTCTTCTGGGCCCTGCGCGGCGGCGGCGGCAACTTCGGGGTCGTCACGGCGATCGAGTTCCGGGTCCAGCCGGTCGCGGAGCTCTACGCCGGCGCCATGTTCTTCCCATTCGAGCGCTCCGGCGAGGTGTTCCACACCTGGAACGAGCTGCTGCCGGGGTTCCCCGACGAGCTCATGAGCTGGGCCACGATGTTCCACTTCCCCGACGTGCCGGAGATGCCCGACCCGTTCCGCGGCGCCTCGATCGCGGTCGTGATGGCGGCCCATCTCGGCGGCGAGGCCGAGGGCCGCGCCCTGCTGTCGCCGCTGCGCCGCCTGGGGCCGATGATCGACACCCTCGCGACGGGGCCGCCGTCCGTCCTCGCGGGACTCGCCATGGAGGACCCGGCCGAGCCCCTGCCCTACCGCAGCGCCCACCACCTGCTGGGCGACCTGCCGGCCGCCGGGATGGACGCGCTGCTCGACGCGGCGGGGCCCGGGTCGCTCGCCGGCACGTCGCTGGCGATGGTGCAGATGCGCCACATGGGCGGCGCGCTGGGGCGGCGGGCGCCCGGCGCGGGGGCGCGCGCGACGCTACCCGGAACCTTCAGCCTGTTCTCGCTCGGGGTGGTCGAGGACGAGGTCACCGAGGCGGCCGTCGCGGCGTCGCTGGACCGCGTGCAGGACGCCATGCGGCCGTACCGGGTCGGGGACTACCCGAACTTCGTCGAGCGGCCGGCCGACGCCCGCGCCTTCTTCGACGCGGGGACCTGGCGGCGGCTGCGGATGACGAAGGCGCTCTACGACCCCGGCGACATGTTCCGGGGCGGGCACCACATCCCGCCGGCGTGAGGGCGTCCCGGGCGGGCGCGACGGCTCCGTCGCGCCCGCAGCCGGAGGCGCTAGGGGGTGCGGGTGCCCGCGCGGCGCAGGCGCGCGGCGGGCGACTGGGCGGCCACGGCCTCGGCGTGCGCGGCGGCCCGCAGCAGGCCGGCGGAGGCGCGCTGCAGGTCGAGACCGGTCTCGACGATCTCGGGCTCGACCCCGAGCAGGCCCGACAGGCGCCGGTACTCGGCCGCCAGTGGGGGGCGGGCCTTCGCGTTCGGCGATCCGGCCGAGCGCACGCGCTGGCAGAGCACCTGCACCTGGGAGACGGTGATGGGTTCGAGCGTCGGGCTCATGTCAGTGCTCCTGGTTCGCCGCCCATGGCGAGCAGCAGCGTTTCGCGGGCGAGGACGTCGACCGAGATGAGGAAGCGCCGGCCGCGCGGACCGAGCTCGAACTCCTCCTCGACGTCGAAGACGTCGTTGCCGCGTCCGATGGCGTGGCCACGGACGCGCAGCGGCGCCTCGGTGTGGGGGCCGAGCGCGTCGAGTCCGTACACGAGGTTGGAACGGGCACGGGCCGAGAGCCGGGGGTCGTCGCGGTGGATCGCCATGTGGGGAGGGGATCGGCCGACGGCCGCCCGGTCTTGACCCCCGGGCACCACCCCGGGCGCGCCGGTGTGGTCTACTCCGCACCCGATGAGCGAATGGTCCGACTGGTACCTCCGCGAGGACCCCGCCGACTGGGTCCTCCCCGCCATCCTGCGGCGCCGCGCCCAGAGGGATCCCGACCGCGACTACCTGCGCGTCGGCGACGGGCCGTGGATCGGCTACGGGGAGATGGACGCGCGCGCGGACCGCATCGCCAACGCCCTGATCGCGCGCGGCCTGCGCCCCGGCGAGGCCGTCTCGACGCTCCTGCCGAACTGCGAGGAGAACATCGCGACCTGGTTCGGCATCCAGCGCGCCGGCGCGGTGCAGTGCCCGATCAACCTGGCGTACCGGGGCGACTTCCTCTCGTGGGTGATCAACCTGCCGCGGTCGCGCTTCCTCGTGGTGGACGCGTCGTTCCTCGGCCGGCTGGACCAGGTCGCGGACGACCTGCCCGACCTCGAGCACGTGGTGGTGCTCGAGCGCGGCGAGCGCGACGGCCCCGACCCGCGGGTGCGCTGGGAGACCTTCGAGGCGCTCATGGACGCCCCCGCCGACGACCCGGGCGTCGAGGTGGCCTGGACCGACGACGCGCGCGTGATGTTCACCTCGGGCACGACCGGCCGCTCGAAGGGCGCGATCAAGCAGCACGCCTCCGACTACTTCTCGGGTCGCACCTACATCGAGGTCTGCGGTGTGACGAGCGAGGACACCCTCTTCTCGTGCCTGCCGCTCTTCCACTCGAACGCCCAGGTGCTCGCGGCGTACCCGGCGATGATCGCCGGGGCCCGCATCGCGTTCGTCGAGCGCTACTCCTCGGGGCGGTTCTGGAGCCAGGTGATCGACGCGCAGGCCACGATCCTCAACACGGTCAGCGCCATCAACTACTTCATATGGAACACGCCCCCGAGCGACCTCGACCGGGCCCACCGGGTCACCCGCGTCATGGCCATGCCGGCGCCGAAGGACCTCTACGAGCGCTTCGAGGAGCGCTTCGGCGTCCGCTTCATCGAGGGCTACGGCCTCACCGAGACCGGGATGGTCACCTACCACCCGCCGGGGAGGCCGGGCCGGCCGGGGAGCTGCGGGGTCGCGACGCCCGGCTTCGAGGTGAGCGTGGTCGATCCGGGGTCGGACCTGCCGGTCGCCGTGGGGCAGCCGGGCGAGATCGTCGTCGACATGAAGCTGCCGAACATCGTCATGCGCTCCTACGCCGGCATGCCCGAGAAGACGGCCGAGGACTTCCGCAACCTCAAGCTGCACACCGGCGACCTCGGCCGGCTCGACGAGGAGGGCTACCTCTACTTCCTCGACCGCGTGAAGGACTACATCCGGCGCCGCGGCGAGAACGTGTCGTCGATGGAGGTCGAGCGCATCGTGGCGTCGCATCCCGACGTGCTCGAGGCGGCGGCGGTCGGCGTGCACGCGTCCGAGGGGGCGTCGGCCGAGGACGAGATCCTCGTCTGCCTCGTGCCCCGCGAGGGGTGCCGGCCCGATCTGGCCGCCCTGCTGTCGTGGCTCGACGAGCGGATGCCCTACTTCGCCGTCCCGCGCTTCGTGCGGGTGCTGGACCACCTGCCGAAGACCCCGACCGAACGGGTGCGCAAGGTCGAGCTGCGCGACGCCGGCCTGACCGCCGACACCTACGACCGCGCGGTCAGCGGGCCCCCGCCGCCCGGGCGGTAGGCCCCCGGCCGGCGATGCGCCGGGCGCGTCGGGGGGTGCCTGGCCGGGGGGGTCGCTACCCTGGGCGGATGGACGACGAGCTCGACCTGGGTGAGGCGGCCGACTACATCCTGTCGGAGCGGCCGGGCCTCGACGAGGACACCGTCTGGGCCGTCCTCAACGAGCTCGGCACCCCGCCGGGGCGGGGCCAGGAGGGCATCGCGCTGCAGCTGCTCGCGAGCGCCCGCCCCGAGGTCCGGGCGCGCGACGCCAAGCGCGTCATCCGCGAGTGGCGCGCGTACGCCGAGCTGGCCGGCGAGGCCGACTGGGACGACTGATGGCGGCGGGACCGGGCCGCACGGTCTGGGTGCTCGGCGACCAGCTCAACCGGGGCATCGCGAGCCTGGCCGACGCCGACCCGTCGACCACCCGGGTGCTCATGGTGACCGCGCAGGCCAAGCGGGCCTCGAAGCGCTTCCACCGCCAGCGGCTGCACCTGGTCGCCGGCGCGATGGCCGCCTTCGCGGCGGAGCTGCGCGCGGAGGGCTTCGCGGTCGACGAGCGGCGGGCGGCGACCTTCGCCGACGGCCTCGCCGCCCACCGGCGGGCGCACCCCGGCACGACCGTCAGCGCGATGGAGCCGATGTCGTGGGACGGGCGCGCGATGCTCGAGCGCCTCGGCGTGGAGCTGGTGCGCTCGAACCAGTTCCTCTGCCACTACGAGGACTTCGCCGCCTGGGCGGACGGGCGATCCGGTCGTCTGCGGATGGAGGACTTCTACCGCGAGCAGCGCCGCCGCCACGGGTACCTGATGGACGGCGACGAGCCCGAGGGCGGACGCTGGAACCTCGATGCCGAGAACCGCGAGCCGCCGCCGCGCGACGGGCGGTCGTGGCCGCGGCCCGTGCGCTCGCGCGGGGACGGCCCGTCCGCCGACGACGGCTTCGGCGCCCCGCCCGACGGCACCTGGGCGACTCACCCGGCGCGGCGCGCTCGCACGGCTGCGGGCCTTCGTCGCCGAGGGCCTGCCCCGCTTCGGCGCCCACCAGGACGCCATGCTCGAGGGCGAGTGGCACCTCGCGCACTCGCTGCTCTCGCCCTACATGAACCTCGGCATGCTGCACCCCCGCGAGGTGGCCGACGCGGCCGAGGCGGCCTACCGCGCCGGCGACGTCCCGCTCGCGTCCGCCGAGGGGTTCATCCGCCAGGTGATCGGCTGGCGCGAGTACGTCTGGGGCGTCTACTGGCGCGAGGCGCCCCGGCTGCGGCGGGCGAACGCCCTCGGCGCGCACCGGCCGCTGCCGCCCGCCTTCACCGGGTCGGGCACCGCGATGCGCTGCGTCGCCGCCGCGCTGCGCGGGGTGGAGGAGCACGCCTACGCGCACCACATCCAGCGGCTGATGGTGCTCGGCAACCTCGCGATGCTGAGCGCGGTGCGGCCGTCCGAGATGGTGGACTGGATGTGGGGCGCGTTCATCGACGGCGCCGAGTGGGTGATGCTGCCGAACGTGGTGGGCATGGCGCTCCACGCCGACGGCGGGCGCATGATGACCAAGCCCTACGCGGCGGGCGGCGCCTACATCGACCGCATGAGCGACCACTGCGGGGGCTGTCGCTTCGACCCGAAGCGGCGGACGGGCGAGGACGCGTGCCCCTTCACGACCCTCTACTGGGACTTCCTCGCCCGGCACGAGGAGCGCTTCGCGCGGAACCCGCGCATCTCGCGGCAGGTGCGCGGGCTGGAGCGCCTCGCCGACCTCCCGGAGGTGCGCGCGCGGGCCCGCGAGGTGCTGGCGCTGCTCGACGCGGGCGAGCTCTAGGGGAGACGGGGCGGGGCGCCGACGCGGGGCGGGAGCCGTCACGCGTTGCCGGCGGGGACGCCGGGGTACCATCAGCCGCGTGTACCGCGACGACGTCGATCGATTCCTCGCCGACCTCTTCCCGGGTGGCCGGCACGGCGCCTCGAACGAGGCGCGCGCGCCGGTCGACGTCTACCTGACCGACGGCCCGCCGCCGTCGCTGACGGTCGAGCTCGACCTGGCCGGCGTCAACCCCGCCGCCGTCGACATCGGGCTGGCCGACGACGTGCTCGTGATCCGCGGCGAGCGCCGCCGCACCGGCGAGGGCCGGCGCGCCTACCAGCACGCCGAGATCGCCTGGGGGCCCTTCGAGCGCCGTCTGCGCCTCGGGGTGACGGTCGACGCGTCGGCGGCCGCGGCCTCCTACGAGAACGGCCTGCTGCGCATCGTGCTGCCCCTCGCGCCCGCCCCGCCGCTGCGCCGGGTGCGCATCGACATCCGCGACGCCCGCTGATGGCCGACGAGGACGTCCCGATCGAGGTCGTGATCGCCGGGGAGGCCCCGGACTCGGACGAGACCTCCATCCCGTCGGTGCTGCCGGTGCTGCCGCTGAAGGAGACCGTGATCTTCCCCGAGGCGGTGGCCCCTCTCGCCATCGGCGAGCCGCGCTCGATCCGCCTCGTCGACGAGGTGCTGAACCGGTCCGAGCGCATGGTCGTGCTGGTCGCCAGCCGCGACCCGGCCGTCACGGAGCCGCCCCCCGACCAGCTGCACTCGATCGGCGTCGCCGCGGTCGTGCAGCGCATGGTGCGCGTGCCCGACGGCACCGTCCGCATCCTCGCCCAGGGCCTGCGGCGGGTGCGGATCGGCGGCTACGTCCGCACCGAGCCCTTCCTCGAGGCCCACGTCGAGGAGGTCCCCGACCAGGCCGAGCGCACGACCGAGGTCGAGGCCCTCGCCCGCAACCTGCAGGGCGTCTTCACCCGGATGATCGCGCTCGTCCCCCACCTGCCCGACGAGCTCGGCATCGCGGTCGCGAACCTCGAGGACCCGACGGCCCTCTCGTACCTGATCTCGTCGTCGATCCGGCTGACCCTCGAGGAGCGCCAGGCGCTGCTCGAGGAGGTCGACCTCGCCGCCCGCCTGCGCCGCCTCACCGAGCTCTGCGCGCGCGAGCTCGAGCTGCTCGAGATGGGCGCCAAGATCCAGAGCGACGTCGAGACCGACCTCGAGAAGGGCCAGCGCGAGTTCTTCCTGCGCCGCCAGCTCGCGGCGATCCGCGAGGAGCTCGGCGAGGGCGACGACCCGGGCCGCGAGATCGCGGAGCTGCGCGAGCGCCTGGCCGAGGCCGCGCCGCCCGAGCAGGTGCGCGTCGCCGCCGAGCGCGAGCTGGGCCGGCTCGAGCGCCTGCCCGCCGAGGGTGCCGAGCACGGGGTGATCCGCACCTACATCGACTGGATCCTCGCCGTGCCGTGGGGCACCTCCACCGAGGACGACCTCGATCTGGTGCGCGCCCGCGAGGTGCTCGACGAGGACCACTACGACATCGCGACGGTGAAGGACCGCATCGTCGAGCAGCTCGCCGTGGCGCGCCTCAAGCCGGACGCCCCCGGCCCGATCCTCTGCTTCGTCGGCCCGCCCGGGGTCGGCAAGACCTCGCTCGGCCAGTCGATCGCCCGCGCCCTCGGGCGGCGCTTCGCCCGCATCTCGGTGGGCGGCGTGCGCGACGAGAGCGAGATCCGCGGCCACCGGCGCACCTACGTCGGCGCGATGCCCGGCACGATCGTCCGGGCCATCCGCGACGCGGGGGCGATGAACCCGGTGCTGATGGTCGACGAGATCGACAAGATGGGCTCCGACGTGCGCGGCGACCCGGCGTCGGCGATGCTCGAGGTGCTCGACCCGGCCCAGAACGGGACCTTCCGCGACCACTACCTCGACCTGCCGCTCGACCTCTCGCGGGTGCTCTTCCTCTGCACCGCGAACGTGCTCGAGACGATCCCCGGTCCTCTGCTCGACCGCATGGAGGTGATCCGCCTCTCGGGCTACACCGAGGAGGAGAAGCTCCACATCGCCCGGCGCTACCTCCTGCCGCGCCAGATCGCGGCGGCCGGGCTGCCGAAGGGGCTGCTGCGGGTGACCGACCCGGGCCTGCGGACCGTGATCGGCGAGTACACCCGCGAGGCGGGCGTGCGCCAGCTCGAGCGGCGCCTCGCCGCGATCGCGCGGCGGGTCGCGCGCCGCGTCGCCGAGGGCGACGGGTCGCGCCTGTCGGCCGGGCAGGCCGTGGTGCGCGAGATCCTCGGCCCGGAGCGGATCCACAACGAGGTGCGGCGGCGCACCCGCGAGCCCGGCGTCGCGACCGGCCTGGCCGTGACCGGGGCGGGCGGCGAGATCCTCTTCGTCGAGGCGATCACGATGCCCGGGTCGGGACGCCTGACCGTGACCGGGCAGCTCGGCGACGTGATGAAGGAGTCGGCCCAGGCCGCCCTGTCGTACGTGCGCGCCCGCGCCGGAGCGCTCGGACTCGGGCTCACCGACGACTGGTTCGCGCGCCACGACATCCACCTGCACGTGCCGGCCGGCGCCGTGCCGAAGGACGGCCCATCGGCCGGCGTCACGATGGCGACGGCGCTCGTGTCGGCCCTCTCGGGGCGTCCCGTCAGCGGTGATGTCGCCATGACCGGCGAGATCACCCTGACCGGGCAGGTGCTTCCGATCGGCGGGGTCAAGGAGAAGGTGCTCGCCGCCCGCCGCGCGGGCATCGGCGGCGTGATCCTGCCGCGCCTCAACGAGGACTCCCTCGCCGACCTGCCCGAGGGGCTGGCCGACGAGATGCGCATCACCCTCGCCGACCGCATCGAGCAGGTGCTCGACGTGGCCCTCGAGGCCTAGCCGCCGCACGCACCGCGCTGGACGGCGCCCGCGCGCGGGCCTAGAGTCGCGGCCGATGGCCGACACGCCCGACACGGGCGCCCCGCTGGCCGAGGTCGAGGCGCGCCTGGGGCGGCTCTACACGCACCTCGGGGTCGAGGGCGACCCGCTGCCCGGCGCGAGCTCGCGGCGCCTCTCGCCCGACGTGCTCGCCCTCGTCGCCGCGGGCCGGACGACCGACGCGGCCCGTCTGCACCGCGACCGGACCGGCTGCGACCTGCAGACGGCCCTCGCCGCCGTCGCCGGGATCCCGGCGGCCTAGACCGAACCCGTCTCGACGAGCACCTTGACGGCGCGCCGCTCGTCCATCGCCGCGTAGCCCTCGGGCACGTCGTCGAGCCCGACGCGCACGTCGAGCACCGGGGAGGGGTCGAGCCGTCCGGCCAGCACGTCGGCGAGCAGCTCCGGGATGTAGGCCCTCACGGGGGCCACCCCGCCGATCAGCCGCACGTTGCGCTGGTGCACGTCGAGGAGGGCCACCGGCTCGGCCGGCACGCCGACGTGGCCCACCGTGCCTCCCGGAACGGCGGCTCCGATCGCCGTGGCGAACGAGCCGGCGTTGCCGACGCACTCGACCACGTGCTCCGCCCCGCCGCCGGTCATCTCGCGGACGCGCGCGACGGCCTCGTCGTCGCGCTCGGTGACCACGTCCGTCGCGCCGAAGGCGCGCGCGATCCCCAGTCGGTCGTCGTGGTGGCCGAGCGCGATGATGCGGTCGGCGCCGAGGCGCCGGCAGGCCAGCACCGCGCACAGCCCGACGGCGCCGTCCCCGACCACGACCACGGTCGCCCCGGGTCCGACGCCTGCCGCGAGCGCGCCGTGGTGGCCGGTGCCCATCACGTCGGTCAGGGTCGCGAGCGCCGCGGCCAGCCGCGCATCGGACAGGTCGACCTCGTCCGGCAGCGCGACGAGGGTGCCGTCGGCGAGGGGAGCCCGCACCGCCTCGCCCTGCCCGCCGTCGTTGCGGCCGCCCCAGTACCCGCCGTTGCGGCACGACGTCTGGAGGCCGGCGTGGCAGCGGTCACAGGTGCCGTCGGAGAACGCGAACGGCGCGATCACCCGTTGCCCGGGGCGGAGGGTGCGCACCTCGGCCCCGACGGCCTCGACGACGCCCATGAACTCGTGGCCCGTGCGGCCCGGTCGGCCGTAGATCTCGAGGTCGCCCCGGTAGGGCCACAGGTCGCTGCCGCAGATGCAGGCGTGGGTCACGCGCACGAGGGCGTCGGTGGGCTCGCTCAGGGTGGCGTCGGGGACGTCCTCGACGCGGATGTCGCGCGGCCCGTGGTAGACGGCGGCCTTCATGCGTGTGCACCTCCGGGGTGGCGCGGGGGTCGCGCGGGGCGGGGCGGGGCCGGCGGCGGGCCCCTCAGCCGCCGATCATGCTCATCGGCCGGCCGGTGTAGGTCCAGGTGCGGTCGGCCATCCCGTGCCCCGCCTCCTTGCGGGCCACCGCGCCGCGGGCGATCGCGGCGATCTCGGCGTCGCCGGCCCCGGCGCGCAGGGGGCCGCGCAGGTCGGTCTCCCACTCGGCGAAGAGGCAGGTGCGGAGCTGGCCGTCGGCCGTCAGCCGCAGGCGGTCGCAGCTCGCGCAGAACGGCTCGGTGACCGACGAGACGAACTGGAGGCTGCCCGCCCCGTCGGCGAAGCGCCAGCCGGTGCCGGTCGCCGAGGCCCGCTCGGGCGCCATCGGCAGCAACGGCCAGCGCGCGCCGATCATGGCCCGCAGCTCGTCGCCCGGCAGCACGGCCTCGCGGGTCCACTCGCGCGGCGCGTCGAGGGGCATGACCTCGATGAACCGCACCACGTAGGGCCGCCGGCGCGCCAGCTCCGCCAGCGGCAGCACGTCGGGCTCGCTGACGCCGCGCAGCGCCACCGCGTTGATCTTGATCGGCCGCAGGGTGGCGTGCCGCTCGCACGCCGCGAGGCCCTGGAGCACCCGGTCGAGGTCGCGGCGACGGGTGATGCGCGCGAAGCGCTCGGGGTCGAGCGAGTCGATGCTCACGTTGACGCGGTCGAGGCCGGCCGCGACCAGGTCGTCGACGGCGTCGGCGAGCAGGACGCCGTTCGTGGTCATGGCGATCTCGCGGACGCCGGCGACGGCGCGGATGCGCGCGACCAGGGACGCCAGCCCCGGTCGCACCAGGGGCTCGCCGCCGGTGATGCGCACCTCGGTGACGCCCTCCCCCACCAGCACCCGCACCAGGCGCACGACCTCGTCGTCGCTCAGCAGCTCCTCGCGCGGGAGCCAGCGCATGCCCTCGGCCGGCATGCAGTACCGGCAGCGCAGGTTGCAGCGGTCGGTCACCGACACGCGGAGCGACCGGTGGAGGCGGCCGAAGCCGTCGCGCAGCGCGCTGGTCTCCATCATCCGATGCTACGCGCTCCGCTCGGGACGAGCCCACGGCGCGGTCGGCCGGGGCGCGGCGCCGCGCGCCACCGCCACGATCTGCGCGCCGATCGCGACGGCGACCTCCTCGGGGGTGCGCGAGCCGATCGGCAGCCCGATCGGCGCGTGGATCCTCGCGAGCTCCTCCTCGCCCACGCCCTCGGCCCGCAGGCGCGCCCATCGCCGCGCCGTCGTGCGACGGCTGCCCATGGCGCCGATGTAGCGGGCCGGGGTGTCGAGCGCCGCCCGCAGCGCCGGCACGTCGAACTTCTCGTCGTGGGTGAGCACGCAGACCGCCGCGCGCGCGTCCACCGGCGCCTCGGCCAGGAAATCGTGCGGCCAGCGGATCGCCAGCTCGTCGGCGTCGGGGAAGCGGGCGGGCGTGAGGAAGACGGCGCGCGGGTCGCAGACCGTCACGCGGTAGCCGAGGAAGCGCCCGACCGTCGCGAGCGACGAGGCGAAGTCGATCGCGCCCATCACGTACATCGCGGGGCGGGGCACGAGCGACACCACGAGGGCGCGCGCGCCGTCGACCGTGACGGCGGCGCTCTCGCCGCGCGCCAGCAGCGCCCGCGCCGACGTCTCGAGCGGATCGCGCGGATCGCCGTCGGGGCCGATCACGCGCGCGCCCCCCGCGCCCCGGCCGCCCGCGATGGTCGTGACGTAGGCGACCGGCCGCTCCGCGCGGACGGCCTCCGCGACCTCGGCGATCAGGTCGGGCCGCATCTCCTCGATGAAGAGGTGCACCGTGCCCCCGCAGGGCAGTCCGACCTCGAAGGCGGCCTCGTCGGCGAACCCGAAGGCGACGAGGCGGGGCGCGCCACCCGCCAGCACCTCCTCGGCCTGGAGGATCACCGCGGGCTCGACGCACCCGCCGGTGACCGATCCGGCGATCTCGCCGGCGTCCGACACGGCCATCGCGGTGCCGGGGAGGCGGGGGGCGGAGCGCTCGACGGCGACGACGGTCGCGAGCGCGGCCCGACGACCGGCCCGCATCCATCCTTCGAGCGTCGGGAGCACATCGCGCACGGGCGGCCTCGGCGTCGTTCGGGGGCGGCGGCCCACCACCGCCGGCCCGGCACATGGTCACACATGACCCGGCCCCCCGTCCGATCCCCGCGTGGGGCCTCCGGCGAGGGGGTACGCCCCACGCGACACCACACGAGGAGGCGGGATGCAGAGCGTCGACGAGGTGATCGAGGTCGCGGCCCCGGTCAACGTGGTCTGGAGCCGGTGGGCCGAGATGGAGCGGCTGCCCGAGTTCATGGAGGGCATCGAGTCGGTGCGCCGGCTCGACGACGAGCGGCTCGAGTGGCGGGGGTCGCTCGACGGCGCGCCCCTGACGTGGACGAGCCGGATCACCGAGTGGGAGCCCGAGCGCTCGCTCGCGTGGGCGAGCGACGAGGCCGACGACGAGGCGGGCGGGCGCGTCGAGCTGAGCGAGGCCGAGCCGGGCCGCACCCGTGTGCACGTCGTCATCGACTGGCCCTCCGCCGACATGGTCGAGGTGAGCCTCGAGCGGATGCGGCAGCTGGTGGAGGCATAGGCCGCGTCCGACCGGGGGCGGTCCGGACCGAGACCCTAGGCGGGGGGCCGCCCCCACCCGGCGGCCACCCTCGCCAGGTCCTCGGGCGTGTCGATGTCGTCCGGCGGGTCGCCGCCCACCTCGACCAGCTCGACGCGCCCGGGGTGCGCCGCGATGAGCGCGCGCGCGCCGGCGTCGCCGCGCAGGTTCTCGACGGCGGGCCACATCACGCGGTCGAGCAGCACCGGGTGCGACGCCCGCCCGCCGTAGGCGGCGCGCACCACCGCCGCGCCGCCGGCGGCGTGGCGCGCGATGACGGCCCGCATGGCGTCGGGGCGGATGCCGGGCTGGTCGCCGAGCAGGACGAGCGCCGACCGGGCGATCGGGGACAGGGCGTCGAGCCCCGCCCGCAGCGAGGTCGACTGCCCGTCGGCGTGACAGGGGTTCACGACCATCCTCGTGCCGGGCGGGGCGACGATGGCGCCGGCGATATCCTCCGCCCGGTGGCCGAGCACGAGCACGACGTCAACGAGCCCGGCCTCGGCGACCGCGTCCAGCACGTGCTGCAGCACCGGTCGGTCGCCGAGCGGCAGCAGCTGCTTCGGCGCCCCGCCCATGCGCGCGCCGGCGCCGGCGGCGAGGACGATCGCGGTGCAGGTCATGCGGCGAGCTTGACGCACGGCGGGTGCCCGCGCGCGCCCGCCGGGCGCGGCGGGTGCCGGCCCCCGACGGGAGCCCGCCGGCACCGGGCCCGCCGCGCGCCGGAGGCCCGCCCGTGAGCGGCGACGCCCAGACGCTGCGGACCATGGCGGCCGTCGCCGGCGCGGTGTGGGTGGGTGCGACCTGGCTCGCCGTCCACGAGCGCCGGCACGCGCCCCGCGCCGACCGCGAGACGCCCCTCGCCGACGGCCCCTGCGTGAGCGTCGTCGTGCCGGCCCGCGACGAGGAGCGGGGCATCGGGGCGGCGGTCGCGAGCCTTCGCGCGCTCGAGTACCCCGACGTCCAGATCATCGTGGTCAACGACCGAGTCGACCGACGGCACGCTGGCGGCGGCGCGCGCGGCGGCCGGCGACGATCCGCGCGTCGAGGTGGTCGCCGGGCGGCCCCTTCCCGAGGGATGGGTGGGCAAGTCGTGGGCGTGCGCCCAGGGCGTCGCGGCGGCGCGCGGCGAGTGGCTGCTGTTCACCGACGCCGACGTGCTGCACGCGCCGGACTCGCTCGGACGCACCCTGGCGGCGGCGCTCCGGATGGGACGGGGGGGCCTCACCCTCTTCCCCTCGATCGACACCGAGGGCCCGGTCGAGCGCGCGGTCATGCCCGCCGCCCTGACGGCGATCGCGACCTTCGTCGCTCCCGGGCCCCTGGCGCGGCGCGCCCGCAGCCCGGTCGCCATCGCGGCCGGCGGCTACATGCTGATCCTGCGCGAGCTGTACGAGGCCGTGGGCGGGCACGAGTCCATCCGGGGGCGGATGGTCGACGACGTGTGGCTCGCCGCGCGGGTGAAGCGCGCCGGATCACTGCTGGTGCCGGTGCCCGGCGGGCGTCTCGCCCGGCTGCGCATGTACCACGGCGGCCGGGAGGTCTGGGAGGGGTGGAGCAAGAACGCCTCGTTCGCCGCCGCGGGCGGGGCCGGCAAGGGCGCGGTCGCCGCGGGGGTCGTCGCGGCGCTGGCGGTGCTGCCCGGCGTGGCGGCCGCGCGCGGCCTGCGACGGGGCGACCGGTCGCTCGCGGCGACCGGCGTGACGGGGTGCCTCGCGCTCGTCGCGCTGCAGCGGCTGGCGGGCTGGGCCGTTCCGACGCCGCGCCGGTACGCGCCGACGCTGCCTCTGGGACTGCTCGTGCTGAGCGCCGCGGCGCTGCGCGGTGCGCTCAGCCGCGCCCGCGGCCACGGCCCGAGGTGGCGCGGGCGGCGCTACCCCCTGGCGCGCTGAGCGCGCCGCGGGGTCGCGCGACCGAGCAGCAGGTCGCGCGCCGCGTTGAGGGCCACGGTCAGGCCCTCCGCCTGCCCGCGGATGGTGGGGTGGAGCTCCGCGACCCGATCGGGGTGGCAGCGGGTGATCTGCTCGCGGTAGGCGCGCTCGACCGCCGCGGTGCTCGCGCCCGGGGCCAGGCCGAGCAGGGCGACCGCCTCGGCGCCGGTGCGCGGGATCGCCACGGGGTCGGCCGGGGCGGCCGGGCCGGCGGCGGGCGGACGCGGGCGGGGACGGCGGGAGCGCTCGGCCGCCATCATCTCCCGCTCCGCCGCGAGGGCGGCGCGCTCGGCGACGAGGCGCTCGCGCTCCTCTGCCACCTCCTGCGCCAGCGCCACGAGACGACGGTCGCGCGCCGCCGGGTCCTCGCGCAGCGCGGCGAGCATCGCCTCGGGGTCGAGCGTGACGGGCGCGTCGGCCGGGACGTCCCATCCCGGTCCGGCGTCGCCGCGGCGCACGGCGGCCATGATCTCGGGTGGCGCCAGGTGGGCGCGGTTGCCGAGCGACGGCCCGGCGGAGGGCGCGAGGCGCACCAGGCGCAGGCTGTCCCACCCCGGATCGACCAGGAAGGCGGCCGACGAGCGCCCGCCGAGCAGCATGCGCCGCTCGGGCCGGGCCCGGTGGCCGAGCACCGCCAGGCGGGCGCGATCGTCGCCGCCACCCGCCAGCGCCACGAGCTCGTCGTCGAGGTCCTCGAGCCGGCGCGCGACCTCGCGCGCGTCGGGGCCCTCGGTCGGCAGGGCGCGCGCCGAGTCGAGCGCGACGCGCAGGCCGGCGGCGCCCGCCGACTGCCCGGACGCCAGCACGCGCCACCACCGCGTCCATGGGTCGCCCGGATCGGCGCGGTCGAGTGCCACCAGCGCGGCGTCCGGATGGTCGAGCGCGAGCAGCGTCGCGGCGAGCCCGGTGGCGGCGCGCGGAGCGTCGCCCAGCGCGGCGCCCGCCGAGAGCAGCGCGACCTGGCGCCAGCGACCCTCCACCCCCCGGGCCGGGGCCGGTCCCGCTGCGGCGATGAAGGGATCGGTCATGCGATGACAACGGTAGCGGACGGGTCGCGGCCGACCCGGGCTAGACTCGGCTCGTGCGCGTCAGGACGAGGCAGCCCGCGTGAACCGGCTCGCCGGAGAGCCGAGCCTCTACCTGCGCCAGCACGCGGAGAACCCGGTCAACTGGTATCCGTGGGGTCCCGAGGCGCTCGACCGGGCGCGTGACGAGGATCGTCCGGTGCTGCTGTCGGTGGGCTACTCGGCCTGCCACTGGTGCCACGTGATGGCGCACGAGTCGTTCGAGGACGAGGCGACCGCCGCGGTGATGAACGAGCTGTTCGTCAACGTGAAGGTCGATCGCGAGGAGCGCCCCGACGTCGACGCCCTCTACATGCAGGCGACGCTCTCGCTGGCCGGCCAGGGCGGCTGGCCCATGACCGTGTTCCTCACGCCCGACGGGCGGCCCTTCTACGCCGGCACCTACTTCCCGCCGACCGCACGGGGGGGCCTGCCGGGCTTCGCCGACCTCTGCCGGGCCATCGCCGCCGCGTACCGCGACCGCCGTGACGACGTCGAGGGCCAGGCCGCGGAGGTCGCCCGCCGGCTCGGCGTCGCGGCCGGGCGCACCGCCGCCCGCGAGGACCTCGACACCCGGGTGCTCGACGACGCCGTCGTGGGGCTCGCCCGGGTGTTCGACCCGGTCGAGGGCGGCTTCGGGGGTGCGCCCAAGTTCCCGCCGTCGCTCGCCGTCGAGTTCCTGCTGCGGCGCCTGTGGCGCCGCCCGGACGACCACCACTCGCTCGAGATGGTCGACCGCACGCTCGGGAAGATGGCGGCGGGCGGCATCCACGACCAGGTCGGCGGCGGCTTCCACCGCTACGCCGTCGACGGCCACTGGCTGGTGCCCCACTTCGAGAAGATGCTCTACGACAACGCGCTGCTCGCCCGCGACTACGCGCTGGCCTTCCGCCTCGGGGGCAACCCCGAGCACCGCCGGGTGGCCGAGGACACGCTCGGCTGGCTGCTGCGCGAGATGCGGCTCCCGGGCGGGGGGTTCGCGGCGGCGCAGGACGCCGACTCGCCCGGCGGCGAGGGCGCGTTCTTCGTGTGGACCCCCGCCGAGCTGGCCGACCTGCTGCCGTCCGACCAGGCGCGGGCGGTCACCCTGCGGTACGGGGTCCGCGCCGAGGGCAACTTCGAGGGCCGCTCGATCCTGCACGTGGTGGCGACGGTCGACGAGGTGTCGCGCCAGATGGGTCAGGACGCGCGCCCCCTGCTGGAGGCGGCGCGCGAGACGCTCTACGTCGCCCGCGCATCGCGTCCCGCACCGGCCCGCGACGACAAGGTGGTGGCCGCCTGGAACGGGCTCGCGATCGCCGCCCTGGCCGATGCGGGCATCGCGCTCGGGCGAGCCGACTACATCGACGCCGCCGAGGCCGCCGCCGCGTTCGTGCTCGACGCGCTCGTGGTCGATGGCCGGCTGCGGCGCGCGCACACGGGCGCCGGGGCGCACCACCTCGGGCACCTCGACGACCACGCCGACCTGTGCCACGGGCTGCTCTGCCTGTACGGCGCGACCTTCCGGCCCCGGTGGCTGGCGGCGGCCCGCGACCTGGCCGCGCGCATGGTCGAGCTGTTCGCCGACCCCGAGGCCGGGGGCTTCTTCTACGCCGGGTCCGACGGCGAGGCGTTGGTGGCGCGGACCCGCGACCTCGAGGACCACCCCACCCCCGCGGGCAACTCCCAGGCCGCCCACGTGCTGCTGCGCATCGCCGACCTCACCGGCGACGCCGAGCTCGAGGGGCGCGCCGAGGGGGCGCTGCGGATGGTGCGGAGCGAGATGGCGAGGTTCCCCCAGGCGTTCGGCACCGCGCTGATCGCGCTCGACCACCATCTGGCCGACCGGCGCGAGATCGCCGTCGCGGGCGCGCCCGAGGATCCCCGCACCGCCGTGCTGGTGGCCGCGGCGCGGGCCGCGGCGGGCCCGTACGACGCCATCGCGGTCGGCGATCCCGACGATGCCGAGGCGATCGCGGCCGCGCCGCTGCTGGCCGGACGGCCGCTGCGCGACGGCGCACCCGCCGCGTACGTGTGCCGCCGCTTCGCGTGCGAGGCTCCGGTGACCGACGCGCAGGCGCTCACCGCACTGCTGTCCGACCGGCCCGGAGCGGCGGGGCGCCCGCACGGACCGTCGACCGACGACGATGGAGGAGCCGCATGAGGGTGACGGGGAGGCGTGCGCTCGCGCTCGCCATGATCGGCACGGCGGGGGTGGGGGCGGCCGGCATGACCGGGCTGGCGCTGGCGGCGAAGGCTCCGGCCAACCGCGCGCTCTCGGTCAAGGGGTACGAGCTGCGCTTCGACAAGAAGTCGCTGCGCGCGCCGTCCGGTCGCGTGAACCTGGTGCTCACCAACCGCGGCGACCTCGCCCACAACGTCGCGCTGCGGGGGCGGGGCCTCGCGAAGCCGCGGCTCGGCAAGGTCGTGGGCAAGGGCAAGGTGTCGCGGGTGACGGCCGTCCTGCGGCCCGGCCGCTACGTCTTCTACTGCAGCGTGTTCGGGCACGAGGACGGCGGCATGCGCGGCACCCTCGTGGTGCCGGCACCCCCGCGGCGGTAGTCGCGGGGGGGCGTGCCCGCCCCTCAGGGCGTGTGCGCCTCCAGCACGATCGGCCCCCGCTCGCCGGTGCGCACCCGGATCGCCTCGGCGATGTCGTAGACGAAGATCTTGCCGTCGCCCGGCATGCCGGTGTGGGCGTGCTCCAGGATCGTGTCGATCGCCCTCTCGAGATCGGCGTCGTTGACGGCGATCTCGAGCTTGAGCTTGGGCCGCAGGAAGACGGCCTTGCGGCTGCCGCGGTAGGTCTCGGTGAACCCGGCCTGGCGTCCGGACCCCTTCACCTCGGCGACACTCATCGAGGGCAGGCCGCGCTCGACCAGCCGATCGTGGATGGCCTCGAGAGCCTCGTGCCGGATGAACGCCTCGATCTTCTTCACCGTCTCCCCCGGGGTCTGTGAGCGCGCCGCGGACCGGCGCGCCGGGCGCCCCGCATGTTGCACGGTCCGGATGCGCGCCGCACGACGGGAGCCCGCCGCCGGACGACCGTTGCGCGACGGCGACCGGCTGGTGTCTGATGCGGCGAGCCGTCACCACCGGGGTGGCGCGAGACGCGAGGGGGTAGGCACATGCCAGCACGGGGCGCGCGGTGGGCGATGATCGCGGCTGCTGCGGCGGCCGGCGCGGTGGTGGCGCCGGCGAACGGCGCGACGATGACGGTCGTCGCGGACAACCTCAACAACCCTCGCGGGGTCACGATCGCGCCGGACGGCGCGGTCTACGTGGCCGAGGCCGGCAAGGCCGGGCCGACGTGCATCGGCCCGCCGGACGACCAGGCCTGCGCGGCGCTCTCGGGCTCCATCACGCGCGTCCGGGACGGGGTCGCCCGGCGCGTGGTGCGTGGCCTCGCGTCGGTGGGCGGCCGCGACGGCTCGTTCACGACGGGCGCCGACGGCGTGTCCGTCACCCTCAACGGGACCATCTACATCGCCATGACCGCCGCCCCGGACTGCAGTGTCCCCCGCGGCATCCCGCGAGCCATCGCCGGCCAGCTCGGCCGCCTCCTCAAGTACGGGCCGGGCGGGCGCCTGTCGCGCGTGGCGAACATCGCTCGCATCGAGTGCCGCACGAACGCCGACGGCGCCGACCGCAACTCGAACCCCTACGGCGTGCTGGCCCTCGGGCGCGGCCGCGAGATCGTGGTCGACGCGGGCGCGAACACCCTCGTCAACGTGAAGGGCCGGCGCTCGGGCACCGCGACGGTCTTCCCCGAGCAGCGCGGGCGCCAGTACGTGCCGACCTCCATCGCCCGCGGCCCCGACGGCGCCTTCTACGTCGGCGGGCTCGACGAGGGCGGCGGCGTCGGCGCAGCCCGCGTGTTCCGGTTCGTCCCGGGCGAGAAGCCACGGGTGCACATGACCGGCTTCACCAACATCACCGGCCTCGACTTCGGTCCCGACGGCTCGCTCTACGTGACCCAGCTCACGACGGCCGGGCTGGAGGCCCAGAAGCCGGGCGGGTCGGTGATCCGGGTCGCCCCGGACGGCGCGCGCACGTCGCTCGGCGTGGGCACGCTGTTCTTCCCCGCCGGGACGGCGGTCGACGACACGGGCGCCGTCTACGTCTCCAACTGGAGCGTGCTGCCCGGGAGCCCGGCCCCCGCGGGTCCGTTCAAGGGGAAGAACGGGCAGCTCGTGAAGATCACCCCGTAGCGCCGGCGGCGCCGCTCCCCCCGGGGGAGCGGCGCCGTCCCGGGGGGCCGGTGAGGGGGACAGGCGCTATCCTGGGCCCCGATGGCCGACCTGGCAGAGCTCACGTCCATGATCGAGGGGGCCCTCCCGGGGGCCACCGCCCAGATCGTCGACCAGGGCGGCGGTGACCACCTCGCCGCATCGGTGGTCGCGCCCCAGTTCGCCGGCCTCTCGCGCCTGGAGCAGCACAAGCTCGTCTACGCGGCGGTCCAGAGCCGCTTCGACGACGGGAGCATCCACGCGCTCGCCCTGAAGACGCGTGCACCGGAGGCGACATGAGCGACACGATCACCCTCTCCGAGCAGGAGATCCTCGAGCAGATCACGAGCGAGGTCGCGGAGAACCGCGTCTTCCTCTACCTCAAGGGCACGCCCGACGCGCCGCGCTGCGGCTTCTCGAACCAGGTGGTCCAGATCCTCAACCACCTGGGCGTGGAGTACGGGTCGCGCGACATCCTGACCGACCCCCGCATCCGCCAGGTGCTGTCCGGCTGGTCCGACTGGCCGACCATCCCCCAGCTCTTCGTCGACGGCACGCTCGTGGGCGGCTGCGACATCGTCACCGAGATGTTCCAGGAGGGCGAGCTGCAGAAGGTCCTCCCGGCCGCCGGCTGACCCCGGCGGCGCGCCCGTCGACGGCGCGGTGATCTCGCCGGTCTTCTCCCCGGACGACGCCCTCTCCGAGCTGCACGCGCACCTCGGCGGGGGCGTCGACGCGGCGACGATGTGGGAGCTGGCCCACGAGCAGGGCATCAAGCTCCCCTACCGGGACTACTGGCACTTCGCGGCCGCCACCAACGTCGGCCGCGGCACCGACGGGCTCGACGGGCTCGATCGCATCTACCACCTGACCGAGCTGATCCAGAGCAGCCCGGAGGGCGTCTTCCGCGCGGTTCACGGCATGATCGCCGGCGCCTACCGATCGCAGCGGATCACCACGCACGAGGTGCGCTTCAACCCGGCCAAGCGCAACCGGGGCGGCGAGCGCGACCTCGACGCGATCGTCATGGCCGCCGTGCACGGCATCGACCGGGCCTCGCTCGAGTACCCGGTGCGGGCCGGCCTGATCCTCATGATGGACCGCGGCTTCCCGGCCGAGCTCAACGCGGCGATCGTCGAGCGCGCCATCCGCTTCCGGGGCCGGGGCGTGGTCGGCATCGACATCGGCGGGCCCCGACCCGGGGGCGCCCCCGCCCCCTACCCGTACCGCGACCTCGCGGCGCTCGTTGACCGGGCCCGCGACGCCGGGCTCGGCGTGACGCTGCACGCGGGCGAGGAGGGCGTCAACGCGCCCGACCCGGGGCCGTTCGTCGACGAGATGCGCCAGGTGCTCGCCCTCGGCGTTGACCGCATCGGCCACGGCATCATCGCGGCGATGGACCCGCGCCTGCTGGAGGCCGTGCGCGAGGCCGGCGTCGTGCTCGAGATCTGCCCCACGTCCAACGTGCGCACCGGGGCCGTGCGCGACGAGGAGCAGATGGCCGAGATCGTCTTCGCGCTCGAGGCCGCCGGCGTCCCGATCGTCATCGCCACCGACGGGCCCGAGATGATCGGCACCCGCCTGCGTGCCGAGTACGCGATGCTCGTGCGACGGGGGGCGCTGAGCGCCGAGGCGGCCCGGCGCGCCAATGCGCGCGGGCACGAGATCAGCTTCATCGGCGCGGCACCCGTCAACGGCGCACCGGCCGCCGCGCGGTAGCGACGGCGGTGGCCGGCGTCAGCCCCGGCGGGCGGGCGCCGGCCGGGGCGGCGCGCCGGCGTCGGCCTGGCGCCACGAGGGCCGGGGCGCGGCGGCGGGCCGGTCGGGCGCGGCCCACGGGATGGCCACCGGTCGCTCGACGGCGACGATCACGACGTCGTCGCGCAGGCTCTGGTCCTCGTGGCGGCGGGCCGCGAGGATCACCCGCTCGACGCGCAGCTCGAGCGCCGAGCGCCGCTCGTCGGCGAGCACCGCGCAGGCCCGCTCGACGCCGAACGTGTCGGCGCCGCGCCGCGCCTCGATCAGGCCGTCGGTGTAGAGCAGCAGGGTGCCGCCGGGCGGCAGCGAGGTGTGCGTGACCGGCCACTCGGCCTCGTCGAAGACACCCAGCAGCGGCCCGCTGCGCAGCGGCTCGACCGGCCGGCAGCCGCCGGCCGTGAGGAGGAACGGCGGGGGGTGCCCGGCCGGGGCGAAGCTGACCGAGCCGGCCGGGTCGATCAGCATGTAGATGATCGACGCGAACAACCCCTCGGCCCGCTGGTCGGAGCCGCCCATCTGGTCGTTGAGGGCGCTGAGGACGGCGGCCGGGTTGGGGTTGACCGCGACCAGCGTCCGCCACCCGAAGCGCAGCCCGGCCGCGCGGGCGGCGGCAGGCGCTCCGTGGCCGGCCATGTCGCCGACCATCACGGCGAGGCGGCCGTCGGGCAGCACCATCGCGTCGTAGAAGTCGCCGCCCACGAGCAGCGCACGCTCGGCGGGCCGGTAGCGCGCGGCCAGCCGCAGGCCCCTCACCGCGGGCAGGCGCTCGGGCAGCAGCCCCGTCTGGACGGTCTCCCACAGCTCCCGCTCGGTCTTCTGGGCGGCCTCGCGACGGGCCGCGGCGGCCACGGCGTCGCGCTCCTGCCGCACCTCTCCCTGCATGAGGTTGAAGCCCGCGATCAGGTCGGCGAGCTCGCCCACGGCGTCCCGGCTCGGCGGGACGGGGTCGCTCAGGCGACCGCGCGTGACGCGCCCGACACCGGCCGACAGCAGCGCGACCGGCCCGCCGACCCGCCGCCAGAGCTGACGGCTCGCCACCGCGACCATCAACAGGGTCAGCAGGGCCGCCGCCACGATCGACGCGAAGGTCCAGCGGCGGCGTCGGTCGCTCGAGGCGAGGGCGGAGAGACGGACGTCGTCGATCTCCTCGACCAGCCGCGCGTGCTCGGCCCGGAACGCGTTGAAGCGGTTCTCGCTCAGGCCGGCGTTGATGCGGGCCTGCGCCTGCTCGACCTGGCCGCGACGGCGCAGCCGGATCAACTCGACCGCCTCCCCGAACCAGAGCTGCGCGGTGCGGTTGACCGCATCCGCCGACAGCTCGAGATCGGGCTCGCCGTCGAGCGCCGCCATGAGCTCGTTCATCTCGAGCGGGTAGCGGGCGCGCGCGGTGCGGTACGCCGCCAGGTCGTCTCCGCGCGCCAGCAGGATGTAGGCGCGGTTCGCGCTCTGGGCGCTCAGCAGGTCGATCAGCAGCTGGTTGGCGGCGTTCTGGCGCGACAGGGCCCGCTGGGCGCCGTCGCGGTAGTCGCGGGCCGTCGTGATCATGCCCAGCAGGGCGACCGCGATCAGCACCGCCAGGACCACGGCGAGACCGCCCACGAGGCCCGCGAGCACACCACGGAGCGATCCGGGCCCGGTCGGTCGCCTCATCGGGCGGCCGCGCCGTCGAAGAGCCCGCAGGGGCTCAGTCGGGCGGCCCCTCCGCTACGAGGCGCCGGATCTCGTCGAAGCTCTCGGGGCGCCCGATGACGACCAGGGTGTCGTCGGCCCGCAGCACCTCGTCCGGGTGGGGCGTCGCGAGCGAGCCCGCCTCCCGCAGGATCGCCACGATCGTCGATCCGGTCGTCGAGCGGATGCGGCAGGTGGCGACCGTCAGTCCGACGAGGGGGCTGGAGCGCGGCAGCTCGATCCACTCCATGACGAGGTCCTTGAGGGCGACCTCCAGGTCCTTGACGAGCTGGGGCCGGTACACCACGCCGCCGATGATGGCGCCGAGCTGCCGAGCCTCCTCGTCGTTGAGCGTGAGGACGTGGGGCTCGTCGTCCTCGTCGTGGTAGTGGTAGATCTCGCGCATGCCGTCCAGGTGGACGACGGCGGAGACCTTCTCCCCGCGGCCCGTGCGCAGGGCGAACTTGGTGCCGACTCCGGGCAGCCGGGTCTCACGGACCTCGAGCATCGGGCTATCTCCTCGACTCTCTGCGGGCGGGGCGCGTTGGGAAGACGAGCCGTCCGATACGCCGCGACTCTCTCATGAATACCACCCCGATGACCGCAGTGACCAGGACGAACAGCCCGGCGAACGGGCTGACGACCTCGCGGAACTCGGCGTCGAGGGCCACCCCGGTCGCGGCGAGGCCCGCCAGGATGATCGTGAACTCGCCGCGGGCGACGATGGCCGACCCGACGTTGACGCTCTGGCGCTTCGTGAAGCCGGTGGCACGCCCGGCAACGTATCCCGCGACGACCTTCCCGGCCACGGCGACGGGCACGGCGAGCAGCAGCCACGGGGCGGCCGGGCCCGCCTCGGCCAGGTCGACCTCCAGGCCGAAGGCGAAGAAGAAGATGGCGGCCGCGAAGTCGCGCAGGCCCAGCAGCTGCTGCTCGATCTGGTCGCGCACCTCCGACCCCGAGAGCAGGATGCCGGCCAGCAGGGCGCCGACGGCCTCGGACAGCCCCGCCGCCTCGCCCAGCGCGCCGCCGCCGATCGCGATCGCGAGCGCGCCCAGCAGCAACTGCTCGCGATCGAGGCGGGGGCCGATGCGGTCGAAGAAGTGGTGCGCCCAGCGGCCGAGCAGCAGGAAGGCGACCACGAATCCGAGCGCCAGCGTGGCCGTGACGGCGATCTCGAGGCCCCCGACCGACTCGCCCGTCGCCAGCGCGGCCGCGATGCCCAGGAAGAGGGCGACCGCCAGGTCCTCGAAGACCAGCACGCCGAGCACGAGGTCGGTCTCGTCGTCGCCGAGGCGGCGCAGGTCGAAGAGGGCGCGCGTGACGATGCCGCTGCTCGAGATGTAGATCAGGCCCGCCAGCAGCACGGCCTCGGGCCCCGGTCCCAGCAGCAGGAGACCCACCAGCAGCCCCAGCCCCCCGTTGACCACCAGGTCGACCACCCCGCCGATCATCACCATGCGGCGGGCGGCCGTCAGGCGGCCGAGCGAGAACTCGAGCCCGAGGAAGAACAGCAGCAGCACGATGCCGAGGCGCGCGAGCAGCTCGGTGCCCTCGGACGGCTCGACGAGCTGGGGGAACCCCGGCGACGGCCCGAGGACGATGCCGGCGACGATGAAGATCGGGATCGCCGAGAGCGCCAGGCGTCCCGCGAGCACGCTCGCCGCGGCGAGCGTCACGAGAACGACGGCGAGATCGCTGAGTTCGAGCAGAGAGGCCCTTGCGGCGCGGGTTGACGGCCCGGGAGGGCCCCACCCTACCCTGCGGTGGCGATCCCGCCGCCGACGATCTCCGCCACGTGGCCCACGCCCTCGCGGTCCATGCGCGCGAGCAGCCCGGCGACGATGGCGCGCGCCGTCCCAGGCCCGCCGTAGACGAACCCGGTGTAGACCTGCACCAGCGAGGCGCCGGCCGCGAGCTTCTCCCAGGCGTCGTCGGCGGTGAAGACGCCCCCGACACCGACCACCACGAGGCGGCCGCCGGCGCGCGCGGCCACCCGCCGCACCACCTCGGTCGAGCGCTCGCGCAGCGGGGCCCCGGACAGGCCGCCCTCGCGCGCGGCGAGATGGGGCGGGGAGCGGAGCCCCTCCCGGGAGAGGGTCGTGTTGGTGACGATCACGCCGGCCAGGCCGCGCGCGAGGGCGAGGTCGACCGCCGCGTCGATCTGGCCCGGCTCCAGATCGGGGGCCAGCTTGACGAGCACCGGCGGCGGGGCGCCGCCGCCACCGGCCGTCATCTGCCGGGCGACCTCGTCCAGCGCGTCGAGGATGGCCCCGAGCGGTCCGGACGCCTGCAGGTCGCGCAGGCCGGGGGTGTTGGGCGACGAGACGTTCACCACGACGTAGTCCGCGAACGCCCACAGCAGGCGCAGCGAGCGGGCGTAGTCGGCGGGCGCCTCGTCGGCCGGCGTCACCTTCGACTTGCCGAGGTTGACCCCGAGCGGAGCGCGGCCGAGCAGCCCGCGCCGCCGCCACCCCTCGAGGGTGCGCCGGGCGTCCTCGGCCCCGCCGTTGTTGAAGCCGAGCCGGTTGATCAGGGCGCGGTCGGCGGGCAGGCGGTGGATGCGGGGCGCGGGGTTGCCGGGCTGCGGCAGCGCCGTGATCGTGCCCACCTCGGCGAAGCCGAACCCGAGCGCCGGCCAGGCGGGAACGGCCCGGGCGCGCTTGTCGAAGCCCGCGGCCAGACCGATGGGATTGGGGAAGCGCAGGCCCATGAGCTGCTGGGTCAGGCGCCCGCCACCCTCGGGGGGCCTCCGCAGGCGCCCGAGCGCCGGCGACGCGAGGCCGAGCGCCGAGATCGCGAGCTCGTGGGCCCGCTCGGGGTCGAGGCGGAAGAGCACGGGGCGGACGAGCCGCGCGTAGGCGCCGGGCACGGCCGGGACCCTATCGGCAAGGCGGGCGCCGGCCCGCTCGCGATCATCGTCACGAAGTGGACCGCGGACTCCGGTTCGCATATCGTCGCGAACCGGAGCCGTCGCTCCGCTTCCACCACGCCCGCAGGAGCCGCCCCATGAGCACCGCCGCGCCCCCCGCCACGAGCGCCGACCGCCGCTGGCTCGTGCTGGTGATCGTCTGCATCGCCCAGTTCATGGTCGTCCTCGACGGCACCGTGGTGAACGTCGCTCTGCCCGCGATCCAGGCCGACCTCGGGTTCTCGGCGTCGTCGCTGCAGTGGGTCGTCAACGCCTACACCCTCGCCTTCGGCGGCTTCCTGCTGCTCGGCGGGAGGGCGGCCGACTTCGTCGGGCGCCGGCGGCTGTTCATCGCGGGCGTGGTCGTGTTCACGGGCGCGTCGCTGCTCAACGCGCTGGCGAGCACGTCCGAGTTCCTGATCGCCGCCCGCGCCCTCCAGGGCCTCGGCGCCGCGATGGTCTCCCCGGCCGCCCTGTCGATCGTGACCACCACCTTCCGCGACGGCGCGGAGCGCGCGAAGGCGCTCAGCGTCTGGGCGGCGATCGCCGTCGGCGGGGCCGCGGTCGGCCTGCTGGCGGGCGGCCTGCTCACCGAGTACCTCGCCTGGCAGTGGATCTTCCTGGTCAACCTGCCGATCGGCGTCGCGGCCATCGTGCTCGGCCTGCGGTACGTCGCCGAGTCGCGGGTGCCCACCTCGGGCATCGACATCGCCGGCGCGGTCAGCGTGACGGCCGGGCTGACCCTGCTCGTCTACGCCATCGTGCGGGCCACCGACGACGGATGGGGCTCCCCCCGGACGATCGGGCTGATGGCCGCATCCGCGGCGCTGCTCGCGGTCTTCGTGGCCATCCAGCGACGGGTGGCGGCGCCGCTGGTGCGCCTCGGCATCTTCCGCACGCGCTCGCTGGCCGGCGCGAACCTGTCGATGCTCGCCGTCATGGGCGGCATGTTCGCCGTCTTCTACTTCGCGTCGATCTACGTCCAGCAGACGCTCGGCTTCACGGCCGTGCAGGCGGGCCTGTCCTTCCTGCCGCTGACGGCCGGGATCATCCTGTTCTCGGTGATCGCCGAGCGCTCGGTCGCCCGCGTCGGGGTGCGCACGGTCGCGCTCGCCGGGATGGCCGTCGCCGCCATCGGCCTGCTGCTGCTCTCGCGGATCGGCGTCGACGGGACCTACGTCGGCGACCTGCTGCCCGGCCTGCTCGTGATGTCGGCCGGCCTCGGGCTCACCTTCGTGCCCCTCACCTTGATCGCGACGGCCAACGTCGCCGACGAGGACGCGGGCCTGGCCTCGGGGTTGTTCAACTCCTCGCAGCAGATCGGCGGGGCGCTGGGCCTCGCGATCCTGTCGACGATCGCCGCCTCCCAGACCGAGGGCGCGCTCGAGTCCGCCCCCGCCACGCCCGACGCCGCACAGCGGGCGTCGGCGCTGGTCGAGGGGTTCCAGGCCGCCTTCGCCGGTGGCGCCGCCCTGATGCTGCTGGGCGTCGTGATCCTGGCCACCTATGTCCGCCGCCGCGACGTCGCCGAGATCGTGCCGGCCGAGGCGACGGCGCCCGTCGGCCTGTAGGCGGGGGGGGATCGTGACCACCGAGCTCCGCGCGGACGCCCGCCGCAACCGCGCGCGGATCGTCGCCGCCGCCTCCGAGCTGTTCGCCGAGCACGGCGCCGACGTCAGCGTCGAGGAGATCGCGCGGCGGGCGGACGTGGGTCAGGCCACGGTCTTCCGTCGTTTCCCCACGAAGGACGACCTGGTGCTGGCGATGTTCGAGCAGCGCATCGCCGAGGCCGCCGATGCGCTCGAGGAGATCGCACGCACCGTCGACGATCCGTGGGAGGCCCTCGCCTCGGCCATGGCGAGCGTCGCCGAGCGCCAGGCGCGCGATCGCGGCATGTTCGAGGCGGGCGGACCCGTACTGGGCGCCCCCGAGCTCCGCGAGGTGCGCGGGCGCTTCCGGGACCCCCTCGAGCGGATGCTGCGGCGCGCGCAGGGGGCCGGCTGCGTGCGCGACGACCTCGAGCCCGAGGACGTGATCTTCCTCATCACCGCCGCCGGGCACGCGCAGCCCTGCCAGCTGCGGGTCCCCGACCTGTGGCGGCGCTACCTCGCCGTCATCCTCGACGGGATGCGGCCGGCGGCCGCCTCGCCGCTGCCCGGGCCCGCCCCGACGCGCTCCGAGATCGAGGCGGCTCTCGGGGAGGCATCCGCGCGGGCCCGTCGCGAGGACCGCCCCTGACGGCAGACGGCGCTCCGCGCCGGTGCGGGGCTCCGTAGGGAGGGGCGGGGCGTCAGCGGCTGGAGCGCTTGCCGAGGTAGAGGTCGGTGATCGTGCCCTCCGCGGCCTCGGCCGAGAAGCCGATCGTCTCCGAGAGCGTCGGGTGGGGATGGATCGTCAGCGCGATGTCCTCGGCGTCGGCCCCCATCTCGAGCGCGTGGACAGCCTCGGCGATGAGCTCGCCGGCGGTGACGCCGACGATTCCCGCGCCGAGCAGGCGGCGGGTGCCGGGCTCGACGATCAGCTTCGTGCGTCCCTCCCCCCGTCCCATCGCCAGGGCACGGCCCGACGCCGCCCAGGGGAAGACCGCGACCTCGTGATCGACGCCCTCCCGCGTCGCCTCGGTCTCGGTGAGGCCGGTCCAGGCGATCTCGGGGTCGGTGTAGGCCACCGCCGGGATCGAGCGCACGTCGAAGGCGGCCCCCTCCTGGCCGGCGATCGCCTCGGCCGCGACCACGCCCTGGTGGGTCGCCTTGTGCGCGAGCATCGGCTCGCCGACGATGTCGCCGATCGCGTGGATGTGGCCGACGTTGGTCCGCATGCGCGCATCGACGGCGATCACGCCACGGTCGTCGACCTCCACGCCGGCCGCGTCGGCGCCGATCGCGTCGCCGTTCGCCCGGCGCCCGACGGCCACGAGGACGCGATCGACCGTCACGGCGTCCGGGGCGTCGTCGCCCTCGAAGGTCACGCGCAGTCCGTCGTCGCCCGCCTCGACGCCGGCGACGCGCGTGCCGAGGTGGATCGCGTCGTAGCGCCTGCCGATGCGCTTGGCGAGCGGCGCGACGAGGTCGGGGTCGCAGCCGGGGATGAGCTGGTCGAGCATCTCGACGACCGTGACGCGGGCGCCCAGCGCGTCGTAGACCGTCGCCATCTCGAGCCCGATGATGCCGCCGCCGATCACGAGCAGCCGGCCGGGCACCTCGTCGAGCGCCAGGGCGCCGGTCGAGTCCATCACCCGCGGGTCGTCCGGCAGGCCCGGGATGCGCGCCGGCTGCGAGCCGGCGGCGATGATGCAGCTCGAGAACGCGAGGGTCTGGCCCCCGTCCGGTCCCTCGACCGCGAGCTCGTGGGGCGACGTGAAGCGGCCCGTCCCTCGCACCACCCGGACGCCCCGCTTCTTGGCGAGGCCCGCCAGACCGTCGGTGAGCTTGCGCACGACCGTCGCCGTCGATTCCCGGAGCGCCTCCAGGTCCACCCGGGGCTCGCCGAAGGCGATGCCGATGGCCGCGGCCTCCTCGGCGTCGCTCAGCACCTTGGCCGCGTGCAGAAGCGCCTTCGAGGGGATGCAGCCGACGTTGAGGCACACCCCGCCGAGGCGCTCGTACCTCTCCACGAGTGTCACCGACAACCCGAGGTCGGCGGCGCGGAAGGCCGCGGTGTAGCCGCCCGGGCCGCCCCCGAGCACGAGGACGTCGACCCGCTCCTCGCTCACAACAGCATCTTGCGCGGGTCGCTCAGGAGGTCGGTGAGGTGCGTGGTGAAGCGGGCGGCGGCCGCGCCGTCCACCACGCGGTGGTCGTACGACAGCGACAGCGGCAGCATCAGCCGGGGAACGAACTCGCCGTCCTGCCAGACCGGCTTCATCTCCGCCCGCGAGACGCCGAGGATCGCCACCTCGGGCGCGTTGATGATCGGCGTGAACGCGGTCCCGCCGATGCCGCCCAGGCTGGAGATCGTGAACGTGCCGCCCTGCATCTGCTCACGCGAGAGCGTGCCCTCCCGGGCCTTCCCCGAGAGCTCCGTCAGCTCGCGGGCGATCTCGAGCAGGCCCTTGCGGTCGACGTCGCGGATGACGGGGACGAGCAGCCCGTTGGGCGTGTCGGCCGCGAACCCGAGGTGGAAGTAGCGCTTGAGCACCAGGTCGTCGCCGTCGAGCGAGGCGTTGAAGTGGGGGTGTGTCCGCAGGGCGGCCGCGCACGCCTTGAGCAGCAGCGACACCATCGTCACCTTGACGCCCTCGTCCGCGTGCGCGGCGTTGACCTCCTTGCGGAAGTCCTCCAGCGCGGTGACGTCGGCCTCGTCGAACTGGGTGACGTGCGGGATCGTGACCCAGTTGCGCGCGAGGCTGGGACCCGCGATGCGCGCGATGCGCGACCGCTCGACCCGCTCGACCGGCCCGAACGCGGCGAAGTCGACCTCGGGCCACGGCGGCAGCCCGGCCGGCGCGCCGGCCGTCGCCGGGGCGGCGCGCTTCCCGCGCCGCGGCTGCTCGGCCTCCCCCGACTCGGCGGCGGCGGTGACGTCGTCCTTCGTGACCCGGCCCTTGGGACCGGACCCCTCGACGGCGGTCAGATCGACGCCGAGCCGCCGCGCCAGGCGGCGCGCGCCGGGGCCGGCGTAGACGTCGTCGCCGTCGAAGGTCCCGGCGGGCGGGCGGGCGTCGCCCCCCTCCGCGTCCTCGTCGTCCTCCGGCTCCTCGTCGTCCGCCGGCTCCTCGTCGTCCTCCGGCTCCTCGTCGTCCGGCGTGCCCTCGTCGTCCGGCGTGCCCTCGTCCGTCGGGTCCTCGTCCTCCGCCGGGTCCTCGTCACCCTCCTCGACGACCTCGGGCTCGGCGGCGGCATCCTCGTCGTCACCGCCGCCGTCGCCCCCCTCGTCGAGCGTGAGGATCAGGTCGCCCATCGAGACCTCGTCACCGACCTTCACCGCCACCTCGGCGACCACCCCGGCCGACGGCGAGGGGACCTCCATGCTGGCCTTGTCCGACTCGAGCACGATCAGCGGGTCCTCGGCGGCCACCTCGTCGCCCGCCGACACCAGCACCTCGATCACGGGGACGTCGTCGAAGTCCCCGATGTCGGGGACGGTCACCTCTCTCATCGCTGCCACGGCGGGGCCGCCTCCGGATCGATGTCGTAGCGCGTGATCGCCTGGGCGGCGATGGCGGCGTCGATCGCGCCCTCGCGCGCCAGCGCCGCGAGCGCGGCGACGGTCACGTGGTGACGGTCCACCTCGAAGAAGCGGCGCAGCGTGACCCGGTAGTCGCTGCGGCCGTAGCCGTCGGTGCCGAGCACGTCGTAGCGGCCGCGCACGAACGGGCGGATGCCGTCGGCGAACGCGCGCATGTAGTCGCTCGCCGCCACCACCGGCCCCTCGCGGTCGTCGAGCTGGGTCTCGACGTACGAGGGGCGCGGGTCCTCGGTGGGGTGCAGCCGGCTCCAGCGCTCGGCCTCGAGTCCGTCGCGGCGCAGCTCGGTGAAGCTCGTGACGCTCCACACGTCGGCGCCGACGCCGTAGTCGTCGCGCAGGATGTCCGCGGCGGCCAGCACCTCGCGGAGGATCGCCCCCGATCCGAGCAGCTGCACCCGCGGGCCCTTGCCGTCGGCCTCGCGCACGAGGTGCATGCCGCGCAGGATGCCCTCCTCGGCGCCCTCGGGCAGCGCCGGGTGCGAGTAGTTCTCGTTCATCACCGTCAGGTAGTAGAAGACGTCCTCCTGCTCGGTGAGCATCCGCCGCAGGCCGTCCTGCACGATCACGGCCACCTCGTACGAGAAGGTCGGGTCGTAGGCCCGGCAGTTCGGGATCGTCGCCGCCACGACGTGGCTGTGGCCGTCCTCGTGCTGCAGGCCCTCGCCGTTGAGCGTCGTGCGCCCCGAGGTGCCGCCCACCAGGAAGCCCCGCGCCCGGCTGTCGCCGGCGGCCCAGGCGAGGTCGCCGACCCGCTGGAAGCCGAACATCGAGTAGTAGATGTAGAACGGGATCATCGGCACGCCGTGGTTGGCGTACGACGTGGCCGCCGCGATCCACGACGACATCGCGCCGGCCTCGGTGATGCCCTCCTCGAGGATCTGGCCGCCCTTGTCCTCGCGGTAGTACATGAGCTGCTCGGCGTCCTCGGGGCTGTAGAGCTGGCCCACCTGGCTGAAGATGCCGAGCTGGCGGAACATGCCCTCCATGCCGAAGGTGCGCGACTCGTCGGGCACGATCGGCACCACGTGGCGGCCGATCGTCTTGTCGCGCACGAGCGTGCTGAGCACCCGCACGAACGCCATCGTCGTCGAGATCGAGCGGTCGCCGGTGTCCTTGAGCAGCGCCCCGAAGGCCGACAGGGGCGGCACCTCGAGCGCCGGCGCCGTGTCGGCGCGGGCCGGCAGGCTGCCCCCGAGGGCCTCACGGCGCTCGCGCAGGTAGATCATCTCGGCGCTGTCCTCGGGCGGCGTGTAGAAGACCGCGTCGCGGGCCTGCTCGTCGCTGAGCGGCACGCCGAACCGGTCGCGGAACGCCAAGAGGGCCTGCTCGTTCATCTTCTTCTGCTGGTGGGTGATGTTCTGGCCCTCGCCGGCGCGCCCCATGCCGTAGCCCTTGATGGTCTTGGCGAGGATCACCGTGGGCTGGCCCTCGTGGTGCACGGCGGCGTGGTACGCGGCGTACACCTTGCGCGGGCTGTGGCCGCCGCGGTTGAGCGCCCAGATCTCCGGGTCGCTCATGCCCTTCACCCGCTCCTTCAGCTCGGGGTACGCGCCGAAGAAGTGCTCGCGCACGTAGTCGGCGTCGCGCGACTTGAAGGTCTGGTACTCGCCGTCGACCGCCTCCTCCATGCGGCGCTTGAGCAGGCCGTCGTGGTCGTCGGCGAGCAGCGGGTCCCACTTCTCGCCCCAGACCACCTTGATCACGTTCCAGCCCGCGCCGCGGAAGTTGGTCTCGAGCTCCTGGATGATCTTGCCGTTGCCGCGCACCGGCCCGTCGAGCCGCTGCAGGTTGCAGTTGATGACGAAGACGAGGTTGTCGAGCTTCTCGCGGCCCGCGAGCGAGATCGCGCCCATCGACTCGGGCTCGTCCATCTCGCCGTCGCCCATGAACGCCCAGACGTGCCGGTCGGCGGTGTCGGCGATCTCGCGGCCCTGCAGGTACTTGAGGAAGCGCGCCTGGTAGATCGCCATGATCGGCCCGAGGCCCATCGACACGGTCGGGAACTGCCAGAAGTCGGGCATGAGCCAGGGGTGCGGGTACGACGAGAGGCCGTTGCCGCCGACCTCCTGGCGGAAGTTGCGCATCTGCTCGTCATCGAGCCGGCCCTCGAGGTAGGCCCGGGCGTAGATGCCGGGCGACGAATGGCCCTGCATGTAGACCAGGTCACCGCCGTGGTCCTCGCCCCGGGCGTGCCAGAAGTGGTTGAAGCCGATCTCGTAGAGCGTCGCGGCCGACTGGAAGCTGGCGATGTGGCCGCCGAGCTCGGACGACTCCTTGTTGGCCTGCAGCACGAGCGCCGCGGCGTTCCACCGGATCGCCGAGCGCAGCCGGCGCTCGATGTCCTGGTCGAACGGGATGGGCTCCTCGTCCTCGGGGTGGATCGTGTTGATGTACGGCGTGCTGTCGCTGATCGGCACGACGGCGCCGAAGAGGCGCGCCTCGGTGACCACCCGTCCGAGGAGCTGCCCCGCGCGCTCGGGCCCGTACTCGCGCAGGATGTCGTCGACGGCCTCGAGCCACTCCTGCGTCTCGCGGGGATCGACGTCTGCGGTGTCGCCGTTACGAGCCACAGACGGAGCCTAGCGCCGTCGCACACGCGCCGACCCCGGCCCCCGGGCCGATCAGGTCGTCGGCGACACGAGCGTCTCGGCCTGGGCCACCGGGTCCTCGCGGTACGGAACCACCTCCGCGAAGAGGCGGCTCCCGACCAGGAGCACGAACGCCGCGATGACGAGCGCCATGCCCGAGAAGACGCCGAGCGTCGCCGTCAGGCCGATGCCGTCGGCGAGGTACCCGAGCAAGACGGTCGGGATCGTGCCGGCGTACGCGCACATGAAGAGCAGCGACATGAGCTTCCCGCGCTCGTGGATCGGCACGATCGTGCCGCAGATGACCGTGCCCCCGAAGAGGATGAAGCCGTTGGCCAGGCCGATCGCGGCCGCGGCGACGATGACCAGCCAGACCGCGTCGAGGCCCGACGACGCCACGATCAGCAGGGACAGCAGCGACGACAGCACCACCCCGACCGCGACCGACCTCCGCGGCTCCAGCCCGCGCGCGATGAACGGCGCGACGCCGCCGGCCGCGAGCACGACGAAGCCGATGGCGCCGACCACGGCGAGGTTGCCCACTCCGAGCGTCTCGACCACGAAGATCGGCACGACCGACAGCACGGTCCCCTCGACGAAGCTCATCATGAACGTGGCGGGGGCGATGTAGGTGAGGAAGCCGCGCGCCTGGCCCACCGGCACCCCGATGCGGATGCGGAAGGGCCCGGGGTCCTTCTTCCGCATGAGGGTCTCGGACGCCGTGGCGATGGCGAGGATGCCGATCACCATGAAGCCGATGTGGCCCCAGAAGGGCGTGTGCCGGGGGTTGGGACCGTACTGGGCGGCGATGCCCGCCAGGCCCGGGCCGAGGCCGAAGCCCACCCGGAAGAACACCCCGGCGAGGGCGGCGGCGAGCGCCTTGCTCCCGACACGGGCGTGGTCGACGACGAACGACGCGCCCACCCCGAGGAAGCCGCCGATCGCGAGCCCCTGCAGCACGCGCCCGGCGAACAGCAGCGGGACGTTCTCGGCCAGCGCGAACACGAGCGACGCCAGGGTCATGGCGCCGAGGGCCGGCAGCAGAAGCCGCTTGCGCCCCAGCCGGTCGCTCAGGTTGCCCGCGATCAGCATCGTCGGGACCACGGTGATCGTGTACGTCACGAAGAGCAGCGTGGCGGTGGCCGTCGAGATGCCGAAGTGCGACTTGTAGAGCGGCAGCAGCGGGGTGAGGGTGCTCGTGCCCATGGTGAGTACGAGCATCCCGATGAGGGCCTTCCAGGATCCGATCGTCACGTCGCCAACATAACAAACGGCGTCGTTCAGTATCACCGCGCTCAGTGGTACGGTCAACCGGTGGCCGCGGAGCCTCAGCAGACGCGCGGAGGGGGGGCGCCCCGGCCCGCCGGGCGGCCCCGGTCACCCGCGGTGGACGCGGCGATCATCGACGCCGCGCTCCACCTGCTCTCGACCGAGGGCTACGCCCGCATGAGCATGGACGGCGTGGCCGCGCGGGCCGGGGTGAGCAAGGCGACCCTGTACCTGCGCTATGCGGGCAAGGCCGATGTCGCGACGGCCGCCCTCGCCCACCTGCGGGAGACCGGTAGGCCCGCGCCGACCGGCGACCTGCGCGCCGACCTGCTCGCCCAGCTGCGCCAGGCGCGCCGTAACGCCGAGCGGGTGACGGTGATGCCCCTCGTCGGCACCTGCCTCACCGAGGAGCACCACACCCCCGAGCTGCTGCGCCTCTTCCGCGAGCGCACGCTCCAGCCGCGGCGCGCGATCTATCGCGAGATGCTCGACCGTGCCGCGGCCGACGGAGTGATCGACCGCGACGCCGACCGCGAGGCGGTCATCGACCTGCTGACCGGGGCCTACCAGGCGCGCTACCTGGCGGGCGACGGATTCCCCGACGGCTGGGAGGAGCGGATCGTCGGCGCGGTCATGGCCGCGCTCGGCGGAACCACCGCTCGCTAGTCGTCGCCGACCGGGTGGGCGGATCTCATCCACGTGGGCAGGTGGCCCGCCATCCGAACGGCGGGTTCACCCGCGCGTCCCCGGCCCCACCCTCGACCGACACCCACACCCGTGAGGCGCACGCCATCCCCGGCGAGCGCCCGGGATATCGAGGAGACGACCACATGCGCATGTTCCCGCGGGCGGTCCACCGCCCGCTCGTCGTGGCCACGGGGGTTCTCTGCGCCCTCGCGGTCGGCGGCTCCGCCGCTCTGGCGGCGGATGCGTCCACCACCGTCACGGCCAACGTGAACACCGTCCTGGCTGTGTCGGCGCCCGCGTCGCTGGACTTCGGCACGCTCAGCCCGGGCGATTCGGCGACCTCGACCGCCGACGTCACGGTGGTCAGCAACGTCAGCAACGGCTACACGCTGACGACGTCCCGCACGGTGTTCTCCAACGGGGACATCCCGCTGGCGTTCACGGGGGCGACCAACCCGGCCAATACGACGGTCTCTCCCACCGGGGCGATCCCCACGACCGGCAGCCGCACCATCGGCGTCATGGCACCGGGTTCGATCACGGCCCAGGCGGGCGACCACTGGCTGGTCAACCTCGGCCTCGGCCCCGTCCCGTTCGTCAAGGACGGCGCGCACACGGCCACCGTCACGTTCACCGCGACGGCGACCCCGTAGATGTCCACGCCCCCCTCCACCTCGCGTCGCGGAGCGGGGTCGTGCCGCCGCCTCGCCGGTGGCCGCCTCGCAGCGGTCACCGGTGGGCTGGTGGCGCTCGGCCTCGGGATCGTCGCCCCGGCCAACGCGGCGCCCATCGCCCCGACCTTCGGCACGGCGGGGGGCTCGCCCTTCGCGGCGGGCAACCGGCCGGCGGATGTCGTGCTCGGCTCCTTCGGGACCGACGCGAACCTCGACGCCGCCGTGGCGGACGAGGCCACCGGCTCGGGTAACAGCATCGCCACCATCCTCTCCGGCAACGGCGTCGGCGGTCTCACCGCGACCCAGACGCGGACGGTTCAGAACCGGCCGCTCGCCATCGCGTCGGGCCGGTTCGACGCGGGCACCACACTCGACCTCGTCGTCGCGAACTCCGGGAGCGATCGCCTCACGATCCTGCGCGGCAACGGCGACGGCACGTTCGCGACGGGCACCTCGGCGACCACGGGCGAACGCCCGGTGGCGCTCGCCGTCGGCGACGTCGACAACGACGGCCGGCTGGACATCGCCGTCGCCAACTACGACGACGACGACGTCTCGATCATGAAGGGGGACGGCGCCGCCGGCTTCACCTCCATCGGCAGCCCGGACATGGGCGACCGGCCGGTCGGGGTCCTGCTCGTGCGTCTCAACGCGGACGCCAACCTCGACCTCGTCACCACGAACGAGAACGACGACGACATCTCCGTGCGCCTCGGCAACGGCAACGGCACGTTCGGAGCCGAGGTCACCGTCAACGTGGGCGACCGGCCCCACGGCCTCGCCGCCGCGGACCTCGACGGCGACGGCGACCAGGACGTCGTGGTGGCGAACACCAACTCCGACACCCTCACGATCCTGCTCGGCACGGGCGCGGGAGCGCTGGTGGCGCAGCCGTCCCCGCCGGCCATGGGCACGAACAGCGAGCCCATGGGCATCGCGATCGGCAACCTGAACGGCGACGCCGACCCCGACATCGTGGCGACCGGGGCGAACCTCGACCGCGTCTCGGTGCTCGCGGGCAACGGCAACGGCACGTTCGTCGCGCGCTCCGACATCACGGTCGGCAACGAGCCGGTGGCCGTCGCCATCGGCGACCTGAACGCCGACGCCCGCCAGGACCTCGTGGTCGCCAACCGCAGCGCGAACACCGTCAGCGTGCTGCTCAACTCGACTGCCGCCACCGTCTCGGTGACCGCCCCGGCCACGCTGGCCTTCGGCGCGGTCGTCCCCGGCGCGAGCGTCGGCCCCCTCGCCGCGGCGGTCACCGTCGTGAGCAACGCCCGGGGCGGCTACCAGCTCAGCGTCTCGCGCACGCCGTTCACGCGCGGGGACATCCCCCTCGGCGTCGCCGGCTCCACCGCGCCGCCGGGCGCGATCGCCGACCTGCCGGCGGGCACGAGCGCGGTCCCGACGACCGGCTCGCGCTCCATCGGCCGCCGCTCCACCACGGTCACCCGCTCGACCGGCGACGTCTGGAACCTGGCCTTCACGCTCGGCCCGGTCCCCTTCGTCGCCGACGGCCAGCACGTCTCGACCCTCACCTACACCGTCGTGGGCCTGCCCTGATGGCCGCTCACCCCACAACCCGGTACCGACACGGAGGTTCCCCGGAGATGAAGCGCCACGTCGCCCCCGCACTCGCCCTCGCGCTGTTCGCCGCCCTGCCCGCCGGCGCGACGGCCGCGCCGCAGATCAACGTCGCCGTCAACCCCGGCACGCTGCTGCTCGACCGCGCCGACCGCGAGACGCTCGTGGTGACCAACGCCGGCGACGTCGCCAGCACCATCGACGTCGGGGTGGGCAACTACTCCATCGCCGAGGACGGCTCGGTCCAGGTCGACCCGCGTCTCGAGCCGAGCCGCTCCGCGAAGCGCTGGCTGACCGTGTCGCCTTCGGTGCTGAACCTCGGTCCGCGGCAGAGCGCCGTGGTGACCGTGACCTCGAAGGCCCCGCACATCGCCGCCCCGGGCGACCACCACGCCCTCGTCCTCCTGACGGGGCGCGCCAGCGGGCAGACCGCGGGCGCCGTGCAGGTGCGCGCCCGCGTGGGCGTCGGCACCCTCGTGCGGGTGCCGGGCGAGCTGCGCCGCCACCTGCAGGTGCACCGGCTCTCGGTCCACCGCGCCGGCTCGGCGAAGGTCGTGCGCCTCGGAGTCACGAACAAGGGCAACGTCAACGAGCGGCTCGCCCGCGGGCAGGCCCGCGTGGTGCTGCGCCGCAACGGGCGCGTGATCGCGCGGCTCACCACCCGCACCCGCAGCCTGCTGCCTGGCACGAGCGGCGTCATCTCGTTCCCCTACACCGGGCGCCTCACCGGCCGGATCAAGGTGACCGCGACCCTCCGCCCGACCGCGACGGTGCCCGGCATCGCGGCCACCGCATCGCCGATCGTGCGCAGGGCCTCCCTGACCTTCTAGGCGGGCTGCCGCAGGGGGGCGACGCGCCGGCGCGCCGCCTCCCTGCCCGCCTCCGGGGGGCCCCCCGCGGGCGGGTGGCGGTTAGCCCTGGACCCAGCGGGTACTCCTGTGCGCGGGAGGTGGTCGTTTCATGAGTAGGGATGGACCCGAGGAGTCCTGCACGGACCCCCTCGTGACGGTGCAGGCCGGCGTCGCGGCGGCGCCCCCCGCCACGCGGACACTGGTCGACTGGGTCGCCACGGGGCTCGAGAGGGCCGGCTGGTCCCGGGGGGATCGCGTTGACGTGGTGCTGGCCGTCGACGAGGCGGTGCAGAACGCCCTCGAGCACGGGTCGGAGCCCGACGCGCCGATCTGCGTCGAGCTCGCCGCGTCCGGCGATTGCGCCGAGGTACGGGTGCGCGACCGCGGTCGCGGCGGTGCCGGCACCCCGACGGGGCCGCCCGAGACCCCGCACCCGCACTCGATCCGCGGTCGCGGCCGCATCATCATGGCGACGCTCGCCGACGACGCACGATGGAGTGCGCACGGAGCGGGCACCGAGGTGGCGCTGAGGTTCTCGCGCCGTTCCGCCGTGGCGCGGCGTGCCGACGACGAGGGCGCCGTATCGCCGCCGTCACGCCGGGACGGGTCGCCGGTCACCTAGGCGGCCGTCACCCCTGGCGATCGGGCCCGGTGCGCTCGACGGCGATGCGGATGAGGACGCGCCTCTCGCGCTCCATGCGCGCCCGGTAGTCGTCCCAGTCGATGTCACCGGCGTCCGAGAAGCGCCTGCGGTAGTCGATCAGCGGCTCCATCGCATCGGGCAGCGACACGATCTCCGCCGTCCCCTCGACCCAGATCCAGGGCCCGAAGAAGCGGTCGGTGAACAGGCAGAGCTGCGCCCACGGATCGTCGCGGAGGTACCGGACCTTGTAGGCCGTCTCGCGCGAGCTCACGGTGAGCCGTCCGTCGTCGTCGGTCGCCGCGACGATGGGCGACTGGCGGATGCCACCGTCCGGATGGCGCGTCGCCATGATCCCGCGGTGATGCTCCCGCGCGAACGCCCGCGCCCCGTCGCTGTCCATCGTCGTCCTCCTGTTCCGTGCGGCCCGGCCGACGGCGCGCCCGCGTTCCCCGATCTCGGCGACCCGGTGCCCTGCCCCTGCCCTACCCCGTCTGGTGGACGACGACCTCGAACGCCGTCTCCTGCGGCGGGCCGTCCAGGCCGCCGTCGATCCCCTTCTGCATCGCGGGCATGAGGGTGTCGTCGCGGAAGCGCTCCCAGCTCTCGCGCGACTCGTGGACGGCGAAGATCACCCAGCCGTCGTCCGATGATCCCGCGACGTGCAGGACCTGCCCATCGGGAAGCCCCCCGGGCGGATGCACGGCCGCGACGGCCGCGTCGTACTGGGCCTTCGTACCGCCGGCGAAACGATGCACGACCCCGTAGGCCATCTCGTCCTCCTCCGCGATGAGCCGCCCCCATCGCGCGGTCGGGGCGCGGCGTCCAAGTGAGCCCTCACGGTATGGCCCGGACGGCGCCACCGTCCACCGGAACGGGGATCGGGACGGCGAGGGTCGCCCGCTCGCCACCCCCGCGGCCGTGCGATGATCGGTCGCCGGGGCCGTTAGCTCAGCTGGTAGAGCAGGGGACTTTTAATCCCAAGGTCGTAGGTTCGAGCCCTACACGGCCCATCGAGCGCATGCGCACGGGAACCGAGGCGTACGGGCAGACGGACGCCCACCGTGTGCCGTGCCTCTCGGGCTCACGAGTTCCATCGCCAGGTACGGGCACATTCCGGCATATCGAGGCGAACCGCCGAGGACGAGGACCGCCCCGGCGACAGGGACGCCCCCGCCGTTGACCACGCTCTCGGGGGCGAGGTAGGTTCTGGCGGTTCGACACCCCACGGGAGGCGGAGGACGGCGTGGTCATGAGGCTGCGCACGCTCGCACTGCTCGCCGCACTGGCCACGGCGCTGGTCGCCGCGGCCGCGGCGCCGCAGCCCGCCCAGGGCGCCGAGCAGCTCCTGGCCACCATGACCGCGCCGGGCAGCGGCGCCCGGGTGCAGACCGCCGTGTCGCTGGAGCAGGGCCGGACCTACCGGGTCGTGCTCGGGGAGACCGTCACCCTCGGCTACACCTCCGGGCGCCGGGAGGACGTCGACGCGGTCTACTGCTTCTTCCACGCCGGGGGCCCCGCCATCCCCGGGGACGACTGCATCGAGGAGCCGCCGGGGCCGCGGTCCGTCGTGCCCTTCTTCCTCGACTTCGGCGGCGACCCCGCCAACCGCCGTTCGCCGATCGGCCTGGCCGAGCGCGTCCTCGCCTACGCGGCCGACCACGAGTACGAGGTCAGCTTCGTCGCCCCGGCCAGCGGCCCGCTCGGGGCGCAGGTGCGGACGTTCACCAGCGCGACCGGGACCGGCGGCATCACGATCGAGCTCTACGGCGAGGCCCCCGCCCCGGCGACGCCCCCGCCCGCCCCCGCGGTCCCGCCCGGCACGCCCCCGGGCCAGCCGGCGATCACGGGGCCGCCGCTCTTCCGGATCGTCGGCATCGATTTCGCGGCGCGCGGCGGGACCACGTTCCACTCGGGCACCGACGGCGGCTCGCTCGCGGCCCGCGTCGGGTGGGTGCTCGGCGCGGGGGACGCGATCCGCGTGTTGCCGGTCCCCGGCCGCGCCGGCCCCGCCGGCGTGAAGCTCCAGGCGGTCTCCGGCGGCGCGACCTTCATCATCTCGGGGACGATCCTGAGCCGCGGGGACGGGGCGCCCGTCGCGACGCCCGGGTACTTCGAGGTGGAGCGCATCCCCCGGCTCCGCGAGGGCGAGGTCGAGATGACGGCGTTCGGCCCGCAACGCGCCCAGCAGGCCGGCGCACCCGCGGGGGCGTCCCTGCTCACCCCGCTCGCGAGGGTGGACGTTGACGGCGGGGTCGCACGCGTCGCCCACAGCCCGGCGCGTGACCGCACCCGGGTCGGCAACGTCCGGGGCGGCGTCACCGTCACGCCGTCCGACCCGGCGCTCGCCGGGCTGCGGCTCGTGCCCGGCCGGCAGGTCGAGCTCACGACGCGTGCCGTCGGGCGGCCGTTTCCGCTCGTGCCGGACCTCGAGACGACGATCCCGAGCCCCCGCGAGGTGCGCGCCGGACCGGTGATCGTCACGGGCCCCGGGCAGCTCTCCCTGCGTTCCCTGCAGCGCTCGAAGTGCGTCGCCGTCGTCGTGAGCAGTGCCCGGCCCGCGCGGGTCCTGGTGACGATCTTCAGCGGGCGGCGCAGCGTGCGGCTGTTCGGCCAGCGACTCGTCGTGTTCCGCGCCGCCGGTCGCACCCGCACCTGCATCCGGGTCCCACGGCGGGCGCGGACATTCGACGTGCGCACGCCCCTCCGCTTCGCCGTCGGCTACGCGCTGGGAGCGCGCGGCCGACCGGGTCAGCGGGCCACGAGCCCCGTGATCCGGCCGATCCGCCTCGTGCCCTGACCGATCACGCGGCGACCGGCGGAGACCGCACCGAGACCTACTTCTGATCCCAGGGTCGTAGGTTCGATCCCTACACGGCCCACCGACGTCGGCCCTCTCGGCCGTCAGGCGAGTCGCTCAGCCGCGCGGGGCGCCTCCGGACCCGGCTCGCCCGCTCTCGTGGGCCCAGATGGCGATCTCGACGCGGTTCCGCGCGCGTAGCTTGCCCATCAGGTTCGCGATGTGGGTCTTCACCGTGCTGAGGCTGATGTGGAGCTCGGCGGCGATCTCGATGTTGGTGCGCCCGCGCGCGAGGCTCGCGAGCACCTGCTCCTCACGTTCGGTGAGCGGCTCGCGTGGGGCGGCGGGCGGGGCGGCGGATCCGGCGGCGGCGAACGTCGCGAGCAGGCGGGCGGTGACGCTGGGAGCGATGAGGGCATCGCCCGCCGCGGCGGCCCGCACGGCCTGGCCGAGCAACTCGGGCCCGGCGTCCTTCAGCAGGAACCCGCGTGCGCCGGCCTTGAGGGCGGCGTGGACGTGCTCGTCCAGGTCGAAGGTGGTGATGACCACCACGGCCATCGGATCGGCGACGCCGGGGCCCGCGAGGCGCCGCGTCGCCTCGACGCCGTCGAGACGGGGCATGCGGATGTCGAACAGGCAGACGTCGGGCCGCAGCGCGCGGGCGAGGGCGACCGCCTGCTCACCGTCGGCCGCCTGCCCGACGACCGTTATCCCCGGATCGGCGTCCAGGATCATCCCGAGGCCGGTGCGCACGATCTCCTGGTCGTCGGCGAGCAGGACGCGGATGCTCACGACGACGCGCCCCGCAGCGGAAGCACCGCCGTCACGGCCCAGCCGCCGCCCGCCCGGGGGCCGGCGAGGCAGGTGCCGCCGAGGCCCTCGGCGCGCTCGACCATGCCGGCGATGCCGAAGCCCACGTCTCGGGGAGCGGTCGCGCGCTCGCCGTCGTCGGTCACCTCGACCGTCACGGCGTCGTCGTCGGCGCGCACCGTCACCTCGATCCGGCTCGCCCGGCGGGCGTGTCGACGGGCGTTCGTGACCGACTCCTGCACCAGTCGGTAGGCGGCCGCGGCGACGGACTCCGGCACCCGGGCCTCGTCGCCCTGGATCTCGATGTGGACCGGGAGGCCGGCGCGCGTGGTGGGCTCCGCGAGCCCGCGCACGTCGCCGAGGCGGGGCAGCGGGGCGGTGCCGTCCCGCCCGTCGGTCCGCAGGCTGCGCACGATGGTCCGCATCTCCGCCAGCGTCCGCGATGCCTCGTCCGCGATGACGCGCAGCGCCGCGACGGCCGCATCCGGGTCGGCGGGCGCGGTGGCGATGCCGGCCTGTGCCCGGACCGCGATGGCCGAGACGTGGTGCGCGACGGTGTCGTGCAGGTCGCGGGCCAGCGCCTCGCGCTCCCTCGCCCGCGCCGCGTCGACGCGGCTGACGCGCTCCCGCGTTCGCGAGCGCACGGCGACACCCACGGCCAGTGCCAGGAAGAAGAGTGCGAAGCCCATGACCGCCTCGCTCACGCTGGTGAAGTCGAGCACCAGCGCCACGGTCGCGGGCACGAGCATGATCCCGAGGCCGATCAGCGCATGGCGACCCGACCCCCACCGGAACAGGGCGTACGCCGGGATCAGCACGTAGGCCATCGTGAACAGCCCGGGGGGATCGCCGCCCTGCAGCACCCAGGGGATGTCCATGACGGTCGCGGCGCCGAAGACCGCCCCCACGACGGGGAGCGGATGCGTGCGCCGCCACAGCAACAGCGGCACGCCGGCGAACGCGACGGCGAACGACAGCCAGCGGTAGGGCAGGTCGTCGCGGAGGATCACCTCCACGATGCACAGGGCTGCCAGGAGCGCCACGAGGACCCAGTCGCGCCACACCCGCCGGGGTGGGTCGGGGACCGGGGGCTCGCCCCAGAACGATCGCAGGAAGGCGCGCACAGCCCCATCGTAGGACCGCGGCGCGGCGCGGGGATCGGCCGAAAGTGCCGCATGGGGATCGCCCGTCCGGCCGGGCGCGGTCGAGCCGGACGTCCGATGTGCGGCGCGGCCCCGGCGGGGAGCATCGCGCCCAGACGATTCCCCGCCCCACAGGAGAGACCGCATGTCCCGCATACTCGCCACGCTCGGCCGCTTCGCCGCGCGACGGCCCCTCGTCGCCATCGCCGCGTGGCTCGTGCTCGCCGCGGTCGTGGTCTCCGCGGCCACCGTCGTCGGCCACGAGCTCGACGACGGCTTCGCCGTCCCCGACACCGACTCCCAGCGGGCGACCGAGCTGCTGGAGGCCTCGGGCTCCGCGACGGCCGGCCTGACCGCGCAGGTGGTGGTCACGCCCCACGACGACGGCACGTTCGGGGTCGGCGGACCCGAGCTGGTGGCCGCGCGGGAGCTGCGCGACGACCTCGCGGCGCTCCCCCACGTCGTCGCGGCCACCGATCCCGCCGCGGCGGTGTCGGACGACGGGAGGATCGCGATCGTCCGCCTGCAGTACCCGGCGACCGCGGAGCTGGACGCCGCCGACCTCGAGCGGCTGACCGACGCGGTGGACGCCGCTCGGGCGGGCGCGCCGGGGCGCGACCTGCGCATCGAGGCGGGCGGGGACCTGTTCTTCGCGTTCGAGGAGCCGGACAGCGGCCTCGGCGAGCTGGCCGGCGTCGTCGCCGCGGCGGTGATCCTGCTGGTGGCGTTCGGATCGGTCGTGGCGATGGGGCTGCCCATCCTGCTGGCGTTGTTCGGGCTCGCCCTCGGGGTGGGCGCCATGCCACTGGTCGCCCACGTCATCGCGGTGCCGAGCTGGGCTCCCATGATGGCCGCGATGGTGGGGCTGGGCGTCGGCATCGACTATGCGCTCCTGCTGGTGACCCGCCACCGCGAGCACCTCGCCGAGGGCGTCTCGCCGGTCGAGTCGGTGGGGCTGGCGGTCGCCACCGCCGGGCGCTCGGTGGTGTTCGCGGGCGGGACGGTGCTCGTGGCGATCCTCGGCCTCGCCGTCGCCGGCATCCCGTTCGTGACGGCGGCGGGCGTGGCGATCTCGGTCGTCGTGCTCGTCATGGTCGCCGCCGCCGTCACGCTGCTGCCCGCGCTGCTGGCCCTCGCGGGTCCCTGGATCGACCGGCTGCGGATCCCCAACCGGCGGCGGCGGCGCACCGCCCGGGCCACCGGGGAGCGGGCGCAGCGCTGGGCGGAGCACGTCACGCGGCACCCGGTGGCGTACCTGGTCGCCGCGACCGCCCTGCTCGCGGCACTGGCGATCCCGGCCCTCTCCCTGACGCTCGGCACCCCCGACGAGGGAACGCTCCCCGAGTCGCGGACCGAGCGGCGGGCGTACGACCTCGTCGCCTCGGGCTTCGGCCCGGGCGCGAACGGCCCGCTCCTGGTCGCCGTGGACATCTCGGCCGACCCCGCGGTCGTCGGGCCGCTGCGTGCCGGGCTGGCCGGCGACCCGGGCATCGCCGCCGTCGGCGCCGCCCGGCTGGACGCCGACGCGGGCGTCGCGACGATCGTCGCCACCCCGACGACGCCCCCCCAGGACGCCGCGACCCGAGCGACGGTCGAGCGCCTTCGCGACGAGGTGCTGCCCGTCGCGGTCGGGGGCTCGCCCGCCACCGCGCACGTCGGCGGCCAGACGGCGATCTTCCTCGACGTCAGCGGACGCGTCGGGGACCGCCTGACCGCGTTCGTCGCCGCCGTCGTGGGACTGTCGTTCCTGCTGCTCGTGGTGGTGTTCCGGTCGGTCGTGATCGCGGCGAAGGCGGCGGTCCTGAACCTGCTGGGCATCGGCGCCGCCTTCGGCGTCGTCGTGATGGTCTTCCAGTGGGGATGGGGCGGATCCCTGATCGGGCTGGAGTCGCCGGTGCCGATCGTCTCGTTCATCCCGATGTTCATGTTCGCCGTGGTGTTCGGGCTCTCGATGGACTACGAGGTGTTCCTGCTCTCGCGCATCCGCGAGCACCACCTGGAGGGCGCCGCCGACCGTGAGGCGATCGTCCGGGGGCTGGCGTTGACCGCCCGCGTCATCACCGCGGCCGCGTTGATCATGGTTGCGGTGTTCGCGGGGTTCGTGGCCGGCGGCGACCCGACGACCAAGATGTTCGGGCTCGGCATGGCCACGGCGATCGCCCTCGACGCGACGGTGGTCAGGATGGTGCTGGTGCCCGCGTCGATGACGCTCCTCGGTCGCGCCAACTGGTGGCTTCCCGGATGGCTCGACCGCCTCCTGCCCGGCGCGGGTCGCGCCGCCGGCGCGAGGGTCGGCGCTCCGGAGGTGACCCACGCCGACACGGTCCCGCAGCCGCGCTGAGCACGAGCGCCCGTCGCGCCCCGCCTGATCCGGCCTGGAGGCGGGCTCCGAGGCGACTGCGGACGAGCACCGGCGGCGGCGGGGCGGGAGCGTCGCCCCCCCCGGGAGGGGGGGGTGGCTCGCCTGCGCTTCCCTGACGGGAAGCGCTCCTGCCGGGCGGTTCCGGCGCTCGGCGGGACCGTGGCATGAGGGTCCGGGCCGCGCCCCTGCGGCCGCAACGGCACGATTCGGACGAGTCGCGCTCCGCCGGACGAGACGACAGGATCCATCGATGCGCATCGGAACCTGGAACCTGGCCGGTCGCTGGTCGCTTCATCATCGGGGCCTTCTGGAGGACGCGGAATGCGACGTGTGGCTGCTGAGCGAGGTTCCGGCGGCCTTCGAGCTGCCGGGCGGGACCCTGGTCAGTTCGGAGCCGATGAACGGAACCAAGGAGACGTCGTGGGCGGCCATCTGGAGTACGACTCCACCCGCGCCGCTCCCGTCGCCGCATCCGGCGGCGGCCCTCGCGCAGCTTGGTGACCTCCGGGTCTGCAGCTGCGTGCTTCCCTGGCGCGGGGCGCGTGCGTACTGGCCCGACGAGGGTGCGAACACGGCGGCCATCACGATCGCCTCCCTCGGTCACATCGAGCCTTCCCTGACGGCCGCCGGATGCCCTGTGGTCTGGGGAGGGGACTGGAACCACGCCATGACGGGTCGCGAGTACGCCGGGAGCATCGAGGGACGGAGCGCGATCGGGGCGCTCGTCACAACGCTGGGTCTCACCGTCACGACGGCCGACGCACCCCATCGGATCGAGGGGCTGCTCAGCATCGACCACATCGCGGTGCCGGCGACGTGGGTGAGCGGACCGTGCCGGCGGGTGGTCGCGGAGGCGGAGGGAAGACGGTTGAGCGACCACGATGCCTACGTCGTCGGCGTGGCGGCACGGTGACCGACGACCAGGCGTGTTCACGGACACGCCCGAGCCGCCGCGACGGCCGCGCGTAGAGTCGGTCGCTCTGTCCGCGCGGAGGGGCTGCGTGTGATCAGGGTCGTGAACTGGAACCTCGAGTGGGCACCTCGCCCGCGCCGGGCTCGGATCGCCGCGCGGCTCTCCGAGTTCTCTCCCGACATCCTCTGCGCCACGGAGGCCGACGCCGACATCCTTCCCGCCGGCGGGCATCTCGCCGAATGCGAGGCCGACTCCGGATACGGCGTCAGGGGCGGACGGCGCAAGGTGATCCTGTGGACCCGGTGGCCGCTCGAGGACCTCGATCCGATCGGCTCGTCGGAGCTGCCACCGGGCCGCTTCGTGGCGGCCACCTGCCGGACCCCGGACGGACCATTGCGCCTCATCGGCGTCTGCATTCCCTGGAGCCACGCCCACGTGAGCACCGGCAGGCGGGTCCGGGCGCCGGGGGGGATCACCTGACCTACCTCGAGCATCTGGGCCCGCTGCTGGCCGGGCGGGACGCCGGCGTGCCGACGCTCCTCGTCGGCGACTTCAACCAGCGCATCCCACGCACCCGGGCTCCGATCCGGGTGGCGGCCGCGCTCGGGGATTGCCTCGGGGATCTCGTGGTGGCGACCGGCCGGGCACGTCGCCGGCATCGATCGCCAGGTGATCGACCACGTGGCCCACTCGACCTCCCTCGCGGTGCGCGCGCTGGAGGGGTTCGATCGCCACGACGCCGACGGTCGGCCGCTCAGCGACCACGGCGGGGTGTGCGTCGTGCTCGAGCGCCGGTTCGGTGGGAGCGGACCGCCGGCTGACCGCCCTCAGCTGCCCGGAGCGCCGCCGGTCGTCGCAACCTGGTAGGAGCCGTCGTCCGGGATGCCGCGGCGGCCGTATTCGGTGAGCGCGTCGAGCGTCGTGGCGAGCTCCTCGACGCCCGGCCGGGCCCGGCGCTCGGGCGCGAGGCAGGCGTCGATCGCCGTGGCGAGGGCCGGCGGCAGCCGTCGGTGACGGCCGACCGGCTCGGCGCGCCGCGCGAGCTGTGCGTAGTCCTCGCCGGTCTCCGCCTCGAACGGCGTCCGTCCGGTCGCGGCGTCGTAGAGCACGGCGCCGATGCCCCAGACGTCGGCGCTCTCGTCGAGGCGGCCCCCACGGGCCTGCTCGGGAGCCATGTAGCCGCGCGTCCCGGCGCCGCGCCGCCGCCATCCCGGAGGGGCGGCGAGACTGAGATCGATCACCTTCGCCAGCCCGCCTACGCAGATGACGTTCGACGGCTTGAGATCGAGGTGCAGGTGCCCCTGCCGGTGGAGGTAGCCGATCGCCGAGCACAGGTGCAGGCCGAGGAAGACGATCTCCGACGCGGGCATCCGCCGGGCGCGGCTCTCGATGGCGTAGGAGAGGGTCTCGCCGGTCAGCGTCTCGAGGATGACGATCGGGTGCGGTTGCTCGATGAGCTCGTAGCCCCGCACCAGGTGGGGATGCGTGAGGCGTTGCAGCAGCCGGCCCTCGTTGACGAGGCGGCGGCGCACGCGCGCGTGCTCGCGGCGATCCGGCCGCAGCTCCTTCGCCGTGCAGCGACAGCACCGCTCCTCGCTCCAGACGTCGTAGACGTCGAGCGATTCGCCCCGGCTGAGGAGGTCGATGACCTCGTAGCCCGGCGCGAGCTCGTCGCCGGGGTCGCGAACGGGCGGCTCTACCGCCGCGGTCGTGACGTCGGGCTGCACGGCCGCCCTCACGCCGGCACCTCACCGGCGAGGCTCGTCGCGGCAGCCTCGCGCCCGCGGTGGAGGCGGTCCAGCTCCGCGTAGAGCCCGTCCCGGGCCACGAGCTCGGCGTGCGTGCCCCTCTCGGCGATGCGACCGGCCTGCAGCACGGCGATCTGATCGGCCTCCCTCACGGTGAGCAGGTTGTGGGAGATCACGATCGTGGTCCGGCCGCTCATGAGCCGGCGGAGGGGGGCCATGATGCGCTCCGCGCTCTCGGCGTCGAGCCCGGTCGTCGGCTCGTCGAGGATCAGCACCGGCGCGTCGCGGATCATGGCGCGGGCGATGGCGATCCGCTGGCGCTGTCCGCCCGAGAGCCGCCGCCCCTTCTGGCCGATGGAGGTGTCGTACCCCTCGGGCAGGCGCGCGATGAAGTCGTGCGCGTCGGCGGCGCGGGCCGCCCCCTCGATCTCGTCGTCGGTGGCGCCGAGGCGCCCGAACGCGATGTTCTCGCGCACCGTCCCGTCGAAGACGAGCGTCTCCTGCAGCAGCACCGCGACGTTCTCGCGCAGCTCGACCAGCGAGAGCTCGCGCACGTCCACGCCGTCGAGCAGCACTCGGCCGTCGTCGGGATCGTAGAAGCGCAGCAGCAACTTCGCGACGGTCGACTTGCCGGCGCCGCTCGCGCCGACCAGCGCCAGGATCTCTCCGGGCTCGGCGCGCAACGAGACCTCGTCGAGCGCCGACCGGGAGGTGCCGGGGTACGCGAACGACACGCCGGCGAACTGCACGTTGCCGGTCGCCCGTCCCACCGGACGGGGATGCGGCGGATCCGTGACCGACGGCTCCTGATCGAGGAACTCGATGATGCGCTCGGCGCTCGCCGAGGCGGAGTAGATCGTGTTCGTCAGTCGCGTCAGCCCCCGGATCGGGCTGTAGAGCTTGCTGAGGAGCGCGAGGAAGGCGAGAAGGCCGCCGAGGCTCAGGCGACCCTCGGCGAGCTGCCACGTCCCGATCGCCATCACGATGAGCGCGCCGGCGAGCTCGATCAGGTCGACGAGCGGCGAGAACGCCGCCTGGATGCGCGTGGCGGCCAGCGTCGCCGCCATCGATCCCACGCTCTCCTGCCGAAACCGCTCCACCTCGGTCGACTGGCGGTTGTAGGCCTGCACGAGGGCGGCGTTGGAGAGCGACTCCTCGGCCACCGCGCTGATCGACCCCGAGCGGCGCCGGCGCTCGCGCGAGGCCAGCTTGATGCGCTGCGAGAAGCGGCGCGCGGTGCCGTAGAAGAGCGGCACGACGACCAGGGCGACGAGGGCCATGTCCCACTGCAGCACGAAGAGGGCCCCGGCGAAGAGCCCGATGCGGAGGACGTAGGAGAGCGCGTCGGCGACCCCCGAGAGCACGAGCGTCTCGATCGAGGCGATGTCGCCCGTGACCCGCGACATCGTGTCGCCGAGTCGGCGCCGCTCGAAGAAGTCGAGCGACAGCCCCTGCAGGTGGCGGAAGAACGAGGTGCGCAGGTCGAGCAGGAATCGCTGGCCGACCACCGCGGAGAGGTAGTCGTCGGCGAAGTTGACGATCCCTCCCAGCAGGACGACGCCCATGTAGGCGGCCGCGATCCAGGGGAGGGGCCCGAGGTCCATCGGCACGAAGACCTCGTCAACGACCTCCTTGAAGAGCCAGATGGTCGCGATGTCGATCGCCGGGCCGATCGCGATGAACACCAGGGTGCCCCACAGCCAGGCCCGATACGGCCGGGCATAGGGCCAGAAGCGGCGGAAGATGTCCCGGATGGGTACGGGCGGCGCCTCGGCCACGAGGCCGCTGTTCAGCGCCGCGGGCAGGAGCGCGAGGCGGACGCGCGCCGCCAGACCGGCTCGGTGTGCGGGCTCCGCCATCAGCACTCCGCCGGCCGCGCCGCCGGCGGGCGGGGCGCGGCCGAGAAGTTCACTCCGCTCTCAGCAGTGCTTGGACTTCGAGGACCCGGAGCTCTTCGAGCGCGACTTGCTCGAGCTGCTCTTGCTCGACCCGGAACTCGAGCCGTGCTTGCCCTTGCGCTTCGCGGGATAGTAGCCGCCGTACTTCGGCATGGTGCGCCCCTCCGTTTGGTCTGACCCGGCGAGCCATCGCCGCCGGTGTCACGCCACGCGCCGGCCCGTCGGAGGGACGGGTGGGCGGCGGCGGTCGCACGACTCAATCAACGGAGCCGCGCCCGATCATCAGACCGACGGGTGATTTCCTGGACGTCCGTTCAGGTGATTGACGACTCATACATATGAGTAGATACGAGCCGATCCGAACGTGAATCACGTCGTGGGAGGACCCCCGATCGGCTCATCCGCAGATGCCCCCGGCGACCGCGCGTCGGCGCGCGGCTGGCTCCGGGGAACGCCGCGCGCGCGGCGCCGGGGGGGCGACCCGGCCGGCGGTGGGGGCGTGGTGCGCGTGCTGATCGTCGACGACCACCCCGTCGTGCGGGAAGGGCTGCGCGCGATGCTCGACGAGGTCCCCGGCCTCGAGATCGTCGGCGAGGCGGCGGACGGCGAGGAGGCCGTCGCGCAGGCCGCGCGGACGCGCCCCGACGTCGCGCTGATGGATCTCCGGATGGGGCCCGGCATCGACGGCATCGAGGCGACGCGCCGGATCGCCTCGCTTCCCGACGCGCCCCGCGTACTGGTCTTCACGAGCTACGACAGCGAGCAGGACATCGTGCGGGCCGCGGAGGCGGGTGCGACCGGCTATCTCCTGAAGGGCACCAGGATCGACGAGCTCGCCGCGGCGATCGTGGGCTCCGCCCGCGGGGACACCGTGCTCGCGGCCCCGGTCGCGGGCCGGCTGATGAGTCGCCTCCGCAGCCCGACCCCGGCCCCGACCGCCCGCGAGCTCGAGATCCTCGGGCACCTGGCCGACGGGCTGACGAACCGGGGGATCGCCGACCGGCTGAACCTGAGCGAGGCCACGGTCAAGAGTCACGTCGCGCACCTCTTCGCCAAGCTCGGCGTCGACACGCGGGCCGGGGCCGTGAGCGTCGCGATCAGCCGCGGCCTCATCGACGTGAGCTGACCGGGCGGCGAGTCCGTCCGGACCGGTCGTCGGGAGGTGCCATCGACGACGCGGTGGACGAGGACCCCCCTCCCCACCCTGCGCCGAGCAGGGTGGGGCGCCGGGCGGGCGAAGCGGTTCCGCGAGGAGCCGCGCGAGCCGTGTAGACATGATCCGGTCACGAAGCCCACGGCTCGACCGGCCCGCCCCCTCACCCAGGAGCACCGCCCGAACATGTCGTCGCACATCCACAGCAGCCACGAGTCGGTCTCCGGCGGGTTCACCGAGACCGCATCGGACTACGAGGACGCCGTCCGGTTCAACATCGAGGGCGCGCAGCGCCTCGTGCTCAGCATCCCGCCCGGCCGGTACGACGACGTGCTGGATGTCGGCTGCGGCACCGGGTGGGCGACCCAGGCCGTGATCGACCGCTTCCGCCCCGCGCGGATCACGGGCGTCGACCCCGCCGCCGGCATGCTCGAGAGGTTCGGGGCCAAGCTCGGCGGCATCGAGGGCGTGGAGATCACGCTGGCCGAGGCCGACGTGGAAGCCATGCCGGTCGCCGAGGGCTCGTTCGACCTCGTGATCTGCTCGATGGCCTACCACTGGTTCCCGCGCAAGTGGGAGGCGGCACGGGCGATGGCCCGGGCGCTCCGGCCGGGCGGGGTCGTCGCGATCCTCATGTCGGGACGCGGCGGCGAGCAGGCCTACCGGGACGTGATCTCCAACGTCGAGCCGATCAACTACCGGTGGGTGGGCGCCTTCGACGGCAACCAGCGCGACGGGGAGGAGATGGAGGACTACCTCGTCGGCGCCGGCCTGGAGCCGCTCGACATCTGGATGGAGACCCGGGTGCGCCACACCTCGGTCGAGGCGTACATGGAGCGCATGCGGGTCGTCGCGGGCCACGTGATCGGCGACCAGTCCGAGGCGGAGGTGGCCGAGTACGTGGCCAACATCGAGGCGCGGCTGCGCGAGCGGTCAGGCACGCGCGGCTGGCGCTACGAGTTCGCCAAGCTGTTCGCGATCGCGCGCAAGCCCGGCTGATCGGAGGCGCTCCGCGGCGGGACCCCGGCCGGCGAGGAGACTCAGCGGAAGGGGTCGCCCGGCGAGAGCCGCCGGTCGACGAGTCCGGTCTCGTAGGCGAGTACGACGGCCTGCACGCGGTCGCGCAGGCCGAGCTTGCCGAGCACGTGGGCGACGTGGGTCTTCACGGTGTTCTCACCCAGCACGAGTCGGGCGGCGATCTCGGCGTTCGACAGCCCGCGGGCGACCAGGCGCAGCACGTCGATCTCACGCGCGGTGAGGGCCGACAGCGCGGCCGGCACGCCGCCGGACGCCGGCCGTGCCGCGTGGGCGAAGCGCTCGATCAGCCGGCGCGTGATCCCGGGCGCCAGCATCGCCTCGCCCGCCGCCGCGACGCGCACGGCGTCCAGGAGCCGATCCGCGGGCGTGTCCTTGAGCAGGAAGCCGCTCGCGCCGATTCGCAGCGCCTCGTACACGTACTCGTCGCGATCGAAGGTCGTGAGCATGAGCACGGCGGTCCGCAGACCGGGCTCGGCGAGGATGCGCTCCGCCGCCTGCAGACCGTCGCACCCCGGCATGCGGATGTCCATGAGGACCACGTCGGGTCGGCGGCCCCGCGCCATCTCGACCGCCGCATCTCCGTCGGCGGCCTCGCCGATCACCCGGATGTCCGGCTCCGAATCGAGGATCACCCGGAAGCCCGCGCGCAGGAGCCGCTGGTCGTCGGCCACCACCACCGTGATCTCCGCCGCCGGGGCGGTCGAGGGCCCCTCGTCGGGCGGGCCGGCCGGTGCGTCCTCGTCTCGCCAGACGACGTGCGCGATGGCGACGCGCTCGGCCAGGCCCGGCAGCCGCAGGCCTCCCGCGGCGCGTATCCGACCCGCGGTCCGCGGCCCCGCGATCTGGCGGACGACGTCGGTCGCCACGATCTCCCCCGGGGCCGCCGTCTCCGACAACCTCAGCGCGAGGGTCACGGGGGTGCCGTGGAGGTCCGCGCCGTCGGCGATCGGCTCACCCGCCGCGAGGCCGATGCGGAGGTCGCCGTGCCCCCCGTCCCCCGCCGTGCGCTGCATCTCGATGGCGCAGCGCACGGCGGAGACGGCGCTCGCGAACGACGCCATCAGGCTCGCGCCGGTCGTGCGGATCTCGCGGCCGCCGTGTGCGTCGAGGGCACGCCGCAGGTGTGCGAGCGCGGCGCGCCGCGCCGTGTCCGCCGCGTCGTCGTCGGTCCGCCCGGCCCGCACGAGGGGGGGCGGCAGGGCGGCGACGAGGAGGATGACGAGGGGGCCGTCCACGGCGCGCGATTCTCTTCCGGGAGCGGTGCGGGGTCAATCCTCCCGGCCGGCCACCGCGTCGGTGGCCGGCCGGGTGGGTGCCGGGGCTACCGCGCCCGCACCGTCACGCTCGCCCGCAGCGGCAGGCCGGCCGTGCCGACGGTGTCGAGCGATGTGACCTGGATGCAGCCGGGGGTGCCGTCGCCGACGCAGCCGCGATCGAACAGGCGCCCCTCCGCGTCGCGGGCGAAGTGCGTGACCGAGTCGTCGGTGGTGGAGGCGACGTACAACGAGCGGCCGTCCGGGCTCACGACCACGCCACGCGGCGCCGCCCCCACGGGGCCGGGCGCGCCGAGCCACGCCGCCGCGGCCACGAGGATCGCGGTCGCGAGGACGAGCCGCACGGCGCAGCGTCGAAGGTCGGCGCTCCTGGCGGTGCAGGTGTGGGACATGGCGTCTCCTTCCCGGCGCCCGATCCGTCGTAGTGGGTCGCGGAACCGGATCCAAGATCGACCGACGACGCCAGCATCTCCGCACCCCGTGCCTGCGGCATCACCCGCCGCGACGAGCGGCGGGGCGGCGGATCATCCGTGCGGGTGACGACGGCGGCGGCCCGGGGGCCGACGCTGCGCCCATCCCCGCCCGGCCGGGATCCTCTTTACGAAAGGACACCCCCACCGCCATGCTCCGATCCATGACATCCGCAGGCGAACCGATCGGCAGGCGCGACATCGTCCTCGCAGGGCTCGTCAGCCTCGTCGCCGTCGCGTTCACGCTCACGCAGGCGGCGGACGACGCGATGGACGTGAGCGCGTTCGCGGCGCCGCTCGCACTGGCCTTCACCGTCCCGCTCCTCTGGCGGCGGGCTGCGCCGCTCGCCGCCCTCGCCGCCACGCTCGCGGGGCTGCTGGTGCACGTCGCCCTGTTCGGCGACAGCGTCATCCGCTGCGGCCCCGTGCTGTCGGTCGCGTTCGTGCTCGTCTTCTCGGCGGGCGTCCGGCTCGATCGAGGCGCCTCGATCACCGCTCTCGCGGTCGCGCTCGGCGTCGGCATCCTCGTCTGCATCACCGACGAGCCGTCGGGAGCCGATGCGGGGGCGATCACCTTCGTCGCGCCGCTCACCGCGGTCCTCTGGGGGATCGGGCTGCTCGTCCGCTCGCGAGGCCGGATGGCGCGCGAGCTGCAGGCCCGGACGGTCGAGCTCCGTCGCACCCGCGACGAGCACGCGCGCCTCGAGGTCGCCGGCGACCGGGAGCGCCTCTCCGTCGAGCTCGACGCGCTGCTCCAGCGGCGGCTCGGCGAGCTCGCCCGGCTGGCCGAGATGGGCGGCGACGCCGACCCGGACGTCGCCGGGGACGCCTTCCGGCGCATCGAGCGCGACGCCCGCGCCACCCTGCAGGAGATGCGGTCGGTGGTCGGGGTGCTCCGCGACGACGAGGCCGATGCCGCGACCGCCCCGCAGCCGACGCTCACCCAGCTCGACGCCCTGCTGGTCCGCAGCAAGGGTCCGGGCGCGCGGCTGACCGTGGAGGGCCGTCCGCGCGTCCTGCCCGCCGGCGTCGAGCTGTCGGCGTACCGGGTCTGCGAGCACCTGCTCGAGGCGATCCGGGACGCGCCCGGCGTCGAGGTGCACGTCCGCTTCGCCGACCAGGCGCTCGAGCTGCGGGTGTCCGGGCCGATGCGGCGCCGTGGCGCCGCCGCGATCGAGCGTGCCCGCGAGCGGGCGCGCCTGCACCACGGCGACGTCCGGACCACCAGCGACGCCGGCCGCACCGAGGCCCTGGTCTCCCTGCCGATCTTCGTCGCGGCCTGAGATGACGCCGGCTCGGCGCGACCTGGCGGCCGGGATCGCCGGCGGCGGCCTCGCCGCCGCCGGAGCCCTGGCCGCCGGGGTCGCGGGCCCGGCGAGCCTGGCGGCCGCGGCGACCATCGGGGTGGTGCTCGCCATCGCGCGCGCCGCGCCGCGCGTCGCGTGGGTGGTCGGAGCCGTCCTGACCCTCGCCACCATCCCGGGCTGGCTGCTGCCCGGTGGCGACGCGCTGATCCACCTGCCGCTGCTCGGCGTCGTCGGGTTCATCGGCGCCCGGTTCGACGAAGGGCGTGCGGGTGTCGTCGGCTTGGTCGTCGTGGTGGCGCTGGCCGTGGTCACGCCCGTCGTCGGCGAGGACAACCTCGTGCCGTTCCCGATGACGGCGCTCGCGGCGTGGGGCGCCGGGCGCGCCCTGCGCGACCGCGCGCTGGTGGCCTCCGAGCTCGCCGTCAGGGTGCGGGAGCTCGACGCCGAGCGCGACGCGTACGTGGCGTTGTCGGTGCGATACGAGCGGGCCCGCATCGCCTCCGAGCTCCACGACATCGTGGCGCACGCCATCAGCGTGATGGTCGTCCAGGCCGGCGCGGGCCAGCGCCTCGTGGGCCGCGACGACTCGGCGGCGGCCGAGACGTTCGAGGTGATCGCCGACGCCGCGCGCCAGGCCGAGAGCGAGATCGGCCGCCTGGTGCACCTGCTGACCGATGTCCGCACCGACGCGGAGGCGTCCGACCTCGTGATCGTCGAGGAGCTCGTCGGGCGGGCGGCGGCGAGCGGGCTCGCCGTGACGCTCACCCTCGCGGGCGATCGCGACGGTCTCTCGCCGGCGGCGGCGCAGCTCGCGTACCGGGTCGTACGGGAGGGACTCACCAACGCGCTGCGCCACTCGCCCGGCGCCGACGTCGCCGTGCGGGTCGAGGGGCGCCCCGGTGCGGTCGAGGTGGAGGTGCTGAGCGGTCCGGCACGCGGCGAGTCGGCGCTCGGCGGCGCGGGTGGCGGCACCGGCATCGGCGGACTGCGCGACCGCGTCGAGGACGAGGGCGGCACGCTCGAGGCCGGGCCCGACCCCGCGGGCGGATGGCGCCTGGCCGCACGTGTGCCGAGGGGGATGCTGCCCGTCGCGCCCGACGAGCGGGCGGACGCCGCGGTGGGACCGGGCCGGCGCTGAGGGCCGGGCGCGGTCCGCGTCCACCACCGCCACCGCTCGTGGGACATGCGCGAGCGCCGGGGCGGCCCTCGATGCCGCGCCGCTCGTATGGTGGGGCGTACCCCATGAGGATCGCGACCTGGAACGTCAACTCGGTGCGGCAGCGGATGCCGCGCCTGCTGCCGTGGCTCGATGAGCGCAGCCCCGACGTCGTGTGCCTGCAGGAGACGAAGATCGCCGACGCCGCGTTCGACGAGCTGCTCGGCGACGAGCTGGCCCGCCGCGGCTACGCGGTGGCCGCGCACGGCCAGGGCCAGTGGAACGGGGTGGCGATCCTCTCCCGGGTGGGGCTCGACGATGTCGTGGCCGGCCTCGACGGCGCGCCCGACTGGGAGGTCCCCGAGGCGCGCGCCGTGGCGGCGACATGCGGCGGGGTGCGCGTGCACTCGGTCTACGTCCCGAACGGCCGGCGGCCCGACTCGGACCACTACCGCTACAAGCTCGCGTGGCTGGCCGCGCTGCGTGACGTCGTCTCAGCCGGCCCGGATGGGGTGATCGTCGCCGGCGACATGAACATCGCCCCCACCGACGCCGACGTCTTCGACCCCGACGCCTACGCCGGCCACACGCACGTGACCCCGCCCGAGCGGGCCGCGCTCGGCGAGCTCGTGTCGCTCGGCCTGCGCGACGTGGTGCGCGAGCGTTGGCCCTCGGAGCGGATCTTCACCTACTGGGACTACCGCGCGGGCATGTTCCACAAGGACCTCGGCATGCGCATCGACCTCGCGCTGGCGTCCGAGCCGGTCGCCGGACGCGTACGCGCGGCCTGGGTCGACCGCCAGGCGCGAAAGGGCACGGGGCCGAGCGACCACGCGCCCGTCGTCGTCGACCTCGACGACGCCCCCGACGGCGACATCGGTCCGGTGGTGCCGCCCCCCTCGGCGAAGCCCGCGAGGCGGGGCTCGGCGAGGCTGCCGCAGTCGCGCGACGTGCGGTGACCGCCGGCGGCGGCGGCGGGGGGACGACGAACGGTGCCCGCCGAGGCCGACAGCCGGACGTGCGGGCGACGGCCTCGGCCGGGATGCGGTCGAACAGCGCGGGGTCGTGCGCGCCTCGAGCCGGGGTGGAGTCGCGTCGCGTGCGATCCCCCCCGTCACGCCGCGTCCTCGTCCTCCTGGTCCCACGGCCATGCCCGCCGCACCGCCGTCGGACTCCGTGCCGCGACGGCGGGGGCGGTCGCGGCGCCACGGGCGTCGCGAGTGCCGGACCGGGGAACCTCTCGTCGAGACCGCACCGGGCGGTCACGAGCGGGGAGGTCGTATGAGCAAGGCGGCGATCGTCGTCCTGGCGGACACCGAGACCAAGGGCGACCTCGGTCGCGTCGTCAACGCGATGCGCGTGGCGGGCGAGTTCCGCGACGCGGGCGACGAGGTCTGCATCATCTTCGACGGGGCGGGTACCCGCTGGGTGCCCGAGCTGTCGAAGGAGGACCACCCCTACCACGAGGTCTACACCGACCTGGAGGCGATCGTCGCCGGCGCGTGCGACTACTGCTCGAACGCGTTCGAGGTGCGCGACGAGGTCGTCGCGTGCGGCGTGAAGCTGCTCGACGAGTACAAGGGGCACCCGAGCATCAAGACCCTGCTGGACAAGGGCTACGAGATCATCACCTTCTGACGATCCGTCACCCCCCGCCGGACGCATCCGCGTCCGGGGGGTGACCGCCCGCGATGGGGCGATATAGCGTCAGGGTCGCGGCCGGCCTTCGGCAGGGGGTGGACGGATGAACATCGCGGTCTGTCTCGACGGCACCTGGAACGAGCCCCACACGCACACGAACGTGGCTCAGATCGCGAGCCGCGTCGCGCCGGCGGACGGCGACGGCGTCCGCCAGGAGACGCTCTACAGCGGCGGGGTGGGGACGGCCATGGGCCAACGCCTGCGCGGGGGCCTCTTCGGCCATGGCCTCAACGGCAAGATCGAGGAGGCCTACGCCGACATCGCCCGGGTCTACACGGGACCCACGGACCGCATCTACCTGTTCGGTTACAGCCGCGGCGCGTTCACGGCACGGAGCCTGGCGGGCATGATCGCCCGCTGCGGCATCATCCCCGACCGGCACCTGCCCGCCTCGCGCGTCTTCGCGCGTTACCGGGAGGGTGTGGCGCGTCCCGGCCTCAACGAGATGCAGCGGGGCGAGTCGGCGCCGCGCGACGACGAGGACCGGCTGATGCTCGAGCGGTCGACGCTGGCCCGCATCCGCTTCGTCGGCGTCTTCGACACGGTCGGCGCGCTCGGCATCCCCGGAGGGCTTCTGCGCCCGCTGACCCGCGGCCGCTACGAGTTCCACGACACCAAGCTGAGCGGGCTGGTCGACGTCGCGCGCCACGCGGTCGCGATCGACGAGCAGCGCCCGCACTTCGTCGCGACGCTCTGGGACGGGGTGCCGCGGCCCGTCGAGGGCCACTCGACGAGCTGCGTGCAGCGGTGGTTCGCGGGCAGCCACGGCAACGTCGGCGGCGGCGGCACGCCGCGTCCCGAGACCGACAACCCCCTCTCGTCCCTCGCGCGGGAGTGGATCTGCGACGAGGCTCGCGCCGCGGGCCTGGCGATCCGCCCCGACCCGGTCCCGGGCGACGCCTGGCGCGGGCCGATCCGTGACAGCTACGCCGCGTTCGGCGGTGGGGTCTTCTACCGGATCGCCGTCTGGAGGAAGCGCCACCTGCGGCCGATCGGGCGCACCGCGGCCGGCGAGGCGCTCGCGGAGCCGGTCGTGCGGCGCAACCGCGAGATGACCTACCACCCCGGCAACCCCGGTTTCGACGACGCCCTGAGCCGGGCAGCGGACGGCTGAGACACCCCGACACGGGAGACCCGAGATGCCGGACCGGACCCCGCGCGAGACCGCGCTGGCCTACATGGACGCCTGGAACAGGATGGACGCCGGCGCCTGCGCCGCCTGTTTCGCCGAGGACGGCGTGCGCGAGGGCCGCATCCTCGCGCGCGCCACGGCCGGCGGCGCGCGCTTCCCGCGGTTCACGGGGCGTGAGGCGATCGGCGAGCGCATCCGCGGGTTCATGGTCGCCGTCCCCGACCTGAGGGTCGAGGTGCTGCGGGTCGGCGAGGGCCCGCCGGACACCGCGTGGCTCGAGTGGCACCTCACCGGCACCCATCGCGAGGACTGGGGTGCGTGGCCCGCCCGCGGCGAGGCGGTCGACGTGCCGGCGGTCTCGATCTACCGGGTGCGAGACGGGCTGATCGCCGAGGAGACCGAGTACATCGACCCCGCCGTGCTGATGACGCCGCCCCCGGCCTAGTGGGGCGCGCCGGTCGCCGCGCGGGCGGATCGGGGGGACGGGACCGGCGGACCCCGTCCCCCCGGTCCGACTAACGCGCCGTGGCGGTCGTGTGCCGGTCGCGGTCCGCCCGGCCGAGCAGCGCGGGCAGTCGGGGGATCCAGTAGAGCGCGCAGACGCCCACGGCGATGTAGACGATCCTCGACGCGACGTTGGTCTCACCGAACTCCATGCCGCCGAAGATCCAGGCGACCAGGTCCCACTCGAACAGGCCCACGAGCAGCCAGTTCAGGCCACCGACGATCAGCACGGCCATGGTCACGCCGTCGAGACCCTTCATGTCCATTCCTCCTCACATGACGATGCGGCGGGTGCCGCGTGCTCGTCCTGTGCCCCGGACGGCCAGACGGAAGCAACCCCGGGAACGCGAGGTCGTCGCGGATCGTCGCCCGGCGGATGCCGTTTGGCGCTCCCCCGACCGGGAACGCGCCGCGGGCGCACCCGGGCGACGACGGCGGGCCGGCGGCGTCGGGGCGACCGCGCCGGCCCGGGGGTCGTGAGCCCTACGCCGCGACGGGCGGCACGCCGAGGCGCACCCCGAAGCGCTCCACCAGCCCCGGCACCGAGTCGGGCTGCATGTCGAGCTCGTACTTGGCGCAGAGGGCGCCGATGGCCTCCGGAGCGGCGTCGAGGCCCCCGATGTCGAGCATCTCGCCGAAGAAGCGCTCGAAGCCGGCCGGCTGGATGATCTCGAGGATGCGGCAGGGCTCCGCGCCGGCGTTCCAGAAGGTGTGCCACTCCCCGCGGGGCTTGAACACGAGGTCGCCCGGCCCGGCCTCGAGCACCTGGTCGCCGAGCAGGGCGCCCATGCGTCCCTCGATCACGAAGCTGTACTCGTCCTCGCGGTTGTGGCGGTGCAACGGGGCCGCGAGCGCATGGGGGCCCATCGGGTGCTCGACGAGCGAGAACCCCTGGCCGGTCAGGTCGCCGTCCACCATGAATCGGACGCCGATGGAGCCGAGGAACCCCGCGCGGCCCTCGGCGGGTCCGAGGACCCGGCTCTCGTAGGTCACGGTCATCGCTTCGTCCTCCCTATTTCGTCGTACACTGCTGTTCGATAGAATAATGGCATCGTCCGCGGTGCGTCAACATGCCGGGTGCGACATGAGCCAGACCGATGAGAGAGCCGTCCGCCCCTACCGGATGACCCGGCGCGCCGAGCTGCAGCAGGACACCCGGCGGCGGATCACCGAGAGCGCGGTGGCCCTGCACGAGTCGCTCGGCCCGGCGTACACCTCGATGAGCGCCGTTGCCGAGCACGCGGGCGTGCGCCGGTTGACGCTGTACCGCCACTTCCCCGACGAGGCGGCGCTGTTCGACGCCTGCAGCACCCACTGGTCGGCGGCCAACCCGCCGCCCGACCTCGGCGCATGGGCGGCGGTGGCCGACCCCGGCGAGCGCCTGCGCAAGGCGCTCGTGGAGCTGCACGCGTACTACGCGCGCACCGGGGGGATGCTCGAGAGCCTCTACCGCGACGAACCCGTGGTGCCGCTGATCGCCGAGCGGTTCGCCGTCTTCCACGAGTACCTGCGGGCGGCGCGGCAGACCCTGTTGGCGGGCCGCCCGCGCCGCCGTGGCGCCGCGGCGGCGCGCGAGCGGGCCGCGGTCGGCCATGCGGTCGCGTTCTCGACCTGGCGGTCCCTCGTCCGCGAGCAGGAGCTCGCGGACGATGAGGCGGTGGGCCTGCTCTGCGCCCTCGTGGCGGCCGCCTGACGGGCTCTCAGGCCGCCTTCTCGCCGACTACGACGAGGTACTCGCTCGGCACCAGGAACGTGCCGTCGCGGCCGGCGTCGCCCTCCTCGCAGAGCGCGATGAGGGCGGCGCGCAGCTCGTCCCAGCGTCCCTGCGTCGTCAGCAGCTCGCGGGCGGCGATCAGCGGGCCGTACTCGGTCGCCATGAAGTCGACGAACGAGGCGGGCGTGTCGTGGCGGAAGTCGACCGTCCGGCGCTCGAAGACGACGCGCACGCCGGTCCCCGCGAACAGCTCCTGCACGTGGTCCTCGCTGCCCCACGGCGGCGGCGGCGAGACACCCTCCGGCGGCGGCGGCATGTAGGGGCCGATCGTCGCGAGGAAGCGGCCGATGAAGCCCTGCGGGGTCCAGTTGCAGAGGCCGATCCGGCCGCCCGGCCGGCACACCCGGGCGAGCTCGCGCGCCGCCTGCGCGTGGTGGGGCGCGAACTGCACTCCGAGCGTCGAGACGACCACGTCGAAGCGCCCGTCCTCGAAGGGCAGGTCCTCGGCGTCGCCCTCGACCCACTCGATGTCGAGCCCGGCCTCGCCGGCGCGGCGGCGGGCGACGCGCAGCAGCTCGGGCGTCAGGTCGAGCCCCACCACGTGCGCCCCCGTGGCGGCGGCCGGTAGCGCCGCGTTGCCGGTTCCGGTCGCCACGTCGAGCACCTCGTCGTGCGGGCCGACGCCGATCCGGTCGACGATGAGCGGGCCGAGCTCCATCACCAGGGCCTCGGCGACGGCCCCGTAGTCGCCGGAGGCCCAGATCGCGCGGTGCCGCTGCTTCAGCGCGGCGGCTCCGGCTGTCGTCGTGCTCATGACGTCCTCCTCATTCGGGATGTCCCTGTGGGGACAGGCTCGCCGAGATGCGTGTGAGGCGGCGTGTGAGGCGTGGCGCCCTCAGTCCCGGACGGCCCCGTCGAGCAGGCGGTCGAGCACCGGGTTGTCGATGTCGCGGGCGAGTAGGCGCGCTGACGCGAGCGCGCCCGGCGCGCCCAGGCGGCCGAGGTGCAGCTGCGCGCGCACGACCAGCTCGCGCATGCCGGTTGCGGCGGCCAGCGCCCTCGAGCCGGTGCGCCCACCCGCGCGCGGCCGGGTCGCCCGCCCGGACGGCCTCGCCGGCGAGCGCGTCGAGCACGTGGCCGTACGCCCACTCGTAGCGGTCGGGGTAGCGCGCGCAGCGCGCCAGCGCGTCCTCCAGCCACCGGCGGGCGCCGTCGGGGTCGCCGCGGCGCGCCTCGAGCAGGCCGATGCCGCGCGCCGACAGGGCCTCCCAGCAGGGATCCTCGAACTGGCACGCGAGGCCGAAGGCGTGCTCGAGCCGGTCGGAGGCAGCGCCCACGTCGCCGGCGCGCACGTCGAGCTCCGCACGCAGGGTCTCGGGCAGCGGGCAGAACGCGAGCCAGTGCTCGTCGTCGACCAGGGCGAGGCAGCGATCGATGGCCTCGGACGCCGGAGCGTCGTCGCCGCGCAGCAGGTGCAGACGGCCGAGCAGCGACAACGACCACGCCGCCAGCCGCCCGTCGCCGCAGGCGTCGGCGCGTTCGACGGCCTCGGAGAACCGGGCGATGGCGGCGCCGTACTCGGCCATGTCGGAGTGGTTCATGCCCTGCACGGCGCGCACGGCGGCGATCTCGGCGTCGCCCTGGGCGAGTGCCTCCGCCGACGCCAGCCACCGCCCGGCGCTCTCGCGGCGACCCGCCTGGACGCTCACGTAGCCGAGCTCGCGCCGCGCGGCGACCTCGCTCGCGCGGTCGCCGGCGCGGCCCGCGACGGCGATCGCCTGGTGCAGCACGGCCGCGCCCTCCTCGTCGCGGCCGCGCACCGCGTGCACGAGCGTGGTGCCGAGCGCGACGAGGGCCCTCGCGCGCAGGGCGCCGTCGCCGGACCGGGCGGCCTCGGTGCACGCGCGCCGCAGCCATTCGACCGCCGACTCGGCGGCTCCCGCGGCGGCGGCGGCCTCGCCCGCCTCGAGCTGCCCCCGGGCCGTCGCGGCGCTGGCCCGGGATCCGCGCGCCGACTCCGGGGCGCCCGCGAAGGCGGCGCGGCGCACGGCGGGCGAGGGCGGCACCCCGAGCTCCTCCCGGAAGAGCGCTTCGCACCGGTCGGCATGCGCGATCGCGGCCGCGCGGTCGCCGCCGAGAGCGAGGCACCGGACGAGCAGCTCGTGGTGGCCCTCGTCGAGCGGGTTCATCGCCACGACGCGCGACGCCGCCGCCAGCGCGTCGTCGACCCGGCCGGCCGCGAGGTCCGATAGGGCGGTCTCGTGGATGCGCGCCTCCTCGGCCGAGGCGCGGCGGCGGCGCTCGACCAGCAGCCACACCTCGAACCCGGGACTGGTCGCGAACGAGAGGTCCCCGAGCAACTCGGGGTCCGGATCCGCCGCCGGGCGCCCGTCGCGTCCCGGCGCGAGCGCGTCCACGATGGTGCCCTCCGGTAACCGCGGCCGCGGGGGATCGCCGCGGAAGGCCTCCGGGACGCCGAGCGAGCGGCGCAGCTCGGCGAGGCTCCAGCGCAGCGCCCCGAGCGGATCGTCCGCGGCCGGGAAGAGCAGGGCGGAGAGGCGGCGGCGGTCGGCGGGGCGCTCGCTGAGCAGCAGGTAGGCGAGCAGACCCCAGGCCTTGGCCCCCCGCGGACCCGGTACCGGTCGCCCGTCGCGCGCGAGTGAGGGGGTCCCCAGGATCGAGATCGTCAGCGGCATCGCTCGGCCTCCCACCCCATGCTGGCCCCACAGGGGGGCGGGCGGCAAGTTGCCGCGCCCGGGGGCAAGGGAAAGAGGTGCCGATATCACGGCATGAGGCTAGGATACTGGCATGGACGGCGGTCGCCTGCGCCGGGCGCGCGAGCGCGCCGGCCTCACCCAGTCCGAGCTCGCGCGCCGCGCGGGAATCAGCCGCCAGTCGCTCGGTGGCGCCGAGAGCGGCCGGCACGTGCCGGCGGTGGACGCCGCACTGAGGATCGCCGCGGCGCTCGGCGAGCCCGTCGGAGCGCTCTTCGGCCCCCCTACCGGTACCGGGCCGACGCCGCCCGCGGGGGCCGCCGACGGCACCGCGGTCGTCATCGGCAGGGTCGGCGAGCGGCTGCACGCGCACGCGCTGGCGGGCCCTCTCGCCGGCGACGGGGCCTGGGCGACCGTGGACGGCGTGGTCGAGGGCGGCCGGGTGCGAACCCTCCCCGGCGCCGACCCCTCGGCCCTGGTGGTGGTCGGGTGCGACCCCGCCCTCGGACTGCTGGCCGGGCTGGCGAGGCGTGACGGACGGCGCGCGATCGCGGCGGTCGAGGGCACCAGCGGGGCCGCCCGCGCGGCGCTCGCCGATGGACGGGCACACGCCGCCCTCGTGCACGGCCCGTCGGGCGCCCTCGGCGCAGCCCCGGCCGGCACGCGGCGCGTGCATCTCGCCCGCTGGCGGGTGGGGCTCGGCGTCGGCCGCTCCCGCTCCGGCGCCGATTCGCTCGACGCGGTGGTCTCGTCGGGCACGCCCCTCATCGGACGCGATCCGGGCGCGGCGAGTCAGCAGGCGCTCGAGCGCGCCCTCGGCGACCGTTCGCCGGTGATCGCCCACCGCGCCACCGGGCACGTCGACGCAGCGCGCAGGGCGGCCATCACCGGAGCCCCCGCCGTCACCTTCGAGCCGGCGGCCCGGATGCTCGACCTGCGCTTCATCCCGCTCGAGACCCATGCCGTCGAGCTCTGGATCGGCGAGCGCCACGGGGACCACCCGGGCGCGGGCGCCCTGCTGGCGCTGCTCGGATCGCCGGCCTTCACGCGCCGCCTCGCGCTGGTGGGGGGCTACGACCTCGAGGGCTGCGGCACCGCGGCGGTCGACCGGTGAGGCGGCGCCGGTCGCGGCGGATCGCCGCGGTGGCCGCCGTCGCGGTGGCGCTGATCGCCCTCGCGGCGCTCGTCGTCGGGAGCGGAACGGACGGCCCGCGGGGGGCGGCCGACGGCCCCACCGTCTTCGCCGCGGCGTCTCTGCGCGGGGCGCTCCCCGAGGTGGACCCGGGGGCCCGGTTCAGCTTCGCCGGATCGGACACGCTCGCGCAGCAGATCCGCGCGGGCGCGCCCGCGGACGTCTTCGCGTCGGCCGCGCCCGCGCTGACCCGGGCGCTCCACCACGACGGGCTGGTCGAGCGCCCGCGCGCGCTGGCGCGCAACCGACTCGTGCTGATCACGCCGCGCGCCGATCCGGCCGGCATCGACGCGATCGGCGACCTCGCACGCCCGGGCGTGCGCCTGGTGATCGCCGGTGCCGGGGTGCCGGTCGGCGCGTACACGCGCACCGCACTGCGCCGGCTGGGGCTGCGCGCGGCGCTCTCCAACGTCGTGAGCGAGGAGGGCGACGTCACGGCCGTGCTCGGCAAGGTCGCCCTCGGCGAGGCCGACGCGGGCGTGGTCTACGCGACCGACGCCCGGGCGGCGGCCTCGCGCCTGCGCACGGTCGCCATCCCCGCCTCGGCGCAGCCCGCGATCCGCTACGAGATCGCCGTCGTCGCGGGCGCACGCGATCCGGCCGCCGCGCGGGCCTTCATCCGGCGGGTCACGGGGCCCCGGGGCCGCGCGACGCTCGCCCGCGCGGGCTTCCTCCCGCCGGAGGACCGGTGATCGGGGCGGCGCGCCTGCGTCGGGTGCGCCCCTTCTCGCTGGTGCTCGGACTCGCCGCCCTCGCCGCCCTCGCCTTCCTGGTCGTCCCCGTCGCGGCGCTGTTCCTGCGCGTCCCCCCCGGCGAGCTGGTCGGGCGGCTCGACGACCCGGTCGTGGTGGACGCGCTCGTGGTGACGGCCAAGACCAACGCCATCGCCTTCGCGCTGACGCTCGTCGTCGGGACGCCGGCCGCGTACCTGATCGGGCGCCGGCGCTTTCCCGGCCGCAGCGTCGTGGTCACCCTGATCGAGCTTCCGCTCGTGCTGCCGCCGGCGGTGGCGGGCATCGGCCTGCTGGCGGCGTTCGGCCGTCTCGGGCTGCTCGGCGGGCAGCTCTCGGCGCTCGGCCTGTCGATCGGCTTCACGCAGGCCGCGGTCGTGATGGCGATCCTGTTCGTGGCGGGGCCGTTCTACCTGCGGCAGGCGATCGCGTCGTTCGAGGCGCTCGACGACGACCTGATGCTGGCCGCGCGCACGCTGGGCGCGGGGCCGGGCCGCGCCTTCTGGCGGGTGGCGCTCCCGCTCAGCGCCGGCGGCCTCGGCGCCGGGGCCGCCCTCTCGCTCGCGCGCGGCATCGGCGAGTTCGGCGCCACGATCATGTTCGCCGGCAGCCTCCAGGGCGTCACGCAGACGGTCACCCTGGCGATCTACGATGAGCTCGCCGTCGATCTCGACGTCGCGCTCGCCATCGGGGCCCTGCTGGTCGTCATCAGCGCGGTCGTCCTCCTCTCATTGAAGGCGGCGCTCCTCTGGCGGTCCTCGGACTCGACATCGCCGTTCCGCTCCGCGCGTTCGAGCTCCGCCTAGCCCTCCGCGTGGGCGACGGCGAGACCGTCGCGCTGGTGGGGCCCTCGGGCGCGGGCAAGACGACGGTGCTGAGGGCGATCGCGGGGGCGGTGCGGCCCCGCGCCGGTCGCATCGCGCTCGGGACGAGGACGCTGTTCGACGCGCAGCGGCGCATCGACCTGCCGCCCGAGGAGCGCGGGGTCGGCTACGTGTTCCAGGAGCACGCGCTCTTCCCGCACATGACCGTGCGCCAGAACGTGGCCTTCGCCGGCCGGGCGCGGGCCGACGAGCTGCTCGAGCGGTTCGGCATCGCCCATCTCGCCGACGCCCGGCCGGGGCGGCTCTCGGGCGGCGAACGTCAGCGGGTCGGGCTGGCGCGCGCGATCGCGGCCGATCCCGGGGTGCTGCTGCTCGACGAGCCCCTGTCGGCGCTCGACGCCCACACCCGCGCCCGGGTGCGGGCCGAGCTGTTCGACCTGCTGGCAGAGCTCGGGCTGCCGGCGCTGCTCGTGACCCACGACTTCGACGACGCGGCGGCGCTGGCCGACCGCGTGGGCGTGGTGGGCGCCGGGCGCATCCGCCAGACCGGGACGCCCGCCGAGCTGATGGCCGCGCCGGCCGACGCCTTCGTGGCGAGCTTCGTCGGCAGCAACCTCATGCCCGGCACGGCGCGACCGGGCGCCGGGGGGCTCGTCGAGGTCGTCCTCGCCCACGGCGGGGTCATCCGCGCGGTCGGGGGTCCCGGCATGGGGGCGGTGGGGGCGGTGGTGCACCCCTGGGAGGTCGCGATCGCGACCGGCGTCGGCGCGGCCCCGGGGCACAACCGCATCGACGCCCCGATCGCGGCGGTCACCCCGGCAGGGGACCGCCTGCGGGTGAGGATCGGACCCCTCGTGGCCGAGATCGCGGCGGACGCGGCGGGCGGGCTCGACCTGACGCCCGGACGCGTGGCGGGAGCGACCTTCGCCATCGCCGCCACCCGGCTCGTCAGCCTGGATCAGTCGGGTACGGGCGACAATCCATAGGGGAGCCGCCGCTGGAGCCAGCGCAGGAGCTGGGCGCGCTGCTGGTCGTCGAGCCACTGCGTGAGTGCGTGCTCCAGGCGGTCGATCGCGGGCCGGTCGCCGGCCATCGCCTGGTTGCGTCCGGTCCGCCAGGCGATCCAGCCGACGAGCCGCTGCGCGTCGCCCTCCGACACGTAGAGGCGGGCGAGGTTGAGCAGGTCGGTGGTGCAGTCGTCGGCCATCGGGCCGCGCAGCGTACCGAACACATGTTCGTATTCCCACCCCGTCCGGTCACGGGCGGGACGTCGCGGGCGGGTCCGCCGGGACCCGCCCGCGGACGGCGCTACGAGCGGCGGTCGGCCTCGCGCGTCTCGGGCGTCGGGCCGTCGCTGGTGTCGTGCTCCTTCGCGGGCTCACCGTCGGCGCGGCGGGTCTCCGGGGTCGGAGCGGTGGTCAGGTCCTCTTCAGCGGTGCGCTTCGGGTCGTCGGACATGTCGCCTCCGGAAATGTCTGCGGCAGAGCGTCATCCTTACCCGCCCGGGGCCGCCGCCGAACGCCCGGCGGCGGCGGAGAAACCCCCTCCGACGGTGCGGCTCGACGTGCGCGTCTGACCCGTCGGCGTCGGCCTCCTGCACCCGCGCAGGGTAGTTCTCGCCCCCGATCGCGCCGTCGTACGGCGAGTAGCGGCCCTCGCGGTCGCAGTGTCACGCGTTGACGCCGTTGGAGCCGTTGGCGGGAAAGGGGCCCGCCGTCTCCTCGGGCACCTCCGCGACGTCCGTGGCAGCGGTCGTCGCGGCGGTGTCGGTGGTGGACGAGGTGGACGGCTCGGGGGGTCGGGTGCCGGCTCATCGGCGCTCCTCCGGCGTTCGTGAATGCGTCTCTCGCCGCGACGCCCTGGCGGGTGGGGGTGCGCCGCCCGCGACGGACCTGGAGACCCCCTGTGGATCGACGCGCCGCTACGGTGGCGAACCGTGACGACGCATCGCGCTGAGCCGGCCGGCGCCGGGGCGCCGGCCTCGGGCCGGCTCGCGGCGGTCGCGACGCGTCATGCGCTGGCCGGGGCGATCGCGCTCGGCGGGGCGATCGGAGCGGTGGCGCGCCTCGGCCTCGACGAGGCGCTGCCCACGCGCCCGGGGCAGTGGCCGTGGGCCACCCTCACGGCCAACCTGGCCGCCTGCGCCCTGCTCGGCTACCTGGCCACGCGCCTGCTCGAGCGCCTGCCGCCCAGCACCTACCGGCGACCGCTCCTCGGCACGGGCCTCTGCGGCGCGCTCTCGACCTTCTCGTCGCTGCAGGTCGAGGCCCTCGCGCTCGCCCGCGACGGTCACGGCGTGCTCGCCGGCGCCTATGCCGCGACGTCGATCGTGGCCGGTTTCGTGCTCGTCGCGCTGACGAGCTCGCTCGTGCGCCGCGCGCGGGTGCGCCCGTGACGACGGCGCTCGTCTGGGGGGGCGTCGCGGTGCTCGGCGCCCTCGCGGCCCTCGCCCGGTTCGGGCTCGACGGCGTCGTCGCGCGACGGGTGCGCGGCGACTTCCCCTGGGGGACGACCGTCGTCAACACGCTCGGCGCCCTCGCCGCGGGAGCCGTGTACGGCGCGGGGCTGGACGGAGCCGACCAGGTCGTCCTCGCCGTCGGCGTGCTGGGCTCGTTCACCACCTTCTCGACGTGGATGCTCGAGACCCACCGGCTCGCCGAGGACGGCCGGTCGGCGGTCGCGACCCTCAACCTGCTCGTCGGAGCTGCCGCCGGGGTCGGAGCCGTCGTGCTCGGCTGGGCGCTGGGATCGCTCGCGTGAGCGAGAGCGGCCTCAAGCTGAGCGTCTACTTCGGCGAGAGCGACCGCGTCGGGGGCGCGCTGCTGTCGGACGACCTGATGGACCGCATCGCCGGCGCCGGCGTCCGCGCCTCGGCCCTGCTGCGGGGCGTCGAGGGCTTCGGCATCACGCATCGCCTGCGCACCGACCGCATCCTGACGCTCTCGGAGGACATGCCCCTCGTCGTCGTCGCCGTCGACCGCGCGGGCCCCATCCGGACACTGGCGGACGAGGTCGCCACCGCCATGCCGCGCGGCCTGCTGACGCTCGAGCGGGTCACGCTGCCCGGCCCGGACCCCATCGGCGATCTGCCGGGGGACGAGGGCGACGACGTCAAGCTCACGCTGTTCTGCGGCCGCGGCGAGGTGCAGGGCGGGCGGCCCGTCGTGACGGCGGCGGTCGATCTCATGCGCGAGGCCGGCCTCGGCGGGGCGATCGCGCTCGCCGGACTCGACGGGACGTTGCTCGGAGAGCGGCGGCGGGCACGGTTCATGGCCCGCAACACGGGGGTGCCGGCGATGATCGTGAGCGTGGGGCGACGCGCGCGGGTCGCCGACGTGCTGCCGCGGCTGCGCCGGTCGGCCGGCCCCCACGTGCTGGTGCTCGAGCGCGTGCGCGTGGTGCGACGCGACGGACGGGTGCTCGCCGAGCTGCCGGCCCCGCCGGGCCACGACGACGAGGGGCTCGCCCTGTGGCAACGGGTCACGGTGTCGTGCGGCGAGGGGGCCCGCTGGGAGGGCCGTCCACTGCACGACCGGCTCGTCCGGCGCCTGCGCGAGGCGGACGCCGCCGGCGCGACGTCGCTCCGCGGGGTGGTGGGCTACTCCGGCGCGGCCGGCGCGCACGCCGACCGGGTGCTCGCGGTGCGCCGCCGCACGCCGATCGTCGTGACGCTCGTCGACTCGGTCGCCGCGGTGACGCGCCTGTGGCCGATCGTGGCGCGCGCCACGGCCACCACGGGGCTCGTCACGTGCGAGATCGTGCCGGCGTACCACGCGATCGCGCCCGGCGGCGTCGGCGTCGGCGGACTGCGCATGGCCGCGCCGGGCTGATGCCGGCCGCCAAGGATGCCTCCGGCGTCGCCGTGGGATAGCGTCGGTGCGATGCCGGGCCGGCGCCCGGCCGCTGCCGATCCCGCGGAGGAGAGTCGCCATGTGCCGCAACATCCGGACCCTGCACAACTTCGAGCCCCCCGCCGACGCCGACGAGGTGCGGGCCGCGGCCCTGCAGTACGTCCGCAAGATCAGCGGCTCGACGCGGCCGTCCCGCGCCAACGCCGAGGCCTTCGAGCGGGCGGTCGAGGCCATCGCCGCGACATCGCGCCTGCTGCTCGACGAGCTCGTCACCAGCGCGCCGCCCCGCAACCGCGATGTCGAGATCGCGCGTGCCCGGGCGCGGTACCAGCGCCGCCGGGCCGCCTGACCCCGGCCGTCGCGCCCCCCCCAAAGGCGGGCGGCGGGTCCGACGTCGAGGGGGGTGCGCCCGCGCCCGGCGACCTCGACCCGCCCGTCGCCGGGGTCGCGATGGGCCTCTCGAGCGTCGTCGTGGTGTCGAACCAGCCGCGCCTGCGCCGGTTGCTCCGGTCGTGCCGCTACGCTGCGCGACCCGACCCGCACCCACCGAGGGACGCCGCATGACGTACTGCCTGGCCCTGCGACTGGACGAGGGCCTCGTGTTCATGGCCGACACCCGCACCAACGCGGGCGTCGACAACGTGAGCAGCTACCGCAAGCTGCACGTCATCCGGCCGGCGCCCGACCGGGTGTTCGTGCTCGAGTCGGCCGGCAACCTCGCGACCACCCAGGAGGTGCTCGACCGGATCGAGCGCGACCTGACGACGCCGGGCGACCACGAGAGCCTCGCGACCGTGTCGCGGCTGTTCGACGCGGGCCTCTACATCGGACGGCTGGGCCGGGAGGTCGCGCTGCGTCACCGCGAGGCGCTGCAGGCGGTGGGCGCCGACGGCACGGCCACCTTCATCCTCGGGGGCCAGATCTCCGGCGGTCACGCCGACATCCTCCTGGTCTACCCCGAGGGCAACTGCGTGCGCGCCTCCGACGAGCGCCCCTTCCTGCAGATCGGCGAGAGCAAGTACGGCAAGTTCGTGCTCGAGCTGGCCGTCGCGCCCTCGGTCGACCTGGCGTCGGCGACGAAGATCGCGCTCGGCTCGATGATGAGCACGGCGCGCGCCAACCTGTCGGTGGGTCCGCCGTACGACGTGGGCGTGTACGCCGCCGACTCGCTCGACGTGCACGAGATGCGCGTCAGCGCCGACTCTCCCCTGCTGGCCGAGCTGCGCGAGATCTGGGAGCGGCTGCTGCTCGAGGCGGTGGACCAGCTGCCGAACGTGTCCGAGGACCAGCTCGAGGCGGCGCCCGCCCCGAGCTGAGCGACTACACCTGGGCGGCGGCGTCGAGCCGGGCGACCTCGTCCGGCGTGAGGCGCAGGTGCATGGCGCCCGCGAGCTCCCGGGTCTGCTCGGCCGAGGTGGCGCTGGCGATCGCCGAGGTGATCCCCGGCTGGGCCATCACCCACGCCAGCGAGACCTGCGCCGGCGTGGCGTCGTGCGCCGCGGCGACGTCGAGCACCTCGTCGAGCGCGGCGAACCCGCGGTCGTCGAGGTAGGTGCGGGCGATGCCCGCCGCGCGCGGGGTGTCGGGCAGATCGCCGCCGCGCCGGTACTTGCCCGTCAGGAAGCCGCGGGCGAGCGCGAAGTAGGACGCCACGCCGAGCTCCTCGCGCTCGCACAGATCGCGCACCGCCGCGTCGTAGCCGTCGCGGTCGAGCACGTTGAGCGCCGGCTGGTAGCCCTCGAACCGCACCAGCCCCTCGCGCGCGCTCACCTCGAGCGACTCGGCCAGGCGCTCGACGGGGAAGTTGGACGCGGCGATCGTGCCCACCACGCCCTGGCGGACCAGCTCGTCGAAGGCGCCGAGGGTCTCCGCGAGCGGAGTCCCGGGATCGTCCTCGTGCGCGTAGTACAGCGGGATGTGGTCGATCCCGAGCCGCGCGAGCGAGGCCTCGACGCCACGGTGGATGATGTCGCGGGTGAGGCCCTTCGGCTGGTCGGGGCCGCCGGCCATGCCGACCTTCGTGGCCACCACGAGGCCGTCCGCGGTCCCACGCGCGGCGAGCCAGCGACCGATGAGCTCCTCGGACTCCCCGCCCGAGTTGCCGGGCACCCACGCCGAGTAGATGTCCGCCGAGTCGATCACGTTGCCGCCGGCGGCCACGTAGGCGTCGAGCACCTCGAACGAGGCCTCCTCGCCCGCGCTCCAGCCGAAGACGTTGCCGCCGAGGCAGAGGGGCGACAGGTGCAGCCCGCTGCGGCCGAAGGGACGTCGTTCGCTCATGTCCGCAGGCTACCCGCGATCGCGCCGCCTCCGCCCGCCGTCGCGACCCCCCACCGACCCCGGCGACGCGGCGGCCGCGGCGTGGTTGACTCGCCGTATGCCCGAACGCGGGACGTTGTTCGATCGCACCCTCCGTTTCGCGCGCATGGCGGGCACGTTGACGGCCGCCCCGGACGCGGCGCCCTGGGTCACCGACTTCCTCAACGCCGCCTACTTCGCGCGTCCGGCGCACGAGCGGTCGATCGACGACCTGCGGCTGGCGTTCGCGATCCTCACCACCCGGTGGTGGCGCGGCGGTGGCCGGCGGCTACACCTGATCGACCTCGTCGCCTTCCACCGCGCGTTCGGCCGGCGCCGCCTCGATCCGCGCGGGGGCTTCGCCCGCCTGACCCGCGAGGACCTCCTCGAGGGGGCCGACGACCTGCTCGGACCGGGCTTCGCCCGCGGGTACGCCGACCCCGATCTGCGGGCCCACGGCATCGTGTTCGCATCGCGCGCCGATCGCGACCGCTACGACCCGGCGCTCCGCATGCGCTCGGCGAGGCTCGGCGCCATGACGCCGCCGCAGGGCGAGCGGCGGGGACTCGTGTGGCAGACGTACGCGCCGGTGCCCGTGCCCGACGTTGACCTCACCCTCGCGCGCCTGTGCGCGCCCGAGCACTGGCCCGAGTTCGGATCGGACCACGGGCGGTTCACGCCGCTGCGCGCGGGCGGGCCGGCCGGGCAGACCTTCGAGATCGAGGTCGTCGCCGGAGCCGGGACCCGCCATCCGCTGCTCACCCGGGGCTACGTCACCGCGACCGCGCTCGACGACCGCTCCGATCCGGCGGCGCTGGCGGCGGCGGTGGCCCGCCTCGAGACCGGCCTGTCGCGGGCGGGCGCGGGCCCCGCGATGCCCGAGGGCCAGGAGGCGGTCGCCCTGCTCGAGCTGACGACGCACGAGGGCCACTTCATCGGACCGGCCATCTCGCACCTGCTGCTCACCGTGGGCACCGACGGACACGGGACGCTGCGCGACATCGGCGTCTGGGAGTCCATGGTGTTCCCCCAGCGCGCCGCCTACCGGTTCGGCGGGCGCAGGGCGCAGCACGCCTTCTGGGGCGAGGCCGGGGCAGAGAGCAGCATGCTGCACCAGTTCGCGGCGCCCGGCGGTCCGCCCGTCTGATCGCGGCCGCGGGCGGCCCCCACCGTCCGGCGGCTGCGATCATCCGCGCCATGCCCGTGCGCGCACCGCTGTTCGCGTTCGAGGAGGTCGGGGTCAGCGGGCCGGCCGGGACACTGCTCGACCGCGTTGACGCCGATGTGCCCGATGAGGGCGTGACAGTGCTGCTCGGTCCCTCGGGATCGGGCAAGTCGACGCTGCTCCGTCTGTGCAACCGACTCGAGGCGCCCACGCGGGGGCGGGTGCTCTTCCGCGGGGTGGATCTGGCCGGGTGCGATGTGCTGGCGCACCGGCGCCGGGTGGGCATGGTCTTCCAGCAGCCCGTGCCGTTCGGCGGCACGGTGCGCGACAACCTGCGCGTCGCCGCGCCCGGCGCGAGCGACGACGCGATGGCGGCGGCGCTCGGCCGGGCGCACCTGCCGGCGGCGTTCCTCGACCGCGTCGCCTCCGAGCTCTCGGGGGGCGAGTGCCAGCGGGTGTGCCTCGCGCGGGCGCTGGTCGCCGGCCCCGAGGTGCTGCTGATGGACGAGCCCACGTCGGCGCTCGACGCGGCCGCGCGGGATGCGCTCGAGCGCCTGGCGACCGAGCTGAGCGAGGCCGGCGTGCCGGTGCTCTGGGTGACCCACGACCTGGGCCAGGCCGCCCGGCTCGCCTCGTGGGTCGTGCGCCTCGACGACGGCCGCGTCACCGCGTCGGGCCCGGCGGGGGGCGATGGCGCAGGGTGACGTCGGCGCCCTCGGGGTGGCGGCCGCGCTGCTGCTGGTGGTGGTGGCCGTGTGGCTGTCCGCCCGCGGGGGGCTGGGCCTCGAGCGGCCCCTCGCCTGGGCCGCGGCGCGGGCCCTCGTGCAGCTCCTGCTCGTGGGGGTCGCCCTGGCGGCGATCATCGATCCGTCGCGGCCGATCGCCCTGTCGTGGGCGTGGCTCGTGGCGATGGTGGTCTTCGCGGCCGACGTCGCCCACCGCCGCGCGCCCGAGGTGCCCGGCATCCGGCGGCTCGCCGCCGCGGCCTTCGCCGCGACCGGCGCGGTGACGCTGGGCGTCGTCTTCGGCCTCGGGATCTTCCCGCTGGAGGCCCGCACGCTCGTGCCGATCGGCGGCCTCGTGATCGGCAACTCGATGAACGCGACGGTGCTCGCGGCACGGCGCATCGTGGAGGAGCTGCGCGACCGGCGGCTCGAGGTCGAGGCGCGCCTGGCGCTCGGCCAGTCGGGCCGGGAGGCCGCCCGCCCGTACGTGCGCGCGGCCCTGCGCACCGCGCTGTCGCCCCAGATCGAGACGACGAAGGCGGTCGGCATCGTCTTCCTGCCCGGAGCCATGACCGGCCTCATCCTCGCGGGCGTCGATCCGCTCGACGCGGTGCTCGTGCAGGCCGTCGTGATGTACCTGGTGCTGGCGTCGGCCGCGGTGGCGACGACGGTGATCGCCGACGGGCTGGTGCGGCGCCTGTTCACCCCCGACCACCGCCTCGTGCGCCTGACCCGGCCGGCCGGGGGATAGGGGCGGTTTCGGATGGGGCCGGAGGTGGGGATCTCCGCCTCGTCATGACCTCCACCACCTACGGGGCGGCGGACCGCGGCGGCTGGCGGCAGGAGCGCGCGGACCTCGTGCGCGGCGCGTCGGGCGGCCTGCTGTTCGGCGTGCCCCTGCTCTACACCATGGAGGTCTGGTGGTACGGCTCGTGGGTCCATCCGCGCTGGGTGCTCGGCGCGCTGGTGGTGTCGTTCGTGGTGGTGATGGCCGTCAACCGCACCTCCGGCTTCCGCGATTCCCGCGCCACGGGGTGGCGTGAGGCGGCGATCGACGGCGTCGAGATGGTGGCGCTGGCCCTCGTGAGCGCCGCGGCGGTGATGGTGATCCTGCGCCAGATCACGACCGACACCTCCCTCGACGAGGCCGTGGGCGTGACCGTCTTCGAGGCGATCCCCTTCGCCTTCGGCGCGGCCCTCTCGCGCCAGTTGCTGCGGCGCGTGGACGACGACGGCGACGACGATCCGCCGGATGACCTGCGGGTGGGCGACCCGGCGATCAGCCGCACGCTCGCCGACGCGGGCGCGGCGGCGGTCGGGGCGCTCGTCCTCGCCTTCAGCATCGCCCCGACCGACGAGATCCCGATGATCGCCGACTCGGTGACCCCGCCCTGGCTGATCGTGATCGTCGCCGCGTCGCTGCTCAGCTCGTACGCCATCGTCTTCGCGGCCGGATTCCGCGACCAGCCCGGCCGCCACGCGCACGAGGGCCTGTTCCAGCGTCCGTTCGCGGAGACCGTCGGCGCCTACCTCATCTCCCTGCTCGTCGCCGGCGGCCATGCTGCTGTTCTTCCAGCGGATCGGACCCGACCAGTCGTGGGAGACGTGGGTCACCTGGACGATCGTGCTCGGGCTGCCCGCCACGATCGGCGGCGCCGCCGGGCGCCTGGCCGTATGAGCGACGCCCGCGATCGCGGCCGGCCGCCGCGCACGACCGCCGAGTGGTGGACCCTCGCGGTCTCCGCCGTGCTGGTCGCGCTGGTGCTGACCGCGGTGATCGCCTCGTGGGTCGGCGGCCCGTCGGGGCCCCCGGTGCTGGTGGCCGGCGCCTCGGGGCCGGTCGCGGTCGACGGCTCCGCCTACCGCGTGCCGTTCGAGGTCCGCAACGAGGGCGGGCGGGCCGCCGACCAGGTGCAGGTGGTCGCCGCGCTCGAGATCGACGGCGAGGTCGTCGCCGAGGGCGAGCAGACGTTCATGTTCCTCTCGGGGGGCGAGACCGAGAGCGGGGAGTTCCTGTTCTCCCGCGATCCCGCCCGCGGGAAGCTGACGATCGAGGTCGCGAGCTACGCCACCCCCTAGTCGGCCGCCCGCCCCAGTCGCGCCTGCGGCCGCAGGTCGAGGGCGGGCGCGACGCCGGTGGCCACGTCGGCGAGGGCGCGGCCGATGCCGGGCGCCTGCTTGAAGAGGTTGTGCCCGACCACGAGGTGGACGTCCCCGGCGTGCCAGGCGGCGACGCCGTCGGACCCCCAGGGCAGCTCGGTCACCCAGCACGCGCGCGATCCCACCGGCTCGGGGTCGAGACCGGGAAGGGCCCGGGCGACGTAGTCGCGCGTCCGCGCGGCGAGCCGGGCGAGGCCGTCGCCGTCGCGCAGGGCGCCCGCGTCGGTGGCGGGCACCGTCGTGGCGATGCCGACGCCGTACTCGCGGTTGCCCGGCAGGGCCGCGCCGTACACGCCGGTCTCGCCGAAGGCGCCGCTCGAGTCCTGCAAGCAGGGAAGCCGCCGGGGCGGCGCCCCGCGGACGCGGAAGGTGAGCCGTATGTGCGCCGACAGCTCCACGGGGGAGCGAGCCCGAGCTGCCCGGCCAGCGCCGCGGTGCCCCGGCCCGCGCAGACGATCGCGGCCGCGACGCGATGCCGTTCCCCACCGGCAACGATCTCGGCGCCGCCGCCGTCCCGCGGCCGCACCGAGAGCACCTCGTCGCGGTGGATCGCGTCCCCGAGCGCGGCGGCGAGCGCCGCCACGGCGTGCTCGGTGCGGATCGACCCGCCCGCCTCGTCGATCATCGCCGGGCCGTCGTACCCGGCGAGTGCGGGCATGAGGTCGGCGAGCTCATCGGCGTCGAGGGGGCGCACCGGCACGCCGCCGACCTCGCGCAGGATCGCGAGCCGTCGCGGCACCGCCTGCCCGATGGCGATCGCGCCGTCGTCGGAGACCGGCGCGAAGCCGAGACGCTCGCCCCACGTCCCCCAGATCTCCCGCGACGCCCGCGCCGCCGTGACGAGGCGCGGGTCGTCGTGGGCGTGACGGAAGATGCGCGACGCCCCGCCCGACTGGGCCCGGCCGGGCTCGCCCGGCTCGTACACGCGCACCCGCGCGCCGCGCTCGCGGAGCGCGTAGGCGGTGCACAGCCCGACGACGCCGGCCCCGATCACCGCGAACTCGGGGGGCGCCGCCGGGCTCAACGGGTCAGTCCTCGCCGCCGACCTGCTCGCGGGGCTCCACCCACTCCTTCTGCCGCTCGACGATCTCGGCCTGGCGCGCCTGCTCGGCGTCGATCTGCTCGGGCGGCGCGTCGGCGGGGAAGCCCTCCTCGGGGTGCTCGATCACCTCGACGTCGTCCTCGTCGATGCGCGGCGGGGTGTCGGGCTCGCCGCTCACGTGAGCCGCCGCCGCGAGCCCGAGCCGTTGCCGGTGATCAGGCGGAACGCGAAGAGCAGGATGATCGCGCCGGCGATCGCGGTGATCCAGGTCGAGACGTCGAAGAACTCGTCGAGCGGGTCGGCGTCGAAGATCGCGCCGGCGAGGAACCCGCCGATGAGCGCGCCCGCGATGCCGATCAGGGTCGTCACGATGAAGCCGCCGGGGTCCTTACCCCGGCAGCAGCGCCTTGGCGATGATGCCGGCCAGCAGGCCGAGGATGATGAACGCGATGATGCCCATGACGGGCCTCCGATCCGGGGACGAGGTTCGTGCCGTCCGCAGGTGCCCGGCGCCCGTGCCGCCTCAAACCGGATCAGCCGCCGAGGTCGTCGAGCACCCTCCGCGCCGAGGCCGCGCGATTGAGCGTGTACACGTGGACGCCGGGCGCGCCGGCCGCCTCCAGACGCCGGCCGAGCTCGATCGCGACCTCGACCCCCAGGTCGCGCATCGCGTCGGCGTCGCCCTCCACCCGCTCGATCGCGGCGGCGAGCGGACCGGGGATCGTCGTGCGGTTCATCGCCGCCATCCGGCGCAGCCCCTCGGCGCTCGTGAACGGCATCACGCCGGGGATGATCGGGCGGTCGACGCCCAGGGCGCCCAGCTCGTCGCGCATGCGCTCGTAGTCGTCGATGCGGAAGAAGAACTGGGTGATGGCGAAGTCGGCCCGGTCGAGCTTGGCGGCCAGGTGGCGGCGATCGTCGTCGCGCGCGGTCGAGCGGGGGTGGGTCTCGGGATGCGCCGCCACGCCGACGCAGAAGCCGGCCGGGTGCTCGCGCACCAGCTCGACGAGCTCGATGGCGTGCGTGAACTCCCCGGGGGCGACCCCGTCCTCCGGCGGGTCGCCGCCCAGCGCGAGGATGTTGGTGACGCCCGCGGCCGCGTACTGGTCGAGCAGCTCGGCGATCTCGGCGCGCGAGTGGCCGACGCAGGTGAGGTGGGCCATGGTGGGGAACGCGAGGTCGGCGTTCATCGCCACCACGATGTCGCGGGTGCGCTCGCGGGTCGTCCCGAGGGCCCCGTAGGTCACCGACGCGAACGACGGCGAGAGCCCGACGAGCTCGTCGAGGGCGGCGCGGAAGTGGGCGTCGCCCTCCGGCGTGCGCGGCGGGAAGAACTCGAGCGAGCGGGTGCGGCCGGCGGCGAGGAGAGCGGAGATCGACGTCATGCCTCAGGGGAGGTTAGACACCGGGCGGGCCGGGTGTCGGACGACCGCCGGACCACCCGGCGGAGCCGTCCTCGACCGCGCCCGCTCGCGGTGCCGGCCGGCGGGCGCCAGGGCTAGACGCTCTCGGCGCCGAACGTGTCGCAGGAGTCGACGCGGCCGTCGCGGAAGCCCTCGAGGAACCAGCGCTGGCGCTGGGCGGAGCTGCCGTGGGTGAAGCTCTCGGGATCGACGGTGCCCGTGACCTGCGACTGGATGCGGTCGTCGCCGACGGCGGCCGCGGCCGCGAGCCCCTCCTCGAGATCGCCCTCCTCCAGCAGGTCGTAGGCCGAGCGCGCCCAGACGCCGGCGTAGCAGTCGGCCTGGAGCTCCAGCCGCACCGACAGCTCGTTGGCGTCGGACGGGTCGGTGCGCCGCAGCCGGTCGACCTGCGGCAGGGTCCCGAGCACGTTCTGGACGTGGTGGCCGAACTCGTGGGCGATCACGTAGGCCTGCGCGAAGTCGCCGGGCGCGCCGAAGCGGTCGCGCAGCTCGCGGAAGAAGGCCAGGTCGAGGTACACGCGGCCGTCGGCCGGGCAGTAGAAGGGCCCGGTGGCCGACGATGCGCGACCGCAGCCGGTGTCGACGCGGCCCGAGAACAGGCGCAGCGTGGTGAGCGGGTACTCGCGACCGGCGCGCGCGAAGGCCTCGCGCCACGACCCCTGCACGTCGACCACGACGAACTCGACGAACCGGCGCAGGTCGGCGTCGGGGTCGGGCGCCTGGGCGTCGATGCCGGGGCCGGTGGCCTCGGGGCCGGCGGGGAAGGCGTCGAGCGGGCCGCCGTCGAGGTCGAAGCCTCCGCCACCCCCACCACCGAGCACCGAGACGAGCACGGCGATGATCACGCCGACCAGGCCGAGTCCGCCGATGCCGCCGCCGACCCTGCCGCCGATCGGCACGCGGCCGCGCCGGCCCCCCGCGCCGCGGAGGTCCTCGACCTGACCGCTGTCCCCCTGTGAGCGACGCCAGCGCATCCGGTCCTCCGACGATCGGGTCGTGGCGCGGACGATCGCGGCGTCCGCGCGCTGCCGTACATTCCGGTCGATGGACCCCGACGCGCTGACGGCCCATCTGGACGACGAGGGCAGCCTACTGGCGGTGGCGCTCGCGGCGGGCGCGTCCGAGGTGCCGGGCTGGTCGGAGGCCGAGCGCCTGCTCGCGGCGACCGCCCGGGCGGGCGCGCACCGGCGCGAGACGGTCGCCGCCTGCGCCCGTGCCGTCCGCGACGGGCGCGACCCCCTCGGGGAGGCGTTCTGCCGGCTGCGCCCCGCGGACGTCCGGCGCGGCGCGGGGGCCACCTACACGCCGCCCGTGATCGTCGACGCGATGCTCGACTGGGCGGCCGCCCGCCGGCCTCCCGAGCGCGTGGTCGATCCCGGCGCGGGCTCCGGGCGCTTCACCGTCGCCGCGGGCCGCCGGTTCGGCCGGGCGCGGCTGGTGGCCGTCGAGAACGACCCGCTGGCATCGATCGTCTGCCGGGCCAACATCGCCCTCGCCGGCCTCGCGGACCGGGCCGCGGTGATCGGCGCCGACTACCTCGCCGGCGACGCGGGTGCCCACGAGGGCAGCACGCTGTACGTGGGCAACCCGCCCTACGTGCGGCACCACGACATCCCGGCGTCGTGGAAGGAGTGGCTGGCCCTCACCGCGCGCAGCCACGGGCTCGAGGCGAGCCGTCTCGCCGGGCTGCACGTCTACTTCTTCCTCGCGACCCTCCAGCGTGCCCGCACCGGCGACACGGGCGTGTTCGTCACCTCGTCGGAGTGGCTCGACACCAACTACGGCCGGCTCGTGCGCGATCTGCTGCTCGGCCCGCTCGGGGGCGAGTCGATCCACGTGATGGAGCCGACGGTCGCACCGTTCGAGGGCGCCGCGGTCACGGCGGCCATCACCTGCTTCGCGGTCGGGGGCGCGTCGGCGACCATCCGCATGCGGCGCGTGGCATCCACGGACGACCTCGGCGGCCTCGACACCGGCGACCCCGTGCCGCGGGCCGACCTCGAGGCCACCTCGCGGTGGACCCCGCTCACCCGCGCGCGCCGCGCGCGGCCGGCCGGGTGGATCGAGCTGGGCGAGATCTGCCGGGTGCGGCGCGGTGCCGTCACGGGCCGCAACGCGACCTGGGTGGTGCGCCCGGGCGAGACCGACCTGCCCGAGCGGGTGCTCTTTCCCTGCGTCACCCGCGCGCGGGAGATCTTCCAGGCCGGGGAGGCCCTCGCGCGCGCCGACCACCTGAAGCTCGTGGTCGACCTGCCGCGCGACCTCGACGACTTCGACGCGGCGGAGCGGCGGCGCATCCAGCGCTTCCTCACCCGGGCGCGCGCCGCCGGCGCCCACGACGGCTACATCGCCCGCACGCGCCCGCGTGTGGTGGTCGGTCGGGCTGCGCGCGCCCGCGCCGATCCTGGCGACGTACATGGCCCGCCGCCCCCCGGCGTTCACCCGCAACACCGCGGGGGCGCGCCACATCAACATCGCCCACGGGCTGTACCCGCTGGTCGACCTGCGGCGAGGCGGCCGTGCGGCGGCTGACCGAGGCCCTCTCGCGCGGGGTGAGCGTGGACGACGGCCGCACGTACAGCGGGGGGCTGACCAAGTTCGAGCCGCGCGAGATGGAGCGGCTCTGGATCCCCAGCCCCCTCGAGGCCGTCGCGGGCGCATGAGCATCCCCGTCCCGGCACCGCGGTGGTCGCCCGCGGAGCTCGAGCGCGACATCGCCCTGTCGCTGGACGCATTCCGGTCGGAGCGCTTCGAGGAGCCGCTCAGCCTCTACCTCGACCTGTTCGAGGAGCTGCGCGACGCCGTCGAGGACCTCTTCGAGCTGAGCGGCGACCTGCTGCGGCTGCACGAGGTCGCGGGCGAGGTGGTGCGGCGGCGCGAGCTGCTCGACGCCCTGCGCTTCCTCGGGGGGCCCTTCATCTCGCGCGACGACCTCATGACCATGGCGCAGACCACCCTGGCGCCGTCGCGGCTGGCGAGCGACGAGGACGCGGCCCGCCGGGTCATCGACGCCGCGCTGCTCGGGCTCGACCGGGCGCGCTTCCCGTGGATGCGCCCCCCGCGGCGCGAGCCCGCCGAGGACGAGCGCCACGCCGCGATGATCGCCACGGTCGCGCTGATGGCCAACGAGGGCGTGCGGACGCTGCGCCGCAACCAGGCGCGGCAGCTCCAGGAGTCGGCGGTGGAGGAGGCGCTCGTCTCGGTGGGGTTCGTGAAGGTCCACGCGCGGCGCACGATCACCGTGCTCGAGGACGCGCCCGGCCCGGGCGAGTTCTGCATGGAGCGGATGTTCGGGGAGGACCGGGCCGATCTGATCGTGGGCCTCTGGGACCGGCGCCGGGTGGCCCTCGAGTGCAAGGCCTCGAACTCGGCCGTGAACTCGGTCAAGCGGGTCAACCGCGAGGCGGCCGGCAAGGCCGAGAACTGGCTGCGTCACTTCGGCGCCAACCAGGTGGTGCCGGCCGCGGTGATCGCCGGCGTCTTCAAGCGCGCCAACCTCGAGGCGGCCCAGTCACGGGGGCTGACGCTCTTCTGGGCGCACCGCCTCGACGACCTCGTGGAGTGGATCGCCCGCTCGGGCCCCTGACGGCGTCACCCCGGCGGCGGCGCCAGCAGGTCGGAGAGCACGCGGGCGGCATCGACGGCCCCCGTCGCGACACCGTCGTCGCCCATGGCGTCACGCACGGCGGCCACCAGGAAGAGGCCGTGCCAGAGCCAGGTCAGGGCCTCGGGGTCGATGTCGGCGCGCACCGCGCCGGCGTCCTGCGCGGCGGAGAGCGACCGCCGCAGCGGCGCGCGTACGGCCGCGAAGGCGTCGCGCACCGCCGGACCGACCTCGGGGTCGCCCGACATCGAGACCGCGAGCATCACCAGCCGAGCCGTCACCCCCATCTCTCGCTCATCGAGGCGCGCCTGCAGCACCTCGGCCATCGACGCGCCGGCCTCGGATCCCGCCGGGGGCGCCAGGGCGCGCCCGGCGGCGAGGCGACCGCCGATCTCGGCCCGCAGCACCTCGATCAGCAACTCGCGCTTCGATGCGAAGTGGCGGTACAGGATCGCCTCCGAGCAGCCGGCCGAGCGCGCGATCGCGGCCGTCGCGGCGCCGTGGAAGCCGTGTTGGGCGAACTCGCCGCGGGCGGCCGCGAGCAGGGCGGCTCGCCGGTCCTCGCGCTTCATGCGCGGCGCCGAAGCCACCGTCGGTGGGTCGTCGTCGGCCATCGTTGACAACGATAGCAGGCACTCACTAACGTGAAGATGTAAGTGACTGCTCACAAGGAGGGACGCGATGAACGCGGTGTCCGTGAGGGGGCTCCGGGTCGTACGGGGAGGGCGGACCGTGCTGGACGACCTCTCCCTCGAGGTCGCCACCGGCACCGTCACCGGCCTGCTCGGACCGAGCGGATGCGGCAAGAGCACGCTCATGCGCGCGATCGTGGGTGTGCAGCGGGTGGCGGGCGGCATCGTCGAGGTGCTCGGCGACCCCGCCGGATCGGCGGGCCTGCGCCGCCGCGTCGGCTACGTCACCCAGGCGCCCTCCGTGTACGGCGACCTGACCGTGCGCGAGAACGTCGATCACTTCGCGCGCATCCTCGGTGCCGGCGGCGACGCCGTCGATGCGGCCATCGCGGCGGTCGGTCTGGACGATCGCTCCGGTGGTCTGGTGGGCCGGCTCTCCGGTGGCCAGCGCACGCGCGCCTCGCTGGCCGTCGCGTTGCTCGCCGGGCCGGAGCTGCTCGTGCTCGACGAGCCGACGGTCGGGCTCGACCCCGTGCTGCGGCGCGATCTCTGGCAGACCTTCCATCGGCTCGCCGCGGACGGCACGACCATCCTCGTGTCGAGCCACGTCATGGACGAGGCGGCCGAGTGCGACACCCTGCTGCTCATGCGCGAGGGGCGCCTGATCGCGGCCGAGTCGCCGGCCCGGCTGCGCGAACGCACCGGCGAGGACGACCTCGGGCGGGCGTTCCTGCGGCTCATCGAGGACGTCGAGGTGGCGCGATGAGCCCCCGGGCCACCCGCGCCATCGCCGCGCGGGTGCTCATCCAGCTGCGCCGCGATCCTCGCACCGTCGCCCTGCTGATCGTGGTCCCCTGCCTGCTGATGGTGATCCTGCGCTACGCCTTCGACGGGTCGCCGCAGGTGTTCGGGCGGATCGGCCCGCCCATGGTGGGACTGCTGCCGTTCATCACGATGTTCGTCGTCACCTCCATCGCCATGCTGCGCGAGCGCACCTCGGGCACGCTGGAGCGCCTCATGAGCATGCCGGTGGCTCGCCTCGACCTGCTGACGGGCTACGCGCTCGCCTTCGGCGCGGTCGCCGTGCTGCAGACCGTCGCCGTATCGGCGCTCTCGCTCGGCCCGCTCGGCCTCGACGTCGAGCGCGCGCCGGTCGTGCTGGTCGCCCTCTCGCTCGCCAACGCGCTGCTCGGGATGGCCCTCGGGCTCTTCGCGAGCGCCTTCGCGACCACCGAGTTCCAGGCCGTCCAGTTCATGCCCGCGCTCGTGCTGCCGCAGCTGCTGCTCTGCGGGCTGTTCACGCCGCGCCACGCCATGGCGGGCTGGCTCGAGGCGATCTCGGACGCCCTGCCGCTGACCTACGCCTACGACCTGCTGGCGCGCGCGTCGTCGCCGGCCCCCCTCGGCGCACGGTTCGCGCTCGACCTGGCGGTGGTCGGCGGGGTCACCGTCGCCGCGCTCGTGCTCGGCGCCACCTCGATGCGCCGGCGCTCGCCGTGATCGTGGCGTGCAACGAGGCTCAAGCCCGGGGCCGCGGGCGACGACCTCTACACTATGTGGAGGTTCTGCACCTTTGCCCTCGGCGCGGCAGCGCTGACCATGCTGCCGGCCGCGCCCGCCGGCGCCGCCGAGTCGCTCGAGGTGCGCGCACGGCCGACCCTGACCGCGCGGGTGGTGGTGCCGGCGACGGCCCTGCGCGCGCCGCGCTCCGGCGCGCGCCCGCGGATGCGGCTGAAGGGCGCCACGGCCTGGTCGGGGACCGCCCAGCGCCTGCTCGTGACGGGACGGCACCGTGACGTACGCGGCACCGACTGGGTGCGCGTGCAGCTGCCCATCCGCCCCAACCAGTCGAGCGGCTGGGTACGCGCCGAGAAGCTGCGCCTCAGCGAGCGCCGCGTGCGCATCGAGGTGCACGTGGGCTCGCGGAGGCTCGAGGTCTGGCGGGGGCGCGACCGGCTCGCGAGCTACCCCGCCGGCGTCGGCCGCCCCGGCACGCCGACCCCGATCGGCCGCTTCGCGATCCAGGACCCGGTGCCGACGCTGCCGGCCTGGCGCGACGTCTACGGCCGCTACACGCTCACGCTCACGGCCCACTCGCCCACGTTGCGCTCGTTCATGGGCGGCGACGCCCTCGTGGCCATCCACGGCGCGGGCAGCGGACGCGCCTGGCGGGTCGGCACGGCGTCGAGCTTCGGCTGCGTCATCCTCGGCGAGCCCGCGCTCGCCGCGGTCGCGCGCCACGCGCAGGCGGGCACGCCGGTGCTGATCGACCGTTCCTGAGCGGCCGATGCACGGCGCCGGGAGGCGCGGCGCGTCTATCCTCCAGCGATGCTCCCCGTCTCCCGGCGCCTCTGGTCGTACCTCCTGGCCGGCGGCTGCGCGCTCTGGGTGGGGCTGGCCTTCGGCCGCACCGCCCGGATGGCCGAGATGCTCGACGCGAGCGAGTCGGAGGTGCGCGCGCTCGGCGTGCGCGACATCGGCAGCGGGCTCGCCCTGGCGCTGTCGCCCCACAAGGGCACGGCCATCGCCCTGCGGGTGGGGTTCGACCTGGCCGACGCGGCGAAGTACGGCCGCGGCAAGCCACGGGTGCTCGCCATGACGGCCGGCTTCGCGGCGTTCGGCGCGATCGGCCTGCTGGCGCGCCGCGACTGAGTGGAGACGCTGGCGAGCGGAGCGACGGTGCGGCGGACGGGGCCCGAGGACGGCCTACCGGTCGTCTGCCTGAGCGGCGGTAGCGCGGGGCTGGTGCCCGGCGACTGGGGCGGATCGATCGAGCTGCTGGTCAGCCGCCTGGCCCCCCGCTACCCCGGCCTGCGCTTCCACGAGGTGCGGTACCGGGTCAAGTCGTGGAACCGGCTCGAGCTGTGCATCGAGGACGCGCACGCCGCGCTCGACGCCGCCGCCGACGGCCGTGGTCGGCGCACTCTGCTGATCGGGTTCTCGATGGGCGGGGCCGTCGCCATCGGCGCCGCGGCGCACCCGAGCGTGTCGACCGTCGTCGGGCTCGCCCCCTGGATCCCCGACCGGATGCCGATCGAGAGCCTGGCCGGCCGTCGCTTCGCCGTGGTGCAGGGCTCGCTCGACGGCTGGCTGCCGGGCATCCCGGGCATCAGCCCGGCCAGCTCACGGCGCGGATACGAGCGGGTGGTCGCCGCCGGCATCCCGGCCAGCTACGAGCTGATCCAGGGTGCGCTCCATCCCATCGCCCTGCGGGGGCCCGGCGAGCGGCTGATCGCGATGCCGCGCGCCGGGGTGTGGGTCGACCGCGTCGCGGGGCAGCTCGAGCTGTTCCGCGCCGCGGAGGCTCAGCCCGCGGCCGCCGCCTGAGCCGCGCGACGGGCGAGGCGATCGGCCGTCGGCACCTTCACGTCCCAGGCGAGCCCCAGCTTCTCGAGCCCGCGGATGGTCCACCAGCTCATGTCGACCTGCAGGCGGCCGAGCCCGTGGATGGCCGACCCGGGGAACGCGTGATGGTTGTTGTGCCAGCCCTCCCCGAAGGTGGGCAGGGCGATCAGCCAGTTGTTGCGGCTCTCGTCGTCGGTGTCGTACGGACGCCGGCCGAACGTGTGGCAGATCGAGTTGACGCTCCACGTCATGTGGTGGAACAGGAAGATGCGCACCAGGCCGCCCCAGACGAGGCCGGTCATGCCCCCGGCGAGGGTGGGGTTGACCGCATAGCCCACGGCGAACGGGATGCCGAGCGACAGCACCACCCAGAGCATGTACATGCGGTCGATGCGGCTCACGACCGGGTCGTCGTAGAGGTCGCGGCCGTAGCGGCGGCCGCGCTCCATGCCCTTCGTGGTGACGAGCCAGCCCATGTGCGCGTGCAGGAACCCGCGCAGCCCGCCGAACAGCCCGTCGCGGCTGCCGTGGGGCGAGTGGGGGTCGCCCTCGCGGTCCGACAGCGCGTGATGCTTGCGGTGGTCGGTGACCCACTGCGTGACGGGGCCCTGGATGGTCATCGACCCGAGCACCGCGAACAGGCCGCGGATCGCCGGGCGCGTCTTGAACGCCTTGTGCGAGAACAGCCGGTGGTAGCCGACGGTGATGCCGAGGCCGCACGCGGTGTAGAGCACCACGAGCATGATGAGGTTGACCGGGCGTACCGCGACGCCCCACAGCAGGCCGACGGCCGACGCCACGCCGACCGGCGGGACGAGCACGGCGATGAGGGTGATGACGCGGCTCGCGACGCTGGTGCTCTCGCGTACGGTGGCGACGGGCGGTCCGGACGCGGCGGGGGCCTGCTTCACGAGGTGACGTCTCCCATCTGGATGAACAGTAGTCGGAGGCCTGCGGTTCGGGCCCCCTCATCCGTCTACGGGCGCGGACCGTATACGGATGAGATGACGGACGGACCGGACACCCGCCGACGGCGGCGCGCGCGATGAGGGTGGTGGTGATCGGCGCCGGCATCGCCGGCCTCGGAGCCGCGCACGCGCTCTCGCGCGTGCACGACGTGACGGTGCTCGAAGCGGATACCCGGGCGGGGGGTCACGCCAACACGGTCACCCTCGAGCGACCCGCCGGCGACCTGCACCTCGACACGGGATTCCTCGTCCACAACGAGCCCAACTACCCCCGCCTGAGCCGCCTCTTCCGCGAGCTCGGGGTGGCGGTGCAGGACTCGGACATGTCGTTCGGGGTGAGCTGCCGCCGATGCGGCATCGAGTACTCGGCGGTGCGGCTGTGGACGCAGCCGCGCGCGCTCGCGAACCCGCGCATGCTGGCGCTGCTGCGCGAGATCGTGCGCTTCCTGCGCAACGGCGGCGACGGCCTCGACGAGCGCCACGCGCGCAGCACCCTCGGCGACTACGTGCGCATCGAGGGCTACTCACGCGACTTCCGCGACCACTACCTGGTGCCGTTCGCATCGGCTCTCTGGTTGACCGCCCCGGGCCTCACGCTCGAGTTCCCCGTGTCCTACGCGGTGCGGTTCTTCGAGAACCACGGGCTGCTGGGCTTCCGGCGGCACCGGTGGCGCACCGTGGTCGGGGGCAGCCGGCGCTACGTGGCCGCGATCACCGCGCCGCTCGGGCGGCGACTGCGACTGGGCGACCCGGTGCGGGCCGTCACGCGCGACGCCGACGGCGTGCAGGTACGCACGGCGCGCGGGGGTCGAGCGCTTCGACGCGGTCGTCATCGCCACCCACGCGCCCCAGGCCCTCGCGATGCTGACCGACGCCGACCCGCTCGAGCGGGAGGTGCTGGGCGCCTTCCGCACGACGGTGAACAGCACCGTGCTGCACACCGACCGCAGCCTGCTGCCGCGCCGTCCGCAGGCATGGGCGGCGTGGAACTACACCGTGGACGACTGCCGCGATCCGTCCCCGATGCCCACCGTGACCTACCATCTGAACACGCTGCAGGCGCTCGACGAGCCCGAGCAGTACTGCGTCACCCTCAACCGCGACGACCGCATCGCCGAGGATCGCGTGATCCGCCGCGTGGAGTACGCCCACCCCCAGTTCACCTTCGAGTCGCTCGCCGCACAGGAGCGGCTGCCCGAGCTCGACGGTCGGCGCCGCACCTGGTTCTGCGGCGCGTACCAGGGCTTCGGCTTCCACGAGGACGGCCTCGCGTCGGGGCTGCGGGCCGCCCGCGGGCTGGGTGCCCCCTGGTGAGGTCGGCGCTCTACGAGGGCACGCTGCTTCACGTGCGCACCGAGCCGGCGCGCAACGAGTTCCGCTACCCGGTGTGCTTCTACGGGCTCGACCTCGACGAGCTGCCGGAGCTCGACCGGCGCCTGGCGCTGTTCGGCTACAACCGCCCGAACGTGCTGACGTTCCGCGACGGCGACCACCTCGGCGATCCCCGGCGGCCGGTCAAGGAGAACGTGCTCGCGTTCCTCGACGGGCACGGCATCGACCTGACCGGGGGACGGGTGCTGCTGATCACGAACCTGCGCCTGCTCGGGCACGTCTTCAACCCGGTCAGCTACTTCCACTGCTACGCGGCCGACGGCACGCCGGCCGCGATCGTCGCCGAGGTCTCCAACACCTTCGGTGAGCGCCATCCCTACCTGCTGACGGCCGAGAACCGCATCGAGCACGGGGCCCGCCAGGTCTACGAGCACCGCAAGCAGATGCACGTCTCCCCCTTCTTCGGCATGGACCAGACCTACCGGTTCTCGTTCGTCGAGCCCGGCGAGCAGGTGCGCGCGGGGGTGGGGATCGTCGAGGACGGCCGACGGCCGTTCTGGGCCGAGCTCGCCGGCGAGCGGCGCCCGCTCACGAACGCGCGGCTCGCGCGGGCCCTCGTGCGCTACCCACTGATGTCCCAGCAGGTGTCCGGCCTCATCCACTGGCAGGCGGTCAAGCTCGCGATGAAGAAGGTCCCGTTCCACCACAAGCCCCGGTTCTCGCCCGGCGAGGGGTCGCGCACCGCGGCCGGCGACGGCCGTGGCCGGCACGGCCGTGGCCGAGTCGCCGGCCGTCGCCCCGCGACGCGCCCTGCGGCCGCTGCCCGGAGCCACGCGGTCGCCGCTGACCCCGCTGGCGCGCCGCGCCGCCCTCTGGGGCCTCGGATCGCCCGCGCGCGGGCGCATCGCCGTGCGCCTGCCCGACGGCACGGTGCGCTCCGCGGGCGATCCGTCCACCGGCCCCGACGTCACCGTGACGGTCAACTCCAAGAACCTGTGGCGCCGCCTCGCCACCCGGGGCCGCCTCGCGATCGGCGAGGCGTACGTCGCCGGCGACTGGCGGGCCGACGACCTGGTGGGGCTGCTCGAGATCCTCGCGGTCACCGCCGAGGACGTCCGCTCGCGGCCGCCCGCATCGCTGCTGATGGAGCTGCAGCGGCGGCGGCCGCGCCTGCCGGCCCGCTCCGACCTGCCCGGCGCCAGGCGCGACATCCAGTACCACTACGACCTCGGCAACGACCTCTACGCGCTCTTCCTCGATCCGACCTGGACGTACTCGTGCGCCGTCTTCGAGGATCCCGCGATGACGCTCGAGGAGGCGCAGGAGGCCAAGTACCGGCGCATCTGCGAGAAGCTCGGCCTCGGACCCGACTCGCACGTGCTCGAGATCGGCTGCGGCTGGGGCGGCTTCGCGCTGCACGCCGCGGGCCGGTTCGGCGCCCGCGTCACCGGGGTCACCCTGTCCGAGGAGCAGGCCGCGCTCGCCCGCGAGCGCGCCGCCGCAGCCGGCCTGTCCGACCGCATCGACATCCGGCTGCAGGACTACCGCACGCTCACCGAGACCTTCACCCACGTGGCGTCGATCGAGATGCTCGAGGCGATCGGCCACCGCGAGCTGCCGGTCTACTTCGCGGCGGTCGACCGCCTGCATGGAACCTGGCGGGGTGGCGTGCATCCAGACGATCGCGGTCCCCGACCAGCGCTACGAGCGCTACCGGCGCGGCAACGACTGGATCCGCCAGTACGTCTTCCCCGGAGCCCTCATCCCCTCGCTCGACGCCGTCGTCGGCGCCATGACGCGCTCGTCCGAGCTGATCGTGCACGGCGTCGAGAACATCGGCTACCACTACGCGCGCACGCTCCGGGAGTGGCGAGAGCGCTTCCTCGCCAACCGCGACGGGGTGCTCGCCCTCGGCTACGACGAGCGGTTCATCCGCACCTGGGAGTTCTACCTCGCCTTCTGCGAGGCGGGCTTCCGCACGCGCGCACTGCACGACTACCAACTGGTGGTGACGCGGCCGTTCAACGACCGGCTGCCCGCCGACCCCTCACCGAGGATGGCCTTCTGATGAGCCTCGCCGGCAAGGTCGTCTGGATCACGGGGGCGTCGTCGGGCATCGGCGCCGAGGTGGCGCGCGAGCTCGCGCGCCGCGGAGCGCGCGTGGTCGCCACGGCACGCGGTGAGGAGGCGCTCGCCGAGCTCGCGGGGGAGATGCCGGGCATCGAGTCGCGGCCCGGCGACATCACCGACCCGGAGTCGATCGCCGGCGTGGTCGCCGGCATCGTCGAGGCCCACGGCCACATCGACATCGCGCTGCTGAACGCGGGCACCTACCGCCCGATCCTGCCCGAGGAGTTCTCGGCCGAGCTGTTCCGTCCCCACATCGAGGTCAACGTGATGGGCACGGTCAACTGCGTCGAGGCCGTGCTGCCGCACATGCGCTCCCGCGGCGAGGGCCGCATCGCGGTCGTCGCCAGCGTCACCGGCTTCGCCTCGCTGCCGATGGCGAGCGCGTACGGCGCGACGAAGGCCTTCCTCATCAGCATGGCCGACAGCCTGCGGGCCGACCTCGCGGGCGAGCGCTCGGGCGTGGAGGTGACCGTCGTCGCCCCCGGCTTCGTCACGACCGGACTGACCGAGCAGAACGACTTCGAGATGCCGTTCGTGATCGAGGCCGACGAGGCCGCGCTCGCGATCGTTGACGGGCTGGAGGCCGGCCGCGCCGAGATCGCCTTCCCGCGCCGCATGTCGTTCGTGATGAAGCTGATCGGGCGCTGGCTGCCCGGTGCGCTGCGGCGCGCGTTCGTGGCGCGCATCGCCGCGAAGCGCCACCGCGACCGCCGCCGGCGCACGGGGGGTTAGAGCAGGGCGCTCCGCACGGCGCCCTGCACCGGTTCGCCGAGCGTCGGGTGGATGTGGAAGGCGTCGACCAGCGGGTCGGCGCTGCCGGCGCCCATGGCCACCACGATCGGGTGGATCAGGTCGGCGGCGTGGTAGGCGAGCACGTGGGCCCCGAGGATGCGGCGGCTCGCGCGGTCAACGACCACCTTCACGAGGCCGCGCTCCTGACCCCAGGCGCGCGCCTTGCCGCCCGAGAACCGGTTCACGCCGACGCCCACGTCGTGGCCCGCCTCGCGCGCCTGCGCCTCGGTGAGGCCCACGGTGGCGAACTCGGGGTCGCTGAAGACGGCGCGCGGTCCCTGGTCGCGCGACACGTCGTGCGCGCCCAGGCCGAGGGCGTTCTCGGCGGCGTCCCGCCCGAGCTGCCGTGCGATGTGCGTGTACGCGCCGAACGGGGCGCCGAGCACGTCGCCGGCGGCGTAGTGGCCCTCCTGCGAGGTCTCGAGGCGCGGCCCGACCGGGATGCCCGTCGGCCCCCCCTCGATGCCGGCGGCCGCCAGGCGCAGCGCACCGACCGACGGGCCCCGGCCCGCGCCCAGCAGGAGCGCATCGCCGTCGAGCTCGCGAGTGGAGCCGTCGACAGTGACGGTGAGACGCGGCCGGCCGTCCGGGCCGGCCGAGGCGCGCTCGACCCGTGCGCCGCACATGATCTCGATGCCCTCCGCGTCGAGCAGCTCCCGCAGAGCGACGCCGATCTCGGGCTCGGCACCGGCCAGCAGCGTCGGCTCGGCCTCGACGATCGTCACCCGCGAGCCGAGGCGCGACAGCGCCTGGCCGAGCTCCAGGCCCACCGGCCCGGCGCCGATCACGAGCAGCCGGGGCGGCACCTCGCGCAGCACCAGCACGTCGTCGCTGGTCAGGTGGGGCGTCTCGGCCAGACCCGGTATGGGCAGCGTGATCGGCTCGGCACCGGACGACACCAGCACGCGCGGGGCACTCAGCCGCTCGTCGCCGACGGCCACGACCCCGGGCTCCTCGAAGCGCGCCTCGCCCCGGACGATCCGCACCGTCTCGAGCGACTCGAGATAGGCGGTCGCGCCGGCCGAGCCCCGGTCGACGATGCGCTGGACGCGGTCGATGACGGCGCCCATGTCGATGCGGAACCCGTCCACGAGCACGCCGTACTCGGCGGCCGAGCGCACCTCGTGGGCGATCTCGGCGCTGCGGATGAGCGCCTTCGAGGGGATGCACCCGCGAATCGGGCACGTCCCCCCGATGCGGTCGCGCTCGACCACCGCCACGCTCGCCCCGGCCTCGGCGGCGCGACCGGCGGCGTTGATGCCGGCCATGCCGGCTCCGATGACGATGAGATCGACGGCCGCCACGGCAGGCTCCCTACGGCTCGACGGTGACGCCGCGCCAGAAGGCGACGTGGTCCTTGATCTGCGCGGCCTCGTCCTTCGGGGCCGGGTAGTACCAGGCGGCGCCGGCGTTGACCTGCCCGTCGATCGTCACGTCGTAGTAGCTGGCCGTGCCCTTCCAGGGGCACACCGACGTCTTGGAGCTCTCGGCGAGGGCGTCACCCAGGACCGAGTCGCGGGGGAAGTAGTGGTTGCCCTCGACGACGACGGTGTCGTCGCTCTCGGCGATCACGGCGCCGTTCCAGACGGCCTTCGGCATGGTGGCTCCCATCGCTCCGCGCGCCCCTGGCCGGGACGCGTCACCCCGCCATCGTGGCAGCGATGCCCCCGGTCGCGCCCCGCCGCCCACCGGCGACGGGTGCCCCGCCGACGGATGACGAACGGCACGGTGGCCTCCGGCCGATGCTCCCGCTAATGTCGCGATACCACGGAAAGGAGGTGGTCCTATTGCATAGTGACTGTGGAGGTGGCAGTAGCTAGGGGCATCCCCCCGACGCGCAGCTGCAGCGAGGGGGCGAGAACGATGCCCCTCAGCCAGACCTCTTCTGCCACCGGGGCCCGGGACGGATTCTCCTCCGTCCCGGGCCCTTCTTTTCGGTTCGTCCCGGCCCCCATCGTCTAGCGGCCCAGGACACCGCCCTTTCAAGGCGGCGGCACGGGTTCGAATCCCGTTGGGGGCACTCCGCCGCCCGCGGCGCCGTCAGCTCCCGCCCGGGCCCGCGCCCAGCGCCAGCAGGCGGGCGGCGACCCCCTCCCAGCTCCACAGGCGCACCGCGGCGCGTCGTGCGGCCGCCCCGAGCGCGGCGCGCTCGGCGGGGGGCAGGGCCAGGATGGCCCGCAGGCGGGCCGTCAGGTCGTCGGCGTCCCCCGGGGAGAACGCGGCCAGGTGGCGGTGCTCGGGGAGGTACTCGGCCTCGAGACCGAGGGCGACCTCGGCCAGGCCGGAGTGCCGGGCCACGAGCGGCGGCGAGCCGCACGACGCCGCCTCGGCGGCGACCATGCCGAAGGCCTCGGGGAAGACGGACGGAGTCACGCTCACGTCGGCCAGCGGCCACAGGTGGGCGAGGTGGCGGTGCTCGAGCGCGCCGGTGAAGAGCACGCGCGCCCCGGCCTGCCGCTCGAGGCGGGCCCGCTCGGGACCGAACCCCACGATCACCGCGCGGGCGTCGAGGCGGTCGAGGGCCTCGAGCAGCAGGTGGACCCCCTTCTCGTGGCTGAGCTTGCCGACGTAGAGGATCGTGGGGGCCTCGCCGGCCAGGAAGTCGGCCAGGCGCTCGGCGTTGCCCTCGTCGGGCGCGCGCTCGTCGCGGGCCGAGGGCGGGTTCGGCGGGTCGAGGCGGCACTGGGCGATCAGGTTCGCCAGGGCCTGCTCCCGCGGCTGGGGCCGTAGCTCGTTGACGTCCACCCCCGGCGGCACCACCTCGACGACCTGCTCGTAGGACCCCGGCCCGATCACCTCGCCGAGGACCCCCCGCACGTGCTCGGAACCGGCGACGACGGCCGTCGCCGATGCGATCGTCTCGCGCGCCCACCCGCTGAGGGCGGCGTCGCCGCGCATGGCGTACTCGAGCTCCGATCCGTGCGCCTTGACGACGAACGGCGCACCTGCCGCCGCCCCCACCGGGGCGCCGAGCAGCACGTGGTTCACGAGCACGAGGTCCGCGGGCAGCTCGGCCCGTATCGCGGCGGCGTTGGCCTCGACGATGCCGTCGAGCTCGGCGCGCGGCATCTCGCCGATCAGGCGCGCCTCGACGTCCTCGTACGAGTCGAGCACGAACACCGGCAGCCGCGGCCCGATCGGCGGGCGCACCACCCGCGCGCCCCCGAGGTCGTGATCGTCGGGGCGCGGGTCCTGGCAGATGACGGTCACCTCGTGGCCCGAACGTCGCCACGCCCGCGCCAGGGAGCGCGTGTAGACGTTCGAGCCCGTCCCGCCCAGGAGGTAGCCGTGCCAGATGACGATGCGCATCGGACCATCCTGCCCGGGCGCGGCCGGCGGCGCAGCCGCGGGGCCGCCGCCAGCCCGATGGCGCGCCCGCGACCGGGGCGACTCCGGGCGCGGCGCGCCCGGGTCGCGACCTCCGCGTCAGCCGATGATGCGCCCGTCGGCCCCGAGCCGCGCCTCGGTGAGGGTGCCGTCCGGGTGGCGGTGGACCACCCGCAGCACGATGTCGCCGGCGCGCCTCGGGAAGTTGCGCGCGCGGAAGCGCGTGGTCAGCACGACCTTCGTCCCCGGCCGGGCGTTGCGCACGACCGGCGCGGTGAAGCGGCGCGGCAGCCTGCGGACGCCCGAGGGGGTGCGGATCGTGCTGCCAGGTCGCAGCACCAATCGCCTGCCGGTCACGCGGTTGAGGTAGATGAACGTGTAGCGGCCGACGTCCCGGAGGCGCAGCCGCTGCACCACCTGGGCGTTCGGCGGCCGCCGCACGACGGCCCGGCCCACCCCTGCCAGGGGGCAGGTCGCGCCGCCGTAGCCGCCGGCGGCGACCCGGCAGGCCGGCGCGGTGGCGGCCGCGGGGGTGGCGGGGATGGCGGGGGCCGGGACGGGCGGCGGGGGCGCCGGCGGGGGGGGCGGGGGCGGCGACGGGGTGATGGCGATGCCCACCGGGGCCACCCCGACGCCGACCGGGGGGCCGGCGGTGTTGGTGGCGAGGTCGATCGGCGTCACGCTGCCCGAGTTCCTGTTGGCGACGTAGGCGCGGGTGCCGTCGGACGTGATCGCGAGGCCCTCCGGCCCGTCCCCCACGCCGATCGGGGGGCCGGCGGTGTTCGTGGCGAGGTCAAGGGGCGTCACGTCGTCCGAGGTGGAGTTGGCGACGTAGGCGCGGGTGCCGCCGGGGGTGATGGCGATCGCCGTCGGCCCGTCGCCGGCGGCGATCGGGGAGCCGGCGGTGTTGGTGGCGAGGTCGATCGGAGTCACCGTGTCCGAGTCGAAGTCGGCGACGTAGGCGCGGGTGCCGTCGGGGGTGATCGCGATCGCGTTCGGCCCACCCGCGACGGCGATCGGGGTGCCGACGGCGCCCGTGGCGAGGTCGATCGGCGTCACGCTGTCCGAGAAGTAGCTGACCACGTAGGCCCGGGTGCCGTCCGGGGTGATGGCGATGCCCACCGGACGGAACCCGACGCCGATCGGGGGGCCGGCGGTACCCGTGGCGAGGTCGATCGGCGTCACGCTGTCCGAGAAGAAGTTGGTCACGTATGCCCGGGTGCCGTCGGGGGTGACGGCGACCGCGTTCGGCCGCTGACCGACGCCGATCGGGGTGCCGGCGGTGTTGGTGGCGAGGTCGATCGGCGTCACGCTGTTCGACGAGAAGTTGGTGACGTAGGCGCGGGTGCCGCCGGGGGCGATGGCGATGCCCTCCGGCGCATCCCCGACGCCGATCGGGGTGCCGGCCGTGTTGGTGGCGACGTTCACGGGCGTCACGGCGTCCGAGGCGCCGTTGACGACGTAGGCGGTCGGGGCCGCCGTGGCCGTCGCGGCCGCGGCCAGCGCGAGCGCCGCGCCGGCAAGCAGCGCGAGCAGACGGCGGCGCACGGGCCGGACGGGGATCGGGTCGCTCGGCACGGGGCCGCCTTTCTGATCGTCGGCGGCCCGTCTCACCGACGTTTCGCCGAAAACCGCAGAGCCAGGGACGATGCGAGCGTACGGAGGCACCCCTCCTCCGGCCACTGGCCGATCGGCCGGTTCGCCCGTCGATCGGGCGCGGCCCGTACGCTCTCGGTCGCCGCGTCCCCGAGGAGTGGGAGCCCGTGGACCAGAGCGCACCCCGCACGCCGGCCCGGACCCACGTGCTGCTGGCCGTGCCGACCCTCGGCTTCGCGCTGGCGGCGACGACGGTCGGCACCTACCTGCCGGTCATCGTCGCCGAGAGCACCGGCTCGGCCGCGGCGATCGCCGGCCTGATCGCGCTCGAGGGGCTGCTCGCCCTCTTCCTGCCCGTCCTGATCGGCTCGCGGTCCGACCGGCTGACGACGTCGATCGGCGGACGCATGCCGTTCGTGCTGGCCGGCGTCCCGGTGATGACGGCGGCGCTCGTCGTGCTCGGCTTCCAGAACGCGCTGGGCCCCGCGCTCGTGATCGTGACGGTGCTGTTCGCGGCGTACTACATCGCCTACGAGCCCTACCGCACGCTCTACCCCGATCTGGTGCCCCCCCGCGACGCGGGGCGCTCGCAGAGCGCCCAGGCCGTCGCCCGCGGCGTGGGCACCGCGCTCGCCCTCGTGGGCGGCGGGCTGCTGCTGGCGATCGGCGAGCCCGTGCCGTTCGTCGTGGCGGCCGGGGTGCTGCTCGTCACGTCCGGGGCCTTCTCGTGGACCCTGCTGCGCAGCCATCGCCCCCTGCAGCAGGAGACCTCCGACTCCATGGGCGCGCTCGACGCCTTCCGGGAGGTCCGGCGGTTGCTCGCCACCCTGCCCGGGCTGCGGGCGTTCGTGGCGGCCAACGGGCTGTGGGAGGCGGCGCTCGGCGCGATCCGCACCTTCGTCGTGCTGTGGGTGACGACCGGCCTCGGCCTCAGCCTGCCCGCCGCGGCGGGGGTGATCGGGGCGGCGGGGGTGTGCGTGCTGCTCGGCGCCGCCATGGCCGGCCGCCTCGCCGAGCGGTTCGGCACGCGCCGGGTGGTGCGGTGGACCGCGCTGTCGTACGGCGCGCCGATGGTCGTGCCCCTGCTCTCCGACGACCCCGCGCTGCTCGTGCCGATGATCCCGGTCATCTCGGCGAGCGCCGGCGTGATGATGGCCCTGCCCTACGCCATGCTGATCCCGATGATGCCGCGGGCCGGGCACGGCCTGCTCACCGGCGTCTACAGCATGAGCCGCGGGGTCGGGATCGTCCTCGGCCCGCTGCTCGCCGGCGCCGCCATCGAGGTGCAGCGCGCGCTCGGCGAGCCGCTCGGCACCGTCGACTACTCGGCGCTCTGGCTGGTCGCGGGACTGTTGCTGGTCGCCAGCGCGCCGCTGGTGGGGGAGATGAGGGCGCCCGGCGAGGGCACCCCGTGAGGCCCGCGGCGGCCCCGGGCCGTCACACCCCGCGCCGGCCCGAGGCGGCCTCGCAGCGGATCTCCGCGAGCGGCGTCATCCGCAGGCATCCCGGCGACAGGGTGTTCGACTCCAGCACCACGACGACCCACCAGGCGTCCGAGCCGCGGTGCACCGCGTAGATCGCCTCGCCGTGGAAGCGCACGTGGCGCTCCTCCTCCCAGGTCTCCGCGCTGACGCGGATGTGCGGCAGCGGCAGGAGCGCGGGCGGCACCGCCGCCTCGAGGGCCTTGCCCGCGCGCTCGGCACCGAGATCGAGAACGGCCGGGATGTCCATGTCCCACCTCCATCGCGCGATCGGCGAGCACCGATCATCCGCCGCCCGCGAGCGTGCCCGCAAGCGCCGCGCGTCGTACGCTGCGACCCGATCCGTCACCGCCCGCCGGAGGACCCGCCATGAACCGCCGCGCCCGCCCGTCGTCCGTCGCCACCGCGTCCGGCCTGTTGGCCCTGACGGCCGCCACGGGCGCCGTCGCCGCCGGACCGCCCGCATCGGCGTTCGTGCCCGACGGCTTCTCGGTCGAGCGTCGCGTCGCGGCCCGCTTCGGCGGTGACGCGCGGCCGGACCTGGCGCTGGTGCTCACGCGCCGGGTGACGGGCACGGCACCCGACGGGGGACCGGCGCGCGCCGCGCGACGGCTGGTGCTGCTGAAGGCCCGATCCGACGGCGGGTACGTGCGCATCGGCGAGGGACGGCGCATCCTGCTGTGCACCCGCTGCGGCGGCGCCTTCTTCGGCGTGGCCCTCACGCCGGTCACCGTGCGCGTGCGGTCGGGCGTGGTCATCGCCGAGCAGGAGTCCGGCTCGCGCGTGATCCGGTTCACGCGCTTCCGCATCCGCTCCGAGGGCGCGGTCGGCACCCGCCTGATCGGCGTCGACGTGCGCACGCGGGACCGCCTGACCGGGGCACGCGTGGAGACGAGCACCAACCTGCTGACCGGGCGGCGCATCGTGGTGCGCGTCGACGGGCGGGGCCGACGCACCGAGAGGCGCACGTCGGTGCCGGTGCGCACCATCCCGCTCGAGGCGGTGCGCCACACCCGCTACCGCTGACGGTGCGGCGGGGGCGCGGCGGAGGCAGCGCGACGCCGCCCCGCTACGGCCGCCCGAGCACGATCCGGTAGACGTCCTGCACCACGCCGGCGCCCTCGCCGACGGCCGACCCGACCCGCTTGGTCGAGCCGTGACGGACGTCGCCGGCGGCGAAGACGCCGGGCATCGTCGTCTCGTAGGGCGAGCGCGCCTGCGGGCCGGCGTCCTCGCCGGTCAGCACGAACCCCCAGTCGTCGCGCGCGATCGGCGCGGGCAGCCAGTCGGTGTGGGGGTGCGCTCCGATCAGCACGAACAGCCCGGCCGCCGGCACGGTGGTGAGATCACCGCTCGCGCGCTCGCGCACCACGAGCTGCTCGAGGCGGCCGCGACCCCCGCCGCCGACGACCTCGCAGCCGAAGCGCACGTCGATGTTGGCGGCGGCGTCGATCTGCTCGATGAGGTACCGCGACATGCTGGAGGCGAGGGTCGGTCCCCGCACGAGGATGGTCACCCGGCCGGCGTAGCGGGCGAGGTGCATCGCCGCCTGACCGGCCGAGTTGCCCCCGCCGAGCACGTACACCCGCTCGCCCTCGAGCGCCTGGGCCTCCGAGATCGACGCGCCGTAGAAGACGCCCGCGCCTGTGAGGGCCTCGAGCTCGGGGACGCCCAGGTGGCGGTACGACACGCCCATGGCGAGGATCACGGCCCGCGCGACGGCCGTGGTGCCGTCGGAGATGGCGACCGCGAGGCGGTGGTCTCCTGTGGCGGCCAGCCCCTCGACCTCGCGCATCCTCAGGAACGACGCACCGAACACCCACGCCTGCTGGTGGGCGCGCGTGGCGAGCTCCGCGCCGCTGATGCCGCGCGAGAAGCCGAGGTAGTTGCGGATCAGCGACGAGCTGCCCGCCTGTCCTCCGATCGCCTCGCGCTCGACGACCAGCGTGTCCAGCCCCTCGGACGCCGCATAGACGGCCGCGGCGAGGCCCGCCGGCCCGCTGCCGACGATGAGGACGTCGTACTCGGTGCGCGGCAGGGTGGTCATGAAGCCCATGGCCCGGGCGATGTCGACGTTCGACGGATCGACCAGCCACCGGCCGTCGTGGAACCCGACCACCGGCACGCGGCACTCCCGCAGGCCGGCGCGGTCGAGTAGCGCGCGCCCGTCGGCCGAGTCGGCCGGCCGGCCGACGTGGGGGATGCTGTTGCGCGAGAGCAGCCCCAGGATCTCGTGCGTACGCAGATGGTCGGTGGGTCCCACCACCACGACCTCGCGCGGGCCGGACGGGCGCATGCGCGACCACTCGTGCAGGAACTCAGCGATCGTGCGATTGAAGAGCTCGTCGGGCGAGCGCCAGGGCTTCAGCACGTAGTAGTCGATGCCGCCCACCGCCATGGCGCGCAGGATCGCGCGAGCGGTCGGCTCGTCACCCCACGCGCCGAAGTCGACCAGCAGCCCGCGCTTGGCGCGCGGGTAGTGATCGGCGACCCGCGCCAGCAGCTCGGTGCCGTCGAGCTCGGGCATCCACTGGTCGGCGAGGGCCAGCGCGAGCTCGCCGCCCTCGCGCCGCATGCGCGCGAGCTCGGCCAGCGCGTCGCCGGGTCCGCTCATGGCGACGATGCGGTAGTCGGCGCCGACCCGGCGCACGAGCTCGCGCTCGACGCGGCCGCGCGCCTCCTCGTCGTCGTCGACGACGAGGATCGCCGGCCTGCCGGTATCGGGTCCGGCGTCCTCCTCGTCGGGGGTCATCCCGGCCTCCACTCCATCTCGCAGACGTGGACGGGCGCCGGGAAGCCCTTGAGCTCGGCCGCCCGCCGGGGTCCGAACATGAAGCGCTTGCCGATCGCCAGGTCGGCGACGACCCCCGAGATCAGGATCGTCTGGGGGACGGCGTGGGCGCACAGGCGGGCCGCGAGCTGCACGGCCGCGCCGAACAGGTCGCCGTGCTCGGCCACCGGCTCGCCGGCGCTCATGCCGATGCGGACGGCGAGGAGGGCGTCGGGGTTCTCCTCGTTGTGACGCGCGAACGCCCGCTGGATGTCCTGGGAGGCGAGCAGGGCGTCCTGCACCGAGGCGAACGACGCCATGATGCCGTCGCCCGTGTGCTTGACCTCGAGCCCGCGGTGCTCGGCCAGCGCACGCCGGATGATCGAGTCGTGGATGCGCAGCAGCGCCATCGCCCCGTCGTCGCCGAGGCGCTGCACGAGATCGGTCGACCCCTCGAGGTCGGTGAAGACGATGATGCGGAACGCGCTCTCGGGCGGGCGCTCCGCGACCACCGGATCGTCGATGCGCCCGAGGTAGCGGGCGACCGTCTCGGGATCGACCGGGATGATGTCGCTCGCCACCCCGCCGTGGGCCTCCCGGTGCACGGCGTCGGCCGATTCGCGATCGGGGGCCTCGACCAGGCAGAAGGCCGCGTTGCGGTCGTAGTCGAACCAGTACGAGAGGTAGCGCGTCGCCGTAGCGCTTCTGCACCTCGAGGTCGCGGAGGTGGTTGGCGGCGATGTCCGTCGCCGTCTCCGATTCGAGGTCGTGCCGATCCATGAAGAAGCCCATCGTGGCGAGCTCCCGCTGCTCGATGATCTCCCTGAGATGTGCGGTCTCAACCGTACATCAGGTGCCTCCGGGGGCGGCCGGCGGCCGGTGCGCGAGAGGCGCCGCGGCGTGGGTCACGGATGTCGGTTCTGGCGTTTCGCGGGCTGCGGGAGCGGGAAGGCGGCGAGCACGGTCCTCCCGGATCGCATACACCGACGGATCGCTCCACATGGCGCGGGGATGGCGCCGCATCCACCGTTGGGAGGTTCTGCGATGCACCGTCTCCTGCTCGTCGCGGCGGTCGCCGCGACGGCCGTCCTGGCTGCCCAGGCATCGGCGGCCACGTACGGGGGCCCGGGCGATGTCGCCCCCGTCACCGCGCGGCTGGCCCCGCCCCTCCCCGCCCCCGGGTCGCTGCCCGCCGTCCCGGCGTCCGGCGGCGTCGCCGCGCTGGCGGCGGCGGCCGGGCCCGCCCACGCGGCGGCGATCACGGCATCGGGGATGCCGAACGACTACGCCTGGCGGGTGACCCGCCTGCTCGAGGCCGTCCGGTCGTGCCCCACGGCGCGCGACGACGCGGCGGCCATCGACTGCGCCGTCGCGACCGGCGACGCGGCCGCGGCGGTGGCGCGCAGCGGCGGCGGCGCGTTCGCCGACGTTGACGCGTGGCCCCTGCTCTACATCGACGGCGACGGCGGCCGCAACACGTACCGCCACGACTACATCGTGCTGATCGACCGCGGCGGCGACGACCTGTACGACAACAACGCCGGCGGCAACCTGATCGACCACCGCCGCGGCCCGGCCGGCTCGGCGGCGCCGATCGTCGGCCCGGCGATCGGGTGCGAGCAGGTGCAGGGCAACTTCCCCGCCCCGACCGCCTCGGCCCAGGACTGCATCGCCGTGCCCCAGGCGGTGCTGCTCGACGTGCGCGATTTCGGCCGCACGAGCAACGACGTCTACGGCGTGTTCAGGTCGCCGCGCACGGTCGACCACAATCCCGCGGCGGGCCCGCGGATCGTCGACGGCGCCTGCACCCGGGACCCCCTCGTGCGGCGCATCGTCACCCAGGGCTCGGGCTTCCAGGGCAACGGACTGCTCATGGACGTCTCGGGGCACGACGTCTACCCCGGCAAGACCTCGGCACAGGGCGCCGGACACGTCGGCGGGGTCGGCGTGCTCCGCGACCTGGGCGGCGGACGAGACGTCTACGTCGCGATCCGCAACGCGCAGGGCTTCGCGCTGGTGGGCGGGCTCGGGGTGCTGCAGGACGACGGCGGCAACGACGTCTACACCACGTACATGCCGCGCCCGAAGAACCCCCGCGCCGCCTTCCAGCAGCCGGGCTCCGGCGGCGTCGTCGACGACACCGGCGTGTGCGACGACCTCTCCCGCATGGTCCAGGGCACGGCCCTGCTGGGCGGCGCCGGCGTGCTGCTCGACGAGGACGGCTCCGACCTGTACCAGGGGGCGCCGGCCGCCACGCAGCCGTTCAACCCCCAGATCCAGTTCTTCCACTCGTCCCAGGGCTTCGGCTGCAGCGCGGGCATCGGCATCCTGCGCGACACGGGTCGCGATCGCGACCGGTACCGCGAGGGTCCGGACAACCGCCGCGACGGCTTCTCGACGGTCGTGCCCGAGACCACGTGCCTGCCGGCGGCGCCCGGGCTCGGGGTCTTCAGCGACGACGGACGGTGAGGCCCCCGGAGGGGCGGCGGACATCGCCGCCCCTCCCGGCTCACCGCCCTGCGAGACGGGGGTGGCGCCCGTCGGCCACCCCGCCGTACGGTGGGATCACACGCCCGGATTCAGGAGGCTGATGATGGTGCTGGCGAGGGCGAAGATCGGCGACTTCGACCAGTTCTGGTCGGTGTTCTCCACGGCGGGCGCGGAGCACCGCCGGAAGTTCGGCTCACACGGCGCGAAGGTGTTCCGCAACGCCGACGACGATCACGAGGTCGTCGTGCTGTTCGACTGGTCCGCGGACGACTACGCCCGCTTCCTGCAGGACCCGCACACCCGTGAGGTGATGGCGTCGGCGGGCCTCTCGGGCCCGCCGCAGCACACCACCTTGGAGCCGGTCGAAGAGACCGACTCGTAGGCCCGGCCGCGGACGCGCGGGGCGCGCCGCGCCAGGGGCCGCACTGCGCGCCTCGCCTGGATCGGCGAGGCGCGCCGCGGTGCTACTCGACCGTGAGCGTGCCCACCATCCCGGCCTCCCGGTGACCCGGGACCGAGCAGTAGTACTCGTAGGTGCCCGGCGGGAGGGTGACCGTGATCTCGGACACGCCACCGTTGCCCACGACCTCGCCCTCGGTGAGCTCGGGCTCGTCGATCGCGATGTTGTGGGGGAGCGCCGAGGGGTTGGGCATACGCAGCGTGATCTCGCCTGCGGGCGCCGTCACCTCGGTCGTCTCGAACGCCAGCGTGTTGTCCGCCGCCGCCGGGATCTCGAGCACCGTCGCCTCGGCGGGAGCCGTCGTGGCGGACGGGGCGGCCGTGGTGGCCGCCGGGGTCTCGGTCGTCGTGGGCGCGGCGGCGTCACCCGAGTCGTCACCGCCACAGCCGGCGGCCGCACCCACCGTCAGCAGTCCGGCGACCATCAGCACGGCCAGGCGGCCGGGCCGGTTTCTCCAGCGTCCGTTCATGAGGGCTCCTCGGATCGATGCGGCTACGACATGAAGCTTGCCGTGCGCGGGCCGCTGCCGCCCAACACCCGCCCGAGACGGGTCCGGCGCGACCGGGTACCGCGGGGGCCGTGTGGGCGATCTCACCCCGTCCGGCTGGCCCGGACGCGGCCGATGCGGCAGAGTTCCGCCGACTCGTGCGGCGCATCCTCCCCACCCTCCTCGTCGCGCTGGTCGCCGTGCTCGCGTGCGCCCTCGGCCAGGCGGGGCCGGTCGCGGCGGCGCCGGTGCGCGCGGCGGGGGGCCCCGAGGTCTCGGTGATCGCGCGAGGGCTCGAGATCCCGTGGGACATCGCGTTCCTCCCCGACGGGCGGGCGCTCGTGACCGAGCGCGGCGGCGCGGTGCGCCTCGTCGATGCCGCCGGCACGCTCGCCGAACGGCACGTGGCGGACATCCCGGTCAGCACCGGCGGCGACGGCGGGCTGCTCGGCATCGCGGTCGACCCCCGCTTCGCGGCCGGCGCCCCCTTCGTCTACCTCTCGTTGACGACGGGAGGAGAGCTGCAGGTGCAGCGCTGGCGCCTGGCGGGGAGCACGCTCAGCTTCGAGGCCGTCGTGATCGGCGGCATCTCCACGGGGGGCGTTCACAACTCCGCGCGGGTCCGATTCGGCCCCGACGCCGCCCTCTACCTGGGCACCGGCGACGCGGGCGACGCGAACCGCTCGCAGGACGCCGGCTCGCCCTCCGGCAAGATCCTGCGGGTGCCGCCCGACGCCCATCGCGGCGGCAGGGTGACGCCGGCCCAGATCGCTCGCGGCCTGCGCCACCCGCAGGGGCTGGCGTGGCAGCCGGGCACCGGCGCGCTGTGGGTGACCGACCACGGCCCGAGCGGCTTCGACGGGCCGAGCGGCGACGACGAGCTCGATCTGATCGTCGGAGGCGGCGACTACGGCTGGCCGCGGGCGCGGGGTGCCGACCAGTCGCCGTTCATCTCACCCGTGCACCTCTGGAGCCAGACCATCGCGCCGGCGTCCATCACGTTCGTGACCCAGCCCGGCAGCACCTGGACCGGGCGGGCGCTGGTCGCCGCGCTGCTCGGACAGCAGCTCAGGCTGCTCGACATACGGGGCGGCAGGGTGGTGGCGGACGAGCCCCTGCTCGTGAAGGCCTACGGACGGCTGCGGGCCGTGGTCGAGGCGCCCGACGGCTCGATCTGGGTGACGACCAGCAACCGCGACGCGCTCGGCACGCCCGGTCCGGAGGACGACCGCATCGTGCGCATCGTCCCGCCGGCGGCGCCCGCGCCCCCGCCTCCGGTGACGCCGCCGACGAGGACCGCGCCGGCGCGCTGCGCGAGCCCCCCCTCGATCGGCGCGACGATCGCACGGGGGCGCGGTCCCCTCGGCCGGCGCGTGGCGAGGAGCCGGTTCATCGCCGAGCGGGCGTTGCGGCGCGCACGGGCCGCGCGGTCGATCGTCGCCGGACGACCCGTCGCCCGCGTCTGCGGCGGCCGCGCGCCGCGGATCATCGCCACCCGCCGGCAGGTCGCCCTCACCCGCCGCATCGCCGAGACGGCGATCCGCATCGAGGCCGGACTCTCCGCGCGTCTCGCCGGCCGGCGGGCGCCGGCCCTCCGGCCGTTCACGCCCGTCCGGGTTCGCGGCGGGACGCCCGCGACGGCGCGCCAGGTGCGCGCGCTGGAGCGGGTGACGCGCGTCGCCCTGCGGCGCGCCACCTCTCTGCAGAAGCGGGTCTCGCCCCGCTGACCGCGGGCCCTCGCGCCCCGGGGCCGCGCGGGCATCCGGCGACGCGCGCGCGTACGGTCCGCGCCATGGCACCCCCGACGGATCTGTCGCCGGGCCAGGCGCGGCGCATCGCCCTCCACGCCCAGGGCCTCGCCGATCGTCGGCCCCCGGGACGGGTGGACCGCCGCCACGTGCGTCGGGTGCTCGACCGCGTCGGCCTGATCCAGATCGATGCCGTGAACGTGCTGGTGCGCTCGCAGGAGCTCCCGCTCTTCGCGCGCCTCGGTCCCCACCCGCGCGACCTGCTCGGGCGCATGGCCGCCGACGGGGAGCTGTTCGAGTACTGGTGCCACGAGGCGTCGCTGCTGCCGATCGCCATGTGGCCGCTGCTGCGCTGGCGGATGGCCCGGGCCGAGCGCGAGATGTGGGCGAGCGTGTCCGCCGTCGCCCGCGACGACCCGGCGTACGTCGAGGCCGTGCTCGCCGAGGTGCGCGAGCGCGGGCCGCTGACGGCCGGCGAGCTCTCCGACCCCGGGCCCGACGTTGACGGCATGTGGGGGCGCAGCCGCGGCAAGCGGGCCCTCGAGCACCTCTTCTGGCGCGGCGAGGTCTCGGCCCGCCGCCGGGCGCGCGACTTCGCCCGCGTGTACGACCTCACCGAGCGGGTCGTCCCGGAGGAGGTGCGGCGGCGGACCGCTCCCGGCGAGGACGAGGCGGCGCGCGAGCTGCTCGCCCTGGCCGCCCGGTCGCTCGGGGTCGCCACCGCCCGCGACCTGTGCGACTACCACCGGCTCAACGTGCCGCGCGCCCGACCCCGGGTGGCCGAGCTCGTGGAGGACGGCCGTCTGCTGCCCGTGCGGGTGCGGGGATGGGACGCGCCCGCCTACCTGCACCCGGCCGCCCACCTACCGCGGCGGGTGGGGGCCAGGGCCCTGCTCTCGCCCTTCGACTCGCTGGTCTGGGACCGGGCCCGCACCGAGCGGCTGTTCGGCTTCCGCTACCGCATCGGCATCTACACCCCCGCGCCCCGCCGCGTGCACGGCTACTACGTGCTGCCGTTCCTGCTCGGCGACGAGCTGGTCGGGCGCGTCGATCTGAAGGCCGACCGCGCGGAGGGGACGCTGCGCGTGCAGGCGGCCCACGTCGAGTCCGGCGGCAACGACTCCGAGGTGGCCGCCGCGCTGGCGGTCGAGCTCGGGGAGATGGCGACGTGGCTGGGGCTCGGGCGGGTGGCCGTGGTCGACCGCGGCGACCTGGCGCCGGCGCTGACCCGTGCCGTGCGGGGGGCGACCGGGCAATCCCTCTAGTGCCCTGGCCCGGTCGCGGGAGCGGGGGGATACTGAGCACACAACGGATCGCCCAACTCCCTCGGGCAGTCCCTCATACACGGCGACCGCTGGGCAACGGTCGCACCCGACGGGCGCCGCGACGGCGCCCGTCGCGCGTCGTGGCTACTCGAACGCCACCGACACGTCGCGGGCGCCCGTGACACCGCCCTCGGCAACCGTGAACGTCGCGGTGGACCCGCTCTCGCCGTTGCCGATCGCGGCGCAGTAGGACGGCAGGCTGCCGTCCATCGGGCGGCCGTTGACCGCGGTGACGAGCGCGGGGGCACGGCCGAAACCGGCCTCGGCGGCGGGGCTGCCGGGCACGGCGGTCAACACGACCAGGCCCGCCTGCGATGGCAGGCCGGCGGCCGCCAGGTCGTCGGCGAACTCCGACGGATCGGTGATGTGCGTGAAGCCCATGCCGGTGGACCCGATCGAGCGGCCGCGGCGCAGCTGGGGCACGATCTCCTTGACCCGGTCGACGCCGATCGCGTAGCCCTGCCCCTGGATGGCGCGGCCGCCCAGCAGGGTGATGCCGGCCGAGTTGACCCCCACCAGGCGCCCCCGCGTGTCCACGAGCGGGCCGCCCGAGTTGCCGGGGTTGATCACCGCGTCGGTCTGGATGACGTTGGGGTACTGCGGCACGTTGACGCCGGCGAGATCGAACCGGGTGTTCACCACCGAGACGACGCCGGTGGTCGGCACGAGGTTCGCCCGCTCCGAGGCGGTCCCCGGGAAGCCGACCGCGATGACCGTCTCGCCCTGGCGAAGCTCGGACTGCGATCCGAGGGGGAGGCTGACGAGGCCGGACGTGTCGCCGACCTGCAGCAGCGCCAGGTCCTCGCACGGAGCCGTGCCGACGAGCTCCGCGGGCCGCTGGGCGTCGTTGACGCCGACGGTCCAGCTCGTGCCGCCGTTGGTCACGTGGGCGTTCGTGACGACCAGGCCCTGCGCCGCGTCGAGCACCCAGCCCGTACCGCTGCCCCGCGCCTCGCCCTCGACGAGCGAGTTGATGACGACGGTCGACGGGCGCACCTGGTCGACGATCTCCGGGATGCCGGCGACGGCCGGCTCGTCGTCGCCGCCGAAGACGCCCGTCACGGCGAGCACCACGACGACGGCCGCCGCCACGACGGCGGCGGCGCCGGCGACGACCGACCAGCGGGTGGTGCGACGCAGGCGGACGCGCTCGATGACCGACGGGGACGGGGAGCCGCCCAGTCCGGGGGGCGGCGGCGGGGAGGCCGGCGCCGGCCGCGACGGCAACGCGTCGCCGACCACCGTCGCCGTGGACGACAGCGGCCGGCGCGAGGCCGTCAGCGTCGTGTCGCCGATGCGGATCTCCTCACCGCCCGACAGCGACACCGGCCCGCTCAGGCGATGGCCGTTGACCCACGTCCCGTTCGCCGAGTCGAGGTCGTGCAGCTCCGCCCGCCCGTCCTCGCGCACGCGCAGATACGCGTGGCGGCGCGACGCGCGGGCGTCGCGGACCGTCAGGTCGCAGCCCGGGTCGCGGCCGATGACGAACCGCTCGCCGCGCGCCTCGGCGCTCCGGCCCTTCTCCACGCCCGATGAGAACGTGAGCCACATCGCGGCCTCCTCAGCCCGGCACGCCGGAAAGCTACCGTGCCGGGGGGCCGGGAGTCATCCGGTGCCGCTCTGCAGCCGCTGCTCCCGGGCTGGTATCGTTCGCCGTCGCCGTACGAGGTGCGGGCGGTTAGCTCAGCGGTAGAGCGCCTGCTTTACACGCAGGTGGCCGGCGGTTCGAACCCGTCACCGCCCATTCTCCGTCCCGTCCCGCGCTGCGTCGCTGGGGGTGTAGCTCAGATTGGTTAGAGCACCGGACTGTCAATCCGGAGGCCGCGGGTTCGAGTCCCGTCACTCCCGCTCCACGAAAGCCCGCTGAACGGCGGGCTTTCGCCGTCCCGGGGATCAGACGGGCTGCGGCGGGGTCGACCACTCACGCGCCGATGCCGCGACCCGCGAGGATCGGGACGAGCCGCTCCACCAGCCGCTCGAGGGGGGCGGGCGACACGCCGTCGCGGAGCTCCACGACGAACGGGCCCCCCGGCGCGGCCGCCGCGAATCGCAGCACCCCGCCACCCGCGCGCGCCTCCGGGTCGTCGTGGAGGCCCGCGATCGACGCCAACCCGGCCTCGTCCAGCACCCGCCGGATCTCGGCGACCGCCTCCGGGCCGAGCGGCGGCGCCGCGGTCCAGTCGCCGCCGTCGCGCATGCTCTCGTGGCGCCCGTCGTCCCAGACGCGCCAGCCCGACGAGACCCCCTCGGCCGTGAACACGGACTGCACGAGGGCCCCGTCGGGGAGGGGCGGGCCGTCCACGCCGGTCACGCCGGGAGGGAGCCGCCGGGCGACGGCGCGGGGACCGGGAAGTCACCCGGGCCGTTGACCTTCGGCGGCGCCGGTCGGACGCCCCAGGTGCCCGTCGTGCCCGTGATCGTGCCGAGGGCCTCCAGGAACGTGACGTAGTGGTACGGCCGGACCTCGTCGCCGTTGCTCATGATGCTCTCGTCGTGGTGGGCCTGGATGGGCTGCTGACCGGGGATGAGGCGCTCCGCCAGCGCCGAGTGGTCGGGGCGCGCGCCGACGGGGCGGGCGGTGGCCGGGCCCCCGGGGACGGCGGGGTCCTCGGTCGGGTACTCGTCGTCGAGGCCGAGCATGTGGCCGAACTCGTGGACGACCACGGTGCGCGTCGCCTCGAACGCGCCGACGGTGATGCGCACGATCCGCCACGTCGGGTCGTCGGGGGCGGCCCCCGTCTCACCCTCCGCCTCCACCTCCGGGGTCCGATGCGGCGACCCCTTCACGATCGCGTCAGCGACGGCGTCGGCCCTCCGGCGCGACAAGGTGAGGTTGCGCTCCTCCTCGCCCTCCGCGCTGGCGTGGCCGGTCACGGTGACGGGGAAGGGCGGGATGTCGGGGGCCCCGAGCGTCGCCCCGAAGGTCTGCAGCCGGGTCGCGTCCGCCGGCGTGAGGGCCGACCCGCCCCTCGGGAAGGAGATCGTTCCGGGGTTGTCGGTGTCCACCCGGCCGTAGCGGGCGCGCGAGCCGGTCGTGCGCGAACGGTGGACCGCGTCGGGGTCGCCCGCCCCGCCCGCGTCCGCCGAGCTCTCGTGCAGGCGGCCCGTGTTCTGGTCGCCCCGCACCCCGGGCCAGGTCATCGCCTCCGTCATGCCCGCGTCGTCGGGCCACTTGTTGACCGCCACCACCCACTGGGCCTTCCCCGGCCCCGTCCTCGGCGACTCCGCCACCACGACGCGCACGTTCACCGGGGGCAGGGACTCCCAGCCGGGCTTCTGCGAGAAGAAGACGAACCGCTCGCTCCAGACCTCCTGGATCTGGGCGATCGCGCTCGCCGACCACGCGGCCTTCTCGTCGTCCGACCAGATGAACTGGTCGACCGTCCACCCCTTGGCGATCACGCCCGGCAGCCCGCCGACCGCCGTCAGCCACGTCGGGTCGAACAGGTTGCCGTCCCGGAAGTCGAAGTGGATCTTCACGGTGACCACCATCTGACCGGTCGTCGGTTCGTAGGCGAGGTCGAAGAGCCCGCCTCCGGTCGTCGGCTTCACGTCCTTGAAGACGTAGGACATGCCCATGAACGCGACGAGGTCGGCGGGCGGAGCGGCGCCGGCGTCCGGGTCGGGGTCGCGGGCGAGCACGCCGCCGCGGCCGGCGATCAGGCGGCTGATCGCCGCGTTGCCCGTCGCCCGCTGCAGGGCGAGGAGGGGGTGCGTCGCGGACGGTTCGGGCCGTGGTGGGGCGGCGCGCGCGTCGGCGGGATCCTCGCGTCCGGGCCACGCGCCGGCCCGGGCGCGCCCTGCGGGCGGGACGGTCATCTCCCGGCCGATCGTACCCCCGGCCGCGACCGCCGAGCACGCCCTTCCGGGCAGACCATCGGGCATCCGGGCCGGCACACCGCCGGGCCGCCCGTGGGGGGCGGGCCGGCCCGGCCCGGCGCGGCGGCTCAGCCGACCGGGAAGCGCCCGACCGACTCGGCGAGCCGCTCGACGGTGCGGGCGAGCTGCTCGCTCGGGGCCGCGACGTACCGGCTGGCCGCGCTCGTCTGGCAGGTCGCCGTGGAGACCTGCTCGGCGGTGGCCCGAGTCTCACGCGTGACGGCGGAGGCCGGGCGGCCCGCCATACCCGCGGATCTCGTCGATGACGGTGCCGGGCTCGCCGCGCATCCGGTTGTCGTCCTCGATCGAGCTCTGCATCCCCTCGACGTCGGCCGTCGCGTGAGCTCATCCCGGAGCTCCTCGCACTCGCGTGCCCCCCAGGGGGCGCTCACCCCGTGCTGGTGAAGGTGCCGATCGCGGTGGCCACGGTCTCGCCGTCGTCGGCGTGGACGACCTCGGCCTGGACGACCGTGAAGAGGCGGCCCCGGCGCAGCACCTCGGCCGTCGCGACGAGCTGCCCCGGGTGACCCGGCTCCAGGTAGTTGACCTTCATCTCGATCGTCACCGGGCGCTCGTCGTCGTCGATCACCGACGCGAAGGCCCGCCCCATGGCCACGTCGATGAGCGTCGCGATCGCGCCGCCGTGCACGACGCCGCCGGGGTTGAGGTGGCCGTCGCCGGCCTCCATCACGACCTCCGCCCGGTCTTCGGAGACCGTGCGATCGGAGATGGCCAGCAGCGCGTTGAGTCCGGTCTCGTCGGGCATCGCGCCAGGCTACTCCGACGGGCGCGTGCCGCACCCGGGTACCTCAGGCGCCGGAGGTGACGCTCGACCACCCGAGAAGCCAACGGTACGGCTCGGCGCGGCCGTAGACGTGGTCCCAGTACCCGCCGTCGTGGCCGCCGTGCGGGTCGACCCTGAGCACGGTCCGGTCCCCCGCCCGCCCCGCGACCGCCCGCCGGACCCCGTCGGCGTTGACGAACGGGTCGCGCTCGCCCACCTCGATCCAGGCCGGCACGGACACCGAGGCGGCGGTGCCGGGGACCGCGCCGGAGAGGGGGGCGATCGCCGCGACGCCGGGCACGCGCGCGGCGATCTCCCAGCAGCCGACCGCGCCGAGGCTGATGCCGGTCACGTAGACCCGGCGCGGGTCGCCGCCGTGCTCGCCGACGACGACGTCGATCACCGTGGCGACGGCGTCCACCGCCTCCTCCCAGCGACCGGCGATCTGCGGGCACGCGATCAGGAACGGGAACGGCCCTCCCGAGACCGCCGGCAGGGCATCGGCCCCGGCGAGCGCGGGCAGGGAGTGGACGCGCAGCCGGTCGAGCGTGTCGAGCGAGTCGCCGCGCTCTCCCACGCCGTGGAGGAAGACCAGCAGAGGCCGGGGCCCCGGCGCCGGCGCCCGCGGCGCGAACACCAGGCAGGGGAGGCCCGGATCGATGCGGGACTCGGCGAACCCGGTCAGGACACGCCGCCGGCGGGGATCGTCGGCAGGCGCGCCGGGCGGGCGCCGGGCGCGTGGGCGCCGGGGAGGTCGGGCATCGGCGGGCCCGATGCTAACCCCCCGGGTGCCGGGACCGCGTCGCGACGCGGCGGGTCGCCGGCGGGGCGCCGGGGGCGGCCACGTGGCGCGGGGCGGCGCTAGCCTGCCCCGCATGGAGACGCACCGCCGCCCCACGGCCATCGTCGTCGGCGCCATCGGCGCCGTCGCCGCCGCCGTCGTGATCGCCGTCGCCTTCGTCACCGGCACCGCCGACGACCTGCCCTGGGGGGCGATCATCGGCCTCGGGGTGATCCTGGCGGCGCTGGTGGGCGGCGCCCGGCGGCGCGAGCGGCGCATGCGCGAGGCCTTTCCGGACGACGAGGAGTGACCGGCGCCGACGGCGGGCGAGATCGCCCGCCGGGGGACGGGGACCGGCCCGGCCTCCCCGATCCCGGCCCCCTTCGCCGGATCCAGCTCGCGACCGCCGCCCTGCTCGTCGCCGCCGCGCTGATCACCCTCCTGAGCGACGAACGACCGGGCGCGGTGCGATGGGGAACCGCCCTGGGGTTGATCGTGCTGATCGTCACGATCTATGTTGTCACCCGGCAGCGACGATCCCGCCGCTGAGCCGATCACGGTCATAAACACCTGAAAAGCAGGGGCTTTGTGCGGTTCGGAATCTCCCGGCGGAGCCTGTGATGTTCCTCACGAGTGGGTATGGTGCCGCCTTCTCATGAGCCTCCGACCCGCACATCGCACGGGCAGTCCGTGAGCACGAGCGCCGCCGACGTCTCCGGCGTCCCCGAGTCGTCGCCCCCGCCCGCGGACGAGCCCCGCATCGTCGGTCGCTCACCGTGGCAGCTCTTCTGGCTGCGGTTCCGTAGGGACCGCTTCGCCCTCGCAGGGCTCGCGGTCGTGATCGCGCTCGTGCTGCTGGCCGTGTTCGCACCGCTCTTCGCGAGCCTGGTCGGACACGGACCGAACGAGCTCTACCAGCGTGAGACGACGGACATCTTCGGCATCCCCGAGGGCCCGACCTCGAGCTTCTGGTTCGGGGCCGACAACAGCGGCCGCGACGTCTTCGTGCGCACCATCTACGGCACGCGCGTCTCGCTGCTGGTGGGCGTCATCGCGACCGGCATCGCGGTGCTGGCCGGGATCGTGCTGGGGGTGACCGCCGGCTACTTCGGCGGCTGGATCGACACCGTCGTCTCGCGGGTCACCGACATCATCCTCTCGGTGCCGCTGCTGCTGTTCGCGATCGGCATCGTCGCCGCGTGCAGCACCTCGGCCGAGGGGTGCCTGAACGGCACCCTCAAGCCGGGGATGTCGCTCGTGATCGTGATCATCTCGCTCTTCACCTGGCCCTACGTCGCCCGCCTCGTGCGCGGCGCCACCCTGTCGCTGCGCGAGCGCGAGTTCGTGGAGGCGAGCAGGTCGCTGGGCGCGGGTGACCTGCGGATCATGTTCCGCGAGATCCTGCCCAATCTCGTCTCGCCCATCGTCGTCTACGCGTCCCTGCTGATCCCGAGCAACATCCTCTTCGAGGCATACCTCTCGTTCCTCGGGCTCGGCGTCCCCGACGACCAACCGTCCTGGGGCAGCCTCATCAGCGACTCGCTGTCGAACTTCGACACGGTCTGGTGGCTGTGGCTGTTCCCGGGTCTGTTCCTGCTCATCACGGTGCTGGCCTTCAACCTCCTCGGCGACGGCCTGCGCGACGCGCTCGACCCCCGGGCCGACCGGTGAGGGCGCCCCGACCGAACCCCAGACAGGGAGATTCGACATGAAACGACGCTGGCTCGTACGGCCGGCTCTCCTGACCCTCGCGCTCGCCGGCGCCCTCGGGCTCGCCGCGTGCGGCGACGACGAAAGCTCCACGGGCACCTCCCCCGCAGGAGCCTCGGATGATGTCGCCGCCGTCATCGAGCAGCTCGGCGGCGCGGCCACTCTCGGCGAACCCGCCGCGGGCGGCACGTTCCGCATGGAGAACACCGACTTCTCGCTGATCGACGGGTTCGATCCGACGGGCGAGTACTTCGGCAACCAGTGGATGCTCCAGACCAACCTGATGATCCGCCCGCTGATGGGCTACAACCACAACAGCACCGCCGAGGGCGGCAACGACCTGGTGCCGGACCTGGCGACCGAGGTCCCCGAGCCCAGCGAGGACGGCCTGACGTACACCTTCACGCTGAAGGACGGCGTGGAGTTCGGGCCGCCCGTGAACCGCGCCGTGACCTCGCAGGACGTCAAGTACGCGGTCGAGCGCATCGGCAGGAAGGGCCTCGGCCTGTACGCGAACTACTACACGACGATCAAGGGCTTCCCCGAGTTCCAGGCGGGGACCGCCGACAGCGTCTCGGGCATCACGACGCCGGACGACAAGACGATCGTCTTCACGCTCAGCAAGCCCACGGGCGACTTCCTCTACCGCCTCGCGATGCCGGCGACCGCGCCGATCCCCGAGGAGGTGGCCAAGTGCCACACGAAGGCGGGCGAGTACGGGCGCTACGTCATCAGCACCGGTCCGTACATGATCGAGGGCGCCGACAAGCTCGACATCTCGAGCTGCAACGCCCAGAAGCCGATCTCGGGCTTCAACCCCAACTCCGGCATCACGCTGGTGCGCAACCCGAACTACGACCCGGCGACCGACGACCCCACCGTCCGTGAGGCCTTCCCCGACCGGTTCGAGATCGGCGTCAACACCAACGTCGACAACATCTTCGACAAGATCGAGCGCGGTGAGCTCGAGGCGTCGTACGAGTCGCCGCCGGGCGCGATCCTGCGGCGGTACCTGGAGGACCCGGACTCGCGGGACAAGCTGCGCATCAACGGCGGCGACCGCATCTGGTACATGTACATGAACCTCACCACCCCGCCCTTCGACGACGTGCACGTGCGCCGGGCGATGAACCTGGTGATGGACCTCGAGGGCATCCAGCGCGCCTGGGGCGGCCCGGTGCAGGGCAGCATCCCGACCCACTCGCTGCCGCAGTCGATGCTCGACCTGGGCGACTACGAGCCGTTCCAGAAGGCTCCGTACGCCGGCGACGTCGAGGCCGCCAAGGCCGAGATGAAGCTGTCGGCCTACGACACCGACAAGGACGGCCTCTGCGACGCCCCGGCGTGCGCGAACGTGCTGCACATCAACCGCAACTTCGCCCCCTGGTCGTCCCACTCGGCGATCGTGACCCAGTCGGCGGCCAAGATCGGCGTGCAGCTCGACACCCGCGAGGCGTCGCGCTCGGCGGCGCAGGCGGCGACCGGGCGGCCCGCCCGCGCGGTGCCGACGTCGTCGGGCACCGGATGGGGCAAGGACTACGCCGACCCCTCCACCTTCGCGGTGCTGTGGGACGGACGCAACATCATCGCCGACGGCAACACGGCGCAGGCGCTCGTGGGCCTGACGGCGGCCAAGGCGAAGGAGGTCGGGGCGACCATCCCGGCCAGCGGAGCCCCGCCGAGCGTCGATGCGGACATCGACGCCTGCACGGCGCTGACGGGCCAGGAGCGGACCGACTGCTGGATCGCGCTCGACAAGAAGATCACCGAGGAGATCGTCCCCTGGGTGCCCCTCGTCGACTCGAACAACATCGACCTGCTCGGGCCGGCGGTGACCAAGTACGGCTTCGACCAGTTCGGGGCCGAGATCGCGCTCGCCCACGTGGCGGTCAACCCCTCCAAGCAGAAGTAGAGAGGAGACCCGAGAGACCGGCGATGCGGGGCCCGGGTGGCGACACCCGGGCCCCCACCGGCTCCCGCACCAATGGGCCGCTACATCCTCAGACGTCTCATCTACGTGGTGATCGTGGTGCTCGCGGTCACGATGGTCGCGTTCGCGATCTTCTTCGTGCTGCCCTCGCAGGACCCCGCCGTGGCCTTCGCGGGCCGCAACCCGACCCCGGACCTCGTCGAGCAGGTCAGGGAGGATCTCGGCCTCGACAAGCCGGTGCCGGTGCAGTACGGGCTCTACATCTCGCGGCTCGTCACCGGTGACGAGTACGGCTGGCCCGGGCTGGGGCTCTCGTACCACACCCGCTCGCCGGTGCGCGAGGAGATCTTCGGGCGCCTGGCGGTGACGCTGCAGATCGCCGCCGGCGGCGCCGTCCTCTGGTTGCTCATCGGGATACCCGTGGGCGTGCTCTCGGCGCTGCGACGACGCAGCACGGCCGACCGGGTGGCGATGGGGTTCGCCCTCGTGGGCGTGTCCGCGCCGGTGTTCTGGCTCGGCCTCGTCGCCCTGTACGTCTTCTGGCAGAAACTCGGATGGTTGCCGGGCACGGGATACGTGCCCTTCTCGGACGGGCCGGTCAACTGGTTCCTGCACATGCTGCTGCCCTGGTCGGTGCTCGCCCTGCTGTTCGCGGCGATCTACGCCCGCATCGTGCGCGGCAACATGATCGACGTGATGGGCGAGGACTACATCCGCACCGCCCGCGCCAAGGGCCTCCCCGAACGGCAGGTGGTGCTGCGCCACGGCATGCGCGCCGGCCTGTCGCCGGTGGTCACCCTGCTCGGCATCGACCTGGCGATCCTCGTCGGCAACACCGTCGTGACCGAGACGGTCTTCAACATGCCCGGGCTCGGCAACTACATCCTGGTCTCGACCGACGCCGGCGACCTGCCGGGCGTGCTGGCGGTGGTCGTGCTCGCCTCGTTCGCGGTCGCCTTCCTCAGCCTGGTGGCCGACGTGATCTACGCCTACCTCGACCCGCGGGTGCGCTACCGATGAGCACCCCGCTGCTCGAGGTGCGCGATCTGCACGTGCACTTCCCCACCGAGGACGGGGTGGTGAAGGCCGTCGACGGGGCCACCTTCTCGGTCAGCGCCGGCGAGACCCTCGGCGTCGTCGGCGAGTCGGGATCGGGCAAGAGCGTCACCTTCATGACGGTGATGGGCCTGATCGACCGCCGCCGCGCCCGGGTCAGCGGCGAGGTGCTGCTCGACGGCGTCGACCTGCTCACGCTGCCCGACCGGCAGCTCCGCCGTCTGCGCGGCGAGCGCGTCGGCATGGTCTTCCAGGACCCGATGACCTCGCTGCACCCCATGCGCCGCGTCGGCGATCAGGTGTCGGAGGCCGTGCTCGCCCACCGCGACGTCTCGAAGTCGGTGGCGGCGAGGATGGCCGTCGACGCGCTGCGCAACGTGGGCATCCCGGCGCCCGAGCAGCGCGCCCGCCAGTACCCGCACGAGTTCTCGGGCGGCATGCGCCAGCGCGCCATGATCGCGATGGCGCTGGTGCTCGAGCCCGACCTGCTGATCGCCGACGAGCCCACCACGGCGCTCGACGTGACCGTGCAGGCCCAGATCCTCGAGCTCATGGCCGAGATGAAGGACCGCCTCAACATCGGCGTGATCATGATCAGCCACAACCTCGGCGTGATCGCCGACGTGGCCCAGCGCGTGATGATCATGTACGCCGGCCGGCCGGTGGAGCTCGGCGACCGCGACGAGGTCTTCGACCGTCCCCACCACCCCTATGCCTGGGGCCTGCTCGAGTCGATCCCCCGCCCCGACATCCGGGTGGAGCGGCTGCTGCCGATCGAGGGCGCCCCGCCATCCCTCATCAACGTGCCGCCGGGGTGCCCCTTCCATCCCCGGTGCCCCCACCGGTTCGCCCCGTGCGACACCGAGAGGCCCGCGCTCGCCGGCGACGAGCTCCATCGGGACGCCTGCCACCTGAGCGCCGCCGACAAGGTGTCGCTGTGGGCCGAGCGTCGCGCTCGCCTCGAGGACGCCGCCGCATGAGCACCGCGCCGGTCCACGACGGCCCCCTCGTCGAGGTCGAGCACCTCAGCAAGCACTTCCCCATCACCCGGGGGGTGGTGCTGCAGCGCACGATCGGCGCCGTCCGCGCCGTCGATGACATCAGCTTCACGATCGCCCGCGGCGAGACCCTCGGGCTCGTGGGGGAGTCGGGGTGCGGCAAGTCGACGACCGCCCGCCTGGTGACGCGCCTGCTCGAGCCGACCGCCGGCCAGATCCGCTTCGAGGGCCGCGACGTGGCCCACCTCACGCGCGGCGCCCTGCGCGCCCAGCGCCGCGACATGCAGATGATCTTCCAGGACCCGTACGCGTCGCTGAACCCGCGGCACCCGGTCGGGTCGATCATCGCCGAGCCGTACCGCATCCACGGCGTCGAAGGCGACCGCAAGACGGCGGTGCAGGCCCTCATGGAGCGCGTCGGCCTCAACCCGGAGCACTACAACCGCTACCCCCACGAGTTCTCGGGCGGGCAGCGCCAGCGCATCGGCGTGGCGCGCGCGCTCGCCCTCAACCCCCGGCTGATCGTGGCCGACGAGCCGGTCTCGGCGCTCGACGTCTCGATCCAGGCCCAGATCCTCAACCTGCTCAAGGAACTGCAGGACGAGCGCGATCTCACCTACCTCTTCATCTCCCACGACCTCGGCGTCGTGCGCCACGTCTCCGACCGCATCGCGGTCATGTACCTGGGTCGCATCGTCGAGACGGCCGGGGCCGACGAGCTGTACGAGGATCCACGCCACCCCTACACGGCCGCCCTGCTCTCGGCGGTCCCCCGCGGTCACCGGGGATCGGCCCGCAACCGCATCGTGCTGCGCGGCGACGTGCCCTCGCCCGCCGACCCGCCGCCGGGGTGCCCGTTCCATCCGCGCTGCCCGAAGGCGCGGATGGTGACCGGCACCGACGAGGTGCCCGAGCGCTGCCGCACCGAGGTGCCGCCGCTGGCGACCCTCTCCCCCGGGCACGACGCCGCCTGCTGGTACCCGGTCACGGCGGGCGAGAGCCTGCACGCGGCCGCCCACGCCTGACCCACCCGGCGGGCCACGGCGACCCGGCCGCGCGGGGGGCGGGGGATATGCTGCCCCCCGTGCGATCCGGCCCCATGAACGCGCCGCTCTGGTTCACGGCGGTGCGGATCGCCGCGATCCCGCCGCTGATGGTGCTGATCCTGGTCGACGACATCCCCGGCGGCCGCTGGTGGGCCTTCGGAGTGTTCGTCGCGGCCTGCGCCACCGATTCGATCGACGGCTGGCTGGCGCGCTCCCGCGGCCTGGTGACCGTGGCGGGCGCGTTCCTCGACACGCTCGCCGACAAGCTGCTGATGTCGGCGGCCCTGCTCGCCCTCATCGAGACCGGCGACGTGCCGGCGTGGGCGGCGATGGTGATCATCGGGCGTGAGTTCGCGGTCACGGGGCTGCGCATGATCGCCGCGGCCGAGGACGTGATCATCTCGGCCGGGCGCTTCGGCAAGGCCAAGGCGCTGAGCCAGAACGTCGCCGTCGCCTGCATCATCGCGCCGGGCGTCGCCGCCATCGTGCAGGACGCCCTGCTCGGGCTCGCGCTGGTGCTGACGGTGCTCAGCGGCGCCCACTACTTCCTCGTGGCGCGGTGGCGCATCTTCGCGCGCTCGCCCACCACCTCCCCCGATGCGCTGCGCGAGCCGTGAGCGCCGCCCTCGCCATCGCGCTCGCGTACCTGCTGGGCTCGATCCCCTTCGCCTTCGTCGCCGGCCGCCTGCGCGGCGTCGACCTCAGGCGGGTGGGCAGCGGCAACCTGGGCGCGGCCAACGTGTTCCGGGCGCTCGGCACGCGCATGGGCGTCTCGGTGATGGTGCTCGACATCGGCAAGGGCGTCGTCGCCGTCCTCCTGGCGCGCGCGCTGACCGACGACCCCTGGCCCGCGGTCGCCGCCGGTGCGGCGATGGCCGGGCACGTGTTCCCGGTGTGGCTGCGCTTCAAGGGCGGCAAGGGCGTCGCGGTCGGGGGTGGCGCGGTGATCGGCCTCATGCCGCTCGCGGCCCTCCTGCTGCTGGGCCTGTGGGCGATCGTGCTCGTGACCACCCGCTTCTCGTCGCTGGCGAGCATCGTCGCGGCGGCGGCCGCGACGCCGGTCGTCTGGGCGCTCGGCTACTCGACCTCGCGCATCGTGTTCGTGGCGGTCGGGGCGGCGGGGGTGCTGCTGCTGCACCGCGCCAACATGGTCCGCCTGGCGCGCCGCGAGGAGAACCGGATCGTCTTCGGGCGCCGCCCGCCCGCCGGCCGGGAGCCCCGCGCGCCCGTCTGAGGGGGAGCGAGGGCGCGGATGACGTGAAACATCCTCTCGATCGGGACGAGGGGGTTGGCTGGCGGCCCCCGTGGGGAGATACTCGTGGCGATCGTCACAACCCGAGAGGAGGCACCGTGGCAGAAGCGTCCGGGCCCGCCACAGGCGGTGGTTGGGCCACAAGCGTCGGGCACAAGGCCGCGTGGCGCAGGACCCAGGGGGGCGAGCTCCTCTCGGAGTTCCTCGGAACGATGGTCCTCATCATGTTCGGCACCGGCGTCGTCGCCATGGCCGTCGCCGGCCTGCCCCAGTCGGGGCGGGGCGACGGCATCATCAGCGACGCCGACTGGCTCTTGATCACGCTCGGCTGGGGCATGGCCGTCGTCATGGCCGTGTACGTGGCCGGCGGCGTCAGCGGCGCCCACATCAACCCCGCCGTCACGATCGCGCTCGCGGTCCGCCGCGGGTTCGCGTGGAGCAAGGTCCCCGGCTACATCGCGGCCCAGGTGCTCGGCGCGCTCGCCGGCGCCGCGGTCGTCTACCTGAACTACAAGGACACGATCGGCGCCTTCGAGGACTCCGGTGGCCTGACCGACAAGGACCCGGGCACCGTCGGCATCTTCGTGACCGGCCCGGCCGGCTACTTCACGGACTACTGGGGGCCGCTGATCGCGGAGATCACCGGCACCGCACTGCTGATCGTCATCGTCTTCGCCGTGATCGACACGATGAACATCCCGCCGAAGGCCAACATGGGCGCGCTCATCATCGGCCTCGGCGTCTTCGCCATCGGCATGTCGTTCGGCGCCAACTCGGGTTACGCCATCAACCCCGCGCGCGACTTCGGGCCGCGCATCTTCACCTGGCTCGCGGGCTGGGGCGACGCCGCCTTCCCCGGCGACACCGGCGGGGAGCTCACCGCCTACTGGTGGGTGCCCATCGTCGCGCCCATCGTCGGCGCCGTGATCGGGGCCGTCGTCTACGACTTCTTCATCAAGGACGTGCTGCAGGCGCGTCACAAGCCGGCCGACCCACAGCTCGAGCAGCGCGGCGAGGTGGCGGAGGACGAGTCCTGATGAAGAAGCTCATCAACGACCCGTCGGACGTCGTCACCGAGTCGCTCCGGGGCTTCGCGGCCGCGCACGGCGACCTGGTGCGCGTCTCGCTCGACCCGATGTACGTGGTGCGCGCCGACGCCCCGGTCGAGGGCAAGGTCGGCGTGCTCTCCGGGGGCGGATCGGGCCACGAGCCCATGCACGGCGGCTTCGTCGGCATGGGCATGCTCGACGTGGCCTGCCCGGGGGAGGTGTTCACCTCCCCCACCCCGGACCAGATGTTCGAGGCGACGAAGGCCGTAGACGGCGGCGCCGGGGTGCTGCACATCGTCAAGAACTACACCGGCGACGTGCTCAACTTCGAGATGGCGGCCGACCTGGCCAAGGGCGACGGCATCGACGTGTCGGCCGTCGTCACCGACGACGACGTCGCGGTGCAGGACAGCCTCTTCACCGCCGGGCGCCGCGGCGTCGGCGTGACGGTGCTGGCCGAGAAGATCGTGGGCGCGGCGGCCGAGGAGCGCAAGGACCTCGCGGCCGTCACGGAGCTCTGCGAGCGGGTCAACGCGCAGGGGCGCAGCATGGGCATGGCGCTGACCTCCTGCACGGTGCCGGCCGCGGGCAAGCCCACGTTCGAGCTGGGCGACGACGAGATGGAGATCGGCATCGGCATCCACGGCGAGCCGGGGCGCGAGCGCAAGAAGCTCGCGAGCGCCCGGGAGGTCGTCGAGATGCTGGCCACCCCGATCGTCGAGGACCTGCCCTTCTCGTCGGGCGACCAGGTGCTCGCATTCGTCAACGGCATGGGAGGTACGCCGCAGCTCGAGCTCTACCTGCTCTACGGGGAGCTGGCGACCCTGCTGGAGGCGCGCGGCATCACGATCGCGCGCAGCCTCGTCGGCTCGTACATCACGTCGCTCGAGATGGCCGGGTGCTCGATCACCCTGCTGAAGCTCGACGACGAGCTCACGCGCCTCTGGGACGCACCGGTGAAGACCGCCGGCCTGCGCTGGGGCGCATGAGCGACGAGCGGCGGATCCCGGCCGGCGAGGTCGTCGCGTGGCTGCGCGACTTCGCCGGCGCGGTCGGCGAGGCCAAGGACGAGCTGACCCGGCTGGACGCGGCGATCGGCGACGCCGACCACGGCATCAACATGGAGCGCGGCATGCGGGCCGTCGTCGCCAAGCTCGACGCGGACCCGCCCGACGACATCGCGGGCCTGATGCGCGCCGTGGGCATGGCGCTGATCTCGAAGGTCGGGGGGGCCGGAGGCCCGCTCTACGGCACCTTCTTCCTGCAGTTCGGCTCGGCCGCGGGGAACGGCGCCCTCTCGCCCGAGGGCTGGGTCGCATGCTTCGAGGCCGGCGTCGCCGGCGTGCAGGCGCGCGGCAAGGCCGAGCCGCAGGACAAGACGATGGTGGACGCGCTGCTCCCGGCCGCCGCGGGCATGCGGGACGCCCTGGCCGACGGCGCGGCGTTCCCCGAGGTGCTCGCCCGCGGCGCGGACGAGGCCGAGGAGGGCATGCGGGCCACCATCCCGCTCGTCGCCCGCAAGGGGCGCGCGAGCTACCTGGGCGAGCGCAGCGCCGGCCATCAGGACCCCGGCGCGACATCGAGTGCCCTGCTCGTGCGGTGCGCCGCACGGACCTGGGCCATGGCGAACGACGGATCGGAGTAGACACGTGCCTGACTACGTAGGCGCCATCGACCAGGGGACGACGAGCTCCCGCTTCATGATCTTCGACCACGGCGGGCGGGTGAAGTCGATCGCGCAGAAGGAGCACGAGCAGATCTATCCCAAGCCGGGCTGGGTCGAGCACGACCCCGCCGAGGTCTGGGCCCGCACCGAGGAGGTCATCGGCGAGGCTCTCGCGTCGGCCGGCCTGACCAAGGACGACCTCGCCGCGATCGGCATCACCAACCAGCGCGAGACGGCGGTGGTGTGGGACAAGACGACCGGCAAGGCCGTCTACAACGCGATCGTGTGGCAGGACACCCGCACCGACACGATCTGCGACCGGCTCATGGCCGACGGCGGCCAGGACCGGTTCCGGCCGAAGACCGGCCTGCCGATCGCGACCTACTTCTCGGGCCCCAAGGTGCGCTGGATCCTCGACAACGTCGACGGGGTGGCGGACCGCGCCGAGTCGGGCGACCTACTGTTCGGCAACATGGACAGCTGGGTCATCTGGAACCTCACCGGCGGCACCGACGGCGGTCTGCACATCACCGACGTCTCGAACGCCAGCCGCACGCTGCTGATGGACCTGGCCACGCTCGAGTGGGACGACGAGCTGCTGGCGGCCGTCGGCGTGCCGCGGGCGATGCTCCCCGAGATCCACTCGTCGAGCGAGGTCTACGGCGAGGCGGCCACCGAGGTGGTGCGCGGCGTGAAGGTCGCCGGCGACCTCGGCGACCAGCAGGCGGCCCTCTTCGGCCAGACCTGCTTCGCGGTCGGCGAGGCGAAGAACACCTACGGCACGGGCAACTTCCTGCTGCTCAACACCGGCACCGAGGCGGTCCCGTCCACGAACGGCCTGATCACGACCGCGGCATACCGCATCGGCGACGGCGAGTGCGTGTACGCCCTCGAGGGGTCGATCGCCATCACCGGGGCGCTCGTGCAGTGGCTGCGCGACAATCTGAAGATGATCAGCGCCGCACCCGAGGTCGAGGAGCTGGCCATGACCGTCGAGAACAACGGCGGGGTCTACTTCGTGCCTGCGTTCTCGGGTCTGTTCGCCCCCTACTGGCGCAGCGACGCGCGTGGCGTGATCGCGGGTCTCACGCGCTACGTCACCGCCGGGCACATCGCGCGCGCCACCCTCGAGGCCACCGCCTACCAGAGCCGCGAGGTGGTGGAGGCGATGAACGCCGACTCGGGTGTCGACCTGACATCCCTCAAGGTCGATGGCGGCATGGTCCAGAACGACCTGCTGATGCAGTTCCAGGCCGACCTGCTCGACGTGGACGTCATCCGGCCGGCGGTCGCCGAGACCACCGCGCTCGGCGCGGCCTACGCCGCCGGCCTCGCCGTCGGCTTCTGGGCCGAGCAGGAGGAGCTGCGCGAGAACTGGGTCGAGGACAAGCGCTGGTCGCCGTCCATGGACCCCGGGCAGCGCGAGACCGACTACCGCCACTGGAAGAAGGCCGTCACCAAGTCGTTCGACTGGGTGGAGAAGGAGGACGGGGAATAGACACCCTGGAATGTGACGTCCTCGTCATCGGCGGCGGCGCGACCGGCCTCGGGGTCGTCCGCGACGCCGCCATGCGGGGTTTCCGGACCGTCCTGGTCGAGCGCGTCGATCTCGGCCAGGGCACCACCGGCCGGTTCCACGGACTGCTCCACTCCGGCGGGCGCTACGTCATCTCCGATCCGCGCTCGGCGACCGAGTGCGCCGAGGAGAGCGCGACCGTCAAGCGCATCGCGGCGGAGGCCGTCGAGGACACCGGCGGCCTGTTCGTCACGACGCCCGCGGACGACCCCGACTACGCCGACCGATTCCTCGCGGGGTGCCGCGAGACCCACGTGCCGGTGCAGGAGATCGCGCCCGCCGAGGCCCTGCGCCGCGAGCCCCGGATCAACCCCGGCATCTCGCGCGCCTTCGAGGTGGGCGACGCCGCGATCGACGCCTGGAAGCTGCTCTGGGGCAACCAGCGCTCGGCGGTCGAGCACGGCGCGACGGTGCTGCCGTACCACTGGGTCACCGACGTGGTGCGCGACGGCGACCGCGTCGTCGGCGCCCTCTGCCACGACAACCGCACGGAGCGCGAGGTGCGCATCGAGGCGGCCTTCACGGTCAACGCGGGGGGCATCTGGGCCGGCCAGATCGCCGACATGGCCGAGTGCCCGGGCGTCACCGTCGTGCCGGGCAAGGGCATCATGATCGCGATGAACCACCGGCTCGTCTCGACGGTGGTCAACCGCTGCGCCCACCCGGGCGACGGCGACATCCTCGTCCCGATCCGCACCGTGTGCGTCATCGGCACCACCGACACGGCGGCCGACAGCCCCGACGACCTCGACATCCACTCGGACGAGGTCCAGCAGATGCTCGACGCGGGCGAGGTGCTCGTGCCGGGCTTCCGCCAGGCGCGGGCGCTGCACGCGTGGACCGGATCGCGCCCGCTCTTCAAGGACGAGCGCGCCGACCCCGACGCCGACACCCGCCACATGAGCCGCGGGCTCGCGCTGGTCGACCACGACCGTCGCGACGGGGTCAGCGGGTTCCTCACGATCACCGGCGGCAAGCTCACGACCTACCGCCTCATGGCCGAGACCGTGGTCAACGCGATGTGCGAGCAGATGGGCGAGACGCGCGCCTGCCGCACGGCCGACGAGGTGATGCCCGGGTCGGAGCACGGTCGCACCTACTGGCTCGGCTCCCGCCTGGCGGCCCAGGAGGAGGCCATGGCCGACGACCAGCTCGTGTGCGAGTGCGAGCTGATGCCGCGGCGCCGGCTGATCGAGGCGGCCCGGCGCCGGCCGGGGATGAACCTCGACGACGTCCGCCGGGTGCTGCGCCTGGGGATGGGCCCGTGCCAGGGCGGGTTCTGCACCTACCGGGCGACGGGCATCCTGCACGGCCTCGGCGACTCCGAGGTCGAGCGCGCCGACCAACTGCTGCTGCAGTTCCTCCAGCACCGCTGGCTCGGCCTGGAGCCCATCCTCTACGGCGACCAGATGCGCCAGGCCTGCCTCGACGACTGGATCTTCCAGGGCACTCTCGACGTCGAGCACCTACCGGTCACCGCGCCCACGTGAGGGTCGTCGTGATCGGCGCCGGGCTCGCGGGCCTGGTGGCCGGCGTGCGGCTCGCCGAGGCCGGCGCGCACGTCACGGTGGTCGCCACGGGCGCCGGCAGCCTGCCGCTGTCGCCCGGCACCATCGACGTGCTCGGCTACGCGCCCGACCGCGTCGACTCCCCGCGCGCGCGGCTGCCGGAGTTCGTGTCCCGGAACGCCGGCCATCCCTACGCCCACCTGGCGCCCGTGCTCGACGAGGCGCTCGCGTGGTTCCGGTCGGCGGTGCCGGGGCTGGACTACGGGGGCGACACCACCGAGAACCTGCTGCTGCCGACCGCCGTGGGGGCACCCCGCCCCACCGCGCTCGCGCCGTCGTCGATGGCGGCGGCCGACCTGCGGGCGGCCCCGCGCCTCGTCGTGGTCGGCCTGCGGGCGCTCAAGGACTTCTTCCCCGCCCTGTTGGCCGACAACCTCGCGCGCGCCGAGCTGCCGGGCGGACCGGCGACGACGCGCCACGTCGAGCTCGACGTCTCGCCCCGGCCCGGGCGGGCCGACGTCGCCGCGCAGGTCTTCGCCCGGGCCCTCGACGACGCCCCCTTCCGCGCGGTGCTGGGCGACGCCCTGCGCGGGCTGGCCGAGCCGGGCGAGACGATCGCGATGCCGGCCGTCATCGGCCTGGCGCGCGCCCGCGAGGCGCTCGCCGAGGTGCGCGAGCGCGCGGGCGCTCCGATCGCCGAGATCCCCACCGTGCCCCCCTCGGTGCCCGGCATGCGGCTGAACGAGGCCCTCACCGACGCGCTCGCGCGCGCCGGGGGCCGTCTGGTGCTCGGCACCTCGGCCGTCGGCGGCGAGGGGACCGACGGGCGCCTGACCGGGGTGCTGGTGCGCCAGGCGGCGCGCACCCGGGCGCTCCCGGCCGACGCGGTCGTGCTGGCGACCGGGGGCTTCTCGGCCGGCGGCATCGAGCTCGACTCCCACGGCGCGCTGCACGAGGTCGTGCTCGGCCTGCCCGTGGCGGGGCCACCGGAGGGCGAGCGGGGGCTGAGCTCCCGCCACCTCGACCACCAGCCGCTGATGGCGGCCGGGGTGGCGGTGAACGGCGACGGCAGGCCGGTCGACGGCGACGGGGCCGCGGTATGGGCGAACCTGTGGGCGGCCGGCTCCATCGTCGCCGGGGCGCTGCCGTGGCGTGAGAAGTCCGGCGAGGGCATCGCCATCGCGGGCGGGTACCGTGCGGCGGCCGCGATCCAGGAGGGCACATGAGCGAGCACGAGCTGCACGAGCTGATGCGCGATTCGCTCGACCACTGCGTCAAGTGCACGATCTGCGAGACGTACTGTCCGGTCGCGGCCGCGACGCCGCTCTTCCCCGGACCCAAGTACGTGGGTCCGCAGGCCGAGCGGTACCGCGGCACGGGCCCCGTCGCCGACGACTCCCTCGACTACTGCTCGAGTTGCGGCATCTGCACCCAGGTCTGCCCGCAGGGCGTCAAGATCGCGGAGATCAACAACCAGGCCAAGGCGGCGCTGGCCCAGAGCCGGGGCGTGTCGCTGCGCGACCGCCTGATCGCCCGCCCGACCGTCGCGGGGTGGATGGGTGCGCCGGTCGCCCCGATCGCCAACCTCACCACCTCCCTGCCGCCGTTCCGGTGGGCGCTCGAGAAGGTCCTCCGCATCCACCGCAAGGCCGCCATGCCGCGCTGGGCCGGGCGCACCTTCCAGAGCCGCACCCGCACGCGCCTGCGCCGGCCCCCGAACGCCGCGGCGGCCGCGCGCCAGGTGGTCTTCTTCCACGGCTGCGCGGCGAACTTCTACGAGCCCGACACCGGCAGCCGTGCCGTCGAGGTGCTGCAGCACAACGGCCTCGAGGTGATCGTGCCCAAGCAGGGGTGCTGCGGGCTGCCGCTGCAGAGCAACGGCATGTACGACGACGCCCGCGCCTACGTGCGCCGCCTCGCGGCGCAGCTCGCCCCCTACGCCCGCGCCGGTCACGACATCGTGGCGACGTCCACGAGCTGCGGGCTGATGCTCAAGCGCGAGGCCAACGAGATCCTCGGCGTCGAGGACGACGACCTGCGCGTGGTGTCGGAGCGGATGTACGACATCTGCGAGTACCTGGTGCTGATGCACGAGCGCGGCGAGCTGCGCACCGACATGCGCGAGCTCGACATGGACGCGCCCTACCACGCGCCCTGCCAGCAGCGCGGCCACGGCGTGGGGACCCCCGCGATGGAGCTGCTGGGGCTCATCCCCGGGCTGCGGGCCCACCAGGTCGACGCGGTCTGCTGCGGCGTGGCGGGCACCTACGGCCTGAAGGTCGAGAAGTACGACATCGGCATGGAGGTCGGCCGGTCGCTCTTCGAGCAGGTGCGGGCCTCGGGCGCCGAGCTCTCGGTCTGCGACTCGGAGACGTGCCGCTGGCACATCGCGAAGGCCACCGACCGCCCCTCGGTGCACCCGGTGGAGATGCTGCACCGCGCCTACGGTCTCGGCTGAGCGGGGCCGGGGCGTGATCGGCATCGTCGTGGTGTCGCACAGCGCCCGGCTGGCCGAGGGCGTCGTCGAGCTGGCGCGGGGCATGGCCGGGCCGGACGTGCCGATCGAGGCCGCCGGCGGAATCGACGAGCCGGGTGAGCTCGGCACCGACGCCGTCCGGGTGATGGAGGCGATCGAGCGTGCCGGGGGCGACGGCACCCTCGTGCTGATGGACCTCGGCTCGGCCGTGCTGAGCGCCGAGACCGCCCTCGACCTGCTGCCCGACGACGTGCGCGCGCGCGTGCTGCTGTGCGAGGCGCCGCTCGTCGAGGGGGCGGTGGCCGCGGCCGCCGCGGCGCGGGCCGGCGGCACGCTCGACGACGTGGCGCGGGAGGCCCGCGGGGGGCTGGCCGGCAAGCAGGCGCACCTGGGCTCCGACGCCGCCGCGCCCGCCACCGGCGACGCCCCGGCCGCCGACGACGACGGTGAGCCCTGGACGAGCGCCGAGGCGACGGTCGGCGGAGCCCACGGGCTCCACGCCCGTCCGGCCGCGGCCGTCGTGCGCGCTGCCGCCGATTCGGGCGCCGAGGTGCGCATGCGCAACCTCACGACCGGTCGCGGGCCGGCCTCGGCGCGCAGCCTGACCGGGTTGTCCACGCTGGGGGCCCTCGAGGGCCATCGCGTCGCGATCGAGGCGCGCGGCCCGGGCGCCGACGCCGCGATCGCGACGATCCGGGCTCTGGTCGAGGGCGGCGACGCACCCCCCGCCGCGGCGGCGGACGCCGCACCCGAGGCGGGCACCGCCCCCGCCGCGGCACCGGTCGCCGCCGCGCGCGGGGAGCTGCAGGGGGTCGCCGCCGCCCCCGGGCGGGGGGCCGGGCCCGCGCGCATGCGCGCCCGGGCGCCGGACGATCTGCCCGAGCGCACCGAGGCCTCTCCCGAGCAGGAGCGCGCCGCCCTGCATGACGCCCTCGCGCGTGCCGGGGGCGAGCTCGACGAGCTTCGGACGCGCGCCGCGCCCGAGACGGCCGACATCCTCGGCGCCCAGATGCTGCTGGTCGACGACGCCGGGTTGCGCGACCCCGCCGAGGCGGCGATCGACGCCGGCACGCCGGCGGCCCGGGCCTACGACGAGGCCGCACGGGCCGTCGCCGCCGCCTACGACGCCATCGACGACCCCTACATGCGCGTCCGGCGCGACGACGTGCTCGACCTCGGCCGGCGGGTGGTGGCGATCCTCACCGGCACGGACGACCGGCGGGACGCCCCCGGCGTGCTCGTGGCCGACGACCTCGGCGCGGCGGAGGTGGCCGCCATCGACCCGGCCCGGGTCGCCGCCATCGTGACCGCGGGCGGCGGAGCGACCTCGCACGCGTCGATCATCGCCCGCTCGCTCGGCGTGCCGGCGGTCGCCGGCGCCGGTCCGGGCGTCCTCGGCATCGCCGAGGGCACGACGCTGCTGGTCGACGGCGACGCCGGCACCGTCGTCGTCGATCCCGACCCCGACGCCCTGGCGCGCCACGAGGCCCGGGCCCGCGACGACGCCGCCGCGGCCGAGGTCGCGCGGGCCCATGCGGACGAGCCGGCGACCACCCGCGACGGACGCCGCATCGAGGTCGCCGCCAACGCCGGCGCGCCCGGCGACCTCGACGCGGCCGCCGCCTCGGGCGCCGACGGCATCGGCCTGCTGCGCACCGAGTTCCTCTTCCTCGGGCCGCCGGGACGCCCCCGGCGAGGACGAGCAGCACGCGGCCTACGCGGCCGCCGTCGCCGCGCTCGGCGGGCGCCGCCTGGTGCTGCGCACCCTCGACGCCGGCGCCGACAAGCCGCTGCCCTACCTCGCGATGGCCCGCGAGGAGAACCCGTTCCTCGGCGTGCGCGGGCTGCGCCTCTCGCTCGCGCGCCCCGACGTGCTGCGTACCCAGCTGCGCGCGGCCCTGCGCGCGGCCGCCGGCGGGCCGGTGTCGATCATGTTCCCGATGGTCAGCGAGCTGCGCGAGCTGCGCCAGGCGATCGCGATCCTCGACGAGGCCCGCGCCGGGCTGGAGGAGCGACGGCATCGACGCCGGCGAGGTCGAGGTCGGCGCCATGGTCGAGGTGCCCGCGCTCGCCCTGCTGGCCGGGCCGGTCGCCGCCGAGGTCGACTTCCTGTCGATCGGGACCAACGACCTCACCCAGTACACGATGGCCGCCGAGCGGGGCAGCGGCGCCCTGGCCCGGCTCGCCGACCCGGTGCATCCGGCGGTCCTGCGCCTGATCGCGGCCGTCGCCGACGCGGCGCGGCCGCACGGGTGCCGGGTGGCCGTGTGCGGCGAGGCCGGCTCCGACCCGGTCGCCGTGCCCCTGCTCGTCGGCCTCGGGGTCGACGAGCTGAGCGTCGCCCCACCGCGGGTCGGCCTGGTCAAGCAGTGGATCCGCGGGCTCGTCGCGTCGGAGGCGGCCGAGCTGGCGCGGCTGGCGCTGACGGCGCAGGACGCCGACGCCGTGCGCCGCCTCGTCGCCGTGAGCGCCGCGTGAGCGGCACGGTGCTCGTGACGGGCGGAGCCGGCTTCGTGGGCCGCGAGATCCTCGACCGCCTGATCGCGCGGGGGCGCACCGTGCGCGCGCTCGCGCGCTCGGACGCCTCGGCCGCCACCCTGGCGGCCGCCGGGGCGCAGGTGGCGCGCGGGGACCTGCGCGATCCGGCATCGCTGCGCGCGGCGATGGAGGGCGCGGAGGTCGTCTACCACGTGGCCGGTCTCAACGGCTTCTGCCTGCCCGACCCGCGCGAGCTCGACCGCCTGAACGTGGACGGCACGCGCGACGTGGTGCGCGCCGCGGCGGCGGCCGGCGTGCGACGCGTCGTGCACACCTCCTCGGCGGCGACCATCGGCGAGGAGCGCGGGGCGGTCGCGACCGAGTCGCTCGACCCACCGCGGGACCTTCCTGTCTCACTACGAGCGGTCGAAGTTCGCCGGCGAGCGGGTGGCCTTCGCCGAGGCGGCCCGCCTGGGCGTCGAGCTGGTGAGCGTCAACCCGGCGTCCGTGCAGGGGCCGGGTCGCACGCGCGGCACGGCCAAGATCCTCATCGACGCCCTCAACGGCCGGCTGCGGCTGATCGTCGACTCGCGCATGTCGCTCGTCGAGATCGGCGACTGCGCCGAGGGCCACATCCTCGCGGAGGAGCGCGGGGTCGCGGGCGAGCGCTACCTGCTGTGCGGCGCGGTGCTGTCGGTCGCCGAGGCCGTCGATCTGCTCGGGCGCATCTCGGGGCTGCGCGAGGAGCCGCGGCGCCTGCCGCCGGCGGTGGCCATGACGATGGCCACCGGCGTCGAGCTGCTCGCCCGCGCCCGGCACCGGCGACCCCCGGTCTGCCGCGAGATGGTCCGCACCCTGCTGCACGGCCACGCCTACGACGGCTCGCGCGCCGGCCGGGAGCTCGGCCTGCGCTACACGCCGGTCGAGCAGTGGATGGCCGCCACCGTGCGCTGGTACGTCGCGCAGGGGCTCGTCTCCCGCACGCTCCCGGGGGCGGCGGCCGCCCGGGGCTGAGGCCTCAGGGGGCGGGTGGGCCCGGGGTCGGCACGGCGGCGTCGCGCGCGCCCCGGTAGTACGACCAGGCGGCCATCACGCGCCGCACGCGGTCGAGCTCGTCGTCGAGGAACTGCTCGCGGTTGCGGGCGTCGCCGAGGGCCACGGCCACGAAGTAGAGCGAGGCGAAGCCGCCGAGCGCCCCGGCCACCCTCACGAGCGCCTCGCTGACGATGACCTCGCGGCCCGCCACCTCGATCGCCAGCAGCACGTTCGGGTCCTCGCCCACCCACTCGAGCGTGAGCCGGCGATCGACGATCAGCAGGCCGAAGACCAGGAAGGCCGCGCCGACCGCGACGCCGACCGCGAGCACCCGGGCGCCCAGCGACACCATCAGGGCGGCCGCGACGTTGACGCGCGCGATGCGCGGCAGCGGCGGGGCGAGCGGCACCGTCCCCTCGTCGACCAGTGCCGCGGCGGGTGTCGCCCGCGCGTCGCGCTCGAGCTCCGGTCCGGGGACGGGCGCGTAGAGCGCCCGGCGCTCGCGCGCCAGGCCGAGCACCAGGATCACGCCCGACAGCAGGCCGAACGCGATCAGCACCGAGCCGAACCGCCACCCCTCGAGGCGGCCGAACGCGCGCCAGGTCTCGGACGCGAGCGAGAGGAACAGCAGCACGGCGAGCAACGGCGGCAGCGCGCGCACGGCCACCGATGCCGTGGCCGCGAGGCCCTGCAGCGCCGGGCGCCCCCCGTGCAGCAGCAGGGGGACCACCCCGAGGCTTGTGAGCGCGTAGATCACGCCGGCCGCCCCCAGCGACCCGGCCGCGACGAGAGCCACGCGGGCGGCGTCGTCGCCCAGCACCGCGCTCGCGAGGGCCGGCGCCAGCACCAGCACGGCCGCGTCGGCGAAGCCCACCCGGTCGCCGCCGAGGGGCGGCTGCCGGCGCAGCACGTTGAGACCGATCAGCACCCCGGCCGCCACCGCCAGGCCCACGAGCACCGCGGGCACCCGCTGCCACCAGGGCCAGTCCGGCCGCAGCACGACGGCCAGGCCGACGGCGAACAGCACCGTGAGCGCCGGGCGCAACCGGGTGAGCGTGTCCTCGCGCGGGTCGTAGTCGGCCGTGAGGTGGGGGACGCCGCTGCGCAGGAAGAACTCCTCGATCGCGACGAGGCGGTCGCACGGCGGCCCCCTCGCTCACGGCGGACCGTCCGCCGCGGCGAGCGCGAGGGGGATCGTGCGCGTGCGCAGCCCGGCGCGGTCGATCTCGATCATCCCGACCGCCGGCACCCGCGCGGCGGGCGGGAGCCGGCTGCGGAACCGCCGGTACGCCCGCGCCCAGACGCCGCTCCAGTCGTGGTGGGGATCGGCCTCGGCGACGTAGACGGCCCCGGGCGAGAAGTGCCGCACCCCCCGCACGACGCGGTCGGAGGGCAGGTGGAGATGCCCGGTGACGATGCAGTCGGCGTCGCGGAAACGGCCGCGCATGGCGCGGTCGAAGCCGAGCAGCACCGGACGCCCGGCGACGAGCGACACGACGCCCGCGGCCGCCTCCACCGGGCCGGTGCGCGAGCCGTGCGTCAGGCCGATTCGCCGGTCGCCGACACGCACGAGCACGTCGCGGGGCAGGTCGGGCAGGCTGCGGTCGTGGTTGCCGCGGACCGCGACGACCGGCGCGATGGCCCCGAGCTCGTCGAGCACCGACCGCGCGCTGAGGTCGCCCGCGTGGAGGATCAGGTCGACGCCGGCGAGGAGCCGGCCGACCTCGGCGGGCAGGGAGGGCAGGAACTCGCCCACGTGCGTGTCGGCCACGACGCCGATGCGCACGAGGCCGGCGCCTGCGCTCAGAGGCCCATCGCGTGGAAGCCGGCGTCGACGAAGATCGTCTCGCCGGTGACGCTGGCCGCCAGGGGCGATGCGAGGAACAGGGCGACGTCGCCGACCTCGTCCTGCGTGATCTCCCGGCGCAGGGGCGCCCGCGAGTTGATCGTGTCGGCCATCGTCCCGAACCCGGGGATGCCGCGGGCGGCCAGCGTGCGCACCGGGCCGGCCGAGATCGCGTTGACGCGGATGCCGCCGTCGCCGAGGTCCCACGCGAGGTAGCGCACGATCGACTCGAGCGCCGACTTCGCCACGCCCATCACGTTGTACCCCGGTACGGCGCGATCGGCGGCGATGTACGACAGCGTCATGATCGAGCCGCCGCCGCGGCTGCGCATGTGGGGCTCCGCCTCGCGGGCGAGCGCGGCGAGCGAGTAGGCGGAGATGTCGAGCGCGAGGTGGAAGCCCTCGCGGTCGGTGTCGATGAACCGGCCCCCGAGGTCGTCGGGGCGCGCGAACGCGACCGCGTGCACGAGGATGTCGATGCCGCCGAGCGCCGCCCCCGCCTCGGTGGTCGCGGCGGCGATCGCCGCATCGTCCTGCACGTCGAGCGGCAGGATGGCGGCCGGCGGCGTGTCGAGGGTCGCGGCGAGCTTGCGCACGTCGCCCTCGGTGCGCTCGTTCTGGTACGTCAGCACCAGGCGGGCGCCGGCCGCGTCCAGCCGGCGGGCGATCGACCAGGCGATGCTGCGCTTGTTGGCCACGCCCACGACGAGGCCGGTCTTCCCCTCAAGGAGCTCGGGCACGCGGCCTCCTCGGCTGGCGGCGACGGCGGGCGCACCACGCCCGGATCCGGGCGGCACGCTACCACGGGCGGGCGGCGCATCCGGTTGCACGCGGGCGCCACGACCGCCACCATCCGCCCGTGCGCCGCCTCATCACCGTCGCCCTCGCCCTCGTCGCCCTGTGGGCGGCGACGGGCACCGCGCTCGGGCACGCGACGCTCGAATCGACCACGCCGGCCGAGGGCAGCTCGGTCGCGACGTCCCCGACATCGGTGACGCTGCGCTTCAGCGAGCCGGTGGAGCTGTTCTCGCCCCAGGGCGACGACGTCGTTGACGAGAACGCCGCGCCCGTCTCGACCGGTCCGCCGCGCAACGGACGCGATCGCCGCACGATCGAGATCCCGGTGCGGCCCGGACTCCCGGACGGCACCTACACGGTCAAGTACTCCGTGATCGGCGCCGACTCGCACGTCATCCCGGGCGTGTTCGTCTTCGGCGTCGGAAACGGCCCCGTCGGCGAGGCCGTCTTCGCGGGCACCGGGGGCGGCCCCTCCGAGACCGGGGTCTGGGGCACCAGCGCGCGCTTCCTCGAGATCGTCGGCCTCGGCGGGCTGATCGGGCTCGTCGCGTTCCGATGGCTGGTCTGGGGGCCCGCCGCGCGCCGCGGCCTGGCCGCCGCGGGCGCGGACGAGCGCGAGGCCGTCCTCGGCTGGGGCCGCGATCTCTTCTGGGTCGCGTTCGGCGCGCTCGCGGTGGGGGCGATGCTCGCCGAGGGCTACCTCCTGGTCGTGCAGAGCGCGAGCGCGCTCGGGGTGAGCGTGTTCTCGGCGCTCGGCGACGCGACGGGTATCGCCCGGGTCCTCGGGGACACCCGCTTCGGCTCGCTCGTGCAGTTGCGGGGGGGGTTGCTGTTCGGATTGTTCGCGCTGGGCTGCGTCCTCTTCCTGCGCGAGTACGGCGGCGCCGGCAACCCGCGGCCGGCCGAGCCCGCGGCCTCGCCGGTGGTCACGCTCGGCATGGTGGCGCTGCTCGGCGGCGTCCTCGGCGGCGTCGCCGCCCAGGGCCACGCGAGCGTCACCGAGCTGCCCGCCCTGCAGATCGGTGCCCAACTGGTGCACATCGTCGCCGTGTCGGTGTGGATCGCCGGACTCGCCCTCGTGGCGATCGTGCACCTGCGCCTGCGGCACGTCGCATCCGACGCCGGGCCGGTCGTGGCCGCGCGCGTGCTCGCCCGCTTCTCGAAGGTCGCGCTGATCGCCGTCGCCGTGGCCGTCGCGACCGGCGTGGTGCGCTCGATCGGCGAGTTGGGCGGTCCCGCCGAGCTCTGGGAGACGGCCTACGGCCGCAGCATCGTCATCAAGATCGGCCTGCTGGCCCCCATCACGCTCATCGCCCTCTACAACCGCAAGATCGTCGCGGCGCTCGAGCGGGTCTCCCGCCCCGGCACGCCCACGCTGCGTCTCGTCCAGCGCACCGCGACCGCCGAGCTGGCGCTGTCGCTGGTCATCGTGCTGATCGCGAGCATCCTGGTGGCCCAGGTCCCCGGAGGCGCCTGAGAGACGACCTCGCCGGCCTCCCACCGCTTTGCGCCCGCGGTGCGCGCACCGGCGCCGACACCTGGACATCGGGGGCGGACGCCGGTCCGGTGGCCGCATTCGCGCGCTTCCGGGTCCCGGGGGACGGGGGGATCGACATCGTCGCCGTCGAGCGAACGGGCGGACCGTTAGTCTCCGGGGGTTGACGCGTCGAGGAAAGGTCGCCCCGAACCATGAGCACGATCACTCTGCCCGAGGGTGTCGAGATCACCGCGGAGGTCACGCCTGAGCAGGCGGAGATCCTCACCCCCGACGCGCTCGCCCTCGTGGCGAAGCTCCACCGCGCCTTCGAGCCCCGCCGCCGCGAGCTGCTCGCCGCGCGCGACGAGCGCGCCGCGCGCCTCGACGCCGGCGAGCTGCCCGACTTCCTGCCCGAGACCAAGGGCATCCGCGACGACCCGTCGTGGAAGGTGGCCCCGGCCCCGGCCGACCTGCAGGACCGGCGCGCCGAGATCACCGGCCCGGTTGACCGCAAGATGATCATCAACGCGCTCAACTCGGGCGCGAAGGTGTTCATGTCCGACTTCGAGGACTCGAACACGCCCACCTGGACGAACACGATCGACGGCCAGATCAACCTCCGCGACGCCGTGGCCGGCACGATCAGCTTCAGCCAGAAGGGCAAGGAGTACGCGCTCGGCGAGAACCTCGCGACGCTGCTGGTGCGGCCGCGCGGCTGGCACCTGCTCGAGAAGCACGTGACGGTCGACGGCGACCGCGTCTCGGCCGGCGTCTTCGACTTCGCGCTGTTCATGTTCCACAACGCGAAGAACCTGCTCGCGAAGGGCTCGGGTCCGTACTTCTACCTGCCCAAGATGGAGAGCCACCTCGAGGCGCGGCTCTGGAACGACATCATCGTCATGACCCAGGACGAGATCGGCATCCCGCAGGGCAGCGTGCGGGCGACCGTGCTGATCGAGACGATCCTCGCCGCCTTCGAGATGGAGGAGATCCTCTACGAGCTGCGCGACCACTCGGCCGGCCTCAACTGCGGCCGCTGGGACTACATCTTCAGCGTCATCAAGAAGTTCCGCAGCCGTCCCGACTTCGTGCTCGCCGACCGCGCCCTGGTCACGATGGCCACCCACTTCATGAGCTCGTACTCGCTGCTCGCGATCAAGACGTGCCACAAGCGCGGCGCGCACGCGATCGGCGGCATGGCGGCGCAGATCCCGATCAAGAACGACGCGGCCGCCAACGACGAGGCCCTCGCGAAGGTGCGGGCCGACAAGGAGCGCGAGGCCAACAACGGCCACGACGGCACCTGGGTCGCGCACCCGGGCCTCGTGCCGATCGCGGTCGCGGCCTTCGACGCGGTCATGCCCGGCCCGAACCAGATCGACCGCCTGCGCGAGGACGTGGAGATCACGGCCCAGGACCTGCTCACGTTCGTGCCCGAGGCGCCGATCACCGAGGCCGGCCTGCGCCTCAACGTCAGCGTCGGCGTGCAGTACCTCGGCGCCTGGCTCAACGGCATCGGCTGCGTCCCGATCAACAACCTGATGGAGGACGCCGCCACCGCCGAGATCTCGCGCTCGCAGGTGTGGCAGTGGATCCACAGCGACAAGGGCGTGCTCGAGGACGGCCGCCGGATCGACGCCGAGCTCTTCCGGACGATCCTGGCCGAGGAGCTCGAGAAGATCCACGGTCAGTACCCCGAGAACCTGCACGGGTACTTCGACCGGGCGGCGGTCCTCTTCGACGAGATCTCCACCTCGGACGACTTCGTCGAGTTCCTCACCCTGCCGGCGTACGACATGATCGACTGAGGGCGACCCGGCCCCCGGCCGCCGCCGGGGGCCGGGGACCACCTCCCCGCCGATGCGCCTGCTGCTGCTCCGCCACGGCATCGCCGAGGACGCCGGCCCCGCGACGGGCCACCGCGACGCCCCGCGCGCGCTGACCGCCGAGGGGCGCGCCCGCATGGAGATGCAGGCGAGGGGCGTCGCGGCCATCGGCCTGGCGGCCGACATCGTCCTCACCAGCCCGCTGACACGGTGCCGTCAGACCGCCGACATCGTCGCGGCCGCCATCGCCGCACCGGTGCGCGAGGACCGGCGACTCGCCCCCGGGGCCGACCTCGACGCCGTCGAGGAGGCGCTGATCGATCACCCCGGTGCCGAGCGCGTGCTGCTCTGCGGGCACCAGCCCGATCTCTCGGAGATCGTGGCCGCGCTCACGGGCGGGGCGCTCGTGGACTTCCGGCGCGGCACCCTCGCGGTGCTCGACGTGCGGGAGCCCCGGGCGCGCGGCGGGTTGCTGCGCGCCCTCTACCCCCCCGACGCCCTCCGGGCGGTCGGGGGGCCCTGAACCCCTAGGCGCTCGCCGCGAAGATCAGGCGGCCGCGCCGCACCTCGACCACGATCGCGCCCGCGGCGCCCGCCGTGCCCGACCACCGCAGCACCGCGCGCGCACCGTGCTGCTGGGGCGCCGACCAGCCGCGCGCCTCGGCGGCGATCGCCGCGTGGGCGGCGACGGCCGCGTCGCGACCGCGCAGCGTGCCCTCGGGCGCCAGCCACACGGCGTGCTGGTCGTAGAGCTCGGCGAGGCCGTCGGCGTCGCGTGCGCGCGAGGCGTCGAGCACGGCCTCGAGCACCGGGAGCGATGTGCGCTCCCGATCCTCGTCGGTGGGGTGCTGCCCTCCGGCGATGGGGCTAGCCCATGCCCGGGGGAGCGGCCTCGATCGAGCGCACGAACAACGGCAGCAGCTCGGTGGGCAGCAGGCCCTCGGAGGCGTCCACCAGGCTCGCGACCAGCTCGAGGCGCTCGGTCTGGGCCTTCTCGCGGATCGCCTCCCAGCCCTCGCGCTCGCCGTCGCGGTCGACTGCCAGGTCGGCCATCGTCATCGCGACCTTCTCGCTCACGCGCGGCGTCGAGAGCTGGTGGTGCGCGTCGACGAGCAGGATCAGGCGCACCCATCCCTGGTCGCCGCTCTCATGTGCGTGCCGCGTCCACTCGGGTGAGACGTGCGGCTCGAGGCCGCCCAGCAGCTCGGTCCAGCCCTCCGGCGCGCTCACACGCGCCCCAGCAGGTCGGCCTTCTTGGATTGGAACTCCTCCTCGGTGATGAGCCCCTCGTCGCGCAGGCGCCCGACCTCGCGGATCAGGTCCGCGGGCGAGTCGGGGCGGCGACGGGGGCGCATCGGCGCCGCGCGGGTCGCCCACGAGGCGGCCGAGGTCCTCACCGGCCTGGCGGGCGAGGCGTGTGGCCTGGTCGACGACGCGGGCGAGCTCCTGGCCCACCTCGCGCGCCGCCTGGCGCATCTGCTCCTGGGGATCGGTCATACGCAGAGACTAGCGCGGGCCGCGGCTTGACGGCGCGCCCGTCGGGAGTGGTACCGTCGGAGGTGATGAACCGGGCAACGACCGACGACGAGCCCGGTCGCGCGGAGCTCGCGCGCCGCGCGGCCGACGTCCTCGAGCGCGTGTCGTGCGCGGCCGCGCGGGAGCGCGACCGGCACGCCGCCGGCTTCGGGCTGTCGGACGCCAAGCTCGGGGTGCTGGAGGCGCTGTGCTGCAGCGCCGGGCACCGTGCCTGCCTGCACGCGCTGGGCGACGAGCTCAACGTGACCCGGCCCAACGTGACCAAGCTGGTCGACGGGCTCGAGCGGGGCGGGCTGGTCGAGCGCCTGCCCCATCCGACCGACGGGCGCATGGTGCAGGCCCACGTGACCGACCAGGGCGTGGCCGTCGCGCACGATGCGCTGCCCGGGCGCGAGGACCTGATCCGGCGCATCTGGGACGCGCTCGACGACAGCGAGCTGGCGCAGCTGGTCGAGCTGCTGGGCGCCGTCGCCGACCGGGCCGCGAGGAGCGGGGCGACCGCCGGCTGACGCCCGCGGGGGCCGCGGGCGCACGGCGCGACTCCGGGCCCGGGACGACGGCCGCCCGCCGGCCCGGAGCGCTCCGGGCCGGCGGGCGGGAGGTGCGTCTAGCGGGAGGCGATGTCCGTGTAGTCGCGCTCGCCGGCGCCGACGTACACCTGACGCGGACGGGAGATCTTCTGCTCCTTGTCCCCGAGCATCTCCTTCCACTGGGCGACCCAGCCCGGGGTGCGCCCGATGGCGAAGAGGACCGTGAACATGTCCGCGGGCATCCCGAGGGCCTCGTAGATCAGGCCCGAGTAGAAGTCCACGTTCGGGTAGAGCTTGCGCTTGACGAAGTACTCGTCCTGGAGCGCGATCTTCTCGAGCTCGACCGCGATCGCGAGCAGCGGGTTGACCCCGGTGACCTCGAAGACGTCGTCGCAGGCCTTCTTGATGATCGTCGCGCGCGGGTCGAAGTTCTTGTAGACCCGATGGCCGAAGCCCATCAGGCGCTCCTTGCCGTTCTTCACGCCCTCGATGAAGTCCGGGATGTTGTCCACCGTCTTGATGCGGCGCAGCATCTGCAGCACGGCCTCGTTGGCGCCGCCGTGGAGCGGGCCGTAGAGGGCGGCGATGCCGGCGGTGACGGCCGAGTAGGGGTCCACCTGCGACGAGCCGACGCTGCGGACGGCGCTCGTGGAGCAGTTCTGCTCGTGGTCGGCGTGCAGGATGAAGAGCACGTCGAGGGCCTTCACGAGGCGCGGGTCCGGCTCGTACTTCGGCACGCCGGTCGTGAACAGCATCGAGAGGAAGTTCTCGGAGTACGAGAGCTCGTTGTTCGGGTAGACGAAGGGCTTGCCGGTGATGTGCCGGTAGGCGAAGGCGCCGAGGGTCGGCATCTTGGCGATCAGGCGGATGATCTGGAGCTCGTTGCTCTCGGCGTCCGCGATGTCCTTCGACTCGGGGTAGAGCGTCGAGAGCATGCCGACGCTCGACTCGAGCATCCCCATCGGGTGGGCGTCGTAGCGGAAGCCCTGCATGAACGTGCGGACGTTCTCGTGCACGAACGTGTGGTGGGTGATGTCGTGCACCCAGGTGTCGAGCTGGGCCGTCGTCGGCAGCTCGCCGTGGACCAGCAGGTACGACACCTCGAGGAAGCTGCTCTTGTCCGCGAGCTGCTCGATCGGGTAGCCGCGGTACCGGAGTACCCCGTTGTCGCCGTCGAGGTAGGTGACCGCACTACGGCAGGACGCGGTGTTCATGAAGGCGGGGTCGTAGGTCATGAGGCCGAAATCGCCCTCGTTGACCTTGATCTGCCGAAGGTCGGTCGCGCGGATCGTCTCGTCGGTGATCGGGAGCTCGTAGCTCTGACCGGTCCGGTTGTTGACGATCGTGAGCGTGTCCGCGCCCGACCCCCCCGGGGCGTCGCTGGCTGCCGTCTGCTGAGTCGTCATGAAAAGCATTCCCTTGACGCGGATTGCGCACCTGCCGGTGCCCTCTGGGTCTCCCGGGGATTGTAGTGGCGGGAGGCCTCCGTGGGCTGACCGGCGGCGCGGAAAGGTCAGATCCCGCGCGACTGCTAGCATTCCGACCGCCTGCGTACGCGCGGGCGACCCGGCATACCGCCGCCTGACCCGCCGCCCGCTCCCGGGCGGCCCACCGAGAAAAGATCTGGAGGACCCCATGGCTGAGCACGAGAGCTCACTCGCCGTGCTGGTTGACTTCGAGAACATGGCCCGCCCCGGGGCCAAGGGACGAGGCGACTTCGACATCCACCTGGTGCTGAACCGACTGGCCGAGAAGGGCCGGGTACTGGTGAAGCGCGCCTACGCCGACTGGAGTCGCTACCGCGACGCGCGGCACGAGCTGCAGAACGCCGGCCTCGGCCTGATCGAGATGCCGTCCGCCCGCGAGGGCGCGAAGAACCGCGCCGACATCCAGATGGCCGTCGACGCGATGGAGCTGGCCTACAGCCGCGAGCACGTCAACAACTTCGTGATCGTGTCCGGCGACAGCGACTTCACGCCGCTGGTCGGCAAGCTGCGCGAGCTGAACAAGCGCGTCATCGGCGTCGGCAACCGCGAGTCGGCCAGCGAGCTGCTGATCGCCAACTGCGACGAGTTCATCTTCTACGACCTGCTCGCGGCGCGCGCCGCCGGCGGTCAGACCTCGCGTCGCAGCAGCGGCAGCGGCGCCAACCTGAACCCGGTCGGCCTGCTGCAGGAGACGCTCACCGCGCTCCAGCGCGAGGGTGTCGAGTGGCCGCTCGCGAGCATCGTCAAGGACTCGATGCGCCGCAAGTACCCGGCCTTCGACGAGAGCGAGCACGGCTTCTCGACCTTCTCGAAGTTCCTGGAGGAGGCCGGCGGCACCGGCATGGTCCGCCTCGAGACCGACCCGCGCAGCGGCACCTACCGCGTCGAGCTGGGGACGACCGCGGTGGCGGCGCCGGTCGTGCCCGCGGCCGCGGCGCCGTCGGAGCGCTTCTCCGAGCGCGGCGGCGACGAGACCGACGGGCGCCGACGCCGGCGTCGCGGCGGCCGCGGCCGCTCCGAGCAGTCGAGCGTCGCCGCCGGCGCGGCGGTCGAGGCCCTCGCGCCCGGCGCCGAGGTGTTCGAGGTCGTCGTGACCCCGACGCCCGACCTCGACCTGGGCACCCTGCCGCCGCTCGACGAGCCCATCTCGTACGAGGACATGATCATGCTCGGCCCGGAGGTCGGCGAGGACGTGCCCGACCTGGTCGAGGCATCGGACACCGCCGCGGGCGCCGCCCCCGCCCGCAGCACGCGCCGCCGGCGCCGCCGCGGCGCCGGGGCCGACCCCGAGCCCACCGTGGCCGATCTGGAGGAGCTGGCCGAGGAGGACGTCCTCGCGGCGCCCGCCCCCGAGACCGACGTCGCCGACGTGGAGGCCCCCGAGGCGCCGGTGGCCGACGAGCCCGAGGACGCCGGCCGTCGCCGTCGCCGCCGTCGCGCGACGCCCGAGCCCGAGGCCGGCGAGACCGCGCCGGAGGCGACACCGGGCGACGAGAGCTCCACGCCCCCGTCGGGCGACGCCCTGACCGCCGCGGCCCCGGAGGAGACTCCCGCCCCCGGCCGCCGCCGCGTGCGCCGTCGCACCGCCGCGGAGGAGCCCGTGCTCGACGACGGCGCCCCCGCGACCGCGGCGCCCGTCGCCGACGATCCGGCCCCGGCGCCCAAGCGGCGCACCCGCGCCAAGAAGGCCGAGCCGGCCGCCGCCGAGGAGACGTCCGCGGAGGCGTCGACCGCCGACGCCGGGGACGCCGAGGCGGCCCCCAAGCCGAAGCGGCGCACCCGCGCCAAGAAGGCCGAGCCGGCCGCCGCCGAGGAGACGTCCGCGGAGGCGTCGACCGCCGACGCCGGGGACGCCGAGGCGGCCCCCAAGCCGAAGCGGCGCACCCGTGCCAAGAAGGCCGAGCCGGCCGCCGCGGGGGAGACGCCCGCGGAGGCGCCGACCGCCGACGCCGGGGACGCCGAGGCGGCCCCCAAGCCGAAGCGGCGCACCCGCGCCAAGAAGGCCGAGCCGGCCGCCTCGTAGGGCGGCCGGCCCGGGCGACGGGTCAGGGGGTGGCGCTCACCCGCGCGTAGAGGGTGCGCGCCGCCTCCACCAACTGGTCCTGCGGCAGGGCGTCGGCCGAGGTGGCCACGCCCTGCAGGCCGTAGATGTACGGCCCGACCGCGAAGGTCACGAAGGCCACCGAGCCGGTGGTGCCGGCCTGGTCGATGTCGAGCCGCAGGGCGCGCGCGCCGGGGATGTCGGGCACCGAGATGTCGCGCGAGGGCGCGGAGCTGGCGGACTCCACCTCGTCGGCGGCGTCGTCCACCTCGACCTGCGCCGCGGCGGGGTCGCGCACGACGATGGCGTAGGTGCGGAACAGCGCGATGCCGGTGGTGGGGTCGGAGCCGAGCTCGTCGCGGAGGATCCCGCTCACGTAGCCGGCCGCCTCGAGCCGCTCGGCGGCGGCGGGCTTCGACGGGTCGCCGGTCTGGTAGAGCGTGTCGACGAACTCCTGCGCGTCGTCGAGGGGGCGGCTGGTCCCCGGCCGCGTGCCGGGCAGCGTGCCGCCGGGCGGCAGGCGGTCCTCGCCCACGCTCGTCGGCGCCGGGGTCGTCGCGGGCGCCGTCGTGGCCGGTGCGGCGGCCGTGGGAACGGTGTCCGTGGTGATGGTCTGCGTCACGACGTCGGACGACCCCCCGCACCCCGAGAGCCCGGCCAACGCGAGCGCGGCCGCCATGGCCGTCGTCGCCAACACGCGCTTGCTCATTCGATCTCCACCCTCTCCTCGGCGATCTGCTCGCCCTCTGGGGCGCCCTTGCTCAACCGGAACGCGCGGATCTGCGGCGCGTCACGGTCGGCGATGGACACGATGAGGTACAGCGTATCCGGGTAGAACGCGAGCTCCAGGTCCGTTCGCGAGGGGTACGCCGCCGAGCGGGTGTGCGAGTGGTAGATCGCCAGCAGGTCGTCGCCCGCGTCGTCGATCGCGTCCATCATCCGCAGCTGCTCGCGCGGGTCCATGACGTACATGAACGGGCTGCCCTCGCTGTTGGAGGCGCGCAGCACCCGGGTGGCCGTGCCGCCGCGGCCGGCGATCATGCCGCAGCACTCGTTCGGGAGGTCGGCCAGGGCGTGGTCGACCAGCTCCTGGGCGAGCTCGGGGGCGATCCTCACGGCCGGCGGTCTACCAGAAGATGCCGCTGTTGACGCGCTCCTCGACCGCGTCGACGTCGTCGGTCCACAGGCCGGACGACAGGTACTTCCAGCCGCCGTCGCAGATGATCCCCACGATGGTGCCGCGCTCCATGCGCTCGGCCACGCGCACGCAGGTGTGGATGACGGCGCCCGACGAGACGCCGGCGAAGATGCCCTCCTCCGACGCCAGCCGGCGGGTCATGACGATCGCGTCGCGGTTGCCGACCAGCAGCTTGCGGTCGAGCCGGGCCAGGTCGAGGATCGGCGGCACGAAGCCGTCGTCCAGGCTGCGGAGGCCGCTCACGGGGTCGCCCTGCAGCGGCTCGCAGGCGACCACCTGGATCTCGGGGCGGTGCTCCTTCAGGCGGCGCGACGCGCCCATGAGGGTGCCGCCGGTGCCGAGGCCGGCCACGAAGACGTCGAGCTCGGGGCAGTCGCGCACGATCTCCTCCGCGGTGCCCTCGTAGTGCGCCCGGGGATTGGCCGGGTTGCCGTACTGGAACGGCATGTAGAGCCCGTTCTCGGCGGACAGCCTGCGCGCCACCTCGACCGCGCCGTTCGAGCCGAACTCGCCGTCGGTCGGCACGATCTCGGCCCCGTAGAGGGTGAGCAGCTGACGACGCTCGGGTGTCACGTTCTCCGGCATCACCGCGACCAGCTTGTAGCCGCGGACGCGGCAGATCATCGCCAGCGAGATCCCGGTGTTGCCGGAGGTCGGCTCCATGATCGTGTCGCCGGGCCGGATCTTGCCGCGCTGCTCGGCGTCCTCGATCAGCGAGAGCGCCGTGCGGTCCTTGATCGAGCCGGTCGGGTTGTGGCTCTCGAGCTTGGCGAGGATGCGGACGTCCGGATTGGGCGACACGCGCTGCAGCTCGACCAGCGGGGTGTTGCCGATCGTGCCGATGAGGTCGGCCGACACCTCGAGGGGGGGCGCCCCGAGCGCCGAGAGCGGGGTCATGGGCGCGCCCCGCCCGCCATTGCGGGGAGGATGAGCAGGGTGTCCCGCTCACCGACCTCGGTCTCGAGCCACGACAGCAGCCGCACGTCCTCGTCGTTGAGGTAGACGTTGACGAACTTGTGGAGCTCGCCCTCGGGCGTCACGAGCTGCGTGCGCACGCCCGGGTGCCGCTCGTAGAGGGCGTCGAGCACCTCGCTGACCGTCGCGCCGGGGACCTCGATCTCGCGCTCGCCCCCGGTGGCCTGACGCAGCACCGGCGGTATCCGCACCGTGCTCATGCTGCGGCGACCCCCGCTGCGTGACGGCCGACCCCGGCGCACCAGGCGTCGTAGTCGCGGAACTCGAGCTCGGCGTTCGGGCCGCAGGCCGGGCAGTCCGGGTCGCGGCGGATCTTGAGCTCGGTGAAGCCCATCTCGAGGGCGTCGTAGATCAGCAGACGGCCGGACAGCGTGTCGCCGATGCCGAGCAGGAGCTTGATCGCCTCGGTCGCCATGATCCCGCCCATCACGCCGCAGAGCACGCCGAGCACGCCGGCCTCGCCGCACGAGGGCGCCATGTCGGGCGGCGGGGGCTCCGGGAAGAGGCACCGGTAGCAGGGCCCCTCGTACGGGGTGAACACCGACGCGTGGCCCTCGAAGCGCAGGATGCTCGCGTGCACGAGCGGGGTGCGCGACATGAGCGCGGCGTCGTTCATCAGGTAGCGGGTCGGGAAGTTGTCGGTCCCGTCGATGATCACGTCGTAGTCCGCGATCAGGTCGAGCACGTTCGACTTGTCGACCCGGAACGGATACGTCTCGACCGTCACGTCGGGGTTGAGCGCCTCGATGGCGATCCGCGCCGACTCGCCCTTGTTCATCCCGACGCGGTCGGTCGTGTGGATGATCTGCCGCTGCAGGTTGCTCGCATCCACCACGTCGTCGTCCACGAGCCCGAGCGTGCCCACGCCGGCCGCGGCGAGGTAGTAGGCGGCGGGCGAGCCCAGTCCGCCCGCGCCGATCAGCAGGGCCTTCGACCCCAGCAGGGCGAGCTGGCCCTCCTCGCCCATCTCGGGGATGAGGATGTGGCGGCTGTACCGCGAGCGCTGCTCCTGCGAGAGCGCGGCGGGGACGTCGTACGGCTGGCCGCTCTGCTTCCAGCGGGCGAACCCGCCCGCCAGGCTCTCGACGTTGCCGAAGCCCATCTCGCGCAGAGTCGTCCCGGCGAGCAGCGACCGGTTGCCGGACGCACAGCTCAGGATGACCTCCTGATCCGGGGTCGCCACCCCGGCGATCCTGCTCTCGAGGAAGCTGCGGGGGATGTGGATCGCCCCGGGGATGTGCCCCTCGTCCCACTCGCTCTGCTCGCGGACGTCGATGACCAGAGGGGTGTCGCCCCTCTGGCGCCGTTCGGCGAGGTCGGCGACCTGCACCTCCGGCACTTGCTCGCGAGCGGACGCGAGGAGATCCTGGTAGCTGCGCGCCATGACGTCTCCCGTGCTGCGGCTGGTTAACCAGCGATTCAAGGGGGGATTCTACCCTTTTCCCCCCGGAGGGAACGCGGGACACCCGATGCGGGTCTCCATCGCTTCACGAAATGTAGTGACTCGAGGCGCGATGATGCCCGGAGCGGCCATGAGCGACACGCCTTCCCTCACCAAGAGCGCCTTCGCCAACATCGACGCGCGCGTGCGGTGCCCCACGCCCGAGTGCTGGGGCGACCTGCTGCTCATCCCGACCGGGGCCGCCGACGAGGACGGCATCCCGGTCTTCCACCCGTTCACGGCCTGCCCGCTGTGTGGCACGGGGTTCGAGCTGGAGCAGGACGTGAGCGACCGCGATCTCTTCCTGCGCATCTCCTGGCTGCGGGCCAACCCCCACGACGAGGACGCCCCGTGAGCACCGGGCCCCCACCGGCGCCGGCGGACGGCTCGGCCTCGGGCGACGGGGGCGGCGTGCTCGGGCGGGCGGCCCGGACGTTGCTGGCCCCCGCGATCGGAGGGGCGGTCGGCGCGATCGTGTTCCTCGTGATGATCCAGGGGTCGTTCCGCAAGGGGTACACGACCCTCGACTTCAACCACGTGCTCGGCACGATGATCCGCGGCGAGGCCGGCGAGACCGGCCGCACCGACGAGGCGCTCGGCGTGATCGGCGACTCGGCCGGGCCGACGGGCCTGTGGAGCACGCTCGCCCTCGGCATCGGCCTGATGCTCGTCCACGAGCTGGTGATCGTGCGCCTCGTGCGCCGCCACTGGGTCGTGCAGGCGATCCCGCTCGCGCTGCTGACGGTTGCCGCGGTGGGGCTGCTCTTCACCGCGCTCGCCGATGCCCGCTTCGACACGCCGATCGGGCTCTTCGGCACGGACGCGGGCGCCATGACCCCGCTCGTCATCGTGCTCTGCTCCGTCGGCTTCGCCGTCGTCGGGGCGCGCGTGCAGGCCCTGGCGACGGGCGTGGCGTGGTGGAGCCGCCGCCCCGATCCCCTCGCCGACAGCCGTCTGGAGGACGTGGCGGGGCTCGGGACCCCGGAGCGCCCGCCGGCGGCCTGACCTACTCGAACTCCCCGAAGAGCGGGGCGAACAGCGCCGCATGGGCGCCGGGGCTGAGCCCGATGCGCGACGGCGGGCACGCCCGCAGCAGCTCGTCGTACGACGCGAAGAGGTCGTCGGGCCCGACCGCCGCGCGCAGGGCGTCGCGGTCGGCGGCCGCGCCGCCCGTGGAGGTGGCCGCGGCGCGCACGTCGGCACCGCTGATCTCGCGTCCACCGGGCATGCGGCGACCCTAGCCCGGCGACGGACCCGGCGTAGAGTGCGCCGATGAGCGCGAGCGCCCCCGCCGTGGCCCCGCGGCGCCTCGACGCCGGGGCGATCGATCGCCGGGGCATCACGCTGCTCGCGTCCGGCCACTTCGTGATCGACGCCACCGTGGGCGCCGTGCCGGCGATGATCCCGGTGTTCACGGCCCTCTACGCCCTGTCCGACCTCGCGGCCAGCATGATCCTCGGCGCCTCGCTGCTCGTCTCGTCGGCGATCCAGCCGCTCTTCGGGCTGGTGGCCGACCGGCGCGCGACGACCGTCTTCCTGTGGGGCGGCGTCGGCGTGGCGGCGGCCGGCCTCGCGCTCGCCGGCCTCGCCGGCGGCTACGCGGGCGTGCTGGCGTGCATCGTCGGCTCGGGCCTCGGCATCGCGGCGTTCCATCCCGAGGCCGCGCGGGTCGCGAACCAGATCAGCGCCGAGCGCAAGGCCACCGGGCTGGCGTGGTTCATGCTCGGCGGCAACGCCGGCTTCGCGGTCGGGCCGCTGATCGCCGCCCTCTTCATCCCCCTGCTGGACGCCCGCGCCACCCTGGTCTTCCTGGTCCCGGGCCTCGTGGTGGCGGTCTGGCTGCACCACGAGCGCGACCGCATCGGCGTGCCGGTGACGCCGCGCCCGGCGGCGGCCGCGGAGGGCGGCGCCCGCGCCAGCGCGTGGAGCATCTCGCTGCTGCTGTTCGTCACGAGCATGCGCACGTGGACCCAGTTCTGCGTGCTCGCCCTCGCGCCGCTGCTGCTGACGGGCGAGCGCGGGTTCTCCGACCAGGCCGCCGGTTTCGCCGTGGTGGTGTTCTCGGCGGCCGGGGCCGTGGGCACCCTGGGGGGCGCGGCCGTCGCCGACCGCCTCGGAGGGCGTCTGATGCTGATCTGGAGCCTGCCGATGGTGACGCCTCTGCTCGGCGCCTTCCTGCTGCTCGACGGGCTCGTCGCCCTCGTGCCCCTGGCCGGGGCCGGCTTCGTGCTCATGTCGTCGTTCTCGGTCACCGTGATGATGGGCCAGGAGTACCTGCCCGGTCGCCTCGCCCTCGCGGCCGGGCTCATGATCGGCTTCGGCGCCATCGGCTCGGCGCCGCCCGGCCTCGCCCTCTTCGGCGCCATCGCCGACGCTGCAGGACGCGAGGCGGCGCTGTGGGGCGTCGTCGCCCTGCCGCTGCTCGGCGCGGCCGTCGCGACCCTGCTTCCGTCCCGGGGCCCTCTGCGGGTGGCCGCCTGATGGCCCGCGGCGGGGGACCACCGCAGGGCGACCTGTTCGGCGAGGCCGTCGAGTCGCGGCTGCAGCGCACGCGTCCGCTGGCCGCGCGGATGCGGCCGGAGAGCCTCGACGACGTGGTCGGCCAGACCGCCCTGCTGGGGCCCGACGGGGCGCTGCGCGCCGCGATCGTCGCCGACCGGGTGCCCTCGATGATCCTCTACGGACCGCCGGGCAGCGGCAAGACGACCCTCGCGCGCATCGTCGCCCACAGCACCTCGGCGTCCTTCGAGGAGCTCTCGGCCGTGTCCGCGTCGGTCTCCGACGTGCGCGCCGTGATGGCGCGGGCGCGCGACCGGCTGGCGGCCGGCACGTCCACCGTGCTCTTCCTCGACGAGATCCACCGCTTCAACCGCGCGCAGCAGGACGCCCTGCTGCCGGCCGTCGAGGACGGCCTGCTGACGCTCATCGGCGCCACCACCCAGAACCCGTGGTACGAGGTCAACGCCGCGCTGGTGTCCCGGATGCGCGTCTGGGTGCTGGAGCCGCTCGGGCCGGACGACGTGGCCGGCATGCTCGATCGCGCCGTGGCGGCCCCGCACGGTCTGGCCGGCCGCGTCGCGCTGGGCGACGAGGCGCGGGCGGCGATCGTCGCCCGCGCCGGGGGCGACGCGCGCGGTGCGCTCAACCTGCTCGAGGCGGCCGCCGCCGACACGTCCGACGGGCGCACGATCGCCCTCGAGACCGTCCAGGGCGCGGCGGGCGGCCGTGCCGTCGTCTACGACCGCCAGGGCGACGCCCACTACGACACGATCTCGGCGTTCATCAAGAGCCTGCGCGGCAGCGACCCGGACGCTGCCATCTACTACCTGGCCGTGATGCTGAAGGGCGGCGAGGACCCCAAGTTCATCGCCCGCCGGCTGATCGTGGCCGCGAGCGAGGACGTGGGCAACGCCGACCCGCGCGCCCTCGCGGTCGCCGTGGCCGCGGGGCGGGCGGTCGAGTTCGTCGGTCTCCCGGAGGCCCGCATCTCGCTCGCCCAGGCGACCACCTACATCGCGCTCGCGCCGAAGTCGAACGCCTCGTACCGGGCGATCGACGCGGCACTGGAGCGGGTCGAGCGCGAGGGCGCGCGGCGCCCGCCGCTCGCCCTGCGCGACTCGAGCGTCGCCAACGCGCGGGGCCTCGGCAACGGCGAGGGCTACCGCTACCCGCACGACTCCGCCGACGGGTTCGTGCCCGGATCGCTGATGCCGGAGGGTCTCGAGGCGGTGCGCTTCTACGATCCGACCGATCGCGGCCCCGAGGGCGAGCTGGCGGCGCGCCTGCGCGACCTGCGCGGCGAGGTGGAGGAGAGCGGCGCCGACCCCGACCGGGAGGAGCCCTTCTAGCCCGCGCGTGGAGCCTTTCTCCCCCTCGCACCTGATCGTGCTCGGCGCCACCGCGGGCGCGTGCCTGGCAGTCGGGCTACTCGCGCGCCGCGATCGGGACGCGCCCCGGTTGCGGCACGGCGCGCGGGCTCTCGCGGTCGTGCTCGTGCTCAACGAGGTCGTCTTCCACATCGTGCACGGGCTCGACGAGGGGCTGTCCGCGCGCGGCGACCTGCCGCTGCACCTCACCGACGCCGCGACGGTCGCCGCGGTCGTCGCCCTCTGGCGGTCGTCGCCGCTCGCGTTCGAGCTGACCTACTTCTGGGCCCTGACGGCCACGGTGCAGGCGCTGGCGACCCCCGACCTGCGGCAGGGGTTCCCCGACTACCGCGCGTGGACGTTCGTGATCGCCCACTCCGGCGTCGTCGTGGCCGCCGTACTGCTCGCCTGGGGCCTCGGCCGCACGCCCCGCCCCGGCGCCGTCCCGAGGATCTTCGCCCTGACGCTCGCCTGGACGGTCGTCGCGGCGATCGGCACGCTCGCCACCGGCGGCAACTACATGTTCCTGCGACGGCCGCCCCCGGGCGGCAGCCTGCTCGACCTCATGGGCCCCTGGCCCTGGTACATCGCCTCGGGCGCCATCGTCGCCCTCGTGCTCTTCTGGCTGCTCGACCGTCCCTTCGACCGGCGCCGGGGGGCCGCCGCGGGACGGGCCGACTAGAGTCCCGGGAAGGAATCGTGCCGAGGGGGACGCGGATGGCGGACACCACGACGGGCATCGGCGCCCGGCTCGACCAGGACCTCAAGGACGCGATGCGGGGCGGCGACAAGCTGCGCCTCGGGGCGATCCGGCGGGCCCGCGCGAGCCTCAAGAACGCCGAGATCGAGGCCCGCGCGCCGCTCGACGACGACGCGGCGGCACGTGTGCTGCGCGGCATCGTCAAGCAGCACCGCGAGTCGATCGAGCAGTTCCGGGCCGGAGGGCGCGACGATCTCGTCGCGACCGAGGTCGCCGAGATGGGGGTGCTCGAGGCCTACCTGCCGGCCCAGATGGACGCCGCCGCCATCGAGCCCGTGGTCGCCGACGTCATCGCGTCCGAGGGGGCCGCGGGCCCGGGCGACATGGGACGCGTGATGAAGGCCGTCATGAGCCGTGTCGGCGCCACCGCCGACGGGAAAGAGGTACGGGTGATCGTGCAACGCATGCTGGGAGGAGACCGATGAGCACCTTTCCGCCGCCCGGGTCGGGCGCGGGGCCGCAGCCGCCCGAGGAGGGCGTCGAGCCGGCGTCGGCCGTCGGCGCGGGCACCCACACGCCCTCGGACGCCATGACCCGGTACGACAAGGACAAGGACGCCTACCACTGCTCGTACGGCATCCCGAGCCCGGCGCTCGCGGTGCTCGACCCCGAGCGGGAGCTCGTCGTGCGCGTCGACCGGCACAGCTTCCGGGTGGTGGGCTTCTCGATCCCGAACTTCACCGAGTGGCACAGCAAGCACGCCGACGACGAGGGCAACTTCAACGTCGACCTGCCCGAGGTGTGGCCCATGGAGCAGACCGACACGCGGGGCGGCTCTGCCTCCTGGTAGGGACCGGACGCCCCCGGGCCCCGGTCAGGAGTCGGTCTGGGACTACCCGCGGCCGCCGCGCGTCGACCGGGACGCGCGGCGGGTGACCGTCACGCTGGGGGGCGAGGTCGTGGCCGACACGACGCGCGCCCTGCGGGTGCTCGAGACGAGCCACCCGCCGACCTTCTACCTGCCGGCCGCCGACTTCGCGCCCGGGGCCCTCGTCCCGGCCGCGGGCTCCAGCTTCTGCGAGTGGAAGGGCCAGGCGGGCTACCTCGACGTCGTCGGCGGCGGGCGCACGGCCGCGCGCGCCGCCTGGTCCTACCCCGAGCCGGTGCCGGCCTACGCGGCGCTCGCCGGCCACGTCGCCGTCTACCCCGGCGCGGTGGACGAGTGCCGCGTCGGCGGCGAGCGGGTGCGCAGCCAGGAGGGCGACTTCTACGGAGGCTGGATCACCGACGAGATCGTCGGGCCCTTCAAGGGGGCGCCGGGCACCTGGGGCTGGTGACCGCCGTCGCCTAGGTGCGCAGGCGGACGACCCGCGCCGCGCCGCGCGCGGGGAGGGTGACGCGGAAGGCGACGACGGCGACGCCCGCCCCTGACCGCGACGGCGCGCTCACCCGCACGACGAAGGTCCCGCGGACGGCGCGCCGCAGCACCGCGCGCCCGCCGACGACGCGCACACGGCGGGCGCCGACCCGCACCACGGCCCGCGGCGCGAGGCCCCGCAGGCGCAGCGTCAGCCTGCCGCGCGCGCGGTCGATGCCGACGCGCAGGGCGCGGGCGGCCGGGACGGGCGTCGCGGCGGCGGCGACCGCGGGGGCGGCGGGCACCGGCGGCGGCACCGGCGGCACGGCCGGCACCACGGGTCCCGAGGACGCGGGCGGGGGGACCTGCCCCGACGGGGGCGGGGGCGGGGGGAGGTCGCCGAGGGAGGCGATGGCCGCGGCGACGAAGGGCCGGGGGCCGATGTGGCCGTCGGCGGGACGCGACTGCTCGGTCCCCGTCGCCACCAGCAGATCCCTCAGCTGCGCCGGCGTCAGCGGCGTGCCGTCGCGCGCGATCTCGGCCGACTGCACCACGGCGGCGGCCCCCGCGATGGTGGCCGCGGCGCTCGAGGTGCCGTCGAAGCACGCGGTGTAGGTGCCGTCGCCGCCCGGGCTCCACGGGCTGTCGCCGTATCCGCTCGTCACGACGGCGGCCCCGTAGCCCTGCACGTCGATGCGGGCGCCGGAGTTGGAGCCGGGCACGCGGGCCCGGTCGGGCGTCCCGTCGTCGTCGGTGCCCGCCCCGCCGCCAGAGACGATGAGGGCCCCCGAGTGGTCGGGCGCCGAGGGTCCGAGCAGCCACGGGGCGCGCACGTTGCGCTGCGCCAGCAGCTCGGCGATGTCGCCGCCGCCGTTGCCGGCGGGCTCGACCACCACGATGCCCTTGTCAACGGCCGCGCGGATGGCGGTGCGCATCTCGCCGTAGACCTCGATCGGCACGAACGGCGCCGCGCCCGCGTCGAGGCCCGCCTGCAGCTCGATGAGCATCACGTCGCCCGGCCCGAGCGTGCGCGCCGCGGCCGTCACGGCCTCCCAGGGCCGGTAGTCGGCCTGGCCGGGCGTGAGGGGGGAGCGGGGCGCCAGCGTCGCGTCGGGCGCCAGGCCGGTCACGCCGCGCCCGTCCTCTGATGCGCCGAGGATGCCGAGCACGGCCGTGCCGTGGTCCTCGGCGCGGTACCCGGGCGGCAGCCCGCTGCCGGACCCCGGGGGCAACGCACGGCCGGCGAGCTCGGTGTGCTGCGGGCGCCACTCGTACTCGATGTCGGCGATGGTGACCCCGGCGCCGCGCGCGCTGCCGTCGATGCCGAGCCCCGCCCGGTAGTCCTGGAAGGGGGTCAGGTCGGGCGCGCTCCCGTCGGGGCCGAAGGCGGGCCAGACCTCGGCGGGTCGCACCCGGCAGTAGCCGGGGGGCGGCGCGGGCTCGACCGCGTCGGGCCGCGCCGCGGTGTCGGCGGGCGACGCCGCCACGGCCAGGACGGCGAGCGCGGCGAGCACGACGAGCGCGGCGAGCGCGGCGAGTACGGGGAGCCGGCGGGGCACCCCACTAGGATGGCGGTCGTCCCGCGATCGCGTACCGCACCGAATGGCATGAATTGACCAACGTCAACCTGAACGAACGAGAGCGCGAACGGGTGGCTCCATTCGTCTCCGACACCGTGGGACCGGTCTTCGCGCTGACCGGGATGCCCGAGGTCGTGAAGGGCGCCCTCTTCGCCCGCTACTCGCGCAGCCCCAAGTCCCTTCGCCGCCTGCTGCTCGACGAGTTCCTGCCCGAGGAGGGGGTCGGCGCGCCGGCGGGCGGCGCGCCGCAGGTGGGCGAGGCCCGCGCCGACGCTCTCTACGAGCGCGTCCTGGCCGAGTACGGCGACGACTCGGTCGCCCAGCTCGGCGGGGCGCACATCGCCGTGGAGGGCGCCTCGAACCTGCTGACGAAGGTCCTGCAGTGGGGGCGGCTCGCCAGCTACCTCGAGCAGTCAACCCGCTACATCGCCTTCACCGACCGCCCCGGCGGGCGCTACCGCTACCACCGGCCCGACGCGGTGATGTCGCACCCCGACCTCGGCCCCGCGTACGTGGCCACGCTCGACGCGGCCTTCGAGGGGTACGCCGCCCTGCTGCCGCGCCTCGTCGCCCACGTCGGAGCCGACGTGCCCGACGAGCCCGGCACCCCCGCCGCGGCACGCGAGCGCGCCGTCCGGGCGCGGGCGCTCGACCTGCTGCGCGGGCTCCTGCCGGCGGCGACGACCGCCAACGTCGGCATCTACGCCTCGGGGCAGGCGTACGAGGCGATGTTGATCCGCATGGGCGCCCACCCGCTGCCCGAGGCCCGCGCGTGCGCCGCCGCCATGCTGAGGGAGCTGAGGACCGTGATCCCCGCGTTCCTCACCCGCGTCAACCGCCACGACCGGGGGGTCGCGCACGGCGAGTACCTCGCGGCGGGCGACCGAACGGCCGCCGCGCTGGCGGAGCGCCTCGGCCCGGCGCCGGAGACGACGGCCGGCGGGCCGCGCGTGCGGCTCGTCGACTTCGATCCCGACGGCGAGGCGCGGGTGCTCGCCCACGCCCTCTGGCCCGCGTCGGAACGCGCGCTCGCCGACGTGCGCGACGCGGCGGCCGCGATGGACACCGGCGCGCGCGCCGACGCCCTGGCCGCCTGGGCGGGCGAGCGCGGCGATCGGCGCCGGCGGCCGGGCCGCGCGCTCGAGGCGACGACCTACGCCTTCGAGGTCGAGTGCGACTACGGCGCCTACCGCGACCTGCAGCGCCACCGCATGCTGAGCCTGCAGGCGCAGCCGCTCTCGCCGCGCCTCGGCTACGACGTGCCCGAGGCGGTCGTCGCCGCAGGGGCCGCCGACGCCTACGCGGACGTCCAGGCCCGTTGCACCGGGCTGCACGACGCGCTGGCGGCCGATCTGCCCGTGCACGCGCCGTACGCCGTGACCCTCGCCCACCGCATCCGCTTCACGATGGTGATGAACGCCCGCGAGGCCATGCACCTGATCGAGCTGCGCAGCCAGCCGCAGGGCCACGAGTCGTACCGCTGGGTGGCGCGCGAGATGCACCGCCAGATCGCCGAGGTCGCGGGGCACCGGGCGATCGCCGCGATGATGTCCTTCGTCAACTCCTCCGACCCCGCCGCGGGCCGCCTCGCCGCCGAGCGCCGCCAGGAGGCGCGGCGCGGCGCGCGGTGACGGCGCGCCCCCACGACGTCGGCGCCGTCCTCGGCTGAGGTCACGTGCGCCCGACCCGGGCGCTACCCTGCTGCCATGGCCGATCCGCCGCGCTCCAACCGCCTCGGGGGCATGGCCCTCGCCAACGGGCTGCTCGTGCACGGACCGGGTCACTGGGCGGCCGCGGTACGCGACGAGAACGGCAAGCTGGTGGTGGCGTCGGGCCGCAAGCGGCTGTTCCGCGCCGGACGGCTGACCGACCTGCCCGTGGCGCGCGGCATCGTGCGCCTGGGCGAGGCCTTCGCCGTGCTGCCCGCCGTGCGGCGCGGGCTGCCGCAGGCGCGCTTCGCGATGGAGGACCGCTCCACGGTCGGCGCCGCCGTGGGGGCGACGGTCGTCGCCGCGGTCGCGCGACGCAGGCTGAGGTCGGTGCTCGCGCAGGAGACGGTGGGGGCCGTGGCCGGCCTCGCCCCGGCCGTGCTGACCCTGCGCGGCTCGCGCGCGGCGATCTGGCACGCGGTCGAGCACAAGAGCATCGCCGCCTACGAGGCGGGCGGCGCGGACGAGGTCGCGAACGCCGAGGGCCACGCGAAGGAGCACGACCGCTGCGGCAGCAACCTGATCCTGCCGCTGCTCGTCTCGACCGTGGTCGGCAACACGATCGTCCGCACGTTCGTGCGCCGGCCGAGGGTGGGGGTGCGCACCGCGATGTCCGCGCTGAGCGTCGGCGCGGCCGTCGAGGTGTTCTCGTTCTCCGCCCGCCGTCCGACCCACCCCCTCTCCCGCCTGGTGCACGGCGTCGGCCACGCGATGCAGTCGGGCTTCGCCACCCGCGAGCCGAGCCAGAGCGACCTGCTCGTGGGACGGGCCGCGATGGAGGCCCTCCTCCGCGCGGAGGGCTCGGGGCCCCTCTAGCCGGTGAGCGTGGTGGTGACGGTGGTCGCCCCGGCGCCCCCGGACGTGGTCTGGGACCGCTGGACCGCGATCGCGGACTGGCCGGAGTGGAACCCGCACTGCGCGGCCGCCGCCGTCGACGGGCCGCTCGCGCCGGGCACGGGCCTCGACCTGCGACTGCGCGACGCGAAGGGGCGCGACTTCTACACCCGTCCCGGCCTGACCGAGGTCGAGCGGCCCTCCCGCATCACATGGGTCGCGAGGGGCCTCGGCGTGCGGGCGCGCACGACGACGATGCTGAGCCCCGAGCCGGACGGCACCCGGGTGACCATCGAGACCGACGTCGCCGGGCCTCTGGCCTTCACCTACCGGATCGCGCTGAGCGACGGGGTGCAGGCACTAATGTACGTCGCGATGCTCGACGCCCTGACCGACCTGGTGCGCGTGTGAGGCGCCGCGTCCTGCCGCTTCTCGCGGCGGCCCTGATGGCCGGCGCGGCACCGGCGTCCGCCCACGTCAACGTGCTGCCCGCCACGGTCACGAGGGACGAGGCGGTCGAGTTCACGGTGCGGGTGCCGAACGAGCGCGACATCGCGACCACCCGGCTGCGGCTCGACGTGCCCGAGCAGGTGACGGTCTACAGCCTCGGCGAGACGCCGCGCGGCTGGTCGGCCGCGCTGACGCGCGGGAGCGACGGGCGGGTGCGCGCGATCGTGTTCTCGGGGGGGCGCATCGCGCCCGGGCGCTACGCGGACTTCACCGTCCTCGGCACGCCGTTCGGCGATGGCGAGGCCCTGTGGCCCGCCCGGCAGACCTACTCCGACGGCATGGTGAAGCCCTGGACCGACCCGGCGCAGGAGGGGGACGCGGCCGAGAGCGGTCCCACCGACCCGGGTCCGGCGGCGCGGGTGACGATCGTGGCCGACGCGGGGGCGGGCGCCCCCGCCACCCCGGTCGCGTCGTCCGACGGCGACTCGGGGGCCGCCGTCTGGCTCGGGGTGATCGCGATCGCGATCTCGGGCCTTGCCGTGCTCGCGGTCGGGTTCCTCTGGTCAACCCGGCCCGCGCGCCTGCCCGACGACGACGGGCCCGGATGACCACCGCGCGCCGCACGCGCCTCGACCCCGAGACGTTCCAGCTGCCCGTCGAGAAGATGCGCGACGGCTACTACAGCGACGCGTACTTCACGTTCACCCGCGCGGTGCTCGAGGCCGACGGCCACCAGCCGGACGTGCTGATGCAGGTGTTCCAGCGGGAGCGCTCGGTGCTCGGTGGCGTGGACGAGGCCATCGCGATCCTCAAGCTCTGCTCGGGCCGCCATCGTGACGACGGCTCGTGGGAGGACGGCTGGGACCAGCTCGAGGTCGAGGCCCTCTACGACGGCGACGAGATCGAGCCGTGGGAGACGGTGCTCACCATCCGCGGCGACTACAGCCTGTTCGCCTCGCTCGAGACGCTCTACCTCGGCGTGCTCGCGCGGCGCACGCTCATCAGCCGCAACGTCCGCGACGTCGTGGCGGCCGCGGGCGGCAAGCCGATCCTCTACTTCCCGGCCCGCTTCGACCACTGGCAGGTGCAGACCGGCGACGGATGGGCCGCGCACGTGGCGGGCGCCATCGGCGTGTCGACCGACGCTCAGGCCTCCTGGTGGGGCGGCAAGGGCATGGGCACCGTGCCCCACGGGCTGATCGCCGCCTACGGGGGCGACACCGTGCTGGCGGCGCGCAGGTTCGCCGACCGCTTCGCCGAGCACCTGAGCGTGACCGTGCTCGTCGATTTCGAGAACGACTCGGTGCGCACGGCCCTCGAGGTCGCCGACGCACTCGAGGGGCGACTGTGGGGCGTGCGACTCGACACCTCGAGCACCATGGTCGACCGCTCGCTCTGGCACGAGATGGGGCGCTTCCGGCCGACGGGGGTCGTGCCCGAGCTGGTCTGGAAGGTCCGCAGGGCCCTCGACAACGCCGGCCACGAGGGCGTGCGCATCGTGGCCTCGGGCGGCTTCGACGCGCCCCGCATCCGCTCCTTCGAGGAGGCCGGGGTCCCCGTCAACGCCTACGGGGTGGGCAGCTCGCTGCTGCGCGGCCCGAACGACTTCACCGCCGACGTGGTGCGCGTGGACGGCGTGCCCTGCGCGAAGGTCGGGCGCGAGGAGCGGCCCAACCCGCGCCTCTCGCCGGTTCGGTGACCGCCGCCGGGGGCCTCGGCCCGATCCATCACGTGGGCTACGTGGTGGCCGACCTCGACGCGGCGCTCGCCCGCATGTCGGCGGCCTTCGACCTCACCGTGGTCGTGCGCGAGGTCATGCAGGCGCAGGGCGTCGAGGCGCTGATGGCCGAGGGCGGCGGAGGGGGCGCCGTCGAGCTGATCCGCCCGCTCGATCCGGACGGGGCGATCGCCCGCTTCATGGCGACCCGCGGCGAGGGCTTCCACCACGTCGCGTTCGCCGTGCCGGATGTCGATGCGGCGCTGTCCGACCTGCGGGGGCGCGGCGCCGAGCTGATCGACGAGCGCGGCCGGCGCGGACTCGGCGGGCACATGGTCGCGTTCGTCCACCCGCGGGCGACCCTCGGCGTGCTGACCGAGCTGGTCCAGGCCGGGCACGACGCCGGTCGGTAGACTTCCCGACCGATGGCGACGCGACGACTCGAGCTCGGTTTCGAAGGCGGCACCGTGCTGCGGCTGACGGTGGACGCCGAGGTGGCCACCTCCTTCACCGCCGGTCTCACCGAGGGGCAGGGATCCTCGTGGCGGTCGCTCGAGGCCGAAGAGGGCACGTTCTGGGTCGACCCGGGCGAGCTGCTCTACGTGCGCCTCCCGCCGGGCGAGGCGCCCGGACGCGTCGGTTTCGGGGGATCCTGACCCCTCCCCCCAGGGGGCTCTGAGATGGACCTCGGCCTCGTCGGACGCGCGAACGCCGGCAAGACCGCCCTCTTCAGCCTGGTGACCGGCGCGGACGCCGAGATCGCCCCCTACCCGTTCACCACCCGCGAGCCCGCCCGCGCGATGGCCGACGTGCCCGACCCGCGGCTGCTGGCGATCGCCGACGCGCAGGACATCCCGAGGCGCGTGGCCGCCCAGGTGCAGCTCGTCAACATCGCCGGTCTCGCCGCGGGCGCCGGCCAGGGCGAGGGCCTCGGCGGAGCCGCGCTCGGGCAGCTGCGCCAGGCCGATGCGCTGCTGCACGTCGTGCGCGCCTTCGCCAACGCCGAGGTGCCGCATCCCGAGGAGCGCATCGACCCGGTCGGCGACGCCGAGGCGGTCGATCTCGAGCTCGCGATCGCCGACCGCGAGCAGGTCGAGCGGCGCCTCGAGAAGGTGCGCAAGGGCGCCCGCGCCGGCGAGGTGGGCGCGGTCGCCGAGCTGCCCGCCCTCGAGGCGATCGCCCAGGCCCTCGACGCAGGACGCCCGGCCCGCCTGGTCGGCGACGACGCCGCGGTCGCGATCGCCCTCGACATGGGGCTGCTGACCGCCAAGCCGGTGCTCTACATCGCCAACACCGACGACGAGCTCACGCCCCCGGAGGGCCTCGCGGCGCACGCCGCCGCCCAGGGCGCGCAGGCGCTCGCGCTGCCGGTCGACACCGAGCTGGAGCTCAGCCGCATGGAGGCGGAGGAGGCGGCCGAGTTCGCGCGCGAGATGGAGCTGGGCGACGTCCGGGGCGCCGACGCGGTGGTGGCCGGCGCCTACCGGCTGCTCGACCTGGTCACCTTCTTCACCGGCTCGGGCCCCCCCGAGGCGCGGGCGTGGCCGATCACCCGCGGCACCGTCGCCTCGGCCGCGGCCGGCAAGATCCACTCCGACCTCGAGCGGGGGTTCATCCGGGCCGAGGTCGTGTCGTGGGACGACCTGGTCGCCGCCGGCTCGTGGAGCAGGGCCCGCGAGGCCGCGACCCTCCGCATGGAGGGGCGCGACTACGTCGTCCAGGAGGGCGACGTACTGCAGATCCGCTTCAACGTCTGACCATCCCGGAGCGGCTCGCGCCGCCCCGGGATGGCGACGGGGTCAGCCCTTCTTCTGGACGGTGACCGTGGTGGTGGCCCGGTCGGTCCGCGCGCCGCTCGCGAGGCGCGTCACCTGGAGGTGCCAGAGGCCCACCTTCGGGGACGTGATCTCGAAGAACGTGAAGGCCTTGCCGCGCACGCGCCGCACCTTCTTGCCCACCGACTTGCGGAAGACCTTGCCGCCCGGCTGGACGGCGCGGACGTCGTACTTGCCGGCGCCCCAGCTCACGAAGAACGTGGCCTTGCGCTGGCCCGACGGCACCTTGCGCGCGTAGGTGCGCCGCTGGCCGACCCGGAAGGTGGCCGTCTTCTTGAGCAGCGTCTTCGCGCCCGACGTACGTCCGCGGCACTGGAAGTAGAGGTTCTCGAGCTCGACGTTCGTGGGCGTGGCCTGGTAGATCCCGCCCGTCTCGCGGGCGATGCGCCGCAGGCGGGCGATGTCCTCGGCGCGGAAGCCGGTGGTGCCCAGGCGCACGACGCAGATCGGCCACGAGCGTCCGGTGCCGTTGAACGCGAAGCGCAGGTGGCTGTTGTCGTAGGTGCCGCCGTTCGCGCCGTCGGTGAGGAAGATGGCCGCCTTCGGCGTGTTCGGGTCGAGCGGATCCGCCGCGAGGGCGGTGAAGGCCTGGCCGATGCCGACGTTGTAGTCGGTACCGCCGTCGTTGACGATCCGCCGGCGCGCGAGCAGCTTGAGGGCGCTCTTCGAGGACTCCCCGGAGATGGTGGTGCGCGGGAAGATCTCGGTGAACCCGTCGTCGAAGCCGGTGCCCACGAGTCGGTCACCCCGGTTCGAGAGGTCGACCAGCAGCTGGACCGCGGCCTTGCGGCGGAAGTTCGGGTCGGCGCTCGACATGCTCCCCGAGATGTCCACGATCGCCGCGAGGTCGGTCGGGCCGGCCGGCGGGTTCGGGTTGAGCACCGGTCCCGAGACGAGAGTGGCGATCTGGCGCGTCGTCACGACGCCGTCGGAGGTGTAGGTCACGTTGAGGGGCCCCGTATAGGGCGTGGCGGGAGCAGTCAGGGCGACCTGGCGCGAATCGGCGCCGGTCCCGACGGGCGTCCCGTCCTGCAGCGAGAGGGTGAAGCCGCTGGCGCCCGACGGCGCGAGCACCTGCAGGTAGGTCAGCCCGCCGGGTCCCGAGAGCACCTGGCCGCGCTCCGGCCATGCGTTGCCCGTGGGCTGGGGGAGGGTGCTCGAGATGAAGGGCGCACCGCAGAACGCGAGGGCGTCGAGCAGCATCGGCACCACCGCGCCGTCGGCGACGCCCGGGACGACCGCCGTCAGGTTCGAGGCGGGCGACTGCCGGCAGCGGTCGAAGTACTCGGCCGTGATCGTGAAGGGCGGGACGTCGCCCGTCGTGGCGATCGACCAGGCGCCGGCGGCGTCGGTCGTGTCGAAGCCGGCGAACGAGCCGTCGGCCTCCCTCGACTCGATGCTCACGCCGGGCACCGGTACGCCGGCGGCGTTGGTGACCGTTCCCGTGACGTCCGCGAGGGCGGTCCCCGACGCGCCCAGCGCGATCGCCCCCGCGAGGGCCCCGATCCGCCGCAGGCGGCGCATCGGCCCATTGGTACGAGACATGTGCGATACCCCTTATCGGTCCGAGACAGGAGGTGCCGGTGTCGAGCCAGGCCGGCGCGCCGCAACCCTAACCCGGCGGATCGGGCCGACGGCCTCGCCGAAGGCACAGGTCGCACCCGCCGCAGGTCCAGGCCCGTCGATCACGCCCTCAGTCGACGGGGCCGGGCCCCTCGAGCCGCGACTTCACCGACGTCTCGAGCTGGTTCGCCCGCCACAGGGCCAGGGCCTCGGGACCGGCGGCGCCGGGGGCCTGCCCCGGCGGAGGTCCGTGGTGCCAGTCGATCACGTGCAGCAGCTCGGCGCGCCGGCCGGTGTCGAGCCCGGACCGGCGGGCGGCCTCCCCCACGATCTCGTGACCGATCGCCACGTGCCCGAGCAGGCGTCCCTCGTCGGTGAGCTCGAAGGTCGCGCCGAGCCGGAAGGCGCGGGCGTGCCCGATGTCGTGCACCAGGGCGCCGGCCACCAGCAGGTCGGAGTCGAGACGTGGGTGCCAGGTGGTGAGCGCCTGCGCCACCGCCGTCACGCCGACGGTGTGCTCGACGAGGCCGCCCATGTAGGCGTGGTGCCCGGAGCGCGTGCAGGGCATCGTGCGCCACGCGCGCGCCAGGTCGTCGTCGCCGGTGAGGGCGTCGAGCACCCGGCGCAGCCCGGGGTCGGCGACCTCGTCGGCCAGGTGCAGCACGAAGCCCCACAGCTCGTCCGGGTCGCGGTGGCTGCGCGGCAGCAGGTCGGCGGGCGCGGCCTCGTCGGCGGCGGGCCGCAGGTGGCCGACCGTCAGGCTCACCCGCCCCTCGCGCTCGGTGACGCGGCCGGTCACGCGCACCCGGTCGCCCTCCTCGAACTGCCCGGCGAAGAAGTCGGCCTCGTCGAAGATGACCGCCGGCACCGAGCCGGTGGCGTCGGCGAGGGTGAGGGCCAGGAACGGGCGGCCCTGGCGCGAGAGGCGCCGCTCCTTGCGGCGCACCGCGTACACCCCCTCCACGGCCGTGCCCGCGGCGAACGACGAGATGGCGCTCATCGATCGACGGCCGGGCAGATCAGCGCGAAGTCGCACGAGCGGCAGGCCCACGACGGACGCGGCGCGAAGCGGCCGGCCGAGATGCCCTCGGCCGCGTCGCGCACGGCCTCGACCACGGACGCGTCGTCCGCCGCGTCGGGGTGGACGCCGCGGGTGTCGCCGTCGAGCACGTGCACCAGGGTGGCGCCGCGCGGCTCGACGCCCCAGGCCTCGCGTGCGCCGAGCATGTAGAGCCGCAGCACGAGGTCGTCGCCGTCAGCGCGCCCGGCCGCGGTCGGGGGCTTGCCGGTCTTGTAGTCGATGAGCTGGTGACCGCCCGCCGGGTGGGCGTCGATGCGGTCGACCCGTCCGTGCACCCGGTGCGGCCCGACCGCGAGCGTGAAGGGCCGCTCGACGGCGACCGGGCGCGTGCGGCTTCGGACGAGGCGGTCGTGGTAGGCGGGCAGGGCGTCCCGCCCGCGCGCGAGCGCCTGCCGTCCCTCGGCGGTCTCGGCCACGCCCTCGCGGCGCAGGGCGACCGCGAACCGGCGCACGAGCGCCTCGCCGTCGCCCCCGGCGCCCTCCGGCCGGTACTGGGCCTCGAGCGCCGAGTGGGCGGCGACGCCGATCGCCCGCGCCACGCTGGGCGGCGCCGGCACGCGGTCGACCATCGCGTAGCGGTAGCGCAGCGGGCAGCCGCGGTAGAGCTCGATGGCGCTCGGGCTGATCTCGAGGCCGGGACGGCCGGGGCGGGCGGGGGCCGCGACCGGCGGCGCCGGAGCGGGGGGACGCAGCACGGCGGCGCGGGCCGCGAGCAGGTCGTCGGCGGCGCGGGCGGCGGCGGCGCGGAGCTCGTCGGCGGCCGGATCGTCGTGGGCGAGGGCGTGCGCGGCGCGGGCCGACGCGCGCTCGAACTCGGCGCGCCGCGCGCCGACCTCGTCCAGCAGCCCCCGCTCGGGCGCCTCGCCCACCTCGTCGACCCCGCCCGCCACGGCGGCCCGGGCCTCCTCGAAGAAGGGGGACGGCGCCTGGGGGATGCCCGCACCGTTGGCGGCGAGGGTGCAGAGCACCAGGTGGCGGCGCGCCCGGGTCATCGCCACGTAGGCCAGACGACGGGCCTCGGCCACGTGGGCGTCGCGCCCGCGCGGGAGCACCTCGGGCAGCAGCTGGTCGGGGATGTCGACGCGGCCGCGGTCGGCGCCCGGGAACCCGGCGCGCGTCATGCCGATCACGAAGACCGCGTCGAACTCGAGGCCCTTGGCCTGGTGCACCGTCATCACCTGCACGCCGATGCGCTCGCGGGGCGCGATCCCCTCGCCGCGGTACCCGATGTCGGCGAGCCCGGAGAGCAGGCTCGAGAGGCCCGCCGGGGTCAGGGCGGGGTCGCGGCCGGCGACCTCGCGCCCGAGGCGCTCGAGCGCGGCGAGGCCGGCGAGGCGCGCGGCGCCCTCGGCCCCGCCGGTCGCGATGGCGGCCGCGCGCAGCCCGGAGCGGTCGATCGCCACCCGCAGCGCGTCGGCCGCGGACGCCCCCGCGGCCGCCCGCCCGATCTCGTCGAGCGCGTCCGCCATGGCCGCGGCCCCGTGCGCCCGGGCGACCCGGCCGAGGGCGCCGGTCACGGCGCCGCCCGTCGCGGCGGCCGAGGTGACGGCGTCGGCCAGCTCGTCCCACGGCACGCCGAAGCGGGCGTCCGACCCCAGGCGCAGGTGCTCCTGCACCGCCGTCGCATCGCAGGCCGCGCGCAGCCACGCCACGGCGGCGCGCACCTCACGCCGCTCGAACAGCCCGATGCCGCCCCGCACCTGGTGGGGGACGCCGGCGCGCTCGAGCGCCTCGACCAGCGGCCGCGCCTCCAGGCGCACGGCCCGCATCAGCACCGCCTGCTCCTCGAGCGGCACGCCCTCGCCGGCGAGGGCGACGATGCGCTCGACCACGGCGCGGGCCTGGCCGTCGGGATCGGGGGCGCTCCAGAAGGCGGGCGCCGGGCCGGTCGCCTCGGGCAGCGCGACGCTGCGCTTGGGCGCCCGGTCGGCGATCGGCGCGACCACGGCGCTCGCGGCGTCGAGGATCGCCTGGGTCGAGCGGTGGTTGCGCTCGAGTCGCAGCTCGGCCGCGTGCGGGAAGCGGGCGCGGAAGTCGACGATGTTCTTGGCCGAGGCGCCGCGGAAGCGGTAGATGCCCTGGTCGTCGTCGCCGACCACCACCAGGCTCTCGGACGCCCCGGCCACCGTGTAGAGCAGCTCGGCCTGGGCGTGGTTGGTGTCCTGGAACTCGTCGACGAGCACGTGACGGGCGCCCGCCTGGGCCGCTGCGCGCCGGTCGGGGTGCGCGCGCAGCAGGTCGAGCGCCCGCACGATCGACAGGCCGAAGTCCTCGCGGCCCTCCTCGGCGAGCCAGCGGTCGTGGATCTCGTAGACGCGCGCGATCTCGAGCTCGCGCCGGGCCCGGTGCATCTCGGAGCCCGAGCCCGCCCCGGCGACGCGCGCCTCGGCCCACCGGCGGTACGCCTCGGCCGGCACGAGCTGGTCGCGGCAGGCGTCGATGCGCGCGACGAGGTCGGCGACGAGCTGGGGGCGATCGCCGCGCAGGTCGTGCACCCGCAGGTCGAGCTCGTCGAGGCGGTCGAGGAGCATGAGCATGCGGTCCTCGGTGCGAGCCACCGAGACGGCCGGCAGCAGGCCGTGCTCGACGCCCTGCACCCGGGTCAGCTCCTGCGCGTACGCGTGGAAGGTGGTCACCCGGAGCGTCTCGTGCGACGCGTCGATCAGGTCCTCCGCCCGCGCCCGCAGCTCGACGGCCGCCTCGCGGGTGAAGGTGAGCGCCAGTATCTCGTCGGGCGACGCCCCCTCGCCGACGAGCCACGCGAGCCGGCGGCAGAGCACCCGGGTCTTGCCGGCGCCGGCGCCGGCGAGGACGATCGCGGGCCCCCCGGGGTGGGTGACCGCGGCGCGCTGCTCGGAGGTCAGGTCGCTCGTCACGGACCGGTCATGGTAGCCCGCGCGGCGGACGCCCCCACGATGCGACCGACGGCCCGCGGAGCCGCTGGTAGAGTCGCCCGTCGTGGCCGACGTCCGACCTTTCCGCGCCCTCCGGTACACGCCGGCGGCGGGACCCATGGGCACGCTCGTGTCGCCGCCCTACGACGTCATCTCGCCCGAGGAGCGGCGGGGGTACCTCGCGGTGAGCCCCTACAACGCCGTGCGGCTGATCCTGCCGGAGGTCGGCTACGAGGAGGTCGCGGGGCTGATCGCGGCGTGGCAGGGCGACGGCGTGCTCGCCGTCTCGGACGAGCCGGTGCTGATCGCCTGGACGCAGTCGTTCACCCTCGACGACGGCGTGCCGCGCGAGCGGCGCACGGTCGTCGCCGCCGTCGGCCTCGAGCCGTACGAGGCCCGGGTGGTGCGGCCCCACGAGCGCACGCACGCGGGACCCAAGGAGGACCGCCTGCGCCTGACCCGCGCCGTGCGCACCAACCTGTCGCCGGTCTTCGGGCTGTACCCCGACCCGGACGGGGCGGCGTGGGCGGCCGTCGCCCCCGAGGGCGAGGCCGACACCGAGATCGTCGACGCCGAGGGCACGGTCCACCGCCTCTGGCGCGTCGACGACCCCGCCGCCGCCGAGGCCCTCGCCGAGGCCATGCGCGACCGCTGGATCCTGATCGCCGACGGCCACCACCGCTACGAGACCGCGCTCGCCTACCGCGACGAGATGCACGCGGCCGGGGCCGGCCCGGGGCCGCACGACCGGGTGCTGATGGGCCTCACCGCCCTCGACGATCCGGGCCTCGTCGTGCTGCCCACCCACCGGTTGCTGACGCGCTGGCCCGACGACGCCGCCGCGGCGTTCGACGCCCGGCCGGTCGACGGGGTGGACGCCCTGCTGCTCGCCCTCGACGAGGCCCCCGAGGACGCGCCGGCGCTCGGCCTGCTGACGCCCGACGGCGCCCGCCTGCTCACCGCGCCGGCCCGCCCGGGCCTCTCCCCCGCCGAGCGCCTCGACGTGGCCGCGCTCGAGCGGGAGATCCTCGTCCCGCACCTCGGCGCCGATCAGGCCGCCCTCGCCCACGACGGCGTGCTCAGCTACACGAAGGACGCGACCGAGGCGCACGAGCTCGTCGCCTCGGGAGCGATCGCGGCGGCCCTGATCCTGCGCGGCATCCCGAAGTCGGCCGTCGCCGACGTGGCCGAGGCGGCCGAGACGATGCCGCAGAAGTCGAACGTACTTCTTCCCGAAGCTCCTGACCGGCGTGGCGTTCCACTCGCTGGTCGATGCCTGACGGCCGGGGCGCGCCGGACCACGATCCCTGGCAGGCGGCGTTCGCGCGCGCCTGCGACCGCATCGCGGAGGCCGTCGGCGCGATGACGCCCGACGAGCGGCGGGAGCCCCAGGGCCGGGGGGCCGGGGGCGACGTGGCCGTGCGCGTCGACCGGGTCGCGGAGGACATCGTGATCGCCGAGATGGAGGCGCTCGGACGCCCCATGCGGGTGCTCAGCGAGGAGATCGGCGTCGTCAACCTGGGCGGCGGCGGATCCGGGCATCCGCTCGTGGTCGTCGACCCCATCGACGGCAGCCTCAACGCCAAGCGCGGCCTGCCGGTCTTCTCGACCTCCCTCGCCCTCGCCACCGGGCCCACGATGGACGACGTCGTGCTCGGCGTGGTGCGCGACCACGGCACCGGAGAGCACTGGGTCGCCCGGCGCGGAGCGGGCGCATGGTGCGACGGGGAGCGCCTCGCGCCCGTCGCGCCGCCGGCGGGCGAGCGCATGGCGCTGCTGCTGCTGGAGGGCGCGTCCCCCGTGCGGGTCGCCCGGGCGGCGTCGCTGCTCGACGGCCGGGTGGCCCGCCTGCGGGCGCTCGGCTCGCTCGCGTTGTCGCTCTGCCACACGGCGGCCGGGCGTGGCGACGCGATGGCCGGGCTCGGCCCGGCACGCGCGGTCGACGTCGCCGCCGCGCAGCTCGTGGCGCGCGAGGCCGGTCTGATCGTCGGGATGCCCCGGCCGGGTGACCTCGCGGGCACCCCGCTCGACGTGGAGGGCCGGTTCCGGGTCACCGCCGCGCACGACGCGGCCACGATCGCGCTGCTCGAGGGCCTCTCGGAGGACGGCGCCCGCTAGTCGCGCGGGACGCGCAGGGCCATGAGCGTGGGGCTCACCGAGAGCCCGGGCTCCGGGCCGCCCATCGCCTGGTAGACCGTGCGGCCGATGCCCACGATCGCGGCGCCGTGACGCGGACGAGGGCTGGGCGGCAGGGTGCGCCAGGTGCCGGTGCGCGGATCGAAGGCGTCGGTCGGGGCGATGGTGCCGCCCGGGCGCTCCCCCCCGGCGGCGACGACCTGCCGGTCGGCGGTGGCGGCCCCGTTGCCGCCCCGGGCGGTGGGCGCGTCGGGCAGCCGGGTCCAGACCCGCCGGACGGTGTCGTAGGCCTCGGCCCGGGCGACGTTGGTCTCCAGCCCGCCGGTCCGGCCGCCGACGGCGTAGACCGAGCCGAAAAGGGCCGTCACCCCGAGGTGCTCGCGGGGCGGCGAGATGCCGGCGAACGGACTCCAGCGCAGGGTGCGCAGGTCGAGGAAGAGCGAGGCGGAGGCGAGGCGTCGCCCTCGCTCGCCCGTGACGCCGCCGATCACGTAGATCCGGTTGCGCACGATCGCCGCCCCGCCCGCGGCGCGGGGCTCCGGCAGCCGCGGCAACGCCCGCCACCGCCGGTCGAAGAGCACCCAGGCCGTGTCGGCCGGCGCGCCGCCCTCCGCGTCGGGGCGGTACCCGCCGACCACGTAGAGGCGACCGCCGCGGGTGGCGGCCATCGCGTGATGACGCGCCTCGGGCAGGTCGGGCAGTCGGATCCAGCGGCCCCGGCGCGGGTCGTAGAGGTCGACGCGCGCGGACGCCTCGCCGTCGGCCGTGATGCCGCCGACGGCGGCCACGCGGCCCGACAGGGCGGCGCCGGCGACCTCGGTCCGCGCCTCGGGCGCCGACTCGAGGGGGCGCCACGCCGGCGGGTCGTCGGAGCACCCGGCGAGGAGCGCCAGCGTCGCGAGGGCGGCGAGCAGGTAACGCACGTGGCGCCCAGCGTACTATCCGCAGGGGGGACCGCCGACGACGGGAGTGCCGTGGGACTGCTGCGCAACCGGGGCTTGGGCGAGGACGAGCGTGCGCGGCTGGCGCCCGGGCAGCACCTCGTGCGCGACTTCCCGGTGCTGCACGCGGGCTCCATCCCCTACCGCACGATCCCGCCCGACTGGGACCTACGGATCTGGGGCGCGGTCGACCGGCCGCTGCGCTGGACCTACGACGACGTCCTCGCGCAGGACGTCGCGCGCGTCACGTGCGACATCCACTGCGTGACCACCTGGACCAAGCTCGACACCGCCTGGGAGGGCGTCGCCCTGCGCCCGCTGCTCGAGGGCCTCGGGCTGCAGAGCGGTGCGTCGCACGTGATCGCGCACGCCGAGGAGGGCTACACCGCCAACCTGCCGCTGGCCCGCGTGATGACCGACGACGTGCTGCTCGCGCACCGCTACGACGGCCGGCCGCTCGAGCCACCGCACGGCGGCCCGCTGCGGCTGCTGGTACCGAGCCTCTACTTCTGGAAGAGCGCGAAGTGGCTGCGTGGGCTGGAGGTGCTCGACCACGACGAGCCCGGATTCTGGGAGCGCCTCGGCTACAGCAACGACGCCGACCCGTGGAAGGAGGAGCGCTACGGCTTCTGAGACGCGCGACGAGGCGCTGGACGACTTCGACCAGATCGAGCGCATCACGCGGCGGGTCGGCCGGGCGGCCGCGATCGGCATCCCGACGTTCGTCGTCCTGCTCGTGCTGTTGCCGTTGACCGGCCTCGGCGTGCTCGCGTGCCTGTCGCTGGCCGTCGCGCTCGCGGTCGCCGCGATCGTCGTGACCGAGCGGCGGCGCACCCGCCGGCTCGCCCGCCAGGCGGCGGCGCCCGGAGACGCACCCGCCCGCGCCGAGCGCGGCCCGATGTCGGCACCCGCCGCCGTCGGCCTGACCCTGCTCGTGGTGGCGGTGCTCGCCTACGTCGTGCTGGTCGTCCGCGCCGCGTGACGCCGACCTACGACCAGGCCCGCCAGTTCGGCAAGACCTACGTGGGGGCGCTCAACAGCGACCCGGAGGCCTACGCGGCGCTGTTCGCCGCGGGCGCCACGGTGCGAGTGGGCGGGGAGGCGGCCGACCTCGACGCCGTGCGGGCGACGACGCCCCCCGGGCGCTCGGGCTTCCGCGGCGCGCGCCTCGACGGGCCGTGGGTGGTGCTGACCGTCCGCGTCATCGACCGGGCCGCCGAGAGCGTCGACGACCGGCCCCATCGGCTGCAGATGGACGACGGTGGGCGCATCACGCTGCTGGAAGCGTAGTCTGGCCGCATGAGCCCACTGATCCCCATGGTCGTCGAGCAGACCTCGCGCGGCGAGCGCTCCTTCGACATCTACTCCCGTCTGCTCAACGAGCGGATCATCTTCCTCGGCACGCCGGTCGACGACCAGATCGCCAACCTGATCGTGGCCCAGCTCCTGCACCTGGAGAGCGAGGACCCCGACAAGGACATCTCGATCTACATCAACTCGCCGGGGGGCTCGGTCTACGCGGGCATGGCGATCTACGACACCATGCAGTTCATCAAGCCCCAGGTGGCGACGATCTGCATGGGCATCGCCATGAGCATGGGCGCGCTGCTGCTGGCGGCGGGCGCCGCGGGCAAGCGCATGGCGCTGCCGAACTCGAAGATCATGATCCACCAGCTGTCGGGCGGGTTCAGCGGTCAGTCGAGCGATATCGAGATCCACGCGCGCGAGGCCATCGCCATGCGCAAGCGCCTCGACGAGATCATCGCCAAGCACACCGGCCAGACGCTCGAGAAGGTCTCGAACGACACCGACCGCGACTTCTTCATGAGCGCCGAAGCGGCCCGCGAGTACGGCATCGTCGACAAGGTGATCGAGTCGCACTGATCCCCCGCGGGGGGGCGGACGCCCCCCCGCGCCGCGCCGGCGATCGCGTGGGGCCGGCGCCGCCCGTTTGACCGCGCCACCTCCGGGTGGCATCCTCGGCGCAGGGATGAGCGCCCGCGGGTCCGCTCGCCGGACCCGGGGTCGAGATCCCGTCCTGCAGCGTCGTACCGAGCCGTGGATCGCATGAGTCACCGCCACACGCGGGTGAGCTCCGAACCCACCGTCCCAGACAACGGTCGCGCGCGACCGGCCCTGGGAGTGACCGCGCGTACGCGCGGGGGACGGACGTGCCACGTGATGTGGGCTGGCCGGCGATGGAGCGGCGGGACCGCGCCGACGCGAGGCGCCGACGGGGGCGCGTGGGCCCCCGGCACGGCGCGCGCGCCACGGCGCGACGACCGGGATGCGGCCCATCGACGTCCGCCGGCACGGGCGGACGGGCCGTGAGGAGGTGACGCCTCTGGATGCGGCGATCGAGGGTGGTCGCGCCGGCCGGTGAGGCCGGCGCCCCACCCCTCACTCCGCGACGGATGATCCGCCGGCGACGTCGCCCCGCGAGGGGCGGCGGAACGGCGGAGCGCACGACGACACGGGCCGCCGTCGCGGCACGACCCGGCGGCGGCCCCGTCGCGTCAGTCGGGGATCTCGCGCACCTCGACGGTGACGCCCATCCTCTCGGTGGGCGGGCCGACGTAGCTGCCGCGCAGCGGCGCCACGTCGTCGTAGTCGCGCCCGACGGCCAGCCGCACGTAGTTCTCACTGGCCGGCTCGGGGTGGGTCGGGTCGAACTCGACCCAGCCGAGACCGGGGATCGCGAGCTCGGCCCAGGCATGGCTCTCGCCCGGCCCCACGTGGTCGGGCAGGTTGAGCCAGCCCGAGACGTAGCGCGCCGCGACCCCCCGGCGACGGGCGCAGGCGATCATCACGTGGGCCATGTCCTGGCAGACGCCCCGGCCCGCGCGCACGACCTCCTCGATGGGGGTGTCAACCCGGGTCGCGCCCTGCGTGTAGGTGATCGCGCGGTTGACCGCCGCCTCGAGCTCGCGTCCCCAGGTGAGCACGCCGTCGGACTCGCGCAGGCCGAGGCCGTCGGCGAACCCGGCGACCGGCTCGACCCAGCGGATGTGCGGTGAGCCGGACAGGAACTCGGCGTGCGCCTCCGAGTACTCGCGGCCGGCCGTCTCGGCGAAACCCGCGCCCGGGTCTCCGGCGCGCGGGGGGGCCGCCCGGGTCTGCACCACCGCCTCGGCCTCCACGACCAGCGTGCCGTGCGGCTCCGTGAGCTGGAACCAGCGCACCTCGTTGCCGTACACGTCACGATGACCGAACAGCTCGGCCGGCGGCTCGACGCGCACGGTCGCCCACTCGACCTGCTGGCGGCCGTTGCCGGAGGGCAGCAGGCGGATCTCGTTGACGCTCTCGCCGACCGTGCCGGCGTAGCGGATCTCAGTTCTGTGCTTGGCGTGAAGCCTGGGCATGTTGTCCGATCGGGGTCCGCTCGTACGAGGCGAGGAAGCACGACTCGCCGAGCGCGGTGTCGATTGAGGTGCAGCGGGCGAGCAGCTGCTCGAGGACGTCGGCGATCTCGGCGCCGCCCCACGGCCGGCGGGCGGCGGCCTCGACCATGTCGCGCGCGGTCCGGGAGAGGATCAACGGCGCGGGGTTCGGAGCCATGGCGTCCATGGCGATGAGATCCTCGATCGCCGACTCGACCTCCGAGAGGCAGAACGCGACCGACCGCGGGAAGCGCGGGTCGAGCATGAGGAAGCGGCTGATCGACTCGGGCGAGAGCGCCGCGGCGTCGACCTGCAGGTAGGCCTCGTGCGCGGATGCGTCGCCCAGCAGGGCGCGCCAGCCGTGCAGGTCGAGCACCCCGTCAACGCCCTCATCGGGCCCGTGCTCGGAGTGGCGCTCCTGCACGAGCCGCGCCGAGCGCTCGGCGCGCTCGAGGAAGCGGCCGAGGCGCATGAACTGCCAGCCCTCGTCGCGGCGCATGGTCTGCTCGACCAGGCCGAGGATCAGGTACGACGATCGCCGGATGCCCTGGCAGAAGGGGTAGACGCCGTCGCGGGTGACGCGCTCGGGCGGCCACTCGATCAGCTCGAGCCACGCGTCGTTGATGCCCTCCCACACCTCGGTCGGCAGACGGTCGCGCACCGAGCGGGCGTTCTCGCGTGCCCGGTTGAGGCAGGCCACGATGCTGTCGCGGTTGTCGCGGCCGAAGGTGAGGTACCAGGGCACGCTGCGCTCGTCGGCCCGGCGGTGCGTGTCGAGGAAGCCCTCGACGTCGCCGGCGATGCGCACGAGCGGCTCCCAGACCAGGCGCCCGCCGGCGCCGTTCGACGAGTCGCCCTCGAGCGCCGCCGACTGCCCCACCTCGAGCAGGCGCGCGAAGCTCTCGGCCCTCTCGAGGTCGCGGGCGGTCCAGTAGAGCGTCTGGGCGACGCGGGCGAGCATCAGCGAGCCGTCACTTCGACAGCACCCAGGTGTCCTTGCTGCCGCCGCCCTGGGACGAGTTCACGACCAGCGAGCCGTCGCGCAGGGCGACGCGCGTCAGGCCGCCGGGCACCACGACCGGGTGGTCCCCGTAGAGCACGAAGGGCCGCAGGTCGAACGTGCCGGCCCTCGAAGCGGTCGCCGACGAGCACGGGGGCGCGCGACAGCTTGATCGTCTCCTGCGCGATGTACCCCCGCGGGTTGGCCCGGACGCGCTTCGCGAACGCCTGGCGCTCTCCCGGGCTCGCGTGCGGCCCGATCAGCATGCCGTAGCCGCCGGCCCCGTCGACCGCCTTCACCACGAGGGTGTCGAGGTTGGCGAGGGCGTGCTCGCGTTCGGCCTCGCGCTCGAGGAGGTAGGTGGGCACCTGCTCGAGGATGGGCTCCTCGCCGAGGAAGTGGCGGATGATGTCGGGCACGTAGGCGTAGACGGCCTTGTCGTCGGCGACCCCGGTCCCGACCGCGTTGCACACCGACACGTTGCCCTCGCGGCAGGCCTGCATCAGGCCGGCGACGCCGAGCAGCGAGTCGGACCGCAGCGCCGCCGGATCGAGGAAGCCGTCGTCGATGCGGCGGTAGATGACATCGACCCGCTCGCGGCCCGCGGTCGTGCGCAGGTAGACGCGCCGGTCCCGCACGGTCAGGTCGCGCCCCTCGACCAGGGGCACGCCCATCTGCTGGGCGAGGAACGAGTGCTCGTAGTAGGCGGCGTTGGCCGGGCCCGGCGTCAGCACCACGACGCGCGGCGAGTCGCGGCCCGCCGGCCGCGACGCCATGAGCGCGGACAGCAGCAGGAAGGGGGCGTGGCCGACCGGCTCCACGTGGTGGTCGGCGAAGGCCTCGGGGAACGCCCGGCGCATGAAGGCCCGGTTCTGCACCACGTACGACAGCCCGGACGGGCACCGCAGGTTGTCCTCGAGCACGCGCCAGACGCCGAGGTCGTCGCGCACCAGGTCGACTCCCGCCACGTGCACGAAGCGCCCGAGCGGCGGCACGATGCCGGCCATCTCGCGCACGTAGCCCTCACAGGTCGAGACCAGGGTGTTGGGCACGATGCCCTCGCTCACCGACCGGCGCTCGCCGTAGATGTCGGCGATGAAGAGGTCGAGCGCGCGGACGCGCTGCGCGAGGCCCCGTGCCAGCACGGCCCACTCGTCGGCCGGGATCAGGCGCGGCAGCAGGTCGAACGGGAAGGGCTGCTCGCGGCCGCCGTGCGCGAAGGTGATGCCCTGGGTGAGATAGGCCCGGTCGACCAGGGCGGAGCGCGCCGCGAAGGTCGCGGGCCGCAGCGCGCGCAGGCCCGAGAACAGGCGCTCGTACTCGGCCCGGGGGCGCTCCGGGCCCTCGAACATCTCGTCGAAGAAGCCGTCCGTCGTGTAGTCGGTGAACAGCTGCGGCACCGCATCCCCAATCTCACAGCTCCGGGACGCCGACGCTATCAGCGCGGAGGCGCGACCCCCCTTGGCCCCACGGCCAAAGCCCCGGCCGCGGGCACGACCGGGCCGTCGGGGCGGGTCGCGTGCAGGCCCCGCGTGGCCCAGGCCGCCGTCACCGCCACCAGCACGGCGCCGACCGCCATCGCCCCCACGAAGGGCACGGTCGTGGCGGCCGCGGCGCCGACGAGCGGCCCGACGGCGTACCCGGCCGAGTAGACGACCGTGAGGATGGCCGACGACAGGCCGTAGTTGCCCGCCAGGCCGGCCTCGTCGACCGCCTCGGTGAGAAGCGGGCCCGACGACGCCCCCATCGTGCCGAAGCCGATGCCCATCGCGACCAGCGCGATCGTGACCCAGACGGCCGGGCCCACCGCGAGCAGCGGCAGGCTGATCGCGAGCAGCACGCCGCCCGCGGCCACGGGGCGCGTGCGCCCCGCCCGGTCCGACCACCGCCCCGCGAGTGGCGCCGCGATCATGTTGCCGAGCAGCCCGGCGGCGAACACGACGCCGATCCCCGACGACGACAGGTCGAGGCGGTCCTCGAGGTCGAGCGGCAGCAGCGGCTCGATCAGCGCCAGCGACCCCGACACCGCGGCGAGGGCGCCCGCCGCCGCGCGTGCCCGGCGCCGGCCCATCACGGCCCGGATGCCGGCGAGCACGGGCGTCCTCGTGGCGCCGGCCCGGCGGGTCTCGGGCACGAGCAGCGCGGGCACGACGAGGGCGGCGGGCAGGGCCGCGGCCATCAGGAAGGTCGCGTCGGTGCCGACGAGGTCGATCAGCACCCCGCCGAGCACGGGGCCGAGCAGGCCGAACCCGCCGCCCGCGGTCTGGGCGAGCCCGATGCGGAAGCCGAGGTCGCCCGTGGGGAACACGTCGGAGATCGCGGCGATGCCGGCGGTCCAGGCGGCACCGGCGGCGACGCCCTGGGCCGCGCGCGCGACGGCCAGCATCGGTCCGCCCTCGGCGACGGCGAACAGCAGCGTCGCCAGGGTCAGCAGCACGGTCGCGGCGATGATGAACGGTCGCCGCCCGAGGCGCTCCACCAGCCCGGCGCTCGCCAGGGCGGTCGCGAGCTGGGCGATCGGGAACGCGGCGAAGATGAGCGCGGCCTGCGCATCGGAGAGGCCGTCGCGGGCGGCGAGGTCCGGTAGGGCCGGGACCACCATCGAGAAGAGCAGGGTGTCGACCGCGATCAGGGCCGTCGCCATCCAGAAGACGCTGTGACGGCGCGGATGCGCCGCGTCCGGTCGATGCACGTTCCTCCCCCGGGACGACGACGGGGGCCCCGTCAGGGACCCCCGTCGCTCACTCACATCCGGCGTTCGCCGGGTGCTTACATCATCCCGCCCATACCGCCCATACCGCCCATGTCGGGCATCCCGCCACCGCCGCCCTCCTCGGGCTTGTCGGCGACGACGCACTCGGTCGTGATGATGTTCTTCGCGATCGAGGCGGCGTTCTGGAGGGCCGAGCGGGTGACCATGGCCGGGTCGATGATGCCGGCCTTGACCAGGTCAACGTACTCGCCGGTGTCGACGTTGAGGCCGATGCCGGGCTTGCGGCCCTTGACCTCGCCGACGACCACCGAGCCCTCGAGGCCGGCGTTCTCGGCCAGCTGGCGCAGGGGCTCCTCGAGCGCCCGGCGCACGATGTTGGCGCCGGTCTGCTCGTCGCCGGTCAGCTCGAGGCCATCCAGGGCCTTGATCGAGTTGACCAGCACCACCCCGCCACCGGGCACGACGCCCTCCTCGAGGGCGGCGCGCGTCGCCTGCAGGGCGTCCTCGACGCGGTGCTTCTTCTCCTTCATCTCGGTCTCGGTGGCGGCGCCCACCTTGACCACGGCCACGCCACCGGCCAGCTTGGCCAGGCGCTCCTGGAGCTTCTCGCGGTCGAAGTCCGAGTCGGTGTTGTCGATCTCGGCCTTGATCTGCTTGATGCGGCCCTTGATCTCCTCGGAGTCGCCGGCACCGTCGATGATGGTGGTGGCGTCCTTGGAGATGACCACCCGGCGGGCCCGCCCGAGCTGGGCGACCTGGGTGTTGGCCAGCTTGAGGCCCATCTCCTCGGCGATCACCTCGCCGCCGGTGAGGATGGCGATGTCCTCGAGCATGCGCTTGCGCCGGTCACCGAAGCCCGGCGCCTTGACGGCGATGCCGGTGAAGGTGCCGCGCAGCTTGTTCACGATCAGGGTCGCCAGGGCCTCGCCCTCGACGTCCTCGGCGATGATCAGCAGCGGCCGGCCCTGGCCGATGACCTGCTCGAGCAGCGGCAGGATGTCCTGGACGCTGGAGATCTTGCCCCCGTGCACCAGCAGGAAGGGGTCATCGAGGACGGCCTCCATGCGGTCCTGGTCGGTGACCATGTAGGGGCTCATGTAGCCGCGGTCGAACTGCATGCCCTCGGTGAACTCGAGGTCCATGCCGAAGGTCTGGCCCTCCTCGACGTTGACCACGCCGTCCTTGCCGACCTTCTCGATGGCGTCGGAGATGACATCGCCGATCGCGCGGTCGCGGCTGGAGATGGCGGCCACCCGGGCGATGTCCTCCTTGCCCGAGACCTCCTTGGACTGCTTGGCGATCTCGGCCACGACGCGCTCGACGGCGGCCTCGATGCCGCGCTTGAGGCCCATCGGGTTGGCGCCGGCGGCCACGTTCTTGAGGCCCTCGCGCACGATCGCCTGGGCCAGCACGGTGGCGGTGGTGGTGCCGTCGCCGGCCACGTCGTTGGTGGCCGTGGCGACCTCGCGCACGAGCTGTGCGCCCTGGTTCTCGAAGACGTCCTCGACCTCGATCTCACGGGCGATGGTGACGCCGTCGTTGGTGATCGTGGGAGCACCGAACTTCTTGTCGAGCACCACGTAGCGGCCCTTGGGGCCGAGGGTCACCTTGACCGCGTCGGCGAGGGTGTTGACCCCGCGCTCGAGGGCCCGGCGGGCGTCCTCGTTGAACTTGATCAGCTTCGGCATCGTCAGACCGCCTTCGCGAGGATGTCGGACTCCCGGAGGATCAGGAGGTCCTGGCCGTCAACCTTGACCTCGGTGCCGCCGTACTTGGAGTAGATGACCTCGTCACCCTCCACCACCTGGAGGGGCACGCGCTGCCCGTCCTCGAAGCGGCCGGATCCCACGGCCACGACCTTGCCGCGCTGCGGCTTCTCGGCCGCGGTGTCCGGGAGGACGATGCCGCTGGCGGTCACCTGCTCAGCCTCGATGGACTGGACGACGACGCGGTCGCCCAACGGCTGTAGGTTCATGCACTCCCCCTCTTGGCACTCGTTCACTGTGAGTGCCAAAAGATGCCACCCGGCGGGTCGCGGCGCAAGCCGCCCGCGCGTGGCGCTACTTCAGCGAGGGGAACTCGATGACCTCGGAGAAGTGGATCACCGAGACGCTGTCGTCGAGGGCGACCTCGCGCGAGTAGATGTGCGAGAGGAAGTGGAGGGTGTCCTCCACGAGGCGGAACTCGGGATTGTCGCGCTCGATCTCGCGCTGGGTGAGCTCGCGCACCGGCTTCACGGCCACGTCGTCGATGATCGCGGTGAAGATGCGCTGCCGCGGGCCGTGCCGATGACCCACGGTCACCCACACCAGCTGCCCCTTGCGGTACTTGTGCGACTTGTCCCCGAGGCGGATCGTCGCGGTCTTCCGGCCCTTGCGGAGCTGGTCGATGAACAGGGGCGAGTAGAAGTTGAGCGCGTACACGGGCGTCCTCGGGGGCGGGGGGTGGGTGGCGGGCGGGCCGGGCTCAGCCCGTGACGGGCGGCGCTGCCTCCCCGCCACCGTAACCTGCCGCACGGACCCAGGCGAGTGCGGCGTCCATCACCCGTCGCTCGCCCGGGTAGGTCAGCGCCGCCGTGGCCCGGTCGGCCGGCACCAGGGTGACGCCGTCAACCTCGCCGTCGTGGTGCGCGGTCGAGCCCGCGCGGTACTCGAGCAGGTAGAACGCGACCCGCTTCGAGACGCGGGCGCCCTGCGATCGCGACCAGAAGACGTACGAGATCTCCTCGAGCGGCGCGACGACCCGGCCGCGCAGGCCGGTCTCCTCCCGGGTCTCGCGCACTGCGGCCTGCTCGGCGGTCTCGCCGGGCTCGATGTGCCCCTTGGGCAATCCCATCACCTCGCCGTCGCGCAGGCGGATGAGGGCGACCAGCAGCGCGGGGCCGAGACGCACCAGCACCACCCCGCCGGCGGAGCGCTCGCTGATGACGCGGGTCACCCGGCCGCCCTCGTTGGGCCGCGGCCGGCACCGATCGTGCCCGACGGCGACCCGGGGCGCCGCCCGGCGGCGGCGCCCCACCACTGTGACCGAGGCGCTACTTGGCGCCGAAGAGCCGCTTGAGGAAGCCCATGAAGCCGCCGCCCGATGCGGCGGCCGGGGCCTCAGGGGCCGACGACGCGGCGGCACGCGCCGGCTCGGCCGTCCCCGAGCCGTTCGTCGCGCTCGTCGCGGCCGGCGGAGCCGACGATCCGCCGTCTCCGACCCACTTCTCGAGGGCCTCCCAGCCGGTCTTGCCGGTGGCCGCGCCGGGCACCGCCGAGGACGTGGGGGATTCGGCCGCGGGGGAGTCGGCCGCCGGGGTGGCGCCGCCCGGACCCGAGCCGCTGCCGACCCACTTCTCGAGGGCCTCCCAGCCGGTCTTACCGCCGCCGCCCGAGGACGCAGGCGCCGCCGAGGCCGCGGGGGCGGACGCGCCGCCCGAGCCGCCGCCGACCCACTTCTCGAGGGCCTCCCAGCCGGTCTTGCCGGTGGCCGCGCCGGGCACCGAGGAGGACGCGGGGGCGGACGCGCCGCCCGAGCCGCCGCCGACCCACTTCTCGAGGGCCTCCCAGCCGGTCTTGCCGGTGGCCGCGCCGGGCACCGCCGAGGACGCGGGGGCGGACGCGCCGCCCGAGCCGCCGCCGACCCACTTCTCGAGGGCCTCCCAGCCGGTCTTGCCGCCGCCGCCCGAGGACGCAGGCGCCGCCGAGGCCGCGGGGGCGGACGCGCCGCCCGAGCCGCCGCCGACCCACTTCTCGAGGGCCTCCCAGCCGGTCTTGCCGGTGGCCGCGCCGGGCACCGCCGAGGACGCGGGGGCGGACGCGCCGCCCGAGCCGCCGCCGACCCACTTCTCGAGGGCCTCCCAGCCGGTCTTGCCGGTGGCCGCGCCGGGCACCGCCGAGGACGCGGGGGCGGACGCGCCGCCCGAGCCGCCGCCGACCCACTTCTCGAGGGCCTCCCAGCCGGTCTTACCGCCGGCCGCCGGGGCATCTGCCGCGGCGGGGGAACCGCCGGAGCCCCCGCCGACCCACTTCTCCAGCGCCTCCCAGCCGGTGGTCTGGGCGCCTCCGGCGATTGGGGGCGGGAAACGACGAGGACGACTCATGAACTGTTCCTCCGGCGGGTCTGGTCACGGGATAGCGGTACGGCTTCGTGCCGTGCGGCACGAACTTAAGGCCTGGCCCCATAGGGGTCAAGGTCGCGACAGGCCTCCCGTCGGTTCGGATCACCGCATGGTGGCGAGCATCCGGCGGTAGCTGTCGAGTCGTTCGGCGGACACCTCACCCTCCACCGCGCAGCCGGCGTCGCCGTCGTGGGCGCAGCCGCGGAACCGGCATCGCGCCCCCGCGCGGACGATCTCGGGGAAGCCGCTCTCGAGGCGCGCCCGGTCCATTCCGGGCAGGTGGAACGTGCGGACGCCGGCGGTGTCAACCACCGCGCCGCCGCCGGGCATCGGGATCACGCGCGGGTCGCTCGTGGTGTGCCGCCCGGTGCCCGCCTTCTCGCTGACCGCGCCGACCGCGCGCTCGACCCCGGTCAGCGCCCGCGTGAGGGTCAACTTGCCGACCCCCGAGTGCCCGGCCAGCACCGCCACCCGGCCGTCGATGAGCGCCCGCACCGCGTCGGCGAGCGCCGGCTCGCGCGCCACGCCGCACAGCACGGGGTAGCCGATCGCGCGGTACACCTCCGACAGGCGGGCCAGCTCCTCCGCGTCATGGGGCAGATCGGTCTTGGTCACGACGATCGCCGCGTCGAGGCCGCCGACCGTCGCGGCCACGAGGTAGCGGTCGATCAGGCGGGCGCGCAGCGGGGGATCGGCGACGGCCGCCATCACGACCACGAGGTCCGCATTGGCGACGATCGCCCTCGGACGGCCGCCCGCGCCCTGGCCGCGCTCGAGCACGCTCGTGCGCGGCTCCACGCCGATCACGGTCGGCGCGTCGTCGCGCACCCCCACCCGCAGCCGCACGCGATCGCCCGCGACCGCGGGCCCTCCTTCGACGCGCACGCGCAGGCGCGCCTCGCGCTCCTCGCCGTCCACCATCAGCGTCGCCGTCGGGCCCGACACGCGCATCACGACGGCCTCGCGCGCCGCGGTCGCCGGCGGGGTGCGGGTCACGCCGTGCCGGGGCCCATCTCGAGTAGCTCGGCGGCGGTGAACAAGGCGTGCAGCGGGGCGCCGTCGAGCGCCTGCTCGGCGACCTCGCGCCCGCCCTCCTCGCGGTCGACGACGACGGCGGCGGCCACGACGACCCCGCCGGCCTGGCGGGCCTTCTCGACGGCGGCGACCAGCGATCCGCCGCTCGTGAGCACGTCGTCAACCACGGCGACCGGCGTGCCCTCCTCGATGAACGGTCCCTCGATCCACTGCTGGAGGCCGTGCTTCTTGGCCTCCTTGCGCACGAAGAACCCGGTGACGCGCTCGCCGCCGGCCCAGGCCGTCAGGCTCACCGCGCAGACCAGCGGGTCGGCGCCGAGGGTCAAACCGCCGACGGCCGCGGGCCCCGCGGGCGCCAGGAGGTCCCACATCATGCGGCCGGCGAGGGACGCCCCCTCGGGGTCGAGCAGCACCTGACGGGCGTCGAAGTAGTACGACGAGCGGCGGCCGGACGACAGCATCACCGACTCGCGCACCAGGGCGCGCTCGCTCAGCAGGACGGACAGGCGGGGGCGGGGATCGTCGCTCACGCCGGCCATCCTACCCGCGCCGCGCGAGGCGGCGGTCGTGCTAGCGGCGCGCCCTCCGTCCCGAGCCGTCGCATCCTCCGCACACCACCGGCAGGTAGGCGTGGGGGGTGTCGCAGTCCATCCGCTCGAGGATGGCTCCCGTGCCGAAGCACCAGGGGCAGAGATCGGGCGCCTGCACGGGCACGGTGAGCGGCGGGGTCCCGGACCGGAGCCTCGGGTCGATCGGCATCGCCATGGCGGTACCTTTCATGGGGGGCCCACCCGCGGGCCCTGTATCCCTGCATCGGCCCGGACCCCGGGAACCGGAGCGCAGCGCATCCCCCCGACGGGGGATTCCTGCGGACCAGAAGGAGAGGCTCTTCCCCCCATGGACGTGACCCCCGAGGCGACACCCAACCCCAACGCCGTGAAGTTCACGCTCGACCGCCCCGCCGTGGAGGGCCGCGGCCAGACGTTCCGCGCGGGCTCCGATCCGGCCGAGTCGCCGCTCGGCGCGCGCGTCTTCGCCCTCGACGGCGTCACGAACGTGTTCATGACGGCGAACTTCGTGAGCGTCACGAAGGAGGACGACATCGACTGGAACGAGCTCGTACCGCTCGTGATCGAGCAGATCGAGGCGCACTTCGAGGGCGGCGCATGAGCCCGACCGGGATCATCTTCTCGTACCTGATCGGCCTGATCTTCGCCGTCGGCGGGGTCGTGTTCCTGATCGGCCTCGACGACAACCGCTTCCTCTTCGGCATCCCGTATCTGCTGATCGGCGTCGTCATCGTCGGCGGCGTGGCGGGCAGCCAGCGGCGGGCGCGCCGCAAGGCCGCCGAGCACGACGACGCCCCGCCGTCCGGCGGCGGACACCGCAGCCCGTACTGAGCGCGACGCCCCCGGCCCTCGCCGGGGGCGCCGCGGGCTCAGGCGAGCCCCGGCAGCCCCTCGAGCTCGGCGGCCGCCCGGTCGAGCTCCTCCTGGGGCAGCTCGTAGTCGGTCATCGCCCCTGACAGGTACGTGTCGTAGGCGGCCATGTCGAAGTTGCCGTGGCCGCAGAGGTTGAAGAGGATCGTGCGCTCGACGCCCTCCTCGGCGGCCCGTGCGACCTCCTCGACGACCGCCCGGATCGCGTGCGAGGGCTCGGGCGCCGGGATGATGCCCTCTGCACGGGCGAAGCGCACCGCCTCGGCGAAGCACTCGTTCTGCGTGTACGCACGCGTCTCGACCAGTCCCGTGTGCACGAGGTGCGAGACGAGCGGCGCCATGCCGTGGTACCGCAGTCCGCCCGAGTGGATGGCGGGCGGCACGAAGCCGTGCCCCAGGGTGTGCATGGGGAGCAGCGGCGTCATGCCCGCGGTGTCGCCGAAGTCGTAGCCGTAGTGGCCCCGGGTGAGGGTGGGGCAGGCGGCCGGCTCGGCCGCGACGATGCGGATGTCGCTGCCCGCGGCCTTGTCGGCCAGGAACGGGAACGCGAGGCCCGCGAAGTTGGAGCCCCCGCCCACGCAGCCGATCACCACGTCCGGCTCGGCGCCGGCCATCGCGAGCTGGGCGCGCGCCTCCTGGCCCACCACCGTCTGGTGCAGGAGCACGTGGTTGAGCACGCTGCCGAGCGCGTAGTTGGTGTCGTCGCGCGTCGCGGCGTCCTCGACGGCCTCGCTGATGGCGATGCCGAGGCTGCCCGGACTGTCGGGGGTGGCCTCCAGGATCGCCCGGCCCGCCGCCGTGTCGGACGACGGGCTCGCCACGATCTCGCCGCCCCAGGTGCGGATCATCGACTGGCGGTAGGGCTTGCTGTCGAACGAGGCGCGCACCATGTAGACCTTGCACTCGAGGCCGAAGAGCTCGCAGGCGAAGGCGAGCGCCGAGCCCCACTGCCCGGCCCCGGTCTCGGTGGACAGGCGCGTCACGCCCTCCTCCCGGTTGTAGTACGCCTGCGGCACCGAGGTGTTCGGCTTGTGGCTGCCGGCCGGGCTGACGCCCTCGTACTTGTAGAAGATGCGGCAGGTGGTGCCGAGCGCCCGCTCGAGCCCGAGGGCCCGGAAGAGCGGGGTCGGACGCCACATCGAGTAGATCTCGCGCACGGGGTCGGGGATGGGGATCCAGCGCTCCGTGCTGACCTCCTGGAGGATCAGCGCCATCGGGAAGATGGGCGAGAGGTCGTCGGGGCCCACGGGCGCGCCGGTGCCCGGGTGCAGGGGCGGCGGAGGCATCGACGCGAGGTCGGCGGCGACGTTGTACCACCGGGTCGGGATCGCGTCCTCGGACAACAGATAACGGCGCTGGGCCACGGGTTTGCCCCCTTGGGCGTCGCCTACGGTTCGAGTGCCGAGCCTACCCTGGGGCGTCGCGGGGGGGCGACCGCGCGGGCGGGCAGCCAGAGCGTGAAGGTGGAGCCCCGGCCGGGGACGCTCTTGACGGTCACCCGCCCGCCGAGCAGCGTCGCCAGGCGCCGCACGATCGACAGCCCGAGACCCGAACCTCCCGGGCGCTGGCGGCCCGACTGCACCCGGTAGAGCCGGTCGAAGATGTACGGGATGTGCTCCGGGGGGATGCCGATGCCCGTGTCGCTGACGCGGATGCCCGCCTGCCCGGGAGCGGTGGCGGGGTGCAGGTACACGAACCCGCCCGCGGGCGTCGCCCGGAGTGCGTTCGTGATCAGGTTGGAGAGGATCGTCTCGACGTGCTCGGGGTCGGCGAGCGCGTCGAGGCTGCCCTCGGGCGGATGCAGCGAGACCCCCCTGGCGCGGGCGTCGTTGGTCAGCCGGGCCACGGCGTCCCTGCCGGCGGCCATGAGGTCCATGGGCTCGGGTGAGACCGGCGGGTCGAGGTCGAGCCAGGTGAGCTGCTGCAGGTCGCGCACGAGCTCGCGCAGGCGCGCCGCCTCGGCGCGGATGAACTCGGCCGACTCGGCGCGGTCCTCGGGCGTCGCCGCCGTGCCGTCGGCCAGCGCCTGGGCGAAGCCCTCGATCGCCGTGACGGGGGTGCGGAGCTCGTGGGCGACGTCCGCCAGGAACTCGCGCTGGCGCATGTCGGCCGACTCCAGCCGCTCGGTCATGCGGTTGAAGGCCTGGGCGAGGCGTCCGAGCTCGTCGTCGTCCTCGGCCACCCGCACGTCGAGGCGCCCGCGGGTGACGGCCTCCGCGGTGTCCGACAGCCGGCGCACCGAGGTCTTCAGACGCGAGCCCACGCCCACCGCGAGGGCCCAGATGAGACCGCCGGTCGCCACCAGCCCGATGGCGAGGAGGGTCATGAAGATCCAGTCCGAGAAGAGGCCGGCCGACGGGTCGGGACGCTCCAGCAGCACCTCCAGATCACCCCGGCGGGCGACGGCCGAGGCCTCCGTGTCGGTGACCGGGACGTTCCAGTGCACGACGCTCCCCGACACCTTGACGACGAGCCGGGCGTTGCCGATGTAGCGCTGCGCGCGGCGCGCCCCGGCCGCGGCGTCGGCCAGCCCGCCGCGCTCGATCTGGAGGGCGATCGAGTCGGCCTGCTCGTGCAGGGCCTCCTCGACCCCCCGCTGCGCCCGGGCCTGCACGAACCCGAGGAACACGACCTGCACCAGCAGGAACACGACCAGCAGCGCCACGCCGATGGCCAGGGCCACGCGCGCCTGGATGCTCCGCGGCCGCAGCCGCCGCACCAGGGCCATCATCCCCCGGGCTCCAGCCGGTAGCCCACCCCCCGCACGGCCACGATCCCGATGTCGTCGCCGAGCTTGCGGCGCAGGTTGGCCACGTGCACGTCGACCGTCTTGCCGCCGACCGCCGACTGGTAGCCCCAGACCTTCTCGAGCAGGCGCTCGCGGGTGTAGACGACCCGCGGGTGCGCGGCCAGCTCGGCGAGCAGGTCGAACTCGAGCCGGGTCAGCTCGACCTCCTCGTCGCCCACGGTGGCGCGCCGGCTGCCCGGCTCGAGCCGGGCCGGCCCCGCGTGGAGCACGCGCGCGGGATCGGGCGGGGCGCCCACCCGGCGCATGACGGCCTTGACCCGCGCCACCACCTCGATCGGCGAGAACGGCTTGACCACGTAGTCGTCGGCCCCCAGCTCGAGACCGGTGATGCGGTTGGCCTCGTCGCTGCGGGCCGTGACCATGATCACCGGCACCGACCCGATCTCGCGCAGCCGCCGGCAGACCTCGTAGCCGTCCATCTCGGGCAGCATCAGATCGAGCAGCACCAGGTCGATGCCGCCGCGGCGCACCTGCTCGAGCGCCGTCTCGCCGTCGGGTGCCTCGGCCACCGTGAACCCGGCGTCGGTCAGGTAGAGGCGCAGCAGGCGCCGGATCGCCCGCTCGTCGTCGACCACCAGGACGTGACCGCGGCTCGCCATCGTCCCGATGATAGTCGCCCCCCGGCCCGCGACCGACGCGCCCGCCCGGGCCCCGCGAGCCGCCCTCGTCCAGACTGGGGGGGTCGTCGCGCCGATCCTCCCGGAGGCCGTGTGAGACCCCGCCACGTCCTCTCGCTCGTCATGCTCTCGGCTGTCTGGGGGGCCTCGTACCTCCTGATCGCCGAGGCCGCCGAGGGCATGCCCGAGTCGCTCGTCGTGCTGGGCCGCACCGGCCTCGCGGCCATGGTGCTCGCCCTCGTCATCGTGGCTCGCGGCGGCGACGACCGCGCGGCGCTGTCCGACGTCCGCCGGCGCCCGGGCTGGGCCCTGCTGCTCGGGCTGGTGGCCATCGCCCTGCCGTTCATGCTCATCACGTTCGGCGAGCGCACCGTCCCGACCGGGCTGTCGGCCACGCTCATCGCCGCGGCGCCCATCTTCATCGCGATCCTCGCGCCGCTGCTCGACCACCGCGAGGCGATGTCGCCGCCCCAGTGGATCGGCCTGCTGATCGGCCTCGGCGGCGTGGGTCTGCTCGTCGGGGTGGAGCAGGTGGGGAGCACCGGCGAGCTGCTCGGCGGCCTGGCGATGATCGGCGCGGCCGCCGCCTACGCGCTGTCGGGCTTCGTCCTCACGCGCCGCTACGCCGGGTTCCCGCCCATCGTGACGTCGTTCCTGTCGGTCGCCGCGGCGGCGGTGCTCACCGTGCCTGCGGTGGTCGTACAGCCCCCCGACCGGGTGCCCGGCATCGCCGCGGTGCTGGCGGTCGTCGTGCTGGCCACGGCCGGGACGGCCTGGGCCTTCGTCGTCTACTTCCGGCTGATCGCCGAGATCGGCTACGGCCGCGCCTCGGTCGTCGCCTACACGATCCCGCCGGTGGCCCTCGCCTACGGGTGGGCGCTGCGCGACGAGGCGATCACGCCGGCGACGGTCGGGGGGATGCTGCTGATCCTGCTCGGCGTCTACCTCACCGCGCGCGGAGGCACCCGCTCACGCCGCGCGGCGACCGCCCCGGCGGTGGGCGCCCCCGCCGGCCAGGGTCCGGCGGCCCGCTAGCCCGTCGGGCCGAGCACCAGGAACACGTGGGCGCCGCGCGCCGCGACCGACGGCAGGCGCACGTTGCGCGCGTTGATGGTCCAGCGGAAGCGGTAGAGCCCGGGAGCCCAGGTGGAGGGGATCGTGAGCTCGCTCGACTCGTTGTACGAGCCGGGGGCCTCGGGCGGGAAGCTCTTGGAGAGCACGTCGAGTCGCTCGCCGGTGACCGCGTTCTCGAACACGAAGACGTGGCCGGTGCCGATCCTCCTGGCGCCGCTGACGCGGTAGGCGACCTCGAAGCGGTAGCGGGTGCCGACGCGGGCGAGATAGACCGGCTCGCGGTCCTCGACCCGCGGCGCCGGCGTGAGCACGCGCACCGTGCTGGTGCGCAGCGAGAGCGCCGCGCCCGCCGGGGCGGCGAAGGTCGCCAGCAGGGCGGCGCAGAGACAGGCGAGCAGGAGGCGGCGCATCCGGCGCGATGATACCGGGCCCGGGGGGCCACCTTGAATCGGTACGGGGCGGGCCCTACCGTTCCGGGACCCCCCGGCCCCCGCCGGAGGGGCGCGGCGGGATAGCTCAGTTGGTAGAGCACACGACTGAAAATCGTGGTGTCCCCAGTTCGAATCTGGGTCCCGCCATCACGAGATCTCGCATCGGGGGGTGACCCGGCTCCTCGCGCGCCGGTCGCCCGCCGGGGAGCGCAGACGGGTCCCGGAGCCGATCGGGCGGGTGCATCGGTTCCGGGGAGACCCCGACCGGGTACCGTCTCCGCCGGTCTGAGGTCATCGGCTCTGGGGGCGGATCCACACCGACGTGAGACGGCGCGCGCTCCTCTTCATCGCGGTCGCCGTCGCGTACGCGGCCGGCTCGCAGCTCTCGTACTCGTGGTTCGGGGCCGACGGGACGAATGCCTCGTTCTTCCCCGCCGCCGGCGTGGCCCTCGCGGCGCTGGTGATCACCTCCCGCCGCGACTGGCCGCTCGTGGCGCTCGCGGCGGGCGGCGCCGAGCTCGCGCTCGACCTCTGGCACGACATCGGCGTCGTCCCGAGCCTCGGGTACGTCGTCGCCAACCTCGCCCAGGCGTTGGTCGGCGCCTCGCTGCTGCTGCGCGCGCGCCCGCGCGCCGATCTCGCGCTCACCCGTGACCTCGTCGCCTTCCTCGCCCTCGCTGTCGTCGTGGCGCCGGCGGTGGGGGGCGTGCTCGGGGCGACGACCTTCGTGGCGCTCGACGACGGCGGCGGCTGGGCGCGCTTCGTGGGCGAGTGGTGGATCGGCGACGGCCTCGGGGTGCTCGTGGTGGGCGGCACCATCCTCGCGTTCCGCCCGTCGCGAGCGCCCACCGGGGTGCCCGGCCGGCCGGCCGAGACGCTCGGGCTCGCCGCGGCTGCGGCGGCGGCGGCGTTCGCGATCGTCACATGGGGCGGGATCGGCCTGATCGTGGTGCCGCTCGGCCTGCTGCTGGTGAGCGGCTTCCGCCTCGGCGTGCGCGGCGTGGCCCTCACGGGAGCGCTCGTGTCGTTCATCGTCGCCCAGGAGACCTCCGGGGACACCGGGTACTGGGACGATCTCGGTGTCGCGCCCGACACCGGCGTGCTCTACCTGCAGGCGACGCTCGGCGTGATCATCGCCACCGCCTACGGTGTCGCGGCCGCGGTGGGCGAGCGCGAGCGGGCCGCCGTCGAGAGCGCGGCGGGCGCCCGGTTCCGCGCGCTGGCCGATTCCGCGCCGGCGATGCTGTGGGTGACCGACGACGACGGACGCTGCACGTATCTCAGCCTCGGCTGGCGCGAGTTCACCGGCCAGAGCCTCGAGCAGGGGCGCGGCGACGGCTGGCTCGAAGCCGTGCACCCCGACGATCGCGCCGCGGTGGAGGAGGCTCTGCAGCGGGCCGTCGCCGACCGCGCGCCGTTCACGGTGGACCTGCGCGTCCGCACCGCCGACGACACCGACCGCTGGGCCATCGCGGCCGGGCGCCCGTTGCGCGACGCGCAGGGCCTCGCGAGCGGCTTCGTCGGCTCGGTGATCGACGTGGACGAGCGCGCCCGCACCGCGGCCGCGCTGCGGGAGAGCGAGGCGCGCTTCCGGGCGCTCTTCGAGTCGATCGACGAGGGGTACTGCCTGTGCGAGATGATCCTCGACGACGGGGGTCGGCCGATCGACTACCGCTTCCTCGAGGCGAACGCGCAGTTCGCGCCGATGAGCGGGCTCTCCGACGCCATCGGCCGGACCGCCCTCGAGCTCGTGCCCGACCTCGAGCACCACTGGGTCGAGGCGTACGCCCGCGTCGCCCTCGATGGTCAGGCGACGCGCTTCGAGAACGAGTCGCAGGCCATGGGCCGCGTCTTCGACGTGTTCGCGACGCCCGTCGAGCCCCGGGGGCGCTTCGCCCTCGTGTTCACCGACATCACCGAGCGCCGGCGCGCCGAGGAGGCCCTGCGCGAGAGCCAGCTGCTCGACCGGCGCGCCCGAGGCCGCGCCGAGCTGCTGGCGGAGGTGGTCGGGGAGATGGAGATGGTCGCCGGCGTCCGGCCGCGGGCGGACCGGCTGGTCGAGCTGCTCGTGCCGCGCGTCGCCGACCACGCGGCCGTCCGCATCGGCGATGACGACCCCTCCCCCCCTCCGGCCCCGGCGCCCCACTCCCAGCTGGACGTCGCGCTCGACACCGGGGGCCGCACGTCGTCGCGGCTCGTGCTGTCGCTCACCGATCCCGCGCGCCGGCCCTACGGGGCCGACGACATGCCGTTCGTCGCCGACCTCGCCGGCAGGGCGGGGGTGCTGCTGGCGAGCGCCCGCATCCACGCTGAGGAGCACCGGGCGGCGCTCTCGCTGCAGCGGGCGCTGCTGCCGTCGGGCGCGGTCCGGCACCCCGATCTGGAGGTGGCCGTCCGCTACGCGGCCGCCGGCGACGAGCTGGAGGTCGGCGGGGACTGGTACGAGACGCTGCCGCTCCCCGACGGGCGCATCGGCATGGCCGTCGGCGACGTCGTGGGGCACGGCCTCGAGGCCGCGGCGACGATGGGCCGCCTGCGCACGGCGCTCGCCGCACTGGCGCCGCACGCGAGCGGGCCGGGCCCGCTGCTCGAGCGCCTCCAGCAGTTCGCGGACGGGCCGAACGGCACCGATTTCGCGACCGTGGCGTACGCCGTGCTCGATCCGACGGACGGCGCCCTCGAGTACGCCTCGGCCGGGCACCCCCCCGTGCTGGTGGTGCCGCCCGACGGGCCCCCGCGCTGGCTCGCCGGAGGGCGCTCGATGCCGCTCTGCAGGGCCGGCCGCGAGCGTCGCCGCCCCCAGGCGTCGGCGGGGATCGCGCGCGGATCGGTGCTGCTGCTGTACACCGACGGGCTCGTCGAGCGGCGCGGGGAGTCGATCGACGTGGGCCTGGAGCGCCTGAGGAGCCTGGCGTCCGAGAACCGGGACGCGCCGATCGCGCCGATGTGCGACGCGATCGTGGACGCCATGATCGGGCCCGACGGCAACACCGACGACGCGGTCCTCGTCTGCCTGCGCCTGCTGCCGTAGGCGGCCGGATCCCGATTGAGCCGCGCCGTGGCCGGGCACCTGCCGGACCGGACCGACCGCGACCCGGAGCGCCCCGACGCATGGCCCCCTCACCCGAGCCCCCGATCGACATCGACGACGGCCCGACGCTGCGCCTTCGCGGCCCCGCCGACGCCCCCGCGCTGGTGGTCTTCGGGGGCAGCACCCACCGCGACGTGGCGGGCACCTGGAGCCCGAGCGCCGAGTGGCTCGCGCGCAGGCTCGCGTCGGGGCGTGACGGCTGGCGCGTCGCCGAGGTGCGGTACCGCCACAGCTCGTGGCAGCGACTCGACAGCAGCATCGCCGACGGACTGCTCGCCATCGATGCCATGCGCGCCCTCGGGTCCCCGGCGCGGGTCGCGATCGGCTTCTCGCTGGGGGGCGCGGTCGCGGTGAGCGTGGCCGACGATCCCGACGTGGCGACCGTGATCGGGCTCGCCCCCTGGCTGCCGCCGCGGGTCGATCTGCGCCGACTCGCCGGGCGTCGCCTGCGGCTGCTGCACGGCACGCTCGACGGGCGACCGTCCGGGATGCCGGGGATCCCGTCGGCGTCGTCCGAGTGGGCGGCGGCGCGGGCGCAGGAGCTCGGGGTGGACGTCGAGTACACGGCGGTGACCGGGGGCGTGCACGGCCTGGCCCTGCGCGCGCCGTGGGGCGGGCTGCTGCCGCTCCCCCGCGCCCGGCGCTGGGCGCGACTGGTGGCCGACGAGCTGCGCGGCGTCGCGGAGGCGGGCGGCACCGCCCCCGTGGCCGGAGGCGCCAGGCGGGCGCGCAGGCCGGTCGGCGCCTGACGCGGGCGGGGGGCCGCGACGCAGGCCGTGGCGGCCCCTATGCCGCGGCGGCCGAGACGCCCTCCTCGCACCCCAGCACGACGACCGCGAGATCGTCGCGGACCATCCCCGTCGTCGTCGCGCGGACGGCGTCGGTCAGGGCCGACGCCAGCTGGGTCGTCGGCGTGCCGTCGAGGCCCCGGATGAGCCTCTCGAGGCCGTCCGCCTCGAGGAAACCGTCGGCGGTGCGCGTCTCGGTCAGCCCGTCCGTGTAGAGGATCAGGCGGTCGCCGGGCCGCAGCACGACCTCGGCGGGCGTCAGCGCGACCGACGGGCGGATGCCGATCAGGCCGCCCCGCGCCCCCACCGGCTCGATCGAGCCGTCGATCCGGACCACCAGGGCCGGTGGGTGGCCGGCACTGGCGACGACCAGGGCGAGACCGCCGGGCCGCGACCGGACGAGCACCGCGCATGCCGTCAGGAACTGCGTGCTCCCCGGGCGCTGGCGCAGGACGGCCTCGTTGAGATGACCCAGCAGGGCATCGGGCGCCGCGCCGAACGGAGCCAGCGCCCGGATGGTGTACCGCGCGAGCGCCGTCAGTGCCGCGGCCTCGGGCCCCTTGCCGCACACGTCACCGACGACGACCAGGTGCCCCTCATCGCAGGCGAACACGTCGTAGAAGTCGCCGCCGGCCTCCACGCCCGTCCCCATCGGGTGGTAGGCGGCGCTCAGGACGGCGCCCGGCACCTCGGGGAGGCTGGCCGGCAGCAGCGCCCGCTGCAGGGTGTCGGCGATCGTGCGCTGGGCGCGGTAGAGCCGTGCGTTGTCGATCGCCGCCGCCGCCCGCTCGGCCAGGTCGCGGGCGAACGCGAGCTCCTCCGGTCCGAGGCGCCGGCCCGAGCCCGCCGACATCAGCAGCGTGAGCGCTCCGAGCGTCTGCCCGCGCGCGATCAACGGCACTGAGAGGTAGGAGGTCAGCTCCACCTCCCGGAGCAGCCGCAGGTGACGCTCGTCAACGGCCGCGGCGACGATCATCTCGTCGCGGATCTCGTTCATGATCTCCGGCACGCCCGAGCGGATGACGCCGGCGATGCCGGTCTCCTGGCTCATGTCGAAGGGGTAGTCGCGCGCGAGCTCGGCCGCCGGCTCCGCCCAGGCAGGGTCGGCGTGCGCCAGCGCGACCCGCTCGATGCCCCCGGCGTCGTCCACGAGGTCGAGGGTGCACCAGTCCGCCAGCGCGGGCACGACGATCTCGGCGAGCGTCTGCAGGGTCTGCTCGTACTCCAGCGACGCTCCGAGCGCCTCGGCGCCGCGCGCCAGGAACTCGCTGCGGCGCAGGGCCGTCCTCTCGCGCTCGAAGAGGCGCGCGTTGTCGATGGCGAGGGCGGCGCGCTCGGCGATCCGGCCCGCGAGGTCGAGGTGGCGCTCCTCGAGGGTCCGATCGGACTGCGCGCGGCTGGTGAAGAGCGCGAGCACCCCGATGCGGCGGCCGCGCGCGACCAGGGGCACGATCACCGCCGAGCGGGTCGCGAGTCGGCGCGCGTCGACATCGGCGGAGCCGTCGGCCATGCCGGTCACGCCGGTTGCCGACACGTCCGCGATGAGCTGGCCGTACCCCTCGGCGGCGGCCAATCCGATCGGGCTGTCGGGGCGGGCGGGCGGCAGCGCGGCCAGGATGCGACCGAACTCCGGGTCAACGTGCGCCGCCGCGACCCTCCGGAGCTCTCCCTCGTCGTCGAAGAGGTCGACCACGCAGGCGTCGGCGATGCGTGGCAGCAGGGAGCGCGCCAGCTCGGTGAGCCGCTCGCGCAGCGACAGCGGCTGATCCAGCACGAGGCTGATGGCGGCGATCAGCTCGGCGTCCCCCTCGGCACGACGCCGGTCGGTGATGTCGGTGCAGGAGCCGATGAAGCCGGCGGCGGCGCCCCCCGGCGCCACGCGGGGCACCCCCTTGTCGAGCAGCCAGCGGTACCTGCCGTCCGCTCTCAGCAGGCGGTACTCCGACTCGAACGGCTCGCGGCGCGCGAACGCCTCGCGCTGCAGCTCGCCGCACGCCTCGCGGTCGTCGGGGTGCACGCGCTCGAGCCACCCGTGCCCGAGCTCCTCGTCCATCTCGCGGCCGGTGAACGCGCGCCAGACGGCGTTGACGTAGGTGCGCGCGCCCGTGTCGTCGGCGACCCAGATCAGCACCGGCGCCGAGTCGGCCATGGTGCGGAAGCGGCCCTCGCTCTCCTCGAGGGCATCCTCGATCCGCCGCGCGTCGGTCACGTCGCGCCCGACGCCGATGAGCCGCCGGGCCTCGCCCTCCCCGTCGCGGAGCACTCGTCCCTCACCGGCGATCCATCGGATCGCGCCATCGTGTCCGACGACCCGGAACTCCGTGCGGAAGGCGCCGGTCGACAGGGCCGACGTGATGTCGCCGTCGAGCCGCGCGCGGTCGTCCTCGTGGACGGCGGCGAGGAAGGTCTCGAAGCGCCCGTCGAAGCTGCCCGGCGCCATGCCGTGGATCGCCTCGAGCTCCTCCGACCACCTCAGCTGGCCGGTGGCGACGTCCCAGTCCCAGATGCCCATGCGCGTCGCCCGCAGCGCGAGGCGCAGCCAGTCGTCGCCCGCGCCGAGCTCCGCGTCGCGGCGACCGTTGGCCTCTGGATCGAGCATGGTCACGCGAGCTGGAGTGTGAGCACCTGATCGCCCCAGGGGGACTTCCGGACGTGGAGTCTACCCCCGCGATGGCCGGGCGCCCGGTCTGCGGCGCGACCGATCCGGGATTGGGGGACCGGGGGACGGGGCACTCGCCTGCGACCGAACGAGCCATTTGCGACCGGAGGGCACGTGGAGATGGAGTCATGGCCGGGACGACCGTTCCCGCTGGGAGCGACCTGGGACGGCGAGGGGACCAACTTCGCGCTCTTCTCCGAGAACGCCGAGGGGGTGGAGCTGTGCCTCTTCGACGACGAGGGCGCGGAGACGCGCATCGGCCTCACGGAGCGGACGATGTTCCACTGGCACGGATACGTGCCGGGGGTCGGGCCGGGCCAGCGATACGGCTTCCGCGTGCACGGGCCCTGGGCGCCGCACGAGGGGCACCGCTTCAACCCCGCCCGCCTGCTGATCGATCCGTACGCGAAGGCGATCGAGGGCGACGTGGCATGGGACGCGGCGCCGGTGCTGCCGTACGTCCCCGGCGACGACCCCGGCCATGAGATCGACACCCGCGACAGCGCCCCCGCCGTGCCCAAGTCGGTGGTCATCGATCCCTCGTTCGACTGGGGCGACGACGCGCCCCCCGGCGTGAGCTGGAGCGAGAGCGTCATCTACGAGGTGCACGTCAAGGGCTTCACGACACGGCACCCCGACGTGCCCGAGGACGTGCGGGGTACCTACGCCGGTCTCGCCTCGGATGCCGCGATCGCCCACCTGCGCGCGCTCGGCGTGACGGCGGTCGAGCTGCTGCCGGTGCACCACTTCATCTCGGAGCAGGCGCTCGTCGAGCGCGGCCTCTCCAACTACTGGGGCTACTCGTCGATCGGCTTCCTCGCGCCGCACGCCGCCTACTCGGCCGCGGGCGTCCGCGGCGAGCAGGTCGCCGAGTTCAAGAGCATGGTGCGAGCGCTCCACGCGGCCGGCATCGAGGTGATCCTCGACGTCGTCTACAACCACACCGCCGAGGGCAACCACCTCGGCCCGATGTTCTCGTTCAAGGGCGCCGACAACCGGTCGTACTACCGGCGGCCGCCCGACGACGACGAGCACTACATGGACTTCACGGGCACGGGCAACACGCTCAACCCGGTCCACCCGAGCGTGCTGCGCATGATCATGGACAGCCTCCGCTACTGGGTCACCGAGATGCACGTCGACGGCTTCCGATTCGACCTGGCCTCGAGCCTCGCCCGCGAGTTCTACGAGGTCGATCGCCTGTCCGGCTTCTTCGACGTGGTGCACCAGGATCCGGTGCTCTCGCAGGTGAAGCTGATCGCCGAGCCCTGGGACGTCGGGCCGGGCGGATACCAGGTCGGCAACTTCCCGGTGCAGTGGGCCGAGTGGAACGGCGCGTACCGCGACTCGGTGCGCGACTTCTGGCGCGGCGAGGGCCCCGGCGCGCCCGAGATCGCCGCCCGCCTGACGGCCTCGAGCGAGCTGTACGAGGGTGACGGCCGGCGGCCGACGTCGTCGGTCAACTTCGTCACCGCCCACGACGGCTTCTGCCTGCGCGACCTGGTCTCGTACAACGAGAAGCACAACGAGGCCAACGGCGAGGACAACCGCGACGGGTCCGACGGCGACCGCAGCTGGAACCACGGTGCCGAGGGCCCGACCGACGACCCCGGCATCCTCGCGCTGCGGGGGCGCCAGCAGCGCAACCTGCTGATGACCCTCATGCTCTCCCAGGGCGTGCCCATGCTGCTCGGGGGCGACGAGATGGGACGCACCCAGGGGGGCAACAACAACGGCTACTGCCAGGACAGCGAGATCAGCTGGTTCGACTGGGAGCTCGATGACGACCAGCGAGGGCTCCTCGAGTTCACGCGCGCCCTCGTCGCCCTCCGGCGCGATCACCCGGTCTTCCGCCAGCGCCTCTTCCTGAGCGGGCGCGACGGCGACCGGCCGGCCGACTCGATCTGGCTGCGCGCCGACGGGCAGGAGATGGCCGAGGACGACTGGGACGCCCACCACCACGCGGTCGGCCTGCTGCTCGACGGCGAGGCCATCCGCGAGCGCGACCGGCGCGGGCGGCCGATCACCGACGACACGTTCGCGGTGCTCGTCAACGCCCATCACGAGCCCGTCCCCTTCCACCTGCCCGCGTCGCTCGGCGCCGGCTGGGAGCGGGTCCTGTCGAGCGACGACGGCGTGCCCGAGCACCTCGACGGCGGCGGCCGGCTCGAGCTGGCCGACCGCGCGATGGTCGTGCTGCGGCGGCGCTAGTGGCCGGGCGGGTGCGCGCTCGCGGCCGCACGCAGGCGCAGCGCCTCGTGCAGCCGGCGCACGCCGCCGGGCAGCCGCGTGCCCGGCGCGCTGCGCCGCAGCCCGGCGTCGATGCGCCCGGCGGGCACGTCGCGCCCGACCATCCGGGCGAGCGGCCCGGTGTCGCCGCCGGTCACCAGGGCGTCGGCGTCGACGAACAGCCAGTCGCCGGTCGTCGCATGGTGGCCGAGGATCGCGCGGTATGCGCACGCCCACGCCGCGAGCACGGTGACCGGCGCCGGGTCGTATCCCCGGTAGTAGTCGGGGTCGCGGACGGCGTCGCGGCGCACGCTCTCGACGACCCGCCCGGGATCGCGGAAGACGCAGACGAAGCCCGTGCCGGCGGGCAGCACCGGGCGCCAGGCGCCGAGGGTGTACGACAGGCGCGGGTCCTTGATGCAGAACGGGGCCGGCGGCAGCAGGGCGCGCATCCGCCCGCGCTGATCTCCGGTGGCCGCGGCGTCCGGCGCGCCCGGGATCGCCGCCAGCCAGCCGAGGCGCCGCGGCACCTCCACCACGGAGCGGTGCAGACCGGCGGCGAGCAGGTCGTCGTTGAGGCGGTTGACAGCGACGCTCTCGTAGTAGCCGGTCGGGTTGGCGGGCGAGGGCGGGATCAGGTCCCGCCCGGGATCGAGACCCGCGTCGGCGAGCAGGCCGGCGACCAGGCTCGTCCCGCTGCGTCCCGCGCCCAGCACCACGACCGAACGCGTCACGATGGCCTCCGGGGAGGTCGCCGGTGTCGCTGAGCGTCTGCACGCTGGTGCGCAACCGCAACGACCTGCTGCGGCGTCTCGTCGAGGGCCTCGAGAGGTCGGACGAGCCACCCCGCGAGCTGGTGGTCGTCCGCGCCGGGGGCGAGGACCCGGCCGCGGTGCTCGCCGGGGCGACCGCGTTCCCGGTGGTCGTCGAGACGCTGCCGGGCGACGACGAGGTCATCCCCTACTCGGTCGCCCGCAACCGCGCCGCCCGCGCGGCGACCGGGGCGGGCGTGTGCTTCATCGACGCCGACGCGATCCCCGGGCCGGCACTCGTGGGGTCGCTCGATCGCGCCCTGTCCGACGAGGACGCGATCTGCATCGGCGACATCCTCTACCTGCCCGCGGGGGCGGTGGGCGACGGGTGGACGGCCGCCGGGCTGCGGGCTCGCGGGCGGCGGCACCCGGCCCGCCCCGTCCCGCCGGAGTCGGGCGTCGCGCCGTGCGCGCGGCACGAGCTGGTCTGGGGCACCTGCTTCGCGATGCGGCGCCGGCGGTTCCTCGACCTGGACGGCTTCCACGAGGGATTCCGCGGCTACGCCGGCGAGGACACGGACCTCGCGGTGCGGGCCCGGGCGGCCGGCGTGCCGCTGAGGGTGGTCGCCGGGGCTGAGGTGTTCCACCAGCACCACGACGTCTGGGATCCCCCGCTGCAGCAGTTCCGGGCGACCCTGGACAACGCGCGCACCTTCCGCGAGCGCCACGGCTGGTGGCCGATGGGCGGATGGCTGGAGGGCTTCGAGCGCCTCGGCCTGATCCGGAGGGAGGGCGACGAGGTGCGGGTTCTGCGCGATCCCACCCCGGCCGAGGTCGAGGACGCCCGCCGGGCGGGCTCCGGCTAGCGCCACCCGAGCACCTCCTCGTAGAGTCGCCGGTGCAGGGCGCCGAGGGCGACCCGCTCCGCGCGTCGGGCGGAGGGTGAGGCCGGCGGCGGGGGCCCCGCGGCCCGCGCGCGGGCGATGGCGCCGGGCAGGGTGCGCCGGATCCCATCATCGGAGCCCGAGTCGTAGACCACGACGGGGTGCTGCTCGCGGTAGAACCCGCAGGTGGGCGCGACGATCGCGGTGCCGAGGTCGTGGCACGCCTCGAGCCACCCCGAATGCGTGCCGAAGCGGTAGGGGAGCACGCTGACGTCGAGGCCGTCGAGGTAGTCCCAGAGCTCGTCGTCCGAGAGGAAGGGGTGCACACGCAGTTCGACGTGGGGGCTGCGGGCGATGCGCCCGAGATCGCGCACCAGGCCGGGCGCGTACAGGCCGTCGCCCGGCGTGGCGACCCGCTCGTGCAGGTCGATGCGCAGCCGCGCGCCGACACCGAGGGCGGCGACGGCGTCGCGGGCCGCCTCGACCACGGGCAGCACGACCATGTTGGCGCGCACGTTCTTGAGGTGCACGCCGACCGTGAACGACCCCCCGGTCGCCCGGCGCCGCGAGCCGAGGCGTCCGAGCGGCACGACGTGCGGGTGGGGCGCGACCACCGCCGTCCTGCCCCACCGCCGCGCGATCGCATCAGCCGCGCCCGGCGTGAGCGTCAGCAGGGCGTCGGCGGCGCCGATCAGCACGTCGAGGGCGCGGTCGTGGGCCGTCGGATCGACGTGGTGGGGGTTGCGGAGGTCGTGCACCGTGAACACCAGCGGGCGCCCGGCGTCACGGAGCGCTTCGACCGCCGCGGCCAGCCGGGCGGCGGGGACGTGGTCGACGCCGAAGTGCACGTGGAGGAGATCGAACGCGTGCGCGTTGTCCGCGATCCACACCGGGTCGAGCATCGGCGACGGGTACCACGAGGCGCCGGGAGGGCCGCCCCGGAAGGGCTCGGGGAGCCGCTCGACGCCGTCCTCGCCGTCGGGGTCGGCGATGTGCTGGACGTACACGTGCGCTGACGGCAGCGACGCGACCCGTATCGGCCGCGCGGGCGCGGAGAGCGGGGCGGCGGGCGGCCTCACGCGGCCAGCGCCTCGATGGCCTCGACGAAGCGCCGCGCTCCCGCGCCGTCGACGTGACCCGACCACGCGGCGCCGTCGAGGCCGGCCAGGTCGCGCAGGAGACCCGGCCACTCGTCGGCGGCCGGCCACGACCGGGCGACGCGCGCCGGGCAGCGGCGCGCGACCGCCTCGGCCAGGTGCGCCTGCTCGTCGAAGGGGCGGGGCTGGGGCAACAGCAGCGCCGGGCGGCGCGCCGCCGCGATCTCCGACACCACCCCGTTGCCGGCGGTGGCGACCACGACGGTCGACGCGCCGAGCAGGTCCCAGGTCTCCGGCACCCACCCGTGCCAGGTCACCGGCGCAGGCCCCTCGTCGCCCAGGCCGACGGCGTCCCAGCGCCAGCCGGGCGTCGCCCGTGCGGCGGCCGCGATCCGCTCGGCCTCGAGCGCGTGCGCGCCGCCGCCGGCCAGCACCAGCACCCGCGGCTCGTCCGGGGACGGCACGGGCGCCCGGTCGTCGTAGCGACCGAACCCCCCGGTGGTGACGAGGGGCGCCCCGAGGTCGTCGTGCCACACCCGGCGGTGGTCCGCCGGCCACGGCGCCAGCACCAGGTCGGCGCTCCTCGTGCCGAGCCGGTGCGGCGCATCCCGCCGGTCGCCGTGCAGCAGCACGGCGGCGGTGCGCACGCCGAGCAGGGCCCCGAGCACGAGCACCTCGATCGACACGTCGCTCACCAGGGCGCGGGGACGCTCGCGCGCGACCCAGCCGCCGATTGCGCGCATGCGACCGGCGAAGCCGCCGTGGTCGCGCGGCACCCAGTGCCATGCTCCGCCGCGCGTCGGCGCGCGGGGGTCGCCGTCGTCGTCGCGCGGGAGCGCCACCCAGCCGCCGCGCCAGTCGTCCGGGCGCGGCAGGGAGCTGATGCCCGTCACCGGCACCCGCGCGGCGGCCGCGACCACGCCCGCCCGCGCGAGGTGCCCGCGTCCGTCGTGGTGCACGTAGTAGCCGATCACGCCGCGAGCTCGCCGTAGAGGCGGCGGTAGGCCGCCGCCATCCGCCCCGCGCAGCCGATCTCGCGCGCGCGCCGCCGGCATGCGCGGCGGTCGAGGCGGCGCGCGGCGAGCGCGGCCCGGGCCAGCCCCGCGACGTCGCCGCCCCGCACGAGCACTCCGCTGTCCGCATCCGGGATCTCGCCGAGTCCCCCGCGGTCGAACGCGGCGACCGGCGTGCCGCAGGCGAGCGACTCGAGGGCCACGAGACCGAAGGGCTCGTCCCACTCCGGCGTGATGAGGGTCGCCGCCGAGGCGCCGACGAGGGCCCGCAGCTCCGCCCCGGCGAGGTGGCCGACCCACCGGGCGTCGGCTCCGAGGCGGGGCGCGATGTGCCTCCGCCAGTAGGCGTGGTCGTGGATCGGCCCCGCCAGGCGCAGTCGCATGCCCGCCGCGCGCGCGGCGTCGATCGCCAGGTGCGGCGCCTTCTCGGGCACGATCCGGCCGTACCAGAGCAGCTCGGGTCCGCCCGGCCCGGGCGTCCAGACATCGAGGTCGATGCCGTTGGGGACGACCGGGATCCCGGGCAGCAGGTGCGACCACGCGCCCGCGGTGTGCCGCGAGACCGCGACATAGGCGTTGCGACGGGGAGGGGGGCCGAGGGAGATGGCCGACTCGAGCCAGGGGGTCGGCGGCGTGTGGAGGGTGGTGATCATGGGGGCGCCGGTCGCGGACGCCATCGCGACCGGCAGGTGGTGCACCGAGTTGTTGTGGATCACGTCGAACTCGCGACCGCCCTGCAACCGGAGCATCACCCCGAGGTACGCGTGGTGCTCGGCCATCACCGCCGCGGGGCCGGCCGAGACGTCGCACCGCGCCGCCTCGGAGTGCCGCACCGGCGCCGGCAGGGGCAGCACCCGCAACCGGTCGTCGCTGCCGGGCGGCGCGAACACGCTGACGCGCGTGCCGGCGCGCTCGAGGCGGGTCGCCAGCAGCCAGGTGTGGGCCTCGAGGCCCCCCGCGAAGGGCTCGACGAGCGGGAACCGCGACCCGGCGATCATGCCCACGCGCAGGCCGGCGCGGCGTCTCACCGTCCCGCCGCCCTCGTCGCGTGCCGCATCTCGACCTCCCTGGGGAACCGTGTGAGCGGGGGGGTCGGGGCAGCCCCCGCGGGCGCCCCGGCGGCGCCGCCTCCGCGGACCGCGCCCCCGCCTACCCCGCCGTCAGGCGCGCCGAACCGCATCCGTCGCCGGGTGTCTCCACCCACCCCTCCCGTCACGGTGGGGTTCGGCGGCGGCGGCACCTCGGGTGGCGGTGCTAGTCGGGCGGCGCGCCCGGCGCCGTGCCCGCCGGCGCCAGAGGGGGCGTGGGGTGCCCCGCCCCGTCGGCCATCCCCGCGAGCAGCTCCCGCAGGGCCTCGGTGCTCGCGACGCGCGGCTCCCAGCCGAGCAGCGCCCGCGCGCGGCCGCAGTCCATCACCGGCGCGCCGAGCGCCAGGTCGAGCCAGCCGGGAGGGGTCGGCTGCAGGCGGGCGCGCCAGGTCGCGGCGACGAGCGCCCGCAGCGCCGCCGCCGGCACCGGGACGGCCGGCGCGCCGAGGGCCCCGGCGACCGCGCGCGGGTCGAGCACCGGATCCGCCGCGAGGTTGAACGCCCCATCGACGCGCCGGGTGAGCGCACGGTGGTAGGCGTCGGCCACGTCGTCCGAGTGCACCGCCTGCACGCGCAGGCGGGCGACGCGGGGCACCACGGGGATGCGCCCGGGCGCGAGCAGCGCGCGCGGCGCGAGGCGGCCGAGGAACAGCCGCCGCACCCCCGATGCCGCCCGCCGCGAGAAGACCAGGCCCGGCCGCATCCGCACCACCCGCATGGCGGGGACGTCGCGCGCGAGGTCGTCCAGCAGGCGCTCGGCCTCGGCCTTGTGGCGCGAGTAGAAGCTCGAGGGGATCCCGGCCCGAGGCCAGGACTCGTCGATCGCGCGGTCGGTGGGACCGCGCGAGTACACGCCCACGGACGACCCGTGCACGAACGCGCCGACCCCGGCGGCGATCGCGGCCTCGATCACCCGTCGGGTGCCGTTGACGTTCGTCCGCGCGCAGCAGCACGGGGTCGTGCGAGGGCTGGATCGCCCAGGCCAGGTGCACGACGGCGTCGGCTCCCCGCATCGCGCTCCCCAGGTCGTCGGTGCCGACATCGGCCCGCACCCATCGGGTGCCGGGGGTCGCGTCGCGCGGTGGCCGTCGGCACACCCCGACGATCTCGGTCACGTCCGGATCGGCGGCGAGCCGCAGCCTCAGGGCGGTCCCGAGGTTGCCGGTCGCGCCGGTGATGACGATGCGCACGGCGCCTCGCTGCCCCACCGCCACCTCGGGGAAACCCGCGGCGGCGGCGCGGACCCGCTCCGTTTCCCGTCGCCCGGCGCGGGTAGGTCGCGGGCCTGGCCGTGCCCGGCGGGCCCGGCGCACCCGAGGAGGCCCGATGAGAGCGGTGACCTGGCACGGCAAGCGGGACGTGCGCGTCGAGGAGGTCCCGGATCCGTCGATCCAGGACCCCACCGACGTGATCGTCGAGGTCACCTCGACCGGCATCTGCGGATCGGACCTGCACCTCTACGAGATCCTCGGCGCGTATCTCGACGCCGGCGACGTGCTCGGCCACGAGCCCATGGGGATCGTGCGCGAGGTCGGCGCCCAGGTGCGCTCGCTCGTGCCCGGCGACCGCGTGGTCGTGCCGTTCAACATCTCGTGCGGAACGTGCTTCATGTGCGACCTGGGCCTGCAGTCCCAGTGCGAGACGACCCAGGTGCGCGAGCACGGGACCGGCGCCTCGCTGTTCGGCTACACGAAGCTCTACGGGCAGGTGCCGGGCGGTCAGGCCGAGCTGCTGCGGGTGCCCTTCGGCGACACGCTCCCGGTGAAGGTGCCGCACGGCCCTCCCGACGACCGCTTCCTCTACCTGTCGGACGTCCTGCCGACCGCCTGGCAGGGCGTCGTCTACGCCGACGTCCCGCCCGGCGGCACCCTCTGCGTGCTCGGTCTCGGCCCGATCGGCGACATGGCCGCGCGGATCGCCCTCCACCGGGGCGTGGGGCGCGTGATCGGCGTCGACCTCGTCCCCGAGCGCCTCGCTCGCGCGCGGGCCGCGCGGGGTCCAGACGATCGATCTGGGCGAGCACGAGCAGGACCTCGGCGACGTCATCCGCGAGATGACCGACGGCCGGGGGCCCGACGCGGTGCATCGACGCCGTCGGCATGGAGGCGCACGGCGCCCCGGTCGGCAAGCTGGCGCAGGCGATGGCGAGCGTGCTGCCGGACGGCCTCGCGCAGAAGCTCAGCGAGACCGTGGGCGTCGACCGCCTGAGCGCCCTCCATGCGGCGATCGACATCGTGCGCCGCGGCGGCACCATCTCGCTGCTCGGCGTCTACGGGGGCGCGGCCGATCCGATGCCGATGCTCACGATGTTCGACAAGCAGATCCAGATGCGGATGGGACAGGCCAACGTGCGCCACTGGGTGCCCGAGATCCTGCCGCTGCTGGGCGACGACGATCCGCTCGGCACCGAGGACTTCGCCACCCACCGCCTGCCGCTCGACGCGGCGCCCGCGGCGTACGAGATGTTCCAGGCCAAGCAGGACGGCGCCGTCAAGATCCTGCTGCAGCCCTGAGCGGCGCGGGGCCGGGCGCGGGCCCGGCCCCGCCCGTCTCTCAGCCGGTGGCGGCGACCACGCCCTGCCGCAGCACCGAGGCGGCCGGCAGGTCGTCCTCGTACCCGCCGCCGATCGCGCCCCGAACCTCGTCGGGCGACGAGGTCGCGCCGTCGTACACCACGACGATCGCCTCGTCGCCGGGCTCGAGGTAGGTGCTCTCGCCGAACGGCGTGTACCGGGTGGCGCCGATGCCGATCAGCACCGTCGCGGGGCGGCCCGCGGCGGCGAGGTACTCGCCGACCGGCTCGAGGGGCGTCGCGGGCGCCCCGGTCTGGGCCCGCAGGCGCTCCGCGATCCAGTCGAGCAGGCGCTCGCCGTAGTACGAGTAGCCCCGCACCGCGCTGTCGATGCCGTAGTCGTGGGTCACGCCGTCGCGACGTAGGAAGCTCGCCAGGCGGAAGGTCGCCGTCGGACCCGACGGGTCGAGGTCGTCGACGGCGAATGCCCGCCGCGCCATGCCCTTCGAATGGGCGCCCCAGTTCTTCTTGTGGCTGATCTTCGGCGCCCCCGGCCGGCGGATCGAGCAGTCGTCGAACGCCCCCAGCGCCGTCGGGGCGAGCGCCGCGACGCCTCCGTCGGGCGCGTACGCCACCCGGCAGAGCAGCCCCACCTCGGGCTCGATCTGCAGGTTCACCGGACCATCGTCGGCGTCGGGCCGCACGAGTCGGTCGTGCGAGAGGGGGAACGTGCCGAGGAATCCATCGTCGCCCGGCGCATACCACGGGAAGATCCCCTTCGGCGCCTCGGGCGCGCCGGCGGCGACCCCGGCGAAGTCGCCCGCCTCGCCCGCCTGCTCGAGGTGGCCGGCGAAGTTGCCGGCCACCCCGAGCCCGAAGGCGTCGCGCAGATCGTCGAGCCGGAGCTCGATCACCCCCCGTTCGCGGCGTCGTCGCGCCGCAGGAACCGCAGCAGCTGCCACCCACCCGGCAGCAGGCAGGCCGCGAAGAACAGCTTCACGATGTCGCCGGGCACGAAGGGCTGGATGCCGAGCTCGTATGCCGAGCGCCAGCCGAGGTCGGCGGCGGCGCCGGGCGGTGTCCAGTTGGCGAGCCACGACGCGCCGAACAGGTAGATGGAGGCGTTCGCCACCAGCATCACGCCGATCATCATCGTGATGCTGCGGCTGGCGCCGCGGTCCGCGAACCAGCCGACGATCGCGGCGCATGCCAGGTAGCCCACGAGGTATCCACCGGTGGAGCCCGTGAAGTAGTCCCATCCCCCGCTCCAGTCGGCGAACACGCCGAGGCCGAGGATGCCGATGCCGATGTAGAGCGCGAGCGTGAGGGCGGCGCGGCGCAGGCCGAAGAGGCCGCCGATCAGGAGCGCGCCGAAGGTGCCGCCGGTCAGCGGGACGGGGTACCACGGGATGCTGATCTGCGATGCGATCGTCATGAGCAGCACGCCGCTCGCGACCAGCGTCACGTCGAGGGCGACGGCGGAGGCCCGCGCGGACGGTCGGGGGATGATGCGGTCGAGGAGCGTCCCCTCGACGGGTGCGTAACGGTCGGTGGAGACGGGATCCTCCGTGGGTCGCGGGGCGGTCGTCACGGCTGATCCTATCCAGCCGAGATGACCGCCGTGGGGGGCGCCCCCTCGGTTCACGCGGGGGCGCCCCCCGCGCTCAGGCGCCGGCCGCCGCGACGCGTTCCGCGACCTGCTCGACGGGCTCCGCCGTGCGAGTCACGTCGTAGCGCTTGATGACCTGCCCGTACGGCAGCACGAAGTTGTAGCGGCCCCAGCTCGACGCGACCATCCGGCGCACCGGCATCCGGTGCCACGGGTCGACCGCCGAGGGCGAGTCGAAGGTGACGTTGCCCGGCCCCGCGAAGCCCTCGCCGCGACCGTCGGAGCCCACCACGAGCTGGAACTCGAGGGGGGTGCGCACGAGCTCACAGACCTCGGGCGGCGCCCCCTCCTCGGGGCTCGGGATGATCTTGAGCGTCACGAGCGGCGGGGTGACGATGTCCTCGGGGGCGAGGATGTCACGCGGGCGCATGACGCCGGTGCAGATCCTCTTGCCCTTGGGACGCTCGGCGTAGGCCGAGATGATCTCGTGCTCCTTCACCCACTCGACCTCGCCGAAGAGCTTCGGGAAGCCGTAGGGCTCGCGCCCGCCGATCAGGCCGACCTCGTTCGTCACGAGCAGGTTGCTGCAGTAGGTGACGGGCTCGCCCTCCCAGAGGCAGCTCACGCCGAGGATCGCCTCGGTGTAGGCCCCGAGGGTCGAGAAGTGGAAGTTCGTGAAGATGAGCTGCGCGATCGCGGGGGAGTGCGCGATCACGAGGCCCTCCGGGACGATCGCGGCGGCCGCGTCGTCGTCCGTCTCGTATGCGAACGCCATCATCTCGATGTCGCGGTAGTAGTACGGGGGCGCATCGAACGGCGGGTCGCACGGGGGCATGGAGAAGCCGAACCGGTCGGGGGTGAGACGTCCGGGCGTCCCGGGCATCGGGGCCTCCTCGTAGGATGGTCGTACCGTGCCGCGACGATACGACCGGCGGCGTTACAGGCCCGTTGCGCCCCCGGAGCGCAGCCGTTCGAGCAGCGCGTGCGTGTCTCGCGACGGCTCGAGCCCGATGTCGTCGAGCGCCGCGGCACACTCGAGGAAGGGAGGCAGCGCCGAGGCGGGGCCGGCCGCCGCCGCGCAGGCGCGCATCAGGAGTCGCCAGCCGTCCTCCCGGTAGGGATCGCATGCGACGGCTGACCGCGCGACCTCGACCGCCTGCGCTGGACGTCCTGCCGCGAGCAGGTCGCGGGCGTGCTCGCGACGCCCTTCCGCGACGAGCTCGCTGAGCTCTGCGCGACGGCGGCGCGCGGCCTCTCCGGCAGCGCCCGGCAGGAACGGGCCCCTGTCCGCCAGGGCGAGCGCGGAGGCCGCGATGTCGCGTCGCATCTCGGCGACCTCGCGTCGCGCGCGCGACAGCAGCGTCTCGAGCACCTGATCCTCGGCCACGACGGCGTCGGCCGGTAGCCACGCCAGCCGGCCGCCCGTCGAATGCAGCGCCACCCCGTCCGGCAGCGCGCGGCGCAGGCGATGGACGAGCTGCCGGAGATGGTTGGCGCCATCGCGGCTGCCCTCGAAGAGGTCGTCGGCGAGGGCCGTGCGCGAGGCGCCCGGCGCCGGTGCGCGGCAGACGGCCGCGGCCAGCTCGACCGCCCGCACGGACAGGCCTGGCAGGGTGACGCCGTCGGCCTCGAGGCCCGCTGCGCCGAGGGTACGCACGATCACCCGGGCCGCGTCGAGGCGGGAGCGGCCGCGACCGCCGCCGCCCGCGCCGACCAGGCCGCGCCATGTCGCGTCGTCGCCGGGCGAGGCATCGATGCGCCGGGAGAGTACGTCCGGGAGGGTCTCGAGCGCGACGAGTAGGGGGCCGAGTGTGCCCATGCCGACGGCCGCGGCGTGGGCGGCGTCGGCGGCCGCGTCGTGACCGGCGTCGTCACCGCGTCGCCAGAGGGCCTCGGCCAGGGCCACGTGGGCCGCAGGCAGTTCGAGCCTGCGCCCGGCACGCTCCATGCCCGCGATCGCGGCGCGGAGCATGTCGTGGGCCTCGTCGGCGTCGTCCCCGAGCGCGAGGCGGCCGATCGCGAACCAGGTGTCGGCCCACTCGCGGAAGCACCGGAGGGTGCGGTCGGCGCACCAGGTGCGAGCCGCCCCGAGCTGCTCGAGGGCCTCGGGGAGCTGGCCCATCCGCACCAGCATCTTCCCCTCGACGACGGCGAACACCGCGCGGTCGGCCAGCCGGTAGCCGTGCTGGCGCGAGGTCACGCGCGCCGCGCGGATGAGGTGCAGACCGCGCTCACGGTCGCCCTCGGCGAAGGCCAGCTCGGCATCGACCTGTTGCCAGAACTCGATGAAGCGCGACGCACGCACGCGCGGAGCGGTCGCCTCCAGCGCGGCGCGCGCATCGCCCAGGTCGCCACGGGCCCGCAGCACGGCGATGCGGTAGATCTCGCCCAGCGTCGCCGTCACCGGGCCACGCGCGGCGGCGGCCCACGCGAGGCGCTCCACCTCGGCGAAGGCGCCGCGGTAGTAGAGCGCCGACTGCAGCGCGACGTGCAGGGGCCAGGGGCGGTCCAGTTCGTCGTCCCTCCACGGCGGGGGTGGATCGCGCCCGATCGCCGTCTGGGCGATGTAGCGGATCACCCGTGCGCGACGGGTGGCGTCGGACGGCGGCACGAGGTCGATCATCCCGGCCCAGTCGCCCGAGACGTGCAGCGCCCACGCGGCCCAGGAGGCCACGTCGGGGGCGCGCTCGCGCAGCCGGTCGAGCTCCCCGCTGGCCCGCATGCGACGGACGAGCTCCTCCACGTCGTCCTGGCGACGGCTCATGAGCAGAGCCCGCACCTGGGCACCCCGCAGGTCGCTGCGCCGCGCCAGCGCGCCCTCGCCCAGTCCCGCGCACCAGCGCAGCACCTTCTCCCAGTCCCCGCGCCGCATCAGGATCCCTGCGGCCTGCGCCACAGCGTCTTCGGCCGCCGCCCGCTCGCCGGCGGCCAGGAGGGTGTCGGCGGCCTCCTCGGTGTGACCCTCGGCGAGCAGTGCGCGGCCGTAGCGCCCGCGCAGCATCCGCAGGTCCTCGACCCCCTCGCGGCGCAGGACGACGAGCAGGAACTCCCGGAAGCGCGGGTGGTAGCGCAGGCCGTCGGCATCGATCGTGCCGGGCAGGTGGTGACGGCAGATCTCGGTGAAGTCCGCGTCGGCCGACTCCACGCCCAGGAGGGTCGCCAGCCGGCGCTCGTCCACGACGTCGAGCAGTGCGCTCCGCAGCACCGTGAGGCGCAGCGCCGGAGCGAGGGCGTCGAGCACCTCCGATCCCAGGTAGGCGAAGAAGGGGTCCTCCGCGCCCGTCGCCGCGCCCTCAGCGGGTCCGCCGCGCATGGCGTCGAACACGATGCCGGCAGCCCAACCGCCCGACGACGTGGCGATGTCCGAGGCGCGCGCGCTCAGTCCGCGGGCCGCGAGCAGCGCGGTGATCTCGTCGGGGAGGAACGCGAGGTCGTCCTCGGAGACGGTCCCGACCCTCCCGCCCAGCACGTCGCGGGTGAGATCGATGTGCAGCAGGCGCCGCGAGACGAGCACGACGAGGGCGCCGTCGGTGGCGGCATCGAGGAACGCGCGGAGGGCGCGGAGCACCGGTGCCTGGGCCTCGACGTGGTGGAGGTCGTCGATCACGACCGTCGCCCCGACCGGGAGGCCCTCTCCGAGCAACGCCGCGCAGTCCTCCGGCGCGAGCCCGTCCTCGAGGAAGCGCCGCACGCCGTAGGCGACCCCCGGGTTGACCGCGGCTACCGCCGCCGCCAGGTAGGTCACGAACCGTCCCGGTCCGTCGTCCGAGTCCCACAGCGACAGCCAGGCGCGCGGGCCTGGACGGGCGCGCACGAGCTGTGCGACCGCCGTCGTCTTGCCCGAGCCCGCGGGCGCCACCACCAGCAGGATCCGGCGCCCGGCCGCCGCGGTGTCCAACGCCCTCACCACCCGGGGTCGCACGATCGTCCTGCCACCCTCGGCCGGGACGGACGTCTTCGACTGGATCAGTCCTCGCGGTCGCGACATTCCGCGCTCGGGTCGGAGGCAGTGCCCCGACGATATGCCACCGCGGTCAGGTCCGGCGCGGCCGGGTCGTCCTCAGCCGGGCAGGGTCCAGAACCCGTCAGCGCCCACGTGCTCCTCCACGGCCACCCTGCCGAGCTCCTCGCGCGCCGCGTCGGTGGAGACGTCGCACACCACCGCGACCTCCTTCGTGGCCAGCGGGGTGCCGGTCCAGCGCAGCACCTCGGCGGCCGAGCCGGCCGGCTCGGCGCGCCGGACCCCCGGGACGAGGTTCGCCATGATCACGTCGTAGACCGCGAACGGCTGGAAGCCGGGCACGGCGATGCGCACGCCGTCCTCGAGGCGCTCGATCTCGTACGACGGACACGTGTAGCGCCGCCCGCCCGACCAGTTCGCCAGCCGCTCGTCGAGCGCGAGCGCGGCCGGCAACGGCCGGCGGGCGGCGGCCCTGTCGTCGGCGAGAGCCTCCTCGGTGGCCGGTTCCGCGACCCAGGAGGACAGCTCGGCGGGGTCGATGCCGGCGTCGCGCGCGGCCCCCTCGATCGTGGCGGGCTCGTCGAGCAGCTCGCCGCGGAAGTTGCGCACGCGCAGGCGCCGCAGCAGGACGCGCATGCGCTCGGGCGCATGGAGCCTCGCCGCGACGACCGCCCGGCAGGCCGGCAGCGACGCCGCCATGCGCGGGCGCACGGAGGTGTCGATCGGCATGCCGTGGTCGTGCGCGATCTGCCGGAAGGACCTCGCGAACTTCTCGGGGGTGAAGCCCTTCGCGAGGTAGTCCTCGGGGGTGTCGCTCAGCACGACCATGCGGACGTCCCACTCGAGCGCGTCCCCGTAGAGCCAGTCGAGGCGCCGGCGGAAGGGCTCGGCGCTGTAGGCCCAGGGGCAGGCGGGATCGGTGAACTCGTGGATGCGGACGGCGGGCATGAGCGGACGCTAGCGGGGGGGGCGCGGGCGCGCCCCCGGCGGCGGGCACCGGGCGCGCGCCGATACGATCGGCCGCGTGCCCGGCGCGCCGCCCATCGCCCAGTGAGCGTCGCGCTCGTCACCGCCGCCGTCGCCCGGGGCCTCGACGACGACATGGGACCCCTGCGCACCGCCCTCGCGGGGCACGGCGTCGCCCACCGGCTGGTCGACTGGGACGACCCGGGCGTCGACTGGGACGCGTTCGACCTCGCGGTCGTCCGCTCGATCTGGGACTACCCGCGGCGGCGCGACGAGATGCTGGCGTGGGCCGTGCGTGCGGGGGCGGTCACCGACCTCGCGAACCCGCCGGCGGTGCTCGCGTGGAGCAGCGACAAGCGCTACCTGCTCGACCTGGCCGCGGCCGGCGTGCCGGTGGTGCCCACCGCGTTCGCGGCTCCCGGCGAGGACATGGACTGGCCCGGCGGCGAGGTCGTGGTCAAGCCCGCGGTCTCCGCGGGGTCGTTGGACACGACCCGCCACGGGCCGGGCGATCACGCGGCCGCGGCGGCGCACGTCGCGCGGCTGCACGCCGACGGCCGCACGGCCATGGCGCAGCCCTACCTGGACGGCGTCGAGGGCGACCGCGCCGAGACCGCCCTCGTCTACGTGGGCGGATCCTTCAGCCACGCGGTGCGCAAGGGCCCGATGCTCGTGCCCGGCCGACGGATCGTCGGCGACCTGTTCGTCGAGGAGGACATCCGGTTTGCCGACGCCACCGCGGCCGAGGCGCGCGTGGGTGACCTGGCCCTCGCCGCGGTACCGGGCGGGGGCGCCGACCTGCTCTACGCCCGGGTCGACCTCGTGCCGGGCCCCGATGGGGCGCCGGTGGTGCTCGAGCTCGAGCTGGTCGAGCCGTCGCTCTTCCTCGCATACGCGCCGGGCGCGGCCGACACGATGGCGCGGGCGATCATGGCGAGGTCGGGGCGGGCCGCCGCGTCAGGGTGACGACGTCGCCCGGTGACGCGCCGATGCGGCGGGCGGCGTCACCACCGTTGACCGCGAGCGCGACCATCCCGTGCGAGTCGACGTGCACCAGCATCGTGCTCGGGGCGACGTCGGCGAAGGCGCGCGCCACGGTGAGCGGATGGGTCCGATCGGCGACCGTCGCGCCGACGGGATCGCCGATCTCGAGGCGGGCCCGCTCCATGTCGGCGGCGTGCGCCAGGAGCTGGACGTTGCCGTAGCGGTCGACCATCACGACCTCCGCGATCAGGGATCCCTCGTGGACGCGCGGGGGGCGCAGGTCGGGCATCCGCAGGTCGTCGGGGGCGAAGCCGGTCCCGAGGTCGGCGAGCGGCGCGCCCGCCGCGAGCCGCGCGGCCGCGGGGGCGAAGAGGTCGCGGCCGTGGAAGGTCGCCGGGACGTCCGGCCGCGGCTCGAGCGTGACGGCGGCGCGCGCGCCGAGGGCGGCGGCGGCCGGTCCGAGCAACCCGTTGTCGGGTCCGACGAGCGCTCCGCCGCCCTCCAGGGCGACCGCGGCCGCGCGCCGTCCGGTGCCGACCCCGGGATCGACGACCGCGAGGTGGATCGCGCCGGGCAGCAGGGGCGCGAGCCGTGCCAGCACGAGGGCGCCCGCGCGGATGTCCCCGGCCACGAGGTCGTGCGCCAGGTCGACGCGGTCCGCCTCGGGACACGCCGCCGCGATCACGGCGTGCAACGCGCCCACGTGTTCGCTGCCGGCGCCGAAGTCGGTCAGCAGCGTGACGACCGGCCGGGTGCCGGGGGCGCTCACCGCGCGGGCGGCCCCGCCGGGGCGGCGTCGGCCAGCAGGGCCTCGATCAGGCCCGGGATCGTGTGGTGGGCGGCCTCGGCGGCGACCTCGAGGCCCTCCTCGCGCGCGGTGGCGCTGGTGACGGGCCCGATCGACACGACCCGCGGCCCGTCGCGCAGCGCGGCGCGCTCATCGGGGCCGAGCAGGGCGGTGAAGCTGCGCACGGTCGATGAGGCGGTGAAGGTCAGGTGGTCCGCGGCGAGGGCGGCGGCGACCGCCGCCGGGTCCGCCGGCTCGGGCACGGCCTCGTACAGCTCGACCTCGTCCACGCGGGCGCCCCGGGCGCGCAGGCCGTCGACCAGCTCGGGGCGCGCGCCGCGGGCGCGGGCGACCAGGGCCGCGACCCCGTCGAGTGGGCGGTCGGCGAGGGCCTCGAGGATGCCCTCGGCGACGAACCGCTCGGGCACGAGATCGGCGCGGATGCCGTGGGCCGCCAGGCGCTCGGCGGTCGCCGGGCCGATGGCGACGACCTGCGAGCCGGCCGAGATCGCACGGGCGTCGAGCCCGAGCGCCGCCATCCGGTCGAAGAGCGCGTCGACCCCGTTGACGCTCGTCAGCACGATCAGGCCGTAGCCGCCGATGTCCGCCACGACCGCGCCCTCGTCGGGTGTCGGCGGCAGGGGCGCGATGCGGATCGCCGGCAGCTCGACCACCGCGGCGCCCAGCTCGCGCAGGCGGGCCGACAGGTCGCTCGCCTGGGCCCGGGCCCGCGTGACGACGACGGTGCGGCCCCTCAGCGGACGGCGCGCGATCCAGCCGATGCCCTCCGCGAGCCCGGCGACCGGCCCCACCACCACCACGGCCGGCGATCCGAGGCCCTCCTCGCGCACGCGGTCGGCGAGGTCGCCGAGGGTGGCCACCACGCTCCGCTGGCGCGGCGTGGTGCCCCACTGCACCGCCGCCGCCGGCTGGTCGGGCGGGCGGCCGCCCGCGACGAGGGCCGCCGAGATCGCGGCGAGCCGGCCCATGCCCATGAGGATCACGAGCGTGCCGGGCACGCGCGCGAGCGCCTCCCAGTCGGTCTGCTCGGAGGGCTTGGTCGGGTCCTCGTGCCCGGTCACGACCGTGAACGACGTGGACAGGCCACGGTGGGTCACGGGGATGCCCGCGTAGGCCGGGGCGGCGATCGCGCTGGTGATCCCCGGCACCACCGCGTACTCCACGCCCGCGCCGGCCAGCGCCTCGGCCTCTTCGCCGCCCCGGCCGAAGACGAACGGGTCGCCGCCCTTCAGGCGCACCACCCGGCGTCCGGCGAGGCCGTGCTCGACGAGCGAGGCGTTGATCTCGTCCTGGCTCATGGCCTGACGCCCCGGCGACTTGCCCGCGTTCAGCAGCAGCGCGCCGGGGGCGCAGAGCGGCAGCAGGTCCTCGGTGCCGAGCCGGTCGTGCACGACGACCTCGGCACCTTCGAGCGCCGCGCGGCCGGCGACGGTGAGCAGGCCGGGATCGCCGGGTCCGGCGCCGACGAGGTGGACGAACCCGCTCACCGGCGCACGGGCGACAGGGCCGCGGCCGCGGCGGCGCCGAGCGCCTCGGGATCGTCCCGGGGGCCGTCGACGACGACCCGGTCCCCGCGCGCCCCGTCGGCCGAGCCGGCGAAGGCGGTCAGGCGCAGGGCGTCGGCTCCGGAGGGCTCGCAGAGCGCGCCGACCGGCTCGAGGCAGCCGCCCCCGAGCGCGGCCAGCAACGCGCGCTCGGCGCGCAGGCAGGCGTTCGCGACGGGGTCGTCGAGGGCCGCCGCGGCGGCGACGACCGCGCGGTCGTCGAGGCGCCCCTCGATGGCCAGCAGGCCCTGGCCGGGCGCGGGCGTCGAGAGCGAGACGGGCAGCGGCACCGCGCCGGGCGGCGCCAGGCCGAGCCGCCGCAGGCCGGCGGCCGCCAGCACCAGCGCGTCGGCGTCGCCGCGGGCGAGCTTGTCGAGGCGGGTGCCCACGTTGCCGCGGATGGGCACGATCACCAGGTCGGGCCGGGCCGCCAGGATCTGGGCCGCGCGGCGCGGGCTGCCGGTCGCCACCCGCGCGCCGGCGGGCAGCCCGTCGAGCCCCCCGGGGGGCCCACGACGACGTCGCGCGGGTCCTCGCGCGGCAGCACCGCGAGCACGCCGAGCCCGGCGGGCAGGTCGCCCGGCATGTCCTTCGCGGAATGGACCGCCAGGTGGGCGCGCCCGTCGAGCAGCGCCTCCTCGAGCTCCTTCACGAACAGTCCCCGGTCGGGGGCGGGACCGGTGCCGGCGGCGCTCCAGCGATCCCCGGTGGTGGTCAGGCCGAGCAGCTCGGCGGCGTGGCCTGCGTGGCCGAGCGCGGCGGCGACCAGCCCACTCTGGGCGAGAGCGAGCGGCGAGCGCCGGGTGGCGAGGACGATGCGGACGGCGGGTGCCCGGGGGCGGCTAGTTCGAGCCGGTCGAGGCCTCGAGGCCGAAGAGGTGGCGCAGGCTGTCGAGGTGGCGCAGCGCCTCCCCGTCGCCGCCCTCGGCGGCCGCGCGCGCACGCACCGTGGGCTCGTGCAGGAGCTTGTTGACGATGCTCTTGGTGAGGGCGTCGAGGCGCTCGCGGTCGCTGTCGGAGAGCGTCTCCCACTGGCTGTCGATGCGGGCGAGCTCGGACTGGCGGATGGCCTCCGCGCGCTCGCGCAGCGACGTGATCGCCGGCGCGGCCGAGAGGCCGCGACGCCACGCGGAGAAGCCCTGGACGGCCCCGATCACGAATCCCTCGCCCCTCTCCGCCTCGAGGCGGCGGCCGTTGATGTTCGCCTCGACGACCCGCTCGAGGTCGTCGATGTCGTAGAGCGCCACGCCGGGCACGGCGGCCACCCCCGCGTCGATGTCGCGCGGCACCGAGATGTTGACCACGACCATCGGGCGGTCGGTGCGGCCGGCCATCACGGGCGCGATCTCGCGCGCGCCGAGGATGGGGTGCGGGGCGTCGGTCGAGGAGATGACGATGTCGGCGTCGGAGAGCTCGTCGGCGAGGCGGTCGAAGCCGACTCCACGGCCGCCGAAACGCTCGGCCAGCTCGCGGGCGGTGCCCACGGTGCGGTTGGCGACGACGACGTCGCGCACACCGTGCTGCATGAGGGCCAGCGTGGTCGCCTCGGCCATGCGGCCCGCGCCGATCACCAGCACGCGGCGGCCGGGCAGGTCCGACAGCACGTCCTCCGCCAGGTCGAGGGCGACGGCGGGCACCGACGCCGAGCCGGTGCCGATGCGGGTGCGCGTGCGGATGCTCTTGCCCACCTCGAGCGCCTGGCGGAAGAGCTGGTTGAGAAGGGGGCCGGTGGCGTCCTCCTCGCCGGCGAGATCCCATGCCGCGCGCACCTGGCCCTGGATCTCGCTCTCGCCGATCACCATCGAGTCGAGGCTCGACGTGACCCGGAAGAGCTGCGACGCGGCCCGGTCGTCGCGCAGCACGTAGCGGGCGCAGGCCAGCTCCTCGTCGGAGATGCGCGTGTGCGCCACGATCGCGCGCGCCACGAGGTCCTCGCCGAGCAGCGCGTCGGCGGTGCCGAGGTAGACCTCGGTGCGGTTGCACGTCGAGAGGGCGACCGCCTCGAGCACGGCGGGGTGTGCCATCAGGTCGCGCAGCAGCTGACGCGACGCCGTCTCGGTGAGGGCGGCCTTCTCGCGCTGCTCGACCGGGGCGGTCTTGTGGGAGAGGCCGAAGACGAGGAGGTTCACGCGAGCGCCCCCTCGATGTCGAGCGCGCGGGCGGCGAGCTCGCGCGCGCCGTCCAGGTCGCCCTCGGCGAGGCGGCGCAGGACGTCCGTCTCCATCAGCCGCCGCACGGCGGCGCGCCGGCCCGGCATGTCGGGGTGGCGCGCCTTGAGCTCGTGCCGCGCGTCGCGCAGCAGGGCGATCAGGGCCTCCCACTCGGGGCCGTAGGCCTCCTCGAGCTGCCGGCGCACGTGCGCGGCGACGACGGGGCTCGCCCCCCCGGTCGAGACGGCGATCGCCAGCTCTCCCCGGCGCACCACCGACGGCACGATGAAACTGCACAGCGACGGCGCGTCGACCACGTTGCACAGGATGCCGTGCGCCTCGGCCTCCTGCCAGACGAGGCGGTTGATCGGGTCGAGGTTCGTCGCGGCGATCACGAGCAGGCAGCCCTCGAGATCCTCGGTGCGGTACGGCCGGGCGTGGTGCTCGGCGACCGCGCCCGAGGCGACCATCCCGGCGAGCTCCGGGGTGAGCTCGGGGCTCACCAGCCGCACCACCGCCCCGTGATCGACGAGCTTGCCGACCTTGTCGGTCGCGATGCCCCCGCCGCCCACCACGAGGCAGCGGCGCCCGTCGAGATCGACGAACATCGGGTAGAAGGCCTTGCCCGGGCCCGGCGGACGGCCGGGCCCGACGCGGGTGCCCGTCATCGGTCGATCCGCTCGAGCTCGTCGGCGAGCGGCTCCCCGGCGGCGAGGCGGCTGTCGATCAGCCGGGCCAGCAGCTCGGTCTCGCGCGCCTGGCGGGCCGACTTCATGCCGACCACGACGACGTAGACCAGGAGCGCGAACAGGACGACCCCGTACGCCGCCACCACGTACTCGCCGCCCGAGCTCACGCGGTCACCTCCAGCCGCGACTTGAGGCGGCGCAGGGCGCGGTCGGCGCGTCGCTGGATCAGCTCGAGCTGCAGGACCGTGAGGAAGACGCCCACGGTCGCCACGAGGGTCACGGCGAACCAGATGAGCATCGAGTTCGGCATCTCCGCCCCGTTCTGGGTGAAGACGACGGGGTGCACGAACGACCGGGCGACCCGCACCGAGTAGAACGACAGGGGCACCGACGCGAACGCGGCGACCGCGTAGATGGCGGAGAAGCGGGCCTGTCGCTCGCCCTCGGCCGACGACCGCAGCACGAAGTAGGCCGCGTAGAGCATCAGCACGATCAGGAACGTCACGAGGCGCGGGTCGGTCCAGACCCACCACGTGCCCCATGAGGCCTTCGCCCAGATCGATCCGGTGATGACCACGAGCACGGCGAATGCGAGGCCGATGCCGATCGAGATCGAGGAGATCTCGTCGAAGCGCTCGTCGCGCGAGCGCAGGTACCGCACCCCGTAGATCGCGGCGACGCCGAAGGTCCCGAGCCCAACGATGGCGATGGCCACGTGGAAGTAGAAGATCTTCTGGATGATCCCCTGGTCGGCGTCCTCGGGCGCGACGAAGAAGACGCCGTAGGTCGCCAGCAGCACGAGGGCCGCGGTGATCGACCCCGTGAGCGCCAGGCGCCGGGACGGACGCGCGTCAGTCATCGAAGACGTGCTCGTACGTCGCGTAGGCCACAAGACCGAAGATTACCGCATAAACAGCCAGGAACAGGCAGTAGCCCCGGTACTCCGCGAGGTCGTTCGTCCCCGCTGTGACGGCGTGCGTGGCGCCCGACGCGCCGATCACGACCGGCAGCAGAGAGGGCAGGAACAGCACCGGCAGGAGCAGCTCGCGCGCCCGCGCGAACAGCGCGAGCACGGCCAGCAGCGAGCCGAGCACCGCGATGCCCAGGTTCGCCACCAGGCAGACGACCCCGATCAGCAGCAGGTCGAGGGGGTCGGGGTCGCGCACGAAGAAGAGGGCCATCAGCGGCACCGCGACCAGCTCGACCGCGAGGAGGTAGACGTAGATCGCGCCCGCCTTGGCCACGAGCAGCACGTCGCGCGGCACCGGCGCGCAGAGGATGCCGTCGAGCACCCGCTGCTCGCGCTCGGGCACCCACGAGCGCCCCACTCCGAGCACCGCCGTGAGGGCGAGGGTGGCCCAGAGGATCCCGCCCGCGGCGGCGGTCAGGTCCTCGCCGCGCCCGCCGGCCGCGAACTGGAAGATGGTCATCGCGACGACGGAGAAGAGCACCATCGCCACGATCGTGTCGCGGGTGCGCAGCTCCAACCGCAGGTCCTTGAGCAGCAGGGCCCGGAGCTGGCGCCCCCAGGCCGGCCGGGCGGCGCTCACGCGACCAGCTCCTCGTACCGGCGCCGGAAGGCCGTGCCCTCGGCGCCGTCGAGCGATTCGGTGAGCACCGCCCGGCCCGCGCGCATCACGAGCGCCCGGCCGGCGAGCGCGACGCCGCGCTCGACCTCGTGGGTCACGATGATCGCGCCCCGGTCGCCGCCGAGGTCGCCCAACACGCCGTCGAGCAGGCGGGCGCCGGCCGCGTCGAGCCCGGCGTACGGCTCGTCCAGCAGGAGCAGTCGCGGCTCGTGCAGCAGCACCCGGGCGAGGCCGAGCCGCTGCGCCATGCCCCGGCTGAAGGTGCGCACCGGATCGAACGAGCGGGCGAGCAGGCCGACGCGGTCGAGGCCGCGATCGACGCGGGCGCGTGCGTCGGTCAGGCCGTAGAGGTCGGCGTACAGCTCGAGGTTCTGCCGGGCGGTGAGGTCGAGGTAGACCAGCGGATCGTGGCCGAGGAAGCCGATCTGCGCCCGCGCGGCGCCCGCCCCCGCCGGGAGCGGGTGGCCGCACACCGCGACCTCGCCGGCCTCGGGCCGCATGAGCGTCGCGATCATGCGCAGCAGGGTGCTCTTGCCCGCCCCGTTCGGGCCCAGCACGGCGAGGCACTCGCCCGCCGCGAGGTGGACGTTGACCCGGTCGACCGCGCGCCGCTCGCCGAACCGCTTGACGAGCCCGGAGGCCCGCACCAGCTCGGCCGGCACTAGAGCGTGATGTCGGCGAGCGTGAAGACCAGGAACACGGTGGCGAGCAGCCCGTTCGACTGCGCGAACGCCGCCTGCACGCGGGTCGTGTCGCCCGGCCGGACGATCGCGTTCTCGTACAGCAGCACCGCGGCGCAGGCGCCCACGCCGACGAAGTAGACGGCGCCCGCGCCGGCCGCCGCGCCGGCGCCCGCCAGCAGCGCGACGGCGCCGGCGTGGAGCACCCGGGTGAACCAGAGGGCGCGCGCCTCGCCGAAGCGGGCCGGTACGGAGTGGACGTCGTTCGCCCGGTCGAAGTCGACGTCCAGGAGCGCGTAGATGATGTCGAAGCCCGCGATCCAGACCGCCACCCCCAGGCCGAGCAGCACCGGCGCGGCCCCCAGATCGCCGGTCACCGCGAGCCAGGCGCCCATCGGGGCGATGCCGATCGTCAGGCCGAGGGCCAGGTGGCACGCCCAGGTCACCCGCTTGGCGAGCGGATAGAGCACGAAGGCCGCCACCGGCACGGGCCACAGCACCCACGTCTCGCGGGGCAGCTGCGACACCGCGACCAGCAGGAGCAGCAGGCTGACGGCGCAGAACGCGGCCACCTGACCCACGGCGAGACGGCCCGACGGCAGCTCGCGCGCCGCCGTACGGGGGTTGGCGGCGTCGATGTCGGCGTCGATCAGGCGGTTGAGGGCCATCGCCAGGCTGCGCGCGCCGACCATCGCCAGCGCGATCCACCCGAGCGTCGCCGCCCGGGGCACGTCGAGCCGGGCGAGCACGGCCGCCGCCAGCGCGAAGGGCAGGGCGAAGATCGTGTGAGAGAAGCGCACGAAGCTCAGGAGGGCCGGGATCAGCCCGAGGCCCGCCGCGCGTGGTGCGGCCTCCGGTGAGGAGGTGGTCACCGGTCCGATGTTACCCCCGCCGCGCGGGCGGGGCGGGGGGCCGACCGCCCCGGGCGGGATCCGCCCGGTGCGGACGACCGGGCCCGGCTACCCCGGGTGGGCCGCTACGGCGTAGTGGGCAGGGCGCCCGGTCGCGAGGCCCCAGAACTGGTCGCCGTGGTCGAAGTGCCACCACTCCTCGGCGTACGCGGTGAAGCCCTGGTCGGCCATCGCCCAGAACAGCACCCGGCGCAGGTCGCGCGCGCGGCCGGGCACGTCCTCGAGCGCCCGCGCGCCGGCCTCGTCGACGAAGGCGTCGAACGTCGTCCCGAGATCGAGCGGCAGGCCGTCCCCGTCGCCGAGCGTCAGGTCGACGGCGCCGCCGGTCAGGTGCGGAGGGGGCGCCACGAGCGAGCGCGACGGGGGCGTGACGTAGCGCGAGGCGGCCTCCTCGAGCGCGTCGGCGGGCCAGTCGGCGTGCACCATGGTGAGCTCGTCGAGGTAGCCGTCGTACAGCGCCGCCTGGGTGGCGATCGGGCGGTAGCCGTCCCAGACCACGAGCGTCATGCCGTCCGGCAGCCCGGTCGCGACGGCGGCGAGGCGGTCGGCGACGCCCTGCCGCACCCAGCCCTCGGGCAGCGCTCCGGGCAGGCCGGCGGCGCAGTACCGGGGATCGTCGTGGATGCGGACGCCGATGTCGGCGACGCGCACCAGCGGCTCCTCGCGCGGTTCGATCGGCACGTCCCGCCAGCCCTCGGTGGACCCCAGGGGGGGGATCGGCCTCATCGGCCGGCCCACCCGGCGGCGTCGATGCGCGGCCCGGGGTCGGCGCCGGCCGCGATCGCGAGGAAGGGCTCGAGCACGGTCGCCGGTCGTGGCACGGTGGCGGGGTCCTCGTCGGGGTACGCCGCGGCCCGCATCGCGGTACGCAGACCCCCGGGATTGACGGCGACGCAGCGGATGCGCCGGTCGGCCAGCTCCTCGCGCAGCATCCGCGTGATCCCCTCGAGCGCCAGCTTCGAGACGGCGTAGGCGCCCCACCCGGCGCGGCCGGCAGCACCCGAGGTGACGTTGATGATCGCCCCGTCGTCGGCGATACCGGGCAGCAGCGCCTGGATCAGCGCGAGCGTCCCGGTCGCGTTGACGGCCAGCACGTCGTCCCAGGTGTCGGCCGGGTAGTCGGCGAGGGGCACGCGCTCGCCGAGCAGGCTGGCGTTGTTGACCAGCACGTCCACCCGCCCGAGAGCCGCCAGCGCCTGGGCCGCGGCCGCGGCCACCGACCCGCGGTCGCGCAGGTCCAGGGCCACCGGGTGGGCCTCGCCCCCGCGCTCGCGCACCGCCGTGCGCGTCGCGTCGAGCCGCCCGGCCGACGTGGCCGTCACGACCAGCCGGCCGCCCTCGGCCGCGACGCCCTCGGCCAGCGCGCGGCCGAGGCCCCGCGAGGCCCCGGTCACGATCACACGTCTGCCCGCCAGTCGTCCGCTCATGCACACCCCCCGCGTGGGACCGGCGCCGCGCGCCTCGCCGCGGCCCTACTGCTGGTTCTGGCGCGAGACCTGGGGCACTTCGGGAGTCGGCACGGCGGGTCGCACCGAGCTCTCCTCGGTCGTGCCGGCCACGGATGCGATGTACGCGGCCACGTCACGCGAGTCCTGGCCGGTCACGAGGTCGCGGGGCATGGGCGGCTGCGAGATGCGGATCCAGCGCTCGACCACGCCGGCGAACTGCTCCTCCGCCATTCCGACGTTGCGGGCGGCGCGGAACGCGTCGTCGAGGTTGGGCCCGATGTTCGAGGGCGGCCGCCCGGAGTCGGCGAGCGTGTGGCAGCTCGCGCAGAGGGTGGCGAAGGTCTGCTTGCCGGCCTCGAGATCGGTGTCGGCGTAGTCGTCGCCGCACCCGGCGAGGGCCAGCACGCCGATGCCCAGGGCGAGGGCCGCGGCCGCTCGGCCGGTCTGACGCACGCGCGCCCCTCTCATATGAGGTAGACGAGGACGAAGAGCAGGACCCAGACGACGTTGACGAAGTGCCAGTAGAGGCTCGCCGCCGTCAGGGGGGTGGCCCACTGGGGGGTGAAGTCGCGCCCCTTCGTCACCCTCACGTAGCTGAGGAACAGCAGCGTCAGGCCGATGAACACGTGCAGGCCGTGGAAGCCGGTCAGCGTGTAGAAGGTCGCCCCGAACGCCTGGTCCTGCGGCGTGAAGCCCAGGTGCACGTACTCGTTGATCTGGATGACCAGGAAGGTCGCGCCCAGGAACATCGTCACCAGCAGACCGCGCTCGAGCCCCTTGCGGTCGTTGTGGTGCGACAGGCGCTGCTCGCCCCAGTGCAGGGTGAAGCTCGACGCCACGAGGATCGCGGTGTTGAGCCCGGTCAGCAGCACGGGCAGCTCGAAGGCCTCGCCGGCGGCGTTGAGCGGGGGCCACTGGTCGGCGACGTTGAACCGCACGAAGAAGTAGGCCGCGAACAGCGAGCCGAAGAGCATCACCTCGGACCCGATGAAGAAGATCATCGAGAGCAGGCCCATGCTGATCTGGCTGCCGCGCGAAGGCGGCGGGGTCGCGCCGGAGGCGGGCGAGTGCACGTGTGGCTCGACGGTGGCCAACGCTCAGCTCCCGGACGGCGCGGCCGGAGCGCCCGCATCGACGACGATCGACTCGACCGGCGTGTCCCCGGCGGCGGCGCGCACCGCGGCCTGGGTCTCGTCGGTCGCCAGGTTGCCCCCTCCGGCGACCGCGATGACGATCCGATCGGCGCGGTGGTCGGTGACGGCCACTCGGGCCGCCGTCGCGCCGTCCCCGTCGAGCACCTCGCCGCGGGCCTGGACGCCGACGGCCTGCAGCGCCTCGATCGTGGCGCGCACCCGCTCGGTGGCGGCCGACCGGACCTCCTCGGCCTCGTCGGTCCAGCCCGGGCCGGTCAGCGCCATCGGGTGCAGCAGCACCACTGCGATCGGGCTCTCGTCGGCCCGGCGGCGCAGCGCCTCGACCAGCCCGCGACCCCCCAGGCCGTCGTCGGCCAGCACGGCGACGCGGGTGACGCCGGGGCGCGACAGCGGCTCGAAGGCCTCCTCGGGCGACACCACCACGCGCGTGACGCCGAGGTTGGTGAGCTTGCGCAGGCGGTCGAGCATGTCGTCGGCCATCCACCGCGAGCGTCCCGTGGGATACGTGGCGAGGATGACCTCGTGCAGGTCCTCGTCGGCGCTGATCGACTCGTAGGCGGCGAAGGGGTCGCCGGCGATGGTGGTGCCGCTGGCGTCGATGCCGGCCTCGGCCAGCACCGACAGCGCGACCTGCAGACGGCGGTCGGCGGCGGACCGGTCGGCGCCCTCGGTGGGCACGACGATCGTGAAGCGCCACAGCCCCTCGGCGGCGCGGCGGCGCAGCTCGTCGATGAGGGCCCCCGACGACACCGTGTCGCGGGCGATGACGAGGATGGTGCGGCGCTCGGTCTCGGTGAGCTCGCCGCCGATCTCCTCGGGGGCGAACACCACGGCGTGACGGGCGCCGGGCACGCCGTACTGGTAGGGACCGCCCACGACCTGCGGGGTGGCCTCGAAGTTGAACAGCGACGGCGGGGACGAGACGAGCCACTCGAGCGAGCGTCCGCGCCAGGGGTTCCACGGCGCCGCCGGGCCCTTCCGCCACGACTGGATGATGTTGTAGGCGAAGATCAGCATGCCGACGCCCATGACCATCGACGCCCCGCTGATCACCGCGTTGAGGGTGCCGAAGCGGTCGTCGTAGGTCGCGACGCGCCGGGGCATGCCGTGCAGGCCGAGCCAGTGCATCGGCAGGAACGTCGCGTTGAAGCCGATGAAGGTGACCCAGAAGCTCACGGCGCCGAGGCGCTCGTCGTACATCTTCCCGGTCATCTTGGGGAACCAGTGGTACACGCCGGCCATGATCGTGAAGAGGCTGCCGCCGACGAAGACGTAGTGGATGTGCGCCACCACGAAGTAGGTGTCGGTCACCTGGATGTTGACCGGGATCGTGCCGAGCATGACGCCCGAGAGGCCGCCGATCACGAACGTGGTGATGAAGCCGAGCGCGAAGAGCATGGGCGTGCGCAGATGGATCTTGCCCTGCCACAGGGTCCCGAGCCACGAGAACACCTTCACGCCCGTCGGCACCGCGATGATGATCGTGGTGATCATCATCGGCACGCGCAGCCAGGCCGCCATGCCGCTGACGAACATGTGGTGCGCCCAGACGCCGAACCCGAGCACCGCGATGGCCACGGTCGAGAAGGCGATCGCCCGGTAGCCGAAGATCGGCTTGCGCGCGTGGGTCGCGATGACCTCGCTGATGATGCCGAAGCCCGGCAGGATCATGATGTAGACGGCCGGGTGCGAATAGAACCAGAAGACGTGCTGGTACATGACCACGTCGCCGCCGCCGGTGGGGTCGAAGAAGTTCGTCCCCATGACGCGGTCGAAGAGGGTCATGAACTGCGAGCCCGCGATGAAGGGCGTGCCGAAGACCACGAGGGCCGAGGTGGTCGCCTGGGCCCACACGAGCAGCGGCATGCGCCACACCGTCATGCCCGGCGCGCGCATGGTGAAGATCGTGACCAGGAAGTTGATCGCGCCCATGATCGAGCTGGCGCCGATGATCTGGACGCCCACCTCGAAGAGCGTCGTCCCGGTGCCGCCCTGCGTCGCGAGCGGCGTGTAGGCCGTCCAGCCCGCCGAGAAGGCGCCGAAGGCGGGGCTGATGGCGAGCATGACCCCGCCGGGGATCAGCAGCCACAGCGAGAGCGCGTTGAGGCGCGGGAACGCCATGTCCTTGGCGCCGATCATGATCGGCAGGATGTAGTTCGAGAGGCCCACGAACGACGGGATCACGAACAGGAAGATCATCAGCGCGGCGTGCACGCTGAACATCCCGTTGTACGTCTCGGCGTCGCCGATCGTCTGGCCCGAGTCCGCCAGCTCCGCGCGCACCAGCAGCGCGAAGATGCCGCCGACCGCGAAGAAGAAGAAGACGGCCACCATGTACTGGATGCCGATCACCTTGTGATCGGTGTTGGCCTTGAAGTAGTCCTTCCAGCTCTCGGCCCCGTGCAGCGAGTGGTCCTCGGGGTCGACCTGGCGGCCGGTCATCCAGCGGAACCAGTAGTCCCAGCAGCCGATGCCGACCGTGAAGCCGAGCGCCGCGAGGGTCGCCGCGAAGGTCCAGTAGACCTGCGGCTCCCACGTCGGCGTGTTGCCGAAGAGGGTGCGGCCCAGGAAGACGACGGTCATGCCGAGCATGAAGCCGGCGATCGTCCAGATGACGGCGCGCTTCCACCAGTAGGAGAGCGGGCGCGGATCCATGTGGTGCTCGTGCCCGTGGTGGTGGGAGTGGGTGGGTGCGTGGGTGGCCATGGGAGTCCTCGTTCAGCCGGTCAGGGCTGCTCGCCCGGTGTGGTCGGCGGTGCGGCGGCCGGCGGAGCGGCGGCCGGCGGGGCCCCGCCCCCCTGGGCGGCGCTCGCGGCGACCTCGCGTCGGGCGCCGGCGATCCACCGGTCGTACTCGCCGGGCTCCATGACGATGACCCGGGTGCGCATCACGCCGTGCCCCACCCCGCAGAGCTCCGCGCAGATCACCTGATAGGTGCCGCTGCGGTTCGGATCGAAGATCAGCCGCGTCGTGATGCCGGGGACCACGTCCTGCTTGACGCGGAACTCCTTGACGTAGAAGTCGTGGATGACGTCCTTCGAGCGCATCTTCAGCTCGACCTGGCGTCCCACGGGCACCCGCAGGTCGCCCGACTCCACCTGGTCCTCGGGGTAGGTGAAGCTCCACGCGAACTGCTCGGCGGTCACGTCCACGACGAGCCGGTCGGCGGCGAGGGCCTCGTTGTCGGAGAGCACGAGGTACGCCCACACGGCGACGATGGCCAGCAGCACGGCCGGGACCACCGTCCAGATCACCTCGAGCGTGGTGTTGCCGTGGATCGGCGGCCCGTCCGAGTCGTCGTCGGGCCCGGCGCGGAACCGCACCGCGCAGTAGAGCAGCACCGAGACCACGAGCGTGAAGATCCCGAGCGAGATCCAGACCACGAACCAGAGCAGCGTGTCGACGCGCTCGGCCTGGTCGCTCGCCTGGGTCGGCAGCCAGTCGATCAGCAGCGCGACGGCGACCGATATCGCCCCGACGACGGCGATCAGGGCCAAAAGCGGGACCGTGTGGCGGCTCCTCAGCACGGGCGGCAACCTATCACGCACCCTCACCCGGGAAAGGGGCCGGAGGGCGGGTCAGACGTCCCTGCGCGACCGGTGTCCGACCCCGCGGGCGTCACCGGGGACGGCCGTCCCCGCCGCGGCGGGTCGTCCGGCGCCCGCGCGGCCGCGGCGGGCCGCGCCCGCCCGGGTCACGAGCGGGTGGAGCCGGGCAGCGACGGTCCGGCGGTCGCGGGCGTCCTCGGGCCGGCCAGCCGCACGGCGCCGGCGGCGCAGAGGGCGAAGACGGCGGCGCCCGCGAGCAGGGGCACCGCGATGCCCGCGTGCTGGTAGAGGGCGGTCGCGGCCAGGGGCCCGGCGATGCGGGCGGCCCCGCCGACCGACGCCGTGAGGCCGAGCACGGCACCCTGCTCGCGCTCGCCGGCGGCCAGGGAGATGAGCGCGGTCGTCGTCGCGAACACGAGGCCCGAGGCGACGGACAGCACGGCGAGGCCCACCAGGAGCAGCCACAGATCCTGCGACACCCCCACCAGCAGCAGCCCGACGGCGGTCCCGACCAGACCGCCGACGAGCGCCCGCCCCTCGCCGGTGCGGGCCACGATCCGGCCCACGAGGAACCCCTGCGCGACCGCGGTGAGCACGCCGATGAAGACGAACAGCAGACCGACCTGGGCGACGCTGTAGTCGAAGCGGCGGGCGCCGAAGAGGGCGAAGGTCGATTCCATGCCCACGAACGCGACCGTGGCGGCGAACGACAGCCACACGAGCGGCGCGAGGTCGTGGCTCGACAGGGCCCGCCGCACGAGGGAGAAGCGCGGTCCGGGGGCCTCGGCCGCGCCCGGCCGGCGCGATTCGGGCAGCCGGAACCAGGCGAGCGCCAGGTTCGTCGCCGCGAGGCCGGCCGCCACGAAGAACGGCAGACGGGCGTCGATCGACGAGAACAGCGCACCGATGGCCGGCCCGAGCACGAAGCCGAGCCCGAAGGCCGCGCCGATCATGCCCATCCCCTTCGCCCGCTCCTCGCGGGTGGTCACGTCGGCGACGTACGCCTGGGCCGCCGCGTACGAGGCGCCGGCGACTCCCTGCAGCACGCGGGCGATCCAGAGCACGACCAGGGTGCCGGCGAGGCCGATCATCAGGGCGGCGACCGCGCTGCCGGCCAGCGACGCGAGGATGACCGGGCGGCGTCCGTAGCGGTCGGAGATGCGGCCCCAGACCGGCGCGAACAGCAACTGCATGACGGCGTACGACGCGGTGATGAGGCCGATCTGGACCGGCGAGGCCCCGAAGTCCTGCGCCCAGAGCGGCAGGATCGGCAGCACGATGCCGAACCCCACCAGGTCGATCACCACCGTCGTGAAGACGATGCCGAGTGGGGAGAGCAGGAACGCCGGCCCCCGCCCCTCGCGCCGTGCCCGGCCCACCCCGGCCCCCCTACGCGGCGTCGACGACGAGCGCGACGAAGATCAGGGCGAGGTAGAGCAGCGAGTAGTGGAAGGTCGCCCGCGCCCAGCCGATGGCCGGGTCGCGCGCCAGCAGCGCCGCGAGCACGATGAAGACCGCGCCGAGCACGAGCGCGCTGACGAGGTAGATCGCGCCCGCCGCGCCCGATGCCACCGGCAGCAGGGTGACCCCGACCATCACGAGGCTCCAGAGCATGATCTGCCGCTTGGTCTCGGCCACACCGCGCACCACGGGGAGCATCGGGATGCCCGCGGCGGCGTAGTCGCGCTCCAGCATGAGCGCGAGCGCCCAGAAGTGCGGGGGGGTCCAGTAGAAGACGATGGCGAACAGCAGCCAGGCCGACAGGCCGAGGTCGCCGGTGACGGCGGCCCACCCCACGAGCGGGGGCACCGCGCCCGCCGACCCGCCGATCACGATGTTGTGGACCGAGGTGCGCTTGAGCCAGAGGGTGTAGACGCCCACGTAGAGGGCGAGGCCCACGAGCCCGAGCGCGGCGGCCAGCCAGTTGGCGGCGAGGCCGAGCACGAGGGCGCTGAGGGCGCCGAGCGCGATGCCGAAGGCCAGCGCGCGCGCCGGCGAGACGCGGCCCGACACCACCGGCCGCTCCGTCGTGCGGGCCATGCGCCCGTCGATGTCGCGGTCGATGTAGTGGTTGATCGCGTTCGCGCCCCCGGCGGCGAGGTACCCACCGACCATCGTCCACGCCAGCAGCCATCCGTCCGGCACGCCGCCCGCGGCGACGAACATCGCGCCCGCGGTCGTGACCAGCAGCAGCGAGATGATGCGGGGCTTCGTGAGACGGACGTAGTCGCCGACGACCCCGAGGGGCCGGGCGGCGACGTCCGCGGGGACGGCGCGGGTCGTCACGCGGTGGCGGAGAACGTGGCCAGGACGGCCAGCAGCACCACCGGGACCGCCGCCCAGATCAGGTCGAGGGGGCGGCGGCGGGGGCCCTCGGCGGCCGGGTCGCCGCCCCGTCGGGGCCATGCCAGCAGCAGCGTCGCGGGTACGACGAGGAGGCCCGCGATCAGCAGCGCGATCAGCCTCACCGACGTGTCGTCCGCTCCCACACCGCCCGCGAGCATAGCCCAGCTCCGCCGGACCGGCTCCTGACGGTCGTACCGTCCGCACCGTGTTGACGCGGCGGGTCCGGTCGGCTGATGTAGGTGACGTGAGGGAACTCGACGCGGTGACGCTCGGGGCGGGACCGGCGGGCCTCGGCGCGGCGCTGGCGCTCGCGCGCGCCGGCGCCCGCGTCATGTTGGTCGACGCCGCGCCCGAGCCCGGTGGGCTGTGCGTCACCCGGCGCCGCGACGGGTTCGCCTACGACGTGGGCGGCCACATCCCGTTCGTCCGCGACGGCGAGCGCAGGGACTGGCTGCGCGAGCTCGTCGGCGACGACCTGCTCTGGGTCAACCGCCCCGTGTCGTGCGTGCGCGGGGGCGTGGTCACCCGCGGCCGCTACCTCGACCAGCGCCCGTCCCGGACCGAGGAGCGCGTGGCGCCCGACGGCAGCGCGTACGGCGAGCTGGGGGCGCGCTTCGGCGGCCCATTCGTCGACGACGCGATGCGGCCGTACCTCGAGAAGATCGACGGCGTCCCGCTGGAGCGCATCCCCGCCGACCGGGCCCGGCGGTTGCTCGAGGACCAGGCGGCGCCGGACGGGTTCGACTTCCCGGCCGGCGGCATCGGGCGGCTGATGGACGCGATGACCCGGGCCGCGGCCGAGGCGGGGGCGGACGTCCGGCTGGGGACTCCGGTCGAGACCATCGAGGTGCCCGAGGGTCGGCTCGCGGCGGTGCGGCTCGGTGGACCGTCGGGACCCGAGCGCGTCGCCGTGCGGCAGGCCGTCGTGGCGATGCCGGCGGGCGCGGCCGCCCGCCTGCTGCGGCCGGCGCCGCCCGGCGCGACGACCCGCACCGTGCGCATGCGGGCCGTCTGCATCGTCTACATGGCCCTCGACCGGGATCGTCTGACGCGCGAGCCGTGGATCCAGGTCGACGACCCGGCCGTGCCCTTCGCCCGGCTCTTCGAGCCCGCCAACTGGAGCGCGGGCGCGGCTCCGCGCGGACGCACCGTGGTCGGGATGGAGTGCTACTGCCAGGCCGCTCCCGACGACCCGGTGTGGTCGCTCGACGACGACGCCCTCGCCCGCGCCTGCGCGGAGGCCCTGGCGTCGCCGCTCGGCCTGCTCGACGACCCCGCCGCCGCCCGTCTGGTCGAGGTGCTGCGCCTGCCGCGGGCCTACCCGGTGGCCGACATCGGGCAGATCCCCGCGGTGCGCGCGCCGGCGCTGTGGCTCTCGGATCTGGAGGGGCTGCACCTCGCCCCGGGGGCCGCGGTGATCGAGGCCATCGAGGCGGGCGAGCGCGCCGCGGCGGCGATCCTCGGCGGCGCGCGGACCGCCTCCCTCCCGCCGGCCGCCATGCCGCCCATCTCGTGATGACGGCGGGGACGGACGGGCGCGCCGGGTGAGATAGCCTCGCGGTGGTGGCGACGGCTCGGGTATCGACGGTGAGAGAGCGCTTCGAGCGGTTGCTCGATCCCGCCAGGGTGATCGACCACCCGCTCGAGCGCCGCCTCTACGCGCGCGACGGGTCGATCGCCGAGGGGGACTGCGGGCTGGTCGTGCTGCCCGAGACGACCGACGAGGTCGTCGCCTGCGTGCGGCTGGCCGGCGAGCTGGACCTGGCCGTGGTGCCGCGCGGCTCGGGCACCGGCCTCTGCGGCGGGGCGGTACCGCTCGACGGCGCGATCGTGCTCTCGGTCGCCCGGATGGGGGCGATCCTCGAGATCGACCCCGAGGTGCCGTGCGCACGGGTGCAGCCGGGGGTGCTCAACCTCGATCTCTCGACCGCGGTCCGCCACCTCGGGCTGCACTACGCGCCCGACCCGTCGAGCCAGCAGGCGTGCTCGATCGGGGGCAACGTCGCGACCAACGCGGGCGGACCCCATTGCCTCGCCTCCGGCGTGACCGCGCAGCACGTGCTCGGCATGGAGCTCGTCCTCGCCGACGGCGAGGTGCTGCGCCTCGGGGGCACCGCCCCCGACCCGCCCGGCTACGACCTGCGGGGGTTCGTGGTGGGGGGCGAGGGCACCCTCGGTGTGGTCACCGAGGTGACGGTGCGCCTGACCCGCACGCCGGCGGCGGTGCGCACCATGCTCCTCGACTTCCCGACCGTGAGAGCCGCCGGCGAGGCCGTGGGCGACATCATCGGAGCCGGGGTGATACCCGCCGCGATGGAGATGATGGACCAGACCATGACGATCGCCGTCGAGGCGTTCGTGCACGCCGACCTTCCGGTCGACGCGGCGGCGATCCTGCTCGTCGAGGTCAACGGGACGCCCGCCGAGGTCGCCGCGCACGTGGCGGTGGTCGAGCAGGTGGGCGCCCGCACCGGCGCCGGCCGGGTGAGGATCGCCCGCGACGAGGCCGAGCGGGCGCTCTTCTGGAAGGCGCGCAAGAGCGCGTTCGGGGCGGTGGCGCGGGTCGCGCCGAACTACTACCTCCACGACTGCGTCGTGCCGCGGACCCGCCTGGTCGAGGTGCTCGAGCGCATCGAGGCCATCGCCGCCGAGCACGACCTCGTGATCATGAACGTGTTCCACGCCGGCGACGGCAACCTGCACCCCCTGATCGCCTTCGACCGTCGCGACGCGGCGCAGGTCGAGCGAGTGCACCGGGCCGGCACGGCGATCATCGAGGCCTGCGTGGCGGTCGGTGGCGTGCTCTCGGGCGAGCACGGCATCGGGCTGGAGAAGCGCGACTTCATGCCGCTCACCTTCAGCGCGGTCGATCTCGACGCCCAGGCGCGCGCCCGCGACGCCTTCGACCCCGAGGGGCGGATGAACCCCGCGAAGGTGCTCCCCCTCGGCAGTCGCTGCGGCGAGCTCGTGCTCGACGCCGGATCGCTGCCGCCCGGCACCTGGCTGTGAGCGCGGTGCTCACCCCGGCCTCGGCGGACGAGCTCGCCGCGGTCCTGCGCGACGCCACGGCCGCACGACGGTCGATCGACGTGGTCGGAGGTGGCACCCGCTCGCGCCGCGGCCGGCCCGGCCCGGCAGGTGATCTCGAGCTGCGCACCGGCGGCCTGCGGCGGGTGGTCGCGCACGAGCCGGGGGACCTGACGATCACCGTCGAGGCCGGGCTCGCCGCCACCGCGCTCGCCGAGGTGGCGGCGAGCGCCGGCCAGGAGTGGCCCCAGGCCGACGTGCGGCCCGGCTCGACCGTGGGAGGCATCCTCGCGACCGGGTCGAGCGGCCGGCGGCGGCTGCGGTCGGGCGCCGTGCGCGACTCGGTGCTGCAGATCGTGGTGGCGACCGGCGACGGGCGCCTGGTGACGGCGGGCGGCCGCACGGTCAAGGGCGTCTCGGGCTTCGACATCCCCCGCCTCGCCGTCGGCGCGCACGGGACGCTCGGCGTGATCGTGCAGGTCACCCTCAAGCTCTGGCCGCTGCCGGTGGCGCGCGGCTGGTTCGGCGCCACCGGGCCGCTCGACGACCGCCTGGCGGCGGCCCGGTCCCTGCTCGGGGGGCCGGAGCGGCCGACCGCGATCATCCTCACGCCCGGGCGCATCGACGTGGAGATGGCCGGGCCGCCCGACGACGTGCGCCCGCCGGCGGGCACCGAGCCGGCCGGGGAGCCGCCCGCCCCCCGGGGCGCCGGCCTGGTCGAGGCCGGGGTGCCGCCCCCGCGGCTGGCCGACCTGGCGCGGCGCCTGGAGGCCGAGGGCCTCCCCTACGAGGCGCGCATGGGGGTGGGCACCTGCCTCGTGGCGGTGGCCGACGCGTCCGAGGTGGCGCGCGTGCGGACGTGGGCGATCGGCCTCGGGGGTCACGCGAGCGTGCTCGACGGTGCGGACGCCCTGCGCGCCGACCCGTGGGGCCCCGCGCAACCCGGCCTCGCGCTGATGCGCCGCCTGCGCGAGGCCTTCGACCCCGCCGCGGTCCTCAACGGCAGGTTGGTGCCGTGGGCGTGAGCGCGAACTGGGATCCGCGCCGGCCGGCGCCGGCCGAGGAGGACATCGTCAGCTGCGTGGCCTGCGGGCTCTGCCTGCCGCACTGCCCGACCTTCCGGCTGACCGGTCGCGAGACGGCCTCGCCCCGCGGCCGCATCGCCGCCATGCGCGCCGTCGACGAAGGGCTCGCCGAGGTCGACGCGTCGTTCACCACGATGATGGACGAGTGCCTGGCGTGCCGGGCCTGCGAGGCCGCCTGCCCCAGCGGCGTGCCGTTCGGCCGCATGATCGAGGCGGCCCGCGCGCAGGCGGAGCCGACCCGCGACGTCCGTGCGCGGGGCCTGCGCCGTCTCGGCCTGGCGGGCGTGCTGCCGCGCCCGCGCCTGGTGATGGCGGCGGGGTGGCTGCTGGGCGTGGCGCGCGCGCTGCGCCTCGACCGCCTGGCCCCCGCCTCCCAGCGCGCCTCGACCCCGCCGGTCAGCCTGCGCGAGCTGCGCAGGCCGGTGCCGCGCGCGCTCGGCGAGGGACCGCGCGCCCGGGTGCTCGCCGGCTGCGTGATGGACGTCGCGTTCCGCCCCACCCAGCGGGCCACCATGCGGGTGGTCGCCGACTCGGGCTTCCGCGCCGAGCGCACGCGCGAGGGCGGGTGCTGCGGCGCCCTGGCGATGCACTACGGGCAGCCCGCCGCGGCGCGCGCCATGGCCCGCGCGCGCATCGCCGAGATGGAGGACGCCGAGCTGGTGGTGGTCAACGCGTCGGGGTGCAGCGCGCACATCAAGACCTATGGCGAGCTGCTCGCCGACGACCCCGCGTGGGCCGCGCGCGCCGAGCGGGTCGCCGCGCGCACCCGCGACCTCATCGAGCTCACCCCGCCCCCGCGCGACCGCGGGCTCGGCCGGGTGGCCGTGCACGACGCCTGCCATCACCTGCACGCGCAGCGGTTGGAGCCCCGGGCCATGCTGCGCGGCGCGGGCGCCGACTGCGCCGAGCTCGGCGACGGCGGCCGCTGCTGCGGCGCCGCGGGGCTCTACAGCGTGCTCCAGCCGGAGATGTCGGCGCAGCTCCGGCGCCAGAAGGCCGAGGCGATCGCCGCCACCGGCGCCCCGGTCGTCGCCGTGGCGAACCCCGGCTGCGCGATCCAGATCGCCGCGGGACTCCGCGAGATCGACGCCCCGGTGCGCGTCGCACACCCGGCGGAGCTCCTCTCGCCGGAGGGGTGACCCCGCCGGACGCGCGGTCGGCGGTTGGGCGGCGAACCCTCGCCGGCATGCGGGCGGGGGCGGCGGGCGGCGGGCGGCGCCCGGATGTCGGCGTGGCCGGCGCGAGGGCGTCCGTAGCGGCCCGGCGTTGGGTGCGACCCGTCCTCCGGGGGCCTGTGTCGCCTCGGTGGCCAATTGGACCGACGCGCGAGGTCCACTTGGACGGGGGGTGATCGGACTCCGACCCGCCGTCGCGGCGTCGCCTCGGGGGCCAATTGGACCGACGCGCGAGGTCCAAGTGCGTGCGAGGGATCGCCCGGGGCCGGGACCGGGTCCCGTGTCGCCTCGGTGGCCAAGTGGACCGACGCGCGTGGTCCGATTGCGCGGAGACTCGCCGGTGGCCGAGAACGCCGGGGCCCGTGCCGCCTCGGTGGCCGATCAGGCCGACGTGCGGGGTCCAATTGCGTCACCAGAGGAGACGGGGACGGATCAGGCCCGACACCATCGGCGCAACCCGGACGTCCGGGCCGGTGCCACTCTCCGTCCATGGCGCGCAGCCTCTACAAGGGTGAACGACTGGGATCCCTACCGCCGTGTGCGATCTGCGTGGGGGCCGGGTCCGGTCCGCGCGCCGAGTTGCATCTCGCCTGCGGTGTCCGGGTGTGGCTGTGCGAGGCGCATCGGTCGGCGGAGTTCCTGACGCGGCGGGCGGGGCGCGATCTCGTGGCGTCGCTCATGCACGTGTGGCGCGCGTCGGGGTGCCTCACGGCGTCGCGGGCGCGCGCGCTCGACATCCATCGGGCGCGGCTGTCGGCCCTGCCGGCGGCGCGAAGGCGGCCGGGGTCGTACGCGTGGCCGCTCCTGCGGGAGGAGGCCGAGGCCGCCTTCGCGCGGGGGGAGGCGCCGGAGCCGGTGATCGCGCGCCTCCGCGCCCGCGCGGCGGGCGGCGCGGACCGGCCTCCGAGCGCGCGCACGATGCGGCGCTGGTTCCGGGAGGGCCGCTGGCTCGACGGGGCGCCGCCGGATGGGCCTCCGGCCCGGGCCCGACCCCGACCGGGGCCGGCGAGTGGTCCGCGGAGGCCGGCCGGCGCCGGCCCGCCCCGCCGGGGGTCAGCGCAGGACGTTGACCGGGGTGCCAGGAGGGACGGCGCGCCCGAGGCGCGTGGCGACCGCGTTGCCGAGTCGCACGCAGCCGTGGCTGACCGCCTGCCCGAGCAGGCCGGGCAGGTTCGTGCCGTGCAGGGCGACCCGGCCGTCGCCGCCGTCGAAGTCCGACAGCCGCTCGGAGTGGGCGGTCAGCGTGATGATGTACGTGCCGAAGAACCCCGACGGCCGCTCCTGCTTCACCACCTCGCTCACGGCGAACCGGCCCATGGGCGTCGGGTTGCGCGCGGTGCCCACCGCCACGCTCCACCGTCCGATACGACGGCCCGAGCGGTAGAGCTCGAGCGTCCGGGCGCCGAGGCGCACCGCGATGCGGTAGGGCGTCCGCGTCACCCGCACGGCCTCCGCCGGCACCCACCCGGCGGCCGTGTTGGGGCGCGAGTTGAGCCGCAGGCGGTACCAGACGCCGGTCTCGGTGGTGCGGGCGGCGAGCACGAGGAGCACGTGCGGCCCGCTGTTGTAGGGCGCGACGGCCGCGAGCTTCGCGGTGCGGCGGGCCGACGCGCGCGGCGCCGAGCGGGTGTGCACCGGGATCACCACGCGGGCGGTCCACGCCTCGCGGGTCGTCGGCCGGCTCGCGATCGGTGCCGCCGCGGTCGCGGTCTGCGTGGCCGGGCTCGCGGGAGGGGCGGCGGACGCGCCGGCGGCGGCGACCGCCAGGGCGCAGCCGACCAGGGCGCCGGCGCCCCAGTGGGACGCCGGTCGCGGTCGGTGCCCCGTCATCAGCCGGTCACGCCCCCGGTGCGGGCCACCGGCTTCGGGCCGACGATGCGCGTCGGCACCGTCGAGCGGCGGGGCGGCAGGTTGTCGGCCGTCACGGTCGCCGTGTTGCGGATCGTCCCGGTGGTGTTCGGGTTGACGCGCACGCGCATCGAGAGCCGGCGGGTCGCGCCGCCCGGGAGGGTGCCCACCCGCCACGTGACGACGCCGTTGCGGAGCGTCGCGCCCCGGGGGATCCTCACGAGCGTGAGGGTGGCCGGCAGGAGGTCGGTGACCTCGACGTTGGTGGCGGGGAACGTGCTGCGGTTGCGCACCGCGATGCGGTACGTGAACGTCGCACCCGCGCGTGCCCGCGCCGGGCCGGACTTGACGATGCCGATGGCCGGCGTCGGACCACCCTGGGCGCTCACCCCGCCGGCCGGAACCAGGCCGAAGTTGTTGTTCGGGCTGCCGGTGCCCGACACGATGCCGATGCCGCCGATGACCCGGGCGGTGGTGGCGGTGAGCCCGCCGGGCACGGCGACGGAGACGGTGTAGGAGCCGGGGAGCAGGCCGGGGAAGCTGTAGCTGCCGTCCGAACCCGACAGGACGGTGCGGGTCGTCACCGTGATGCCGCCCGGTCGCGTGCCCGTCAGGTCGAGCCGGACCCCCGCGCGGCCGACCTCGCCGGCATCACGCACGCGGTTGCGGTTGGTGTCGATGTAGACGATGCCGCTGATCGGTGCGGGCCGGGCGTTGCCGGCCGTGAAGCTGCCGACGCCGTTCGGCGGGACGGTGACCTGGCCCGCGGCCGGGGTGATCGCCACCCAGGCCGGATCGACGACCTCCTCGACGTTCCAGACGCCCGCCGGCACGCTGCCGATGACCACCGTGCCGTCGGCGCCGGTCGAGGCGACGCTCCCGTTGCCCTGTGGATTGACCAGGCGGAAGGTCCAGCCGGGCACCCCGGGCTCGCCCGCGTCGCGCGCGCCGTTGCCGTTGACGTCCTCGAACTTGATCAGCTGGAGCGTGCCGAGCTGGTCGGCCACGTCGAACGTCACGAGCGCCGAGCTCTCGAGGCTGGCGGGCGTCGAGTAGAAGTCGACCGTGGCGCGGTAGCGGCCGAGCACCGCGTTGGGACCGGGCGCGAACTGGCGCGCGGCGTTGATCGGGCTCGCCTGCCCCGACACGTTCTGCGTCTCCTGCTGCAGCACGGTGCCGGCGGGATCCGAGAAGCGCAGCTGCCAGCTCTCGGCGACCGTCTGGTAGGTGATCGAGAAGTCCACCTGCTGCGTGCCCACGCCCCGCTGCACGGCCTGCGGGGGGGCGGGGGCCCGGTTGAGCGAGATGCCGATCGCCGAGGCGACCGCGGGCGCCGCCAGAGCCACCACCAGCGCCACGATCGTCGGTACGCGCCAACGACCCAGAGGACCTCGTGCCATGTCTCGCCTCTCCCCGTCTGCGCCGTGGCTCGCCGGAGGCGGCACGGTTCGGCGTCAGACTCCCCCGGTCGGGGCCGGAGGAGAACCCCGGTGATGACACGGAAACTGGGACAAACTACCCATGCAACGTTGCAGGCTCGGTTTCAGGAGGCCTGCGGCGCCAATCGACGGGGTCGGGCGGGCCGGGCGAGGCCGGCGAGAACCGCCGCGGCGAGCAGCAGCGCGATGGCGATCGCGGCCACCCACACGGTCAGCTCGCGCAGCCTCTCGACCGGGGCGACGATGCTGCCGATGTCGGCGAACACGGCGCGCAGGTCGGCGGTCGTGATGCTCTGGGCGAAGATCCCGCCCGTGCGGGTTGACATCGCCGACAGCGTCTCCGCCGGGAGCGGCTGGTCGGGTCGACCGGGGTCGTCGCCGAGCAGGATCGTGTAGACCGGCACCCCCGACGCGGCCGCGCGCTCGGCCGCCGCCGCGGGTGGGGTGGCGCGCAGGATCGAGTTGGCGCCGTCGGTCAGCACGAGGATGCGGCCGGGCGAATCGGAGGGGTCGGCCGGGGGTGGGTCGGCGACCGCTCCCACCGAGACGAGGGACGCCAGCGAGGTGGTGACCGCCTCGCCGAGCGCGGTGCCCACGCGGGTGTCGACGACCCCCTCGAGCACCTGGCCCAGGCGGTCGCGGTCGAGGGTCGGCGCCAGCAGCACATCGGCGCTCTCGGCGAAGGTCGTGACACCGATCGAGGTCGTCGCCGGCGCCTGGTCGGCAAAATCGTCGGCTGCCGCGATGGCGGCGCGCAGACGGCTCGGCTGGAGGTCGGTCGCCACCATCGACTCGGACACGTCGATCGTCAGCATCACGCTCGACCGGTTCTCCTGGCCGGTCTCCTCGACCGAGGGCCGTGCCATCGCGACCGCCCCGGCCCCCACCGCCAGCAGGGCCACGGCCGCCGCGGCCGCCCGCAGCCGCACCGTCCGCGCGCCCGGACCGACCGCCATGACGGCCGGGTCCGACCACCGCCGCGCGGCGCCCGCGCGCGACCGCGACCAGGCCACCAGGGCCGCGGCCAGCAGCGGCAGCAGGAGCAGGGCCCACAGCCATCCCGGCGACTGGAAGGTCATGCCAGCCTCGGCGAGAGCCGCCAGGCGGCCACGCCGGCGAGGATCAGCAGGGCGGCGGCGATCGCGATCGGCCAGGCCGTGATCTCGGAGCGCACCCGCTCGGTGCCGATGAAGGTGCCGAGGCGCTCGTACACGGCGCTGACCGACGCGGCGTCGTCGCTCCGGTAGGCGTCGCCACCGGTGATCTCGGCGATCCGGCGCAGGCCCTCCGCGTCGGGCGGCACCGGCTGGCCGTTGGCCAGGGTGCCCGCGTCGGTGCCGAGCGAGACGGTGAACACCGGCACCCCGGCGGCCTTCGCGTCCTCGGCGGCGAGCGAGGGCGGGATGCCCACCGTCGTCGCGCCGTCCGAGAGCACCACGATGCGCGCGGCCTCCAACACGCCGCCGGCGTCGTCGCCGGCGATGCCGGTCTGGCTCGAGCGGATCGCGTCGAGCGACGTCTCGATGGCCTCGCCGACGGCGGTGGCCCCGTCGGGACGGAGCGACTCGATGGCGCGTCGCAGCGCGTCGCGGTCGGTCGTCGGCCCCACGAGCAGGTTGGCCGAGCCCGAGAAGCTCACCAGACCCACCTGGTACTGCCGCGGGACCTCCTCGGCGAAGGCGAGCGCCGCGTCCTGGGCGGCGCGCAGCCGATAGGGATCGACGTCGGTCGCCGCCATCGACCCCGACACGTCGACCGCCAGCATGATGGTGGCGCGCTCGCGCGGCTCGTCGCGGTAGATCTCGGGACGCGCCAGCGCGAACAGCAGTCCGGTCAGCGCGAGGAGGCCCAGGGCCATCGGCACGTGCCGGCGCCGGCGGGGGCCGGGATCGGCGCGCACCACGACGTCGAGATCGGGGAACGGGACGCCCACCGGCGGGCGGCGGCGGCGCCACCAGACGATCGCCGCGATCGCCAGGGGCACGCCGAGCAGCGCGAGCAGGAGGAGCGGCTGCGCGAAGGTCACCCGCCCACCCCCGACGCCCGGCGGCGGTGCGCGGGCGCGCCCGAGCGTGCGGGCCAGCGGGAGGATCCAGTCGAGCCCTGTCTCGGCGACCACGTGGCGGGCGCCGGCGCGCGCGAGCAGCGCGTCGCGCGCCCGGTCGGTGGCCTCCACGGCGGCGGCGAAGCGGGTCCTGAACCGCGGGTCGGCGGTGTCCACGAGCCGGCGGCGCCCGGTCTCGAGGTCGCGCAGGTGCACCGGCCCCACGTCGGGGAGGTCACGCTCGCGCGGGTCGCGCAGCTCGATCGCGATCACCTCATGGCGACGCCCGAGCGCTCCGATCGCCTGCTCGAGCCCGGGCAGCAGGGGGAAGTCGGAGATGATCACCACGGCGCCGCGGTGGCGGGCGATGCGCCCGAGCGACGAGATCGCCCGCACCAGGTCGGTGCGGCCCCCCTCCCCCTCCGTCGGCCGCACCCGGTTGACCGCCGACAGGGCGGCGATCAGGCCGCGGCGGTCGGCGCGCGGCGGCCGGACGAGGTCGATGTCGCCGCCTCGCGTCGCGATCACCCCCAGGCGATCGCCGCGACGGCGCATGACGACGCCGACGCCCGCCAGCACCTCGCGGGCGAGGTCGGCCTTCGTCTGCACCGTCGTGCCGTAGTCCATCGACGGCGAGCAGTTCGACGAGCGCCCACGCGGTCAGCACGGGCTCGATCTCGGGCACGCGCACCATCGTGACGCCGGTGCGGGCGCTCAGGGGCCAGTCGACCCAGCGCACGTCGTCGCCGTCCTCGTAGGCGCGCGTCAGCGCGGGCTCCCCGCCCGGTCCCGGCCGACGTCCCAGACGCTCGCCCTGCAGCAGGCCGTCGAGCCGGCGGGCGACCCGCAGCTCGACCCTGCGCAGGAGCGACTCCGAGACGGTCGGGCTACCCGTGGAGGCGACCACTGCCGAGCTCGACGTCGGGCTGGGGGATGGCGTCGACGATCGCGTCGAGCACCTGGTCGGGCCGCACGTCGGCCGCCAGGGCCTCGTACGACAGCACGATGCGGTGCCGCAGCACATCGTGGGCCAGGCTCTGGACGTCCTCGGGCATGACGTAGGTGCGCCCGCGCATCACCGCGAGCGCGCGGCCGCCGCGGATGAGGGCGAGCGAGGCGCGGGGGGAGCCGCCGAGATCGAGGTACGGCTCGAGGTGGCCGAGCCCCTCGGAGGCGGGGGCGCGGGTCGCGTTGACGAGGCGCACGGCGTACGCGCGCACCCGGTGGTCGACGAAGACCGTGTCGGCCGACTCCTGCAGGTCGATGATCTGCTCGGGGTCGAGCAGCTGGCGCGGCTGGGGCGGGTCGGAGGCCATGCGACGCACGATCTCCTCCTCGTCGGCGACCGACGGGTACCCCACCACGAGCTTCATCGCGAAGCGGTCGACCTGGGCCTCGGGCAGCGGGTAGACGCCCTCGCTCTCGATCGGGTTCTGGGTGGCCAGCACGAAGAAGGGCCGCGGGGTCGGGTGGGATTCGCCGGCGATCGAGGCGTGCCCCTCGGCCATCACCTCGAGGAGCGCCGACTGCACCTTCGCGGGCGCCCGGTTGATCTCGTCGGCCAGCACGAAGTTCGCGAACACCGGCCCGAGACGGGTCGAGAAGCGGCCCTCGCGATCGAGCACCTGTCCGCCGACGACGTCCGACGGCACCAGGTCCGGCGTGAACTGGATGCGCGAGAAGTGCCCGCCGCAGACGCGGGCGACCGTCTCGAGGGTCAGCGTCTTCGCGAGTCCCGGCACCCCCTCCAGGAGCACGTGCCCCCGGGAGAGCAGCGCGACGAGCACGCGGTCGAGCAGGCGGTCCTGGCCGACGACGACGCGCCGCAGCTCGTAGAGCACGGCCTCCATCCGCTCGCGCGGCGACGCCCCGGAGGGCGGCACCAGGGTCGGCTCGGGGCGCTCGTGCGCTCGGTCCATGTCGAAGGGTCCTCCTGGGGGGGTCACGGAGCGCCGTCGAGCAGGGCTCGGACGCGCGAGGCGGGCACGGCGAAGCCGATGCCGACGTTGCCGGAGATCGGGCCGAGGATCGACGTGGGGATGCCCACCAGCCGGCCCTCGAGGTCGAAGAGGCCCCCGCCCGAGTTGCCGGGGTTGATGGGGGCGTCGATCTGGATCATCGGGACCCCCTCCGGGTTCGTGCGTCCGACGGCGCTGACCACTCCGGCAGTCACCGTGTTCTGCAACCCGAAGGGGCTCCCGATGGCGAAGACCCGGTCCCCCTGCCGCAGGCCTCCGTCCGGCGCGTCCACGAGCTCGGCCCCGCGTCCCGGGTCCTGGTCGGGCTTCAGGATCGCGAGGTCCTCGCGCGCGTCGGATGTGACGACGGACGCCCCGATGCGGCGCTCGTCCTGGGTGATGAGCACGACGCGCGAGGCGCCGCGGACGACGTGCTGGTTGGTGACGACGAGCCCGGAGGGCTCGAGGATGACCCCGCTGCCCTGCCCGCGGTCCGTGCGCACCTGCACGACGGTCGGCGACACGCGGGCGACGGCGTCGGTCAGGTCCTCCTCGGCCGACGCGGGCGTGACGCTCGCGGGCGTCGTCGCGGCCGCCACGGGGGCGGCCGACGCCGGCGGCGCGTCGCCGTCGAGGGCGCGGGCGGTCAGGCCGCCCGCCGCGCCGGCGGCCACCATCGCCAGCGCCACGAGCACGGCGGAGCGGGGCACGGCGCGCAGGTGCCGGCGGCGCGGGGCGGCGGGCGGCGGAGGCGGGGGCGGGGCCGAGGGACCCACCGGCGGCAGGCCGGACGAGCGGCGTGCGTCGGTCCGCGCCAGCGGCGGTATCCCGTCGCCGCGTACGGGCCGGGGCGGCAGCGTCGGCAGTCCGTCGGGGCGCCGCCGGGGCTCGAGGGGTGGGAGTGCGTCGCTCACGTCGGTGTTGTACCTGGGCCGAGTGAAGGCGAGGTTAGGTCCGCCTTAGGACACCGGGATCGGTCACGCGCCGCGGCGCCGGGCGCGCACGTCGGCCATCTGGTCGGCGAGCTCGTCGGCCATGCGCGCCCGGTCGGCCGCCCGCGTGCACCGCAGGCGCAGCACGGCGAGGCGGGCCTGGCCGTCGTCGTCGAGCTCGCCGAGCGCGTCGGACGCCTCGAGCAGGGCGACACGGGCGGCCATCGTGCGCACCCGGTCCCACAGCTCGTCGGCCACGCTCTCGGAGCGGTCTCCGCGCAGGGTGCTCACTCGCCGCCGCCGTCGCCCGCGGCCTCGCCGGCGGCCGGCGGGCCCCCGGGGGTCCCGGAGCCGGCGCGCGGCTTGCGCCGGCGGCGGCGGCGGCGGCGCGCGGCCGGCGCCGCCTCGGCGGGTCCGCCCTCCCCCGCCGGGGCGGGGGTCGGGGTGTCGCGGCGCTTGGGCGGGCCCTCGGCGGGCGCCGCGGTCGCCGACTCGGCTCCGTCGGCGGTCCGCAGGCGGCGCCGGCGGCGGCGGCGAGGACGGGCCGGGGCGGCGGCCCCGTCGCCCTCCGCCGCGGGCGGCCCCTTGGCCTTGTCGCCGACGCCGACGGCCTCGGGCTCGGGCAGGCGGGGGAGGCGGGTGCGCAGCGCGTTCCATGCCCGGCGCGAGAGCAGCGCCTTGGGCTGCACCGCTCCCACGGCGGCGCGGATGGCGCGACGGGCGTCGGGGCTCGACATGTCGAGCGCGTCGAGGTAGCCGCGCAGCTCCGCCCACCCGCCGACCGCGCCGGCGGCGCGACCCGCGAGGCGCAGGTGCTCGCTGCGGGCCGGCACGTCGCCCGGTCCGAGCACCACCAGCAGGCGGGCGGCCTGGCCCAGGCGCAGCGGCGACGACTCGGGCGGCGGGGCCGGATCGGGCGGCGGCTCGCCCGCGGCGCGCAGCCACAGGCCGATCAGCACCAGCTCGCCGCCGTTCGAGATCAGATGGTGCGCCTCCCAGGCCGCGATGCGGGCGGCCTCCTGGTTGCGACCGGGCCGGGTGCCGTCGGCGAGCACCCGCGAGACGTCCCATGCCCAGCTCGGCGCCCAGACCGACGCCTCGTCGAGGGCCGACCAGCGGCGGCGGCGGTCCGTTCGACCGGCCGAGCTGCTCGAGGGTCGCCAGGCGATCCCACGAGTCGGCCTGGTCGGCGTGCCACCAGAGCGCGCGAAGGCGCTCGCGGGCCGTCATGCGCAGGCGGTCGAGCACGCGGCGTGGCACGTCGTCGGGAAGCGCGCGGCGCAGCTCGGGCTGCACCAGCAGCGCGGTCGCCCATGCCCGCCAGAGCGGCTGGTCGGCCGAGTCGAAGAGCCGCCGGGCCACGAGGCCGCTGAGCGCCCACCAGGGCACGGCGGCGAGCGGGTCGATGCCCTCGGTGACCCGCTCGATGAGCTCCTCGACCGTGACGTCGGCGCTCGCGGCCTGGACCCACTCCTCCATCAGGTTGACCGGCAGCAGGCCGGCATCGGCTTCGCGCCAGCCGCCGTCGGCGAGTCCCGCCGCGATCAGCCCGGGCGCGGCGGCCGGGTTGACGAGCTTGGCCGCGTCGCCCTCGCGCTCCGACAGCAGCGCGGCGGCCTTCGCGAGCTTGCCGCGCTCCCCGCCCTCGGGCGGGCCGGCGACGCGGCCGAGCGGCTTGTACCAGCCCATCCCGAAGATCTCGTGACTGGTCTGCACGCCCATCTGCTCGCCGGCGGGGAGGAACTCGACCGAGACGGCCTCCTTGCCGGTCGCCGGGCGCATGACCCGGCCGAGGCGCTGCACGAAGACGCGCTCGGACGTGGTGGGCGCCAGGTGCATCACGACGGCGGCGCGTGTCTCGTCCCACCCCTCGGTCAGCAGGTCGGCGTTGCACAGCACGTCGATGCGCTCGGAGGCGAAGTCGAACAGCACGCGCGCCAGCTCGCGCGGCGGCGTCTGGCCCGACACGGCGGCCGCGCGCACCCCGCGGGTGGTGAGCTCCTCGGCCAGGGCGTGCGCCTGGGCGACGGTCGCGGTGTAGGCGACCCCGGCGAGCGCCAGCGGCTGGAAGTGCTCGACCCACACCTCGGCGCACGCGCGGTGCCAGAGGGCCTTGTCGAGCGCCCGGCCGAGGCTGGCCTGGTCGAAGTCGCCGCGCACGCGGGCGACGTCGGAGAGATCGACGGCGCGCTCGACCCGCAGGGAGCGCAGCGGGCAGAGGATGCCCCGCTCGATCGCCGACATCCGGTCGAGCGTCGCGGCCACCGGCCCGAACACCTGCTCGACGTGGCCGGTGGTGGTGGCGCCGGTCGCCGTGAAGCCGACGACCACGGCGTTGACGGCCCGGTCGAGCAGCTTGCGCGTCTGGGCGCCCAGGGTGGCGTGCGCCTCGTCGCAGATCAGGAGGTCGATCGACTCCCAGTCCATCCGGTCCTGGTGGCGGAGGGCGGCCTGGTAGGTGCAGATCGCGACCCCCGGCCGGCCGGCCGCATCGGGACCCTCGGCGTGGGCGGGGACCGACGGGAAGTGGCGGGCGAGGCCGGCGGCCGTCTGATCGGCGAGGTTGCGGCGCGGCACCAGCACGAGCGTGCTGCCGCCGAGCGCCGCGGCCAGCGCGAGGAACATGATCGTCTTGCCCGAGCCGGTGGGGGCGTCCACCCAGGTACGCGTGGCGCCGTTCGAGAGCCGCCCGGCGAGCTCGTCGAGGGCCTCGACCTGGTGCTCGCGCAGCACGACGTCGGGCCACGCCGTGGCCGGATCCGCGAGAGCGCGTGCGAGGTCCTCACCAGGCAGCGTGCCGGCGCGTGTTTCGGTCGTGGGATGCAGTCCTTCGGGCATCGCGTGCCGACCCTCCTGGGCACGGGGAGCATGCCGGGCCGTCGGTCCGGCGCGACTCTCCGGTCGCACGCCGCATGGCTCTCGATATCGCCGTCGGAGGGGCGCGTGGCGCCCGTCCTCCGGCCGCGCGGTGTGACGCGACCGGTGCGGACACTATCACCCGGCTCGGCCGACGCCACACCGCGTTACGACCGGGGCCGCGAGTAGCATCGTGCCCGAGCGCGATGAGCACCTCACCCGCCACACCGCCACCCCCCGCCGACCACGGCGACGGCCGCCCCTGGGTTCGCCCCGTCGCCCTCGTGGCGTCGTGCCTCGTGATCGGGTTCGTCGGTGGATGGATCGTGCGGGGCGACGAGGGACCGGTCACCGTGCTGGCGCCCGTCCAGGAGGCCGACGGCGGGCCCTCGCCCGCCGCGCCGGGCACGAGCACCGACGGAGGCACGGCCACGGCGCCCGCCACGACCGCCGCCGACGCCGCCCGAGCCGCCGCCGGACCGCTCGCAGATCAGGCTGACCGTGCTCAACGGCACCACCCGCAGCGGGCTCGCCGCGCAGACGGCGGGCCAGGCCGAGAGCCTCGGCTACGTGGGCGTCACCGCCGGCAACGCCCCCACCCAGACCGGGCCGACGGTCGTCTACTTCCGCGCCGGGCAGCGCCCCGCCGCCCGGCGCGTCGCGCGCGACCTGCAGGTCGAGGCCGTGCGGGCCCTCCCCGGGGGCGATGCGCTCGGCGACGAGGTGCCCGAGGCCGCTGAGGTCGTGGTCGTCCTGGGGCCGGGTTAGCCGACCGTCGCGCCGGGCAGTAGGACGCCCATGGCGGACGACAGCCCCAGGATCGGGGTCCGGGTGCCCCAGTACGGGGGCTCGTGGGCGACGCTCCGCGACGGCGCGCTGCAGGCCGAGCGCCTCGGTTTCGACGGCGTCTGGGTCAACGACCACCTGCAGTCGCCGGGCCGCGTCAAGGACGAGGCGGCCTTCGACGCTCTGACGACCCTCGCCGCGCTCGCGGCGCTGACGGATCGGGTGCGGCTCGGCACGGTGGTGCTGTCGGCGAGCTACCGGCCCCCCGCGCTCGCGGCCAAGATGGCGACGGTCCTCGACGTGATCTCGGGCGGCCGCCTGGTCGTGGGCCTCGGCACGGGATCGGACGTGGCCGAGCACCGCGCCTACGGCCTCCCCTTCGGCAGCCGCGGCGAGCGCACGGCCGGGGTGCGCGAGGCGCTCGCCGTGCTGAGGGCGATGTTCTCCGAACCCGGCGGCGCCGACCTGGAGGGCGTACTCGCCGCGGCGCCGAACGTGCCCCCGCCCGTGCAGGACGGCGGCCCCCCGATCTGGCTGGCGGCCCACGGTCCCCGGCTGCTGCGCCTTGCGGGCGAGAGTGCCGACGGCATCGTGGCGGCGTTCGTCGAGCCGGCGGAGGTCGCCCGCCGTCTCGCCCTGGCCGACGAGGCGCGGGTGGCGGCGGGACGCCCAGAGCTCGCCTGCGCGCTCTACACCTACGTGCTGCCGGTGCCGTCCCGGCGCGAGGCGGAGGCCTGGCTGGCACCCGAGGCCGAGGCGCTCGGCACCACCGCGGCCGGCCTGATGCGCTGGCTCCGCGGCACCGGCATCGTCGGGTCGCCCGACGAGGTGCGCGCGACCCTGGCCGCGCACGCCGCCGCCGGCGTGACCGACGCCGTGCTGGTGCTGCCCTCGCGCACCCCGCCCGACGCCCTCGACGCCCTTGCCGAGGCGACGCTCGGCGCCCCCCGGCCGGACGCCCCCGCGACGGACGCCCCCGCAGGGGATCGCCCCGCCGGCGGCCGGCCCTCGCCGGGCGTCCGGGGCGAGGACAACATCGCCCACCTGCTGGTCGACCGTCATGCCGACGCCGGGCACGGCGACGCCGCCGCCGCGATCGACGACGACGGTGCGTGGACGTTCGCCGAGCTCTCGGACGCCGCCGCGCGCGGAGCGGGGGCGCTGGCCGACGCCGGGGCCCGCCGCGGCGACAGGGTCGTCGTCGCTCTGCGCGACGGGCGGCCCTGGCTCCAGGCGTTCCTCGGGGCGGTGCGCATGGGCGCCGTGCCGGTTCCCGTCGATCCCGGGGCGGGCCCCGAGCGGCTCGCCGACCTGATCGACGACTGCGAGCCGGCCGTCGTCGTGGGCGCCGACGACCTCGACGCGCCCGACGGCCCCCTGCGCCTGACCCCCGGGGGCCTCGACGCCGGCGAGCCGGCGCCGCTGCGCGCCGTGCACCCGGACGATCTCGGCTACCTCATCTACTCGTCCGGATCGACCGGGCGGCCGAAGGGCGCGATGCACGCCCATCGCGACATGCGCGTGGGCATCGAGACCTACGCCCGCGAGGTGCTCGCGCTCGGGCCGGACGATCGCTGCCATTCGATGGCGCGACTGTCCACCTCGCTCGGCTTCGGCAACGGCTTCTTCCGCGTGCTGGGCAGCGGTGCGGCGACGGTGCTGAGCGGCGCCCGTCCGTCGCCGCGCGGGGTCCTCGGCACCGTCGCCGAGCACGGGGTCACCGTGCTGACCGCGGTGCCGACCTTCTGGGCGCAGCTCGCCCGCTTCCTCGAGCGCCACCCCGACCCGGACGCGCTCGCGAGCGTGCGCCTGGCGATCTCATCCGGCGACAGCCTGCCCGCGCCGGTCGCGGCGCGGCTGCGCGAGGCGCTCGGCCTCGAGCTGGTCGAGGGCCTCGGCTGCTCGGAGTGCTCGAACGTCGTCATCTCCACCCGGCCGGGGGAGACCGCCGAGCCCGGCACGCTCGGCCGGGTGGTCCCGGGCGTCGAGATCCGCCTCGCCGACGCCGACGGGCGGGCGGTGGAATCGGGTGAGCCGGGGCGCCTGTGGATCCGCAGCGCCTCGAACACCAGCGGCTACTGGCGCCGCTCGGAGGAGACGCGCGAGCTGGTCTTCGGCCCCTGGTTGCGCATGGGCGACGTCCTCTCGGAGAGCGACGGCGTCTACCGCCACCTCGGCCGGTCGGACGACCTCTTCAAGGTGGACGCCCGCTGGGTCAGCCCCGCCGAGGTCGAGGCGTCGCTGCTCGACCACCCCACCGTCGAGCAGGCGGCGGTCGTGGGGCTGCCCGACGAGGACGGGCTGCTGCGGCCGGCGGCGTTCGTCGTGCTCGCCGACGGCGCCGCCCCTCCCGACGACCTCGACGCGGACCTGCGCCGGCACGTGGCGCGGGCGCTCGAGCCCTACAAGGCGCCCCAGGCCGTCACGGTGCTCGACGACCTGCCGCGACTGCCGTCCGGGAAGGTCGACCGGCGGAGCCTGCGGGCGGACTGACCGGACGCCCGGTCAGGCCCCCGCGGTCGCGTCCGGGAGGGAGCCGAGGAAGTCGACCAGCAGCTCGTTGACCCGGTCGGGCACCTCCTGCTGCACCCAGTGGCTCACGCCGGGCAGCAGCTCGATGCGCAGGGGCCCGGTGACCGTGGCCGCCGAGCGCTCGCGCAGCACCGGGTCCATGTAGGCGTCGGCCTCGCCCCAGACGATCATCGTGGGCACGGCGACCGGCGGCGGATCGGGGGGGTCGCGGAGCCAGGCCGACGGCGGCATGTTGGCGCGGTACCAGTTGAGCGCGGCCGTGAGCGCGCCGTCCCGGCGCAGGGCCGCGATCACCGCCTCGCGGTCCTCGTCGGCGAACGTGCCGGGCGCCGCGGAGTCGAAGACGAACTCGCGCAGGTTGGCGAAGTCGTCCTGCGAGAGCCACGTCTCGGCGACCCCCGGGAACTGGAAGAGCAGCATGTACCAGCTCTTCGCCCGCTGGGCCGGGTCCTCGCGGCGCAGGCGGGCCGACACCACGCCGACCGGCGCGTTGAGGATGGTCAGCGACCGCACCATCTCGGGGCGGTTGCCGGCGAGCCCCCATGCCAGCCCGCCTCCCCAGTCGTGACCGACGACGTGCGCGCTCTCGTGACCCAGGGCGCCGATCAGCCCCGCGACGTCGCCGACCAGCCGGGGCGCCGCGTACGCGTCGACGGCCGCGGGGCGGTCGGACGATCCGTACCCGCGCAGGTCGGGCGCCACGGCGTGGTACCCGGCCGCGGCGAGCGCCGGGAGCTGGTGCCGCCAGCAGTGGGAGGTCTCCGGGAACCCGTGCAGCAGGATCACCGGCTCGCCCGATGCGTCGCCGGCCTCGGCGACGGAGAGGCGCACCTCGCCCACGTCGATGCGTCGTGTCTCCATGGGCGGGATCCTACGTGGCGCATCGCCCCCGCCGGGCGTGCGGGCGACCCCGGGGTGGGCGCCCCGGCGGCGGGGGCCCTACCCTGGAGAGGTGGCCGGGCCCGGACGGGTGCCGGCCACATCCACGTCATGGCCCACCTCGTCACACATCACACCCACTCGGCCGACACGGTCCGCGAACGCGCGCGCCTGTGGCGCGTGCAGCGGCTGGTGGCCGCCGCGATGGCGGCCGGCTCGATCGGCGCGGTCTGGCTCGCGGCGACCCTCGGCGGCGGGCCGGCGGCGGTCGCGGCCGTGATCGTGGCCGGCCTCGCCCCCCTCGCCGTGGCGGCGCCGCTCGCCGCGTGGCTCGCCGGCCGCGCCCACCGGCGCACCCTGCTGTGGGGTGCCCCCGCCGCCGCGGGCGCCGCGCTCGTGGCCTGCGACCTGACCGCCGGAGCCCTCGGCGTCGGTGCCGTGATCGCCTGCGCGGTGGTCGTGGGGGCGGCGCGCGCGGTGTTCGACGGCGCCACCACCGACGTGCTGCACCACCTGGTCGCGCCCGAGCGCCGTTCCGACGCGGCACACGACCTGACGACGCGCTTCGGCGCCGGGTCGGCGCTCGGCGTCGCCGGCGCCCTCGGCGTCGGCCTCGTGGCCGGCCCCCACGGAGCGATCGCGGTCGCGGCGCTCCTGGCGGCGGCGGGCTCGCTCGTCGCCTCGCGTCACCACCCCGATCTCGATCTGCGCATCGCCGGCCAGCCGCAACTCGGGCCGGCCCTGCGGCGGGCCACGCTGATCCTCACGGGCGACCCCCTCCTGCGCCGGGTCGTGGCCGCCGGCGCGCTCAGCGCCGCCGTCGGCGCGGCGCAGGCCGCCGTGCTGATCGTCTGGCTCCGGGACGGCGTGGGCCTGCGTGGCGCCCTCGCGCCCGCCCTGATCGCGGGGTTCGTGGCCATGCGGCTCGGACGCCCCCTCGTGCGGAGGGCCGCCGCCCGCGCGCGCCTCGGGTCCGTGCTCTCGATGGCGCTCGGCGTGCAGGCGGCGTCGGCGCTGGCCGCCTACGGCGCCGACGGCACCTTCGCCTCGGCCTCGGCCTACGCGCTCAGCCTCGCCGCCGCGGCCTTCCTCGGCGTCCTCGTCACGCGCGCGCTGCGCATCGCCGCGGCGCACGACCTGGCGCCGGCCGTCGGGTTGGCGTCGGGCGCGGCGTGGGCGCTGGCGGCGTCCCTCGGCGCCGTCGCGGGCGCCGCCCTGGCGCTCGGCATCGGCCTGGCCGCAACGCACCTCGTGCTCGCCGCGGTGGCCTTGTCGGGGGCGGGCGCCGGAGCGGCCCGGGCCGCCGTCCGCGCCCGGCGGCGACCCGGTGTCGCCCCCTCCGCCTAGTAGGCCTTGACGCTCAGGGCGCCGTCGACCAGCAGCTCGGCGCCGCTGACGAACGACGCCTCGTCGGACGCCAGGAAGAGCACGGCCTGCGCCACCTCGCGGGGGCGCGCGATGCGCCCGATCGGGTAGGCGCCCTCCATCTCCGCGCGCGTCGCGTCGGGGTCGTCGCTGGCCGCGAAGTACTCGAGGATCATCGGCGTCTCCATGTCGCCCGGCAGCACGCAGTTGACGCGGATGCCGTCCTTCGCGTAATCGACCGCGAGCGCGCGGGTGAGCCCGAGCACGCCGTGCTTGGTCGCCGTGTAGGAGGTGAGGAAGGGGTCGGCGGTCAGCGAGAGGATCGACCCGACGTTGACGATGCAGCCGCCGCCCGTGCCGCGCATCGCGCGGATCGCCTCGCGGCAGCCGAGGAAGACGCCGCGCATGTTGACGGCGTTGACCTCCTCCCAGTCCTCGAGCGAGGTCTCGTGGAGTGGTCCCTCGGGACCGAGGATGCCGGCGTTGTTGACGTAGGCGTCGAGGCGCCCGCCCTCGGCGCAGCGCGCGACGGCGCCGGCGTGCGTCTGCTGCTCGCGCACGTCGCCCGGGTGGAAGACGACCGATCCGGGCAGGCCGGCGGCCTCCTCCTGCAGCGTCCGCCCGTCGTCGCCGTCGCGACCGACGGCCACCACGCGCGCTCCCTCGGCCGCCATCAGCAGCGCCGTCTCGCGCCCGAGACCCTTCGTTCCGCCCGTGACCACCACGCCCTTGCCCTCGAGCCGTCCCGCCATCGTGCGCGTCCCCCACGTCGGGCGCCGGGCCGGGCGCCGGGCGCGATGCCGCCACGTTAGCGAGGGTGTCCCCATCAGACGACGGACCGGAGGAGCGGACATGCAGTTGGACGGCGCGCACGTGCTGGTGACCGGGGCATCGCGCGGGATCGGGCGCGGTCTCGCCCGCGCCCTCGCGGCCGAGGGCGCGCGCATCACCGCGGTGGCGCGCTCGACCGGGGCGATCGAGGAGCTCGCCGCCGAGGTCGGGGGACGCGCGCTCGCCGCCGACCTGTCCGACCGCGACACCCTGCGCACCCTTCTGGCGCGGGTCGAGGAGGTCGGCGGCCCGGTCGACGTGCTCGTCAACAACGCGGGCATCGACGCGACCGGCGCGCTCGCGGACAGCGACCCCGGCGAGCTCGAGCGCCTCGTCGAGCTGAACCTGCTGGTCCCGATGGAGCTGACCCGCCAGGCCCTGCCCGGGATGATCGAGCGGGGCCGCGGGCACGTGCTCAACGTCTCATCGCTCGCCGGCGTCGCGGCGCTGCCCGGCATGGTCGCCTACGCCACGACCAAGGCGGCGCTCACCCACTTCACCTCGGGCCTGCGGGCGGATCTGCGCGGGCTGCCGATCGGCACGACGGTCGTCGAGGTCGGGCTCGTGCCGACCGACATGCGCGACGCCGTGCTCGAGCACCCGCCCACCGCCGCCGCGTTCCGGCGCCTGTATCGCCTCGGCATCCTCACCGACACCTCCCTCGACCGTCTCTGCGCGCAGGCCGTGCAGGCCGTCGCGGGCGACCGCCGGCACGTGCGGCTGCCGCGGAGGGCGTGGGGGCTGAGCGCGCTCGCCGAGGCGCCGCGTCGCATGACCGAGCTCACCCTCACCGGCGTCCGCGCGCGCTGAGGCGGGCGGCCGGGGGCGCGGCGCTCAGTCCCGCCGACCCTCCTGCGCCTCGGCCGACGGAGGCGACGAGACCGGGTCGTCGGCCCCGCCGGTGATGAGGCGCGCCGACCGTCCCCGCGTGAGGAAGCTGATCGTCCACCGGATGAAGACGATCAGCCGGTTCTGCAGGCCGGTCAGGTAGAGGAGGTGCACGAAGAGCCAGCCCAGCCAGGCGATCGTGCCCGACAGACGGGCCCCGCGGATCTCGCCGACGGCCCGTCGGCGCCCGATGGTCGCCAGGTTGCCCTTGTCGGTGTAGCGGAAGGGGCCGGGTGGCTCGGCCCCGTCGAGCCGGGCCCGGATGACCTTCGCCACGTGCCGGCCCTGCTGCATGGCCGCCGGGGCCACCCCGGGCAGGGGGATCAGGCCACCGGCGCCGTCCGACACCCGGACCATGTCGCCGAGGGCGAACACCTCGGGATGGCCGGCCACGGTGAGGTCGGAGCCCACCGTGATGCGTCCGGCGCGATCGACCTCGGCGCCGGAGGCCTCGGCGAGCATGGCCGCCAGCGGCGACGCCGCGACGCCGGCGCCCCAGACCACGGTCCGCGTGTCGATCCGCTCGGAGTGGTCGCCGTCGGGCGACGACAGCGTCACGCCCTCGCCGTCGAGGTCGGTGACCAGGCGCCCCGTGCGCACGGTCACGCCGAGGCCGGCGAGCTGGCGCTCGGCCTTCGCCGAGAGGCTCTCCGGGAAGGCGGTGAGCACGCGGTCCTCGCCCTCGACCAGCAGTATGAGCGCCGACGCGGGGTCGATGTGCCGGAAGTCGTGGCGGACGGTGTCGCGGGCGATCTCGGCGATCTGCCCCGCGAGCTCGACGCCGGTCGGCCCGGCCCCGACCACCACGAACGTCAGCAGCGCGCGCTGCGCGTGGGGATCGGGCTCGACCTCGGCGGCCTCGAAGGCGGTCAGGATGCGCCGCCGCAGCTCGAGGGCGTCCTCGAGTGACTTGAGCCCGGGCGCGAACCGCGCCCAGTCGTCGTGCCCGAAGTAGGAGTGCTGCGCCCCCGCGGCGACGACCAGGGTGTCGTAGGCGATCTCCTCGCTGCGCCCGCGCCCGCCCCCGACGCCGGCGCGGGCGTGCACGACGCGGCGGTCGAGGTCGATGCCCTCGGCGTCGGCCAGCACCACGCTCGCGTTGCGCTGCCGGCTCAGCAGGCCCCGGAGGGGCGCGGCGATCTCGCCCGGGGACAGCGCGCCGGTCGCCACCTGGTACAGCAGCGGCTGGAAGAGGTGGAAGTTGCGCCGGTCGATCAGGGTCAGCGCGGCCGGCGATCGCCGCAGCCGCCGGACGGTCTGCAGGCCGCCGAACCCTCCGCCGATCACCACGACCCGATGCGCCTGCTGCGGCTCGTCCACGGGCCCGGTATATCAGCCGCCCCACCCCGCCCGCGTGGTGCCGTAGTTTGCGGTCGTGACCGCCGCAGACCCCTACACCGCGGCCCGGGCCGCCGCCGAGGCCATCGGCGCGCGCCTCGGCGCGCACCGGGTGGCGCTCGTCCTGGGATCGGGGTGGGCCGACGTCGTCCCCATGCTCGGCGACGTGCGCGCCGCGGTCTCCATGCCCGACCTCCCCGGTTTCCCCGCCCCCGCGGTCGAGGGCCACTCGGGCATGGCCCACTCGGTCGACGCGGCCGGCGTGCCCCTGCTCGTGATGGCGGGCCGCGCCCACCTCTACGAGGAACACGGGGTGAGCACCGTGGTGCACGGCGTGCGCGCCGCCGTGCTCTCGGGGTGCTCCACCGTGGTGCTCACCAACGCGGCGGGCTCGCTCGTGGACGACCTCGGCCCCGGGACCCCGGTGCTCATCGCCGACCACCTCAACCTGACGGGCGCCAACCCCATGACCGGGGTCGCGCCCCCCGCGGGGCTCCCCGGGCGCTTCTCGGATCTGACCGACCTGTACAGCCCGCGCCTGCGCGCCGCCGCGCGGCGCGCGGTGCCGGACCTCGCCGAGGGCGTCTACGCGGGCATGCTGGGCGGCAGTTACGAGACGCCGGCGGAGATCCGCATGCTGCGCGGCATGGGCGCCGACCTCGTCGGCATGTCCACGGTGCTCGAGGCGATCGCCGCCCGCCACCTGGGCGCCGAGGTCGCGGGGGTCTCGCTCGTCACCAACTTCGCCGCCGGCATGGCGCCCGCCGCCCTCGATCACGAGGAGGTGCTCGCCACCGGCCGCGCGTCGGTGCCGCGCCTGGCGGAGCTGCTGCGCGCGGTGGTCGCCGCCGGCTGATGCCCCCGATCGCCCCGGAGCTGCGCGGGCGGGTCGAGGAATGGATCGCCGACGACCCCGACCCGGCGACGCGGGCCGAGCTCGAGGCGCTGCTGGCGGCCGGCGACGAGCCCGGGCTCGCCGAGCGGTTCGCCGGGCGCCTGGCGTTCGGCACCGCGGGGCTGCGCGGCGCCATGGGGGCCGGGCCGGCGCGGATGAATCGCGTGGTCGTGCGCCAGTCGGCCGCCGGCATCGCCCGGTATCTGCTGGAGGAGGTCCCCGACGCCCGCCGGCGCGGGGTGGTCGTGGCCCACGACGCGCGCCGGCTCTCGGCCGAGTTCGCGCGCGACTGCGCCGACGTGCTCGCGGCCAACGGCCTGCCGGTGGCGCTGGGCGCGCATCCCCTGCCGACCCCGGTCGGGGTCTTCGCGATCGGCCGGTCGGGTGCGGCGGCCGGCATCGTCGTGACCGCCAGCCACAACCCGGCGGCCGACAACGGCCTGAAGCTGTACATGGGAGACGGGGCCCAGATCGTGCCCCCGGTCGACGGGCGGGTGGCCGCGGCGATCGACGCCGTCGCCCACGACGGGGTCATCTCGCTGCCGGGCGCCCACGGCGCCGCCGTCGCGGCGATCGACGACCGGGTCATCGCCGACTACCTCGCCGCCACCCTCGCGCGGGTGCCGCCCCCCGCGGCGCCGATCCGCATCGCGACCAGCGCCATGCACGGCGTCGGCGGCGCGCTGCTGACGCGCCTGCTCGGGTCGGCCGGGCACGACGAGGTGTTCCCGGTGCCGGCCCAGGAGCGGCCCGATCCCGACTTCCCGACCGTCGCCTTCCCCAACCCCGAGGAGCCCGGCGCCACCGACCTGCTGGCCGCGCGCATGGAGCGATGCGACGCCCCCCTCGGGCTGGCGCTCGATCCCGACGCCGACCGGGTGGCCGTGCTCGTGCGCGCCGGCGACGGGGCCGCGCGCCGACTGACCGGCGACGAGGTCGGGGCGCTGCTCGGCGACTGGCTGCTGGGCGAGGTCACCGCCGGAGCGGGTCGCCTGGTGGTGTCGAGCGTGGTCTCGTCGTCGCTGCTCGCGCGGATCGCGGCGGCCCACGGCGCGGCGCACCGCGAGACCCTGACCGGCTTCAAGTGGCTGTCGCGCCCGGCGATGGAGCACCCCGAGCTGGTGCAGGTGCTCGCGTACGAGGAGGCCATCGGCTACGCCATCGGACCCGACGTGCGCGACAAGGACGGGCTCTCGGCCGCGCTCGCGGTCGCGTCCATGGCCTCGGCCGAGGCGGCCCGTGGACGCACTCTGCTCGACGCGCTCGACGATCTGCACCGGCGCCACGGCGCCCACGTCACCGACAACTTCTCGCTGCGCGACTCCGCGCCGGACGGGGCCGCGCGGCGGGCCGCGCTGGTGGGGCGGCTGAGCGACGATCCGCCGGCGACGGTGGGGGGCCTGCGCGCGCTCGGCGCGGCGCGCCTCGCGGCCGACGTGCTGCGCATCGACCTGGAGGGTGGGGTGCGGGTGCTGGTGCGCCCCTCGGGTACCGAGCCCAAGCTCAAGTGCTACTGCGAGGCCGTCGCGCCGGCGCCCGACGGCGACGTGGCGGCGGCCCGCTCGCGGGCCCGCGCCGTGCTCGCCGACGTGCGTGACGGGCTCTCGCGCCTGCTGCTCGCCTGACGGGCGGCGGCGGGCGTGCCAAGATCGCCCGGTGACGACCCTCCGCCGCGACGCCCGTGGCGCCGTCATCGACGGCGCCGGCCCGGTCCCCGCGCTGCGCGTGGGCGCGGTCGACGGGCACGCCCTCGAGACCCGGGCGGCCCGCCTCGTCTCGCGCTCGATCAAGCGCGAGAGCAAGCGGGCCGGCCTCGAGCTGGCGGTGCGCTGCATCGACCTGACGACGCTGGAGGGCGCCGACACCACGGGCAAGGTGCGCGCCCTCTGCGCCCGCGCGCGGCGCCCCGATCCGGATGACGCCACGGTGCCGCCCGTGGCGGCCGTCTGCGTGTACCCCTCCCTCGTGTCCGAGGCGCGCGCCGCCCTGGCCGGCTCCGGGGTGCGGGTGGCGTCGGTCGCGGGCGCGTTCCCCTCGGGCCAGAGCCCGCTCGGGGAGCGACTGGCGGAGATCCGCGCGGCGGTGGCCGACGGGGCCGACGAGATCGACATCGTCCTCAACCGAGGCGCGCTGCTCGCGGGCCGCCTCGACGTGGTGCACGACGAGGTCGCGGCGGCCAAGGAGGCCTGCGGCGACGCCCACCTCAAGACGATCCTCGAGACCGGCGAGCTCGGCTCGTACGAGATGGTGCGCCAGGCGTCGATGATCGCGATGGCCGCGGGCAGCGACGTCATCAAGACCTCCACCGGCAAGCTGCCCGTCTCGGCCACCCCGCCCGTCGCCCTCTGCATGGCCGAGGCCATCCGCGAGTTCGCCGACGCGACCGGGCGCGAGGTGGGCCTGAAGCTGGCGGGCGGCATCCGGACGTCCAAGCAGGCGCTGGGCTACCTGGCCCTCGTCGCCGAGACGCTCGGGGTCGCGTGGCTGACGCCCGACCGGCTCCGATTCGGCGCCTCGACCCTGCTCAACGACATCGTCCTGCAGCTGCGCTTCGCGCGCTCGGGCCGCTACGCGCGGACCGACGACCTCCCGGTGGACTGATGACGACGACCCCGCACGAGGGCGCGGCGACCGACGACCTCGCCCGCGCCTTCGCCGACTACGTGCCCTCACTCGAGGGGCGCGACATCGTGTCGATCCGCCCCCGCTACGGGCTGGTGATCGACGGGCGGGAGCGCGCGCCGCGCGAGGGGGGGACGTTCGCCACGACCGAGCCGGCCAGCGGGGACACGCTCGCCGAGGTCGGCGACGCCACCGCGGCCGACGTCAACGACGCGGTCGCCGCGGCCCGGCGCGCCTACGAGGGCGGCTGGCGCGACCTGTCGGGGCGGCGGCGGGCGAAGTACCTCTTCCGGCTCGCGCGCCTCGTGCAGGACCGGGCCCGCGAGCTGGCGGTGCTCGAGTCGATCGACGGCGGCAAGCCGATCCGGGAGTCGCGGGACGTGGACGTCCCGCTGGCGGCCGCCCACCTCTTCCACCACGCCGGATGGGCCGACAAGCTCGAGTACGCGGTGCCGGGCATGTCGGCACGGCCCCTCGGGGTGATCGGCCAGATCATCCCGTGGAACTTCCCGCTGCTCATGGCCGCCTGGAAGATCGCGCCGGCGCTCGCGTGCGGCAACACCGTGGTGCTGAAGCCGGCCGAGACGACGCCCCTCACGGCCCTGCTGCTGGCCGAGTTGATCGAGGAGGCCGAGATCCCGCCGGGCGTCGTCAACGTGGTCACCGGCGCCGGCGCGACGGGCGCGGCGCTGGCGGCCCACCCCGGCATCGACAAGGTCGCGTTCACGGGCTCGACCGAGGTGGGCAAGGCGATCCGCCGCGCGCTGGCCGGCACGGGCACGCGCCTGACGCTCGAGCTCGGCGGCAAGGGCGCCCACCTGGTCTTCGACGACGCCGCGCTCGACCAGGCGGTCGAGGGCATCGTCGACGGCATCTTCTTCAACCAGGGTCACGTGTGCTGCGCCGGGTCGCGGCTGCTGGTGCAGGAGGGCGTGGCCGACGAGCTCCTCGGGCGCCTGCGGCGGCGCATCGAGCTGCTGCGGACGGGCGACCCGCTCGACAAGAACACGGACGTCGGCGCGATCAACTCGGCCGCCCAGCTGCGCATCATCCAGGGCTACGTGGCCGACGCGGCCGCGGCCGGATGCCGGGTCGACCAGCCGTCGCGACCGCTGCCCGAGCGCGGCTGGTACTTCCCGCCGACGATCGTCAGCGGAGTGGGCGCCTCGGACGCGATCGTGCGCGAGGAGGTCTTCGGGCCGGTGCTCACCGTGCAGACCTTCCGCACCGAGGCGGAGGGCGTGGCGAAGGCCAACGCGACCCGCTACGGCCTGTCGGCGGGCGTGTGGACCGAGAAGGGGTCGCGCATCCTGTGGGTGTCCGAGCGCCTGCGGGCCGGGGTCGTCTGGGCCAACTGCTTCAACCAGTTCGACCCGGCGAGCCCCTTCGGCGGGGTCCGCGAGTCGGGCTTCGGCCGCGAGGGCGGTCGCCAGGGCCTGACCGAGTACATGTCGCTGACGCCGGTCGGCCGGTGAGCGGGCGCCTCGAGGTCCGCAAGACCTACAAGCTGTTCATCGGGGGGGCGTTCCCGCGCTCGGAGTCGGGTCGCACCACCCCGGTGACCGGCCCGGACGGCCGCCTGCTGGCCCACGTCGCCCGGGCGTCGCGCAAGGACGCCCGCGACGCCGTGCGCGCCGCGCGCGGCGCGCAGGCCGGATGGGCCGGCCGAACCGCCTACAACCGCGCGCAGATCATCTACCGCATCGCCGAGGTGCTGGAGGGGCGGGCGGCCCAGCTCGCCGCCGAGCTCGAGTCGGTGGGCGTGGGGGCGGCCGACGCCCGGGCCGACGTCGAGGCGGCCGTCGACGGGGCGGTCTACTGGGCCGGCTTCGCCGACAAGCTCGACCAGCTCGTGGGCGGGGTCAACCCGGTGGCGGGCCCCTTCCTCAACCTCTCCCACCCGGTGCCGCTGGGCGTCTGCGCCCTCGCGTGCCCCGACGACGGCGGGGTGCGCGGGGTGCTCGGGCTGGTGCTGCCGGCGATCATGGCCGGCAACGCGGCCGTGGCCGTGGCGGGGGGCCCGGCGGCGCTCGTGACCAGCACCCTCGGCGAGGTGATCGCCACCTCCGACGTCCCGGGCGGCGTGGTCAACCTGCTGACCGGCGACCACGACGCGCTGCTGCCCTGGCTGGCCGACCACGAGGACGTCGACCTGATCGACCTGAGCGGGGCGCCCGCCGCCGCGGTCGCCGGTCTCGAGGAGCGGGCCGCCGCCAACCTCAAGCGCACCCCCCGTACCGGCGGCACCGAGGACATCGCCACGGCGATGGCCTTCTGCGAGATCCGCACCGTGTGGCACCCCGCCCGGATCTGATGATCGACGTCGGCGAGGAGGTGGCCGCCGCGCTCGCGGAGGGGCGGCCGGTGGTCGCGCTCGAGTCGACGATCATCGCCCACGGCCTGCCGCGGCCGGGCAACCTGCGCGTCGCCGGCGAGATCGAGGACGCCGTGCGGGCGGCCGGGGCCGTCCCCGCGACCGTCGCCGTGCTCGGGGGGCGGGCGCGCGTGGGACTCGACGCCGCCGCGCTCGCCGAGATCGCCGGGCGCACCGACGTGGCGAAGCTGGGCGTGCGCGACCTCGGCCCGGCCCTGGTGCGGGGCCTGCCGGGCGCGACCACGGTCGCGAGCACGGCGCACCTCGCCGCGCGCGCGGGCATCGCCGTGTTCGCGACCGGGGGGCTCGGCGGGGTGCACCGGGGGGCCGTCGACACCTTCGACGAGTCGGCCGACCTGACCGCCCTGGCCGACACGCCGATCGTCGTGGTGTGCGCCGGCGTCAAGTCGATCCTCGACGTCGGAGCCACCCTCGAGCGCCTCGAGACGCTCTCCGTCCCGGTGCTCGGCTACGGCACCGACCGGCTCGCCGGCTTCTACCTCGCCGACTCCGGGCACCCCGTGCCCTGGCGCGTCGAGACCCCCGACGAGATCGCGCGCATCCACGTCGCGCGCAGCCGGCTCGGTCTGCGCCAGGCGGTCGTGGTCGCCAACCCCCTCCCGCGCGGCGAGCAGATGGACCCCGACCTGCACGACCGTGTGCTCGCCGACGCCCTCACCGCCGCCGCGGCCGCGGGGATCGGGGGCAAGGAGGCGACGCCCTTCATCCTGGGGCGCTTCCACGACCACACCGGCGGCGAGAGCCTGCGGGCGAACGTCGCCCTCGTGCTGCGCAACGCCGCTCTGGCGGCGCGCATCGCGGGGGCGCTGGCGGGGTGACGGGGGGGCCGGTGATCGTGCTGGGCGATGTCATGACCGACGTGATCGCCCGGATCGGGTCGCCCCTGGCCACGGCGAGCGACACGCCCGCCGTCATCGAGATGCGGCCGGGGGGCTCGGCCGCCAACACGGCGGCGTGGCTCGGCGCGCTCGGCGTGCCGGCGGTGATGGTCGGCTGCGTCGGCGACGACGCGGCCGGGCGCGAGGCCGCGCGGGTGCTCGCGGCCGGCGGCGTGACGACGCGGCTCGAGATCGCCCGCGACGGCGCCACCGGCGCCTGCGTGGTGCTCGTCGATGCCTCGGGCGAGCGCACGATGCTGCCCGACGCCGGGGCCAACGCCCTCCTGTCGGTCGCCGCCCTGCCGCGCGACCTGCTCGGTCAGGGACGCCCACCTCCACGTGTCGGGGTACGCGCTGCTGCGTGCGGCGACCCGCGACGTGGCCGCGGGGGCCCTCGCCCACGCGCACGCGGCGGGCGCGACCACATCGGTCGATCCGGCCTCGGCGGCCCCCCTCGCCGCGCTCGGCGGCGCCACCTTCCGCTCCCTCGTGCGCGGCGTCGACGCCGTGCTGGTGACGCTCGACGAGGGCGAGGTGCTCTGCGGCACCCGCGACCCCGAGTCGATCGCCGACGCCCTGCTCGCCGGCCATCGCGAGGTCGTGTTGAAGCTCGGCGACGGCGGCGCGCTGTGGCGCGACGCGTCCGGGGCGCGCGTTCACGTGCCCGCGGCCGTCCCGTCCGGGCCGGTCATCGACACGACCGGCGCCGGCGACGCCTTCGCCGCCGGCTGGCTGTCGGTCCGCCGGGCCGGCGCGGACCCCGAGGCGGCCCTGGCCGCCGCATGCCGGATGGCCGCGAGCGTGGTCACCCGCCCCGGCGCCCGGCCGTAGGGGCCTCTCCCCGCCCGGATCGTCGGGGCGGGGGGCGCGGTCGACCCGCCGCCGGGGGTCGTGGCCAATTGGACGGACGGTGCGCGTCCAATTGGACCGAGGACCGCGCCGCAGTCACGGTCGGACAATTGGACGGACGGTGCGCGTCCAATTGGACCGAGGACCGCGCCGCAGTCAGGGTCGGCCAATTGGACGGACGGCGCGCGTCCAATTGGACCGAGGACCGCGCCGCGGCCGCGGTCGGCCAATCGGACCAACGGTGCAGGTCCAATTGGACCGACCGACGGAACGGGGCCCCGGCGCCGCCCCCGTAGGATCGGCCCGTGCCCACACTCCGGACCGTCTGCGTCTACGCCGGCTCCTCCCCGGGGGCGGACCCCGCCTACGCCGAGGCGGCCGAGGCGCTGGGCGCCGAGATCGCGCGCCGGGGCATGGGGATGGTCTACGGCGGCGGCACCGTCGGGCTGATGGGCATCGCGGCGAACGCCGCGCTCGCAGGCGGGGCGCCGGTGACCGGCGTCATCCCCCGGGCGCTGCACGAGCGGGAGATCTCGAAGGTGGACCTCACCGAGCTGGTGGTGGTCGGGTCGATGCACGAGCGCAAGTTCCAGATGGCCGAGCGCTCGGACGCCTTCGCGGCGCTGCCGGGGGGCGTCGGCACCATCGAGGAGCTGGTGGAGGCCCTCACCTGGACCCAGCTCGGCATCCACGCCAAGCCGGTCGGGCTGCTCGACGTCGCGGGCTACTGGGGCCCGCTGACCGCGATGATGGACGCCGCGCGGGACGCCCGGTTCGTGCGCCCCGAGCACCGTTCGCTGCTGCTGCGCGAGAGCGACCCCGCGGCGCTGCTGGACGCGCTCGAGGCCTGGCAGCCGCGCGCCCTCGACAAATGGATGGACGGGGGCCCGCCGGCCATCTGACCGGCGGAGGCCCGGCGTGCCTACCCGTCGGCGCCCAGCATCGAGTAGCCGGGCTTGATGACCCGGTTGATGAGGTGCAGGCGCTCGTCGAAGGGCAGGAAGGCGCTCTTCATCGCGTTGATGGTCGCCCAGCGCATGTCGTCGAGGTCCCACCCGAAGGCCGCCGCCAGGTGCTGGAACTCCCGGCTGAGGCGCGTGTCGCTCATCAGCCGGTTGTCGGTGTTGACGGTGACGCGGAAGCGCAGGTCGGTCAGCAGGCCGATCGGGTGCTCCGCGATCGACGGCGCGGCGCCCACGTGGACGTTGGAACTCGGGCAGAGCTCGAGCGGCACCCGGCGGTCGCGCACGAACGACGCGAGGCGACCCATCGTGTACCCGCCCTCGCCGTCGGGGTGGATGTCGTCGATGATCCGCACGCCGTGGCCGAGCCGCTCGGCGCCGCAGACGTGCAGTGCCTCGGCGATCGACGGCAGCCCGAAGGCCTCGCCGGCATGGATGGTGATGTGGAAGTCGTCGCGCATCACCCGCGAGAAGGCGTCGAGGTGGCGCGAGGGCGGGTGCCCGGCCTCGGGACCCGCGATGTCGAAGCCGCACACGCCCTCGTCGCGGTGGCGCAGCGCCAGCTCGGCGATCTCGAGGCTGCTGGCCTGCTGGCGCATCGCCGAGCAGAGCACGCGCACCGTCAGCTCGCGGCCCGACGTGCCGCGCTCGAACCCGGCCAGCACCGCCTCGACGACACCGTCGAGATCGAGTCCACCCTCGACGTGCAGCTCGGGGGCGAAGCGGATCTCGGCGTACACCACGCCGTCCTCGGCGAGGTCCTCGGCGCACTCCACCGCCACCCGCTCCAGCGCCTCGCGGCTCTGCATCACCGCGACCGTGTGGGCGAACGTCTCGAGGTAGAGGACCAGGTCGTTGCGGTTGGCCCCGCGCGAGATGACCTCGCGCAGCTCGCCGGGGTCGGTGGTGGGCAGGCCGGCGTACCCACCCTCCCGTGCCAGGTCGACGATCGTCGCCGGGCGCAAGCCCCCGTCGAGGTGGTCGTGCAGGAGCACCTTCGGGGCGCGGATCACGTTCTGGGCGTCGATGTCCATGGCTCCACGCTAGTCGACCGCGGGGGAGTGCGGGCCAGCGGCGCCCCTAGACTGACTCCCATGGGGATCGAGGTGATCGGCATCGACGCGGACGACACGCTCTGGCACAGCGAGGGGCACTTCGCCGTGACCGAGGGGCGCTACGTCGAGCTGCTCGCGCCGTGGGTCGACGCCGAGACGGTCCAGGGCGCTCTGCTCGAGACCGAGCGGCGCAACCTCGCGGTCTTCGGCTACGGGGTCAAGGGATTCACGCTCTCGATGATCGAGACCGCGCTCACCCTCACCGACCACCGCATCGACGGCGCCCAGATCGAGCGCATCATCCAGATGGGCAAGGAGCTGATGGGCCACCCGGTGGAGCTGCTCGACGGGGTTGCCGACGCGCTGGGCCAGCTCGCCGACGGCCACCGCCTGGTGCTCATCTCGAAGGGCGACCTCTTCCACCAGGAGTCGAAGGTCGCCGCCTCCGGCGTGGCGGAGGTGTTCGAGAGCGTCGAGATCGTCGCCGAGAAGGACCCGGCCACCTACGCCCGCGTGCTCGGCAGGCTCGGCGCGCGCCCGCAGCGCTTCTGCATGATCGGCAACTCGGTGCGCTCGGACATCGCGCCCGTGCTCGAGCTGGGGGGCGCGGGGGTCCACGTGCCCTACCACGTGACGTGGGCGTTCGAGCAGGCCGAGGTCGACGAGTCGCACCCGCGCCTGGCCCGCATCCGCGAGATCCGAGAGGCGCCCGCCGCGGTCGCGGCGCTCTCGGGCGGCGCGGGGTGAGCATCGACTGGCCCCTGCTGCGGGCCGAGGCGCGCACGATGACCGACCGGTCCTACGCGCCCTACTCGGGCGTGCTCGTCGGAGCGGCCGGGCTCACCGACGACGGCCGGCTGGTGCGCGGGTGCAACGTCGAGAACGCGAGCTACGGCCTCGGGCTCTGCGCCGAGTGCGGCCTCGTCAGCGACCTGCTCGCCACGGGCGGGGGGCGCCTGGTGGCGGTGGCGGTGGTCGCCGGGGACGGCAGTCCGCTCACGCCGTGCGGGCGCTGCCGCCAGCTGCTGTTCGAGCACGGCGGGCCGCGTCTGGCGCTCGACGGCGAGGACGGGCCGATCGCCCTCGACGCGCTGCTGCCGAACGCCTTCGGCCCGGACGACCTGGGGACGCGGGCCGGCCGGTGAGCCACTCGGCCGTCGGGGTCATCCGCGCGAAACGCGACGGGGCCGCGCTCTCGGACGACGAGATCCGGTGGTTCATCGCGGCCTACACGGCGGGGACGGTGGCCGACGAGCAGGCGTCGGCGCTGCTGATGGCGATCATCTTCAACGGCCTCGACGACCGTGAGCTCGCGGTCTGGACCGACGCGATGATCCGCTCGGGCGAGCGGCTCGACCTCTCCGCGGTCTCCCTGCCGACGGTCGACAAGCACTCGACCGGCGGCGTCGGCGACAAGATCTCGCTGCCGCTGTGCCCGCTCGTCGCGGCGTGCGGGGCCGCCGTGCCGCAGCTCTCGGGACGGGGGCTCGGCCACACCGGCGGCACGCTCGACAAGCTCGAGTCGATCCCGGGAATGCGCCTGGAGCTGAGCGCGGCGCAGTTCGTGGCGCAGCTCGCGGACGTCGGCACCGTGATCTGCGCGGCGGGCGCCGACCTCGCCCCCGCCGATCGCAAGCTCTACGCGCTGCGCGACGTGACCGGCACCGTCGAGTCGATACCGCTCATCGCCAGCTCGATCATGTCCAAGAAGATCGCCGAGGGCACCGACTCGCTGGTGCTCGACGTCAAGGTGGGCGCCGGCGCGTTCATGCCCGAGCGCGCGATGGCGCACGAGCTGGCGCAGACGATGGTCGGCCTCGGCACGGCGCACGGCGTGCGCACCAGTGCCCTCGTGACCGACATGGAGTCTCCCCTCGGGCTCACCGCCGGCAACGCGCTCGAGGTACGGGAGTCGCTCGAGGTGCTCGAGGGCGGCGGGCCGCCCGACGTGGTGGAGGTGACCCTCGCCCTCGCCACCGAGATGCTGGCGCTCGCGGGCATCGACGCCGACCCAGCGCGCGCGCTGGCCGACGGCCGCGCCATGGACCGCTGGCGGCGGATGGTGCGCGCGCAGGGGGGCGATCCCGACGCGCCCCTGCCACGGGCCCCGCTGGTCGAGGAGGTGCGTGCCGAGGCCGCCGGCGTGGTCGAGGCGATCGGGGCGATGCCGGTGGGCATGGCCGCCTGGCGCCTCGGCGCGGGCCGGGCCCGCAAGGAGGACGCCGTGAGCCCCGGCGCGGGCGTCGTGCTGCGCGTGTCGGCCGGCGACGCGGTGAGCGCGGGGCAGGTGCTGGCCGAGCTGCACGCCGACGACGACGCCCACATGGCCGCGGGGCGCGCGGCCTTCGCCGACGCGGTGCGCCTGGGCCGGTTCGCGCCGCCCTCCACCTCGCGCGTGCTCGAGCGCATCGCTCCCGGGTGACCGGGCACGGCTCTCGCGCTCGCGTGCGGAGGCGGTATCGCTCGCGACCTCCGACGATGTATAAAGGCGCGCTACGGACCATGCCCCGTGTGCACCCCACGGCGCGGGCGGATGAGGGAGCGGTCAATTGAGAGCACGACGCTGGAGGGTTCTGGCCGGGGCCGTCGCCATCGTGGCGACGCTCGGCCTGGTGGTCGCATGCGGTGACGACTCGGGCGATTCCGGGGCAGGAGCGGAGTCGACGCCGAGCTCCGACCTGAAGGCGGGGCTGGTCAGTGACGTCGGCAAGTTCAACGATCGATCGTTCAACCAGTCGGCGCTCGAGGGCCTCGAGCGCGCCCAGACGGAGCTGGGCGTCGACGGTCGCCCGATCGAGTCGGCCGCGGCCGGCGACTACATCGCCAACCTGACCACGCTCGCCCGCAGCGACTACGACCTCACCGTCGGCGTCGGCTTCCTGATGGCGGACGCCATCTCGACGGTCGCCCAGAAGTTCCCCGACCGCAACTTCGCGATCGTCGACTTCGCGAACGCCGACCTCAAGGGCACGCCCTCGAACGTGCGCGGTCTGACGTTCGCGACCAACGAGAACAGCTACCTGGTCGGCTACATGGCCGCGAAGATGGCCGAGCTCAAGGCGCCCGGCACGCCCCCCGTGGTCAGCGCGGTCGGCGGCCTGGAGATCCCGACGGTCACGATCTTCATCGCCGGGTACAAGGCCGGGGCGCTCGCCGCCAACCCGGACACGACGGTCCTGATCGACTACTCGCAGGACTTCGTGGCCCAGGCCAAGTGCAAGGAGAAGGCCCTCGACCAGATCTCCAAGGGCTCGCAGGTCGTCTTCCAGGTGGCCGGCGGCTGCGGCCTCGGTGCCCTGTCGGCGGCCGAGGACGAGGGCGTCTGGGGCGTCGGCGTCGACCGCGACCAGTCCGACCTCGGTCCGCACATCCTGACCAGCGCCGTCAAGCGCGTTGACACCTCGGTCTTCGACACGATCCAGTCCGTCGAGGACGGCAGCTTCACGGGCGGCGAGGACGCCACGTTCAACCTCGCCAACGAGGGCGTGGCGCTCGGCACCAACAGCCCCGACGTGCCGCAGGAGGTCCTCGACGAGATCGACGGCCTGCAGCAGCAGATCATCGACGGCGAGATCACGGTCCCCTCGGCGCTCTAGCCCGAGACCGGGCCGCCCACCGTGGCCGTGGACCGGCCCTCCACCGAGCAGCACGCTCCCCCGGCGCCCGGCGCGCCGGGGGAGGTCGTGCTGGAGCTGAGCCACATCACCAAGCGGTACCCGGGGGTCGTCGCCTCCGACGACGTCTCGCTCGACCTCCGCCGGGGCGAGGTCCATGCCCTGCTCGGCGAGAACGGGGCGGGCAAGTCGACGCTGATGAACGTGCTGTACGGCCTGACCAGCCCCGACGAGGGCGAGATCCGGGTCAAGGGCCGGCCCGTCACGATCGCCTCGCCCAGCGACGCGATCGCGCTCGGCATCGGCATGGTGCACCAGCACTTCATGCTCGTGCCGGTCATGACCGTGGCCGAGAACATCGTCCTCGCGATGGAGCCCCGCAGCGGCCCCCTGCTCGACCGCACCCAGTCCGAGGCGCGCGTGCAGATGATCTCCGACCGCTTCGGCCTGGCCGTGTCACCCGGACGCGCTCGTCCAGGACATCACGGTCGGCATGCAGCAGCGGGTCGAGATCCTGAAGGCCCTCTACCGCGGCGCCGACATCCTCATCCTCGACGAGCCCACCGCGGTGCTGACGCCGCAGGAGGCCGCGGAGCTCGTCGAGGATCCTCCGCAGCCTGACCGTCCCAGGGCACGGCGGTCATCTTCATCACCCACAAGCTCAACGAGGTCCTCGACATCGCGGACCGCGTCACGGTGCTGCGGCGCGGCAAGTACATCGCCACCGAGGACACGGCCGGGGCGACCGAGCAGAGCCTGGCCCGCTTCATGGTCGGCCGCGACGTGGTGCTGTCGGTCGACAAGCCCCCCGCCCGCCCGGCCGCGACGCGTCTGGAGGTCGCCGACCTGGTCGTCCACGACGACCGCGGCCTCGAGGCCGTGCGCGGCCTCTCGTTCCAGGTCAGGGCCGGCGAGATCGTGGGCATCGCGGGCGTCGACGGCAACGGGCAGGCGGAGCTGATCGACGCGATCACCGGCCTGCGCCGTCCGACCTCGGGCACGATCGCGGCCGACGGCCGGGACATCACCGGGGCGAGCCCGCACCGGGTGCTCGACGCCGGCGTCGGCCACATCCCGACCGACCGCCAGCACCGCGGGCTCGTGATGGACTTCAACCTCGCCGAGAACATCGCGCTGCACGACTTCGACGCGCCGCCGTCGGCGCGCCACGGGTGGCTGTTCCCCCGGCGGATGGAGTCGGCGGCGGCGCCGTTGCTGACCGAGTTCGACGTCCGCGGCGGTGGCGTCAAGGCGCACGCGAACTCGCTGTCGGGCGGCAACCAGCAGAAGGTGATCATCGCCCGCGAGGTCTCGCGCAACCCGGCGGTGCTCGTCGCCTCGCAGCCCACCCGCGGCCTCGACGTCGGCGCCATCGAGTACGTCCACCGGCGCCTCGTGACCGAGCGCGACGAGGGCCGCGCGATCCTGCTCGTCTCGCTCGAGCTCGAGGAGGTGCTCTCGCTCGCGGACCGCATCCTCGTCATCTTCGAGGGCCGCATCGTCTCGGAGTTCGCGCCCGGCGTGGACCGCCAGACGCTCGGCGCCGCGATGATGGGCGGCGCGGGACCGGCGCGGCCGTGAGCACCACCGCCCCGCCCCCGATCCCGCCGCCCCAGCAGCTGCCGCCGCCCGAGCCGGAGCCGCGAGGCGGCCTGTTCGGGCTGTTCGTGCCCCATGCCGGCGGCGTCGTCACGGCGCTGATCACGACCGTGATGGCGTTCCTGGTCGGCGGGGTGGTCGTCGCCGCGACGGGCTCCAACCCCCTCACGACCTACAAGGGCATCTTCAACGGCACCGGCCTCAACTGGTTCTTCCCCTGGATCACCGGGTTCGAGCGCGAGAACGCGGCGTTCAACCTGCAGCAGACCCTGATCATCACCACCACCCTGGTCTTCACGTCGCTGGCGGTGGCGTTCGCCTTCCGCTGCGGCCTGTTCAACATCGGCGGCCAGGGCCAGTGGATCATGGGCGCGATCGTCTCGGTGTGGGTGGGCTCGTCGTGGTCGGGCCTGTTCGGGCCGGCGCACATCGTCATCGCCATCGTGCTCGCCGCGGCGGCGGGCGCCGTCTGGGCCGGCATCGCCGGGATCCTGAAGGCGACGGTGGGGGCCCACGAGGTCGTCACCACGATCATGCTCAACTGGATCGCCTACTGGATCGGGAGCTACCTGTTCGGGCTCGGCGGACCGCTGCAGAACGAGCGCGACCGCAACGTGCCGATCTCGAACGACGTCGTCGAGGGCGCCAAGCTGCCGGTCATCTGGGGCGACGAGGTGCTGCAGGGGCTGCACCTGGGCATCGTGCTGGCGATCTTCGCCCTGGTGGCCTACTGGCTGATCCTGTCGCGCACCACGCTGGGCTTTCGCGTGCGCGCCGTCGGGCGCAACGCCGAGGCCGCCCGGTACGGCGGCATCGGCGTCGGCCGCAGCTACTTCCTGGCGATGGCCATCTCGGGCGCGTTCGCGGGCCTCGGAGGCGCGATGGACATGCTCGGCTGGCAGTTCCGCCTCGGCCAGCTCGACGTGCAGAACGCGAAGCTCGGCTTCATCGGCATCGCGGTCGCCCTGCTCGGCCGCAACACCGCGATCGGCGTCGCCTTCGCCTCGCTGCTGTTCGGGGCCCTGCTCTACGGCACCTCGACGCGCAGCCTCGACCCCGACGTCTTCGCGCCCCAGCTCGCCGGCAACCTGACCACGATGATCCAGGCGCTCGTGCTGCTGTTCATCGGCCTCGACGTGCTGGTCCTCACCCTCTGGCGACGGCGCCGGGGCAGACCGCTGCCGCGCCCGCGGCTGCCGCGGTTGCGCCGTCGCCCACGGGCGACGCGGGCCGCGGCGGCGGCGCTCGCCGCCCGCGTCGATGTCGAGCGGCCGGCCTCCCCGCCCCTCGCCGACCGCCTCGGCGCGTGGGCACGCGACCGCGTGCCGGCGCGCGAGCGCGCGATCGGCCTGGCGGCGATCGCCGTCGCCATCGGCGGCCTTCGTCATCGCGGTGCCGCCCTTCACGGTGCGCCAGCCGCTCGTGCCGATCGTGGTCGGCCTCGTCGCGCTCGCCCTCGCCGGCTACACCGCCGCGACCGGTCCCCGCCGCATGGGGTTCATCGGGGTGGGCCTCGCGCTGATCGCCGGGACGCTCGGCGCCATGGCGACACAGTCCAGCGTGGACAACCTGGAGGCGGTCTTCGTCTGGTCGGCCCTCACCGCGTCGATGCTGCGCTTCGCGACGCCGCTGATCTTCGCCGCCATCGGCGGGATGTTCTCGGAACGCAGCGGGGTGGTGAACATCGGCCTCGAGGGCATGCTGCTGTTCGGCGCCTTCTTCGGCATCCTCGGCGCCGACAAGTTCGGCTCGTGGCAGGCGGGGGTGCTCCTGGCCGCGTTCTCCGGCGCGGTGCTGGCCGGCATCCACGCCCTGATCTCGATCCAGTTCCGCGCCGACCAGATCCTGAGCGGCACGGCGATCTGGTTCCTCGGCGTCGGCCTGACGGGCTACCTGTTCGTCGACATCTACGGCCCCGAGGGCACGCCCGGCGGCATCGCCCAGATCCCCGACGTGCGCCTCGCGTTCATCGACGACGTGCCGTTCTTCGGCGACGCCTTCGGAACCATGAACCTGCTGATCTGGGTCGCGCTGATCCTCGTGCCGGTGTCCTACGTCGTGATGTTCCGGACCCCGTTCGGGTTGCGCCTGCGGGCGGTGGGCGAGCACCCGCGCGCGGCCGAGACCGTCGGGCTCTCGGTGTACGGCATCCGCTGGACGGCGGTGCTGCTGTCCGGCGTGCTGGCGGCGCTCGGCGGCGCGTTCCTCTCGATCGGCTTCGTCAACTCCTTCAGCGAGAACATGACCGCGGGCACGGGCTTCATCGCGCTGGCCGCCCTCATCTTCGGCAACTGGCGCCCGAAGGGGCTGTTCCTCGCCTGCCTGCTGTTCGGCTCGGCGAGCGCCATCGCCCAGCGCCTGCCGGTCTACTCCAGCTCGCTCGCGATCCTCTTCGAGGCCCTGCCGTACGTGCTGACGCTCGTCGCGGTCGCCGGCATCATCGGCCGGCCCCGGCCCCCGGCGGCCGTGGGCATCCCCTACGTCCGCAGCTGAGCCGGCGGCTCAGGACCCCCGGTAGGTCGTGTACGACCAGGGCGACAGCAGCAGCGGCACGTGCAGGTGGGCGCCGGGGTCGTCAACCCGGAACCGGATCGGCACCTCGTCGAGGAAGCCCACGCCGCCGAGGTAGGCGGCCACCGCGAACGTGAGCTCGTAGGCGCCGGCCTCGAGGCGCGCGAGCAGCGGGGCGTCGGTGCGGCCCTGCGCGTTGGTGACCGCCTCGGCCACCACGCGTCCCCCGCGCCGCAGGGTCACCGGGATGCCGGCGGCGGGCACCCCGCGGGCCGTGTCGAGCACGTGGGTGGTCAGCGCGCCGCTCACCGGCGCATGGTGAGGGTGATCGTGCCGTGGGCGGGGAACGGGTCGGTGTAGACCCCGGAGACGACCGGATCGCGGGTCATGTTGCGGCCCTCGAACGCGAACTCCGACGCCTCGGGGAACCGCCGCAGCAGGCGGATGCCCATCTCGTGCACGAGGTGCTGGATCGACTCGCTGACGAACTCCTCGAAGACCGACGCGCAGACGTCGCGCACCTGGCCCGCGTCGATGTAGCGCGCGGGGTCGGCGCCGAGCGCGTCGCGGGGGTCGGCGTAGCGCCACGACACGTCGAGGCCCACCCACAGCGGGCGGTCGTGGCGCTCGGGCAGGGTCGTGTAGTCGTCGCGCACGAACGCCGTGAACGCGCTGCCGGTGCGCTTGAGCAGCGACACCCCCGTGAGCGAGCAGCGCAGGTCGTCGATCGCGACGCCGTCGCCGGCGCGCGCGAGCCGCAGGTCGGCGGTGGCGTGGTCGCCGTCGACCCGGGAGTGCAGCGACCCCCCGGGGCCCGCCGGGTCGAAGCGGATCTCGCGCGCCGAGACCAGCAGCGCCTCCATCTGGGGGTACCCGGTCAGCAGGTGATCTCCCAGGTGCTCCAGCAGGCTCTCGAGCGTGGCGCCGGTCCACGAGCCGGTCTCGCGGAGGATCAGGTTCTTCAGGCTGTCGGTCGCCACGACCATCGAGTTGTCGCCCTCGGTGTACGAGGGCAGGAAGTTGTCGCCGTAGATCTCGACGGTGACGTGGGCCGCGAACAGCCCGTTGTCGCGCCCGCGCCGGTCCGACTCGGAGAGCGCGCGCAGGCCCTCGAGCGGCGTCGCCTCGTGGCGGTAGACCGGCACCTCCGTCTTGCCGTAGGTGATGGCGTACTCGGTCACATCGCTCCCTGGCCGTGGGGCCCTCGCCAACGGGGTGCGGCGATCGTATCCTCCCGGCCTTGGAGACCACTCTTCAGCCGGGGGATCTCGCCGAGGCGCTGGCGCAGCGCGCGGCCCATCCGGAGGCCCTGCCCCTGGCCGGCGGCACCGACCTGATGGTCGAGATCAACTTCGACCGGCGGCGGCCCGCGCGCATCCTCGACCTGACCCGGGTGCGGGAGCTCGAGGAGGTGGGACGCGACGGGGGCGACCTCGTGATCGGCGCGGGCGTCACCCACACGCGGCTGATGCAGCTGGGAGCTGACGCACCGGGCCTCGCGATCGCCGCGCGCACGGTCGGATCGCCTCAGATACGCAATCGCGGGACGATCGGCGGCAACGTCGCGACCGCCTCGCCCGCCGGCGACGCCCTGCCGCCGCTGGTCGCGGCCGGGGCCACCGTCGAGCTGTCGTCGTCGGCCGGCGTCCGCACGCTGCCGATCGCGCAGTTCACCACCGGGCCCAAGCGCAACGCCCTCGCGCCGGACGAGCTGATCACCGCCATCCGCCTGCGGCCCGCGCGCGGGCCGCAGCAGTTCGCCAAGATCGGCCCCCGCAACGCCATGGTGATCGCGGTCTGCTCCTTCGCGCTCGACCTCGACGTCGCGGCGCGCACCGTCGGGACGGCGATCGGCTCGGCCGCCCCCACCGTCATCCGGGCGACCGAGGCCGAGGGCTTCCTCGCCGGCCTGCTCGACGAGGGCGACCGCTGGGAGCGCCGCACCCCGCTCACCGAGGCCGAGATGACGCGCTTCGGCGAGCTGGTCGGCGCGGCGGCGCGGCCCATCGACGACGTGCGGGGCAGCGCGGCCTACCGGCATCACGCCCTGGCCGTGCTCGGGCGGCGCACGCTCGCATGGTGCTGGCGGGAGCACATCGGGTGAGGCTGACGCTGATGGTCAACGGCGCGGTGCACGAGGTCGACGGCCTCTGGGAGGGCGAGAGCCTCATGTACGTGCTGCGCGAGCGGCTCGCGCTGCCCGGCGCCAAGAACGCCTGCGAACAGGGCGAGTGCGGGTCGTGCTCGGTGACCCTCGACGGCGTGCTCGTGTGCAGCTGCCTCGTGCTGGCGCGACAGGCCGAGGGGCGGGCGGTCGGAACGGTCGAGGGCCTGGCCCCCGAGGGCGAGCTGAGCATCGTGCAGCAGGCGTTCGTCGAGACCGGCGCGGTGCAGTGCGGGTTCTGCACGCCGGGCCTCGTCATGGCCGCCGAGGACCTGCTGCGGCGCAGCCCCACCCCGGGCGACGGCGAGATCCGCGAGGCGCTGGCGGGCAACCTCTGCCGCTGCACCGGCTACGAGAAGATCCTCGACGCGGTGCGGCTGGCCTCGGAGCGCACCGCGTCGTGACCGAGGCCGTGCTGATCGAGGGGTGCGCGATCGCCACGGTCGACGCCGCGGGCACCGAGCACGCCGAGGGCTGGCTGTTGACCGACGGCGCCCGCATCGCCGCACTCGGCGCGGGGGCGCCGCCCGCCGCACCGGGGGCGCGACGCATCGACGGCCGCGGGCTGCTCGCCACGCCGGGCCTGGTCAACTGCCACCACCACCTCTACCAGTGGGCCACCCGCGGCCTGGCGCAGGAGGAGACGCTCTTCGGCTGGCTCACGTTCCTCTACCCCCGCTGGGCGCGCATCGACGAGGAGATCACCTTCGCGGCCGCGCGCGCCGCGCTCGCGGCGCTGGCCGTGTCGGGCTGCACGACGAGCACCGACCACCACTACCTGCACCCCCGCGACGGCGGCGACCTGCTCGCGGCCGAGATCGCGGCGGCGGCCGAGATCGGCCTGCGCTTCCACCCCTGCCGGGGCTCGATGGACCTCGGGCGATCTCACGGCGGGTTGCCGCCCGACGACGTGGTGGAGGACCGCGACGCGATCCTCGCGGCCACCGAGGCGGCCATCGACCGCTGGCACGACCCCGCGCCCGGGGCGATGGTGCGGATCGCCGTGGGGCCCTGCTCACCCTTCTCGGTCACCGCCGAGCTCATGCGGGAATCGGCCGCGCTGGCCCGCCGGACGGGCGTGCGCCTGCACACCCATCTGGCCGAGACGATCGACGAGGAGGACTTCTGCCTCGAGACGTTCGGCGTGCGTCCGGTCGAGTACCTCGACGACATGGACTGGCTCGGCCCCGACGTCTGGCTCGCGCACTGCGTGCACCTGTCGCCGCACGAGGTCGCGCGGCTCGCCGCCACCGGCACGGGGGTGGCGCACTGCCCGTCGTCCAACGGACGGCTCGGCAGCGGCATCGCGCCGGTGGCCGACCTGGTCGCGGCCGGCGCCGCGGTGGGCCTCGGCGTCGACGGGGCGGCGTCGAACGAGTCGGGCGAGCTGTCGCTCGAGCTGCGGCAGGCGCTGCTGTTCGCCCGGCTGCGCGGGGGCCCCGCCGCCATGACCGCCCGCACCGCCCTGGCGCTCGGCACGATCCACGGCGCGCGATGCCTCGGGCGCGACGACGAGATCGGCTCGCTCGAGCCCGGCAAGCTGGCCGACATCGCCCTCTGGCCGGTGGCCGACGCCGGCCAGGCGGGTCTCGCGGACCCCGTCGCCACCCTCGTGATGGGCCCCCCGCGCCCGGCCGCCGAGGTGCTCGTGGCGGGCCGGCCGGTTGCCCGGGGGGGCGGGTGCTCGGCGCCGACCCGGACGAGATCGCCCGCGGCGCCGCCGAGGCGAGCGCGCGGTTGGCGCGATGAGCACCACCCGCACCACCCGGCGCCTCGAGCGGGGGCGCATCGGCGAGAGCGTCCCGCGCGCCGACGGCACGCCCAAGGTGCGGGGCGAGTTCGCGTACGCCTCCGACCTCGGGTCCGAGGGCATGCTCTGGGGCGCCACCCTGCGCAGCCCGCATCCCCACGCCCGCATCCTCGGCATCGACGTGGGGGCGGCCGTCGCGACCCCCGGCGTGCGCGCCGTGCTGACCCACGCCGACGTCCCCGGGCGGCCGACCTACGGCATGGAGATCGCCGACCAGCCGGTCCTCGCCATCGACCGGGTGCGCTATCACGGCGAGCCGGTCGCGATCGTCGCCGCCGACCATCCCGAGACCGCGCGCCGGGCCGCCGGCCTGATCGCCGTCGACTACGCGATCGAGCCGGCGCTGACCGGCGCCGAGGCGGCGCTGGCGGCCGACGCGCCCCCGCTGCACCCGGGCGGCAACCTGCTGCGCCACGTGCCCATCCGCCACGGCCGGCCGCCCGCGGGCGCCGAGGTGGTGGTGCGCGGCCGCTACGAGGTCGGGATGCAGGACCAGGCCTTCCTCGGACCGGAGTCGGCGCTGGCGATCCCCGCCCCCGACGGGGGCGTCGACCTGCACATCGCGACCCAGTGGCTGCACGTCGACCAGGGCCAGGTGGCCGCCTCGCTGGCACTGCCGCTCGAGCTCACCCGCCTGCACCTGGCGGGGGTCGGCGGCGCGTTCGGCGGGCGCGAGGACCTGTCGATGCAGGTGCACGTGGCCATGCTCGCGCTGCGCACCGGGCGCCCGGTGAAGATGATGTACTCGCGTGAGGAGTCGTTCTTCGGGCACGTGCACCGCCACCCCGCGTGGATGGAGTACGAGCACGGCGCCGACCGCGACGGGCGGCTGGTGCACGTCGTCGCCCGCATCGTGCTCGACGGCGGCGCCTACGCCTCGAGCAGCACGGCCGTGGTCGCCAACGCCGCGACCTTCGCCTGCGGGCCCTACGACGTACCGAGCGCCCGCATCGACGCCTACGTCGCCTACACGAACAACCCGCCCTGCGGGGCCATGCGCGGGTTCGGCGCGGTGCAGGTGGCGTTCGCGCACGAGTCGCAGATGGACCGGCTGGCCGCCGAGCTGGGGATGGACCCGGTCGACCTGCGCCTGCGCAACGCCCTCGAGCCGGGCATGCGGCTGCCGACCGGCCAGCTCGTCGACGGGCCGGCGCCGGTGCGGCAGCTGCTCGAGCAGCTGCGCGCGATGCCGCTGCCGATGTCCGGGCGCAGCACCCCCGTCGATCTGCGCGAGATGCCCGGCGGGGTGTCCAACGCGACCCACGGCGAGGGCGTGCGCCGGGGCGTCGGCTTCGCCGTCGGCTTCAAGAACATCGCCTTCGCCGAGGGGTTCGACGACCTGTCGACCGCGCGCCTGCGGGTGTCGCTCGACGAGGGCGGCCCGCTCGCCGAGATCCACACCGCCGCGGCGGAGGTGGGCCAGGGCCTGGTGACGGTGCTCGAGCAGATCGTGCGCACCGAGCTCGACATCGCGCGCGTGGTCGTGCTGCCCGCCGACACGAGCGTCGGCTCGGCGGGCTCGACCTCGGCGTCGCGGCAGACCTGGATGAGCGGAGGCGCGGCCCGCCTGGCCTGCGAGATGGTCCGCGCGCGGCTCGCCGAGCGCGCGGCGCCGGGCGACGAGGCGCCGCCGCTCGAGGCGCTGCTGCTCGACGGCCCGGTCGAGGAGACGGCCGTCTACCGGCACCGCCGCACCGAGCCGCTCGATCCCGACACCGGCCAGGGCGACTCGCTCGTGGCCCTCGCCTTCGCCGCGCACCGCGCCGTCTGCGACGTCGACGCCGAGCTCGGCCTCGTGCGCACCGTCGAGATCGCCACCACCCAGGACGTGGGCCGCATCATCAACCCGCTCGCGCTCGAGGGGCAGATCCAGGGCGGCATCGCCCAGGGCCTCGGGCTGGCCCTCATGGAGGAGATCCAGCTGCGCGACGGCGAGGTGCGCAACGCCTCGTTCACCGACTACCTGGTGCCGACGGTGCTCGACATGCCGCCGGTGCGCATGCGCATCAGCGAGACGCCCCACCCGCACGCTCCGTACGGGCTCAACGGCGTCGGGGAGATGCCGACCATCGCCTCGACGCCCGCCGTGGTGGCCGCCGTGCGGGCCGCGACCGGGCGCGAGCTGCCGCGCGTGCCGCTGACGCCGGCGGACATCGCCGGCATCGGGTGACGGGCGACCGGGACCGGGCCGCGTTCACGGCCCGCCTCGGCCACGTCGCCGAGGGCTCGCCCTGGGTGGCCGAGCGGGCGTGGGAGCTCGGCCCCTTCGCCGACGGCGAGGCCCTGGCCGCGGCCTTCGCCCGCGTGGTGCGCGACGCGCCGCCGGCCGACCAGCTCGCGCTCATCCGCGCCCACCCCGAGCTGGCGGGTCGCGCCGCCCGCGCGGGCGAGCTGACCGCCGACTCGGCCGGCGAGCAGGTGTCCGCGGGTCTCGACCGCCTCGACCCCGACGACCTGGCGCGCCTCACGCGCCTCACCGCGGCCTACCGCACCCGCTTCGGGTTCCCCTTCGTGATGTGCGTGTCCGGGCGCGCGGTGCCCGAGATCCTCGACGCCTGCGAGCGGCGCCTCGCCGGCGACGGCCTCTCCGAGCGCGCCGCCGCGATCGAGGAGATCGTCGCGATCATCGGCCTGCGGCTCGCGGCCGCCGCGTGAGCCACGACCTGGTGGTGCGCGGCGACCGGTGGGACGTCGCGGTCGATGGGGGCGTGATCGTCGCGGTCGGCGCCGACGTCGGCGCGGGGCGGGCCGAGATCGACGCCCGCGGCATGCTGGTGCTGCCGGGTGGCGTCGATGCGCACGTGCACCTCAACGACCCGGGCCGGGCCGACTGGGAGGGGTTCGCCACCGGCACCCGCGCCCTGGCGGCCGGGGGCGTCACCTGCGCCGCCGACATGCCCCTCAACGCCCTGCCGCCGACGCTCGACGCGAGCGCGTTCGATGCCAAGGTGGCCGCGGCGGCCGGCCGGGCGCGCGTCGATTTCGCGCTCTGGGGCGGTCTCGTGCCCGGCGACCTCGGCCGCATGGACGCCCTCGCCGAGCGCGGCGTCGTCGGCTTCAAGGCCTTCATGTGCCCGAGCGGGGTCGACGAGTTCCCGGCCGCCGACCCCGACACCCTCGGCCGGGGGATGGAGCGGGCCGCCGCGCTCGGGCTGCCGGTGGCGGTGCACGCCGAGGACCCCGGCATCACCGACGGCCTCGGGGCGCGGGCGCGGGCGGAGGGCCGGTGCACGATGGCCGACTGGGCCGCGTCGCGCCCGGTGGAGGCCGAGCTGGTCGCGATCGGGCGGGCCCTGGCGCTGGCCGAGCAGGCCGGGTGCGCGCTGCACGTCGTGCACGTCTCGTGCGCCGAGGGCGTCGACCTGGTCTCCGCGGCCCGGGGGCGCGGCGTCGACGCGACCTGCGAGACGTGCCCGCACTACCTCGTGCTCGACGAGGACGACGCCGTCCGCGTCGGCGCGCTCGCCAAGTGCGCCCCGCCGCTGCGATCATCCGGGCAGGGGCGGGAGCTCTGGGGGCGGGTCGCGGGCGGCGCGGTGCAGATCGTCGCGTCCGACCACTCCCCCGGCCCGCCCGACACGAAGCGGGGGGACGACATGTTCGCGGTCTGGGGCGGCATCTCGGGGGCGCAGACCACGCTGCCGCTGCTGCTCACCCACGGCTCCGCCCACGGGGTGGACGCCGATCGCGTCGGGGAGGTGCTGGGCGCGGCGCCCGCCGCCCGGCTCGGACTGGCGGGCAAGGGACGCCTCGCCCCCGGCCGCGACGCCGACATGGCGATCGTGCGCATGGAGCCCTGGACCCTCTCGGCGGCCGACCTCGAGTACCGCCACCGCCACTCCCCCTTCGCCGGCCGGCGCCTCGGCGCGCGCGTCGTGACGACCCTGCTGCGCGGCGTGCCGGTGTGGGGCGCGGGCGCCGACCCGGCGGCGCCGGCGCGCGGGCGCCTGGTGACCCCGGCCGCGGCGGCGGCCGCGTGACCGGGCCGCACACCCGCACGACCGTACGGCGCGACCACGCGGTGATCGCGCCCGAGACCCACGTGGCGGGCCCGGTGCCGGGGTGGAGCGGCGCCGAGCACGTGCAGCTGATCGCGCCGGCCATGGGGGCCGGGTTCTCGATGGCCCTGGTGACCATGGTGGCGGGCGCGCAGGCCGGCGCCCCGGCGGCCCGGTGCGGGCGCGCGGTGTACGTCGTCAACGGCACGATGGTGCTCGACGCGGCGGGGCGACGCTACGAGCTCGGCCCGGGCGGGTTCGCCTACGTGCCGCCCGGGGCCGCCCACTCGCTCACCTCGGAGGGCGCCGGGCGCGTCTGCGTGGTCGACAAGCCCCACGTCGCCCTGCCCGGCGCGGCGCGCGGGCGCCCGGTGATCGGCGACGCGACCCGCACCGCTCCCGCCGACTTCCTCGGCGACCCGCACGTGCGCGTCACCGAGCTGCTGCCCGCCGACCCGGCCCTCGATCTGGCCCTCAACATCATGACCTTCGATCCGGGGGCGTCGCTGCCGTTCGTCGAGACGCACGTCATGGAGCACGGGTTGCTGATGCTCGAGGGCGCGCTCGTCTACCGGCTGGGCGAGCACTGGTACCCGATCGCCGCCGGGGACGCGGTCTGGATGGGCCCGTTCTGCCCGCAGTGGTGCTGCGCGTACGGCACCGGCCCCGCCAGCTACCTGATCTACAAGGACTGGAACCGGGACGTCATGGCGTGAGCGGCGTCGCCGTCGACGGCGCCCGGCTGGACGCCGAGATCGACGCCCTGGCACGCATCTCCGACGCGCCCTTCCCCGCGGTCACCCGGGTGCTGTTCACCGAGGCCGACATGCGCGCCCGCGCCTGGCTGGTCGACCGCATGGCCGATGCCGGCCTCGCGGTGCGCGTGGACGCCATCGGCAACGTGATCGCCCGCTGGGAGGGCGAGGACGCCGACGCCGCGCCCGTGGCGACCGGCTCGCACATCGACGCGATCCCCGACGCCGGACGCTTCGACGGCGTCGTCGGCGTGCTCGGGGGGCTCGAGGCGATCCGTGCCCTGAAGGCGGCCGGCGTGCGGCCGCGGCGGTCGATCGAGCTGATCATGTTCACGGCCGAGGAGCCCACCCGGTTCGCCTTCGGCTGCCTCGGCAGCCGCGTGCTCGCAGGCGTGGTCGACCGGGAGCGACTCGACCGGCTGCGCGACCGGGACGGCGGCACCCTCGACGAGGCCCGCACCGCGGCGGGTGTGCACGGCGACGTCGCGGCGGCCCGCCTCGCGCCGGGCGCCTACGCCGCCTTCGTGGAGCTCCACATCGAGCAGGGGCCGCTGCTCGAGGCGGCCGCGCTGCCGATCGGCGTCGTCACGGCCATCGCGGCCCCCGCGACGCTGCGCGTCGAGCTGTCGGGTGCCGGCGGGCACGCGGGCGCGGTGCTCATGCGCGACCGCCACGACCCCCTGGTCGCCGCCGCGGACGTCATCCGCGCGGTCGACCGCGCGGCGCGCGAGGGCGGATCGGAGGACACCGTGGGCACCGTCGGGCTGCTCACCCTCGAGCCCGCCGCGGTCAACAGCATCCCGCGCCACGTGCGCCTCGACATCGACGTGCGCGACACCGACGAGGCACGGCGCGACGCCGTGCTCGAGCGGATCCGCGCCGAGGCGCGGGCGGCCGCGGCGGCACACGGGGTCGGGCACCGCGAGGAGATCCTCAACCGCGACGGCCCGGCCACCTCCGACCCGGGCGTGCTCGCGGCGATCGACGGGGCGTGCGCGGAGGCGGGACTGCCGGCGATGCGGATGGTCAGCCGGGCGTACCACGACTGCGTCTTCATGGCGCGCGTGTGCCCCGCGGCGATGATCTTCATCCCGTGCCGGGACGGCGTCAGCCACCGCCCCGACGAGTACAGCTCGCCGCAGGGGATCGCCGACGGCGTGCGGGTGCTCGCCGGCACCCTGCGACGGCTGGCCGCGTAGGCCCGGTCAGACCGCCGGCGTCACGCCCAGCCCGGCGAGCAACTCCTCGACGCGTCGGCGGATGGCATCGCGGATCGCGCGCACCTCGGCGATCGACGCGGCCGCCGCCGGATCGGGCAGCGCCCAGTCCTCGTACCGCTTTCCGGGATGGAACGGGCACGCGTCGCCGCAGCCCATCGTGACGACCACGTCGGCGGCGCGCACCGCGTCGTCGGTGAGCGGCTTCGGGAACGCGGTGGACATGTCGAGCCCGAGCTCGGCCATCGCCTGCACGACGAGGGGGTTGACCCGGTCGGCCGGATCGGACCCCGCCGAGCGCACGCCGACGCGGCCCCCTCCGAGGTGGCCGGTCAGCAGCGCCGCCATCTGCGAGCGCCCCGCGTTGTGGACGCAGACGAACAGGACCTCGGGCGTGCTCATGGAGACCTCGGTATCGACGACGTCGCGCGCTAGTGTGCCCGGGTCCGCGTTCCACCGGCTCCGGCACTCTACGCCGGTGATGACCGCCGCCGCCGCCGGACCCCCGACGAGAGAAGACCTACGTGGAGTCGCCGTCGCACCGCCCGTGATCGCCGGCCGTGAGCGCGATGCCTTCGAGGCGCTCAGCGAGGTGCTGCGACCACGGCTCACGTCGATGTGCGCGAGCATCGTGGGGCGCGAGGCGGCCGAGGACGTGGTGCAGGACGCGTATCTGCGGATGTGGTCCGCCCGGGCGCGCTTCGACAGGCGCCGCGGCACATTCGCCGACTGGGCCGCCACCATCGCCCGCAACGCCGCCTACGACCACCACCGCCTGCGCGCCCGGCGCGAGGACCTGCGCCGGGCGCTCGTCGCCGACCACCACGATCCGTCCGGCTCCACCTGCCACGACGCGGCGATCTCCGCCGAGGCCCGGCGGGAGGTCAGGGCGGCCGCCGGCGGCCTACGGCCCGAGCAGCGGAGCGCCCTGTTCGACGCCTTCTGGCTCGACCACACCCACACCGACATCGCGGACCGCTCGGGCGTGGCGCTCGGCACGGTGAAGGGGAGGGTGCGCCTCGGCATGGTCGCCATGCGCCGCGAGCTGCAGGCCGTGGCCGACGGTCACGAGTCGGCGGTCGAGGCCGCCGAGGCGGCCCGCACCGGCACGCCCGTCCCGGCGGTCGGCGGCCGGATGTCCGGCCCCTGAGCTCGGCCGGGCCGCCCCGGCGCACGGGCCGGGGTCGCAGGACCCCCGCCCGGGACGGCGTGCCATGCTCGCCGGCATGGAGCGCGCGCCCATCCCGGACCTGCCCGGCGACCTGGTGGCCGTGCTCGCCAGCGTCGGCCCGGACGGACCGGTCGCGATCCCGGTCAGCGCCATCTGGCGCCGTGACGCGGGCGGTCTGCTGCTGGCCCTGGCGCGCCGCCGGGCCACCGTCGCGCGCCTGCGGGCCGACCCCCGCGCGGCGCTCTCGCTCAACGGCCGGGGCTTCTCGCTCTGCATCGAGGGCGACGCCCGCATCGCCGCCGACCCCCTTCCGGGCGCCGAGAACATGATCGCCTTCGCGGTCGAGATCCGGCGGGCCTGGGACGCACGCGGCGCGGCGACCGAGATCGACTCCGGAATCCGGTGGCGGTGGACCGAGCCCGAGGCCGCCCGGCGCCACGTGCGGGTGCTCGGCGCCCTCGCCGACCTGGCCGGCGACGGAGGACCCGCTCGGCCATGACGTGTGGCGCGCGGCGGTGCCGCGCGCCACACGCGGTCGGTCCGGCCTAGAAGGCCACGAGCCCGAACTCGGGCTCGACGCCCAGCATCACCTGCCCGACGGCCTCCAGCCGGCTCTCGCCGGCGAACCCGTGGTGGCGGACGGTCTGGATGTCGCGGAAGGCCCGCTCGATGGGGCTGCGCTCGTAGACGGCGCTCGACCCGGCGATGCCGTAGATCAGGTCGACGGCCTCGACGCAGGCCTGCACGGCGTGGACCCCGGCGAGCAGGTCGCCGGCCCTGCGCGCCAGGTCGGGGGTGCCGCCCCCCTGCACGACCTCCCACGACTCCGCGAGGGTGGTCAGCAGGAGGGCCCGGGCCGCCCGCACCAGACCCTCGGCGCGGCCGAGCCGGGCGTGCGCGATCGGCCGGTCGCGCAGCGTCGCCATCGTGCCGAGCGACATCTTGGCCGGCGCGAGCTCGCGCAGCGCCTCGATGGCGTTGCGGGCGATGGCGAGCGCGATCGGGGCCAGCACGATCTGCAGCGAGCTGACCGCCGACATGCGGTAGAGCGGGCCGCCGAAGTGCGACCCGGGGGTGAAGGCCGGCACCAGCGGCATGATCCGCCGCGCGGGTACGAAGGCGTCCTCGAGCACGACGTCGTTGCTGTCGGTGCCGCGCATCCCGAGCGCGCGCCAGGTGTCGACCACCTGCGCGTCGGCGGCGGGCAGCATCACCATGACCGCCCCGTCGCCCACGACCGCGGTCACGACCAGCCAGTCGGCGTCGTGGATGGTGCTCGCCAGCGGACGCCGGCCCGAGACGCGGACGCCGCCGTCCACCGCCACCCCGGCCGTCGGGGGGTGGAAGGCGGCGGCGATCACCTGGTTCGGATCGTCGCCCCAGACCTCCTCGGCGCCCTCGTCGGGCAGACGCGCCCCCCACCAGGCGCCCACGTTGCCGGCCTGCAGGGCCCACCCCGCGGCCGAGTCGTGTCGCGCCACCGCCTCGACCACCCGCGCGAAGGTCATCGGGTCGATCTCCAACCCCCCGAGCGAGGTCGGCAGCAGCATGCGCATGAGGCCGGCCTCCCGCAGAGCCCCCAGCACGGGAGCCGAGATGCGGCGGGCGCCCTCGGCCTCCTGCGCGTGCTCGCGGATGACCGGGCCGATCTCCTCCACCGCGTCCAGGAGGGTCGCTCCGCCGATGCTCATCTCCCACCCCTTCCACTGCGCCGCGCCGGCGTCCGCCGCGCGGCGTTGCCGTGGGGCGAGTCTCCACCCGGCGGGGGTCGTCGCGCACCCCTCGCCGATCACGGCGTGGAGGAGGCTCCCTGCTCGCTCGGCACCGTCGGGGTGCTCGTGCCGGGGTGCCGGGCGCGTACTAGCATCCGCATCCCCAGAGGAGGTCGCCGTGGGTCCGGGCCGGGATGTTCCGAACTCCCTCGAGCGGGTCCGATCCGCCTGCCTCGCGCTGCCCGAGACGAGCGAGCGCCCGAGCCACGGGGCGCCCACCTTCTTCGTACGCGCCAAGCGGGCCTTCGTCACGTACCTGGACGACCACCACGGCGACGGCCGACGGGCGATCTGGTGCGCGGCGGCCCTCGGGGTCCAGGACGAGCTGGTCGAGAGCGCCCCGCAGCGCTACTTCGTGCCGCCGTACGTGGGGCACCGGGGGTGGGTCGGCCTGCGCCTCGACCGCGATGCCGCGCCGAGCGAGGTCGAGGCCGTGATCGAAGACGCCTACCGTGCCGTCGCGCCCGCCCGGCTCGTCGAGGCCCGGTGGCCGGGACCTCGTGCCACCCTGCCCGAGCGATGACCGACCTCGACCTCACCCGCACGCCGGGCGATCGGCGCCTGTACTCCCTGGAGAGCGTGGGCACCCTCCGCCTCGAGGGCCTCGCCTCGCGCCGCGCGACCGCCGAGGCCCGCGGCGGCGAGCGCTGGCGGATCGCCCGGCGCGGGTTCTGGCAGAGGACCGTCGAGGCGACCGACGTCATGGGGATCGTCGCCGGCCGTTTCGAGCGACGGGGACTGCGGAGCGGTGGCACGCTGCGATGGGCGGGGCGCGAGTTGACCCTACGGCCGACGAGCCTCTGGCGCGCCCGCTACGCGCTCGTCGACGGTGACCGCGAGGTCGCCATGCTCCATGGCAAGGGGTGGGGTCGGCGGCCGGTGAAGATCACCGTCGACGACGTCGACGCCCTCGAGCCGGGCCTCCTGCTGCTGGCGGCCTTCATCGTGCGCGGGCTCGCGGAGGACTCGGGGAGCTCGGCGGGGTAGGCGACCGGGGCGCGCGGCGCGGGCGGCTGGGAGACGGGGCGGCGACGCGCCGGTCGTCGCGAACCGGCGACACCGGGTCGGGAGACCGCGGAGCCCGGACGCGTCGTCCCTGGCTCGTGCAGCGGACTTCTCATCCTGCAGCCAGGGACCGTGCCGCTCTCGCCGACGTCCTGCGTCGTCGGCGCGCGGCATCGAGGTGTCCAGACGCTTTCCCGGTCCCACCGCTGATCCCGTCGCGGGCGGTTCGACCGGTCCTCGACCGAGATGGAACTGGAACGACGTCAATGCCCAACCAGCGACTGACACCGCAGCGACTCGGGAGAGAAGGGACCGGGAGTCATTCGGCTCCCGGTCCCTGCGACTCACCTGTCCCGGTCGCTCCGCTTCGGATCGGGGTCTACCGCCTTGGTCAGTTCGACGTCCTGGTTGCCACCGACGTCGCCGCGGGTCGCGGGGTCGCTGGTCGGCTGGCCCGACGCCGCAGAGTCGTCATCTGTGGCCCGCATGACCTGGCGGGTCTCGGGTGTCGGGCCCTGGGTGGTGTCGCGGACGTCATCGACGCCGCCGGTCTCTCCGTGCAGGGTGTCGTCCTCCGCGAGGTCCCTGCCCTCGACATGCCCCGCGGGGTGGCGGGTCTCGGGCGTCGGGCCGCGCGAGAGGTCCTCACCGGAGACATCGACGCGCACCTTCTCCGGGTTGTGTGTGGGATCGACGTTCTTCTTCTCGTCCATGCGTCCTCGCAAGGTCGGATGCCGGGATCGCCACCTACCCCCTCGTCGGGGAGGGTAGGCCTCCCGACACGCCTCCGCAGGCGCGCGGCAACAGGGGAAGGAATGGAACCCCCACGGTCGGGTAGCGGCGGCTCCCCCAGACAAGGAGCCGTCCGTGGAGTCAGACTCGAACCCCAGCGTCAGCGACCTGAAGCTGGGGATTCGGGAGTTGAGGCAGGCCCAGGCCGTCGCCGAGGCCACCAACGCAGGCGCGCACTCGACGCAGGCCGCCGTGCAAGCCGGCGACACCGCAGCCCAGACGGCGACCCACGCCGGTACGTGGTCGACGATGATGGCGGGCGCCGCCGCGTTCATCGTCGGGATCTTCGTGACGCTCGCCTTCGTGGCCGTCGCCGAGGACTGACGTTCGACGGGCGCTGTGCTGCCGTGACCCCGCAGCGCCGCGTCCTCGCCCCGCTACTCCGTGGTCAGCTCCGCCCAGACCGCGGGCGGACCGGCGTACACCGCCCACCGCTCGCTGAGGCGCGACAGGATCTGACCGCCAATCCCGGGAACTCGTTGGTGTGAGTGTCCTTCTTCGGCGCGTACCCCCGCCGGGACTGTGCGGGTTCCCGCACCGATCGATGTGCCCGTACGGGACCTGCGGGACACCTCGCCCTGTCCCGTCGCCGTCGACGCGGGAGTGACTTCACGGACGTGAACGCCCGCGGCGACGGGGCGTGGCGCCCGCCGAGGATGGGTAAGCGGGCGGTGTGTGGGTCTTCACGAAGCGTCCGGGCCGGCGCGGGGAAGTCCGGTTCATGCCGGGCTGCCTGCTCGTCTCGCTGCTCGTGTCGATCGCGGCGACGGTGCTGGTGAACGTCCTCATCCGCCTCCTCTAGCCGACGCCTGTGAGCAGCGCGGCCCCGGTGCCGGAGACGTTCGGCGAGCTCGAGTCCGATGAGGCCCTCGAGACCCTGCGCACCACGGCCCGAGGAGACCTCCTGGTCGCGGCGTTCGTACGGTTCCGGGCCGCGGACGGGTTCAGCCACGCCCGCGCCCTCGGCTTCCAGCTCTGCCTCACCATCATCCCGGCCCTCATCGCCGTCGTCGGCTTCGCGACGGCGACGGACCGCTCGGAGGTCCGCGATTTCGTGAGCGACACCCTCCTGGCGATCGCGCCGGGCGACGTGGGCCGGCTCCTGACGGTGGCGATCCGCCACGGTGAGGGGGATGCCGCCGAGCGGGGGGAGACGGCGCTCGCGGTGGGTCTCGCCGCGACCCTCGTCGCAGCGACGCTCGCGATGGCCCAGGTCGAGCGCGGCGCGAACCGGATCTACGGCCTGGAGCGCGACCGCCCCCCGCTCCGGCGGTACTGCCGGGCGGCGCTCCTCGCCTGCTCGGCCGGCACGTTGGTGGCGGCCGCCGTGGTGGTCGTCGTCGCAGGCGACGTCGTCCGCGGACTCATCGACCTCGACCGCGAGCTCGACGTCGTGTGGGCGCTGGCACGGTGGCCCCTCGGGGTCCTCCTGATCACGGGGGCCGTGGCGCTCCTCTTCCGCCACGTCCCCAACCGGCGGCAGCCGGAGACCTCGTGGCTCGCGGTGGGCGCGGGGGTGGCGGTGGTGCTGTGGCTCGGCGCGATCGGTTCCCTGGCGCTCTACTTCGAGAGGAGCGGGTCCTTCGGGGCGACCTACGGGCCGCTCGCGGGGACGATCGGGCTGCTCCTGTGGGCCTTCCTGAGCTCGGTCGCCCTCTTCCTCGGGCTGTCCTTCGCCGCCCAGCTCGAGGCCGTCCGGGCGGGAGCGCCCGAGCCGCGGCTCCCCACGACCGACGCCGGGGGCCACGGGTAGCATCCACGACGAGCGGCCCATGGGGACGGTGGGAGTCGAACCCACACGGGGCTTCCGCCCCACCGGTGTTTTCAGACCCCGACGCAGAGCCCGTCGATCGGCGCGGTAAACACGTCGAGGAAGCGCCGCAGGCGCTCGAAGACGAGGTCGCGACTCTCGCCGCGCTGCGAATACATCTCTGGACGCCGCAGCTCGAGCAGGCTCGCGAGGATCTCGTCGGATCGCGCATGGCTGGCGTCCATCGCGAGTGGGCGCGCGCGATGTAGAGGTCGCTCTCCACGTCGGTCCAGTCATCCGTGCTCATCTCGCTCCTCCTGTTCCATCTCGGCCATCTTCTTCGCGAGCAACTCCGCGGCATCTCGGTACTCGGGGTCTTCGCCGAGCTTTCGCAGCCGCGCGAGTTCGCCGGCGGACGGCTGATCGACGGCACCCTGATGCCGGATCTCGGCCCGCTCCCTGTACGTCTCAGGCCGCCGCGCCCGGAGCAGGAACACGAGCAGCTGCGAGTCGTAGGACCGTCCCCACCCGGACGCCCTGGTGCCAGACCGGCTCCTCCCAGCCATCTACCGCCCGCGTAAGTGCCGCGTCTTCGCAGCGGTCGGTGCCCGCCTCGAGGGCTTCAGCCCACCGCCCTGCGTAACTCCCCGTCGCGCTGCCGCAGGTCGTAGGCGGTGCTCTTCGGCATCCCGGCCGCGCGACAGGCATCGGTGACCGTCGCACCTCGGCCGAGTATCTCGATGAACCTGTCGGATGCCAGCTGACTCGTACGCAGCACACGGGTGCTCATCGCCGCCCTCCCGCCGTCGAGTTGGCTGGCGCACAGCTGGCGCGCGCCCCCTCGTATGCAGGCGTTTCATGCGCGCTCTCGGTATCGGAACCTGGTGCGTCACCGGTCACCCTCCGGGGGTCGAGCGGCGTTCTCCTCGAGCCACGCCACCAGCGCGAAGACAGGGATCAGCCGGCGCCGGCCGCCACGGACGATGCGCAGCTCGTGCATCACGTGCTCGTCGAGGAAGTCCCGGCTCACGCCGAGCGCCTCCGCCGCCTGGTCAGGCGACAGGGCCAGCCGGCCGGGCAGGCAGGTCGCGTCGAGCAGGCGGGGTGTGGTCGTGCTCATCGCCCGGCCTCGCGCGCACGCGCCTGGGAGCGTCCGGACTGGCCGCTGGGGTGATCGAGGAGGAAGTGATCGCCACACCCCGTCCAAGGCTTTGGAGGGTGTCGTGGCCCCTCCCATTCCGCCGCCGACCGGTGCTCGCGCCGCATCCGGGGCGAACCTCCGGCGAAAAGGGGTTCCCCGAGCGCGCCCGCCAACCTCCTTGGTCACGCCGATGCCCCCGGCAGGAATCGAACCTGCGACACCAGGTTTAGGAAACCTGTGCTCTATCCACTGAGCTACGAGGGCGCGGTCGGATCGTAGCCCGGGTCAGCCCGCGACGAGATACGGCAGCCAGGCGTTCGGTTGCCGGGGCGCGGCCACGGCGATGAAGACGTCGGGGCGCGGCGCGCGGGGCTTGGTGCGGGGGCGCATGTCGGTCTCGTCGAGCATCCGGTTGCCCTTGCGCAGGTTGCAGGGGGCGCAGGCCGTCACGACGTTGTCCCAGCTCGAGCGGCCGCCCCGGGAGCGCGGGATGACGTGGTCCATCGTCAGGTGGGAGCCGGCGCCGCAGTACTGGCACTCGTAGCCGTCGCGCGCGAAGACGGCGCGCCGGGAGATCTTGCGCGACTCGTGGCGCGGCACCCGCACGAAGTAGACGAGCCGGATCACGAGCGGGTAGGCGTGCGACTGGGTCGCGCTGCGCAGCTTGCGGGCGGCGCGCTCGAGCACCTCGGCCTTGTTCTTGAGCACGAGCACCACCGCGCGCTGCAGCGAGCAGACGTTGATGGGCTCGTAGGTGGCGTTCAGGACGAGGACCTGTTGCGCCATCGGCTCCTCGGACAGTCGCGGGTGAGATACGACGTGACCAACCCTGCAGGCTGCCGTCTCTCACCCTGAGCCCGTGGGGATTCTAGCCGGGTCGTCCGCCGGCGGGGTAGGACCCGAGAACGGTGACATCGGCGACACGCTGGTCGGCCAGGGCCTGGATGGCGGTCGCCACCGGCAGGTCCCGGTCGCGGCTGCCCTCGATGTCGATGAAGAAGAGGTAGCGACCGAGCCCGGTCTTGGTCGGGCGGCTCTCGAGGCGGGTCAGGTTGACCGCCCGCATGGCGAACTCCTGGAGGATCGCGAGAAGGGCTCCGGGGCGATCGCGCTCGAGGGCGCAGACGATCGACGTGCGGAAGCTGCCGGGGCCGACGGCCCGCAGCGGCTCGGTGCCGAGCAGGACGAACCGGGTGGAGTTGTCCTGCGTGTCGGCGATGTCGGTGGCGAGCACCTCGCCGCCGTAGAGCTCGGCGGCGCGCAGCGTGCCGATGGCGGCTCCGTCGTCGCCGTCGTCGCCGGCCTCGCTCACCGTGCGCACCGCGTCGGCGGTCGAGTTGGTCGCGACCATGGTGGCGTGCGGCAGGTTGGCCCGCAGGTAGTCCTGGCACTGGGCCGTGGCGTGCGGGTGCGAGAGCACCCTGCGTATGCGGGACGGATCCATCCGCCGGCGCGCGATCAGGTGGTGGCGCACCGGCAGCACCACCTCGCCCCGGATCGTCAGGCCGCCGCCCGCCGCGAGCTGGTCGAGGGTCTGGTTGACCGAGCCCTCGATCGTGTTCTCGATCGGCACGAGCGCCTCGGGCACCTCGCCCTCGCGCACGGCGCGGAAGCAGTCGACCACCGTCGGGAAGGGGATCTCCTCGAGGTCGGGCGCGCTCCCCATCAGCCGGAGCAGGGCCTCCTCGCAGAACGTCCCGGGGGGACCGAGGTAGCCGACCCTCACGCGCCCGGCTCGCCGGGCCGTCCGTCGCCGGGCGCGGCCGCGGCGGGGTCATCGGGGTCTCCCGCCGACGATCGGCGGCCCGGCGGCGCGGTCGCCGCCTCGTCGGCGGAGGGCTCCACGAGCGTCTCGGACCGGCGCGGGGCGCGGGGCGGGCCGCCCATGGCCAGCGCCACCGCCCTCTCCTCCTCGGGCGAGAGCCGCTGCCCGGGCGCGCCCTCGCTCAGCTCCTTGAGGTACACGCGGGCGTGGTCGCGGGCGTGCAGGCAGGTGACGATCGCGCCCGAGCGGTTGCCGTCGAGCAGGGCGATCGACCACGACTGGCTGCCCCCCATGTCGCGGTAGGCGTCGTACCGGACCATCCCCTGGAACCGCAGGGCGGTGCGCAGGTTGGCCTCGGTCACCTCCCCCTGGCGCTCGACCAGGCTCTGGAGGTCGCCGAGCCCCTCCTCGAGGCGCGTCATCGCCCGCTGGAGGGTCGCCTGGCGGTCGACCAGGCCGGCCGAGGCGCCGTCGGGCAGCAGCACCTGCTGCGCCGCGCGGGCCCGGCGCAGCCCGATCCACAGGGCCACGCACACGCCGAGAGCGATCAGGCCGGGGACGCCCGCGGCCACGGCCACCCAGACCCCGACCTCCATCAGATGGTGATCTTGACCGGGTACTCGACCGTGTTGTTGTCCACGCGCGTCTCCCCGGTCACGGGCACGACCTCGATCTTGAGCGTGCCCTGGTCACCGAAGACGACCTTGTCGGAGCCGGGCCCCTCCAGCTCCACGACGACCGACTCGCCCGCGGCGATCGACGCGATCGCGGTCTCCTTCTGGTCGACGTCGTTGGGGTCGGACGGATACGAGAAGGTCGCCCTGACGACCACGTTGGTCTCGTCGAAGTCACCGCTGTTCATGACCGTCACCTGCCACTTGAGCATCTCGGTCTGCTGCACGGTCGCCGTGGTGCCCGGGGTCAGCCGGGTCTCGGACGGCAGCGCCACCGTCGAACTCGAGCGAGGTGCCGCGCAGGTTGCCGCCCGCCTCGGGGTCGCCGCCAGAGCCGGCGCTCGCCTGGGTGCGCCGCTGCAGGTCGGGCAGGAGCGTCTTGGCACCCTCGACCGTGGTCAGGGCGGCGTTCGGCAGGAAGGGCTGCAGCTGCGGCACCTCGATGCCCGTGATGTCGTCGTCCTCGAGAGCCGTCTTGGCCGGCTCGTAGAACGACGTGTCGTAGATCACGTCGCTGGCCTGGAACAGCTTCATGATGCCCGCGATGCCCGAGGCCTTCGTCTGCACGTCCTTCGACTGCAGCAGGGTCGGCAGGTTCTTCGACAGCGTCGAGAGCCCCGTCACGCGGTACTGGAGCGCGAGCACGAGGTTGCGCTGGGGGGCCGAGAGCGCGCCCGGCGGGTCGAGGGCCTCGGTCTGCTCGAGGGTGGCCCGGGCCTCCTCGGCGATCGTCAGGATGCTCGCGCGCAGCGCCGGGGGACGATCTCCGCGTGGGTTGGCGAGCACCTCGCGCAGTGCGGCGCCCTGCTCGGCGGACGTGCTGACCGCCGACGCCACGCCATTGACGTACTCGGTGTACGAGTCCTCGAGCTGGCTGCGCTGGCAGTCCTTCACGACCAGGGCGATCACGACGACGAGGATGACCGCGAACGCGATGCCGAGCAGCAGCCGGCCGCGCGGGCTCTGCAGCACCGCCGCGCCGCCCGACGCTCCACGCGATCCGCCGCGCGATCGCGCCGAGCGGGCGGTCGCCGCGGCGCGCGCACGCGCCGTCGCGCCCCGCCGGGCGCCTGACGGGCCGTCCGCCGGGGGTCGCTCGCCACCGCGCCGGAGGCGCGAGCGGGGGACCTCGCCGGTGCCGGCGCTGTCGTCGGGCTCCGAGCGGCGTCGCCGCTGGCGACCACGGCGGCGTCCCTCGCGGGCCTCGTCCTCGGGCTCGTCGCGGAAGGCGGCGTCGAAGTCAGGCCGGTCGTCGTCGAAGTCGGCCATGGCTAGGTCGGGGGGTGGGGAAGGAAGACGGGGATCCGCACCTGGTGGGGGAAACGGGGTGGAAGTGGGCGAGGGGGGACTCGAACCCCCAAGCTCATGCGAGCACTAGACCCTGAACCTAGCGTGTCTACCAATTCCACCACTCGCCCAGGCATTCCTGCCTCTCAGGGAGGCGGCATGGTACCACCCCCGGACCCCCGCGGGCGGCGGGCGCGACGGGCGGGGCACCCGTCCGGGCAAGGATGGAGGGCGGCGTCGTGGAAGATCCCAGGTCGTGAGCGCCCACATCGCATCCGACCGACGCGTCCTCGGCCGCTACGTCCTCGGCCCCGCCATCGGCCGCGGGGCCACCTCGGTGGTCCACCGCGCCCGCGACCTCGTCAGCGGCGACGAGGTCGCGGTCAAGGTGATCCCGGTCGAGCTCGACCTGGCCCCCCGCGTGCGGGCCGAGGTGCGGGCGGCCGGACGGCTCGATCACCCGCGCATCGTCGCCCTGCGCGACTGGGGCGAGGACCGCGAGTGCCTCTACCTCGTGTGGGAGCTCGTGGAGGGCCGCTCGCTCGCCGAGATGCTCCGGGCGGCGGACCCGCCGGGCGACGACGCGGCGCTGCGCATCGGCGAGGACCTGCTGGTCGCGCTGGCTCATGCGCACGGGCGCGGCGTCGTGCACCGCGACGTCAAGCCGGCCAACATCCTGATCGGTCCGTCGGGGCGGGCCCGGCTCTCCGACTTCGGCATCGCCCGGCTCTCGGGCGAGAGCGGCCTCACCATGACCGGGGGGGTCGTGGGCACGATCGCCTACATGGCGCCCGAGCAGGCCCGTGGAGAGGGCGCCGGCCCGGCCGCCGACGTCTACTCGGCCTGCCTCGTGCTGCACGAGGCGTTCACCGGCCGCAACCCGGTGTCCGGGGCGTCGCCCGCCGAGACCGCCCGGCGGGCCGCTGCCGGCGCGGTGCCGCCGCTCGCGCGCGTGCGGCCCGACCTCCCGGATGCCCTCTGCCGGGCGATCGACTCGGGGTTGCGCCGCGACCCCGCGAGCCGGCCCGCGGCCGACGATCTCGCCGACGCGCTGGCGATGCTGCGCGGCGGCGTGCGCGCGGCCCGCCGTCGCGGCACGCGGGCCCTCCCGGCGCTCGCGAGCGCGGTCGGCGGTGGCGCACTGGCGGCGGTCGCGGTGGCCCACGGCGCCCCCGGGATCACGGGCGTCGCGACGATCGGCAGCGGGGCGGGCGCGGTCGTCGCCGCGACCTGCCTCTCGGCGCTCGCCTTCGCCTGGCGACCCCGTCTGGCGGCCCTGCTCGCCGTCGGGGCCGGCGCCGCGCTGGTCGGCGCGTCGGCGCCCGCCGCCGGGGCGCTGCTCGGCGCCGTGGCCCTCGCCGTCCTGCTGAGCGGCTGGGGCCTCGGCCGCCTCACGCTGGCCGCCGCATTGGGGCCGCTGCTGTTCGCGTTCGGCCTCGGGCCGCTGGCGGCCGGCCTCGCCGGCCTGGTGCCGCGCTGGCGGGCCCGCCTCTGGACCGTCTGCGCCGCGGTGGCGGCGACCATCGTCTGGCAGATCGCCGCCGGCGCCGACGCGCTCCTCGCCGGCGGCGGGTTCGTGAGCTCCGCGGTGCGCGATCTGGAGGGCGAGTCGTCGCTCGCGGTGGCCGCCGAGCGCCTCTGGCAGCCGCTCGACGCCCGTCCCGAGGCGGGCCTGCAGGCGCTCGCGCTGGTGGCCGCGGCGCTGCTCGTGCCCCTCGTCATGCGCGCGGTCGCCGGCGGGCCGCGGGTGATCGCCGCCGCGCTCTGGCTGGCGGGCCTCGGCGCCGCCCTCGTCGCGACGGCAGCCGACCCGGCGAGCGCCCTGGGGGCCGTCCTGCCCGCCGGCGCCGTGGTGCTGGCGTGGGCCATCCGACCCTGGCGTAGCCTTCGCCGCCGCGCCCCGGTCGAGGCGTCCGCTACTCTGCGCGGTCCGATCGTATGAGCCTCCTGCGCGACATCGAGCAGAAGATCGAGGGCCTCTTCGAGCGTGGCTTCCGAAGGGCCTTCCGCAGCAGCCTGCAACCGGTCGAGCTCGCCCGCAAGCTGGCGCGCGAGATGGAGGACCACAAGACCATCTCGGTCTCGCGCGTCTACGTGCCCAATGAGTTCAGCGTGTTCCTCGCGCCGCAGGACCACGAATCGTTCCGCTCGTACGAGCGCTCGCTCGTGACCGAGCTCGGCGCGTACCTCGACGCCCACGCCCGCGGCGCGGGGCTCTCGCTCGTGGCGCCCGCGGTCGTGACCCTCTCGACCGATGCCGATCTGCGTCCGGGCGAGTTCGGCATCGCCTGCCGCATGGCCGACGCACCGCCGGCCGCGGCCGCCACGGTCCCGGCCGAGGGGCGCCCCCCGGGCATCGACGTCGCCGAGCCCGTCCCGGCCCCCCCGCCCGCCGCCGCCCCCCCGGCCCGCCCCCACGCCGCGCTCGAGGGCGTGAGCGGCACCCAGGTGATCTCGGCCGCCGACGCCCGCGAGGCCGGCCTCACCCAGGAGACCATGACCCTGGTCGTGGGCTCGACGCGCACGCGCCTGACCAAGCGCGTCTCGACCCTCGGCCGCTCCCGCGAGTGCGACGTCGTCGTGCCCGACTCCAACGCCAGCCGCACGCACGCCGAGGTGCGTCACATCGGGCTCGACTACTTCCTCGTCGACATGGGGAGCACCAACGGCACCGAGGTCAACGGCCAGATCGTGAAACGGCACGCCCTCGCGGACGGTGACACCATCGTGGTGGGCACGACGCAGATCCACGTCGAGCTGAGCTGAGCGCCGTGAACCCGACGACGAGGCGTGACGCGTGAACGAGACCGGCCTGATCGTGGCCGAGGTGGCCTTCCTGGTGCTGCTGTACGCCTTCGTGTGGACCGTGGTGCGCAGCTCCAGCCGCCAGCTCCGCGCCGCGCAGCCGCCCCCCGTCGCCGGGCCGGCGCCCGAGCCCGAGCGACCGGCGCCCGCGCCCCCACGGGCCCCCGCGCCGGTCGCCACGATCCCGGCCCCGATGGCCCCCGCGCCCGCCGAGGCGCCCGCCGCGTCGCCCGACCCCTCCGAGGACGAGACCGAGGGCTCGTGGACCGAGGGTCCCGACCGCGGCGAGATGCACTCCAACCTCGATCCGCGGCTGGTCGTCGAGTCGTCGTCCGCTCTGGAGGTGGGGCGCGTGATCACGCTCGAGGGCGGCATGACGATCGGCCGTTCGGAGGGGTCGGGGGTCTCGATCCCCGACGACCAGTTCGTCTCGCACATGCACGCCCGCATCGTCCGCCGCGGCGCCTACCACTTCGTCGAGGACCTCGGATCCACCAACGGGACCTTCCTCAACGACCGCCGCATCGACGAGGATGCACAGCTCAAGGTCCACGACGCGCTCCGGATCGGCCAGACGATCCTGCGCTACCAGGAGTAGGGCGACATGGCGGGCGAGGGAACCATCCCCGACGATCCCCTCACCCTGGTCGAGGTGGCCCATCTCTCGGACACCGGCCGGGTGCGGCACCACAACGAGGACCGGTCGCTCGTGACCGACGGCGTGCTGGTCGTCGCCGACGGCATGGGCGGGGCCAAGGCCGGCGAGGTCGCGGCCCAGATGGCGGTCGATGCGGTCGGCGCGCTCAGCGCCCCCTTCAGCGCCGAGGACGTGCGCGCGGCCGTCGGCGAGGCGAACCGCGCCATCCGCCGCCTCGCCAGCGACGACCCCGACAAGAGCGGCATGGGCACCACCCTGACCGCCGCGATGATGCGCGGGGGACGCCTCGACGTCGTGCACGTGGGCGACTCGCGCGCCTACCTGTGGCGCGACGAGGCGCTGAGCCAGGTGACCGAGGACCACTCCGTGGTCGCCGAGCTCGTGCGCCGCGGCAGCATCACCGCCGAGGAGGCCGAGAGCCACCCGCACCGCAACGTCATCACCCGGGCCCTCGGGGCCGACGCCGAGGTCGAGGCCGACACGCTCAGCGCCGACGTCCGTGACGGCGACGTGGTGCTGCTGTGCAGCGACGGCCTGTCGTCGTACGTGTCCGAGGCGGACATCTCCGCGGTCCTCGCCTCCGCCTCGTCGCTGGCGGGCGCCGCCCGTGACCTGGTGGCGGCGGCCAACGGCGCGGGGGGCGCCGACAACGTCACCGTGGTCCTCGCGCGGGTCGGCCCCGCGTCGGCGGCCCAGCCGGGCGACACGATGGAGGCCCCCCTCGTCGCCGACGGCGGCGACGGGACGGCCCCCACGGCGGTCAAGGTGCTCGGCGGCCTCCACGGTCAGACACCCGGCGACGGATCGGCGCCGGCCTCGCGCGGGATGCCCCTGTTCGAGGCGGTCCCCCGGCGGCGCTCGCGTCTGGTCCCGGTGCTGATCGCCGCGATCGTGCTGATCGCCGCGGTGGTCGGCGTGGGCGCCTGGGTCAGCAGCCGCACCTACACCCTCGGGGAGTCCGCCGGCGGCACCCTCCAGGTCGCCCACGGGCTTCCCTGGACCATCTTCGGCCGCGACCTGTCGAGCGGCTGGCAGGACACCGACCTCGCGGTGACGGACATCGCGGCCGACGACGCCGGCCTCGTGTCCTCCACCTTCCGGGGCCAGGGGGAGGCGGTCGCCATCGCCGCGCGCCTGGTCTGGACACACGGCATCTCGCAGCCCCCGACCCTGACGGCCCCCGAGCCGGCGGGACCGCCGGCGCCCGCCACGCCCGAGACGACCCCCGAGGCGCCCGGAACGACCACGGCACCGTGAGCGCACGCACACGAGAGCTGGGATTCATGATCCCGGCGCTGCTGCTCGGCCTGGTCGGGATGGGATCGGTCGCCACCGCCCGCACCGACACGCTCGACTACGGCCCCCTCCCGGGAGCCGCGCGGCGTGCTCGCGGTGTTCGTGGCGATGCACGTGGCGCTGCGCCTGCGCGCTCCGCGGGCCGACGCCTTCGTGCTCCCGACGGTGGGCGTGCTGGTGGCCATCGGCCTGGTCGAGCTGTACCGCATCAGCCCCGCGCTCGCGGCCGATCAGGCGGTCTGGATGGCCGTGGGCGGGTCGGCGTTCATCGTCACCGTGTTCGCGCTGCCCGACCACCGCGCGCTCGAGCGCTACACCTACCTGATCGGGCTGACCGCGGTCGGCCTGCTCGTGATCACGATGGTCTTCGGCACCCGCATCAACGGGGCGAAGCTCTGGATCCAGATCGGGGGCGGGCAGACGGTCCAGCTCGGCGAGGTCGCCAAGGTGCTGTTGGTCATCTTCCTGGCGGCCTACCTGCGCGACAAGCGGGAGCTGCTGGCCATCCCGACCGGCCGCGTCATGGGCGTGCCGGTGCCGCCGATGGCGGCGCTCGGGCCGGTGCTGCTCTTCCTCGGCGCCTGCCTCGCCCTCGTCGTGATCCTCAACGACTTCGGCACCGCCCTGCTGTTCCTCGGGATCTTCCTCGCGATGATCTACCTCGCGACCGGCAGGGTCGCCTACACCGGCTTCGGCCTCGGCGCGTTCGTGATCGGCTCGGCGGCCGTGTACGCCGTGGTGCCGCGCATCCAGACGCGCGTCGACAACTGGCTGCGCCCGTTCGACGACCCGCAGGACCAGGGCTACCAGCTCGTGCAGTCGCTCTACGCGCTCGCCGAGGGCGGCATCGTGGGGCCGGGCCTCGGGCGGGGCTTCCTCGTCACCGACGGGGGCACCACCGTCATCCCGGCGCTGCAGACCGACTTCATGTTCTCGGCCGTCGCCAGCGAGCTCGGCTACGTGGGCGGCGTGGGCCTGCTGCTCGGGTTCCTCCTGTTGATCCAGCGCGGCTTCGTCATCGCCGCCCAGGCCAACGACGGGTTCTCGAAGCTGCTCGCCGGCGGCCTGACGGCGGCGCTCGGGCTGCAGGCCATCCTGATCATCGGGGGCGTGACCCGCCTCGTGCCGCTCACCGGCGTGACCCTGCCGTTCCTCAGCTACGGCGGGTCGAGCGTGGTCACGAACTTCGTGCTGATCGCCCTGCTGCTGATCATCAGCCACCGCTCGGCCACCGGCAACACGCCGTCGCGGCGCGAGCGCCGGCGGGCCGAGGCGCAGGCGCGCGAGATCGAGCGCGACCAGCGCCGCGAGGAGCTCGTCGCGTGAACCGCTCCATCCGCCGCCTCTACCTGACCCTCGCCGGGGGGTTCACCCTGCTGGTGCTGATGCTCGGCTGGTGGCAGGTGGTCGCCGCCGGCGACCTGCGGGACCGTCCCGGCAACCTGCAGACCCAGCAGGCCGAGCGGCTGATCGACCGGGGCCGCATCCTCTCGGCCGACCGCCGCGTGCTGGCCGCGAGCCGCGCCCGTCGCATCGAGGGCCGGCGGGTGTTCGAGCGCCTCTACCCGCAGGGCAGCCTCGCGTCGCACGTCGTCGGCTACACCTCGGACCAGCGCGGCAAGACCGGTCTCGAGAGCACCTACAACCGCTACCTGTCGGGCAGCTTCGGCACCGAGCCGTTGCTGCAGCGGCTCAACCTGAAGGAGAAGCGCGGCGCCGACGTCGTCCTCAGCCTCGACACACGCATCCAGACCGTCGCCGAGGAGCAGCTCGCGGGGGGGCGCGGCGCGGTGGTGGCGCTCGACCCGGCGACCGGCGCGGTCCTCGCCATGGCGTCGGCCCCCACGTTCAGCCTCGAGCAGGCGATCACCGACTTCGGCGCGATCCCGGCCGACGGCGGTCCATTGCTCGATCGCGCCTCGGCCGGCAGGTACCCGCCCGGCTCGACCTTTAAGGTGGTCACCGCGACGTCGGCGCTCGAGAACGGGCTCTTCGACGCGAACAGCAGCTTCGACGACACCGGCAGCTTCGAGACCCCTGGCGGCGACATCCGCAACTTCGGCGGCAGGACCTTCGGCCAGCACACGCTGACCACCGCGCTCACCAACTCCATCAACACCACCTTCGCCCGGATCGGCGACACCCTCGGACCCGCGTCGCTGGGCGACACGATGACCGCGTACGGGTTCGGCGAGCGCACGCCCATCGACCTGCCCGACGAGGAGGTGTCGGCCTCGGGCCGTCGCGGCGACGACGGAGCCCTGCTGCCCAACGACGAGGGCGACACCGACACCGCCCGCATCGCCATCGGCCAGGAGCGCCTGGCCGTCACACCGCTCCAGATGGCGATGGTCGCGTCGGCGGTCGCCAACGGAGGCACGCTCATGGCGCCGCGGCTGATGTCGCGCATCGTCGACCGCAGCGGCCAGGAGGTGCAGCGCGCGACCCCCCAGGAGCTCGACCAGGTGATGAGCGCGGACGCGGCGGCGGAGCTGACGGCGATGATGGAGAACGTCGTGCGCGAGGGCACCGGCACGGCGGCGGCGCTGTCGAGCGCCGGCGTGACGGTCGCCGGCAAGACCGGCACCGCCGAGACGAGCGACGCCGATCGCAACCAGGCCTGGTTCATCGGCTTCGCACCATCGATCGACCCCGTCGTGGCCGTCGCGGTCGTGATCGAGGACACCTCGTCCACCGGCGGCACGGCGGCCGCCCCCGTCGCGGCGGCGGTCATGCGCGCCGCGATCGAGGCGCGATGAGCTTCTCGACGGGGGACGTCGTCGGCGGCCGCTACGAGCTGGGACGCCAGCTCGGGGCGGGCGGGATGGCCCGGGTGTACATCGCGCGTGACCGCATGCTCGGCCGCGAGGTGGCGGTCAAGGTGCTGTCGGAGACCTACGCCTCCGACCCCCAGTTCGTCGAGCGCTTCCGGCGCGAGGCGTCGGCGGCCGCCGGCCTCAACCACCCGAACATCGTCGCGGTCTACGACCGCGGCGAGGCCGACGGCGGCTACTACATCGTCATGGAGTACCTGTCCGGGCCCGACCTGAAGCAGGTCATCCGCAGCCGGGCGCCCCTTCCCCCGCTCACGGCGATCGACTATGCCCAGGAGATCCTCGCGGCGCTCGGCGCCGCCCACCGGCGGGATCTGGTGCACCGCGACGTCAAGCCGCAGAACGTGCTGGTGGCCGAGGACGGCCGCCTCAAGGTGACCGACTTCGGCATCGCCCGGGCGGGCGCCGAGTCGGACATGACCGAGGCCGGCACGGTGATCGGGACGGCGCAGTACCTGTCGCCCGAGCAGGCGCGCGGGGGCGAGGTCACCTCCGCGAGCGACTGCTACGCGGTCGGCATCGTGATCTACGAGATGCTGACCGGGCGGGTGCCGTTCGACGGAGGGCCCCCGGTGGCCGTCGCCATGAAGCAGGTGAGCGACCCGCCCCGGCCGCCCAGCGAGATCGAGCCGAGCGTGCCGCCCGCGCTCGAGGCCGTGATCATGCGCGCGCTCGCCAAGCGCCCGTCCGAGCGGTACCGCACCGCCCAGGAGCTGAGCCACGCGCTCGACGAGGCGCGTGCCGAGATCGACGGCTCGGGCGGCACGACCCGTGTCCTCCCCGCCGTCGCGCCGATGGGCGACACCGGCCGGACCCGCGTGATGGAGCCGGTGCCCGGCCCCACCCGGGTCGCGCCGCCCCCGCCGGACGAGCCGCCCCGCGGGCGCCGTCGCTGGCCGTTGATCGCGGCCCTGGCGATCCTCGCGATCGCGATCGCCGCGGGCGCCTTCGCCCTCCTGGGGGGCGACGACGCCGCGACCGTCACCATCCCCCCCGTCGCGGGCCAGTCGCAGGAGCAGGCGACCGCTGCGCTCGAGGCGCTCGGCCTGACGGTGGAGCCGAGCACCGTGACCAGCGCCGAGGTGCCGGCGGGCGAGGCGATCGGCACGATCCCCGGCGCCGGTCAGCAGGCCCGCGAGGGCGACGCGGTGACGCTGCGCGTGAGCGGCGGGCCGGGCGACGCGACGGTGCCGGACGTCGTGGACGACACGCGCGACGTCGCGACCCAGAAGCTGAGGGCGGCGCAGTTCGACGTGGCCGTCGAGACGCAGGCGAGCGACGACGTCGCGTCGGGGCTCGTGATCTCGCAGGACCCCCCCGGCGAGAGCTCGGCCGAGGTGGGAAGCACCGTCACGATCACGGTCTCGAGCGGGCCCGAGCAGGTCGCCGTGCCCGACGTGCGGCAGCAGGGGATCGACTCGGCTCGGGCGGAGCTGCAGAACTTCGGACTCGAGCTCGGCAACATCGCCGAGGAGGAGAACGGCGACTTCGCCGCCGGCACCATCATCCGACAGGACCCGGGCCCGACGGTGAAGGTGGCGCGCGGCTCGACGGTCAACGTGGTCGTGGCCGCGGCGGTGAGCCAGGTGCAGGTGCCGTCGGGGGTCATCGGCAACAACGCCACCGACGCCGTGGCGAAGCTCGAGCAGGCCGGGTTCACGGTCACCAGCGAGGGCGCGACCTCCGACGAGCCCGACGGCGTGGTGATCGACGTCAGCCCGTCCGAGGGGACCCCCGTCGACCGCGGCTCCAACGTCGTCATCACCGTGAGCTCGGGCCCGGACCCCGACGAGGGCGACGGCAGCTCCACCGGCGGCGACACCACGGCCGTCCCGGCGCCTCCCCCCACGACCGACCAGCTCGCCGGCGACGGCCGCGGGCGCGGCCCGGACGGCAACGGCCCGCCCGGCCGTCGCGGATGACGCGCGCCGTGGCGGTGCTGATGGGCGGGCGCAGCAGCGAGCACGACGTCTCGCTGGCCTCGGCGCGCGCCGTCATCGACGCGCTCGACCCCGAGCTCTTCTCGGTGACGCCCATCCTGATCTCGTCCGAGGGCGGCTGGAGCGTCGACGGCGACCCGGTCGCCATCGTGCCGGGCCCCGACGGCGCCGCCCGGCTCACCTCGCTGGCCGGTGGACCCGAGCGCCCGGTCGACGTGGTGTTCCCCGTGCTGCACGGCCCGCACGGCGAGGACGGCACGATCCAGGGGGCGCTCGAGACCGCAGGGGTGCCGTACGTCGGCGCCGGGGTGGCGGCCTCGGCCGTCGCGATGGACAAGGCCCTCTTCAAGGTCTTCCTCTCGCACGCCGGCATCCCGACGCCCGAGCACGCGGTCGTGACCGCCGCCGAGTGGCAGCGCGACCCGGACGGTGTCGCGGAGCGCATCGCGGGTCACCCGGGTTACCCGGCCTTCTGCAAGCCCGCGCGTCTCGGGTCGAGCGTGGGGATCAGCCCGGTCGCCGACGCCGGCGGGCTCGCCGGCGCCCTCTCCCTCGCGTTCGCCCACGACGGGAAGGCCCTCGTCGAGCGCGCCATCCGGGGGCGTGAGGTCGAGGTGGGCGTGCTCGACGGCCCGGTGCCGATCGCCTCGCCGGTCGGCGAGATCACCTTCGACGGCGACTGGTACGACTACGCGACCAAGTACGAGCCGGGCCGGTCGCGCGTGCAGGTGCCGGCCGACCTGCCCGCCGCGGTGGCCGAGCGCGCCCGCGAGCTCGCCCTGCGCGCCTTCGCCGCCGTTGACTGCGCCGGCCTGGCCCGCATCGACTTCTTCGTGACCGACGAGGGCGAGGTGCTGCTCTCGGAGCTCAACACGATGCCGGGGTTCACCCCGACGAGCGTCTATGCGCGCCTGCTCGAGGCGGGGGGCGTCCCGTACGGGGAGCTGGTGGCGCGGCTGATCGACCTCGGCGTCGCCCGCGCCGACGAGGCCCGCCGCTATCGGTGCTGAGCGCCGGCAGGCCGCGCGGGGCGGCCCGCACCACCCGCATCGGCGTGGTGGCCGACACCCACGTCGGCGAGTACATGGCGAGCCTGCCCGACACGGTGCGCGCGGCCCTCGAGGGCTGTGACCTGATCCTCCACGCCGGCGATCTGAGCGTGCCGGCGGTGCTCGACGCGCTCGAGGTCGTGGCGCCGGTGGTCGCGGTGCGGGGCGACCACGACCGCCTGGGCGGCCTGGCCCTGCCCGACACGGCGGTCGTGGCGGCGGGGGGGCACCGCATCGGCCTGGTCCACGGGCACCGGGCCCACCTGATCGACGCCTCGGTGGTCGTCGCGGGGCTGGCCGCCGGGCGCGACGTGCCCTATCGCGGCGGAATCCACGGCGCGCTCGCGCGCCGCCTGGGGCCTGTCGACGCGATCGTCCACGGCCACTGGCACGAGCCGGTCGCCGTCCGTCGCGACGGGGTGCTGCGCTTCTCGCCCGGCGCGGTCTGCCCCTGGGGCAGCCTGCACGGCGGCGCGTCGCCGCGGACGGGCGTGGGCGGCATCGCCGACCGCGCGGTGCGCCGCTTCCGGCGCCAGCTCGGCGCCGAGGCGATGCGGCCGAGCGTGGGCATCCTCGAGGTCGGTTCCGGGGGCATCCGTCCCACCGTCGTCCCCCTCCCCCGGCGCTAGGGTCGCCCGAGTGCCCGCCGAACCCCTCGACCGCGCCATCTCCGTCGTCCGCGGCGGACTCGCCCTCGCCGGCCTCGCGGGCGTGCTCATCGCGCTCTCGCCCCTGTCGGACATCGGCGCCGGCCCCGCGGGCGCGTCGGCCGGCGGCCTCTACGTCGCCGGGACGGGGGCGTCGGTCGCGGTGATCGCCGGGCTGGGGGCCGCGGTCGTGCTGGCCGCGGCGGCGCTGCGCCTGCTGTGGCTGCACCTGGTCTCGCTGGTGCTCGGCACCGGCCTCAGCCTCGTCGCCGCGTTCCTCGTGATCGCCGCCCGCACGTCGGACGAGCTCGCCGACGGCGCCGACCTCTCGATGCGCGGGGGCGGCCTGCTGTTGGTGGCCGGGTTCTGGACGTCGCTCGTGGGCGTGGTGATCGCGCTCGTGGGCGTCCGCATGGTCGCCCAGGCGGCGCCCCCCGTGCGCCTGGCGCCGGGGCGGCTGCAGCGCGCCCGCACGGCCCCGTTCGCCGCCATCCTCGGCATCGTGGGCGTCGCGACGGTGGTCACGGCCGGCCTCGCCGTGGCGTACGGCACGCTCGCCCTCGGCGACATCCGCTCCTCGGAGGAGCGGCTGGCGGGTCGCGGCATGGCCACCGCCGGCATCGTGCTCGGCGTGCTGGTGCTCTCGCTGCTCGCCGCCATCGGCGGTGTCGGCGCCTGGGTCTGATGCGCGCCGCGGGCTCCGTGTAAGCGTTTCGCGAAGGGCGGGCGGGGCGCGGCGCCGGCGTGGAACGATACCGCGCTGATGCGCCTCACCATCCTGACGGTGGCCGGCGCCCTGGTCCTGGCCCCCGCCGGATCGGCGGCCGCGGCCGACCCGCCCCTGCTGTACGTGCCCCACGACGCCGCGGTCGCCATCGACGACGGGCTCGGCGGCGGCGCCACCCTGCGCCAGACCCCTGCCCGCCGGGACGGACGCTGGCCGCGCGGGCGCAGCGTGGGCAAGGTGAGCGGCCGCGAGCTGGCCGGGAGCAGCTCGGCGCGCATCGCGGCCCTGCTGCGCCAGGGGTGGAGCGCCGACGGGGCCGGCGGCATCGTCGGCGTCAACGAGATCGTCCCGGCGCAGTGGTCGCCCGCCGGCGCGCGCGCTCTGGCCTCGGCCCTCGAGTCCCTCGGCCCCAACGCCCGCCGGGTGGTGTTCTACGCGTCGCCCTCGCTCGTCGAGCGGGTGGGGCGCGCCGATCCGCGCCGCGCCCTCCCCCCCGTGCTGCGCGCTCTGGTCGGCGCCGTCAGCCGCGGCCGCGCGACGTACCTGCAGACCTACCGGGGCGACATGAGCCCGCTGCCGGCGCGCGAGATGGCCCAGCACCCCACCCGCTGGGCCGCCCGCTGGCCGCGCGCGGGTGGGGAGCTGCGCCTGATCCTCGGACCGGACGGCGGCGCCGGGCAGGCCGAGGTGTGGGCGCGCGTGCGCTCGACCCCCGCCGGCCGCTCGATGCTGGCCGCCGGGCCGGCCGCCTACGGCCTGCGCGACCCCGACGCCGCCCGCGACTGGGTCGCCCAGTACCGGGCCTTCCTCGCATCCCCCTCGTCTCCCGCGCGGGGCGTCGACGCCGCGGTGGCCGCGCCCGGCGGCCTCGCCGTGACGCGCGCCGGCGCGCGTGCCGTGAGGGTGGCGATCACGCGGCCCGGCCGCGCGGTGGTCAGCGTCGTGCCGCGCGGCGGCGGAACCGTGCGCGCGATCCGCAAGCTGAGCGGGCCGGTGCGGACCACGGTGCGGCTGCCGCGCGACACGCGTCCCGGGGTCTACCGCGTCCGCGTGGTGCTGATCGGGGACGGCCTGCGCGACCGCGCGACGGTGACGATGCGCGTCAGCCGTCCCGGGCGCGCGCCCCGCTAGCGCGGGGGCGCACCACCCCGGGTCAGCCGGGGCGCAGGCCCGGGTCGAGGCTCTCGGCCGTGACCGATCCGGGGCGGAAGTCTCCCTGTGAGAAGCCCGTCGCCAGGGTGGCGGCCAGCGCGTTCGCCCGGCGCACCCCGGCCTGGGCGATCCTCTGGTTCACCCGCAGCTGGGCCACGCTCAGGCGCACGCCCCCGCCGCCGCGGCGTCCGGGCGCCACGACGGTCGCGGTGGGCGGTGCCGGCGTGGGCGGTGGCGTGGCCTGCGTGACGGTGACGCCGGGAGCCAGCCGGGCGGCGTCGATCGCCCCGGGCCGGATGTCACCGCCGCTCAGGCCGGCGCGCAGCCGGGCCTCGAGTCCGTTGGCCCGCCGCACGGCGGCCTGCGAGACGCGCTGGTTGATGAGCAGCTGGCCCGAGGCCAGGCGCACGCGGGCCGCGGCGCCGGGGCGGCGCGACGGGGCGGGGGGCGTCTCGGGGGCGCGTCCGAGGGGCGGGGGCGGGGCGGTCGATGAGGCGGCCGACGCGCTCACGCCCGGCCCGAAGGCCGGTGGCGCCATGCCGCCCGGCCGCAGGTCGTCCCGTGTCAGCCCGTCGTCGAGGCGGCGGTCCACGAGGGCCAGGCGCCGCACGGCGGCCTGGGAGATGCGCTGGTTGATGAGCAGCTGGCGGCGACTGAGGGTCACCGGCGGGCGCACCCGCAGGTCGGCGGTGAGCCGCGACGCCCGCGCGAGCCGGGTGAACACGGCGTGGCTCGGCTTGACCCGGCCGTCCTCGAAGCGGAGACCGCCCGGCCAGTTCGGGTTGTCCTGGAGGTTGAACCAGATGAGGGCGCGCACCCGGGCGGACCGCACGGCCGGCAGCCCCGTGATCTGCCGCAGGTAGGCGGCCTGCTGGGCGGGGCTCACCCGGACGTCGCGGAAGGGGGTCGCCGCGGTCGTGTAGCCGATCTCGGTCAGGTAGACCGGCGTCCCGCGGCGCCGGGGGACGGCGTCGAGCGCCGCGAAGAGCTCGGTCAGCGTGCCCCAGGCCGGGAAGGCGCGAGTCCCCGAGCGGGGGGCCGCGGCCGGGTAGACGTGCTGGGAGTAGGCGTCGAAGGGCGCGGCGCTCGCCGCGATGCGGCGGGCCCACTCGAGCGCGCCGGTGCCGGTCGCGCCGGTCGAGCTGCGCGGCCCGCCGACGCCCGCGATGACGATCGCCCGCGGGTTGGCCCGCCGGATCGCCGGATGGGCGGCCCGGGCCATCGCGACGTAGCGGCTCACCGCGACCCGTCGGCCGCCGGCCACCTGCGGCGACAGGAAGGCCCCGAGGTTGGGCTCGTTCCAGATCTCGAAGTGCCGCGCCCGCGGCAGCGGCTCGGTGGAGCCCGGGGGGGTGAAGGATCCCGAGTACCGCCGGGCGAGGGCCTCCATGAAGCGGCCGTAGTCGGCGGGCGAGGGGGCGTTGGGGTTGACCTCCGTGCCCGGCGGGGTGCCGCGGCCGCCGGCCGCCCACGAGGGAGCGCTGTAGGCCACGAGGATCGGCGTCATCCCCAGCCGCGCGAACCCCTGCATCGCGGCGTCGGCGCGCTCCCACCGGTAGGCCGGGTCGCCCGGGTCGGTCGGACGGTCGGGACGCGTGGGCGCGACGAGCGACCAGAGCACGTCGAGCCGGGTGACGCGCGCGCCCGAGCGCCGCAGCAGGTCGATGCGACCCGGGACGTCGGCGAGCGCGCCGGAGGTCAGGCGGTCGTCCTGCACGCCGAGGGCGGCGCCGGAGGCGGCCGGCGCGGTGGCGAGGCAGGCGGTCAGGGCCCCGAGGGCGACGGGGAGGGCGAGGGCGCGGGCGCGGGATGTGGGCATCGGGGCAGGATGGCCGCGGACGGCGCGGGGGCCGCGCCATCGCGTGGACACGCTCACATCACGTGAGGTTTCCGTGAGCGCGCCCGCGGGTGGGCGCGATCGAAGTCCTCGCGCAGGTGCGCGGCCGTCACGTGGGTGTAGACCTCCGTCGTCACCGGCGAGGCGTGGCCCAGGTGGGCCTGCACGTAGCGGATGTCAACGCCCGACTGGATCAGGTGCGTGCCGCAGGAGTGTCGCAAGGCGTGGGGGAACACCCGCGCCCCGTCCGCGCGCAGGCCGGCGCGGTCGGCCAGCTCGGTCACGATCGCCCAGACCGCCGCGCGGCCGAGGCGGCGGCCGCGCGTGCCCAGGAAGACGGCGTCGGCGTCGCGGTGCCGGGCCTGATCGGGCCGGGGCCGGCGGTCGCGGGCGCGCAGCTCGGGGCGGGCGGTGCGCAGATAGGCCGCCAGCGCCGCCATCGCCTCGCGGGGGACGGCCACCGCGCGGCGGGTGCCGCCCTTGCCGTCGACCATCACGAACGGGTCGTCGGGGTCGTCGAGGTGGCAGGCCGACAGGTCGAGCCCCGCCGCCTCGCTGGCCCGCAGGCCGCAGCCGTAGAGCACCTCCACGAGGGCCCGGGTGCGGGCGGCGAGGGGCCCCGGGGCGGTCGCCGCCTCGCACATGCGCCGGACCGCAGCGGGGGTGAGGGCGACCACCTCGCGCCCGATCGCCTCCTGCCCCCCCTCGCCGCCGGCCGCCGGGGGACGCAGCGCGCGCACCGGGTTCTCGATGGCGTAGGCGCGCGACCACCACGCGCAGAAGGCGCGGACGGCCGCGACCCGGCGGCGTCGGGTCGCCAGCCGTCCCTCGAGGGCGTCGCGCCAGGCCTGCCACCACGCGAGAGGCAGGCCGCTGAGCGCGAGGGCCGCGGCGCGGGCCGCGGGGTCGTCCTCGATGCCGAAGGGCGGGGCGTCGGCGGGCGGCGGCCCGGCGCCGAGGGCCGCGGCGAGCCCGGCCAGGTCGCGCGCGTAGGCCGCGCGCGTGTTCGCGTTCTCGCGGGTCGCCGCGAACGCGGCGGCGAGGCGCCCGAAGCCCTCCGCGTTAACGACGGGGGCGCTCATCCGCGCGGGTGCCCGCGTCTCAGGTGCTCCTGCATGGTGCGCGTCGTCACGCCCGTGTAGCGCTGGGTGGTGGCCAGGCTGGCGTGGCCCAGGACCTCCTGCACCACGCGCAGGTGGGCCCCGTCACCCGTGCCGACGGGGCCCTCGAGCAGGTGGGTGCCGGCGGCGTGGCGCAGCAGGTGCGGCCCGCCCGCGCGCCCGTGCGCGCGCAGCTCGCGGGCGACGACGCGGTAGACCGTCGAGCCGTCCAGGGGCCGGCCGGCGCGCGAGACGAACACGGGCGCGCGGGCGGCGGGCACCGGTTCCTGGCCGGACGCCAGGCGCGGGCGGCCGTCGGTGAGCCACGCGCGGAGCGCGGCGACCGCGGGCTCGGTCAGCGGCACCGTGCGCCCCGTCCCTCCCTTCCCGACGACGCGCAGGGCCTCGTGCTCGAAATCGAGCCCGGCCAGCACGAGGTCGCACGCCTCCTGACGGCGCAGGCCGCTGCCGTAGAGGACCTCGACGAGCGCCCGGTCGCGCAGGGCGAGGGCGCGGCGCAGGGGACCGTCGCCGGCCGCGCCCGCGCCGACGCCGTCGACGAGCTCGGCGGCGTCGGCCTGCGACAACCGCGGCACCGGCGGCGGGGCGGGGCGGGGCCGGTCGATCAGGTCGGCGGGCGAGCGCCCGCGGGGGTGGTGGGGCGCCAGCCACTCGCGCAGGGCCGTCACCGCCCGGGCGCGGCTCGCCGGCGACCAGCCGAGACCGCGGAAGGCCGCCTCGAGCGCCGAGGGCGTGACCTCGGCGGGACCGGCCAGGCCCCGCTCGGCCAGCCACCCGCCCACGCGCCGCGCGTCCTTGAGATAGGCGGCCTGGGTGCGCACCGACAGTCGGCGCGCGCGGCCGCCCTGCGCGGCGAGCCGGGCGGCGAGGTCGTCGAGGCTCTGATCCCAGGTGACCGACATGGTCATGTCGGGTTCGGCGCGCCCCTCAGCTCCACCTTCCCGACGCCCGCCCAATAGCCGCCGCGGCCGTCGTCGGTGAGTCCGGTGATCCACAGCAGATAGGCCTGCGACGGGGCCGACGGCGCGAGGTCAACCACCTGCTCGCCCCCCGTCGTCTCGCCCTCGGCGAGCACTTCGCGCTGGTCGCCGACCAGCTCGCCCAGCACCTGGAATCGCGCCCCCGGGGTGGGCGAGTCGAGGATCATCTCGGTGGCCACGGCCGGCTCGGTCACCCGGAGGATGAGGCCGACCCCCTCCTTGAGCCCGCCGAACGCCGGCGTCTGCTGGTATCGCTCGGTGTACCAGGCCGTCTCGGGGTCGCCGTCGATCGCCTGGCCCCGTTCGGCCGGGTTCTCCGTGCCGTCGCCCTGGGGGTCGTAGTCGCGCACCGCCGAGAGCGTGAGCGGGACCGTCGCCGGTGCGTCGATCCCGCCGTCGCCGTCGGGCGCCAGCACGATGCCGGTGGCGGCCGCGCCGCCGAGCAGCACGGCGGCCGAGACCGCCCACGCCAGCCGCCGCCGGCGGGGGCGACGACGGCGCGCGGTGTCGTCGTCCCCCGGCTCGGGGCGGCCGCCGCGGGGGGTGATCGCGGGCATGACGACGGTGCCGGCGTCTCGGTCCCCGAGGGCGCTCACGAGGCGGGCCGCGTCGGGGTACCGGTCGGCGGGCTCCTTCGCCGCGGCCCGCAGGGCGCACGCCGCGAGCCAGGCCGGGACCTCGGGACGCGCCGTGCGCGGGTCGGGAAGGGGCTCGGAGCACTGCTTCATGGCGACCGCGACGAACCCCTCGCCCGTGAACGGGAGGACGCCGGTCAGGCACTCGTAGAGCAGGATGCCGAGCGAGTAGACATCGGTGCGGGCGTCGACCGGGCGACCGTCGGCCTGCTCGGGCGAGAGGTAGTCGGCGCTGCCGAGCAGCATGTCGGTGCGCGTGAGGCCCTCCCCCTCGTCGGCCTCCATCAGCCGGGCGATGCCGAAGTCGGCGAGCTTGACGGCACCCTCGGGGGTCAGCAGCACGTTCTGCGCCTTGATGTCCCGGTGCACGACGCCCTGGGCGTGGGCGTAGACGAGCGCGCGCCCGACCTGGCCGCAGATGCGCGCCGCCTCGTCCGGATCGAGCGCGCCCTCGCGGCGGACGCGGGTCTTGAGGTTCTCGCCCTCGACCAGTTCCATCACGAGGTAGGGGCCGTCGGCATCCTCGCCCCGGTCGAGCAGGTGCACGAGGTTCGGGTGCGAGAGGCGTGCCACCAGGATGGCCTCGCGGCGGAAGCGCTCGGCGTGCTCCTCGTCGGCCAGCAGGCCGGCGTGCAGGCGCTTGATGGCCACGCGCCGGCCGAGGAGCGTGTCGGTGGCACTCCAGACGGCAGCCATGCCGCCGCGGCCGATCAGCTGGTCCAGGCGGTACCGCTCTCCGAGGAGGGCGCCCGTCACGACCGTTCCCCCGCGGACGTCGTCACCCACAGAGGATACCGCCACGCGGGATCCCGACCGATCGCCGGGGTGGCCGGGATAGACTGGGCGACGTGCCCGCGCCGCAGACCGTCCTGATCGTGGAGGACGACGAGGCCATCTCCGACTCGATCGCCTACGCGCTGGATCGGGCGGGGTTCCGCACGTTGCGGGCCGGCGACGGCGGGCAGGGGCTACGGCTGTTCCGCCAGCAGCGCCCCGATCTCGTGATCCTCGACCTGATGCTGCCGCAGATGGACGGGTGGCGCGTCACCGAGGAGCTGCGGCGGGAGGACCCGCGCGTCCCGGTCATCGTCTGCAGCGCCCGCACGAGCGAGTTCGACCGCGTCCACGGGCTCGAGATGGGCGCCGACGACTACGTCACCAAGCCCTTCTCGCTCAAGGAGCTGCTGGCGCGCGTGCACGCGCACCTGCGCCGGGTCGAGTCGCACCGTGCGCCCGACTCCGCGGGCGTGATCGAGGCCGAGGGGCTCGTCATCGACCCCGACCAGGTCCAGGCGTTCGTCGAGGGGCGCGCCCTGGGGCTGACCCCGCGCGAGTTCGAGGTGCTCCACGCGCTCGCGCGCGCCGAGGGCCGGCCGGTCGCGCGTGAGCGGGTCTACCGCGAGGTCTGGGGCTACGAGATGAACCGCGGCGACCGCTCGGTTCGACGTGTTCGTGCGCAAGGTCCGCCAGAAGCTCGCGGCCGCCCGCCCCGGCGTCACGTACGTGCAGACCCACTACGGCGTGGGATACCGCTTCGAGGCGGCGCCCGCCGAGGGCGCCCCGGGCGAGGACTGACCGCCCCTCACGCGGGCCCGGGGGCGCGGGTGGCGGAGGGCGATGGGCATCCTTGAAGGGGGCGTGACCCGCCGTTACCCTTCCGGAGCCCGACCCCGGGGGGATGCCCGAGCGGTCAAAGGGAGCGGTCTGTAAAACCGCCGGCTACGCCTACGGAGGTTCGAACCCTCCTCCCCCCACTCACGCCCTCGCCCGGCCGCGCACGCGCGCCGGGTTTGACCGGCGGCCCCGCCGGAGAGAGGCTCGTCACCATGCGACGGGCCGGCACGAGGGGGGAGGCTCCATGAGCGCGTCCACGGCGGGAGGGGGACCGCCCGATCGGCGGCTGCTCGGCATCTACCTCAACGACCACCTGGCGGGCGCAACCGCCGGGACGCGACTGGTGCGGCGCGCACGGGACGGCACGCGCGACCCCGAGCTGAGGGGCGTGCTCGCGGATCTGGCCTCCCAGATCGACGACGACAAGGCGACCCTGGTCGGCCTCATGCGCCAGTTGGGGCTCCCCCGGCGCGTCTACAAGGTCATGGGCGGGGCGGCCGCCGAGCTGGTCGGGCGGCTGAAGCCGAACGGGCGCCTGCGCGAGCGATCGCCGCTCACCGACCTCGTCGAGGTGGACGGCCTCGTGATGGGCATCCGCGGCAAGCAGACGCTGTGGCGCAACCTGCTCGAGGTCGCCGACGGTCTCGGCAGCATGACGGCGAACGACCTCGAGGCCCTCATCGCGCGGGCCGACGCGCAGCTCGGCAGGCTCGAGGGGGTGCGTCCGCGGCTCGCGCGGGACGGCCTGCTGCGCTGAGGGGGTCCGGCCCGGGCGGGCGCCGGCGGGTGCCGCCCGGTACGAGGGGTCCTCTGCGGAGCGCCGGCGTCGGCCGTCCGGCATCGTCCGCAGCGAACGGCGGGGAGACCCCGATGCCGACGCGGCGCACCGGTCGCAACATGGGCGCACCGATCCGGACGGAGGGATGCTGCGATGGAGGCGACCGCGCGCCCGCTGCGCGTGCTGGTGATCGCGAACGAGACCTGCGCGGGGTCGGAGCTCTTCGCGTTCCTGCGCGAGCGCGCCGAGGGCACCGACGCGCAGGTGCTGATCGTCGCGCCGGCGCTCTCGTCGCGCCTGCGCTACTGGTTGTCCGACGACGATCCGGGCATCGCGGAGGCGGGGCGGCGGCTCGAGGAGTCGCTCCGCCGCTGCGGCGCGGCCGGCGTCAGCGCGCGGGGGGCACTCGGTGACGCCGATCCGCTGCAGGCGATCGACGACGCGGTGGCGACGTTCGCCCCCGACGAGGTCGTGGTCGCGACCCATCCGGCCGACCGCTCGAACTGGCTCGAGAACGGCCTGGTCGCCCAGGCGCGCGAGCGCCTCGGGATACCCGTCGCGCACCTCGAGGTCGACGTCGCCACCGACGAGGCGCGGCTGATCGACCGGGAGGCGCCCGACCGTCGGGCACCGGCCCGCGAGCGGCACCCCCGCCGCGACCTCATGGTGCTGGCCGTCGCCGGCGTGCTCGCCATCGCCGGCAGCCTGGCGTCGTTCGCGTTCTACGTCGTCGACGCGGCGCAGTGGCTGGTGTGGACCTGGGTCCTGGTCTTCGACCTCGGCCTCAAGGTCGCCGCCGCGATCGTGCTGTGGATCCTGTTCCAACGCCGGCCGCGCGCGGACCGACTGGATCTCTGAGGCCCCCGGCGGCCCACGGGGCTGAACGCGGCTGCGGGCTCCGCTAGAGTCACCCGGGCGCCGACGGCTCGCCGTCCGTGCCGACCCCGCCCAGTTAGCTCAGCTGGTAGAGCACTTCCATGGTAAGGAAGGGGTCAGCGGTTCGAATCCGCTACTGGGCTCTCCCCTCGCCGCGCCGGGTGTATCGCCCGGCCGCCCCCGTCGGTTATCGTCGGCCGCGAAAGGGGAATCGCCGATGCGCGCCCGGGACGAGGAGATCCACGGGGTGTCCGCCGAGCGGCCGACGGGCGCTCCGGCGCCGCCCGTGCCGATCGAGGTGCTCGGCAGCGCCTCCGCGGCGGGCAACCGCTCGATCGCGCGCGCCGTCGGTTCGGCGGGTGGCGAGCGGGTCCTGATCGGGCCCGCCGGGCGCCTCGTCGTCGCGCGCGCGCCGGCGCCCTCCGCCGCTCCGGCGCGCACGGTGGCGCGCGACGATCCCCCGGCGGGCGAGCGCCAGCTCTCCGAGAACGACAAGCGCCGCCTGCGCACGATGGCGGTCGCGCGGCTGCGCGGCGCGGTGACCCTGCTCAAGGATCCCGCCAAGAGCGACCTCCCCCGCATCTCGCGCCAGCTCACGCCGGTCGAGCAGGCGCTGCTCGGCTTCGCCGTCGGCGGGGAGGCCGGCGCGACGCTGGACGGCGCCGCGGCCCAGGTCCGGATGGTCGCGATCGCCGTGGGGTCCGCCGCGGGCAACGTGAAGACGGCGGTCGCGCGGGGGGTGGCGCGCTGGCAGGCCGCCCAGCGCCAGCTCGGCGCCGCGCGCAGCGCGATCGCGGGCGAGCTCGCCCGTCTCAACCGGGCGAAGCCCGGCACGCCCGACCCGGAGGGCGTCGACCGCGAGCAGATGATCCAGGACATGGCCCACCTGAAGGCCCTCCAGGCCCAGATGGGCAACGCGGTGCGCGACCTGGTCGAGGCCCCGCGCAACGAGGAGGGCCTCGCCGCGGTGCTCGAGGGCAACCTCTCGCTCGACGAGGAGATGGGATCGCTCGGCGAGCTGAGCACCGCGTCGGCGCTCGCCCCGGTCGCGGCGGCGCGCCGGGCCTTCACCGACGGGGTCGCCACTCTCGCGCCCTTCGCGATGAAGCCCGATGACTTCCTGCGCGAGATGCGCACGACGCTGCAGACGGCGGCCAACTCGATCGCGGCCCTGGTCGGCGACGAGGAGGAGGCGGTCGAGGGGGAGGAGCAGAAGGACACCCCGCCGCCGGTGCCGCCCGATCCGGCGCCGAGCCCCAACCCGCTCCCGCCCCCGCCGCCCCCGCCTCCGGGCGGCCCGAAGGGCTAAGATGTCCGCCGCTTGGCGCGTGGCGGAGTAGCTCAGCTGGTTAGAGCAGCGGAATCATAATCCGCGTGTCGGGGGTTCGAGTCCCTCCTCCGCTACTGATCGACGACCGCGGGCGGCGGCCGTCCGGGCGGACGCCCCCGACCGGCGGGCACTAGTCTGCCCGCGTGTCGGTCCGGCTCATCGACGGTTTCGGCCCCGACGTGCCGCGCCGGATCGCGGCGATGGTCGCCGCGGTCGATCGGCGATTCGACGCCGACGCCTTCGTCGCCGCCGCGCTCGACGGCCACGAGCCGCTCGGCCTGATGGACCGGGGACGGCACTGGGGGGCCGCGTTGCGGGCGCACCTCCCCGGCGACGACGCCGAGGCGATCTCCCTGCTCACCCGTTCCCTGGGGCCGGCCCGTCCGGCCGACGGCCGGTCCGAGGGCATGGCCCCCTTCCTCTACCTGCCTCACTCGTTCGTGATCGCGGAGCACGGCCTCGACCACCTCGAGGTCGCGATGGCGGCCCAGCACGCGCTGACCCAGCGGTTCACGGCCGAGTTCTGCATCCGGCCGTTCATCGAGCGCCATCCCGAGGAGACGCTCGCCCGGCTGGCCGAGTGGACGTCCGACCCGAGCGCCCACGTGCGGCGCCTCGTGAGCGAGGGCACGCGGCCCCGTCTGCCCTGGGCGCCGCGCCTGCGCGACCTGCAGCGCGACCCGGCCCCCGTGCTGCCCCTGCTCGAGAGCCTGCGCGACGACCCGAGCGCCTACGTGCGGCGGTCGGTCGCCAACCACCTGAACGACATCGGCAAGGACCACCCCGCCCTGCTGGTCGAGACGGCCCGGCGGTGGGCGGCCGGGGCCGGGGCCGACCGGCGGCGCCTGCTGCGCCACGCCCTGCGCTCGCGCGTCGCGGCCGGCGACGCGGGGGCCCTCGAGGTGCTCGGACACGCCCCCGGCGCGGCGGCCGAGGTGGGCATCGCGTCGATGCAGCCGGCCGCCCCACGCGTGGGGGACACGCTGAGGCTGGAGGTCGAGATCACGAACCCGGGACCCGGCCCCGCCGACTACGCGCTGCGCATGCGCGTGCGGTTCGCGCGGCCCCGGGGCGCGCCGGGGGTCCGCGTCTTCAGCCTCGGCGAGCGCCGGCTCGAGCCCGGCGAGACGGCCACCGTGGCGGGTCGCGTCTCGCTCGCGCGGCACACGACCCGCACGCCGCACCCGGGACGGCACGAGATCGAGGTGCTGGTCAACGGGGTCGCGCGCGCGCGGACCGCATTCGATCTCGCGCCCGACGACCGGGGCCGGGCCGGGGAGGGCGCCGCCGGTCGCTGAGCGGGCTCAGACGCGCCGGCGCTCGGCGGCCTCCTCGCGCAGCCACGTGCGCGTCGCGTCGAGCGGCATGGCACGCGCCCACAGCCAGCCCTGGCCGAGACCGCAGTGCACCTCGCGGGCCAGCGAGAGCTGCTGCTCGTTCTCGACGCCTTCGGTGACCACCCCGAGCCCGAGGCCCCGCGACAGCTCGACGATGGCCCGCAGGAACGACGCGGCCTCGGGCGACCCCGCGTCGGCCAGGAAGTCGCGGTCGATCTTGAGCAGGTTGACCGGCAGGCGGCGAAGCTGCCCGAGCGACGAATAGCCCGAGCCGAAGTCGTCGACGGCCACGCGCACCCCGATGCGGCGGAGCGCGCGCAGCACCGATATGCCGGCCGGCGTGTCACCCGCGATCGCCGTCTCGGTGATCTCCAGCACCAGGGCCCCCGGCGGGATGCCGGCCTGGCGCAGCGCGTCGCGCACGTGGTCGGCGAGCGAGTGGGTGCGCAGCTGACGCGGCGAGAGGTTGACCGAGACCGACATGTCCTGGCGGGCGCCGGGCTCGGCGCGCAGCACCGCCAGGTCCTGACAGGCCCGGCGCAGCACCCACGCCCCGATCTGCTCGATCAGACCCGATCCCTCGGCGAGGGGGATGAAGTCGGCGGGCGGCAGCAGCCCGAGCTCGGGGTGGCGCCAGCGCGCGAGGGCCTCGACCGCCACGACCTCGCCGGTGCCGATGTCGAGGATCGGCTGGTAGTGGAGCTCGATCTCCTCCTGCTCGAGGGCGCGCCGCAGGCTCGAGCCGAGCTCGAGGCGCGCGACGGCGGCGCTGCGCATCTCGGGCACGAAGATCTCGTATGCGCGCTTGCCGCGCGCCTTCGCGGAGTACATCGCCGCGTCGGCGTCGCGCAGCAGGCCGTCGGCGCCCGACTCGCCGTCGGTGGCCGACACGATGCCGATCGTCGCCGACACGAACACCTCCCGTGCGTCGAGCGTGAAGGGCTCGCGGAAGCCGTCCAGCACGCGCGAGGCGACCCGGGCGGCCGCGGCCGCGTCGGCGTCCTCCAGCAGCACGGCGAACTCGTCGCCACCGAGACGTGCGGGGGTGTCGGCCGGACGCAGGACCGCCCGCAGGCGGTCGGCGGCCTCGGTCAGCAACCGGTCGCCCGCGGCGTGCCCGAGGCTGTCGTTGACGTTCTTGAAGTCGTCGAGATCGAGCAGCAGCACGCTCACGGGCCGCCCGCTGCGCGCCGAGCGCTTGAGGGCGAGGTCGATGCGGTCGCGCACGAGCGCCCGGTTGGGGAGCCCCGTCAGCGGATCGTGGAACGCCTGGTGCTCGAGCTGAGCCGTCGTCTCGGCGTTCTCGAGCGCCGCGCCGGCGAGCGCGGCGACGTACTCGGCCAGCCGCATCTCCTCGGGGCCGAAGAGCCCGGTGACGCCGCCGTGCTCGACCGTGAGCAGGGCGGCGGGGGCGCCGTCGGCGAGGATGGTCATGCGCAGCCGCGATCCACCGCCGGACGGCTCGTCGACCTCGGGAGACCTGGCCGCGAGCAGGCGCTCGAGCGCGGCGGCGTCGGCCGGCTCGCCGGCCGCCTCGGCCCGGAGGACCGACACGGCGACCACGTCCGCCCGCTCGGGGCGCAGCAGGGCGAGCGCGGACGCGCGGACGGCCTCGAAGACGGCGTCGGGCTCGAGTGACGAGGCGATGCGGCGCCCGCAGGACAGCACCGCGTCGAAGCGGTCGGCCAGCGACAGCGCGGCCGGGGCGCGGGGGTCGAGCGCGCTCTCGCCGAGCAGCCGCCGCAGCGCCTCCTCGGCCTCGCGCATCTCCTCGGGTGCGTCGTCGCGCCCCGCCTCCAGCCCCAGCCGGGCCTGAGCCCGTCGCGTCAGGGCCAGCTCGTACGCGGCGCCCTGGCGCTCGGCCTCGGCGGCGCTGCGCTCGAGCAACGATCCGGCGCGGGCGCCGGACCCGGTGAGGGCGAGCACGAGCGCCTGCTCGCGTAGCGCGTGGGGCAGGTTGTTGCGGTAGCCGCGCGCCCACCACACCGCGCGCCGGGCCGCGCGCCGGGCGCGCCGCGCCACGAGCAAGCGACGCGAGCGCGAGAGGGCGGGCGCCTCCTCGAGCCGCATCCGCAGCGCCGTGGCGAGCCACGCCGAGACCGGGGCGACGTACTCCTGACGGAACCCGCGCCGCTCGATCACGCGCAGCTGCGCCCCCAGCATGCGCGCGGCGGGGCCGGGGCGACCGGCCCGCATGAGGCGGATGGCCTCGGCCATCACCAGCTCGGCACGGGTGTGGATGTCGCCCTCGTTGCGCTCGAGCTCGGTGGCGACGAGCGCGGCCGGCACCGCTCCGCGGGTGGCACGCGCCCAGATGCCGAGGGAGATGCCGGCGGCCTGGGCATCGCCGATCTCGCGGCCCTGACGGTGGACCTCCTGCGCCCGGCGTGCCGCCGCCGGCAGGTTGCCGAGACGGTAGTCGCACATCGCGATGTGCCAGCTCGCGGTGTTCATCTCCCAGCGGTCCCCCGTGCGCTCCAGCAGACGCACGGCCTCCTCGCATCGCTCGATGCACTCCGCGTAGCGGGAGGCTCCGTAGAGCGCGACGCCGTAGAAGTGCAGCGACTGGCCCTGCCCCCACAGGTCGCCCCGGTCGCGGCGGATCGCGAGGCTGCGCTCGGCGTAGCGGATGGCCCTGCCGAACCAGGGCAGCACGGTCATCACCGGCGCGTGCTCGGACCAGGCCTGCGCGAGCTCGGGGGTGGGCTCGTAGCGTTCCGCCAGGTTCATCCCGCGCAGGTGCGCCCAGAGCGTCGGCACGGCGCCGCGGCCGAACCAGTACGGGTAGGCGACGCGGCTGTAGAGGCGCACCGCCAGCATCTCGGGGCCGTCGGCGGGCGGCGCCGGACGACGGCCCACCAGCAGCCGCGGGAGGAGCGAGTGCGCCGCCTGCACCACGATCTCGCGGAGCGCCCCGGCGATCAGTCCCGGGGTGGACGCCGGCACGCGGTGGCCCAGCAGGAGCAGGGCCCGCTCGTAGGCGGCGCAGGCCGTCTCGATGTCGCCGCGCTTGAAGGCCAGCTCGCCGAGCCGGCCGTCGATGGTCGCGCCCTCCCGCCCGTCGCGGGACATCGCGCGTGCCTGCTCGAGGTGCGCCTGCGCCTCCTCGTACCGGCCCGCGAGCATCAGCACGTCGCCGAGACCCTCGGCGATGCGGCGGCGGGTGTCCTGGTCGAGCGCCGCGCCGGCGCGCTCGGCGATGGCGTAGTGGCGCTCCGCCGCCGCCAGCGCGTGGCGCTCGCGAGCCAGCGTGGCGGCGCGCAGCGCGTGGGGCAGCGCACTCGCGTGATCGCCGGCGGCCGCGTAGTGGTACGCGAGGTCGAACGAGAGATCGGGGTCGTGGCGCTCGATGCGGCGGGCCGCGGCGAGGTGCAGCGCCGCCGTCTCCCCGTCGTCGGCGAGGGCGAGCAGCGCCTCGCGCAGCTTGTCGTGCACGAAGGTCACGCGCTCGTCGGCCGCCGCCGCCCACACGATGTGGCGCCGCCGGGCCTCGGTGAGCGCCTCGACTGCGGCGCCCGGCGCGAGATCGGCGAGCTCGGCGGCCGACCGCAGGTCGAAGTCCTTGCCCAACACCGCGCCCGCGGTCAGGAGCGCCGACACGGGCGCCGGCAGCAGGTCCATCCGCAACAGCAGCAGATCGGCCGCCTCGCTCGTCGAGCTGACGTCCTCGAGCGCACCGTCGGCGATGCGCCACCCCTCCCGGTGGGGTTCGATCGTCGCGCTCTCGACGAGCCCCCGCAGGGCGGCGGTCGCCATGAACGGGTTGCCGCCCGACAGGCGTCCGATGGCGGCCAGGGCGGCGGCGGGCAGGGCCCCGGCCATCGTCGTGGCGAGGTTGCCGATCTCCTCGGGCCCGAGGGGCGGGAGCACGACGTGATCGAGCGCCTCGATCGCCCGCAGCTCGTGCTCGGGGGCGACCTCCTCGCCGCGGAACGCGACCAGCACGAGGATCGGCGCGGCCCCGGCCATCCGCCCGTCGCACCACTCGGCCAGCAGGCGCAGCGACAGGTCGTCGGCCCACTGGGCGTCGTCGATGATCACCACGGCCGGTCTGCCGGGATCGGCCACGGCGTCGAGCAGCGTGACCATGGCGCGCATGCTGCGGGCCTCGCCGTGCTCCTCCGGGCCGGGGTGCAGATGCTCGGCGCCCAGCACGGCGGCGAGCGCGGGCATGGCGGCGCAGGCCGCGCCGGCGTCGTCGCCGAGCCGCTCGGCGAGCGCCGTCCGGAGGGCGTCGTCGCGCTCGGCGGCGCGCACGATGTCGCCGACGACGCCGTCGATGAGCTGGAAGGGCCGGGCCGCCGCCTGGTCGACACCGCCTCCGTGGAGCACCCACATCCCCGACTCGGCGCCCGCGCGGCCGATCTCCTCGAGCAGCCGGCTCTTGCCGCCGCCGGAGGGCGCCTCGACCAGCACGAGGCCCCCGCGCCCGTCCCGGGCGGCCTCCACGTGGCCGCGCAGCACGCCGAGCTCGGAGCGGCGGCCGACGAAGGCCGGCTCGGTGAGCGTGCTGCGCGAGTCGTGGGCGCCGACGACCACCTCGGGGTCGTCCTCCCCGCGGGCGAGGCCGGCGGCGAGCGCGCCGAGGTCGGCCGCCGCCGCGCGCGCGGTCTGGTACCGGTCGCGGGGATCGCGCCGCAGCAGGCGCGCCACGATCTGCTCGAGCCCACGGGGCGCATGCGGGGCCGGTGTGCGCAGCGGGGCGACCGTCGCCGTGAGGGCCTCGCGCAGCACGCCGGCGGCGGTGCTCGCGGTGATCGGGGGCCGGCCGGCGACCAGCAGGTAGATCAGGGCGCCCACCGAGTAGAGGTCGGAGCGCTCGTCCACGCCCCCGGGAAGGGCTCCGGACGCCTCGGGCGCGAGGTGCTCCACCTCCTCGGCCGGCAGGTCGGTGATCGGTCCGAGCAGGGCGGCGTCGGCGGCCAGACCCACCGCGGTGAGGACGGCGGTCACCTCGTCTCCCGGCACGAGCGTCACCGCGAAGGGCGTCACGTCCCGGTGCAGCACGCCCCGCGCGTGGAGCTCGGCCAGCGCCGACAGCACGCAGGTGCCGACCGAGATCGCATCGGCGACGGACAGGGGGGCGCCGCGCATCCCACCCAGCCCGACGCCGTCGGCCCGGGGGGTGACGAGGTGGATGGCGTCGCCCTCGATGCCCATGCCGATCACCGGCGCGATGCCCGCGGGGGCGCGGGTGCCGATCGCGGAGCGCGCGTGCTCGAGGCGCATGAGCGTGCCGGGCGAGACGGCGTCGGCGGGCGCGCTCTCGACGGCCACGGGCAGGCCGGTGCGCAGGTCCGTCCCGGAGGCATGGCTCCTGCCCGCGGTGGCGCGCAGAACCGTGTCGATCCGGAAACGCCCGTCGAGCACGGCCTCGGCGCCCGTTCGCGTCACCGCGCGATCAAAGCCGATCATCGGCCGCTTGGGAAGGAGTGGCGGAAGGACCGAACCGGATCAGGTCGAAGTCCGGAGCATGGCTGCCATCCGCATCACGTCCGGGCCCCTGCGCGGGGTCGAGCTGGAGACCGGGGTCCATGGCCGGCTGCGCCGCATGAGGATGGCGCTGCGCGCGTGGCGGCGGCGGTCGGCGACGCCGCCCGTCGCGCCGCTCGAGGTGCCGCACCGGAGCTGACCCACCGGCTCAGGCGTCGGTGAGCGGCGCCTGTACGAGGATCGGCAGCTCCGGGGTGGTGCGGCTCGTGCGCGGCTGGGCCGTCACGGCGATGCCGTCGGCGCCCTCGAGGTTCGACGCCACCCGCTCCGCCATGCCGGGACCGGTCGCGCGGAACAGGCCGGCCGAGCGCGGCGCGCTGCCGTCGCGCAGCACCCACAGCTGGTAGGCGTCGCCCTCCGCGAGCGCGGGCAGGCGCTCGAGGGTGACCACCGCCGTGTCCTCGCCGGGCACGTAGACGACCTTGCCGGTGACGCCGGGCGCGTCGGCCGTCCCCTGCACGGCGAGCGCGGTGACGTCGCGACCGGGATCGTCCGAGAGCTGCGCCGAGATGCCCCAGCCGATCGCGAGCGCCGCGACCGCGGCCACGAGTGCGACGGCGGGACGCAGCCCGAACGAGGGCAGCCACGCGGGCCGTCGGCGTGCGGGCCGGGCAGCCGCGACGGGGGCCGCGGCCGCCTCGCGGGCGGCCGCCTCCGCGCGGACGACGCTCATCAGGGATTCCTTGAGCCGGGGGGCCGGCGCGTGCTGGGGGATCGCCACGGCGAGGACATCGGCACTCGCCCGGAACGAGATGAGCTCCTCGCGGCAGACGGCGCACTCGGCGGCGTGCGCCTCGACGCGGTCGATCTCCCGCGGGTCGGCGCTCCCCAGGGCGACGGGGGCGATCAGGTCGCGCAGCGCATCGTGTTCGCGGGTCACCCCGTCACCTCCTCACCGGCACCGAGCCCGCGCCGCAGCCGCTCGAGCCCGAGGCGCATGCGGCTCTTGACGGTTCCCAGCGGCAGATCGAGCATCTCCGAGATCTCATGGTGCGTGAAGCCGCCGTAGTAGGCGAGCTTGAGCACCTCGTGCTGCTCGGCCGGCAGGCTCGCGAGCTCTTCTCGGACCGATCCGGCCATCGCGCGCCCGATGCCGAGCGTGGCGGCGTCGGGCTCGTCGGGGCGGCGGAGCTCCACCTGCTCGAGCGCCTCCTGCCGGCGCGACATGGCGCCGAGGGTCCGCAGGCGGTCCACGCCGCGGTTGTGCAGGATCGACAACAGCCAGTTGCGCACGCTGCCACGCGAGACCGAGTATCCGGACGCGCCGCGCCAGAGGGCGAGGAAGGCGTCCTGCACGAGGTCCTCGGCGGTCTGGCGGTCGCCGAGCAGCCGGTAGGCCAGCGAATAGGCCACGCGCGAGTGGCGGTCGTAGACCACCTCGAACGCGTCGGCGTCACCGCGCTCGACGAGCGTCAGCAGGTCCTCGTCGGCGAGGCGGGCGAGCTCGGAGGAGGGTGGGGTCTCTTCGGCCATCAGGTCATGCTACGCACCCCCGGCCGCGCCGGATCACCTCGCATCGCCCCGGATCAGAGCCTCCAGGTCCGGGCGGCGATGGCGGCCACGACGTCGGCCTCGCTGACCACGCGGCGATGGCGGCGGGCGCCCCCCGTCGGCGCCACGCCCAGGTGCAGGTCGATCATCGTCGATGTCAGACCCTCCTCGGCCAGCTCGGCGGCGTTGGCGTAGCGCAGGGCGAGGGGGTGGACGCGCTTGTGGATGCCCGCGCGCCGGGCCAGCCGCGGCAGCAGCTCGCGCACGTAGGCGGCCTTGATCGTCTCGCCCGCGAGGGTGCAGAACAGGGGCCGGTCGGCCGGGATGTCACGGGCGGCGCGGCGGGACGCCCACGCCGTGATCAGATCGCGCGTCGTGGTGTCGAGACCCGTCGTGCGGCGGCGGCCGCCCTTGCGCGGAGGCACCGACACCTGGCCGGCGGTGATGTCGACGTCGCCGGGCAACAGCGCCAGCGCCTCGCCCGGCCGCAGGCCCGACCGGTACATCACGGCGACGAGCGCGCGGTTGCGCAGCCCGGTCGGCGCGCGTCCCGACGAGGCGTGCACCAGCGCCACCGCCTCCTCCGGGCTGAGCAGCTCGTCGGCCACCGGTCCCGCGTCCGCGGTCGGGAGGGGCGATGGGAGCGGCGGTCGTGGCTCGTGGTCGGTCGGCACCTGGCGGCTCTCCTCCTGCCGATCCGACCCCCGGTGGCGGACCTGCAAGTTTTTGTAGGTTGAGCGGTTTTAGGGGAGGTGCGCCTCGGGTGTCAACCGAATGTCTTTAGAACCCCCCGGTTGACCAGGGGTGGTCCGCGGCGGTAGCCTTCGCGCGCTACGGGTGGGTGGTCGTCCGAGAGGGCGCTCGAGGGAAGCCGGTGCGAATCCGGCGCGGTCCCGCCACTGTCACCGGGAGCGGCGCGGCTGGGCGGAAAGCCAGCCACCGGGACGGTCCCGGGAAGGCGCGGCGTCGCTGTGAACGGAAGCCAGGAGACCTGCCTCCGCCCGAGCACCGACACCGCTTTCGAGGAACGGAGCCGTTGGTGCGAGGACGCCGGGGGGCCTGTGCGGCCCTGCTCATCGCGACGCTGGCGACGGCGGCGCTGGCGCTCGGCTGCGAGCGGCGCTCTGACGACGCCCCGGCACCGGGGGCGCCCGTGGCGTCGCTCACCGCCACCGCGGACTACGGCCGGCTGACGCTGCTCTCGACGGACGTGCGGCCGGGCGGCTCCCTCATGCGGGCGCTGCGCGGCGCGACCGACGTCGACACGGCCTACGGCGGGGGCTTCGTCACCCGGATGCTCGGCCGCGAGAGCGACGCGGCCGCCACCCGCGACTGGTTCTTCTTCGTCGACGGCATCGCGTCGCCGGTCGGGGCCAAGGACGTGACGCTCCGCGCGGGCGACGCCGTCTGGTGGGATCATCGCGACTGGGGTGAGCTGATGGACACGCCCGTCGTCGTGGGCGAGTGGCCCCGCCCGCTGGCGCGGGTGCGGGGGGAGACGCCCCCGGTGGCCGCCGACCCGCCGCTGCGGGACGCCCTGGCGCGCGCCGGAGCGCGCCTCGTGCCCGGAGGCACGCCCTGGCGCGCGGTGGTCGGCGCGAGCGACGACCTCGCCGCCCGCGTGCCGGCGTGGCGGCGCGCCCTCGCCGATCCCGACGCCGCCGGGCTCACCGTCACGGTCGCCGGTGGCCGGGTGACCGCGCTGGCGGCCGATGGCGGGCCGCGGGCCCCGGTGCCCGGAGCCCGCGCGCTGGTGGCGGCCGTGGCCACGGGCACCGACCCGGCCGACGGGGTGACCGTCGTCGTCGCCGGCCTCGACCGAGGCGCGGCCGAGGCGGCGGCGGCGGCCGTCGCCGCCGACCCGGCGATGCTCCGCCACCGCTATGCCCTCGCCCTCGACGGCGCGGGGCGTCCGCTGCGCGCCGGCGGGAGGCCGGGGCCGTGAGGCGGGCTCCCGGCCCCCTGCTCGTGCTGGGCCTCGCCGCGGCGGCGATCGCGTTCACGGGCGACAACCCGCTCGTGCTGGGAGCCGTCGCGGCGGGGGCCCTCGTGCTCGCCGCCGCCGCGCCCGTGCGGCCGAACCGGCTGTTCCTGCTCGGCGGGCTGGTGAGCGGCCTGTCGCTCGCCGCCCTCAACCCCTTCGTCTCGGCCGAGGGCGACCTGATCGTCTGGCGCGGGGCCGAGGTGCCCCTGTTCGACCTCGAGATCACGCTCGAGGAGATCGTCGCGGGCCTGGCGATGGGCGTGCGCCTGCTGGCCGTGGCGGTGCTCGTGGGGGCCGTGCTGGCCCACATCGACCCCGACCGCCTGCAGGCCCAGGTGGCGCGGGTGGCGCCCCGGTCGGCGCTGGTGTGCGCGCTGGCCGCGCGGCTGCTGCCGACGCTCGAGCGCGACGCACGGGCGATCTCGGAGGCCGCGCGATTGCGGGGGGTGGCGCTCGCCGAGGGCCGGTGGGGGGCGCGGGCGCGCCGGGCGGCGCCGCTCGCGCTGCCGCTGCTCGCGTCGAGCCTCGAGCGGGGCCTGGACGTGGCCGAGGCGATGACGGCCCGGGGGTACGGGTCGGCGGGGGCAGCCGGCTGGCCGAGCCGGGCCACTCGCGCACGGAGCGGGCGGTGCTCGCCGCCGGTCTCGCGCTCGCCGCGGCGGGCGCCGCGGCCGTCGTGCTCGGCCTGCACGACTACGCGTACTACCCGCGGCTCGCGTCACCGCTCGACGCCGGCGCGGTCGTGCTGGCCGCCGCCGCGCTGGCGGCCCTCGCAGGGGCCGCGGCCCTGCTGCGCCGGTGAGCCTCGTCCGCGTCCGCGACCTGCGGTTCACCTACGGGGGGGCCGAGGCGCCGGCCCTGGACGGCGTCGACCTCGACGTGGCGGCCGGAGAGGTGCTGCTGCTCGAGGGCCCGTCGGGTGGTGGCAAATCGACCCTGCTGCGCGCCATGTGCGGGCTGGTCCCGCACTTCCACGGAGGGCGCATGTCGGGCGCCGTCGAGATCGACGGTCGGGACACCCTGCGCACCGATCCGGCGACGATCTGCCGCGTCGCGGGGATGGTCTTCCAGGATCCGGAGGGGCAGGCGGTGCTCGGGGCGGTCGATCGCGACGTCGCCTTCGGGCTCGAGTGCGCCGGGGTCCCCCCCGCCGGCATCCCCGGGCGCGTGCGTGAGGCGCTCGCGCTGGCCGGCGCCGGGCACCTCGCGGGCCGCGCGATCGCCGAGCTCTCGGGCGGCGAGCTGCAGCGCGTCGCGCTGGCGGCGGTGCTCGCGCCCGCGCCGCGCCTGCTGCTGCTCGACGAGCCGAGCTCGCAGCTCGACGACGCGGCGGCGCTCGCGCTGATGACCACCCTGCGGCGGCTGGCCGACGACGCGGGCGTGGGGGTGGTGATCGCCGAGCACCGGGGCGACCGCGCCGGGGCCATCGCCGACCGGGTCGCTGGCGGTGCGCGGAGGGCGCCTCGCGGCGCCGGACGCGCCGGCGCCCGCCCCCGCGCCGGGCGACCCGTCGCCGGCGCCCGGTGCGGTGCGCGTCCGCCTCGAGGGCATCGTCGCCGGTCACCCCGGCCGCCCCGTGCTGCGGGGCGTCGACCTCGACCTGCGCGCCGGGGAGGTGACGGTCGTGACCGGCCCGAACGGCTGCGGCAAGTCGACCCTCATGCGCGTGCTCGCGGGGCTGCACGCGCCCGCGGCGGGACGGGTGCTGGTGGAGGGTCGCGACCTCACCGGGCGCGGCCCCGAGGGCCGGTTCCCGCTCATCGGCCTCGTGGGACAGGATCCGGGTCGCCACCTGCTGACCGAGCGGGTCGACGACGAGGTGGGCCTGGCCCTGCGGGCGGCGGCCCTGCCGCCGCACGAGCGGCGCGCCCGGGTCGGCCGACGCCCTGGACCGCATGGGCCTCGCGGGCCTCGCCGGGCGCCATCCGCTCGACCTCTCGGTGGGCCAGCGGGAGCGTGTCGCCCTCGCCGCCATCCTCGTGGCGCGGCCCGGGGTGATCGCCCTCGACGAGCCGACGCGCGGCATGGACCCGGCGGGCCGGGCATCGCTGGCGGCCCTGCTGCGCGAGCGGGCCGCCGCGGGAGCGGCCGTGCTGGTCGCGACCCACGACGGCGGCTTCGCCGGGGCGGTGGCCGACCGGACGCTCGCGATGGACGGCGGCGCGCTGGCGGCGGCCGGGATGCCGGTGACGGCGACGTGAGCGCGAGCCTCACCACGATCCTCGTCGTCGTGCTGCTGGTCGGGCTCGGGCTGGTGGCCGTCGAGCGGGGGGGCGGGGGGGCGAAGGAGATGGCGCTCGTCGCCACGCTCGGGGCGGCGGCGGCCGCCGGGCGGGTGCTGTTCGCGCCCATCCCGTCGGTGCAGCCGGTCACGGTCATGTGCCTCGTCACGGGGGCGGCGCTGGGACCACGGGCCGGGCTGGCCGTCGGCCCGATCGCGGGCCTCGTGTCCAACAGCTTCCTCGGGCAGGGCCCGTGGACGCCGCCTCAGATGGCGCTCTGGGGGGCCGCCGGCCTGAGCGGGGCCCTGCTGCGGCCGGTCTGCCGCCACGCCGCCGGACTCGCGACGGTGGCATTCGGCTGGGGCATCGCCTTCGGGTGGGGGATGAACATCTGGTTCCTCGCCTCGTTCGGTCCCGAGGTGAGCGGGGCCAGCATCGTGCTGGCCGGCGGCCGCAGCCTGCCCTTCGACCTGGCCCACGCGATCGGCAACGTCGTCATCGCCCTCGTCGCCGGGCCGGCGCTCGGGCGGCTGCTGCGCCGCTACGCGGTGAGGATCCGCACCGAGGTGGTCAGGGGGCCGCCAGCGCGCGCGCCCGTGCCCGCAGCTCCCCCTCCGCCCGCTCCGCCCGCTCCCGCCGGCTCGAGCTGACCCGCCGCCCGGCCGCGATCTCGTCGCGGCAGGCGGCGATCATGGCGGCGACCTCGCCGGGCGCCGACGACCCCTGCTGCGGGCGCGCCCGCGCGCAGAGCGCGGGGTCGAGGGCGTCGGCGAGGGCGGCCTCCGAGATCGACACCGTGTGGCCGACCGTGGCCTCGGCGGCCGCCGACAGCTTCTCGGGCGTGAGGGCGGCGGGCGACAGCCCGGCCTCGACGAGCTCGCGCACGGCCCGGCCGACGACGTGGTGCGCGGTGCGGTAGTCGAGGCCCGCCGCGACGGCCAGCACGTCGGCCACGTCGGCGGCCGCGGTGAAGCCCTCGCGCGCAGCACGCTCCCACCGGGCGGGGTCGATCTCGAGGCCGCCCACCACCTCGGCGCAGAGGTGGGTCACGGCCTCGGCCTCGTCGAGCAGTCGCGGGACGCTGCCGTTGAGCAGGTGGAAGTGGTCGGTGCGGGCCGAGCCGGTGTGCAGGGCCACCAGGGCCGCGGTCAGGTCGCCCGCCGCGATGCCCGCCTGCGTGCGGATCACGGCGAGGGCGTAGGGGTTGCGCTTCTGCGGCATGAGGGCGCTGGCCCGGCTGTGCCGGTCGGCCAGCCGCACCGCGGCGAACTCCTGGCTGGCCAGGATCTCGAGGTCCTGGCCGAGCTGCGAGCCGTGCGTCGCCGCCGTGGCGACGGCGGAGATCAGCTCCACGTAGCCGTCGGCCTGCCACATCGCGTCCTTGGCGTGCACCACCACGCCGGCGCAGCCGAGGAGCTCGGCCAGGCGGGACCGGTCGAGGGGCCAGCGCGACCCCGCGCTGCCGCCGACGCCGGCCACGCTGCGGTCCAGCCACTCGTGGCTGCGGACGAGCCGGTCCGCGTCGCGCAGCGCCGGGTACGCGTAGGCGAGCAGGAGGTGGCCGATCGTGGTCGGCTGGGCGGGCTGCAGGTACGTGTAGTCGGCGGCGAGGTCGTCGCGGTGGCGCTCGGCCAGGTCGACGAGCGCCGCCGCGAGGTCGAGCTGCCGGTCGTGCAGGGCCAGGCACCCGGACCGGGCGGCGAGGCGCAGCGCGACGCGGAAGGCCTCGCGGCGCGGGCGGCCCGCGCTGAGCCAGCCGGCGGCCGCGGCGCCCACGCGGGCCTTCAGCTCGTGCTCGCGCGAGTTGAAGGCATCGCCGAGCTCGGGGCGCCAGGGGAACTCCCCGGGGTCGATCGCGTCGAGCTCGAGCAGCCCCGACAGGAGCCCGCGGGCGTCGTCGCCGCCCACCCCTCCGCACTCGACGAGCGCGACGGCGTGCGCCATGTCGGCGAGCGAGAGCCACCTGCCCAGGCGGGGGCCGTGGGAGGTCTCGTGCGCGTAGCCGGCGCGCACCAGCTCCGGCGCGGGGCCACCGGTGAGGCGCCCGCCGGCGCCCAGGTAGTCGCTGGTCACGCGCCGAACCCTAGTGGCGGCGGCGCGGGCCGGGTCGTCACCAGGCCAGGATGCGCCCGTCCCGGAAGAAGCCGCCGCTCGGCCCGTCTGCGGGCAGCAGGGCCGCCCAGACCACCGACCGGGCGCCGTCCTCCACCGACCGCGCGCCCGTCTCCTGCGCCCCCGCGTCGGTGGCGGGGGACCCCGGGCACACGGAGTTGACGAGCACCGGCGTGCCCGCGAGCTCGGCGGCGAGCTCGGTCGTGAGGGCGTTGAGCGCCGCCTTCGAGATCCCGTAGGAGGCGGCGGCGCCGGCGCGCGCGCCGAGGCCGGAGCCGGGGTCGGCGCGCGTGCCGGCGCCGCTCGAGACGTTGACCACACGCGGGGTCGCGCTCGCGCGCAGCAGCGGCAGCATCGCCTGCGTCACGCGCCAGGCGCCGAACAGGTTGACCTCCATCAGCGCCCGGGCGGCGTCGAGGTCGGCGCCCGAGGGGACCTCGTCCCACGGCGCGGGCGCGGCGGCGTTGTTGACCAGCAGGTCGAGTGCGCCCGGGTCCGCGCCGAGTGCGGCGGCGGCCGCGGCGACCGAGCCCGCGTCGGTGACATCGAGCCGCAGGGGACGCACGTCGGCGCCCCCGGCGGCCAGCGCGGCCGCGGCCTCGGCGGCCCGGGTCGCGTCGCGCGCGCTCAGCACGACCGTCATCCCCTCGGCCGCGAGCAGGCGACAGACCTCCAGCCCCAGGCCGCGCGCGCCCCCGGTCACGAGGGCGACCCCGCCGTTCATGCGTCCCGCTGCCATCGACGACCTCCCCCGACGCGACCGACACGTTCCCGGTCGGGACGCCTCCCACACGGGCTCGTCAGGCCGCCGGGAGCTCCTCGACCTCGGGCAGCACGCCGCGGACGCCGGACACGTCGAGCAGGCGCTGGACCGCCTCGGAGGGACGGTAGATCGACACCGGCGGCGCGCCCTCGCGGCTGCGCTCGTTGGCCGCCAGCAGCGAGCCGAGGCCCCGGCTGTCCATGAAGGTGACGCCGTGGAGGTCGATGTACACGGGACCCGCGCCCCGCTGGGCGTCGGTCAATTCCCGTGACACATCAGGCAGGGCGAGCGCGTCCAGCACTCCGACGACGCGCACGACGGTGGCGTCCCCCCGAGCCTCGACGCGCACCTCAACGTGCTCCGCGGCCATGGCGCGGGACACTAGCAGTCGCGATGGCGCCCGCCCGCCCCCCGTGCGGCCCGGTAGGCTGGCGGGCGACGCGAGCGACGACGGGGTGTGAGATGAAGGGGCTGCCGGTCTGGATCCTGGTGACGCTGGTCGCGCTGACCGCGCTGCTGCTGGTCGTCGGCTGGCACGACCGTGAAGAGGCCGGCTACCTGCCCTTCATCATGGGGATCCTCTTCGCCCTCTTCGCGCTCGCCGCCATCGGCGGCAAGGCCCGGGGGGACGAGGACTGAGGGTGCTCACCGGGGGCCGCCCGCGGCCTCGGTGACCCGCGGCGGCAGCGCCGCCGCGCCGACCAGTCGCTCGAGCGCGGTCACCGCGTCGGGCCAGAACTGCGTGCCCGTCGCCGCGCGGACCTCGGACAGGGCCTCCGCGTCGGTGCGCGCCGCGGTGTAGGGACGCTCGGAGGTCATGACGTCCCAGGCGTCCGCCAGCCCCAGGATGCGGGCGCCCTCGGGGATCTCCTCGCCGCGCAGCCGGTCGGGGTAGCCGCCGCCGCCCCACCGCTCGTGGTGTCCGCGGACCCACCGCACCTGCTCGTCGGTGAGCACGTCGCGCACCATCTCGGCGCCGATCGAGGCGTGGGTGCGGATGATCTCGATCTGGGCCTCGTCGAGGCCGCCGGGCTTGAGGAGGATCGACTCGGGGATGGCGATCTTGCCGACGTCGTGCACGAGGCCCGCCTCGCGCAGCTCCGCGGCGCGCTCCACCGGCCAGCCGAGCGCCGTCGCGATGGCCACGGCGAGGTCGGCGACGCGCTCGGAGTGCTCGAGCGTCGAGCGGTCCTTCGCGTCCACCGCGCGCGCGAGGACGCGGATGCTCTGGAGGGCCTGGCGGCGGCCGAGGCGGGCGGCCTGCTCGGCGTCGGACAGCACCTCGACGACATCCGGCGAGTAGAGGAAGACCACGTCGCGCCCGTGGTGCTTCGACCAGTAGAGGGCGCCGTCGGCGTAGCGGTAGAGCTCGCCCGGGTCGGCGGCGTGCCCGATGTCGCAGATGCCGGTCGAGATCGTGACCGCGCCCACGCGCGCGAAGGGCTCGGCGGCGATCGCCGCGCGCACCCGCTCGGCCGCCTGCCAGGCCTCGATGCCGGTGGTCTCGGGCATCAGCCAGGCGAACTCCTCGCCGCCGACCCGGGCGAGCGTGTCGCCGTCGCGGATGCCGTCGCGCAGCCGCGCGGCGGCCTCCTTGAGGACGTCGTCGCCCGCCTGGTGCCCGTGCTCGTCGTTCACCCGCTTGAAGTGGTCGAGGTCGATCAGGGCCAGCGCCACCGGCCGGCCGCTGCGCCGCGAGCGCTGCACCTCGCGGCTGAGGGCCTCCTGGAACGCGCGGTGGTTGGCGAGCCCGGTCAGGGCGTCGGTGGCCGCCTGCTCGCGCAGCTGCGCCCGCGCCGAGTGGCTGGTGACCGCGAGCGCGACGAGGCCGGCGAACCGCCGCAGCACCTCGGCGGCGTCATCGGGGAGCCCGCGGGCCGACCGGGTGGCGACGCTGATCGCCCCCCAGACGCGACCGCCGATGACGACCGGGGCCGCGACGGAGATCCGCTCCCGCTCGAGGCCGGGCACCTCCTGCGTGTTGCGCGACGCCCGCCCGGTGTCGCGCACCTCTGCCGTGGCGGCGACACGGTCCATGCGGATGCGGGTCGTGGGCAGCGCCGTCCAGGGGGCGACGACCTCGATGGCCCCGTCGTCGAACCGGGCCACGGCCGCGCCCTCCGCGCCCAGCAGCACTCCCGCCTCGGCCGCCGCCCGCCGGAGCACCGCGCCCAGGTCGTCGTCGCCGGCGATCGCCTCGGCGACCCGGCGCAGGCGCTCCTGGGCCGCCTGCGCCCGCCGCAGCTCCGAGCTGCCCTCGACGAGGCGCGCGCGCGTTGCCTGCATCGCGCCGGTCATCTGGTCGAAGGCGCGACCGACCTCGCCGACCTCGTCGGCGCGGGTCCACGCCAGACGGGTGCCGAGATCGCCCGCGGCCACCCGCCGGGTCGCCTCGGTGAGGCGCCGCAGGGGGCGGAGCAGGGTCCGCCCGATGAGGAGCATCACGAGCACCACCACCAGCGCGCCGACGCCCACGGCGCCCACGGCCAGCCGCCGGGTACGGGCGGCGACCGCCGACTGACGCGGCGCGAAGTCGGTGCGCAGGGTCAGCACCGCGTCCGGGGCGGCGCCGTCCCCGCCGAGGGGGATGCTGTACGCCGCCAGGTCGCGCCCCGCCGAGCGCTCGCGCCGGTACTCGGGGCGCCCGGTCGAGAAGATTCGGATGTCCTGGGGCGGGAGCGGGCGCCCGATCACCCGCGGGTCGGTCGTCACCAGCCGCTGCGGCGTGCCCTCGACGTCGCGGTAGATCGTCGCCTCGTGCAGGGCCGGGGTGGTCGCCCTGAGCGCCTGGATGCGCGCCAGCAGCACGCTCGGCGTGTCGAGCGTCGCCGGGTCGTAGCCGGCGTCCATCGCGGTCGCGATGGCCACCACCTCCGAGCGCGCCGCGTCCTCGTAGGCCGACGAGAGCTGGTTCCCGGAGTACCAGATCAGGGCCGCGGCGAAGGCGGACATGGCCACGAACGCCGCGATCGCGACCCGCTCGCGGACGCCGACCCGCCACGGACGCCACAGGGGCGCACCCGTATTCGTAGGGAGGCTCACCACCACAGGATCGACCGCACCACCCGGCGGGGTGAGTGACCGGGCACCTATCGCCGGGGGGCGCGGGCGGGGGCGCGGCGGCCCTCCGGCCCGCCGTCCTCGGATACGATCGCGCGATGCCCACAGACCCGTACGGACCCAGCGATCCGGCCAAGCGCCACAGCGCCGCCATGACCGACGGCCCCGACCGCGCGCCCGCACGGGCGATGCTGAAGGGGACCGGCTTCACCGACGAGGACCTCGCGAAGCCGATCGTCGGCGTGGCGACCACCTGGATCGAGACGATGCCGTGCAACCTCAACCAGCGCGAGCTGGCGGTGCACGTGAAGCGCGGCATCCGGGCCGCCGGCGGCACGCCGATGGAGCTCAACACGATCTCGGTGTCCGACGGCGTGTCGATGGGCACCGAGGGCATGCGGGCGTCGCTGATCTCCCGCGAGGTGATCGCCGACTCGATCGAGCTGGCGGCGCGCGGCCACAGCTTCGACGGCCTCGTGTGCCTGGTCGGCTGCGACAAGACGATCCCGGCCGCGGTCATGGCGCTCGCGCGCCTCGACATCCCCGGGCTCGTCCTCTACAACGGCTCGATCGCGCCCGGCCGGTACAAGGGCCGCGACGTGACGATCCAGGACGTCTTCGAGGTCGTCGGCGCCCACGCGGCCGGCAGGGTCGGGCCCGAGGAGGTGCACGCCCTCGAGAGCGTCGCGTGCCCCGGTGCCGGGGCGTGCGGCGGCCAGTTCACCGCCAACACGATGTCGATGGCGCTCGACATCCTCGGGATCAGCCCGGCGGGCCTCAACGGCGTGCCCGCCACCCACCCCGACAAGGAGGCCGCGTGCGTCGCGGCGGGTGAGCTCGTCATGCGGCTGGTGCGCGACGACGTGCGCCCGTCGCAGGTCATCACGCGCGCGTCGATCGACAACGCGATCGCGGGCGTCGCCGCGAGCGGCGGATCGACCAACGGCGTCCTCCACCTCCTGGCGATCGCCTGGGAGCTCGGCATCCCGCTCTCGATCGACGACTTCGACACCATCGCCTCGCGCACCCCCATCGTCGCCAGCCTGACACCGGGCGGGAAGTACGTGGCGACCGACCTCCACGCCGCCGGCGGCGTCGCCGTGATGACGCGCGAGCTGGTCGATGCCGGGCCTGCTCGACCCCTCGCCCCGCAACGTCGACGGCCGGTCGCTCGGCGAGATCGCCGCCGATGCGAGCGAGACGCCCGGCCAGCAGGTGATCCTGCCGATCGACGCCCCGCTGTCGCCCACCGGGGGACTCGCGATCCTGCGCGGCAACCTCTCCCCGGAGGGCTGCGTCGTGAAGCTCGCCGGGCACGAGCGGCGTCTCCAGGTCGGTCCCGCCCGGGTCTTCGAGTCGGAGGAGGAGGCCTTCGCCGCGGTCAAGCAGAACCTCATCGAGCCCGGCGACATCGTCGTCATCCGCTACGAGGGCCCCGCCGGGGGGCCGGGCATGCGCGAGATGCTGCACGTGACGGCGGCCCTCGCCGGCGCGGGCATCGGCGACGAGGTGGCGCTGATCACCGACGGCCGCTTCTCCGGCGCGACACACGGACTGATGGTGGGGCACGTCTCGCCCGAGGCGTTCCGCGGTGGTCCCATCGCGGCGCTGCGCGACGGCGACACGATCGTGCTCGACGTCGACTCGCGCGAGCTGCGGGTGGAGCTGTCCGACGACGAGATCGCGGCGCGACTCGACGGCTGGACGCCCCCGGCCGCCCGCTACACGCGCGGGGTGCTGGCCAAGTACGCGGCGCTCGTCTCGTCGGCGTCCGAGGGTGCGGTGACGCAGCCGCGGTGAGGTGAGCCGGTGGAGCATCCCCGCCTCGAGCTGATGGACTGGAAGCGGCGCGTGCTCGCGATGTACGCGCGGGCGCGGGCCGGGGGCGCCGCGCCGGCCGCCTGCGCCGCCTTCCGTGCCGAGCGCGACGCGCTGATGGCCGGGCACCCCCAGTCGCCTCTCCCCCTGGAGGCGCGGGCGGAGTTCACGGGGGTGCCGTGGGCGCCGCACCGGCCCGAGATGCGGTGCGAGGCGGCGCTCGAGCCCGATGACGCCGGCGTCGAGCTGATCATCCCCACGAGCACGGGCGAGCCGACCCGCTTCACCCGGATCGGCTTCGTGCGCCCGCGACTTCCCGACGGCGAGGTCTCGCTGGCCGTCTACTGGCTGGAGGGCTACGGCGGCGGGCTGTTCGTGCCCTTCCGCGACGCCCTCGCGGGCACCCGCACCTACGGTGGCGGCCGCTACCTGCTCGACACCGTCAAGGGCGCCGACCTCGGGACGGGCGGTGACGGGCGCCGGCTCGTCCTCGACTTCAACTACGCCTACAACCCCTCGTGCAGCTACGACCCGCGGTGGAGCTGCCCGCTCGCCCCGCCCGAGAACCGGCTGGACGTGCCGGTCGCGGCCGGCGAGCTGTACGCGTAGCTACCGGCGCGTCGGACGGTTCGCGGGCCGCGCCCGGCCGCCCGGACCGGTCGGCACCGAGGCGGGCGGCGGGGGCGCCGGGCGGTCGTCGTCCGGCCCGCGGCGTCGCCGGTCCCACACGAAGTAGGCGATCGCGCCCACCAGCAGCACGAGCGCGACGTAGAAGTTGAGCCGCTGGCCGAGGAACATGCGCGACGGATCGACCCGCAGCTGCTCCCAGAAGAGGCGCCCCAGCGAGTAGACGGCCACGTAGAGGCAGAACACCCCGGGCGGGCGGATGCGGAACCGCCGCCCGGCCCAGATGATCAGGGCCGCGCCCGCGAAGTTCCAGAGCATCTCGTAGAGGAACGTCGGGTGGAACGTGGGGTCGAGCGCGTTCTCGGCGGGGCGCCGGCCCGGGTCGACCTCGAGCGCCCACGGCAGGTCGCTCGGGCTGCCGAAGAGCTCCTGGTTGAAGTAGTTGCCGAGGCGCCCGATGCCCTGGGCGATCAGGATCCCGGGGGCCGCGGCGTCCATCATCTCCAGCACGCTCGCACCGCGCCGGTGCGTGACCCAGGCGCCGGTGAGGACGCCCGCCAGCACGCCGCCCCAGATGCCGAGGCCGCCCTCCCAGATCGCGAAGGGCGCATACCACTCGTCGCCGATCTGGTCGTAGCTCGTGATCACGTGGTAGAGCCGAGCGCCGATCAGTCCGCCGAAGACGGACCAGAGGGCCACCTCGAAGATCAGCTCGGGGTCGCCGCCGCGGTCCTTCCAGCGGCGCGCGGCGATCCAGGCCGCCGCGAAGATCCCGGCCAGCAGGCAGAGCGCGTAGAGGCGGATCTGCAGCGGCCCGAGCTCGATGTCGCGTACCGCGGGCGCCGGGATGCTCGCGATGGCGGTGGCGACCCCTGACACGGCGCCGATCGTAGACGACCCGGGCGCCCGTCCCGCGGCCCGCGACCTATATGGTAAGGGTTATCACTGTCGTTCCGGGTCCCCAGCCCCGCCTCCGAGGGAGTTCCCGTGCACCCCACGCGCCGCCGACCGAGCCCGCTCGCCGGACTCCTCGCCGCCCTGGCCCTGGCCCTGGCGGCGGCGGGGTGCGGATCGGACGGGGCGGGGTCGGGTGGACGCCCGAGGTGGTCGTGACGACGACGGTCCTCGGGTCGCTCGTCGAGGACCTCGTCGGCGACGACGCCGACGTGCGCGTGCTCATGCCGAACGGCGTCGACCCCCACGACTTCCAGCCCTCGGCCCGTGACGCGGCCACCCTCGGCGAGGCCGACCTCGTGGTGCGCAACGGCCTCGACCTGGAGGTGGGGCTCGACGGCGCCGTGGCGAGCGCCCGCGACGCGGGGGTCCCGGTCTTCACGGCCACCGACCACGTCGACGAGGCGGCCGGCGGCGGCGCGCGCGTCGCCGGCGATCCGCACATCTGGATGGACCCCCTGGCCATCCGCGACGTCGTCGACGCCCTCGCGCCCGAGATCCGGCGCGCCCTCGGCGTCGACGTCTCCCCACGGGCGGCCGCGCTCGCGGGGCGCCTCGCCGACCTCGACGCCGAGATCCGCGCCGACCTCGCCGACATCCCCGCGGAGCGGCGCAGGCTGGTCACGGGGCACGAGTCGATGGCCTGGTTCGCCGACCGCTACCGCTTCGAGCTGGTCGGAGCCCTGATCCCCTCGCTCAGCCCCCAGGCGCAGGTCTCGGCGTCCGACCTCTCGGCGCTGCGCGCGCAGATCGAGCGCGAGGGGGTGCCGGCGATCTTCGCCGAGCTCGGCACGCCCGACGGCGTCGCCGAGGCGATCGGCGAGCAGACCGGCGCCCGCGTGGTGCCGATCGGCACCCACCGGCTGCCCGCCGACGGCTCGTATCTCACGTTCATGCGCGACGTGGCCGCCGCGGTGCACGACGGCCTCGCGATCGGGGGGTAGGGCCGGTGGGACCCCTCGTCGACCCGTTCCTCGACAACGAGTTCATGCTGCGCGCGCTCGTCGCCGGATGCCTGGTGGCCGCCGGGTGCGCCGTGGTCGGCACGTTCGTCGTGCTGCGCGGCCTGGCCTTCATCGGCGACGCCCTCGCCCACGGCGTGCTCCCCGGCATCGCGGGAGCGCTGCTGCTCGGTCTGCCGGGCATCGGCGGCGCGCTCGTGGGCGCGGTCGTGATGATCGGCGGCGTCGACCTCGTGCGTCGTCGCTCGCGGCTGTCGGGCGACACGGCGATCGGCCTGCTGTTCGTCGGCATGCTGGCGCTCGGCGTGGTGATCGTCTCGCGGTCCGACTCGTTCACCGGCGACCTGACCCGGATCCTCTTCGGGGAGGTGCTCGGCATCTCCTGGGACGACATCGCTCGTGCAGCTCGCGGCGACGGTCGTCGTCGTGGCCGTGGCGGCGGTCGGCGCACGGCCCTTCCTGATGCTGTCGTTCGACGCCGGCCAGACCCGCGTCGCGGGGTTCCGCGCCGGCCTCTACGAGTGGCTCATGCTCGGCATGGTCGCCGTCACGGTGGTCGTGTCGTTCCAGACCGTCGGGACCCTGCTCGTGTTCGGGATGCTCATCGCCCCGCCCGCGACCGCGGCGCTCGTCGCCCGCCGGATCGGGGCGATGATGGCCGGAGCGGCGATCATCGGGGTGGTCAGCGTCGCCGCCGGGCTGCTGGTGTCGTACCACCACGACCTGGCGGCGGGCGCGTCGATCGTGCTCGTCGAGGTCGTCGCCTTCTTCGCCACCCTGGCGGCGCGCACGCTCTGGCGGCCGGCCCCCCGGGCGGTGCCGGCGTGAGCGGCGGCGGCGCCCTCGCGACGACGGGGCTCGCCGTGGGCTACGACGCGCGTGCCGTGGTGTCGGGGCTCGACCTCGCGCTGGAGCCCGGGGGCACCCTCGTCGTGCTCGGCACCAACGGATCGGGCAAGTCGACCCTCGTCAGGACCCTCGTGGGGCTGCTGGCCCCCATCGCGGGCACGGTGCGCGTGCTCGGCGGCGCGCCCGGCGGCGCGCCCGCACGGGTGGCCTACCTCGGCCAGGTCGACGCGTCGGGCTTCGCGCTGCCGATACGGGCGCGCGACGTGGTGACGATGGGCCGGTTCGCCGAGCGGCGACTGTTCGGGCGCATGACCCGCGGCGACCGGGAGCTCGTGCACGAGAGCATGGAGCGCATGGGCGTCGCCCACCTCGCCGACGAGCCCGTCGCCGAGCTCTCGGGCGGCCAGCGCCAGCGCGTGCACATCGCCCAGGCGCTCGCCTGGCGCGCCGACCTGCTGGTGCTCGACGAGCCGACCTCGGGGCTCGACGTCGTCGGCCGCGAGCTGCTCCTGGGGGCCCTGGCCCGCGAGCGGGCGCGGGGGGCCGCCGTGATCATGTGCACCCACGACATCCGCGACGCCGCCAGCGCCGAGCGGGCGCTGCTGCTGGCCGGTCGCGTCGTCGCCCACGGGCCCCCGGCGCAGGTGCTGACGCGCGAGGCGCTCATGGAGACCTTCGGGCTCGTGCTGGGCGAGCTGCCCGGCGGCGGCGAGCTGGTCATGGACCCGGTGCACCGCCATGACCACGACCACGGTCACGGTCATGGCTGACGGCCGCGCGATGGGGTCCGAGCCGGTCGTCATGCTGTCGCGATGCTGCACTCACCGATCGTCGCCCGGCTCGTGCGCCGCGGCGTCCAGCGCCGGTTGCGGCGCCTGGGCGGCACGCAGGCGCTCGCGTGGGCCCTCCGCGTCCCGCTGGTCACGCTCGTCGTCGTCGCCGCCCTGCTCATGGCGCTCCGCCCCGGAGGATCCCGCACCGGCTGAGGCCGCACCGGGACGGAGCGCGTCGGTGAGGCATCCGCACCGATGACGCGCGCGCACCAGCACCAGGCCGGTGACGCCGCGGGCTGGGCCGCGCACGCGCGCGAGAGCATCGCGCGGGCCGGCCACCGCTCGGGCGGTGCGCGACGCGCCGTGATCGAGTCGCTGGCCGACCAGGAGTGCTGCCGCTCGGCGTTGGAGATCTTCGACCAGCTCCGCGGCGACGGACGTCGCGTCGGCATCGCGAGCGTGTACCGCGTGCTCGACCTGCTCGTCGGGTTGGGGCTGGTGCAGCGTCTCGACCTCGGCGGCGGCGGGGCCCGCTACGAGCCCGCCCTGCCCGGCGGCGAGCACCATCACCACCTGGTGTGCGTCGGGTGCGGCGAGGTCAGCCCGTTCGAGGACCCCGGCCTCGAGCGCGCGCTCGAGGGTACGGCGTCGCGGTCGGACTACAGCGTGGTCGGCCACGACGTGGTGCTGCGCGGGCGCTGCCCCGACTGCCGGGCGGCCTGACCCGGACCGCGGGGTACGAACGGCGCGCGCCGCCGGGGGCGGCGTGTGGCAGCATCGATGTCATGAGACGCCCGCTGATCCCCATGGCCGTCGCAGGGTCGCTCGCCCTGGCGATCGCCCTCACGGCGCTTGCGGGCGGCGGGGCCCACACCGGCCACGCCGGTCCCTCGGCCACGGCCACGACCGATCTGGGCGAGCTGTGGGCGGTGCCGCCGGTCGAGGTGGCCGCGGTGCTGCTGTTGGGGGCGCTCTACGCCGCGCGCGTGCACCGGGTGGGCGGCATCTCCGGCCTGCGCCGGCTCTCGTTCGGCAGCGGGCTCGCGCTGATCCTGATCGCAATCTGCTCGCCTCTCGGCGGCATCGCCCAGCAGGGGCTGCTGACGGCGCACATGCTGCAGCACACGCTGATCGGCGCCGTCGCGCCGCTGTTGCTGCTGCTCGGGGTGACCCGGCAGTTCGTCACGGACCTGCTCGGTCCCGGCGTGCGGCGCGTCCTGCAGCGCCTGCAGCACCCCGGCGTGGCGTTCCCGCTCTGGGCGGGGTCGACCGTCGTGTGGCTGCTGCCCGGCCTGCACCACCTCGTCCTCGAGACCCCGGCGCTCTGGATCGTGCAGCAGGTGTCGTTCGTGCTCGTCGGCACGCTGCTCTGGATGCCGGTCGTCGAGGTGCTGCCCGCGCCGTCCTGGTTCTCGACCGGGTGGAAGGGCAGCTACATGTCGGGCGTGTGGTTCGTGGGGCTGGGCATCGCGAACGTCTACTGGTTCTCGGGTACGGCGTTCTACGACTCCCACGCGGCGGCGGCCCGTGCCTGGGGCGTCGCGCCGCTCGAGGACCAGGCGAACTCGGGCACCGTGATGATGGTGCTGCACTGCCTCCTGGCCTTCGGCGCGATCACCGTGCTGTTCTTCCGCCAGGCCAAGGAGGGCGAGCTCAGCCAGCGGCTCATCGAGGCGGGCATCGACCCCGAGCGCGTCGCCGAGGCGATCCGCCGCGGCGGCGGTGAGGCGCTGGCCCGGCGGCACGGCGTGTCGGTGCGCACCCGGCCCGGCATCGACTGACGGGCCCGGAACGTCGAGAGCCCCGCCGTATGGCGGGGCTCCCGGTTCGATCGTGGCGCGGGGCGGCGAGCGCCCCGGAGGATCAGCCCAGGAAGGGCGTGACCGCCGCCGTGGCCTCCTCGGCCGTGAGCACGTCCGGCAGGGACGGGTTCGGCACCAGCTTGTTGCCGGCCCCGAGGGACTTCAGGGTGGTCAGGTGCTGCGCCTCGTTCGCGCCGATCTGGGCCGCGACCTTCTTGAGGCCGTTGTCCGAGAGCGACGAGATGGCACCCATGTAGGCGCCCACGAACGCCGTCTCGAGCGCGACGCCCGTGTCGGCGATGCTCTTGGCCGTCGCGAAGGTGCCGTCGGGGTAGACGAACGTCAGGTCCTTGGGCGCCTCGGCGCCGAGGACCTCGGCGAGGGCGTCGTAGTGGTCCTGCTCGTTCTGACGGGCGGCCTGCATGTAGGCGAGCACGTCGGCCTTGAAGAAGCCGCTGTCGATGCCCATGCCGTAGAAGTCGACCGCGAGCAGCTCGGCAGTGGCGGCCAGCTTGGCGATCGCGACGTCGTCCACGGCGCCGGCGGGCGTCGAGGTGGCCGGGGTCGAGGTGGCCGTCGACTCGTCGTCACCGCATGCGGCGGCGGCGAGCGCCATGCCGCCGACGGCCAGCACGAGGCCGCCCTTGGCGCCGCGGCGCAGGAAGCGCGCTCGGCTGAGGTTCGGATCCATGGCGGAGGTCTCCACGGGGTCTGGGGTGGTCAGGTGGCCGCTCATGCGAGGAACGGCGTCACGGCGGCCGTCGCCTCGTCTGCGGTCAGGCTCTCCGGGAACGACGGGTTCGGCACGAGCTTGTTGCCCGCGTCGAGACGCTTGAACGTCGTCAGGTGCTGCGCCTCGTTGGCGGCGACCTGGCCGGCGACGGCCTTGAGGTCGTTGCTCTCGAGGGCCTCCACGGCGCCGAGGTACGCGCCGACGAAGGCCGTCTCGAGGGCGACACCCGTCGCGGCGATGCTCTTCGCGCTCGCGAAGGTGCCGTTCGGGTACGTGAACTTGATGCCCTTCGGGGCCTCGGAACCGAGGACGCCGGCGAGGGTGTCGTAGTGGTCCTGCTCGTTCTGACGGGCGGACTCCATGTAGGCGAGCACGTCGCCCGTGAAGAAGCCGCTGTCGATGCCCCGCGTGTACACGTCCACCGCCAGCAGCTCGGCCGTGGCGGCCAGCTTGGCGATGGCCACGTCTCCCGAGGCCTGTCCGAGGGCCGGAGCTGCAGCGACGCCGAGGATGGATCCCCCGACGACGAGCGCGAGCCCGCCCTTGGCGCCGAGGGAGATGAACTCCGCTCGGCTGGTTGTCGTCGTCATCCCGCGTACCTCCGCTGAGTGTGCGTTTCCAGGTGTCCTTACGCGGGCGCCGGGGTTGCGGATCACGGACCGGTCGAGGGCGGTGCGTGACGGGAGGGTGATCCGGGCGGCCGCCCCGGGCGTATGGCCTGGTGTTCGCACCTTTACGCGGAGGACCGGACCGCTACGTGAACAGGTGCTCGTCGCCGCGGGTGGCGACACCGCCGGTCGAGTGACCCCGACCAAGCGCAGGAGCCGCCGTGGCGACCCGCGTCTGCTGGACCACCCCGAACGGAAGGACCGTGACGTGTTCGACATCTCACCGATCCAGATCGTGATCGTGCTGGCGATCGCCCTCCTGATCTTCGGCCCGAAGCGCCTCCCCGAGCTCGGCCGCAACCTCGGCAAGGGCATCCGCGACTTCAAGGGCGGCATCACCGGCGAGGACGACCACACCCCCGCCTCCCCGCGCACCGCCGTCACCACCGAGGAGCCCCTCGAGGAGATCCCGAGCGCCGAGGCGCTCATCAAGGAGTCGGCGCAGGCCGAGCCCGTGGGTGCCGACGACCGCCAGACGACCTCCGTCTAGCCGGATCGGACGAGAGGGAACACCCTCATGCCCCGGACACTGCGGATCGGGCCGCGCCGCGCGCGGCCCGATGACCACCTGAGCGTGGTCGAGCACCTGGACGAGCTGCGCCGGCGTCTCATCGTCAGCGCGCTCGCCCTGGTGGTCGCCTTCGCCGGCATGTACGCCATGCGCGACGGTCTCATCGACGCGCTCACGTGGCCGCTGCCGAGCGACACCGACCAGCTCATCACGCTGTCACCGACCGAGCCCTTCTTCACCACGCTGAAGGTCGTGTTCTGGGCGTCCGTGCTCGTCGTGCTCCCGGTCTGGCTGTACCAGGCCTATGCGTTCGTCATCCCGGCGGTGGCCGAGCAGCCCCGCCGGGTGGTGCTCGCCATCGTGGCGGGCCTGTCGGGCCTGTTCACCGGAGGCGTGGCGTTCGGCTACGTCGTCGTGCTGCCGGTCGCGCTCAACTTCCTGACCGGCTTCGGCGGCGAGACCTTCAACACGCAGCTGCGCGCGGGCGAGTACTTCGGCTTCGCGACGACCATGCTGCTGGCGTCCGGACTGCTGTTCGAGGTGCCGGTCGCCATGACCGCCCTGTCGCGGATGGGCATCACCTCGGCCCGGATGTACCGCACCCACTGGCGCATCGCGTTGGTGGGCATCGCGGCCGTCGCCGCCATCCTCCCGGGCGGCGACCCGATCAGCATGGTGCTGCTGATGCTCCCGCAGTTCGTGCTCTACGGGGTCGGCATCGCCCTGTCGGCCAAGTTCGGCCAGGCGCCGCTCTGGCGTCGCGACGAGGAGCCCGACCCGGCCTGACCGGTCCGGCGCGGGCGGGGGTCCCCCGCTCGCGCCCCGGCCGGACCCCGGCGGCGGCGAGGTGGCACACTGCCCTCGTGAGAGACCCCGGACACGTCGCCCTCGGCTCCTGGAGCGGGGGCGTCCACATGCACTTCGGCCTCCCGATCGACGAGGACCGCCTCGTCGCGCTGCTGCGTCCCGACGAGGGCATCGACACGGTGATCACCGCCGACGCCTACGGTGCGGGGGCCGCCGACGCGCTCGTGGGGCGCGCGCTCTCGGGCGTCGCGCGCGACTCGTACTGCCTGGTCGGCGCGGTGGGTCACGACTTCTACGACGGCGAGCGCCAGGGGTCGAAGGGCTTCCCCCGCTTCACCGATCCCGCCCTGCGCGGGCCCGATGACTACGCCGCCTACCTGCGACGCGCCACCGAGCGCAGCCTCGAGCGGTGCGGGACCGACCGCTTCGACGTCCTGATGCTGCACAACCCCGACCGGACGGGCTACTCGTCGGAGGCCGTCTGGGCCGCCATGGCCGGGCTGCGCGACGAGGGGCTGACGGGGGCGATCGGCATCGCCCCGGGGCCGGCCAACGGCTTCACGCTCGACCTGATCGGCTGCTTCGAGCGCTTCGGCGACCGCATCGACTGGGCGATGATCATCCTCAGCCCGTTCGAGCCCTGGCCCTCGCGGCTGCTGCTGCCCGCGCTCGAGCGCCATCGCATCAGGGCCATCGCGCGCGTGGTCGACCACGGCGGCGTCTTCCACGGCGACGTGCCCGACGAGCACGAGCTGCCGGGCCGCGACCACCGCTCGTTCCGGCCCGCCGGATGGGTCGAGCTCGGGCGCGGCAAGCTCGACCGGCTGCGCCCGATCGCCGATCGCCACGGGCTGACGACGTTGCAGCTCGCCTGCCAATGGACCCTCGCCCAGGGCCCCGTCGCGTGCGTCGTGCCCACCCTCATCCAGGAGCCCGGCGCGGGCGCCCGGCCGGTCGAGGACAAGCGCGCCGACCTGGCCGGCGTCCCCGCCGGGACCGTGTTGTCGGCCGATGAGCTGGCCGAGATCGAGGGGGTCGGAGAGAACGCCGGCTGCATGACCCTCAAGGGCGGCACGCCCGCGCACGACGGCGACGAGCGCCCCGACTCGTGGCCGATGACCGAGGAGCTGCGCACGATCGCGGGGCGCTGGAGCATCGTCCCCGAGCGGGACCTGGTGAAGGCCCACTAGGGGCGGGCCCCGGTCAGGCCGGAGGCGGCCAGACCTCTCCCGCGGGCTTCGCGCCGCCCCGGACGATGCGCGACCCGGCGGCGCCGATCTGCTCGTAGGGCGCCACCGCGGGCCGGCGCCACGCCTCGTACGTCGCGCAGGCCGCGTCGGCGTCGTCGGGGTGCTGCGCCACGGCGATCGCGAGCGCGTGGGCGTCGCCCAGCCCGAGGCCCGCGCCCAGCCCGGCCTCGGGCCCCACCGCATGGGCCGCGTCGCCGATGATCACGAGGCCGGGCACCCACCAGCGCTCGGCATGCACCTCGGTGATCTCGCGGTAGACGAGCTGGTCGACCGACGTGAGGGCCGCGAGCGCCGGGGCGGCCGGGGGCAGCAGTCGCGCGAAGGCCTCGCGGAACGCCTCGAGACCGGGCGCGCGGACGGCCTCGGCCCCCACGCGCTCGATGTCCCACCAGCCGGCCGACCCGGTCGGCCATCCGAGCAACCCCACCTGGCGACCGTCGGCCTGGTAGTGCAGGGCGAAGGAGCGGTCGACCACGACGTCGGTGATGAACGAGAGGTGGGCGCCCTCGGCGAGCTCGAGCCGCGCCTCGAGACCCGCCATCGCGCGCAGCGGCGAGCGGACGCCGTCGCACGCGACGACGAGGTCGGCCGGCAGCTCGTACGCGTCACCGTCGGGGCCGCGCGCCCGCACCCCCGCGACGCGCTCGCCGTCGCGCACCAGGCCGGTGACCTCGACGCCGTGTCGCACCGGCACGCCGTCGGCCAGGATCTCCATCACCCGCACGAACGGGGCCGCGAGGGCGACCGGCACCCCGTCACCGCGCGGGGCGATCTCCCATGACTCGGCGCGGATGGGGGCGAGCACCCCGGCGTCCTCCAGGGCGTCGAAGCCCTGGTAGGGCGGCATGAACGGCCGCGGCGTCCACGCCCCGGCGGGGGCGCGGTCGATGACCGTGGCCGCCACCCCCCGGCGGCGCAGGCTGCGCGCCGCGGCGAGACCCGCCGCCCCGGCGCCGACGATGACGACACGCACCCGGACGGGCCCCCTACCCGGCGCGCCGTCGGGTCATCCGCAACCGGACGTCGCGCCGCAGGTGCGGCACGTCAGGCACGAGCCCGCCCGCACCATGTCCGAGCTGCCGCACGACGAGCAGATCTGCCCGGTCGAGTCGAGCAGCAGTCGCGGCTTGGCCGGTGCGCCGCCGTCGGCGTGGTCGTGCCCGTTGCCGTTGGCCTGCTCCGCGACCGACCCGAACGCGAGCTGGTCGTCGGGGGCCTCGGGCTCCGCCGGCGCGGGCGCCGGGCTCGGGGCGGAGTCGGCGCCCGGCAGCACGCCGGCGGTGCGCTGGTCCTCCTCGGACAGGAACTTCGACGCCATCCAGCGGGCCAGGTAGTCGACCACGGACCGCGCCATCGGGATGCGCGGGTTGCCGGTGAAGCCCGAGGGCTCGAACCGGTGGTCGATGTACTTGGCGATCAGGCTCTCGACCGGCACCCCGTGCTGCAGCGCCATCGACCAGGCGATCGCGACCGAGTCCATCAGGCCCGAGACCGTCGAGCCCTGCTTGCTCATCTTGACGAAGACCTCGCCGGGGGTGCCGTCCTCGTAGAGGCCGACCGTGATGTAGCCCTCCTGGCCACCGACGCTGAACTTGTGGGTCAGGGCGGCGCGGTCATCGGGCAGACGCCGGCGCACGGGGGTCGCCGCGATCTCGACGCCGGCCACGGCCGTCATCGCCTTCGACCCGTCGGTCGTCGAGAGCGGCTGGGTGCGCTTGGAGCCGTCGCGATAGATGGCGATGGCCTTCAGCCCGAGTCGCCAGCCCAGCTTGTAGATGTCGCTGACGTCCTCGACGGTGGCCGAGTTGGGCAGGTTGACCGTCTTGCTGATCGCGCCCGAGACGAACGGCTGCACGGCCGCCATCATGCGGACGTGCCCCTCCGGGCCGATCGTGCGGCCGCCGGCCACGCCGAAGGCGCAGTCGAAGACGGTCAGGTGGTCGTCGGACAGCCCGGGGGCCCCCTCGATGGAGCCCGTGGCGTCCACGTGGGCCAGGATGTCCGCCCGCCGGCCCGGGTCGTACCCGAGGGCCCGCAGGGCGCGCTCGACGTCGGTGTTGACGAGCTTCATGTAGCCGCCGCCGACGAGCGTCTTGTAGCTGATCAGGCCGATGGCCGGCTCGATGCCCGTGGTCTGGGCGTCCATCATGAAGCTGATGGTCCCGGTCGGGGCGATCACGCTGACCTGGGCGTTGCGGTAGCCGGGGGCGCCGAGGCGTCCCTCCGACTGGCCGAGGGCGACGGCGTCGTCCAGCGAGTGGGCGGCGGCCGCGCGCAGCTCCGCGTAGTTGCCGCCGCGTGCGCGCACCGGCAGGTCGAGGGCCGCGTCCCGGTGCATGCGCACCACGCGGTCCTGCGCCTCGGCGTCGGCCGCATAGCCGTCGTAGGCGCCCACGCGCGAGGCGATGCGCGCCGACTGCGCGTACGCCTCGCCCTGCAGCAGGGCGGTGACGGCCCCGGCCCAGGCGCGGCCCTCGTCCGAGTCGTAGGCGAGGCCCTGGCACATGAGCAGCGAGCCGAGGTTGGTGTAGCCCTGGCCGAGCTGGCGGTAGGCGCGCGCGTTGTCGCCGATCCGCTTGGTCGGGTAGCTGGCCGGCGTGACGATGATCTCCTGCGCCGTCAGCACCACGCGCACCGCATGGCGGAAGTCGTCGACGCGGAAGGTGCCGTCCTCGTCGAGGAACTCCATCAGGTTGATGGAGGCCAGGTTGCAGGCCGAGTCGTCGATGTGCATGTACTCGGAGCAGGGGTTCGACCCGGAGATGCGCCCGGCGTTGGGCGAGGTGTGCCAGCGCTGGATCGCGTCCTCGTACTGCACGCCCGGGTCGCCGCAGGCCCAGGCGGCCTCCGAGATCTCGCGCAGCAGGTCGGCGGCCGGCATCTCGTCGCGCACCTCGCCGCCGGCGACGTTGCGCGTCTGCCATCCCTCGTCCGACTCGACGCGATCGAAGAACTCGTCGGTCAGGCGCACCGAGTTGTTGGCGTTCTGGAACTGGATCGAGCGCCACGCGTCGCCGTTGAGGCCGAGGTCGTAGCCCATGTCGCCGAGGGCGTAGGCCTTGGCCTCCTCGTGGGCCTTGCAGCGCACGAACTCGAGGATGTCCGGGTGATCGCCGTCGAGGATCACCATCTTGGCCGCGCGGCGGGTGCCGCCGCCCGACTTGATCGAGCCGGCGCCCGAGTCGGCCCAGCGCATGAAGCTGACCGGGCCGGAGGCCTGGCCGCCGTTCGAGAGCGCCTCGCCGTCGCCGCGCAGGCGCGACAGGTTGACGCCGGCGCCCGACCCTCCGCGGAAGATCTCCGACTCGGACGCGATCCACCGCTGGATCGAGGGCATCGTGTCGTTGACCGAGAGGATGAAGCAGGCGGAGGCCTGGTTGACCTGCGGCTCGCCCTCCCCCACCGGCGGGTCGTCCACGTCGAGGATGCGGTCGTCGTCGTGCTCGCGGGTCGCGGCCGACACGCCGCAGTTGAACCACACCGGCGAGTTGAAGGCCGCCTTCTGCGTCACGAGGATGTGGCGCAGCTCCTGCGAGAAGGTCTCGGCCTCGTCGTCGTCGACGAAGTACCCGCCCTTCACGCCGTGATGGCGGATGGTGTCGACCACGCGGTCGATCACCTCGCGCAGGCTCCGCTCGCGGCGCGGGTCGTCCATGCCGTAGCGGAAGTACTTCGACGCCACGATGCGGACCGCGGTGTCGGACCAGTCGAGGGGGAACTCGCAGCCCGTCTGCTCGAAGACGACGCGCTCGGGCTTGCCGTCGCGCGCGGGCTCGACGATGCGGGCGTCGCGCGGACCCCACGCGACCTCGTCGTAGGGGTGGGTCCCGGGCCGTGTGAAGCGTCGGGAGATCCCCAGCGCGCGGTCGGTCATGGTCGGCGCGTCAGTCGCCATCGCTTGCCTCCTGGGCGGTCGTGCGTGGGGTGACCCCGTCACGCCCGCCGGGCAGAGCCCTCAGCGTAGCGCGGCCGGACGGGGCGGAACCCGCGTCGAATGTCTGGAAGAGCTGGTCGTCGAGGGGGAACTGCCCGCGCGGCAGGGGCGGCTCGCGCTCGAGCCGCGAGAGCTCGTCGCCGAACTCCTCGACGTCGGCGAACTGCCGGTAGACCGACGCGAAGCGCACGTATGCGACCGCGTCGATCTCCTTGAGCCGGCGCAGGGCGAGCTCGCCGATCTGGGTGCTGCCGACCTCCTGGCGCAGGCGGTTGCGCAGCTCGGCCTCGATGTCACGGACGGCGAGGTCGAGGGAGGCCGTCGAACACCTGCCGCTTGTGGCAGGCGCGCTGCAGCCCCTCGAGGAGCTTGGAGCGGTCGAACGGCTGCCGCTCCCCGGAGCTCTTGACCACCATGAGCGGCATCTCCTCGAAGCGCTCGTAGGTGGTGAAGCGCTGGCCGCACGCGAGGCATTCGCGACGGCGGCGGATGGCGTCCTTCGTGTCGGCGACGCGCGACTCGACGACGCGGTGCTCGGGGTTCTCGCAAAACGGGCAGATCACGTAAGAACGCTATCCCTGGTGTCGGAGACGGGCTACCCACCCCATATTCAGTGTGGTGGGGGCGCATCCTTCCACAGGTGGCAGAAGATGCAAGCCCCCGGGGCAGGGCGGATTTCCGCGTCTACCGGGGAGTCCGTCCACCTTCGCGCACGCCTCGGACGACACGCGCCCGGCGGACGCCCGTGCCTCCGACCGGGCGCCCTCCGTCAGTCCAGGAAGGTGAGGTGGCGGAGGGGCCAGTACGTGACCTCCGCCTGGCCGATGACGCTCGCGATCGGGACGAACGGGGCGCGATCGGCACCGTCGCGCCACTGGTGCGAGTCGCAGGAGCCGGGACGGTTGTCGCCCAGCACGAGGATCGCCCCCTCGGGCACCGTGGCCGGCCCGAAGTCGTAGGCGGGGGAGCCGTCGACGTCGCCGCTCAGGCCGTACGAGGGGTTGCCCCCATCCCTCAGCTCGACCGGGGTGATGGCCTCCGCGACCGGGAAGGGCTCGCCGTTGACGTAGGTCACCGACCGGGTGTCCCCCGGGCGCAGGCGGATCGTCTGCACCGTGCGCTCGCCCGAGCCGTCCAGCGTGAGGTCGATCACGAGCACCCGGGCGTCGACCGGCGGGTCGGAGGCGACGACCGTCTCGCGGCGCACCTCGACCGTGTCCCCGGGGATCCCGATGACCCGCTTGACGAAGGGGATGTTGCCGCCTCCGGCGTCGCCGCAGGTGCGGGTGGCCGCCGGCGGCGGGTCGAAGACGATGATGTCGCGGCGCTCGATGTCGCGGAACCGGTAGATGAGCCGGTTGGCGATGATGCGGTCGTTGCCCTCGATCGTCGGCGTCATCGACGCCGTCGGGATCTCGTACGGCTTGGCGACCGCGGCCTGGATCACGAAGGCGAGTGCCACCGCGACCGCGAGCGGCAGGATGAACTCCTTGACGAAACGCCGCACCTAGCGCCGACCCCGTCCGGCGCGGCGCGCCACGGCGCCCGCCCCGACCCCGACGGCGGCGGCGGCCACCGCGACCGCGCCCCACACGCCGGCGCCCCCGCTGGAACCGACGGCGATGGCCCCGGCGGGCACGGCGCGCCCGCTGCCGCAGGGGCGTCCCGGGACGGCGACCTGGGTGATCCCGGCCGTCGCGATGATGTCGAGCTCGGCCCCGTAGAGTCGCTGGTCCGCGCGTGCGAGCCGGACGGCGTCGCGGAAGTCGGCCCGGGAGTAGCAGGCGTCGATGCGGCTATCCTTCGCGTCGGCCAGGACGTCCCGTCCATCCGCGAACGCGACGGCCGCCGGGCCGAGGAGCATCAGGGCGAGCATGACGATCACCCGAGCGGTGCGTTGGAGCAGGTGGGCCACCCAGTGACGGGGACGGGGGGCGTCGGGCCCCGGGGCGTGGCGGATCGTAGCGGCGCCCCGGAAACGCGACAAGCAGCGGCGGCGGCCCGCGGGGCGCTCGTGGCCGGAGCGATCGCGCTCGCCGGATGGGCGCTGCTGGCGACGGCCGGCGGCGGCATCGACCCCGGCGACGGCCTCGGGGGTCCGGGTCCCCTCGGCGCCTTCCTCGCGCTCGCGCTCGGGGCGCCGCTGGCCGCCGGCGTCGCGCTGCTCGCATGGGGCCGGGGCGGGCTGCGCGGCGGCCCGTCGCGGCTCGCGATCGCCGCCGCCGCCGGCGCCACGGCGTGGGCGGCGCTGTCGATGCTGTGGGCGGCCGCCCCGCACCTCGCGTGGATCGACGCCGACCGCCAGGCCGTCGCCCTCGCCGCCCTCGTGCTCGGTGCCGGTCTCGGCACGCTGCTCCCGCGCGCCCCGCTCATGCTGGGACTCGGCCTCAGCGCGGCGGCGGCGGTGCCGGTGGGGATCGCGCTCGCCGGCAAGATCCTGCCCGAGTGGCTCGGGTCCGACTCCGACCTCGCCCGGCTGTCGGCCCCGCTGGGGTACTGGAACGCCCTCGCGATGGTCGCGGTCGTGGCCGCGCCCGGGGTCGTCTGGCTGGCGGGCGGACGCCTCGCCGGGCGCGCCGGCCTTCCGCTGGCGGGAGCCGGCCTGACCCTCGTCGTCGTGACCGTGCTGCTCACCTACTCGCGCGGGGGCGTGCTGGCGCTCGCGATGGCGCTCGCGGTCACGATCGCGTTCGCGCCGGCGACCGGCGCCGCGCTCGCCGCCCTCGCGGCCGGCATCGCAGGAGCCGCGCTGCCGGTCGCCCACGCCCTGACCGACCCCGTGCTGACCGCCGACGGGATCCCGGTGGCGCAGCGGGCCGATCCCGGCCTCGGCCTCGGCTGGCGCCTGCTCGCCGGTCTCGCGCTCGCCGCGCTCCTGGCGCCGCTGCTGCACCGGGCCGGCGCGCGCACCGGTCTCGACGCCCGCGGCGCCCGGCGCCTCGCGCTGGCCGGTCTGGCCGGCGCGCTGGTGCTCGCCGCCGTCGCCGTGGCCGTCGTGCCCGTCGCCCGGGACTGGACCGGCGACCGGGTGAGCGAGTTCCGCGGCGACACGGGGGACGCCGTCGCCAACGACCCCGGGCGGCTTGTCAACACCGCCGGCAACCAGCGCCGGGGCTGGTGGGACGAGGCGTGGGGCGGGTTCGCCGACGCGCCGCTGGTCGGGCAGGGCGCGGGCGGGTTCGCCCTCGTCCACCTGCAGCAGCGCGACACGGGCGACGACGCCCTCGGCACCATCGAGCCGCACGGGGTGCTGCCGCGCGTGCTCTCGGGCACCGGCCTGGTCGGCGCGGCGCTGCTGGGTGCGCTGCTCGCGGCGATCGTGTGGGCGATCCTCCGGCTGGCGCCCGGGCGGGCGCCGGCGACGATCGGGTTGCCCCTCGCCGTCATGGCGGCGTTCCTGCTGCAGTCGGCCGTCGACTGGGCCTGGGCGATCCCGGCCCTCACCGTCCCGGCGTTCGCGGCGGCCGGAGTCGTGGTCGCGGCGGCCGGGCCGGGCCGGGGCGCCGGCGCGCGGCCGGGGGCGCCGGCCATCGGGGCGCTGGCCGGCCTCGTGGTGATCGCCGTCGCGGCGGCCGCGCTGCCGTGGTGGTCGACGCAGCGCGTGCTCGCGGGCGAGGACGCGCTCGCGGCGGGCCGCCCGGCCGACGCGATCCGGCTCGCCGGCCACGCACGGGCCGCGAACCCGCTCGCGCCCGCCCCCCTGCTGCTGCTGGCGCGCGCCTACACCGACGACGGCGCGCGGGCGCGGGCCCTCGGCGCCTATCAGCGCGCCACCGAGATGCAGCCGGACAACCCCGCGACCTGGCGGGCGCTGGCCGAGTTCCTCGGCCCCGACCGCTCGTCGATGCCGGCCTGGCGCGAGGTGCTGCGACTCGACCCGCGCGACGCCGAGGCGGCGCTGCGGGCGGGGTGATCAGCCCTCGGCGGGCGCCCCGTCGGGTCTCGCCACGACCGCCGCACGCGACGTCACCGGGCCGAGGCGGCGGCGCAGGCGCGGCACGAGCGCCGCGGCCTCCCACACGATCGGGCGGCTCATCTTCGAACGGCCGCGGGTGCGCTCGGTGAAGGTGATCGGCACCTCGACGACGCGGAACCCGCCCAGCAGGGCGCGGTACGTCATCTCGATCTGGAAGCCGTAGCCGGCGGCCGTGACCTCGTCGAGGGGGATGGCCTCCAGCACCTCGCGCCGGAAGCACTTGTAGCCGCCGGTCAGATCGCGCACCGGGACGCCCAGCACCGCCTGCGCGTACCAGCACCCCCCGCGGCTGACCGCCCGCCGCAGCGGGCCCCACCTCGCGACGCCCCCGCCGGCGACGTACCGCGAGCCGAGCACCAGGTCGGCGCCGGCGGTCGCCGCGATCAGCGCGGGCAGGCGGAGGGGATCGTGCGAGAAGTCGCAGTCCATCTCCACCACGAGCCCGGCGCCCGCGTCGAGGGCCTCGCGGAATCCGGCGCGGTACGCGGGGCCGATCCCCCGCTTGGCCGGGCGCCGCAGCACGCGCACCCGGGGGTCGCGGGCCGCGACCCCCGCCGCGAGGTCGGCCGTGCCGTCCGGCGAGCCGTCGTCGACCACGAGCACCCGCAGGTCGAGCCCCGCCCCGTCGGCGACGCCGAGCACGGCCTGGAGCATCGGCACGACGTTCTCGGCCTCGTCGTAGGTCGGCAGGACGACCCAGGTCGGTCCCGCCGGGGGTGCGCTCACGGAACGGGCGGCACGGTCACGCCGAACGTGAAGGGCCCCGCCAGCGGGCTGCGCCCGGCCGGGGCGCCGTGCCCGGGCAGATCCGAGAGCCTCACGCCGAGCGCCCCGACGTCGGGCGGGACGGCGGGGGAGATCTCCAGGCTGGTCTCGCTCCAGCCGGGCCGCGCGGCGCCGTGGATCGGCGAGACCTCGTACCTGCGCGCACGGTCGTCCCACACCTCGACCCGCCCCGCGCCCGGGGTCATGGGCGCGACGCGCAGGGGGTCCTCGGCGAGGGTGCCCACCGTCAGCACCGCGCGGTCGTTGTAGCGCTCGAGCGCCCACAGACACACCGTCGCGCCCTCGGCCATGCGCGCCTGCCCGATCGGCATGAGATCACGGAAGCCCGAGAAGGTCCGCGCGGGCACGCGCGCCGGTCGGCCGGTGGGCGGCGCGACGTCGGGCTCGACCGGCACCGGCGCACCGGTGCGGGAGGGCACGAGGTCGATGTCGAGGGTCCAGGCGGAGCCGCTCAGGGGGCGCTCGACGCCGCCGCCGCCGCGGGCGACCGCCGTGCGCACGAGCCCGCCCACCTGCAGCCTCAGCCGGCGGGCGTCCGGCGGCGGGGTCGGCGCGATCCAGACGGCGGTCTGCAGCGCGCCGAGGCCGGCCTGCTGCGCGAGGCTGGTCACCTCGTACTCGCGCCCGGCGTCGTCGGTGAGGGCGAGCCCCTGCGCCGGGTCCCATCCGAGCAGTCCGGGGGCGTCCGACAGCACCAGCAGCGGGAGCACCGCGCCCTCGGCGTGCAGCTCGACGCACAGGGCCATCACGAGCGTGTCGCCCTCGCGCGCGACGGCGGCGGTCGGGACGAGCCCGCCGAGGCTCGCCTGCCGCCGGCGCTCCGGATCCGTGGCGACGGGGGTGCGAGTGCTCACGCCGGACACGGTAGCGGCCCCACCGCCGCGGCGTCGCGTCGACCGGGCGAGAGGGCGGTAGCGTTGGCGGCATGGCCCCCGCCGTCCCGCTCGTGCTGCTGCACCCCTTCCCCACCGACGGCCGGTTCTGGAGCCCGATGGTGGCGCGCCTGCCGCCCGGCCGGCCGGTGCTGACGCCCGACTTCCCGGGCCTCGGCTCGGCGCCCCTGGTGGCCGGCCCGAGCGTCGACGGCGCCGCCGACGAGGTGGCCGAGATGATCGGCCGCGCCTCCCCCGGGGGACGGGCGGCCGTGTGCGGCCTCTCGCTCGGCGGCTACGTCGCCCTGTCGATCGCCGTCCGCCACCCGGAGCGGGTGGCCGCCCTCGTGCTCGCCGACACGCGCGCCGAGGCCGATACCCCCGAGGCGCGCGAGGGCCGGCGGACGGCCGCGGCGTCGGTCCGCGCCGACGGACCGGCCCCCTTCCTCGACGGCTTCGTGCCGCGGTTGGTGGCCGAGGACGACCTCGTCACCCGCGCGGCCGCGCGCGCCCTCGCCGACGCCCAGCGCCCGGAGGGCATCGCCCGCGCCCTCGAGGCGCTCGCGGGACGCGCCGACCGCGTGGCCGAGCTCCCGGGCATCGACGCGCCGACGCTCGTGCTGGTCGGCGAGGCCGACGCGCTCACGCCGCCGCCGTTCGCGCGGACCCTCGCGCGCGGCATCGCGGGCGCCGAGCTCGTCGTGCTGCCCGGGGCCGGGCACCTCACCGCGCTCGAGCGGCCCGACGCGTTCGCAGGCGCGCTCGGGGACTTCCTCGGCCGGCACCTCGGCGACGGGGCCGACTAGGGCTGCGCCGGGGGCCCCCCGCGGTGTCGGCGGTAGTACGTCGAGGCCTTGGAGCGCGCGCCGCAGAGGTCCATCGAGCACCACCGCCGGCTGCGGTTGCGGCTCGTGTCGAGGAAGAGCACCGGGCACTCGGGGTCGGCGCACTCGCGCACCCGGCCCGGGCTGTCGCGCACCAGGTCCAGCGCGTCGAGCGTCACCGCCACGAGCAGGCAGCCCGAGGTGGTCTCGGCCGGAGTGAAGCGCGTCCTCAGGGTGTCCGGCTCCACGCGGAGGCGACCGGGCACGTCGAGCAGCCAGCCCTCGGCGATGCGCGCCGCGCGCGGCCCGTCGCTCTCGAGCAGCGACGGGCGCAGCTCGTCGCGGAGGGCCCGGGCCGAGGCCAGCTCGGACGCCGAGATCGGCGGTGCCTGATCCACCGCGCCGGTCCAGACGAACCAGCGAGCGAGATCGTCGGAGCGGGTCAGGAGATCAACGGACCCCAACCGGGTATTGCAGAGATCGAGGGCCGGTCTGCCCGCGGTCAGCACGAAGTCACGGGTCGCCGTCATCGTTTGACGGAGTTCGTAGAACGGCGTATTCTCACCGGCAAAGATCTATCACAGTGGTTGACAGGAGCGCCTCGATGCCGTCTCTCCCCCCCGCAATCAACCTCGCCGTCTCGCGCCGCGGAGACGGACCACCGCTGGTGGCGCTGCACGATCTGGGACAGAACGGCGAGAGCATGATCGAGGCCCTGGCCGGGATCGAGAAGGACTTCTCGATCATCGCGCCGGACCTGCGCGGCCACGGGGCGTCGCCGACGCCGTCGGGCCCGTGGAGCATCGACGACTTCGCCTCCGACGTCGCCCGGCTCGTGGCCGCCGAGGGCGGCGGCGCGATCCTGCTCGGCGTCGGGCTCGGAGCGGCCACCGGCCTCGCGCTCGCGCTGGGTCACCCCGGCCTCGTCGCCGGGCTGGTCGTCTCGGGCGTCGGACCCCGCGGCGAGGACACCGAGGGCCAGGACCGCTGGCAGCGCGCGGCACGGGCGCTGCGGGCGCGTCGCGGCGCCGAGGGCGTCGCCCTCGCGGCCGAGGCCATGGGCACGCGTCCCGACTGGCGCGGTGCCCTGGCGCAGGTGGACGCCCCGGTGATCGTGCTCGCGGGCAGCGCCGACCGGGCCGTCCCCGCCGAGGTCCAGCGCGAGCTGTCGGCCTGGATCCAGAACGCCCGCTTCCAGGTCGTCTCGGAGGCCGGTCACAACGTGGCGATCGAGCGGCCCAACGAGCTCATCGGCGCCGTCCGCACGCTCAGCCGTCACCGGGTGCCGGTGGCCGCCTGACACGCGGGGACGCGCCTGGGCACACCCCGGGCGCGTCCCGTTGCGACCGTCCGCCGGGCGGTCGGGTTAGTTCAGCGTGACCCGCACGCGCAGCGGCCCGCCGGGGTCGTCGGGGCTCCGCTCGAGCGTGGCCGACCGACCCGGCCGGGCGCTCGCGAGCGCCTCCTCGATCGCGGGCGCGATGCGTGCGAGGCCCGCGTCGTCGTTGGCCAGGCGCAGCCGGTCCGGCACCACGACGAGGATCTCGTCGCGACCGAAGCGCACGCCGTCCCCCAGGGGATCGGCCTCGATGTCGTCGGCCAGGCGGTCGGCGGCCGCGATCGACGCCGCGAGACGCTCGACGAGCGACCCGGCACCCTCGCGCTTGCGCTGGTAGAGCACCCCCGGCCGGCCCTCGCCCAGGTCGAGCGAGCGGTCGGCCTCGTGGCCGATCAGCATGACGCCCGGCCCCTCGGGGACGTGCGCGTAGTCGGCGACGTCGATCGGCACCCCGTCGAGCCCCCGCCGCTGGATCCAGCCGTGGAAGAGCGGGATGTACGACTCGAGGTCGATCACCTCGGGGTTCTCGGCGTAGAGCTTGGCGCCGATGCGGACCAGGTCGGTCGTGGTGGCGGTGGTCATCGCGTCCCCCTCTACACGAGCGCCGACTGTGCGCCGGCCTCGCGGATCTCCATGGCGTGGACGGCGTCGATGAACAGCTGCGACTCCTCCACCAGCGACCGCGTGGCCTCGTCCTCGTGCCGCGCGGGCGGCCCGGCGTCGTGCCGGTCGAACAGGGGACGCGCGAAGCGGCCCTTGGCGAACCGGTCGAAGAAGCGCTCGGTGTCGTAGAAGCGCACCCGGAACTCGCGCACGATCGTGTCGGTGTCGTCCGGCACGTTCGGGTGCTCGGTGCGCACGAGCGCCCGCGCCCCCGCGACCATCGCCGCATAGGCGCGCTCGTCGGCGCGCGCGAGGTCGCCGTCCTCGAGGGCCACCTGGGCGTCGAACGCGATGCTCTCGGCCATCGTCAGCTCGAGGTGCGTGCTCGAGATGACCTCGCCGGCGCACTCGCCGATGCCCATGTCCCCCATGGTGAAGACGCGGGCGTCGCCCCAGTCGGTGTAGAAGCTCGGGTCCTCGTCGACCGGCGGCACGGTCTTGAGCTCGCCGATCATGGCGCCGAGCTCCTTCTTGCCGAGCCGCGCGATCCAGTCCTGGAACGACTCCTCCGCCTCGCGCTCGGTCACGAACCGCGTGGTGATGGCGTCGACCACCTCGGGGATGCGCTTCGAGGGCACCGACCCGATCGCCAACCCGTACGAGCCGGCGTTCTCGCGCCAACGGCCGCCCAGCACCACCTGGAAGTGGGGCACGGTCACGCCGTTGATCTTGCGGCTGTTGCCGAAGAAGCCGATGTCGGCCACGTGGTGCTGGCCGCACGAGTTGAAGCAGCCGCTGACCTTGATGCGAAGGCCGCGGACGGCCTCGTCGAGCTCGAACTGCTTGGACGCGAGGCGGGTGCGCAGCTCGCCGGCCAGCCCACGCGACGAGGCGATGCCGAGCTTGCAGGTGTCGGTGCCGGGGCACGAGGTGACGTCGACGATCGTGCCGGCGCCGGGGGCGGCCAGATCGATCGCGACGAGGTCGCTGTAGAGCGCCGGCAGGTCGCCCTCGGCCACCCAGCGCAGCACGATGTTCTGCTCGACGGTGGTGCGGACCGCGTCGCCGACGTACGTGCGGGCGACGGCGGCGAGCTTGCGCGTCTGCACCGAGCTGAGGTCGCCGAGCGGCAGCGCGACGGTCGCCACGGCGTAGCCGGGCTGACGCTGGCGGTAGACGTTGGTGCGCAGCCACTCCCGGTACCCGTCGGGCAGCGGCGCCCCGTTCGACGGCGCCGGGACGGCCTCGCGCACCGGGGACTCGGTGTAGTCCTCGACCGACGGCAGGTACGACGTCCAGCGGTCGTCGTGCGGCAGGATGGCGCGCTCCTCGTCGACGAGGCGCCGGAACTCGTCGATCCCGAGCTTCGCCACGAGGAACTTGATGCGCGCGCGGTTGCGGTTCTGCTTCTCGCCGAGGCGCCCGAAGACCCGCGCGATCGACTGAACCGCGGGCAGCAGCTCCTCGACCGGGTGGTCCTCGTAGAGCAGCTTCGCCTGGTGCGGCGTGGTGCCGAGGCCGCCGCCGACGTAGAGGTCGAACGAACGGCGCTCGACGCCGTCCACGACGCTCGTCCGGGCGATGGCGCCGAAGTCGTGCATCATCACCAGGCCGCACGCCTCGCCGGCGCAGCCCGAGAACGCGGGCTTGAACTTGCGCCCGAAGTCCTGGCAGTCCGGGTGGCCGAGCAGGAAGCGGAACAGCGCGGCCGCGTAGGCCGTGGTGTCGAAGGCCTCGGTGTGGCACACGCCGGCCAGCGGGCACGCGGTGAGGTTGCGCACGCCGTTGCCGCACGCCTCGCGGGTGGTGATGTCGACGGCCGCGAGGCGCCGCATGAGATCGGGCGTGTCGTCGATGTGGACGTAGTGGAGCTGCACGTCCTGGCGCGTCGTGATGTGCAGGATCGCGTCCGAGTACTCCTCGGCCAGCTCCGCGATCACCTCGAGCTGCTCCGGCGTGATGCCGCCGTAGGGCACCTTGATGCGCACCATGCCGGGTGCGTCCCAGAGGGTCTCCGGGCCCTTGGTGAGGTCGCCCGCCGGATACGCGAGCTCGCGCGACGCGACGCCGTCGTGGCGGTGGCCGTTGTCGTAGCGCTGCCCGTAGACGCCCCTCCGCAGGCGCGTCTCGGCGAAGACCCGGTCCTCGATCCGGCCCGTCCGCCGCAGCTCCATCTGGCCCTCGAAGATGTCGATCTCCTCGGCCAGCTCCGGCGGCATCCTCTCGATCAGCCGCTCGCGCCATCCCGCTGTCGTGCTCATGCCCACCGCCTCCGTCTCGAACGAGGCGGTGAAAATAACAGATACCCGGCGGGTATCCCTAGTTTTCGCCGGGAGCCTCCATACGACCCTGGGCGACGTCGGCCAGCGATCGGACGATCTGCACGCACATGGGGTCGCTGACGGCGATCTGCACCTGGCTGCCGTCCTCGTCGTCGAACGCCAGGGTCCAATGGGGCACGAGGCCGTCGGCGGTGTCCTGGGGCGGGGTGACCGAGACCCCGACGACGTTCGGCTGGAGCGCCCAGAAGAGGCCGTCCGGCAGCCCCGACGGCTGGGGCTCCCACGCGCCGGCGTCGCCGAGCTCCTGCCGGTAGGGCTCGGCCTGCGTGAACGCGTTCATCATGTTCTCGGCGTCCGCCACCGCGAGCGGCAGCGTCAGCACGACGTTCGTGCCGCTCTCGAAGGCCAGCAGCGCGACCGGCAGCGACTCCGGGTCGTGCGGCTCCTGATCCTCGTGGACCTCGACGGTCACGGGCGAGCAGTCGAAGCTGGTGGCCTGGAAGGCGATGGTCTGTCTCATTCTGCTCCCCCTCGGGCGGTGCTAGCGTCAGCCGCGTGCGGCGTGGAGCGACCCCCTGCCCCGTGGCTCTTCCGGGGGCCATTCTCACACACGCCCGCGCGCGCTCGGCCGGCGCGGGCACGTGAGGGTCGTCTGGCTCGACGGGGCGCTCGTCGACCCCGTCCGGGCGGCCCTGCCGATCGACGACCCGGGCGTGCGCTGGGGCGAGGGCCTGTTCGAGACGATGCGCGCCGAGGGGGGCGCCGTCGCCCTGCTCGACCGCCACCTCGCGAGGTTGCTCGCGTCGGCGCGCACGCTGGGGCTCGAGGCGATGCCCGGCGCCGACGGGGCGCGCGCCGCGGTCGCGGCCGCCCTGGCGGCGTTCGGCGACGCGCCGGCGCGCGTGCGCCTGACGGCCACCGGACGACCGACGCTGCTCGTGGAGGTGACCCCGCTCCCGGCGGCGGAGCCGACCGCGACGGCCGTGACGGCGCGGGGCGCGTGGCTCCACACCGACCCCCTGGCCGAGCACAAGTCCCTCTCCTACGCGCGGCACCGCCTGTGGCAGCGTCGCGCCGAGGCGGCGGGCGCCGGCCACGCGCTGCTGCTCGACGCGGACGGTCGGCTGGGCGAGGCGGCCCTCGCCAGCGCCTTCTGCGTGGTGGGCGGAGAGCTGTGGACCGCGCCCGCGCGCGGGCTGCTGGCCGGGGTGGCGAGGGGCGTGGTGCGGGAGCGCCTGCCGGTGCGCGAGGAGGCCGTCGGTGAGGAGGCGTGGCGGGCGGCCTCGGAGATCGTGCTCACGAACGCGGTGCGCGGGGCGGTCGCCGTGACGGTCGTCGACGGCGAACCGGTCGGGGCGGGCACGCCGGGTCCGTGGGCGCGGCGGATCGACGAGGTGCTGCGGGGGGCGCTGGCGTCCGGCTGAGGGGGGTGCGGCACGCGCGCCGGCCGTAACGATCGGTCCCGGGCCCGGGAGGGCGCCGGCCGTCCGCGGTCGCCGCCGCGGCCCTCCATCTCCGAGAAGACGTCCTCGTCGTCGTCGCGCACTCCGGCCGCCGCGCGCCGCTCGCGGTCGAGGATGCGGTCGAGCCATACGCCCCGGCACTCGGGGCAGGCGTCGACACGTCGGTGGACGCTGCCGCGGCCGTGCTCAGCTCGCGCGGCGCTTGGAGGTCTTCCCCGCTCCCGTCGCCACCCGGCGGCCCAGCAGGCGCATGGCCTTCAGGCCGAGCGAGAGCTTCTCGCGGTCGTCGGTCTTGGCGATGTCCAGCCCCGAGAGCTCGGCGATGCGATCCAGCCGATAGCGCACGGTGTGCCGGTGCGTGTAGAGGGTGCTCGCCGTGGCGGCCAGGTTGCAGTCGTGGCCGAGGTAGGTCGACAGCGTCCCGACGAGCTCGGTCTGGTACTGCTCGTCGTAGCGGACCAGCGGCGCGATCGTCTGGTCGTAGAACGAGATCAGCTCCTCGGGGCGGTCGGCGAAGATCTGGAAGAGCAGCTTGTAGGTGCCGGTCTCCTCGAAGGTGACGACCTCGCCCACGCGTCCCAGGCGCTCGCCGATCGAGAGCGCGAGCCGCGCCTCGTCGAGGGCGATCCCGAGCCGCTCGGGTTCGGGGGTGTAGCGCGAGAGGGCCAGCGTGAGCGCGAGGCCCGGCACCGTCTCGCGGGTGGCGCCGAGCAGGCGCTTGCCGAGGGTGAACGCCTGCGCCTCGATCTCCTCGCGGGTCGGGTCGCCCGAGCCGGAGGAGCCGGGCGGGAGCAGGGCGAGCAGGCGCCCCTCGTTCCAGTCGACCAGTGAGCGCGGCCAGTGGAGGTCCATGGCGGCCCGGGCCTGCTGCAGGAAGCGTCGCACGAGCCGCGGATCGGTGATCAACCGCCCCTCGGTGTGAGGGTCCTGGAGCTTCCCGATCAGGGCGACCGCCCCGTCCGAGAGGTCGGCCCCGAGGTGGCGGGCGCGTCGCACGAGCGACTCGCGGCTGACGATCTCGCCGGCCAGCAGCTCCTCGATGAGATCGCCGCGCAGCCGCGACTCGGTCTCGATGCGCACCTCCTCGCGGGCGCGCTCGAGCATCGTTGCGATGCCGAGCTCGGCCACCACCGCGAGCCCGACGGCGCCGAGCGGCGCCGGCGACCAGACCACCAGCACCCCGATGACGCCCGCGGGGGCGCTGATCAGCTCTCGCTGCACCCCGGGCATCGCCTCCTCGACGAACGGGCCGAGGATCGACGCCGGCCCGTGCCCGCGGGCCCGCTGGATCGCCTCGGCCAGGAAGGTGTCCTGCTCGGCGTCGAGGCCGGCGGTGCCCAGCACGTCGAGGTACTCGTCGAGGATCGCGACCGGCAGGCCGAGCAGCGTCGAGGCGGTCTCGACCAGCCCGGGGTGGCCGAGCCCCGCGAGCAACGGGCGCCGCAGGGCGGTGCGCGCCCGCGCGCCCTCGGTGACCGCGCGGCCGCCCGCCACCGCGGCGGCGAGGCCCGCGATGACCGCGCTCCAGGGCGCGCCCGACGCGAGCACGATGGCCGGTACGCCGAGGGGCGTGGTCGGTGGCGTGCGGCACACGATGCCGACGGCGCCGGCCGGGAGCGTGGCCGGAGGCACGCCGGGGCACACGACGAGCGCGCCCCGCTCGGCCGGGACGTCCGGGTCGGCCACCACGACGGCGCTCACCCGCGCGCCGAGCGCCGCCCCCGACGGCACCACCCGCGCGCCGTGCAGTGCGGGGACGCCGAGCAGGTCGGCGAGCGTCGTCGTGTCGTCGTCGGCCGCCACCGGTGCGATTCGCGTCGTCATCCGGCTGGACAATGGGGAGGTGGGGACCCGGATTCAAGCGGACGGTGCACGAGAGGCCCCTGTTTGTCCCCACGGCGAAAGATCGGTGCGCGCGTTTGGCCCATGGTCACAAAGCGCCCGGTCGCGGACCCGTCGTATCATCCGGCGCTGCCCGCGCCAAGGAAAAGGAGGGCCCTCCGCACCATGCCGAGAGTTCGAGAGAGCAACGTCGTCGCCGCCCAGTGGAGCCCGAACGGCTCGATCGGCACCAGCGACCTGACCATACCCGGCACCTCGATCTACGGTGCGAACGTCTTCGGTCTCGACGAGCAGCGCCAGCGGCTCCCGAAGACGATCTTCCGCCAGCTGCAGAACACGATCGACCGCGGCGAGCCGCTCGATCCCGGCCTCGCGGACGCCGTCGCCCTCGCCATGAAGGACTGGGCCCTCGAGAAGGGCGCGACGCACTACACGCACTGGTTCCAGCCCCTCACCGGGTCGACCGCCGAGAAGCACGACTCGTTCTTCGGGCCGGTCGGGGACGGCACCGCCCTCGCCCAGTTCACCGGCAAGGAGCTGATCCGCGGCGAGCCCGACGCCTCGAGCTTCCCGAGCGGGGGCATCCGGGCGACCTTCGAGGCCCGCGGCTACACCGCCTGGGACCCGACGAGCCCGGCGTTCGTGCTCGAGAACCCGAACGGCGCCTACCTCTGCATCCCGACGGCCTTCGCGTCGTGGACCGGCGAGGCGCTCGACACCAAGATCCCGCTGCTGCGCTCGATGAGCGCCCTGAACAAGGCGGCCCTGCGGGCCCTGCGGCTGTTCGGCGACTCGACGACGCCGCGCGTCTACACGACGATCGGGCCGGAGCAGGAGTACTTCCTGATCGACGAGCAGTTCTACTACCAGCGCCCCGACCTGGTGGCGACGGGCCGCACGCTGTTCGGCGCCAAGCCGGCCAAGGGGCAGCAGCTCGACGACCACTACTTCGGCTCGATCCCCGAGCGGGTGCTGGCGTACATGCTCGAGATCGAGCAGGAGCTCGCCAAGCTCGGCGTGCCGATCAAGACCCGCCACAACGAGGTCGCGCCGGCGCAGTACGAGGTCGCGCCGATCTTCGAGAACTCGAACGTCGGCACCGACCACCAGCAGCTCTGCATGCAGGTGATGCAGAACGTCGCGCGCCGCTACGGCCTGGTCTGCCTGCTGCACGAGAAGCCCTTCGCGGGCGTCAACGGCTCGGGCAAGCACAACAACTGGTCGATGAGCACGGACGAGGCCAACCTCCTCGATCCGGGTGACACCCCGCACGACAACCTGCAGTTCCTGTTCTTCGCCACGGCCGTCATCTCGGCGGTCTACACGCACCAGGGCCTGCTGAGGGCCTCGATCGCCGGAGCCGGCCAGGACCACCGCCTCGGCGCCAACGAGGCGCCGCCGGCCATCATCTCGATCTTCCTCGGCAAGGAGCTGGAGGACGTCTTCACCGCCCTCGCCGCCGGCGAGCCGGCCGTGAGCGTCGTCCGCGAGGTGATGACCCTCGGCACGCACGTGCTGCCCGACCTCCCGCGCGACACCGGCGACCGCAACCGGACCAGCCCCTTCGCCTTCACCGGCAACCGGTTCGAGTTCCGGGCGCTCGGGTCGAGCCAGTCGCCCAGCCTCGCCAACACGGTCCTCAACACGATCGTGGCCGAGGCCATCGACTCGCTCTGCGAGGACCTCACCGCGAAGATGGCCGGCACGAAGAAGAAGCCGGGCAAGAGCCTCGAGGGGGCGCTCGGCGAGGTCATCGCCGCGACCTACAAGACGGCCGGCAAGATCGTCTTCGACGGCGACGGCTACTCCGACGAGTGGCACCGGGAGGCGGCCGCGCGGGGGCTCAAGAACCTCCGCTCGACGCCCGACGCGCTGCCGGAGATGGTGAGCGACGCGGCGGTGGCGCTGTTCGGCAACTACGCGGTGCTCGACGAGCGCGAGCTGCACTCGCGGTACGAGGTGGCGCTCGAGCAGTACGTCACCAAGCTCAACATCGAGGCCGAGACGGCCGCGGACATCGCCGCGACGATGCTGCTGCCGGCCGCGGCGCGCCACATCGTCATCCTCAAGGGGGCCGGCCTGACCGCGCTCGCCAAGGAGACGACCGATCTGGTGACCGCGTTCACGAAGGCGATCAAGACCCTGCAGTCCGCCAACCTGGACGAGAACCACCCGACCGACCTGATGGACGAGGCGGTCTACATGCGGGACACGGTCATGTCGGCCATGGGCGAGGTGCGGCAGATCGCCGACCAGCTCGAGCGCACGGTCGCCGACGACCTGTGGCCGCTGCCGCGCTATTCGGAGATGCTTTTCATCAAGTGAGTCGCACGACCCGCGGAACGGCCGACGGCCCCGTCCCCGAAGGGTGGACGGGGCCGTCGTCGTTCTGGGAGCCTCGGGCGATGGGGGCCGAGGACGCCGTGCTGCTGGAGGCGCGCGAGCCGTTCCGCCTGCGCGCCGTGGTCGTGAGCCACGGATGGTTCCAGACCCGCCCCTTCGCCTGGGACGCGGGGGCCGAGCGCCTGATCCGCGTCGAGCGCATCGGCGGCGGCGCCACCGCGCTCGAGATCTCGCCGCACGCCGGCGGCGTCATCGTGCGCAGCTCCGGTCGGCTCGCGGGCCGGGAGCGCGCGACGGCCGTCGGCCGCCTGCGCCGCATGCTGCAGCTCGACGCCGACCTCGACGGGTTCCCCGAGGCCGTGCGCGCGGTCGATCCCGGTCTCGCCGACGACCTCGCCGCGTACGGCGGGGGACGCATGCTCGCCGGCGGGTCCCTGTTCGAGGACGTCGTGAAGGGGATCTGCGGCACCAACACGACCTGGAGGCAGGCGGTCGGCTGCATCAACCACATCGCCGCGCTCGGCGTGGACGGGGCATTCCCCGAGCCGGCCGCGCTGCTGCGCGCGGGCGACGAGCGCCTGCGCGAGGTGGCCCGTGTGGGGTATCGCGCCGGCGCGATCCTCGACGCCGCCCGGGCGGCGATCGACGGTCGGCTCGGCGACATCGAGGTCGATTCCGCCGCGGGAGACGCCGACCGGGTGACCGCCGGCCTGCAGGCGCTGCGCGGGGTCGGTCCCTCCACCGCCGCGTCGCTCGTGCTGCTGATGGGCCACTACGACCGTGCCTCGATCGACTCGGCGACGATCCGGGTCGCGCGCGAGAACTGGTTCGCGGGCGAGCGCCCGACCCCGCGCCAGGTGGCCGACCGCATCGCGCCCGCCGGGCGCTTCCGGGGGCTCGTGCTCGCCTGGGCCACGCTGCGCACGTGGCAGCGCGAGGGCGGACTCCTCTAGGTCGCCCGCCCGGTCAGCGGACGAGGGGCGCCCGCACCCGCGCCAGCAGGGCGCGCCAGCGACGGACGCAGGCGTCCCACGAGTGCTGCGCGGCCCAGCGCCCGCCGGTGGCGCCCAGCAGCTCCCGCAGCGACGGATCGGCCGCGAGCCGCGAGAGCTGCCGCGCGTAGGTGGCGGCTCCGGTGTAGAGCAGTCCGCCACCGGAGCGGGCCGTCTGGCCGGCGAGCACGTCCGACCGGGCGGTGGCGAGCGTCGGGCGGCCGGCGCTCCACGCCTCGAGGGCCACCAGCGAGAGGCTCTCGTGCGGTGAGGGCAGCACGACCACCTCGCAGGCGTGCAGCAGGCCGGCGCGGGTCGGTGCGTCGACGAACCCGGTCGTGACGACCCACGGCGGCAGGGCCATCTGCACGGTGGGACGCCCCGCGAGCACCAGCCCGAGCGATCCGCCGGCGGCCCGGTAGCGGGCGTGGGCGCGCACGAGCGCGTCGAGGCCCTTGGCCGGATCGACCCTGCCCAGGTACAGGGCGAACCGCGACGGCAGGCCGGGCACGCGCGGCGGGGGCGGCGGCGCGGCGAACGGCGGATCGACCCCGGTCCCGACGACCTCCTGCGGCCGCCGGCCCACGCCGTGCAGGTCGTCCACCAGGCGGCGCTCCTCGGGCGTCATGAACGCGAGGCCGGCGGCCAGCCGCAGCAGCCCCCGGGTGAGGCCGAACCGCAGCATCGGCTCGTCGTGGGCCAGGGGCACCAGCACGGAGCGCTCCGGGGCCAGCGGCATGGCGAGCTGCGTGGTCGCGTAGAGGTAGGTCCAGAGCGCGAGCGCCTCGTGGCGGGCGCGCGCGCCCGCCAGCGCGCGCAGCATGCCGGGGGCCACCGGTCCCTGCGCGCGCGCCCAGGCACGCTCGGTGGCGTCGTCGCCACGGCCGAGCGCGAGCGCCCGCGTCAGCGCGGCGTTGCGGGCCGGGTCGGCGGGATCGGCGTCGAAGCGGTGCACCACCAGGTCGCCCTCGCGGTGGGTGCCGGGCGCGTAGTGGGGGGTCCAGGTCAGGTAGTCCCGCGCGGTCGTCGTATACACCTCGACCTCCTCGCCACGGGCCGCCAGGGCGTGGGCCGTGGCGCGGCAGAGGCTCTCGGCGCCGCCGGCCACGTCCTCCCCGAAGCGCTGGACGACGAACGCGACGCGCACTATGCGTCGGCGCCGCGCTCCAGGTCGGCCACGCGCCGCTCGAGGCGCGCGATCTCGGCCCGCGCGCGGTGGCGGTCGCGCTCGAGCTGCCCGAGCAGGTCGGCGAGGGACGGGGCGATCAGGCGCACCACGGCTCTCCGGGCCGACGACACGAGACGGCCGGCGGGGCCGCCGCGGGCCGAGGCGGCGGGTTCGGCCAGGCGCAGCGGGGCGAGGGGGGGCTCACCCGCCGCGCGGCGCAGCTCGAGCAGCAGGCGGTCGGGGTCCGGGTCGTGGCCGGGGTCCGGGGAGCCGCCGGGCTCGAGGGCGCTCAGTACGCCCCCCGCCGCCCGAGGATGACGGGGATCGTGCGCGCCATGATCGTCAGGTCGAGCCAGATCGACCAGGTCTCGATGTAGTAGAAGTCGAGCCGCACCAGCTCGTCGAACGAGAGCTCGCTGCGGCCGCTCACCTGCCACAGGCCGGTGACCCCCGGCAGCACCAGGTAGCGCTTGCGGTGGAGGTCGTCGAGGCGCTCGAAGTCGCGCCGCGGCAGCGGGCGCGGGCCGACGAGGGACATCTCGCCGCGCAGCACGTTCCAGAGCTGCGGCAGCTCGTCGATCGAGAGCCTGCGCAGCAGCCGGCCGACGCGGGTGACGCGCGGATCCTCACGGATCTTGAAGAGGGCGCCGTCGGCCTCGTTGGCCTCCTCGAGGGCGTCCTGCTCGCCCTCGGCGCCCATCCGCATCGTGCGCAGCTTGAGGCAGTCGAACTCCTGCTCCTCCACGCCGACCCGTCGGCTGCGGTGGATGACGGGCCCGCGGTCGTCCAGCCGGATGGCGATCGCGGCCGCCAGCAGCACCGGCGCGACCAGCACGCCGATCACCGATGCCACCACGATGTCGAAGGCGCGCTTGGCGAGGAATGCGGCGCCGCCGAGCACCGGCGGGCGCAGGTCGAACAGCGGCAGCCCCGGAGCAGGGACCGCCTGCACCGAGTGCGAGAGCAGCTCCGCGGTGGTCGGCGCCAACCTCACGGGCAGCCCACGGCGGCGACAGACCTCGAGGAGCTCGAGCACCGGGCCGTCCTCGCCGGCCCACCCGGTGAGGATCACCTCGTCGACGGCGGCGGGATCGAGCGCCGCCCGCAGCTCGGCCGCCGGGCCGACCGCCGCCTCGCGCCCGACGCCGGGCGTCAGCCGATGCCGTCCGACCACCCGGTAGGGAACGCTGTGGCGGCTCTCGGAGCGCTCGAGGCTCTCCGCGATCGTGGCGACCAGCGCCGGCGCGCCGACGAGCAGGGCGCGACGCTCGAACTCGAGCGCGTCGAGCGCGAGCGCCGTGACGCTGTCGTAGCTCGCCCGCAGCGCCACGACCAGCGCGCCGATGAGGAACCAGGACGAGTAGAAGATGTAGTAGGTGTCGAAGCGCCACCCGGCGACGAGCACGACGGCCAGCACGATCGCCGTCGCCAGCGTCACCGACGACAGCAGCCGGGCCGCACCGCCGCGCTGCTCCCGGGGCGTGTAGAGGTGGTTCTTCGCGAACACGAGCACCATCGTGGTGGCGGCCAGGGGCAGCGCCTTCTGCTCGACCGCCCAGATCGCGCCGGAGTCGACCGATTGACCCTGCACGATCAGCTTGAGCGCGAGGGCGCCGTAGATGCCGGCGAAGCACGCCGTCACGTCGAGCGTCACCAGCACCACGACCGACAGCACCCTCCGCACCGCCGCGGTCCCGGCGGGACCGGCGAGCAGCGGCAGGAAGCGGGCGTCGCGCCGCGTGTGTCGGCGATCGTCGGCGGCGCCCGGCGCGACCGGTCCCCCGTCGCGCGGCCGGGTCGGTCGTGTGGTCACGTGGGCGCCGCCGCCCCACGGCCCGACACGCCCGCCACTCCATGTCGCGACGAGGACACGCCGCGATCGTACTGCCGATCAGCCTCCGGTGTGTCGCGGACCCCCGCGAAGCGCGTCAGCGCGGTCGTCGCAGGCGCAGGTAGACGACGCCGTGACGACCCTCGGGCACCTGCGCCGCACCGTCGATGCGCCGGAAGTTGACGGGGCAGACGAGCGCGAGGAGGTTGCCCGCCGCGAACGACACCGGCCGGGCGCCGAAGAACCACCGGTGCACGGGGAGGCGCTCGCGGACGTACTCGCGCGCCTCCACCTCCCACGGCAGCGCGAGCAGGCGCGCGCCGAGCGAGTCGTCGTCGTACCGCCGCTCGAAGAAGGCGCCGGCCGGCGACCCGGCGTCCTCCTCGGACTCCCCGTACACCGGGCGCCGGGTGCGGACCTCACCGGGGCGGGCGGCGACGTTCGTCGTCAGGTGCAGCGTCCCGCCGGGTCGCAGCACGCGCCACATCTCCGCCATCGCGGTCGCGTCGCCGTCGCCCGCCACGTGCTCGATCACCGACACGCACACCACGCTGTCGAAGGCCGCATCGCCGAAGGGCAGCGCGCGGGCGTCGGCCACCCGCAGGTCGAGCGCGGGATCGAGTCGGCGCCAGCGGCCGATCTCGTCGGCCAGCATGTCGATCGCCACCCACCTGCCCGCGCCCTCGTGCGCACGAAGGCTGGCCAGCAGCTTCGGGCTCGACACATCGAGGCAGTCCCCGTCCATCGGCTCGCGCGCGACGCGGGCGAGCTCGTGGAACCGCCACGGCTCGAGGGGCACCAGCAGCCGGTAGAGGCCCGCCCGGGGGTCGGGCCAGCCCCCGCCGCGCAGACCGCGCGCCACCCACCGCGCCCCGAGGCGATGGCTGTGGGCGACCAGGCGGGCCCAGGCGGGCCCGCGCCGGCCGGCCGTCATCTGCGGAGTGCCTGCCGGTAGACGTCGCGCGTCGCCGTCGCCGACGCCGGCCACGAGTAACGCGCCGCCTCCGCGCGGCCGGCCTCCCCGCGCTCCGCCAGCGCCTCGCGGTCGGCGAGCGCCTCGGCCAACGCGTCCGCGATCCCCTGCGGCGTCACGTCGTCGAGGAAGATCGCCGAGCGGCCCCCGATCTCGACCAGCGACGAGTTGCGCGCGCAGAGCACCGGGCAGCCGTGGGCCATCGCCTCGACCACCGGCAGGCCGAAGCCCTCGTAGGCCGAGGGGTAGGCCAGCAGGGTCGCGCGCCGGTAGAGGTCGAGCAGCTCCTCGCGGCGCTCGAATCCCCGGATCTCGCACCCCGGGCCCGCCACCGCCCGGATGCGCTCCTCGTCGCCACCCTCTCCGCCGACGACGACCAGACGGCACGGCGGCGGGTCGTCCGGGGCGTTCGCCATGTAGATCGCGTGACCCTCGACGAGCTCGGCGATGCGCTTGCGCGGCTCGCGGATGCCGACGCTCAGGATGAAGGGGTCGCGCGGCCCGGGGGGCCGGGTGTCGGGGTGCACGCCGTTCGGCACGACACGCACGCGCGCCGGCGGCACCCGGTAGATCTCCTGGAGGTCGCGTGAGGTCGATTCCGACACCGCGATCACCCGGACGGCCTTCTTCACCGACCGGCGCGCGAACAGGCGCGCGTAGCGTCGGAAGTTCTCGGGGAAGGCCTCGGGCACCCGCTCCCAGGCGAGGTCGTGCATCGTGACCACCATCGGGCAGGGGCTCCACCACGGACCCCACGTCACCGGGGCGTGGAGGACGGCCGCCCCCCGGCGCATCGCGGCGAGCGGCAGCAGGACGTGCAGCCAGATGAGATCGAGGAGCAGGTTGCCCCACGACGTCACTCGCCCGAGGCGTGGGAGTCCCGGAGGGCCGTAGACCCACTCGACCCGCAGGTCGGGGGCCGGCTTGGCCTCCATGACGTGCTCGAGCTCGTGGATGTAGGTCGCGATGCCGGTCTTGCGACGTCGCGCCATGCGCCCGTCCACCAGGACCAGGGCAGGCTCCGTGTCGCCCTTCGCGAGGTCCGGAGGCGGCACCGCATCGTCGACGCGCGCCCCGCGACGGGGCCGTAGACGCGGTCGTCGTGCGGTCATTCGGATGGTCACCTCGCCGGTCTGGTGCGCGACCGCCGGAGACCTCCAACGCGCCGCCGGCGGGCCGGGGCGTCCCTCCGCACGGGCCTGTCGGACCGCGCCAACCGCGGGCGCCTCGGGTCATGCCGCCGACGTGGGGCGTCCCACGATCGACGTCGCCAGAGAGCCTACAGGCAGGCCGTCGGCCGCCGCGGCGCGCAGGGCGGCCCGGGGCGAGGCGGCCAGTCCGAGGGTCATCCGCAGGGTGGCGTCGATCGCCGCGAGCCACTCGTTGGCGCAGTCGCAGTGCACGAGCACGGCCCCACCGTCGGCGTCGAGCAGCTCGTGCACGGCGGCCGCGATCCCCGCGAGGCCCGCGGGTGCACGCTCCGCGTCGGCCAGGGGATGCCACCGCACGTCGAGACCGGCCGCCGTGTAGTCGGCCAGCGCGTGCCGGGTTCGCAGCCCCGACACGATCGCCGTCACCCCCTGGGCTCGCCACCACTCGATCTCCCCCGCGCGCCGGTCGCGGCGGTGACTCCGGCCGCACCCCCCGGGACGTGCCGCGACCGCCAGGCGTCCGGGGACGATCCACGCGTACCGCTCGGGCTCCATCGCTCACCTCCACTCGCATCGACATGCGAGCAGGGTTGCCCCGTGCCCCCACTCGCCTCGACACCGAGATGCGGAGGGAGAGCGCCTAGTCGGTGCCGGGTTCCGACACCTCGCGCAACCAGCCGGGCACCGGCGTCGTCGCCCGCGTCTCGCGGTCAACGCACACGTGCACCAGCTCTCCGCGGGCCACCACCTCCCCGCCGCGCTCGAAGACGTGCCGGCTCCGGAACGACGTGGTCCCGATGCCGCCCACGTCGGTGCGCTGGTCGATGACGTCGTCGAGCATGATCCGGCCGAGGAAGGAGCAGCGGGTCTCGACGATGGGGATGCCCGGGCCCTCCCGGAGCAGGCGCGTGAAGGGCCGCCCGACCTCGGCCAGCCACTCCGACAAGCCGCGGTCCATCCACCGGTGCACCGCCGTGAAGTGGATCTGCGCCACGTCCACCTCGGACATGACCACGCGGAAGGTCGAGCGGTGGACATGCGCCGGCACCCGCGCAGCCTATCGCCGCCCGTGCTGGTGCGCATCAGCCGCAAATAGCGCACTTATCGCCTCGTGTACCGGACGTTGGCGGGGGTGGAAACCATCTCTCCGGCTCCTCTCACGTACGTCGATACCCCCCGTTCGTCATATGGAGATTCTGGAGGATTCGGTGCATCGTCCCCCCTCGTCCACGGTATGACCGACCACCCCCTCACACCCCCCACCGATGACGAGCGCCGCCACGCGGCGTGCGTCGCGATGGGCTCCGCCCCGGGCTTGATCCGCTTCGCCACGAGGTTCACGCGCTCGCTGCACGACGCGGAGGACGCCTACCAGCGGGCGATGGAGATCGCCCTCACACGCGCGCCGGTCGTCGAGCCCCAGCGCTACATGGCCTGGCTTCACACCGTGCTGCGCAACGAGGCCCTGGCCGTCGCCCGGACGCGCCGCCGGGAGACGCCCGGCACCGAGGCGGACGTGGCCGAGGCCTACGAGGAGCGGCTCCACGAGGCGGTGCCGCTCGACGCGCTCGCCGAGTGGCGCGAGCGGTACAGGTCGATCCAGGACGGTCTCGCCGGTCTGACCGACGCCCAGCGCGTCTGCCTCATGCTCCAGACGGCGGGCGCGAGCTACGAGCGCATCCGCCAGATCACCGGCTACTCGCTGCGCAAGGTGGAGCGATCCGTGCTCGAGGGCCGCCGGAGCCTCGCCGCGTGGGAGCTGCGCCTCGCGAGCGGCGAGGCGTGCCTTCGGCTCGACGACGCGATCGGCCGGGTCGCCGCGGGAGACGCCACGCCCGCCGAGCGCCGGGTCGTCTCGCGGCACGTGCGCCACTGCGGATCGTGTCGCGCCACCCTCCGCCACCGCCGCGACTCGGGCCAGTGGCTGGCAGGTCTCGTCCCCGTCGGGCTCATCGGGGGCCAGGCGCTCGTGGGCGCACCCGACCCCACCCCGGCGCTCGCCTGGTGGGAGAGGATCGCCGCCGGGGCGACCGTCCGCGCCGGCACGTTCGTGCAGATGGCGATGGAGATGCCCGGGCATGCGATGGCGAAGGTGGGCGCGGGTACCGCGGCCGTGGCGATGGCGGGTGCCGCGGGAGCGCCGCTCGTCGTCGATGCCCTGGCCCCGCCACCTCCGCCCGCCCCCGCCGCGGTGTCGGCGCCGGTCCCGGCTCAGACCCTCGACGGTTCCGGGCTTGTCGCCGGCCGCCGCCGGCGACGGCGGCGACGATCTCGCCGCCTCCTTCGCCCGGGCGCGGCGCGTCGCGACGGTCGCCGCGGAGCGTGATCGCGCCCGCGCGCGGGCTCGCCAGACGGCCGCCCTCGAGGCGCGGGCGCATGCGGCACGCCCGGCCCCGTCCGGTGCGGTGGCGGTCCGCACGGTCGCGGCCCCGGCACCGGCCGCCGTGACCACCGTGGCGCCCGCCTCGCCCGCTCCGGCGGTCGCGCCGCCCGTCCCCCCACCCGCCGCGACGCCGTCGGCCGTGGCGCTGGAGTTCGGTCCGTGAGGTCGGCGCGCATCTTCGCCGCGATCCTCGGTCTCGCCGGCGTCGTCGGGCTCGGCGGCGCGACGCACGCCACCGCGACCGATGGCGCGCTCTACGGCTACGGCGCCTCGATCTGGGCCACCAGCGGGCAGTTCCAGGCCACCGTGCTCGGCGGTCCGGTGTGGCAGATCCAGGCGCCCGCGCTCTCCCCCGCCGCCGTCGCGAACCACTGGGAGATGAACTGGGGCTGCCCCGTGCCCGGCAGCGAGATCGCGGCGGTCCGGTTCGGAGCCCTGCGTACCCAGGCGCCGAGCTCCCTGGCGGTGCGGGTGACCGGCGACCGGCGGATCTTGTGGGAGGAGGGCGACGCCCTCATGCCGGTCTCGCCCCAGGCCGGTCGCCCCTATGAGATCGGGCTGCCCGCCGGTCAGTGCAACGTGCACCTCGCGCTCGCCCAGGTCGAGGCCCGCGCACAGCACGCCCGCGGCTACTTCATCGACAGCCCGAGGGTCCTCGTGCGTGACCTGACCGCGCCCGCCGTCGCGCTGCGCGGTCTCCCGTCCGGTTGGCTCGGCGCGGCGGCGACGATGCGTGTCGAACTGGTCGGTGAGCGACAACTTCGCGGCCGACGGAGTGGGCCAGCAGCGCATCAGCGTCGCCGGCCGCGTCCGATGGACGGGCGCGCCGGGGGTCGGTGACCACGGCGTCGACCTCGGTCTCGGCGACATGCCGGACGGCGCGCAGGTCGTCGAGGTCGTCGCGGACGGCGACGGAACCCCCGGCGCCGGCGCGAGCGGCACGGTGCGCATCGACCGCACACCGCCGACCGCGACGGGTCTGGCGGCCGTGCCCACGGCCCGGCCCGGCGTGCTCGCGGTCTCCTGGAACGCCACCGATGCGATGAGCGGCGTGGGCACCACGACGGTCGAGCTCAACACCGCCTCGGACGGCGGACAGGGTGGCGCGTGGCGGCCGATCGCGACGGCGCAGGGTCCCGGGGCGCGGGCGCTCGACGTCGCGGCCTCCGACGTGCCCGACGGCCTGCACGCGTGGCGCGTGAGGACGGTGGACGCCGCCGGCAACGTGGCGCTCACACCCGGACCCGGACCGGTGGTGGTGGACACCGCCGCGCCCGGTCTCGACCTGCACGGCGTACCCGGCGGGTGGGTGTCGCGCGCCGAGCTCGACCTGACGGCGACCGACAACCTGGAGGGCGCCTTCGGCGCCGTACCGGTCGAGGTGGTCGTCAACACGGCCGCCGACGGGAGCGAGTCGGGCACGTGGCAGCGGCGGGCCCTGTCGGCGGGTCCCGTCGGACGCCGGCTCGTCGCGGTCGATCTGAGCGGGCTCGCGACCGGTCCGCACGCCGTCCGCGTCATCGCCCGCAACGGCGGCCCGCTCGCGCCCGCCCTCGTGGCCGAGCGCGCTGCCGTGCTCCGCCTCGACAACGAACGTCCCCTCGTGTCGCGAGCCGGCTTCGTCGCGGGCCCGGGGCGCCCGCTGACGGTCACGTGGATCGCCGAGGACGCACACGCGGGCGTCGCCTCGGCGTCCGTCCAGTGGCGTGACGGTGCGGCCTGGCGCACCCTCGCGACCCAGGCCGCCGCGAACGGCGCCGGCCGGATGGTGGTCGACGCGTCGTCCCTCCCCGCCGGCGAGCGCGCCGTGCGGGTCGTCATCGGCGACGGCGCCGGCAACACCGCGGCGCAGACCGGGACGGCGACCGTCGCCGGGGGCGGGGTGGGCAGCACGGCGTCCGACCCCCTGGCGCGCCTGAGATCCGCTCGCCTGACCCTGCGCGTCGACCGCGCCCGCGCGGAGGGCGTCGGAGGACGCCGCGTGCTGGTGCGGAGCGTGGTGGCCGGTGCGGCGATCACGATCCGCGGACGGCTGACCGACCGGTCCGGCCGGGCGATCGTGGGCAACGAGGTCCAGGCGCGCGGCTATCGCGGTCGCCTCGTGGGTAGCGCCCTGACGCGGCGCGACGGGCGCTTCATCCTCGTGGCGCGCCCCGTCGCGGGCGGCGACCTGAGGGTCGGCGTGCTCGCCCGCGGGCGGCTGTTGCCCGACCGCCCGGCCGCCGGCATCCGCATCGCGATGCGGCCGCGCATCGCGCTCGGCGCGTCCGGCACCACGGTGGGCGTCGGCGGGACGGTCCTGTTCTCGGGCCGGCTCGCCCCGGCGCCGGGCGGACTCGGTCTCGGCGGCCGCAAGGGCGTGGTGCTGGAGTGGCTCGACCCGATCCGCCGCGCGTGGCGCCCCGTCGTCAACGCCCACATCCGCGCCGACGGGACGTTCGCCATCCCCTGGACCTTCGGGTTGCGCGGCCTGACCATCCCGATGCGGGTGAGGGTCCCGGCGGAGGTGGGGTGGCCGCTCCTGCCCGTACGGTCGGGGGTGATCCGCATCACGGTGACCGGTTAGCGTGCCGGCATGAGAACCCGGGCGCTGATCATCGCCATGGTGGTTGGCGCCTCGCTGGCAGCGCCGGCCTTTGCTCTCGCCGCTCCGTACCTGAGTGACGGAACTCTGAGTCCGCAGGGCTGGAGCAGAACACCGCGGCCGCCGGTGCGAGCTGGACGCAGAACGACTTCGAGCCGACGTCAGCACGTCCGCCCGCGTCGAAGTGAATCGCTGCAGAGGACGGATCTGCGGGGGGTGGCTGGGAGACTCGGGCGACGGTCCCCGGCCCGTTGATGAGCGGGCCCAACGGCGTCCTGTCCTTCGACGTCTCCGATCTCGAGGGTCGCCACCTCGTCCGGGTCGTCATCGACGGGGCCGTCAACTCGCCGATGACGCTCGGGACGCTGCAGCTCGACCGGACCCCTCCGGTCGCGGCATCGGTGAGGCTCACCCCCGAGGGGGGCACGATCGTGGCCGACTGGCTGCAGTCGGACGCGCTGTCGGGCACCGACCCCGCCGTGCCGGTGGTGGTCGAGGTCAACCGGTCGCCCGCCGGTGACGAGGCGGGTGGGTGGATTCCCTTCGCCGAGCAGCCGGCCCCGGGCGACGGGCGCAAGGTGGCGCGCACCGATCTCGCGGGCCTCGCCGACGGGCGGCACGTGGTGCGCGCCCGCTCGCGCGACCGTGCCGGCAACGCGGGCGTTCGGACGCTCGGGACGGTCACATCCGACGCCACGGCCCCCACCGTCGACGGGGTGCGCGTGGTGCGCGCGCCCGGCGCAGTTGACCCGATTGCCGACATCGTCTTCCGGGCCGCCGACGGAACCGGCGTGGGACTGGCTCCCGGGACAACGGTGGGGCCGGCCGGCCGGCCGGATGTTCGACTGGACCACACCGGGCGCCCCGTCGGCCGATCACGTGCTCGTGCGCCTGCCGGGGCCGGGGGTGCACCGGGTGACGGTCAGGGTGGCCGACCGGGTGGGCAACAGGGGCGAGAGCGCCCCCGTCGAGATCCGCGTGCCGACGCGCGCCGAGGCCGACGACGCGCGCGTCGAGGCGCCGCCCACGCCGAGGGTCGGGGGTGGGGCGCGGGTCGATCCCGGTATGCGCTGGGCCTACGCGCAGGCGCGCCGGTTCCACGCCGGGCGCGGCGCGCGCCTGGTCGCACGCCTGCGCATCGCGCCCACGTCGGCCGAGTGGCGGCGCATGCTCGGGCCGGCGGCGGGCCGCTATCGCGGATACGCCACGCTGCGGGGAGAGGTGCTGCTGGGGCCGGGCGCCGTGCGCGGCCTGCGGATGCTGGTGGCCGCCCGGCGCGCAGGCGGCGGGCGACCCTCCCGGGCCGACCTCGACCAGGCGGCGGCGGGGCTGGCGGTGCTGCTGCACGAGACCATGCACGCCACGGGTCCCGCGGCCCGGCGGGACGCCCTCGGCACGCGGTCGGGGCGCGCGTTCGAGGAGGGGTTCACGGAGAGCGCGACCATCGACCTGCTGCCGCGCTTCGCCCGCGCGCTCGACATCCCGGCGCCGCTGCGGTCGCGGCTGGCGGCGGCGGTGGCCCGGCGACGACCCGCGTACGCCGTCGAGGTGGCGTGGGCGCGCCGGATGTCGGCGCGTGCCACACGCGTGGCGGCCGGGTCGGCGCGCGCGGGGGCCTGGCGGATACGCGTGGCCGACACCTGGGGAACCGACCGGTGGGCGCGCCTGGCCACCGCCACCGGCCGCGATGAGGAGACCCTGCGCGCCGATGCGGCGGGGCGGGGCGGTCGACGCGTGCGCGCGGGCGGCTGAGCGAGCGGGCGGCGGCTGAGCATGCGTGGCGGCGGTGGGCGCGCCGACCGCGATCGCCCTCGGCCCCTCCGGCCGCCGCGCTCGGTCAGCGCCCGGTGGGCGCGCGACCGCGATCGCCCTCGGCCCGTCCGGCCGCCGGGCTCGGTCAGGGCCCGGCGGGCGGGACCGTGCAGATGACGACGATCTCGGTGCCGGGGTCGACGGAGCTGATCTCCAGGCCGGCGGCGGGGATGACGCGCCGCACCTCCTCCGGCGTGTAGAAGCGCGCCCGGGCCTTGCGGTGCCCGCGGCCCGTGTGGGCGTAGTCGAGGAACGCCTGCAGGTAGGTGTCGCTGAGCAGGTTGGGGAAGGTGAGGTAGGCCGTGCCGCCCGGTCGCAGCATGCGACGGATCTCCTGCAGCAGCAGGAAGGCGTCCTCGCGCTCGACGTGCTGCAGGGTGAGCAGGGAGTAGACGAGGTCGACCGAGGCGGCGGGGACCTCGGGCACCACGGTTCCCCGGCTGCGGGCGAAGCGCACGTTGTGGTTGTCGGCGAGGCGGGTCCGGGCGTAGCGGAGCATCAGCGGCGAGGCGTCGACCGCCCAGAGGGTGCGGCAGAGCGGGGCCGCGTGCCGGGCCACCCGCCCGATGCCGCATCCGAGGTCGAGCGCGACGGACTCCGGTGAGAGCAGCGGCGCCAGCCGCTCGGCCGCCTCGCGTCCCGAGCGGTCGAACTGCTCGGGGTCGGGGTCGTTGAGGATGTAGCGGCGGGCCTGCTCCTCGGAGCGGGGCATCCACAGCCCCGCATAGCGAGCGCCTCCGAGGCGGCGGCGCAGGTGCTCGGCGAGCTGGCCCATGGCGATCCCCTCGATGGCCCCGTCAGTCGGTCGGAGCCTACCCGCGGGCGGAGTAGGCTTTCGCGCCCGATGCCCGCACCGGCCCTGCTCGACGCCACGCCTCTGGCCGGCGCCCATTCGAATCGAGGCATCGGCGCGGTGGTGCGCGGGATGCTCGACGGCTTCGCGCTGCTGCCCTCGGCCGACCGGCCGCTGCTGCTGGTGCGCGACGGCCAGGCGGTGCCCGACGGCTTCGACGCGCGCTCCGTGAGCTGGCCGGCCTGGCCGCTCTACCGGCTGCCCGACCCCTGGCCGCTCGCCCGTGGCGAGCGCGCGGTGCGGCGACTGGCCGACGGCATGCCCTTCCACGCCGTGCAGCCCGCCCTGGTGCCGCCGGGGCGCACCGTCGTGACGTGCCACGACCTGATCCCGCTCGCCTACCGCCCCGAGTACCTGGCCGGCGTCGCGCGGGTCGGCGAGGCGGCGCTCTACGCCCACTTCCTGCGTCGCATGCGCGGCGCCCGCCTCGTGCTGACCCCCTCGCGCGAGACGGCCGACGACGCCGTGCGCCTGGCGGGCGTGGACCCCGCCCGAACGCGCGTGGTGCCGTGGGCGGCGCCGGCTCCCGTCGCGCCGGAGGGACCCGTGCCCGACGGGCCGTACGTGCTGATGTCCGGGGCGATCGAGCCGCACAAGAACGCGGGCCTCGCCATCGAGGCGATCGCCGAGGCGGCACCCGGTGTGCGCCTGGTGATGGCGGGGCCCTGGTCGGCGCGGCGGGCGGCGCGGCTGCGCGGCCACGCGGCCCGCGTGGGGGCCCAGGGGCGCGTGGACTGGCTGGGCCTGCTGCCCGCCGGGCGGCTGGCGGCGATCAGGGCGGGCGCCCTCGCGGTGCTGGTGCCCTCGCGCAAGGAGGGGTTCGGCCTGCCCGTGCTCGAGGCGATGGCCGCGGGCGTGCCCGTGCTGGCGGCCGACACGCCCGCGCTGCGCGAGGTGGGCGCCGACGCGGTGGCGGCGTATCTGCCGGTGTCCGACCCCGTCCCCTGGGCACGGGCGATCGACGAGCTGGCGGCCGACCCGGCACGGCGGGCGGGCCACGCGGCGGAGGGGCGGGCCCGGGCGGGGGCGTTCTCGTGGGAGCGCACCGCCGCCGAGCTGGCGCGGGCGTACCGGGACGCCGCCGCATGAGCCTGGTCGCGATCGACTGCCACATGGTCGGCCAGACCGCCCCCGGCGACGCCGGCAACGGCCGCTACGCCGAGACCCTGCTGTCGGCGATGGCCGCCACGGCCTCCGCGGGCGACGCCGTGGCGGCCCTGGTGGCCACGCCCGAGGGCGCCCGGGCGCTCGAGCGTCACGGCCGCACGATCGGCGTGCCGTCGGCCGACGTGCCGCGCCTGGCGCGGGCGGCGCCGCGGGCGGTGGCCGACCTCGGCGCCGATGCCGCCGTGTTCACCTACGTGTCGCCCGGCTGGAACCCCTGTCCCATCCTGCTGGCGGTGCACGACGCGACGTTCATGACCAACCCGGAGTGGCTCGGGGCGCGGGCGCGGGCGGTGCTGCGCGGCCTGGTGCCGCGCTCGGCGCGACGGGCGGCCCTGGTGCTCGCCCTCTCGGAGACGGCGGCCTCCGACGTGGCCTGGGCGCTCAAGGTGCCGCGCGAGAAGGTGCGCGTCGTGAGCCCCCACCCGGCGCCGGCCTTCACCCCCGATCCGGCGCGGGCCGGGAGCGGCGACGACGCCGCCGCCCGCGTGCGCGCCCGGTTCGGCCTCGAGCGCTACTGCCTGGCCGTGGGGGACCTCGGGCCGCGCAAGAACCTCGGGGCCCTGGGCGAGGCCGTGCGGTCGCTGGGACCGGGCGGGCCGGAGCTCGCCCTGGTGGGCAAGCCGGGTCCGGGGGGGGAGCGGATCGCCCGCGAGGCCGGCGGGCGCTGGCTCGGGCACGTCGACGACGCGACGCTCGCCGACCTCTACCGGGCCGCCGCGATGACGGCCTACCCGTCGCTCTACGAGGGGTTCGGGCTGCCGGCGGTCGAGGCGATGGCGTGCGGCAGTCCGGTCGTGGCGAGCTCCCGCGGTGCCCTCCCCGAGGTCACGGGGGGAGCCGCGGTGCTCGTGGAGCCGACCGCGCGCGGCATCGCCCGGGGCCTGCGCGAGGCGCTCGACCCGGCCGTCGCGGCGCGGCTGCGGGCCGCGGGCCCGCAGCGGGCGGCGGCGTTCACCGCCGCGTCGATGGGCGCGGCCGCCTGGGCGGCGGTGGCCGAGGTCGTCGCGTGAGGATCGCCCTGGTCGGCACGCGGGGCATCCCGGCCGCCTACAGCGGCTTCGAGACGGCGGTGGAGCACCTGGCCGAGCGCCTCGTCGCGCGTGGCCACGACGTCACCGTCTACTGCCGCCCCCACATGACCGAGCGGCGTGCGACGCACGTCGGCGCGCGGCTCGTGCACCTGCCCACGATCCGCAGCAAGCACCTCGACACGCTCGCCCACACCCTGCTGAGCACCGTCCACATGACCACCGTGGCGCGACCGGACGTGGCGATCTACTTCATCGCCGGCAACGCGCCCGTCGTGCCCCTCGCGCGGCTGGCCGGCGTGCCCGCGATCCTCCAGATCGACGGCCTCGACTCGCAGCGCGCCAAGTGGTCGGGCGCCGCGAAGGCCTACCTGCGCATGGCCGAGCGGATCGCGCCGGCGGCGGCGACGGTCGCGGTCACCGACTCGGCGTCGGTGGCAGAGGCCTACGAGCGGCGCCACGGCCGGCGTATCCCCTGGATCGCCTACGGCGCCGAGATGCCCGACCCGGGCGACGCGGGCTGGTGCGCGCGCCTCGGCCTGGAGCCGGGGCGCTTCACCCTGTTCGTGGGCCGGCTGGTGCCCGAGAACAACGCCCACCTGCTGATCGAGGCGCATCGCCTGCTGGCCCCGGACGGCTGGCCGCTGGTGGTGGTGGGCGATGCGCCCTACGCCGACGACTACATCGCCGGCCTGCGCGCCGCGGCGGGGCCGGACGTGCACATGCCGGGCTACGTGTTCGGCGACGGCTACCGCGAGCTGGTGCACCGGTGCGGGGTGATGTGCGCGCCCACCGAGGTGGGGGGCACCCACCCGGTGATCGTGGAGGCGATGGCGGCCGGTGCGGCGCTGCTGGTGGCCGACCATCCGCCCAACCTGGAGGTGGTGGGCGACGCGGCCGCGAGCTTCCCGCTGGCGGGCGGCGCGGCGGCGCTCGCGGAGGCTCTCGGCGCCCTGATCGCCGACCCGGCGCGGCGCGCGCACCTCGGTGCCCGCGCAGCGGTGCGTGCCGCCGAGAGCTACACCTGGGACGCCTGCGCCGACGCCTACCTGCGGCTGTGCGAGGCGGTCACCGTGCGCGGCCGCCGCGGACCGGGGGCCGGTCAGCCCGCGTAGTCGAAGGGCAGGTCGTGCGCGACGTCCGCGAGGAGCGGCGCCGCGTCGTCGCGCGCCGAGACGATGCGCGGCCCCTCGGGCCACGCGATGCCGACGGCGGGGTCGCTCCAGAGGATGCCCCGCTCCTTGTCGGGCGCGTAGTACTCGGTGCACTTGTAGACCACGTCCGCGGTGTCGCTGAGGACGTAGTAGCCGTGGGCGAAGCCGACGGGCACGTACACCTGGCGCCCGCTCGCGTCGTCGAGACTCCACCGTCTCCCAGCGCCCGAAGGCGGGCGAGCCCCGGCGGACGTCGACGACCACGTCGAGCACGCGGCCCCGGACGCACCGCACGAGCTTCGCCTGACCGGGATCGACCGAGAAGTGCATGCCGCGCAGCACGCCGCGGGCCGAGCGGGCGTGGTTCTCCTGCACCCAGGCGGTCGGCAGGCCCTCCGCGACGGCGGTCGATTCGCGATACGTCTCGACGAAGAAGCCGCGGTCGTCGCCGTGGACGACGGGCTCGAGCACCACGAGGCCCGGGAGGGCGGTCGTGACGCGCCTCATCGCCCGCGCGTGCGCCGGCACGGGTCGTCTAGTGTCGCGTGCATGACGATGTCGAGAACCTCCCCTGCCTGCCGATGACGATGACGAGCGGACACGCCGGCGCCGCGACGACCTCGCCGACCACGTGCGACCTGTGCGGCCCGGCGCCCTCGCGCGTCGTCATGGAGGGCGGGGACCGGCGTCACGGCGTGCCCGGCCGATGGACGGTGGTGCGGTGCGAGCGGTGCGGCCTCTGCCGCACCGATCCCCGTCCCCACGACCCGGGGGCCGCGTACCCCGTCGCCGCGTACATGAACCACCAGGCGCGCGAGGACCTCGTCAGCCGGATCTTCGCCAGCCACGCTCCGGCGCACCGCCACCGGCGCACTGCCGAGCGCCGCGCGGCGTCCCGCGCTCGCCCTGGTGCCCGCCGCGCGACTGCCGGTGCCGCTGCACCGCGGCGCCCGAGTGCTGGACGTGGGCTGCGGGTCGGGGCACGGCGTCGCCGCCCTGCGCGCCGCGGGGGTGGACGCCCACGGCCTCGAGCCCGACGAGGGCGCGGTCGCGCTGGCCCGCCGGGCCGGGCTCGACACCGTGACGGTCGGGACCCTCGACGACACCGGGCTCGAGCCCGGCGCGTGGGACCTGGTGCGCTTCTGGCACACGCTCGAGCACACGCCGTCGCCGTCGCGCACCCTCGAGCACGCGCTGCACGGCCTGCGCCCCGGCGGGCACGTCGTGATCGGCGTGCCCAACATCGACGCGGCGGGCCGGATCGCGTTCGGCAGCGACTGGGACGGACTCGAGCTGCCCCGGCACCTGCACCACTTCACCCGCGCGAGCCTCGGGCGCATGCTCGGACACGTCGGGTTCGAGGGCGTGTCGGTGCGCTCGGTCGCCGTCATGGGCGTGCTGACCGGCTCGATCGACGCCCGCACGCGGCGCGGGGCGCATCAGCGCCGCGGCCGCGGGTGGACGCTCGCCGCGGTCGCGCTGCACCCGGTGGAGCTGCTGCTGGCCGCCGTGGGGCGCGGCGACGGGCTCGTCGCGGTGGGACGGGCCGGCGATCACCGGCGGCGGCCCACCACCTCGACGACCGAGTAGCCGGGCGGGCGCACCGCGAGGGCCCGGGCGACGCGGGCCACGCGCGGGCGGTCACGGTAGGCCGACGACAGCACCTCGGCAGGCAGGGCCCCCGACATGGTGAGCGCCCGCAGCAGAAGATCGGCGACCGGGAAGCGGAACGGCGACACCATCGCCCGCTCGACGACGAGGTCGTCGTGGGCGAGCGTCTCGACCAGGGCCTCGTGGCTGCGGTACTCCCGGACGTGGGTGGGATCGAGCACCCACTCGCCGTCGCGCCGGTAGATCCACCAGGAGCGAGGCGCCCGCAGCACGCTGCCGACGTAGAAGCGGCCGCCGGGCCTCAGCATGCGGGCGATCTCCGGCGCCAGGGCGCGGTCGTCGGGGATGTGCTCGATCACCTGCGAGGAGATCGCCACGTCCACCGATCCGCTCGGTATGCCCGGGATGTCGGCCGTGTCGGCGACGATGCCGACGATCTGCGGAAGCGCCGCCGTGACCGCCGCAACCCGCTCCGGCGCGAGATCGACGGCGTAGGTGGTGTCACCGAGCCAGCCGCGACGGCTGAGCGCCCACAGGCACTGGCCGTCGCCGGCCCCGAGGTCGGCGAGGGTCGCGGGCCTGGGGCCCTCGGCCATGCGCGCGAGCAGCGGCGGCAGCCGCTCGTCGAGCACGTGCCGGTGCCGGAGCGTGTACTCCGTCGGGACGGCTGAGGGCGGGACGCTCACCGCCTCAACGTACAGCAGGCCCGTGAGGGGTCACGACGCGATCACGGAATCGTCGGGGCGCGTGCGGCAGGTCCCGGGGTCGCCGCCCGACGGGCCCTGCAGGCGGGGGCGGCCGAGCGCCACCGAGAGCAGACGGGTGTCCGTCGAACCGGGGACGAGGTCGCTCGGGCGCATCGGGCGCGAGCCCGTGAGCCTGATCGGCAGGCGCTGCCAGCCGGCCTCCAGGCGCAGGCTCACACTCACGTCGGTCGCCGACTCGCGCACCGGCACGGTCAGCGAGCCGTCGCCGACGCGCAGGGTGCGGGGCTGCGCGAACGCCACGCCGCTGACCGTGAGGCGGTGCCGACCCGGTCGCGTCGCGCACACGACCAGGGAGCCGCGCTCGGCCTCGAGCCAGCGCGAGTGAACGCTCGGACCCTCGATCGAGAAGCCCTCCCAGAGCGCGACGATCCCGGGCGCCGGCGGGGCCGTGACGCGCAGCACGCGGCTGCCGTCGGGCAGCGCAGGACGCCCGGAGACGCCGCTCCGGGGGATCGAGGCCTCGCTCCAGCCGCCGGGGAAGTTGGAGAAGGCGGACGCGTCGAGCGTCATCCAACGGATCCCGAGCAGCGCGAGCAGGCCGGGGGTGCGCGGGTCGCCCGGGACGGCGACCTCGCGACGCACCGCGTCCTCGAACGACTGGGACGCGGCCCCGTTGAGGAGCGGTCGCCCGTGGACCGTCTGCCAGTAGAGCTGGTCGGCGACCACCCGCAGCGAGCGATCTGTCAACGGGTACTGGGCCACCGGCGCGCCGGGGGGCACGGTGTCGATGATCGCCTGCACCAGTGCGGGGCGCGAGCGGGCATCGACCACGCGCGCCCCGGGGTCGGTGGGCAGCTCGACCAGCGAGACGACCACGGCGAGGCCCACGAGGGCCCCCCAGACGCGCGCGCCCGTGACGCCCCGCAGGGCCTGCAGGCCGAGCGCAGCGAGCGCCACGGCCCCGACGAGGGTCATGACGAAGAACCGCGCCGGGGTGGAGATCACGGTCGTGAGGTCCTGCAGGTACGCGATCGGCATCGACGTGGGGCCGACGAGCGGCAGATCGACCACGGCCGGCAGCGACAGGAGGAGGCCCACGAGCGCCCACGACGTGGCGACGGCCACCGGCAGGCGGGGCGCGCGGCCGGCGATCGCGGCCGCGATACCCACGAGCGCCAGCGCGATCGTCGCCCACCCGAGGTAGAGCGCCAGCTCGCCGGTGTTCGGGCTCAGCGCCCCCTCGGCCAGGTAGTCGCCCACCGCTCCGCCGAAGACCGGGTTGTGAACCGAGGGCAGCGCGAGCAGGTGCGGCTCGAGCACGAGGTCGGTCAGGTAGAGGGGTCGGTTCAGCTGCCGGGTCACGGCGGAGCTCTGGGCCACGAGGGCGGCGGCGAGCGGCAGGGCGACGAGGGCGAGGGCGCCGGCCAGGGCCGCGCTGCGCACCGCCATCTCACGGAGGCGGCCGCGGCGGCGGGCCGCGACGAGCGCGAGGGGCAGCGCGATGACCAGCGCGATGGCCGCCATCAGGCCGTAGTAGACGTGGGTGTAGAGCGCAATGGCGACGGCGGTGCCGAGGAGGGCGCCGCTGCGGAGGCCGGGGCGGCGGATCCACTCCACCGTGCCGAGCAGCAGCAGCGGGAGGGCCACGAGGGTGGCCAGCGTGAGGTGGATCGCGAGCCGGTCCAGCTCCCAGGGCGCGATCAGGAGCGCCATGCCGCCCCAGAACGCCGCGGGCGGCGACACGCCGAGGCGCCGGAGCACGAGGAACATGGTCGTGGCGCTCGCCACGCCCGCGGCGAGCGTCATGAGGTTGTACGCGGGCACGTCGCCGACGCCGAGGGCCAGCAGCAGCATGTTCGGCAGCTCGGTGACGATGTTCGACAGCAGGATGCCGCTGGGGACCTCGGTGCCGAAGGGCCGGGCGATGTCGGGGTAGACGCCGGGGGAGAAGTACGACGGACCGCTGTCGAAGCGCTCGCGCGTCTGCCAGATGAGCGCCCAGCCGTCACCGGGCCCGCCGTAGGTGTCGCGCCCGAGCCGCGCGGCCAGCGGCCAGGTGACGGCGGTCACGACGACGAGGTACCCCGCGAGCGCGAGCAGGGCCGGGCGCGCCGCCGCGCGCGAGAGGAGCGAGGCGGTGCGTGCGGCCGGTGTGGGCGCGGCCCTCACGGGCCCGCGGTCACCCGGGCCCGTCGCACGCCGATCGCGAGCTCCCGCGGATCCGGCGTGCCGTCGACCTCGGCCGGTGCGCGGGCGGCCGGGTCGGCGCGGAAGGTGATGGTCTGGACGCCGTCGCCGAGGACCAGGTCGAACGCCGCCGGCCGCGGCCTGATGCCCACGCGCAGCCTGGTGACCGGGGCGCCGTTGACCAGCACCGCCACGGTCCGCGACCGGGCGTAGCTCTGCAGCAGCGCACGGAACCGCACCGTGCGACCGGGCGCGAACGACCAGAGCGACATGTCGCCGGTGGTGCCCATCCAACGGAAGGGCGCGCTCGCCGGCCCCTCGGCGGGGAAGAAGCCCTCTCCGAAGTTGACCACGCCCGCGACCCGGCCGGTCGGCCGGGGCGAGTCGAGGACGCGGTACACGTCGGCGCCGGGCAGCCGCCGCTCCAGCCGCAGCTGGGGGTAGCCGGTCACGAGCCCGCGGCGCAATGAGTCGTCGGGCAGGAAGGGCTGGTAGGGCGGCGTGGTGGACGGGGGCAGATCGGTGTGCACGACGGCGTACCGCACGCCCAGCCGCGCCAGCTCGGGTGCCGCGACCGGATTGCTGATGTCGGCCACCAGGGGGTACGAGGCGAGTGCGTCGGGGCTGACCTGGTTGTTGACCATCGGGCGTTGGTGGACGCGCCCCCAGAATTGGTAGTAGAGGCTGCGCGGCGACGCCACCGGGGGCATCGGGTACTCGGCGATCGTGAACTGGCCCGGCTGGTCGCGGAGCCACTGGTACACCGGCGGGACGGCGCCGATGTTGACCACCCGGGCGGGCGGGCGGTTGGAGTACTCGAAGCCGACCCCGACGAGGATCAGCGGGACGAGCAGCCCGATGCGCCACCCCGGGAGGCGGCGCGCCAGCCAGACCACGCCGGCGGCGGCCAGCACCGCGACCGCGAGTATCACGAACACCTGGGCGCGCGAGAAGAACCGGAAGGTCGGGGCGAGCTCGAACATGAGCCGCCCGGGCAGGGGCAGCTTGGCGGAGCCCCCGTCCTCGGCCCAGCGCGCGTAGTAGTCGGTCGAGAGCGGCAGGAAGGGGCCGAGGGCGATGACGGCGCCCGCCAGGCCGATCAGCGCCATCAGGCCAACCCGCATCCGCAGGTCGGACCGCCGCAGCGCCACCAGGCCGATCAGCGCGAGGAGGATCGGGATGAACCCGAGGAAGAGCGACTGCTCGTAGGAGGGGGCGTCGTCGAGATGCTCGGCGTAGAACGACGCCAGCCGGTCGCCGAACACGGGGTGGTCGATGCCGGGAACGACCCACGCCCACGGGCGGGCCGAGTAGCGCACCGCCTCCGAGAGCGGCCGGGAGAAGCCCTCGCGGTTGTCGAGGTAGAGCTGGAGCGGCTTGGCGACCATGAAGGCCAGCAGGGCGATGCCGGCCAGCGTCGTCGCCGCGATGCCGGCGGCGGCCCTCGGGGTGCGCGAGCGCCGGCGCAGGTCGCGCAGCCCTCCGCGGATCTGACGACGGCGCACGATCGCGAACACGACCCCGATCGCGATGGTCACGAAGATCGCCTGGAAGGCGTAGTAGTACGAGCCGACCGCGAGGATGCCGAAGGCGACGATCGCCCCGAAGACGTCGCGCAGCCGTTTCTCGATGAGGACGCGCGCGACGAACAGGAAGTAGAGCGGCACCCACTGGATCGACGAGAGCGCCGGGTAGTTCATCGCCATGCCGAAGTGGAACGGCGCGAACGCGAAGATCGCGCCCGCCACCGCCGCCGCGAGGCGGTTGCGCAGGAGGTAGTTCGCCAGCAGGTAGGCGAAGAGGCCGGCCAGCGGGAAGCTCGCCAGGATGATCAGGTTGTACGCCGCCACCTCGCCCACCGCGCCCGTGAGCCACTGGCCCAGGTAGCGCTCGTAGGGCTGCAGCGGGAGCGTCGTGAGATCGAAGCCGAACGGCGCCGAGAGGAACGGCGAGCGGTCCGGGTCGAGCCCGTTGTCGGCGGCGTACGACCACCACCAGAAGTTCCAGATGCCGCCGAGGTTGTCGTTGCCGAAGCCGAAGAAGCTGGTCCGCAGGCGCGCGGCGACGGGCCAGGTCGCCGCCACGCCGACGGCGCCGTAGGCCAGGGTGAGCGCGGCGGGCACCGCGGCGCGGCGGGCACCGCGGCCGACCGCGGCCGAGGCCGCAGCGGCGTGCTCCCCCGAGGGCGCTGCGCGACGCCGCGCCGAACCCCGCCAGATCGTCGCCGGTCGTGTGCGCGCGGCGGAAGCGCAGCGCGGTGGAGGCGATCGCTCCCGCCATCCCGCGGTGGGTGACCTCGTAGCCGGCGATCCCGACCAGGGCCAGGGCGATGTTGACCCACAGGATCGCGCGGATGCTGTCGTGCACGACCGTCAGCACCGCCAGCTGCGCCCCGGCGAGGCCGAGCAGCGAGTACGCGTAGCCGTGGTTGCCCCGCGAGAGCTCGTAGTTGACGAACAGGCTGACGAGCGCGAAGAGGGTGGCACCGACCCCGAACCAGACGAGATCGTCGGCTCCGGCGGCGAACCCGTCGCCGAACCCGACCCTCAGGATCGGCCCCGGGACCAGCGCCATCAGGCCGGTGAACACGATGCCGCTGGCGAGCACGACCAGGAGGCTGCGCCCGAGGATGTCCGACGTGTCCTGCCCGCGGCTGCGGCGCGCGGCGACGCGCGGGAACATGACCGCCACGATCGTCAGGGGCAGGTAGAGGATGACGCGCCCGACGAAGGCGCCGGCGGCGAAGATGCCGGCGTCCTCGCTCGCGAGGGCGACCTTGGCGACGAGGATGTCCGCGTTGGTGAGCGCGGTGACCGCCAGCAGGCCCGCGGCGACCGGCAGCAGGGCGCGGGCGGGGGCGCGCAGCACCTCGCGGGGGGACTCGACCCGCCGGACGGCTCCCCGCAGGGGGATCGCCGCGGCGGCGAGGGCGGCGGCGGCGGCCCCGGCGATCGCCAGCACGGCTCCGGCGAAGCGCATCCCGTAGGCGGCGAGCCCGCCGAGGATCAGTGGGCGCAGGCCGCCGCTGAGGGCGAGGGCGAGGCTGTACTCGCGGAATCGCTGCTCTCCCTGGAGGATCCCCATGGCCACCGGCAGCAGCACCGTGGTGGGGATCACCAGCCCGACCAGGGCCAGGGTCGCGGGCGACGAGAAGCCGATCACGGTGACCAGCGGCACGCAGACCACGGCGTACGCGGCGGTGACGAGGACCGCCGCCACGACGGAGGCCGTCGCGAACGCGCCGGCGAGCCCGGCCGCCTGCCGGGGGTGCCCGGCGGCACGCAGCTCGGCGACCTCGCGGGCGATCGTGACCTGCACCGCCGCCAGCGGCAGGCCGATGATGTTGACCAGCCCGAGCACCACCGACAGGTCGCCGAACTCGGCGACGCCCAGGATCTGCGCGGACGCCAGCAGGAACGCCCAGGTGCCGACGTTGAGCACCGCCACCGCGAGCAGCACCTGCATGCCGGCGCGCACCGGGCCGGCCGGCGTCGCGGCTGCGTCGGGAGCGGATCCCTCGGCAGGCGAGGCATCCGTTGTCGGTGGAACCGGCGCCAGGGTGTCTCCGTGGTCGGGAGGCGGGAGCGGGCGCATGGGCGCGCCGTCGCGGGCCGGCACGCGGGACCGCGCGCCGATCGGCGGTGACCGTACCTGATTCGACTCCTCTAACCTATGCCGCCGTGCGCTTCTCGATCGTGATCCCGCTGCACCGCGACTCGGCGCCGTTCCGGCTGTGCCTCGACCATTGCCTGGCACTCGATCACGACGACTTCGAGGTGCTCGTGGTGTCGGACCGGGCCGTCCCGCTGCCCGCCGATCCCCGCATCAGGCCCGTGGTGGGCGAGCGCTCCGACGACAGCTCGCCGGCGGAGAAGCGGGACCTGGCGGAGGCGCACGCCACGGGTGACGCCCTCGCCTACCTCGACGACGACGCCTACCCGGCCCGCGACTGGCTGCGGGTGGCCGAGGCGGCGCTCGCGAGAGGACGGGGTGCGGGCGCTGGGCGGACCGGGGGTCACGCCGCCGGGCTCGTCGGCGCGGGCGCGGGTGGGCGGCGCCGTCTACGAGTCGCCGCTCGGCAGCGGGCCCCTGCGGTTCCGCTTCACCCCGGGCCGCGCGCGCGTGGTGGACGACTACCCTGCCTACAACCTGATCGTCGCCACCGAGGCGGTGCGCACCGTGGGCGGGTGGGCGTTGACCTTCTACGGCGGCGAGGACACCCGCTTCTGCGAGCGCGCTCGCCGAGCGTCGGCATCCGCATCCACTACCGGCCGGACCTGGTGGTCTACCACCACCGCCGCCCGGTCTTCCGCGCCCACATGCGCCAGATCGGCAACGTCGGGCACCATCGCGGGCACTTCGCGCGCGTGCACCCCGGCACGTCGCTGCGACCGGTGTACTTCCTGCCGCTCGCCGGCACCCTGGGCCTGCTCGGCGGGGCCGCCGCGGTGGTCGCGGCGCGCGGAGCCCGCGGCGCCGCCGTGGCCGGCGCGCTCGCCTACGCCGCGCTCGGCGCCGTCTCGCCGGCCGGCTCGGCCCGGGAGCGCGGACTGTTCCCCGCGGCCCTGGTCGCCCACCACATGAGCTACGGCCTCGCGTTCCTGCGCGGTCTGGGCACCCGTACGATGGTGCGATGAGCGCCGCCGCGCCCACCGTCACCTTCGTCATCCCGACCCTCAACTCCGAGGGGTACCTGCCGGGCTGCCTCGAGGCGATCCGGGCGCAGGACTACCCCCAGGAGCTGATCGAGATCCTGATCTGCGACGGCGGGTCGACCGACGCCACGCCCGAGATCGCCGCACGGCTGGGCGCCCGCGTCGTCGCCAACCCGCGGCGCACCGCCGAGGCGGGGAAGGCCGAGGGCATCGCGGCCGCGGGATCCGAGATCCTCGCGTTCGTCGACAGCGACAACGTGATCGTCGGCGACGACTGGCTCACCCGCATGGTGAGGCCGTTCGAGGACCCCGCCATCGCCTCGTCGGAGGTGCTGCGCTGGAGCTACGCGGCGGAGGACGGCATCGTCAACCGCTACTGCGCCCTGTCGGGCATCAACGACCCGGCGTCGCTGTTCGTGGGCAACTACGGCCGCTGGTCGTGGCTCACCGGGCGGTGGACCGACTACCCGGTGCGCCAGACCCGGGAGCCCGGATACATACGGGTGCAGCTCGACCCCGAGCGCGTGCCGACGATGGGGGCCAACGGCTACCTGGTGCGAGCCGAGCTGATGAGGTCGGTCCCCGGCATCGACCAGTACCTGTTCGACATCGACGCCGTCCAGGCGCTCGCCCGTCAAGGGCACGCCACGGTCGCGCGCGTCGACACCGAGATCCGCCACTTCTTCGCCCGCAGCCCGCGCGACTTCGCGCGCAAGACGCGACGGCGCGCCCAGGACTACCTGCACCACCGCTCGTCGGGCGAGCGGTCCTACCGCTGGGAGCTCGGCGGGCTGGTGCGCTTCACGCTCTCGACCGTCCTCGTGGTGCCCCTGCTGCTGCAGGTGGCCCGCGGGTTCCGGCGCCGTCCCGACGCCGCCTGGCTGTTCCACCCCGTCGCCTGCTGGATCACCCTGGCCGTGTACGTCGAGGCGGTCGTGCGGGCGCGGACCCGCGGCGGCGTCTACGACCGCTCGGGCTGGAGGCAGTGACCGGGAGTCCCGGGCTCCAGCCGCCCCGGCCGCGCCTGTCGGTCGTCGCCCCGGCCTTCAACCAGGCCGAGACCATCTACGGCAGCCTCGGCGAGATCGCCGCGCGCCTCGAGACCACCGGCATCGACTACGAGCTGATCGTCGTCTCGGACGGCAGCGCCGACACGACGCACGAGGAGGCCGCCCGCCACAGCGCCCGCGGGGTGCGGGTGATGACCTACGACCGCAACCTCGGCAAGGGATACGCGCTGCGCACCGGGTCGTCGGTCGCGCGCGGCGACTACGTCGCCTGGATCGACTCGGACATGGACCTCGACCCCGCCCGCCTCGGCGACTTCCTGGCGCGGGCCGTCGAGGGCGACCTCGACGCCGTGGTGGGCTCGAAGCGGCACCCCGACTCGGAGGTCTCGTACCCGCGGCGGCGACGGGTCTACTCGTGGCTCTACCAGCGCTTGGTGCGCGTGCTCTTCTCGCTGGACGTGCGCGACACCCAGGTCGGGATGAAGCTCTTCCGCCGGGAGGTGCTGGAGGAGGTGCTGCCCGTGGTCCTGGTCAAGCGCTACGCCTTCGACCTCGAGATCCTGGCCGTCGCGCGGAGCTTCGGCTTCGACCGCATCTCGGAGGCGCCGATCCGCCTCGAGTACCGGTTCGGCGCGAGCGGGGTCAACTGGCGCGCCATCGCCCAGGCGCTGTGGGACACGGCGGCCGTCTTCTACCGGCTGCGCATCCTGCGCTACTACGAACGCCGCCGCCTGCTGGCGCGGCGCATCGCGGCGCACCGGCCCGCGCAGCTGCCCGCACTGACGGTGGTGATCGCGCCCGTGGTCGTCGACGAGGCGACGCGGGCGGGCGCGCGGCGCATGGCGCTGGCCACGCCCCCCGGCACGCGCGTGGTGGTCGCCTCGCCCGACGAGCCCGGCGACGCGGTGGTCAACGTGCCCGGGGCCGACGTCGTCAACGCCGGGGCCGGCTCGCGGGCGCAGCGCATCGCCCGGGTGATCGGCGGTGTCACCACCGAGGTGACGGCTCTGGTCAACCAGGGCGCACACCCCAGCGACGGGTGGTCGTACTCGGCCCTCGCGCTCTTCGGCGACGCCACCGTCGGCGCTGTCGCGGGCCCCACCGTCGCTCGGCTGGGCGAGTCGGACCTGCGCGACGCGGCCGGCATCCTCAGCGAGTCGCGCATCGGCGTGGGCGGCGCTCGCGTGCGCCACCACGTCGGCCGCCTGCGCGAGGTCGGCGAGTTCCCGGCCTCAAACCTGTTCGTGCGCACCGACGCGGTGCGGCGCACGGTCGAGAGGGGCCTGCCGCTCGACGACGACCTGTGCGGCGTCCTCCGCTCGCGCGAGGGCCTGGCCGTGCTCTGCAGCCCCGACGTCGTGGTGACGAGCCGCCCCGCGCCCCTGTACCGCCCGTACCTGGGCATGCTCCACCGTCTCGGCCGCAACCGCGGGGAGCGGATCGCCGAGGGGCGGCGCCCGCGGCTGCGCCACCTCGCGCCCGTCGCCCTGGTGGGCCTCGCCGTCGCGGCGCCGGTGGCGGCGGCGCGCGGCAGCCGCGCGGCCCCCGCGCTCGGCGCGCTGGCGGGCGCCTACGCCGCGATGCTGGCGTGCTTCGCAGGGGTCGTCACGCTGCTGCACCGCCGGCCCCGCCTCGGCGCCCTCGCCGCCGTGGGGGCGGCGGCGTCCCATCTGGCCTTCGGCACCGGCATCGTCCGCGGCGCGGCCGGGCGGATCGCGCGCGCGGGCCGCCGGGATAGAGTCGGCGCCCGATGACGCCCGAGCCGCCCAGGGAGACCCACGCGATCGACGTCGAGCGGCTGGTCGGCGAGCTGCGCGAGCGGGTGGCGCGGCGGCGCGCGGCCGGGGGCGCGTACGGCGACGTGCTGCGACCTCGACCTCGAGCTGCGCGGGGGCGGAGGAGCCCGTCCGCTTCCGGCCCGAGCTCGCCTACTCGACCCGGGCGGGCGTCGGCAAGCCGCTGACGCTGGTCAAGCGCGCGATCCTGCGCCTGCTGGTCCACGTCTTCGACGACCTGGCGCGCCAGACCAGCGAGGCGGTCGCCGTGCGACCGCGACCGCGGCAGGCGCGCGAGCGCGGCGCGGCGCTGGAGCGAGGTCGCGATGGACGGCCGAGGCGGCTGCCCGCTCGCGCGCCGAGCAGGACCTGCAGACGCTGATGGGCCGGATCGAGGCGCTCGAGCGCCTGCGAGACCGGCGTGCGGCATCGCCCGGCTCGAGCGCGCGTCGCTCGCGACCCGGCGCCGGCGCCGGGCCGCGGCCGCCGGCGCCCGCGGCGCCGCCGGCGCCGGCGGCCCCGTCGCCGCCCGGCGGCAGCGAGGTGCCGATGGACTACCCGGCCTTCAAGGCGCGCTTCGGCGGGTCGCCGGAGGAGATCCGCGCGCGCCAGTCGTCGTACCTCGACGCGCTGGAGGGGCGCGTCCCGGGTGGTCGACCTCGGTTGCGGCCACGGGGAGCTGCTCGACGCTGCTGCGCGAGCACGGGCGTGCCGGCGTACGGCGTCGAGACCGAGCCGGACTTCGTCGCGCGGCTGGCCGAGAACGGGCTGGAGGTGGTCGAGGCCGACGCGCTGGCGCACCTCGCGGGCGCTCGAGCCGGGGGCGGTTGACGGCGTGGTGGCCAGCCACGTCGTCGAGCACCTGCCGCCCGCGGTGATGATCCGGCTGATCGACGCTGGCCCACGACCGCCTGGCCCCGGGCGGCGTGCTCGTGATGGAGACGCCCAACCCCGAGTCGCTGGTCGCGGGCTCGGTCAACTTCCATCGCGACCCGACCCACCTGGCGCCGGTCCACCCGACACGCTGGCCTTCCTCTGCGAGATGACCGGCTTCGCGCGGGTCGAGGTGCGGCGGCTGTCGCCGACTCCGCCCGAGCGCCTGCTGCCCACCGGTCCCGGCCAGGGGCCGGCGGACGAGCGCCTCGACGCGGTCGTCGGCGCGCCTCAACGACCTGCTCTTCGGCTTCCAGGACTACGCCGTCCTGGCCTGGCGGTACTGCATGCGCCTCGTCTGGGTGGTGCCGCGATACGGCCGCGACGTGGTCGGCGGGGCCGAGACGCTGGTCCGCGGTCCTCGCGACGCGGGCGACGCCGCCGGGATGGAGCGTCGAGGTCGCCACGACCTGCGCCCGCGACCACGACACCTGGCGCAACGAGCTGCCCGCCGGGCGTGAGCGTCGATGGACGGCATCACCGTGCGCCGCTTCGCCGTGAGCCCGCGCGCCGCCGCGCGTTACGACGCGCTGCATCCGGCCGTGCTCTCGGGGGGCGCGGCGACCTACCTCGACGAGCTCGAGTGGCTCGTCGCAGAGCGTGTGGTCGGAGGAGCTCGAGCGCTGGCTGGAGTCGTCCGACGCACGACCTCGCGATCCTGTGCCCCTACCTGTTCGGCACCACGATCTGGGGTGCCCTCGCCGACGCCGACCGGGCGGCCGTGCTGCCCTGCCTGCACGACGAGCCCTACGCCCACATGGCAGACCGTGCGGCGGGTGCTCGAGCGCGCGCGCGGGTGCGTCTTCAACGCCCCCGCCGAGGAGCGCCTGGCCCGCCGCCTCGTCGACATCCGGGGCGGCGGCGTGGTGGGCATGGGCTTCGACCCGCCCGGGGCGCGCCCCGGCCGGGCTTCGCCGCCGAGCCACGGCCTCGGCGAGTACGTCCTCTACGCCGGGCGCCTCGAGGAGGGCAAGCGCGTTGACGTCGCCGTCGATCACGCCGTGCGCTACGCCCGCGAGCGTCCCGGCGCGCCGCGCCTGGTGCTGATCGGCAGCGGCGGCTACCGGCCGCCGGCCGCCGCCGCGCGGCGTCGTGACGCGCCTCGGGCTACCTCGCCGAGGAGGACAAGCGCCGGGCCTACGCCGAGGCGCTCGCCCTCGTGAACCCCTCCGCAGCTCGAGAGCCTGTCGATCGTGCTGATGGAGGCCTGGCTGGAGGGCACGCCGGCGCTCGTGGCGCGGGGCTCGCGAGGTGATGCGCGAGCACTGCACGGCCTCGGGCGGCGGGCTCACCTTCGACACCTACGCCGACTACCGCGACGCGCTCGACCGGCTGCGCGCCGACGCCCCCGCGGCCCGGGCCATGGGGGCGCGCGGGCGCGAGTACGTGCTCGACGTCTACGGCTGGCCGGCCGTCTCGCGAGCGCTTCGCCGACGTCGCCGGGGGCCTCGCCGCATGAGCCGCGCGCCCGTGCGGCAGCTCCTCGCGGCGGCCGCGCCGGGCGACGCCGTGACCGGCCAGGCGCTCGCCTGGGGCCGCCTGCTCGGCGAGTGGGGCCTCCCGCCGAGATCGTGGCCGAGCACGTCCATCCCGATCTGTCCCGCGCGCGTGCGGCGGCTGGACGACGTGCCCGACCTCGGCGCGGGCCCCCTGGTGCTGCACTTCTCGATCTGGAGCGCGGTCGTGCCGGCCGCGCTGGGGCCCGCGGGCCGCTGGCGGTCTGCTACCACAACGTCACGCCCGGGCACCTGCTGCGCGCCTACAACCCCGCGCTGGCCGACGACTGCGACCGTGCCCGTGCGGCCCTGCCGCTGCTCGCGCGGCGCGCGAGCGCCCTCATCGCCGACTCGGCCTTCAACGCCGCCGAGCTGACCGCCGCCGGCTCGGTGGGGGTCGAGGTGGTGCCGCTGCTGCTCGACCTGCCGCGGGCCGCGCCGGCGCCCGGCCGGCCCGAGGGCCCGCCGTCGGTGATCTCGGTCGGGCGCGTGGTGCCGAACAAGCGCCTCGAGGACGTCATCCGGGCCTTCACGCTCTACCAGCGCAGGCACGCCCCGGACGCCACGCTGACTCTGCTGGGCGGCGCGGGGGGCTTCGAGCGCTACCGCGACGCGCTGGCCGGCCTGGCGCGGCGGCTCGGGGTGCGCGGCGTGCGGCTCACGGGCTGGGTCTCGGCGGAGGAGCTCGCGGCCGCCTACCGCGGGGCGCACGCGTACCTGTGCATGTCGGAGCACGAGGGCTTCTGCGTCCCCCTCGTCGAGGCGATGGCCCACGGGGTGCCGGTGGTCGCGCGCGACGCGGGGGCGGTGCGCGAGACGATCGGCGGCGCGGGCCTGGTGCTCGAGCACGACCTGGCGCTGGCGTCGGAGGCGCTCGACGAGGTGGTGCGCGTCGACGGCACGCGCCGGGCGCTGGCCGCCGCCGCGGCGGCGCGCCTGCGCGATCTCGACCCCGCCACGACGGCGGCGCGCCTGCGCGCGACGCTGGCGCCCGTGCTGTCGCCCCCCGCGTGAGCGCGCGTCCGTCGGTGGCGCTGGTGGTGCAGCGCTACGGCGTCGAGGTGAACGGCGGGGCCGAGGCGCTGGCACGGCGGGTCGCCGGCCTGATCCGCGACGACGTCGACCTCACCGTGCTGACGACCTGCGCCCTCGACTACCGCACGTGGTCCGACCACTACCCGGCCGGCGAGGACGTGGTCGAGGGGGTGCGGGTGCGGCGCTTCCCGGTGCCGGCGCCGCGCGATCCGGCGCGCGTTCGACCGGATCGCGCCGCGGGCGTACGCGGCCCCCGGCGACCGGGCGCTCGGCCGCGAGTGGATGCGCGCCCAGGGCCCGGTGGCGCCCGGGTTGATCGAGCACCTGCGCGGGCGGCACGGCTACGCGGTCGTCGTCTTCGTCACCTATCTGTACGCCACGACCGCCGACGCCATCGGGCTGGTCGCCGACCGGGCGATCCTCGCCCCGACGCTGCACGACGAGCCCCCCGCGCGGCTGGCGATCTTCGACCCGGTCTTCGACGCCGCGCGCCTCGTGATGTTCAGCACCGCGGAGGAGGCCGACTTCGGGGCCGCGCGCTTCGGCGTCGGGGCCCGACCGCGCCCGAGTGGTCGGCGCGGGACTCGACCCGGCGCCGCCCTCCGACGCCGCCCGCGTGGGCGATCTCGTGGGGCGGCGCCCCTATGCGCTCTACGTCGGGCGCATCGACGGGTCGAAGGGGGTCCCCGAGCTGGTGGCCGCCCACGCGCGCTACCGCCGCGCGCGGCCCGAGGGCCTCGACCTCGTGCTGATGGGCGGCGGCGAGATCGCCGCTGCCCGCGCACACCTGGCTGCACCGCACCGGCTACGTCGGCGACCAGACGGTGCACGACGCGCTCGCGGGGGCCACCGTCGCCGTGATCCCGTCGCCCTACGAGAGCCTGTCGTTCAGCCAGCTCGAGGCGTGGAGCCACGGCCGGCCGACGCTGGCGAACGCGGCATCGCCGGTGCTCGTGGGCCAGTCGCGACGCTCGGGCGGCGGGCTGTGGTACGAGGGCGCGGACGAGTACGCGGTGATGATCGACCTGCTGACGCGGGCCCGGCCGCTGGCCGCCGCGATCGGGCGGCAGGGGCGTCGCTTCACCGAGACCGAGTGCAGCTGGGAGCGGCTGCGGGCCCGCTGGCTCGCGGCGATCGACCACGTCGCCACGGGCGCCGGGAGGCACGCGGGGAGCTGAGCGGCGGGTGGTACCGTCCGTCTCCGTGCCGACGATCCCGCCAGGTGCCATCCGCGTCTCGGGCGTCTCCCGCCGCTATCGGGTCGTGCACGAGCGCAGCCTCACCGTGAAGGAGACGGTGCTGCGCCGGCGCCGCACGAGGGGCACCGAGTTCTGGGCGCTGCGGGACGTCGACCTCGACATCGAGCCGGGCGAGTCGGTCGGCCTGATCGGGCGCAACGGGTCGGGCAAGAGCACCCTGCTCAAGCTGATCGCGGGGATCATGGAGCCCACGACGGGGACGGTCGCCGCCGTCGGCACGATCGCCTCGATGCTCGAAGCTCGGGGCGGGCTTCCACCCCGACTTCAGTGGCCGCGAGAACCTGTTCCTCAATGCCTCCATCCTGGGGATCCCCGAGGACGAGATCGCCGAGCGGTTCGACGAGATCGTGGCCTTCGCCGAGCTGTCCGACTTCATCGAGGCGCCCGTGCGCACGTTCTCGAGCGGCATGCAGATGCGCCTGGCGTTCTCGGTCGCGAGCCACGTCCGCGCTGAGATCATGCTGCTCGACGAGGTGTTCGCGGTCGGTGACGAGGCGTTCCAGCTCAAGTGCCTCGGGCGCATGCACGACTTCCGCCGGCACGGCGGCACGCTGGTGTTCGTGTCCCACGACGCCAGCGCGATCGAGGGCATGTGCGACCGCGTGGTGCTGCTCGAGCACGGCGAGGTGATCGGCGACGGCACGCCGCGGGAGGTCATGCCGCAGTACCACCGCCTGCTCGCCAGCCAGGGCCAGCGCATCGCCGGCGACGAGGCGCCGGAGCCCGAGCCGCGCGCCGAGGTGGACTCGACCAAGCGGTGGGGCAGCGGGCGCATGACGATCGTCGCCTGCCGCCTGCTCGACGGGGACGACCACGAGGTCACCTCGTTCCAGTCCGGTGACCGGCTGGTGGTGGAGGTGGAGTTCCGGGGCGACGAGCCACAGCTCCTCCCGAGCGTCGGCATCATGGTCCACTCCGCCGAGGGGATCCTCTGCTACGGCACCAACACCGGCCGCCAGCGGTTCACCGTCGAGGGAGAGGTGACGGGCGGCGTCATCCGGCTGGTCGTGCCGCGGCTGCACCTGCACGAGGGGCGCTTCTCGGTCACCGCCGCCATCGGCGCGCACGACGAGAGCGAGGTCTACGACTGGCTCGACCGGTGGATCGACTTCAGCGTGTTCGCCTCGCACGGTGGCATCGGCATGGTCGACTTCGCACCCGACTGGGAGTTCCGCATCGACCGGCCGGACGCCGGGGAGGCGGTGCACACCCCGCCCGCCGTCGCGCGGGAGCCCTCCTGAGGTCGCTCGCCCGACGGCTGTCGCGCCGGATGCGCCGCGGCCGGCGGCGTCCGCGCGTGCTCTGCACGATCGCGACCGGCCCGCACACCGAGCTGCTGCGGCTCTCGGAGCCCACGTTCCGCGCCTACGCCGAGCGACACGGGTACGACCTCGTCGTCGGCGCCGCGTCGGAGTGCCCGGAGCGGCCGATCTCATGGAGCAAGGTGGTGATGATCCGGCGGCTGATGGCGCGCTACCGCCTCGTGGTCTGGGTGGACGTTGACGCGATGGTGCTGGACCTCACGCGCGATATCGCCGACGAGCTCGTGCCCGGCGCCGACGTCTACATGGTCGAGCACCGCTTCCTCGGCCAGCAGATCCCGAACGCGGGCATCCTCATGGTGCGCTCGACCCGGGCCGCCGAGCGCTTCCTCGGCCTGGTGTGGGAGCAGGAGCGGTACATCGACCATCCCTGGTGGGAGAACGCCGCGATGCTCGACCTGCTCGGCTACGACCTGGCGCCCTGCAACCCCGTCCGAGACTCGGCGCACCGCCCGCTCGTGCGCTTCATCGGCAACGAGTGGAACAGCATCGCCGAGGATCCGTCGCCGCGCCCGGTGATCCGTCACTACGCGGGGAAGACGCACGAGGTGCGGCTGGCGGGGATGCGGGCCGACGGCGGCGCGGCCGGGGCGGCGGACCGCTAGGGACGGCGGCCCCTACAGCTCGACGGCCATCTCCCGCTCGAGGCGGGCGAACGCCCGCATGCCCAGCACGAGCACCAGCGGGCCGACGATGCCGCAGTAGACCCAGTCCGCGGCGCCCGGCCAGGAGCCGAAGAACAGGGCCTCGCGGATGGACGAGAGGAACGGCGCGATCGGGTTGCCGTAGTAGAGCAGCGCGAAGAGCCAGCCGTTCGACGGGGGTCGGGAGCGAGTCGAAGGTGTAGAAGATCGGCGTGATGAAGAACCACGGGACGCCGATGGCCCCGACGATGTGCTCGACGTCGCGGAAGTACACGTTGGCGCCCGCCAGGGCGAGGCCGAGCCCGACCGTGAGGCAGGCCAGCAGCAGCACCAGCCCGGGCAGGGCGAGCAGCGGCAGGTAGGAGCCGGAGGACAGGGCGACGCAGAGGGGCAGCGCCAGCGCCAGCATCGCGGCCGCGGTGAAGCCGTTGGCCAGGATCGCCGAGACCGGCACGATCTCGCGCGGGAAGCGCACCTTCTTGACCAGGTTGGCGTTGCTCACGATGCTCGACGACGCCACCTGGATGCCGCCGAAGAAGAACGTCCACACGACGAGGCCGGTGAACAGGAACAGGGCGTAGTTGGGGATGGTGTTCACCTTGAACACGTAGGTGAAGACCAGCCAGTACGAGGCGACGAGCAGCCCCGGCGCGACGAGCGTCCACGCCAGCCCGAAGAACGACCCCTTGTACTTCTGCCGGATCTCGCGCTTGACGAGGTTCCGGAAGAAGGGCGCGAACCGCCCGTAGCCGGCGAGGGTCGTCACGAGGGGCGAGTCTACTCGCGGCCCGACGCGGGCCCGGGCGCTCAGCGGGCGCCGCGCAGCCGCTCGAGGTCGGCGTCAACCATCATGCGCACGAGCCCCTCGAAGTCAACGCGCGGTTCCCAGCCGAGACGCTCGCGGGCCCGGGCCGGGTCGCCCACCAGCAGGTCGACCTCGGCCGGGCGGATGAGCGCCGGGTCGGTGCGCACGTGGGAGTCGCGGTCGAGCCCGGCGTGGTCGAAGGCCAGCTGCACGAGGCGCTCGACGGTGTTGGTCTCGCCGGTCGCCACCACGAAGTCCTCGGGCTCGTCCTGCTGGAGCATGCGCCACATGGCATCGACGTAGTCGCCCGCGAAGCCCCAGTCGCGGCGGGCGTCGAGGTTGCCGAGGGTCAGGTGGTCGTCGAGGCCGTGGGCGATGCGGGCGACCCCGTTCGTGACCTTGCGCGTGACGAACTCGAGGCCGCGGCGCGGCGACTCGTGGTTGAAGAGGATCCCCGAGCACGCGTACATGCCGTACGACTCGCGGTAGTTGACGGTGATGTAGTGGCCGTAGACCTTGGCCACGCCGTACGGGCTGCGCGGGTAGAACGGCGTCTGCTCGCTCTGCGGGGTCTCGAGCACCCGCCCGAACATCTCGCTCGACGACGCCTGGTAGAAGCGGATCGCGGGGTTGACCTGGCGGATCGCCTCGAGCAGGCGGGTGACGCCCACGGCGGTGAACTCGGCCGTGAGCACCGGCTGGGTCCACGAGGTCGGCACGAACGACTGGGCGGCCAGGTTGTAGACCTCGTCGGGCTCGGCCTGCTGCAGGGCCGACGTCAGCGAGGGCTGGTCGAGCAGGTCGGCCTGGGCGAACCGCAGCCGGTCGCGCAGGTGCTCGATGCGCTCGTACGACTCGGTCGACGCGCGGCGCACGACGCCCCAGACCTCGTACCCCTTGTCGAGCAGCAGCTCGGCCAGGTACGAACCGTCCTGACCCGTGATGCCGGTGATGAGGGCGCGGGGCACGGTCTACTCCTCGTCGTCGCGGGCCACCCGCTCTCGCCACCAGTCCAGCGTGTCGGAGAGGGTGGTCTCCAGGGGGATCTCGGGTGTCCATCCGGTCGCGTCCCGGAGGAGGCCGGGCGAACCATAGAGGTCGGGCTGCTCGCCTTCGCGGCGCAGGCCCTCGTGCGATGTGAACGTGACGGGGATGCGCGCGAGGGGCGCGAGGCCCTCGATGATGGCCCGCACGGGGGTCGAGCGGCCACTGCAGGCGAGGTAGACCTCGTCGGGGTCGCCGCGCTCGAGCAGCAGGACGTAGGCGCGCACCATGTCGCGCACGTCGACGAAGTCGCGGCGGGTGTCGAGGTTGCCGACGGTCACCTCGACACCCGGGCGCCCGTCGCGCTCGGCGCGGGCGATCTGCCGGGCGACGTTCGGGAGCACGAAGCGGGCGTCCTGCCCGGGGCCGATGTGGTTGAAGGCACGCACCCGGATCGCCGCGACCCCGTAGGCGGCGCGGTACTGGCCGGCGGCCAGGTCGGCGGCGGCCTTCGAGGCGCCGTACGGCGACACCGGATCGAGCCGGGTCGCGGCGGTCACCGGCAGCGACCCGACCGGCACCCGTCCGTAGACCTCCCCGCTGGTGACGACCAGGGCGGGCGTGGCCGGGGCGTCGGTGCGCAGGGCCTCGAGTACCGACAGCGTGCCCCCCAGGTTGACGTCCCATGTACCGAGGGAGTCGGCGAAGGACCGCCCCACCGACGACGCCCCCGCGAGGTGGACGATCCCCCCGGGCGCCACCCGGCCCACCAGGGCGGCGACCTGCTCGGCGCTGCCGATGTCGGCGGCATGGGGGCGCACACCCGGCGCGACGGCGTCCTCGCGCCCGGGGCGCACCAGCGCGTGCACCTCGTGGCCGAGGGCCGTGCAGCAGGAGGACAGGTGGCGCCCGGCGAATCCGGTCGCGCCGGTGATCAGGACCCTCACGGGGAGTGAGGCTACCAAGGGTCGCCGCGCACCCGATCGTGGGCGATCCGTAGGGAAACGGGGGATTCCGGTTGCCGAAGCGCGGGGGCGCCCACTACTGTCGGCGGATGCACGTCGTCCGACGACTGCTGTGGCTCGGTGCCCTGAGCCTCGTCCTCCTGGGGGTGGGCGGGGCCGCACTCGCCGCGGCGAGCCCCGATCTCGAGGCCATCTACCGCGATTACACCGACGATCGCGTGCTCGACGGCGACTACCGCGCGGGCGACCTCGAGGCGGCCATCCGCGCCGCCGAGGGAGACGTCTTCTTCTCCGACTTCGCCGCCGCGGTGCAGGACGTGCTCGACCGCGAGATCCTCGGCCTCTCGACGTCCGACGAGCGCGGGGCGCCCGTCGCCGGCGCCGACCCCTCGTCGCCGCTCCTGCCGCGCCCGCGGGCGCCGGGCGAGCGCGACCAGCCGCCCTGGCCCTTCATCGCCCTCACCGCGCTCGCCGCCGCCCTGGTCCTGACCGGTGCGGGCAGCTCCCTGCTGCGCCGCGCCCGGCGGTGACGCCGGACCTCAGGGTCCGCTGATCGCACCCGGTGCGAGGTCTGCGGCCCCGATCGAGCCGCGCCGGAAGTGCCGGGCCGTCAGGCCCGCGGTCAGCTCGTCACGCAGCCCGTTGAGTCGGCGCACCGCCGCCTGACCGACCCGCTGGTTGATCAGGAGCTGGCCGGCCGACGGCACGAAGCTCGCGCCCCCCTTGGGCGCCGGAGGGGCCACGTTCGTCCGCGAGGGCGCCGCCGGCTCGCCCGCCGGGGTGGCACCCAGGATCGCGAGCGAGGCGGCGAGCGCCGGCCGGCCGATCTGCCCGTCCACGATGTCGCCCCCGGTGAGACCCAGGTCGAGGCGCGCCCGGAGGGCGTTCGCCCTGCGGACCGCGGCGGCGGCGATGCGCTGGTTGGTGCGCAGCTGACCGGCGGTCAGCCGGAAGACAGCCCCCGGCTTGGCCCGCGGCGCCCGCACGTCGATCGGCCGCGGGGTGGGCTTCACCCAGGCCGGTGTCGGGCCGGTGCCCACGCCGACCCTCACGCCCGCGCCGAAGACGTCCGCCGACAGCGCCTGGCCGCAGAGGTCGCGCGCGACGATCCCGCTGTCGAGCCACGCGTCGATGGCGGCGGCCCGCCGGATCGCGGCCGCGTAGATGCGCTGGTTGATCATGAGCTGCGGGATGCTGAGCGTCACGCGGCCGGAGCCCCGCGAGAGGTTCGGGACCCTCTGCGAGGGCAGGCACCGGCCGGTCACGGGGGCCGGGGAGGGCGTCGGGACGGGTGACGGCGAGGGCGACGCGGACGGGGGCGTCGCCGGCGGGGGCGACGGGATCGCCGGCGCCGGGGCCGTCCCCGGCATGATCGCGGTGCCGGCCCACTCGTAGACCGTCGCGTTGCCGACCCGGTCGGCCAGGCGCAGGCGGTATCGGGCGCAGGTGGCGGGGCCGAGGGTGTCGGGCGCGGTGGCCGGCGTCCAGGTGCCGAAGCCCTCGCACACCCCCTCGACGAGCGAGGCGGTGCGGCGCTCGAGGACGGCGGTCCCGGTGGCGATGCCCGAACCCGCGTCGGCGCCGGGGTCGGTCGCGATCGTGACCCGGCCGGCCGCATCCGGACCGGTGACGGTCACGCCGCCGCCGGACGGCGGCGCGACGTCACGCACGAAGCGCACGGACCGCGTGGTCGCGTTGCCTGCGCCATCGGTGGTCGTCACGACCGCATCGGCCGGCGTCGTGGTGTTCGTCGCGTCGAAGACGTACTCGCCCGAGACGAAGGGGGCGCTGGTCACGCTGACCCCGGGGCCGGAGAAGCCCGGGACCGAGATGGCGGGGAAGTCCACGCGGGCGATGCCGGAGAGGTCGGTCGCGGTGACGGTCATGGTCAGGCTGCCGCTCGCCGTGGTCCGGTAGTAGACCGTGGGCCCGGTCGGATCGACGTGCTGCAGCTCCGGGCGCCCCGCCGGGCTCACGGCCACCGTCGCGGCGGGGGGGGCGTTGTCGATGTCGATCGTCGTGGGGGCCGAGTCCCGCGTGTTGCCGGCGGCGTCGGTCGCCCGCGCGACCAGGGTGTGGCGGCCGTCGGCGGGCTGGCCGTTCCACGCGATCGCGTAGGGAGCCGTGGCGTCGCTGCCGAGCGCGACGCCGTCGGCCCAGTCGCAGATCGCGCCGGGGCAGGAGCGGACGACGACCGACGCGATGCCGGAGCCGGAATCGGAGGGGGCCGCGGAGACGGACTGGCCCTCGCGGACGACCGCGCCGGCGGCCGGGGCGGTGAGCGCGAACGGCGCGGGCGCGGTGTTGTCGATGCGCCGGCCGGCCCGAACCGATACCGCCGCGTTGCCGGCCTCGTCGAGGGCGCGGACGCGCAGGTCGTAGAGCCCGTCGGCGAGGATGGTGGTGTCGAGCGTGGCGCCGTAGGGGGCGGCGGCGTCGATCGCGATGGTGGTCCAGGTGGCGCCGCCGGCGGGCGAGCGCTCGAAGGAGACCGACGAGACGCCCGCTCCGGCGTCGGTCACCGTTGCGGCGAGGGTCACCTCACCTCGCAGCGCGAGGCCGGGATCGGCGAGCGATGGCAGGGGCGCGGTGTTGTCGACGCGTCGCCCGGCGACGGCGTCGGTGGTGGTGTTGCCGGCCCCGTCGGCCACCACGACGCGCAGGTCGTACAGCCCGTCGGCGAGCGGCCCGGTGTCGAACGACGCGCCGTACGGGCTCGACGTGTCCGTCGAGATGGTGGTCCACGTGGCGGCGCCCGCGGGGGAGCGCTGGAAGATCACCGAGGCGATCCCCGAGCCGGTGTCGCTCGCCGCGGCCGCCAGCGCGACCGTGCCGCGCAGGTCCGCCCCGGGATCGCTCAGCGATCCGGTCGGGGTGGTGTTGTCGACGATCACCGTGGTGGTCGCCGAATCGGTGGTGTTGCCCGCCGAATCGGTCGCCCGCGCGATCAGGGTGTAGGTGCCGTCGGGCGGCTGCGCGCTCCATGCAACGGCGTGGGGCACGGTGGTGTCGGTGCCGATGAGCGTGCCCGCGGCGACGGAGCAGGTGGCGCCGGCGCAGTAGCGGAACTCGACCGCGGTGATGCCCGAGCCGGCGTCCGTCGGCGCCGCCGACAGGATGTGCCCCTCGCGGAGGGCCTGGCCGTCCGCCACGCCACCGAGGGCGAACGGACCGGGGGCGCTGTTGTTGACCCGCCGGTCGGTGAGCGTGTTGACCGAGCTGTTGCCGGCCGCGTCGGTCGAGACGACCCGCAGGTCGTAGAGGCCATCGGCCAGGACCGTCGTGTCGAGGGTGGTGCCGTAGGGGGCGGTGCCGTCGGCGGCGATGGTGGTCCAGGAGCCGGTGCCGGCGGGCGCGCGCTGGAAGACGACCGAGTCGATGCCCGACCCGCCGTCGGACGCCGTCGCGCTGAGCGGGACGCCCCCGCGCAGGTTGGCGCCGGGATCGGTCAGGCCCGCGGTCGGGGCGGTGTTGTCGATCAGCACGGTGCGCGCCGGGGCGAGGGTCGCGTTGCCCGAGCGGTCGGTCGCCCGGATGACGACCGTGTACTCACCATCGGCCGGCTGGCCGCTCCAGACGATCGAGAAGGGGGCGGACGTGTCGGTGCCGATGGGGATGCCCGACGCGAACGTGCACAGGGGTCCCGCGTCGCAGTAGCGCGCCTCGATCGCCGCGACTCCCGATCCGGCATCCGAGGGGGAGGCCGACAGCGCCTGGCCGTTGCGGATCGCCGCGCCGTCGTCGGGCGCGCCGATCGAGAAGTCGGCGGGAGCGGTGTTGTCGACCCGCCGTCCCGCGACGGCGGCGGTCGTCGTGTTGCCGGCCCCGTCGGTGGCGCGCACGCGCAGGTCGTAGAGGCCGTCGGGGACGGCCGTCGTGTCCCAGTCGGCGCCGTAGGGGTCGGTGGTGTCGGTGGCGATCGCGGTCCAGTCGGCGGCGCCGGCGGGCGAGCGCTCGAAGACGACGCCGGTCACGCCGGTGCCGGAGTCGGCGGCGCTCGCCGACAGGGCCACCGTGCCGCGCAGGTTCGCGCCCGGGTCGTCGAGGCCCGCCGTGGGGGCGGCGTTGTCGAGGCTCACCGCCGTGGTGGACGAGTCGGTGGTGTTGCCGGCGGCGTCGGTGGCGCGCGCGATCAGGGTGTAGGTGCCGTCGGCCGGCGGCGAGGTCCAGGTGACCGCGTAGGGGCTGGTGGTGTCGCTGCCGATGGCGGTGCCCGCGGCGACGGTGCACGAGGTGCCGGCGCAGGTGAGGAACTGCACCGAGGCGATGCCCGAGCCCGCGTCGGCCGGCGTGGCGCTCACCGTCTGTCCGTCGCGGATGGCGGCGCCCTCGACGGGGGCGTCGAGCGAGAAGGCGTCCGGGGCGGTGTTGTCGATGCGCCGGTCGGCGAGCGACGAGGTGGTCTGGTTGCCGGCCGCGTCGCTGACCAGCACGCGCAGGTCGTAGAGGCCGTCGCCGAGGGCGAGGGTGTCGAGCGAGGCGGTGTAGGGCTCGGTGGAGTCGGTGTCGATCGTCGTCCAGGTGCCGGCGCCGGCGGGCGAGCGCTGGAAGACCACCGAGGCGACGCCGCCCGCGTCGGTGGCCGTGGCCGCCAGGGCGACGACCCCGCGCAGGTCGGCGCCCGGGTCGGTGAGCGAGGCGGTCGGGGCGGTGTTGTTGACGCTCACCGCCGTGGTGGACGAGTCGGTCGTGTTGCCGGCGGCGTCGGTGGCGCGCGCGATCAGGGTGTAGGTGCCGTCGGCCGGCTGCGAGGTCCAGGTCACGGCGTAGGGGCTGGTGGTGTCGCTGCCGATGGCGGTGCCCGAGGCGACCGAGCACGAGGTGCCGGCGCAGTAGAAGAACTCCACCGAGGCGATGCCGCCCCCGCCGTCGCTCGGGGTCGCCTCGAGCGTCTGGCCATCCCGCACGGCATCGCCGTCGGCCGGGCCGCCCAGGTCGAACGCCGCGGGCGCCGTGTTGTTGACCCGCCGGTCGGTGAGCGTGTCGACCGAGCTGTTGCCGGCCGCGTCGGTCGAGATGACCCGCAGGTCGTAGAGGCCGTCGCCGAGGGCGAGGGTGTCGAGCGAGGCGGTGTAGGGCTCGGTGGAGTCGGTGTCGATCGTCGTCCAGGTGCCGGCGCCGGCGGGCGAGCGCTGGAAGACCACCGAGGCGACGCCGCCCGCGTCGGTGGCCGTGGCCGCCAGGGCGACGACCCCGCGCAGGTCGGCGCCCGGGTCGGTGAGCGAGGCGGTCGGGGCGGTGTTGTCGACGCTCACGGCCGTGGTGGACGAGTCGGTCGTGTTGCCGGCGGCGTCGGTGGCGCGCGCGATCAGGGTGTAGGTGCCGTCGGCCGGCTGCGAGGTCCAGGTCACGGCGTAGGGGCTGGTGGTGTCGCTGCCGATGGCGGTGCCCGAGGCGACCGAGCACGAGGTGCCGGCGCAGTAGAAGAACTCCACCGAGGCGATGCCGCCCCCGCCGTCGCTCGGGGTCGCCTCGAGCGTCTGGCCATCCCGCACGGCATCGCCGTCGGCCGGGCCGCCCAGGTCGAACGCCGCGGGCGCCGTGTTGTTGACCCGCCGGTCGGTGAGCGTGTTGACCGAGCTGTTGCCGGCCGCGTCGGTCGAGATGACCCGCAGGTCGTAGAGGCCGTCGCCGAGGGCGAGGGTGTCGAGCGAGGCGGTGTAGGGCTCGGTGGAGTCGGTGTCGATCGTCGTCCAGGTGCCGGCGCCGGCGGGCGAGCGCTGGAAGACCACCGAGGCGACGCCGCCCGCGTCGGCCGTGGTCGCCGACAGCGTCACCGTGCCGCCCAGATCAGCCCCGGGGTCGTGGAGGGTCGTCGGCGGAGGCGTGTTGTCGACCCGGCGGTCGGACACGCCGGTGGTGGTGGTGTTGCCGGCCGCGTCGGTCGCCACGATCCTGAGGTCGTAGATGCCGTCGGAGACCGCCGTCGTCTCCCAGTCGGCGCCGAAGGGCGCGGTGGTGTCGGTGGCGATCGTGGACCAGTCGGCGTCTCCGGCGGGCGAGCTCTGCACGACCACCGAGACGACACCCGAGCCCGCGTCGGTCGCGGTGGCGTCGAGCGCCACGGTGCCGCGCAGCTCGGCGCCGGGGTCGGTGAGGGTCGCGGCGGGAGCGGTGTTGTCGACCCGCCGTCCCGCGACGGCGGCGGTCGTCGTGTTGCCGGCCCCGTCGGTGGCGCGCACGCGCAGGTCGTAGAGGCCGTCGGGGACGGCCGTCGTGTCCCAGTCGGCGCCGTAGGGGTCGGTGGTGTCGGTGGCGATCGCGGTCCAGTCGGCGGCGCCGGCGGGCGAGCGCTCGAAGACGACGCCGGTCACGCCGGTGCCGGAGTCGGCGGCGCTCGCCGACAGGGCCACCGTGCCGCGCAGGTTCGCGCCCGGGTCGTCGAGGCCCGCCGTGGGGGCGGCGTTGTCGAGGCTCACCGCCGTGGTGGACGAGTCGGTGGTGTTGCCGGCGGCGTCGGTGGCGCGCGCGATCAGGGTGTAGGTGCCGTCGGCCGGCGGCGAGGTCCAGGTGACCGCGTAGGGGCTGGTGGTGTCGCTGCCGATGGCGGTGCCCGCGGCGACGGTGCACGAGGTGCCGGCGCAGGTGAGGAACTGCACCGAGGCGATGCCCGAGCCCGCGTCGGCCGGCGTGGCGCTCACCGTCTGTCCGTCGCGGATGGCGGCGCCCTCGACGGGGGCGTCGAGCGAGAAGGCGTCCGGGGCGGTGTTGTCGATGCGCCGGTCGGCGAGCGACGAGGTGGTCTGGTTGCCGGCCGCGTCGCTGACCAGCACGCGCAGGTCGTAGAGGCCGTCGCCGAGGGCGAGGGTGTCGAGCGAGGCGGTGTAGGGCTCGGTGGAGTCGGTGTCGATCGTCGTCCAGGTGCCGGCGCCGGCGGGCGAGCGCTGGAAGACCACCGAGGCGACGCCGCCCGCGTCGGCGGCCGTGGCCGCCAGGGCGACGACCCCGCGCAGGTCGGCGCCCGGGTCGGTGAGCGAGGCGGTCGGGGCGGTGTTGTTGACGCTCACCGCCGTGGTGGACGAGTCGGTCGTGTTGCCGGCGGCGTCGGTCGAGACGACGCGCAGGTCGTAGGGGCCGTCGCCGAGGGCGACGGTGTCGAGCGAGGCCGTGTAGGGGCCGCTCGTGTCGGTCGAGATCGTCGTCCAGGTGCCGGCGCCCGCCGGCGAGCGCTCGAAGACCACCGAGGCGACGCCGCCCGCGTCGGTGGCCGTGGCCGCCAGGGCGACGACCCCGCGCAGGTCGGCGCCCGGGTCGGTGAGCGAGGCGGTCGGGGCGGTGTTGTCGACGCTCACGGTGGTGGTGGACGAGTCGCGTGGTGTTGCCGGCGGCGTCGGTGGCGCGCGCGATCAGGGTGTACTGACCGTCGGCCGGCTGCGAGGTCCAGCTCACGGAGTAGGGGCTGGCGGTGTCGCTGCCGATGGCGGTGCCCGCGGCGTACGTGCACATGCCACCCGCGCAGTACCGGAAGGAGACCGAGGCGATGCCGCCCCCGAGGTCGCCCGGTGACGCGCTGAGCGTGCGGCCGTCGCGGATGGCGGCGCCATCGTCGGGCGCGGCGAGCGAGAAGTCGTCCGGGGCGGTGTTGTCCACCCGCCGGGCGGCCACGGTGTCGGTGGCGGTGTTGCCGGCCGCGTCGGTGGACACGACCCGCAGGTCGTAGAGGCCGTCGGCGAGGGCGACGGTGTCGAGCGAGGCGTCGTAGGGGTCGGTGGCGTCGCTCGCGATGGCGGTCCAGGTGCCGGCGCCGGCCGGGGAGCGCTCGAAGGTCACCGAGGCCACGCCCGAGCCGCCGTCGCTCGAGGTCGCCCCGAGAGCCACGGTGGCGCGCAGGTCGGCGCCGGGGTCGGTGAGGGTGACGGCCGGGGCGGTGTTGTCGACCCGCCGGGCGGCCACGGTGTCGATGGCGGTGTTGCCGGCGACGTCGGTGACGAGCACGCGCAGGTCGTAGAGGCCGTCGCCGAGGCCGATCGTGTCGAGCGAGGCGGTGTAGGGCTCGGTGGAGTCGGAGTCGATCGTCGTCCAGGTGCCGGCGCCGGCGGGCGAGCGCTGGAAGGCCACCGAGGCGACCCCCGAGTCGGGGTCGCTCGCGCCGGCCGACAGGGCGACCGTGCCGCGCAGCGGGGTGCCCGGATCGGCGAGGCTCGCCGAGGGGGCGGCGTTGTTGACCCGCCGGTCGGCCACGACGGACGAGGTGGTCTGGTTGCCGGCGGCGTCGGTCGCCACGGCCCGCAGGTCGTAGAGGCCGTCGGCCAGGGCGCTCGTGTCGAGGGAGGCGCCGTAGGGCGAGCCGGTGTCGGTGTCGATCGTCGTCCAGGTGCCGGCGCCGGCGGGGGAGCGCTGGAAGGCCACCGAGGCCACGCCGCCCGCGTCGGTGGCGGTTGCCGTCAGGGCGACGGTGGCGCGCAGGTTGGCGCCCGGGTCGGTGAGGGCGACCACGGGGGCGGTGTTGTTGACGCCGACCGCCGTGGTGGACGAGTCGCGGGTGTTGCCGGCGGCGTCGGTGACGCGCGCGATCAGGGTGTAGGTGCCGTCGGCCGGCTGCGCGCTCCAGGTCACCGAGTAGGGGCTGGTGGTGTCGCTGCCGATCGCGGTGCCCGCCCCGTAGGTGCACGCCCCACCGGCGCAGTAGCGGAAGGAGACCGAGGCGACGCCCGAGCCCGCGTCGGTCGGCGCGGCCGAGACCGCCTGGCCGTTGTGGATCGCGGCGGCCGCCGCCGGGGCGCTGAGGGCGAAGGCGGCCGGGGCGGTGTTGTCGACGCGCCGGTCGGCGACGGTGTCGGTGGCGGTGTTGCCGGCCGCGTCGGTCGCCACGACCCGCAGGTCGTAGAGCCCGTCGGCGAGGGCGCTCGTGTCGAGCGAGGCGCCGTAGGGGTCGGTGGTGTCGCTGGAGATGGTGGTCCAGGTGCCGGCGCCCGCCGGTGAGCGCTGGAAGGCCACCGAGGCCACCCCACCCGCATCGCTCGAGGTGGCCGCCAGGGCGACGGTGGCGCGCAGGTTGGCGCCCGGGTCGGTGAGGGCGACCACGGGGGCGGTGTTGTTGACGCGCCGCTCGGCCACGACCGAGATGCTGGTGTTGCCGAGCGCGTCGGTGGCGACGGCCCGCAGGTCGTAGAGGCCGTCGGCGAGGGCCTCCGTGTCGAGCGACGCTCCATAGGGGCCGGTGGCGTCGGTGTCGATCGTCGTCCACGTGCCGGTGCCGGCGGGCGAGCGCTGGAATGCCACCGAGGCCATCCCCGATCCCGCGTCGGCGGCGGTGGCCGCCAGGGCCACGGTGCCGCGCAGGTCGGCGCCCGGATCGTCGAGGCTGACATCCGGCGCGGTGTTGTTGACGCGGCGGTTGGCGACCGTCGCGGTCGTCGCGTTGCCGGCCTGGTCCGTCACGACGACACGCAGGTCGTGGAGCCCGTCGGCGACCGAGCGTGGTGTACCAGTCGATGCCGTACGGCGACGAGGTGTCGGTCGAGATGTCGCTCCAATCGCCCGCTCCGGCGGGCGAACCCTGGAAGACCACCGATGCCACGCCGGAGCCGCCGGTGTCGGCGGCGGTCGCCGACAGGGCCACCGAGCCGCGCAGGGCCGCGCCGGGATCGTCCAGGTCCGCCGTCGGCACCGTGTTGTTGACGCGGCGGTCGAGCAGCTGCGAATCGTCCTGGCCGCCGAAGTTGTTCACGACGACCGCGCGCAGGTCGTACAGGCCGTCCGGCAGGGCCGTGGTGTCGAGGTCGGTGGCGTACGGGGCGGTCGTGTCGATCGCGATCGACGTCCAGGAGCCGGCGCCCGCGGGCGACCGCTCGAACCTGACCATGACGATGCTCGCGCCGGAGGAGCCGGCCGAGGCGTTGGCCGACAACGTGACGGTGCCGCGCAGGTCGGTGCCGGTGTCCTGCAGGCTGACCGACGGCTGCGTGTTGTTGACGGTGACCGTGGTGGTGGACGAGTCGCGCGAGTTGCCCGCCTGGTCGGTGGCCCGGGCGATCAGGGTGTACTGGCCGTCGGCCGGCTGCGAGGTCCAGGCGACGGAGTACGGGGCGGTCGTGTCCGCCGCGATCGGGGTGCCGCTCGCCCAGTCGCACCCGGCGCCGGCGCAGTAGCGGAAGGCGACCGAGGCGACGCCCGATCCGGCGTCGCTCGGCGCCGCGGAGACCGCCTGGCCCTCACCGGTGCTGGCTCCGGCGGTGGGCTCGGAGATGTTGAACGCCGCGGGGGTCGTGTTGTCGACTCGCCGGTTGGCGACGGTGGTCGAGGCCGTCTGGTTGCCGGCGGCGTCCGTGATCAGGGCCCGCAGGTCGTGGAGGCCGTCGCCGAGGGCGAGGGTGTCGAGCGAGGCGGTGTACGGCTCGGTGGAGTCGGTGTCGATCGTCGTCCAGGTGCCGGCGCCGGCGGGCGAGCGCTGGAAGGCCACCGAGGCGACGCCCGATCCGCCGTCGCTCGCGCCGGCGGCCAGCGCCACGGTGCCGCGCAGCGGGCTGCCCGGATCGGTGACCGTGCCGGTCGGCGCGGTGTTGTTGACCGTCACCGTGGTCGTGGACGAGTCGGTGGTGTTGCCGGCGGCGTCGGTTGCGCGAGCGATCAGCGTGTACTGGCCGCCGGCCGGCTGCGCGGACCAGGTGACGGAATAGGGGGCCGTCGTGTCCACGCCGATCGCGGTGCCCGCCGCGAACGTGCACGCGCCACCCGCGCAGTGGCGGAAGGCGACCGAGGCCACGCCCGAGCCCGCGTCGGTCGGCGCGGCGGTCAGCGCCTGGCCGTTGCGGATCGCGGCGGCCGCCGCCGGCGCCGTGATGGCGAACGCGGCCGGGGCGGTGTTGTCGACCCGCCGGGCGGCCACGGTGTCGATGGCGGTGTTGCCGGCGACGTCGGTGACGAGCACGCGCAGGTCGTAGAGGCCGTCGCCGAGGGCGAGGGTGTCGAGCGAGGCGGTGTAGGGCTCGGTGGAGTCGGTGTCGATCGTCGTCCAGGTGCCGGCGCCGGCGGGCGAGCGCTGGAAGGCCACCGAGGCGACCCCCGAGTCGGGGTCGCTCGCGCCGGCCGACAGGGCGACCGTGCCGCGCAGCGGGGTGCCCGGATCGGCGAGGCTCGCCGAGGGGGCGGCGTTGTCGACCCGCCGGTCGGCCACGACGGACGAGGTGGTCTGGTTGCCGGCGGCGTCGGTCGCCACGGCCCGCAGGTCGTAGAGGCCGTCGGCCAGGGCGCTCGTGTCGAGGGAGGCGCCGTAGGGCGAGCCGGTGTCGGTGTCGATCGTCGTCCAGGTGCCGGCGCCGGCGGGGGAGCGCTGGAAGACGACCGAGTCGATGCCCGACCCGCCGTCGGACGCCGTCGCGCTGAGCGGGACGTCCCCGCGCAGGTTGGCGCCCGGGTCGGTGAGGCTCGCCGCGGGGGCGGTGTTGTCGACCCGCCGCCCGGCGACCGTGGAGGTGGTCTGGTTGCCGGCCGCGTCGCTGACCAGCACGCGCAGGTCGTAGAGGCCGTCGGCGAGGGCGACCGTGTTGAGCGAGGCGGTGTAGGGCGAGCCGGTGTCGGTGGAGATGGTCGTCCAGGTGCCCGCGCCGGCGGGCGAGCGCTGGAAGGCCACCGAGGCCACCCCGCCCGCGTCGGTGGCCGCTGGCCGCCAGGGCGACGGTGCCACGCAGGTTGGCGCCCGGGTCGGTGAGGCTCGCCGCGGGGGCGGTGTTGTTGACGCTGACCGTGGTGGTGGACGAGTCGCGGGTGTTGCCGGCGGCGTCGGTGGCGCGCGCGATCAGGGTGTACTGACCATCGGCCGGCTGGGAGGTCCAGCTCACGGAGTAGGGGCTGGCGGTGTCGCTGCCGATGGCGGTGCCCGAGGCGAACGAACACGAGGCGCCGGCGCAGTAGCGGAAGGCGACCGAGGCGATGCCCGAGCCCGCGTCGGTCGGCGCGGCCGAGACCGCCTGGCCGTTGTCGATCACGGCGGCCGCCGCCGGGGCGCTGAGGGCGAAGGCGGCCGGGGCGGTGTTGTCGACGCGCCGGTTCGTGACGACCGAGGTGGCGGTGTTGCCGGCCGCGTCGGTCGCCACGGCCCGCAGGTCGTAGAGGCCGTCGGCCAGGGCGCTCGTGTCGAGGGAGGCGCCGTAGGGCGAGCCGGTGTCGGTGTCGATCGTCGTCCAGGTGCCGGCGCCGGCGGGGGAGCGCTGGAAGACCACCGAGGCCACGCCGCCCGCGTCGGTGGCGGTTGCCGTCAGGGCGACGGTGGCGCGCAGGTTGGCGCCCGGGTCGGTGAGGGCGACCACGGGGGCGGTGTTGTTGACGCCGACCGCCGTGGTGGACGAGTCGCGGGTGTTGCCGGCGGCGTCGGTGACGCGCGCGATCAGGGTGTAGGTGCCGTCGGCCGGCTGCGCGCTCCAGGTCACCGAGTAGGGGCTGGTGGTGTCGCTGCCGATCGCGGTGCCCGCCCCGTAGGTGCACGCCCCACCGGCGCAGTAGCGGAAGGAGACCGAGGCGACGCCCGAGCCCGCGTCGGTCGGCGCGGCCGAGACCGCCTGGCCGTTGTGGATCGCGGCGGCCGCCGCCGGGGCGCTGAGGGCGAAGGCGGCCGGGGCGGTGTTGTCGACGCGCCGGTCGGCGACGGTGTCGGTGGCGGTGTTGCCGGCCGCGTCGGTCGCCACGACCCGCAGGTCGTAGAGCCCGTCGGCGAGGGCGCTCGTGTCGAGCGAGGCGCCGTAGGGGTCGGTGGTGTCGCTGGAGATGGTGGTCCAGGTGCCGGCGCCCGCCGGTGAGCGCTGGAAGGCCACCGAGGCCACCCCACCCGCATCGCTCGAGGTGGCCGCCAGGGCGACGGTGGCGCGCAGGTTGGCGCCCGGGTCGGTGAGGGCGACCACGGGGGCGGTGTTGTTGACGCGCCGGTCGGCCACGACGGCCGAGGTGGTCTGGTTGCCGGCCGCGTCGGTCGCCACGACCCGCAGGTCGTAGAGGCCGTCGGCGAGGGCGCTCGTGTTGAGCGAGGCGGTGTAGGGCGAGCCGGTGTCGGTGGAGATCGTCGTCCAGGTGCCGGCGCCCGCCGGAGAGCGCTGGAAGGCCACAGAGGCGACTCCCGAGCCGCCGTCGCTCGACCCGGCCGCCAGAGCCACGGTGCCGCGCAGGTTGGCCCCCGGGTCGGTGAGGCTCGCCGCGGGGGCGGTGTTGTTGACCCGCCGCCCGGCGACCGTGGAGGTGGTCTGGTTGCCGGCCGCGTCGCTGACCAGCACCCGCAGGTCGTAGAGGCCGTCGGCGAGGGCGACCGTGTTGAGCGAGGCGGTGTAGGGCGAGCCGGTGTCGGTGGAGATGGTCGTCCAGGTGCCCGCGCCGGCGGGCGAGCGCTGGAAGGCCACCGAGGCCACCCCGCCCGCGTCGGTGGCCGCTGGCCGCCAGGGCGACGGTGCCACGCAGGTTGGCGCCCGGGTCGGTGAGGCTCGCCGCGGGGGCGGTGTTGTCGACGCTCACCGTGGTGGTGGACGAGTCGCGGGTGTTGCCGGCGGCGTCGGTGGCGCGTGCGATCAGGGTGTACTGACCATCGGCCGGCTGGGAGGTCCAGCTCACGGAGTAGGGGCTGGCGGTGTCGCTGCCGATGGCGGTGCCCGAGGCGAACGAACACGAGGCGCCGGCGCAGTAGCGGAAGGCGACCGAGGCGATGCCCGAGCCCGCGTCGGTCGGCGCGGCCGAGACCGCCTGGCCGTTGTCGATCACGGCGGCCGCCGCCGGGGCGCTGAGGGCGAAGGCGGCCGGGGCGGTGTTGTCGACGCGCCGGTTCGTGACGACCGAGGTGGCGGTGTTGCCGGCCGCGTCGGTCGCCACGGCCCGCAGGTCGTAGAGGCCGTCGGCGACGCCCGTGGTCGCGAAGGTCGCCCCGAAGGGACTCGTGGTGTCGACGACGATCGTGGTCCAGGTTCCGGCGCCCGCCGGCGAGCGCTGGAAGGTGACCGACTCGAGGCCGGACTGGCCGTCGCTCGCGGTGGCGCTCAGAGCCTCGTTGCCCGAGAGCTCGGCGCCCGGGTCGGTCAGCGTCACGGTCGGGGCGGTGTCGTCGCGCCGGAGCGCGACCATCTGCGCGACGAAGGTCCCCGAGGAGGACGCCGTGGCCCTCTTGTTTCCGGTCGCGCCCGCCGAGCCCTGGGTGAGGTCGGCCGAGGCGGCCGAGGGCCGCGACGCGGCCGTGTTGGCGAAGTCGTAGCGCTCGGTCATCCCGGAGGGGGGTGTCCAGGTCGGGATGCCGTTCTGGCTGAAGAAGGCCGCGACCCGGGCACCGGCGGGCGCCGTGATCGATGGTACTTCGGCGTCGGCGCTGCTGCCGTTGGCGCCCGAGGACGCGGCGATCGGCGAGGTGTTGTCGACGCCGGTGTAGGTCGAGATGCCGACGGCCCATTCCTCGCCGGAACCGGTGTGGCCCGCCATCGTCCAGGAATAGGAGCTCGGCTCCGACGCGCCCGCGACCTTGCGGTAGAGCGCCTGGCCGAAGCTGCCCCCGTTGTCGTCGCGCCGCACCAGCGTCCAGCCCGAGGGCGGCGTCAGGGTGATCGTGTTGCCGTTGTCGAACATCACCTGGGCGATCATCAGGTCGTTCTGGCCGACGGCCGCCGGCTTCGAGCCGATGGCCGCGGCGCCCTCTCCCACGGCCGTCGAGGTGCCGCTGAGCGAGATCGCGGGATCGATGACGTACGGCGTCGGCAGCTCGGCGTCGTCGAGCCGCAGCACGAGATCCCAGTCGCCCGCGACCCGCTGTAGCTCCCAGCCGACCCCCGCGGGGGTGACCGGGCGGCCGTCGGCGTCGAGGATCGCCGCCGCGGGGATCTCGAGCGGGCTCACCCGCCCGTCGCGCGCGAAGGCAACCGTGCCGGAGTCCGTGAGGCGCGGCGTGAGCCCGGGTGCGTCGATGTGCCATCTCCAGGTGCGCGGCCCCTGACGGCGCTCGACGGTGAGGAACTCCTCCGTGCCCGCCGGGAGGAACACGACGGTCTGCGCGCCCCAGGCCGCGTCTCGGCGCACGCCGCGGGCGAACCGCTGCCACGGCCGCGCGCCCGGTGCGTCGAGCGACAGGCTCACCCGGTCGCGACCGCGCGCCACCGTGTGCCGATCGGGGCCGACCTCGGCACGCAGCCCGGCGCGAAGGGGGCGGGCGACGGGCGCGCCCGTGTCGGGGGCCCCGAGCGCCTGCTCGACGAAGGGGCGGGATGGGGGCGGGGCCCCTCCGCCGCGCATGAGCGCGACGGCCGCGATGGCGGCCAGCAGCACGACGGCCAGCACCACCGACAGCACCCGCGACCGCGTCGTGAGAGCACTCCTCACGTGCGCCGGATCACCCCCAGGGGCGACCGTCCGCGACGTGTGCGCAGAGGGATACCATCGGCCGTCGCGGTCCGGACCATGACCTCGGCATCGGCATCGCCGCTGTCGCCTTTATCGGTGAGCCCGCACGCACAGGCGCGGGGAGCCGCTGCCTGACGGGGTTCGGCAGGGTGACGATGGGGCGCCGGCTCGTTTCGGGCGGGGTAGGCTGTCGTGTCCTTTCGTCCGACACGAGGTCCCCCCGATGTCCCACGCCAGCTACTCGCTCACGATCCGGGCCGGCATCCCGGCGCGCATCGGGATGCTCGGGCAGGTGCTCGCCGCCGTCGGCGAGGCCGGCGGGCAGGTGGGCGGCGTGGACATCGTCCGGTCGAGCACGACCGCGGTGACCCGCGACATCTCGGTGCTCGCGCGCGACGAGGAGCACGGGGAGCAGATCGCGCGGGCGGTCGCGGGCGTCGATGGCGTGAGCGTGGAGTCGAGCATCGACCGCGTGTTCCGGGCGCACGCCGGCGGCATGGTGGGCATGCAGAACCGGGTCCCGGTCGCCACCCGCGACGACCTGTCGATGGCCTACACGCCCGGCGTCGCACGCGTCTGCATGGCGATCCACCACGACTTCGAGCAGGCCTGGGAGTACACGATCAAGGGCAACAGCGTGATGGTCGTGAGCGACGGCTCATCGGTCGTCGGCCAGGGCGACCTCGGCGCCGAGGCGTCGCTCCCGGCCCTCGAGGCCAAGGCCGCCTTCCTGCGCACCCTCGCCGGCATCGACGCCTTCCCCCTGCCGGTCGATCTGCGCGACCCGGCCGAGATCGCCGAGGCCGTCGTGCTGTGCTCGTCGGTGTTCGCGGGGATCCACCTGAGCGACATCGCCGCGCCGCGCTGCTTCGAGATCCAGCGGCTCATCGACGAGCGCCTCGACATCCCCGTGTTCCACGAGGATCAGGGGGGCACCGCCGCCGCGGTGCTGGCCGCCCTGACCAACGGGCTCGGCACGGCCGGCACCGCGCTCGCCGACGCGACGATCGTCGTGGCCGGTCTCGGTCCGGGCGGCCAGGCCGTCGTGCGGCTGCTGGTGGCCGCCGGCGCGGGGGCCGTGATCGCCTGCGACAGCACCGGCGCCGTCCACGCGGGCCGGGGCGGCCTCGACGACGCGGGCCTGACCTGGATCGCGGAGAACACCAACCCGGAGCGTCGCTCCGGATCGGTGACCGACGTGCTGAGCGGCGCGCACGCGTTCGTCGGCCTGTCGGTGCCCGGCCTGCTCTCGGCCGACGCCGTGCGGACGATGGCCGCCGACCCGGTCGTGCTCGCCCTGGCGATGCCCGACCCGGAGCTGCTGCCCGACGAGGCCGCCGGCGTCGCCCGCGTCTACGCCACCGGCCGGCCGGACGTGCCGAACCAGATCAACTCGGGACTGGCCTCGCCCGGCATCTGGCGCGGGGCGCTCGACTGCCGCGCGACCGCGATCAACCAGGAGATGGTGCTCGCGGCGGCGGCGGCCATCGCCCGCACCGCCGCCGAGGACGGGGGCGTCTCGGAGGTCAACGTGGTGCCGTCGATCTTCAGCCAGCGACTGGTGCCGAACGTGGCGGCCGCGGTGCGCGCCGCCGCCGAGGCGACCGGGGTCGCCCGCATCACCGCGTCGGCGGCCGCCGCCGCCTCGGCCTCGTAGCCGCGCCGACCCGGGCGATCGCGGCGGCGGCGCTCGCCGACGCCGCCGGGATCGTGCTGTTCGCCGCCCTGGGCCGCGCGAGCCACGACGAGGGCTCGGCGGTCGCGGGCACCGTCGCGGTCGCCGCGCCGTTCCTCATCGGCGCCGCGACCGGCTGGGCCGCGGTGCGGGGATGGCGCCGGCCCGCCGGCCTCGCGACGGGCGCCGCCGCCTGGGCGGGGGCGCTGACGGTCGGGATGGCCCTGCGGAGCGTCGCGTTCGACCGCGGCACGGCACCGTCGTTCGTCGTGGTGGCCGCGATCGCGCTGGGCGTCCTGCTGGTGGGCCGGCGGGTTCCGGCGGTGCTGCGCCGGCGCCGGCGCGCCGCCTGAGTCGTCGCGGCGGCGGTCGGGGGCGGCGACGGAGCCCGTCTACCTCAGGACGGTCCTCCTGAGCCGGCGGGCCGGGAACGGGAACACCGCGACGAGGATCACCACGAGGGCGCCGACGTGCGCGAGCGTCCCGCCGTCGGCCCCCCCGAGGGTCAGGTCGCGCGTGGCCGCCACCAGGTGCGAGAGCGGCAGGCACCAGCCGACCACCTGGGCCCAGCCGGGGAGGCCCGAGAACGGGAAGAAGACCCCGCCGAACAGGAACATCGGCGTCAGCAGCCCGGTGAACAGGATGTTGAAGTGCTCGATGCTCGACACCATCGCCGTGTAGGCCATGCCGAGCACCGCGAAGGTGAGCGCCCCGATCAGGAAGACCGGCGGCAGCAGCAGGGCCATCGGCGAGTGCACGAGGCCGAACCCCGCCATCACCACCAGGAACACCAGGCCGTACACGACCGCCCGGGTGGCGCCCCACAGGTACTCGCCCACGACGACGTCGGCCAGCGACAGCGGGGTGGTCACGACCGCCTCGACCACCCGGCGCACGTGGATGCGCACGAAGGAGTTGTAGGTCGTCTCGATGATCGCGCCGAACATGACGGTGCTCGCCGCGACGCCCGGAGCGATGAAGTCGACGTAGTCGACGCCCTCGACGGTGGTGAGATACGTGCCGAGCCCGAGGCCCATGATCGCCAGGTAGGCGATCGCCTCGAGGAAGCGCGGCGTGAGGCTGGTGAGCAGCGTCTTGCGCCCGACGGTGGCGTTGCGCCCCCACATGTGGGCGGCCCCGCGGGGCCAGAACGCATAGGCGGCGGCGACCCGGCCGGCCGCCGCCCTCACAGCGCGTCGAGGGCGGCCTCGAAGTCGGACGCCATCCCGGTGTGGCCGTGCGCGAGGCTCTGCTCGATGCCCGTCAGGTAGGCGTCGGCCGCCTCGTTGACGCGTCCGAGGGCGGTCAGCGCCTCGGCGAGCCGCCCCCACGCGTTGCCCTCGTCCTCCGCCAGATCGAGGTACGCGCGCAGCTGGGCGACGGCATCGTCCCACCGCTCGGCGCGCAGCAGCTCGTTGGCGTAGGCGAACCGGGCGCGGGCGACCCCGGGCTCCTCGTCGACGAGGCGGGCGAAGTAGGCGAGGCGGTCCTGCACGACGATCACGGTACACGCGGACACCGGGCCCGGAGGGGCGCCGACGCGCCATGATCGATCCACCACCCGGCGCCCCGGCGGCCGTACCGATCGTCACATTGATGCGGCCCCCGGGGGGCATTGCTAGCGTGCAGCCGGGAACCCGCACCGCTCTGCCGATCCCCCACTCCCGAGAGGCCTGTGGAGCTCTCCGACTACCTGCCGATCCTGATCTACTTCGCCGGCGGCCTGGCCGTGGCCCTGGGGATCTTCTCGTTGAGCAAGGTCGTCAAGAGCAAGCCCAACCCGGCCAAGATCCTCCCCTACGAGAGCGGCATCCTGCCGGCCGCCCCGGTGCGCCAGCGCTTCTCGATCGACTTCTACCTCACGGCGATGCTGTTCATCGTCTTCGACATCGAGCTCGCGTTTCTCTACCCGATCGCGGTGACGCTGCGCGACGACGGGGTACTCGGTCTCGTGGTCCTGCTCGTCTTCGTCTTCACCGTGGTGGAGGCCCTGGTCTACATCTGGAAGAAGGGGGCTCTCGAATGGCGCTGATCCCACCGCCCGGAAGCCCGATCGAGCGCGCGCCGCGCACCGATCCCGACATCGACCGCGACCTGCGCGAGATCCAGGAGCACGAGTTCGAGAAGAGCCTCATGCTCACGACGTTCGACAAGGCGCTCGCCTGGGCGCGGTCGAGCTCGATCTGGCCGGCCACCTTCGGCCTCGCCTGCTGCGCCATCGAGATGATGCACACGGCCACCCCGCGCTACGACATCGCGCGCTTCGGCGCCGAGGTGTTCCGCGCCTCGCCGCGCCAGGCCGACCTGCTGATCGTCTCGGGCCGCGTGGCCCAGAAGATGGCGCCCGTGCTCCGGCGCATCTACGACCAGATGCTCGAGCCCAAGTGGGTCATCTCGATGGGGGCCTGCGCCTCGACCGGCGGCGTCTTCAACAACTACGCCCTGGTGCAGGGCGTGGACAAGGTCGTGCCGGTCGACGTCTACGTGCCGGGCTGCCCCCCGCGGCCCGAGGGCCTGATCGAGGGCATCCTCGTGCTGCAGCGCAAGATCGGCGCGAACGGCCTGCCCACGGCCTCCGACCTGCGGCGCGAGCGCGCGGGCTCGGGTGCCGGGTGAGCGAGGTACGCGCGACGATCGAGTCGGCGGTGCCCGGGTCGGTCGTCGACGAGGTCAGCCACGCCGGTGAGCTGACGATCGAGGTCGTCCCGGAGCGCCTGGTCGAGGTCGCGCGCTTCGTCAAGGGCCCGCCCCTCGCGTTCATCCTGCTCTCGGACGTCAACTGCGCCGACGTCATCGAGGACCCCCGCCGGTTCCGCGTGGCCTACCACCTGTTCTCACTCGAGAGCGGGTCGCGCCTGCGTCTGCGCTGCTGGGCCGCGCCGGGTGCCGGCGACGACCCGGTGCTGCCGTCGGTGACCGGCGTGTGGGCCACCGCGAACTGGCACGAGCGCGAGGTCTGGGACATGTTCGGCGTGCACTTCACCGATCACCCCGACCTGGCGCGGATCCTCATGCCGCTCGACTGGGAGGGCCACCCGCTGCGCCGCGACTACCCGCTGGGCGGCGAGGAGGTCCAGTTCACCGATGCCGTCTAGGGGGACGCGATGAGCAGCGACACTCCCGGCGCGGGCATCCCGCTCGCCACCGAGGCGCGCGAGGCCCGCGAGGCGGCCCGTCGCGAGGGCCGCGGCCTCACCGAGACCGAGCGTGCGATCGCCGGCGCCGAGGCGATGAGCCCGCAGGAGGCGCTCGCCACGCTCGAGGCGACCACCGAGGCCGACCCGGGCTCGCGCCAGCCCATGGTGATCAACCTCGGCCCGCAGCACCCCTCGACCCACGGCGTGCTGCGCCTCGTCACCGAGCTCGACGGCGAGGTCATCCGCGACGTCCACCCGGTGATCGGCTACCTGCACACCGGCATCGAGAAGCAGTGCGAGAACAAGACCTACTGGCAGGCCATCACGCTCGTGACGCGGATGGACTACCTGGCCTCGTACTTCAACATCCACGCGTACACGATGTCGGTCGAGAAGCTCCTCGGGCTCGAGGTGCCCGATCGCGCCCAGTACCTGCGCGTGATCATGTGCGAGCTCAACCGCATCACCAGCCACCTCGTGTGGCTGGGCACCAGCGGCCTGGAGCTCGGCGCGCTGACGGTGATGTTCTACACGTACCGCGAGCGCGAGAAGGCGCTCGACCTGGGCGAGATGATCGCCGGCGAGCGCATGAACACCCGCTTCTTCCAGGTGGGCGGCTGCTCCGACGACATGCCCCCCGGCTTCGAGCAGCGCCTGCGGGCCTTCATCGACGAGATGCCCGGCCGCATCGACGAGTACGAGGGCCTGCTCTCGGAGAACCCGATCTGGATCGACCGCACCCGCGGCGTCGGCGTGCTGCCGGCCGAGCAGCTGATCGACCTGGGCGTGACCGGACCGGCCCTGCGCGCCGCCGGCGTTGACCTCGACCTGCGCAAGACCACGCCCTACTCGGGGTACGAGCACTTCGACTTCCAGGTGCCGCTCGGGATCAGCGGAGACGCGTACGACCGCTACACCGTGCGCATCCGCGAGATGCGCGAGTCGGTGCGCATCATCGGCCAGGCGCTCGACGGCATGCCGGAGGGGTCGCACATCGCCGACGACCGCAAGGTCGTGCTGCCGCCGCGCGGCGAGCTCGCGACCTCGATGGAGGCGCTCATCCACCACTTCAAGCTGGTGACCGAGGGCTTCCGCGTGCCCGAGGGCGAGGCCTACACGGCCGTGGAGAGCCCCCGTGGGGAGCTCGGGTGCTACGTCGTGGCCGACGGCTCGCCGAAGCCCCGCCGCGTGCACATGCGCGACCCCAGCTTCGTCAACCTGCAGGCGCTGCGCCCGATGGCCCGGGGCGCGTACCTCGCCGACCTCATCACGATGATCGGCTCCCTCGACAACGTGATGGGGGGCGTCGACCGATGACCGTCGATGAGATCCGGGGGCACATCGAGCCCATCCGGCACGAGTACGGCGACGGCAAGTCGCTGATCCTGCCGGCCCTCAAGTTCGCCCAGACCGAGCGGGGTCATCTCACCCGCGAGGACCTCGAGGCCGTGGCCGAGGCCACCGGCTACTCGCCGGCGTACGTCGAGAGCGTCGCGTCGTTCTACGACCGCATCTACCTGACGCCCACGGGCACCCGGGTCGTGTCGGTGTGCGTGACCCTGTCGTGCATGCTGCGCGGCTCCGACGAGCTGCTCGAGCACATGTGCGACCACGCCGACCTGCCCCACCACGGCGGCACGACCGATGACGGAGCGATCACCATCCAGGAGGCCCAGTGCCTGGGCTACTGCGATCGTGCGCCCTGCGTGCAGGTCGACGCCGAGGAGACGCAGGGCCCGCTCTCGCTCGCCGACGGCGAGGCCCTGCTCGACGAGCTGCGCAGCAGTCCCCGCCCCGATCGTCTCTGGAGATAGCGATGCCCGAGCGCAACGTCATCTACCGCCAGCGCGAGGCGGGCCGACCGCTGACGGACCTCTCCGACTACCGCCGGGCGGGCGGCTACGCGGCCCTGCGCACCGTCATGACCGAGATGGACCGCGACGAGGCCGTCTACGCATTCGTGCGGTCGGGGCTGCGCGGTCGCGGCGGGGCCGGCTTCCCGATGGGCCGCAAGGCCAGCTTCATCCCGAAGGACTCCCCCCTGCCGGTCTACGTCGTGTGCAACGCCGACGAGAGCGAGCCGGGCACCTTCAAGGACCGTGAGCTGATCGAGACCAACCCCTTCCAGCTGCTCGAGGGGATCACGATCGCCGGCTACGCCATCGGCGCGGTGCGGGGCTACATCTACATCCGCGGGGAGTACGAGCACCAGGCGCGCGTGCTCGACGCGGCGATCGCCCAGGCGCGCGCGGCCGGCATGCTCGGCACCGGCCTGCTCGGCACGTCGTTCGACTTCGACATCACCCTCTACCGGGGGGCCGGGGCGTACATCTGCGGCGAGGAGACCGCCCTGCTGGAGAGCCTGGAGGGCAAGCGCGGGCAGCCGCGCCTGAAGCCCCCCTTCCCGGCCGTCGCCGGCCTCTACGCCTCGCCGACGCTCATCAACAACGTCGAGACCCTGGCGGCGCTCCCGCCGATCGTCGAGAACGGCCCCGACTGGTACGCGGCGATGGGTACCGAGAAGAGCACGGGCACGAAGGTGTTCTCGATCTCGGGCCACGTGATGAAGCCGGGCAACTACGAGATCGTGCTCCACGACACGACCCTGCGCGAGCTGGTGTTCGACATGGCCGGCGGCATGCGCCCCGGACGCGAGTTCAAGGCCGCCTGGGTCGGCGGGTCGAGCGTCAACGTCGTGGGCGCCGAGGCCCTCGACACCCCGCTCGACTACGAGGCGCTGGCCGAGGCCGGCAGCTCGCTGGGGTCGGCCGGCTGCATCGTGATGGACGACTCGGGCTCGATCGTGCGCTCGACGCTGCGCCTGGCCTCGTTCTACCGCCACGAGTCGTGCGGCAAGTGCACCCCCTGCCGCGAGGGCACCCTCTGGCTCGAGCGCATCCTCCAGCGGATCGTCGCCGGCGAGGGTCGGATGGAGGATCTCGAGCTGATCGAGTCGCTCGCGGGCCGCATGGGCGGGCGGGTGCTCTGCGCCCTGGCCGACACCGGCATCCTGCCGGTGCGCAGCGCCGTGCGCCGTTTCCGCGACGAGTTCGTCCACGCGATCGAGAACGGCGGCGACCCGCGTCCCGAGCCGATGATGGAGGTGCCCGTCGGTGGCTGATTACGCGCCCGTGGACCTGACCGTCGAGGGTCAGGTCGAGTTCGAGCTCAACGGCCGCACGGTGACCGCGCCGGCCGGCACGATGCTGGTCGACGCGGCCTACGCGCACGGCGTCGAGGTGCCCATCTTCTGCTACGAGCCGCGGCTCGGCCCCCCGGTGGGTGCCTGTCGCATGTGCCTCGTCGAGGTCGAGGGCATGCGTGGGCTCCAGACCGCCTGCAGCACTCCGGTGCAGCCCGACATGGTGGTGCGCACGCAGTCCGAGCTCGCGCGGGACGGCCAGGACGGCGTGCTCGAGTTCCTGCTGCAGAACCACCCGCTCGACTGCCCGGTCTGCGACAAGGGCGGCGAGTGCCCGCTGCAGGACCGCACCTTCCGGTTCGGGCCGGCCCGCACGCGCTTCATCGAGCCCAAGCGCCACTTCCCCAAGCCGCTCGACCTCTCGCCGGTGATCGCCCTCGACCGGGAGCGCTGCATCTCGTGCTGGCGCTGCGTGCGCTTCAGCCAGGACGTGGCCGAGGACAAGGCGCTGATCATGGAGGACCGGGGGGCCGGCTCCGAGATCGCCACCTTCACGGGCGACCCCTACGAGGGACGCTTCACGGGCAACGTCATCGACCTCTGCCCCGTCGGCGCCCTCACGAGCATCCCCTACCGCTTCGTCGCGCGGCCCTGGGACATCCAGAACGCCCCCTCGGTGTGCGGTCACGACGCCACCGGCGCCAACGTCGAGCTCACCTCCCGCGAGGGCCGGGTCGCGCGCGTCACCGGGCGCCCCGACCCCAACTACGCGGTCGAGGAGGGCTGGATCTCGGACCTCTCGCGCTTCGCCTTCACCGGCAACGACGGCGCCGACCGCCTGCGCACGCCGCTCATCCACGACGGCGACCGCGTACGCCCGACCACCCTCGACGCGGCGGTCGACGCGGCCGCCCTCGTGCTGGGCCGCGGCGAGCGGGTCGGCATCCTGGTCGGGCCGACGGCGACGGTCGAGGAGGGCTTCCTCGCGCAGGAGCTCGCCGGCGGCGCGCTGGCGGGGGCGGTCGTGCAGCGCCTGGGCATCCCCGGCGCCGGCCTCGAGGCCCTGCGCTCGGCGCCCTCCGCCCAGCTCGGCGACGTCGACGCGGCCGACCTGATCGTGCTGGTCGGTGGCGACCCCGCCAACCAGCAGGCGATCGTCGAGCTGCGCCTGCGCAAGGCGCGCCGGCGGGGCGCGGCCATCGTCACGGTCGGGCACCGCCCGCACGCGCTCGAGACCCTCGGCACCACGGTGCGCTCCGAGCCGGGGCGTCTGGTCACGGCCCTGCGGGGGCTCGACCTGCCCGAGGCCGAGCGGGTCGTCGTGCTGTGGGACGAGGCCGACCTGGCCGCCGAGCCGGACGCCGCGGGCGCCCTGGCGCGTCTGGTGGCCGAGCGCCGCGCCGACCAGATCGAGCTCGGCGCCGACGTCAACGGCGCCGGGCTGCGGGCGCTCGGCCTCGGCGCCGGCGAGGTGCTCGAGGCGGCCCGCCGGGGCGAGATCGACTGTCTGCTGACGATCCATGCCGACCCGCTCGACGGGCCGGGCGGGGCCGATTGGGGCTGGGCGCTCGGCCGGGTGCGCACCCGGGTGGCGATCGCCTCGTTCACCTCTCAGGCGACCGACACGGCCACCGTGGTGCTGCCGGCCGCGACCCACTACGAGACCGAGGGCGTCTACGTCTCGATGAACGGCCGCGCCCAGCGGCTGCGGCCCGCCGCCGTGCCGCCCGACGGCGCGGCCCCGGGCTGGGAGCTGTTGATCGCCCTGGCCCACCGCCTCGGCGCGCCGCCCCCCTACCGCACCGCCGCTCAGGCCTTCGCCGCCGCGGCGCGGTCGCGGCCGGCCCTCGCGGGCCTCGACCACGATCTCATCGGCGTCGAGGGCGTGCCGCTGGCGCCCCCGGCCGCCCACGTCTCGCCGAACGGGTCGAACGGCCCGCGCGAGTGGGCGGGCACCGGCCTGCCGCTGGTCACCACCGTGCGCATCTTCGGCAACGCCGCCGCCTACCGTGCCGAGGCGCTCACCGCCCTGCGCACCGGCGCCGAGGCCGTGCTGAACCCCGACGAGGGGCGCCGCCTCGGCCTGTCCGACGGGGCGCGGGCCCGCCTGCGCTCGCCGCACGGCGAGTGCGTGCTGCCGGTGCGGCTCGACGCCGCCCACCCCGCGGGCGCCGTATTCGTGGCCGCGGGGGTGCCCGGCGCGGGCGTCGAGCGGCTGATGCCGGCCGACCGTGGCCCGGTGCGCGTCGAGATCGGGGCCGCGTAGTGGACGAGCCGTTCCTCGTCATCCTGATCAAGGCCGCCGTCGTGGTGTTCGTGCTCGTGACGGCGTTCGCCTACACGCTGCTGTGGGAGCGCAAGCTGCTCGGGCGCTTCCAGGCGCGCTACGGACCCAACCGGGCGGGTCCGATCGGCTACCTGCAGCCGCTCGCCGACGTGGTCAAGCTGATCTTCAAGGAGGACTTCGTCCCGCGCGGGGCCAACCGGATCCTCTTCCAGATCGCCCCGATGATCTCGGTGTTCGCCGCCGTCGCGGCGGTGGCCGTGATCCCGTTCGGCGACCCGATCGAGATCTTCGGCCAGGACGTCGCGCTGGTGGGCGCCGACCTCGACATCGGCGTGCTTTTCCTGTTCGCCCTCTCCGGCCTCGGCTTCTACGGGCTGATCCTGGGCGGCTGGGCCAGCGGCAACAAGTACAGCCTGCTCGGCGCGGCGCGCACGGCGGCCCAGCTCGTGTCGTACGAGGTGGCGATGGGCCTGTCGATCATCGGCGTGGTGATGATGGCCCAGAGCCTCTCGCTCGTGGACATCGTCAACGCCCAGCGCGACGCCGTCTGGTACGTGCTGGTGCAGCCCCTCGGCTTCGCGATCTTCCTCATCGCGGCGGTCGCCGAGACCAACCGCGCCCCGTTCGACATGCCCGAGGCCGAGTCGGAGCTGGTGGCCGGGTACCACACCGAGTACGGCGGCCTGAAGTTCGCCATGTTCTTCCTGGCCGAGTACATCAACATGATCATCATCTCGGCGCTGGGGGCCACGCTGTTCCTGGGCGGCTTCGCGGGGCCGTGGCTGCCGGGCGTCGTGTGGCTGGCGATCAAGATCGCCGCCATGCTGTTCCTGTTCATCTGGCTGCGGGCGACCCTGCCCCGGCTGCGCTACGACCGCCTGATGAAGCTGGGCTGGAAGGTCCTGCTGCCGTTGGCCACGATCAACCTGGTCGTGACGGCGATCGTGGTCGCGCTCGGATTCGCCAACTGATGGAGACCTGATCATGGGACTCGACGACCAGCTCAAGGGCTTCGCGGTGACGTTCCGCCAGATGCTCCGCAAGCCCGAGACCATCGGCTACCCCGAGAAGAAGACGCCCGTCTTCCCGCGCTTCCGCGGGCGCCACCGCCTGTGGACGCACGACAACGGCCTCGAGAAGTGCGTCGGGTGCTCGCTCTGCGTCGCCGCCTGCCCGGCCGATTGCATCCGCGTGGTCGCCGAGGAGAACACGCCCGAGCACCGGGTGTCGTCGGGCGAGCGCTACGCGCGCATCTACGAGATCAACATGGCCCGCTGCATCTTCTGCGGCTACTGCGAGATCGCGTGCCCCTTCGACGCCATCACGCTCGAGAACGAGTACGAGATGTCGGAGCGCTCGCGCGACGCGCTGCTGTACACGAAGGACATGCTGCTGGCCCCGCACCCGAAGCCGGTCCCCGTCCGGTCGGAGCTGCCGTAAGTGGGTAGGGTGGCCGACCGTGGGTGAGCGCATCGTCTTCACGATCGCCGCGGCGTCGGCGCTCGCGTCGGGCGTCCTGGTGATCACGCTGAAGGGCCCCTTCCGGGCCACGGTGGCGTTGATCGGCACCCTGCTGTCGGTGGCGGTGCTGTTCCTGCTCATGGCGGCGCCGTTCGTCGCCGCGATCCAGGTGATCGTCTACGCCGGCGCCATCGTCGTGCTCTTCCTGTTCGTGATCGCCTACCTCGGCGAGAGACCGGTGGCGGAGATGGGCGACCGGCTCGGGCGCTACGCCGTGTTCGCGTGGCTCGCGGTCATCGGCCTGGCGATCCAGGGCACGGTCGTGCTGCTGACCACCGACCTGCCGGGCATCGCCGACGACCCCGCCCCGGTGGGCGACATCGGCAGCCCCGAGGCGATCGGGCGCTCCTTCATCGACACCTTCCTCGTCGCCTTCGAGGCCACCTCGCTGGCGCTGCTGGTCGCCGCCCTCGGCGCCGTGATGCTCGCCAAGCGCGCCGTGCGCTCGGAGGGCGGGCGATGAACGCCGTCGCCACCACCGAGGGCGTCCCGCTCGCCGGCTACCTCGCGGTCTCGGGAGGCCTCTTCCTGCTGGGGCTGCTGGGCGTGATGATCCGCCGCAACCCCCTCCTGCTGCTGCTCGCGGTCGAGCTCATGCTCAACTCGGCCAACCTCGCCCTCGTCGGCTTCAGCCGGTACTGGGACACGAGCGAGGGCCAGGTGTTCGCGCTGATCGTGATGGTCGTGGCGGCCGCGGAGGTCGTGATCGGCCTCGGTCTCGTCGTCGCCGTCTTCCGCCAGCGCATCGCGCTCGACGTGGACCAGATGTCCTCGATGAAGGGCTGATGGGGGCTCACCCGTGATCGCCGCTCTCGCCTGGATCGTCCTCGGCCTGCCCCTGCTCGGGTGCGTGGTGCTGTCGCTGTGGCCCGGCGAGCCCGACCGGCGCATCACGCGCGTGGTCGGGGTCGGCATGCCGGCGATCGCCTTCGTGCTCACCGTGATCGTGTTCGCCACCATGCTCGGCCGCGACGCCGAGGAGCGCGGCGAGGTGACGACGCTCTGGAACTGGGTGCGCACCGTCGGCCTCGACATCGACCTCGCGCTGCTGGTCGATCCGCTGTCGGTGGTGATGATGCTGGTCATCACCGGGGTGGGCTCGCTGATCGTCCTGTACTCGACCGAGTACATGGAGCACGACCGCGACTACCGGCGCTTCTTCGCCGAGATGAACTTCTTCCTCTTCGCGATGCTCCTGCTCGTCGAGGCCGCCAACTTCTTCTTCCTCATCGTGGGCTGGGGTCTCGTCGGCCTCGCCTCGTACCTGCTGATCGGCTTCTACTACGACCGCCCGTCGGCGGTCGCCGCCGCGAAGAAGGCGTTCGTGGTGAACGTGATCGGCGACATCGGCATGGTCATCGCCGCGTTCCTGCTCGTGCGCGAGCTGGGCACGCTGGACTACCTCGAGGTCTTCGCCGCCGCGCCCGCCGGGCTCGGCCAGGGCTCGGGGGCCGCCGAGGCCGTCGCGGTGCTCCTGTTCATCGGAGCCGCCGCCAAGAGCGCCCAGATCCCGCTGCACACCTGGCTGCCGGACGCCATGGAGGGCCCGACGCCGGTCAGCGCCCTCATCCACGCCGCGACGATGGTCACGGCCGGCGTCTACATGATCGTGCGCACGAACGTGCTCTACGAGCTGGCGCCGTACGCCGGCGACCTGGTCGCCATCACGGGCGCCGTGACGCTCTTCGTGGCCGCCACCATCGCCCTGGTGCAGGTGGACATCAAGCGCGTGCTCGCGTGGAGCACCGTCAGCCAGATCGGCTACATGATCATGGGCGCCGGGCTCGGCGCGTACGGCAGCTCGATGTTCCACCTGGTCACGCACGCCTTCTTCAAGGCCCTGCTCTTCCTCGGCGTGGGCATCGCCATCCACGCCCTCGCCGGCGAGCAGAGCCTCGACCGCATGGGCGGGCTGCGGCGCCACCTGCGCCTGACCCACGTCGCCGTGCTGGTCGGCTGCCTGGCGATCGCCGGCATCCCACCCTTCTCGGGCTTCTTCAGCAAGGACGAGATCCTCGCGCACGCGCTCGACGCGGGCACCCTCGGCGTCGTGCTCGCCATCGTCGGCCTCGCGGCCGCGGGCATGACCGCCTTCTACATGTTCCGCCTGTTCTTCCGGGCCTTCTGGGGCCCGGAGCCCGAGGGCGGCTACGCGCACGCCCCCCACACGCCGAGCTGGATCATGTCGGCGCCGGTCGCCACCCTCGCGGTGCTCGCCGCGGTGGCCGGGCTGCTGCAGGTGCCGGGCGCCTGGCATCCGCTCGAGACGTGGCTCGAGCCGGCGCTCCTCGCCGATCCCGGCCTCGAGGCGAGCGTCGGCGGCGAGGTGATCGTCAGCGTGGCCAGCGTGGTGCTGGCCCTCGGCGCCATCGCGCTCGCGTACTGGGTCTTCGTCGCCGACCCCGGCCGGCGCACGCGGCTGCTGCCGGCGCCGGCGGTGCGCGGCGTGCTGCACGACCAGTACCGGTTCGACGACGCCATCGAGGGCGCCGTCGTGCAGCCCGGCCGCGACCTCGGTGACGTGCTCACCGCCCGCGTCGAGCGCGTCGGCGTGCAGGGCGCGGTCGAGGGCGCGGTCGCGGTCGTGGTGGGGGCGGCGCGCGGGCTCTCGTCCCTGCAGACCGGTCTCGTGCGCTCGTACGCCTTCGCGATGATCGCGGGCGTCGCCGTCATCGGCGCCGTGCTCGCCCTGGCGGTGCGGTAGATGCCCTGGGTCTCGGCGATCGTGCTGCTGCCCCTGCTCGGCGCCCTCTCGCTGCTGGCGGTCCCCGCCGGCCCCGGGGGGGTCGTGCAGGCGCGCATCCACGCCCTGCTCGCCGCCGGCGGCACCCTCGTGATGGTCGCCGTCCTCGTCGGCCTGTTCGACCGCGACCGCGGCGACCTGCAGTACGTTGACCACACCGGCTGGGCCGAGCGCGTCGGCCTGTCGTGGGACGTCGGCGTGGACGGCATCTCCCTGTGGCTGCTCGCCCTGACCGCCGGCATCTTCACGCTGGCCATCGTCGCCGCGTGCCTGCGCCTGCCCGAGCGCCCCCGCGGCTACCTCGCGATGCTGCTGCTGGCCGAGACCGGGCTGCTCGGCCTCTTCGCGGCCGGCCACCTGGTGCTGTTCTACGTCTTCTGGGAGGCCATGCTGATCCCGTTCTACTTCCTCATCGGGATGTGGGGCGGCGAGGGCCGGCGGCGGGCCACCTACCTGTTCGTCATCTACACGATGGTCGGCTCGCTGCTGATGCTCGTGGCGATCCTGAGCACGGCGTTCGTGGCGCGGGACATCACCGGCCAGTTCACCTTCACGATCCGCGACCTGGCGGGCGTCGCCTTCACCGACACCCAGAGCACCTGGCTGTTCCTCGGATTCGCCCTCGCGTTCGCCATCAAGCTGCCGCTCTGGCCCTTCCACGCCTGGCTGCCGGTGGCGTACCGGGCCGCGCCGATCCTGGTCACGGGCCTGCTGGCGGCGGTGATGAGCAAGGCCGGCGTGTACGGCTTCCTGCGCATCGGGCTGCCGACCTTCCCCGTGGGCGCCGAGCGCCTGGCGGTGCCGCTCGGCGCGCTGGCGGTCGTGGGCATCGCCTACGGGTCGCTGCTCGCGTGGCGCGCCCCGACGATGCGGATGCTCGTGGCCTACTCGAGCCTCGCCCACCTCGGCTTCATCGTGCTCGGCATCGTGGCGCTCGACGTCCAGGCGTCGCAGGGCGCCGTGCTGCAGATGGTCAACCACGGCGTGGTCGTGGCCGCCGCGTTCGCCATCGTGGGCGTGATCAACCGGGCCGCGCCCGACGACCGCATCGACCGCATCGGCGGCCTGGCCGCCGGCGCGCCACGCCTGACCGGCATCTTCCTCATCGTGGCGATGGCCTCGCTGGCGATCCCCGGCTCCAACTCGTTCGCCGGGGAGTTCCTGATCCTGACCGGGGTCTTCCGCCAGCACGTCTGGCTCGCCGTGCTGGCGTGCCTCGGCATCGCCTACGCCGCGGTCTACATGCTGCGGCTCTACCAGAGCAGCATGAACGGGCCCGCCCACGGCGGTCGCGGCGCCGAGGCCGAGCTGCGCGCGCGCGACCTGGCGATGGTGCTGCCGCTCGTCGCGGTCATGCTCGTCATCGCCCTGTGGCCGCGCGGCATCGTGGACGCCACGACGCCGAGCGTGGAGCGCGCCATCGCGGGCGCGCAGATCGCCGCCGACCGTCCGGAGGACCAGATCCGCTACCAGCCCCCGGCCAACCCGCCGGCGCTCGCGCTGCCCCTGCCGGGCGACGAGGTGCCGGCCCCCGCGGCGGGAGCGACCCCATGAGCAGCCTCAACGTCGTCGCGGCGACCCCGCTGATGATCACCGCGGGCACCGCCACCGCCGCGATGAGCGTCGGGCTGCTGCCCGGGCGCATCGCGCGCCGCCACGGCCCGGCCCTCGTCGGCATGGCGGGCATCGTCGCCGCGATCGTGATGTCGGTCGTGCTGTGGGGCGACCGACAGGAGGCCTTCGGCGGCGGCCTGCGCGCCGACCGCTTCAGCCTGCTGCTCAACATCCTCTTCCTGTCGGCCGCGCTCGTGACGATCCTGCTCGCCTGGCGCGAGCCGGCCGCCGTCGACCGCCGCGGGCGAGTACGTGACGCTGCATCCTCGTCTCGACCGCCGGCATGATGCTGGTCGCCGGGGCCGGCGACCTGGTCACGCATCTTCCTCGGCATCGAGATCCTCTCGGTGAGCCTCTACGTGCTGTGCGCCCTCGAGGTGTGGCGCGAGCGCTCGCTCGAGAGCGGGCTCAAGTACCTGATCGCCGGGGCCGTCGGCGCGTCGATCCTGCTCTACGGCCTGGCGCTGCTGTTCGGCGCCACGGGCACGCACCAGCCTGAGCGGCATCGGCGAGCAGCTCCGCGGGCACCTCGTTCACCGGCGAGCCGCTGGTGGTCGCCGCCATGGCGCTGATCGCGGGCGGACTGGCCTTCAAGGCGTCGGCGGCGCCCTTCCACATGTGGACGCCCGACGTCTACGAGGGCGCGCCCACGACGGTCACCGCCTTCATGTCGACCGCCGTCAAGGCCGCCGCCTTCGCCGCCTTCCTGCGGCTGTTCACGGGCGTGCATGCCCGACCTGCAGCCCGACTGGTCGGTCGCCATCGCGGTGCTCGCGGTCGCGAGCATCGTGGTGGGCAACGTCGCCGCGCTGATGCAGAGCAACATGAAGCGCCTGCTGGCCTACTCGAGCATCGCCCAGGCCGGCTACCTGCTGATCGGCGTCGCCGCGGGCAGCATCGACGGTGCCGAGGCGGTCGTCTACTACCTGCTCGCCTACGGCGCGATGACGATCGCCGCCTTCGCCGTCGTGATCATCCGCGAGCGCGAGGTGGAGGACGGCGACACGATCGGCGCACTGGCCGGCTACGGCCGCGCGCGTCCGGTGATCGGCGTGGTCATGACCGTGGCGATGCTCTCGCTCGCCGGGCTTCCCGCCGCTGTCCGGCTTCATCGGCAAGTTCCTGCTCTTCGGGTCGGCCGTCGAGGCCGACATGACCTGGCTCGCGATCGTGGGCGCCGCCGGCAGCATGGTCAGCCTCGGCTACTACCTGCGGGTCGTCGCGGTCACCTGGTCGGAGTCGCCGGAGGGCGCGCCGCGCAAGGTGCTCGCGATCCCCGGCCCGGTGGGCCTGGCGACGGTCGGCGCCGGCGTCGCGGTGGTGGCGCTGACGCTCATGGCCTCCCCCGTCCTCGAGGCCTGCCGCGGGGCGGCCGAGGCGTTGCTGGCGGCGTGAGCCCCGCCGCGCCCGCCGCGCCGCGGGCCCGGGCATCCTCGCGACGGGTCCGCAGCACGAGCTGGACGGCGGTCGCGCACAGCAGCACGGCGAAGCCGACGCGCAGGGCGCGCTCGGGCGCCGCGTCGGCGATCAGGGCGCCCGCGATCGCGGTCACCACCGACACCCCGCCCATCACGACGGCGTCGCGCCACCGCACCGTCCCGGTGCGGGTCTGGCGCCACGACCCGAGCACCGCCACCGGGATGATGGCCAGCAGCGAGGTCGCCTCGGCCTCGAGCTGACCGAGGCCGAGCACGAGCGTGAGGGTGGGCACGAAGATGATGCCCCCGCCCACGCCGAAGAGGCCGGCGACGGTGCCGGCGGCGACGCCCAGCAGGATGACCAGGGCGACCTCGAGGACGATCACGACAGCACCATGCGCACGGCGACCGCCACGAGCAGGGCCGCGAAGGCGTAGGTGAGGGCGCGCGAGGAGATCCGCTCCTTGATCGCGAGGCCGGCGCTCAGCGCCGACCATGGCGGGCACGCCGACCAGCAGCGCGGTCACCCACTCGACGTTGCCGAGCGCGCCGTGGGTGATCGCGCCGACCGTGGCGGTGAAGATGATCGCCGCCAGCGACGTGGCCGTCGCGACCCGGGCGTCGTAGGCCAGCAGCGCGATCAGCAGGGGCACCATGACGATGCCGCCGCCCACGCCGAACAGCGACGCGAAGAGGCCGGCCGTCAGCCCGATGAGGGCCAGCGGCAGCAGGCGGCGGCCGGCGGCGGCCGGGGCGGTGCTAGGGTCGATCGCCGTGACCGTGCCCGACCGGAGCCTCGACGCCGCCCTCGCGCCGTTCCGCGACCGGCTGTCCGAGGCCGCCCTGTTCTGCGACGTTGACGGGACGCTCGCGCCGATCGTGCCGCGACCCGAGGACGCGCGCCTGCTCGACGGCGTGCCCGAGGCCCTGTCGGGGCTGCGCGAGCGGGCGCGGCTGCTCGCCTTCGTCAGCGGGCGCGGCCTGGCCGACCTCGAGCGGCTGGTGGGCCTGACCGGTTGCGGCTACGCCGGCAACCACGGCATGGAGCTGCACCACGTCGGGCGCGAGCCCGAGATGGCCGACGGCGTCGCCCAGCACCTGGAGACGATCGCCGGCTTCGTCGCGGCCTGGCCCCCCGAGCGACTCGCCGCCGGCGACCTGCGCATGGAGCCGAAGGGGGCGACCCTCAGCATCCACGCGCGCGGCGCGCGCGACCCGGAGGCGGCCCGCCTGCTGATGGCGCAGATCGCATCGGAGGCCCTCGACCGCGGCCTCGTGCCGACGAGCGGCCGCGAGGTGCTCGAGGTGCGGCCGCCGGTGGCCGTGGACAAGGGCACCGCCGTGCGCGCGCTGCTGCGCGACAGCGGGGCACGCGTCGCCCTCTACATCGGCGACGACCGCACCGACGCCGACGCCTGGCGGGCCCTGCGGGCGGTGCGCGTCGAGGGCGGGCTCGATGCCGCGCTCGGCATCGCGGTGGCCGCCGGCGAGGTGCCGCCGGCCGTCCGCGAGGAGGCCGACATCGAGGTGCCGGGAACGGCGGGGGCGCTCGGCGTGCTCCGTCATCTGCTTCACGGCTGAGCGGGGGGCGCGACCCCGGCGGCGGCGAGCCGCGCGGCGCGGGCGGCGGCGAGCTCGGGCCACGGCGCCGTGGTGACGATGTCGGCCGGGCGGGCGCCGGCGCGCCGGGCCACCAGCACGCCGAAGCGGATGTAGTCGAGGGCGGCGATCGAGTGGGCGTCGGAGCCGATCGTCAACCTCACCCCGCCCGCCAGCGCCCGGCGGGCCATCGCGGCGTCGAGGTCGAGCCGGCGCGGCTGGCCGTTGATCTCGAGGTGCGTGCCGGTGGCGGCCGCCGCCCCGACGAGCCGGTCGATGTCGATCGCGGCGTGGCCACGACGGCCGAGCATGCGGCCGGTCGGGTGGCCGATGACGTCGACGAACGGGCTCGCCGCCGCCGCCAGCGCCCGCGCCGTGATGCGCTCGGCGTCCTGGCCGAGGGCCGAGTGCATGCTCGCCGTGACCCAGTCGAACCCGGCGAGCAGGTCGTCCTCGAAGTCGATGCGCCCGTCGGCGAGGATGTCGACCTCGGTGGCGCGCAGCACCGTGATGTCGTCGTGGCGGGCGTCGACCTCCCGGATCTCGTCCCACTGGCGCAGCACGCGGTCGCGGTCGAGGCCGCCGGCCATCGCGAGGCTGCGCGAGTGGTCGCTGATGGCCATGTACGCGTAGCCGCGCGCGCGGGCCGCATCGACCATCGTCGCGACGCTCTCGGTGCCGTCGCTCCAGGTGGTGTGGAGGTGCAGATCGCCGCGCAGGTCGGCGCGGGTCACCGGCTCGGCGATCGGACCCGCCTGGGCCGCCTCGATCTCGCCGTCGTCCTCGCGCAGCTCGGGCGGGATCGGGTGCAGGCCGAGCGCGGCGTAGACGCCCGCCTCGTCGGCGTGGGTGAGGGTGCCGTCGGGACCGGCGATGCCGTGCTGCGAGACCGACAGACCCCGCCGCACGGCGAGCTCGCGCAACCGGATGTTGTGCGCCTTCGAGCCGGTCGCGTGCTGCAGCAGGTTGCCGAACGACGCGGGGGGTGCGACCGACAGCTCGACCCGCGGGCCCGGGTGGGTCAGCACCGAGCGGCCGGCGTCACCGCCCGACAGCACGCGCGCGACGGCCGGGTGCGCCGCGAGCGCGTCGAGCAGGTCGGCGGGACGGGGGGCGGTCCCGACGAGGTCGATGTCGTGCGCCGACTCGCGCCCCCGGCGCAGGCTGCCGGCGATCTCGACGCGCGCGCCGGGCACGAGCTCGCGCAGCGAGGCGGCGATCTCCTCGGCGAGGGGGAGCGCCTGCCCCAGCGGCACCCGGTCGTCGCCGTCGCCGCCCTCGGCGCGGCGCGCCAGCGCCTCGGTCAGCCGGTCGCGGGTCGCGGGACCGAACCCGGCGACCTCCGACAAGCGGCCGGCCGCGATCGCCTGCCCGAGCTCGTCGGGCGAGGTGATGCCGAGCGCCGCCCACAGGGCCATCGCGCGCTTGGGGCCGATGCCGTCCAGCGACGCCACCGCCGCCAGGCCCTCGGGCACCCGCGCGCGGGCCGCGGCCAGGGCCGCGATGTCCCCCGTCTCGGCCAGCTCGACGATCTTCGCCTGGAGCGTCGCCCCGATGTCGGGCAGCGCGATCGCGCGGCCCTCGATCGCCATCCGGGCCACCGACTCGGGCGTCGCCCGCACGCGCGCGGCGCCGCGGCGGTAGGCGAGCACGCGATGGCGCACCGCCCCCTCCAGCTCGAGCAGGTCGCCGAGCAGCGTCAGCCGCTCGGCGATCAGCGCGTTGGTCGGAAGCTCCCCGGGCACGCCGGGAAGTCTAGGACCGCCGTCCCGGGTCGGTGCGGACCTCGGGGTCGAGGAGGTCCATCAGGGCCGGCGGATAGCGGTCGCCGGTCGGGGCCAGGGCCGGGTCGTCGAGCCGGGCACGGTCGTCGTCGTCGAGGCGCACGGCGGCGGCGGCCACGTTGGCGTCGATGTTGGCGCGGCGCCGCGTGCCCGGGATCGGGATGACGTCGGGGCCCCGGTCGAGGAGCCACGCGAGCGCCACCTGCGCCGGCGTCGCGCCGCGGCGCTCGGCGACCTCGGCGACGCGCTCGGCGATCGGCAGGTTGCGCGCGAGGTTGTCGCCGCGAAAGCGCGGCAGCCGGCTGCGCAGGTCGTCGTCCGCGAGGGCCGTCGACGCGCGTACGGCACCGGTCAGGAATCCGCGCCCCAGCGGGCTGAACGCGACCAGCGCCACGCCGAGCTCCCGGAGGGCGGGCAGCAGGGCCCGCTCGGGGTCGCGATTCCAGAGGGAGTACTCCGACTGCACCGCCGCGATCGGGTGCACCGCGGCGGCGCGGCGCAGTGTGGCGGGGCCGACCTCGGAGAGGCCGATGTGGCGCACGGTGCCGGCGCGCACGAGGTCGGCCATCGCGCCGACCGACTCCTCGACCGGCACGTCCGGATCGACGCGGTGCAGGTAGTACAGATCGACGTGGTCGGTACCGAGGCGGGCCAGCGACGCCTCGATGGCCGCCCGGATGCGCTCGGGGCGGCCGTCGACGCCCAGCCCCCGCGGGGTGTCGACGAGGCCGGTCTTCGTCGCCAGCACGACCCGCCCGCGCCGCCCCTGCAGGGCCCGTCCCACGAGCTCCTCGTTGTGGCCCCCGCCGTAGACGTCGGCGGTGTCCAGCAGGGTGACGCCGCGCTCGATGGCGTGGTGGATCGTCGCGATGCTCTCGGCGTCGTCGGCCGGCCCGTAGTAGCCGTCGGACATGCCCATCGTGCCGAGGCCGACGGCCGACGTCTCGGGGCCGCCGGCGCCGAGCGTGCGACGGGGCGCGGGCGCGGTCATGCGGGGACGCCACCGCCCGGGCCGCGCGCGGCGGACCGCAGCGCCTCGATCACCTGGCGCGCCTGCTCCGGGTCGTCGGCCACCCGGCGCAGCCGGCCGGCGAGCGCCAGCGCCACGCCCACGTGGCCGACGCGCACCGCGGCATGGGGGTGGGCGACGTCGATCCCGCTCTCCAGGAGCCGGGCGGCCAGCAGCAGCGCGTTGCATTCGTCGGGCGTCACGGGCGTGAATCTCGGCGACCGATGTGAGGTGACGGGGGGCCCCGCATGAAGGATCGGTAAAGGGAACGACCGGGGGGCGGGGAATCCTCGTGCAGGCGGGGCACGGTCTCCCCCGACCGGGGCGGCGCGGCGGGGCGCGGACCCGTCGCCACGACCGCGGAACGACCGTTGCACGCGGTGTCCGAGGGGGTCGGCCGGTCCGTCCCCGCTGGTAGGGTCAGGTGGGTCCGAGCGGAGGTTCGCAGTGCAGGTTCTGGGCACGCGCCGGGGTGGTCTGATCACCCTCGCGCTCGCCGCGGTCGCGCTGGTGGTGGCCGCGGCGTTCGTCGTGTGGCAGGTGGTGGAGCGACCGGCGGTCGGCGCCCCCGTGCCCGCGCCCGGCAGCTCCGTGTCGGAACGCCGGCCCACGATCGCCTTCTCGGTGCCGCGCGACGCGCGCCTGGGCGACCTGCGCGTGAGGGTGGACGGCGCCGACATGACCGCCCGCGCCCGCGCCGCGGACGGCGGCGTCGTGGTCACCCCGCCCGCCGGGCTCGCCGACGGCACGCACCGCGTCGAGGTCCGCTTCACCAGCGGCAACGCCTTCGCGCGGACGGTGACGCGCGCCTGGGACTTCGACGTCGACACCGCCGCCCCGGCGCTGGCCGTCACCTCGCCCGAGCCCGGCGACCTGCGCGCGCGGCGGGCGGTGAAGTTCACGGGCACCGCGGACGCCGGCGCCCGGGTGACGGTCGCCCACGCGGGCGGCACGAGCGACGTGACCGCCGACGCCGACGGCGCGTGGGAGACCGTCGCGCGCCTGCCCGAGGGACGGATCCGCGCCACGGTCACCGCCGAGGACCGCGCGGGCAACACCACGCGCGCGGACCGCCGGCTGACGGTCGACACGACCGCGCCCGACCTCGCCGTCGCGGCGCCGGCCGGGGGGTCGCAGATCACCGAGACCGACGAGCCGCTGGTCCAGGGCCGGATCTCCTCGGACGACCCGCGCGGCCTCGTCTTCACGGCGGCCGTCAACGGCCGGGCGGTGGCCACCGTGAAGGGCAGGGACGCGGCGTCGCCGGAGGACCTCTCCTACGGCGAGGCGTCCGGCGCGCCCACCGCGCTCGAGATCGACGGCCGGCGCTTCGCGATGTCGGTGGGCACGCTGCCCCAGGGGCGCAACACCATCCGCCTGACGGTGCGCGACCGTGCGGGCAACGCCGCCCGCACGAGCACCGTCGTCCACGTGGACAGCACCGACGAGTTCGGGGTCGCCGACCTGGTGGCGGGCGCCCGCGGACCGGACGTCACCGCCCTGCAGGAGCGGCTGCGCGAGGCGCGCGTCTACCCGAGGAAGGCGAAGCTGACCGGGGTGATCGACACCGTCACGATGCAGTCGCTCGCCCGGTACCGGAAGAGGTACGACCTGCCGCAGGGCCGTGTGGTGGACGCCCGCATGCGCGCGGCGATGGTCGGCCGCATCGTGGTCAACCTGACCCAGCGCAAGCTGCGCGTCATCCGCAACGGCAAGGTCTGGAAGACCTACCGCATCGCGGTGGGGGCACCGGCCTATCCGACGCCCACCGGCGACTACGAGATCAACGACAAGCAGGTCGATCCCGTCTGGTACCCACCCGACTCGCCCTGGGCGGCCGAGCTCGACACGATCCCCCCCGGGCCGGGCAACCCCCTCGGCACGCGCTGGATCGGCACCACCGCGCCGGCCATCGGCATCCACGGCACCTACGCCGACTCGTCGATCGGGTCGGCGGCCAGCCACGGCTGCATGCGCATGCACATCCCGGAGGTCGAGGAGCTCTTCGAGCAGGTCTCGGTCGGGATGACGGTCTCCATCCGGTCGTGAGCGCCGGGGCCTCGCACACCGTCCCGGTGACCGACGCCGACTGGGACGCGCGCGTGCTCGGCGGCGCGGGGCCGGTGCTCGTGGACTTCCGCGCCCCCTGGTGCGGGCCCTGCGCCAAGCTCGAGCCCGTCCTCGAGCAGGTGGCCGAGCGCTGGGCCGGCCGCCTGACGGTCGCCACCCTCGACGTCGACGACCAGCCCCGCACCGCGGGGCGCTACGACGTGCTCTCGCTCCCCACCCTGATCCTGTTCACCGGGGGCGAGCCGGTCGCCCGCCTCACGGGCGCGGTCAAGCCCGCCAGGATCGAGGCGGCGCTCGCCGCCCACATCTCCCACACCGATTAGAGGACCCGCATGCCCGCCATCTACTTCCGCCTCGGCAACGTCCAGCCCTTCGCGGACATGAGCGTCGAGAAGGTCGAGGAGGGCGTCACCCTCGTGAAGGGCGACGGCAAGATCGTGGGCCTGAGGCTCGCGGAGCCCCGGCTGGTGCTCGACCTACCGGGCATCGTCGAGCGGACGGGCCTCGACGCCGACCAGGTGTGGTCGCGGCTGCGCGCCGACGACGACGTGATGCTCGGCGCGCGGGCCGCGACCTGGGGCGGCGGCGGGGCCTGAGCGGCGCCGCGGGCCCGGCGACGGGCCCGCGGTCAGATCTCGCCGACCCGCTCCAGCCGTAGGGCGAGCGGCTCGCCGTCGAGCACGTGCTCCTCGTGGCGCAGCCCCGCGAAGGGCGCGCCGTGCGACACGCTCACCTCGCTCGCGAGGGTCTCGGCCGCGATCTCGGCCCGGTGGCCGTCGATCGCCTCGCGCACGAGCCCGGATCCGTCGAGGTGCAGCCGGATGCGCTCCTCCACGCGCAGGCCGGCCGTGCGCCGGGCGCCCTGCACCGCGTGGACGATCTCGCGCGCAAGGGCCTCGCGGCGCAGCTCGGGCGTGACCTGCGTCGCGAGCCCGACGGCCATCGCGGCGTCCTGCCCCACGGCGTAGCCCTCGCTCGGGCGCGCCTCGCGCAGCAGGTCGTCGCCCTCGAGCTCGTGGACCGTGCCGTCGATCGTGATGGCGACGGCGCCCCCGGTGTCGAGCGACCGGGCGGTGGCGGCGGGATCCAGTTCGGCGACCGCGGCGGCGACCCGGGGCATGGCGGCGCCGAAGCGCGGCCCGAGGCGGCGGTAGTTGGGCTTGAGGGTCACGTCGACGAGCTCGCCGGGGTCGGTGACGAACCGGACGGCGCGGACGTTGAGCTCCTCGGCGACCAGGTCGACGAGGCCGCCGATGCGCTCGGCCACGGCCGACGGGCAGGCGACGACGGCCTCGGCGAGCGGCTGGCGTACCTTGAGCCGCGATTCGGCGCGTGCCCCGCGGCCGACGGCCACGGCCTCGCGGGCGTCGGCCATCGCCTGCTCGAGGGCGGCGTCGCGCCGGCCGCCCGGCGCGGGCCACGACGCCAGGTGCACGCTCTCGGGCGCGGCCGGATCGTGAGCGGCCACCAGAGTCCCGTGGATCGACTCCGAGACGAAGGGGCAGAAGGGCGCGACGAGCAGGGCGACGGTCGACAGGCACTCGTGCAGGGTGGCGAACGCGGCCTCGGCGTCGCGGTCGTCGCCCGACCCCGGGCCCCGGCGCCCGCCCCAGAAGCGCCGGCGCGAGGCGCGCACGTACCAGTTGCTCAGGTCGTCGACGAACGCCTCGATCGCCCGGCCGGCGCCGGTGGCGTCGTAGGCCTCCATGCGCTCCGTGACCTCGGCGACCGTGCCGTCGAGGCGCGAGAGCGCCCATCGGTCGATCGGTCGCAGCGACGCGGGGTCGGGGCCCGGGCCGCCCGGCGACCAGCCGTCGGGCAGCGACGCGTAGGTGACGAGGAACGAGAACGTGTTCCAGAGCGTGAGCAGGAAACGGCGCATCGCGTCGTCGACCGCCTCGAGGCTGAAACGCGACGAGTCCCAGGGGCTCTGCGCCGTGAGCAGGTACCACCGGAAGGCGTCGGCTCCCTGGCGGTCGAGCACGGTCCAGGGCTCGATCACGTTGCCCTTGCTCTTGCTCATCTTCTGACCCTCCGCGTCGAGGATCAGCCCGAGGCAGACGACGTTGCGGTAGGCCGCCTCGTCGAACAGCAGGGTGCTCTCGGCCAGCAGCGAGTAGAACCAGCCGCGCGTCTGGTCGAGCGCCTCGCAGATGAAGTCGGCGGGCAGGCGGCCGGTGAGGTCGCCGCCGGTGGCGAAGGGGTGGTGGTCCTGCGCGAACGGCATCGCGCCGCTGTCGTACCAGACGTCGATCACCTCGGGCTCGCGGCGCATCGTGCCGCCGCACCCGCAGGTGAGCTCCACGTCGTCGACGAAGGGGCGGTGCGGGTCGAACGGCTCCGCAAGCGGGGAGCTCGCCCGCTCGCGCAGGGCCGCGTACGAGCCGACCGCCTCGACCCGGTCGCAGTCGCCGCACCGCCACAGGGGTAGCGGGGTGCCCCAGTACCGATCGCGCGAGATCGCCCAGTTGACGTTGCCCTCGAGCCACTTGCCGAATCGGCCGTCGCGCACCCGCTCGGGGTGCCAGCCGATGTCCGCGTTGAGCGCGAGCATGCGATCGCGGACGGCCGTCGTGCGGATGTACCAGGAGGGCTTGGCGTAGTAGAGCAGGGGCGTGCCGCACCTCCAGCAGTGCGGATACGAGTGGTGGTGGACCTCGGAGCGCAGCAGCCGGCCGCGCGCGTCGAGGTCGGAGATCAGGTCGGGGTCGGCCTCCTTGACGAACCGGCCCTCGAAGGGGCCGACCGCCGCGGTGAAGCGCCCGTCGGGTCCCACCGGGTTGGGCGCGTCGAGGCCGTGGCGGCGGGCGGCGAGCATGTCGTCCTCACCGAAGGCCGGCGCGAGGTGGACGATGCCGGTGCCGTCGTGGACGGTGACGAAATCGGCGTCGACCACCCGATGCGCGCCCGGCAGGTACGCGAACGGCGGCAGGTACTCCCGCCCCACGAGCTCCGAGCCCGGCATCCGGGCGACGATGCGGGCGTCCTCGCCCAGCACCCGGGCGACCAGCGGCTCGGCCACCACGAGCGTCTCGTCGCCGTGCTCGACGCGGGCGTAGGTCACGTCGGGATGGACCGCCGCCGCCTGGTTGGACGGCAGTGTCCAGGGGGTCGTGGTCCAGACCAGCAGCGCGCCGTCGCCGTCGGCGAACGGGAAGCGCACGTACACCGAGGGGTCGTCGACGTCCTGGTAGCCCTGGGCGACCTCGTGGCTCGACAGCGCCGTGCCGCACCGCGGGCAGTAGGGCACGACCTTGTCGCTGCGGTAGAGCAGGCCGCGGTCGTGCAGCTCGGCGAGGCTCCACCACACGCTCTCGATGTAGTCGGTGTCCATCGTCCGGTAGGCGCGGTCGGTGTCGATCCAGAACCCGATCCGCTCGGTGAGACGCTCCCACTCGTCGAGGTAGGTCAGCACCGACTCGCGGCAGAGCGCGTTGAACTCGGCGATGCCGTAGGCCTCGATCTCGGGCTTGCCCGAGATGCCGAGGCGCTTCTCGACCTCGAGCTCGACCGGCAGCCCGTGGCAGTCCCACCCGCCGCGCCGGTTGACGAACCGGCCGCGCATGGTCTGGAAGCGCGGGAAGACGTCCTTGAAGACCCGCGAGAGCACGTGGTGCGAGCCGGGGCGGCCGTTGGCGGTCGGCGGGCCCTCGTAGAAGACGAACGGCTCGGCGCCCGCGCGCTCGGAGAGGCTGCGCGCGAAGATGTCGCGCTCGCGCCAGAAGGCGAGCACGCGCTCCTCCATCGCCCCCCACTCCGCCGCCGGGGGGACGTCGCGCCAGGGTCCGCTCACGCGGCCAGCGACGACGCCGACGCCAGGTGCTCGCGCACCTCGACGAAGTCCTCGAAGGGGACGAAGGGGACGCCGCCGGCCGTGAGGTCGCGGGCGAGGTCGGAGCGCGCGAACACCAGGTCGGCCGTACGGGCGGCGCAGTGGTCGGAGACGCCGTCGCCCACGTACACGAGGCGCTCGCCGCGCGTGTGCCGGCGCAGGTCGTGGCGCTTGCAGCGCCGGCCGCACTCGACGCAGGCGTCGCCCCGGTCGGACCAGACCAGCCGGCAGCCGTCCGGGGTGAAGTGCGCCTCGTGGCTGACGACCTCGAGGTGGCCGAGGCCCCAGTGGGAGAGCGCCGACTCGATCACCGAGCGGAACCCCGACGAGAACACGATCAGGCGGTGGTCGCGGTCGTGCGCCCACGCGACGAACTCGCGGAAGCCCTCGCGCAGGCCGGCCTCGCGCAGCACCAGCTCGCGCACCTGCTCCGGGGTGGCCCGGACCGTCGCGAACTCCTCCTGCATCGCCTGCTCGAGGGTCACCTCCCCCGCGCGCAGCCGCGGCTCGATCGTCGCCCACAGGCCGCGGGTGCCGAACTCCTCGACGATGATGTGGAGGGTGTCGCGCCGGGTGATCGTGCCGTCGAAATCGCACGCGATGAGCAGGCTCTCCACCGGGTCGAGGGTACCAGAGGGGTCGCCTCCGCCCCGGTGGGCCGCCGCCCACTAGCATCGCCCGCGTGAGCGTCCCGCGGCCCATCCTCATCCACGGCTCGGGCGGCGACCACCGGGTGTGGACCGCCCAGACCGCCGTGCTCGCCGGGGCCATCGCCGTCGACCTGCCCGGCCACCCCGACGGCGAGCCGCTCGACGACGTCGTCGCGCTCGGGGCGCGCGTGGCCGGCGCGGTGGCGACGGTGCCCGGGCCGCGTGTGCTGATCGGCCACTCGCTCGGCGGCGCCGTGGCGCTCGAGGTCGTGCGCACCCGCCCCGGGCTGGTCGACGGCCTGGTGGTGATCGCGAGCGGCGCGCGCCTGGGCGTGCCCGACGCGATCATGGCCCGGGCCCGCGACGACTTCGCGGGCGAGCGCGAGCGGCTGGTGGCCGCCTCGTTCGCCGATCCGGACGCGACGATGGCGGCCCTCGTCCGCGCCGCCCTCGACGCGGCCGGGCCCGACGCACTGGTGGCCGACTACGCCGCCTGCCGCACGGTCGACCTTCGCGGCGGCCTCGGTGGGGTGCGTGTGCCGGTGCTGGTGATCGCGGGCGGGGACGACCCCCTGACCCCGGTCCACCACGCCGAGGCGCTCGCCCGGGAGCTTCCGGTGAGCCGGATGGTCGTGATCCCCGGAGCCCGGCACATGCCGATGGCCGAGTTCGACGTGACCGTCAACCTGCTGCTCGCCGCCTGGTTGGCGCGGGTCGAGCTGACGCTCGCCGAGCCGTGAGCGCGCTCGGCCCGATCGCCCTGATCGTCAACCCGGTCGCGACGCGGTCGGGCCGCGAGGTGCGGGGCCGGGTCGTGCGCGCGCTGGGGCCCCGGGGACTCGGGTGGGTCCTCGTCACGCGCGGTCCGGGCGATGCCGCGGCGCTCGCGACGCGGGCGGCCGCCGAGGGCGCCGGGGTCGTCGTGACCCTCGGCGGCGACGGCACGGCGGCCGAGGCGGCGGGCGCGCTCGCCGGGGGCACCGTGACGATGGCGCCGCTGCCCGGCGGCAACGCCAACGTCTTCGCCCGCGCGCTCGGATGGCCCAACTCGCCCGGACGGGCGCTCCCGCTGCTCGACGCCGCGCTGGCGGCCGGCGGCGCACGCGACGCCGGGCTGGGGGAGATCGAGGTCGGCGGGCGGCGGAGGGTGTTCGCGATCAACGCGGGGATGGGCATCGACGCGGCCACGGTGGAGTGGATCGAGGCGCGCCCCCGCACCAAGCGCCGGCTGCGCCAGGCCGGCTTCGCCGTGGGGGTGATCGTGGCGGCGGCCCGGGCCGGCCGGGCGCCGCGCATGCGGATCACCGGCGAGGGCATCGCCGAGGCCGAGGCGCTCGCGGTGCTCGTGGCCTGCGGCACCCCATACGCCTACCTCGGGCGCCGACCCCTCGACCTGGTGCCGGGCGCCGCCTTCGACGGCCGTCTCGCGTGGGTGGCGCTCTCCCGCCTGCGACCGCTCGAGCTCGGGGGCCTGGTCTCCCGCGCGCTGCGCGGGCTCGACCTCCCGCTCGGCGGGCCCGCGCTGACCGGCGGGGCCGCCGCCGGCGGGCTGACCGTGCACTCCGATCCCCCCGCCCCCGTGCAGGCCGACGGCGAGCCCCTCGGGCGGCACGTGGAGATGCGCGTCGCCCCCGGTCCGCGCCTGCGGGTCGTCGACCCCCGGGGTGGCGGCACGCGGCTCAAGTCGGGGCCCGGCCGGGCGATCTGAGAGAGGCGGGACGCGGCGTCCCGAGTCAGTCCCGTCGAGCAAGGAGGCTCGCTCTATGACGCAGGGACCCGATCCACGGGCGACGGTTCGCGGTTTCATGGCGCTGGTGCTGGACATGGTCCGGATCGACCCCGACCGCCGTCCCAGCCCGGAGATGCTCAAGTGGCACCGCGAGCTCGCGGCGGCTCTCGGCGTCGTCCCGGAGCACCCGGCCACCAACCGCCAGCTGCTCGACGGCGCGCTCCGCCTGTCGCAGGTCCTGAACGGCCCGACGGCCCCCCAGGACTCCGGCGCGCTCGCCGAGGCCGACACGCTGCGCGTCGGCCGCTGACACCCCGGCCCCCGCCGCCCGCGTGGCGGCGGGGGCCGGACTGCTCCGCCGCGTCGTAGACTCGGTTCCATGCGACTGACGGGCAGGACCTACGCCGTGCTGGTGGCCGAGGGGGTCGAGGACCTCGAGTACTGGGTCACCCTCATGCGGCTCCAGGAAGAGGGCGCGACGGTGCTCATCGTCGGCTCCGACACCGAGCCGCACCGCGGCAAGCACGGCCTGGCCGTGCAGGCGCGGACGACGGCCGGCGCGGTTGACGGGGCGGCGCTCGACGGGCTGGTCATCCCCGGCGGGTGGGCGCCCGACAAGCTCCGCCGCGACCCGGAGGTGCTCGATCTGGTGCGGACGGTCCACGCGGCGGGCCGGACGATCGGCATCATCTGCCACGGCGGCAGCGTCGCGATCTCGGCCGGCATCGTCGGCGCGCGGGCCACGGGCTCGCTCGGCATCAAGGACGATCTCGTGAACGCCGGCGCCGAGTGGGTCGACGCCCCCGCGTTCCGCGACGGCACCCTGGTCTGGGGACGGGTCGTCGCCGACATCCCCGACTTCAACCGGGAGCTGGTCGCCGCGCTCGTGGAGGCCGCCGGGGCGTGAGCCCGCGGGGCGGCCGGGGGGCTCAGCCCCGGGCGGCCCCGTTGGACGATCCGGGCGGCTCGGCGCGGCCCGCCGCCATCGCGGTCGGATCGCCGCTCGCGACCTCCCGGTACGCGCCGATGCGCCGGTACCGGTCGCGGCGCAGACGCTTGCGGTCGGCCGGCGCGAGCGCCTGCAGCTCGCGGAGCGCGCGCGACACGTAGGTGCCGAGCAGGCGCGCCGCCTCGTCGTGGTCCCGGTGGGCGCCGCCGGAGGGCTCGGGCACGACGACGTCGGCGATGCCCCACCGGTAGCAGTTGGCCGCCGTGGGCTGGAACGCCGTGGCGGCGTCGCGGGCCTTCGCGGCGTCGCGCCACAGGATGGCGGCGCCGCCCTCGGGGGAGATGACCGAGTAGGTCGCGTTCTCGAGCATCATCACGCGGTCGGTCACGCCGAGCGCCAGGGCGCCGCCGGACGAGCCCTCGCCGATCACGACGGCGATCGACGGAACGCGCAGGCGCAGCATCGTCTGCATGCTGCGGGCGATCGCGCCGCCCTGACCGCGCTCCTCCGCTCCCGAGCCCGGGAACGCGCCCGGGGTGTCGATCAGGGTGATGACCGGCAGGTTCATCTTGTCGGCGATGTCCATCACCCGCATGGCCTTGCGATACCCCTCGGGCTGGGGCATGCCGAAGTTGCGGTAGGTGCGCTCGGTGGTGTCGCGCCCCTTCTGGTGGCCGATCACCACGACCGGGCCGTCGGCGCCGCGGCCGATGCCGGCCACGATGGCCGGGTCGTCGCCGTACAGGCGGTCGCCGTGGAGCTCCTCGAAGTCGGGGAAGAGCCGGGCGATGTAGTCGAGCGGATAGGGGCGGTCCTGATGGCGGGCGAGCTGGATGGTCTCCCAGATCGCCGTGCCGGTCTCGCTCTGGGCTCCCCCCAGGCGGTGGGCCAGGCGGCGCACGAACTGTCCGCCGCGACGCGAGGCGACGCTCACGAGCCCTCGTCCTCGGGACGCAGCACCTTCGCGACGAGGCGTCGCGAGCGCTCGGGGAGCGTGCGCGCCACCGAGGCGGCCCGCTCCGCCTTGTCGTGCGCCCAGGTCACCGCCGGCGCGGGCGCGAGGCCACTCGGGCGCGCGAGGATGCCGAGCACCTTGCCGATGCGGGGGGCGAGCTCGCGCCGGTCGACGACCGCGTCGACCTGGCCGTTCGAGAGCTGCGTCTCGGCGCGCCCGAACTCGGGCGGCAGCTTCTCACGGGTGGTCTGCTCGATGACGCGGGGGCCCGAGAACGCGATCAGCGCGCCGGGCTCGGCGTACGTCACGTCGCCCAGGGAGGCGAACGACGCCCACACGCCGCCGGTCGTGGGGTGCACGAGCACCATGACCACGGGCAGCTCGGCGTCCTGCATCACCTCGAAGGCGACGACGGTCTTGGCCATCTGCATCAGGGCGATCACGCCCTCCTGCATGCGGGCGCCGCCCGACGCCGTGATCGCGACCAGCGGCACGCCGCGCTCGGCGCAGCGGTCGCAGGCCCGGAGCAGCTTCTCGCCCACGACCGAGCCCATGCTGCCGCCGAGGTACGAGAAATCCATGATGGCGGCGATGCACTCGTGGCCCCCGATCGCGAGCTCCGCGACCACGAGCGCCTCGTTGTTGCCGGCGCGCTCGGCCTTCTCGACGCGGTCGGGATAGGGCTCGAGGTCGACGAACTGGAGCGGATCGCTCGCGCGCAGCTCGGGCCACAGCTCGATCCAGGGGCCGTCGGCGAGCTGGTCGAGGCGCTCCCGGGCGCCCACGGGGAAGTGGTGCCCGCAGGTCGCGCAGACGCGCAGGTTGCGGCGTAGCTCGTCGGCGCGGTAGTGGCTCTGGCACCGCGGGCAGGAGCGGTCGTCGGCCGGCAGCTTGCGCGGAGGGGGGCCGTCGGCGCGCTTGCGGCGGAGCCGGTTGACCGAGACCGTGATGGGACGCTTGGACACCTGGTGGTCGATTATGTCAGGGGCTCCTCGGGAGCGGCGAGCCACTCCTCGACGCTCTCGCGGTAGGCGGGGACGATCGAGGCGGGCACCCGGTGGTCGAGCACCATGCGCTCGGCGTCGGCGGCGTCGTGGCCGCGCAGGCGCAGGATCGCATAGGCGACCATCGCCGACCGGCGCCGCCCCTGCTGGCAGTGCACCAGCAGCCCGGCGCCGGGGTCGTCGAGGGCGGCGGCGCCGAACCGGGCCGCCGGGGCCCACAGGCGCGAGGGCTGATGGCGCCCGTGGTCCCACATGGGCGCGTGGGCGACGTGGTCGGCGCCGAACACGCGCCGCTCGGCCCACAGGTCCTGGGAGATGCGGGTCTGGAGCTGCGCGCGGCAGTTGATGACGTGCGTGACCCCCAGCTCGGGCAGGCGCGCCACCGCGCCGCCCACCGGGACGCTGCCCACCGCGATGCGCTCGTCGCCCAGCCAGGTGAAGCCCTCGAGCCCGCGCCGGGGGCCGTACAGGCGGGTGCTCGCGCGGTTGGCGGACGCCCGCCACCCCCGGGGCCGGCCGGGCGCGGGGGGCACGGCGGCTATGCGTCCTCCATCCGGCCCATCACCAGGATCGCGTTGTGCCCTCCGAACCCGAAGGCGCTCGACATCGCGACGCGCACGTCGGCGGTGCGCGCGGTGTTCGCGACGTGGTCGACCCCGGCGCATCTCGGATCGAGGTCGGTGAGGTTGATCGTGGGGGGTATCACGCCCTCCTTGATGACCAGCGCGGTCAGCGCGCCCTCGACCCCGCCCGCCGCGCCCAGGCAGTGGCCGTGCATCGACTTGGTCGACGAGACGGCCACGCGGGCGGCCACGTCGTCGCCGAGGGCGAGGCGCAGCGCCCGGATCTCGCTCGGGTCGCCGACCGGGGTCGACGTGGCGTGGGCGTTGACGTAGTCGATCTGCTCGGGCGCGACCTCGGCGTCGGCGAGCGCCATGGCGATCGCGGCGGCGGGGGCCGAGCCGGTCGGGTCGGGCTCGGTGAGGTGGTGCGCGTCGCCGGTCAGGCCGTACCCGAGGACCTCGCAGAGGGGCTCGGCGCCGCGATCGATCGCGTGCTCGAGGCTCTCGAGCACGAGGATGGCGCCGGCCTCGCCCATCACGAACCCGTCGCGCGAGACGTCGAAGGGGCGGCTCGCGCCGACCGGGTCGTCGTTGCGGGTCGAGAGGGCGCGCATCGAGTTGAAGGCCGCGATGCCCACACGCGTGATGCTGGCCTCGGTGCCGCCGGCGAGCATGACGTCGGCGCGGCCGCGGCGGATGGCGTCGCTCGCGTCGCCGAGGGCGTGGTTGCCCGACGCGCACGCCGTCGAGACGCACGACAGCGGCCCCTTCAGGCCGAGGATCATCGAGACCTGGGCGGCGGCCATGTTGGCGATCACCATGGGGATGAAGAGCGGCGACACGCGGTCGGGGCCCCGCTCGGCGACGGTGAGCGTCTGCTCCTCGAAGGTGCGCAGGCCGCCGATGCCGCTACCGACGATGGCGCCCGCGCGGGGGGCCGTCGCCGCGTCGATCTGCAGGCCGGCGTCCTCGAGCGCCATGCGCCCGGCCGCCACGGCGAGCTGGGCGAAGCGGTCCATGCGCCGCGCCACCCGGCGGTCCATGAAGTCGGTCGGGTCGAAGTCGCGGATCTGGCAGGCGATGGTGGTGTCGGTGTCGAGCGGGTCGAAGCCCTCGATCGGCCGGGCGCCGCTCGCGCCGGCGGTGGCGGCGGCCCAGTTGGCCTGCCGGCCGATCCCGAGGGACGTGACCAGGCCGAGGCCGGTGACGACGACGCGGCGCGACGGTCTCACGCCATCGCCAGCCCGCCGTCGACCGAGAGCACCGCGCCGGTGACGAACGCCGCGTCGGCCGAGCACAGGAAGGCCACCGCGCCGGCCACGTCGTCGGGCTCGCCGAGGCGGCCCAGCGGCGTGCGCGCCAGCAGCCCGGCGCGCTGCTCGTCGGAGAGGGTGGCGGTCATGTCGGTCGCGATGTAGCCGGGGGCGACGGCGTTGACGCGCACGCCGCGACCGCCCGCCTCGCGGGCGAGCGCCCGCACCATCCCGATCATCCCCGCCTTCGCCGCGGCGTAGTTGGCCTGGCCGGCGTTGCCGATCTGCCCCACGACCGACGACACCGCGACGATGCTGCCGGCACGGCGGCGCAGCATGCCGCGCAGCGCCGGGCGGGCGGTGTAGAAGGCGCCGCTCAGGTTGGTGTCGATGACCGCGCTCCAGTCCTCGGCACTCATGCGCACCGCCAGGCCGTCCCGGGTGACGCCCGCGTTGAGCACGAGGGCGTCGAGGGGCCCGAGGGCCTCCTCGGCCGCCTCGACCAGCGCGCCGGCCTGCCCCTCGTCGGCCACGTCGGCGGCGTGCGTGGACGCCCGGCGCCCCAGCGCCTCGACCGCGGCGGCCGTCGCGGCGGCGCCGTCGGCGTCGCGGGCATAGCCGATCGCGACGTCGAAGCCGTCGGCGGCGAGGCGGCGCGCGATGGCCGCGCCGATGCCGCGGCTGCCCCCCGTGACGAGCGCGACGCCCATCAGGCGCGCTCCCCCGCGGACGCGGACGACGACCCGAGCAGGTCGGCCAGCGCCGCGAGGTCGTCCGGCTCGCCGACTCGGGCGGTCGGCAGGTCGCGGCGCACGCGCCGCACCAGGCCCGACAGCACGCGCCCCGGCCCCACCTCGACCATCCGCTCCGCGCCCTGCGCGACGGCCGCCTCGACGGCGTCCCCGAACCGCACCGGGGAGGTGAGCTGGTCCAGGAGCACCGCCCGCAGGCGCTCGGCCGGCTCGACCGCGCAGGTCGTGGTGGAGAGGAAGGGCGGTGACGGCGCGGCGGGGTCCCAGGCCCCGAGGGCCGGGCGCAGCCGCTCGGCGGCCGGCGCGACGAGGGGCGAGTGGAAGGGACCGTCGACGACCAGGCGGCTCGCCCGGATGCCGCGGTCCGACGCCAGCTCCATGAGCCGGTCGATCGCCGCGACCGACCCCGACACCACCACCTGGCCGGGGCAGTTGTAGTTGGCGGGCCAGGCCTCGCCCGCCTCGGCCGCGAGCGCCCGCGCCGTGTCGTCGTCGGGTCCGAGCAGCGCGGCCATGGCCCCCGGGGCCGTGGTGCCCGCGGCCCGCATCGCGGCGCCCCGCTCGGCGACGATGCGCAGCCCCTGCGCGAAGTCCATCGCGCCCGCCGCCACGAGCGCCGAGTACTCGCCGAGCGAGTGGCCCATGACGAGATCCGGCGCGAGTCCGGCCTCGGCGGCCACCCGGAACGCGGCCACCGAGGTCGCGAGCAGTGCCGGCTGGCACACGTCGGTGGCGGTGAGGCGCTCGATCGGCCCCGCGAAGCAGAGCTCCGAGACCGACCAGCCGAGCACGTCGTCGGCCTCCTCGAAGGCCCGGCGGGCGACGGGGTGCGCCTGCGCGAGCGCGTGCCCCATACCGACCGCCTGGGCACCCTGGCCGGGGAACATCGCGACGATCATGGGGTTGCCGACTCCCCGTTGACGAGGGCGAAGCTGATCTCGCAGGTGCAGGCGACCACCCCGTCGACCGACGCCGTGCCCTCGCCCGCCCCGAGCGGCCCGCGGCGGCGGGTGAGGCGCGTCTCGAGCAGCAGCTCCTCGCCGGGGCGCACCACGCGGCGGAAGCGCGTCTTGCCGATGCTGGCGAAGAGGGCGAGCGAGCCGGCGGCGCCCGGCTCGGAGAGCGCCGCGATGGCGCCGGTCTGGGCGAGCGCCTCGACCATGATGACCCCGGGCAGGATCGGGTTGCCGGGGAAGTGACCCGCGAAGAACGCGGCCGCGGGGTTGACGAACCAGCGCGCTCGTGCCGACTCGCCCGGGACGAGGTCGAGGACCTCGTCGACGAAGAGGAACGGCGGGCGGTGCGGAAGGAGATCCGTCGGGGCCGGGAGGGTGCGATCCGTCACGATCCGCGGGATCGTAGCCCATCGCCCGGGCGGGCACAGGGGAGCGACGCGCGGTCGCTGGTATCGTCGATGGGATACCCATGAACACGGCTCGCTCCCTCCTCGTCGCTCTGCTCCTGATCCTGGTCGGTGTGGGCGCCGCCGGGGCGCAGGGCGGCGACGGCGGGCCGGTGCGGGTGGTCGAGCTGGACGGCGGCATCGACCCCGTCTCGGCGGAGTTCGTGGAGCGGCGGCTGGACGCGGCGGCGCGGGACGGCGCCGAGGTCGTCGTGATCCGCATGGACACCCCCGGCGGCCTCGTGTCGTCGATGCGCGACATCGTCGCGGCCATGGGGAGCTCCCCGGTGCCGGTCGCCGTCTGGGTGGGACCCTCGGGCGCCCGCGCGGGCTCGGCCGGCGCGTACATCAGCGCCGCGTCGGACCACCTCGGCATGGCGCCCGGCACCAACATCGGGTCGGCCACCCCGATCAGCAGCGGCGGCGCCGACCTCGACCAGAAGGTCGTCAACGACGCGGCCGCCTCGATCGCGGCCCTCGCCCAGGAGAACGGCCGCGACCCGGCGGCCTTCCGCGCGATGGTGACGGACGCGCTCAACCTGACGTCCTCCGAGGCCCTCTCCCGCGGCGCCATCGAGACCGTGCAGCCCACACTCGAGGAGTTCGTGGCCTGGCTCGACGGCCGCCCGGACCGGGCGGGCGGCACCATCGCGACGGCCGGCGCGCCCATCGAGATCGACTCCCTGCCCTGGTACCTGGCCGTCCTGCAGGCGCTGATCGACCCGAACCTGGTGTTCCTGCTGCTGCTGCTCGGTCTGGCCGGGATCGGCTTCGAGATCTTCAACCCCGGCGCGATCGTGCCCGGCATCGTCGGGGTGATCAGCCTCCTGCTGGCGCTGGCCGGGCTGACGGTGCTGCCGGTCGGGTGGGTCGGCATCGCCCTGATCGTGGTCGGCGTCGGCCTCTTCGTCGCCGAGACGCAGGTCGGCGGCTTCGGCGTGCTCGCGCTCGGCGGGGTGATCGCCCTCGCCCTCGGAGGCGCCTTCCTGTTCGACTCGGACGACCCCGGCCTCGAGGCGTCGCCCTGGATCGCCGTGGCCATCGCGATCGTGGTGGGCGGTGGGTTCCTCGCGGCCGCCCGGCTCGTGCTGCGCGCCCGCCGGCGGCCGTCGGCGACCGGCGGCGCCGAGCTGGTCGGCGAGACCGGCATCGCCCGCGAGGCGATCGGCCCGGAGGGCGGGCACGTGTCGGTGAACGGCGAGATCTGGAGCGCCCGCACGCCCGCGGGTACGGACGTACCGCAGGGTGCGGCGGTCCGCGTCGTTAGAGTCCATCCGGAGGATCTGTCCCTGACCGTCGAGCCCAGAGAGGGGTGAGCCGAAATGGCCGCTGCCTATGCGGTGATCGTGGTTCTGATCATCGGCCTGATGTTCCTGTTCTCGGCCGTCAAGGTCGCGCGCGAGTACGAGCGCGGCGTCGTCTTCCGGCTCGGCCGCCTGATCGGCATCAAGGGTCCCGGGCTCTTCATCCTGATCCCCTTCATCGACAAGGCCGTGAAGGTCGACCTGCGGACGATCACGCTGAACGTGCCGCCGCAGGAGGTCATCACGAAGGACAACGTCACCGTGAAGGTGAACGCGGTCGCCTACTTCCGGGTGGTCGACGCCGCGAAGGCGATCGTGCAGGTCGAGAACTACCTCGTGGCCACGTCGCAGATCTCGCAGACCACGCTCCGCAGCGTGCTCGGCCAGGTCGACCTCGACCAGCTGCTGTCCGAGCGCGATCAGATCAACGACCGGCTGCAGGCGATCATCGACGAGCAGACCCACCCCTGGGGCGTGAAGGTCTCGGTCGTCGAGGTGAAGGACGTCGAGCTGCCCCAGAGCATGCAGCGCGCCCTGGCCCGCCAGGCCGAGGCCGAGCGCGAGCGGCGCGCCAAGGTCATCGCCGCCGAGGGCGAGTTCGAGGCGTCCGCCAAGCTGGGCGAGGCCGCCGCGGTCATCAGCGGCGCCCCGGGTGCCCTGCAGCTGAGGTACCTGCAGACCATGAACGAGATCGGCGTCGTCGGAGCGCACGACCACCCTGATCCTGCCGTTCCCGGTGGAGATGCTCGAGGCGTTGTCGGGTATCAGCAGGCCGGTGCCGGGTCGCGACGGGGCGAACGGCACGGCGTAGGCCCCGGACCCCGCGGAGGGAGATCCCGTGCGAGCGATCTGGAATGGCTTCATCAGCTTCGGGCTGGTCACGATCCCCGTGTCGGTGGGGCTCGCCCAGCAGCGCAGCGACGTCAGCTTCCGCACCCTCTCCCGCGAGACCGGTCAGCCGGTGAAGCAGAAGCGCTGGGACCCGGCCCGCGACGTCGAGGTGACCTCCGACGAGACGGTCAAGGGCTGGGAGGTCTCGAAGGGCCGCTACCTGCCGGTCGAGGACTCCGAGCTCGAGCGCTTCGCCGCGCGGCAGGAGAAGACCATCCAGATCCTGCAGTTCGTCGAGATGCCCGACGTCGACCCCGTCTACTTCGAGCGGGCCTACTGGCTCGACCCGCAGGAGCGGGCGGAGCGCCCCTACAAGCTGCTCGCGCGGGCGATGGAGGAGTCGGGGCGAGCGGCGCTCGGCCGCTTCGTGCTGTCCACGAAGGAGCACCTCGTGCTGCTGCGTCCGGTGGACGGCATGCTCACCCTCGAGACCCTCTACTACCCGGAGGACATCCGGGTGCGCGACAAGGACGAGATCGTCGAGCGGCTCGAGGGGGTCGAGGTGGCCGACGAGGAGCTGACGATGGCCCGGCAGCTCGTCGACGGCCTGGCCAAGCCCTTCGCGCCCGAGGAGTACCCCAACCAGACCCGCGCCGCGCTGCTCGAGTTCCTCGAGGCGAAGGCGGCCGGCACCGAGATCGCCGAGGCCGAGGAGGCCGAGTCGCCGGCCCCGGTCATCGACCTGATGGCCGCGCTCAAGGCGAGCCTGGCCGCCGCGGGCGGGGGCGGCGACGGGGACGAGGTCGCGGACGACGAGGACGCGGCCGTCGAGCAGAAGGCGCCGTCCCGGTCGCGCGCGAAGGCCGCGAAGGCCGCGAAGGACGACGACCAGCTCGACATCGACCAGGGCCGCCTGCGGGGTGTCGAGGGCGGCGGCGAGGGGTCGGGGAAGGCGGGCGCCGCCAAGAAGAAGGCCCCTGCCAAGCGCCGCAAGGCCTCGTAGCCGGAGGCGTGGCGGGCCCGTGGGGCCGCGCCTACTGGATCTCGGTCTCGCAGCGCACGAAGACGTCCGTACCCGGGCTCCCGATGCAGACGTCGATCCCGTGCCGGCGTCGAGGGTGTTCGGGGTGGTCTCCGAGACGTGACTCCCCACCCGCGACGCCGGTACCGTGGGGCGCGGATCCGGTCACGGCGCGCATCGCCAGCAGGGCGACCGGGCGCCAGAGCCGGCGCGCGCTCCTCGCACCGGGACGGCGGCGACGGCCGGGCGGGCGGTGTCGGCGGTGCGCCGGTAGGGCACCTCGCCGGCGGACAGGACGCCGACGCGCCTGGGCGCGCCCTCGTCGGCGGCCATCACCGCTCGCCGAGGTTCGCGGCCAGCCGCACGAGGGCGGGTCGGATCGATGGAGCCGTTGGCGTCGCCCTTGGTGACGAGCCCCGCCGTCCTCGACGACGACCCGGTGCAGCACCACGCGGGCGAGCCGGGGGTCCCGGTACGCCGATCACGTCGCCCTCCCCGTACTCCCCCCCGGGCCGCAGCAGCACGAGGCCGCCTCCGCCGAGGCTGGGCTCCATGCTCGTCCCCGTGACGATGACGTACCTCGCCCGGCCGCCGAGGCGAGCCAGAAGCCGCCCGCGGCGGCCGCCGTCACCGGAGGGCTGGTGGTGGGGCAGCTCACGCTGCCCGTCGTGTTGGTGCAGTCGTGAAACGCACGACCCGACGCCAGCTGGGTCGTGATCGGTCTGCTCCTCTTCCCTGATGAGGCCCGGGGGTGGCGCCCCGTGACGGGGCGCTCAGCCGACCATGGTTGGGCGGGTGGTGGGCGTGGCGGGGCCGTGGGGGTCCCGCCGCGAGACTCGGGTACTCGGGGCCCGATCGTGAGCGCGCAGGTGGCACGGGGACCTCAGACCGGAGGCGCCGCCACCTCGCGCTCCACGCCGGCGACCCGGTAGGCGTCAACCTCGTCGAGGGTCTCGCGCTCCAGCAGGGCCTCGGCCAGCGCGCGCAGCTTGCCGCGGTTGGCCTGGAGCACCCGCACCGCCTCGTCGTAGCACTCGTCGACGATCGTGCGCACCTCGGCGTCGACCAGCTCCTGCGTGCGGGGCGACACCCCGCCGGGCGCGCCGGGGAAGAGCAGCGGCTCGTCGTTGGGACCCGGCAGCACCGACACCGGCCCGATGGCGTCCGACATGCCCCACCGCCCCACCATGCGGCGCGCGATGCCCGTGACCTGCTCGAGGTCCGACTCGGCCCCGGTGGTGATGTCGCCGTAGATGATCTGCTCGGCGGCGCGGCCGCCGAGAGCCCCGGTGATGCGCCCCCGCAGGTAGGCGACCCCGTAGCCGTAGCGGTCGGCGTCGGGCGCCTGGAAGGTCACGCCGAGGGCCCGCCCGCGCGGCACGATCGAGATCTTGCGCACCGGGTCGGCGCCGGGCAGCAGCATCCCCAGCAGCGCGTGGCCGCTCTCGTGGTAGGCCGTGCGCTCGCGCTCGGCCGGCGAGAGCATGATGCGCCGCTCGGCGCCGAGCACGATCTTCTCGAGGGCGTCGGTGAAGTCGGCCGACTCCACGCGCTCGTGGTTGCGGCGGGCCGCCATCAGGGCGGCCTCGTTGATGAGGTTGCGCAGGTCGGCGCCGACCATCCCGGCGGTGCCCTGGGCGAGCTGGGCGACGCTGACGTCGGCGGCGACGGGGACCCCCCGCAGGTGCACCTCGAGGATCGCCGCCCGGCCGTCGCGATCGGGCGGGTTGACCGTCACGCGGCGGTCGAAACGACCCGGACGCAGCAGCGCGGCGTCGAGCACCTCGGGCCGGTTGGTGGCCGCCAGCACGATCACGCCCTCGCCGCCGCTGAAGCCGTCCATCTCGGTGAGGATCTGGTTGAGCGTCTGCTCGCGCTCGTCGTTGCCCCCGAGCGAGGCCGATCCGCCGCGGGCCCGGCCGATCGCGTCCATCTCGTCGATGAAGATGATGGCGGGCGCCGTGGCCTTCGCCTGGGCGAACAGGTCGCGCACCCGACTGGCGCCGACGCCCACGATCATCTCGACGAACTCCGAGGCCGAGAGCGAGAAGAAGGGCACGTCGGCCTCGCCCGCCACGGCGCGCGCCAGCAGCGTCTTGCCCGTGCCGGGCGGGCCCGACAGCAGCACGCCGCGGGGGATCTGGCCCCCGAGGCGCCGGTAGCGGTCGGGGTTCTTCAGGAAGTCGACGATCTCGACCAGCTCGTCCTCGGCCTCGTCGATGCCGGCCACGTCCTCGAAGGTCACCCGCTGGGCCGAGGCGTCGTAGCGCTTGGCCTTCGACCGCCCGAGGCTCGACAGCGCACCCCCGGCACCGCCCCCGGCCGCGCGGCGCATGAGCACGACGAACAGCAGCACGAGCAGGATCACCGGCCCGAACGACAGCAGGAGCGTCGCGATCAGCGACCGGCCCTCGTCGACCGGCGTCGCGTTGACCTCGACGTCCTTCTCGATCATCAGCGGCAGCAGGGCGTCGTCGCCGAACGCCGGCCGCTCGGTGCCGAACGAGGTGTCGCTGTCGCCCGAGCCCGGCCGGGTAGGTCACGGCCTCCCGGAACTCGCCCTGGATCGTGTCGCCCTTCGAGGTGACCTCCGCGACGTTGCCGGCGATCACCTGCTCGCGGAAGACGGTGTAGGGAACCCCGAGCCGCTCCTCGCGGTCGGGGATCAGCGAGACGACGAACCAGTTCACCGCCAGCAGCCCCAGCAGGATCCACCAGAACCGCGGACCGCCGGGCATGCGGGGCATCCGCCCCGACGCGGGAGGCGCGGGCGGCGGCGTGCCCTCGACCCGCCACTCCGGGCCGCGCTCGCCCCTGCCGGGCCCCCGCCGGGGAGCGGGCGGGGTCGCGCCGGCGTCGGCCACCTACCCGTCCGTCGGCGGGGGACCCGTCGGCAGCCCGTCGTCGCCGGTCTCGCCGGCGATCGCGATACCCGACTCGTCGAGCGACTCCGCGTCGTCCTCGCCCGGCTCGACCACCGAGGCCACGCCGCAGACGAGGTCCTCGTCGGCCATGTTCATGACGCGGACGCCCTCGGTCGAGCGCCCGGTGCGGCGCACCGTGTCGACCCTGATCCGGATCACCTGGCCGAGCAGCGAGATCAGCAGCAGCTCCTGGCCCTCGCGCACGGGGCGGGCGGTGACCAGCTCGCCCTTGCGATCGGTCACCTTGATCGTGCGGACCCCCTTCGTGGGGCGGCCCTTGCGCGGGTAGTCGGCCATCGGCGTGCGCTTGCCGTAGCCGTTGCCCGTCACCACCAGCAGGTCCTCGTCGTCGCGCGCCACCACGATGGCGAGCACCCGGTCGCCCGGATCGAGCGTCATGGCGCGCACGCCGCGCGTGTCGCGGCTCATTGGGCGCACCTGCCCCTCGTGGAAGCGGGCGGCCTGGCCGCGGGCCGAGATCACCATCAGGTCCTCGTCGCCGTCGGTGAGCTGCACGCCCACCAGCTCGTCGTCGTCGAGCAACTGGATCGCGGCGAGGCCGCGCTCGCGCAGCACGGTGTCGTACGAGCGCATCTCGGTCTTCTTGACCATGCCCTCGCGGGTCGCGAGCACCAGGTAGCGGCCCTCGCCGTAGTCGCGGGTCGCGAAGACCGCGCGCACCTCCTCGCCGGGCTGCAGCGCGAGCACGTTGGCGATGTGGCGGCCCGCGCGAGTCGCGCGAGCCCTGGGGCAGCTCGTGCACCTTCTGCCGGTAGACCTTGCCCCTGTTGGTGAAGAAGAGCAGGTACTGGTGCGTCGAGGCGATGAACAGGTGCTTGATGTAGTCGTCGTCCTTCAGGCGCACCCCGCGCAGCCCCTTGCCGCCGCGCCCCTGCGAGCGGTACGTCGTCACGGGGAGGCGCTTGACGTAGCCGCCGTTGGAGATGGAGATGACCATCTCCTCCTCCGCGATGAGGTCCTCGAGGTCGATGTCGCCCTCGCCCGGCACGATCTCGGTGCGGCGCTCGTCGGCGAAACGCCCGCGGATCTCGAGGATCTCCTCGCGGATCAGGGCGTAGACCCGGCGCTCGTCGCCGAGGATCGCGCGCAGCTCGGCGATGCGCGCCTGAAGCTCGTCGTACTCGGCCTGGATCTTGCCGGCCTCGAGCTGGGTGAGGCGCTGCAGCCGCAGGTCGAGGATGGCGCGGGCCTGGATCTCGGTCAGATCGAACTGCGCCATCAGGCCGTTGCGGGCCGTCTCGGGGTCGGCCGCGCCGCGGATCAGCGCGATGACCGCGTCGAGGTGGTCGAGCGCCTTGAGCAGGCCCTCGAGGATGTGGGCGCGGGCCTCGGCGCGGGCCAGCCGATAGCGCGACCGGCGGGTGACCACCTCGCGCTGGTGGTCGAGGTAGTGCCGGATGATGTCCTTGAGGCCCAGCGTCCGCGGCACGCCGTCGACGAGCGCGATGGCGTTGACGCCGAACGTCGACTGCACCGCGGTGTGCTTGTAGAGCTTGTTCAGCACGACGATCGGCACGGCGTCGCGGCGCAGCTCGACGACCACCCGCACGCCGTCGCGGCCGCTCTCGTCGCGCAGGTCGGCGATCTCCGGGATGACCTTGTCGTTGGCCAGGTCGGCCATCTTGCGGATGAGCTCGGCCTTGTTGACCTGGTACGGCAGCTCGGTGAAGACGATCGCGTTGCGGCCGTGCTTGAGGGGCTCGTTGTGTGCGCGCCCGCGCACCACCACCCGGCCGCGGCCGGTGCGGTAGGCGTCCATCACCCCGGCCCGGCCGACGATGATGCCGCCGGTCGGGAAGTCGGGCGCCTTGACGTGCCGCATCAGGCCCTCGACCTCGATGTCGGGGTCGTCGATCGTGGCCACGACCGCGTCGATGACCTCGCCGATGTTGTGGGGCGGGATGTTCGTGGCCATGCCCACGGCGATGCCCGAGCTGCCGTTGATGAGCAGGTTGGGCACCCGCGAGGGCAGCACCACCGGCTCGGTGCGCCGGTCGTCGTAGGTCGGCGCGTCGTCGACCGTGTCCTCGTCGATGTCGCGCAGCATCTCGGTGGCCAGGCGCGAGAGGCGGGCCTCGGTGTACCGCATGGCGGCGGCCGAGAACTCCGACGATCCGAAGTTGCCCTGGCCGTCGACCAGCGGGTAGCGCGAGGCGAAGTCCTGGGCGAGCCGCACGAGCGTGTCGTAGATCGCCGAGTCGCCGTGGGGATGGAACTCGCCCATCACCTTGCCGACGATGTTGGCGCTCTTCACGTAGGGGCGGTCGGGCTGAAGGCCGGCGTCGTGCATGGCGTAGAGCACGCGCCGGTGGACCGGCTTGAGGCCGTCGCGCACGTCGGGCAGGGCCCGGCCCACGATCACGCTCATCGCGTAGTCGAGGTACGACGTGCTCATCTCGCGCTCGAGCTCTCGCGGCTCGATGCGGCCGTGGCGGTCGATTGCCACCGTCATCGACTCCTAGACGTCGAGGTTGCTGACGCTGCGGGCGTTGTCCTCGATGAACGCCCTGCGGGGCTCCACCTTGTCGCCCATCAGCTTCGCGAACAGCTCGCCGACCGCCAGCTCGTCCTCCATCACGACCTGCTGGAGGATGCGGCGCTCGGGATCCATGGTCGTCTCCCAGAGCTGCTCGCTGTTCATCTCGCCGAGGCCCTTGAAGCGGCTCAGCTGCACGCCCTCGCGGCAGAGCTCGAGCACGGCCTGGCGCAGCGCCTCGTAGGTCGCCGGCGTGCGGCTGCGGGACCCGCGGGCCAGGCGGAAGGGCGGCGCGCCCGACCTGGTCGCGCAGCTTCGTGCGCGCGCCGCGCAGGCCGGCGAGCTCGCGGGTGCGGAACACCTCGAGCGGGATCGTGACCGTGCGCGCCTCGCCCGTCGAGGCCTGCACCGAGCGGGCCTGCAGGGTCCCGGCCTCGGCGTCGGCCGACTCCACCGTCAGCGTGGCCCGGGCGTCGGATGCGGCCACGACCGCGGCGCCGAGGGTGTCGAGGTCGGTCGCGTCGGCCTCGACGAGCCCGTGGGCCTGGAGGAAGTCGAGGGTGCCGCCGCCGTAGGTGGCGCGCAGGTTGCCCGACCAGGCCTCGTGCTCCTTGAGGGCCCGCTGGAACCGCTGGTAGCGGGCACGGGTCAGCCCCACCGACTCGCCCCGCGAGTCCTCGAGCACGAGGTCGCCCAGGTTGCGCTCGAGCAGCCAGTCCTCCAGCTCGAGCTCCTTCTCGATGTACTGCTCCTGGTTGCCCTGCTTGACCTTGTAGAGCGGCGGGCACGCGATGTAGACGTAGCCCTCCTCGATGAGGCCGCGCATGTGGCGGAAGAGGAAGGTCAGGATCAGCGTGCGGATGTGGGCGCCGTCCACGTCGGCGTCGGTCATGATGATGAGCTTGTGGTACCGGGCCCGGGTGATCTCGAAGTCGTCGTCGATGCCGGTGCCCATCGCCGTGATCATGGCCTGGATCTCGGTGTTGGAGAGCACCTTGTCGATGCGGGCCTTCTCGACGTTGATGATCTTGCCGCGCAGGGGCAGGATCGCCTGGAAGCTCGACTGGCGGGCCATGATCGCCGAGCCGCCGGCCGAGTCGCCCTCGACCAGGAAGAGCTCGGTGTTGGCCGGGTCGCGGTCGGAGCAGTCGGCCAGCTTGCCCGGCAGGCTCGTCGAGTCCATCACGCCCTTGCGGCGCGCGAGGTCGCGCGCCTTGCGGGCGGCCAGCCGGGCCTGTGAGGCGTTGATCGCCTTGCCGCAGATCGCCCGCGCCTCGGCGGGGTGCTCCTCCATGTACTCGGCCAGTCGCTGCGTCGCCGCCTGGTTGACGAAGCCGGTGATCTCGGAGTTGCCGAGCTTCGTCTTCGTCTGGCCCTCGAACTGCGGCTCGCGCAGCTTGACCGAGATGATCGCGGTCAGCCCCTCGCGGGTGTCCGGGCCCTCCAGGTTCTCGTCCTTCTCCTTCAGCAGCCCCTTGGCGCGCGCGTAGTCGTTGAGGGTGCGCGTCAGCGCGGTGCGGAAGCCGGTGAGGTGGCTGCCGCCCTCGTGCGTGTTGATGTTGTTCGCGAAGGTGTAGACGGCCTCGCTGTAGGCGGCGGTCCACTGCAGGGCGATCTCGAGGGCCGCCTCGGGCCCCTCCGACTCGAGGTAGACCACCTCCGGGTGCACCGGGTCGCGCGTCTCGTTGAGGTGCCGCACGAAGTCCTTGATGCCGCCCTCGTAGTGGTACTCGACCTCGCGCCCTCGCCGCGCCGGTCCACCAGGCGCACGTGCAGGCCCTTCGTGAGGAAGGCGGTCTCGCGCAGGCGCTGCGAGAGCGTCTCGAAGTCGAAGTCCGGCTCCTCGAAGATGTTCGGGTCGGGCAGGAACGAGACGGTCGTGCCGGTGTCGGCGGCGTCGCCGACCCGCTCGATGGGGCCCTGCGGCACGCCGATCGCGAAACGCTGCTCGAAGGCCCCGCCGTCGCGGTGGACCTCCGCGACGAGGCTCTCCGACAGGGCGTTCACCACGCTGATGCCGACCCCGTGGAGGCCGCCCGAGACCTTGTAGCCGTCACCGCCGAACTTGCCGCCGGCGTGGAGCACGGTCATGACGACCTCGAGCGCGCTGCGCCCGCCCTGGTCGGCCATGGCCGAGACGGGGATGCCGCGCCCGTTGTCCGAGACGGTGCACGATCCGTCGGGGTTGAGGGTCACCTCGACGCGGTCGCAGTACCCCGCGAGCGCTTCGTCGACGCTGTTGTCGACGACCTCGTAGACGAGGTGGTGGAGTCCTCTCGGCCCGGTCGAGCCGATGTACATGCCCGGACGGCGACGGACCGCCTCGAGCCCCTCCAGGACGGTGATGTCACCGGAGTCGTACTGCGTGGTGACCGACGGCGCGCCGGGCGTGGGCTGGATCTGCTGCCTCCTCAGGAGCGTCCCGGGAGTTTAGCACCCCCGGTGGCCGGAAGCCCCCTGTTTTATCCACATTTGCAGGTAAATCATGTCTCTCGGGACCCGCGGTGACGGGCCGACGAGGCGGCGGTCGCGCGGGCGATCAGGTCGCGCACGCGCGGATCCTCCACGTCGCGGGTCGCGCGGGTCGCCGCGGCCCGTTCGTCGTCGGTCGGGGCGGGGGGCGGGGGCGGGGCGGCGGCGGAGGGCGGGGAGGCGGCGCGGGGCACGTGGTCGGCCACCGAGAAGCGCAGGCCCACGACGCCCGCCTCGGGGCACTCGTCGGTCAGCCGGCGGGTGAGCTCGTCGCGGCGCATGGTCAGCTCGTGCGCCCAGGCCGCGCTCGAGCACGCCACGGTCAGCACGCCGGCGCGGGTGCGCCGGACGGGGGCGCTGTGCAGGGCGGCGGCGTCCCCCACGACCCGGGGCCAGGCGACGGCCGCCGCACCCGCGGGGCCCGCCGCCGGGGCGCCCGCGCTCCGCCGGAAGCGGCGCAGCACGTCTCCGGCCGGCAGCGGGTCGGCGCGACGGCGGCGGCGGCGCGGGCGCCCGGTCACGACAGGGTGCCGGCGGCGACCCGCACGAGCGCGTCGGGTGGCGCGTCGAGGATGTCGGCGGCGGTCGGGTCGGCGGTGGTGACGAGGGTCTGGCCGCCGTCGCGCACCGCCTCGAGCAGCAGGCGGCGGCGGGTGGGATCGAGCTCGCTGAGCACGTCGTCGAGCAGGAGGATCGGGCGGGCGGCACGCGCGCGCAGGTGGTCGCGCGCGGCGAGCAGCAGCGCGAGGGCGGCGGTGCGCTGCTCGCCCTGGCTGCCCTCCCGGCGCAGATCGGCCGCCCCCACGCCGATCCAGAGGTCGTCGCGGTGGGGGCCCGCGAGCGTCTGGGCCGCCTGGATCTCGCGCGGGCGCCGCTCGGCGAAGCCGTCACGCAGCACGAGCTCGAGGTCGGCGTCGGGGACGTCGGCGAGCGAGGGGGGCGAGGTCTCGAGCCGGAGCGTGCCGCCCGAGCCACCGCCGAGGCCGGCGAGCCACGTGGCGAAGGGCGCGGCGAGCGCCGCGGCGCCCGCCCTGCGGACGGCGGCGACGCGGGCGCCGAGCTCCGCCATGGGAGCCTCCCAGGCGGGCAGGGTCGCCGGGTCGGCGACGCCCGCGCGCACGCGCCGCAGCAGGGCGTTGCGCTGGGTCAGCGCGTGGCCGTAGCCGGCCAGGTCGTCGGCGAACCCGGGGCTCGCGGCCTCCAGCACCCGGTCGAGGGCGCGGCGGCGGGCGGCGGGCGGGCCCTTCACCGCCCGCAGCTCGTCGGGCAGGAACACGAGCACGGCCCGGGCGCGCCACGCCCCGAGCGCCCTCACCGGCTCGCCGTCGGTGCGCAGCCGGCGACCCTGGCCGGGCGCGAAGCCGATCTCGCGCCGGTGCAGCCCGGTCGGCCCGTCGAGGTCGAGGGTCACGTGCAGCGCGGGCGCGCCCCGGCGGACGATCTCGGCCTCTCGGGCCGTCCGCGGCGAGACGCCGACGCACCCGAGCACCACCGCCTCCACCAGCGAGGTCTTCCCGGCCCCGTTCGGGCCCACGATCACGACCAGGCCGGACGGCAGGTCCAGCTCTGCCCGCTCCCAGCAGCGGACGTCGCGCACCTCGAGGCGCCGCGCCGACCAGTCGGCCGGGGCGCCCCTGGTGGGATCAGGCGTTGAGCCGGATCGGCATGAGGAGGTAGCGGTAGTCGTCGCCGGCCCCCCGGAGCAGCCCCGGGCGGAGCGGGCTGATGAGGCCCAGACGGACCTCGTCGCCCGGGATGCTCTCCACTCCGGCCCGCAGGAACTCGACGTTGAAGCCCATCTCGAGGCTGTCGCCCGAGAAGGAGACGGGCAGTGACTCGCGTCCCTCCCCCACCTGGTCGCTGGAGGCCGAGATGGTGACCGCGCCCGGCTCGAAGGCCAGCCTCACCGGCGTGCTGCGCTGGGCGAGCACCCCGATGCGGGTCAGCACGCCCAGCAGCTCGGCGCGGCCGAACGCCACGTCGTGCTCGAACGCGTCGGGCACGAGCTGGCGGTGGTCGGGGAACTGGCCCTCGATCACCCGACTGGTGAGGCGCATCTCCCCGACCCGGAACAGCGCCTGGGCGTCGCCGAGCACGATCTCCACCGACTCGGCCTTCATCGCGCCCACCAGCCGCGACACCTCGCCGAGGGCCCGCGCCGGCACGATCGCCTCGCTCACGTCGGCGGGCGGCGAGTCGAGGGGCGTCTGCCGCACCGCGAGGCGGTACGAGTCGGTCGCGACCATCGTGATCCCGTCGGGCCCGAGACGCACCATGACGCCGGTGAGCACCGGGCGCGTCTCGTCGCGCGACGCCGCGCGGGCGACCCGGTCGATCGCCTCGACGAGCGGCTCGGAGGGGATGACCAGGCCGGTGCCCTCGTCGGGCGGCAGCTCGGGGAAGTCGCTGGCCTGGAGGCAGTTGAGCGTGAACGAGGATCCGCCGCCCGACAGCGACACGACGCCCTCGTTGGCGCGGTGCTCGAGCGTGATCGGCCCGTCGGCCATCGTGCGCACGATGTCGCCGGCGAGGCGCGGCAGCACGACCGCGCCGGGCTGCTCGACCGAGGCGCCGAGCGGCACCCGCAGCGAGAGCTCCATGTCGGTCGCGGCGAGCTCGCACCGCCCCTCCTCCGCCCGCAGCAGGACGTGGGAGAGGATCTGGATGGTGCTCTTCGCCGAGGCGGCCCGGCCGGCGACGGCGAGCTTGCCGGCGAGCTCCTCCTTGGGCGAGACCAGGCGCACCCGGTGACCCTAGCGATCGCCGGGGTCGGTTGCGGGCGCCGTCCACACACAGGGGGCGGGCCCATGAGTACAAGAGAAGGAGAGAGGGGGTGTCATCACCACCACCGTAGGGCGTGTGGACACCGTGCAGAACGCCCGAAAGGCCTGCTCAGCCTCACCTCGGGCATGTTGGGCGGCCGGTGGGGCGATCGCGCACACGCCCCGGATCGTCCCCACCCGTCCCCAGGGCCCCCGGCGCCACGGCGCCGGGCGGTGCACTCTGGGGAGGGGCGTGACAGCGTGTCCCACCACCCGTCCACCGTCACGAGGGGCGGGACCGGCGACCGGTCAGACGGCCCGTCAGGTCCTCGACGGCGGTGAGGACCTCGCCCTCGGCGTTCATCTGGCCGGCGACCTTCTGCACCGCGTACATGACGGTGGTGTGGTCGCGGCCGCCGAACGCCCGTCCGATCTGCGGCAGCGACGCATCGGTGAGGTCGCGGCTGAGGTACATGGCCACCTGGCGGGGCTGCACGATGCGCCGTGTGCGCTTGTCGCCGGTCAGCTCGGCGAGCGAGACGCTGTAGTAGCGGCAGACCTCGGTCTGGATGAGCTCGATGCTGATGACGCCCTCGCCCGCGGGGAACAGGTCCTCGAGGATCTCGTGGGCGAGCTCGACCGTGATCCGGCGCCCCGAGATGGAGCCGTGCGCGACCACGCGGGTGAGGGCGCCCTCGAGGGCGCGCACGTTCGTCGAGACCCGGCCCGCGATGAACGGCAGCACCTCGGGGTCGTGGATGTCGTAGTGGTCGCTGCGCACGCGCTTCTGGAGGATCGCGATGCGGGTCTCGATGTCGGGGGGCTGCACGTCGGTGATGAGGCCCATCTCGAACCGGCTGCGCAGGCGGTCCTCGAGCGTCGCGATCGCCTTGGGCGGGCGATCCGACGAGATCACGATCTGCTTGCCGCTGTCGTGGAGCGCGTTGAACGTGTGGAAGAACTCCTCCTGGGTCTGCTCGCGCCCCTGGAGCGACTGGATGTCGTCGATCAGGAGGATGTCCGTGCTGCGGTAGCGGTCCTTGAACGAGCGGATGCCGCCGTCGCGCAGGGCGTTGATGAACTCGTTCGTGAAGGTCTCGACCGAGACGTAGGTGAGCGCCAGCTCGGGGTGGTTGGCCGCCACGAAGTGCCCGATGGCGTGCAGCAGGTGGGTCTTGCCCAACCCGACCCCGCCGTAGATGAAGAAGGGGTTGTAGGCGCGGGCCGGCTGCTCGGCCACCGCGAGGGCGGCGGCGTGGGCGAAGCGGTTGGAGGGCCCGGTCACGAACGCCTCGAAGGTGAAGCGCGGCTGCAGGCCCTGCGCGCGCCGGGGCAGCGCGGTCATCACCGGCACCGGCGCCTCGGCCGGCGCGGGGGCGCCGTCGGCCCCGGCTCCCGCGTCGGCCTCGGCGTGGGCGGGATCGACCGTGATCTCGACCACCAGGTCGGCGCCGCGCACCTCGAAGAGGGCGTCCCGCAGCAGGGGCAGGTAGCGCTGGCGGATCCACTGGCGCAGCAGCTCGGTCTCGACCGCGAGCACGATGCGGTCGTCGGCCAGCATCACCGGGCGCGCACCCGAGAACGCGAACTTGTACGTCTGGCTGTTGAGGGTCGCGCGCAGGCGCTCGCGGACCTCCGTCCAGACGGAGTCACGCTCGTGTGCGGGTGCGATGGCGGGGGACATGTACGGCGCTCCGGAGGTGGGCGGGGTCCGGGAGGGTTAGAAGAGCGTGGCGACGAGGGCGGCGCCGGCCTCGGTGAGGCGGTGCGCCCCCCGGGGCTCGCGGCTGACCAGGCCGCGGTGGTGCAGGAGGGCGAGCTCGCGGCCGCACTCGGCGCGCGCGCAGTCGAGCTCGTGGGCCAGCCGCCCGGTGTCGGCGCTGCCGACCTCGAGCAGGAGGGCGAGGATGACGCGGGCCGTCTGCGAGCAGACCGGCTCGGGTGCGGGGGCCTCGGGCGCGGCGATCACGAGGGTGACGACCGCGCCCCCGCCGAGGTTGTCGGCGAGCTCGAGGCGACCGCCGGCCGCGGTCATGAGGGCGTGGGCGAGCGGCAGACCGCCGCCGACGCCCCGCACGATGGCGCGCGCCTCGGCGCGGGCGCCGCTGAACCCGGGCTGGAGGGCACGCACGGGGTCGTCGATGCCCGGGCCGTGGTCGCTGACGCGCACGGTGTTGCCGCCGTCGCCGACGCTCACGACCGCATCGCGGAAACCGGCGTGGACGAGGTTCTCGACCACCTCCCGTATGGCCGGAGCCGGGAGGGTCGACCGCTCGCACACCGCGTCGCACACCTCCTCGATCAGCACGACCGGGTCGTCCCCCCCCAGGTGGTCGACCTGGGGGGGCTCGGCCGCCCCCGACCAGAAGGCCAGGCGCACGCCGAGCACGTCACCCGTGGCGCTCCGCGCGGCGGAGATGGGTGTCGTGAGGGTGAGGGTCGAGGGCATCGGCGGGGGGTGGGGGGCGGCACTCTAACCCGGCCCCCCGCCCGCCGTGAAGCCCCCTCGGGGGCCTGTGGAGAACAAACAGACGACTGAGCGGCGAAATCTGGTGGGAGAGGTCCGGGGGCGGCGGACGGCGAACCCTCACATCGTCTCCACGAAGGCGATCCAAGGATTTCTCCACAGTGATGTCCACACTTGTGGAGAGGCCTCACAGGCGCCTGATACACGCTGCGCGGCCCGCCGTCGAGCCCCCGTCGGGGGACGTTGCCGGCGAGTCCGGAGCCCCGCGGGTCCTTTGCTATGCTCGGCCACCCCCGGCGGGCGCTGCCTGCCCGGATAAGGATGCCGAGGGATCGGCGCGGACGAGGAGTGCGGCGGGCGTGAAGAGGACCTACCAGCCCAATCGGCGCAAGCGCAAGAAGACACACGGCTTCCGGGTGCGCATGAGCACCCGCGCCGGCCGGGCGGTGCTCAAGCGCCGCCGCGCCAAGGGCCGTGCGCGCCTGTCGGCCTGACGCGTGAGCGATGCCGGCACCGCTCCGCGGCGCCGGGCGCGGATCACCCGCTCCGGCGACTTCGACGCCGTGTACCGGCGGGGCCGATCGGCGGCCAACCGCCACCTCGTGGTGTACGCCTTCGCCCGGGAGGATCGCGTGGCGACCGCCCCGGCGCGCCTCGGCCTGTCCGTGTCGCGCAAGGTGGGCGGGGCCGTGGAGCGCAACCGGGTCAAGCGGGTGCTGCGCGAGCAGTTCGCGGCGATCGCGCCGGGGCTCCCCGGTGGGATCGACGTGGTCGTGATCGCGCGGCCGGGCGCGGCCGAGTACGTCGAGGAGCGCGGATCGGCCGCCCTCGGTGCACGACTCGCCGAGCTCGCCGAGCGCGCCACCGCCACGAGCACGGCGTGAGGGCGCTGCTGATCGCCCCGATCCGCCTCTATCAGCGGGTCGTCTCGCCGCTGATCCCGCAGCGCTGCAAGTACCACCCGAGCTGCTCGGCGTACGCCGTCGGCGCGATCCGTGAGTTCGGTCCCGCGCGCGGCAGCGTCCTCGCCGGCTGGCGGTTGCTGCGCTGCAACCCGTGGAGCCACGGCGGTGTCGACCACCCCGCCGACCAGAGGCTCTTCCGCTCGTGAACCCCCTCCAGCTGCTCGAGGACCCGCTCCGTGGCCTCCTCGACTTCCTGCACGAGAACGCGAACCTGACCTACGGATGGTCGATCGTCGTCCTGACGATCATCGTCCGCACGGCCCTCCTTCCCCTGGTCATCAAGCAGTACTCCTCGATGAGGAGCATGCAGATGGTCGCGCCGCAGCTGAAGGAGCTGCAGCGCAAGTACAAGGGGAACCGCCAGAAGCTCAACGAGGAGCTGATGCGGTTCTACAAGGAGAACGAGATCAACCCGTTCGCCTCGTGCCTGCCGCTCGTGGCGCAGCTACCGATCTTCATCGCGCTGTACTACGTGCTGCGGGAGTTCTCGGAGGAGGCCGTCGTCGGCACCGGGGCGAGCGACGCGCTGTCGTTCATGTGGGTCATCCCGGACATCCGGCTCGAGCTGGGCGACATCGGTTGGGGCGCCGCGGTGATCGTGGCGATCTACGCCCTCAGCCAGCTCCTGTCGACCGAGCTGTCGGCGACGCCGAACATGCCCGAGTCGCAGCGGCGCATCATGCGGATCCTGCCGCTCGTGGTGGTGGTCTTCGTCTTCCAGTTCCCGGTCCCGTCGGGCCTCGTGCTGTACTGGATGACCACGAACCTCTGGACCGCCGGCCAGCAGCTCGTGATGCGCCACCGCATCGGCCTGCACCTCGCGGACCCCGACGAGGTCGAGAAGTACGCGAGCCGCAACCCGACGGCCCAGAAGAAGGGGTCCCGCACCGCACCGCGGGCCGAGGCCGGGGTGGCCGCGGCGGTGTCGGGTGACGAGGCCGAGGAGCAGACCGCACCCGCGCGCCCGTCGCGCCGCCGCCGCGGCGCCGCCGCGGCGGACGAGGGAGCGGAGGGTCCGGCCGCGGGCGAGGCCACCGAGGCGCCGGAGCCGGTCGAGGCGCCCGACGCCACCACCGCCCCCGAGCCGTCGGGCGGAAACGGAGGCAACGGGGGCGACGGGGCGGGCGCACGGCGCCGGCCGCGTCCGAAGGGCGCTCCGCACAAGGGCGCGGGGGGCGGCACGAGCTCCGCCAAGGGCTCGCGGCCGGCGCAGGCCCGCTCGAAGAAGAAGAAGCGCTGACATGGGGGTGAGCGGTGTCGAGTGACGTGAGCGCCGAGGGACCGGGGGCGACCGCCGTCGCACGCACGCTCGAGGCCGTCGCGGAGGGGTTCGGCCTCGATGCCACGATCGTCGTGGCTGCCGGCGACGAGGGCAACGACCTCTCCGTGAGCATCGACGGCGATGGCGCCGGGGCCCTGATCGGCCGTGGCGGCGAGACGATCGACGCCCTCCAGTACCTGCTCTCGCAGGTGGCCAGCCGCGCCGAGGCCGGCTCGCGCCGGCGGGTCACCCTCGATGCCGACGGGTACCGGGGCCGCCGCGCCGCCGCGCTGCAGGAGCTCGCGGCCCAGGCGGCGCAGGAGGCGGTGGAGTTCGGCGAGGAGATCGAGCTGGACGCCATGACGCCCCACGACCGGCGGATCGTGCACATGGCGCTCAAGGAGCGCACCGACGTCGTCACGCGCAGCGAGGGCGAGGAGCCGCGCCGCCGGATCATCGTGGAGCCCGCCGAGTGACGGACGCCCCCCCGGTTTCACGTGAAACCGGGGGGCCTGCTCGCCGCCTGCTCGCCCGGGCGGACGCCCTCGGCGTGACGCTCGACGCCCACGCCGCCGCGCGTCTGGTGGCCCTGCTCGACATGATCGCCCTCGAGCCCCAGAACCTCACGGCCGTCGAGGGCGTCGAGGCGGGCATCGATCGTCATCTGGCCGACAGCCTGGCCGGGCTCACCCTGCCGCTCGTCGCCGCCGCGGAGGCCGCCGTCGACGTCGGCAGCGGCGTCGGCTTCCCGGGTCTGGCCCTCGCGATCGCGCGCCCGGAGCTGTCGGTGACCCTCGTCGAGAGCGAGGGGCGCAAGGCGGCGTGGCTGGCCCGCGCGTCCGCGACGATCCCTAATGTCCGCGTCGTGGCCGACCGCTCCGAGCACCTCGCCGCCCGGGAACGGGAGTCCTTCCCGCTCGTGACCATGCGGGCCCTCGGCCCCCTGCCGGTCGCCCTCGAGCTGGCCGCGCCGCTGGTCGCCATGGGCGGGGCCGTCGTCGCCTGGCGTGGCGACGACGCCGACCCGGCCGTCGAGGCCGCGGGGTTGCGGGCCGCGCAGGAGCTGGGCCTCGCCCCCGACCCGCCGATCGCGGTCGCGCCGTTCCCCGGCGCCCGCCGGCGGCTGCAGGCCTTCGTGAAGGTCGCCCCGACCCCGACCCGGTTCCCCCGCCGCCCGGGACGCGCCGCCAAGCGCCCCCTCGGGGACCCCCGGTGATCTACGCGGTCGCCAACCAGAAGGGCGGCGTCGGCAAGACCACCACGGCCGTCAACCTGGCCGCGTGCCTCGCCGAGGCCGGCGCCCCGGTGCTGCTGGTCGACGTCGACGCCCAGGCGAACGCCTCGGGCGGCCTCGGCATCTCGGGCCGGGACCGCGTGACGATCGCCGACGTCCTGCTCGACGGGGTCCCCGTCGCCGACGCCGTCGTCGCGACCTCGATCCCCAACCTCGACCTGGTGCCGTCGTCGCCCGACCTCGCCGGGGCGGCCGTCGAGCTGCCCAACCGGCCGAATCGCGAGCGGGTGCTCGCCGAGGCCCTGGCGCCGGCGCGCGAGCGCTACCGGTACATCTTCCTCGACTGCCCGCCGTCGCTCGACCTGCTCACCGTCAACGCCCTGGCGGCGGCCGATCGCCTGATCGTGCCGGTGCAGTGCGAGTACTACGCCCTCGAGGGCCTCTCACGCCTGATGGAGACGGTGGCCGGCGTGCAGGCGCGCCTCAACCCGTCGCTGCGCGTGACCGGCATGCTGATGACGATGCACGACTCCCGCACCCGGGTCAGCGGCGAGGTCATCGGCGAGGTGCGCCGCCACTTCCCGCAGCTCGCGTTCCGCACCGTCGTGCCCCGCAACGTGCGCCTCGCCGAGGCGCCGTCGTACGGCGAGCCGGTCATCCGCTACGACCCCCACTGCGCCGGGGCCGACGCCTACTTCGAGGCGGCGAAGGAGGTCGCGGCCCGTGGCTGAGACGCCGGCCCGCGAGCGCCGCGGCCTCGGCCGGGGCCTCGAGGCCCTGCTCGGCGACGGCGAGGCCGCCCGGGCCGCGACCTCCGGCGGCACGCTGCTGTCGCTCGCGCTCGACGCGATCGACCCCAACCCCGATCAGCCGCGCGCCACCCTCGCGCCCGAGGCCCTCGAAGCCCTGGCCGCGTCGGTGCGCGCGACCGGCATCCTCCAGCCCGTCGTGGTGGCGCCCGCCGACGCCGCCGGACGCCACCAGCTCATCGCCGGCGAGCGCCGCTGGCGGGCCGCGCGCCTCGCCGGCCTGCAGAGGGTGCCCGCCATCGTGCGCGAGGTCGACGCGCGCGAGCGTCTCGAGCTCGCCCTCGTCGAGAACGTCGTGCGCGAGGATCTCAGCCCGATCGACGTGGCCCAGGCGTGCGCATGCCTCATCGAGGACTTCGGCCAGAGCCATGGCGAGCTCGCCGCCCGCCTCGGTCGCAGCCGTCCGGCGATCTCCAACCTCGTCCGCCTGCTGGAGCTGCCGCAGGACATCCAGGACCACGTCGCGGGCGGCGCGCTCAGCGAGGGCCACGCGCGCGCGATCCTCATGGCCGACGGCCCGGCGCGCCGCGGCCGTCTGGCCGAGCGCGTGATGGCCGAGGGGCTCTCGGTACGCCGCACCGAGGAGCTGGCGCGTGCGGATGCCGCCCCGGCGCCCTCCCCGCGCGGCGCGCCGGCGCCCACCGCCGTCGGCGACGCCGCCCTCGAGGCCTTCGGCACCGCGTTCGACGCGCCGGTGCGCGTGCGCACCGCCCGGGGCGGTCAGGTCGTCGTCGAGCTCCGCTTCGCCGACGAGGAGGCGCTGTCGGCCGCGCTCTCGCGGCTGTCGCCCCCCGCCTGAGCGCCGCCGGCCCCCCGGGCCGGCAACGCCAACGCGATCACCGTGCCGGCGCCTGGCGCCGAGCGGATCGTCAACTGGCCGCCCGCCAGTCGCGCGCGCTCCTCGATCGCGGCGAGCCCGAGGTGGCCCGCGGCGAGCCCGGCCCGGGGCGCCGACGGATCGAAGCCCCGCCCGTCGTCCGAGATCTCGATGACCACGCTCCCCCCGCGGGCGTGCGCGCGCACGACCACCCGCGTCGCCTCGGCGTGCCGGGCGATGTTGGCGATCGCCTCCTGGACGATGCGGAACGCGACGGTGCGCTCGGTCTCGGGCAGCCCGTCCGCGCTCCCCACGTCGAGATCCACCTGCACACCGGCCCATTCGAGGCGCGCGAGCAGCGATCGCACGGCTGCGGCGAACCCGAGCTGCGCCAGCAGCAGCGGGTGCAGATCGGTGATCGCGCGCCGTAGGCCGCGCACCGACTCGCGCGCCGCCGCCGCCGCCCGGCCGACGTCCCGCACCGCCTCCGGGGCGGCCGGACCGAGGTCGGCGGCGAGGGCGTCGAGCAGCAGGCCCACCCCGACCAGCTCCTGGACGGGTCCGTCGTGCAGGTCCTCCGCGATGCGCCGTCGCTCCTGCTCCTGGGCCAGCACGATCGCCGCCGCGAGCGAACGGCGCTCCTCCTGCTCGCGGCGCAGGTCGGAGAGCAGGCGCGCGTTGGCGAGCGCGACGGCGGCCTGGGCCGCCAGCCCCCGCAGGCGCTCCACGTCGTCGTCGTCGAAGCCGGCGCCCGTCGTGCGGGTGACCACGATCACGCCCGCCGCCGGCCCCGCGGCCCCCTCCGCCCCCGGCACGGCGACGGCCGCGTGGCGGCCGCCGCGCGCCGTCGCGCCGTCGGCGGCACGGAGCGCGGCGTCGTCGAGCACCGCACCCGCCGCCCCGCCGCCGGTGCCGTCGGCCGCCGCCGCCGCGAGCCGTCCACCGGGGTCGCGCAGGAACAGGATCGCCCCGTCGGCACGCACGAGCGCACGGGCCTCGGCCGCCACGACCCGGTGCGCCTCGGCGGGCTCGAGCGAACCCGCCACGCGGCGGGCGATCTCGGTGAGGGCGGCGAGTTGCACGGCCTGGCGGTCGAGCTCGCGGACCCGGTCGCGGACCCCCGATGCGAGGTGCGAATTTCGGATGGCGAGACCGAGCACGTGCGCTGTCGCCGTCAGGGCCCGCTCGCCCGCGTCGTCATCGACGATCGCCGGCGCCAGGCCGAGCGCGGCCACGGTGCGTCCGCCGATGCGCGCGGGTATCAGGCGCCCCGCGCCGAGCCCGATGGCCGTCATCTCGTGCGCGAGCGGCCCGCCGCCGTCGGCCTGCCGCCCGGCGGCGAGGGCCGCGCACACACCCGGGACGGTCGCCGGGTCGATGCCGGGGCCCGTGTCGCCGCCCCGTGGCTCGAGGCCACCGACCGCCGGATCGCCGAGGTACAGCACCGCCCTCTCGGCGCCGGTCGCCGCGGCCACGCGACCGAGGGCCTCGGGCAGGGCGCGATCGAGGTCGGTCGCCGTACCGACGACGGCGACGACGCGGGCGAGCGCCTCCGCGCCGCCGCCTGCGGGGGCGGTCACGGCCGCCTCCCTAGCTGATCAGGGACTGGCGGATGCCGATCGCCACCGCCTGCGTGCGGTGCTCGGCCTCGAGCTTGGCGAGGATGTGCTTCACATGGGTCTTGACGGTCTCGACGCTCACGACCAGCCGCTCGGAGACCTCGCGGTTGGAGTGTCCGTCGGCGAGCATCTGCAGGATCTCGCGCTCGCGGGCGCTCAGCACGCTGCCGGGACGCGGCCGCGCGAGCTGGCGCAGGAAGTCGGGCGCGACGCGCGGGTCCACGTAGGGCTCGCCCGCGACCACCTGTCTGACGGCGCCGACCAGCGCGGTGCTCTCGGAGTCCTTCAGCACGAACCCCTGCGCCCCGGCGTCGAGCGCCTCCCAGAGCAGATCCTGCTCGGAGTGGGCGGTGAACATCACCACCCGCACATCCGAGTGGTCGCGCGCGATCCTGCCGGCGGCCGCGACGCCGCCCATCCCGGGCATGCGGGCGTCCATCAGCACGACCTCGGGGCGACGCCGCGCCACGAGCTCGAGCGCCGCCTCGCCCGAGGACGCCTCTCCGACGACGACCATGTCGTCGATCTGCGAGAGCACGCGCCGCAGTCCCTCGCGGACGATGGCGTGATCGTCGACGACGAGACAGCTGATCCGGCGTGTCTCCGACCCTGGGCGCCGCCGAGGCCCGTGCTCACGATCGTCTCACCCTCCGGGTGCGAACGGGTCCGTCCGACCGTCGAAGTGGGCGATCCTGGACTCGAACCAGGGACCTCATCCTTATCAGAGATGCGCTCTAACCGACCTGAGCTAATCGCCCCCGCCCATACGGGTCGCGGCAGGGTATCACCCCGTGCGGCGTTCACGGCACCCGGCCCGCCGCGCCGCGTCGCGACGGCGGTGGAGGCCGCCGTGGCGGGGCGCGGCTATGATCGGCGCCCGGGGTGTCGTCCCGGGCGCGGAGAACGGGGGTGCACCGTGCACGAGATGGTCATCTACGGGGTGAGCTTCGACATGGTCGGCAAGCAGCCGATCGTGCTCCTCAAGACCGTGGCGGGTAACAAGTTCCTGCCGATCTGGATCGGCCACGCCGAGGCGGCGGCCATCCTCATGAAGCTGCAGGGCGCCGAGACCCCCCGGCCGATGACCCACGACCTGCTCACCGACGTCGTCTCCGAGCTGAGCGCCGAGATCGCGAAGATCACGGTCACCGAGCTGCGCGAGAACACCTTCTACGCGCTCATCACCCTCCGCGCGGCGGCGTCCGAGATCGAGATCGACTCCCGTCCCAGCGACGCGCTGGCGCTCGCCGTCCGCAGCAACGCGCCGATCTTCGCCGCCGACAAGGTCATCGAGGAGAGCGGCATCGAGTTCGAGCACGAGGTCGAGGACACCGACGAGGTCGTCGAGAAGTTCAAGGAGTTCCTCGACCAGGTGAGCCCCGAGGACTTCATGACCGAGGGCTGACGCCCCCGTCAGTCGTCGCGGGTCTCGGCCTTGGTCAGGTCGAGCAGGTGCCCGTAGATCGCGTGCAGACCGTCGTCGCTCAGCGGCCCCCTGTTGGCCGCGGCGAGGTAGCGGTGCATCCAGTCCTCGCGGGCCTGGTCGACGAAGTCCATCCCCTGCGAGCGCTTGTAGGTGCGCAGCCGGGCGACCAGCTCGAGGCGCGTGTTGATGGCCTGCAGCACCTTGAGATCGGTGTCCATGATCGCGTCGCGCATCTGGCGGACGACGGCGTCGGCGGCGGGATCTGCCATCAGCGGGACGCTACCAGGCCGCGCGTGGCGCGCGCCGCCTGGCCTCGCGGGCCCGGGCCGGGCTAACCTCTCTCGGACGTAGACGACGAGAGCCGGAGACCGTGGTAGACATCTCACCGATCCAGATCCTGATCGTGCTCGTCATCGCGCTGCTCGTGTTCGGCCCGAAGCGACTGCCCGAGATGGGTCGCTCGGTCGGGCGCGGCATCCGCGAGTTCAGGGGCGCCGTGATGAACGACGCGCCGCGCACCTCTCCGGCCCGCCCCGTCGCGCCGACGTCGCAGACCACGACCACCCCCGTCGTCGCCGACGACGACGTGCTCGACGGCGTGGTCGTGCCGGGCGACTCCCCGCCGAGGTCCTCCGACGCCGCCTGAGGGCGGCCCGGCGGTCAACTGAATGGCGGTGACGGGCACGCGGCGCCTGCGACGGGCGGCGCGCGACGAGCAACTGAGCGTCGTCGACCACCTCGCCGAGCTCCGCAACCGCCTCATCGTCGCGGCGCTCGCCCTGGTCGTGGCATTCGCGGTCGCCTACGGCTTCCACGAGCAGCTCATCGAGTTCCTCGAGGAGCCCCTCCCGCGGCGCTTCCAGGACAGCGGCCTGATCACGCTGTCGCCGACCGAGCCCTTCTTCACCACGCTGAAGGTGTGCTTCTGGACGGCGATCATCGTCGCCGTGCCGATCTGGCTCTACCAGCTGTACGCCTTCGTCATCCCGGCGGTGCAGGACCAGTCCCGCCGGCGGATGCTCGCGATCGTGGCCGGGGCGTCCTCGCTCTTCGTCGGCGGGCGTCGCGTTCGGGTACTACATCGTGCTGCCGGTGGCGCTCGACTTCCTGCTCAACTTCGGCGGCGACACCTTCCTCACCCAGGTGCGCGCGGGCGAGTACTTCGGCTTCGTCACCACCCTCATGTTCGCCTCGGGGCTGCTCTTCGAGGTGCCGGTCGCCATGCTGGCGCTGGCCCGCATCGGCGTGGTCACCGCCGACATCTTCATCACGCAGTGGCGGGTCGCCCTCGTCGTGATCGCCGCCCTCGCCGCGGTGCTCCCGGGCGGCGACCCCTTCAGCATGCTGCTGCTGATGGCGCCCCAGATCCTGCTCTACGGCCTCGGCATCCTGCTCGCCAAGACGATTCGGCGGCCCGCCGCTGTGGGCGCGCGAGGCCTGGGCGGACGCCGACGACGACGACGACGACGGGGGCGCCCCCGGCGTCGCCTAGGACCGGCTCAGTCGCGCAGGCGGCGGCCGGTCAGGCGCAGGAAGACGTCCTCGAGGCCGCCCGGTCGCGCGGACTGCAGGGCGGCCGGCACCGCGGCGGCCCGGATGCGGCCGTGCAGGGCCTCGGCGTCGTCGGTGAAGAGCAGCACCAGATCGCCGTCCACCTCGTGGCCCGACGCCCCGCCGGCGGCGGCGGCGAGCAGCGCGCGGCAGGTCACCGGCGGCCACCCGCAGCTCGAGCACCTCGCGCCCGGCCTCCTGCGCGACGAGCTCGGCCGGTGACCCCGATCGCACGATCCTCCCCCCGTCCATGATCACGAGGCGGTCGCAGAGCTGGGCGGCCTCGTCCATGTAGTGGGTGGTCAGCACGAGCGTGGCGCCGCCCGCCCGCAGCAGGCGCAGTCGCTCCCAGACGGCGTGGCGGGCCTGCGGGTCGAGGCCGGTCGTCGGCTCGTCGAGCAGCACCACCCGGGGCCGGTTGATGAGGGCGCGCGCGATCTGCAGGCGCCGGCGCATCCCGCCGGACAGCCGGTCGACCGCGTCGCCGGCCCGGTCGTCGAGGGCCATCAGCCCGAGCAGCTCGTCGGCGCGACGGGCGGCCTCGTCGCGCGGGATGTCGAAGTAGCGGGCGTACACGAGCAGGTTCTCGCGGACCGTGAGCTCCAGGTCGAGCGTGGTCTCCTGGGCGACCACGCCCGAGCATGCGCTTGAGCTCGCGCGGCGCGGGTCGCCGGGTCGAGGCCGAGCACCTCGAGGTCGCCGCCGTCGCGCGGGGCGAGGCACGAGAGCATGCGCATCGTCGTCGTCTTGCCCGCCCCGTTCGGCCCGAGGAAGCCGAAGCACTCCTCGCGGTCGATCGTCACGTCGATGCCGTCGACCGCCGTGAAGCCGCCCGTAGCGCTTGGTCAGCCCACGCGCGACGATCGCGGGACCGCCCGCCTCAGGGGGCGACCGCGACCTCCACGCCCATCCCGGCCAGCGTCAGGCGCAGGCCCTCCTCGAGGGCGATCGTCGGCTCCCATCCGAGCAGGCCGCGGGCCAGCCCGATGTCCGGGCGACGGACGGTGGGGTCGTCCTGCGGCAGGGCCTCGTACACGATCTGCGACGCGCTCCCGGTGAGGCGCAGGATCACCTCGGCCAGCTCGAGGATGGTGAACTCGCCCGGGTTGCCGATGTTGACCGGCGTGTGCACCTCGGAGCCGATGAGCCGGATGAAGCCCTCGACCAGGTCCGAGACGTAGCAGAACGACCGGGTCTGCTGGCCGCTGGCCGAACACCGTGAGCGGCTTGTCCTCGAGCGCCTGGCGGATGAACGTCGGGATGGCCCGCCCGTCGTGCGGCCGCATGCGCGGGCCGTACGTGTTGAAGATGCGCACGATGTGGGTGTCCACGCCCTGCTGGCGGTGGTAGGCCATCGTCAGGGCCTCGGCGTACCGCTTGGCCTCGTCGTAGACGCCGCGGGGGCCGATCGGGTTGACGTGGCCCCAGTAGCACTCGCTCTGCGGGTGCTCCTGCGGGTCGCCGTAGACCTCGCTCGTCGAGGCCAGCAGGAACCGGGCGCGGTGGCGCTTGGCCAGCCCGAGCGCGTTGTGGGTGCCGTACGAGCCGACCTTGAGCGTGTGCAGGGGCAGCCGCAGGTAGTCGATCGGGCTGGCGGGCGATGCCAGGTGGAACACGTAGTCGACCGTCTCGTCGATCTCGACGTGCTCGATCAGGTCGTGCTGGAGGAAGACGAACTCGGGCCGGCGGATGTGCTCGATGTTCTCGAGCGTCCCGGTGTCGAGGTTGTCGACGCAGACGACCCGGTGGCCCTCGTCGAGGAGGCGGTCGCACAGGTGCGAGCCGAGGAAGCCGGCTCCGCCGGTGACCACTGAGGTCGGCACGGCGCCCACCCTACCGACCGCGGCCGATCAGGGCGACCACCGACCGCCGACCCTCCCCGAGCTCGGCCGGCGCGAGCATCCGCACGGCGACCAGGTAGACGGCCCCGGCCACGACGAGCTTCAGCACGAGCGCCGGGAGCAGCTCGACCGAGCCCCGGTCGCCGGTCGGCAGCACCGGCGCCAGCGCCAGGGCGGCACCCGCGGCCAGCGCCCCGGCGACGAGCAGGCGCCCCTGGCGGACGGCCAGCGCGCGCACGCCGACCGCGGGGTAGTGCGCCCGCAGGCTCACCATCAGCATGGCGGCGTTCGCGTACACGCCGATGGTGGCCGCGAGCGCCAGCCCCGCCTGCTCCATGGGCCCCAGCAGGGCGATGTCCAGCAGGATCGTGATCGCGACCGTGGCGATCGTGGTGCGCAGGATCGTGCGCTGGCGGTTGGCGGCCGAGAGGGTGCGGTTGAGCAGCAGCGAGGCGAAGGCCGGCCAGAGGGCGAACGCGTAGAAGAACAGCGGCGGGGCGATCTGGTCGACGCAGTCCTCGCCGCAGCGGCGGCGCTGGAAGGCGAGCTGGGCGATCTCGTGGGAGTAGATCGCCATCAGCAGCATGATCGGGATGGAGAGCAGGCCGAGCAGGCCGAGCACCCGCCGGAAGACGCGCAGCGCCTCGTCGTCGCGCCGCTCGGAGACCAGCCGCGCGATGAGCGGGAACAGCGGCGTCAGCAGGGGCAGCAGCAGCGCCACGCGGGGCGCCTGGCCGAGGGCGCCGGCGAAGCTGAGCGCCGCGACCCGCCCGGCGTCGAGGGTCGAGGCGAACAGCTTGTCGGTGAAGTTGTTGATCTGCTGCAGGATCGACGCGCCGAGCACCGGCAGGGCCAGCAGCCCGAGCGCCCCGAGGCGGGGGTGGGTGAACGCGGGGCGGGCGCGGGCCGCGCGCAGCAGCCGCCAGAACTGCGGGAGCTGCAGCGCGACCTGCAGCGCGGCGCCCAGGCTCACGCCCCAGCCCGCGGCCTCGATGCCGATGCGGCCCTGGCCGATCAGCACCCCGGCGATGATGCCGGCGTTGAACGCCACGCCCACGGCCGCCGGGCCGGCGAAGCGGCCGTGGATCTGCAGCATCGCCGTGAAGATGGCCGAGAACCCCTGCAGCGCCAGCGCCGGCGCCATGATGCGGATGAGGGTCGCGGTCGCGTCGGCGCGCCCCGCGTCGAGGCCGAACAGGGCCGCGGGGGCCTCGGGCCACAGCGCCGCGAGCGACGCGAGCACGACCAGGAGCATCCCGACCCACATCGCGAGCGCGGTCACCAGGCGCCAGGCGCTGGCGTCGCCGTTGTCGGCCCGCTCCCGTTGGAAGGTCGGGATGATCAGCGTGACCAGCGTGTAGAGCAGCACCGCGGCCACCGAGTTGACGATCAGCAGCGAGTTGACGAAGGCGTCGGTGGTGCCCGTCGCGCCGTAGGCGGCGGCGAGGACGATCTCGCGCGCGAACCCGAGGAACCGCGAGAGCAGGCCGAAGAGCGCGACGATGGCCGCCGCGCGCGCGAGCCGCCGCGCGGTCACCGGGGCACGAGGCCGTAGAGCGTGCGCACCCCCGTCATGACCAGGATCCCCTCGACGGCCACGGCCGGGCTGTAGCGGCCGTCGGGGAAGGTCGAGCCGGCGGCGGCCGGTCGCGGCGTCGAGCCCGAGGGTGCGGCCGTCGGAGGGGCGTGCGGGCGATGGTCGAGGCGTAGACGATGCGGCCGATCACCGACGGCGACCCCGAGATGCGCTCGCCGGCGTCGACGCTCCAGCGCACCCGCCCGCTGACGGCGTCGAGCGCGTACAGGCGCCGGTCGTAGCTGCCGACGTAGACCAGCCCGTCCGCCACGGCGGCGCTCGAGTAGACGAAGTCGCCGAGGTCGCGCACCCAGGCGATCTCGCCGGTGTCGCGGTCGAGGGCGATCACCCGCCCGTTGATGTTGCCGATGAAGACGCGTCCGTACGCGACGGCCGGTCCGGCGTAGAAGCGGCCGGCCCCGCGCAGCCGGTCGCCCGGGCTCACGGTGCTCCAGGCGCGCGTGCCGTCGGCCATGCGGAAGGCCGTCACCCGGCCCGCGTAGTCGCCCACGACGACGTGAGTCCCCGGCGCGCGCCAGGCTGGCCTTCACCTGCCCCGGCGCCGCGACGCTCCACCGCACCCCGCCGGTACGGGCGTCGAGCTTCATCACCCGCCCCGAGAGGGTCCCGATGTACGCGTCGCCGTCGATGACGAGGGGCGACGACTCGACCGCCCCGCCCACCCGCCGCCGCCACGCGCGCCGGCCGGTCGCGGCGTCGAGGGCGATCACGTCACCCTTGATCGTGGTGAAGATGGCCAGATCGCCCGAGAGCGCGGGCGACGAGGCGACCCGCCCCCGCAGGCGCACGCGCCAGGCCTCGCGGCCCGTGCGCAGGTCGAGGCCGATGGCGAGACCGGCGTTGGTTCCCACCACGGCGCGCCCGTCGCCGATCACGGGCGGGAACTCGACGAGCGAACCGGCGTCGAACTCCCACGCCCGGCGGAAGGGCGGGCGCAGGTCGAGGGCGGGGTTGGCGCGGGTGCGGCGCGCGTCGAAGCCGAACTCGGGCCAGGCGCCGGCGCCCGGCTCCCCCCGCGGGGCCTCCCGTGGCACGAAGCCCTCCGTGGTGCCCTCGACGCTGCCCTCGTCGAACCATCCCCGGGTGAGTCCGAACGCGACGATCGCCGCGGCCACGACGATCAGGCCGAGGAGCCCTGCGGCGACCCCGAGGGCCCTACGGCGACCGATGCGCATCGAGCGTCCGCGTGCCGACCAGGTAGAGCGTGCGGCCCGCGGCCACCGCCGGCGAGTAGCGGCCGTCGTCGGTCTCGAACACGACGGCGCCGGTGCCGGTGTCGAGGCCGTAGGTGTGCCGCGCGGCTCCCGGCCGGTAGAGGGTCGCGGTGTAGACGACGTCGCCCACCACGGTCGCCGACCCCGAGATGCGCTCCCCGGCGTCGAACGACCAGCGCCGCGCGCCGGTCGCCAGGTCGAGGGCGTCGAAGCGCCCGCTGTACGACCCGATGAAGGCCGTCCCGCGGGCGATCGCGGCGGTCGAGTAGACGTACGAGCCCGTGCGGTGGCGCCAGAGCTCCCGCCCGGTGCCGGCGTCGAGCGCGATCACCGCGCCGCCCACGTCGCCGATCACGACGGTGTCGCCGCTGACGGCCGGCCCGCCGTAGAAGCGGGTGCCCCCGGTGTAGCGCCAGCGCACCTCCCCCGTCCGGGGGTCGAGGGCGTATGCGTTGCCCGCGTAGTCGCCGACGATGATGCGGCCGTCCGCCAGGGCCGCGCTGCCCTTGATGTCGTCGGCCGCCGCGAAGCTCCAGCGGGCCTTCCCGGTCTCGAGGTCCACGGCGTGGAGACGGCCGCTCCAGGTGCCCACGTAGACGGTGTCGCCCACGACGAGCGGCGAGCTCTCGATCGGGCTCCCGCCGGTGGTGAACTGCCAGAGCCGGGCGCCGCCGCCGGCGCCCCAGGCGGTGAGGGCGCCGTCCATCGAGCTCACGAGCACCCGCCCGCCCGCGATCGCCGGGCTCGCGGCGATCGCGCCGCGCTGACGACGCGCCCAGCGCAGCGCGCCCGTGTCGGCCTCGAGGGCGTAGACGCGCCCGGCGTTGTTGCCGATGGCCACGAGCCCGTCGGCCACCGCGGGCGGGAACTCGAGCAGCGTCCGGCTGGTGAAGCTCCAGTCCGGCCGGCCGGTCGGCACCGGCGCCCTCGTGACGGCCGGGATGAACCGGTCGCGCTCGGGCCCGCCGCCGTACTCGGGGCTCTGCAGCGCCGGGTCGTAGAGCCGCAGGGCGACGTCCGCGCCCGCGACGCGGGCCCGGGCCGGGGGTCGCCCGGACGCCCGTGCCTCGGCGAAGCGGGTTCCGTCGGGCAGCTCGGCCCGCCCGTCGGGCCCGGCCGTCGTGCGGGCGACCTCGACGGGCCCGCGGAACCCGATGACGGTGGCGCCGCGCACCGGCGCCCCCGTGTCCCCGTCCACCACGCGCACCGCCACGGTCGCCGGCGCGGGAGCCGTCGGCGTCGTCGGGCCCGCCTCGCCGCCGCCGCCCCCGCATCCCGCCGTCGCGAGGGCGACGGCGGCCAGCAGGAGCGCCCGCCTACTCACGAGACGCGCGGCCCGCCGGGCTGCCGCGCCAGCACGAAGGTCACGATCACACCGACGATGAGCCCGATCACCCCCGCCAGGATCACGCTGCGCAGCCGGTTCGGGGCGCTGCTCGACGAGCTCGGGCTCTCGGACAGCGAGACCAGGTAGGGCTTCTCGTTCGCCTCGGCCTTGGCCCGGTTGAGCTCCTGGGTCGTGAGCGCGGTCTGCGCGATCGAGAGCTGGGTCGTCGCCGAGAACAGGAGCGACTGGAAGAGGGCCCGGTCGGCGGGGGCCGAGGCGGCGGCGAGCTGGCGCCCGTAGTCGGCGATCTGCGACTGCAGGCGGGCCACGTCGGCCGTCGCGCGCTGCTCGCCGCGGGCGTAGGTGTCGAAGACGGCCGAGAAGTTGCGGAGCGCCCGCCGCTCGATCGCCCGCGCGTAGGCGTTGGCCCCGTCGCGGGCGACCCGCCGGCTCGAGTCGACGAAGGTGATCGTCGCCACCGTCGGCTGGTTGCCGGCCGCGCCGCCGGGCGCGCGCGGCGCGCTCAGCGAGATGCCCCGGCGCACGCGGCCGGGCGACACGCCGATCTCCTCGGCGACCGCCGTGATCACGTTGTCGCCGGTCAGCACGGTGCCGGCGGTGGCCGGGTTGGTCGCCGGGGTCGAGAAGGGGGCGCCCGAGACCGTCGTCGCCTGGCCGAGGAAGACCCGGGCGGTCGCCGTGTAGCTCGTCGACGTGAGGAAGGTCAGCAGCAGGCCCACGACGGCGGCGGCGACGGTGGCGACCAGGATGAGCCAGCGGCCGCTCCAGAGCACGCGGCCGTAGTCCCGCAGGGTGATCTCGCGATCCACGACGGCGGACCTTAGAGCACCGGCGGGAGCGGGACGAGCCCGCTCGGCTCGCGGGTGAGGATCGTCTGGTCGAGGTGTCGCGTCATCACCACGCCGGGCGTGTGGGCGCCCAGGCGCGGCTCGGGCCGCTCGCCGGCCGCGATGGCGATGATCATCCGCGGATAGCCGGCCCCCGCGGCCTGGGGCAGCGGGAAGCCTCCGCCGAAGCGGGTGTTGATGTCCGTGATGCCGAGGATGCGGCCCCCGTCGCGGAAGCACTGCACCGTGCTCGGCCCCGCGAGTGCCAGCCCCTCGACCGTCGCGGCCCCCAGCTCGACGAGCTGCGGGTCGTCGAGGGTCTCGCCCTTGATCTGCTCGCCGCCCTTGCTCTGGATCATCGACCGGGGCACCGCCCCGAGCGCCCGGCCGTCGAGGTCGCCGAGGCAGTCGATGCTGAACTCGAGACCGGGCAGGGCCTGCTGGATCACGCTCTCGGCCGGGCTGTAGCCGAGGAAGAACTCCAGCTCCCGGGCGTCCGCGCACCGGTGGATGTGGCGACCGGCGAACCCGAGGCGCGGCTTGGTCAGCACCGGGTAGGGCAGCTCGGCCGGATCCACCTCGCCGGGCAGCCAGGTGGGCGGCGACGGCAGCCCGACGCGCTGCAGCAGCAGGTGGCACTCCCACTTGTCCTGGCAGCCCAGGGCGATCTCGGGGGTGGGGAGGAACGTCCGGGCGCCGGCGGCCGCGATCGCCTCGGAGGCGCGGGCGAGCACCACCGGGTCGAGGTCGGTCAGGGGCAGCACGGCCGCCACGTCCTCACGCCGGCACGCCTCCGCGACCGCCGCGCCGTAGTCCGGCGTGGTCGACCGGGGGCAGCTCGACGACCTGGTCGGCGGCGAACAGGGCGGGCGACAGGGGGTCGAGGTCGCTCACGATCACGCGGCCCGCGTGCGGGCCGGCGGCGAGCGCCGCGCGGAAGGCGCGGACGATGTCCACGCGCTGACCCGCGCACGTGAGCAGGATGTTGACGTCAGCCATCGGGGGCTCCGGGTCCGGGTGGGAGGTCGAACCCGCCGTGCGGGCCCTTGTAGGTTCCCTCGCGCCCGGCCACCACGAGGGCGGTGCGCACGAGGATGGTCAGGTCGCGGCGCAGGCTCCAGCGCGCGACGTAGTCGATGTCGAGCTCGATCCGCGCCGACCAGGGGATGGCGTTGCGGCCGCTCACCTGTGCCAGCCCCGTCAGGCCCGGCCGCGCCAGCAGGCGACGGCGCTGACGGTCGTCGTAGCGCGCGACCTGTGACGCCACCGTCGGGCGGGGTCCGACGAGGCTCATGTCGCCCCGGACGATGTTCCAGAGCTGGGGCAGCTCGTCGAGCGACAGGCGGCGCAGCAGCGCGCCCGAGCGGGTGATGCGGCTGTCGCCGTCGGCCACCGCCAACCCCGCTCCCATCCCCTCGGCGCCCACGACCATCGTGCGGAACTTGAGCACCCGGAAGGGGCGGCCGGCGTAGCCGATCCGCTCCTGGCGGAAGAAGGCCGGCCCCGGCGAGTCGCGCCGCACCCAGAGGGCGATGCCCGCGAGCACCGGGGCGAGCGCCACCGTGAGGGGCACCGCGACCGCGAGGTCGACGGCCCGCTTGGCGCGCCCGCCCACCGGCCCGGGGGCTCCGGCCCTAGGCAAGCGACTCGACCACCGAGACGAAGCGGGCCGCGAGGGCCTGCCGGTCGTAGTGCTCGAGGGCGTAGGCGCGGCCCGATGCGCCCATGCGGCGGGCGCCCTCGGGATCGGCGGCCAGTCGCCGGATGGCGTCGGCCAGGGCGGCGCCGTCCTCCGGCGGCACCGCCACGCCGCAGCCCGCCCGCGCGACCATCGTGGTGAGCTCGCCCGGCGGTGCCGCGGCCACGATCGGCCGGCCGGCCCCGAGGTAGTCGAACGCCTTGTTGGGCAGCGCGCCCGCGAACAGCGGGTTGTCCTGGTACGGCAGCAGGGCGACGTCCGCGCGCGCGAGCCAGGCGGGCACCTCGCGCTTGGGCACCGGGTCGGCGAACACCACGTTGTCGAGCCCGCGCGCCCGCGCCCGCTCCACGAGGGCCGGCTTGCGGTCGCCGCCGCCCACGAGCACCACCCGCGCGCGCGGCACGTCACGCAGGTGGTCGGCGGCGTCCAGGACGGTCTCGAGCGAGCTGTAGGTGCCGTGGGCGCCGACGTACATGGCCACGAACGAGTCGTCGGGCACCGGCACGTGCGCCCGGACGCCCGTGGAGTCGCCGATCTCGAGGTTGACGCCGTTGGTGATCAGGGTGATCTTCGCCGGGCTGACCCCCATATCGATCATGCCCTCACGGATGCCCTCCGTGAGGGCCACGATGCGGTCGGCGCGCCGGTAGCAGTAGGCCTCGAGCCTCCGCGCGAGCGCGATCGTGCGCGCGTCCCGCACGAGGCCCATCGCGATCGCCGAGTCGGGCCAGAGGTCGCGCACCTCCAGCAGGAAGCGCGCCCCGCGCCCCGCGGCCATCGCCGCCGCCGCGGCGGCCGAGGGCAGGGACGGCGACGACGCCACCACCACGTCGGGCCGGGGCGCGCGGGCCCCGGCGACGGCCGACCACCAGGCGAACGTGCCGTAGCTCGCCACGCGCGAGCGCAGGTCGCTGCCGTACCCGGGCGTCGAGTACGTGCGCCAGACGTCGAGGCCGTCCTCGGTCTCGTGCACCACCCTGCGCCCCCGGTAGCGCTCGGGGACGGTGCGCTCCTTGTGCTGGACGTACGAGGTGACCACGCTCACCCGGTGACCGGCCCGCGCCAGGGCGCGCGTGTGCTGCCAGTGGCGTACGCCGCCGGGCTGGTCGGCGCTGACGAAGTACTGCGAGACGTACGTGATCGTGCTCACGGCGCAAGCACCCCCGCATAGAGCGACGTCAGCGCCCGGGCCTGGCCCTCGAAGCCGAGGCCGTCGACGAACGCCGCGCGCCCGGCCGCCCCCATGCGGGCGGCGAGCGCCGGGTCGGCCAGCAGCCGGTCGATGGCCGCGGCGTGCGCGTCGGGGTCGCCCGGCGCGACCACCAGGCCGCACCCGGCGGCGCGCACCATCGCCCCCATCCGGCCGAGGTCGGACGCCACCACCGGCCGGCCCGCGGCCATGGCCTCGACGAGCTTGGTCGGCACCGCACGATCGTAGTTGCCGTGACGCTGCAGCGGGATCCACGCGACGCGGCAGGCCGCCAGCAGGGCGGGCACCTCGGAGTGGTCGACCCGCCCGAGGGCCTCGACGCCGGGGGGCATCGCGCCGGGCTCGCCCGGCCCGGCGAGCACCAGCCGCGCTCCGGGGGTCGTGACGCGGGCGAAGGCGGTGCGCATCACCTCGAGGCCGCGCAGCGGGCCGAGCCCGCCGACGTAGAGCACGGCGGGCGCCGCCGGCAGCGGCGCGGGCGGGGGGAAGGCGTCCGACCAGGGCGAGTTGGTCACCGCGACGGCCCGCGCGCCGGCGGCGGCGAAGCGCGCGGCGAGATCCTCGTTGGCCGTCACCACCCCGGCCAGGCGGCGGGCCGCCCAGCGCTCGCCGCGCTCGACCGCGAGCGCCAGGGGCCGACGCAGCGGGGCGGGCAGCCAGCGCTTCGTACGGGTGGTCTGGCCCAGGTACTCGTGGACGTCGTACACCACGGGTGCCCCTCCGGTCCGGGCCAGCCAGAGCGCCGCCGGCAGCAGCTCGGGGTCGTGCACGTGGTAGACGTCGGCGTCGCGCGCCCGCGCGGCCGCCGCCAGCCGCCAGCCGGCGGCCAGACGATTCGCGCGGCGCAGCGGGACCCGGGGAGCGGCCACCCACGCCCGCGCCCCGGACGCGGTGGCCGCGGCGGCCTCCTTGTGGAAGATGCGCACGTCGCGCGGACGGTGGACGCTCGTCAGGTGGACCACCCGTCGCCCGTCGAGCCGGGCGCCGGCGGGCGGCTCCGGCGGGGTCCCCGCCGGACCGAGGGAGGCCCCCGCGCCCAGCAGCTCGTCGAGCAGATCGCCCCAGAGGCCCCCGTAGCCCGGCGCCCGGTCGTCGGCGAGGTAGGTGTTGTGCCAGAGCAGCGCGGCGCGGCCGCCCGCCGTCCGCACCCGGTCGAGCACCGCGAGGGCGCGGCGGCGGGCGTCCCCTGCGTCGAGGCCGAGGTGGGAGTGCAGGGTCGTGTCCATCACCGCCAGCGGCAGCAGGGAGATCCGCGCCGGACGCTCCTCGCCCACCAGGTACGGCCGGAAGGGCCGCGCGATCCCGGCCGCGAAGCCCGGCGCCTCGCTGAAGCCGAGGCTCGCGTCGTAGGCGGCGCCGGCGGCCTCGAGCCAGCGCACCGTCTCGTGGTAGCGGAACCGCAGGTAGTGCATGCGGACGCCGCCGACGTCGCCGCCGACCTCCGCGCGCAGGCCCGCCAGCTCCGCGGCCAGCGCCGCCCCGTCCTCGGACGATGCGAACGCGCCGTGCAGGCCGACCTCGGCCCCGGCCGCCCGCACCGCCGCGGCGATGGCGACCCGCTCGCGCTCGTAGGTCCGCCGCGGCGTCCCGTCGAGCGGATGGGCGTTGCGGCCGATCAGGAACACCGTCGGCCGGGCGCCGCGCCGCCACGCCGCCTCGAGCAGGTCGGGCACGTTGTCCCAGGGGTCGGGCCCCGCCATCAGGGCGGCGACCGCGCGCGGCCCGCGCCGCCGCGCGACCCCGGCAAGCCCCTTCGCGGTGCGGCGCCGGATGCGGTCGATGTCGTGCGTCAGGGCCACCTCCCAGCGCGTCGGCGGGGCGATGCGCAGCGCGGTCCGCAGGGCCGCGATGTAGCCCTCGACCGGCGGGTCCTCGAGGTCGAGTCCGTCGATGCGCCGAAAGGCCGAGGCGGCGAGCGGCAGGCGGCCGAAGCGGTCGCGCTCGGCGACGCGCAGCTCGTCCCAGCGGGCGAGCAGGTAGAAGGCGCTCGCGACGACGTCGCCCGGGATCGCCGCCTCCGGATGCGCGGGAGGGAACAGCAGGGTCAGGCCGCGCGCCCGGAAGACCGCGGGGCCCGGGAAGGCGCCGGAGCCGGCGAAGAAGGCCTGCGCCGCGGGGTCGGCCGGTATCCAGACGCCCTCGGCGGGCTGCTCGGGCCCGTAGACGAGGTCGGCCGGGTCGTCGGCGCCGACGTGGACGGGGCGACGGCCCACCGCCTCGGCGAGGGTGTCGAGCACCCAGCGGGCACGGGGCGCGAACGGCGGGGCGCACCCCGCGATGCGGATGCGCAGGTCAGCCACGGGCACGGCGCACCTGGCGTCCGTAGAGGGCCAGCGCGGGCCGGGGGTCGCGCGCGTCGATGACGCCCTCGACGATCGGCGGCCGCATCGAGGCCGCGAACGCGCCGGCGCTCCACTGACCCCGGCGGATCTCGCGGGCGCTGCCGGCCAGGTGCTTGCCCGCGAGGAACCAGCGCCAGCCGTCGCGGTGCCCGTCGGGCCACGTGCGCGGGCGGCCCACCGCGTCGCGCCAGCAGGCGTAGGGCAGGTTGACGCCCGATCGGGTCGCCAGCCCCACCCACAGCCACGATCGCGGATTGACCTCGATCAGGTTGTCCCGGCCGTCGCGCGGGTCGCGCTTGACCTCCACCTGGGAGATGCCGTGGAACCCGAGGGCGGCCAGCAGCTCGTGGCCGCGCCCGGCCAGGCCGGGGTCCCAGCGCCCCTCGGCCGCGCGGGCGGTGCCGAAGCGCGGCGGCCACTGGCGCAGCTTGCGCCCGGTGAACGACGCGAGCGCCCGCCCCCCGGCGTCGCGGTAGCTGCCGAGTGTCCACAGCCGGTCGTCGCCCCCCGGGATCACCTCGGAGATCTGCGGCCGGTACTCGCCGGCCAGGTCCCATGCGCGGCGCAGGCCCTCCGCGTCGTCCGCCTCCATCACCTGCACGCGGAAGCGGCGGCGGAACTCGGGGGCGTAGCGGGGCTTCAGCACCACCGGGAAGCGCAGGCCGGCGGCCGCGGCGACCACGTCGCGCTCGTCCTCGTCCGGGGTCACCGTCGCCGGCACCGGGAACCCGATGCGCCGCGCGACCTCGTGCTGATGGCCCTTGTCGATGATGCGGCTCATCACCGGCCACGGGCTCCACGGGCGCCGCAGCACCGCGTCGACCTCGGCCTCGCGCGGCCCGATGGCCGCGATGGCCTCGTCGTGGGTGGGGAAGAGCACGCCGCCGGCCCCGGCGCCGGCGCCGAGCGCCAGCAGGTCGTCGACGAAGCGGTCCGGATCGGCCAGGGGGTCGGCCATCGGCACGGCCGTGGCGTACCGCGACAGAAGGCCGAGCGCCCGGGGGTCGTGGTCGGCCGCGAGCACGCGCACCCCCGCGCGGGCCAGGCCGCGGATGACGCCGAGCGCGTTGGGGCCCGAGGCCTGGAGCACGATCGCGGGCGGGTCGCCCGCGCTCACGCGGTGACCTCCCCGTAGATCTCGGCCATGCGCGCCGCGTTCGCGTCCCACGTGTAGAGCTCGCGCCCGATCCGCAGGGCCTCCTCGCCCATCCGCGCGGCGAGCCCGGGCTCGTCGAGCACCCGCCCGAGCGCCCCGGCGAGCGCCGCGGCGTCGCGGGGCGGCACGAGCAGGCCGGTGCGGCCGTCGCGCACGATCTCGGGGGTGCCGTCCACGGCCGTCGCCACCACCGCGCGCCCGCAGTTCATCGCCTCGCAGACGACGGTCGGCAGGCCCTCGCTGAGCGACGGCAGCACGAACACGTCTCCGGCCGCCATCCACCACCCGACCTCGTCGTGCGCGATCTTGCCGACGAAGCGGATCCGGTCGGCGATGCCCAGCTCGACCGCGCGGCGCTCCAGGCCCTCGCGCATCTCGCCGATGCCACCCGCCACCAGCAGGGGCGCGCCGGAGGCGCCGCGGGCGAGCAGGCCCATCGCCTCGACGAGCGTGTCGACGCCCTTGCGGGGGACCAGCTTGCCGACGTAGGTCACGATGCGCTCGTCGGCGGGCAGCCCGAGGCGGGCGCGCGCCTCGCCCGCGGAGCGGGGCGTGAAGACCGTCGTGTCGGCGCCGTTCGGCACCACCGCGACCGGGCGTCGCGGTGTGGCGAGGTCGGCCGCCGCCCCGCCGATCGACGCGCTGACCGCGCACACCTGGTCGATCGTCGCGACGGCGTCGGCCACCTGCGCGCGGCTGGCCGCGCCGCGCGCGGGCACGTCGAGCACGTCGGCGCGGTGGGCCGTGGCGACGACGGGCACGCGCAGGGAGGCGCCCATCCGGGCCGCCGCCCAGCCGTCCGGCACGAGCATCTGCGCATGGATGACGTCGAACGGCCACCGCTCGTGGACGCGCCGCAGCGGCCGTGCGATCGACCACAGCATCGCGTCGCCGTTGCGGTGGCCGAGCCGGGCTCCCGGCAGCGTCAGCTTGCGCGGGTAGAGCACCGGCACGCCCTCGACGACGTCGACGCCCGGCACCCGCCGGAAGTCGCGGTACGCGGGCACGAGCGGCGGCGCCCAGCCGGTCGGCGAGACGACACGGACGTCGTGGCCCGCGCGCACGAGGGCCCGCACCTGCTCGTGCACGAAGATCCCGGCGGTCCAGTTGACCGCGCTCGGGTACATGTGGCTGAGCATCAGGACGCGGACGGCGATCCCTCCCGTTCCGGTGGCGGCGCCTCGCGGCGTGAGAGCACGAGCGCCCCCATCCCGAGGCCGAAGACGACCCACATCGGCGCGTAGTGGATGGCGGTCGAGGGGCCGAGGCTGCCGACGATCCACCCCGTCAGCGCGAGGGCGCCGGCGAGGGTCATGTACCGCACGAGGGGGTCGGCGGTGCGCCGCGTCGCGCGCGTCTGGCCCCGGAGGAGCGTGAGGAAGAACGCCAGGTAGAGCGCGAAGCCCACCACGCCGGTGTTGACCAGCACCTCGAGCCACCAGTTGTGCAGGTTGGCCACGCCGGGGAACTCGGCCAGCGACCGCACCCGCACCTCGGCGTTGCCGGCGCCCACGCCCAGCCCGTCCGTGTCGGCCACGATCGCGAGGCCGTCGCCCAGCAGGGTGCCGCGCACCGCGCCCGAGCCGCTGTCGTTCTGGAACTGCTCGATCAGCACCCCGAAGTCGAGCTTCGTGGTCGTGCGCTCGTCGAGGCTGACCGGGCCGCCGCCGAGCACGGCCGGCACCACCAGGGCCACCGCGAGGGCCGCGATGGCGCCCGCGACCAGCAGGCGCCCGCGGCTGCCGCGATCGGTGCCCACCAGCAGCAGGAGCCCGAGCACCACCAGCCCCGACGAGGCCAGCCCCGACTTGCTGCCGGTCAGCAGCACCAGGATCAGGGCGCTCCCGGCGCCGGCGATGCCGAGCATCTTCAGGCGCACGTCGCGGAAGACGATGGGCAGCGCGGCGAAGTAGGGCAGGCTGAGGCTGAGGAAGGTGGCGAAGTTGTTCTGGTTGCCGAACAGCGAGCCCACGCCGATCAGGCCGCCGCGGTTCTCGACGCCGGCGCGGAACGTGGGCAGGTGCAGCCCGGTGACGACCTCGGCCACGGCGATCAGACATGCCAGCGCGTAGGCACCGAGCAGGGCCCAGAGCAGGATCCGGGCGCGCCGCCGGTCGCGGCAGACGATCGCGATCGCGATCGCGAGACCGCCCATCATCGCCATGAACGAGGTCCAGCGCAGCGCGGCCACGGTGTCGTCGGCCCAGCCGATCGAGACCGCGGTCCACACCAGCCAGACCCCCAGGATGCCGGCGGGGCGCGGCAGGCCGGCCGGCAGCGCCAGCCGACCGTCCATCAGCAGGTAGCCCACGACGCCCAGGCCGAGCAGCACGATGAGGATGCGGAACAGGAACAGCCACGGCGCCGGCGGGGCGGCGAGGTTGGGGCCGCCGATCGCCGCGAGGGCGGTCAGCACCACGAGCACCGGCGCCAGGCGCCCGACGGGTACGTCGCGCAGCAGCGTGGCGATCAGCACGACCACGGCGACGGCGATGCCGGCCAGCGGCTGCCAGACGGCGAAGGCGGCGGCCACGACGACCCCGACGAGCAGGGCGACGGCGGCCGGATCCGGGCCCGCCCGGGAGCCCGCGAGCCGGGCGGGGGCATCGGTCGTCGGCATCGGCCGCGCAGAGTAGCGCAGGGCGGCCCTCCGCCCCGCGTCCTAGCGGTGGACCTCGACGGCGTGGGCCAGCACGGCCTCCACCCGGGCGGCCTGACGGACCAGGGCGTGCGGTGCGGCGGCCTCCCGGCAGGCGGCGGGCGCGGGGGGCCGGTCGAGCAGGTCGAGGATCGCCGCCCCGACGGCGACCGGGTCGAGCGGATCGACCACGCGGCCCGCGGCCGGGTCGGGCACCACCTCGGCGGTGCCGCCCACGCGCGTGGCCACCACCGGCCGGCCGCTCGCGAGGGCCTCGAGCGCCACCACGCCGAGCGGCTCCACCCGGCTCACCAGCGCCAGCACGTCGCAGGCCGTGATCCAGTCGGAGACGGCATCGTGCGGCAGCGCCCCGGGGCGCACGACGGCGTCCCCGAGGCCGAGGCGGCGGGCCCCCTGGTCGACCGCGCCCGCGAGGGGCCCGTCGCCCACGAAGGCGAGCATCGCGCCGGGCCGGGCCGCCCGCACCCGGGCGAACGCCTGGAGCAGCCCGAGCGGGTTCTTGCGGTCGGTCAGCCCCCCCACGGCGAGCACGAGCGGGACCCCGGCGGGCAGCCCGAGCCAGGCGCGCGCGACGTCGCGGTCGCCCGGGTGGAAGCGGGACATATCGACGCCCATGTCGATCACGCTGACCGGCGGCAGCGCGAGGCCCGACCCCCGGAGACCGGCGGCCAGGTGCTCGCTGACGGCGATGAGTGCGGCCGCGCCCCGCAGCGGTCCCGCGCTCGCCCGGCGCACGGCGGGCCGGTCGAGGTTGCGCACGTCCTGGCCGTGCGCGGTGACGACGTAGGGGATGCCCGCCACCCGCGCCGCGGCCTGCGCCACCGCGGCGGTGGGGAAGATGTAGTGGGCGTAGACCACGTCGGCGCGCCGGGCGCGCAGCGCGGCGCGCGCGCCGAGCGCGGCGTACTTGGCCGGTGTGCGCGCGGGGCCGTGCGCGCGCGTGTCGATCACCACCGGCTCGACCTCGACCCCGCGTGCCTCCAGCGCCGCGCACATGTCGGCGACGAAGGCCCCGTAGTCCGGATCGGCCGTCCCGGGCCACATGTTGCTGAGGCACAGGACGCGCATGCTCAGGACGCGGCGGGCATCGTGGCCGTCGGCGTCTGGGCCGGGGCGGGCGGGCCCACGTCGTCGCGGGCCCGGGGGGCGGCCGCCAGCGCCGCGGCGGCCGCGGCGGCGACCCAGGCGAAGGGGTCCTCGAAGAGCGCGGCGTAGAGCAGGGCGTGCACGAAGATGCCGGCCAGCATCGCCGCGAGCGTCCACCGGGCCCAGCCGGCCAGGCCCTGCGCGGCCGAGCCGCGCACCACGCCCCACCCGACGCCGACCACGAGGGCGAGGAACAGGGCGAACCCGACGATCCCCTCCTCGCTCAGCACGGTGACCGGGGTGTTGTGGGAGACGACGACGCGCACCCGGCGCTGCTCGGTGGGGGTCAGCGTCTGCGCGAAGCGCCGCTCGAAGCCGCCGAGGCCGGTGCCGACCACCGGGTGCTCCCGCCAGATGGTGAGCCCGCCCCGGATCAGGTCGAAGCGGCCCTCGCTGACCCGCTCCAGGCGGTCGAAGTCGGTCGCCGCCCGGCGCACGTTGTCGCTGGTCGCGACGGCCGCGCCGCCGGCGACCACCAGCACGAGGGCGCCGGTCAGGATCGCCCTCCGGGCGCCGACCGCCCGCACGGCGAGCAGCACGAGTCCCAGCATCAGCATGAGCGTGCTCGAGCGCGAGAACGTCACCGCGAGGGCGGCCGTCATCACGGCCACCGCGGCGGCCAGCGCGACCAGCTCGCCGCGGCGTGGGCGCACCCAGGCGAGCGCGAGACAGGCCAGGATGCCGATTGCGAGGTAGCGGCCGAGGATGTTCGGGTCGAAGAAGATGCCGTTGACCCGGAAGAAGCGGCTGTAGACGTTGGCCTGGCTCAGCGTCTCGTTCCACCAGATGTCGCCCGTGAGGTACTGGTACAGGCCGACCAGGGCCGCGACGACGCCGCCCGCGATCGTCGTCACCGCCAGCGCCCGCAGCGCGCGGGCGTGCGGCCACCAGGCCAGCGCCACCACGTAGAGGATCGTGAACGGCACGTAGAAGAACGCCGCCTTGACGGCCGCCTCGTCCGGGTCGGCGCTCCACAGCGCCGACACGAGCACGAATGCGACGAACGCCCCGAGGGTGATCGCCAGGGCCGCCGGACCCTCGGGCGCAGGGCCGAGGCGCCCGCGGGCGCGACCCCAGACCGCGGCGATCAGGCCGAGCACGATCACCGCGTAGAGCGGTATCAGCAGGTTGGCCTCGAGGCTCCCGAGCGTCACCGGCACGCGGATCGGCAGGGCGATGCCCAGCAGCGCGAACCAGACGGCGGGCCGGGCCAGGATCAGTCGCACGAGGAGGATCGTGGCGACGACCGCCACCACGGCGGCCACGAGCGCCGCGGCCGCCGCGGCGGGCGAGGACAGGCGGTCGAGCACGTCGCGGGCGTCGTCCTCGGGCACCAGCGAGGCGAGCAGGAAGCCCCAGGCGCCGAGCAGCAGGGCGAGAGACGCGGCCCGCTGGGCCTCGGCGCGCAGCGCGCCGACCGGCACGAGCAGGCCGAGCACCCCCACCGCGGCGGCGACCGCGGCCACGTCCATCGCGGACGCGCTCATCCGGCCCCTCCGAGGTCGATCAGGGCCGAGGCCCGCCCGTCGAGCGTCGTGGCCACCAGCCAGAGGGCCTGCGGGCTCACCCCGGCCGGCACGCGCACGCGCACCCTCCCGGAGGGGCCGCGCGCCCCGGGCCCGACCTGGTCGCCGAGCGGATACCCGGCGCCCGCGCCGGGCACCGCCGTGCGGCGGCGCAGCACCAGCGAGACGGGGGTCGCCCCCGGGATCGGGGTGCCGTCGGTCTGTCGCAGCCGCACGCCCACGCTCGCGCGCGGGGCGGGTCGCGCCGGCTGCGGGGTCCCGGCCATGAAGCCGACCCAGCAGGTGCGGTCGCGCACGACGCGGTTGCGCGCGGCGTCGAAGAGCGAGGCCCGGATCACGTAGAGGCCCGGGTCGACGCGCCCGCCGCCCGTGCCGGCGCCGTCCCAGCCCCACCGGACCGGGTCGTCGGGACGGACCGGCCGCGGGCCCAGCCGGCGCAGGGGATCGCCCTCGCCGTCCGCGCGCACGGCCTCGAGCAGCAGCGACGCCGCGTCGCGCGAGGTCACCGTCGTGCGGCACTCGGCCGGCCCGGCGTCGCCGAGCGTCGCCGAGACGACCTCCATGGCGCTGGGGGCGGGGGCCTCGGTGTCGACGACCACGTTGCGGGTGGTGTTGAACCTCTTCTCCCCCGCCTGCGCGCGCAGCTTGATGGCGTAGGTGCCGTCCGGCACCCGCCGCCCCGCCGCGTCGAGGCCGTCCCAGGAGACGGTGGAGAAGCCGGTCGGCCGCACGGCCGCGTCGAGCAGGTCGACGACCGGCTCGCCCCCGCTCTGGATCTCGATCGTGACGGTGCTCGGCTCGCTCAGGCGCACGCCCACCGTCGCCGCGTCGCGGCGGCCGTCCGCGTTCGGGCTGAACAAGAGGGTCGCCTGGAAGCGCGTGACGATCGGCGGCGGGGTCGGGAACGCGAAGGGCAACAGGAAGATGCCGAGCGCGATGACGAACAGTGCGAGCATCGCGAGGGCGACGGCCGTGCGTCGCCCGCGGCCCGCCGGGGCGGCGGGGCTCATCCGGGGGCGGCGGTCAGAGTGCCCGGAAGCCCAGGCAGATGTAGAAGCCGAACCGGCCGAGCGGCGTCCGCGAGGCGGCCAACTCGGCGCGGCGCGGGCCGCCGTAGCGGTAGGCGCGCCCGATCTGCGATCCGATGCGCCCGCCGGGGCGGAAGAAGATGCCGCGCCGCGAGACCGGCACGAGCCCCGCCGCCGCCGCGTGGCTCTGCAGGTCCGTCCAGGTCTGCCAGTTGTCAACCGGCGCCAGGTTCAGCCGGATGCCGGGGACTCCGCGCTCGGACATCCACCGCCGCGCCCCGGGCAGACTGCGGCGGTTGGGCGTGGAGATCACCAGCAGCCCGTTCGGCGCCATCTGGGCGCGCAGCGCCCGCAGGCACGCCCTCGGGTCCTCGAGGTGCTCGAGCACGTCGGTGAGCGCGATCAGGTCGAAGGGCCCGGCGGGGGGCTCGTAGGCGCTGCCGACGACCGCGGTCAGCCGGTCGGCCGCGCCGATCTCCTCCAGCCGCCGCCGCGCGTGCGCGACCGACTCCGGGGACAGGTCGACACCGACCCCCGAGTAGCCGCGCGCGGCCAGCTTCTCCAGCAGGTAGCCGGTGCCGCAGCCGACGTCGAGCACCCGTCCGCCCCGGCCGGCGTACCGGTCGATGGTCTCCAGGTTGAGCGCCATGCGCGACTGCAGGTGCCAGTTGCGATCCTCCACGGCGACCAGACGCGGCGCCAGGCGGTCGTAGTAGGCCTGCACCTCGTCGAGGCGCTCCCCGTTCTCGCCGCCGCCGGTCACGGCGCCCATCCCGGCGGGGGCGGATTGGCCGCCGCCACCGCCGTGAAGCGGTCGTACGAGGGCTTGCGCGAGCCGTCGCCGCGCAGGAGGCCGCCGGTCCAGCGCGGGTTGTCCTGGAAGTTGAACCAGGTGACCACCTGGACGCGCGGCTGGAGGGCCGCCGCGCGCACCGTCTCGTCGACCCACGCAGCCTGCTGGGCCTCGCTCACGAAGTAGCGATGAAAGCGGTTGTACGACGTGTGGTACCCCGTCTCCGTGACGTGGATCGGCGCCCCCGGGCGAAGCCTATCCACCTGCCGTACGACCCGCGGCAGCGTGCTCCAGGAGGGGACGAAGAAGGCCTGGAGGGGGCCACCGAGAGGGTAGAGATGGAGGCTCCAGGCGTCGAGCGGCGGCCCCTCGTCGGCCACCAGCCGGGCGAAGTCCAGGCTGCCGACCGCGGCCCGCCCGTCCTCCGGGCACCGCGCCGGAGACCGCCCGGCCGGCCCCGCCACGCCGCCGACCACCTCGATCGCCGGGTTCGCGGCCTTGATCGCGCCGGTACGACGCCGAGAGCAGCGCCGCGTACACCCGCGGCGAGACCAGCGCAGCCCGGCGCCCGCGCTGACGGCACTGGGGCATCCAGAACCCGGGGAGGTTGGGCTCGTTCCAGACCTCGATGCTGCGCACGGGGGGCAGCACGCCCCCGCGCGGATCGGGGTGCGCGCCCGAGTAGCGCCGGGCGATCGCCCCCGCGAAGCGCGCGCCGTCGGCCGGGCGCGGCGCCGCGGCGCGGTCGCCGCTGCGCGACGCCCAGACCGGCGTCAGGTAGAAGTCGAGCATCATCGCGATGCCACGCGCGCGCAGGCCGCGCGCGATCTCGTCGTAGCGGCTCCAGTCGTACGCGGGGTCGTCGGGGTCGGCCGCGTCGGCGGGGCGCACGGGGGCGACCTCGCGCCAGAGCACATCGACCCGGGTCACCCGCACGCCGGTCGCGGCCAGGGCGTCCAGGCGTGCCTCGAGCGCCGGGCCGCGCACGTTCACGAGATCGTCGTCCTGCAGCGAGACGATCGGCGCCCCGGAAGCCGGCAGCGCGATCCCGGCCAGCAGGGCGACGGCGAGCAGGAGCCGCCTCACGGCACCCGCCCCAGACGGACGACGGCGATGCGCGCGCCCCGCCGCGTGCCCCGCTGCACCCAGGCGATCCGGCGACCGTCCACGCCCACGGCGTCCACGACGCGCCGCCCGCGGGCGACCACCCGCAGGGGGCCGCGGCGGGCGGCGAGCACCCGGCGTGCGGTCGGCCACGGCCACGCTGCCGCCGCCCACGGCGACCACGGGAGTGCGCGGTCCGCTCCACACGGGCACGGCCCGGGGGACGGGCCCCTCGTCGATGCGCACGACGAGGGTCCGCGATCCGCGGCGCACGGCCGCCACGACCAGGCCGGGAGCGGCCCAGACGCGCCGTGCGGCGCCGGGCAGGGCGACGGTCACCGGCGCCCGCCGCGCCACTCGGCCGCAGCACCAGCACCGTGGGGCGAGGCGGGGTCGACCCACGCATGCGCCGTCGGCGAGAGGGCGACCAGCCCCGCGGCGGTGACGGACGGCGGCCCGGGACGTCGGTCGACCGCCGCCGCCCGGTCGCGTCGGTCTCGCGCACGCTCTGCCGCCCGGCGCCGTCGATGCGCACGGTCCGCACCAGGTCGCGCGTCGCGGTCGCGGCGACGGTCACGGGGGCGTCCGGGCGGCCGTCGCTCTCGATCACCGTCTCGACGCCCGTCGGCGTCGCAGCAGAGCACGACGGGCGGCGCGAACCGGCGCGATCCCGGCACGGTCAGGAAGCCGCCGTCGCCGAGGGGCCAGAGGACGCCCGGCGACATCGCGGCGATGCTCGTGCGCACCGACACGGGCGTCTCGACCACCCCGGTGAACCTGGTCGACCGCCGCGACGAGCCGCACCCGCGAGGTCTCGGCCCGGTAGTAGTCGAACCGGGCGGCCCCCGGCGGCGAACCGGCGATGCGGCGCGGGTTGACGCGCACCGTGGCGGCCTCGGTCCACACGAGCTGGTCGCCGCTGAAGGCGAGGGCGCGCGCCGCCCAGCCCTCGAGCGTGATGGTGCGCGAGGCGGCCGTGGCGGGGACGGCCGACGCCGCCGCGGCGAGGGCGGCGAGCGCGAGCGCCGGCAGGGACCGGCGGATCACGCGGGCGACGCCGCCCCGGTCCGCAGCGCGGCCACCGTGTCGGCGAGCAGCTCCTCGCTCGTCGCCGCGCGGGCCGGGTCGGCCATCGGGGTCATGTTGGTGAGCTGCACGTGCCGCGCCCCCCGCGCGGTGAAGCGCAGCACGGTGGCGGCGACGTCGTCCGGCGTCCCGTGGATGACCGTGTCGCGGACGACCTCGTCGGGAACCGCCCGGGCGAGCCGCAGCGCCTCCTCGCGCCCGAGCCTCGTCGGCAGGAACGACGTCAGGCCGAACGCGCCCGGCCCCAGGGGGTGCTCGGCGCCGTGCGCCGCGAAGGCCTCCGCGGGGCGGGTCAGCGCGATGAAGCGCATCAGCAGCGAGCCGTCGATGGCGGCCAGGGCGTCCTCGCGGGTCGCGGCGACCACCACGCGCGCGTAGAGGCCGGGCACGACGGCGTCGGCCCCGCGTCCGGCCGCCTCGGACGCCGCGCGCACCCGCGTCGAGCATCTCGCCGTAGGCGTCCGGGTCGGTGGCGAGGGGCAGCCACCCGTCGGCCAGACGGCCGACGACGCCGAGCCCACGGGGGCGATGGGCGGCGACCCAGATCGGCGGCGGCCGGTCGCCCACCGGGCCGCAGGCCCGAGCGACGCGCCCTCGAGGCGTGAAGTGCTCGCCCCGGTGATCGACCGGGCCCTCGGCCGACATCAGCAGGCGCATCACCTCGAGCCCCTCCTCGAGCCGGGCGAGGGGGTGGGCGTTGGTCATGCCGAAGGGCGTCAGGTTGAGCGCCTCGCCCGCCCCCACGCCGAGCAGGAACCGGCCCCCGGTGAGGTGGTCGAGCGTCAGCGCCGTCTGCGCCAGCGAGGCCGGATGGCGCCGCACCATGTCGGTGACGCCGATGCCGAGGCGGATCTCGCGCGTCGCGCCGGCGGCGGCGGCGACGACCGGCACCGGGTCGAACCAGACGTGCGGGCTGACCTGGCCCGCGGCCGCCTGCGGCACGAGGTCGGGCGTCCAGATGCTGTCGGGGAACCAGTGGAGCAGGTGGTCGGCCCACCAGACGGCGTCGAAGCCCTGCTGCTCGCGGCGCTGCGGCGGCGGCGAGGGCGGCGCCCGCCGGAGGGCGCACCGCGCCCATCGCCGACAGCTCCAGTCGTGCGGGCTCCGACATGGCGGGCAACCTACTCCGCGCCCGGGAGGGGTCCAACGGGCGCGGGTCGCCCCGGTCGGGAGCGGGGGGTCCGACGTCCCGCGAGCGTCACATGCCTGCGGGGTCCCCGTGGTCGCGTCCGCGGAGCTGCTCGGCCGCGTGGGAGGCGATCGGCCCGACCACGTCCCAGCCGTCGCGGGCCCCGCCCGGCGAGCCGGGGAGGTTGACGACGAGCGTGCGGCCCCGGACGCCGGCGACCCCGCGCGAGAGCACCGCGTGCGGGGTGACCGCCAGCGAGCGGGCGCGCAGCGCCTCGGCGATGCCGGGCACCAGGCGCTCGCAGGCGGCGGTCGTCGCCTCGGGGGTGCGGTCGCGCGGGCCGATGCCGGTGCCACCGGTCGTCAGCAGCACGTCGGGGGCGCCGGGCCCGTCGCAGATCTCCGCGATCAGCCCCGACAGGGCGTCGGGATCGTCGGCGACGAGCTCGCGGCGCACGACCTCCCCGCCCCCCGCGGCGACCGCCTCCGCGAGCGCCGGGCCCGAGCGGTCGTCCCGGACGCCACGGGCCGAGCGGTCCGACACCGTGACGATGGCCACCCGCGGGGTCACGGGCCCGGGGGTGCGGCCTTCGTCTTCTCGATCAGGCGCACCCGCTCGATGACGAGCCCCGGATCGATGCCCTTCACGAGGTCGTAGACGTTGAGCGCGGCCACCGACACCGCCGTCAGGGCCTCCATCTCGACGCCGGTGCGGGCCGTCGTCTCGACCTCGGCGCGGATGCGCACCTCGCCGGCCCCGGCGTCCACCTCCACCGAGACCCCCACGCGGTCGAGCGGCAGCGGATGGCAGAGGGCGATCAGGTCCGGCGTGCGCTTCGCGGCCATGATGCCCGCCACCCGTGCCACCGCCGCGGCGTCGCCCTTCGGGAGCGACCGGTCGGACATCGCCCGCGCGCTCGCGGGGGCCATCCGCACGACCGCCTCGGCGACGGCCCTGCGGGCGACCGGCGGCTTGTGGCCGACGCCGACCATGCGCGCCTCGCCGCGGGCGTCGAGGTGCGTCAGCCCCGGCTCGTCGCTCACGCCCCGGCCCGCCTGCGCCGGCGGCGGTCGGCCGTGCGCTTGCGCGTGATGTCCTCCTGCTGGGCCGCGAGCCACTTGCCGACGTCGTTCTCGCGCACGATCCGCTTGATCTCCTGGTTGCGGAACGCGCGCTCGTCGGCCGGCATCATCAGCGCCTGGTGCAGCGCCTCGGCCTGGGCGTTCGACGTCGAACGGGTTGATCGTGATCGCGAACGAGCCGAGCTCCTCGTGGGCCCCGGCGTTCTCGGACAGGATCACGACGCCGTCGCGCTCGTTGACGAGCGGCGCCTCCTTCGCGATCAGGTTCATGCCGTCGAAGATGGGGTTCACGATCAGCACGTCGTAGTGCTTGTAGGCCGCCACCGCGCGGTGGATGTTGCTCTCGATGCGCAGGCTGATCGGCATCCAGTCGGTCGTGCCGTGCTTCGTGTTGATGTGGCTCACCACGTCGCGGATGCGCCCCAGGTACTCGACGTACTCGTCCACGTCCTGGCGCGTCGGCTGGAGCAGCGCGAAGAACGTGATGTCCTCGTGGAACTCGGGGTGCCGGTCGAGGAAGACGTCGTACGCCTTGAAGCCGCGGAGCGTGTTCTTGGACAGGTCGGTCCGGTCGACGCGCACGATCAGGTGCTGCCGCCGGCGCCTCAGGATCGGCCCCTCCTCCTCGGCCACCTCGGGGCTGCGCGCCAGCTCCTCGAACATCGGCGCGTTGACCGAGATCGGGTACGAGCGCACCCAGACGTCGCGCCCCTCCCACCGCACCAGCCGCCGCTCGTAGTCGACCTTGAGGTCGAGCAGGTCCTCGCAGCAGAGCAGGAAGTTGCGGGCGTAGTTGCGCGTGTGGAACGCGATGATGTCGTTCGCCAGCAGGCCCGTGAGGATCCCCTCGCGGATGTGGGGCGGCAGGATGCGCCAGTAGTCGGGCTGGCTCCAGGGGATGTGCACGAAGTGGTGCAGGAAGGCGTGCGGGTGGGCGGCGCGGATCACCGCGGGCGCCGTGTACAGGTGGTAGTCGTGCAGCATCACGACGCGGTCGGGATCGTCGTCGAGCTCGGCGATGACCGCGTCGGCGAACGCCTGGTTGGCGACGACGTAGCCGTGCTCCCACGCGTCGAGCTCCTCGCGCCGCACGTCCGGCGCGTTGCTCAGGTCCCAGAGGTAGTGCTGGATGAACCAGAGCATCGGGTTGGCGATGACGTTGTAGTACGCGTGGTAGACGTCGGGGTCGATCGTCACGAAGCGTCCCTGGGTGTCCTCGCCGAGGCCGAGGGGGAAGCGCCCGCCGCGCGCCTCGGCCGAGACCTGCTCGTCGGCCGCGGAGGTCGCCGCCGACACCCACAGCGCGGGCGTGTGCTCGGTCAGTCCGAGCAGCGCGGTCACGAGGCCGCCACCGCCGCGCGTGCGCACCAGCTCGCCGTCCTCGTCGTGGTCGAAGCTGACGGGCCCGCGGTTCGAGACGAGGATCAGCGGGCCCCCGCGGGGTGTCACGCGATCACCCGCGCCCGGTGCCCCGCGCCCGCCGCGCCCGCCCTGCGAACCCCGTTGCGGATCACGCCTGGCTCCCCCTCGATTCGACCGGCCGTCACCGGGTCGGACAGGATGTAGGTGTCCCGATCGTCGTCGGCGTAGTCCACGTCGGTTGTCCCCGGTGCCCGTCTGATGGGAGGACGTGCCACACTCTACCCCCCGCCGCCGGGCCACCGGCGGTCGCATACCGTGCTGAACGCCCGCCTCTATCGCACCTGCTGGCTGGTCGCGGGCGTCGCCCTCGTGGTCGCGCTCCTGACCCTGGAGACCCCCGACCGGGGGCCCACGCCGGCGCTCCCGTCGACGATCGACGGGCAGAGCGCGCTGGACCTGAACGGGCAGCTCGCCGGCATCGCGCCCGAGCGCGCGCCGGGGTCGGCGGCCGACCTGGCCGCGGCGCGCTGGGTGCAGGACCAGCTCTCGCAGGTGCCGGGGGCGGCGGGCCGGGTGCAGGTGCAGGACCTCGAGGCCCGCAGCGACCGCGAGAGCGTGCGACTGCAGAACGTCTACGTGGTGCTGCCCGGTCGTGGCGACGGCCGTTTCCGGTCGGGCATCGTGGTCGTCGCCCCCCGCGACACCCCGGCCGGCGTCAGCGCGGGCACGAGCGCCACGGCCGTGATGCTGCGCATGGCCCAGGTGTCGGCGACCACCCGCCACCAGCGCCCCCACCTGTTCGTCTCGACCGACGGCTCCACCGTCGGCAACGCCGGCATCCGCTGGTTCCTGCGCCGCTTCTCCGCCTTCCCGCTCTCGGCGGCCATCGTGCTGGACGCCCCGGGCGAGGCCGGGGGCGACCGCGTGCACATCTGGGAGTCGGGGCGCACCGACCGCCACTCCGTCGGCCTGACCGCCTTCGCCCGGGCCGCGATCGAGCGCGCCGGCGGGCGCCCGGCGGTGCCGCGGTCGCTGACCGGGCAGATGCTGCGCCTCGGCGTTCCCCAGACGTTCGGCGACCAGGGGGCGGTGATCGCGGCCGGCCTGCCGGCCGTCACCCTCTCGGGGCGGTCCGAGTCGCCGCTGCGCCGGGGTCGCGAGCCCACCGCCGAGCGGATGGAGCTGGTCGCCAACGCGGCGAACGATCTGCTCGGCGTACTCGACGCGACCCCCGCCGTGCCCGTCGCGGACGGCAGCATCGTGGTGGCCGACCGGGTGCTCCGCCCCACGATCACCCGCCTGGCGCTGCTGCTCCTGATGCTGCCCGTGCTCGTGCTCGCCCTCGACGTGGTGGCGCGGCGGCGGCTCTCCCGGACGGAGCTGCGCGTCGGGCTGCGGACCGTCGCGCGACGCGGCCTGCCGTCCGTCGCGGCACTCGTGACCGCGCACCTGCTCGTGCTCGGCGGGCTGCTGCCCGGCACGGCCGCGGGCGTGCCGCCGATCCCCTCCCGGGCGCGCGTCGACGCCCTCGCCGGGCTGGCGCTCGTCATCGTGCTCGCCGCCGGCGTGCTCGCGTGGCTGTGGGCCCGCCGCCGGTCCCGCCGCCGCGTCACGCCGCCCGAGACCGAGGGCACCGCCGCCCTCGGGGCGCTCGCCGCGCTGCTCGTGCTGCTGTGGGTCCTGAGCCCGTACGCGCTGGTGCTCGCGCTGCCCGCCGCCCACGCGGCCCTGCTGGCCACCGCCGCCCGGCGGCCCTGGCACCTGCCGGCCCTCGCCGTGCTCGCCCTGCTGCCCGTCGTCGCGCTGCTCGGCGTCGTGTCCGGGCTGCTCGACTCGAGCGCGCCGTTCGCGGTCTGGTACCTGGCCGAGACGGCCGCGTCCGGCGCACGCGGGGCCACCGGGCTGGTGCTCGGCGTGCTGCTGGTCTCGTGCATCTGGTCGCTCGGCGTGAGCGTGGTGCGCGACGGCGTCCCCCGCCCCCGAGGTGGACGGCGCGGGTCCGGGCGCCGCTTCACGCGCCCGCGGCTGCCCGGCTCGGCGCGTCCCCGCGACGCCGAGGGACGGGTGCCGGAGCGCTGGTAGCATCCACGCCGGTGGCCGCTCGACTCGCCTTCGTCTCGGTCGTCGTCCCGGTCTACAACGAGCGCGAGTCCGTGGGCCCCCTCTCCGAGGAGCTGCTGCGGGTGCTCCGCGGACTGGACCGGCGCACCGAGATCCTCTTCGTCGACGACGGCTCGACCGACGGCACGTCGGAGATCCTCGCCGCGCTCGCGGCCGACGAGCCCGAGATCGCCGTGGTCCGCCTGCGCCGCAACTTCGGCAAGGCGGCCGCCCTCATGGCCGGCTTCCGCGAGGCCCGCGGCGACGCCATCGTGACGATCGACGGCGACCTCCAGGACGATCCGGCCGAGATCCCGCGCCTGCTCGACGAGCTCGAGTCGGGTGCCGACCTGGTGAGCGGATGGAAGCGCGACCGCCAGGACGCCTGGAGCAAGCGCACCGCCTCCAAGGTGTTCAACGGCGTGACCGGCGCGATGTCGGGCATCGGACTGCACGACCTCAACTGCGGCTTCAAGGCCTACCGCGCGGAGGTGGTCCGCTCGCTCGCGCTGACCGGCGACCAGTACCGCTACATCCCGGTGCTGGCCGCCAACGAGGGCTTCCGGGTGAGCGAGCTGCCCGTCAACCACCGGCCGCGGCCCTACGGCAAGAGCAAGTACGGGCTCGAGCGCTACCTGCGCGGGTTCCTCGACCTGCTCACGATCCTGTTCGTCGGCCGCTTCCGGCAGCGCCCCATGCACCTGTTCGGCGGCCTCGGGATGCTCCTCATGGTGGTGGGCACCCTCATCTGCGCCTACCTCGCGGTGCTGCGCCTGACCGGCGAGGGCATCGGCGGGCGCCCCCTGCTGCTGCTCGGAGTGCTCCTCATCGTCGTCGGCGTGCAGCTGTTCACGATCGGGCTGGTCAGCGAGATGATCCAGCGGTACCACCTGCGGCCGCAGGACGACGAGGCCCGCTCGCGGGTGGAGCGCGTGCTCCGCTGAGATCTCGGCCGGGGGGCGTGGCGTGAGGGTGATGTGGCTGGGCACGTACGAGCGGGCGTACCCCCGCTCCCGCGTGCTCGTCGAGGGCCTGCGCGCCCGCGGGGTCGAGGTGGTCGAGCACCACCGCCCGGTCTGGGAGCTGCAGCGCCACAAGGCCGGCGCGGGCTCCGGGGGCGGGCGCGCGCTGGCGCGGGGGGCCGGCCGCTACGCCGCCGCCTGGGCCGGGCTCGCGGTGGCGGGCATGCGGGAGCGCCCGGTCGACGCCGTGGTGGCCGGATACCCGGCCCAGCCCGACGCGCCGCCGGCCTGGGCGGTCGCGCGCGCCCGGCGCGTGCCCCTCGTGGTGGACATGATGATCTCCCTGTGGGACACGCTGACCGGCGACCGCGCCCTGGCCGGGCGCGCCGCCGGCGCCGCCCTCGCCGGCATCGACCGGGTCAGCCTGCGGCTGGCCGACCTCGTGATCGCCGACACCGCCGCCGGCGCCGACTGGCTCGCCGCCCGCTTCGGGGTGGCACGGGAGCGCATCGCCGTCGTGCCGGTGGGCGCCGAGCCCGGCGGCTTCCCGCCGACCCCGCCGCCCGACGGCGACCCGACGGTGCTCTTCTACGGCAAGCTGGCCCCCCTGCACGGCGTCGCCACGGTGCTCGAGGCGGCGCGCGCCCCGGGCGTCCCGCCGGTGCGGCTGATCGGCGACGGCCAGCTCGGGTCGTGGCTCGAGGGGGAGCTGGCGCGCGCGCGCCCCCCGGGCCTCACCTGGGAGCGATGGGTGCCCTACGAGCGCCTCGGCGGCGAGGTGGCGGCGGCCGCGATCTGCCTCGGTGTCTTCGGCACCAGCGCCAAGGCCGCGCGGGTCGTCCCGAACAAGGTCTGGCAGGCGCTGGCGGCGGCCCGCCCGGTGGTGACCGGCGACACCCCGGGCGTGCGCGAGGTGCTGCGCGACGGCGAGAGCGCGCTGCTCGTGCCGCCCGGCGACGCGCGGGCGCTGGCCGCCGCGCTGGCCCGCCTCGGTGCCGATGCGGCGCTGCGCGGGCGCATCGCGGGCGCCGGACACGAGGTCTACCGCCGGCTCGGCACCCCGGAGGCCGTCGCCGATGCGCTGCTCCGGGCGCTGACCCCCCTAACCTTCCGGGCATGACGACCTCCGAGCCCCGCGCGCGCGACTGGGGCGAGCACCCCCGAGCTCTTCGGGCCGCGCCACGACTACCGCGAGGCCCTCGTGCTGCGCCGGCTGCTGCCGGCGCTGCCCGGGCCCGACGTCCTCAACGCCGGGTCCGGGGCGGGCAGCCTGACCCTCAAGCTGGTCGATGCCGGCCTGCGCGTGACGTCCACCGACGCGAGCCCCGAGCTCTGCGACTGGACCCGCGAGGCGCTCCGGCGGCGCGGGGCGGACGCGGCCAACCCGGTCGTCCCCGGCGACGTCCAGAGCCTCGACCTGCCCGACCGGTCGTTCGACGCCGCCGTCTGCGCCGAGGTGCTCGAGCACCTCGACGACGACGACGCCGCGCTCGCCGGGTTGTGGCGCGTGCTGCGTCCCGGCGGCGTGCTGCTGGTGACCGTCCCGGCCAACCCCTACCGCTACGACTGGACCGACCAGTGGGCCGGCCACCGGCGTCGCTACACGGTGGAGATGCTGCGCGACCGCATGCGGGCCGCGGGCTTCACCGAGCCCGACGTGCGCGGCTGGGGCTTCCCGCTGACCGGTCTCTACCACCGCCAGGTCTACCGCCGCGCGCTCCGGCGCCGGCTCGACGCCGGCGGCGGACGGGTGATCGACGGCGCCCCCCCGCGGCTGGTCGCACGGGTGGTGCGCGCCGCCCTCGAGATCGACTCGGCGTTCATCGGCCGGCGCCCGGGCTACCACGGGCTGATCGCGCTGGCGCGGCGTGGCGACGCCCCCGACTGAGGCGGTCGCCGCGGCGTCTCCGCGGAGCCCCTGGCGGCGATGGGTGGGCCTGGCCGCCGCCGTGCTCGTGCTCGGCTTCCTCGGCTGGGCGCTGGCCGACGGCTGGGCGTCGGTCTCGGAGTACGACTGGGACCTCCACCCGGGTCTGCTCGGGCTGGGCTGCGTCGCGCTGATGGCCTTCTACGCGGCGAGCGGCCTCGGCTACGGCGCCATCGTCGAGCGCCTGCACCAGCCCGCCCCGCCGCGGCGCGTGACCCTGTCGATCTGGGCGCGGTCGCTGCTCGGGCGCTACGTCCCCGGCAGCGTGCTGATGGTGCTCGGCCGGGTGGTGCTGAGCCACGACCGCGGCGTCCCGCGGCGCGCGACCGTCGCCGCGATGGCCTACGAGCAACTGCTGTCGGTCGGCGTGGCGGCCGCCGGAGGGGTGGCGTTCATCGCCCTCTACGGCGAGGGCGACGACGGCCGCGTCTGGCTGCTCGCGCTCGTGCCGCTCGGCCTGCTGGCGCTGCACCCGCGCGTGTTCGGTCCGGTGACGACCTGGCTGCTGCGCCGCGCGCGGCGCGAGCCGCTGCCGCGCCTGCTGCCCACCGGCCAGCTGGTGGCCCTGCTCGGGTGGTACGCCGCCACCGCGGCGCTGCTGGGCCTCGCGCTCTGGCTGCTCGTGCGCGCGGCGGCCGGCCCCGAGGCCGGTGGCCCGGCGTTCGTGGGCCTGGCGTTCCTGCTCTCGTTCGCGGTGTCGATGGTGGCGGTGATCTTCCCCTCCGGCCTCGGCATCCGCGAGGGGGCCTTCGCGCTCGCGCTCGCCCAGAACCTGCCCGGCAGCGTGGCGGTCGCCCTGTCCGTCGGGAGCCGGCTGGTGCTCACCGTGGTCGAGCTGGTCTTCGTCGCCCTGGCGGTGGCGGCCGGGCGCGGCCGGTGAGCGTCGCCCCCACGATGGCGCGGCCGCGCCCCCGCCCCCGGCCGGCGCGGCGCCGCCCGCGCGCCCCGCAGTCGGCGGTCTGGGCGATGGTCGCCCTCTACGCGGGCGTCTTCTCGTACCTGTCCGTGGCCCGTCACCGGGCCTTCTGGACCGGGCGGTTCGACGTCGGGAACATGGTGCAGGCGGTCTGGAGCACGGCCCAGGGCCGCCCGCTCGAGACCACCGACATCGCGGGGCGGCAGTTCACGCGCCTCGGTGCCCACGTCGATCCGATCCTGGTGCTCTTCACCCCGCTCACGTGGACGGGCGCGCTGCCCGAGGCGCTGCTGGTCTGCCAGGCGCTGGCGGTGGCGGCGGGCGCGCTGCCCGCCTTCTGGCTGGGACGCCGCTGGCTCGGCGACGACCGGCTCGCCGTCGCCGCGGCGGCGGTCTACCTGCTCTACCCGCCCCTGCAGTGGGCCACCGTGACCGAGTTCCACCCGGTGACCCTGGCGGCGCCGCTGCTGATGTACTGCATCTGGGCGGCCGAGGAGCGCCGGTACGGCATCCTGACCGTCACGGCGGTCCTGGCGGCCCTCTGCAAGGAGGAGGTCGCGCTCGCCCTCGCGGTGCTCGGCGTCTGGATGGTCGTGCGCGGGCTCGGCCGCCGCTACGGCATCGCGATGAGCGTGGCCGCGCTCTCCTGGGTGGCCGTCGCGGTGCTCGTCGTGATCCCCCGTTACAACGACGGCCGGGGCTCGGCCTTCGTCGAGCGGTACGGCTCGCTCGGCACCGATGGGCAGGCGGTCGGGACCACCCTGCTGACGCGGCCGTGGGACGCGATCGCGCTCGTGCTCGAGTACGACCGCCTCAGCTACCTCGTGGCCCTGCTCGCGCCGCTGCTGCTGCTGCCGCTGGCGGCGCCGCTGCTCGCGGCCGGGGCCCTGCCCGAGATCGGCATCAACATCCTGGCCGACTGGTTCCCCCAGTACTCGATCGAGTTCCAGTACGTGGCCGTGATCGTGCCCTTCGCGGTGGCCGCGGCGATCCTCGGCCTGGCGCGGGTGCGCCGCCTCGACCGCCCCGCGATCCTCGCCCGGGCCCTCGACGACCCCGTCCGGGTCGCGGTCGTCTGGGTCGCCGTCGTCGCGATCGCGGGCCTGCACATGGGCCCGCTGCCATGGTGGAGGGACGTGCCGGTGATCGGATCCGACAACCAGCGCCTCGACCAGTACCGCGTCACCGACCACTCGCGGGCGATGGCGCGCGCCACGGCCCTCATCCCCGACGGGGTCGTGGTGTCGGCGGGCAATCTGCTGGGCGCGCACCTGTCCGAGCGATCGCGCGTGCTCACCTACCCCGTGGTCGACGAGGCCCGGTGGGTGATCGTCGACGCGGCGCGCCCCTACCTGGGCGACCGGCTGCTGCCCGGTGCCCACGCCGTGAGCCTCGCGGCCCTGCGCGCCCGGCCCGACATGCGCCTGGTGCACGAGGAGGACGGGGTGATGGTCTTCCGCCGCGTCGGGCCGGTGGGCGCCGGGTGAGCACGAGCCGCGCGACCGGACTCGTGCTGATGGCGCTCGGAGCGGCGATCGCCGTGCTGCCCGCGTTCGCCTGGTACTCCGCGCCACGCGCGGGAGGCGCTCTCTCGGCCTCGGGCTTCGGCGGCGCCGGGCAGCTGCTCCTGCTGCCCGTCCTCGGGGCGCTTGCCGCGATGGCCGGCGTCGCGGTGCTCCTCGCCCGCCGCGAGCGCCGTCCCGCGTCGGCGTGGACCGGGCCGGTCGCCGCCGGATCGGGGGCCCTCGCCCTGGTGTTCGCCTTCTGGGCCGCGACGTCCCCCGCCGTCGAGGTGCGGGCGTCCCTGCCCGGCGGGACGGAGGTGGTGCCGACCCGCGTCGAGGTCGAGCCGGCCGCCATCGTCACCATCCTCCTCGCGGCGGCCCTGCTCGCCGTGGGCGCGGGGGTCGCCTGGGCCGGCCGGCGCCCGTGAGGACCGCCGCGCCGCGCGCCGCCGTGCGCTGGCGCGCACCGCCGCTCGCCGCCTGGGCGTCGTCGCGCGCCCTCGTGCTGGTGGTGGGCATCGCGTGCAGCCTCGCCTTCGGCGTCCCCGAGCGCGGCGTCGATCCCGCGGTCCCGGGGTGGCTCGCGCAGCTCGGCGGGTGGGACACGACCTGGTACCTCGACATCGCGCGCAACGGATACGAGCGCGACCTCGGGCAGGTCGGGGAGATCTTCACCAACCTGGCCTTCTTCCCGCTGATCCCCGGGACGATGGCCGCGTGGCTCGCCGCCGGCGTCAACCCGTTCGTCGGCACGCTGGTGCTCACCAACCTGGCGTTCCTCGGCGCCCTGCTCGGACTGCGCGCCCTGACCGACCGCACCATGGGACCCGCGGCGGCGACCCGCGCGGTGTGGACCCTGGCCCTGCTGCCACCGGCCGTCTACTGCTCGCTGGCCTACACCGAGGGCATCGCGCTCGCGGCCGCGATCCTCGCGGCCCTGCTCGCGGTGCGCCGGCGCCATGCGCTCGCCGGGCTCGTCGCCGGCGTCGCGGCCCTCACCCGGCCGACGGGCGCCCTCGTGGCGCTGCTGGTGGGCATGATCGCGGCGCAGGACCCGGCTCCCGGGCGCTGGCGGCGGGTCGCCCTGGCCGTGCTGCCGAGCGTCGCGGCGCTGGCCGCCTTCCTCGCCTGGATGGCCGTCGCGCGGGGCTCGGCCATGCTGCCCTTCGAGGCCCAGCGCGCCTGGGACCGCGGCCAGCTCGGCATCGGCCTCGTCACGACCGCGCCCCACGAGATCGCGGCCGGGTGGGAGCTGGTGCGGACCCGCGACTACACGGCCGCCTGGCACGCCACGGCCCGCGACGTGGCGTTCCTCGCGGCGTACCTCTGGTTGCTCGTGCGCCTCTGGCGCGCGGAGGGCGGACTGCGCTCGCCCTGGGTCGCCTACTCGGCGGTCGTGCTGGCCGTCCCGCTGTCGAGCGGCACGATCACCTCGATGGCCCGCTTCGGGCTCATGGCCTTCCCGCTGGTCTGGCCGCTGGCCGACTGGGTCGGGGAGGACCGCCGGCGTGCCCGGTGGGCGGCGGGGGTCGCGGTGGCCCTGATCGTGCTGCTGATGGCGCAGCTCACGATGAGGTCCCCGTAGGGGGCAGTCGCAGATCCGCGATCACGGGGTCGTGATCGGAGAGGCGCACCCGTCGCTCCGTGCCGCGCCACCAGACGCCCACGTCACGCTCGGCCGGGTCCAGGCGGCGGGCCCGCCCGTCGGCGACGAGCCCGCCGCGGTGCAGGATACGATCGATCCCCATGCCCGCCGCCGCCGCCGCGCCCTCCCAGCCGGCCGTGGCGAGCCGGGCCAGCGCGGGATGGCTCGGCGGCGCGTTCAGATCGCCGGCGAGCACGGCGGGACCGTCCCCCGCGAGGGCGACGACCGCGTCCGCCGCCCGCCCGATCTCCCGCCCCACGACGCCCGGGTGGCGGGCGTTGTGGCAGTGGGCGCACCCGACGACGACGTCGCGCCCGTCGGGCAGCACGAGGCGCGCGACGACGAGGCGGCGCGGCTCCGGCAGGTAGCGGGCGAGCTCGCCGCGCCCGAGGCGCAGCTCGCGGGCGGCGCGCAGGATCTCCCGGACCGGGTTGAGGCGCACGGAACGGCAGCCGTCCCGCGGCACGGCGAGCCACGGGGCGATCAGCAGCGCGTTGGCGTTGCCCTCGTGCGTGCGCCACAGATCGGGGTTGCGCGCGGCGAGGGGGTCGCGCAGCCGGGCGGGGCCGATGAGGGGGCCGGTCGTCGTCCAGACGGCCCGCATGCCGGTGGCGGCCACGATCGCCCGCATCGCACCCGTCGGCACCTCCTGCAGCGCGCAGACGTCGGGCTCCCACGAGGCGACGCGGGCCGCCATGAGCCCGGTGAGCTTGCGGTTGACGTGCATGTGCACGCCGTCGTCCTCGGGCAGGCCGGTCCAGGTGGAGCGCTTCGTGGCGCCGAGGCCCGGCAGCCCGTCGCGACCGTGGAACAGGTTCCAGGTGAGCACGCGCAGGGCGACGCCGTCCGTCGTGGGCGACGCCGCTACCGCGCCACCGCCTCCGGCGCCGGGGGCCCGAGCACGGGCGCCACGCAGCCCCCCTGTCCGCCGAGCACGGTGTTCACGAAGGTGCCGAGGCGCACGTCGAACGACAGCCGCACCAGGCCCGGCTCGGTGACGCGCAGGTCCGTGCCCCACGGCTCGCGCGGGGACGCGCAGGCGCCGCCGGACTGCACCCGCCAGTAGGGCGTGTAGCGGAGGCGCAGACGGTAGACCCCGGGCTCGCTCACGCGCAGGGTCAGCGAGCTCGAGCTCAGCGCGACCACCGAGATGCCCTCCGCGGGGGTGGCGATGGGGGTGGGGCGGGGCAGCGCGTAGACCGTCCAGGCGCCGATGTGCGCGATCTCGTCCAGGCCCGACCGCCCCGAGCGCAGCAGCGCCGCCTCGTCGGTCGCGCTGTAGTCGAGCGGGTCGTCGGGCAGGAAGACGTAGCGCACCCCGGTGCGACGCAGCCAGGCCGCGTACCGGCGCGGGGTGAGGTCGTCGTAGAGCACGGCGTTGGCGGGGAAGTCGTCCTGGCGGAACCACCCCCGGGCCAGCGGCACGTCGCGCCGCGCGAGGTAGTAGGCCTCCCAGTTGTCCGCGGTCGCCACGACCTGCACCCGGAAGTCGGGGTCGCGATGCGCCTCGGCGAAGGCGATCACGGGGTACCAGAACGTCTTGTCCTGGGCGCGCGCCTCGGTCGAGGTGCGCCAGCCCGCGACCGCCGGGATCGTCTGCCACAGCAGCATCCCGGCGAGGCACACCACGGTCAGCCCGCGAGGGCGGAAGCCGCGCGCGGCGAGCGGCAGCAGCAGCAGCGGCGCCCCCATCAGCAGGATCAGCCGCACCGCGTTGCCGCCGAGGGGCGACTCGACGGCGAAGGCCACGACCGCCAGCGCCCCGTAACCCACGAAGACCGCCCGCAGCAGGCGCTGGTCGGGCAGGTTGCGGGTGAGCAGCAGGCCCACGACGCAGAAGCCGGCGATCGCGATGGCGTCCTTCGGGTCGAACGGGTAGCCCGCGTCCCCGGTCGAGAACCCGCGCAGCAGAACCCCCTGGGCGCCGGCGACGACCGCGATCCCGGCGGCGAGGGCCAGGTTGCCCCGGGTGCGCCACCACCCCCCGCGGTCGGCGGCGGCCACGGCGATGAGCACCACGAGCAGGAACGCCAGCGCCAGCGGGTGCGCGAGGGCCGTCACCAGCACGCCGGCCAGCGCGAGCACCCGCCGCCCCGCGTCGAGGGCGACCAGGGTCCAGAGCGCCGTGGCGAGACCGAGCAGGAAGGGGTAGGTGCCCGCCAGGGCACCCAGCGGCACGAGCAGCGCGAAGGCCAGGGCCGAGCCGGTGGCGAGGGTCGGCCACCGGCGCTGCAGCAGGGCGGCGAAGGCGCCCGCGGCGCCCGCGCACGACGCGACGACCACGGTGCCCCACCCGAGCAGCGCGGCGAGCGGGTAGTAGATCAGGCTGTAGTTGACCTGGGCGTAGCGACCCGAGTACCAGAAGTTGTCCCAGAGCTCCCAGCCGTTCTCCCTCCACGACTGGGTCAGGTAGAGATGGGCCGCCTCGTCGCCGCCGGGCGGCCCGAACAGCAGCAACGCGCCCGCCACCACGGCGGCGATCAGGGCGGCGCCGAGCGGGCGCGATGCCCCGCGCGCGAGTCGCGCCGTCGTCTGTCGATCGATCCGTCTCATCCGGGGGTCGGCACCACGGGGGACCGGGGGTCCGATCCTATGGCGTCGCGGGCGGCGGCGGGGCCGGTGTCGTCGGCGGCGGCGTGGGCGGCGTGGGCGGCGTGGTCGGCACCGCGGGCGGCGGCGGCGCGGGCGCGGGGGCCGGGGCCGGCGGGGGCGTCGCCGGCGGCGGGTCGGGGTCGGGTGCCGGCACCGCGGGCGGCGCGGCCCGGGTTGCCGTCGAGGTTCGACTCGGTCGACTCGGTCGAGTCGGTCCGACTCCGACCGCTGCGCCTGTGCCCGGGCCGCGCTCGCCGAGCGGGTGAAGTCGCTCGAGAACGGCGACCACTCCACGGGGTCGTCGGGCAGCGGGAACGCGCCCGAGCCGCCGATGCGCTCGACCAGCACGCGCATGTAGTCGCCCCAGATGAGGGCCGGGAACGATCCGCCGGCGACCGAGATGCCGTGGACGCTCGTCATGTACCGCTTCGCGCCCTCGGCGTTGGGGTAGCCGACCCAGACCGCGGTCGAGTACTCGGGCGTGTACCCCACGAACCAGGCGTCGGCGAAGTCGTCGGTGGTGCCGGTCTTGCCGGCGATGGGGACGCCGATCTGGGCGTTGCCCCCGGTGCCCGCCGGTGACGTTGTCCTGGAGGATCCGCGTCACCTCGTAGGCCTCGCCGTCCGACGAGCACGCGCCGCCGCTCCGGCGCGAACGTCTCGCTGCGCCCGTTCGGGAGCTCGATGCGCGAGATGGCGATCGGCTTCACCCGCAGCCCGCCGTTCGAGAGCGGGGCGTAGGCGGTCGCCATGTCGAGCGGCGTCACCTCGCCGGCCCCGAGGCCGATCGATGCCACGTCGGGCAGCTCGCGCTCGCGCGACACGCCCATCCGGTACGCCGTGTCGATGACCTTGTCGGGGCCGACGTCGAGCGTCAGCTGCTGGTACACCGAGTTGTCGGAGCTCAGCGTGGCCGTGGCGATCGGGATCGCCCCGCGGTAGGAGTTCGAGTACGTGGACACGTCGATCGGCCCGTACGTGCTGTCGACGAAGTCGAGCTTCTTGCTGGCGTAGAGCGTCGTGTTCGGGTTGATGCCCTGGCGGATCGCCTCGGCGAGCACGAAGGTCTTGAAGGTCGATCCGGGCTGGCGCTCGGCCTGGGTGGCGAAGTTGAACTGGCTGTCGGCGAAGCGCTGGCTCGAGGCCATGGCGCGGATGTAGCCCTTCCCCGAGTTGACCGTCACCACGGCCGAGGCCGGGTCGTCGTCGTAGAAGAGGTTCTCCCTGATCGCCCGGCGGGCGGCGCTCTGCAGCGCCGGGTCGATCGTCGTGTAGACCTTGAAGCCGCCCTTCTGCACCTCGGCCTCGCCGTAGCGGTCGATCAGCTCCTGCCGGACGTACTCGAAGAAGTACTCCTCGCGCTTGCGCCGGTAGGCGCGGCCGCGGCGCAGGGCGAGGCCCGAGCGCTGGGCCCGCTCGGAGAGCTCGTCGCTGATGTACCCCTGCTCGGCCATCTGCTGTAGCACGAGGTTGCGGCGCGCCCGCGCGTTCTCGGGGCTCGAGAAGGGGTTGTACTGGCTGGGCGCCTGCGGCAGACCCGCGAGCAGGGCCGCCTGGGGGAGCGTCAGGTCGCCGACGTCCCTGTCGAAGTAGGTCAGCGAGGCGGCCTGCACGCCGATGGCGTTCTGCCCGTAGAAGACCCCGTTGAGGTACTTCACAAGGATCTCGTCCTTCGTGTACCTCTTCTCGTACTGGAAGGCGAGGTACGCCTCCTCGACCTTCTTCGAGATCGTCCGGTCGGCCTGCGGCTCGTAGAGGTTCTTCATCAGCTGCATCGTGATCGTGCTGCCGCCCTGCGCGGACGACCCGCTCTGGATGTCGCGCACCCCGGCGCCCACGAGTCGGTAGTAGTTGACCCCCGAGTGGGAGTAGAAGCGCTTGTCCTCGATCGCGACCGTGGCGTCCTTGAGGATGCGCGGGATGCGCCGGGTGCCGACGACGGTGCGGTTGGTCTCACCGGCGACGATGCCGAGGAGCTTGCCGTCCTTGTCGTAGATGCGGGTGTTCTGGCCGAGCCGGATCTCCTTGAGCGACCCGCCCTCGGCCTCGAGGCTGCGGCCGACCGCGTGCACGGTCAGCGCCGTCACCAGCACGCCGCCGCCGACCAGCGCCAGCACCAGCCCGGAGACGATCAGCGCGAGGTTGGTGCGGCGGCGCCGGGCGCGGCGGGCGCGGGCGCGGCGGCGGCGGCGGAGGTCGCTCATGCGGGCGGCCCGAGGGGCCGGATGTTCCAGGCGACGCGGCCCGAGGCGTAGTCGAGCAGGCCGATCATCTGACGCGGGCCCCCGCGCACGCGGCCGTGGACGACCCAGCCCAGTCGCGAGAGGGGCACGGCGCGGCGGCGCTCATCCGGCGGCGGCGTGCCGCCGGGCGGCACGGGGACGTCGAAGGCGCCGTCGAGGTAGACCAGCTCGACGTCCTCGGCGACGGCGGGCCGGCCGGCCCAGGCGTTACGGGCCCGCACCAGGGCGAAGTCCTCCGACCCGAGTCGCGCGCCGCGCGAGAGCCGCACTGCGTGATAGACGAACTCCCATCCGCGATCCAGCCTCGCATGCCCCACCTCCGCCCCACCGGGCCCGTCCGTGTACCGCTCCGCGACCAGCGTCGGTATCGCCGCGACGGCGATCACCATGAGAAGCGCGACCGTCGGGGCGATGCGAGACCGGGAAACGCGCACGCGTGTGAAACCCCCTGCGCCTGAGAGGGCGGCATGATAGCCCAGCCCCACGGGGTTCCTCACCCACCCGGTCCGCCGGTCGATGCCGTGCTGCTGGACGCCTTCGGCACGATCCTCGCGCTCGACCCCCCGGTGCCCCGCCTGCACGCCCTGCTGGCGGACGCCGGCCACGTCCATCCCGCCCACCGGGTCGAGGCGGCCCTGGCGGCCGAGATCCGCCACTACCGGGCCCACCACGACGCCGGTCGCGACGCCGCGACGCTCGCGGCCCTGCGCCGCGACTGCGCCCGGGTGCTCCGCGACGCGCTCGACGGCGACGCCCCGCCGCTCGACGCGCTCACGCCCATCCTGCTCGACAGCCTGCGCTTCGTCGTGCTGCCGGACGCCGTGCCCGCCCTCGAGGCGCTCGCCGCGGCCGGCGTCGCGCTCGCCGTCGTGAGCAACTGGGACTGCGGCCTGCCGCAGGTGCTCGACGAGCTCGGCATCGCGCGCTTCTTCGACGCCGTCAGCGTCAGCGCCGTGGTGGGCGCGCGCAAGCCCGCGGCCGCGATCTTCCACGACGCGCTGGGCCGGCTCGGGGTGCCGCCCGAGCGCGCGCTGCACTGCGGCGACCGGCCCGTGGAGGACTGTCTCGGAGCGCGCCGAGCCGGGCTGCGATCGGTGCTCGTTCGACCGGTCCTCCGACCCCCCCGCGGGACCGTGCCCGCGCATCCCACATCTCGGTCGCCTGGCCGAATTCTGCAAAACCTCACACCCCCCCACGCCCGCACCGCGAAAATGATGTCGCGGCCCCCGATCCGGTGTATCGTCGGCGCGCTCCGACCTTCGCGTCCAACGACACAACGGTGGATCTGGCGATCGTGCCGACGAGGACCCCCCCGACAGCCCACGCAGCGTCGCTCGCGACGCTCGTCCGCGTGCTCGTCGTGGCCCTCGCCCTCGCGCTCCTCGCCCCGGCCCTCGCCCTCGCCGACGCTTCGGCCGGGACCGCGACGGCCGAACCGGCCGCCGCGGAGCAGCCGGCCGCCGGGTCGCCGGAGGGCGGCGCGCCCGCCCCCGAGCAGCCCGCCCCGGCCGGTGAGCCGGCCCAGGCCGAGCCGACCCCGGCCGAGCCGGCGGCGGAGGCCCCGGCGCCCGAGCCCGCCCCCGCGCCCGCCCAGGAGCCGGCTCAGCCCGAGCCCGCCCCCGCACCGCCCCCGGTCGTGGACGAGGCCCCCGCACCGCCGCCGGCGTCACCCGACGCCTCGGCTCCGGCCCCCGCGCCCGCTCCGGCCCCCGCCCGCAACGTCGAGGCTCCCGGCACCGCGGCACCCGTCCCGGTCGCCGGGCCGGTGCTCGCGCCGGCGCTCCCCGAGCTCGCCCCCGGCATGGGCGCGACCCCCGACGCACCCGGGGCCCGCGTGCTCCTGCCCCCGATGCCGCCGGCGTCGGCGGCGCCCCTCGTGCTCCGGCTCGGCGCGGTGCCGATGCCGCCTGCCGGCCTCGCCGGCCCCGTGGCGTCCGCGCCCCTGGTCCTGGCGCTCGGCGGGCCCACGGTCCCGGCCGAGGCCCCGCGCTCCCTCGTGCCCGCGGCGCGACCCACCGCCGACGGGCCCCCGCTGCTCCTGGTCGACACCGGGTTCTCCGCGGCGGTGCTGCGCGACCCGCTCCGCGGGCCCACTGCCGCGACCACCGGTCCGGCGCCGGGCCGGTCGTCGGCGACCGGTCCCGACCGGACGTTCGACGACAGGTCGGACGAGGCCGAGTTCCCCGTCGTGCAGGTCGTGGCGCCCGAGGGCACCGCACCGAACGGCGCCAGCCTGCTGGAGGTGCTGGCCGGCTACGTGATGCCCGGCTCCAGCGGCCCGCCCGGCATCGAGCATCATCTTCCTGATCCTGCTGGGCACCCTCCTGCTGGCGGCCTACGCGCCGCGCCCGTCGGTGTCCGAGCGGCTCCACCTGCTCGGCCTGATCGGCCCGCGCAGCGGCCACGCCATGGCGGTCCGCCGCCCCGGCTAGTCGACCCCCGCCCCGGTCGAGGTGCGTCCTCGACCCGGGCCTTCGCGTCCCGCGCCGCCCCACCGACATCCCGGGGCCGGCGCAGAAACTCTCGCGAGATGGGGTACCGACAAATGCACCACCAGACCCAGATCCTGGTCCTCGGCTCCGACGGAGCCGGGCGCTCGGCGCTCGAGGAGACGCTCACCCGTCTCGGCTACGTCGTGCTGGCGGCCGAGGCCTCGGCCCAGCGCACGCCGCCCGCCTCGGGCGACATCGTGATGCTCGACCTGCGCGGCGAGGACGCCGACTGGCGCCAGCTGGCCGAGGGCCTGCACGCCGACGAGCGGCCGATGATGATCATCTCCGAGCGCCCCCGCCGCCTGGTGCGGGCCCTCTCGGGCCGTGCCGCCGGCACGATGGTGATGACCGGCGCCGAGTCGGACGCCGGCTACCGCGTCGCCCTCTCGGTGTGCGCCGCACTGCGTCGCAGCTCGCTCGAGCGCCGCGCCGCGGCGGGCATCACGCGTCGCGGCGATCTGATGGGCGTCGCGCCCACCATGCACCACCGGCCCGCGGTGGGCGGGCGTCCGTCGCCCGACGGCGCTCGCGCCGCGGCGAGCCGGGGGATAGGCTCGGACGCGATGCCTCCCGGTCTGACGAACTCGTATCGGCGGGCAGGCGGTGGCGCGGTCGAGACGGGGAATCCGCCCCTCGGCGCCACCCCCCGCTCCCGCGGCCTGCGCGCGCTCGCGCGCGGCGCGATCGTGATGGGCTCCCGCGACGGGGCGCGCCTGCGGCCGATGGGCAATCAGCGCGGCGAGACGCCCCGCCCGGCTCCCCTGGTCGACCGGGCCGTCATCTTCCGAGCGATGCGAATCGCAGCAGCGTCGTCATCGCGTCCTCGAACGCCTCCTCACAGCCCTCATCCCCGTTCGCGACGCAGGTACGGAGGCGCTCCGACATGAGGTGGATGCCCACCTGATCGACCGCCGCCTTCACGGCGGCGAGCTGCGTGAGGACCTTCTGGGCGTCGGAGCCCTCCTCGATCATCCTCTGCACACCCCGGAGCTGACCCTCCGCGCGGCGCAGGCGGGTGACGAGCTGATCGGATGACGCCGGCCCCCCCGGAGAGATGGTCGCCATGGCGCGCCTATCCTCCCCCGCAGCCGCAGGAGCCGCCGCAGCAGCCGCCCCCGCCGCCCCCGAAGCCCACCACCGACGGCGCCCCGTCGCCCCGGGCGGGACGCGCGGTGACGAAGCCGGTGAAGAGCTGGCGGGCATCTGCCGCCCCACACTCGGGGCACACGCGGTCCTCGTCGCGCAGGAAGCCCTGCCGGAACGCCTCGAAAGGGTGGTCGCAGGCGACGCAGGCCAGGTCGTAGCTCGGCATCGCTACTCCAGTCCGAGGGCGCGCTCGAGCTGCGCCTTGGGCATGGCACCGACCGCGTGACGGGTCAGCTGGCCGTTCTCGAACAAACCGATGAACGGGATGCCCTGCACGTTGTAGCGCTGGGCGATCGCGCCGTGCGCGTTGACGTCCAGCTTGCCCACGACGAGGCTCTCGCCGCGCTCGGTGGCGATCTGCTCCACGACCGGGGCGATCGTGCGGCACGGACCGCACCACTCGGCCCAGAAGTTGACCAGCACCGGCTTCTCGTTCTCGAGCACCGTGCCCTGGAAGTTGTCCTGGGTGATCTCCAACACGTTGTCGGCCATCTACGCGTCCTTTCCTGACGCGACCGCCCCGGCGGGGGAGTCGCTGGTGAGCTCATCGTGATCGGCGGCCTCGAGCCACCGCTCGGCGTCCATGGCGGCCATGCACCCGCTGCCGGCCGCGGTGATCGCCTGCTTGTACTCGGTGTCCTGCACGTCGCCGCAGGCGAAGACGCCCTCGACGCTCGTGCGGGTGCCGTCCGTGACCACGTACCCCGAGGGGTCGAGGTCGACCTGGTCGGCGAACAGCGCGGTGTTGGGGTCGTGCCCGATGGCGACGAACATCGCCGAGGCGGTGATGTCCTCGATCTCCCCGGTCACGGTGTCGCGCACCCGGACGCCCTCGACGGTGTCGCCGCCGAGCACCTCCTCGACGGCCGCGTTGTAGCGCACGCGGATCTTCTCGTTGGCCAGCACCCGGTCGGCCATGATGCGCGAGGCGCGGAACTCGTCGCGACGGTGCACGATCGTGACCGACGACGCCATCCGGGCGAGGAACGACGCCTCCTCCATGGCCGAGTCGCCGCCCCCGACCACGACCATCGGCTTGTCGCGGAAGAAGAAGCCGTCGCAGGTGGCGCAGGTCGACACCCCGAAGCCGCGCAGCCGGCTCTCGCTCGGCAGGTCGAGCCACCGCGCCGAGGCCCCGGTGGAGATCACGATCGAACGGGTCAGGTGCTCCTCGTCGTCGATCCACACCGAGAAGGGCCGCCGGGACAGGTTGACGCGGGTCACGTCGGCCGCGACCAGCGTCGCGCCGAAGCGCTCGGCCTGGGCCCGCATCGCCTGCATCAGCTCAGGTCCCTGGATGCCCTCCGGGAACCCCGGGAAGTTCTCGACGTCGGTGGTCAGCATGAGCTGTCCGCCCGCGCCGAACCCCTCGGCCACCAGCGGCGCGAGGTTGGCCCGCGCGGCGTAGACGGCCGCGGTGTACCCGGCCGGCCCCCCGCCGATGATGATCATTTCGTGGACGGCCACGTGTCCCCTTCCATCGGTGTCGCGACTCCCGTCTTGCATACCCATGGGGGTATGTTAGCAACCCTCGTGCGGCCCGCCCGCGGGCTCAGCCGGCGGCGTCCGCGGGCGTGCGTCGCGGCACCCACACCAGCTTGTTGCCGACCCCCGTCGGGCGTGCGCAGGCGGCGTAGTAGCGGCGGCCCTCGGCGCGCTCGGCGGCGTCGATGCGACGGGCGTCCTCGAGCGTCGCGGCTCCCCAGGCGGCCAGCATCCCGACCACCACGCCCTCGGCCGTGCCCCCGCGGCCGAGCACGCCGATCAGGAACACGAGCATCGCGCCGCCCCCGAGCCCGAGCGCGGCGACCGTGAAGGTCGCGAAGCGGCGCCAGTCGCGCGGCGACGCCTCCAGGCGGCGCGGCCCGGTGGCCCTGACGGCCTGCGGCAGGCGCACCGACGGCAGCGCGGACGAGCGCAGCCAGACCCGGAACAGGGGGTAGCTGATGACACCGGTCAGGCCGGTGATGCCGAGCGCCGTGCCGAACCAGCGCCCGTCGAGCCCTCCGCCGCTGCCCGCCTGGATGGCGACCGACAGCAGCAGCAGGACCCCCGACACGGCAGATGAGGGTCCACGACCACAGGCGCGCCAGACGCGCGTAGCCCCACAGCTTCTCGCCCGTGCTCGGCACCCTCTCAGGGTAGCGGACCCGGGGCTACACTCCCCCGGTGAGGGACCGCGCCGCAGCCCGCGTCGTGACGGTCCGGGCCCGTCTGCTCGAGCACCCGCGCTGGCGCTGGATGGCGCTCATGGTGGTGGCGAGCGGCATGATGCTCTCGGTCGTCAACGTCAGCATCGTCAACATCGCCCTGCCCGCGATGGCCGAGGACCTGGGCGTCGACGTGCCGTCGATCTCGTGGGTGGTCACGGGCTTCCTCGTGACGCAGGCGACGCTGCTCGCGCTGGCGGGGCGCGCCGGCGACCTCTACGGCCGCCGCCGGGTGTTCATCGCCGGCGTGCTGGTGCTGTGCCTCGCGTCGGTCCTCTGCGCCCTGGCCTGGAGCGCGCCCTCGCTGGTGGCGTTCCGCATCCTGCAGGCGGTGGGGGCGTGCGCCATGGCGCCCACGGCCTACGCCTACGCCGCCGAGCTGTTCGGCCCGCGCGAGCGGGGCGTCGCGCTCGGGGTGATGGGCGGGGTGCTCGGACTCGCCCCGGTGCTCTCGCTCAACCTCGCCGGGGTCCTCGTGGGCACGCTCGGCTGGCGCAGCGTCTTCTGGTTCAGCCCGGTCCTCGGGGTGTTCGTGCTGGCCGGCGCGGCCCTCGTGCTCGTCGAGCTGCGCCCGCCCGACGCCGACCGCCGGTTCGACCTGCCGGGCGCGGGCCTCGCCGCGCTCGGCCTCTTCGCCCTGCTGGCCGCGCTGTCGCGGGGCGGGGCGTGGGGCTGGACGTCGGCCGCCACCCTCGCGTCCGCCGCGCTCGGCGTGGCCGCGCTCGTTGCGTTCGGGTGGCACGAGTCGCGCGTCGCCGCCCCGATGATCGACGTGCGCCTGCTCCGCCGGCGCGCGCTCGCCGCGGCCAACCTGGCGGCCATGGCCTCGTCGGCGGCCCTCTTCGGCGTGCTCATCCTGCTGCCCTTCTACCTGACCGCGGTGCTGGGCTTCTCGGCCGTCCGGCTCGCCATCGGCATCACGCCGATCGCCGCGTGCTTCATGCTCGTGGCGCCGATCGCGGGTCGTGCGATCGCACGGGTGGGCTCGGAGCGGCTCGCGAGCGCCGGGTTCCTGGTGGCGGCGGCCGGCGCGCTCTGGATGGCGCTGGCGGCCGGCGCGCAGCACTACGCCGCCCTCCTGCCGGGGCTGCTGCTGTTCGGGGTCGGCCTGGCCACCTCGACCTCGCCGATCACGATGACGGCGATCCACGACGTGCCGCCCGGTCGCCTCGGCGTCGCGTCGGCGCTCCCCAACATCAGCCGCTACACGGGCGGCGCGCTCGGCGCGGCCCTGCTCGGGGCGGTGCTGCACGCCAACCTCACGCCCGCGCTCGACCGCGCGCTCGGCCGGGCGGCGCCCACCGGCCGCGCCCTCGTCGCCGACGGTTTCCGCGCGGCGCTGCTCCTGGCCGTCGCCTTCCTGCTGCTGGCGGCGCTCGCCGCGTCGCGCATGCCCCGACTCGACACCGGCGCCCCGACGCCGCAGGCGCCCGTGCCGCTCCTCGACACGACGATCGCCCGCTGAGCGCGCCCCACCGTCGCGTCGCCGTCGGCGTCTCAGGCGGGCGCGCCCGCCACGGCCAGCCAGCCGGCCGCGCCGTCGAGGTCGTCGTGGGTCAGCCCGTGCCCGCCCGGCTGCCAGCGCTCCTCCACCTCGGCGCCCGCCGACCGGAGGGCGTCGATCAGGTCGTGCACCCGGGCGGCCGGGATCATGCCGTCGTCGCGCCCGCCGGCCACCAGCACGCGCGTGCCCGCGAGGTCGAGGCCGTCCGGCGGGGCGGCGGGGAGCATCGGGCGCAGCAGCACGGCGCCGTCGAGCAGGCCGGGGTGCCGGAGCATCAGCGCGACGGCGGCGTTGGCGCCGTTGGAGTAGCCCACCGCGAGCAGCGGCCGGCCCGCCAGGCCGTGGGCGGGGAGGGCCGTCCGCACGAAGGCCGCCAGCTCGTCGATCCGCTCCGCGAGGTCGGGGAAGGCGAAGGGGTCGGCGGGCGTGCGCGAGAAGAAGCGCGCCATGCCGTTCTCGGAGACGCGGCCGCGGGGCGCCACGAGCGCGGCGCCGGGCATCAGGGCGCGGCCCAGCCCGAGCATGTCGCGCTCGTCGCCGCCGGTGCCGTGGAGCATCAGCAGCACGGCACCCTCCGCGCCGTCCTCGACGACGTATGTCCAGTCGCCTCCGCTCACGCGGTCACCGCCGGCCACGAGGCGCGCGGGTCGGGGAGGGGCGTCAGGCCCGCCACCACCTGGTCGCGGTGCGGCTCGAGCCACGCGGGCAGGATCACCCGCGTGCCGAGCGCCTCGAGCGGCAGGTCGCGGGTGAACCCCGGGCCGTCGTCGGCGATCTCGTAGAGCACGCCGCTCGGCTCCCGGAAGTAGATCGAGTGGAAGTAGTAGCGGTCGATGACCCCGGTCGCGGCCACGCCGGCCCGGCGCAGGTGCTCGGCCCACGCGGGGTGCTCCGCCACCGTCGTGCCCCACGCGACGTGGTGCACGGTCCCGGCGCCGTTCAGCGGCCGCTCCGGCGGGGCCTCGTCGAACGCGATCGTGCCGCCGCGTCGCTCGCCGCGCACCTCGTATGCGTCGTCGCCGAGGGCGCGGGCACCGAGGGTCGTCTCGAGCAGCCGCCCGCTCTCCTGCGGCCGGCGGGCGTACACCCGCACGCCCACGAAGCCCCCGATGGCGTGCTCCGCCGGTATCTCGGGATGCGCCGCCTTCAGGGCGGGGTTGGCATCGCTCACCGTCAGCTCGTGGCCGAGGCCCTCGGGGTCGGCGAACCGCAGGCCGGCCTCCGTGCGGTCGGTGCCCCGCCCCGCGTCGCCGAGGCGCGTCTCCCAGAAGTCGAGCGCCGCGGCCGAGTCGACCCGCCAGACGATGCGGTGCACCATCCCGGAACCGGCCCGCCCGCGCGGGGCGCCCGGGTACTCGAAGAAGGTCAGCTCGGCGCCGGGGCGACCCCCCTCGTCGGAGTAGAAGAGGTGGTAGACGCTCGGATCGTCCTGGTTCACGGTCTTCGCCGCGAGCCGCATGCCGAGCACCCGCGTGTAGAAGTCGAGGTTGCCGGGCGCGTCCGCCGTGATGGCGCTGATGTGGTGGATCCCCTCGAGCCTCATGACCCCTCCCCGTTCACCGTTGCGCTCGCAACCGTACGCCAAACTGCTTGCACGTGCAAGCAGTTGGGGTCGCGCCGCGGGCGGGCTCGTCGATCGGGTCTGTCACACTCGCCCCGTGGACCGCACCGCGCTGCACTCGATCCTGGCCCAGTGGGGCCAGCCGTCGTACCGGATGCGCCAGGCGCTCGAGGCCCAGCGGGCCGGGGCGACGGCGTGGTCCGAGGTCTCGACGCTGCCCCGCGACCTGCGCGAGCGGCTGGACGCGGTGCTGCCCTTCTGGGCCCTGACCCCCGACGAGCGCGTCGTGTCGCGCGACGGCACGGTCAAGTGGGGTCTGCGGGCCGCCGACGGCGCCGTCGTCGAGGCCGTGCTGATCGCCCACGCCGAGGGCCGGCGCACCGTCTGCGTGTCGAGCCAGGCCGGGTGCGCCCTGGCATGCCGCTTCTGCGCGACCGGGGCGATGGGCGCCGGACGCGACCTGACCGCCTCGGAGATCGTCGACCAGGCCGTGCTCGCCGCGAGCGAGGCCGACGCCCAGGGTGCCCGCCTCACGAACGTCGTCTTCATGGGCATGGGCGAGCCGATGCAGAACCTCGACGCCGTGCTCGATGCCTGCGCGACGATCAACGCCCCCGACGGCCTCGGCCTGTCCGCCCGGCGCATCGCCATCTCGACGGTGGGATGGGTCCCCGGCATCGCCCGGCTCGCCGACCACCCGCTGCCCGTCCGCCTGGCGGTCTCGCTGCACGCGGCCGACGACGCCACGCGCTCCGAGCTGATGCCGATCAACGCCCGCTACCCGATCGCGAACCTCCTGGCCGCCTGCACGCGCTACTGCGACCAGACCGGACGCAGGGTCTTCATCGAGTACCTGCTGCTCGATGGCGTCAACGACTCGGCCGCCGACGCCAAGCGCCTCGCGCGCCTGCTGCGCGACGGGCGATTCCACGTGAACGTGATCGAGTACAACGCGACCGAGGGTCCCTACCGCGGATCGTCGCAGTCGCGTCGCGAGGTCTTCCTGCGCTCGCTCGCCGACGCCGGCCTCGAGGCGTCGGTGCGCCGCTCGCGCGGCGCCGACGTCGCCGCCGCGTGCGGCCAGCTCGCGCGCGCCCGCTGAGGGGGGCGTCCGGCGGGATCGCGCCGGGCGGTCGAGGCTCCGCGCCGCCGCCGACGCGCCCGCCCGCCGCCCGTTAGGGTCGGCGCGGTGCCGGACCCCCCTCCCCGCAAGCCGCGTCGCTCGGCGCGCCCCCCCGAGAGCGGCTGGGAGCTCGGCGCGAGCGGCCTCGGCCGGGTCGCGTGGGCGGTGCTCGCGGTGCTCCTGGTCGGTCTCGGCGTACTGCTGCTGGCGAGCGGCTACGTCGGGTACGGCGCCCTCATCCTGATCCTCGCCGCCGCCGCGGCCGTCAACCTGCCCTGAGCGGCCCGGCGCCACCGGGGCCGGAGGCGCTGGCAACGGCGCTGCGCGCGGCGATGCCCGACGCCGAGCCGTTCGACCTGCACCCCGACGAGCTGGCCGGGGCGATCGCCGCGCACGGGGCCGACCCCGACGACGACGCGCTGGTCGCGGCGACCCTCCTGGCCTGGGAGGCGCTCCTTCCCTGACTCGATTTGGCCTCGGACCGGGTTGGCGACCCCCCGGGGGGGGCATATGTTCGCGATCTTCCACTGGAGAGGGGCACATCGTTGTCACGGTTCTTGAGCACGATCCTCCTCGTCGTCGCGCTCGCCATCGGGGCGACGGCCTGCGGTGACGAGGGCGCGGCGGAGGCCGGCAGCACGCCGACCGCCGATCTCGGCCTCATCACCCCCGGCGTGCTGACGGTCGCCAGCGACATCCCGTACGCGCCCTTCGAGTTCACCGAGCCGGGCTCCCCGGACGCGGTCGGCTTCGACGTCGACCTGGTGAACGCGATCGCCGCGGAGGTCGGGATCGACGAGGTGCGGTTCGTCGACCAGTCGTTCGACAGCATCATCCTCAGCCTCACCCAGGGGCGCTTCGACATGTCGGCCTCGTCGTGGACCATCACGCCCGAGCGAGCGGAGCAGGTCGCCTTCGGCGAGCAGTACTTCAGTGCCAACCAGGCGATCCTCGTGCCGGAGGCCTCGGCCGTCGCGTCGCTCGACGACCTCGAGGGCGCGACCATCGGGGCGCAGCGCGGCACGGTGGGCGCCGAGCTCGCCGCGTCGGTCCCCGGCGCCGACGTCAAGCGCTACGAGAGCGGCGACGACGCCTTCAACGCACTCGCCCAGGGGCGCCTCGACGCCGCGATCACCGACTTCCCGGTCGTCGCCTACGCCGCCGCGCAGAAGCCGACCCTCAAGGTGGCCACCGAGGTCCCGGGCGACCTCGGCCTCGGGCTGATGTTCCCGAAGGACAACACGGCGCTGCGCGACGCCTTCGACGAGGGCCTCGCGGCCGTCCGCGCCGACGGCACCTACGACCGCATCTACGAGAAGTGGTTCGGGGAGAGCCCGACGACGTGAGCGCCTGACGAGAGGGCCGGGACGTGGACGAGATCATCCGCCAGTACTTCGACTGGGACTCGGCCCGGCCCTATCTCCCCGACCTCGCGCGCGGCTTCTGGGTCACGATCCAGATCGCCCTGCTCGCCGAGGTGCTCTGCCTGGTGCTCGGGCTCGTCCTCGCCGTCGCGCGACGCGCCGGCGCGGACGCCCGATCGACCGGGGGGCGCATCGCCGGCGGGGCCCTCCGGGTGCTGGCCGTCGCCTACATCAACTTCTTCCGGGCGGTCCCCGCCCTCGTGGTGCTGCTGCTGATGGCGGGCAGCTTCCCGTTCCTCCCGATCCCGATCATCCGCGACCTGACCGTGTTCCAGATCGCCTTCCTGGGTCTCGGCCTGGTCTACGCCGCCTACGTCGCCGAGGTCTACCGCGCCGGCATCGAGTCGGTCGACCGCGGCCAGACCGAGGCCGCCCGCTCGCTCGGCATGACCGGCGGGCAGTCGATGCGCCTGGTCGTGCTCCCGCAGGCCGTGCGGCGCGTGCTGCCGCCCCTCATGAACGACTTCATCGCCCTGACGAAGGACGTGGCGCTCGTGAGCGTGCTCGCCGTGGGCGACGTCGTCAACGTCGCGCGCGACGCCCAGTCGGTGACCTTCAACTCGAGCGCGCTCACCGTCGCCGCGATCTTCTACCTGGCCTTCACCCTGCCCCTGATCTGGCTGCTCGACCGCCTGATCGCGCGCGACCAGCGGCGCACCAGCCGCGGCGGGGTCGTGTCGCCGTGAGCGCCATCCGCGCCGAGGCGCTCACCAAGCGCTTCGGCGACACGACGGTGCTCGACGCGGTCGATCTCGACGTGGCGACCGGCGAGGTCGTGTGCGTCATCGGTCCGTCCGGGTCGGGCAAGTCCACCCTGTTGCGCTGCCTCAACCTGCTCGAGCGTCCCACGGCGGGCCGCGTCTTCCTCGGCGACGACGAGCTGACGGCGCCCGACGCGCCGGTCAACGCGCTGCGGCAGCGGCTGGGCATGGTCTTCCAGTCGTTCAACCTGTTCCCCCACCGGACCGTGCTCGACAACGTGACCATGGCGCCCGTGGCCGTCCTCGGCATCGACCGGGCGAGCGCCCGGGAGCGCGGCCTGGCGATGCTCGCCCGGGTGGGCCTCGCCGACCGGGCCGACGAGCACCCGGCCCGCCTGTCGGGCGGCCAGCAGCAGCGGGTGGCGATCGCCCGGGCGCTCGCCATGGAGCCCGACGCGATGCTCTTCGACGAGGTCACGAGCGCACTCGACCCCGAGCTCGTGAAGGACGTGCTCGCGGTCATGCGGTCGCTGGCCGAGGGGGGCATGACGATGGTGGTGGTCACCCACGAGATGGGGTTCGCCCGCGAGATGGGCGACCGGGTGGTGTTCATGGACGAGGGCCGGATCGTCGAGGAGGGATCGCCCGCGGCCGTCCTGGGGGCGCCCACCCACGAGCGGACGAAGCGGTTCCTCTCCCGGGTGCTCTGACCTCAGGCGGCCGCGGCCGCCGGGAGCAGCTCGGCCAGCGTCGCCGGCGTCAGGTCCACGGCCGAGGCGCTCCGCCAGGCCGCCGGCGAGGGCCGCCTCGACGCGGTCCCGGTCGGGGTCGCCCCCCTCGGCGGCGATCGACGTGGCCATGACGCCCGGGGCGCCGCAGGCGGTCATCACGCCGAACCAGTCGAGATCGGGCTCACGGTTGAGCGCCAGGCCGTGCGTGGTGACGCCGCCGCGCACGCGGATGCCGACGCTCCCGAGCTTGCGCCCCCCGGCGTAGAGGCCCATGGCGTCGGGTCCCGGGGCGGCCGAGGCCAGACCGGCGGCGTCGGCCATCGCGCCGACGAGGGCCTCGACGAACGCCCGCACACGCCGCCCGGGCCTGAGGTCGCAGATCGCGTAGCCCACGCTCTGCCCGGGGCCGTGCCAGGTCATCTGCCCGCCGCGATCGGCCGCGACGATCTCGCCCCCGGCCGCGGCCAGCGCCGCGTCGGACAGGTGCAGGTCCTCGCGACGGCCGTGCCGCCCCAGGGTGAAGGTCGGCGGGTGCTCGAGCAGCCAGACGACGTCGGGGATGCGCCCGCCCGCCCGCTCGGCGGCGAGCCGGTCCTGGATCGCCCACGCCTCGCGGTAGCCGACCAGTTCGCTGCGCACGAGCGCCGCGGGCCGGGTCATGCGGGCACCTCGAGGTGGCGCTCGACGATCGTCACGTCGCGCCAGCGCCCCTCGCGGCGTCCGTGGGCCCGGTGCGTCCCCACCTCGCGGAAGCCCGCCCCGCGGGCGAGCGCGAGCCCCGCGGCGTTCTCGCGCAGGATCATCCCGACCAGCTTCCAGTAGCCGTGCACGGGCGCCTCCTCGGCGAGGTCGTCGAGCATGCGCCGCCCGATCCCCCGCCCGCGCCCGCGGTCGGCCACGTAGACGGTGTACTCGGCGACGCCCGCGTACCACTCCCGGTGCGAGAAGGGGGCGAGGGCCGACCAGGCGACCACCTCGCCCGCCAGCACCCCGCAGCGCACCGGCGCCCGCGGGCCGCGCGCCGCCAGCCAGGCGCGCCGCTCGGGCGCGGTGTGGGGACCGGTCGCGAACGTGGCGACGCCGCTCCCGGCCGCCTCGTCGTAGATCGCGCCGATGGCGCCGGCGTCGGCGTCCGACGCGTGGCGGATCGTCAGCTCGGAGCTCACCGCCACCGAATATAGCTGCGCGGGGGCGCGGAACGGAGACCGCGTGACGCCGCTCCGCGACCCCATCTCGCGACATCTCGTGCCGCGGATGCGGCCGCCGCCTGATGACGCGGCACCGGCCGCTGTGGTACGAAGCAGAGCCATGGACAGCCCACCCCCTCGGTGGGCGCGTATCGCGCTGGCCGCTGCGGCCGTCGTGATGTGCGTCCTCGCCATCACCCCCCTCGCCAGCGGCGAGCGCGCGGCATCGGCGATCCGCGAGAGCCAGGCCGGGTACCTCGACCTCGGCGACGAGCACACGTGCGCCGTCGTCGGCGACCGGTCGGTGCACTGCTGGGGGCGCGGCGTGGCGGGACGGCTCGGGTACGGCGGTGAGCAGAACGTGCTGAGCGCGTCGGCGGCGCCGGCGGTCGATCTCGGTCCGGGACGCACCGTGCGGGCCGTCGCCGCGGGCGACTTCCACACGTGCGCGATACTCGACGACGCGACCGTGCGCTGCTGGGGCTTCGGGGCCAACGGCCGCCTGGGATACGGCGGCACCGCCGACGTTCGCTCCCCGGCGGCCGCGCCCGCCGGTGGACATCGGGCCGAGCCGGACGGCCCGCGCGATCACGACGGGCGCCTCCCACACCTGCGTGATCCGCGGCGACGGAGCCGTCGCCTGCTGGGGCAACGGCGTGTCCGGCCGGCTCGGGTACGGCAACCAGGCCTCGATCGGCGACAACGAGAGCCCGGCCTCCGCCGGGGCGGTCGACATCGGCGCCGGCCGGACGGCCGTCGCGATCTCGGCCGGCGACTTCCACACATGCGCCATCCGCGACGACGGCGCCCTGGTCTGCTGGGGCTTCGGCTCGGGCGGCCAGCTCGGTCGCGGCGGCACCTCCGACGTCGGCGACGACGAGACGCCCGGCCAGGCCGGCGTCGTGAACCTCGGCGGGCGCACCGCCCGCGCCGTCTCGGGAGGCCGGGGCCACACCTGCGCGATCCTCGACGACGGCACCGCCCGCTGCTGGGGCTTCGGGGCCGACGGGCGGCTCGGCTACGGCTCGTCCGACGACATCACGAGCGCCGCCGCCGCCCCCCCGATCGACCTCGGCCCGGGACGCACGGCCACGGCCATCGCGGCCGGCGAGGCGCACAGCTGCGCGATCCTCGACAACGAGTCCGTCCGGTGCTGGGGCTTCGGCGGCAACGGTCGACTGGGTCTCGGCGACACCCGGTCGATCGGCGACACGGCGGGCGAGACCCCGGGGTCGGTCCCGCCGGTGACCCTCGGATCCGGCCGCACCGCGCGCGCGCTGAGCGTGGGCTACTCGCACAGCTGCGTCTCCCTCGACGACGGCACCCTGCGGTGCTGGGGCTTCGGCGGCAGCGGGAGGCTGGGGTACGGAGACGAGTCGAGCGTCGGGGACAGCCCGGTCCGGAGCGTCGCGCTCGCGGGCCCCGTACCGGTCGCGGGAAGCGTGCCGCCCCTCGTGGCCGACCTCTCGCTGTCGATCGGCGCCGCGACGGGCGAGGTGCACTCCGGCGGCTCGGCGGTGCTCGTGATCACGGCCTCCAACGGGGGCGTCGACACCACCCAGTCGGTCGGCGTGGCGCTGCCCGTCCCGGACGGCGTGGCGGTCGGAGCCGTCTCGGCGACCCAGGGCAGCTTCACGCCGGGCGCGTGGCGCGTCGGATCGCTCGCCCCCGGCATGACGGCGACGCTCAGGGTCCCGGTCAGGATGACGGCGAGCGGCGTCTACACCGTGAACGCCCAGGTCGCGGCGTCGAGCCTCTACGACCCCGACTCGACGCCGGGCAACGGGCCCACGGGCGAGGACGACGAGGGCGCCGTGACGCTCGTCGTGCCGTCGGTCCAGGCCGTCCCCCCGCCGGCGCCGCGGATGGTGCGGTCGCTGCCTCGCGCGCTGCGCATCTCGGCCGTGCGCCGTCCCCGGCGCGGCGTCGCGCGGCGCATCGACGTCTCGGGCGTGCTCGTGCTGCCGCGGGTCCGCCCGGCGCCCCGGTGCGCGGGTCGCGTCCAGGTGCGCGCGGCCGTGGGCAGGCGCACCGTCGGGGTGCGCACCGCCCCGCTGCGCCTGAGGGCGGGCGTGTGTCGCTACGCGACCCTGCTGCGGCCCAGGCGCACCGGCGCGGCGCGCACCGTCGTGGTCAGCGCCCGCTTCCTCGGCACCGTGCAGATGCGGCCCCGGTCCTCGACCCGCCTGCGGGTGCGCAACCGCTGACGCGGGCGCGGGGCGGGGCTCAGGGGGTGGCCGGCGAGACCCCGACGTCGTCCGGGCGGTCGGCGAGCACGACCTCGATGCGGCGGCGCGAACCGTCGCGCTGCACCGTGAGGCTGATCGTCGCGCCCACCGCCCGCGACGAGACCGCGCGGCTGACATCGGCCATGTCCTCGACCGACCGCCCGTCGACGGCGACGATCAGGTCGCCGCCCCGCGGCACGTCGGCGTCGGGCGCGGTCGTGGCGGCCCGCAGGCCCGCCTTCCCGGCCGGGCCGCGATCGTCGACCGCGACCACGGCCACGCCCCGCACCCCGGGGTCGCCGAGCCCGGTCGCCACCGCCGGCGTGATCTGGCGCCCGGTGACGCCGAGCCAGGCGTGCTCGGCGGTGCCGTCCTCGATGATCGAGTCGGCCACGGGGCGGATGGTGTCGATGGGGACCGCGAAGCCGATGCCGTCGCTGCCGCCGCTCTCGGTCGCGATCTGGGAGTTGATGCCGATGACCCGGCCGCTCCCGTCGAGCAGCGGACCGCCCGAGTTGCCCTGGTTGATCGCGGCGTCGGTCTGCACGACGTTCTGGATCTCGAACCCGTTGGGCGCGGTGATGCTGCGCTTGAGCGCGGAGACGATGCCCGTCGTGGCCGTGCGGTCGAGCCCGAAGGGGTTGCCGATCGCGATCACCGGGTCGCCGACGACCAGGTCGGCGCTGCGGCGCAGGGTCAGCGGGCGCACCCCGGGCGGCACGCTGTCGGCCCTCAGCACGGCGAGGTCCGTGCTCTCGTCGGTCCCCAGCACCCGCGCGCGCGATTCGGTGCCGTCCTCGAACAGCAACGTGACGGTCGTCGAGTCGTCGACCACGTGGGCATTGGTCAGCACGCGCCCGCGCCGGTCGACGAGGAAGCCCGATCCGAGGCGCGCGCCGGCGACGGCGTCGCCGGTCGTCACCTTGACCACGGCCGGCGACGCCGCGGCGACCACCGCCTGCACGCTCGGCGAGCCCACGCGGGCGGGAGCGCCGTCGCCGCCGGCCGACGCGCCGGCGACGGCGACGGGCAGCGGGGTCGGATCGACGCGCTCGATGACGGTGTCGCCCCCGAGGTTGCCGGTCACCGCGGCCCCGCCCAGGGCGACGACGCCACCCACGACGGCCGGCAGCAGGGCGCCGGCCAGCCATCGCGGCGGGCGGCGGCGCGGCGGGGGCGGCGCGAAGGGGTTCAGCCGTGGTCCGTATGGCGGCACGTCGTGGAGGGTAGCGCCCGAGTCTTAAGGCTCCGAGAAGACCGACCGCCCACTCCCCGGACCCCGCTACGATCGAGCTCGGCACCACGCCCGGGAGGTCGCCCCACACGTGTCCGATCGCATCCTCGTCGTCGAGGACGAGCAGTCCATCCGCACCATCGTCGAGTACGCGCTGCAGGACGCGGGCTTCGCGGTCGTCACGACCGGCCGGGGGGATGACGCCCTCGAGATCGTCGGCCGCGAGACCGTCAACCTCGTGGTGCTCGACATCATGCTCCCGGGCCTCGACGGGCTCGAGGTCTGCAAGCGGATCCGGGCCGAGCGGACCATCCCGATCATCATGCTGTCGGCGCGGGGCGAGGAGCTCGACAAGGTGCTCGGCCTCGAGCTCGGGGCCGACGACTACGTCACGAAGCCGTTCTCCCCGCGCGAGCTGGTCTCGCGCGTCAAGGCGAACCTGCGCCGGGCGCGGCTCGAGCCCGACCGGTCGGCCCCGCTGCGGGCCGGCGACCTCGAGATCGACACGGTCTCGCGCACGGTCATGCGCGACGGCCAGGAGCTGCCGCTCACCTACTCCGAGTTCGAGATCCTGCACAAGCTGGCGAGCTCCCCCGCCGCGTGTTCACCCGCGAGGAGCTGATGAACCACCTCTGGAAGGGCGACTTCTTCGGCGACCTGCGGAGCGTGGACGTGCACGTGCGGCACCTGCGGCAGAAGGTGGAGCACGACGCGGCCGCGCCGGTGCTGATCCGCACCGTGCGCGGGGTGGGCTACGCGTTCGGCGGGGAGGGCCCGGGAGGGTGAACCGGCGCCGCAGCTTCGGCCTGCAGGGGTGGCTCGTCGGCGCCCTGCTCGCCGTGGGCATGGCGGCCAGCCTCGCGGTGCTGCTCGTGGTGCTGCCCACCCTCGAGTCGAGCGTGCGCGGCGATCGCGCCAAGCGCGACGCCAACGACCTGCGCCGGGCCGTGCAGGCCATCGCCGTCGACCCCGACGTCTCGCTCGAGAGCGGCATCGCCGAGCTCGCCCAGCGGGTCCGCAGCGAGACCGGCGCCGAGGCCAGCGTGACCTACCGTCCGCCGGGCTTCGCCCGCGGCCAGAGCGTGGTCGTGCCCGCGCAGCCCGTCATCCTGGCCCGTCTCGGCCGGGGCATCAGCCCCGGCACGACGCTGCTGCTGCCGGGCGACGAGGCGGTGGCGACGTCGGTGCCGTTCGTGCGGGCGGGGGGCGGCGACGGCGTCATCGTGGCGGCCCGGGAGGTCTCGGGCCTCGCGCCCGAGCTCGCGATCGTGCGCCAGCGGGTCGTCCTCGCGATGATCGCCGTGCTCGGCCTCGCCGCGCTCGCCGGAGTGGCCATCGCCCGCGTGCTGGGGGGGCGCATCCGGCGCCTCGCGTCGACGGCCGCCACGCTCGCGGGCGGCGACCTCTCGGCCCGGTACCCGCGCGGGCGGATCGCCCCGCAGGAGATCGTGACCCTCGGCGAGAGCCTCAACGGCATGGCGGGCCGCCTGCAGTCGCTCGTGGCCGAGATCACGAGCGAGCGCGACCGCGACCGCGCGATGATCGGCTCTCTGGCCGAGGGCGTGCTGAGGGTCGGGCCGGACGGCACCGTGACCGTCGCCAACGACGCCGCCAACCGCCTCCTGGGCCTCCCCGAGGGCGCCGAGTCGGCGCGCCTCGACGCCCTCCCGGCCGCGGTGGTCGACGCGGTGCTGGCGGCGCGCAGGCCCGACGCGGCGCCCACCGAGCGCCGCCTCGTGGTCCTCCCCGGCGGTGCCGAGCTCGATCTGCACGCCGCCCGGCTCGCCGCCGACGACACGGCCGGCACGGTCATCACGCTGCGCGACGTCACCGAGGAGCGGCGGCTCGACCGGGCCCGCCGCGACCTGGTCGCGAACGTCTCGCACGAGCTCAAGACGCCCATCGCCGCGCTCAAGGGATTCCTCGAGCTGCTGGAGGACGGCGGGGTGGGCGAGCGGCACCGGCGCGAGTTCCTCGCGGCGATGACCCTCGAGACCGCACGCCTGGAGCGGCTGGTCGAGGAGCAGCTGCAGCTCGCCCGGCTCGACGCGGGCGCGTTGCCGCTCGAGCGGCAGGTGATCGCCCTGGACGACCTCGCCGAGGTCGTGGTGGCGCCGCGCGCCCCGCTCGCGGAGCGCGACGGCGTGTCGCTGACCGTCGCCCCGTCGACCGCCGATCCGGTCACCGTCGAGGTCGACCCCGCCCGCGTCGAGCAGATCCTGCTGATCCTGCTCGACAACGCCCTGCGCCACACCCCTCCCGGCGGCCGCGTCGAGGTGGTCGTCGGCCGCGACGGGCAGGACGGCACGATCGCCGTGCGCGACACCGGCGACGGCATCGCCGAGGACGACCGCCCGTTCGTGTTCGACCGCTTCTATCGCGGCGATCCGTCGCGCGAGGGGCGTAGCGCCGGCCTCGGGCTGGCCATCGCGCGCGGGCTCGCCGTCGCCCACCGTGGGGGCATCGAGCTCGAGTCGGCCCTGGGGGCGGGCAGCACCTTCACGCTGCGGCTGCCGCTGCGCGACGCGGGGGCGGTCACCGAGGAGTCGCCGATCCCCGACCTCTCCGGGATCGGCCCGCCCCCCGGGCAGGCGGGGTAGCCTTCGCGCCCGTGAGCACCCCCCGGACCGTCCTCGTCACCGGCGCCGGCCGCGGCATCGGCCGCGCCAGCGTGGAGCTGTTCGCCGCCTCGGGGTGGCGCGCGGTGGCCGGCGTCCGCGACCTCGACGCCGCCCGGGCGGCCTACGCCGGCCTGCCCGATGTGCACCTCGTGCACTGCGACGTGACCGAGGCGGCCTCCGTCGCCGCCGCCGTCGCCGAGGCGGAGCGCCTGGCGGGCGGCGCCCTCGACGCCCTGGTCGGCAACGCCGGGTACGCCGTGCTGGGCGCCGTCGAGGACGTCGATCTCGACGAGGTGCGCGCCATGTTCGAGACCAACTTCATCGGGGCGGTGGCGGTGGTGCAGGCGGCGCTGCCCGCGATGCGGGCCCGCGGCACCGGGACGATCGTGTTCACCTCGTCGATCGGGGCGCGCATCTCGAACCCGCTGGTCGGCATGTACCACGCCTCCAAGTACGCGCTGCTCGCCATGGCCGAGGCCCTGGCGGTCGAGTGCCGCCCGTTCGGCGTGAGCGTCTGCTCGGTCGAGCCCGGGATGGTCGACACCGACTTCCCCCGCGCCACCCGCCCGACGGGGTCGCTGGCGCGCGGCGAGGGCCCCTACGTGCCCCTGCTGGACGACCTGCGCCGTGGCATGGCGGCGTGGCGCGCGCGCACCCCCACGCCGGCCGCCGTGGTGGCCGAGGCGATCGTGCGGGCGGCGTCGTCCGACCACCCGCCGTTCCGGATCACCGTCGGCGACGACGCCGCGGGCCTGGCGGCGACGCGCGCCGCCACCACCGACGACCGCCTCTGGCACGACGAGATCGTCGACTTCCTGCAGCTCGACTGGCCGCGTCGCGCCGTGGCGTCGCCCCCGCCGCCGGCCGGGGAGTGACCGTCGTCGTCGTCGCGCCGGCGCCCTTCAAGGGGTCGCTGCCGGCGGCGGGGGCGGCCCGTGCGATCGCGGCGGGCCTGCGGCTGGCCTCGCCGGCCGGCGTCGAGATCCGCGCGGTGCCGGTCGCCGACGGCGGGGAGGGGACCCTCGACGCGCTGGTCGCCGCCGCCCGCGGGCGCCGGCGGGGCGCCACGGTCGCCGATCCCCTGGGTCGCCCGGTCGAGGCCGTCCTCGGGGAGCTGCCCGGTCACGTGGCCGTGGTCGAGCTGGCGCAGGCGTCCGGGTACGAGCGTCTGCGGGCCGACGAGCGCGACCCCGAGGCCACGACCACCCGCGGCACGGGTGAGCTGATCCGGGCCGCCCTCGACCTCGGCGCCCGGCGCATCGTGGTCGGTCTCGGCGGCAGCGCCACCACCGACGGCGGGCTCGGACTGGCCCTGGCTCTCGGGGTGCGCGCCCTCGACGCCGACGGCGCCCCGCTGGAGGGCCGCGGGTGCGACATGGCCCGGGTGGCGGCCCTCGACCTGCGTGGCCGCGACCCGCGACTCGACGACACCGTCATCCAGGTGGCCTGCGACGTGGCCAACCCCTTCCACGGCCCCGACGGGGCGGCCCGCGTCTACGGGCCGCAGAAGGGGGCCGACGCGGGGGCCGTCGCGCGGCTCGACGCCGGGCTCGCGCACCTCGCCGGCGTGGTGCGGGGGGCCACGGGCATCGACCTGCAGGCGCTTCCGGGAGCGGGGGCGGCGGGCGGCGCCGCCGGGGGGCTGGCCGCGCTGCTCGGCGCCGAGCTGACGCCCGGCGCCCCCCTCGTGCTCGACGCCGTCGGTCTGGCCCGCCGGCTCGAGGGCGCCGATCTCTGCATCACCGGCGAAGGGCGCCTCGACGCGACCAGCCTCGCCGGCAAGGCCCCCGCCGCGGTCGCCGCCGCCTGCGCCGGCGCGGGCGTGCCGTGCGTCGCCCTGTGCGGCGAGGTCGCCCTGGGGCCCGGGGCCATCCGGCGGGCCGGGTTCGCGGCGGCGCTGGCGATCGGCCGCGGCGTGACGCCCCTCGAGGCGGCCCTCGCGTCGGCCGAGGCCGACCTCGCCGCGGCCGCCGCGGCCGTCGCCGGCCTGTGGGGCGCGGCCTCCCGCTGACGGCGCGCCGCGGGGTCGACTGGACCCGCGGTGGGGTCACCGCCCCCCGATCGTCGCGTGCCGCCGGGCGCGCGGCGCGGCAACCTCCCCCACGTCACGGATCGACCGTCCCACCGGGAGCCACCCCTGCGCACCGTCCTCGCCCTCCTGCTCGTCGCCCTCGCCGCGCTCATCCCGGCGCTCGGAGCGGCCGCCCCGGCCTCCGCGGCCCCCGGCGACGCCGCCATCGCCCGCGCGGGGACGCTGGCGACCCAGTGGGGGCGCTGCCCCACCGCCCGTCCCGCCCACCGCGTGCTCGCCCAGGCCCGCCGCACCGAGGCTCCGCGTCCGCGCGCCCGTCGCGCCCACGCGGCGCTCCGGGCGTGGACCGAGGTCGCGCGGGTCTGCGCCCGGCCGGTCCCTCAGCCCCGGGTCATCCCGCCCGCCGCCTGAGCCAGTCCTCGACGGCCTCGAGCACGCCGGCCCCGTAGGGCGCCCGCGTGACCCAGGGCGCCGAGGCGGCGATCGCGGGGTCCGCCGCGGCCCCGTTGGAGACGATCGCGACGGCGCCCACCGTCCGGCCGATGTCGAGGTCCTGCGCGCTGTCGCCCACGGCGAGGCAGGCGTCCGGGTCGGCGCCGCGCGCGGCGATGTCGCGGGCGACCGCGGCGGCCTTGCTCGCGCTCGCGGGCAGCAGGTGGAAGATGTGGGCCCCGTCCGGGCCGGTGCGCCCGTTGTCGGCCAGCCGCAGCGCGCCGTCGCTCAGCGTGCGCACCAGCGGTGCCGCCCCCGTGCCGACGCGGCCCAGGAAGACGTGGCTGCCCTCGCGCCCCCACGCGGCCAGGGGATGGGGGGCGAGGCCCGGCTCGGCGCTCAGCAGGGCCGCGGGGACACCGGTGCGGGCGATCGCGTCGTGCACGGTCTCGCCGGGCGCCGTCGGATAGCCGGCGTCCGTGGCGCCGAGCTCGGGCAGCACGCCCACCGCGCCGAGCGTCTGGGCCACCGCCTCGAGCCGCCGCCGGCTGCGTCCGCTGACCAGCACGACCGGCACGCCGGCGTCGTCGAGCAGCGCGAGGGCGCGCACGCCCGCGTCCGAGAAGCGGCCCTCCGCGTCGCGCAGGATCGATCCCGAGGGGCCGAGCAGGGTCCCGTCGAGGTCGAGGTAGACCACGCGCCCCGGCGCGCCACCGTTGCGGTGCCCGTTCAGGCCGCGCTCGCCTGCAGCACGTCGCTCATGGGCGGGCGCTCCTCGGGGCGGGTGTCCAGCACCGTGAGGGTGAGCGCGTCACCACCGTCCCGTGCCGGGCGCGCGTAGAGCCCCGAGCCGGCGAGCCCCGCGGGCGCGCGGCCCTCCTCGGCCAGCCTCCGCAGAACGGCCTGGGAGATCGTCGAGGCCATCGCCCCGAGGGCGGCCGTCGGCTGGTTGTGGTGGCGCCGGCGCCCGAGGTTAACCTGGGCGAGTGCCCCCAGCCCGGCCGTTCGCAGCAGGTCGATGAGCAGGCCGATCTCCACGGCGTAGCCGCCGAAGAACGGCACCGACGACAGCAGCTCGCGCCGGCCCGCCGCCTCCCCCGACAGGGGCTGGGCGAACCCCGCGAGGTCGGGGTAGAAGAGGTTGATCAGGGGCCGGGCGCAGATCTCGGTGACCCGTCCCCCGCCGTCCGCCTCGTCGCCGAGCCGGCGGTCGTACACCGCCTTCACGTACCCGAGGTCCGGGTCGTCGAGCAGCGGCCCGAGCAGCCCGGTGACGAACGCCGGATCGAAGTCGACGACGTCCGAGTCGAGCCAGACGACCAGGTCGCCGGTGGCCTCGGCGAGGCTCTTCCACATCGCCTCGCCCTTGCCCCGGCCGGGCGCGAGCCCCGGCAGCACGTCGCGGTCGTCCACCACGCGCGCCCCCGCGCGCTCCGCGACGCGACGCGTGCCGTCGGTGCTGCGGCTGTCGATCACGAGCACCTCGGCGACGAGCCCGACCCGCTCCACGAGGCGCTCGCGCACCGCCGTCACGATCGCCCCGACGGTGTCGGCCACGTCCAGTGCCGGCAACACCACCGACACGCTCAGGCCCTGGTCGCGCGCCGACCGGGCGAGCCGCTCGGGGTCGTAGTCCGCGCCCCGGTAGGTGCGCCGCGCCAGCCACTCCTCGCGTTCCACGTCTCCGATGGTAGCGACGCCATCGCCCGGTGAGGCCCCATCGGGCAGCTGGTACTCTGCCCGCGTGTCCGGGGTGCTCAAGGGTCTCGTGCTCTCCGGCGGCGCGGGGACGCGACTGCGCCCCATCACCCACACGAGCGCCAAGCAGCTCGTGCCGGTCGCCAACACGCCGGTGCTCTTCTACGGCCTCGAGGCGCTGCGGGCGGCCGGGGTCACCGACGTGGGCATCGTCGTCGGCGACACCCACGCCGAGATCGAGGCCGCGGTGGGCGACGGCTCGGCGCTCGGCATCAGGGCGACCTACATCCGCCAGCAGGCGCCCCTCGGCCTGGCCCACGCCGTGCTCACCGCCGAGGAGTTCCTCGACGGCGCCCCGTTCGTGATGTACCTGGGCGACAATCTGCTGCGGGACGGCATCACCGAGCTCGTCGACCGCTTCCGCGTCTCGAGCGCCGACGCGATGATCCTGCTGCAGAAGGTGCGCGACCCCGAGTCGTACGGCGTGGCCGAGCTCGAGGGCGGCCGCGTCGTGCGCCTGGTCGAGAAGCCGCCCGAGCCGAGGAGCGACCTCGCGCTCGTCGGGGTCTACATGTTCGGCCCCTCCATCATGGAGTCGGCCCACGCCATCCGGCCCTCGGCGCGGGGGGAGCTGGAGATCACCGACGCGATCCAGCACCTGATCGACCGCGGCCTGCAGGTCGAGCCGCACGTCGTGACCGGCTGGTGGAAGGACACGGGGCGCATCGACGACATGCTCGAGGCGAACCGCCTGATCCTCGACGTGCTGGAGACCCGCATCGCGGGGGAGCTCGATCGACACGTCGGTCGAGGGCCGGATCGTCATCGAGGAGGGCGCCCGCCTCGTCCGTTCGTCGGTGCGCGGTCCCGCGATCATCGGCGCCGGCGCGCTGATCGAGGACGCCTACATCGGCCCCTACTCGGCCATCTCGCCGGGCGTCGTGGTGCGGCGGGCCGAGGTCGAGCACAGCATCCTGCTGCAGGACAGCCGCCTGGAGGACCTCGACGCACGCGTCGAGAGCAGCCTCATCGGCCGCGGGGTCACGATCGCCCGCACCTCCGAGAAGCCCCGCGCGTACCGCTTCATGGTCGGCGACTCCTCCACGATCGGCCTGGTCTGAGTCTGAGGGTCCTCGTCACCGGCGCCTCGGGGATGCTCGGGCGGGACCTCGTCGCCCACCTCGAGGGGCGGCACGAGGTCACGGCGGTCGACCTGGAGGTCAACGTCACCGACCCCGACGCCGTGCGCGCCTGCGTCACCGAGGTGCGGCCGGAGGCGGTGCTGCACCTCGCCGCGTGGACCGACGTCAACGGCGCCGAGGAGCACGAGGACCGCGCCCGGGCCGTCAACGCCGCCGGCTCGGGCAACGTCGCCGCCGCCGCCCGCGAGGTGGGCGCCGCCGTCGTGCTGCCCTCCACGGACTACGTCTTCGACGGCGCCGGCACCGCCGGCTACGCGGAGGACGATCCCCCGGCGCCGCTCGGCGCCTACGGGCGCACGAAGCTGGCCGGCGAGCGCGCCGCGACGCAGGCCCACCCCGAGGGCGTCCGCATCGCCCGGACGGCGTGGCTCTACGGCGCCCACGGCCGCAACTTCGTCAACACCATGCTGGCGCTCGGACGCGACCGCGACGAGGTCTCCGTCGTCGCCGACCAGGTCGGCTGCCCCACCTGGACCCGCGACCTCGCCCCGGCCCTCGAGGACCTCGTCGCCCTCCCGCCGGGGATCTACCACACGGCCGGCGGGGGCGAGGTCTCGTGGGCGGGCTTCGCCGAGGCCGTCTTCGCCGAGGCCGGCGTGGACTGCCGGGTGCGCCACATCACCACCGCCGAGTTCGGGCGTCCGGCGCCACGGCCCGCCTACTCGCCGCTGCGCGTGACGCGCGCCGGCGCGCCGCGCCTGCGACCCTGGCGCGAGGCGCTGCACGACTACATCAGGGAGATCTCATGAGGCTTCTCGTCACCGGCGGCTGCGGGTTCATCGGGTCCGCGTTCGTCCGCCTGGCGCTCGGCGCACGGGGCCGAGGTCGTCAACCTCGACAAGCTGACCTACGCGGGCAACCCCGCCAACGTCGCGGACGTCGCCGACGACGAGGCGTACACGCTTCGTGCACGCCGACATCGCCGACGCCGCGGTGGTGGCCGATGCGATCGCGGGCTGTGACGCCGTCGTCAACTTCGCCGCCGAGAGCCACGTCGACCGCTCGATCCTCGACCCGGTCGACTTCATCCGCACCGACGTCGTCGGCACGGCCGTGCTGCTCGACGCGGCCCGGACCGCCGGCGTCGGCCGCTTCCTGCAGGTCTCGACCGACGAGGTCTACGGCTCGATCCCGTCCGGCGCGTTCCGCGAGACGCGACCCGATCAGCCCCTCGAGCCCCTACTCGGCCAGCAAGGCCGGCGGCGACCTGCAGGTGCTCGCCTGGCACCGCACCTTCGGCCTCGACGCGGTCATCACGCGCGGCTCGAACACGTTCGGTCCCCGCCAGTACCCCGAGAAGCTGATCCCGCTGTTCGTCACCAACGCCCTCGACGGCGAGCAGCTGCCGGTCTACGGCGACGGCATGCAGGTGCGCGACTGGATCCACGTCGACGACCACTGCACCGGCATCTGGACGGCCCTCGAGCGCGGGCAGGCGGGCGAGGTCTACAACGTGGGTGGCGGCAACGAGGAGCCCAACATGGAGATCACCCGGCGCGTGCTCGAGCTGACCGGGCAGGGACGAGACGCTCGTGCGCCACGTCGAGGACCGGCCCGGCCACGACCGGCGGTACGCCCTCGACACGACCCGGCTCCGGGGTCTCGGCTGGGAGCCCGCCCGGCCCTTCGAGGACGGCCTCGCCGCGACGGTGGCGTGGTACGACGACCACCGCGACTGGTGGGAGCCGATCAAGAGCGGCGACTACCGCCAGTACTACGAGGAGCAGTACGGCGACCGGTGAGGCCCGTCAGGCCGGGCGGCGCGCCTCGAGGTTGAGCCGCACGTAGTCGACCTCCACCCGGCCGTCGGGCAGGGTGCAGAGCTCGGCCACCTCCCGCGCGAACGGCGCGCGCGCACCCGGCACGAGGCGCTCGAGGTGGTGGCGCAGCACGACGGTGGCGAGGAACTCCGCGCCCGCGGCCACGTCCGGGAAGTGGACCGGCGCGTCCTCGAGCCAGGCCCGCGGACCGGCGAACCCGGCCGCTTCGAGGCGGGCGACCGTGGTGTGGTGGTCGGCGAACAGCCAGCCGGCCGGCATGCCCGCGAGCGCGGCGGCGTAGGGCGGCCGCTCCCCGACGGCGCCCGCCGCCCTCAGGGTGCGGGCGATGTTGCCCGCCCCGCCGCACTGGGCGATCAGCCGCCCGCCCGGCCGCAGGCCGGCGAACATGCGGGCGAACAGCAGGTCGTGGTCGAGGATCCAGTGGAAGGTCGCCGTCGAGACGACCACGTCCACCGGCGCGTCGAGGGTCAGCGCGGTCAGGTCGGCCATGCGCACGCGCACGCGGGGGGCCAGGTCGGCCAGCCGCCGCCCGGCCTCCTCGACCATGCCCGGCGAGGCGTCGAGCGCCAGCACGGTGCCGCGCGGCACGCGCTCGGCCAGCAGCCGGGTGACCCGGCCGGTGCCGCACCCGGCGTCGACCAGGTCCTCGTTGCCCACCAGGTCGATGCGGTCGATCACCCGCCGCCCCCACGCGACCTGGGGCTCCGAGACGCGCTCGTAGGTCGGCGCGTCCCAGTCGGCCTTCACCGCCGGTCGTCTCCGAGGTGCTCGACGAGCGCCACCAGCGCGTCGCGTATCGGCTCGATGGGGGTCCGGGCGATGCCGGCGCCGATCTGCCCGCCGTGCTCGCGGTGCAGGATGCCGGTGTTGATGAGCGGCGTCTCGCCCAGGTCAACGCATGCGCGCGCGTCCACGCCGAGCGGCGTCCCCTCACCGTCGAGGGTGGGGATGCGCAGGCGCTCGCTGCGCGCGATGCAGATGTCGCCCATGCGGCGCGTGCGCTCGATGGCGTCGGCGAGCCCGCCGCCCAGGAAGGCGGCCACGCCCGGGCTGGCGGCGCTGGCCGCCGCGCCGAGCCCGGCGCACTCGACGAGGGCCGAGTCGCCGATGTCGGGGGCGGCGTCGTCGTCGGAGAACCCGGGCCGGTAGAGCGGATCGCCCACGAGCGGCGCCGGCACGGTGAACCAGCGGTCGGGCAGGCCGGCGATCTGCACGGCCGCGTCGGTGCCGTTGCGGCTGATGAACACGACCAGGCTCGACGCCGGCGTGCCCTGTATGCCGGCCAGCGCGGCGCGGGCGGCGGCGATCGTCATCGTGAGGGCGAAGTGACCGTTGACGGCCAGGAGCCGCGCGGTGGGCAGCACCGACGCGGGGGCGTTCTCGGCCATCGCCGGCAGCACCTGTCGCAGCAGCAGCATCGTGGTCGCCTGGTGCCGCATGTGGCAGTCGTCGCCCATGGCGATGCCCTGGGCGCAGAGCGCGAACGCGTCGATCGGCCCCTCGGCGCGCAGCGCGGCCGCGATGCCGGGCGCGATCTCCTCGGTCATCAGCCGCTGACGGCGCACCGCCTCGGGCGAGCCCACGCCGAGCCAGAAGGCGTCGCCCGGCCCGTCGTTGAAGGGGCTGTAGCCGACGCCGCCGCCGACCTCGTCGCGGGCGGCCCAGCAGGCCATGGAGGGGGAGATGACGCCGCACATCGCGCCGGCCGCCTCGAGCGAGTGCGCGGGGGCCAGGCGCACGCCCCCGCGGGCCACCATCGCCACCGCGTCGTCCGGCGTGGAGGCCCACCCCTCGAGCAGGCAGGCGCCGACGACCGCGTTGCGCTGGGGCGCGCACATGCGCTCCCACGCGACCGGGGGCCCGGCGTGCAGGACGGTGCGACCCTCCAGCCCGGGGATCAGCTCGCCGGCCGTGCCCGCGCCCACGATCATGGGACGGGCGTCCTGGAGCTGCGCGACGGCGCGCGCGTTGGCCTCGTCGACCCGCGCATCGCCGTAGGCCGCCTGCAGCGCGGCCACCGACCCCGGGTCGCCGCCCCCCGGGGGCCGCCAGTCGACCGCGGCCACGTCCACGTCCTGCGCCCGCAGGGCGTCGGCCATCAGATCGAGCCCGGCCGTGGCGACGCGTAGGGTGCTCACGCCATGAATCTAACCTCTCTGGCCGACGCCGTGCGACGCCATCCGGGGCTGCGCGGCAAACGCTCCCTGGGCGCGGTCGCCGCGGTGCTGGGGGGCGACGGCGACGACGCCGCGGTCGTCGCCGAGGGGGAGGGCCACCTGGTCATGGCGGCAGAGGTGATCCGCCCCGGGTTCGTCGCCGCGCAGCCCGGCGCCGCCGGCGTCGCGGGCGTCGTGACCGTGGTCAACGACCTCGCCGCGACCGGCGCCCGCCCGCTCGCTTTGCTCGACTGCCTCGTCGCGGGCGGTCGCGCCGAGGCCGAGGCGGTGCTCGGCGGGCTGCGCGCCGGCGCCGCCCTCTACGGCGTGCCGGTCGTGGGCGGGCACGCCACGATCGAGGAGGGACTGGCCCCGGCGCTGTCCACCTTCGGCGTGGGCCGGGCCCACGCGACGCTGCGCGCCCGCGACGCGCGCCCGGGCGACCGCGTCACCCTGGTGGCGTGCCTGGAGGGCGAGATGGTGGCGGGCGAGGACGGCGACCACTTCAGCCACCTGCGCGGCCCCCGCCGCGATCGCGCCCGCTCCGATCTGGAGCTGCTGCCCGAGGCCGCCGAGGCGGGCGAGGCCTGGGCGGCCCGCGACGTCTCGATGCCCGGCCTCGCCGGGTCGCTGCTCCAGTTCTGCGAGAGCGCGGGCGGTCTCGGATGCGCGCTCGACCTCGACGCCCTGCCGGTCCCGGCGGGCACCACGCTCGAGCGCTGGCTCCTCGCGTTCCCCTCCTACGCCTTCCTGCTGGCCGGAGACCCGGGGGCCCTCGCCGCCCGTGCCCGGGCGCGGGGGCTGACGGCCGCCGAGATCGGCACGCTCGACGCCTCGGGGGTGGTGCGTCTGGCCGCGAGCGGGGCGGAGCAGCCGGTCTGGGATCTCGGCGCCGAGGCGCTCACCGGCCTGCGACCGGGCCGATCCGCAGCGAGCGGGTGACGTAGGGCAGGGCGCGCGCCCGGGTCGCGCGGGTGGCGCCCACGCGGGCCCGCACCCGCACCGTGATGACGCCGGCGCGGGCGAGGCGATCGGCGCGGCAGCGCCCGTCGATGCGGCCGCGGCGCGCGATCGGCACCCGGCAGAGCACGACCGCCCGCCCGCCCGCCCGCCGGTCGACGACCACCCGCCGCCCGGCCAGGCCCGGCGACGTGACGCCGCGCACCCGCAGCCACGCACGGCCGCCGGCACGCTCCCAGCGCCACCCCACGCGCAGCGGCACCGGCCTGCGGGTGCGCGCGACGCCGCGCGAGGCGGGGGCGGGGGCGGGCGCGGTGCGCAGCACGACGACCGGCGCGGGGGCGGCGACCTCGACGCGGCGCTCGGCGACGGCGACACGGCCGGTGGTGTCGGCCTGCGCCACCCGCACGAGGTAGGCACCCGCGGCGGGGAACGCGTGCTCGACCATCGCCCCGAGCGCGCCCGAGTCGGGGCCGAAGCTCCAGGTCGGCCCCGGCGCCAGCGGCGACCAGACGTCCCGGGCCCGCACGCCGAACCTGACCGTCTCCCCGATGTTCGCGCCGGCCGGGACCGTCACCTCGAGCAGCACGGGGGGCGCGTCGTCGAGCCCGGCCATCTGGACGACGTCGTCGTCGCCGTCGGCGCGACGCCATGCCACCACGCCGTTGCCGCCGCCGTCGAGCGCGACGCGCGGCTCGGCGATCACCGCCCCCCGCGTCGAGACGTCCACCGGGGCGCCGAAGGCGCCGCCCGGGTCGCGGGTGGCGATCTGCACCCGGGGGTCCGAGCCGTCGGTGCGCCGCCAGGCCACCACCGCACGCCCCGCGGCGTCGAGGGCGAGGCGGGGTTCGGCGGCGCCCACGCCTGACGGCGACAGGTCGGCCGGCTCCGCGACCGCGCCGGCGGCGCTGCGCGCGAGCACCTGCACGCGTTCGGCCCCGGCCGGCCCGCGCCGCCAGGCCACGAGGGCGGCGCCCGCCCCGTCCACCGCGACCTGGGGCTGGGTGGCGTCGGCGCCCGGGGCCGAGAGCGTCGCGGGCGGGCCCGCCGATCCGTCGGCGCCGAGGCGCGCGAGCTCGGTGCGGGTGACCGCCCCGTCCGAGCGCGTCCACGCGATCAGGGCGCCGCCCGCCGGAAGGGGGGCGACCTGCGGGTCGTACGCATCCTCGCCGGGAGCCGAGATGGGCCCGGAGGGGCTCAGGCCACCGGCAAGGGTCCCCACGGCGGCCTCGATCCGCGTCAACCGGCCGTCCGAGCGGTTCCAGGCGATCACGACGCGACCACCGCCCTGTACGGCGACCCGCGGGGCGAAGGCGCTGCGGCCGGGCTCCGAGAGCGCGACGGGGGCGCCGAACGCGCCCCCCGGCGGGCGCAGCGCGGCCTCGACCACGGTCGTGGCGCCGTCGAACCGCAGCCATGCCACGACCGCGCCGCCGCCGGGGGCGAGCGCGACCTGCGGCGCGAACGACCCGGGAGCCGACAGGTCGACCGCCGGTGCGAACGCGCCCCCCGCCACCCGTCCCGAGGCCTGCACCACGGTGCCGCCCTCGCCGGGTCGCCACCACGCGGTGAGCGCCTCGCCGGACGAGGCGACCGCCAGGGCCGGGGCCGATCCGCCCGGGCCCGAGATGGCGACGGGCGCCGCCGGCGGACCGCCCGGCGGCCGGGTCGCCGCCATCACCGAGGCCGCCGCGCCGGTCCGCGCCTGCCATACGACGACGACGCCCCCGTCCCCGTCCATGCCCGCGCGCAGCCCGTCCGCCGACGCCCCCCGCGCCGAGACGTCGAGCGGGGCGACGATGGCCGGCGCCGCGGCGGCGGCCCCCGCGGGCGCGAGGGCGGCGACGGCCGTCGCGACGATCGCCGCCGGGCGTCGCCGCCGGGCCGCTCGGGTGTGCTGTCCCACTGTCTCCTCGGCGCTCTCGGGATCGGGCCGGCGACGCGGGCGCAAAACTACGGAATCGGGAGCCGGAGGTCGAATCGGCGCGGTCCGATCCCCCCGCCGGGGGACGGCCGGCCGCCGTCCGCGCTACACGCCGTACGCCCAGGCGTAGCCGCCGGGGGCGAACGCGGCCTCCGCGCCGGCCAGGGCGATCTCCATCTCCTGGTGGGTCGTCCCGCGGAAGTCGGATTCCTCGCCGAACGGGCTCCACCCGAGGTGGCCGAAGAAGGCGACGTTACGGCGCTGGATGAGGGCGATCATGCGGGTCCCGCCGTGGGCGCCGGCCGTCGCCACGGCGAAGCGCACGAGGGGCGCGCCGACCCGCGCGCGGCGGGCGTCGCGCAGCACCGCCAGGCGGTCGCCCTTCCAGAGGCCGGCCTCGTCGAGGGGGTACAGGCGCACCGCGCCCACCACCTGGTCCCCCAGCGCGGCGACCACCTTGATCGCGGAGTCGTCGCGGGCGTCCCGGTCGTCCTCGGCGAAGATGCCCTGCTCCGCGACGAACACGGATCGGCGCACGGCGTGGTGGGCGGCCAGGTCGTCCTCGGTGACGGCGATCCGCACGTCCGGGGGCGCCGTCCAGCCGCCGGCCCGCATCAGGCCGTCGCCTCGGCGGGCCGTCCGTCGCGTCCCCCGCCGAAGGCCCGCTCGAAGGTGCTGAGCGCCGAGCAGGCCTGGCAGCGGACGCAGCCGGCGCGGGCGTTCTGGCTCATCATCCCGGCCTCCGCCAGCAGCGGCGCCACCTTCTCGTACACGTCGCGCACGTACTCGGCCGACGGCGGCACCCGGCTCGCCACGATGCTCCCCGGCGCGGGCCGCAGGGGCACGACGAAGGGGTAGACGCCGCGGTCGATGGCGGCGCGGCAGCCCTCCATCACCGACTCGGCGCTCTCGCCGAGGCCGAGGATGAAGTAGGTCGAGACCTGGCCGGGGCCGAACACCTCGACGGCGGACTCCCAGGCGGCGAGGTAGTGGTCGCGCCCCTGCGCGTGCTTGCCGGGCGCCACGCGCGCGAGCACGTCCTCGTCCCAGACCTCGAGGTGCAGGCCGAGGGCCTCGACGCCGCTCCCCTTCAGGCGACCGAACCAGCCGAAGTCGGTCGGCGGCTCGAGCTGCACCTGCACGGGCAGGCCGCTCGACTCGCGGATGGCCTCGGCGCAGCGCGCCATGTAGGGCGCCCCCCTGTCCTCCCGGTTCGGGGAGCCGGTCGTCAGCGTGACGTCCTTCGCGCCGTCCAGCCGCGCCGCGGCCGCGGCCACCTCGGCGAGCAGCGCGGGCGTCTTGACCGGGATCGTGCGGCCGTTCGCGAGCGACGTGCCGATGGCGCAGAAGTGGCACTGCTCGTCGGTGCCCCAGTAGACGCAGCGCTGGAACACCGTCGAGGCCAGCGAGTCGAGGTGCATCAGCGCGATCTTCCAGTACGGCACCCCGTCGGCCGTCTCGAGGTCGTAGATCTTCGGCCGCGGGTGCAGGCGCACCGGCCCCACCTCGACGCCGTCCCGCAGCAGCGTGCCCGCCCGCCCCGACCCGTTGAGCACGAGCTCGTACGGCGACGCGGCGACGTAGTCGCCGTGCACGGGCACGGTCAGGGGGGCGCCGTCCATCCAGATGAAGCCCGCGTCGGAGGGCCCGGCGCCGCCGGCGCGGGTCGCGCCCGGGCCCGCGTCGGGGTGGGTCGTGCGGACGCCGAGCGACTGCAGCTCGACCGCGAGCGTGCGCAGGTCGGGGGGGCTCTGCGCGGTGCTCACCAGTGCTTCTCGTGCAGGTTGGCGAAGTTGTCGACCAGCACCATGCGCTTCAGCTCCTCGGAGACGGGGGCGCCCTCGATCTTCCAGTACTCGCTCATGAAGTCCGACCATGGCTCGTCCGAGCCGAAGATCACCCGGTCGCCGCCGATGCCCTGCTTCTCGATCTCGACGAGCAGCCAGCGGGCGCCGAAGCCGATCGCCCACGAGGTGTCGGTGTAGACCTTGTAGCCGTCCTTCACCCACTGCAGGAACTTCGGCACCAGCTTGATGTGGCCGCTGACGCCGCCGCCGAAGTGCACGAGGTGGATCTTGCAGCGCTTGCCGTAGGCCTCGACCATCGGGATGAAGTTGTTGATGTCGCTGTTGCCGCCGGCCGACGTGTGGAAGTGGAACACGTAGTCGTGCTTCTCGCAGGCGTCGAAGCACATGTCGGCGATCGCCTTGGTCTCCTCGTCCCACTCCGCCGGGTTGGGGTTGCCGCCCAGCAGGAAGGTCGTCTTGAGGCCGATGATGCCCGACTCGCCGCAGTGGGTGAGCGCCTCGATCGTGTTCTCCCTGTCGCGCGGCAGGAACGAGACCCACAGCAGTCCCCGGATGCGGTCGGAGCTCGTCGCCGCCTCCATGACGATCGGGTTGAGCGAGAACGGCTGCTCGGGCTTGGGGACCCCGTAGTTCGACATCACGAGGCTGCGCTCGATGCCGTAGCGGTCCATGTACTTGAGGAAGTCCTTGGTGCGGGGGAAGTCGTAGACGATCGGCTTCACGGGGTGGTCGATCCCGTAGAAGGGCCACGCCTCGATCTCGCCGATGTGGCTGTGACCGTCGATCACGTTGCGCTTGATGCCGTCGGGCAGTGACACGTGTCCGTCCCCTCGTCAGCTCGTCAGGAGGTCTTTGCGCAGCGCCTGGGCGGCCGCCCGCCATTGCTCGGGATCGGTGAACTCGCGGCGCGGCGCGATCGGGTCCTCCGCGAGCGACTCGCCCGTCTCGGGATCGAGCGCGATCCCCTCGACCGCATAGCGCGGCATCATCGTGTCGGGGTCCATCGCCGTCGTGACGGCCACGGCCCGGCCCGATCGCAGCGACATCTCCACGCGCCGGTAGGGCGGCCAGAGCTCGCGATCGCCCTCGGCCCAGATCACGGCCGTCGCCTCGCCGGCGGCGCGCGCGCGCCGGATCGCCGTCTCGGTGCGCTCGGTCGACGCCCGCATCGAGAGCTCTCGCGCCCGCACCTGGTACGCGGCGTCGCGCACCAGGTCGAGGTCGATCTCGGGCGAGAGGTCCAGCAACCGCACGCCGGCGGCGCTCAGCTCGGCATCGCGCGTGGCGGTGCGGAACGTGATCACGAGCGCGTCGAGGTCGGGCACGGTCGCCAGGTGGTCGGCGAGCGCGCGCACGACCCCGACCACGGCCTCGTAGAGGTCGGGCCGGACGGTGGCGACAGGGTAGAGGCGCTCCTCTCCCAGCCGCCACCGCCTGAGGATGTCGTCGCGATCGCTCATCGGAGCGACGTCGCCGGCCCCTGGACGACTAGACGGTCCAGGTGTTGAGCTGGAAGGCCTTGTTCCGCCACGCCGTCAGCGCCGAGTCGAGCACGTCGAGCGGGTTGAACGCCTTCACGCCCGGGATCAGGTCGTCCTCGCGGAAGCCGTAGAGGGCGCCCATGGCGAAGCGGCAGGCGTAGATGGTGGCGCCCTCGGACATGAGCGTCTTGAGCTGGTTGTTGATCGCCATGTGACCGGGGAAGGCCTCCTGGCCGACGGCGGGGTAGCCGCGCGTGCCGGACGCCATCAGGACGCCGGGGCCGTAGAGCACGAGGCTCACCTTGAAGCCCTTGCGCCCGAGCCGCGTGGCCGTCAAGAGGTTCACGAGCCCCACCGAGCCCTCGTAGGGCACGGTGTGCATGAAGATCCACGCCTCCTCACCCGGCTCCGCCTTGATGTCGGGGAACACCTTCTCCGCGACGTCGTACAGCTCCTGGCCGGCCTCGGGCTTCATTCCCTCGATCTTCGCCACGTTCGCTCCTCCCGGAGAAATGAGCACGGGCGATGCCCCCAGGGACCCGGGACGACACCGCCGATACGGAAGGTAGGATCATTCCCCGCCGCACCCGGTTGGCGCAACCTCCCGAACGCAGAACCGGATTCGTCGGAACATGTACACGAGGAGGTAGATTCCCGTGCGCACCGTCGTGCTGGCCATCGGGGGCAACGCTCTCGCCCCCGCCGGTCTGGGGTCGTTCGGCGATCAGGAGCAGCGCGCCCGCTCCGTGGCCGAGACCGCCGTGTCGATCCTCGCCGACGGCGACCGGCTGCTCATCGTCCACGGCAACGGGCCGCAGGTCGGAGCGCTCGCGATGGCCCAGGAGGCGGTCGCCCGGGAGGTCCCGCCACAGCCGTTGTTCGCCCTCGGGGCGATGACCCAGGGGCAGCTCGGGTACCTGCTCTCGCAGTCGGTGGGCGACGCGATGGTCGCGTCCGGCCTGGAGCGCACCGTCGCGGCGGTCATGACGCAGGTGGTCGTGAGCCGCGACGACCCGGCCTTCGCCACCCCGACCAAGCCGATCGGCCCCTTCTTCTCGGAGGGCCGGGCACGCCGGCTCGCCGAGGCCCGGGGATGGGCGGTCGCCGAGGACTCGGGGCGCGGATGGCGGCGGGTCGTCGCGTCTCCGCGGCCGATCGAGGTGGTCGAGGCCGGCGAGATCCGCCGCCTGCTCGACGCCGGCGAGGTGGTGGTGGCCTGCGGGGGCGGCGGCGTGCCGGTGGCGCGGGAGGACGGCGACCTCGTCGGCGTCGACGCCGTCATCGACAAGGACTTCGCCGCCGCCCTGATCGGCGCGCTCGTGGGCGCCGACGCGCTGCTGCTGGTGACCGGGGTCGACCAGGTCATGCTCGACTTCGGCACCCCGACCGAGCGGCCGGTGGCGGCGATGACCGTGGCCGAGGCGCGGGCCCACCTCGCCGACGGCCAGTTCCCGCCCGGCAGCATGGGTCCCAAGATCGAGGCCGCCGCCCAGTTCGTCGCCTCGACCGGCGGCACCGCCATCGTGACGTCGCTCGAGCGGGTCGCCGAGGCCGTGGCCGGGCGCGGCGGATCGCGCGTCACGCCCTGATGGGCCGCCCCCGCTCCGTGCTCACCTGGCGTCCGCCGGCGGCCGCCGCGGTGCCGGCCGCCTCGGCGCGGGCGCGCGCCCTGCTCGAGGACCCGCAGGGCTTCGGCAACTACATGACCTACCGCGACGCCTACCGCATCCTCGGGTGGGACCCCGCCGAGGTCTACCGCGACGGCGCGATCGCGCTCGACCGCTCCGAGTGGGCCGATCTCGGCTGGATGGCCAACCACATCGGCCCGTCGCCCCGCGCGCTCGCGGCGATGCGCGCCGCGGTCGACGCGGAGCACGTCGGCCCCTACTCCCCCGACCTCGACGAGCCGCTGCGCGATCTGATGGCGACCGTCCTGCTCGGCCGCGCCCGCGACGACGGCTTCGAGGTGATCGGCACCGAGGGCGCCCAGGCCGGCGTCGGCTACGCGGCGCTGGCCTGCCTCGACCCCGGCGACGAGGTGATCGTCACCGACCCCGGCTACTTCCACTTCGTGCCCGCCCTGCGCCTGGCGGGCGGGGTGCCGGTGTGGGTGCGCCTCGACGCCGGCTCGGGCTGGCGGCTCGACCCCGCCGAGGTGCGGCGGGCGCTCACGCCGCGCACGAAGATGATCGTGGTCTGTGACCCGATCAACCCGTTCGGCACGGTCCAGCGGCGCGACGAACTGGCCGAGCTGCTGCGCATCTCGGCCGAGCGCGGCATCGTCGTCCTCGCCGACACGACGCACTCGGCCCACCGGGTCGACCCCGGCGCCCGCCACCACCCGGTGGCCGACGTGCAGCGCGAGCACCCCGACGCGACGCTGCTCGTGTCGAGCGGCCTGGCCCACGGATACGGCATGGCGGGCGCCCGGGTCGGCGCCCTCGGGGGCGACCCCGCCCTCGTGCGCACCTGCCTGCAGGTCAAGATCGCCGCGGTGCGGCTCAACACCAACCGGATCGCGCAGGTGGGCGCCGCCGCCGCGCTCGCCGACGACGGGTGGCGCGCCCGCGGCGAGGAGGTCATCCGCGCCAACCTGGCGCGGCTGCGGTCGATCGCGCCGGTCGTCGTGGCGCCGGCCTACGGCTTCTCGGTCGTCGTGGACGTGTCCGGCACGGGCGCGAGCGCCCAGGAGCTGACGGTCGCGCTCTGCGCCCGGCGGGTCGCGGTCTACCCGGGCGACGGTCTCGGCGACGTCGGCGCCACCACGACGCTGCGGCTCAACATGAGCGACCCCGACCCCTCGGCGCTCGAGCGGCTCGCGTCCGTCTGGCCCGACGCCGTGGCCGATGCGGCGAGCGGGGCGTACCGCCGCGCCGTGCACGACCTCTTCCTCTCCTACGGCACCGAGCGCGGGCGGCGCATCGCCGAGGTCGTCGGACGGGGCCCGCAATCCGTCTGAGCGCCCAGCCCTCAGGCGTCGAAGAGCGTCTCCTGGGCCGGTCCCGTCGGCCCGGTGGGCGCGCCCCCGACCTCGAAGCGGGCGGTGATGTGTCGCCCGCCGTCGTCGAACTCCGACCGGCCCGAGGAGTGCGCGCGCTCGGTCGCGCCCGGGTGGATGGCCTCCACGAGCTGACGCAGCACCTCGCGCTCGGTGCCGGCCGCGGGCGGCGGCGTGACCTCGAAGGCCTCCCGGGTCGGCGGGCCGCCGCCCGCCGGGCCCGTCTCGATGATGACCCTCCACTCCGCCACGGGCCCGCTCCGCCTCGGCGCCCGCGCCCTGCGCGCGGGCCGTGTGGTTAACATGGCACCTTGACCGCACTCGGTTGGTACTGCCCGTCCGAAGGAGACGGCAGATGGCTGGGCACGCGGCGGGCCGAGCGCCCACCGGATGCCCGCTACCTGGCGCGTGTGGCGCGCGCCGCTGAGCGGGCCGGGGCCCGTGAGATCCTCGTCCCGACCGGGACGGTCAACGACTCGTTCGCGCCCGATGCCCCCTTCATGGAGAGCTGGACCACCGCGACGGCCCTGGCCGCGCTGACGCGCACGATCCGCATCATCGTGGCGGTCAACCCGGCGGGCGTGGCGGCGCCGCTCGCGGCCCACCAGGCCGAGACCCTCGCGCGGGTGGCCCCCGGCAGGGTGGCGATCAACCTCGTCGCCGGCGGCGGGCCGGAGGGCCCCTACGGCACGCCGGCCCTCGACCACGACGCCCGCTACGCCCGGCTGGCCGAGCTCGCCCGCGCCGTGCGCGAGCGCTTCGACGGCCCGTTCTACCTCGGGGGAGCGTCCGATGCCGCACGGGCGCTCGCGCTCGCGCACGCCGAGACCTACCTCATGTGGGGCGAGGCCACCGAGCGCGTCGCCGAGCGCATCGCCGCGATGCGGGCGCGCGCCGATCGGCCCATGCGCTTCGGCCTGCGCATCCACCTGATCGCCCGCCCGACCGAGCGCGAGGCGCGCGAGGCCGCCCGCGCGCTCGTGTCGCGCGCCGAGGTCGGGGGGCAGCGCGCCCTCGAGTACGCCGGCTTCGACAGCGTCGGGCAGGCGCGCATGAACGCGATCCCCGCCGACGACGAGGGCTGGGTGTCGCCCGGGCTCTGGGCCGGCATCCGGACCGTCCGCGGGGGCGCCGGCACGGCGCTGGTCGGCTCGTACGCGCAGGTCGCGCGCCTGCTCGACGGATACCGCGAGGCCGGGGTCGACCTGGTCATCGCGTCGGGCTACCCGCACCTCGAGGAGATCGGCCGCATCGGGCGCGACGTGTGGCCGCGGCTGGCGGGCGGCGCCGCCGCGCCCACCGCCCGCCCGCCGCGCCCCGCGCCCGTCCGCTCGAACGTCGTGCCCATCGAGCCCCGCCCGCCGGCCGCCGCCGCCGAGCTGGCCGAGCGCTTCGGCACCCCGCTCTACGTGTTCGAGGGCGAGCGGCTCGCGGCCGAGGCGCGCGCCTTCCAGGAGGCCGCCGGCGCCGACGCCACGGTCGCCTACTCGCTGAAGTCGAACACCCTCATGGGCCTCGTCACCCGCCTCCACCGGGCCGGCTGCGGTGCCGAGGTCGCCTCGGGCCACGAGTACCGGCTGGCCCGCCGCGCGGGCGTGCCCGCCGCGCAGATCGTGTTCAACGGCCCGCTCAAGACACCCGACGAGCTGCGGCGGGCGCTCGCCGAGGGCGCCACGGTCATCGCCGACGGCGTCGGTCAGGTGCGGGAGATCGCCCGGTTGGCCCCCTTCGCCTCCCCCGACGCCCGCGTGGGCCTGCGGCTCGTCCCCCCCGACCGGGTCGGCCGCGACCGCTTCGGCGTCCCGGCGCGCCTCGCGCCGGCCGTCGCGTCGACCCTGGCCCGGGCCGGCCTGTCGCTGACCGGCCTCCACATCCACCTGGGCGCCTACCAGCTCGGGCCGCTGCCCGCGACCGGCCCGCCGATCCACGGCGTCACGGTGCAGTACCCGGTCCCGGTCGAGCGCTTCGCGGCGGCCGCCGCCCTCATGCGCGAGGTCTGCGACCTCGTCGGCGGCATCGAGTGGCTCGACCTGGGGGGCGGCTGGCCGTCGGCCGCCGGCCTCCGCGGTCACCTCGACGCGGTGCGGGGGGCCCTCGGCCCCGACCACCCGCCGCTCGTCCTCGAGCCCGGCCGGGCGCTGATCCGCGACGCCGGGTGGCTGCTGACCCGCGTGGTCGCGCGCCGAGGGCCGGGCAAGGTGGTGGTCGACGTCGGCATCACCCAGGTGCCCTGCGTGCAGTGGAAGCGCTCGCCCGTGCACGTCGTCGACCCGCGCCCGGGCGCCGAGCGCCCCACCGACCTCTACGGGCCCCTCTGCCTGCAGCACGACGCGGTGGCCCGCGAGGTGCCCCTGGGCCCCCTCCGCGAGGGCGATCTGGTGTGGATCGGCCAGACCGGCGCCTATGCGATGGCGCAGGCGTCGCCCTTCATCCACCTGCGGCCGGCCGCGGTGCTCGTCGAGGGGGGCCGCACGGCGCTGCTCCGCGCCCGCGAGACCGACGACGAGGCCCTCGGGGCGCAGGCCGAGCCGCTGCTCGCCGGCGCCGACGGCCGCGAGGCGTCGATCCTGTGACGACCGTCCGGGTACGCGCCGGCCGCTGGGCCGACAGCGCCAAGATGATGGCCGCGGCTCGCGCCGCCGAGGCCGTCGACGGCGTCGAGCGGGCCTTCTGCTTCATGGGCACGCCGGCCAACCGCGAGGAGGCGACCGGGCTCGGCATGTCGGCCGCCGAGATCGACGGCGCCGGCCCCGACGACCTCGTCATCGCGGTGCAGGGCGAGGCCGGCGACGCCGGGCTCGCCGCCGCCGAGGAGGTGCTCGACCGCGGCCCCGGGGACGCCGGCGGCACCGGCTCCGCCCCGCGCCCGCCGCGCAGCCTGACCGGCGTCGTCGCCGACCTCGCCGTCGTCTCGGTGCCCGGCGAGTACGCGGCGCTCGAGGCGCACAAGGCGCTCGGCGCCGGCATGGACGTGCTGCTCTTCAGCGACGGGGTGCCGGTCGCGGACGAGGTGGACCTCAAGCGACGGGCCCACGAGCTCGGCCTGCTCGTGATGGGGCCCGGGGCGGGCACCGCGATCCTCGACGGCATCGCCCTCGGCTTCGCCAACGTCGTCGCCCCCGGGTCGGTGGGGGTGGTTGCCGCGGCCGGCACCGGGGCGCAGGAGGTGACCGTGCTGCTCGACCGGGCCGGCGCCGGGGTGAGCCGCTGCTACGGCACCGGTGGCCGCGACCTGAAGGACGACGTGGGCGCGATCACCGCCCTCGACGCGATCGCCCGCCTCGCCGAGGATCCCGCGACCGACGTGATCCTCTGCGTCTCGAAGCCGCCCTCGCCCGAGGTCGCCGAGCGGGTGCTGCAGGCTCTCGCCGACTGCGGCACGCCCGCGGTGGCGTGCATGGTCGGAGGGGGCGTCGCGCCGGTCGCGGGCGTGACCCTCGCGCCGACGCTCGAGGAGGCGGCCATGGCGGCCGCCGGTCTGGCCGGACACCCGTACGCACCCCCGGCGCCGCCGCGTGCCGGGTGGGTCTCGGTCGGCGCGGTGCGGGGGCTCTTCTCGGGCGGCACTCTCTGCTCAGAGGCCGCCGCGATCCTGGCCGAGCGCCTGGGCACGGTGTGGACCAACGCCCCGGCGGGGGGCGCCCGCATGCTCGACGGCGCGCCGCACGGTCACGCCTGCCTCGACCTCGGCGAGGAGGAGTTCACCCGCGGCCGGCCCCACCCCATGATCGACCCGGCCGCCCGTGCCGAGCGGCTTGCGGTCGACGCCGCCGACCCCGAGGTGGGTGTCCTGCTGCTCGACGTCGTGCTCGGCCACGCGAGCCACCACGACCCGGCCGGGGTGCTGGCACCCGTCATACGCGCCGCGCTCTCGGCCCGGCCCCAGCTGGCGGTCGTCGCCTACGTGCTCGGCACCGACGCCGACCCGCAGGGCCGCGCGGGCCAGGAGGAGGCGCTGCGGGCCGCGGGCGCGCGCCTGGCGCCGACCAACGCGGCCGCCGCGCGGCTCGCGGCGGCGCTCGCCGGGTGAGGATCCGGCTGGTCACCTACTCGACCAAGCCGCGGGGAGGGGTGGTGCACGCCCTGCACCTCGCCGAGGCGCTCGGCGACCGCGGCCACGAGGTCGAGCTGTGGGCGCTCTCGGCCGACGGGGCGCGCTTCTTCCGCGAGCCGCGGGTACCGGCCCGGCTGGTGCCGGTCGACCGCCGTCCCGGCGAGGACGTCGAGCCCCGCATCCTGCGCTACGCGGCCACGCTGGCCGACGGCTTGCGCGCCGCCGGACCGGCCGACGTGCACCACTCCGAGGACTGCCTGTCGGCGCGCTCCCTGCTCGCCCTGCGGGCCGAGGGCCGGGTGCCCTCCATCGTGCGCACCGTGCACCACGTTGACGACTTCGCCAGCCCGGTGCTGGCCGAGTGCCAGCGCGCGTCGATCGAGGACGTCGACCACCGCGTCTGCGTCAGCGCCTACTGGGCGGGGGTGCTGCGCCGCGACCACGGGGTCGATGCCCAGGTGATCCCGAACGGGGTCGACGGCCACCGGTTCGCGACGTGCCCCCTCGACCGGGCCGCCGCGGGCGAACGGCTCGGCTGGGACGGCCGCCCCGCGGTGCTCGCCATCGGGGGCATCGAGCCCCGCAAGGGCAGCCGGGCGCTGCTCGCGGCCTTCGCCGCGGCCCGCGAGCGCATCGGGCCGGGCGCGCTGCTCGTCGTCGCCGGTGGGGAGACCCTCTTCGACTACGCCGAGTACCGGGCGGCGTGGGAGGACGACGCGGCGGCGCTCGGCCTGCGCGTGCACCGGGGGCCGGCGCCGCCGGCCGGCGCCGAGGTCGCCGTGCTCGGCCCGGTCGACGACGAGCAGATGCCCGCGCTGATGCGCGCCGCCGACGTCTTCGCCTTCCCCTCCGAGCGCGAGGGCTTCGGCCTGGTGGTGCTCGAGGCGCAGGCCGCCGGCCTGCCCTGCGTGGTCAGCGACCTGCCGGTGCTGCGCGAGTTCCTCGAGGACGGGCGCGACTGCCGCATGGTGCCGGTCGGCGACGTCGCCGCCCTGGCCGGCGCCCTCGTCGAGGCGCTGCACGACGCGCCTCTGCGGCAGCGGCTCGCGGCCGGGGGGCGCCGCACGGCGGCGGCCTTCACGTGGGACGCGGCCGCGGCCGCGCACGAGGCGCTCTACGAGCGGATCGGCGGCTGAGCCGTGCCCGTCGGCGACGACCACGAGTACGCGATCTGGACGGCCGAGTGGCGGGGCGGCCTCGCGACCGACGTGTCGGGCCGCGGGCACTCCCTGCGGGTCGACGAGCCGCCCGAGTTCGGCGGCGAGGACTCCGGTCCGATGCCCACCGAGGTGCTCGTGGCCGCGCTCGCCTCGTGCTTCTGCCTCGCGGTCGCCTGGGCGGCGGGCAAGCGCCGCATCCCGCTCGACGACCTGCGGGTGAGCGTGCGGCCCCACCGCGCGCCCGGCGAGCCGCGGCACGGCGCCTATGACATCTGGGTCGAGTCGTCGACGCCCGCCGACGTCCTCGCCCCGGCGGTCGACCTGGCCAAGCGCTACTGCTGGGTCACGAACACCATCGCCCGGCCGCCCGACATCCGCTACCACCTGGGCGCCCCGGACGGCTAGCCTCGACGATCTCCCGGTCCGTCCCGACAGAAGGAGAGCCAGTGCCACAGCGCATCTGCGTCATCGGCGGCGGCGCCGCGGGGATCAGCGCGGCCTCGATGGCCAAGCGCACCAACCCCGACGCCACGGTCGTCGTCTGCACCGAGTTCGAGGACGTGGCCTACTCGCCGTGCGGCATCCCGTACGTGCTCGGCCGTGAGATCCCCGACTTCGAGCGGCTCTTCCTCGCGGGGCCCGAGAACTACGAGCAGGCGGGCATCGACCTGCGCCGCGAGACGACCGTCACCGCCGTCGACACGGGCGCCCGCACGATGACCGCCAACGGCGAGGTCATCCCGTGGGACACCCTCATCGTCTGCTCGGGGTGGAACTACACGCTGCCGGACGTGCCGGGCAACGACCTGGCCGGCCTGACCTTCGTCAAGAACATCCGCCGCGGCATCGAGCTCGACCGCACGCTCGACGACGTGAAGAAGGCCGTGGTGCTCGAGGCGGGCCCGCTCGGTGTCGAGATGCTCACCGCGCTCGCCCACCGCGGCATCGAGACCCACCTGGTCGACGAGAACGCCTGGCTGCTCGCGCAGGTCGCCGACCCGGAGATCGCCGAGCCGGTGCAGGAGAACCTCGCCGAGCTCGGCTGCCACCTCCACTTCGGCGTCGGCCTGACCGGCTTCGTCGGCACCGGCGGTCGCATGACCGGCGTCGACACCACCGAGGGCGTCATCGACGCCGACATCTGCGTGGTCGCGACCCACAAGGAGCCCGAGACCACGCTCGGGCGCTCCATGGGCCTGAAGGTCGGCTCGACCGGGGCCTTCGTCGTCGACGAGCGCATGCGCACCTCGATGGAGGGGGTCTACGCCGCGGGCGACTGCGTCGAGGTGCCGCAGAACCTGACCGGTGTCGCCGTGCAGGGGCTGACCGGCTCGCACGCCATGCAGCAGGGGCGCGTCGCCGGCGCCAACGCGGGCGGCGGCGCGCGCCGCTACGACCCGGTCAACATCCCGTGGGGCATGGTCGGCGGGCAGATCCAGATCGGCGGGGCGAGCTTCGGCGAGCACCTCGCCACCTCGCTCGGCATCCCGTACGTCGTCGGCACCGCCAACGGCATCAGCCGGGCGCGGTACTTCCCCGGCGTCCAGCAGGTGCGCGTGAAGCTGCTCGCCGAGCCCGGCACCGGCCGCCTGATCGGCGGGCAGTTCGTGGGCGGCGAGGGCATCAAGGAACGCGCGGACTTCCTGGCGTTCGCCCTCAAGCGGGGGGCCACGCTGGAAGACCTCGCCTGGATGGAGAACGTCTACTCCCCGCCGATCGGCGCCCTCTACGAGCCGCTGTCGGTGGCCGCCCAGAACGGGTTGGCCAACCTGTGAGCCACCACGACGAGCACATCCCCGAGTCGGTCCGCGAGTACTTCGGCCACGACAAGGTGGCGCACCACGGACGCGGCGGGCTGCCCGCCGCGCCGCCCGCGCCGCCGGGGTCGACCGCGCGCAAGGCCGGCGAGAACGCGGTGGCCGACGGCCGGGCCCGGGCCGGCACCCCCGGGCGCCGGCCCGGCGACCACCCGGCGGTCGTGCCGCCCCGGCCCGCCCTGCCGCGCCGCATGCGGGCGGGCGGCGAGCGCGCGCTCATGCAGGAGTCGATGCGGCGGCTCGGCCCCACCGCGAACGCGCCCGCCCCCCACGGCACCGCGGGGGTCTTCTGGCGGGTCGTGTTCGCGCCCGTCTACTCGCGCATCCCCTGGGGCCTCAAGCGCCGCATGGTCACGATGACGTCCGGCGTCAAGCGGTGGCGCCGCTAGGGGCCGACCCCTCGCCGCCGCCGCCCGCGGATTCCTCGCGGAAGGAGTCCGCGGGCAGACCCGGACCGGCCAGGCCGGTGTCGACGACGTACTCGTCCCCGTCCCGCTCGTCGCGGAGATGCACGACATGGCACGGCAGGCCGATCTCGGACCGCTCGGAGTAGCCCAGCACCACGAAGACCGTCGTGTGCGCCCCGCGGTGGCGGGTCAGCATGCACGCGCCGAGCCCCAGATCCTCGCGACGCTGCACGACGAACGGCCCCGTCGCGACGGTCTGGCGCACCCGCGCGCCCGGGGCGGGGCGCAGGAAGTCGCCGAGGCTCACGCCGTGTCCACCGCGGTGCTGGCGCGCCTGGGCGATGCGCGGACCCTGCCGGTGCGCGGCTCCGGCCGCGGCGCGGTGCACCTCGACCTGGACGGCTTCGTCGTCACGGTGACCGCCGCGGGCGTGCCCTGGATGCCGAACGGCGTCGCGCTCGCCGCCGCCCCCGCCGACCCGCTCCGGGTGGGGTGGGACCCGCTCGCGCCGCCGGCGTGGGATCCGGCGGTGCCGTCCCTGGTGGGGGGCCCGGACGCGCTGGCCGCGCTACGGGACTGGCTGTCGTCGCGGGTCGCGGTGCCCCCCGTCCCGCTCGGGGAGGCGGTCGGACGCCTCATCGGCCGGGGGCCGGGCCTCACCCCGGAGGGCGACGACGTGCTGGCCGGGGCGGCGATCGGCATGCGCGCCCTCGCCGCCGCCGCCGGCGTGCCCGCCCCCGCGGCGGCGCGCGCGGCGCGCGCGCTGTGCCCGCACGACGTGCGCCGTCGCACCGGCGCGCTGTCGGCGACGCTGCTCGAGCTCGCCGCGCACGAGGGGGCCGGACCCGAGCCGCTCCATCGCCTGGTCGGCGTCGGTGACCGGGCGGCCGCGCTCGCCGACCTGCGCCGCCTGGGGTCGTCGACGGGCGCCGCGCTGGCCGGTGGCCTCGCGCTGGCCGCGCGGCACCTGTGCGCCCTCATCGCCGCGCCCCACGCCGACCACCGACCCGACCCCGTCGTCGAGGGGTGACCGCGCAGGTAACGTGCCAGCGGGCGCCGGCCGATGCCCCCTCCCGTATGACGCGACCCCGCCACCTCACACCCCTCGCACTCGCGCTCGGCGCCCTCGCGCTCGGAGCGGCGGCGGGCACGTCCGCCGCCCAGACGCCGACGAGCCCGGCGGCCGACGCGAGCTTCACGTTCGAGGGGCGCGGATGGGGGCACGGAGTGGGGATGTCGCAGTATGGCGCCCGCGGCCGGGCGCTCGCCGGGTGGGACGCCGCGCGGATCCTGCGCCACTACTACCAGGGGGTCCGCCTCACCGTCGTCCCGCGCCGGAGCATCCGGGTGCTGCTCTCCCCCCGGCGCACCCGCGCGGCCGTGACGAGCGCCACGCCGTGGCGCGCCATCGGGCGCCGCCCCAACGGCCGGCGCGTCACGCGCCTCGCCGCCGGGACCACCTACTCGCTGCAGACGCTCCGCGACGGGCGGCTGGCGCTCGCCCGCGGCACGCGACGGGTCGCGGTCTTCACCGGTGCGGTGCGCCTGCAGGCGACGGGCCGCGACGGGGCCGTCAGCTGGGGTCCGCGCCGGCCCGAGGGCGCGCGCACGTACCGCGGCGGTCTGCGCGCGGTGCCGGACGCGGGTGGGTTCGCGCTGGTCAACGTGGTCGACATGGAGCACTACCTCGCGGGCGTCGTCCCGCGCGAGATGCCCGCGAGCTGGGGCGACGACTCCCCGGCGGCTCTCGTGGCGCAGGCCGTGGCCGCCCGCACCTACGCGCTCGCGACGATGACGCCGACCGCCCTGTACGACGTGTTCGACGACACCCGCAGCCAGGTCTACGGCGGCCGGGCGGGCGAGGACCCGCGCACCACGGCGGCGGTCGCCGCCACTCGAGGCACCGTGCTCACCTACGATGGCCGGGTGATCACGGCCTTCTTCTTCTCGACCTCGGGCGGCCGCACCGAGAACGTCGAGAACGTCTTCCGCGGCAGCGGGCCGCTGCCGTACCTGCGCAGCGTCCCCGATCCGTACGACCGCCTGTCGCCGTACCACGTCTGGCCCGACCCGCCCACGATCGACGGGGCGCGCCTCGGCCGCCTGCTCGGCGTGGACGGGCCCGTGCGCGACGTGCAGATCGTCCGGCGCGGCGCCTCCCCGAGGGTGTCCGAGGCGCGCATCACGACGGCCTCCGGGCGGCAGACCACGCTGACCGGCTCGGCGATGCGCACGGCGCTCGGGCTGCGCGACACCTGGTTCAGCGTCACGCGCACGGCCGCGCCGGCGGGTCGATGACGACGCGTCGCGTCGCCGCGCTGGTCGCCCTGGCCGCCGCGGCGGGGCTCGCGACGGCGGCGTCGCCGGCCGCCGCCGCCGATCCCGTGCTGCCGCTGTCCGACGTCGTGCCGGGGATGGTCGGCGAGGCGCGCACCGTGGTGCGGGGCACCGAGATCGTCACCTTCACGGTGACGGTCATCGACGTCCAGCGCTCGACCGACGGCCCGGGCGGCAGCCTCGTGCTCGTGCGCGCATCCGGCCCGGTCATCGACGCGAGCGGCGGCGTCGCCGAGGGTATGAGCGGCAGCCCGGTGTACGTCACCGGCGCCGACGGGGTCGCCCGCGTCATGGGCGCCGTGGCCTACGGCAGCGGTGACCAGGAGAACGTGGTCGTCGGCGTGACCCCCATCGAGCAGATGATCGACTCGTCGTCGGGTCAGCGCGCCAACGAGGTCGCCCCGCGCGCGGGGCGGCGCGTCACGGTGGTGCGCGACCGCTCCGCCGCGACGGCCCTCGAGCGGCGCAGCCCCGACCGGGTGGGCGTGTACCCGCTGGCCCGCTGGACCGTCGCCGGCGCCTCGCGCCCGCTGATCGGCCCGCTCTCGCGCGAGCTCGAGCGCTCCGGCATCCAGCTCACATCGATCGGGCCCCGCACGCCGCGCCCCGCCGTGCCTCTCACGCCGGGCGCGTCGATGACGGCGTTGCTCGCCGGGGGAGACCTGACGGTCGGCGCCGTCGGCACGGTGACCTACGTCGATGGCACGACGGTGCTCGGGTTCGGCCACCCGTTCCTCGGCGCCGGCAACGCCCGCTTCCTGCTCGGCGACGGCTACGTGTACCAGACCATCGCCGCCCCGATCGCCGGCGGCAGCTACAAGCTGGCCGAGCCCGGCACCCTCCACGGAATGGTGATCGGCGACCGCGCCGACGGCGTCACCGGTCGCATCGGCCCGGTCGAGGGCATCACCGCGGTCGGCACCGCCACCGACACCGGCCGCGGGACGCAGAGCACCGTGCGCGCGACCATCGCCCCCGACGAGCGCACCGCGCCGATCGTCGGCGGCCTCATCCAGGACGAGCCCGCCGTCCGCGTGCGCGACGGGGTGGGCAGGGGCACGCTCACCCTCCGCGTCCGCATCACGAGCCCCGACCTGCGGCGGCCGATCACCTACCGCAACGTCTACGCATCGGCCGGCGACGTCGTCACGTACGCCAGCGGCCAGGTCCCGCGGCTGATGGCGATCCTGATGCAGAACGGCGTGCGCCCCGTGCCGGTTCGACTCGGTCACGGTCACCGAGACCCTCGAGCCGGCGGTGCGGGCCGCGCGCATCACCGGTGCCGCGATCGCTCCGCGCACGGTGCGGGCCGGCGGCCGGGCCACCCTCGTCCTGCGCGTGCAGCCGTGGCGGGGGTCGCCCCGCGCGGTGCGGGTGCGCTTCCGCGTGCCTCGCGAGCTCGCCGGTGCGGGCCGCAGCGCGCTGCGTGTGCTGCCCAACGCGTCCGGCGGGTTCGACCCGTTCCCCGTCGACCTCAGCCAGAACCTCGGCGCCTCGGCGGGCGTCGCGGCCCGCGGCCGCGCGGTGGCCGGCGCCGAGCGGTGGGCGGCGCGCGCGCGCGGCACCAGGCTCTCGCGCATCGTCGCCGGCCTGCGCCGCGTCACCGACGACCGCAACGACGCCGTCCGCATCCTCGGCCCGGCCGACGACGTTGACGACCCCCGGGCCGGGCTCACGGTGCCCGTGCCGTACGTGGTGTACGAGGGCCGCGCCGCCGCCCGCGTGAGGGTGCGCTAGCCGCCGCTCCCGGCGTCGGTCGCGCGCGCGACCAGCTGCACCAGCTCGACCAGGTTGCCGAGCGGGTCGCGCACGAACACCCGGTCGCGTCCGAGTATGCGGGCGTCGGGCACGCGCACCGGGGCGGACGCCGCGGCGAGACGCCCTCGCGCGGCCGCGAGGTCGTCCACCTCGAGGCAGAAGTGGTGCACGCGCTGCGGATCGGGCGCGGTCTCGTGGGGCACGAAGTGCAACTCGACCCCGGGCTCGTCGGTCGCGAACCAGACCCATCCCAGATGCGCGACCTCGTCGGGAACGGGCATCTCGACCAGCCCGAGCGCGCCGCCGTAGAACGCCCGCACGTCGTCGGCGGCCCCCGGCGGAAAGGTGACGGCGACGTGCTGCAGGCGCGCCCTCATGCGGCGTCGTCCCGGTCGAGGGCCTCCTCGGCCCGCGCCAGCGCGCCGCGCGCCGCCGCGAGGGGGCTGTCGGCGATCTCCATCACCCAGGCGTCCCCCGGCAGCCCGCCGACGAACAGGTACCAGCCGCCGCTGTCGTGGGCGCGCGGTCCGTCGATGTGCACGGCGGGCCGGCGCCGGCGCAGCGCCGCGAGGCGCGCCTCCTCGTCGGCCGGCAGCGGGGCCCCGGGCGGGGGCGCGAGCGTCGTGGCGAACTCCTCGAGCACCGAGAGCCAGGGCTCGCCGTCGCGCAGGCGGCCGGTGAACGCCCCCACCGCGTCCGCCATCGTGGGCCACACCGGGCCGTCCGCGCCCGCATCGGCGCCGGCGACCCACCCGCAGAGGTGCTCGGCCGCCCACACGCACCCGCCGTCCGGCAGGTCGATGCGCAACAGCCGCGCGCCCGGCCGGCTGAGGTCCGTCACGGTCACGCGACCGTCCGGTGCCTCGAGCGCCAGCCGCCGGCGGCTCACGCCTGCTCGACCATCTCCTCCGGCGGTACGTCGCGCCAGACCTGCGCGGGCAGGCCGGCCACGAGCTTGCCGGGGGGGACGTCCCGCGTGACGAGGGCGCCGGCGGCGACGAACGCCTCGGCGCCGATCTCGATGCCGGGGAGGATGACGACGCCGCCGCCGACCCGGGCGCCGCGGCGGATGATCGCGCCCTTGATGAGGGCGTGGCGGGCGTCGGTGCGCCCCATGAAGTTGTCGTTCGTGGTCGTCACGCATGGCGCGATGAACACGTGGTCCTCGAGCTCGGAGTACGCGGTGATGTACGAGTTGCTCTGGATCTTGGTCCAGGCGCCGATCGGCACGTCGTTCTCGATGCAGACCCCGCGCCCGACCACCACGCCCTCTCCGAGCACGCAGCGCTCGCGCACCGTCGCGAGGTCGCCGATGATCGCCTTCGGCCCGATGACGGTGCCGGCGTAGACGAGCGCGCCGCTGCACACGGCCGCGCCGGCGCCGAGCTCGAGCGGGGCCAGGGCCGAGGTCTTCTTGCTCGTGGAGCGCGACGAGAGCTTCGGCTGCTTGCCGAGCACGACGTTGTCCTGGATGACGCAGCCGTCGCCGATCCGGGTGCCGTCGTGGATGACCACGTTGGCGCCGATCTCGACGTCGTCGCCGATCGTCACGTCCTCGCCGATCACCAGGTTCTCGCGGCTCACGCGATCGCTCCTCTCGGGGACAGGGCGACCGGGCGCCCGGACTCGGCCAGCGACTGGCTCATGGCCTCCAGCACCTCCACCACCGCCGCGCCGGCGGCGCCGTCCGAGGGGGTCGGGCCGCGGTCGACCACCGCGCGCACGAAGCGCTCGCAGACGATCCGCAGCGGCTCGGCCGCGGGGATCTTCGGGATGTGGATGTCCCCCGAGCGCACCTGGATGTACTCGCCGTAGGTCTCGGTGCGCGGGATCGGGCCCTTGTCGTAGACCGTCACCTTGCGCTCGGTCTCCATGTCGTCGAACACCACCATCCGCTCGGAGCCGATCACCGTCATCTTGCGCATCTTGTGCGGGTCGAGCCAGCTGAGGTGCAGGTGCCCGATGATGCCCGAGGGGAACCGGATGCGTCCGAACACGACGTCCTCGACGCCCGGCTGCAGGTAGCTCTCGCCGGTGGCGGAGACCTCGGACGGGCGCTCGCCCACCAGGTGCAGCATCACCGAGATGTCGTGGGGGCCGAGGCTCCAGAGGGCGTTCTCGTCGGCCCGCACGATGCCGAGGTTCTGGCGGTTGCCGTAGAGGTAGAAGACCCGCCCGAGCGTGCCGTCCTCGACGAGGTCCTTCAGCTTCTGGACGGCGGGGTGGTAGACGAGCAGGTGATCCACCATGAGCACCCGCCCCGACGCCTCGGCCAGCGCGGCGAGGTCGTTGGCGTCGCGCCCGGTCAGCGCGAGCGGCTTCTCGACGAAGACGTCCTTGCCGGCCTCGAGCACCTGCCGCGCCAGCGGGGCGTGCGTCGGCACCGGCGTGGCGATGACGACGGCGTCGAGATCGGCGTCGCCCAGCAGGTCGCCGAGCTCGGTCGTGAACGAGCTCGTCGGGTAGGCGGGGCGGTGGCGGTCGAGCACGGCCGGGTCGCGGTCGCACACCCACGCCAGGCGGCAGCCCTCGAGCCGGTCGAAGTTGCGGGCGAGATTGGGGCCCCAGTAGTTCATCCCCACCACGCCGATGCTGACCGGCCGTCCGCTCACAGGCGCCAGACCTTCCCGTCGGTCTCCGGGACCACGTTGCGCAGGTCGACCACCAGCGGTGCCTCCCGGGCGACCATGGCCCAGTCGACCCCCGAGTGCGCCGTCACGACCACGGTCACGTCGCTCCGGCGCAGGGCCTCCGCATCGAGCGGCACGCTGCGCATGCCCTGCTTGGCGAGCTCCGGCACGTGCGGGTCGTGGTAGACCACGTCGGCCCCGTCGGCCCGCAGCAGCTCGATGATGCGCAGCGACGGGCTCTCGCGCGTGTCGTTCACGTCGGCCTTGTACGAGACGCCCACCAGCAGCACCCGGCTGCCGTTGAGGGCCGTGCGCCGGCTGTTGAGCGCCCGCGCGATCTTGGCGACGCAGAACTGCGGCATCTGCGAGTTGATCTTGCCGGCGAGCTCGATGAACTCGGTGTGCAGGTCGAACTCGCGCGCCTTCCACGTGAGGTAGAAGGGGTCGATCGGGATGCAGTGGCCGCCGAGGCCCGGGCCGGGGCGGAACGGCATGTACCCGAAGGGCTTGGTCGCCGCGGCGTCGATGACGTCCCAGACGTCGATGCCCATGCGGTCGCAGAGCATCGCCAGCTCGTTGACGAGGGCGATGTTGACGCTGCGGAAGATGTTCTCGAGCAGCTTCGTGAGCTCGGCGACCTCGGGCCCCGACACCGGCACGATCGTGGTGCACGCCAGGGCGTACAGCTCGACCGCGCGGCTGGTGCACTCGGGCGTGAGCCCGCCGACGACCTTCGGCGTGGTCGCCGTCGTCCAGTCGGTGCGGCCCGGGTCGACCCGCTCGGGCGAGAACGCCAGGTGGAAGTCGCGCCCGGCCCGCAGACCCGAGCGCTCCAGTACGGGGGCGACCTCGTCGCGGGTGGTGCCGGGGTAGGTCGTGCTCTCGAGCACCACGAGGTGCCCCGGTCGCAGGCGCTGGGCCAGGCTCTCGCAGGCGCCGAGAACCGCCGACAGATCGGGCTCGCGATGCTCGGTCAGCGGCGTCGGCAGGCAGATGATGATGGCCTCGACCGCCCGCAGCTCGTCCCACGAGGTGGTGGCCCGCACCAGGCCCTGCTCCACCAGCGGCGCGAGCCGCGACGAGGGGACGTCCTCGATGTACGACACGCCCGAGTTGATCGTCTCGACCTTCGAGGCGATGGCGTCGAGGCCGAGCACCGCGACGCCCGCCTCCGCGAAGGTGGCGGCCAGGGGCAGGCCGACATAGCCGAGGCCGACGATCCCGACCCGGGGAGCGACGGCGCTCAGGGGCGCGGGTGCGATCCGGGGATCGCGCGGTGCGGGAGGAGTGGCATCACCAGCGGGCTACTCTACGGACTCGCCGTCCCGATCGAAAGGAGCCGCCGCTGAGGCCGGACAGCCTGCTCGCCGGCCTGCCCCGCCTGGTCCGGGTCGCCGACGAGACCCGCTGGCGTGGTCAGGCCGGCGTGGCGACGGCGCTGGTGGTGGCGGCGTTCTGGGTGTCCACCTGGCTGCTCGGCGAGCCGGTGCGCGTGGGGGCCACGGCGCTCGCCGCCGCGGCCGCCGCCATCCCCGCCCTCGTCATCTCCACGGCGGCCGGCCGCCGCAGGATCCGCGACAGCCTCGCGCGGGCCGTCCCCCCGCCGCGGGCGACGGTGCACGAGACGCTCGCCAGCTCGCGCGAGCGCCGCGTCCGGCTCGCCGGCGTCGTCCTCACGGGCATCATCGCCCTGCTCATCTTCGACCGGTTCACCGGCGGTGGCGGTCTGATGGCGGGCCTGCTGGCCGGTGCGCTCGGCTCGCTCGGCGCGGTCGACTGGGTGGCCTCGCGCAGCTGGGAGCAGGCCGAGCGCGAGCGCGGCACCCGCGTGTTCGTGGTGATCCGCCCCGACGCGCTCTCGCCCCGCCTCGCGGCCTCCGACGTCTACGAGACGCCGCGCCCCGGCGCCGAGCGCGCGGGCGCGCACGAGCCCGGCCCCTTCGACCTCGGCGTCTGAGGTCGAAGGGGAGGGCTCAACCGGTCACTTGCGGGCGCGGGCGATCGCCAGCTTGCGGGCGCGGGCCTTCGCCTGCGTCTTCTTGATCACCTTCGCGCTCGCGATGCAGAAGTTGCTGACGCCGACCGGCTTGGGCGTGAAGGCCCGGCCCGTGTACGGCCAGACGCGCCAGACGTAGCAGGTGCCCGCCGCGAGCTTCTTCCGCGGCGCGCGCATCTGCAGACCGCGCGGGAACACCGACAGCACCTTGCGGATCTTGGGCGATGTGCCGCGGCGGGAGACCACGCGGAAGACCTGCACGTTGTAGAGCTTCGTGCCGCGTGGCCCGCGCTTCCAGCGCAGCACCGGCGCGCGGGTGGGCAGCGTGCGCCCGGCCTTCGGCATGAGGCGCAGGGCGTTCTGGCGCGGCAGCACCACGGCTGCGCTGCCGACCGATGGCCCGGGCGCCGGCACCAGCGGGGCCAGCATCGTGAAGGGCTCGACGGTCGCGGGCGACACGTTGCCCACCGCGTCGATCTGCTGCAGCTGGAAGCTGTACGGCCCGTCGGGCAGCTCGGGCAGGGTCACGCTCGTGGTCGGCGTGTCGGTGGCCGGGATCACGACCGCGCCGGCGGCGTCCACCACCGCCCACCGCGAGTAGGCGCCTGCCTCGGTCTCCCAGGTGAACACCGGACCGGCGATGGCCGGGAACGGCGGGCGCACCAGGATCACCGGCGGTGCGGGCGGGGTGGTGTCGACCTTGAAGGAGCGGGTCGCCTCGGCGCTCTCCCGGCCGGCTTGCGTCACCTGCACGACCCGGAAGGTGTAGTCGCCGTCCGGGAGGTTCAGCGGCGTCGCCTCGGTGGCCGGACCGCCGCCGCGGCGCACCGGGTTCTGCGCGCCGGCGGGGGTCACGTCCCAGAGGTACGTCTGCTCCGCGCCCGTCCACGAGAACGTCGGCGACGAGACGCGGGTGGGCGCGCCGGGGCCGCCCGTGATCGTGGGCGGAGCCGGCACCGTCGAGTCGATCGTCAGGGTGCGCCGGGCCGAGCCGCGGGAGTTGCCGGCCTTGTCGAAGGTCACCACGCGCCACTCGAGCGGGACCCGCTCGGGCAGCGGGTCCGCCGATGCCCCGCGGGTCGCGGTGGGGTCGCCCACCGTCGGGTCGCCGACCTCGGCGATCGTGGTCCAGGCGTCCTCGTCGGCGCGGCGCCACTGCAGCGAGTACCGGGCCACGCCCGAGAGCGCGTCGAGCCCGCGGGTCCAGGTGAACGCGCGGCTCCCTCGCCACGAGCGCGTTGTTGCCCGGCTGCAGGGGCTGGCCGTAGGTCACGGCCGGGTCGGCCGGGCCGGCCGGCGGGTTGGGGGCGGTCCGGTCGAACCTGAAGGCCGGCAGGGCGATGCGGGCGACGTTGCCGGCGCCGTCGGTGGCCGGAGCCGTGCGGTCGCCCTGGGCGAAGCTGCCGTCCTCGCTCCAGTCCACGTCCGGGCAGGTGGCCGGCAACGGCCCGTCGGCGCAGGTGAGCAGGAACCGCAGGGAGCGGTACCAGTCGTCGACGCCCGGGGTGCCCTGCAGCGTCGCGGTGCCGGTCGGCGGCGTGTAGTCGGGCGCGATCGGCCAGCGAGGCGTAGGGCCCGATCGTGCCGTCCTTGAGTTCGGCCGCGACGTAGAAGGTGCGGGCGTTCTCGGCGACCGTCACCGCGACGCCCGAGGCGACCGGCGTGGCCGGCGGCGCCTCGCCCTCCGCCACGGCTCCGCCGATGTACTGGTTGAGCTCCTCGCCCTCGCCGAGCGCCGCGTCGTTCCAGGTGAAGGTCCACGACGGCTGGTTGCGCACGTCACCCGTGGTCAGCCCCTCGGGCTTCTCGACGGCGAACGCCGGCGCCGCCGCGCTGAGCAATGCCGCGCCGACGATCATCGCGCGCGTGCGGCGGCGGAGTCGTCTCGTCGGAGGGCGCGTCGTCTCGGTCACCGCATCACCAGTCGCTCGGGAGGTCCGGGGCGATTCTACGCAGCCGCCCGGGGCGTGGGCACCCCCCGGGGGCTACCCGAAGGTCCAGATCGAGGCTGTCGGATCGGCGGGGTCGGGCCCGGCCGGGCTAGAGGGCGCCGTCGGCGTGCCCGGCGATGGCGGCGGCGATCCGCTCGGCCGCCCGGCCGTCGCCGTAGTACGGGGGCCGCTCGGCCGGCATCGAGAGGTCCGACAGCGCCGCGCGGACCCGCGCCGGGTCCATCCCGGTCAGCCGGTTGAACCCGCCGGCGACGGTCTCGACCCATTCGGTCCCCTCGCGCAGGGTCACGCAGGGCACCCCGTGGAAGTACGCCTCCTTCTGCACCCCTCCCGAGTCGGTCACCACCGCCCGCGCCCCGATCAGCAGGGCGGTGAAGTCGAGGTAGCCGACCGCCGGCGACACCCGCAGCGAGGGGTGGGCGGCGACCTCGTCCCACAGGCCGCCCTGCTCGAGCTTGTGCCGCGTGCGCGGGTGCACGGGGAAGACCGCGGGCTCGTCGATGGCGCACAGCACGTCGACCATCGCCCGCAGGGCCGCGGGGGTGTCGGTCGCCGCCGCGCGGTGGATCGTCACCAGCAGGTAGCCGCCGACCGCGAGCCCGAGGGCGGCCGGGCCGGGTCGCGCGGCCGCCACCGGGGCGAACATGCGGCTGGCGTCCAGCATGACGTCGCCGACCTGGTGGACGCCGTCGGTGATCCCCTCGCGCGCCAGGTTGGCCACCGCCGTGTCGGTCGGGCACAGCAGGAGCGACGAGAGGTGGTCGGTGACCACCCGGTTCTGCTCCTCGGGCATGGTGCGGTCGAACGAGCGCAGGCCGGCCTCGACGTGGCCGAGGGGGATGTCGAGCTTGGCCGCCGCGAGGGCACCCGCGAGCGTGGTCGTGGTGTCGCCGTACACGAGCACCATGTCGGGCGCCGCGTCGCGCAGCAGCGGCTCGAGCCGCTCGCACATGACGGCGAGCTGGGTCAGCGGGCTGCCCGGGCCCACGCCGAGCGCATGGTCCGGGGCGGGGATGCCGAGCTCGTCGAAGATCAGGTCGGCCAGCTCCGGGTCGTAGTGCTGGCCGCTGTGCACCAGCACCTCGTCCACGCGGGCGCGCAGGGCACGGCAGAGCGGGGCGGCCTTGACGAACTGGGGTCGGTTGCCGACGATCGAGACGACCCTCAAATGCCCGTGAACCCCACTCCGGACAGGCGCTGGGTGATGATCTCGAACCGGCCGGTGGCGACGAGCACGCCGATCAGGATGAACACGCCGGCGGCCGTCACGTTGACCACCCGCCACCGGTCGCGCACCCAGCGGAAGGCGGCCATCGCCCGCGTCACGAACAGGCCCGACAGCAGGAACGGGATGCCGAGGCCGAGCGAGTAGGTGAACAGCAGGCTGGCACCGAGGCCGGGGGAGCCGGTCGGCGCGGCGTAGCTCAGGATGCTCGCGAGGATCGGACCGATGCAGGGGGTCCACCCCACCGCGAACGCGGCACCGACCAGGCCCGCGCCCACCAGGGTGGTCGGCCGCCGCGCCGATGCGATGCGCCGCTCGGTCTGCATCAACCCGAGCCGGGGCAGCGCGACCATCGCGACGCCCATGACGATCAGCAGGATGCCGGCGACCAGGTTGAGGGCCTCCTGGTTCTGGGTCAGCGAGTAGCCGATCAGCCCTGCTCCCGCGCCGTAGGCGGTGAACATGAGCGAGAACCCGAGCACGAACGCCGCCGTCGGCACCATCACGTCGCGGGTGCGCGAGCCGAGCTCGTCGAACGAGACGCCGGAGATGAAGGTCAGGTATCCCGGGACGACCGCGAGCACGCACGGCGACGCGAACGAGACGAACCCCGCGGCGAAGGCGACCGGGTAGCTGAGGATGCTGATGTCCCCCACATGGCGATCGTAGCCGGGATCGGGTCGGCGTCTGTCAGGATCGCGCAACCACGCCCCCCGGAGGCAGACATGAGCATCGTCGTCCCCGACGCCACCGAGCTCGAGACCGTCACGGCGGCCTATGACGCGGCCGCCGACGCGATCGCGCTCGACGACGAGACCCGCATGCTCCTGGCGAGCCCCCACCGCGAGATCTCGGTGCAGGTGCCGCTGCGCATGGACGACGGGCGCCTGCAGGTGTTCACGGCCCACCGGGTGCAGCACAACGGCGCGCGCGGCCCCTACAAGGGAGGCCTGCGCTACCACCCGGAGGTCGACCTCGACGGGGTACGCGCCCTGGCGGCGGCGATGACCTGGAAGACGGCCCTCGTCGACCTCCCCTTCGGCGGGGCGAAGGGCGGCATCGACCTCGAGCCGAAGGGGCTCTCCAACGCCGAGCTGCAGCGCGCCACGCGGGCGCTGATGGGGCGGCTCGACAAGGTCCTCGGGCCGATGCGCGACATCATGGCGCCCGACATGGGCAGCCGGCCGGCCGAGATGGCGTGGCTGATGGACGAGTACGGGCGCCTCCACGGCCACACGCCGGCGATCGTGACCGGTAAGCCGGTCGAGCTCGGCGGCACCGTGGGCCGCGTCGAGGCGACCGGCGAGGGCGTGGCCGTGGTGGCCCGCGAGATCGCCCGGGGCATCGGGCTCGACCTCGACGGCGCCCGGGTCGCGGTGCAGGGGTTCGGCAACGTGGGCAGCCACGCGGCCGCCGCGCTCGTGCGACTCGGCTGCCGCGTCGTGGCCGTCAGCGACGTCGCCGGCGCGGTGCACAACCCGCGCGGGCTCGACGTCGACGAGCTGGTGCGCCGGGCGCGCGCCGGCATCCCGGGACACGACGGCATGGAGCTGGATCTCATCGGCAACGACGACCTGCTGGCGGTCGACTGCGAGATCCTCGTCCCCGCCGCCGTCGGCGGAGTGCTGCACGGCGGCAACGCCGACCGCGTGCGCGCCCGCATGGTGGTGGAGGGCGCCAACGGTCCGCTGACCCCCGGAGCCGACGCCGTGCTCGCCGAGCGGGGGGTCGTGGTGGTCCCCGACATCCTCGCCAACGCCGGCGGGGTCGTCGTGAGCTACCTCGAGTGGGTGCAGAACCTGCAGAACGTGCGCTGGGAGCGGCGGCAGGTCGACGAGGAGCTGACCCGCCGGCTGCTCCTCGCCACCTCGGCCGTGGAGGCGCGCGCCGCGGCCGACGGATGCTCCCTGCGCCAGGCCGCCTACCGCGTGGCGGTCTCCCGCGTCGCCTCCGCCGAGACGATGCGCGGGCACGGCTGAGGCGCGATCACCCGGTCACCGCGGGCTGAGACCGGACGGGCCGCGCCTGCACCCGGAAGCAGTGGCGGTCGCGGGCCGCGCGCACCCCGGGGGTCGTCGCGATCGCCCGATTGCAGCGGCCGCCGCGGATGCCCGCGTCGGCGCGCAGCAGCACCCGCACCACGCGGGCGGACCCGGGCGCGAGCCGGCCGATGCGCCAGCTCGGACGGCCTGCGCGCACCACCCCGGCGCTCGAGCCCCGGGTGACGAGTGAGAACCCGGCCGGCAGCACGTCGCTCAGGCGGACGTCGCCGGCCACGCCGGTCCCCGTGTTGACCACGCGGATGCGGAAGGAGGCCAGACCGCCCGCCCGGACGGTCGTCGGGCCGGTCTTCGTGACGCGCAGGCGCGCGGACGTGCGCGGCGCGGGCACCCGCGCGACCGGGGCGGGGGGCGGAACGGCGGCGGTCGGCACGGCGACCGAGGGCTCCGTCGTCGGCGGGGGCACGACGACGGGCGGTTCGACCGGGGGCGGCACGACGACGGGCGGCTCCTCCTTCGGCGGCTCCTCCTTCGGGGGCTCCTCCTTCGGCGGCTCCTCCTTCGGCGGCTCCTCCTTCGGGGGCTCCTCCTTGGGCGGTGCCTCCTTCGGGGGCGCCTCCTTCGGGGGTTCCTCGCCCGCGGGCGGCCCCGCGAGCGCCGTCGCGGCGGCGACCGGGCAGACGAGCAGTGACAGTGCGACGAGCGCGACGCGCGATCGGCGGGGGCGGGCGGGCGATGTGACCGACGGCATTGCGAGAACCTCCTAAAAGCTCCGACGGAGACCCTACGACGTCGCGGCCGCCCGGAGCAACAGGCAGGTCGTGCCGGCACGTGCCGGGGCGGGGTCCGCCGGCGCGGCCGGGCGGGCGAGGGACTAGGCTGTCGGCACCGGCGAGGGATGAATGCGACCAGAAGGAGGCCGCTCGTGGCGACGACGGCAGGCACGTCCATCGAGGAGCTGCTCGGCGACGAGGGCGAGAGCCTCCTCACCCACACCTGCACGACCATCCCGATCGACCGGCTGACGGTGCCGGGGCCCACGTGGGTCAACGACATCATGACCACGTCCGACCGCCCGACTCCGGTGCTGCGCTCGCTGCAGACGCTGTTCGACACGGGGCGCCTGGGCGGCACCGGCTACGTGTCGATCCTCCCCGTCGATCAGGGCATCGAGCACTCGGCGGCGGCGTCCTTCGCGCCCAACCCCGACTTCTTCGACCCGGTCAAGATCGTCGAGCTCGCCATCGAGGCGGGCTGCAACGCGGTGGCCACCACGCTCGGCGCCCTCGGCATCGCCGCCCGCCGGTACGCCCACCGCATCCCGTTCATGCTCAAGATCAACCACAACGAGTTCCTGTCGTACCCCAACGCCTACGACCAGATCATGTTCGCCTCGGTGCGCCAGGCGCGCGAGCTGGGCGCGGTGGCGGTGGGCGCGACGATCTACTTCGGATCGCCCGAGTCGAAGCGCCAGATCGTCGAGGTCTCGCAGGCGTTCGCCGCCGCCCACGAGCTGGGACTGGCGACGGTGCTCTGGTGCTACATGCGCAACTCGGCGTTCAGCCCGAAGGACGGCGGACCCGACTACCACGTGGCCGCCGACCTCACGAGCCAGGCCAACCACCTCGGCGTGACCATCGAGGCGGACATCATCAAGCAGAAGCTCCCCGAGACCGCCGCCCCCGGGTTCAGCGACCTGGCCTTCGGCAAGACCCACCCGAGCGTCTACTCGGAGCTGATGAGCGACAACCCGATCGACATGACCCGGTACCAGGTGGCCAATTGCTACATGGGCCGCATCCCGCTCATCAACTCGGGCGGCGCCTCGTCGGGCGAGAGCGACCTGGCCGAGGCCGTGCGCACGGCCGTGGTCAACAAGCGTGCCGGCGGCGCCGGCCTGATCTCGGGCCGCAAGGCCTTCCAGCGTCCCTTCGCCGAGGGCGTCGCGCTGCTCAACGCCGTCCAGGACGTCTACCTCGATCCGGACATCACCCTGGCGTAATCCGCGCCCCGGAACGACGAGAGCCCGCTCATGGAGCGGGCTCTCGGGAAGTGGGCCGTGAAGGATTCGAACCTTCGACCTTGGGATTAAGAGTCCCCTGCTCTACCAACTAAGCTAACGGCCCGCGGCGCAGAGTAGCAAAGCCCCGCGCGCGCCCGTTCGCCCCCGGTCCGGGCTACCCGGTGGGCACCGGCGCACCGGCCGACAGCGCGTCGAGGCGGGTGCGCACCTCCTCGGCCGTCGTGTCGTCGGGCGAGAGGCGCAGGAAGGTCTGGTACGACAGACGGGCGAGCGGGGTGCGGCCGTCCTGTTCGGCGAGTTGCCCGAGCTGGAGGTACGCCTCGGGCTCGCGCCGCGGGTTGGCCGCGGTGTAGCTCTGCAGTGTCTCGATGGCGGCCGCCTGGTCGCCCGCGCGGATCTGGAGCGAGATCAGCGTCTGCAGGCGCTGGTAGCTGCGGGGGGCGAGCGAGACGGCCTTGCGCGCCGAGACGATCGCCTCGTCGACCCGGTCGATGCCGGGCGCCGCCTGCGCCGAGGCGAGCCGCTCCCAGGCGTCGGGATCCTCGGGGCGCTGCTCGACGAGGCTGCGGGCGTCGCTGAGCTCGTCGTCGGCCACGGTGTTGCCGCCGCCGCCGAAGAGGATCAGGCCGAGGACCACGAAGATGACGCCGGCGAACGCGATCGAGGTGATGATCGCGACGATCTGCACCATCCTCTTGGTTCGCTTCTGGTCGAGGAGCACGGCGAGCGACGCTAGCAGAGCCGCGCGCGCGCATCGCGGGCCCGGGCGAGGATCTCGTCGTGATCGACGCGCGTCGCGTGGCCGTCGCGCACCAGCACCTCTCCGCCGACCGCCGCCATGCGGACGGTGGTCGCGGGGTCGAGGGCCGCGCCGACCGGATCGTCGCCGACCGGGCCCGCGGGCGCGAGCACCAGCAGGTCGGCGCGGAGCCCCGGAGCCAGGCTCCCGAGCTCACCGGCGAGTCCGAGCGCTGCCGCCGCATCGACGGTGATCATGCGCAGCAACTCGTCGTCGGCCACCTCGTGCACGCCGGCGTGCGCCACGCGACAGGCCCGCGCCTCGGCCCGCAGGTCGTAGTCGCCCCCGCTGGCCGGGCTGTCGGTGCCGAGGGCCACGGTGGCGCCCGCCGCGCGCAGCCGCTCGAGCGGGGCCCGCCCGCAGCGCAGGTGGGCGTTGGAGCGAGGGCAGTGCGCCACCGCGACTCCGCGCGCCGCGAGCGTCTCGGCATCGTCGTCATCGACCTCGACGCAGTGCGCCGCGACCAAACCGGGCCACAGGACCCCGGCCGCATCGAGGCGCGCGACCACCCCGTCGCCGTCGGCGCCGTCCCAGCGGCCGGGCGCCAGGCCGGCGGCCGCGAAGAACCCGCCGAGGTCCCCGCCCGCGTCGCGGATGGCCGCGAGTTCGTGCGGCGACTCGGCGACGTGGGTGGCCCAGGGCCTGGCCGCGAGGTCGGCACGCGCCGCGAGCGCCCGCCAGAGAGCGGGGCCGACGGTGTACGGGGCGTGCGGCGACACGCCGATCGACACGCGCTCGCCGCCGGCGTCGTCGAGCTCGGCCAGGCGGGCCGACAGGGCGGCGGCGGCCTCGGTGGCCGCGCGTCCGCGGTCGCGCCCGAACGCCTCGAGGTGCACGATCCCGCGCTGCCCGGTCGCCGCCAGGGCGCGGGCGCCCGCCCCGACCGGGCCGGAGTCGGCGAGCGTGGTGGTGCCGGCCCGCAGCGCCTGCAGCGCGCCGAGCGCCGCCGCGGCCGCGTGATCGGCCGGGACCATGCGCGCCCTCATCGGCAGCAGCGTCCCGAGCCACCGGGCGAAGTCGTCCGGGGGCAGCAGGCCGTCGAGCAGGCTCCACTCGAGGTGGCAGTGCGCGTCGACCAGACCGGGGGCCAGCAGGTCGTCGCCGAGGTCGATGACCTCGAGATCGGGCGAGGCGGCGACGACCTCGGCCGCCGGGCCGATCATCGCGATGCGGCCGTCGCGGACGGCGAGCGCGCCGTCGCGCAGGGGCTCCGCCGCGACCGGCAGCACCCAGAGGGCGCGCCAGACGCGGTCCCGCCCGGGCTCAGCCGACCTTCTCGTCCTCCCGCGTGGGCTGACCGGAGATCGACTCGCCCTCGGACGTGTCCGACTCGCCGGTGATCCCCTGCTTGAACTCGCGCGCGCCCGAGCCGAGGTTGCGCCCGAGGTCCGGCAGCTTCTTCGCGCCGAAGACCAGGAGGATGATCGCCAGCACGATGAGCAACTGGATGGGGGAGAAATCCACGTCGGCCGTCCTTGATGGGGGTCGCTGCCGGGGCCGGATCCAGCTCGGAGGGTAGCATGGCTCGGGTGGTGCCCCTCGCCCCCCGGCCGCCCGCGCGGATCGATCCGATACCGGTCGCGTGGGGGGCGCTCGTGGCGTCGGTCGGGCTCATGGCGGGTGGCGGCCGCGACATGCCGGTGCGTCTCGCCGCGGTGGTCCTGTCGTTCGGGCTGGCGGGCTTCCTCGCCGGGGTGAGGGCCATCTCGCGCCGTCCCCGCCACGCCCTGGTCGCCGGGGTGGCCGCCTACGCGGTGCACGCCTGCTTCATCGCGGTCACCTTCGTGATCGACGCCCTCGGCGGCCCCGGCTCGCCGCCCCTGGTCCCGGGGACGGGGGGCGAGTGGGCGACCGTCGCCATCACCGCGCTGGCCTCGGCCCTCGCGGGCGGCCTGCTCGCGAACGCCTGGCTCAGCCCCGCGGGCCGGGACGGCCGCTAGCCGTCGCGGCCGTCGAACTCCCGGTGGAACGCGCTGGCGGTCGGCCCGCGCTGACCCTGGTACTTGCCCCGGTAGGGCGCATCGACGGGGGTCGTCATCTGGAGGAACGAGATCTGCCCGATCGCCATGTCGGCGTAGATCGAGATCGGCAGCCGGGCGACGTTCGACAGCTCGAGTGTGATGGTGCCGTCGAACCCGGGATCGATGTAGCCGGCGGTCGAGTGGATGAGCAGCCCCAGGCGGCCCAGGCTCGACTTGCCCTCCAGGCGCGCGACCAGGTCGTCCGGCAGCGCGACCCGCTCGCGGGTCGAGCCGAGCACGAACTCGCCCGGGTGCAGGATGAAGGGATCGTCCCCGCCCACGGTGACGATCTCGGTGAGATCGTCGCTCGGCTGGCGCACGTCGATGAAGGTGCGCCGGTTGTTGTGGAAGACGCGGAACTCGCCGGACACCCGCAGGTCAACCGACGACGGCTGCAGCAGCGCCTCGTCGAACGGGTCGATCACCAGCCGCCCGGCGGCCAGCTCCTCGCGGATTGTGCGATCTGAGAGGACCATCGCGGGGAGCGTACCGGTCGGCCGCCCGCACCACGGTCCGCTACCCTCGGGGCATGGCGAGCGCACGAGGCTTCCGGGTGGACGAGACGCCCGGCGGCCCCGGTCGCGACGAGGTCGCCGCCGCCCGCGCGCGGGGGCACGTGCCCGACGTCATCCTCGGCGGCGAGCTCATCGGCGACGGTCCGGCCGACCGGCTCGCGCTCGTGGACGTCGCGCCGTCCGAGCTGGCGCAGCTCTGCGACCGCCGGCGCCTGCCCCGCTGGGTGATCGCCAAGAACCCCCTCTCGGGGGGGTTCGTCAGCACGAAGGCCCTCATGCGCTCGTCGGAGCTCGTGACGGTGTGCGAGGAGGCGGCCTGCCCCAACATCGGCCAGTGCTGGTCGCGCGGGACGGCCACCTTCATGATCGCCGGCGCCAACTGCACCCGCGGGTGCCGGTTCTGCAACGTGGCGACCGCACGCCCGATCGCCCCGCCCGACCCGGGCGAGCCCGCGCGCGTCGCCGAGGCGGCGGCCCAGATGGGCCTGCGGTTCGTCGTCGTGACCGCCGTGGCGCGCGACGACCAGCCCGACGGCGGCGCCGCGCACTTCGCCGCCACCATCGCGGCGCTCCGCGACCGGCTGCCCGAGTGCAAGGTCGAGGTGCTGATCCCCGACCTCCGCGGCGACTGGGATGCCCTCGAGACCATCATCGACGCGGCGCCGGACGTGCTCAACCACAACACCGAGACCGTCCCGCGCCTCTACGGGCGCGTGCGCCCGGGGGCGCGCTACGAGCGCACGCTCGAGCTGCTCGCGCGCTCGGCCGCGGCCGGCATGGTCACCAAGAGCGGGATCATGGTCGGGCTCGGCGAGACCCTCGACGAGATCGGCGCGGTGCTGGCGGACCTGGCCGGCGTCGGATGCGGCCCCGTCACCGTGGGCCAGTACCTGCGCCCCTCCCCGACGCACCTGCCCGTCGAGCGCTACTACGCGCCCGCCGAGTACCCGGCGATCGCGGAGGTGGGCCGCGAGGCCGGTCTGGCGCACGTCGAGGCCGGTCCGCTGGTGCGGTCGTCGTACGAGGCCGACCGCGTCGCCGAGGCCGCTCTGAGCCCCGTCTGAGGCGGGTCGCGCCGAGCGCCTGCCGGCGTCTCAAGTTCGACCTGGCCGGGCCGATATCAGCCGCAACTGCAACCCGAGCAGCGGCGGCCAGGGACGGCCTCCGGTTGCGACGCCGAAAGACGGATACAGCCATGAAGGGCTACCGCACGAAGAAGATCGCCCTCCCCGGGGGGAAGGTCATCGAGATCGTCTACTTCTCGGAGCCCGCCGAGTCCGGCGCCGAGCCGGTCGGCGGCATCGTCGACCTGCACGACGACGATGCCCCTCTCGACGTCCTGCTCGACGACGAGGTGGGCACCGAGCTGCACCTGTGCCCCTCGTGCGCGTCCGACCTGGTCTACCCGGTCAGCTGGGAGGAGCGCTCCGGCGACGCGTGGCGCATCGAGCGTCGCTGCCCCAACTGCGAGTGGCGGCACGTCGGCGAGTTCGACCAGGACGACGTCGAGCTGTTCGACGACGCCCTCAACGACGGCACCGAGGATCTGCTCGTGAGCCTGCGCACCTTCGCCCGCTCGAACATGGAGGCCGACATCGAGCGCCTCATCGAGGCGATCAACGGCGACCGCATCCAGCCGATGGACTTCTAGGAGACACCGGGCCGTCGCCGGGGCCCTGCCGCGGCGACGGTCCGCGCGTCCCCCGGTGTCGTGCCCCGCGGGCCTCCGTGCGCCGTCAGGCGATCGCGGCGGCGACGAGCGCCAGCGCGAGCCCCGCCAGGAGCGTCGCGTCGGCGTGCCGAGCCCGCCCGAGCGCGCGTGGCCCGTCGGTCATCCGCGCCAGCAGGTCGCCACCGGCGTGGGACCGCGACGCCGACATCGCGATCACCGGCAGCGCCCGTCCCGCCCCGAAGGCCAGGCCCGCGGCCACGCCGAGCGCGGGCGAGCCGAGCAGCAGGCAGACGGCGGCGATCGCCCACACCGCCCAGGTCATGACGAAGGTCGTGAAGCCGAGGCCGAGCAACCCGCCGTAGAGGGCCGCCGCGGCCGGCAACGCCATCGTGCGGCGCCAGCGCTCGGGCACCTGACGGCGGATGCGCGGCACCACGCCGACGCCGAGGGCCTCCATCGCCGAGGCCAGGGCGGCCACTGCCGCGGCCGCGACCACCGCCGCGCCCGAGCCGCTCAGCCCGGCGCCCAGCACCGCGAGACCACCGAACGTGACGACGCCGCCCGCCAGGGCGCCCGCGCCGAAGGCCACGCGCGAGGCGATTCCCCGACCGCCCTCCGCCTCGGCGAGGCTGTCGACCATCGAGAGGCCGCACGGCGACCACGTGCCCGTCGCGCCCGCGGCCAGCGCCGTCAGCGCGAGCAGGGCGACGAGCGCGGTCAGCGAGGGGTCTCCCCCTCGTAGGGCAGCCCCTCGGACGCCCAGGCGATGATGCCGCCCTCCACGTTCGCCACCTCGCCGTGGTCGCCGGCGGCGGTCAGGTAGTCGGCCACCTGCGCGCTGCGCGCGCCGCTGCGGCACATGACGGCCAGCGGCGCGCCCGCCGGGATCTCGTCGACCCGCGACAGGAGCTCGCTCATCGGCACGAGGGGCATCCCGGGAACCCGTGTGGCGTCGTGCTCGGGCTGCTCGCGCACGTCGACGATCACGAGCTCGCCCGCGCTCCAGAGGCGGTGGGCCTCGGCGACCGACAGTTCCGTCATCAGAAGGTCCTCACGGCGCGGTAGAGGGTGTCGCGCTGCACGGCGCGGCGGCCGGTCGCCTCGATGGCCCGCACCATGCGGTCGGTGTCGAGCCGGAATGCGGTGCCCGCGGCGCGCACGACGTTCTCCTCGATCATGATCGACCCCATGTCGTCGCAGCCGAACTCGAGCGCCAACTGGCCCACCCGCAGGCCCTGGGTCACCCACGACGACTGGAAGTGCGGGAAGTTGTCGAGGTACAGCCGGCTCACGGCGAGCATCATCAGGTAGTCGGCGGCCGTGGTGTGCTGGTGGTCGTCGCCGCGCGCGCTGCCGCCGCCCGACTGGTAGCTCCAGCAGACGAACGCGCGGAAGCCGCCGTGCTCGTCCTGCACCTCGCGCAGGCGGCGGAGGTGCTCGATGCGGTCCTCGACCGTGTCGACGGTGCCGTACATCATCGTGGCGGTGGTCGACATGCCGGCCCGGTGCGCGGCGCGCATGACGTCGAGCCACTCGTCGGAGGTGGTCTTGCGGGGCGCGATCACCTGGCGCACCCGATCGACGAGGATCTCGGCGCCGCCCCCGGGCAGCGAGTCGTGTCCGGCGGCGCGCAGCCGGGCCATCGTCTCGTCCAGCGTCAGCTTCGAGACGTTGCTGATGTGCAGGATCTCCGAGGGCGAGAGCGCGTGCAGGTGGATCGGGTAGCGCGACTTGATATCGGTGAAGAGGTCCTCGTACCACTCGATCCTCAGGTTCGGGTGGTGGCCCCCCTGCAGCAGCAGCGCCGTGCCGCCGAGGTCGAGGGTCTCCTCGATCTTGCGGAAGATCACCGACTTCGGCAGGACGTAGCCCTCGGGGTCCATCGGGCGCCGGTAGAACGCGCAGAAGTCGCAGTCGGTGATGCAGAAGTTGGTGTAGTTGACGTTGCGGTCGATCACGAACGTCACGACGCCCGGGTCGCTCGCGGCGTCGCGCCGCCGCGCGGCGGCCTCGCCGACCGCCACGAGGTCGCGCGAGGCGAGCAGCGTCACCGCGTCCTCGTCGCCGAGGCGGCCGCCGTCGTCGAGGCCGGCGAGGATCTCGCCGACGCGGGAGGGGGCGAGGGTGCTCACCCGGTCATCCTAGCGGCGCTCATGCGGCGAGAGGTGGCACGACGTCGAGCTCGCCGCTCTCGCGCGCCAGGCGCAGGAAGGCCGCGAGGCCGGCCCGCTCGGCGTCGCCGAACCCGTAGCGGAGCCGGCTCAGGTAGGGCCTGATGAAGTCGGCCGGGAAGGGGAAGCGCCGGCTCGCGGCGGCGACGACCGACTCGGGGTCGTCGAGGTAGGCGGCGCGCGCCTCCGACAGCCGCGACGCCAGGCCGGCGAGCGCCTCGGGACGCTCCCGCGCCGCCGACTCCGACGCCGCCCACACCGCGAACACCATCGGGTGCCCGGTGCGGGCGCGCCACTCGGCGCCGAGGTCGGTGCGGTGGGGCGCGAACGGGCTCCTGCAGGCCGGCGAGTGCCTCGTCGCCGATCAGCAGCACCCCGTCCACGCGCGCGAGCGCCTCGGCCGGGTCGTCCGACAGAAGCTCGAAGGGCGCCGCGGAGGTCCCCAGCAGCACCCGCAGCAGCGCCACCGACGTGGCCGAATGCGGCGTCACCGCCACCGTGCGCACCTCGGCGAAGGGGACGCGCGAGAAGAGCTGGATCGAATCGACCGCGCCGTCGGCCGTGATCGACGCCACCGGCACCAGCCGCAGCCGGTCGGCGTGACGGGCGTACGCGATGCTCGACACGGCCGACACGTCGAGGCGCCCCTCCAGCAGATCGGCGTTGAGCGTGGTGGGGACGCCGTCGGTGAAGGTCAGGGTCGGATCCGCGGCGCGCTCGAGGCCGTGGTAGATCGGATACATGTTGAGCGCCGAGATCCGGCCCACGCGGAGCAGCCTCATGCCCGGTCCAGCCCGGCGCCGACCGCGCCGGCGAGCCGCTCGACGTCGGTGGTGTCGTCGGCGGGCACGAGCCACTGCGAGGCCCCGAAGGCAACGGCGATCTGGCAGGCCGCGGGGCCGAGCCGGCGCCAGTGGGGGCGCACCGCGACGTCGGCGGGCAGGGCGGCGCGGCACGCGGCGCACGACCGTCAGGTCCTCGACGCCCCACGAGCCGGGGCGCTCGGGGGTGCCCTCGGCGGGCACGGGGCAGACGGCGCGCAGCAGGCCGGTGGAGCGGGCGAGGTCGGCGAGGGCCGCGATGCGGGCGGCCACGTCGGCCGGGTCGTGTCCGGCGCCATAGGTGACCGCGGCCTCGCTGGGGCGGCCGGCCGCGTGGGCGGCCCGGTGCTCCGCGATCGGCCCCTCGTCGTCGCCGTCGGCGAGCGCGCCGGCCGGGGGCTCGCGCAGCACCGTGACGGTGCCGCCGCCACCGACCCCGGCTGCCCGGGCCGCGCCCAGCGGGTCGGAGGCGCGCAGCAGCGCCTCGATGTCCTCGCGGCTGATCGCGCCGCTCACGAGTAGCGGTCCACGACGCCGTCGGCGATCTCCAGCAGCGCCTCGACGCCGGCGCCGCCGGTCGGCCCGTCCTCGATCGCCGCGCGGGCGGCGGCCACGAAGGCGAGGGCCCGATCGCGCGCCAGGTCGAGCCCGGGATGCACCGCCAGCCGGTCGCAGAGCACGTCGAGCCCCGGTCCCTGCGCGGCGTCGGCCACGTGCGGGCGGAGCCCCGGCTCGAGCTGCATCGCCAGGATGACCGGCAGGGTGACCGTGCCGTCGCACAGATCGGTGCCGCGGCGCTTGCCCGTGGCCGCGGGCGCCCCCGCCAGGTCGAGGATGTCGTCGAAGATCTGGAAGGCCATGCCCACGTTCTCGCCGAAGGCGGCCAGCCGGTCGGCGGCCTCGGGTCCGGCCCCGCCGACCTGCGCCCCGAGCCGGCAGGCCACCGAGAAGAGCGCGGCGGTCTTGCGCCGGCAGCGCGAGAGGTAGGCGTCCTCGGTGAGGGAGAGGTCGAAGGCGGCCCGCTGCTGGTCGATCTCGCCCTGGGACAGGTGCAGCGCGGCGACCGCGAGGGCGCTCACGGCGGCCGGCGATCCCGTGCGGGTGAGCTCGCCGAACGCGCGCGCGAACAGGAAGTCGCCCGTGCTGACGGCCCGCTCGGCGCCGAGCGACTGGGCGACGGTCGGGCGCCCCCGGCGCATGGTCGCGCCGTCGAGCAGGTCGTCGTGGACCAGGGTCGCCATGTGCACCAGCTCCACGGCCGCGGCCGCCGAGAGCAGGTTCTCGCGCGCGGCCGGGTCGGTGAGCGCCGACGCCGGCGCCGCGCAGAACACCAGCAGCGGACGCACCCGCTTGCCGCCCGCGGCCAGGGTGTCGGCGGCCGGGATGCCGACCTCGTCGGCATGGCCGGCGACCGCCTCGCGCAGGCGCTGCTCGCAGAGCGCGAGGAACGGGGTCAGCGGCCGGACGCGCGCCGGCAGCGGCGCCATCGAGGTCACGCGGTCCGCCCGTGGTGCAGCGCGACGATGCCGCCGGCGAGCGGCCGCCAGCGCACGTCGGTCAGTCCCGCGGCGGCCATGCGCGCGGCGAGCTCCGGGGGCTCGGGGAAGCGGCGCACCGAGGCGGGCAGGTACGAGTAGGCGGCGGCGTCGCGGCCGAGCAGCCGGCCGAGGCGCGGCACGATGCGGTCGAACCAGATCTCGTAGAAGGCGCGCAGCCGGCGCGGCGTGGTGATCTCGAGGATGACGACCCGGCCGCCGGGGCGCACGACGCGGGCCATCTCGCGCAGCCCGGCGTCGAGGTCGCTGACGTTGCGGATGCCGAAGGCCACGGTCGCGGCGTCGAACCGGTCGTCGGCGAAGGGCAGCGCGAGCGCGTCGCCCGCGACGAACTCGACCTGCGCCCCCCGGGCGGCGGCCTTCTCGCGCGCCCGCACCAGCATCTCCTCGGCGAAGTCGAGTCCGACCACCTCGCCGGAGGGGGTGACCCGGTCGGCGAGGGCGAGCGCCAGGTCGCCGGTGCCGGTGCAGCAGTCGAGCGCCCGCCCGCCCGCGGCGAGGTCGGCCGCGGCGGCGGCGGCCTGGCGCCAGCGGCCGTCGAGGCCCGCCGTCATCGCGCGGTTGAGGCGGTCGTAGCGTGGGGCGATGCGGTCGAACATGTCCCGCACCTCGGCCGCGGGCAGCCGTCCCGGCGCGCCCGCGCTCACGCGGCGGCCTCCGGCCGCGTCGCCGCGTCCTCGCCCCACCGGGCGATCAGCTCGTTGGGCACCCCGAGGTGGTCGAGCGCCTTGGCGACCATGAAGTCGACCAGGTCCTCCATCCGCCTCGGCAGACCGTAGAAGCCGGGCATCGCGGGCAGCACGATCGCCCCGGCCCGGGTCACGGTGGCCCAGTTCTCGATCTGGATCAGGCTCAGCGGCGTCTCGCGCGGCATCAGCACCAGCCGCCGCCGCTCCTTGAGCATCACGTCGGCGCAGCGATGGATCAGGTTGCGCGCCGTCCCGCTCGCGATCGCCCCCATCGTCGAGCCCGAGCAGGGCGCGATCAGCGCCGCCGGCGCGAGCGACGAGCCCGAGGCGAACGGCGCGGTCAGGTCGTTGAGGCCCAGACGGGTGACGGTGCCGGGCCCGGTCGCGAAGCGCTCGACGAAGCCCTCGATCGCGAGCGCCGGGTCGTCGGGGGGGCCGGAGCCGGCCTCGAGGATCTCGTGGCTGATGACGTGCGCCCCCGCGCCGCTGACGCACAGGCCCACGTCGCACCCGGCGCCCGTCAGGGCCCGCAGGGCGTGGCCGGCGTAGAGGGCTCCGCTCGCTCCGGTGACCCCGAGGAAGACGCGCATCACATCACCGATGGTAGCGGCGCGCCCCCGCACCAGAGGGTGATCGGCCGGGGGGATCCGTCCCCCGGCCGCGTGCGGGCGCTACTTGTACTTCGTGCCCAGGCCGGCCAGGAAGGTCCCGAGCTGGTCGTACTGCTCGGGGGTGAAGGTCGTGAAGGCCGGCATCACGTTGCCCGGGGGGTTCTTCAGGAGGTTGGTGTAGAACGCCACGTCCTGGCCCTTGGCCCCCTGGTTGCTCAGGTTCGGACCCGGGCCGGCGGCCCCCACGCCCCCGATGGCATGGCAGCTCGTACAGCCGTTGGCCAGGAAGAGCTGCGACCCGGCCTGCGCCGCCGGATCGCTCTCGAGCCCGCTCAGCGGCAGCCCCTCCGCCCCGACGCTCTCGGGCGCCTCGGCGCCGAGGTTGGTCATGTAGGCGAGGAACACGATGACCGCGATGCCCGAGAGCAGCGCGATCGGTCGCTTCTGGATGCGGCGCTCCGGCCCACGGTCGATGAACGGGGTCAGGATCAGCAGCGCCATGAGGATGTTCGGGATGATGAACGTCGCCATGATCACCGGCATGAGCGCGTTCTGACCCTTGAAGATCTTGAGCAGCTCGAAGAGGAAGAAGAAGTACCACTCCGGGCGCGGCACGAAGTCGGTGCTCGCCGGGTTGACCGGCTCGCCCAGCTCGACGCGGTGCCAGATGGCGAACGTGATGACCAGGCCGATCGCCAGCGTGGCGATGATCAGGTCCTTGTAGACCGCGTACGGGAAGAACGGCTTCCCCTCGGCCTTCGCCTGGGCGTAGTCGCGCTTGTAGTACTCCTGCTGACCGCGGTTCACGGACGCTCCTCCGCCTTGACGGGCTCCGGCGTGCTCGGGCGCGGGGCGACCGGCGGCACCGGGCGGCGACCGTAGGGCAGTCGCTCACGCTCGGCCGCGCGGCGCGCCTCGTCCTCGGCCCGCTCGACGGCCATCCGGCGCTTGCTGTACGGGGGCTCGGCGATTCCGAGCTTGGCGATCAGATACAGGTGGATGCCGATGAAGGTGGCCATCGCACCCGGTATCACGAGCATATGGATGGAGTAGAACCGCGAGAGCGTCTCGGGTCCGAACTCCGGGCCGGCGCGGAGGATGTCGGCGATGTACGGGCCGACGATCGGCGCGCTGGCCGTGATGTTGACGGCCACGACCGTGGCCCAGTAGGCCTTCTGGTCCCACACCAGCAGGTAGCCGGTGAGGCCCATGAACATGGTCATCACCAGCAGCAGCGCCCCGGTCACCCAGGTCAGCTCGCGCGGGTACTTGTACGAGCCGAAGAAGAAGACGCGCCCGAGATGGAGGAAGACCACGACGATCATGGCGCTCGCGCCCCACTTGTGCATGCCGCGCACGAGCCAGCCCCACGTCACCTCGTTCGTGATCGTGTCGATGCTCTGGTAGGCGCTGTTGGGGTCGGGCTTGTAGTACATCGCCAGGATGATCCCGGTGATCGCCTGCATGCCGAAGAGCGCCATCGCCGTGAAGCCGAGAGTCTGGAACCAGCTCGTCTCCGCCGGCACGTTGCGGAAGAGGAACCACTTGAGGCCGGTCTTCGCCCCGGTGCGGTGATCGACGTAGTCGAATGCCGCCTCGCCCGCCTTGTAGGCCGGGTTCTTGGGTCCGATGTCGGTGGTGGCCACGTCGACCGTCCTAGAAGGGGTAGAGGTTGGACAGGACGCCGCTCACCGGCTCGCCGGGACCGTGGAGCTTGTACGGCTTGAGGTCGGCGTCGATCGAGAACGGCCGGCCGAGCAGCACGCGGTCGTCGGGCTTCGCGCCCGCCATCGGCACGCCCTTCGCGGGGTTCTCCTGCACGGCGACGTCCTTGCCCTCCGAGGTGACGATCTTGACGTCGAAGCGGTCGAGCGGGCGCGGCGGCGGACCGGAGGTCACGCGGCCGAGCGAGTCGTAGGCGCCGCCGTGGCACGGGCACGAGTAGACGTCGCCGCCCGGCGAGTAGGCGACCGGGCAGCCCAGGTGGGCGCACCGGTTCCAGATCGCCAGCATCGCGCCGTCCTTGTTGCGCACGAACGCGCGGCGGTCCGACTCGGGGGCCGGGCCGGAGACGGCGATCGACGTGACCTCGCCGTCGGGGAAGTCGGACACGGGGCCGACGTCGATCCAGCGCCAGTCCTCCTGCTTCACGGCGTCCGCCGCCGCGAAGCCGATCACCGGCACGAGGATGGCGGCCGTCATGACGCCGCCGGTGACGACCGCGACCCCGGTCAGGAACTTGGTGCGGGTGACGAAACCGGGGTCGTCCGAATGGTCGTGGACGGGCTCCGGCTCGTGCGCCGTGGGCCCGCTGTACTGACCGCCGCGGACGGGTCCGCCCGTCTCGCCCCCATTGCTCTCAGCCAAGCCCGCCTCCTGCGCCCGTCGGTTCAGCGCCGGAACTCGGCCGCCGCATGGGATTCAACCCGACGGAGAGGGCACTTTCAACGACCCCGGCGGGGGCCGGACGTCCCTTTTCCGGCGCCGTCGGCGATCCCGTACTCGGCCCAGCGACGATCCACGAGCGACTTCACGTCATCGCTCATCACGATCGCGTCCGGCCAGGGCCGCACGAGCCCCTCGCCCGCCCACTTGCGCGTGGCGTCGAAGCCGACCTTCGAGCCGTAGGCGAAGTAGGGCGCGGCGTGGTCGAGCGCGTCCACCGGGCCCTCCACCACGAGCATGTCGCGCCCGGCGTCCACGTTCGAGAACGCCTGGAAGGCGACCGCCGAGACGTCCTGCACGTCTACGTCGTGGTCGACCACGATCACGCAGCGGCTCAGCGACAGCAGTCCGAGGCCCCAGATGGCGCTCATGAGCTTCTTCGCGTGCCCGGGGTAGCGCTTGCGCACCGAGACGATCGCGCAGTTGTGGAAGACCCCCTCGAGCGGGAGGTTCATGTCGACCAGGTCCGGCAGCGTCATGCGGATGATCGGCAGGAAGAGGCGCTCGGTGGCCTTGCCGAGGAAGAAGTCCTCCATCGGCGGCGGGCCGACGACGGTGGTGGAGTAGATGGCGTCGCGGCGCATCGACATGCCGGTCAGGTGGAACGTCGGGTAGTCGTCGACCGGCGTGTAGAACCCGGTGTGGTCGCCGAAGGGGCCCTCGGGCCGCAGGTCGTGGGCGTCGACGTAGCCCTCGAGCACGACCTCCGACTCGGCGGGCACCTCGAGATCGACCGTGCGGCACTTGACCATCTCGACGCTGCGGCCGCGCAGGAACCCGGCGAAGATCATCTCGTCGATGCCGGGCGGCAGCGGCGCCGTCGCCGAGTAGGTCGTGGCCGGATGGGTACCGATCGCCACCGCCACCGGCACGCGCCCCTGCGAGTCGCGCAGGTGGGCCGCACCGTCCTTGTGGATCTGCCAGTGCATCATCGCCGTGCGCCGGTTGACCTTCTGGATGCGGTACATGCCGCAGTTGCGCGCCCCCGTCACCGGGTCGCGGCTGAAGACCAGCGGCAGCGTCACGAACGGGCCACCGTCGTCGGGCCAGCAGGTCAACACGGGCACGCGGTCGAGGTCGGGCTCGTCGAGCCAGACCTCCTGGCATGGGGCGTCCCGGACCATCTTCGACGAGAACGAGGCCAGCTCGCGCAGCTTGCCGAGCGCCTTGACCTTGGCCACGACGCCCTGGGGCGGCTGCAGGTCCATGAGGGTCTCGATGCGCTCGCCGAGCGCGTCGAGGCTCTCGGTGCCGAGGCCCATGCACATGCGCCGATCGGTCCCGAACTGGTTGATCAGCACCGGCATGTCGCTGCCGGCGACGTCGGTGAACAGCAGCGCCGGCCCGCCCGCCTTCGATACGCGGTCGGCGATCTCGGTGATCTCGAGCACCGGATCGACGCGCGCGTCGATCCTCACCAGCTCACCGGCCTTCTCGAGGGTGCCGATCCAGTCGCGCAGGTCCTTCATCGGGCGAGCGCCTCCTCGAGGCCGGGGGTGGGGGGCAGGCGGAGGGCGATGACGGCGAGTGCGGCGGCATCGCCGCGGCGGCGGAGGTCGTCCTGGGCCGCGAGGAAGCGCTCGGCGTCGGCGCGGGCGTCGGCCTCGGCCGCGCCGCGACCGGCCAGGACGGCGGTCGTCGCCCGCCACAGCGGCACGAGCGCGTCACGCGATCCCGCGGCGACGATGCCGGCCCCCAGCGCGATCAGGTCGGCGAGGGCCGTGACGACGAACAGGTCGCCGGCCTCGGCGATGCGCACCAGGCCGTTGGCGTAGCAGTAGTCGCCGGCCAGCACCTCGCGGCCGGTGCCCGCCGGGCGCAGGTGGCGCGGGCGCCCGTGGTGCAGCAGGAAGCCCTCGAGGATCAGGTCGAGGCCGGCCGCCTGGCGCGGCTCGAACGGGGGACTGACCAGCGGGGCGAGCAGCGGCTCGGGCGCGGGGTGGACGAGCTCGGCGGCGAGCCCGGGCTCCTCGGAGAGCAGGGCCCTCACCCGGCGGCCGCCTCGGCCGCCCGTGCCAGCGCCGCGCGGGCATGGCGCATCGCGTCGTCGTCGTGCGCGAGGCCCACGAACCAGGCCTCGAACTGCGACGGGGGAGGGTAGACGCCGTCCTCGAGCAGGGCGCGGGCGAAGCGCCCGTAGGCCGCGGTGTCGCTCGTCGTGGCGCCGGCGTAGTCGCCGACCGGGCCCGGAGCGAAGAACGGGGTGAGCATCGAGCCCACCCGGTTGATGGTCACCGGGGCGCCGCTCGCCACGATCGCCTCCTCGAGCGCGGCGCCGCCCTCCTCCAGGCGCTGGTAGACGTCGTCGCGCGCGAGCTCGCCCAGCACCGCCAGGCCCGCCGCGGTCGCCAGCGGATTGCCCGAGAGCGTGCCGGCCTGGTAGCAGGGGCCCTCGGGCGCCAGCTCGCGCATGACGTCGGCGCGGCCGCCGAACGCGCCCACGGGCAGCCCCCCGCCGATGATCTTGCCGAAGCAGGTCAGGTCGGCCCGCACGCCGTAGCGCTCCTGGGCGCCGCCGCGGGCCACGCGGAAGCCGGTGATCACCTCGTCGAGGATCAGCAGGGCGCCCTGCCGGTCGCACGCGGCGCGCAGCGCGGCGAGGTAGCCGGGCGCCGGCGGCACCACGCCCATGTTGCCGGCGACAGGCTCCACGATCATCGCGGCGGCCCCCGCCAGGGCGTCCTCGGCGGCGGCGGCGTCGTTGTAGGGCACGATGCGCGTGGCCGCCGTGGCCGCGGCGGTGACGCCCGGGCTCGACGGGACGCCGAGCGTGGTCAGGCCGCTGCCGGCCTCGGCGAGCAGTCCGTCGATCGCCCCGTGGTAGCCGCCCGCGACCTTCACGATCACGTCGCGGCCGGTCGCCGCGCGCGCCAGGCGCAGCGCCCCGGTGACGGCCTCGGTGCCCGACGAGGTCATGCGCAGGCGCTCGACCGACGGCACCGCGTCGCAGACGGTCTCGGCGAAGATGACCTCGCGCTCGGTGGGGGCGCCGTACGAGGTGCCCATCGGCAGCGCCCGCTGCACGGCCCGCAGCACCGCCTCGGGGGCGTGGCCGAGGATCGCCGGCCCCCACGTCGAGAGGAAGTCGACGTAGCGCGCGCCGTCGGCGTCCCACACGTGGGGACCCTCGGCCCGCGCGATGAAGAGCGGGTCGCGGCCGATCGCGCGCATGGCCCGGACCGGCGAGTTGACCCCGCCGACGAGCACCCTGCCCGCGCGCGCGAACAGCGCGGCGCTGCGTTCGCCGGTGGTCAGCGCCTCCACCGCGGCAGGGCGTCCCCGGCCAGGGCGCGGTCCTCCCACTCACGGTAGTCCGGCGTGAAGTACATCAGCCGGATCTTCTTGAACTCGAAGGTCGAGTAGAGCACCGCGCGGCGGTCGGGCTCGGTGATGCCGGTGTCCTCGGCGATGGCCGCGATGGCCTCCTCGCAGGCCTCCTTCGAGCGGGCGTGGACCATCGTGAAGATGCTGTACGGCCAGTCGGGATAGGTCGGCCGCTTGTAGCAGTGCGACACCGCCTTGAAGGCGGCCATCCGCGGGCCGATGTCCTCGAGCTCCTCCTCCGGCACCTTCCACACGGCCATGCCGTTGGCGCCGAAGCCCGCCTTGCGGTGGTTGAGCACCGCGGCGAACCGGCGCATGTAGGTGCGGTCGACGAAGACCTGGCAGGCGTCGAGGAGCTCCTCGGGCGCGACGCCGGCCTCGGCGGCCCACGTGTCGAACGGGCGCGAGACGACGGGCAGGTCGCGCTGCAGGATCTCGATCATGTGCTTGTCCGCCGCCGTCGGCAGCACGCCGTCGCCGCGTACGGGCGCCGGGCGCGGCGCGTCCTCCTTGGCGTCGGTGGGGCGGGTGCCGGTCATGTCGAGCTGGACGTTGATCTTGTAGAGCTTCAGCGTCGGCAGCAGCCGCGTCGATTCGGCCCCGCTCGCCTCGTGGAGGCGGTGCATGGTGTCCTCGAGGCCCAGCCGCGAGTCGGGCTCGCAGGCCAGCGTGTACCAGAGGTTGAACGCGTGGGTGCGCCGGTAGTTGTGGCTCACGCCGGGGTGCCCGCCGATCAGGTCGGCGGCCTCGAAGAGGCGGTCCTCCGGGTAGCGGGCGGCCACCAGGCTGCTCTCGTAGCCGAGGGCGCGCGTGTCGAAGATCGCCGAGAGCTGGCGCACGATGTCGGCGTCCTTCAGGCGGGTGAGGCGCCGCAGCACCTCCTCCTCGTCCATGCCGATGCGCGATCCGATCTCGGCGAAGGGCTCGCGCACGAAGGCCAGCCCGGCCTGGAGCTGGTTGAGCAGCTCGCGATCGGCGTCGTCCGGCTTGTGCGGCACGCGGGTCGTGGCCGTGGTCGTCATGCGCCTCCCTCGGCGATCCACCGGGCGGCATCCTCGGCGTAGTAGGTGATGAGGAGGTCGGCGCCCGCGCGGGCGATGCCGGTGAGGACCTCCAGGGCGGCGGTGCGCTCGTCGAGCCAGCCGCGCTCGGCCGCCGCCTTGATCATCGCGTACTCCCCGCTCACGTGGTACGCCGCGAGCGGCAGGTCGGTGGCCGCGCGCACCCCGGCGATGACGTCCAGGTACGCCCCGGCGGGCTTCACCATCACCATGTCGGCGCCCTCGGCCACGTCGAGGAGGGTCTCGCGGACGGCCTCGCGCCCGTTGGCCGGGTCCATCTGGTACCCGCGCCGGTCGCCGTGGCCGGGCGCCGATCCGGCCGCGTCGCGGAACGGCCCGTAGAACGCCGACGCGTACTTGGCGGAGTAGGCGAGGATCGCGGTGCCCTCGTGGCCCTCGGCGTCGAGCGCGGCGCGGATGGCGCCGACGCGGCCGTCCATCATGTCGCTGGGCGCGACGACGTCGGCGCCGGCCTCCGCGTGGCTGACGGCCGTGCGCGCGAGCAGCTCGAGGCTCATGTCGTTGTGCACGTGCCCGTCGACCACCACGCCGCAGTGGCCGTGGTCGGTGTAGGCGCACAGGCAGACGTCGGTGACGACGACCATCTCGGGCACCGCGTCCTTGATCGCCGCGATCGCGGTCTGCACCACGCCGCCGCTCTCGTAGGCGGCGCTCGCCGCGGCGTCCTTGTGGTCGGTGACGCCGAACAGCAGCACCGCGGGCACGCCGGCGTCGAAGGCGCGGCGCGCGGTCGCGGCCATCACGTCGGGCGACAGGCGCGCCTGACCGGGGAGCGAGGGGATCGGCACCCGGGCGTCGCGGCCGGCGATCGCGAAGAGCGGCAGCACCAGCCGATCGGCCGAGAGCCGGGTCTCGCGGACCATCCGTCGCACCGTGGCGCCGGCCCTCAGGCGCCGCATCCGCACCGCGGGGAACGTCGCTCCGGCGGCGGTCTGGGTGCGCTCGATCACCCGCGGGAGTCTACTCCCCGCACCTCGCCGCCGACCCCTGCCAGACTGCCCGGGTGAGCGGTTCACCTGTCCTCGTGGTCTTCGGCGCGCGCAACGTGGGGCGGGCCGTCGTGGCCGAGCGCCTCGCCGCCGGCTGGCGCGCCGTCGCCGTCGCGCGCACCGACGCGACCCTCGACGCGCTGCGCGAGCGGCACCCCGGCGTGCTCGCCGTGCGGGGCGACGCGGGCGACCACGACGTCGTGGCCGAGGCGCTGGCGCGCGCCGAGCGCGACCTCGGCGGCGTCGACCTGGTCGTCAACGCCACCACGTCCGTCCCCCGCGATCACAGCTTCGGCGGCGGCCCGGTGGTCGCGGCCCCGCCCGAGCGCCTCGAGTCGTGGATGGCCGGGTTCCTGCCGGCCGCCTGGGCCATCCTGCGGGGGGCCGGCGCGACCATGGCCCGCCGCGGTGGCGGCACCCTCGTGCAGGTGTCCGGCGGCTCGGCCCGCCGGGCGATGCCGGGCCGCGGCCCCTGGGCGGCGGCGCAGTTCGCCGCCCGCGCGCTCACGCTCGCGCTGGCGCAGGAGCTGCGCGGCGAGGGCGTCCACGTCGCCCTGCTCGTCGCCGACGGCATCATCCGCACCGAGCGCAACCCCATGGAGGGGCGCGCCCCCGAGGACTCGCTGACCGCCGAGGACGTCGCCGCCGCAGTCGCCTACCTGGCCGGGCAGTCCCCCCGCGGGTGGACCCACGAGCTGGTGATCACCCCGGCGGGCGACACCTGGGTGCCGTAGACCGCACCCCCGCCCTCCCGGCCATCCGCGCCAGGTACCCCTGCTCGGCCGGGTTCGACGTCAGGCCGGCGGCCCGGGCGTAGGCGGCGCGGGCCTCCGCGTGCCGGCCCAGGCGGCGCAGCAGGTCGGCGCGCGCGGCGTGCAGCGGCGCGTAGGCCGCGAGGGCTCCGTCGCGTTCGATCGCCTCGACCAGCTCGAGCCCGGCCGCGGGGCCGTCGGCCTCGGCGATGGCGACCGCGCGGTTCAGCAGCACGACGGGCGTCGGCTGCCGCAGCGCGAGCGCGTCGTAGACCAGGGCGATCTGCCGCCAGTCGGTCTCGGCGGCGGACGGGGCCTCGGCGTGCAGCGCGGCGATGGCCGCCTGGAGCGCGTGGGGGCCCGCGGGCCGGCGCATCCGCAGCGCCCTCTCGGCCAGGTCGCGGCCTCGGACGATCGCCTCGGCGTCCCAGAGCGAGCGGTCCTGGTCGGCGAGCAGCACCAGCCGCCCGTCGCCGTCGGTCCGGGCCCGGCGGCGCGCGTGGTGCAGCAGCATCGTCGCCAGCAGCCCGCGCGGCTCGGCCTCGTCGGGCATCAGGCCGGCGAGCGCCTCCGCCAGCCGGATCGCCTCGGCGGCGAGGTCGTCGCGCCGCAGGCCGTCGCCGGCGGTCGCGGTGTGGCCCTCGGTGTAGATCAGGTAGAGGACGCTCAGGACGCCGTCGAGGCGCTCCGGCAGCTCGGCGGCCGCCGGCTCGGCGATGGGGATGCCGGCGTCGCGGATCTTGCGCTTGGCGCGCACGAGCCGCTGGGCGACGGTGGCCTCGGACAGCAGCAGCGCCCGCGCCACCTCCGCCTGCTCCATGCCCGCCACCAGGCGCAGGGTCAGCGGCACCTGTGCCTCGGGCGCGAGCGCCGGGTGGCAGCACGCGAAGATGAGCCCGAGCCGCTCGTCCGGGACCGGGGCGTCGGCGGACAGGTCGTCGAGGGCGTCCTCGCCGTCGCGGCCGGTCATGCGCGCGCGGGCCGACTCGGACGCGGTCCGGGTGCGCTCGCGGCGAACGCGGTCGATGGCGCGGTTGCGCGCGGTCGTGAGGATCCAGGCATCGGGGTTCGGCGGCACGCCGTCGCGGGGCCATCGCTCCGCGGCGATGGTCAGCGCGTCCTGCAGCGCGTCCTCGGCGCGGTCGATGTCGCCGAGGCGGCGCGCGAGGATCGCGATCGCCCGCCCGCGGCCCTCCCGGGCGACGCGGGCGAGCGTCGAGAGGGCGTCCTCGCTCAGGTGTCGAACTCCATCAGCGGGCGGACCTCGACCGATCCCCCCGTCGCCTCGGGGATGCGCCGGGCGGCCTCGATGGCCTGGTCGAGGGTGTCGCACTCGACCATGTAGAAGCCGCCGAGCTGCTCGCGCGTCTCGGCGAACGGCCCGTCGGTGAGCATCGCCTCTCCGTCGCGGACGCGCACCGTCGTGGCGCTCGAGGTGGGGGCCAGGGCCTCACCGCCCCGCAGGATGCCCTCGGCACCCACGGCCTCGCTGAAGGCCTGGTGCGCGGCCATGATGGCGGCCGTCTCCTCCTCGCTCGCGTCGGTCCAGGCGCTCTCGTCGCCGTAGATCAGCAGCAGGTACCGCATCGTGGTCTCCTCCGTCGCGGGCCGCGGACCGGCCCTTCATCAGTAGGACGGGGCGGGGGGCGCGGAATCGACAGTGTCGCCGCCCCGGGTTCGACACTCGCACGGGTAGCGTTCGGCGTCGATGGACGGCACCCGCGCCGATCACCCGTCGCTCGCGCCCGCGGCGCTGCTCGCGGCGTACCGGCGCGGGTGGTTCCCGATGGACGAGGAGGGCGCCCGGGGCCCGGTCGGGCTGTACGAGGCCGAGCCCCGGGCGATCCTGCCCGTCAACGGCGTGCGCGTGCCGCGCTCGGTGGCGCGCGGCATCCGGCGCGAGGGGTACGCGATCCGCGTCGACGGCGCGTTCGAGGAGGTGGCGCGCGCGTGCGCCGAGCGGCGCGAGGGAGTGTGGCTGACGCCCCGCCTGGTGCGCGCCTACGCCGCCCTGCACCGGGCGGGCCACGCCCACAGCGTCGAGGCGTGGCGTGGCGACCGGCTCTGCGGCGGGCTCTTCGGCGTCGCGCTCGGCGGCCTGTTCAGCTCCGAGAGCATGTTCCACCGGGAGCCGGAGGCGGGCAACGCCGCGCTGGTGGGCGCCGCCGCCATCCTCGCCCGCCGGGGCGCGGCGCTCTGGGACATCCAGATGGCGTCCGACCACACGCGCCGCTTCGGCGCCCGCGAGGTGCACGCCCCCGAGTACCGGCGCCTGTTGGCCGCGGCGCTCGCGCGCGCGCCCCTCAACTGGAGCGCAGAAGCAGCACGAGGCTGACCACGAGCAGGCAGAGGGCGACGACGCGCTCCCACGACAGGTCGATCTGCCGCGCGCCGAACCAGCCGAAGCGGTCGATCAGCGCCGAGAGCAGGATCTGACCCGCGACCGCGCTGACGAAGGTGGCGGTGACGCCGATGCGCGGCGAGGCCACGAGCGTCGCGACGACGAACACCGCGCCGAAGAGCCCCCCGAGGTACGCCCACCAGGGACCGGTGCCGACCGCGGCGAGGCTCGGACCCTGCGCCGTGACGAGGAGGGCGCCGATCAGCAGCACCAGGCCGGTGCCGAACGAGATCACGGCGCTGCCGAACTGGCTGCCGAGCACCAGGCGCAGCCGCGCGTTGACGGGCGCCTGCGCGGCGATCATGGCGCCGCCCACCAGCGGCAGCAGGGAGTAGGCGAGACGGGTCACGGGAGCCCTCCGGGTCGGGTCGCGTGACCGTACGCCGGTCGGCTAGGCCATGGCCCTGCGGCGCACGACGAGGGTCGCCAGGGCGCCGAAGACCGCGGCCAGCAGGGCCAGGTGGCCGAGCGTCAGCGCCAGCTCGCCCCCGGACACGCTCGGCTCGACCAGGAGCGTCTGGAAGGCGTCGAATGCCGGCCCGAACGGGACGACCCGGGAGACCGCATCGGCCACGGGGGCGTTCGGAAGCAGGCCGAGCGCCAGCAGGGGCAGCGACAGCATCAGGGCCGCCAGCAGACCGGTGCGCGTCTCCCGCGCGAGCGCCCCCGCGAGCACGCCGAGCGCTCCGAACGCCAACCCCGCGAGGGCGAGCGTGGCCAGCCAGAGCCCCCAGCGCCCGACGGCGAGCGACGTGAAGGCGCCCACGCCCGCCAGCAGCGCGAGGCCGATCACCAACGCGGCGAGGGCCGTGAAGACCATCTTCTCGGCGACGAGCGCCGGCGCCGAGACCAGCCCCCTCCCGAGGCGCACCAGCACGTGGTCCTCGCGCTCGGCCGACATGGCGGCCGCGGCGAGCAGCACGCCCGCGAGGCCGATGCTCACGAGGAGCGCGCCGGCGAAGCCGAAGGCCGACAGCGGCTCGCGGCCGGACGCGCCCTCGGCGACCTGCAGCTCGATCGGCGCGCGGATCGCATTGGCCGCCGGCTTGGCGAGGTCGAGGTTGCGCCCCGTCTCGTCGATGAAGACGATCAGCGGGTCGAGGTCGGCGGCGGAGGCCGCCTGGCCCGTCGCCCTCAGGCGCTCCTGGACGTCGAGCACGAGCTGGCGGCTCGCCCGCAGCCCGAGGGCGTCGCCGGTGCGGCCGAAGACGCCGATCTCGCCGCCCTCGGTCACGAGCGCGACCAGCTGGAGCACCTGGTCGACGTAACCGACGGCGAGGCTCTGGTTGAGGCGGAAGACGGCGGCCTGCAGGCTGCCGACGATGGCGTCCGACTCGATCGGCGACCGGCGGCTCGCCTGGATGCGCAGCGCGGGCTGGCGCACCCCCGACTGCAGGTCGGCGATGAACCCCTCGGGGATCGTGAGCACGGCGCTGACCCGGCCCGCGTCGAGGGCGTCGGCCGCCGTCGCCGCGTCGAGCTCGCGCACGTTGACGTCCTCGGACAGGCGCGCGACGTAGTCGTCGATCGACAGCCGCCGCTCGCCCACCTGCACCGAGCGCCCGGAGGTGTCGAGGTTGACCAGCGCGACGTCGGGCCGCCGCTCGTCGCTCTGCAGCGCGAGGGCGACGAGCACGGCGACGAGGATCGGGTACGCGACCAGCACGAGCAGCAGGGCGGGCGTGCGCACCAGCAGCCGCAGGTCCTTGCGCAGCAGGAGCAGGGCGGCCCTCACGACTCGGTCCCGCCCTCGCGCGCGACCAGCCGCATGAAGGCGCTCTCGGCGGCCTCGGGGCCCTCCCCGGAGCCGACGCCGTGCGCGGCCGTCAGCCGGCCCGCCGTGCCAGAGAACACGAGGTGTCCGGCCACCAGGATCACGAGCCGGTCGCCGTGGCGCATCGCCTCGTCGACCGACTGCGTCGAGAAGAGGAGCGCCAGGCCGTCGGCGCGCATCTCGTCGAGCCACGACCACAGGCGCCGGCGCTGGTCGGGGCTCAGCGTCGCCGTCGGCTCGTCGAGCAGCAGCGCACTCGGGCGACCGGCGAGCGCCACCGCGAGGTTGAGCCGCTGCACCGTGCCCGTCGACAGCTCGGCCGCCGGGCGGTCGGCGAAGGTGCCCAGGTCGGCGCGGCCGATCAGCTCGTCGGCCATCGCCCGTGGATCACCGGCGCCCTCGAGGCCGGCGAACAACGCGAGGTTCTCGCGCACGGTCAGCCGCCCGTAGAGGGCCGGCCGCTGGGGCACCCACCCGACCCGCGGCGCCACCCCGGGGGCCCAGGAGACCGAGCCGTCGTCGCGGCGGGTCACGCCCGCGAGGATGGTCAGCAGGGTCGTCTTGCCGGCGCCGTTCGGCCCCAACAGCGCCACCGACTCGCCGCCGCCCAGGTCGAGATCGACCCCCGCGAGGGCCACGACGCCCCGGTAGGCGCGGCCGAGCCCGCGCGCCACGAGCACGGGCGCGCCGTTGGCGACGCCCGTCACCCGGGGTTCCGCATCCGTGCCGGGTCGCCGATGGCGGCGGGTGCCCCGCGCGGCGACGGCGGCGGGGGCGCGGGCGGCGCGGGGGCCGAGCCCGGGGGCGCCGACCCGCGGGGCGCGAGGTCCTGGCCGCCGGGGTCGGTCGCGACGGCGACCGCGCCCTCCCCGAGCCGGGCGCTCACGAAGGTGACGGCCTCCTTGACGATGACGACCACGGGGATCGCGATCAGCACGCCCACCACGCCGGCCAGGTGCTCGCCGATCAGCAGGCCGAAGATCACCACCAGGGGGTGCACGCCCACGGCCGACCCCATGAGCTTGGGCACCACGATGTGCCCCTCGAGCTGGTGGATGGCGACGAACGCGATGACCACCCACAGCGCGGCGAGGGGCGAGGTGAAGAGGGCCAGCAGCACCGGCGGCACGGCGCCGAGGATCGGGCCGAGGTAGGGCACGAACTCCATGACGAAGACCCACGCGGTGAAGGCGACGGCGAACGTCGCACCGAGCGGGAACAGCCCGGTGACGCCGTAGATCCACAGCACGACCCCGGCGCTGGTGCCGATGATGAGCGAGATGAGGAGCTGGGCCTTGACGTACTGGGTCAGGGTCGACTCGACCCGCCGCAGGAAGGCCGCGGTGTCGGGGCCCCCGATCTGCCCGGTGAAGCGCAGGATGCGAGGCGCGTCGAGCAGCATGTAGATGCTCGCCACGAGGATGATGATCGCCGTCACGAGGATGCCGAGCACGTCGAGGCTGTACGTGAGGACGTTGTCGGCGGCCTCGGACGCCCGCTCCTGCAGCCCGGCCAGGAAGGAGTCGGCGCGCGCCTTGACGTCGACGTCGATGCCGCGATCGTCGAAGAACGTCTGCAGCTCGGCGGCCTGTCGCTCGGCCTGGTCGGTGTAGGCGGGGAGGTTCTGCTGGATCTCCTCGACCTGCGTCCGCACCGGGGAGATCACCAGGAAGACGGCGACGGCGCCGACGGCCGCGAAGCCCACGAACACCATCAGCACGGCGAGTCCCCGCGGGATGCGCAGGCGGCGGAGCACCCGCACGAGCGGGTTGAGAAGCAGCGCCACGATCGTGGAGATCGCGAACACCAGGAGGACCCGGCCGAGCGTCTGCCCGAGGATCCAGGCGATCGCGAGGATCGCCGCCGTGGCCACGAGCTTCACCCAGGCGGGCTGGTGGGCGACGGGCCCGCTCATCCCGGCCATCTTAGGGCCTCCCGAGCGACCCGGCCGCCCATGGGGGCCGCGCGGCGGGTGCGGCCCTGGCACGGCCCCCCGGTGGTCGGCTACTCTCCCGCGCTATGCCGCCCCTCAGCAGGGAGCAGCTCGCCGGCCGGCGCAGCGCCCGACAGCGCCGTGCCCTCCGGCGGGATCGCCGCGCCATCGTCTCGGCCGCCATCCCCGTGGTGGTCGTCGCCGTGCTCGCGCTCGTGCTCGGCGTGATGGGCGGCGGCCCCGAGGCCGCCGGTCCGCTCGCCTCCCCCGTCGCCACGCCCGACCTCGGCACCGGCGCCCGGCCGCCCGAGCTGGTGATCGCGCGCGCCGAGGGCGTGCAGGTGCACATCCCGGTCGATCCCGACAGGGTGACGGCCGCCGCGTTCCACGCGATCGACGACCCCTCCGGCATCGCGATGGACTCGTCCGGCGCCCTGCGCATCCACCAGGCCCCGCGCAGCGACCGGGTCGGCCCGGACACCGCCGGCCTCTCGGTGGGCGCACCCGCCGGCACGACGGTCTACGCCCCGGTCGACGGCGTCATCGCCGGCGTCACCAACTACACCGTGTTCGGGAAGATCGAGGGCTACGAGATCACCATCACCCCCGCGGTGGCCGCGAGCGGGCTGGTGCTGCGCATGACCCACATCACCGACCCGGCGGCCGGGGCGCGGCCGAGCGTCGGCCAGCCGGTGCGCGCCGGCGTGACGGTGCTCGGCCGGGTGCACGACTTCTCGAGCGTGGCCGAGCAGGAGCTGTCGCGCTTCACGGCCGACGACGGCAACCACGTCAACCTCGAGCTGCTCCGGACCGAGGCCGCGCTGATCCTCTGAGCGCCGGGCGCGGGTAGGCTCCGGCCCCATGCGGGCGATCCTGGTGGGCGACGTGGTGGGCGGCGTGGGCATGCGCGCCCTGCTGGCGGCCCTGCCCGGGCTGCGGGCCGAGCACGCCCCCGACATCGTGATCGTCAACGCCGAGAACGCGGCGGCCGGCGCCGGCACCTCGCCCCGGCAGGCGCGCGATCTGCTCGAGGCGGGCGTCAACGTGCTGACCGGCGGCAACCACACGCTCCAGAAGTCGGAGATCTACCCGATGCTCGAGGCCGAGCCGCGCATGCTGCGCCCGGCCAACATCGCGGTGCGGGCGCCCGGGCGCGGCATCGTCACGGTCGAGACCGCGGCGGGTCCCGTGAGCGTGGTCAACGTGATGGGCTCGGTCTTCCTGACGGCGGCCCAGAGCCCCTTCGCCGTCATCGACGACCTCGTCGAGCAGGCACGGCGCGCGGCCGCGTTCGTCTTCGTCGACGTCCACGCCGAGGCCACGAGCGAGAAGATCGCCCTCGGCCACCACCTCGCGGGGCGGGTGACCGCGGTGGTGGGCACCCACACCCACGTGCAGACGGCCGACGCGCGCCTGCTCCGCGGCGGCACCGCCTACCTGACCGATCTCGGGATGACCGGCCCCCACGACTCGGTCATCGGGGTGCGCACCGAGATCGTGCTGCGGCGGTTCCTCGGCGCGACGCCCGGTCGCTTCGAGCCGGCCGACGGCGGGGTGCTGGTGCAGGGGGCCATCGTCGACGCGGGCGACGACGGACGGGCGACCGCGATCTCGACCTTCAGCCTGGAGGGGTGAGCCCGCCGGGGCGCGCCCCGGCGGTCGGGCGCTCTCAGTCGGTCAGGTAGCGGGCGGCGACGGCCTTCTCGGCGCGCAGCGGATCGCCGGTCCCCCGTCCGAGCACCCGTCCGAGCGGGCGCCCCGCGATGCTCGGCCGCGGCCAGCAGGCCGCCAGCAGCGCGATCAGCACGCTGTCGCGCAGCACGAGCGCCGCGATGGGCAGGTCCTCGAGGGCCACGAGGTCCCAGTAGTTGTGCGGGAAGTAGGAGAAGGTGAGCAGCATGGCGGCCGACGCCAGCACCGCGGCCAGCGGGCCGTAGCGGCCCGCGACCAGGAAGCACACCGGCAGCAGCCAGACGAGGAACTGCGGCGAGAGCACCTTGCCGCAGACGAGCAGGGCGACGAGGGTCGCGGCGCACGCGGCGACGAACAGGCGCGCGTCGCCGGGGTGGCGGGCGCGGTGGAGCCCGAGCCAGAGGGTCCAGGCCACGGCCGCCAGCACCACGACGAGCGCGACCGTCGAGAGTCCGGCCAGGACGGCCGGGCCGGTGCCCGAGAGCCCCTGGCTGCCGAACGAGTTCTCGACCGTGATGCCGATGTCGGCGAGCGCGTGGAGTCCGAGCAGGTACGCCGAGGCGGTCGACTCGATCTGCAGCGGGCGGTCGAGGTGGTACTGGAGCAGGTCCCAGGTGCCCGACGGCGAGAGGATCACGAACGGGACCATCGCCACGGCGACCGTCGCGAGGCTGCCGGCCGCGCCCGCCAGCGCCGAGCGGTTGCCGGCGCGGTGGCGGTGCCAGATCACCAGCACCGGGATGAGGGCGAGCGGGATCAGCTTGAGCAGGGTGGCGACGGCCAGCAGTCCCCACGCGAGGCGCCACCTCTCGGCCGCCGCGGCCCAGAGGGTCCAGACCAGCAGGGCGGCGAGGGCGAGGTCGAAGCGCGTCTCGACGAGGTTGCCGATCATCAGCGGGCTGAGCGCGGTGAGCCCGGCGGCCAGGGTCTGGTGGCGTACGTCGAGCCCGATCTCGCGCGCCAGGGCGATCACCCCGAGCACCGTCGCGCAGAGCGCGATCAGCATGAGGATCGAGAAGGTGACGCCGTAGGGGCCCGGCAGCACCCCGGCCAGCCAGAACAGCCCGCCCGCCAGCGGGGGGTACTCGAGGGAGAAGTCGGCGTACGGGACGCCCCCGCCGCGATCGCCTCGTAGGCGCGGCGGTAGACGGGGATGTCGGTGATCACCGCGTCGGCGTACGCGCCCATCTGCAACGGGATCGCCCAGACGAGCACGGCCAGCGCGACGGCGCCCGCGGGCAGCAGGGCGCGGGACCTCACGTCGCCACCGGCACCGGCGACGGCTCCTCGGCGGGTGCGCGCGCCGGGCCGGGGCCGGCCGGGGCCGCGCGCACCGGGGGCGGCCACTCCACGACCATCGCGACCAGCGCGAACGGCAGGAACCACGGGATGTAGAGGTAGAACCAGTGGGTCAGGGTCAGCTCGATCCCGATCAGCAACGCACCCGAGAGCGCGGTCATGGTCAGCACGTCGAGGCGGCGCGGCACCCGCAGGACGACGATCGCCGCGGCGGCGACGACGACCATCAACCCGATCTGCACCGGCCGCAGCCCGGGGTTCTGCCCCCAGATCGAGAACGGCGAGTCGCGTCCGAGCTGGTAGCCGATGGTACGCGACCAGAACGCGCGGATCCCGTCGGTCCCGTCGAGCAGCAGCACCCAGCCCGTCAGGGCGGCGGCGGCGCCGAGGCCGGCGGCGAACGGCAGCACGGTGCGGCCGGGGGCGGGGCGGGGGTAGGGGCGCCGGCTCCAGAGCGGCAGCAGGATGGCGGGCGCGAACTTCGTGGCGAGGGCCAGGCCCAGCAGCATGCCGCGTCCGAACGGATGGCGCGCCACCACGAGTCCCCAGATCAGCGTGGCGGCCACGAGCGAGTCGTTGGAGTTGGTCGCGAGGGCGAACCCGGTGAAGGGGAACGCCGACCACGCCAGCGCGAGCCCGACGCCGAGCCGCATGCCGGACAGCCTCCACCCGAGGGTGAGCATGCCGGCGATGCAGAGGATGTCGAAGAGGGTGGCGGCCCCGTGCGCGGCGGGCAGGGCGTCCCAGGTCCCGGTCCAGGGCTCGGCCAGCTCGAACGGCACGTAGCTCAGGTAGTTGAGCGGACCGTAGGTGTCGCACGCCCCGCAGTCGGACGGCATCGTCCCGTAGGGCGTCTGGCCGTGGGCGATCCGGTCGGCGCCGATCACGCCCGCGTAGCCCACGTCGATGACGTTCGAGTCGAAGGCGTTCAGCCCGAAGCGCAGGGCCAGCGTCAGCGCCAGCAGGCTCACGAGCAGCCAGGTGGGCGCCGAGCTGCCGAGCGCCGGCCGCCGGGGGCGCCCGGCCGGGGGATCGGGCGCCTCGGGGCGGGCCGCGCGGACGCGGGCGACGGCGATCCAGGCCAGGCGCAGCGCCAGGTAGATCATCGGCGGGTACTGCAGCGGCACCGACGTGAAGACCTCGCCGCGGTTGAACCACACGAGCGAGAGGCCGAACGAGAGCAGCACGAGCAGGTCGAGCGTGCGCATCGACAGCAGCCGCGCGGGCCGCGCGACGGGCAGCAGCGGCAGCAGGAAGAGCGCGCAGAGCGCCAGCCAGATCGCCGGGCGGTTGATGGCGCGCCCGAACGCGCCCTCGTAGCCGCGGGCCATCATCCACGCGACCTGGGGGCCGGTGCGCACCTCGGTGATCTCGCCGCTCTCGTCCGAGACGAGCACCTGCGCCTCGACGGTCTCGTCGCCGGCGGCGTCCGCGCTCACGGCGAAGTAGGTGTGGATGCGGTCGTCCGCGTCGTAGTCGACCGCCGTGCGCGAGATGTCGCGGTCGGCGACCCAGTCGCGCAGCCGGGACGACGTCTCGGCGATCGCGATCACCTCGTCGTCGGTGAGCGAGGCCTCGCGCGACGGCAGGGGCGCGGCGAGGCCGGCCTTGATCTCGATGGCCCTCTCCGCGACCGCGCGCACCAGGTCGCCCGCGGCGCCGGTGGCCTCGGCCGGCGTGGGCTCGCTCACGGGGGCCGCGGTGGCGCTCCCCGCCGCGACGCCGAGCGTCAGGGCCGCGAGCAGGGTCGCCATGACCCGTCGGCGGCCGCCCATCGGACCTACCGGAAGGACCAGCGCCGGTTGAGCAGGAAGTTCACCGGCATGACGGCGGCGATCGCGATGGCCTGGGAGGGCACCTCGGCGAGCCCGCCGCGCACGAGCGCCTCGAGCATGGCGAGGTTGAGGCCGAGCGCCACCAGGCTCACCGCCAGGTACCGCGCCCCCTGCTGCACCGCCGAAAGCCCGTGCCGTCGGAAGGTCCAGAACTTGTTGAAGGCGAAGTTGCTTGACCAGGCCACGGCGAAGGCGCCGACGGCGGCCACCAGGTGATGCGCACCGAGGGCGTAGACCAGCGCCGAGAAGACCGCGAGGTTGACGAGATACCCCGACGCACCGACCACGCAGAAGCGCAGCAGTTGCTGCCAGTCGTCGCGCCGGGCACGCCGGATGTTCGGCGCGCGGAGGACGCGTGCCCGGGGCAGGACAGGGGGCGGGGCGGACCGGGTGGGCACGGCCCGCGATGGTACCAGAGCCCCCCCGATCGCCTCGGTTCGCCCGGCGGCCACGGCCCCCTACACTGGACGTGATCGTCATGCACCCCCCCGAGGGAGAACCGACGCACCAGCGGACCCCCCCGCCGCGGCCACGGCCGCACGAGAGCGCCCTGACGCCGGGCGACTCGGCCCGCTACGACGCCCGGTTCGCCTCGCGGGCCTCGGGCATCGTGTCGTCGGTCATGCGCGACCTGATGTCCCTGTCGGAGCGCCCCGACATCATCTCGCTCGCCGGGGGCTTCCCGAACACCGAGTCGTTCGCGCGCGAGATGTTCGACGAGGTCATCGAGGTCGTCGCGCGCGACCACCTCGCCTCGGCCCTGCAGTACGGGCCCACCGAGGGACTGCTGGAGCTGCGCGAGCGCATCGTCGAGGTCATGGCGCACGACGGCGCCCGCGCCGGCGTGGACGACATCATGGTCACGAGCGGCGGCCAGCAGGCGATCGACCTGTCGATCCGCACCTTCGTCAACCCGGGCGACACGGTGCTGGCCGAGGGCCCGACCTACCCCGGGGCCGTCCCCTGCTTCACGACCTACGAGGCGCGGGTCGAGCACATCCCGATGGACGGCGACGGCCTGCGCGTCGACCTCGTCGAGGACGCGCTCACGCGCCTCGCCGCCGAGGGGCGCACGCCGAAGCTGCTCTACACGATCCCCAACTTCCACAACCCGGGCGGCGTGACCCTGTCGCTCGAGCGGCGCGAGCGCCTGATCGAGATCGCCCACGAGCGCGAGCTGCTGATCGTCGAGGACAACCCCTACGGTCAGATCCGCTTCGAGGGCGAGCCGCTGCCGTCGCTGTGGGAGCTCGACGGGGGCGCCGGGTGGGTCATCCACCTCTCCACGTTCTCGAAGATCCTCTCGCCCGGCGCGCGCATCGGCTGGGTGGCGGCGCCGGCGGCGGTGCTGCGCAAGATGAACCTGGGCAAGCAGGCCGCCGACCTCTGCTCGTCGACCGTCTCCCAGAGGTTCGTCATCGAGTACATGCGCCGCTTCGACTGGCGCGACTACGTGGCCCGCCTCAACGGCATCTACCGCCTGCGCCGCGACGCCATGCTGCGCGCGCTCGAGGAGGAGATGCCCCCCGAGGCGCGCTGGACCCGTCCCGAGGGCGGGCTGTTCGTGTGGGCGACGCTGCCCGCCTACCTCGACACCACCGACCTGCTCGCCTCGGCGGTCGAGAAGCACAAGGTGGCGTTCGTGCCGGGCCGGGGCGCCTTCCTCGACGGACGCGGCGGTGACTCGATGCGGCTCAACTTCTCGGGCGTCCCCGAGGCCACGATCAGCGAGGGGGTCCGTCGCCTCGGGGTCGCGGCCGCCGAGATGACCGACCTCCACCGCGCCCTCGGCGGTCTCGCGTGAGGGTCGCGGTGCTGAAGGGCGGCCGCTCGCTCGAGCGGGAGGTCAGCCTGCGCTCGGGCGCCAACGCCGAGGCCGCGCTGCGTCGCCTGGGCCACGACGTGCTCGAGGTCGACGTCGACCAGCACCTGGTGCGCACGCTCCGCGACGAGCGACCGGAGGTCGCCTTCGTGGCCCTCCACGGCCGCGGCGGCGAGGACGGCACCGTCCAGGAGCTGCTGGAGATCCTCGAGATCCCCTACACCGGCCCGGGCGTGCTCGCGTGCGAGCGCGCCATGGACAAGGTCGTGGCCAAGGCGCACTTCGAGGCCGCCGGCGTCGCCACCCCGCCGGCCTACGCCTTCCGCCAGGACGCCTTCCGCGAGCTGGGCGCGGCGGACACGCTCGCCGACATCCGCGGGCGCCTCGGACTGCCGCTCGTGATCAAGCCGGCCAAGCAGGGGTCCGCCCTCGGCATCTCGGTCGCCCACGAGGCGGGCGAGATCCCGGCGGCGCTCATGAGCGCCCTCTCCTACGACGACCGCGTGCTGCTCGAGCGCTTCGTCCCGGGGCGCGAGCTGGCGATCTCGGTGCTCGGCACCGCCGATCCGTGGGCGCTGCCGGTCGTCGAGGCGATCCCGATCGGCCGCGACTTCTACGATTTCGAGGCCCGCTACACGCCCGGCCTGACCGAGCTGGTGGCGCCCGCGCGGCTGCCCGACGCGGTGGCGCAGGAGGCGGCCCGGGTCGCGATCACGTGCTTCCGGGCGCTCGGATGCCGCGGGGTGAGCCGGGTCGACATGATCCTCGACCCCGACGACCGCCTCTGGGTGCTCGAGATCAACGCGATCCCCGGCATGACCGACACGAGCCTGCTGCCGAAGGCGGCCGAGGCGGCCGGACTCGGGTTCGACGAGGTCGTGGAGCGGATACTCGCGGAGGCCGCGCTCGGCGCGTAGGCGACGGGCGCGGCCCCCGGGGGGTCAGCGAGCGCCGCTCAGCAGATCACCTGCAGGTGGAAGCCGCTGTTGACGAAGGCGCCGGCGGGGTTCGAGGTGCGCACGACCAGCTGGGTGCGCGCGACGTCGGTCGTGTCGAGCGCGATCCGCACCGACACGGCGTCGGGCACGGGCGGCGCGTCGGTGGCCGGGATGCCCGACCACGAGCAGGCGCTGATGTTGCGGTCGAACTTCACGCGGTAGTTGCCCTCGTCCACGCGCTGGGACGACACGGCGCCGTTGCCGCGCGCGAGGTTGGAGCCGACGGCCCCCGTGCTGACCGCGAAGAGCGTCGGGTGCGACTCGACGGCCCCCAGGCGGGTGAGCGCCTCGTTGCTGCGCTTGACCGCGGCCGACGAGATCCGCTGGTTGATCTTGAGCTGCTGCGCGGTGACCGCCACCGGCCGCTGCGCGGTCGCCTCCCCGGTGGAGGCCTCGAAGGCGACGACGCCGGCGAGGCCGGCGACCACGCCCGCGCTGACGCCGATCCACCAGCGCCTCTTCAGTGCACCGATACCCAGCATCACCGACCCCCCGTCCGCGTGTGAACGAGGGGCAACGCTACGCCGCGCGGACATCGCGCGGCGTAGCGCTCACGGGACTCTTACCGTCCTCTTAGAATTCGCCCCTCAACAGGCGACGGTGACGTGGAAGGCGCGGTCGGCGCCGCCCGTGACCGGGTCGGCCGTCAGGTCCGTGTAGGTGCGGACCGTCACGGCCGTCTTGGCCGGATCCGGGTTCTGGTAGGTCGACGCGACGCCGATCGGCGGGGTCGTGGTGCCGGGTCCGCCCACCGTCGCCGTGTAGGCGCACGAGCTGATGTCCGCCGCGAACGTCACCTTGTAGGCGCCCGGGTCGGCGGTCACCTTGGCCGAGGCGGTCGCCCCGTTGCCGCGGGCGAGTGTGCCGTCGGCGTTCACCACGGCCCAGTAGACCGGGTGCGCCAGCTTGTCGTTGGAGACGGCACCGGCGCCGAGCTTCGCCGTGGTGACGGCGCCGTCGGCGACCTTCGCCGCGGTGACCGCGCTGTCGCGGATCTGCGCCGTCGCCCAGCCGGGGGCGTCGTCGGACGCGCCCGACTTGCGGACCGGGTCGAGCAGCGTGAGGCCCTCGTTGCTGCGGCGCACGGCCGCCTGGGAGATGCGCTGGTTGATCTTGAGCTGCTCCGCGCTCACCGAGAATCCCGACTGCGCCGAGGCGGGCTGGCTCGCCTGGTCGGCCGCCACGACTCCCGCGACGCCCAGGGTCAGACCCGCCGCAACACCGATCCACCGATTCGCCGATCGTCTCATCCGATTCCTCCGTTCGGTCGTCTCTGGAACAGACGACCGTAGGACCCTCGCCGGCGAACCGGTCCCGAACTAACGGGACGCTTACGTGTGCCGGTGAAAGGCGTCACCGCGGGCGGCGCGTCGCGCCTCCTGCAGGGCGAGGAGCCCGTCGAGCACGCGGTTGACCGGAACGGGCAGCCCGAGCGCGGCGCCCTCGCGCGCGATGAAGCCGCAGAGCGCGTCGCGCTCGAGCGGCTTCCCGGCGGCGAGGTCGCGCGCCGTCGAGGGGTGGTAGTCGCGCAGCTCGGGGTTGGGCGCGGCCATCCCCTCCACGTCGTCGGCGGTGAGCACGACGTCGTGGCGCGCGGCCACGGCCACCACCTCCCACATGGCCTCGCGCACCAGCGCCTCGGAGCCGGCGGTCGCGAGGGCCTCGCCGGCGGTCGCGCCCGTCACGGCGCAGATCGCGTTGAAGCCGGCGTTCCAGAGCAGCTTGCTCCACTGGTCGTGCACGATGCGGTCCGACAGCGCCACCTGCCAGGCGGGCTCCACCAGCGCGTGGACGCGCGCGGCGAGCTCGGTCGCCCCCGCGGGGTCGCCCAGCCTCACCCATCCCTCGGCCTCGTGGTCGACGACCCCCGGCTCCTCGACGGCGAGGCCGACGAAGGCGATCGCCCCGAGCACGCGCCCCGCACCCAGCACGGCGCCGAGGCGGTCCATGTTCTCGACCCCGTTCTGGAGCGACAGCACCGGCGTGTCGGGTGCGAGCACGTCCGCCAGGGCCGCGGCGGCGGCGGTCGTGCCGTGGGACTTCGTGGACACGATCACGAGATCCGGCGCCGGGCCGCCGGGTGCGGCGATCGCCCGCACCGGGACCTCCCAGCGCGACCCGTCGGCCTCGCGCACCACGGCCCGGCCGGCGCGTCGCATGGCCTCGAGGTGGGCACCGCGCGCGACCATCGTGAGATCGTGCCCATGACGCGCGAGCAGCGCGCCGTAGTACGTGCCGACCGCCCCTGCACCCATGACGAGGACCGATGCCAGCTGAGACCCCTCCGTCCGGCCGCCTCCTCGTCGAGGAGGAGGGCGACGCGCTCGTGGTGCGGATCGCCAACGAGGCCCGCGCGAACGCGCTCGACGACGCGATCCTCGACGCGCTGGTCAGCCTACTGGAGGGCCCCCGCACGGCGGCCGCCCGCGTCGTGCTGCTGAGCGGGGCGGGCGAGCGTCACTTCTCGAGCGGCCTCGACCTCGGCGACCACGCGGCGGAGGAGCTCGCCCGGCGCCTGCAGGAGGGCGAGCGCCGGCTCGGCCGGGCCGCCCGCGCGATCGCGGCCTGCCCGCGTCCGGTGATCGGCGTGCTCAACGGCGCCGCCATCGGGGGCGCGCTCGAGCTGGCCATCGCCTGCGACTGGCGCATCGCCCGCCGCGGCGCGCGGTTGGCGATGCCGGCGGCCCGCATCGGCGTGGTCTACGCGGCCGAGGGCCTGCGGCGCTTCGTCGCCGTGATGGGCCCGGCCCGTACACGGCGGCTCTTCCTCACAGGGGCGCCTCTCGAGGCCGACGAGGCCCTCGCGATGGGGTTGGTCGACCAGGTCACCGACGCGGGGGACCTGTGGCCGGCCGCCCACGCGGCGGCGGCCGCCGTCGCGGGGGCCGCCCCCCTCGCCGTCGAGGGCACGCGCGCGATCGTGGGGGCGATCACCGACCGCGCGCCCTGGGACCTCGTCGAGGAGGCGGCCGCGGCGGCCCGCCGCCGGGCCTTCGCCTCGGACGACTTCCGCGAGGGCCTCGCGGCCGTGCGCGAGAAGCGCCCGCCGCGGTTCGGGGGCGCGTAGCCCGTCCGGGGCGGTCGCCGCCCGGTCAGTCGGCGCGGGCGGGGCCCATGCGGGCGGCGACCGCCGCCCGCCCGCGCACCCCGAGCTTCGCGAAGACCCGCGACAGGTGGGTCTCGACGGTCTTCTCGCTGAGGTGGATGCGGGCGCCGATCTCGCGATTGGTGAGACCCTGGGCCACCAGCCCGGCGATCTCGCGCTCGCGCCCGCTCAGCGCACCGATGCCGGCCCCGCCGTCGCCGCGGGCGCCACCGGTCCCGATGCGGCGGCCGAGGCGCCGCAGCTCGCGCACCGCCTCGGCCCGCGCCCCGGCGGCGCCGCAGGCGGCGGCCAGCGCGGCGGCCTCCTCGAGATGCCCCAGCGCCGCCCGCCGGTCGGCGGTCGCCGCGGCGCGGCCGGCCAGGATGAGCGCGCGCGCGGCGTCGAGTGACGCTCCGGCGTCCCGCGCGTCGGCGGCGGCGCGCAGCGCCAGGCCCGCCGCCCCGGCGGCGTCGCCCTCCGCCAGGGCCAGCAGGGCCTGCGCCCGTCCGGCCGCCGCCCGGGCGCCCGCCAGCCCCGTGCCGGGGGCGAGGCTCGCGGCGCGTTCGGCGTGGACGCGGGCCGCGGCCACGTCCCCCGCCGCGAGGTCACCCGCCACCAACCAGGGGCTCCAGCGGCAGATCCAGGCCGGGTCCACGTCGTACGCGGCGAGCAGCCGGCGTCCCTCCTCGGGCTGCCCCGAGGCGACGAGCGCGGCGCCGAGCACCGCCCGGGCGATCACCACGAGGGCCGACCGGTCGAGATCCGCCGCGAGCGCCACGCTCTCGCGGGCGGCCGCGCGGGCCGCGTCGAGATCGCCACGTTCCAGCAGCACCCACGCGCGCATCCAGAGGGCCCACTGAACGGGCTGGTCGCGGCCTCCGACGCGCGCGGCCTGCTCGGCGGCGTCCGCGGCCTCGGCGGCCTCGCCCATGCGTCCCGCCAGCCCCAGCGCGAGCACCACGGCGAGGTCGTGGCCCACGGGCGCGGTCGCGGCGCCGCCGCGCCGGGCGGCGGTCGCCAGCCGCCGCCCGGCGGCGAGCCCTTCGGGCAGCCGCTCCAGCGCCAGCGCCGCCCACGGCACCGCGGTGAGCAGCTCGGCGTCGGCCGCGAGCCGGTCGTCGTGCGCCGCCTCGAGGCAGGCGAGTGCGACGTCCATCTCGTCGCCGCCCTGCGCCCGCCGGCCCCCGTAGAGCAGGGCGACGGCCAGCAGCGCCGCCGCGGCCGCCCGCACGGGCAGGTCGTCCCCACCCGCCGCCGCACGGGCGGCCGAGGCGTGCTCGGCGATCCGGTCGCCGTCACCGCGCTCGTATGCGCAGAGCGCCAGCTCCACCCGCAGACGCGCCGTGTCCGCGACCGTCAGCGCGCGCTCGAGCCGCCGCCGCGCGGCATGGTGGCGGCCGAGCATCCGCTCGACCGCCGCCCCCGCGATCGCGAGCCGGCGCTCGGTGGCGGCGTCCCCCGCGTCGCCCGTGGCCTCCTCGACGACCGCGAGCGCCTCCTCGAGCCGCCCGGCCTCCACGAGGGCCCGCGCGAGCTCGGCCCGCTCCGCGCCCCCGACCGGGTCGGCGCGCCGCGCCGCGGCGAGCCAGTCGGCCGCGGTCGAGGGGGCGGGGGTGCGCACGAGCCGGGCGGCCTCCCGCAGCACGCCGGCCGAGCCGGCGGCACCGGGAGCCGCGACGTGCACGAGGTGGCGGGCGCGCTCGGGGGCCGGCGCGCCCGCGACCTCGAGCGCGGCGGCCGCCGCGGCGTGCAGCGCGAGCCGGCGGCCGGCGGGGAGCCCCGCGGCGAGGGCGGACCGCACGACCGGATGCCGGAACGTGAATCGTCGCGTGTCGGCGGGGCGGACCAGATCGGCCCGGGTCAGCTCGTCGAGGGCGTCCCGCGCCGTGCCCGGCGCGAGACCGGCGACGGCCGCGGCCAGGTCGATGTCGAACGGGTCGCCCGTGATCGCGCCCGCGTCGGCCAGCGCCCGCGCCGCGTCGCCGAGCGCCGCCCGCTCGGCCGCGACCATGGCCACCACCCCGCTCGGGGCGTCGGGCCCGCCGCCGCCGCGCGCGAGCTCCTCGAGCAGCAGCGGGTTGCCGCCCGCCCGCGCGGCGATGCGCGCGCGGGCCGCGGCGTCGGGCACCTCCGCGAGCAGCCGGTTGACCGCCTCGGGCGCGAGCGGCCCGAGGTCGAGCACCAGCGCATCGCCGGGTCCCGAGGCCCGCCGGGCGGCCACCATCCCGCTCAGCACCGGTCCCGGGCGGCCGGCGAGCGCGAGCAGGTGGGGTCGCGCGGGCGGCCTCCGGATCAGGTACTCGAGGAACTCCAGGGTGGCCGGGTCGGCCCAATGCAGGTCATCGACCAGCAGGGCGAGCGGGCCGGGCCGGCCGAGCGTGTCGAGGCGCTCGCGCAGGGCCCGGTGCAGGCGCCAGCGCTCGGCGGCGCCGTCCGCCGCGAACGGCACGTCGCCCAGCATCTCGACGACGGCCGCGAACGGCACGTCGCGCTCCATCTCGGTGCCGCGCCCGGCCAGCGTCGCGACCTGCCGGGCGCGTGCCTCCGATCGCGCGAGCGCGAGCAGGCGCGTCTTGCCGATGCCGGCCTCGCCCCGCACGACGACCAGGCGTCGCCCCCCACCGGCGACCGCACCGACGGCCTCGCGGATCGCCGCGACCTCGGACGCTCGGCCGACCAGGGGGATGCCCGCCATCCCCGCCAACGCTAGTCGAGGGATCCCCCTGATGTCCCGGGGCGTCGCCGGGCCGAGGATCACATCATCCCGCCGCCCGATCGAAGGAGCACGCCATGACGACCACCACCCCCTCACCCGCCGCCGCGTCGTCCTCCGCGCGCGAGCGCAACCACGAGGTCTGGACCCGGGCGAGCGCGCTCATGTTCGCCGGCCGCATCGACGAGTTCGCCGCTCTCTGGACCGACGACGCCCGCTACGAGGTCGCCTACCCGGTCCCGGGCTTCCCCCCGGTCGTCGAGGGCCGCGTGGCCCTCGCCCGGTTGTTCGCGGGGCTGACCGCGGTCACCACGGACATCCGGACGGAGGAGTTCCGCTTCCACCAGACCGATGACCCCGACGTCGCCTTCGTCGAGGAGCGCATGCGGGCCGACCTCGTCGGCGGCGGCCGGTACGACAACCGCCTCGCCATGCGGGTGACGTTCCGCGACGGGCGGATCGCGCGGGTCTTCGAGTACTACGGCTACCGCGAGCACGAGGGGATGCTGCGCGACCTCGGCCTGATCGCGGCGACCTGACGGACGTTCCCCTCCGGCGGCGCGCCGCCGGAGGGGAACGGGTCGCTACGCGCGCATCTTGGCCGCGTGCTCCTGGATGCGGCCGGCGAGGCTCGCCGCCGACTCGTCGTAGGCCGCGCCGTCGTCCCAGGTGCCGCGGGGGTCGAGCAGGGCGCTGTCGACGCCCGACACCTCGGTCGGGACCTCGAAGCCGAAGTGGGGGTCGGTGCGGGTCGGCGCCCCGTCGAGCTCGCCCGAGAGGGCGGCCCGCACGATCGCGCGGGTGGCCTTGATCGGCATCCGCGATCCGACGCCGTAGGGGCCGCCGCTCCAGCCGGTGTTGACCAGCCAGACCGAGACGCCGTGGGTCTCGATGCGCTCGCCGAGCATCTCGGCGTAGACCGACGGCGGCTGGGGGAGGAAGGCCGCGCCGAAGCAGGCGCTGAAGGTGGCCTCGGGCTCGACGACGCCGACCTCGGTGCCGGCCACCTTGGCGGTGTAGCCGGCGAGGAACATCGTCATCGCCTCCTCGGGGGAGAGCTTGGCGATGGGGGGCAGCACGCCGAAGGCGTCGGCGGTGAGCATGATGATCGACGACGGGTGCCCGGCCCGCTTGCTCTCGACGATGTTGGGGATCGAGGCGAGGGGGTAGGCGGCGCGGGTGTTCTCGGTCTTCGAGTTGTCGTCGAGGTCGAGGCGGCGGGTCGCCGGGTCCATCACGACGTTCTCGAGCACCGTGCCGAACTTGCGGGTCGTCTCGTAGATCTCGGGCTCGCCGGTCTGCGAGAGGTTGATCACCTTCGCGTAGCAGCCGCCCTCGATGTTGAAGACGCCGTCGGGGCCCCAGCCGTGCTCGTCGTCGCCGATGAGCGGGCGCTCGGAGTCGGTCGAGAGCGTCGTCTTGCCGGTGCCGGAGAGGCCGAAGAAGACCGCGACCCGCCCGTCGGCGCCGACGTTGGCCGAGCAGTGCATCGACAGCACGCCGTTGTTCGGCAGCCGGTCGTTCATGAGGGTGAAGATCGACTTCTTGATCTCGCCGGCGTAGTAGGTGCCGCCGATCAGGATCTCCTGCGCCGTCGGGTGGAGCAGCACGAAGTTGCTCTGGCGGGTGCCGTCGGTGGCGGGGTCGGCCACGCAGCTCGGCGCGTGGAGGATGAGGGCCTCCGGCGCGTGGGTCTCGAGCTCCTCGTCGGACGGGACGATGAACATCGTCTGCGCGAACAGCGCGTGCCACGCGCTCTCGGACACCACCCGCACGGGCAGCTTCTGCTTGGGGTCGGCGCCGGCGAAGGCGTCGATGACGTACAGGTTGGAGGCGGCCGAGAGGTGCTCGCGCAGCTTGTCGCGCAGGCCCTCGAACTTGTCCTCGCCGATCGGCTGGTTGACCGACCCCCACCAGATGCGGTCCTCGGAGCCCGGCTCCTTGACGACGAACTTGTCCTTCGGGGCACGGCCGGTGTGCGCGCCGGTCGAGACGACCAGGGGCCCGCCCTGGGCGATCTGAGCGTCGCCCGCCGCCAGCGCGTGCTCGTAGAGGGCGGCCGGCGGGAGGTTCCACCAGACAGTGCCCTCCGCCGCGATGCCGTGTGTGTCCAGACCCACGGCCCCGCCACGCGATGTCCGCGCCTGATCGATCGCCACCTCAGCCCCCCGCATTCGCATCCGCAAGTTTTCGATCGCCGACCGGACCGAGCATCCAGTACCCGATCGCGGGTACGGCGGCGGCCACGGGAAGCGCCAGGCCAGAGCCTGCCAGGTGCAGCGCGATTCCGCAGCCGAATCCGGCCCCCCAGCAGTAGAGACCCGTCGTCCCCCAGCCGGCGATCGCGGCGCCGCCCCGTATCGCGTGGATCGCGCACACGGCGACCAGGCCGGGGGCGGCGAGCGCCATCACCGTGAGCCACGGCAGCATCAGGTCGGCGAACCCGCCCGCGGCCACCAGCGCGCCGACGGCCGCCACCGCGACCATCGCGGAGCGGTGGGAGACGGCGGGCGCCGCGTCGGCCAGCGACAGGGCGCCCGACCAGATGTTGGTGAGCACCGACCCGGTGAAGCCGACGGCCACGAACAGGTAGGCGAGCTCCGGGCTGCCGAGCCGGCGCAGGATGTCGGCGAGGTCGAACGTCCCCGTCGCCGCCTGCAGCGCCGCGCCCGCGAGCGTGAACGCCAGGACGGGCACCGCCAACCCGGCGAGCGCGCACCACACGACGTGGCGCGGCCGGGCCAGGTCGTGGGTGAAGTCGGGCGTCCGCAGGGAGAAGGCGGCCCCGTAGCCCACGACCAGCGCGACCGCCGCCGCGAACGAGATCGGCTCGCTGCCGCCCTCGGCGCCCGAGAGCGTGGGCGCCCGGTCGGCGAACGCGAGGTGCAGGCCGTACGCGGCCAGCCCGGTGGTCGCGAGCCCGGCCGCGAGCGCCGACCACGAGAGGGCCCCGAGCCCCGGCGCGGCGATCGCGAGCATCGCGAGCGAGAAGATCGCCACCCCGGCGAGATCGGGGATGCCGATCAGGCGGCCGACGGCGACGCCCGCGACCCCGACGTTGACCCCGAACCAGCCGATCATCATGGCCAGCATCACGACCGACGCGCTGCGCCGGCTGCCCTGCTCGCCGAGCGGTCCCGCGGTGAGGGCCGCCAGGGGCTTGCCGGTGCGCTGTCCCAGCAGGCCCTGGCCCACCGCGAGCGCGGCCAGCAGGCCGACGCCCACCACGAGCGCGGCGACCAGCTCGCCGCCGCGCAGACCGCGGCCGACGCCCCCGCCGGCCATGAGCGCGGCCGGGCTCGTGCCGAGGCCGATCCACGGTCCGAGCCTCCGGATCCAGCCGTCAGGGCCCATGGCGGGCGATGGTACCCCCGCCCGGGCACCGGGTATCCTGCCCCGCGTGGGCGAGCGCACCGCGTACACACCCGGCACCTTCTGCTGGACCCACCTCGCCACGACCGATGCCGACGCGGCCCGGCGCTTCTACGGCGACCTGCTGGGCTGGGAGGGCTCGGCCGACGAGGCGATGGGCGGCTACGCCCTCATGTCGCTGGGCGGGAGCGTCGTGGGCGGCGTGTACCCGATGACCGCCGAGGAGCGCGAGAGCGGCGCGTTGCCGGGCTGGCTCTCGATCGTCTCGGTCGACGACGTTGACGCGTGCGCCGCGCGGGTGACGCAACTCGGCGGGCGGGTCGTCGCCACGCCGATGGACGTGATGTCCCTCGGGCGCACGGCGGTCGTCGCCGACCCGCAGGGCGCCGCGTTCGGCATCTGGCAGCCCGGCGACTTCGTCGGCGCCGGCGTCGTCAACGACGTCGGCGCGATGGTGCTCAACCAGCTCAACACGAACGCCCCCGGCCCGGCCCGCGACTTCTACGCCGGGCTCTTCGGCTGGGACTTCTCGTCGGTGGCGGACGGCCCGATGCCCTACTGGGGGATCACCAACGGGGGCTCGCTCAACGGCGGCGTGATGGCGCTCGATCCCTCGGCGCCGGCCCCGCCCCACTGGCTCGTGTACTTCACGGTGGAGGACCTCGACGCCTCCGACGCCGTGATCGTCGACGGCGGAGGGGCGGTCGTCGTGCCGCCGATGACGGTCCCCGGCGGGCGCATCCTCGTCGCGCACGACCCCCAGTACGCGTTCTTCGCCCTCTTCGAGGGCGACGTTGACGACTAGGCGCCGGCCATGAGGCGGGACGAGCTGGCCGCGATCGGGGTGCAGCTGCCGGTGCTCCCGACGATCGTCCTCGGCGCCCTGCCGGGCGAGCCCGACTGGGGTGCCCGCCTCGCCCGCCTCGGCATCGACGTGACGGCGAGCGGTGCCGACGAGGACACCCCCCAGACGCTCGCGGCGGCGCACGCGGCGGCACCCCACCTGCCGCTCAAGGCCCGCACGATCGACGCCGGGAGCCTCGACGGGCAGCGCGGCGTGATCGTCGAGACGGCGGGCGACGTGCCCCCGGGCCTCTACCGCCTCGGCGCCGACGACGCCGCCGTGGAGGGCGTTGACGGGGCGTCGGAGGAGGTGGAGGACGTGATGGACGTGGCGCGCCGCACGCTCGGCGCGGCGCGCGTCGGGGTGCCCTCACTGCTCTGGGTGGTCGCCACGCCCGGCCTCGAGCAGCTCCCCCGCGACGTGGTCGAGGCCAAGCTGGCCGCGCTGGCCGAGGGGGCCCGCCAGGCGCGCCTCTACCTGGCGAAGGAGCAGTTCGACGGGTAGGCGCGCCTACCCGAGCAGCTCGCACCCGTAGGCGCGGGCCACCGCGGCGATGTGGGCGACGTCCGGCTCGGCGTCGGACGGGGGCGGGAGCGCGCGCGCCTGCGCCGGCGTGCTCATCTCCCGCACCATCTCGTCGAAGCGCCCGCCCGGGGTGAGGATGAAGAGCATCCGGCACCCGGAGTCGCCGACGTCGTAGCGGTGGGGGATCGCCCGCGGTCCGAAGGCCACGTCGCCCGCCGCCGCGGCGATCGTCCGGTCGCCGATCGTGAAGGTGACCTCGCCCTCGATGACCACGAACGTCTCGTCCTCGTTGTGGTGGACGTGCAGCGGGCCGCCCGCGCCGGGCGGCTCGGTGATCCGGACGATGCTGGTGGCGCCGCCGGTCTGGTCGTGGCTCAGCAGGGTCTCGGCCAGGCAGGCGAACCACCAGCGGGCCTCGCCCTCGCCGTTGCGGGTGATCGTGGGGTGGAGCGTCTCGGTGTCCATGACGGCGACGCTACGCCCGCCTCCGCGCCCGGGCCATTCCACAAAGCTGGTATCCGACGTGCCGGCGGGCATAGATTCGGGACATGGCGACGCGGACGCCCGAGCGCGCGCGTGAGCGCATCTCGGCCCTCGGCGGCGAGGGCCTCGACCTCGTCGCGTTCTGGGAGGAGGCCGACGCGATCATCTCGCGGCAGATCCCCCACTACATGGGGATCTGCTGGTTCACGCTCGACCCCGCCTCGCTGCTCATCACGAGCCACTACAACGCGTCGATGCCGGAGATCCCGCATGACGCGCTCGCCGCCGAGTACTACGACGACGACGTCCACGACCTGGCGGGCGTCGCCCGCTCCCCGTGGGGGGTCTCCACGCTGCACGAGGCCGCCGGGGGCGACCCGAGCGGCAGCCGGCGGTGGCGGTCCAACATGGAGCTGGGCGCCGACCAGGAGCTGATCGCCGGTCTGCGGACGCACCGGGGCGACGTCTGGGGGGCGATGAGCCTGTACCGGGAGCCCGGGCAGCCGACCTTCAGGGCGGACGAGATCGGATTCCTGCGGGCCCTGACGCCCGGGCTGGCCGAGGGCGCGCGCCGCGCGCTGCTGATCGCCGAGGCCCGCGAGCCGGAGGGTCCGGAGGCCCCGGCCCTGCTCGTGCTCACGCCGGGGTGGGACCTCGAGTCGGCGACCCCCGGCGCGGAGCGCTGGGTGTCCGACCTGCCGGGGGGCGACTGGGAGGCCGGCCGCCTGCCGCCCTCCGTCCAGGCGGTCGCGGGGCGCGCGCTGCGGTCGGCCGACGGTCGCGACCGGCCCGGCGAGGTCGCCCTCGCGCGCGTGCTCGGGCGCTCGGGGACCTGGATCGTGCTGCACGGCGCCACGCTCGTCAGCCGGGGTGCGCGCCGCGTCGCTGTCATCGTCGAGCCGGCCCACCCCGCGCGCATCGCCCCCCTCCTGATGTCGGCCTACGGGCTCTCCGACCGCGAGCAGGAGGTGACCCGGCTGGTGCTCGGGGGCGAGTTGACCGCCGCGATCGCCGGGCGTCTGTTCGTCTCGGCTCACACCGTCCAGCAGCATCTGAAGAGCGTCTTCGAGAAGACGGGGGTCCGCAGCCGCCGTGACCTGGTCGGAAAGGTCTTCTTCGCCCACTACGAGCCGCGCCTACGCGACAACGAGTCGCGCGCCCGGGACGGGCGGCCGCTGCGCGGGGGCCCGGTCCCGGCGGGCCGGGCCGGGGGGTCCGGGACGGGCTCCTAGCCCGGCGCCCCGAGGTCGAGGCGCCGGAGCTCGGCCAGCAGGCGCGCCGACGGCCAGGCGGTCACCCCGAGGGCCTCGGCCCGCGCGCGCAGCGGGACGTCGTCGCTCACCAGCACGCGTCCGTCGCGCAGGGCCGTGGCCGCGATGCGCGCGTCGCGCGCGTGCCGCCGCGGCGCGCCGGGGGCGCCGGCCGCGGGCACCACGTGCCGCGGGATGCGGTCGGCCCGCCGGTGCCGGTCGCCGTCGACGCCGCGCAGCCGGGCGAGCTCGCCCTCCTGCACCTCGCTCGTCTCGAACCGCAGCCGCCCGGCCGCGCAGAGGCGCCGGGCCGTCTCGAGGGCGCCGTCGGCCGCCACGAGCGCGTCGAACGCGTTCGTGTCGAGCACGTAGGTCGCGGCGCCCGGCGCCGCGGGGCGGTCAGCCGACGGCCGCCGCCTCCGGCTCGTAGGCGAGCACGGGGGCCAGCCAGCGCTCGATCTCGGGCAGGGGCATGCCCATGCGCTCGGCGTACGACACGACCTGATCGCGCGCGACCGAACCGACGGCGAAGTACCGGGCCTGCGGGTGCCCCAGGTAGATGCCGCTCACCGAGGCGGCCGGGTTCATGGCCAGGCTCTCGGTCAGGCTCATGCCGATGTCGCCCGCGCCCAGGAGGTCGAACAGACGCGTCTTCGGCAGGTGGTCGGGGCACGCCGGGTACCCGAACGCGGGGCGTATGCCGCGGTAGGCCTCGGCCACGAGCTCCTCGTTGGTGAGTCGCTCGTCGGCGCCGTAGCCCCACTCGCGGCGGGCCCGCGCGTGCAGCATCTCGGCGAAGGCCTCGGCCAGCCGGTCGGCGAGCGCCTTGACGATGATCGCCGAGTAGTCGTCGTGCTCGGCCTCGTGCTCCCGGGCGATCTCGTCGGCGCCGATGCCGGCGGTCACGGCGAAGCCCCCGATGTGGTCGGCGAGGCCCGATCCGAGCGGCGCGACGAAGTCCGACAGCGCGTACTGCGGCTTGTCGTCGGCCTTGACGCGCTGCTGGCGCAGCATGGGGAACCGGGCCGCCTCGGCCGACCGGGTCTCGTCGGTGAAGACGACGATGTCGTCGCCGTCGCTGTTGGCCGGCCAGAATCCGTAGACGCCGCGGGCCCGCAGGCGGCCGCCGGCGACCAGCCGGTCGAGCATGGCCGTGGCCGCCCCGTAGAGGTCGCGCGCCGCCGCGCCGTGGCGGGGGTCGTCGAGGATGCCGGGGAACTTGCCCTTCAGCTCCCAGGCGTGGAAGAAGAAGGTCCAGTCGATGAACGGGACGATCTCCGACAGGGGGACGTCCTCGAGCACCCGGCGGCCGGTGAACTCGGGCGCCGGCACGTCCTCGGCGCGCCACTCGATGCGCGGCGCCCGCGATCGCGCCGCGTCGTAGTCGTGCAGCGGGCGGGCCCGGCGGGTGGCGTACTGCTCGCGCAGGGTCTCCTGCTCCTGCCGGGTCTGCTCCTCGAACACGCCGCGCTCGCCCGCGTCGAGCAGGCGCGACACCACGCCGACCGCGCGCGACGCGTCGAGCACGTGGGTGACCGACTGCGAGTAGGCCGGGGCGATCTTGACCGCCGTGTGCTGGCGGCTGGTGGTGGCCCCGCCGATCAGCAGCGGGATGTCCATGCCGCGGCGCTCCATCTCGGAGGCCACGTTGACCATCTCGTCGAGCGACGGCGTGATGAGGCCCGAGAGGCCGATCATGTCGGCGCGCTCCTCCACGGCCGCCTCGAGGATGCGGTCGGCGGGCACCATCACGCCCAGGTCGACGACGCGGTAGTTGTTGCAGCCGAGCACGACCCCGACGATGTTCTTGCCGATGTCGTGGACGTCGCCCTTGACGGTGGCGACCACGATCGTGCCCTGGGCCTCGACGTCCTCGCCGGCCTGCCGCGCCCGCTCGCGCTCGGCCTCCATGTACGGCTCGAGGTGGGCGACGGCGCGCTTCATCACGCGGGCGCTCTTCACCACCTGGGGCAGGAACATCTTGCCGGCCCCGAACAGGTCGCCGACCACGCTCATGCCCGCCATCAGCGGGCCCTCGATCACCTCGAGGGGGGTCGGCAGCCCGAGCCGGGCCTCCTCGGTGTCCTCCTCGATGTAGTCGACGATGCCGTTGACCAGCGCGTGCTCGAGCCGCTTCTCGACCCCCTCCTCGCGCCAGGCCAGGTCGGTCACGCGCGCGGCGCCGGTGCCCTTGACCCGCTCGGCCAGCTCGACCAGGCGCTCGGTCGCGTCGGGGCGGCGGTCGAAGAGCACGTCCTCGACGTGCTCGAGCAGCTCCTCGTCGATCTGCTCGTAGAGCCCGAGCTGACCGGCGTTGACGATGCCCATGTCCATGCCGGCGCGGGTGGCGTGGTAGAGGAACGCCGTGTGCATCGCCTCGCGCACGACGTCGTTGCCGCGGAACGAGAACGACAGGTTGGAGACGCCGCCGCTGATCTTGGCGCCGGGGCAGCGCTCCTTGATCTGGGCCGTGGCGTCGATGAAGGCCATCGCGTAGCCGTTGTGCTCCTCGATCCCCGTCGCCACGGCGAAGACGTTGGGGTCGAAGAAGATGTCCTCGGGCGCGACGCCGACCCGCTCGACGAGCAGGCGGTACGCGCGCTCGCAGATCCCGACCTTGCGCTCGACGGTGTCGGCCTGGCCCTCCTCGTCGAAGGCCATCACGACCATCGCCGCCCCGTAGCGGCGTGCCGTCGCCGCCTTGGCGAGGAAGTCCTCCTCGCCCTCCTTGAGGCTGATCGAGTTGACGACCGGCTTGCCCTGCACGCACCGCAGCCCGGCCTCGATGACCGACCACTTCGAGCTGTCCACCATCGTGGGCACGCGCGCGATCTCGGGCTCGGTCGCGACCATGTTGAGGAACGTGGTCATGGCCTGCTCGGAGTCGAGCATGGCCTCGTCCATGTTCACGTCGATGATGTTCGCGCCGCTGCGGACCTGCTCGGCGGCCACCTCGAGCGCGGTCGTGTGGTCGCCCGTCAGGATCAGCTCGGCGAACCGCCGCGAACCGGTCACGTTGGTGCGCTCGCCGACCATCAGGAAGTTCGCGTCCGACGTGACCACGAGCGGCTCGAGACCGGCCAGACGGGTGAGCGGGCGCGGCGCCGGTATGCGGCGCGGCGTCTGGCCCTCGGCGGCGGCGGCGATGGCCCGGATGTGGTCGGGGGTCGTGCCGCAGCACCCGCCCATGATGTTGACGAGGCCCCCCGACGCGAACTCGCGCAGCTCGCCGGCCGTCTCGTCCGGCCCCTCGTCGTACTCGCCGAAGGCGTTCGGCAGGCCCGCGTTCGGGTAGCAGGTGGTCCAGCACGAGGCGACCCGCGACAGGTCGGCCATGTACGGCCGCATCTCGGCCGCGCCCAGGGCGCAGTTGACCCCGACGCTGAAGGGCCGCGCGTGGGCGATCGTGATCCAGAAGGCCTCGATCGTCTGCCCCGAGAGCGTGCGCCCGCTGCGGTCGGTGATCGTGACCGAGATCATCAGGGGCAGGCGCCGGCCGGTCTCCTCGGCCACCTCCTCGACGGCCACGATCGCGGCCTTCGCGTTGAGCGTGTCGAAGATCGTCTCGATCAGCAGCAGGTCGGCGCCGCCCTCGACCAGGCCGCGCACCTGGTCGGCGTAGGCCGCGCGCAGGGCGTCGAACGTGATCGCGCGCTTCGACGGGTCCTCGACGTCGGGCGAGATCGAGAGCGTGCGGTTGGTCGGGCCGATCGCGCCGGCGACGAAGCGCGGCCGGTCGGGCGTCCGCGCGGTCCACTCGTCGGCGGCGGCCCGCGCCAGCCGGGCCGCCTCGACGTTGAGGTCGCGCACGAGGTGCTCGGTGGCGTAGTCGGCCTGGGCGACGGTCGTCGAGCTGAAGGTGTTCGTCTCGATGATGTCCGCGCCGGCCTCGAGGAAGGCCTGGTGGATGCCCGAGATGACGTCGGGCCGCGTGAGCGTCAGGAGGTCGTTGTTGCCCTTGAGGGGGTGGGAGTGCTCCGCGAGCAGCTCGCCGCGGAAGTCGGCCTCCTCGAGGGGATGCCGCTGGATCATCGTCCCCGTGGCGCCGTCCAGGATCAGGATGCGCTCGGCCAGCAGGCGGTCGAGCGTCTCGCGCGGGTCCGGGGTCATCCGGGCAGGGTACCGTCCCTCACCGGCCGCCGTCCCCCCGCGGGAAGAGCACGCGTGCGACCAGCGGCCCGGCGAGGATGCCCCCCAGCAGGATGCCGCACGCGATGTAGGCGAGCAGCTCGCTCTCGATCACGAGCGCGGTGATGCCCAGCACCGCCGCGACCGCGCACGTCACGACCAGGCGGATCGTCTTCTCGGCGCGGGGCGAGAGGCGCCGCACCCAGCTCACGATGCGTCCTCGTGGCGGGTGAGGGCCAGCACCGCGTTGTGCCCGCCCAGCCCGTACGACGCCGACACCGCCACCCGGATGTCGGCCGGCCGCGACTCGTTGGCGACGTGGTCGACGCCGACGCACCCGGGGTCGATCTGGTGCAGGTTGATCGTGGGCGGCAGCACCGACTCGTGGATGGCGAGCGCCGTGATGGCCGCCTCGAGCGCCCCGGTGGCGCCCATGCAGTGGCCGTGCATCGACTTGGTCGCGCTCACCGCGACCCGCGCCGCGGCCTCGTCGCCGAGGATCTCGCGCAGCATGAGCACCTCGGCCGGATCGCCCGGCTTGCTCGCGCCCCCATGGGCGTTGACGTGGTCGATGTCGCCCGGCGCGAGCCCGGCGTCGGCCAGCGCCGCCCGCAGGGCGCGGCCCTGCGCGGCGCCGCTCGGATCGGGGTCGGTGATGTGGTGGGCGTCGGCGCTGGCGCCGTACCCGGCCACCTCGCACACGATCGACGCGCCGCGCGCGAGCGCGTCCTCGCGGCGCTCGAGCACCACCACCGCGCCGGCCTCGCCCACCAGGAAGCCGTCGCGGTCGGCGTCGAAGGGGCGGGCGGCGCCCGCCGGGTCGTCGTTGCGGTGCGAGAGCACGCGCATCGCGTCGAAGCCGGCGACGAAGAACGGGCTGATCAGGGTGTCGCCGCCGCCCGCCAGCATCGAGCGGGCATCCCCGCGCCGGATGGTGTCGGCGGCCGTGCCGATGGCGTCGGTGCCCGCCGCGCAGGCGGTGCAGACCGCCGTCACCGGGCCGCGCAGGCCCAGCTCGATCGACACCTGGCCCGCGCCCATGTTGGCCACGCTCATCGGGATCGCGAACGGCGACACCCGGTCGGGTCCGCGTTCGAGCATCACGCGGTGCTGCTGCTCGCGCGAGATCGCCCCCGACCCGCCGTTGCCGATGATCGCGCCGATGCCGGCGCCGTCCTCGTCGATCGCCAGGCCGGCGTCGGCCACCGCGAGCCGTGCCGCGGCGACCGCGAGCTGCGCGTAGCGGTCCATGCGCCGGGCGGCCTTGTGGTCGATGAAGTCGGTGGGGTCGAAGCCGTGCGCCTCGCAGGCGATCCGCACCGGCCAGTCGGTCGTGTCGAAGAGGGTGATCATGCCGGCGCCCGATCGCCCGGCGACCACCGACGACCACATCTCCTCGCGTCCGATCCCGAGTGGGCAGACCACGCCGATCCCGGTGATCACGACGCGGGTGCGGCCGTCGGCGCTCATCCGTCGTACCTCGACAGTGCCAGCACGGCGTTGTGACCGCCGAAGCCGAACGAGTTCGAGATGGCGACGTCCACCCGGGCGTCGCGGGCCTCGCCGCGCACGTGGTCGACGCCGGCGCACCGCGGGTCGAGGTCGTCGAGGTTGATGGTCGGCGGCACCGTCCCCTCGCGGATGACGAGCGCCGTGAGCACGGCCTCGAAGCCGCCGGCCGCGCCCATCCCGTGCCCGTGCATCGACTTGGTCGACGACACCATCACCCGCGGTCCGCGCTCGTCGCCGACGAGCTGGCGGATGGCGCCGATCTCGACCGGATCGCCGGCCCCGGTCGAGGTGCCGTGGGCATTGACGTAGTCGACGGCCGATCCGTCGAGGCCGGCGTGTGCCAGCGCGCCGCGCATCGCCGCCACCTGCCAGCGGCCGCTCGGGTCGGGCTCGGTGAGGTGGTAGGCATCGCTGGTCGCGCCGTAGCCGATGAGCTCGCAGATGATCTCGGCGCCGCGGTCGACGGCGTGCTCGAGGCTCTCGAGCACCAGGATGCCCGCGCCCTCGGCGGCCACGAAGCCGTCGCGATCGACGTCGAAGGGGCGGCTGGCGCGCTCGGGCGCGTCGTTGCGCCGCGACAGCGCCCGGGTGGCGTCGAGCCCGGCCATGCAGAAGGGCGTGATGCCCGCCTCGGTGCCCCCCGCGACCATCACGTCGGCGGCGCCCTTGCGGATGATGGCCGCCGCGTCGCCGATGCCGTGGTTGCCCGAGGCGCAGGCGGTCACCACGCACGAGCTCGGCCCGCGCAGCCCGAGCTGCATCGACACGTGACCGGCCGACATGTTCACGATCGTCATCGGCACCATCAGGGGCGACGCCCGCTCGGGGCCCCGCTCCAGCAGCTGGATGTCGTGCTCCTCGAAGGTCTCGCTCGACCCGTTGCCGGTCGAGATCACCGCGCCGGCGCGCTCGCGCCGGCCCTCGACGTCGAGGCCCGCGTCCTCGACCGCCATCCGCGCGGCGGCCACGGCGAACTGGCTGGCGCGATCCATGCGCCGGGCCGCGCGACGCTCGATGTGGTCGGCGGGGTCGAAGCCGTGCACCTCGCACGCGATGCGGCAGGCGTGCCCCGACGGATCGAAGCGCGTGATCGGTCCCGCGGTCGAGCGGCCCGCGGTGGCGGCCTCCCAGGAGCTCCTCCACCCGACGCCCAGCGGCGAGATCATCCCCAGCCCGGTCACCACGACGCGCCGATCACCGTTCATATCCGCAACCCCCCGTCCACCGCGAGCACCGCCCCTGTGACGAACCGGGAGTCCGGTGAGCACAGGAACGCGACGGGCCCCGCGATGTCCTCGGGTGTCCCGAGCCGACCGAGGGCCGTCGCCGCGAGCAGGCTCTCGCGATGTGCGTCGGCCAGCACGTCCGTGAGTCGCGTCGTGACGTACCCGGGCGCGACCGCGTTGACCCGGACGCCCCGCGGGGCGGCCTCGCGGGCGAGCGCCCGGACGAGGCCGATGATGCCGGCCTTCGAGGCCGCGTAGTTCGCCTGGCCGGCGTTGCCCTGCACGCCCACCACCGAGGAGATGGCCACGATGCTGCCCGACCGACGGCGCAGCATGCCGCGCAGGGCGGCGCGGGCCGCGTGCATCGTGCCGGTCAGGTTGACGTCGATCGGGTCGCTCCAGGCGGCTCCGGTCATGCGCACGGCGGGGCCGTCGCGCGTGATGCCCGCGTTGGCGACCAGGGCGTCGAGGGGGCCGAGGGCCTCCTCGACGGCGGCGACGGCGGCGGGGGCGGCGAGGGGATCGCGGGCCTGCGCGCGCTGCACGAGCGCACGACGCCCGGCCGCCTCGACGCGTGCGGCGACGGCCTCGGCGCCCGCGCGGTCGTCCGCGTAGGTCAGGCCGACGTCGTAGCCCCGCTCCGCGAGGACCACCGCACATGCTGCCCCGATCCCCTTGCTCGCTCCGGTGACGAGCGCGACGGGCACCCCTATCCCGGCGACTTCCCGGCCAGCGCCAGAAGGGCCGGGAGATCAGACGGGTCGCCCAGGTGGAGCGCCTCGACCCCCGGGCGGATGCGCCGCACCAGGCCCACGAGGACCCGGCGGTGGCCGAACTCGACGAACTGGTCGACGCCGTGGTCGAGGGCGAGCCGGACGGTCTGGGTGAAGCGCACCGGCGCGGTGAGCTGCTGGGCGAGGAGCGCGCGCACCTGCTCGCCCTTCTCGAAGGCGCCCGAGGTGGCCGACAGGAAGGGCAGCGACGGCGTGCTGAGCTTGACGCCCTTCAGCGTCTCGCGCAGCTTCTCGGCCGCCGGGGCCATCACCGACGAGTGGAACGCCCCGTCCACGTCGAGCAGTCGCGCCTTGATGCCGCGGGCGCGCGCCAGGTCGAGCAGCCGGTCGATGCCGCGGTGCAGTCCCGACGCGACGATCTGGCCGGGGCAGTTGTAGTTGGCCGGCCACACCTCGCCGGCCTCCAGGCAGAGCGCCTCGACGTCCTCGTCGCTCGCGCCGAGCAGCGCGGCCATCGAGCCGGGGAGCGGGCGACGACGTCGGTCGTCGCGGCGCCGCGCGCCTGCACCAGCATCAGCGCCTGCTCGAACGAGAGGCTTCCGCATGCGACCAGGGCGGCGTACTCGCCGAGCGAGTGCCCCATCGTGAGGTCGCCCTCGATGCCGTGCTCGCCCGCCACCCGCCAGGCGGCGACCGAATGGGTCAGCACCGCGGGCTGGCAGACCTCGGTCGTCATGAGGCGCTCGTGGGGGCCCTCGAAGCAGAGGCGCGCGAGGTCGAAGCCGAGGAGGTCGTTGGCCTCCTCGAACGTCCGACGGGCGACCGGGAAGGCCTCCGAGAGCGCCTTGCCCATGCCCACCTGCTGCGCCCCCTGGCCGGGGAAGAGCAGCGCGATCAGTTGGGGCTCTCCGTGCCGTGGCGGGGACACGCCATCGATCTCATGCCGACTCCTCGTGCGACGGAGCATGACGGGCGGTTCACCCGGGTTGGCCGCGAATCATAGATGGCGGGGAGCGCGGCGCACAACTGCGGCCACCCACCACCGCACGTCAGGGCGCGAGCGCCGCGCTGGTCGCCGTGGCCAGGGCGATCGCGGTGTCGCGGTCGCCCGCCAGCACGAGGACGGCGCGGGTGGCGTCGCCGAACGAGACCACCGTCGCGCCGCCGGTCACCTGCACGACGGCGTCCGGGGAGATCCCGCCGAGCGGCACGACGCCGTCGCGGGTGCCGCCGAGCTCGCCGCGCAGGCGCTCGACCGCCACCCGGCCGTCCTCGCCGCCGGTGCGCAAGCCCACGAGCAGCGCGATCCGGTCGTCCTGACGGGCCTGGGCGGTCTCGACCGTGCCGCGCCCCGCGAGCTCGAGCCCCGCGACACCCGGTCCGGTCCCGGCGATCTGCCACCCGTCGATCGCGGCCGGCAGCACGGCGCCCACCGGGAATGGCCCCGTCGGGCCGGCGGGGGCGCTCGTCGTGGTGCCGGCGCTCGTGCTGCCCGCGACGAAGGTCGTCACGGTGCGCTGCTCGCCGCCGCCGCCCGCGAGGGCGACCACGAGGATGATCACGACGATCGCCGCCAGCACGCCGCCCACGATCGCGGGGATGCGCCAGCGCGGCGGTCCCGATCCGGCATCGGTCGCGGCCGTGTCCGAGAGGTAGGAGGGAGGGGGTGGCGGGGTGGACGGGCGCGCGCCCGAGCCCGGGTCCGAGGGGGGCGGCGGCGGAGGGGGCGACGCCGCCGGAGGGGGCGGCGACGACGCCGGGGCGCCGGTCGACACCGTCGGCCCGGCCACGGCGACCCCGTCGCGTCCGGGTCGCGCGTCGGCGGCGCCCGGGGTGGCCGCGATGGCCGCCTCGAGGGCCGACACGAACGCCACCGCCGACGGGTAGCGGTCGTCGGGCGACTTGGCGAGGCCGCGGGCGAGCACGGAGTTGACCCCGGTCCCGAGGGCGGGCAGGCGCTCGGAGGCCTGGGGCGGCGGCTCGCTGATGTGGGCGTAGAGGGTCGCGGCGCGGTCGTCGCGGGCGAACACGGCGGTGCCGGTCAGCGACTCGAAGGCGACGGCGGCCAGGGCGTAGCGGTCGGCGGCGGGGGTCACGTCGGCCCCGCGGATCTGCTCCGGGGCCACGTACTCGAGGGTGCCCATCCAGACGCCCGTGCCGGTCAGCCGGCTCCCGGTCATGGCCTTGATCAGGCCGAAGTCGGAGAGGTAGGCGTGATCGCCGGGCCCGAGCAGGATGTTCGCCGGCTTGACGTCGCGGTGGACCATGCCCCGCTCGCTGACGTAGTCGAGCGCCTCGGATACCTGGCGCAGGATCGCGAGCGTGCGCCGCGCCTCGATGCCGGGGGCCTGGCGCACGAGGGCGTCGAACGACGGGCCGTCGATGTACTTCATGGCGAGGTACGCCACGCCGTCGGCCTCGCCCGCCTCGAACACCGGGATGATGTGCGGGTGGTCGAGGCTGGCCGCCGCGATGCCCTCGCGGGTGAACCGCTCGAGGAAGCTGGCGTCGCCCGAGAGCTGGCCGGTCACGACCTTGAGCGCGACGGTGCGCTGCAGCGAGAGCTGGGTGGCCCGGTAGACGACCGCCTGCCCGCCCCGCCCCAGCTCGGAGTCGATGCGGTACCCACCGACCACACGGCCGATCAGATCGCTCATCGGCGCGTCCCGGCTCTCACGGCCGCGAGACTACCAGCGGCCCGGCGGCGCGACGGCGGACCACCCCCCCGACGTGCCACGATGCCGCACGATGCCGCCGCCCCTGATCCCGCTGCGTCACCTGTTCGACAACCCGGAGCGCGCCCTGGCGCGACCGTCGCCCGACGGCCGGCGGCTGTCGTGGGTGGCCCCCCGCGACGGCGTGCTCAACGTGTGGGTGCGCGACATCGCCGGGGGCGAGGCGGTGCCCGTCACCCGCGACCGCGACCGCGGTGTGCGGGCGTACCTCTGGTCGCGGGACTCGACGCGCATCCTCTACCTGCAGGACACCGGCGGGGACGAGAACACCCACCTGCACGCCGTGGACGCCACGGGTGCGGGCACCAGCCGGGACCTGACCCCGTACCCGGGGGTGCGCGCCGGGCTGATCGCCGCGCCGAGGGCCACCCCGCGCCACGTGCTCGTCTCGATGAACCTGCGCGACCGGACGCTCTTCGACGCCTACCGGCTGACGCTGGCGACCGGCCGCCTGGAGCTGATCGGCCGCAACCCCGGCAACATCGTGGGGTGGGTCGCCGACCGCGCGGGCCGCCTGCGCGCCGCGCGGGCGCAGACGCCCGCCGGCGACCACCAGGTCCTGGTGCGCGACGACGAGGGCGCCGAGCTTCGGGTCGTCGCCGAGTACGCCAACGAGGACGGCGGCCACCCGTTCGGCTTCACCCCCGACGGAGCCCGCCTGTGGGTGGGCAGCGCCCGCGGCAGCGACCTGCTGAGACTGGTCGAGCTCGACCCCTCCGACGGCGCCGAGCGCGAGATCGACGCCGACGACGAGGTCGACCTGTCGGGACCGGTCGTCAGCGACCGCACCGGCGAGCTGCTGGGCGCGGTCTACCTGCGCGACCGGGTCGTCATGCACGCGTTCGACGAGCGGCTGGCGCGCGACTGGGAGGCCGTGCGCGCCCTCCATCCGGGAGATCCCCGCATCGCGGGCCAGGACGCCGACGAGACGATGTGGGTCGTCAGCTTCGACGACGACCGCGACCCCGGGGCGACCTTCCTCTACCGGCGCGACACCGGCACGTCGGAGCTGCTCTTCCGCTCGCGTCCCTGGCTCGACCCGCAGACGCTCGCGCCGATGCGGCCGGTCGTCATCAGATCGCGCGACGGCCTGCCGCTGCGCTCGTACCTCACCCTGCCGCTCGACGTCGAGCCGCGCGGCCTGCCCGCCGTGCTGGTGGTGCACGGCGGTCCCTGGGCCCGCGACGCCTGGGGCTACGACCCCCAGGCGCAGCTGCTCGCCAACCGCGGCTACGCGGTTCTGCAGGTCAACTACCGGGGCTCGACCGGGTTCGGCAAGGGGTTCATGCACGCTGCCGAGAGGGAGTTCGCCGGGCGCATGCACGACGACCTCATCGACGGCGTCGAGTGGCTCGTCGGCGAGGGCATCGCCGACCGGTCGCGGGTCGGCATCTACGGGGGCTCGTACGGGGGATACGCGGCCCTGGTCGGCGCCACGTTCACGCCCGACGTCTTCGCGGCGGTGGTCAGCGTGGTCGGGCCCTCGAGCCTGGTGACGCTCGTGCGGTCGTTCCCGCCGTACTGGCGGCCGCTGCTCGCGAGCACGTGGTTCCGGTACGTCGGCGACCCCGACGATCCGGAGCAGCTCGCCGACCTCGAGGCGCGGTCGCCCCTCAACCGGGTCGACGACATCGTCGCCCCGCTCCTGGTGATCCAGGGCGCCAACGACCCCCGCGTCACCAAGGCCGAGTCCGACCAGATCGTGGCCGCCCTGCGCGGCCGCGGCGTCGCGGTGGAGTACCTGGTCAAGGACGACGAGGGCCACGGCTTCGTCAAGCCCGAGAACCGCATGGAGGCCTTCGGCACCATCGAGCGCTTCCTCGCCCGGCACCTGGGCGGCCGCGCCGCCGAGGGATGAGCGCCTGAGCTCGGCCGCCCCCGCCTCGCGGTACCGCTGGGCGGTCCTCGCGGTCGGCATGACGGCGCAGGCCAGCATCTCGGCGGTGCAGCTCGGGCTGCCCGCCGTGGCGCCCGAGATCCGCGACGAGCTGGGGTTGTCGCTGGCCGCCACCGGGGCCCTGCTGGCCGCCTCGACGCTCGGCATCATCGCCACCCTGCTCGCCTGGGGCGCCCTGGCCGACCGCATCGGCGAGCGCGCGGTGATCGGCATCGGCCTCACCGGCGCGGCCGGCGCCCTCGCGCTCGGCTCGGCCGCCGACTCGGCGTGGTCGCTCGGCGGCTGCCTGCTGCTCGCGGGCGCCTTCGGCTCGAGTGCCAACGCCGCCAGCGGCCGGGCCGTCGTCGCGTGGTTCGGCCCGCGCCAGCGCGGCCTGGCGCTCGGCCTGCGGCACATGTCCACGCCCCTCGGGGGCGCGATCGCGGCCGCGCTGCTGCCCCTCGCGGTCGCCGCCGGCGGCCTCGGGGCCGCGCTGCTGGCGCTCGCCGGTGCCTGCGCGGGCGGCGCGGTCGCGGCGGCGGCCGGCCTGCGGCGGGCGGGCCCGGAGCCCGCCGACGGCATCGACGACCCACCCCCGACGGCCGGCCCCCTGCGCGACCGGGCCATCTGGCGGCTGTCGCTCGGCACCGCGAGCGTCGTGCTCGCCCAGATCTCGCTGCTCAGCTTCCTGGCGCTGTACCTGCACGAGGAGCGCGGGTGGTCGGTCGGCGCCGCCGCGGCGACGCTCGCCCTGGTGCAGGTGGGCGGCGCCCTCGCCCGGGTCGGCGCGGGCGTCTGGTCCGATCGCGTGGGCAGCCGGATGGTGCCGCTGCGGCTGCTGGCCCTCGCGGGCGGCGTCACCCTGGGGCTCGCGGCGGCGCTGCTCGGGGGCCCCGACGCCCTCGCCGCGGCCGCCCTGGTGGTCGCCGGCGTGCTCACGATGGCCGGCAACGGCGTCTCGTTCGCGGCCGCGGCCGAGATGGCGGGCGCCGGGCGGGTCGGCACGGCCCTCGGCCTGCAGAACACGATCCTGTTCGTGTCGGTCGCGCTGGCGCCGCCGCTGTTCGGTGGCGTCGTGGGCCTGCTCTCGTGGCCCGCCGCCTTCGGACTGGCCGCCCTGTTCCCCCTCGTGGGCTGGCGCGTGCTCGCCCCGCTGGCCGCGCGCGAGCGCGCCGGGGGCGCTGCGGTCCATCCGTAGGGTCGCCGCGGGCCGCCGCGGATGCCCGTCGCGGCGCGCGCGCGGATGATCGTCGGGTACCGATCCCGACGCAGGAGGTCACCGTGAGCGTGCTCCTCGCCCGCTACCGGGTTCGCGATCCCGGTCGCTTCCGGCTCGTCTACGACTCGTTCGACGAGACCCGCAGGTCGCACGGGGCGCGCGCGCACCGCCTGCTCGCCTCCGAGGCCGATCCCACCCGGCTGGTCGCCGTGATCGAGTTCGACGACGCGGCCGCCGCCGAGCTCTACGCCCACAGCGCCGTGCGCGCGACGGCGCTCGACGAGGCCGGGGTGCTGGAGCGCGAGGACGAGGTGATGCGGCTCGAGCGCTCCGCCGGCGACGGGAGGGCCGTGCCGGGCTTCTAGCTCAGGGGCCGCCGTGGGCGCGGCCGTGGCGCCCGAGGCCCATGTCGCGCATGGTCCGCACCACGACCGCGTGGGCGAGGATCAGCACCACGAGGGCGAGCAGGCCGTGGATCCCGCCGGCCCACTCGTCGGCGTCCGAGAACGCGAGTTGCACCGTCCCCACGAGCGCGAGCGCGAAGGGCAGGATGACGCCCTTCCAGGCCTTCCAGTAGGCACCGATCGCGGCCAGGAAGGCCACCACCTCGGCCAGGTGGACGACGCCGCCGAGGTTCACGTGCGCGTCGAGGGCGTCCTCGCCCGCGCCGAAGATGTACGACGCGATGAAGTACACCTGCAGGAAGACGCCCAGCACGACGAGGGCCGCCGCGACGAGGACGGCCCATCCGAATGCACGTTTCGCCGGAGTGTTCATGCGGGTGCGATTCTACTCACACCCTCGGGGTCCTTCGCCACCCGGATCTCGGCGCCCAGCCGGTCCGCGACGCCCGGCAGGTGGGTGATGACGCCGATCAGCCGCCCCTCGCCGGCCAGCCGCTCGACGCCCGCCAGCGCCTGCTCGAGCGACTCGGCGTCGAGGGTCGAGAAGCCCTCGTCGAGGAAGAGGCAGTCGAGCCGGCCCCCCGACTCGGCGGCGATGTCGCCCAGGCCGAGCGCGAGGGCGAGGCTGGCGAGGAAGCGCTCGCCGCCGGACAGGCTGCCCGCCGGGCGCAGGCGCTCGCCGCGCCGCTGGTCGACCACGGCGAGGGGGTCGGGCTCGGTGCCGGCGAAGCGGTACTGACCGCTCGTCAGCTCCTGCAGGCGCGCCGACGCCTCGATGGCGAGGCGCTCGCGGAAGCGTCCCAGCAGGAAGCGCGGGAAGCCGTTCGCCCGGAGGTCGGCGGCGACCTGCTGGTGCACCCGGGCCGCCTCGCGGGCCGCCGCCGCCAGCCCCCGCAGCCGCCGCGCCTCGGCGGCGGCCGCCTCCGCGTCGCCCAGGCGCGCCCGCGCGGCGTCGCGGGCCCGCTCGTGCCGGCGCAGGGCCGCGTCGAGGTCGGCCGCGGCGGCCACCCCGAGGTCCGCGCCGCGCGCGGCGAGCGCCTCACGGGCGGCGGCGGTCCGGTGCTCGGCCTCCGCCGCCGCCGCCGCGTGGCGTTCCGCGGCGGCCACGGCCTCGGTCCGCAGCGCCCGGGCGGCCTCGATCAGCTCCTCCGCGGGCAGGTCGTCGGGCGGCGCCTCGAGGCTCCCCTGGGCGGCGACGCGCGCCGCGGTCGCGCGCAGCGACGCCACCGGTCCCGCCTCGATGGCGGCCGCCTGCGCGTGCGCGTCGGCCGCGCGGGCCGCGGCGGCCGCGGCGGTGGCGCCCGCGGCGTCGGCGGCGGCCTCGGCGGCGCCGACCTCCTGCATCGCCGTGCCGAGGGCTGCGGCCGGGTCGGCGTGCGCCCCCCACGCCCCGAGGGCCGTGCGGGCGGAGGCCAGGTCGTCGCGGTCACGCCCCAGCCGCGTGCGCTCGGCCCCGACGCGGCCCGACTCGGCGTCGATCGCCCGCTCCTCCTGCACGACCCCCCCGCGGGCCGCCTCGATGGCCGCGGCGCGGTGCGCGACCGCCCTCGCGTCCTCCGTCTCGCCGTCGCGGTCGACGCCGGCCACCTCGAGCTCCCGCCGCACCTCGTCGCGCCGCGCCTCGGCGGCGTCGGCCGCGGCCGCGGCGGCGCGCGCGCGCTCCCGGGCGGCGCCCTCGGCGGCCCCGGCCTGCGCGACCGCCGCCCGGACCCGGCCGAGGTCCTCGTCACCGGCCCGCAGGCCCGCGACCTCGGGGGGGTGGGCGCCGACGACGCCGCCGCACACGGGACAGGGGTCGCCCGGCGCGAGCCCCGCCATCACGGTCACCGCCAGGTCGTGGCGCCGCACCGCCTCGTGCGCGGCCTGCGCCGCCTCCGCGGCCGCGGAGGCCTCGGCGTGCGCCGCGACCGCCGCCGCCTCGTCGCGCGCGGCGGCGTCGCGCGCGGCGATGGCGTCGGCGGCGCGTCGTTCGGCGTCGGCGCACGCCTCGAGCGCCCGCGCGCGCGCGGCGGCCGCCTCGTGCGCGGCGACGGCCTCGGCGAGGGTCGCCCGCAGCCCCTCGAGCGCCGCGCGCCGGGTCGTGAGCGCGGCGTCGGCGTCGTCGAGCACGGCGGCGCGCGCCGGCAGCTCGGCCGCGAGCAGCGCCGCGCGCGCGGCCCGCTCGCGCAGGGCGGCCAGCTCGGCGCCCCCGCCCCCGTGGCGCGCCCGGGCGTCGTCGCGCGCCCGCACGCGCACGTCGAGGTCCGCGGCCGCGGCGACCCGTGCGGCCTCGGCGGCGCCGGCGCCCTCGCGCGCCCCGCGCAGCCGCGCGATCAGCTCCCGCGCGGCGTCCTCCCCGGGCAGGTCGTCGGCGGCCCGGCGCGCCGCCGCGGCGCGCTCGCGGGCCGTCCGCGCCGCCGCGGCGTGCACCGCCTCCGCGGCGGCCAGCGGCCGCAGCCCGCGGACGCCGGCGTGCGCGACCTCCGTCGCCCGTGCCGCACGCGCGGCGGCGGCGCGGCCCGCCCAGGTGCCCGCGGTCAGTCCCGCGGCGTCCGCGGCCCGCAGGTCGGCCTCGGCCGTCGCGGCGGCGGCGTGGCGCTGGGCCGCCTGCCGCGCGCCCTCGAGCGACGCCACGCCGAACAGCTCGCGCAGGATCGCGTCGCGCTCGCGGGGGGCGGAGCCGAGGAACCGCGCGAACCGCCCCTGCGCCAGCAGCACGGCGCTCGTGAACGCGTCGAAGCTCATGCCCACGACGGTCCTCAGCCGCGCCGCCACCGCCTCGTCCCCGCCGATCGTCTCGCTCGTCGCGCCGCCGTCGCCGTCGAGGCGCTCCAGCAGGTGGGCGGGCTCGGGGGCGTCCTTGCCGTAGCGCCGGGTGACCCGCCAGAACTCGCCGCGCGAGGCGAACGTCAGCCGCACCTCGCCGTGGTCCTTGCCGAGCGTCAGCAGATCCCTCACGCGCGTCTGCTCGGGGGTGCGCCCGAAGAGCGCGAACGACACGGCGTCGAGCAGCGAGGTCTTCCCCGCCCCGGTGTCGCCGGTGATGACGACCAGGTCGTGGGGGCGCAGGTCGACGGTGGCGCGGTCGTACGAGCGGAACGCGGTGAGCTCGAGCTCGAGCGGCCTCAGGACGGGTCCTCGTCGTCGCGGTCCCCGCCGTCGGCCAGGGCGCCGGCGAAGGCCGCCGCCTGGGCGTCGCCGAGGCGGCGGCCCATCAGGCCGTGCCACTCGGCGTAGAGATCGGGTAGCGCCGGCCCGCCCTCGGCGTCGCCCGGCGCCGTCGCCGCGGCCGGCCCGTCCGCCGCCGGATAGCGCGGCTCGACACGCAGCGCGCGCGGCACCACCTCGCGCACCTGGCGCACGAGGTCGAGCGCCGGCGCGTCCAGCTCGACCTCGCAGGCGAACCACGCCCCGTCGTGGGCCGACGCGAGCGCGGCCAGCTCGCCGAGCGGGCCGCGCAGGCGCACCAGCGGCGCCCCGGCCGTCAGCGCGACCTCCCGCGCACGCGTCGTGGCGCCGTCGATCTCGGCGATGACCACGCACGCGGCGTGGCCCTCCTCGCTGAAGTCGAGCGCCATCGGGCTGCCGGCGTAGCGGCCGGGCGCGCCCAGCCCCGGGATCGTCTGCGGCCGGTGGACGTGCCCGAGCGCGATGTAGTCGAGGTCGGCCGGCAGCGCCGAGGGCGAGACGGCGTAGGTGATCCCCATCGTCAGCTCCCGCTCACCGCCCCCGGCCAGCGCCCGCTCGACCATGAGGTGGCCCACCAGCAGCGCCGCGCCCCCCGACGCGCGGCGGCGTGCCCGCAGCGCGTCGCCGTAGGCGGCGAGCACGCCCGCGACCCGGTCGGCGTACCGCCCGCGGGCGTCCTGCACGCGGGCCCCCGCGCCGAGCGCCATGCGGGCGGGCTCGGGCCAGGGCAGCAGCGCGGCGTGCAGCGGCCCGGACGCCGTATCGATGCTGACGACGGCCTCGTCGGCGGGCCGCACCCGTCCCGCGACGTGGATGCGCGACCCGGCCAGGTGCGGGGCCAGGTGGGTCCACAGGTCGGGGTCGTCGTGGTTGCCCGCCACCGCCAGCACGGGGGCGATCGCGGCCAGCCGGCCGAGGGCGCGCAGGCATGCGCCGAAGGCCGCCGGGTCGACCACCCGCCGGTCGAGGAGGTCGCCGGCCACGACCACCGCGTCCACCGCCTCGCGCTCGGCGATGTCCGCGATCTCGGCGAGCGCCGCCTCGGCCTCGTCCATCCGCTCGGTGCCGTACAGGCGCTTGCCCAGGTGCCAGTCGCCCGTGTGGAGCACCTTCACCGTCAGCCGAACTCCGCGATCGCGGCGGCGGCCGAGGCGGCCCGCGACACCTCGCCCGAGGTGGTCGCCCACGGCGGGAAGGGGATCTCGACGGCGATCGGAACCGGCACGCTCGGCTGGCTCACGAGCACCCGCCCCTGCATGAGCAGGCGGGCGCGGGCGCGCTGGGCCGGCCCCAGCCAGCCGTACTCGCTGCGCTCGGCCTCGGCCGCGTCGAGGCGGCCGGCGATGCGGATCGCCGCGTTCTGGGTGATCTCCGAGGCGACCAGGGAGGCCTGCTGTTGCGCGCCGACGAGGATGACGCCCAGCGAGCGCCCGCGCTGGGCGATGTCGATCAGCGTGTCCTTGATCGGCGAGTCGCCCTCACGCGGGGCGTACTTGTTGAGCTCGTCCAGCACGACGAACTCGATCGGGTCGCGACTGCCGGCCTCCTTGGCCGCGAACGTCTGCGCCAGCAGCGTGCCGACGACGAAGCGTTGGGCGAAGTCGTGCAGCCGGGCCAGGTGCACCACGGCCACGGGGGGCTCGTCCTCGGCGGCCGCGCCGCGCGGGATCGGGGATGCGTCGGAGCGGATCAGGCCGCGCAGCCGCCCCGCGGCGCTCTCGAGGCGGCGGACGAACGCGCTGACGGTGCCCGTGGCGGCGCGGCCGGTCCACGATCCGCCACCGTCGTCGGCCTCGAGCTCCGCGACGAGGAAGTCGACCAGTCCCTCCAGGTCGTGGAAGGGCCCGGCCGCCAGCTCGCCGACCGGACGCGCCGCCCGCCGCTCCGGCGCCCCCTCGGCGGGCCCGCCCAGCAGGCCGAGGGCGCCCGGGTGGTCGAGCACGGGCACCGCGCGGCGCAGCAGCTCGCCCCGCACCCGCTCCTCGACGAACGAGAGCTGGCTGCGCATGTCCGAGGCGTCCGAGAAGCAGAACCGCAGCAGGCCCTCGAGCACGAACCGGTGGGGCGTCCAGCCGAACACCTTGACCCCCTCGTGGCGCGACTCGCTGCTCGGCATGCGGTGGTCGTCGCGCCGGGGTGGCGCCCAGAAGGCGACGTCGGGGAAGCCGCCCGGATCGGCCAGCCCGAGCCGGCGCCAGCGCTCGTCCAGGGCCGTGCGGTCGTCGCGCGCGGCGTAGCGGCTGTTGGGGTGGTCGAGGAACAGCAGGTCCTCGCCCTTCACGTTGAACAAGAGCACCCGCACCTTGCGGCGCATGTCCGGATGCGCGAGCAGCAGCCGGATCAGGGCCAGCGCGGTGCTCGTCTTGGTCGCGACCCCGCTGATGCCCGAGATCGAGACGTGACCGCCCTTCGTGCCGTCGAGGAAGTCGAGGTCGATGTGCACCGGCTCCCCGTCGCGCCCCATGCCGATCGCCAGGGTGCGCTCCATCGTGTCCTCGTAGAGCGCGTGCGCCCGCTCGGTGCCCCGCGCCCGGCGCACCGTCAGCCCCGGGTGGGGGGCCACCCAGCGCTCCGGCTCCACGCGCATCACCTGGACCTCGGCGGTGCGCACGAGCTCGCCCGGCATCTGCCCGGCCGCGATCACCATCGAGTCGGACGGCAGCGTCGCGCCCTCGTGCAGTGCGTGCGACTCGACGACGACCCCGTACGTCACGACCTCCTCGACCGGATCGGGTGTCGTGACGGCCACGAGGTCGTCGACCTGGAGCGACTGGTCGTCGAGCACCCCGGCCTGGAAGGTCTGGCTGCTGGCGGCCTGGTGGCCGAGCACCACCCCCACCGCGTGCTCCGGTCCGCTCATGCCGCCAGCGGGTCGGGCTCGGCCACGCGCACGCCGACCGTGGCGGCGTGGTCGAGGCGCGCCGCCCCGGCCGCGCGCCGCACGGCGCGCAGGGCCAGCCGCCGGTCGCCCATGCGGTGGCGCAGACGGGCCTCGAGGCCCGCGACGGGGGCCAGGTTCTGGGGCGCGCGCGGGTCGCGGTGCGGCCGCCCCGCGAACCGGGGCAGCTCCCCCGCCGCCCGGTCGGCCAGACGGCGGGCCTCCTGCACGCCGACCGCCCTCGCGACCTCGCCGCGCAGGATGCCGGCCCAGCCCGCGTCGCCGACCCCGGGCAGGCGCTGGTACCACGACAGGCGGTCGTCGCCGATGGCGAACAGCGGCGTGCGCTCGCCGACCGCGAGCGAGATCACCACCCGGGCCTCGTCGGGCGGCAGGTACATGCGGTGGTGGCTCTTGATGGCGCCGACGATCGGGCCGGCGGCGTCGCGCACGAACGAGAGGCGGCCGTCGAGCACGACCAGGCGGTCGGGCCGGGCGATCTCCTCGGCGAGGGTGAGCTCGAGCTGCTGGCGCACCTCGCCCACCCGCCGGGCGAGCCCGGTCGCCTCCTGCGCCGCCTCGCACCGCGACTCCCATGCGTAGCCCGCGACGGGCGCGAGGTGCAGCAACCGGTCGCCGACCGTCACGACGGCGCGGCGCACGCGCAGCCCGGTGATGGCCGCCGCGCGCCCGGGGCCCGCGATGACCGCGCCCGCCGCCACCGCGAAGGCGGCCCCCGGGAGCGCCCGGGCGTCGCCGGGCGTGGTGATGGTGAGCCAGGCCTCGATCTGCTGGGCGCCGTCGATGAACGCGAGCTCGCCGCCCGGGCCGCCCGCGGGGGCGAGGGGCCTCCACGCGATGCCCTCGACCGTCGTGTCGACGGGGGCGGTCTCCGACTCGGTCGGGTCCAGGCCCGGCCCGTACGACGGGTCGGCCACCAGCACCTGCGGCGACGGGGCGACGGGGTCCATTCGACTGACTGTAATCCGACGGCCGGACGCGCCCCGCCGACGATGGCACGCTATCGTCGCTCGGGGCCGGCCTCGTCCCGGCCGCCGAACCAGGGTCGATCAGAGAGGCCGGAGACGTGAACAAGCGAATCATCATGGGCGTCATCGCCGCGGCGGTCGTCGTGGTCGGCGTCCTCGTGGGCGTGAGCGTCCTCGGCGGCGACGACGACTCCGGCGCGGGCGGCGTCACGGGCGTCGACGAGGCGAAGGCCCTCGTCGCCGGCATCCCCCAGTCGTCGAACACGCTGGGCGAGCCCGGCGCGCCGGTCGAGATCGTCGAGTACGGCGACATCTCCTGCCCCGCCTGCAAGTCGGCCAGCGAGACCACCGTGCGCGAGCTCATCGACGGGCCGGTCTCCGACGGGGAGGCCAAGCTCACCTTCCGTCCGATCGCCTTCATCAACGCCAGCTCCGAGCGCGGCGCGCTCGGAGCCGAGGCGGCGGCGATGCAGGACGCGATGTGGCCGTTCGTCGAGGTGCTCTACGCCAACCAGGGGCCCGAGACCGAGGACTGGCTGAGCGACGCGCTGATGGAGGACGTCGTCGGCAAGCTCGGGCTGGACGTCGAGAAGTGGAGGGCCGACTACGCCGGCGAGGCCGTCGCGAGCGCCTTCTTCGCCCGCCGCGACGCCGCCAACGGCGACGAGGTCAACGCCACCCCTACGTTCATCGTGACGGGCCCGCGCGGCTCGCGGACGATCTCGGGCGTGGCCAACCTCTCCGATTTCACCGACGCCATCGCCGAGGTCGGCCCGCGGGCGTGACCGCCCGGGCCGGGTCCGTTCGGTGAACGAGACGCTCGACACCACCCTCGCCGCCCTCGCGGTGCTGGCGCAGGTCGCGGCCGCGCTGATCGCGGTCGCGATCGTCGCGGCCGCCGTCAGCCCGCGTGCCCGGGCGGCGCTGGTGGGGTCGTGGGACGCCGTGGCGCGCCAGGCGGTGTGGCTGGCCTGGATCACCGCGGCGACGGCCACGGCCGGCAGCCTCTACTTCTCCGAGATCGCCGACTACGCGCCGTGCCGGCTCTGCTGGTTCCAGCGCATCTGCATGTACCCCCTGGTGGCGATCCTGCTGGTCGGGGCGCTGCTGCGCGACCGGCGCGTGCCGCTCTACGCCGCCGTGTTCCCGCTCGTGGGCGCGGCCGTCTCGATCCACCACATCTACATCGAGGTCAACCCGAGCGCGGAGGGCGCCGCCTGCCGCGCCGGCGTGCCCTGCTCGACCCGCTGGATCGACGAGTTCGGCTACGTCACGATCCCGGTCATGGCGCTGAGCGCGTTCGCGCTGATCGCGGTGCTGCTGCTGGTCGCGTCTATCGCCGGGCGCCGGGCGGCCGGTCGGGACGACCCGGGATCGGGAGGCGCGGGATGAACCGCTCGTCGGTGAGCGCCAGGCCGCCCATGGCCAGCGCCGAGCCGGCGGCCGCGCACAGCAGCACCACCGGGTCGGGGGTGGAGACCTCGAAGAACCCCCTCCAGGCCGGCAGCGACAGCACCACGAGGTAGAGCGCCAGCAGGGCGAGGCACAGCGCGCCGACCCAGTAGCCCCGCGTGCGGCTGCCGCTCTCGAGCACCACCACCAGGTAGAGGCCGGTCGTCACGAGCACGGTGACCGCCACCGTGTGCGCGCGGACGGGGCTCATCTCGATGAGGTTCGTCGCCATGAGGTAGCTCGCCACCACCCCCAGCCCGATCGCGGTGCCGGCGGGGAGCGCGAACCGCGCCAGGTCGCGGAGGAACCCGGCCGGGCGCCACGAGCCCGAGCTCGGCGCCAGGGCCAGCAGGAAGGCGGGCACCCCGATGATGAAGAACGAGGCCAGCGTCAGGTGGCGCGGCAGGAAGGGGTAGCTCTCCGACGACAGGCCGACCGTGAGGATCAGGAAGGCCGCGAGCACGGACTTGGCCACGAACAGCTTGGCCACCCGCTGGAGGTTGCGCATCACCTTGCGGCCCTCGCGGATCATCGGCGGCACCGACGCGAAGCCGCCCTTCACCAGCACGAGGTCCGCGATGCCGCGGGCCATCTGCGAGCCGCTGCCCTGCGCGATCGCGAGACGGGCGGCCTTCAGCGCGGGCACGTCGTTGACGCCGTCGCCGATCATCACGACGTGCCGGCCGTCGGCGGCGAGCGCCTCCACCACCCGGCGCTTGCCCTCCGGGGAGATGCGCCCGATCACCGTCCGCTCGCGCAGCAGGTCGCGCAGCCCGGTCGCGTCCGGCGGCAGCTCGCGCCCGTCGACCGGCGCGCCCCGCACGGCGATGCCGGCGTCGGCGGCGATGGCCGCGACGGTGGCGGGCGCGTCGCCCGAGATCACCCGCACCTCGATGCCGTCCTCGTTGAGGAAGGCGATCGTCTCCCGCGTGTCCGGCCGCAGCTCCTCGGCGAGGATGGCGATGCCCACCGGGGCCAGCCCCTGCGGCGGCGGGGCGTCCGGGTGGGGGAGGTACAGGGGCACGTCGCCCGCGGCGACCGCCAGCACCCTGCGCCCGGCCTCCGCCTCGGCGCGGGCGCGCGCCGCCAGCGCGGGGGGCAGCGAGAAGTGCTCGGGGGCGCCCAGCACGACCGTGCCGGGGCCCATGCGCAGGCCGCTCCATCGCCGGCGCGAGGCGAAGGGCACGCTGTCCCCGACGGGCTCGGGCTCGGCCGGGACGCCCGCGGCGATGGCGTCGAGGGTGGCGTTGCGCGCCGGCGCGCTGGCCGCGTACCGGCCCAGCAGGTCGGTCAGGGCCTCGGGCTCGGTGCCGGGGGCGGCGACCGACTCCACCAGCCGCAGCCGCTCCTCGGTGAGCGTGCCGGTCTTGTCGATGCAGATCACGTCGACCGAGGCGAGCGACTCGACGGCGTTGAGCTGCTGGGCCAGGGCCCCGCGCCGTGCCATGCGCAGGGTGGCCAGCGCGTAGGTCACGCCCACCAGCAGCACGAGCCCCTCCGGCACGAGGGTCACCACGGCGGCCACCGCCGTGCCGACCGACTCGCGGAAGGGCGTCTGCTGCTCGATCAGCGACCAGGCCAGCAGCAGGCCGAGCGGGATCATCGAGACCGCCAGGATCAGTATCAGGCGGTCGAGGGCCTCCTCGAGCGGCGACCGCGGATGGCGGAACTCGCGCGCCTGCCCGACCAGGCGCTCGGCGTACGTGTCGGCGCCGACGGCGGCCGCCACGTACGCGCCCGCGCCCTCGGCGGCGAAGGAGCCCGCCCGCACCGCGTCGCCGGTCGCCCGCGGCACCGGCTCGGACTCGCCGGTGAGCATCGACTCGTCCAGGCCCAGGCCGTCCGCCCGCACGAGCCGGCCGTCGGCCACCACCTGGTCGCCGGCGTTCAGCACGATCAGGTCGCCGGCAACGACATGCGGCACGTCGACCTCCCTCGGGCGCCCGTCGCGCACCACGGTGGCGCGTGGGGCGACGAGGGCGGCGAGCCGGTCGAGGCTGGCCTTGGCCCGCGCCTCCTGGCCGATGCCGATGCCCGCGTTGAGCACGAGGATCGCCAGGAACACGGCGTCGCGCCAGTCGGCGAACACGAGCGTCATCAGGCCGGCGACCACGAGCGTCACGTTGAACACCGTGAGCAGGTTCGCCCGCAGGATGCTCGACCACGAGCGGCTCGTGGCGGGGCCCTCGACCTCCCCCCGCGCGGCCAGGCGACGCTCGGCCTCCCCCTGGGTGAGGCCCTCCTGCGGCGGCGGGAGCTCGAGGGTGGCGGTCAGCTCGCCAGCGCCTCCGCGACCGCGGCGTTCACGATCTTGCCGTCGCGCACGTTGACCCCGGGCCGCAGGCCCGGGTGGGCGCGCAGCGCGCCGGCGAGGTCGTCGTCGGCGAGCCAGGTGACGTGCGGCAGGGTCGCGTTGCAGAGGGCCCGGGTCGACGTCACGGGCACCGCTCCGGGCATGTTCGCGACGCAGTAGTGGAGGACCCCGTCCACGAGGTAGATCGGGTCGGAGTGGGTCGTCGGGCGGCTCGTCTCGAAGCAGCCGCCCTGATCGACCGCGACGTCGGCGACCACCGAGCCGCGGCGCATCAGCCCGAGCATCTCGCGCGACACGAGCCGCGGCGCCCGCGCCCCCTTGAGCAGCACCGCCCCGACGACCAGGTCGGCGGTCGGCAGCAGCTCCTCGATGGCGAGCTGGGTGGAGTGCAGCAGCGTGACGCGCCCGGCGAGCACCATCTCGAGGTCGCGCAGCCGGTCGAGATCGGTGTCGACCAGCGTCACGTCGGCCTGCATCCCGATCGCCACCTTGGCCGCGTTGGTGCCGACGATGCCGGCCCCGAGCACGACCACCGATCCCGGCGCGACGCCGGCGACGCCCCCGAGCAGCACCCCGCGGCCGCCGAGCGGTCTCTCGAGGTAGCGCGCCCCCGCCTGCACGGCCAAGCGGCCGGCGATCTCGCTCATCGGGGCGAGCAGCGGCAGCCGCCCGGCGTCGTCCTCGACGGTCTCGTAGGCGATGCCGGTGGTCCCCGCGCGGCGCAGCGCGTCGGCGACGCCGGGGCTCGCGGCCAGGTGCAGGTAGGTGAAGAGCATCTGGTCGTCGTGCAGGAACCGGAACTCGGCCGGCTGCGGCTCCTTGACCTTCAGCACGAGCCGGCAGCCCCACGTGTCGACCGCCTCGCCGATGCGGGCGCCCACCCGGGTGTACTCGGCGTCGGGGATGCCCGAGCCGACGCCCGCTCCGCGCTCGACCCAGACCTCGTGTCCGCGGCGGATCAACTCCAGCGCTCCGGCCGGTGTCAGGGCCACGCGATACTCGTCCGGCTTCACCTCGGCCGGCACGCCGATCCTCATCGTGCCTCCTGCGTCGCGGGCGGGCGACGCTAGCCTAACGGCCCCGGGGTGAGGGCCCGCCGCGCCTGAACGAGGCCGCGAGCGCCGCGCCGAACGCGAACGCGATCGCCGCCGCCAGCACGCCCAGCGCCATCAGCAGGCTCTGGGGGCGCCGCTCCCCGGCCAGGCGCAGATCGCCGTCCGCGAGCGCCTCGGCCCGCGACCGCTCCCGCACGGCCAGGGTGTGCTGCGGGAAGGCGGTCAGGGTGTCGTCGAACGCCCTCTCGGCTCGACCCGGGTCGAGGCGCCAGAGCGCCCGCATGCCCTCGCGGAACCGCTCGGCCGCCACGCCCGCGCGTCCGCGCACGCCGGTCCCGGTCATCAGCTCGCGCAACTCGGTGGCGCGTTCGGCGATGCCGGCGTCCTCGCGCGTCTGGCGGATCACCACCCCGCGCACGGCGCCGTCGGCGTTGACGACCGGCGCGCCCGAGTCGCCACCCCTCACGGCGATCGCGATCGCGATCGCGTCGCGTGCGGAGGCCTCGTCCTCGAGGGCCCCGGTGCGGCGCAGCTCGCCGCGGCGGATCGCCGGCTCGAGCTCGCCGCGGTCCTCCTCGTGCCCGTCGAGCGCCGACCCCCGCCCGAAGCCGATCGAGACCACCGGGGTGCCGATGCTGGCGGCCTCGTCCAGCTCGAGCGCCGGCGCGCCCTCGACGGGGATGCGCAGGAGCGCCAGATCGGCCGTCCCGCTCGGCACCACCCGCGTCGGGCGCCAGGTGGCCGAGGTGCGCCCGCCCTCCCCCGTGTCGGCCTGCGCCACCTCGATGCTCTGCACCCGCGCCCCGACCGGGCGCGCGCCGGTGCGCTGCACCCACTCGTCGACCGTCGCGTCGGTGTGGGCCCGGCCCGAGTATGCGAGGCGGCTGCGGTAGGCCAGCCGTGCGAGGCCCTCGCCGTCGGGTGCCACGACGTGGCGCGCGGTCGCCAGCCATCCGTCCGGCGCGACGGCGAAGGCCGTGCCGCTCTCGACGATCGTCCGCGCCCGGCGGGAGAGCGGCACCCGCCGTCCCTCGGAGGTCTCGAGCGCGGGCACGTCGATGGTCACGACGACGCGGTAGACGCTCGGCAGCGCCAGCAGCGCACCGCGGTCGAGGGGGTCCGCGGAGAGGTCGGAGGGCGTCGCCGCGGCCGCCGGTCCCGCCGCGACGGCGAGGGCGACGAGGAGGGCGGCGATGGGGCGCATGGTCACAGCGTAGGCGGTGGGCGCGTCGTCCCGCCGCTCCCCCGCCGGCCGCCCGGCACCTCAGGCCGCGCCGGTCTCCAGGATGCGCTTGACGCGCGCGAGCGCCTCGGTCTGGGTCGGGTGCAGGCGGCCGCGCAGATCGGTCGCGGGGTCGATCGGCTCGGCCTGGGTCGCCCAGCGGATGCGGCTGCCCGTGCCCTCGGCGGTCACCTCGAAGCTGGCGATGTGCGAGGCGACCGGGGCGCCCGAGACCACCGAGTAGGAGTAGAAGCGACGGTCGTCGTCGCGCTCGAGCAGACGCTCGTGCAGCTCGTTGCCCTCCGCGCTGCGCAGCACCCGGCGGTCTCCGTCCACCGTGCAGTCCGTGTACTTGGGGTACCACTGCGGCACGGTCGCCGGGTCGCCGATGAACGCCCACACCGCATCGGGCGGGGCGTCGATGTCGACCGTGAGGGCCCAGGCCGCCATCAGTGGCGGAAGTGCCGGCGGCCGGTCACGACCATGGCGACCCCGGCGGCGTCGCAGGCGGCGAAGACCTCGTCGTCGCGGATCGAGCCGCCGGGCTGGATGATGGCGGTGATCCCGGCCTGCACCGCGGCCTCGGGGCCGTCGGCGAAGGGGAAGAACGCGTCGCTGGCCAGCACCGCCCCGGCGACCGGCGACTGCGCCTTCTCGAGGGACAGGCGGACCGAGTCGACGCGGCTCATCTGGCCGGCGCCGACCCCCACGGTCGCGAGGTCCTTGACGAGGACGATCGCGTTGCTCTTGACGTGCTTGGCGACCCGCCAGGCGAAGAGCAGGTCGCCCCACTCGGCCTCGGTCGGGGCGCGCTCGGTGACCACGGTCATGCCGGCACGGTCCTCGCTCTCGGCGTCGCGGTCCTGCACCAGCAGGCCGCCGGCCACGCGGCGGATGTCGCGCTCGCCGGCGTTCGTGCGCCGCCGCTCGCGGTTGAGCATCAGCCGCGTGTTCGGCTTGCGCGTGAGCGCCACCATCGCGTCCGGGTCGTAGCCCGGCGCGCAGAGCACCTCGACGAAGGTGCCCGCGAGCATCTCGCCGAGCGCGGCGTCGACCGGCCGGTTCACCACGATCACGCCGCCGTAGGCCGAGACCGGGTCGCAGTCGCGAGCCCGCTCGTAGGCGGTGCGCACGTCGGCCCCGGCGGACACCCCGCACGGGTTGTTGTGCTTCACGATCACGCACGCCGGCACCTCGAACTCGTCGACCACCGCACGGGCGGCGTCGAGATCGAAGAGGTTGTTGAACGAGAGCGCCTTGCCGTGGAGCTGCTCGATGCGGGCGAGCAGGTGGGTGCGGCTGCCGCGCTCGGCGTAGTAGGCGCCGCGCTGGTGGGGGTTCTCGCCGTAGCTCAGGTCGGCCAGCTTGTCGAAGCCCATCAGCAGGGAGTCGGGGAACCCCTCGCCGCCCTCGGCGAACCACGACGAGATCGCCGCGTCGTACGAGGCCGTGCGCAGGAATGCCGCCCCCGCGAGGCGCCGGCGCAGCTCGTGCGAGAGCTCGCCGCCGCCCGCCGCCAGCTCGCCGAGGATGTCGCCGTACTGGTCCGGCGAGGTGACGACCCCGACCCGGGCGTGGTTCTTGGCCGCGGCGCGGATCATCGCGGGACCGCCGATGTCGATCTGCTCGATCAGCTCGTCGTCCGACACGCCGCGCCTCTTGGCCCATTCCTCGAAGGGGTAGAGGTTGACCACGACGAGGTCGATGCGCTCGATGCCGGCCGTGCGCATCTCCTCGGCGTCGCCCTCGTGGTCGAGGCGCCCGAGGATGCCGCCGTGGATCCGCGGGTGCAGGGTCTTGACCCGTCCGCCCATGATCTCGGGGTGCCCGGTGACCGCGTCGACCGGGATGACGTCGATGCCCCAGGAGCGCAGCGACTCGGCCGTCCCGCCCGTCGAGACGATCTCGATGCCGGCCGCGGCGAGGCCGCGGGCGAAGTCCTCCAGCCCGGTCTTGTCCGAGACCGAGACGAGCGCTCGCGAGACCCTCACTCGACCTCCACGGGACTGATTGTGACCGTGCGCCGATCGGTGGGATCGCGGCGCACCCTGCCGGCGGCGAACAGGCGCACCGCCTCGGGCACGAGCCGGTGCTCGACCTCCCGGATCCGCGAGGTGAGCGCCTCCTCGTCGTCACCGTACATCACGGGTACCGGCTCCTGCAGGATGGGCGGACCGCCGTCCACGACCTCCTCCGCGAAGTGCACGGTGACCCCCGTGTAGCGCACTCCCCAGTCGAGCGCCTGACGCACCGCGTGCAGTCCCGGGAACGACGGCAGCAGCGACGGGTGCAGGTTGATGACCCGGTCGGGGAAGCGGTCGAGGAAGGCCCCCGTGAGGATGCTCATCCAGCCCGCGAGCACCACGAGATCGGGGGTCGCGCCGGCCACGACCCCCGCCAGCTCGACGTCGCGCTCGTGCCGGTCGCGGCCGGCGAGCGACACCACGCGCGTCGGGATGCCCGCGCGGGCGGCGCGCCCGAGCGCGGGGATGTCGTCGCGCGAACCCACCGTCAGCACGATCTCGATGCCCCCGGGCGCGTGGACCGTGTCGATGAGGCTCTGCAGGTTGGAGCCGCCGCCCGAGGCGAGCACCACGACGCGGAAGGGCCGCTCAGCCATGCACGACGCCGGCGCCCGGCGCGACGCGGCCGACGACCCGGGCCCCCTCCGCCAGGGCCGCGGCGGCCGCCGCGTCGCCGGGCGCCACCACGACGCACATGCCGAGGCCCATGTTGAAGGTGCGCCACGCCTCGTCGGACGCGACCCGCCCGGTGTCGAGCACCGCGCGCATCGCGGCGCCCGGATCCCACGCGGCGGGGTCGAGCACGGCGCCGAGGCCCTCGGGCAGGGCGCGCGGGAGGTTCTCGGGCAGGCCGCCGCCGGTGATGTGCGCCGCGGCCCGCACGCCGAGGCCCGCGTCGGTCATCGCGGCCACGTCGCGCACGTAGAGGCGGGTGGGGGCGAGCAGCAGGTCGGGGTCGGGCGCCAGCGCGCCGTCGGCCACCAGCGCCCGCACGAGCGAATAGCCGTTGGAGTGCAGGCCCGACGAGGGGATGCCCACGATCGCGTCGCCGTCCCGCACCCGGTGGGCCCCGAGCATGGCGTCGCGCTCGACCACCCCGCAGGCGAAACCGGCCAGGTCGAAGTGACCGGGCGCGTAGAGCCCCGGCATCTCCGCGGTCTCGCCCCCGGCCAGGGCGCACCCGACCGCCGCGCAGGCGTCCGCCACCGAGCCGACCAGCTCCCTGGCCTGGTCGGTGTCGAGGCGCCCGACGGCCAGGTAGTCGAGGAATGCCAGCGGCCGCGCGCCGGTGCAGGCGAGGTCGTTGACGCACATCGCCACGAGATCCTGCCCCAGGCCCCCGATGCGCCCCAGCTCCTGGGCCAGCAGCAGCTTGGTGCCGATGCCGTCGGTGCAGGTGACGAGCATCGGCTCGCGCATGCCCGGCGGGATCGGCAGCGCGGCGGCGAAGCCGGTCTGCCCACCGGCCACCATCGCGGCGATCGCCTCGGTGTGGCGCCGGGCGGCGTCGAGGTCGACGCCGGCGTCGCCGTAGCTGAGAGGGGGCCGGTCCATCACCCGCAACCCTAGTGCGGCGGGCGACGCCCCGAGGAGTCCCCGGGGGACCCCGGGCGCCGAACCGGGGTACGCCCCTGGGGGCCCGCCTGATGCGGCGGCACCCGCCCGGGGTCGAGTCTGGGGGCACATCGAGACGGAGGAGCACCGATGTCCACCACCCTCATCCCCGCCCCCGGCGAGGCCCGGATCGTCCGCCACGGGGACGACGGCTGGGACGCCGCCCGCGCGACGTTCAACACCCTCATCGACCAGAGGCCCGAGGCGGCCGCGCTGCCGGCCGACGCGCGCGAGGTCGCGGAGGCCGTGCGCCACGCGCGCGCCCGCGGCCTGCGCGTCGCCCCCCAGGCGACCGGCCACAACGCCGGGCCGCTCGGCAGCCTCGGCGGCACCCTGCTGCTCAACGTGTCGCGCCTCGACGAGGTGTCGATCGACGCCGCCGCGCGCCGGGTGCGCGTCGGGGCCGGCGTGCGCTGGAAGCAGGTCGTGCCGGCCCTCTCCGAGCTCGGCCTGGCCGCCCTCCACGGGTCGTCGCCCGAGGTCGGCATCGCCGGGTACTCGCTCGGCGGCGGCATGGGCTGGCTGGCCCGCCGCCACGGCCTGCAGACCAACAGCGTGACGGCCCTCGAGCTGGTCACCGCCGAGGGCGAGCTCGTGCGGACCGACGCCGACCACCACCCGGAGCTGTTCTGGGCCCTGCGCGGCGGCGGCGGCAACTTCGGCGTCGTCACGGCGATCGAGTTCGCGGTCCACCCCGTGACCGACCTCTACGCCGGCCAGATGTTCTTCCCGATGGAGCGGGCGGCAGAGGTGCTGCACCTCTGGAACGACTCCCTGCCGTCGCTGCCGCGCGAGCTCATGTCGTGGGTCTCGCTCCTGCGCTTCCCCGACATGGAGATCGTGCCGCCGCCGGTGCGCGGCCGCGACTTCGCGATCGTCATCGCCGCCTTCCTCGGCGACGAGGCCGACGGCCGGGACCTGCTCGCGCCGATCCGCGCGCTCGGGCCGGAGATGGACACCTTCGCGCCCGTGCCGCCGATCGGGCTGGCCGAGATCGCCATGGACCCCCCCGACCCGCTGCCCTACGAGACCTCGCACCACCTGCTCGGCGACATGCCACCCGCGGCGATCGACGCCCTCGTGGAGCGGGTCGGGGCCGACTCGGGGTCGCCGCTGACCTTGATCAACCTGCGCCACATGGGCGGCGCGCTGGCCGAGGCGGCGCCGGGGGCCGGCGCGCGGGCGACGCTGCCGGGCACGGTCAGCCTGCTCGCCCTCGGCGTGATCCCGCACGAGTCCCTCGATGCGCCGGTGCGGCAGGCCCTGGGGGACGTGCACCGGACGATGGCCCCCTGGCGCGCCGGGGACTACCCCAACTTCGTCGAGGTGCCGACCGACGCGAGCGGCTTCTTCGACGCGGCGACCTGGCAGCGCCTGCGGGCCGTCAAGTCGGAGTGGGACCCGTCCGACCTCTTCCGCGGCAACCACCACGTGCCGCCCGCCGCGCGCGGCTGACGTCGCACCCGGGCGCCCGCGACGATCGCGGGCGCCCCCCGGCGCTCAGGCCGGGGCGGGCTCGCGTGGCGCGGGCTCGAAGCGCAGCTTGACCGACGAGTCGGGGACGGCGATCGGGTACTCGCCGGTGAAGCAGGCGCGGCAGAAGTTCTCGGCCGGCCGGCCGATGGCGCGCTGCAGGCCGTCGAGCGAGAGGTAGGCGAGGCTGTCGGCGCCGGTCAGGGCGGCGATGTCCTCGACGGTGCGGCCGACGGCCACCAGCTCGGCGCGGTCGGCCATGTCGATGCCGTAGAAGCAGGGCCAGAGGATCGGGGGGCTCGAGATCCGCATGTGGACCTCCCGCGCGCCGGCCGCGAGCAGCATCTGCACGATGCGCTGGGTGGTGTTGCCGCGCACGATCGAGTCGTCGACCACGACCAGGCGCTTGCCGGCGATCACCGACGGCAGGGGGTTGAACTTCAGTCGGATGCCGTGCTGGCGCATCGCCTGGTCGGGCTGGATGAAGCTGCGCCCGACGTAGCGGTTGCGCACCACGGCCTCGGAGTAGGGGATGCCCGACTCCTGGGCGTAGCCGATCGCCGCGGGCGTGCCGCTGTCGGGCAGGCCGACCACGAGGTCGGCCTCGACGCCGCTCTCACGGGCCAGCTCTGCGCCCATCGCGCTGCGCTGACCCCACATCGTCGCGCCCTCCATCGTGGAGTCGGGGCGCGCGAAGTAGATGTGCTCGAACACGCACGGCCGCGCGCCGGCCGACGGCAGCGCCTGGCGGCTCTGCACGCCCGTGGCGGTCACGCGCAGCGCCTCGCCGGGCCGCACGTCGCGCTCGTAGCGGGCGCCGACCTGGTCGAGCGCGCAGGTCTCCGAGGCGACGCACCACCCGCCCTCGTCGAGACGGCCGAGAACGAGCGGCCGCACGCCCTGCGCGTCGCGGAACGCGACCAGCTCGCCGCTCGACATCGCGACCGCGGAGTAGGCGCCGACGAGCCGCGGCATCACGGCGCAGACGGCCGTGAGCAGGCTGCCCTCCTCGTCGGCGATCAGCGCGGCGATGATCTCCGAGTCGGTGCTCGCGCACAGGCTGGCGCCCGCCCGCTCGGCCTCGGCGCGAAGCTCGCCCGTGTTGGTGAGGTTGCCGTTGTGGCCGAGGGCGACGATGTCGCGGCCCCGGGTCTGGGCGACCGGCTGGGCGTTGTCCCACTTGTTGGCGCCCGTCGTCGAGTAGCGCACGTGGCCGATGGCCGCGTCGCCGGTGAGGGTGCGCAGCGAGGTCTCGTCGAACACGGCGCTGACCAGGCCGAGGTCGCGCTGGATGGTCACGTGCTCGCCGTCGCGCACGGCGATGCCGGCGCTCTCCTGCCCGCGGTGCTGGAGGGCGTGCAGCGCGTAGAACGTGATGCGCGAGACGTCGCGCCCGGGCGGCGCGGCGACGGCGAACACGCCGCACTCCTCGCGCGGCGAGTCGTCCATCAGGCGGTCCAGGTCGCTCACGCCAGCGCCTCCGGCAGTGTCCGCTCGTAGGCCGCGCGCGCCGCCTCCAGCCCGATGGTGGTCGCGCGCCCGTCGATGCGCAGTGTGACGGCGTCGCCGCCGACGCGCCCGACGCGCGTCACGCGGGCCGCGCCGCGGGCCATCGCGGCCACCCGGTCGGCGTCCTCCGACGACCCGACGGTCACGACCATCCGCCCCCCGCCCTCGCCGAAGGCGACCTCGTCGTCGCGGGCCCCCGCGGGCACGTCGACGGCCGCGCCCACGCCGCCCGCCATCGCGCTCTCGGCGAGGGCGACCGCCAGGCCGCCCGCCGACACGTCGTGGGCGCTTCGCAGCAGGCCCTCCTCCGCCGCTCTCAACACGATCTCGATCCCCGCGACCTCCCGGGTGACATCGATGTCGGGTGGGGCCCCGCCGGCCCCGCCGACGTACTCACACGCGTCCAGGGACCCATCATCCCCGATCAGCAGGACGACGTCGCCCTCCGCGCCGAAGCCGTGCCCGACACTGGTGTCGGCCCTCTCGAGGAGACCCATCATCCCCACGACCGGCGTCGGCAGGATGGCGCGGGTCGCGCTCTCATTGTAGAGCGATACGTTGCCGCTGACGACCGGCACGGCGAGGGCCGTCAGGGCCTCCGACATCCCGGCGATGGCCTCGGCCAGCCGCCAGCCGGTCGCGCCCTTCTCGGGGTTGGGGAAGTTGAGGCAGTCGGTGGCCGCGACGGGCCGCGCGCCGACGCAGGCCAGGTTGCGCGCGGCCTCGAGCACCGACGCGCGCCCGCCCCCGCGCGGATCGCGCTCGCAGTGGCGCTCGGCGCAGTCGGTCGTGAGGGCGATGGCGCGGTCCGAGCCGGGCAGGCGCACCACCGCGGCGTCGCCCCCGGGACGGCGGATCGTGTTGGCCCCCACCAGGTGGTCGTAGCGCTCGTAGATCCAGCGCCTGCTCGCGATGTTCGGGCGGGCGAGCAGATCGAGCCACGCCGCCGACAGGTCGTCCGGCTCGGGCAGCGCCGCCCGGTCGAGGGGCGGCGGCGGCGGGGCGGGCGCGCGGGGGACCTCGTACACCGGGGCCTCGTCGGCGAGCAGCCGCGCCGGCAGGTCGACCACCGTCGCGCCCTCGTGGCGGGCGACCAGGTTCTCGCCCTCGGTCACCGTCCCGATCGGCGTCGCGTCGAGATCCCAGCGGCGGCACACGGCGACCACCTCGTCGACGCGGGCCGGCTCCACCACGGCGAGCATCCGCTCCTGGCTCTCCGAGACCAGGATCTCGGCGGCCTGGAGCGTCTCGCGCAGCGGGACCAGGTCGAGGTCGATGTCGAGGCCGACGCGGCCCTTGGCGGCCATCTCGCTGGCGGCGCTCGTGAGCCCGGCCGCCCCCAGGTCCTGAAGGGCCACGAACGCCCCCGCGGCGGCCAGCTCCAGGCAGCAGTCCATCAGCTTGCGCTCCGTGAACGGGTCGCTCACCTGCACCGACGGGCGCTTGTCCTCGTCGTCCAGCTCGGCCGAGGCCAGCACGCTGGCGCCGCCGATGCCGTCGGCCCCGGTGCGGTTGCCGATCAGCACGAGGGCGTTGCCCGGCCCGGACGCGGCCGCGCGGAGCATCGGCCCCTCGACCACGCCCACGCACATCGCGTTGACCAGGCACGACTCCTCGTAGCGGTCGTCGAACACGACCTCGCCGCCCACCGTCGGGACGCCGATGCAGTTGCCGTAGTGCCCGATGCCCGCGACGGCACGGGTGAACAGGTGGCGGCTGCGCGGGCTCGTCAGCTCGCCGAAGCGCAGGCTGTCGAGCAGCGCGATCGGCCGCGCGCCCATCGCGATGATGTCGCGCACGATGCCCCCGACCCCGGTGGCGGCGCCCTCGAAGGGCTCGACCGCCGAGGGGTGGTTGTGGCTCTCGATCTTGAGCGCCACGGCGATGCCGTCGCCGACGTCGATGACGCCCGCGTTCTCGCCGGGGCCCTGCAGCACGCGCGGCCCGCTCGTCGGGAAGCCCGAGAGCAGGGGGCGGCTGTGCTTGTACGAGCAGTGCTCGCTCCACATGAGGCTGAACATGACGAGCTCGGGGTCGGTCGGCTCGCGGCCGAGCATCCGCGGGATGCGCGCGGCCTCGTCGTCGGTGAGGCCGAGCTGGCGGTGGCGGGGCAGGTCGCGTGCGCTCACCCGAGCAACCCCCCGAGCACGATGCGCCCGTCGACCGAGCCGAGCAGCGGGTCGCAGGCCTCCTCGGGGTGGGGCATGAGGCCCATCACGTTGCCGGCGGCGTTCGCCACGGCGGCGACGCGGTCGGTCGACCCGAGCAGGTCGTCGCGGTAGCGCAGCACCACCCGCGCGCGTGCCGGGTCGCCATACCAGGCGCCCTCGTTGTTCTTGACGGGGATCGAGATCGTGTCGCCGCCCTCGAGACCGCCGGTCCACGGCGTGGAGTGGTCGGCGACCTCGAGCTCCATCTGGCGGCAGACGAACGACAGGGTCGCGTTGCGGCGCAGCGCGCCCGGCAGCAGCCCCGCCTCGCAGAGCACCTGGAACCCGTTGCAGATGCCCACCACCCGTCCACCGGCGTCGGCGTGCCGGCGCACCGCGTCCATGATCGGGGCGCGGCTGGCGATGGCGCCGCAGCGCAGGTGGTCGCCGTACGAGAAGCCGCCCGGCAGCAGCACGGCGTCGGTCCCGGCGGGCAGCTCGGCGTCGGCGTGCCACGCCTCCACGGCGTGCGCCCCCACGCCCTCGACGGCCCGCGCCGCGCTCGCGTGGTCGAGCGACCCCGGGAAGCGCAGCACGGCGACGGTGGCTATGGGAGCACCTCGACCGCGTAGTCCTCGATCAGCGCGTTCGCCAGCAGCCCCTCGCACATCGCCCGCGCCTGGCCGGCCGGGTCGTCGCCCGCGATGGTCAGCTCGATGCGCTTGCCGATGCGCACCTCGCCGACGCCCTCGAACCCGAGCTGGGCGAGCGCTCCCGCGACCGCCTGGCCCTGCGGGTCGAGCACCCCCGCCTTCGGCATCACCGTCACGACGACCTGGGTCACCCATCCACCTCCGTGATGCGCCGATGCGCCTCGATGTACCGTGCCCGCGTCCCCTCGACGACCTCCGCCGGGAGCTCGGGCGGCGGCGACGCGCGGTCCCAGCCGATGCCGTCCAGCCAGTCGCGCAGGAACTGCTTGTCGAACGAGGGCGGGCTCGTCCCCGGCCGCCACCGGTCGGCCGGCCAGAAGCGCGACGAGTCGGGGGTCAGCGCCTCGTCCCCCAGCGTCAGCCGTCCCTCGCGGTCGGTGCCGAGCTCGAACTTGGTGTCGGCGAGGATGATCCCCGCCGCGGCGCAGCGCTCGGCTCCGCGGCGGTAGAGGGCCAGCGTGATCCGCTCGGCCTCGGCGAGGACGTCCTCGCCCACCATCCCGGCCGCCTCGGCGCGGGTGATGTTCTCGTCGTGGCCCTCGTGCGCCTTGGTCGCCGGGGTGAAGATCGGCGCGGGCAGGCGGTCGCCCTGGCGCAGGCCGGCGGGCAGGGGGTGCCCGCAGACGGCCCCGGTCTCGCGGTAGTCGGCCCATCCCGAGCCGGCCAGGTAGCCGCGGGCGACGCACTCGACCGGCAGCATCCGCAGCCGCCGCACCAGCATCGCCCGGTCGCCGACCACCTCGATCAGGTGGTTGGGGACGATGTCGGCCGTGTGCCCGAACCAGAACTCCGAGAGCGAGGTCAGGACCGCGCCCTTGCCCGGGATGGGCGTCGGCATGATCCAGTCGTAGGCGGAGATGCGGTCGGTCGCGACGATCAGCAGGCGCTCGTCGTCGACCTCGCGGACCTGGCGCACCTTGCCCTCGAGGAGGAGCGGGTAGCCCGACACCGCCCCCGCGTCGATCACAGGCCCGCCACCCTCTCCATGAGCTCGGGGACGTGCCGGGTGTACCACGCCGGGTCGAACAGCGCCTCGACCTCGGCCGCCGGGATGACCGCGACCACCTCGGCGTCGGCGAGCAGCAGCTCGCGCAGCGGGCGCTCCTCGTCCCAGGCACGCAGGGCGTTGCGCTGCACGAGGGCGTAGGCCTGCTCGCGGGTCAGTCCGCGCTCGACCAGCCCGAGCAGGACGCGCTGGGAGAAGACCAGCCCGTGCGACGAGTCGAGCACCGCCCGCATGCGGTCACTGTGCACGACCAGCCCCTCCACCAGCGCGCGGCTGCGGGCCAGCATGTAGTCGAGGGCGAGGAAGGCGTCGGGCAGGATGATCCGCTCGACCGAGGAGTGCGAGATGTCGCGCTCGTGCCAGAGCGCCACGTCCTCGAGCGCCGCGACGGCGTACCCGCGCACGACCCGCGCGATCCCCGAGATGCGCTCGGCCGTGATCGGGTTGCGCTTGTGGGGCATCGCCGAGCTGCCCTTCTGGCCGGCCGTGAAGGCCTCCTCGGCCTCGCGCAGCTCGGTGCGCTGCATGTGGCGCAGCTCGGTGGCGAGGCGGTCGAGCGAGCTGGCGGCCACGGCCATCGTGCACACGAGCTGGGCGTGGCGGTCGCGCGCGACCACCTGGGTGGGGATCGGCTCGCCGCCGATGCCGAGCTCGGCGAGCACGGCGGCCTCGATCGCCGGTTCCAGCATCGCGTAGGTGCCGACCGCGCCCGACAGGGTCCCGACCGACGCGCCGTCGAGGGCCGCGCGCAGCCGCTCCTCGTTGCGCCGGCTCTCGAGCGCGTGCCCGGCGAGCCGCAGGCCGAAGGTCGTCGGCTCGGCGTGGATGCCGTGGGTGCGCCCGACGCAGAGCGTGTCGCGGTGCTCCAGGGCCAGGTCGCGCAGCGTGATCGTGAGCGCCGCCTGCTCGGCCAGCAGCAGCTCGCCCGCACGGCGGATGGCCAGGGCCAGGCCGGTGTCGAGCACGTCCGACGACGTCATGCCGTAGTGGATCCAGCGCGACGCGGGCCCGACGCGCTCGTTGACGTCGGTGAGGAAGGCGACGACGTCGTGGTTGGTGACGCGCTCGAGCTCCTGGGTGCGCTCGACCGAGAAGCCGGCGCCCGCCTCGATGGCGGCCAGGTCGGCGGCGGGGATGACCCCGGCCGCCGCCCACGCCCGGCACACGGCCAGCTCGACCTCGAGCCACCGGGCGAGCTTGGCCTCCTCTGTCCACAGGGCGTCCATGGCGGGACGCGAGTAGCGGGGGATCACGTGGTGGGGACGTCCATTCCCGAGGCGATGTCGCCGCGCATCTGGCGACCGTCGAAGGTGATGAGACCGGCGGCGGCGTAGGCGGCCTCGCGCGCCGACGACACCGAGTCGCCGCGGGCGCTGACGGCGAGCACGCGCCCGCCGGAGGTGACGACCGCGCCGCCCTCGCCGAAGGTCGTGCCGGCGTGGTAGACCTCGGCGCCCGTCGCCGCGGCCTCGTCGAGTCCCGAGATCACGTCGCCCGCCCGCGGCGTGCCAGGGTAGCCGTGGGCCGCGAGCACGACGGCGACCGCCGCGCCGGGGTGCACGCGCACCGGTCCGTCCCGCAGCTCGCCGTCGGCCGCCGCGGTGAGGAGGGCCAGGGCGTCGTCCTCCAGCCGGGGCAGCAGTGCCTGGGTCTCGGGGTCGCCGAAGCGGGTGTTGAACTCGAGCACGCGCGGGCCCGTCGGCGTCATCATCAGCCCGGCGTAGAGGACGCCCTGGAAGGGGGCGCCCCGCCGCTCCATCTCGGCGATCACCGGACGGTGGACGGCGTCGATCAGCTCGTCGGCGAGCGCGGCGGAGACGTCCGGGACCGGCGACACCGACCCCATGCCCCCGGTGTTGGGCCCGGCGTTGCCGTCGCCGATCGGCTTGTAGTCGCGGGCGGCGGGGAAGCGGGCGACGGCGCGCCCGTCGGTGATCGCGAGCAGCGACACCTCGGGGCCGGTCATCCCCTCCTCGACGACCACCACGCTGCCGGCCGAGCCGAAGGCCGCATCGACGAGACAGGCCACGAGGGCCTCGCGCGCCGCCCCCTCGGTCTCGGCCACGACCACGCCCTTGCCGGCGGCGAGGCCGTCGGCCTTCACGGCGACGGGCAGCCCGAGCTCGGCGACCGCGGCCATGCCCGACTCGACGTCGGTCACGGTGACCGAGCGGGCCGTGGGCACGCCGGCCGCATCCATGACCTCCTTGGCGAAGGCCTTGCTGCCCTCGAGGCGCGCGGCGGCGGCCGAGGGACCGAACGCCCTGACGCCGGCGGCGCGGAGCGCGTCGCAGACGCCCGCGACCAGCGGGGCCTCGGGCCCCACGATCACCAGATCGACGCCGAGCGCGGGCGCCAGCGCGGCCACCCCCCGCACGTCGCCGAGATCGAGGGGGATCATCTCTGCGTCGCGGGCGATGCCCGCGTTGCCGCCGGCGCAGAGGATGCGGGGTCGCTCGGGTGAGCGCGCAAGCGCCCTCACGAGGGCGTGCTCGCGCCCCCCACCTCCCACGACCAGCACCGTGCGGCTCACCCGGGCACTCTCGCACACGACGCGGTCGTCCGAGGGGTCGGCGCGCCTGCCGACGGACCGCGTCCTGCTCTACGATCGACGTGATGACCGATCATCCCAAGCCCCTCTCGCGCGCCGACCGCGAGGCCCACCGGGCCCTCCTCGAGGATGCCCTCGCCGAGCTGGCGGGCGCCCCCGACCCCGAGCGGGCGGCGGGCGAGGTCATGCGGGCGCTCGACTCGTACATGGAGGCCACCGGCGGTGGCACGGCCCTGACGCCCCGCGAGGCCCCGGTGGCCGACTTCGACCGCGCGTCGGCGAAGGAGATCCGCTGGGTCACCTGGATCGTCGTGGGCGGCGCGGTGCTGGCCACGGCCGTCGTGGCGATCGTGCTCTCGGGCGGCTGGCCGGCCGCGCTGGCGATCATCGCGATATGGACCCTGGCGCTCGTCGCCCTCATGTCGAACGTGAGGCCCGGGGACCGCCCGCCCTCGGTCATCGACGCGCTGCTCGACCACGGTCGCCGCACCCCGCCGAGCGCCCTCGGGGCGCGGCCGTCGCTGCACCTCGCGGTGGTCGCCTGCATGGACGCGCGGCTCGACCCGTTCTCGATCCTCGGCCTCGGGCCGGGCCAGGCGCACGTCATCCGCAATGCCGGGGGCCTGGTGGACGACGACGCGCTGCGGTCGCTCGCGATCTCCCAGCGCCTGCTCGGCACACGCGAGATCCTGATCGTGCAGCACACCCAGTGCGGGCTGCACGGCCTCGACGACGGGGTCTTCGCCGACGAGGTCGCCCACGACACCGGGCACCGCCCCGCGTGGACCGCCGGCGGCTTCGCCGACCTGCAGGAGAGCGTCAGGGCGCAGATCCGCCGGGCGCGGTCGGCGCCCGAGCTCCCCCATCGCGACGCGGTGAGGGGCGTGGTCGTCGACCTCGCCGCCGGGGGCGTCCACGAGGTCGTCGAGGACGCGCCGCCGGCCTGACCGCGCGCCGGGCCGTGACCGCCGGGAAGATTCCGGGGAGATAGATCCGACCCTGCGAGGGGTCGGAGGGTCTCCTCGTCATGATCGACTGGTTCCCCACCTCACTCACCGCCGACCCGGCCCGGGGGCTGGCCCGCTGGCAGGGGCTGATCGCGCTGCGGCGCGCCGCCCGGTCCATCGACGAGCTCGATCCCTCGACCTCGGGACACTCCGAGCGCGTGGCCGCCATCGCGGGCGAGATCGCCACCGAGCTCGGCTGGGCGCGCCACCGCGTGGACGACCTGGTCGAGGCGGGGGTCGTGCACGACGTCGGCAAGACCTGCGTCCCGTCGGCCGTGCTGGTCAGCCCCCGCGCGCTCACGCCGTCGGAGTTCGAGGTCGTCAAGCGGCACGCCGCCGCGGGCGCCGAGGCCGCCTCGCACATCCTCTCGCGCCGCCAGGCCGGATGGATCCGCCACCACCACGAGCGCTGGGACGGCCGCGGATACCCCGACCGGCTGCTCGAGGACGAGATCCCGGACGGCGCCGCGGTGCTCTGCCTGGCCGACTCCTGGGACGCCATGACCCACCGGTCGTGGTCGGGGCGGGCTCTCTCCACGGAGCAGGCCCTCGACGAGTGCCGCGCCGAGTCGGGCCGCCAGTTCGCCCCCTGGGCGGTCGACGCCCTCGAGCGGGTGATGGAGCGGCGGGCGTCGGGGCCGGTCCCGGCGCGCGGCGCCCCCCTGAGGCTGTCGGCGGCCTGAGGGGCCGCCGACGGGGCCGCCCTCTAGATCTCCACCCGGTCGATCACCTGGTGACGGCCCTGGCCGGTGCCGATGAGCGTGATCGGCACCTCCACCGCCTCGGAGATGGCATCGACGTAGTCCCGTGCGCGCGGAGGCAGGTCGCCGAGGGTGCGGCACTCCGACAGGTCCTCGTCCCAGCCCGGCATGTCCGCGTACTCGGGCGTGCAGCCGTGGAAGACGGTCTGGTGATACGGGAAGTCGGTCAGCCGGGCGCCGTCGCGGTCGCGGTAGGCGACGCCCAGCCGCACGGTGGGCAGGCCCGAGAGCACGTCGAGCTTGGTCAGCGCGAGCTGGGTCATGCCCGAGAGGCGCACCGCGTAGCGCAGCGCGACGATGTCGAGCCAGCCGCACCGGCGCTGGCGCCCGGTCGTGGTGCCGAACTCGTTGCCGCGCTCCAGCATGTGGCGGCCGGCGTCGTCGTCGAGCTCGGTGGGGAACGGGCCCTCGCCGACGCGCGTGACGTAGGCCTTGGTCACCCCGAGCACCGAGTCGATCCGCGTCGGGCCGATGCCGGTGCCCGTGCAGGCGGCGCCGGCGACCGGGTTCGACGAGGTGACGAACGGATACGTGCCGTGGTCGATGTCGAGCATCGTGCCCTGGGCGCCCTCGAACAGCACCCGCTGGCCGTCGCGCAGCGCCTGGTCGACGATCAGGGCGGTGTCGGCGATGAAGGGGCGCAGGCGCTCGGCGTGGCCGAGCAGGTCGGCGGCCAGGGCCTCGGGCTCGAGGCGCTCCATGCCGTACAGCTTCTCGAGGATCTCGTTCTTGGCCTCGAGGGCGACCTCGAGCTTGCGCACGAGGATCTTCGGGTCGAGCAGGTCCTGCGCCCGGATGCCGACCCGGGCCGCCTTGTCCTGGTAGCAGGGGCCGATGCCGCGCCGGGTCGTGCCGATCGAGAACTTGCCGAGGCGCATCTCGGCCGCGCCGTCGAGCATCACGTGGTACGGCATGACCAGGTGCGCGTTGCCGCTGATCCGCAGCGTGGCGAGCGACACGCCGCGCTCCTCGAGGCCGTCGATCTCGGTGCACAGGGCCCCCGGGTCGACCACGGTGCCGTTGCCGATCACGCACAGGGTGCCCGGGTAGAGGATCCCCGAGGGGACCAGGTGCAGCTTGTACACCTCGTCGCCGGCGACGATCGTGTGGCCGGCGTTGTTGCCGCCCTGGTAGCGCGCGACCACGTCGCTGCGCTCGGCCAGCAGGTCGACCACCTTGCCCTTGCCCTCGTCGCCCCACTGGGCGCCGATCACCACGGTGGCCGGCATCAGTGCGCTCTCGCGTGCGTGTCGTGGGGGCGGATCACTCAGTGGTCCCGGTCGAGGTTGTCGAACTTGGCGTAGCTGCCGCGGAAGGTCAGCTTCACGCGGTCGGTCGGCCCGTGGCGGTTCTTGGCCACGATCACCTCGGCCAGCCCCTTGTCCTCCGAGGTGTCGGGGTTGTAGTAGTCGTCGCGGTAGATCATGAGCACGAGGTCGGCGTCCTGCTCGATGGCGCCCGACTCGCGCAGGTCCGACAGCATCGGTCGCTTGTCGTTGCGCGAGTCCGGCGACCGGTTGAGCTGCGAGACGCAGATGATCGGCACCTCGAGATCGCGCGCGAGCATCTTCAGGTTGCGCGAGATGGCCGAGATCTCCTGGACCCGGTTCTCGTCCTTGCGGCCGCGGTTGCCCTCCATCAGCTGGATGTAGTCCACGATCAGCAGGTCCAGCCCGTCGCGGCTCTTGAGGCGGCGCAGCTTCGTGCGCATCTCGCCCACCGTGACGCCCTCGGAGTCGTCGATGTACAGGCGGGCGGCCGACAGCCGGTCGGCGGCGCGGCCGATGCGCGACCAGTCCTCGGGCGCGAGGCGGCCGGCGCGGATGCGGCCCGCGTCGACGATCGCGGTGGACGACAGCAGGCGCTGGATCAGCTCGTCGCCGCTCATCTCCAGGCTGAAGACGGCGACCGCGAGGTTCTGCACCAGGGCCGCATGCTCGGCGATGCCGAGGGCGAGGGCCGTCTTGCCCATGCTGGGGCGCGCGGCGACGACCACCATGTTTCCGGCCTGCAGCCCTCCGACCACCTTGTCGAGGTCGATGAACCCGGTCGGCACGCCGACCACGCCGCCGCCGGCCTCCTCGGCCGCGGTCAGGCGCTCGAGGCCCTTGATGACCAGCTTGTCGGCGCGTGTGAAGTCACCGCGCACGCCCTTCTGCGAGAGCTCGTAGACGAGCGTCTCGGCGTCCTGGAGCATCGCCGTCGTCTCGCCCTCGCGCTGGGCGATCATGCGCTCGATCTGCTGGCCGACGTGCAGCAGGCGCCGCTGGGTGGCCGCGTCGCGGACGATCTCGGCGTACGACTTGTAGCTCGCCGCGATGAACGGCGTCTCCATCAGGTCGAGCACGCCCAGCCGTCCGCCCACGGCCTCGATCTCGCCGTTCTTCGTGAGCTGCTCGATCACCGTGATCGGCTCGACGGGCTCGCCGGTGTGGAACAGGTCCTGGATCGCCCGGTACACCGCGCGGTGGCCCTCGCGGTAGAAGTCCTCGGCGTCGAGCATCCCCTGGGCCTCGGCGACGTACACACCGACCTCCATGAGGCTGGCGAGCAACATCGCCTCGGCCTCCGCGTTCTGCGGGGGCGGGACGCTCTCCGATGTCGAGGCCACCGGGCTCCTCTGCCCCGCGGGGCGGGCGGTGCTCAGTCGATCAGGGGGCTGACGATGGTCTTGACCTCGGTCGTCAGCCCGGGGGCGAGCTCGATCGGCACGGCGTAGGTGCCGACCGTGCGGATGGGGGGCTCGACCGTGATCATGCGCCGGTCGACCGAGACGCCGCGCGCCTCCTTGATGGCGGTCGCGACGTCGGCCGAGGTGATCGAGCCGAACAGGCGCCCGTCGTCGCCGGCCTTGGCCTTGAGCGTCAGGATGGTGCGCCCGAGCAGGTCCACGAGCTCCTTCGACTGCTCGACCGCGCGCTCGGCGGCGGCGCGGCGCTGCTCCTCGCGACGACGCACCTCGGCGATGCGCGCCGGGGTGGCCACCTCGGCCATGCCCCGGGGCAGCAGGAAGTTGCGCATGTACCCGCGCGCGACGTTCACGACGGTCCCGGCGTCGCCGAGCCCCTCGACCTCAGTCAGAAGGATCGCCTGCATGGTGTCTCTCGCCTTGCCTTAGAAGGGGATGTCGTCGTCGTCGCTGCGCGCCGGCTGCGGCTGCATGTCGCTGCGGTCCACGGGCAGGTCGCCGCCGCCGCCGGCGGGGCCCTGGCTCCAGCCGGAGGAGCTCTGCCCGCCACCGCCACCGCCGCCGCCGTCGCCCTCGCCCCGGCTGTCGAGGAAGAAGACGTCGTTGGCGATCACCTCGACGCTCTGGCGCTTGGAGCCGTCCTGGGCCTGCCACTCGCGCCACGACAGCCGGCCGTCGACGCCGATCCGCCGGCCCTTGGAGAGGTAGGTCGAGGCGGTCTCGGCCTGACGGCCGAAGACCGTCACGTCGAAGTAGTTGGAGCGGTCGCCCCACTCGCCGCCGTCGCCGCGCGATCTGCTCGAGACCGCCAGGCGGATCGAGCAGATCGGATCTCCGCCACCGCTGTGGCGCAGCTCCGGATCGCGCGTCAGGCGCCCCACGAGGGTCACGCGGTTGAGGTCGGCCGGCATGTCGTCCTAGCGGGGGCCGCGACGGCCGCCGCCACCGCCGCCACGACCGCCCGGACGCCCGCGCTGGGGACGGTCCTCGCGCTCGGGGTGGGTGTCGACCGGGGCCGGGGCGCCGTTGGCGAGGGCCCGCTCGGCCTCGTTGGTGTTGAGGCGGATGAAGAGGGCGCGCAGCACGACGCCCTTGTTGATCGAGAGCACCCGCTCGATCTCGGCGAGCGACGTGGGGTCGCCCTGGCAGGTGATCACGACGTAGCGCCCGTCGGGGCGCTTCTCCATGGGGAAGGTGATCTTGCGCCGGCCCCAGTCGTTGACGTGGTCGACCGTGCCGCCCCCGTCGACGATGAGCTGCTGCACCCTCTCGAGGATCTCCTGCTGCTGCTCCTCATCCGCATCGGGATTGAGGATGATCATGAACTCGTACGGGGCGATCCCAGACCTCCGGAAGTTGCGGCACGCGAGCATTCCGGAGCGACCGGGCCCCGGCAGGCGCGGGAGTATAGCAGCGGTAACATGCCGCCCCGGAGTCCCCGACCGAGGTGAACGCGATGCGCAGGTGGAGCATGTGGGCGGCGTCCGCGATGGGCGCCATGGGCGCGGGGGCGGGGCTCGCCGTCGCGCTCCGGCGCCGGCCCGAGCGGGTGGCGCCGCCCGTCCTCGGGGGTCCGTCCCCCGCGGGTCAGGCGGCCGATGCCGCCGACGTCGAGGTCGTGGCCGCGGCCGACGCGCCGGCATACGACCCGCCCGCGATCGACGACGACCCGCGGGAGGCCCTCGACGCCGCCCGGGCGCGCCTGCGCGCGCGGGCCGACCGGTTGCGCCGCGACATCGAGGCGGCCGGCGATCAGGGGCCCGGCGGGGAGTGAGCGCGGCCGCGCTCGCGGGGGTGGCCCTCGTCGGCGCGGCGCTGGCGGTCGGCGGGGCGGGCGAGGCGGCCGCCGCCGCCCCGACGGTGCGGTTCGCGGTGAAGGGCGACTGGGGCTGGGGCGGCGCCGCGCAGGCCGCCGTGACGCGGCGCATGTGCGGCGAGGCGCGACGACGGCCCTTCGCGTTCGTGCTGACGACGGGCGACAACTTCTACCCGCGGGGGGAGGCGACGCGCGACACGTGGGACCGTCCCGAGCGGTGCCTGATCCGTCTGGGCGTCCCCTGGCGTGCGACCTGGGGGAACCACGACGTACACGGCACGGGCACCGCCACGGCGCTCCGGTCCCCGCGGCGCTACACGGCCTTCGCGGCGGGCCCGGCGCGCATCGTCGTGCTCGACGGCAACGCGCCGGACGATCCGGGCCAGCTGCGCTTCCTGCGGCGCGAGATGGCCAGGCCGGGCGCGGGCCCGCGCATCGTCGCCGTGCACCAGCCGCTGCGCACCTCCGGGCTGCACGCGCCGGCCGACGACGCGCGCCGGCTCTGGGGGCCGCTGCTGCGCCGGGGACGCGTGGCGCTGGTGCTGCAGGGCCACAACCACATGTACGAGCGCATCGAGGCCGACGGGACCACCTACGTCACCACCGGCGGCGGCGGCGCGACGCTCTACCCGTGCGTGCGGCCCGCCGCGGGGCTGCGGCGGTGCGCCCTCGAGCACCACTTCCTGATCGTCACGGTCGGGCCGCACGCGATCGGGGTGCGCGCCGTGACGCCGCGGGGGGCCACGATCGAGCGGGTGCGCATACCGGTGCCGCGCGGCTGAGCGTCAGTCGGCGCGCGCCCCGCGGCCGGCGACGGCGGCCGCCCAGGCGGTCGCCACGCGCACGGTGAGCTGACCCATCGCGGCCACGACCTGCCGGCGCTCGTCCTCGCCGAGCGGCGACGGCGGAGCCGCCAGCGCCCGGTCGGTCGCCCGCTCGAGGGCGAGGCTCCCTCCGAGGGTGACCTCGGCCGAGGAGCCCGCCAGCCCGTGCCCCCGGCCGTAGGTCTCGGCGCGCTCGAGGGCCTCGGCCATGCTGCCCGTCGCGAAGGCGTCGGCGAGCGCGTCGACCCAGGCGCGCACGACGCCGCGGCGCTCGGCGGGTGGCAGGCGCCGGTAGGCGGCCTCGGCCGGTCCCTCGACGAGGGCCTCGACGGCGTCCGAGACCAGATCGGCGCGGGCGCGGAGCACGTCGGCCAGGACGGGCGCCACCGCGATCTGCACGGCCGCGGGCCGTGGCGGGCGTCCGGCCCGCGCCGGCTGGCGGGCCAGCCATTGGCGGAGCGCCTCGGGATCGAAGCGGCGGTGCCCGCCGGCGGTGCGGACGTGCGGCACGCGTCCCTCGCTCGCCCACAGCCGCAGGGTGCTCGGGCTCACGCCGAGCGCCCGCGCGGCGGCCGAGACCGAGAGCCACGGGCCGTCGGAGCGCCGCTGGCGCCCCCCGGCGGTGCTCATCGACCTCTCGTCGGGCCGCTCACCCGAGGCTCGAGCGCAGACGGCACCGGACGCCGTCGGCGTATCCCGCGGCGACCCGCACGGCCATGCGGTCGAGCGACCGCTCGACGGCGCGCTGCTCGACGGGGCTCCCCGCGAGCTGCGGGCCGAGCACCCGGTCGACGGCGCGCCGCAGCGCCAGGGCCTCCGTCACCGGGGCGTCGCCCGGCTGACCCGACGCGCCGTGACGGAACCCCTCCCACTCGGCGTCGCGGTAGCACTCGGAGAGATCGCCCACCGCGAGGGCGCCGGCGAGCGATCCGAGGGCGTTGGTCACCCGGGCCTGCCGGGCGGCCGAGGGGCGCATGGTCCCGGCCCGCGACCGCGAGAGCTCCTCCTCGACGGCGCTCAGCACGGAGTCGGTCGCGCCCGAGAGCGTCGCGGCGATGCCCGGCATCGCCTCGATGCGGGTCGGCACGAGCTCCTGCATCCGCGTCGGGGTGGCGGGCGGCGCCCCGCCGCGCTCCGCCAGCCAGCGCACCATCTCGTCGCGCTCGAACCGGCGGTGCCCCCCGGGGGTGCGGACGCACGGCACCCGGCCGGCGGCGGCCCAGGCGCGCAGCGACGACGAGCTGACCCCGAGCAGTCGCGCGGCGGCCGAGACCGACAGCAGCCGGGGTCCGTCGGCGACGGGAGGGGCGACGTGCTCCTGCTGCGCGCGCGGCCCCGATCCGGTCGGGTGCGCGACGACCACGTCAGGCCCGTCCGTGCGCGGCCGAGGGGCCCGGGGTGGTGGAGATCTGTGCTGCGAATCCATCGATGTCGTCCATCCCTGGAATGACCCGATTCTGCGTAGGCATCGTGGAGGCCGCAAGCTCGACCATCGGCATCCGGCGGCGAAACCTGAGCAAAGCTGACCATAGGGCTGCCCGACCTGACAAAAATCTCACATGGCGAGATCCGAACCCGCTCACGACTCCGCCGGCGGTGCCGCGCCCGCCGCGCCCTCGCGCTCGCGCTCGGCCGCCTCGCGCTCGTGCTCGGCGGCCTCGCGCTCGCGCCGGACGCGGCTGCGCTCCTTGAGCGTGACGAGCCCGCCCACGACGACCGACACGCCCAGCGCCACCGCGAACGCCACCCAGAGCTGGTCCGCGAAGGCCTTGCCCGCGAAGAAGCCCAGCAGGGCCGCCTGCGACGACCACACCACGGCGCCGAGGGTGTCGAAGATCAGGAACCGGCGGTAGTCCATCTGCCCGGCCCCGCACGAGAGGTTGATCGCGATGCGGATGCCGGGCAGGAAGCGCCCGACGAACACGAGGGCCGGGCCCTGGCGGGCGACCATGCGCTCGGCCGCCTCCAGGCGCTCGGCGCCGGCGACCCGCACGACCCCGCGCTTGATCGGTCCGCCACCCGTGCGCCCGATCCAGTAGGCGCTCGAGTCGCCGATGACCGCCCCCGCCGCCCCGGCGAGGATGACGAGGAGCAGATTGAGGTTGCCGTCGGCGGCGAGCACGGCCGCCGCCACGATCGCGGTCTCGCCCGGCAGGGCGGGGAAGACGCCGTCGCCCGCCACGACGAGCAGCACGGCCCAGTAGCCGTAGCTCGCCGCGTCCTCCGCCAGCCGCGAGAAGGTGTCGGCGATCGAGGCGAACGTCGCCGACGCCGCGAGGAGGCTCGCGATCACGCCCCGGCTCGGCGTATGGGCGGTCGCGGCACGTGGCCATGATGCCAGCGCGTCTCCCGGGGCGCGACCGGCCTCGTCGCTATCCTCCCCGCATGGGTCGAACTCGCCGACTCCGTGGTCGCTCTGCTCGCCGACGGACCCCTCGGCGCCGACCGGCTGGGGGAGGCGCTGGCGCGCCGCGGCGCGACCCGCGCCCGCGATCCCGCCGCCGCCGCGCGCCGCGCCGTGCGCGACGACCCGCGCGTGCTGTGGCTGGCCGACGGCCGCCTGGCCGGGGTGGCCCAGGCGCTGACCGGCCTGGAACTGACGGTCCGGGTCGACGACGGCGCCGCGGCGGCCGGCGCGGTCGACATCGAGCCCGACCTCTGCCCGCTCGCGCTGCTCGGGGTCGAGCCCGCCCTGCGCCTCCCCGCGGGCGCGCGCGCGGGCGACACTCTGCTCGTGCGCATCGAGGACCCCGTGGCGCGGCGCGTCGCCATCTCGCGCATCGACCCGCCGGCCGCCCGGCCCGGCGACGAGGACGCACTCGTCCGGGCCGTCGCCGCCCGACTCGATCGCCGGCCCGGGTCCCGGGGCGTGGGGCCGCCGCCCATCACCCACCTCGGCACCGTGGTCGCGGGCGTGGCCGCCTCCGACCCCGGGGCGCTGCGCACCGCCGGTCGCCCCATCTCGCTCGCGCTCGCCGAGGCGGGCTTCGAGGTGCACCTGGGGTGGGCCGGCCCCCCCGGCACCGCCTGGGTCAGCCTGACCGAGGAGGAGGTCGACGCCCTCGCCTCCGAGGTGGCGGACCTGCTCGCCGGGGAGCGCACCGCCGCCGCGGCCGCGACCCAGGCGCGGCTGGTGGCCCTGCTCTCACGGCACCTGCCCGAGCGCGCACCGGCGGCGCGCCGGCACCACGCCCGCATCCTGGCCCGCGGCGGCCGCGCCCACGACGCCCTGGCGCTGCTGCGCCCGGCGCTCTCGGAGCACGATCCCGAGAACTGGTACGAGGCCTCCCTGATCGCCTCCCGCTCGGGCGACGAGGTCAGCGCCCGGCGCTGGGCCGAGTCGGGCCTGGCCCACGCCGAGCCCGGCTCCGACGTCGCCGAGTGCCTGGCCGACCTCGCCGGCGACCTCGACGCCCAGGCGACGTTCCTGCGCGTGCACCCCGTGCTGGACGAGGTGGCGCACGGATTCGACCCGGCCGAGGCCGGGCGCGTGGCCCGGGCCGTCGTCGCGCCGGGCCGGTCCTACCTCGTCGAGGCGATGGCGGAGGATCTGGCGGGCCTCGTGCCGAGCGATGGCCTGCCCGCCCTGGTGCGGGCGCTGGCGGCGAGCGGCGACGCGGGTCGCGACGCGTGCCTGGCGCTGTCGGTGGTCGTGCCTGCGCCGGCGGCCGCGATGGCCCTCGACGCCGCCGGGCGCGGCGCCCGCCCCGCCCCCCGGCGGTGGCCGGCCTGCTCGACGCGCACCCGTCCGCCGCCTGGGCGACGTCGCCCGTCGACGCCCCCGACCAGCAGCAGGTGGTCATCACGGTCGAGAAGGAGGGCGGGCGCGTGTCGCCGCTCGTGGTGCTGATCGACCTCGATCAGCTCGGCGGCGCCGTCAAGGACGCGTTCTTCCTGCCCGACCTCGCCGAGCCGCGCCTTCGGCGCGAGCTGTTCGCGCCGATGGAGCAGATCGGGCTGGCTCCGGTGCCCGTCGATCTCTCGGAGGCGATCGACCTGGTGCACGTCGCCCTCGCGCGCACCGGGGAGATCCGCTGGACGATGCCGTCCCAGCGTCACCAGCCGGTCACCGAGCGCATCGAGCGATGGCTCCTGCGGCCGCGCGGCACCGGCCGTCGGCCCGTGCCCGACTCCTGAGCGGCGTCTAGGCCGCCCGTCGCCCGTCGTGCTGCGCGGTCGTGTCGCCCTCGGCGCGCGGCGCGGGCGCGTGCAGGCGGGGGATCGGCCGCGCGCGCGCCTCGGGGCGGGCTCGCAGCACGCCGCCCGTGAGGCCGGCGAGCAGCGGGACGGCCGCCAGGATCGCCACCAGCGCGCCCCCGGGGGAGCCGACCCGCACGCTCAGGGCGGCCATCGCCACGAGCCCGAGCCCACCGACGGAGCGCAGCACCAGCAGCGCCGGCGCGCTCGCGCGCCCCGGCCGTCCCACGTCCCTCGCGGCGACCCCGACCAGGGCCGAGAGCACCAGACCCGCAATCCACCAGTCCACCGCCGCCTCCTTGGCCTGGTGGCGTCTTGGCGGCGCGCGGGCGGTTCCCTTCCGGGCCGGCGCGATGTGCCACGGCACGGCGTCCGTGACCTGTGCGATAATGCCCGTCATGGCCGATGAGATCCCCGCGCAGCTCCTCGAGGCCTTCAAGGTCCTCGATCCCGCCGTCGCCCAGCGACTCACCGACGCGCTCGCGCCGGTGGCCGGTGAGCTCGGTCCCCGGGAGGAAGCCGTTCTGCAGCGCCTCGTCACCGGTCTGGCCGAGGGCGCTCCGGCCGCCGAGCTGAACGCGTTCGTGCGGCTGCTGCCCGTCACGGTCAGCCGTGCCGTGCAGCCGGCGATCGACCCGGTGACGGCCGCCTGACGGCCCTCGTCGGGGGTGGAGGGAGCGGCACCGCGGGTACCGGAGCGGGAGTGACGGCCGGGCGGCCGCGTGGGCGAGACGTGCGCTAGCGTGACCGTCGTGAGGTCGCTCCGCCCGCCCCTAACCGTTCTCGCGGCCCTCCTCTCCAGCCTCGCGCTCGCGGCCTGCGGCAACGAGGCCGGCTCGGCGGACGTGCCCGATCAGGCGGGGGCCCCGGCATCCGTCTCGACCCCCGCCGCGGAGCAGGGGTCCGCCGGATACCGCCTGGCGCGCGTCGCGGGCGGCCTCGGCGACGCGCTCTACGTCACGGGCGCCCCCGGCCAGCGCAACCGGCTCTTCGTGGTCCAGCAGAGCGGCCGCATCCGCATCCTCGAGCGCGGCCGCCTGCTGCCCGGCGCGTTCCTCGACATCTCGGGGCAGATCAGCTCCGGCGGCGAGCGCGGCCTGCTGGGGCTCGCGTTCCACCCGGACTACGCGCGCAACGGCCGCTTCTACGTGAACTACACCGACCCGTCCGGCGACACCCGCATCGCGGAGTTCCGCCGCGCGAACGCCAACCGCGCCCGGCCGTCCAGCAGGCGCGTCCTGCTCGGCATCGACCAGCCCTACGCGAACCACAACGGCGGCCACCTGGCCTTCGGGCCCGACGGATGCTCTACATCGCGACCGGTGACGGCGGCAGCGGCGGCGATCCCGAGGGCAACGGGCAGAGCCTCGACACCCTGCTCGGCAAGATCCTGCGCATCGACGTCAACCGCCGCACCGGCGGCCGCGGGTACGGCATCCCCGCCGACAACCCCTTCGCGGGCGGCGGCGGCGCGCCCGAGATCTACGCGTACGGCCTGCGCAACCCCTGGCGCTTCTCGTTCGACCGCCGCCGGGGCGACCTGTGGATCGGCGACGTCGGCCAGAACGCCATCGAGGAGATCGACTACCGGCCTCGCGGCCGTGCCGCGGGCACCAACTTCGGGTGGAACACGTTCGAGGGACGCTCCCGCTTCCCGGGCGGCCGGTCGGCCAACGGGCGGGCGCCCGTCGCCCCGGTCGCCCAGTACTCGCACTCCGCCGGCTGCTCGGTGACGGGCGGGTACGTCTACCGCGGCGACCGCGCCCCGGGGCTGGCGGGCCGCTACGTCTACGCCGACTTCTGCAGCGGGCGCGTCTGGAGCCTGCGGGCCGGCCCGCGGCCCGGCCCGGTGCGCGAGGAGACCGGGCGGCTGGGCGCCACGCTCTCGAACGTCACCTCGTTCGGCGAGGGTCTCGGCGGCGACCTGTACGTGCTCGCCGGGGGCACCCTCTACCGCTTCTCCGGCCGCTGACCCCGTGAGCGAGGTCCGGCCCTCGGTGGGGTGGGGGGTGGTCCACCTGATGCTCCGCGCGCTGCCGGACTCGCCCGGCGGCGAGGAGGTGCTCGACGAGATCGCCCGCTTCACCGCGCGCGAGCCGCAGCAGGTGATCGCGTCATCGGTGCTCGGCGCCGGCGCCGACGTGGGCCTGATGGCGCTGAGCCCCGACCTCGACGCCCTCGACGTGCTCACGAAGGCGGTCCTGCGCGGGCCCTTCGCGGCCGAGTACTCGTTCGTGTCCCTGACCGAGCTGAGCGAGTACACGAGCACCCAGGCCGACGAGCGCGCCCGGCTCGAGGCCGACGGCGAGGGCGACGTCGAGGGCCGGCTCGCCGCCTGGGCCGATCGCATGGAGGCCTACGGCGACGCACGGCTGCACCCGCGGCTGCCGGAGCGGGCGATGATCGCCTTCTACCCCATGTCCAAGCGCCGCGCCGAGGGCGCCAACTGGTACTCGCTGCCCTTCGAGGACCGGCGCGAGCTCATGCAGGGCCACGCGCGCGTCGGCCGCCGCTACGCCGGCCGGGTGCTCCAGCTCATCACCGGTGCCACCGGCATCGACGACTGGGAGTGGGGCGTCACCCTGCTGGCCGACGACCCGGCGACGATCAAGGAGATCGTCTACGAGATGCGGTTCGACGAGGTCAGCGCCCGTTACGGCGAGTTCGGCCCGTTCTTCGTCGGTCTCGTGATGGACGCGCGGTCGGCCTTCACGCGCGCCGGCGTCCTCGGCGACTAGACCGGCGCCCCGCGGCGTGACCCCGGCGATCAGCGTGCGCGGGGTGGTCAAGCGCTTCGGCGCGATCACGGCGGTCGCCGGCTTCGACCTCGACGTGCCCACGGGCACGTGCGTCGGGCTGCTGGGCCCCAACGGCGCGGGCAAGTCGACGATCATGAAGTTGCTGACGGCCCAGTCGATCGCCGACGAGGGCGAGCTGGAGGTGCTCGGGTACCGCCTGCCCGGCGAGTCCAAGCAGGCGCGGGCCGAGTGCGGCGTGGTCCCGCAGCTCGACAACCTCGACACCACGCTCACGGTCGAGCAGAACCTGCTGGTGTTCGCGCACCTCTACCGCGTGCCGCGCGCCGCACGTCGGGCGGCGATCGAGCACGCCCTCGGGATCGCCAACCTCGGCGACCGGCGCGCGAGCCGGGTGGAGGCGCTCTCGGGGGGCATGCGCCGCCGCCTGCTGATCGCGCGCGCCCTCGTGCACCGGCCCTCGCTGATCCTGCTCGACGAGCCGACCGTCGGGCTCGATCCCCAGGTGCGCCAGGAGCTGTGGGCGCTGATCGGCGCCCTGCGCGCCGAGGGCGTCTCGATCCTCATGTCGACGCACTACATCGAGGAGGCCGAGCGCCTGTGCGACAGCGTGACGATCATGTCGCACGGGCGCGCCGTGGCCACGGGTGCGCCCGCCGACCTCGTGCGCGAGCACGCGGGCCCGGAGGCGATCGAGGTGTACGGCCCGCCCGCCCGTCTGCGCGAGGTCGAGGCGGAGGCCGCCGCGGCCGGCCTGCGCACCCGCCGCACCGGCACCTCGGTGTCGGTGCTGGCGCTCGCGGGCGTGAACGGCCGCCCGCCCGAGGGCGAGCGCCGGCCGTCGACGCTCGAGGACGTGTTCGTGCTGCTGACCGGCGAGGAGATCGCGTGACCACCCGCCCCGCGCCCGGCCGCGGCCGGCGGCTGCGACGACTGGAGCGCCCGGCCCTCGGCGGCGTGCTCGTACGCGAGATGATCAACTTCTCGTCCCACTGGCGCTCGACCACCTTCTCGTCGACCGTCGAGCCCACGATCTACCTGCTCGCGTTCGGCTTCGGCTTCGGGTCGCTGGTCGCGACGGTCGGGGGCTACGACTACGTCGAGTTCGTCGGCACCGGGACGGTCGCGACGGCCGTCCTGTTCTCGTCGGCCTTCCCGGCCATGTTCGGCGTCTTCGTCAAGTACCAGTTCCAGCACACCTACGACGCGATCCTCGCCGCCCCGGTGGACACCGAGGAGCTGGTGACCGCCGAGATGCTGTGGATCGCGATCCGGGCCGGCGTCTACGGCTGCACGCCGATGCTGGTGGCGATCGCGTTCGGCCTCGACCCGAGCTGGGGCATGCTGGCCGTGCCGCTCTTCGCCTGCCTGGCGGGCCTCGGCTGGGCGGGCTTCGGCATCGCCATCGCCGGCCGCATGACGTCGATCGAGAACTTCAACTACGTGATCAGCGCCGTGCTGACCCCGCTCTTCCTGGTGGCGGGCACCTTCTTCCCCCTCGACCGGCTGCCCGCCTGGGCCCGGACGCTCGCCCAGGTCAACCCGCTCTACCACCTCGTCGAGCTGGTGCGGCACGCGGTGTTCGGCTGGGAGGGGTGGATCGACGTCCTGCACGTGGGCGTGCTGGTCGCCTTCGCGCTCATCACCTGGCGGGTCGGGATCGCCCTCATGACGCGCAAGCTGATCAGCTAGATCCCGCCGGCGTGCCGGGCCGCGACCCGCCCCGCGCACGACGCCCCCCGCCCCGCCGGCGCCCGTGAGCCCCTAGGAGGGGACGCCGATCACGAGCTCGCGCGCGACCGGCACGGGACGCGCGAGGACATCGACCACGGGGCAGTGGCGGTCGACCGTGTCGGCGAGGTCGCGGTAGCGCTCGGCGCCGTCCGGGCCGTCGAGCGTCACCCGGATGCGCACCGCGCCGAACCCGGCGGGGACGTCGTCGGCCAGCCCGAGGAACCCGCGCAGGTCGATGTCGCCGTCGACCTCCACCTCGACGCGCTCGAGCGCGATGCCGAGCTCGGCGGCCCAGAGCCGATAGGTGATGGCCTGGCAGGTGGCGAGGCTCGACAGCAGCAGCTCCACCGGGCTCTGGGCGGTGTCGCCGCCGCCGAACGCGCGCGGCTCGTCGGCGGCCACCTCGTGGCCCCGCGCCGTCGTCTCGCAGCGCATGCCGTCGCCGCCCAGGCCGGTGCAGACCCGGACCGTCACGGCCGCTCGCGCGGGGTCCGCCCGGTAACGCTCGGCCAGCGGTGCGTGGGGCGGCGGCTCCATCGCGGCGATGGTAACGGACCCGACGCGGGTATCCTCCGCCCGGACATCACCGTCGAGGGGGACCGATGCGCGGACTGACCTTCCAGGGCCTGAACCAGGTACGCGTCGAGGACGTGCCGGACGCCTCCATCCAGGAGCCGACCGACGCGGTCGTGCGCGTGACGATGGCCGGCATCTGCGGGTCGGACCTGCACATCTACAACGCGGGCGAGGCGTTCGGCTTCCCGGCGGGCTCGCGGCTCGGCCACGAGTTCATCGGCACCGTCGAGGAGGTCGGCCCGGAGGTGACGGCGATCTCCCCCGGCGACCGGGTGCTGTCGTCGTGCTCGGTCGCGTGCGGCGAGTGCACCTGGTGCCGCGAGGGTCTCGCGTCCTCGTGCGTGCGGTGGTCGCTCTTCGGGTGGGCGCCGCGCACCTGGCAGCACGGCGGATCGGTGCAGGGCGCCCAGTCCGAGCTGATGCGCGTGCCGCTCGCCGACGCGACCCTGCACGCGATGCCGGAGTCGCTGGCGGGCGAGGACCGCGAGCGCAGCCTGCTGCCGCTCGTCGACGTCATGTTCAACCGGCTGGCACGGCCTCACCTCGGCCGGCGCCGCCCCCGGTCAGTCCGTCGTCGTGATCGGCGACGGCGCCGTCGGCCTCGCGGGCGTCCACGGCGCCCGCGCCAAGGGCGCCGAGCGGATCGTCTGCCTCGGCCACCACGACGGCCGCCTCGCCACCGCCACCGAGCTCGGGGCGACCCTCGTCATCGACTCGCGCGACGACGACGAGATCACGCAGCTGGTCATGGAGCACACCGCGGGTGAGGGCGCCCACGTCGTGGTCGACTCGATCTCGGGCCCCGGATCGATGGCCACCGCGCACGCGGTCGTGCGGCCCGGCGGCACCATCGCCTGCCTCGGCATGGACCACTTCATGGGCAAGACGCCCAACGTCAACTGGTTCGACCAGTTCCTGCGCAACATCTCGGTGACGGGCGGCCTCGTGCCGGGCAAGCGGTACTTCCCCGAGCTGCTCGGGCTGGTGGAGGCCGGCACGCTCGACCCGGCGCCGATGCTCTCGCACACCCTGCCGCTGGACGAGGCGGCCGAGGGCTACCGGATGATGGCCGAGCGCGTCGACGGCGTCACGAAGGTGGCGCTCCGGCCCGGGTCATGAGCGTCGAGGACCGGCTGCGGGCGGCCGGGCAGGGCCACCTGGTCGAGGCGCTCGAGCGCCTGCACGGCACCGCCCGCGACCGCCTGCAGGCCGAGCTGGAGGCGCTCGACCTGCCCCTGATCGAGCGCCTCGTCGCCGGGTTGACCGGTGACGCGGCGCCGGCGGAGCAGGGCGAGATCTCACCGCCCGCGCCCGAGACGCTCATCGCGCTGCCCCGCGACGAGACCGACCGGGCGCGCGAGCGCCGGGCCCGGGCCGCGGGCGAGGACCTCCTGCGCGCCGGCGGCGTGGCCGCGGTGCTCCTGGCCGGTGGCCAGGGCACACGGCTGGGCTTCGACGGGCCGAAGGGCCTGTATCCCTTCGCCCCGATCACCGGCCGCACCCTCTTCGCGCACCACGCCGCCAAGATCGCGGCGCTGAGGACCCGCTACGAGACCGCGCTGCCCTGGTACGTGCTGACGTCGCCCCAGAACGCCGCCACCACACGCGCGGCCTTCGAGGACGCCGGCTGGTTCGGCCTCGATCCCGGCTCGGTGCGGCTGGTCGTGCAGGGCACGCTGCCCGCCGTCGACCCCGGCACCGGCCGCATCCTGATGGAGGAGGCCGACCGGCTGGCGCTGTCGCCCGACGGCCACGGCGGGCTGCTCTCCGCCCTGCGGGCGTCGGGTGCGCTCGACGAGATGGTCGCGCAGAGCATCCGCACGATCTTCACCTTCCAGGTCGACAACCCCCTGGCCCGGGTCTGCCGCCCGGAGTTCCTCGGCCACCACTTCCTCGAGGCGGCCGACATGTCGTCGGTGGTCGTGCGCAAGATCGGTCCCGAGGAGAAGATGGGCGTCATCGCGCGCATCGACGGGGCGCCGGGCGTCGTCGAGTACAGCGACCTGCCCGACGAGCTCGCGCACGAGCGCGACGACGAGGGCGAGCTGGTCTACTGGGCCGGATCGATCGCGGTGCACTGCGTGGACGTCGCCTTCGTCCGCCGCCTCACCGACCACGGCCTCGACCTGCCGTACCACCACGCCCGCAAGCGGGTGCCCCACGTCGACGAGGCCGGGCGCCGCATCGACCCCGACGAGCCGAACGCGGTCAAGTTCGAGACCTTCCTCTTCGACGCCCTGCCCTCGGCCGCGCGCACCGTCACGGTCGAGGCCGCCCGCGAGGACGAGTTCTCGCCGATCAAGAACGCCGAGGGCGCCGACTCCCCCGCGAGCGCGCGCCGCGACCTCAACCGCCTCTACGCGCGCTGGCTCGCGGCGGCCGGGGTCGAGGTGTCGCGCGGCGCCGACGGCGAGCCGCCCGACATCGAGATCGACCCGCGCCGGGCCCTCGACGCCGAGGAGCTCGCCTCCGCGCCGCCGCCCGAGCGTCGCATCGACGGCGCGACGGTCCTGGGCCCGCCCGACCCCGCATGAGCCCGGCGCGGCGCCGGGCCGGGCTCAGCCGGCCCGGGGCCAGCCCGAGACGATCGCGAAGGGCGGCACGGGGGAGCCTCCCCCGGGGTGGATCTCGAAGTGCAGGTGCGGGGGCGTGCCCCGGGCGTCGCCGCTGTCGCCCACGTAGCCGAGGACGGTGCCGCGGGTGACGCTCGCCCCCTCGACCGCCGCCGGCGAGTACGCCGACAGGTGGGCGTAGTAGAACGCGTTGCCGGCCCGGTCGCGCACCCAGAGGCGCCAGCCGCCGAGCCCGTTGTAGCCGACGTTGTACAGCGACCCGTCGGCGACCGCGACCACCGGCGTGCCGCGGGTGGCGAACAGGTCGATGCCCTGGTGCGAGCGCCCGCCGGGACGGGGGTACAGCCAGTCGTTGGTGAAGGTCGTCGCGCCCGCGATGGGGAAGAGGTAGTCGCCCGCGGGCAGGGCGCCCGTGAGGGCGGTCGAGCCGGCGACCGGGATGGAGGTGAGGGCGGCGCGCCGCGCCTTCTCGAGGGCGGCCAGGCGCGCGCGCCGCTCCTTCTCCTCGGTGATGAGCCGTCCCAGCTCGGCCTTCGCGTCGGCGAGCACCGCGCGCCGGCTCTCGATCGCCGCGTCGAGCTCGGCGCGGTGATCTGCCGCCGCCGCGACCTCCCGGCGACTGCGCGACTCGGCCTCCGCCCCCTGCTCCTCGAGGCCCTCCAGGCGCGCCCGGCGCAGCCGCACCCCGGCGACCGCCCCGGCGTCGCCGCGGGCGATCTGCCCGATCAGGTCGGCGGCGTCCTCGGCGTCGGCCAGGCTGCCGCTGGTCAGGAGCACCTCGGTGAACGACGGCGTGCCCTCGACGTACAGGGCGAGGAGGCGGTCGGCGAGCAGCCGGCGCGAGAGCTCCAGGTCGCGGCGTGCCCCGGCGAGCTCGCGTCGCGTCAGGGCCAGCGTCTCCTGGGCCTCCTCGAGGCGGTCGAGCGCGAGGTTCTGAGCCTGGGCCGCCGCGCCGATCCTCACGTCGAGCTCCGCCACCTGGCGCCCGAGCTGCTCGACCTCGGCCCGCGTGCCCGCGATCGAGGGCGCGCTCACGGCGCCGGTCACGGCGACGAGCAGGATCAGGAGGGATGCGGTCGCGACGGCGATCCGCGTGGCGAGGGGGGCGGGGGGCATCGGGCGGGGCGCGGCCCGTCGCACTCTGGTGCGCGCGCGGGTTCGCCTCAACTGGGATCGGCCGGTCTGCAACGCCAACTGAGCGTTCGCAACACCGGCGTGCGGCTACCGGCGGGGGCGGACCTCGCGGGGGAGGCTGAAGAAGACGCCCTCGGCGGACGGCAGCTCCTCGCCGCCGCGCAGGTAGCCGGCCTCGACCAGGGCCGCGGCCACCTCCTGCACCAGCACCTCGGGCGCCGATGCGCCGGCGGTCAGGGCGACCCGGGTGGTGCCATCGAGCCATGAAGGATCGAGCTCGGACACGTTGTCGATCAGATGCGAGGCCGCGCCCGCCGCCTGGGCGACCTCGACCATGCGGTTCGAGTTCGACGAGTTGCGCGAGCCGACCACGAGCACCAGGTCGGCGCCCCCCGCCACGGTCTCGCGCACGGCGTCCTGGCGGTTCTGCGTGGCGTAGCAGATGTCGCTCGACTTCGGGCCCGCGAGCGCCGGGAAGCGCCGCTTGAGCACGTCCACGATGGCCGTGGTGTCGTCGATCGAGAGGGTGGTCTGGGTGGTCAGCGCGACGCGGTCGGGATCGGGCACCTCGACGATCTCGGCACCGGCCACGTCCTCGACCACGATCACCGACCCCGGCGCCTCGCCGCGGGTGCCGATGACCTCCTCGTGCTCGGGGTGCCCCACGAGCAGCACGGTGGCCCCGCGCCCGGCGTAGCGGCGCACCTCGGCGTGCACCTTCGAGACCAGCGGGCAGGTGGCGTCGATCACGTTCAGGTCGCGCTCGGCGCAGACGCGGCGCACCTCGGGCGAGACGCCGTGGGCCGAGAGCACGATCGTCTCGCCGCGCGGCACCTCGCACGCCTTCTCGACGAAGATGGCGCCCTTCTCGCGCAGCGTGGCCACGACGTGGGTGTTGTGCACGATCTCGCCGCGCACGTAGACCGGCGCGCCCCGCTCCGCGAGAACCCGCTCGACGGTCTGGATGGCGCGCTCCACCCCGGCGCAGTAGCCGCGTGGCGCGACGAGTTCCAGCTCGATGCTCATCGGGTCAGGGTACCCCACCCGACCCCGTATCGTCCCCCGGGTGGGCGCCGTGGCGACGATCGAGGTGGGCTCGGGGCCGTCGGTGCTCCTGGTGCACGGCCTCAACGGCTTCAAGGAGGGCTGGGGGCCGCTGCCCCGCGCCCTGGCCGCCGCGGGCCTGCGCGCGGTCATGGTCGACCTGCCGGGATCGGGCGCCACGCCGCGGCTGCGGCGTACGACGCCCGCGGGGCTCGCGGACGCCATCGGTCCCCTGGTCGCGCGTCTGGCGCCCGTGGGCCTGCTCGGCCACTCCCTCGGCGCCCAGGTCGTCATCATCGCCGCGACCGCCCGCCCCGAGGCCGTCGGTCGCACCGCGTTCGTCTCGCCCTGGGTGGTCGCGCGCCCCCGGCGGTTCCCGCCGCGGGGCGTGTCCGACGTGCTGCGACTGCCCCTCGTGGGTCGCCCGCTGGCCCGCCTGGCCATCGCCCGCATGCTGCGCGACCCCGAGCGGCGGCGGCAGGCCTTCGCCGGCGCCGTCGCCGACCCGCAGGAGCTGACGCGCGACCCCGCGATCGCCGCGCTGCTCGCCGACGCGAGCGCACGGCTGGCCGCCGCCGACGTCCGCGCGATGGCCGACTGGGCGGCCTCCGCGCTGGCGCTCGACGCCCGCCCGCTCGCGCGCCGGCTCGCCCAGCCGGGGCTCGTCGTGGCGGGCTCCCGCGACCGCGTGACCCGGCCCGACGGCGCCCGCCGCCTGGCCGCCGACCTGCCCCGTGGCCGCCTGCTGGAGCTCGACGGCGTGGCCCACTTCCCCCATCTCGAGGCGGCCGACCGCGTCGCCGCCGCCCTCGTGGCGCACCTGCGATGAGCGCCGAGCTGCTGGGCGTGGCGCTCGACGCGGCCCGCGCCGCCGGCGACCTGTTGCTGGCCCGCGCCGGACGCGCCGGCGGCGTCTCGTCCAAGAGCAGCGGCACCGATCTGGTGAGCGACGCCGACCGCGACGCCGAGGCGCTCGTCATCGCGACCATCCGCGCGGCCCGCCCCTCCGACGGCGTCATCGCCGAGGAGGGCGGCGGCGGGGCGGGCGCGTCGGGGATCACCTGGATCGTCGATCCGCTGGACGGCACCACCAACTACCTCTGGGGCCTGCCCCAGTGGTGCGTCAGCATCGCCGCCGCCGACCCGGAGGGAGGGCTCGTCGGGGTGGTCCACGACCCGATCCGCGCGGAGACGTTCACGGCGACCCGGGGCGGCGGGGCGCACCTCGGCGACACGCCGCTGCGGGTGGCGCCCGGGCGGCCGCTGCACGAGGCGCTGGTGGGCACCGGCTTCAGCTACCGGTCGGCCGAGCGCGCCGTGCAGGCCGGGCGCCTGACCCGGGTGCTGCCCGCGGTGCGCGACGTCCGCCGGCTCGGGTCGGCCGCGCTCGACCTGGCCTGGGTGGCCGCCGGCCGCCTCGACGGCTACTACGAGACCGGCCTCAACCCCTGGGACCGCGCGGCCGGGGAGCTGGTCGCGCGCGAGGCGGGCGCCCGGGTGGAGGACCTGGAGCCCGGCGGGCTCATCGCGGCCCCGCCCGGGCTGTTCGGACCGCTGTCGGACCTGGTGCGAGGCGCGGGCGGGTGAGCGCCCCCGCCGTCTCCGCCGGCGGGCGGCTGTGGGAGGTCGACGCGCTGCGCACCGTGGCGATCGCGATGATGGTCGCGTACCACGCCGGCTACGACGTCGATCTGATCGGCCCGGGCGTCGCGATCGATCCGTTCAGCGGGGGGTGGCGGGCCCTCCAGGTGGCGACCGGCTCGACCTTCCTGTTCGTCGTCGGGGTGAGCCTGGCCATCTCCAACGGCCGCTCCCGCGCCCGCGGCCTGACCGGGGCCGTCCTGTACCGCCGCCACGTCCGCCGGGCGGGCCAGGTCGCCGCCGCCGCCGTGCTCGTGAGCGCGGTCACGCGTGTCGCCCTCGGCGACGACTACGTGCGCTTCGGCATCCTCCACTGCATCGCCGCGGCGATGCTGATCGGCCCCCTGCTGGTGCCGCTCGGCCCGTGGAACGTCGTGCTCGCCGGCGCGGCGCTGGCGGCCGGGCTCGTCGTGCGCGACCTCGACCCCTCGGGCGTGCCCGGCCTGCTGGTGCTCGGGGTGCCCGCGCCCGGCGGCGCGGGGGTCGACTGGTACCCGCTGCTGCCGTGGCTGGCCCCCGCGCTCGCCGGCCTGGCCGCGGGGCTCGCGCTGTACCCGGCGGGCCGGCGGGGGGCGTGGGGCCGGCGCCTGCCCGAGCCGCGCTGGGCGGGCCTCGCCGGACTGCCCGGCCGCCACGCCCTGCCGATCTACCTCGTGCACCAGCCCGTGCTGATCGTGCTCGTGGCGGCGGCGCTCGCCCTCGTGGGCGCCGAGGTGAGCTGGGACGAGTTCACCTAGATGGGCGCGGTCGACGATCTCGAGCTGTTCCACCCCGAGACGCGGGAGCGCTGGCGCGCATGGCTGGCCGCGCACCACGCGACGTCGCCCGGCGTCTGGATGGTCACCTGGAAGAAGGCGACCGGGCGTCCGCGAGTGGGGTACGACGAGGCCGTCGAGGAGGCGCTCTGCGTCGGGTGGGTTGACAGCCTCGCGCGGACGATCGACGACGAGCGTTCGCGTCTGCTCTACACGCCGCGCCGGGCGGGCAGCGGCTGGTCGCGCCCCAACAAGCAGCGGGTGGAGCGCATGACCGCGGCCGGTCTCATGACCCCGGCGGGGCTCGCCGTGGTCGCGGCGGCGAGGGCCGACGGCTCGTGGTCGCTGCTCGACGACGTCGAGGACCTCATCGAGCCTCCGGACCTGCGCGCGGCCCTCGACGCCGATCCCGAGGCGCGGCGCCACTGGGACGCGTTCCCGCGCTCGGCGAAGCGCGGCATCCTCGGGTGGATCGTGCAGGCGAAGCGTCCCGAGACACGGTCGCGGCGCATCGCCCAGACCGCGGAGCTCGCCGCCCGGGGCGAGCGCGCCAACGAGTGGCGACCGCGCTAGGCGGTCGCGACCCGGATGGCCCGATCGAGGTCCCAGATGATGTCGTCGAGCGTCTCCAGCCCCACCGAGACGCGCACGGTGTCGTCGCCCACGCCCGCCGCCACGAGCCCCTCCTCGTCGAGGCGCCGGTGCGTCGTGGAGGCCGGGTGGATGACGAGCGTCTTCGCGTCGCCCACGTTGGCCAGGTGCGAGCAGAGCTCGCAGGCCTCGATCAGGCGCCGCCCGGCCTCGCGGCCGCCGTGGACGCCGAAGGTCACGACGGCCCCCGGGCCGCGCGGCAGGTAGCGCTCGGCGCGCCCGCGCTCGGGGCTGTCGGGCAGGCCGGGGTACGACACCCACGTCACCCCGGGGTGGTCCGCGAGGGCCTCGCGCGACGGCGCGCGCCGAGTCGACGTGGCGGTCCATGCGCAGCGACAGCGTCTCGAGGCCCTGCAGCAGCAGGAAGGAGTTGAACGGCGAGATCACCGGGCCGAGGTCGCGCATCGTCTCGACCCGCGCCTTCATCACGAACGCGAAGTTGCCGAACGTCTCGGCGTAGCGCAGGCCCCGGTACCCGGGGCTCGGCTCCGTGAGTCCGGGGAAGAGCCCGTCCTCCCACGGGAATGTGCCGCCGTCGACGAGCACGCCCCCGATGGTCGTGCCGTGTCCGCAGATCCACTTGGTCGCCGAGTGGCTCACCAGGTGGGCGCCGTGCTCGATGGGGCGGCACAGGTAGGGGGTGGCGAAGGTGTTGTCGATCAGCAGCGGCAGGCCCCGCTCGCCGGCGATCTCGGCCACGAGGGCGATGTCCAGCACGTCGAGCCGCGGGTTGCCGATCGTCTCGCCGTAGAGCAGGCGGGTGTGGGGCGTGATCGCGTCGCGCCACGCGGCCGGGTCGGCCGGGTCGACGAAGGTCGTCGTGATGCCGAACCGGGAGAGCGTCATCGCGAGCTGGTTGTGGCTGCCCCCGTAGAGGTGCCGCGAGGCGACGATGTGCTGGCCCGCCTCGAGCAGGGTGGTGATGGCGACCGCCTGGGCGGCGAGCCCGCTGGCCGTGGCGAGGGCGCCGACCCCGCCCTCGAGGCTCGCCATGCGCTCCTCGAACACCGCCGTGGTGGGGTTCATCAGCCGGGTGTAGATGTTGCCGAACCGGTTGAGGTCGAAGAGGTCGGCGGCGTGGTCGGCGTCCTCGAAGACGTAGGCGGAGGTCTGGTAGATCGGGACGGCGCGCGCCCCGGTGACCGGATCGACCCGCTGACCGGCGTGCAGCGCGCGGGTGTCGAAGCCGAACTCCCGGCCCTCCGCCCCGGGCGGCTGCGGGTCGCCGCTCACGGGCGGAAGGCGCCCATGCGGCGCGACCCGACGACCCCCGTGGACAGGCCGACCACGTTGAGACCGCCGAAGAAGCGGCAGTGCTCCATCTTGATGCAGCGGTCCTGCACCACCTCGAGGCCGGCCGCGCGCGCGCGCTCGGCGGACCCGGGCTCGGTGATGCCGAGCTGCAGCCAGATGACCTTCGCCCCCAGGCGGATCGCCTCGTTGACGACCGGCGGCACGTCGGCGGGGCGCCGGAAGACGTTGACGATCTCGAGCGGGCCGCGCTCGGCGGCCTCCTCCAGCGAGTCGACGCAGGCCGCGCCGAGCACCTCGTCACAGGTCGGGTTGACCGGCGTGATGTCGTAGCCGGCGGCGACCATGTGGACCATCGCCCGGTGGCTCGGGCGGTCCGGGCGGGGGGACAGGCCGACGACCGCGAGGCGGCGATATCGCTCGAGGATGCGGCGCACGGCGTCCGAGGGCGCGCCGTCGCCCATGCCGGCGTACTGGGTCACCACGCCATCATCCCATCCCGGGCCGCCCGGGGCCGGACCGGCATCGTCACGGCCACCGCGGGTTCACAACTCGTTCACGACAGGGTCACACCAAAGTCACCCGTCGCCCCGGGGAGCTGGGCTACCTTCGCCGCGGTCACTCCGTCGGCGCCGGTGCCCCGGTGCGCCGGTCCCCCTCCCTGAAGGAGAACGCATGGTCCGTGGACGCCGCATCGCCCTGGCCACCGCCGCCGCGGCGCTCGCCCTGGGCTCGCTCGCCGCCGCCGGTTGTGGCGGCGACGACGATGCGACCGGGGGCACGTCGGGCGGCGACGCCTCCCTGTCGGGCCGCATCCTGATCGACGGCTCCTCGACCGTCGCGCCGCTCTCCTCCGCGGCGGCCGAGGACTTCGCCGCCGACAACGGCGGCGTGAACATCACGGTCGGCACGTCGGGCACCGGCGGCGGGTTCGAGCGCTTCTGCTCCGGCGAGACCGACGTCTCCAACGCCTCGCGGGCCATCAAGGACGACGAGATCGCCGTCTGCGAGAAGGGCGGCGTCGCGTACGAGGAGCTGCGCGTCGCGTCCGACGGCATCACCGTCGTCACCGGCTCCGGTGCGGACGTGGGCGGCACCGAGCTGACGTCCGCCCAGCTCGAGGCGATCTGGGGCCCGACGTCGAAGATCTCGAACTGGAGCGCCATCCCCGGCGGGTCCTTCGCCGACGTCCCCCTCGAGCTGGCCGGTCCCGACTCGCAGTCCGGCACCTACGACTTCTTCAACGAGACGATCCTCGGCGAGGACGCCAAGGGCGAGGTGCTCAGCCCGCGCCAGGACTACACCGCGTCGGCCGACGACAACGTCATCGTGCGTTCCGTGACGGGCGCCCCGGGCACACTCGGCTACTTCGGCTTCACCTACTACGAGGAGAACGCCGACGCGCTGACCCCGTTCTCGGTGGACGGCGTCGAGCCGAGCGCGGAGACCATCACCGACGGCAGCTACCCGCTGTCGCGGCCGCTCTTCATCTACGTCAAGACGAGCGCGCTCGACAGGCCCGAGGTGAGCGCCTTCGTGCGGTACTACCTCGAGAACGCCACGGCGTTGGCCGAGGAGCTGCAGTTCGTCCCGGCTCCCCAGGAGGACCTGGACGCGGCGCTCGCCAAGGTCCCCGAGTAGGCTGACGGCGTGACGACCGCGGCCGGCACCCCGGGGGCGACCCCGGAACTTCGACGCCGCCGGCGGCGCCCCCTGGAGCAGGCGACCCTCCTGCTGCTGGGGGCGGCCGCGGTCGTGTCGGTCCTGGTGACCATCGGGATCGTCGTGACCCTCCTCACCGAGGGAGCGCCGTTCTTCGGCGAGGTCTCCCTCGGCGACTTCCTGACCGGGACGGTCTGGCAGCCGGTCAACGACAGCTACGGCGTCCTGCCGCTGCTGGTCGCCTCGCTCTGGATCGCGGGCATCGCGGCCCTCGTGGCGATCCCGCTCGGCCTCGGGGCGGCCATCTACCTCTCCGAGTACGCGAGCGAGCCGTTCCGCCGGACGGTCAAGCCGATCCTCGAGCTGCTCGCCGGCATGCCGACCATCGTGCTCGGCTTCTTCGCCCTCGAGTCGATCACCCCGGCGCTTCAGCGCATCGGCGTCCTGCCCGACGGCCAGCTCTTCAGCGCCCTCTCGGCAGGGGTGGTCGTGGGCATCCTGATCACGCCCCTCATCAGCTCGCTCTCCGAGGACGCGCTGCGGGCGGTGCCCCGCGCCATGCGCGAGGGCGCCTACGGGGTGGGTGCCACGAAGCGCATCGTGAGCACGCGCATCGTGCTGCCGGCGGCGCTGTCGGGCGTCATGGCCGCGATCGTGCTGGGCGTCTCGCGCGCGGTCGGCGAGACCATGGCGGTGACCCTCGCCGCGGGCACCCAGCCGGTGCTGAGCGGCGACGCGCGCGACCCGATGCAGACGATCACGGCCTACATCGTGGCCATCTCGAAGGGCGAGGCGACGCGGGGCAGCACGCAGTACACCTCGATCTTCGCGGTCGGCATCGTCCTGTTCGTCGTGACGCTCGCCATCAACCTCGTCGCGGTGCGCTTCGTGCGTCGCTTCCGGACCGTCTACCAGTAGGCCGGGAGCCCATGGCCACCGACGTCCCACGCAGCAGCTCGCAGGCGGTCCCGCGCCCGCTGCGCCGCAAGCGCCCGCGCCCGGCCGACGCCCTCTTCCACGCCGCGGCGCTGACCGCGGTCCTCATCGCGCTGTCGGTGCTGGCGTGGCTGTTCATCTCGATCGTCGGGTCCGGCATCGGCACGCTGACCTGGCAGTTCCTGACCGACCCGGTGTCGTCGCGCGCGCAGCGGGCCGGCTTCAACTCCGCGCTGCGCGGTTCGCTCGTCCTGATGCTCGTGACCTTCGCCGTGGCCATCCCGATCGGCTTCGCCGCCGCGATCTACCTCGAGAAGTTCGCCGCCATCAGCCGCGCGCAGCTCCTGTCGGCCGCCTACGCGCGGCAGCGGCGGCTGCGCGAGATGCAGGCGGCGGGAGCCGGAGGCCCCATGCAGGCGCTGCGCCGCCTGCGCGTCGCCGGCGCGTTCGGGTGGGCGCGGGTCGGCCCGCCGGTCAACCGGGCCGTCGAGGTCAACATCTCGAACCTGGCCGCGGTCCCGTCGATCATCTACGGCCTGCTCGGGCTCGCGATCTTCGTCACCTTCATCGGCCTGCAGAAGTCGCTGCTGGCCGGCGGGCTGACGCTCGCGCTGCTCGTGCTGCCCATCGTCATCATCGCCAGCCGCGAGGCCCTGCGCGCGGTGCCGGTCTCGATCGAGCAGGGGGCGATGGCCCTGGGCGCCACGCGCTGGCAGGCCGTGTCGCGCCAGACGGTGCCCGCGGCCATCCCGGGCATGCTCACCGGCACGATCCTCGCCATGTCCCGCGCCATCGGCGAGTCGGCCCCGCTCATCGTCGTCGGCGGCGTCGCGTTCGGCACCCAGGTGCCGAGCGTCAACCCGCTCGCCTCCAACGACACCGCCCTCTTCGCCATGCCGCTCCAGATCTTCGACTGGACCGACCGGCCCCAGGAGGCATTCCAAGAGCTCGCCGCAGCAGGCATCATCGTGCTGCTCGTCGTGCTGGTGCTGATGAACGCGGCGGCCATCTTCCTGCGCAACAAGTTCAGCCGACGCTGGTAAGGAGACGCGAACGTGGCCGATCAGGTCTCGCAGTCACCGATCACGACCGTCTCCGGGGGGGCTGAGGCGATGGAGAAGAGGGTCACGGCGCCGCGGGCCAGCGCACCCGAGCCCCCGCTCGGGGCGCACCACGTCGTCTTCGAGGCGACCGGCCTCGACTTCTTCTACGGCACCGCCCAGGCGCTCAAGGACGTCTCGCTCAGCGTCCGGCGCAACGAGATCACCGCCCTCATCGGGCCCTCGGGCTGCGGCAAGTCGACGTTCCTGCGCTGCCTCAACCGCATGAACGACCTCATCCCCGGCGCCCGGCTCGAGGGCTCGCTGCAGTTCCACGGGCAGGACCTCTACGCCTCCGACGTCGACTCGGTCGACGTGCGCCGGCGCATCGGGATGGTCTTCCAGAAGCCCAACCCGTTCCCGAAGTCGATCAGGGACAACCTGACCTTCGGCATGAAGGTCAACGGCCTCCGGGCCGGCGACGACGAGGTCGAGGGGGCCCTCCGCCGCGCGGCGCTCTGGGACGAGGTCAAGGACAAGCTCGACCAGGACGCCTTCGCGCTGTCCGGCGGTCAGCAGCAGCGCCTCTGCATCGCGCGCGCCATCGCGGTCGAGCCCGAGGTCATCCTCATGGACGAGCCATGCTCGGCGCTCGACCCGATCTCGACGCTCGCGATCGAGGACCTCATGAACGACCTGGTCGAGCAGTACACGATCGTGATCGTGACCCACAACATGCAGCAGGCCGCCCGCGTCTCGCACCGCACGGCCTTCTTCACCGTGTCGGGCCTCGACCAGGGCCAGCGCTACGGGGTGCTCGCCGAGACCGGCGAGACGCGGCAGATCTTCACGGCCCCCTCGGACACGCGCACCCAGGACTACATCACGGGGCGGTTCGGGTAGGACGCCGGCGCGCCCCCCCGGACCGCGACGCGGCCCGGGGGATGCGGGCCGCCGATCAGGACGCGGTGCTCTCCGCGTAGAGGCGCCGCAGCACGGTCGGCAGGATGCCGCCGTTGTGGATGTAGTTCAGCTCCGTGGGTCCGTCGATGCGCGCCAGGGCCTGGAACGATCCGGCGGTGCCGTCCTCGCGGGTGTACGCGATCGTGACCGTGTCGCGGGGGGCCAGCGTCGCGAGGCCCGTCAGCGCGAAGGTCTCGCGGCCGGTGAGGCCGAGCTCCTCGTGGCCCTCGCCCTCGAGGAACTGCAGGGGCAGCACGCCCATGCCCACCAGGTTGCCGCGGTGGATGCGCTCGAACGACTTGGCGATCACGGCGCGCACGCCGAGCAGCAGCGTGCCCTTGGCGGCCCAGTCGCGGCTCGACCCGTTGCCGTAGAGCGCCCCCGCCAGCACGATCAGCGGCGTGCCCGCGGCCTGGTAGGCCATCGAGGCGTCGTAGATCGACGTGATCTCACCGGTGGGCAGGTACTCGGTCCAGTTGCCCTCCTTGCCGCCGGCGAGCTGGTTGCGCAGGCGGATGTTGCCGAAGGTGCCGCGCATCATCACCTCGTGGTTGCCGCGCCGCGAGCCGAAGCTGTTGAAGTCGCGGGGCTCCACGCCGTGCTCGGTGAGGTACTTCCCGGCGGGCGAGTTGACCGGGATCACGCCCGCCGGCGAGATGTGGTCGGTCGTGATCGAGTCGCCCAGCATCGCGAGGGCGCGGGCGCCGACGATGTCGGTGACGGCGGGCGGCTCGGGGGTGATCGAGCTGAAGAAGGGCGGCAGCTGCACGTAGGTCGAGTCGGAGTCCCAGGCGTAGGTCTGGCCGTCCGGCACCGGCAGCGCGCGCCAGCGGTCGTCGCCCTCGAACACGGTGGCGTAGCTCTCCTCGAACAGCGCGCGGTCGACCGCGCCGCCCAGGGCGTCGGCGACCTCCTCCTGGCTCGGCCAGATGTCGGACAGGTACACCGGTCCGTCGGTGCCCTCGCCGAGCGGCTCGGTGGTGAGGTCGATGTCGACCCGGCCCGCGAGCGCGTAGGCGACGACCAGCGGCGGCGAGGCGAGGTAGCTCGCGCGCACGTTCGGGTGGATGCGGCCCTCGAAGTTGCGGTTGCCCGAGAGCACGGCCGCGGCCACCAGGCCGTTCTCCTCGATGGCGGCGTCGATCGGCGCGGCGAGCGGTCCCGAGTTGCCGATGCAGGTGGTGCAGCCGTACCCGACCAGGTCGAAGCGCAGCCGGTCGAGGTAGTCGGTCAGGCCGGCGCGGTCGAGGTAGCCCGTCACGGCACGGCTGCCCGGCGCGAGGCTGGTCTTGACCCAGGGCGGCGTGGTCAGCCCCTTCTCGACGGCCTTCTTGGCGAGCAGGCCCGCGCCGATCATCACCGACGGGTTGGAGGTGTTGGTGCAGCTCGTGATGGCGGCGATGGCCACCGACCCGGTCTGCAGCGGGAAGGTCTCGCCCTCCACGGTCACCTGCACCGGCTCGTAGTGCGGACCGGCGCCGTTGGCGACGAGGCCGTCCGCGAAGTGGCCGCGGAACTCGCCCGCGACCGCTCCGAGCTCCACCCGGTCCTGCGGGCGGCGCGGGCCGGCGAGGCTCGGCACGATCGAGGCCAGGTCCAGCTCGAGCGTCTCGTCGAACTCGGGGTCCGGGTCGGCGTCGGTGCGCCAGATGCCCTGGGCCTTCGCGTAGGCCTCGGTCAGCGCGATGACGTCGGCCGGCCGGCCGGTCGTGTGCATGTAGCGCAGCGTCTCGTCGTCGATCGGGAACATCGTCGCCGTCGCGCCGAACTCGGGCGACATGTTCGAGATCGTCGCCCGGTCGGCGAGCGTCAGACCGGAGAGGCCCGCGCCGTAGAGCTCGACGAACTTGCCGACCACGCCGTGGTTGCGCAGCATCTCGGTGACGGTCAGCACGAGGTCGGTGGCGGTCGTGCCCGGGCCCAGCCGGCCGCTGAGCTTGAGGCCGATGACGGTCGGGGTGGGCTGCGAGAGCGGCTGGCCGAGCAGCACGGCCTCGGCCTCGATGCCGCCCACGCCGAAGCCGAGCACGCCGACGCCGTTGATCATCGTCGTGTGCGAGTCGGTGCCGACCAGGGTGTCGGGGAAGGCCTGCAGCTCGCCGTCGACCTCGCGGGTCTGCACGACCGGCGACAGGTACTCGAGGTTCACCTGGTGCACGATGCCGGTGCCGGGCGGCACGGCGCGGAAGTCGCGGAACGCCTGCTGGGCCCACCGCAGGAGCATGTAGCGCTCCTGGTTGCGCTCGTACTCGCGCTCGACGTTCTGCGCGAAGGCGGCGTGCGTGCCGAACCGGTCGACCTGCACCGAGTGGTCGATGACGAGGTCGGCGGGCACGAGCGGGTTGATGAGGCTCGGGTCGCCGCCGAGGGCGCTCATCGCGTCGCGCATCGCGGCCAGGTCGACCACGCAGGGCACGCCGGTGAAGTCCTGCATGACCACCCGGGCGGGCAGGAACGGCACCTCGCCGGTGAGGCCCGAGCGGGGCGTCCAGCCCGCCAGGTACCGCACGTCGTCCTCGGTCACGAAGCCGCGGCCGCAGTTGCGCAGCACCGACTCGAGCAGCACCTTGATCGTGTACGGCGTCCGCGCCAGGTCCGGCCGGACCGCATCGAGGCGGTAGATGACGTGGGTGCGCCCGCCCGCCTCGAGGGTGTCGCGGGCGGAGAAGGGATCGGGCGCTGGGCTCACTGCGGTCTCCTCGTACTGGTCGGCATCCGACCCCGAAGGCTACCGCAGCCACGATGCACCCACCTCCGGGCGGCCGCCCGGAGGTGGGTCGTGCCCCGCGATCAGCTCGGAGCCGTGAGCCTGCGGTACGTGATGCGGTGGGGGCGGGTCGCCTCCTCGCCGAGCGTGCGACGCCGGTGGTCCTCGTACTCCTGGAAGTTGCCCTCGAACCACGTCACCTGGCTGTCGCCCTCGAAGGCCAGGATGTGGGTCGCGATGCGGTCGAGGAACCAGCGATCGTGCGAGGTGACCATCGCGCAGCCCGACCACTCCACGATCGCCTCCTCGAGCGCGCGGAGGGTGTCGACGTCGAGGTCGTTGGTCGGCTCGTCGAGCAGCAGCAGGTTGCCGCCGCCGGCGAGCAGCTTCGCCAGGTGCACCCGGTTGCGCTCGCCGCCCGACAGCTGGCCGACCGGCTTCTGCTGGTCGCCGCCCTTGAAGTTGAACGAGGCGACGTACTGGCGCGAGTTCATCTCCTCGGAGCCGCCCAGGCGGATGATGTCCCGGTCGCCGGAGACCTCCTGCCAGACCGTCCGGGTCGGGTCGAGGTCGTCGCGGGACTGGTCGACGTAGGCGAGCTGCACCGCGTCGGCCAGCCGCAGGCTGCCGGAGTCGGGCGTCTCCTGGCCGGAGATCATCCGGAAGAGCGTCGTCTTGCCGGCGCCGTTGGCGCCGATCACGCCCACGATCGCGCCGGGCGGCACGGTGAACGACAGGTCGTCGATCAGCAGGCGGTCGCCGAACCCCTTGGAGAGGCCCTTCGCCTCGAGCACCAGATCGCCCAGGCGGGGCGGGGCGGGGATGCGGATCTCGACCGCGCGCTGGCGGCGGTCGCCCTCCTCGGCCACGAGCTTCTCGTAGTTGGCGATGCGCGCCTTGCTCTTGGCCTGGCGGGCCTTCGGCGAGCTGCGCACCCACTCGAGCTCGCGCGCGAGGGCCTTCTGACGGGCCGACTCGGTCTTCTCCTCCTGCTCGAGCCGCATGCGCTTCTGCTCGAGCCACGACGAGTAGTTGCCCTGCCACGGGATGCCGCGGCCACGATCGAGCTCGAGGATCCAGCCGGCCACGTTGTCGAGGAAGTAGCGGTCGTGGGTCACGGCCACGACGGTTCCGGGGTACTCCTCGAGGTGCCGCTCGAGCCATCCCACCGACTCGGCGTCGAGGTGGTTGGTCGGCTCGTCGAGCAGCAGCAGGTCGGGCTGGGAGAGCAGCAGGCGGCACAGGGCCACCCGGCGCCGCTCGCCGCCCGACAGCGTGGTGACGTCCTGGTCGCCGGGCGGCACGCGCAGGGCGTCCATCGCCACGTCGAGCTTGCGGTCGAGGTCCCAGGCGTCGAGGCGGTCGATCTGCTCCTGTAGCTCGCCGTACTCCTCGAGCGCCTTCTCCATCTCGTCGGGCTCCATCTCGCCGAGCCGGGCCCCGATGTCCTCGAACCGACGCAGCAGCGCGACGGTCGCCGCGGCGCCCTCCTCGACGTTGCCCCGCACGTCCTTCGTGGGGTCGAGGTCGGGCTCCTGCGGCAGCAGCCCCACGGTCGCCCCGGGGGCGAGCGTCGCGTCGCCCGCGAAGTCGGTGTCGAGGCCGGCCATGATGCGCAGCAGGGTGGACTTGCCGGCGCCGTTGGCCCCGAGCACGCCGATCTTGGCGCCGGGCATGAACGACAGCGACACGTTGTCGAGCACCACCTTGTCCGGCGGATGCGTCCGCCGCAGGCGGTACATGGTGAAGATGTACTCGTAAGCCGCCACAGAACCCCTTTGAAATGCGTGATCTCGGGGAGATCGCCGTCCCCCCGCGGACTCGCCCGCCTCACCGTCCCCCGCAGGTCGCCGCGAGACGCGTCAGACGCGCGACCGCCGATCCGGCGGAGCCGCCCCCCGTTCGCCGCCCTCGGGCCCGTGCCCCGAAACGGCGCGACCCGGGGGACATCCCGGGTCGCTCCCCGCGAAGGCTCACTCGGGGGTCAAGAGTACCCCGCATCGTTGAGGGCCACCAGCGCGCCTGCCTCGCGCCGCCGACCAGGGCCCGGCCTGCGCGGCCGGGAAGCTCAACCGACCGGGCCGACCCCGCCCATCAGGATGGCGTTCACATGGGCGGCCACGTCCTCGCGGCGCATCTCGCCCCTCGTCACGTCGGTCAGGGCACCGGTGACCAGCTGGACCATGGCGAGGACGATCCAGCGCGGGCTGAGGTCGCCCCGCAGCGAGCCCTCCTCCTGGCCGCGCGCGACCAACCCGATCAACCGGGCGCCGATCGTCTCGCGCAGGGGGCCGAGCTCGGTCGCGAACTCCTCGGTGCCGACGACGATGCGGTAGCGCTCGCCGACCGAGGCCAGGCCGCTCACGACCCGCTGGAGCGCCTCCGCGGCGTCGCCCTCCTCGGGCGCGGCGGCCTCGATGGCGCCCCGGGCGTCCTCCAGGGCCTGCAGGTGGATGGCGAAGACGAGGTCCTCGCGATTGGGGAAGTGGCGGTAGAGGGTGGCCCGGTGGAGCCCCGCGGCCGCCGCGATCTCGCTCATCGGAGCGTCGAGGTCGCGCGCGAGCAGGTCGGCCGCCGCCTGCAGGATGGTGCGCAGGTTGCGCCGGGCATCGGCCCGCAGGCCCCGTGCCTCCCGGGGCACTGCCCCGTGGGAGCGCGTCATGTCAGCCACCGCGGCCGCCCTCGTCGCGCCCGGCGCTGCCGGCGCGGTCCACCGGCACCTCGCTCCGCGCGCTCATCGCCGTCGCCCCCACGGGGCGGCCGTCGGACGGCGCCGGCGCGGGGCCCTCGGGCGCCGAGGTCGGCGGCTCGATGGTCAGGTCGGGGAGGATGCGGTCGAGCCAGCGGGGCATGTACCAGGCCTTGTCGCCGAGGATCTGCATCACCGCGGGCACGATCAGCAGCCGCACGATGAACGCGTCGATCAGGATCGCCGATCCCAGACCGAGGCCGAACATCATGATCGTACGCTCGCCGCCGAGCAGGAAGCTGAAGAACACCGAGCCCATGATCAGGGCCGCGGCGATCACCACCCGTCCGATCGCGGCGATGCCGTGGGTGATGGCCCGCTCGGCGCTGTCGCCGCCGACGTACTGCTCGCGGATGCGGCTGACCAGGAAGACCTCGTAGTCGGTCGCCAGGCCGAACAGGATCGCGAACACGATCGCCGGCAGGAACGACTCGATCGGGCCCGTCGAGTCGAGGCCGATCAGCGACGCCCCCCAGCCCTCCTGGAAGACGGCCACCAGGATGCCGAAGGCCGCGGCCGCCGACAGCAGGGTGGTGATGGCGGCCTTGGCGGCCACGACCACGCTGCGGAAGGCCATCGTGATGAGCAGGAAGATGATCCCGATCACGGCCACCAGGAAGATCGGCAGGCGGTCGGTGAGGCGTGCGGCGATGTCCTCGAAGGCGGCGGTCTGGCCGCCGACGTAGGCCGCCGCGCCGCTGGCGCCCAGCGTCTCGGGGACGACCTCGGACCGCAGCCGGTCGACGAGCTGCTTCGTCTCCTCGGCCTGTGGCGAGGTGGTCGGGAAGACGGTGATGACCGCGGTGTCGCCCGACTCGTTCGGCGCGGGCGGGCTGACCGAGGCGACGCCCTCGGTCGAGCGGAGCTCCGCGGCCAGGGTCTCGGCGGCGTCCGGGGCGGCCGCCTGGTCCACCGCCACCAGCAGCGGGCCGTTGACGCCCGGGCCGAAGCCTTCGCTGAGCAGGTCGTAGGCCTGGCGGGTGGTCGTGTCGGTCGCGTTCGAGCCGGCGTCCGACGAGCCCAGGCGCACGTTCAGCACCGGCAGGGCGAGCACGACCAGGACGAGGGTGGCGACGCCGCCGACCCACCAGGGGTGACGGGTGACGAAGCGCCCCAGGCGGGCGACCAGCGTGCCCTCGCGGGCGGCCTCGGAGGCGTCCGATGCCTTCACGAAGGGCACCCTGCCCGAGTCGATGCGGTGCCCCAGCAGGCTCAGCACGGCCGGCAGCAGGGTGACCGCGGCGGCCACCGCCGAGGCGACCGTGATGGCGGCGCCGAGGCCCATCTTGGTGATGAAGTCGAGGCCGATCACCGCCAGCGCCGAGATGGAGATGGCGACGGTCACGCCGGCGAAGATCACCGCGCGGCCCGCCGTGGCCGTGGCGATGGCGGCCGCGTCCTCGGCCGAGGCCCCGTCGTGGAGCGCCTGGCGGAAGCGGGTGACCACGAACAGCGCGTAGTCGATGCCGACGCCGAGCCCGATCATGGTCGCGAGCGTCGGGGTGATCGTGTTGAAGTTGGTGACGCCGGCGGCGAGCGTGATGAAGAGCAGCCCGACGCCCACCGACAGCAGCGCGAGCAGGATCGGCACGCCCATGGCGACGACGCTGCCGAGGGCGATGACCAGGATCACGACCGCGGCGGCGAGCCCGATCAGCTCGGCGCTCGACGGCCCCGCCTGCTCTGCGGCCGCGATCACCGGGCCGCCGAACTCGACCTGCACGCCGGCGGCCTCACCCGCGGCGCGGGCGCGCTGCTCGAGACCCTCGACCACGGCGGTGTCGACCTCCGCGCCCGGCAGGGCGAACTGGATGTCGGCGTAGGCGATGCGTCCGTCGTCGGACACCGCGCCGGCCTGGCCGGCGAACGGGTCGCCCACCGAGGTGACGCCCTCGGTGTCGGCGGCGGCCTCGAGGGCGGTGGCGACCGCCGCCCGCGAGCCCCCGGCGTCCAGGCGCCCGCGGTCGAGCGCGAACACGATCTGGGCGGAGTCACCGGAGCGGGCGGGGAAGCGATCGGCCAGCAGGTCGGTTGCCTGCTGCGCCTCGGAGTCGGGGATGGTGAACTCGTTGACCAGCGGTCCACCGAGCGTCTGGCTGGCGCCGGCGATCGCGGCGACCGCGATGACCCAGACGGCGATCGTGCGCCAGCCGTGGCGTGCGCAGGCGCGCGCCAGGCGGCTGAGCGCCCCGTCGTGGCGCGATACGCCGCCGTCCGCCTGTGGAGTCGCGCTCATGGGACACCTCGCCGATCGATTCTGGGCGCGGCGCCAATCCCAATTGCGACACCGCCGTCGTGGAAAAGATAGACGGACATGTCGCATATCGTCAAGTCCCGTACGCCTCGGCCGGCTCACGGAGGTCTGGAGGGCCCGGCGCGGAACACCTCACCCCCATGGTGAAGATCCGCGTAACCATGCGCCGTCGGCGCCGATCCTCAAGTCGGGTCGCGCTACAGTCGAATGCGCAGACATGGATACACGGCGCGGCAGGGGCCGCGCGCTCCCCCGAGGAGGGGACATGACGAAGACGCACGAGCGGCCGGGTGCCGCGGACTCGGGCTGCGTGGCCCACATGAGCGTGGGCGGCTGGGGCCGCTACCACCGCGAGGACTGCCCGGACGCCCCCCACCGGGGCGATCTCGGCGTGCGCGACGTGGTGCACGGACCCTGGCGCTACCTCGCGGCCCACTGGCAGCCCTGCCCCCGGTGCGCGCCGCCGGTGCCGCAGGAGCTCGCCGCCGCCTGAGCGGGGCCGCGGCCCGGAGCGCTCCGCTACGGTGACCCCTCGGACCGACGAGGGGACGTGAACGTGGATGTGACCGAGGCCACCTTCGATGTCGATGTCATCGAGCGCTCGCGCGAGCTGCCGGTGGTCGTCGACTTCTGGGCCGCGTGGTGCGGTCCGTGCCGACAGCTCGCGCCGGTCATCGAGGCGGCCGTCGAGCGACGCGCCGGCGCGGTGGTGCTCGCGAAGGTCGACATCGACGCGAATCCGCGGCTCGCACAGGACTACCGGGTGATGAGCATCCCGTTCGTCAAGGGCTTCCGCGACGGCGCCCCCGTCTCGGAGTTCGTCGGGATGCAGCCGGCCGCGGCCGTCGAGGCGTTCCTCGACCGCCTGGTGCCGTCGCCCACCGAGCAGCTCATCGCCGCGGGCGACGAGGCGTCGTTGCGCGAGGCCGTCGAGCTCGACCCCGCGAGCGTGCCGGCGCGCATCGCGCTGGCGCGGGTGCTCCTGGCCGAGGATCGCCCGGACGAGGTCGCCCCCGTGCTGACGCCGGTCGCCTTCGACCAGGGCGCGGGGTCGCTCATGGCGCGGGTGCGGTTGTCCGCCCTCGACCAGCCCGACGTGGCCGCCGGCATCGCCGCGCTCGGTCGCGGGGACGCCGAGCAGGGGCTCACCCACCTGCTCGACGCGATCGGCGTGGCGGGCGACGAGCTGCGCGACGACCTGCGCGCGACGATGCTCGGGGTGTTCGCCGAGCTGGGCGAGCACCACCCGCTCTCCGTGCGCTTCCGCCGCCGGCTGGCCCAGGCGATCTACTAGATGGGGACGCCCGCCGGGGGCGTCGCGCCGCCGGCCAAGGGGGCGACCCAGGATCTGTTCGGCGGCATCGCCGGCCCGGCCTACTCGCGCCGGGCGGCGCTGCTGTCGATGGGCCAGGAGCCGCGCTGGCACCGGCTGCTGGTCGATCGCCTGGCGGTCGGTCCCGGGGCGCGCGTGCTCGACGTGGCGACCGGCACCGGCGCGGTGGCCGAGAAGCTGGTGACGACGCACCGCTGCCACGTGACCGGCGTCGACCAGAACCCGCACATGCTCGCCGCGGCGAGCCTGCGGCTGGCCGAGGCCGGCATCGCCGGGGACGTCACGCTCATGGAGGCCGAGGCCGAGCGCCTGCCGTTCGACGACGCCGTGTTCGACGGCCTCACGGTGACCTACCTGCTGCGCTACGTCGACGACCCCGCCGCGACCCTGCGCGAGCTGGTGCGCGTGATGCGGCCCGGCGCGGCCTTCGCGTCGCTCGAGTTCGGGGTGCCGCCCTATGCGCTGCCGCGGGCGGCGTGGCGCGTCTACACCGGCGCCGTGCTGCCCGCCGGGGGCGCCGTCGTCGGCGGCCGCCCGTGGTGGGGCGTCGGCCGGTTCCTCCACCGCAGCATCCCCGCCTTCTACGCGCGCCACCCGCTCTCCGCGATCCTCGACATGCACCGCGCGGCCGGCCTCACCGAGCTGCGGGTGCGCCGCCCGAGCTTCGGCGGGGCGGTCCTGATCTGGGGGGTCCGGGGAGCCGGGTGAGCCCGTTCGTCCGACGGGGCGTGCGGACTGCCGCGGGCGGCGGTGGTAGCGTCTAGGCGGAATCTCCGAGGCAGATGTGATCTGTGCCGGATTCGCCCGACAAGGACTTCACCAACTGGTCCCGGCGAGAGTGGGAGTTCCCCGTCGAGCCGGCGATGCGGGACACCGACGACGTCAAGGTGCCGCCGCCCCTCGCCGGGGGCGACGCCGTCGGCGGGATCAGGATCTTCATCCCGCCCGGCGACCTCGAGATCCTGAGGCGCTGCGCCGACCACGCGATCGATCTCGAGCCGGGCGTGGTCGCGGACTACCACGAGATCTACGTCACCATCGCCGACGGCCTCCAGTACCTGCGCGCACGCGCCCGGGCCCTGGCGGCGGCGGCGGGCGGGGCGTCGGAGAGCAAGCAGGACACGACGCACAGCCCCAAGGCGCCGCTGCTGCTCGACGCGTACGGCGCCCAGACCGAGAGCAAATGGAGCTCGACGCCCGAGAGGCGAGGGGAGGCCGCAGAGCGATGACCGCCGACGCCGACTCGACCCCCGACGCGGGCGCGCCGCCCGCCGACCCCAGCGAGCGCTGGCTCATGCTCCTGGCGGGACAGGTGCACGACGAGCACGAGCAGTCCGCGACGCTGGCGATGGGGCGCTCCGCGCTCGTCGCCGCCCTCGCCTCCGAGAGCGCGGAGGGCGATCTCGTCGAGCTCGTCCGCCGCCGGCTGCTGCCCGCGCAGGACACCGAGACCTGGAAGGGGCTGGTCGAGTCCCTGACCGCCTATCTCGGCGACGACGCGGGCTACTACCTCGTCGGGGCGCTCCGCGGCGGCGTCTTCACCGACGACGTCGAGGCCGAACCGCGGGTCGCGACCCTCGTCGCGAGGATCGAGGCCCTGTTCTCGACCGAGCTGCAGGAGGCCTTCGCCCTCTGGCTCGAGAACCCCGACGACTGGCGCAGGGTGAGGTGGGAGATCTACCTCGACCAGATCACGGGGAAGACGCGGATCGAGTGGACGGTGGTCGCCTACTCCGGCCGCGCCACCACGCTCGTGTGCGACGAGGACTCCCTGATGCGCCTCGCGACCAGGATCGTCGCGACCCTGTCGAAGGTGCGCATCGGCAGCAGCCTCGACCCCGAGCTGATCGACGAGATGCGGGCGGAAGTCGATGCGCTCGAGTCCGGTCTCGCGGACGCGCTCACCGACGAGGCCGGCGGCGACGGCACCGGACCCGCCGGTCGGGAGCCCGCCGACGCGCCATGAACGCGGCCCTGTTCGGCCTGCTCGGAGTCGTCGTCGGCGGACTGATCACCTCGGGGTCCGCCTGGCTCAAGGCCCGGGCCGACCTCCGCCGGCAGACCCGCTCGGCCGCGTGGCTCGTGTGCGACGAGCTGACCGACCTGAGCCGGATGCTCTCCCACTACCGGAGGGCGCGGTCGTGGTGGGGCGACGGCGAGCTCGCGACGCGGTGCTGGGCCGACAACCGGTCGCTGCTGACCGAGGTGCCCCAGCAGACCTGGGAGTCGATCGCGCGAGCCTACGCGCGCGTCGAGGACGCCGAGCGCACGCGCCGCAGCCATCCCGCGACGCGACCGGGGGCGGATGCCCTGGGGGAGACGATCGCTCTCGTCGATCGCGCCGAGGAGACGTTGCGCGCGGACACGGTCTTCCGCAGGCGCCGCCTCGACGGCATCCGGCCTCGGAGAGGGCGAGGGGCCTGAGGGGGTTGGCCGGCGCCCGTTGGGGGCCCTGCGCGCCCGTCGCGCGCCACCGGGGGGGTCCGCGGGGCTAAGGCGAGCGCGCCAGGCGCCGATGACGGGGCCGTCAGGTTCATCGCGAGTGAGGTGACCCCCAGTGGCGCAGGGTGTTGAGGGCGCGACCGTGAAGGCACCCCCCCGGGGTCTCGGCGAGGTCCTGATCGAGATGGGCGCGATCACGCGCAGCGTGCTCGAGGGCGCGCTGCAGCGCCAGCGCGAACAGGGCGGCCGGCTCGGCGAGATCCTCGTCGCGCAGGGCAGCATCTCGGCCGACACGCTCGGCGACGGCCTCGCGCGACGCCTCGGCGTGCCACGCGCCCGCCTGTCGGGCGGCATCGACCCCGCCGTGCTCAACCTGCTCGACGAGCGCAGCCGCCAGCGCTACCGGGTCATCCCGATCGCCGTCGAGTCGAACGGCACGCTCTTGCTGGCGACGGCCGACCCCTCCGACGTGCTCGTGTTCGACGACCTCCGCATGATGGTGGGACGCGACGTGCGGCCGGCGCTCGCGCTCGACCACGAGATCGACGCCTTCCTGAACGCCGGCAGCGTCCATGCCGACAACTTCCTCTCGGGCCTCGTGCGCGAGGCGGCCCCGTCGGGCGCCGGCGAGCAGGACCTCGGCGCCGACCTGGCGTCGATCAGCGGCCAGGACGCCCCGGTCGTGCGGATGGTGGGCTCGGTCGTGTCGCGCGCCGTCGAGGAGGGCGCCTCCGACATCCACCTCGAGGCCCAGGCCGACGAGATGCTGGTGCGCTACCGCATCGACGGCGTGCTGCGCACGGTCGCGGCGATCCCGTCGGCGCTGTCGCGGGAGGTCGTCAGCCGCATCAAGGTGATGGCCGACATGGACATCGCCGAGCGCCGCGTGCCGCAGGACGGCCGGGTCAGCCTGACCGCCGCGGGCCACCGGCTCGACCTGCGCGTGGTGACCGTGCCCACGGTCCACGGCGAGGGCGTCGTCATCCGGATCCTCGACACGTCCAACGCCATGCGCAAGCTCACCGAGGTCGGCTTCGCGGCCGACACGCTCGAGCGCTTCTCGTCGTGCTACCGGCGCCCGTACGGCGCCGTCCTCGTCAGCGGCCCGACCGGCTCCGGCAAGTCGACCACCCTCTACGGCGCGCTCCACGCGCTCAACACGGGCGACCGCAAGATCATCACCGTCGAGGACCCCGTCGAGTACCGCCTGGCCGGCATCAACCAGGTGCAGGTCAACGCCAAGGCGGGCCTCAACTTCGCCACCGGCCTGCGCGCCCTGCTGCGCAGCGACCCCGACGTGATCATGGTCGGCGAGGTCCGCGACGGCGAGACGGCCCAGATCATGATGCAGGCCGCGCTCACCGGCCACCTCGTGATGGCCACGATCCACACCAACGACGCCGCCAGCGCCCTCACCCGTCTCACCGAGATGGGCGTCGAGCCGTTCCTGTCGGCCAGCGGCGTGCTCGGCGTGCTCGCCCAGCGCCTCGCCCGGCGCCTGTGCATGGAGTGCCGCACGCCGGTGCAGGTGCCGGCCCAGACCCTGTGCGAGTTCGCGGGCACCACCAGCCTGCCCGAGGGCGTCACCGACCCGGCGGTCATCTACCGGTCGGTGGGATGCGCCGCCTGCCGGCAGACCGGCTACAAGGGCCGCCTCGGCATCTACGAGATGCTCACCATGAGCGAGGAGATCGAGCGCCTCACCGCCGGATCGGCGCCGTCGTCGGAGATCCGCCGCCAGGCGCGCCGCGAGGGCATGCGCACCATGCGCGAGGACGGCGTGCTCAAGGTGCTCGCCGGCCAGACGACTCTCAACGAGCTCAGCCGCACCGTCGCCTGAGCCGGCGCGCGGCACCCGTCCGACGGGCCCCGCGACTCCCCGACGTGGTGGGTTCGGACCCCTCCCGCCGGGGGGTGGTCGGCGCGCGCGTGGGTCCTACCGTTGCCGTGCGGGTGGCGGTGGACCACCCCCCAGCACCGGACCGGGGGACAGACGTGATCGAGGTTCTCGACATCGACGCGTGGGCGGAGCGGGTCGCGCGGTACGAGGCCGACCGGATCAGGGTCGCGGTGCGCGATGTGATGCTGGCGGGCGGCGGCCTGGCGGGTGCCCTCGACGAGGTGCGGCGGCGCCTGGCCCGCCTCACCCCGGCCCAGCGCGAGAGCGTGGTGGGTGCGATCGGCCTGGCGCCCGGGACGCTGCGGTAGTCGCCGCCCGCATCCCGATATGCCGAGGTGCCGGCGACGGCTACCCCGCGGCCACCTGATCGGCGGCCGACCGGGCCAGCGCGTCCGGATCGCCCGGTGACACCTCGACACCGGCGCGCAGGAACACGTAGGTGATGCGCGCGACGGGCAGCCCGGTGGCCTCGGTCAGCCCCAGGGCGTAGAGCCCGGCCTGCAGGCGGTAGTCGGCGAGGCGTCCGGCCACCTCGCCGGGCGCGACGTCGTCGGTCTTCCAGTTCGACGATCTCGAGGCCCGCCGCGGTCGGGATCACCAGGTCGATGAAGCCCTCCACCACCGCGTCGCCCCGCCGCAGCGCGAACGGCACCTCGCGCAGCGCGCCCGCCGCCGCCCGCGCCCGCATCGCCGCCTCCGACAGCAACGCGACGCGCACCAGCCGCGCGATCTCGCCGGCGCGGTCGGGCACGGCCTCGGCGACCGCCTGGGCCGCGGCGACCGCCTCGACCTCCTGGGGTCCCGAAGCCAGGGTGAGACTCTGGATCGCCGCGTGCACCGCGCGCCCGACGCGGGAACCGCCCCGCCCGCGGCCCCATGGCTCGTCGCCACCGCCCTCGGCGCCCCGCTCGCCCGCGACGGCCGTCGCGATGCCGGTGGCGCTCGTGTAGCGCACCGTGCGGGCCCGGCGCACCAGGTCGGCCCGGGCCGCGGCGTGATCGGCGGGCGCGGGCTCCACCCGCAGGTCGCCGAGCGGCGCGAGTGGCGCGGTCGCCCGCGATGCCGGTGGCTGCCACTCCGGCGCATGGTCCATCGCTCCCGCGCCGACCAGGCGATACGCGCCGCTGCTCGTCGCCGCGCGCTCCTTGTGGTGCAGAGACACCAGCAGGTGGTCGCGCGCCCGCGTCGCGGCGACGTAGAGCAGGCGCGCGCCCTCGGCACGCTGATGGTCCTTCTCGCGCCGCTCGGCGGCCTCGACGTCGCCGACGGCGAGACGCCTGCCGTTCGATTTCGAGCCGACCGTCGCCACCAGGCCGCCCGTCGCGTCGTACGACACGGTCGGCGGCGGGGCGTAGGGCGGGTTCGCCCCGATACCGGCCAGGATCACGATCGGGAACTCGAGTCCCTTCGAGGCGTGGACCGTGAGCACGCGGACGGCGTCCTCGTCGTCGTCGAGGCCGCTGCCGTCGCGGTCGAGGACCGGCCCGGTCGTGCGCTCCTCGAGCCAGGCGACGAAGGCCCTCAGTCCCTGGGGGCCGTCGGTCTCGAACGCGCGCGCCTGCTCGAGCACGAAGCGGGCCCGCCGGTACGCGTCGCGGCTGCGCCCGTCCACGAGCCCGACCTCGATCATCCGGCGCTCCGCGACGAAACCCTCGACCAGACGCGCGAGCGAGCCGTCGTGCCGGCGCAGGTGGTGCGATCGCAGGCACCGGAGCGCCTCGGCCACGGGGCCCCCGGCCGCGTCGAGGGCGGGCGCGAGGTAGTTGAAGCGCAGACCCGCGCGGCGGTGCTCGGCGAGCTCGCGGTCCGAGCACGCGAACGCGATGCTGCGCAGCGCCCCGACCACCGCGACCTCGTCGGACGGGTCGTCGATCGCGGTCAGGCAGTTGATCAGGTCGCGCAGCTCCTGGGTGCGGAAGACGAGGCTGCCGCCCTCGACGCGGTACGGGACGCCCTCGGCGCGCAGCGCGCGCTCGAGCCCGCTGAGGCCGGTGCGCGCCGGCAGCAGCACGGCGATGTCGCGCAGGCGGGCGGGCCGCGGCGGGCCGTCGCGATCCCCGACCTGCCATCCCTCCTCCACGACCGCGCGGCAGGCGGCCGCCACGTCGCCGGCCTCCGCCATCCGGATCTCCACCGCCGGCCGGTCGGCGGCGCCGCCGAACCACGCGACCCCGGGCCCGGCGAGGTCGACGTCGCGCTCGGCGCTGATGGGGACGTAGGCGGGCTGCAGCGCCGCGTCGGTCTCGGCGTCGATGAGGGCGCCGATGACGGTGTTCACCCACTCGACGACCACTGCGCGCGAGCGGCGGTTGCCGGTGAGCGAGGGGAGCAGCCCACCGCCCTCGGCCACCCGCCGCCGCTCGGCGGCGTACACCGCCATGTCGGCGCGACGGAAGCGGTAGATCGACTGCTTGGGGTCGCCCACCAGGAAGAGGCGCCCCGGATCGAGATCCCCGGCATCGGTCGCCGCGAACGCCTCGGCGATGTCGACCTGCCACGGGTCGGTGTCCTGGAACTCGTCGATCAACAGGGCGTCGAAGCGCTCCCGCAGCGCCGCGCGCGCCGACGGGTCGGCGCGGATCAGGTCGCGGGTCCAGAGGATCAGATCGCCGAAGACGAGGGTGCCCTCGCTCCGGCGCCGCTCGGCGTCGGCCAGGGTGATCCGGGCGACCCAGGGCAGGATGCCGCAGAGGGCCTCGGCGCGGCTCTCATGGAGCAGGGCGACCAGGCGTTCGCCCGTGCGGCCGAGCACATCGCGCGCCGCATCGATGCGCGCGCTGCCGCCCCACGACGGCGCCCGGCCGGTCCTGCCGAGCTTCTTCGACCCGAGCGCCGCGGCGAGCGGCATGAGGGCGTCCCGCTCCCAGCCGTCGGTCGCGGCGACCCCGTCGAGCATGTCGCGCAGCGCGTGCAGGTGGGCGAGGCAGGCGTCCTCGTCGTGGACCCCGGTGCAGTCGATGGCCGCCACGTCGCGCGCCAGCTCGCCGAGGACGTCCCAGCGCGGCGCGGTCACGGTCGGCGGCGACGCCGCGATCGCCGCCGCGATGTCCGCCCGCTCGGCGAGGGCGGCGGCGAGCGTGCGCAGTCCGGCGACGCCGAGGCCGCGGCCGAGGGCCCGGTCGATGGCGGCGCCGTCCGGCCCGTCGGGATCGACGTCCTCGAGTGCCGCGCGCCAGCGCTCGTCGAAGCGCCGCTCGGAGGCCATCTGGTCGAGCACGGTCATGTCCGGGTCGATCGCGGCCTCGGCGGCGAGCGCGCGCAGCAGCGACTGGCCGAACGAGTGGATCGTCGAGAGCTGCGCGCGATCGAGGCCCGCGCGCGCGACCCGGCAGCGCGCGACCACCTCCGGCGCGGCGGCGGGGTCGGCGACGCGGTCGTCGAGCCCGGCCCGCACCCGCTCGCGCAGCTCCGCGGCCGCGCGCTCGGTGAAGGTGATGGCGGCGATCCGCTCGATCGGTGTGCCGCGCGCGACGAGCGCCACCACGCGATCGACCAGCGCCCGCGTCTTGCCGGTCCCCGCCCCCGCCTCCACGAGCATGGTGGCGTCGAGGCGGTCCGTGATGGCCTGGCGCGCGGCGGCGTCGGGGTGCGCGGAGAGGGTCACCCGGCCGCCTCCGGCCCCGTCGGCGCGGCGACGGCCCCCACTCCGGCCCACGGCAACGCGCCGGCGTCGGCGGACTTGCGCACGTACTCCTCCCCGCGCGAGCGCGTGCAGATCCGCGTGAAGTCGCAGCGCCCGCAGTTGGCGAACTCGCCCCAGTGCTCGTCGAACTCGCCGGGGACCGCGGGGAAGGAGCCCGCCGCGACGCCTCCGGCGATGGCCTCGAGGGTCTGCGCGAAGCGCGCATCGGCGCCCGCGTCGGCCTCGTACACGGTCATCCCGAACCCGCCGCCGGCGGAGATGTACCAGTACGCGGCACTCGCCGGGGCGCCGCCGGCGGCGAGGAGGTACACCGGCAGCTGCAGCCGGCGGCCACCGTCGAGGGGGTCGTCCTCGTCGAGCGGGTCGGCCCTGCCGGTCTTGTAGTCGATGATCCAGAGGCGACCCGTCGCCGGGTCGCGGTCGATGCGGTCGATGTACCCGCGGAAGCGCTGCCCCCCCGGCCCCGCGGCGGCCATCGGCTCTTCGAAACGGTGGGGCACCGCGCCCGTCGTGCGACGGAAGGCCTCGTCGGCGGCCATGAACCGCGACAGGTCGGCCCGCAGGGCGCGCTCGTCCTGCCGCGAGAGCACCGCCACCCCGCCCCGCCCGCGCCGTCGCACCTCCGCGAGGTGGCCGGTCAGGATCTCCTGCGCGCGCGCGTTGTCAGAGGCGGTCCACCCCTCGCGCACCCCCGGGCGTCCCGTCGCCCCCTGCTCGCGGAAGAAGTCCTCGAGGGTGCGGTGCATCAGGTTGCCGCGTGTGAGGGGGTCGATCGTCTCGACGTCGCCGGGCTCCTCGGGCACCCGCAGGCCCAGCAGCGACGACATGAGGAAGCGGAAGCCGCACCGGCCGTAGGTCTCGAGCCGGGTCGGCGAGACGACCGGCGGCACCCGCATCCACTCGGGCGCGACGAGCGCGCCGAGGTTGCCGTCCCACTCGCTCAGGGTCGCGCCCCGGCGGGCGCGCAGCATCGCCAGCGGCCGCGCGAGCGGATCGTCGGCGGGCGCCGGCGCCCCGCTCTGCACCCGCGCCACGGCGTCACGCAGCCCCGACTCCCAGGCGTCGATCGCCGGGCCGGCGAGCTGTGCGGCGAGCGGCGAGGGCGCGCGCGCGAGCCACGCCGTGGCCCCGTGCCCGCGCAGCGCGGTCGCCGTCGCGACCGACGGATCGCACCGCTGGGCGGCCGCCAGCATGAGGGGTGACGGGTAGTGGTCGTGGGCGCCCGCGCCCTCGTAGAGCGGGCAGGTCATCACGACCGCGCCGCCGCAGGCCGCGGCGCGTTCGGCGGCCGCGTGCCGACGCTCCACCCGCAGCGCCGCGTCCTCCACCAGCGGGTACCCGGCCCCCCGCAGGGCCGCCCAGGCCGCGTCGGGCACCAGCGCGTCCGTGCCCGGGCCGGCCGGCAAGAGGCCCTCGGCGGCGCCGCAGAGCACGACCCGGGCGAAGCGCAGCCCGGCCGCCGCCCCGTGTTCGGCGATCAGCACCCCCTCGCCCGAGCGGCCCTCGCGGATCGACGCCGCCTCGAGGTTGACGCGCAGCGCCCGGTGGAAGCGGGTGAGCGAGAACGTGCCGCCGACCGCGTCGATCGTCCCGAGGCGCTCGATCTCGGCCTGCACCTCGGCCATGCCCGCCGCGGCCGGGTCGAGGTAGTCGCGCACGAGCGCGCCCAGGCGCCGCAGGAAGTCGGCGGCCGGCATCTCCGCGCGCAGCTCGACGAGGCGGTCCCAGAGCGCCTCGACCACCGCGAGCAGCTCGTCCGCCTCGTCGATCTCGTCCTGCAGCCACCCGCGGTCGGAGCCCTCGCGGGCGGCGTCGGCGATCTGCTGCGCGCGGTCCTCGTTGAGGGCGCGCAGGCCGTCGCGCCAGCGGCCGATGCCGTGGGTGATGCCGGCCGCCCGCGAGTGCCGGTCCCAGCGGCCGAGCCGCACGCGCGCGGTGCCGGCCGAGGCGGGCAGCTCGCGGCGCATCGGGGCCAGGCCGAGGGCGTCGATGAACGCGGTACGCGACAGGTCCTCGAGCGCGATCCCGAGCAGGGCGAGCACGCCGCGGCCCGCGGGCGTCTCGACCAGCGGCAGGCCGGGCATCGCGACGGCCGGCACCCCGGCGGCGGCCATGGCCTCCCGCAGCGGGCGCGCGTAGCCGGGGTCGGCGCCGTGGAGCACCGCGATCTCGTGCAGCGCCACGCCCTCTCCCAGGGCCACCAGCACCGCCCGGACGGCCTCGCGCGCCTCGCTCGCGCGGTCGGGGGCCAGCACCAGGCGCACGTCGTCCGTCGCCGCGGGCTCGGCGGCCCACGCCACGCCCCCGCGCGCGCGCCCGAGCGCCGCGAGCAGGCGCGCGCCGGCCGCCGAGCGCGGACCCGGCGGCACCAGGTGCACGACGCCGAGCTCGGCGGCGAGGGCGGGGTCGTCGTCGACGGCGTCGGCCGCCGCGTCGAGCAGGTCGTCCTCGTCGTAGAAGCCGGCGATCGCCTCGCGCCAGAGGGCGTAGAGCCGCATCACCTCGGCCAGGTGCGCGCTCGTGACGGCGTCCGGCAGCGGCTCGCCGCCCCGCAGCCCTCCGCGGCGCAGCCGCGCGAACAGTCGCCGCAGCGCGCGCCCGAAGCCCGGCAGGCCGGCGATCGGCGACAGGGGCGGACGCGCCCCCTCCGCGACCCGCTCCGCCAGGTGGTCGCCGATCGGTCGGGCGAGCGGCCGGCGCCCGGCGGCGGCCAGGCGGCCCGCTCCGAGCAGCTCGGCCAGGCGCGGCAGCGTCTCGAACCGCACCGCCGCGTAGGGGCCCCGCTCGGCGAGGGCCCGGCGCATCTGCAGGGCGGCCAGGTGGGACGGGCAGATGACCGTGACCGGCGCGAGCGGATCCGCCCGGCGTCCGGCGGCGATCGCGTCGAGCATGGCCTCCCGGGACGGGGCGGTCGCGCTCACGCCGTTCACGGTACCCCGGGGGGCGGACGCCCCGCCGCGCGCGTGGCGGGCATACGATCGGCCGGACCGGTCCGCCGACGAGGAGACCCGCATGCGCCATGCGATCACGCCCAGCCTGTGGTTCGACACCGAGGCCGAGGAGGCGGCCGCCTTCTACGTGTCGGTCTTCGACGACTCGCGCATCGTGAGCGTGAGCCGGTACACCGAGGCCGGTCCCCGGCCGGCGGGGATGGCGATGATGGTGGAGTTCGAGCTCGGGGGCCGGCGCTTCACGGCCATCAACGGGGGCCCGCAGTTCACCTTCGACGAGGCCATCTCGTTCCAGATCACCTGCGACACCCAGGACGAGCTCGACCGCCTCTGGGAGGCCCTGACCGACGGCGGCAGCGAGAGCCGGTGCGGATGGCTGAAGGACCGTTACGGGCTGTCCTGGCAGGTCATCCCCGCGGGCATGGGCGAGCTCTTCTCCGACCCCGACCCCGAACGCGTCCGGCGGGCGACGGAGGCGATGCTCGCCATGTCCAAGCTCGACATCGCCGCCCTGCGGGCCGCCGCCGACGGCGGGGGCTGACGCCCGCCCGCGACCTCCGCGCTGCCCGCTACCCTCCCTGGCGACCGCGGCCGTGATCGCACACCTGGACATCGACGCGTTCTTCGCGGCCGTGGAGATGCACCGGCACCCGGAGCTGCGCGGCCGCCCGATCATCGTGGGGGGCGATCCGCACGGCCGGGGCGTGGTCGCGACGGCCAACTACGCCGCCCGCCGGTTCGGCATCCGCTCGGCGATGAGCGCCGCCGAGGCCCTGCGCCGCTGCCCCGATCTGGTCGTCGTACCGCCCGACATCGCCCACTACCGCGAGTGGTCGGCGCGGGTCTGGGAGCTCGTGCGCACGATGTCGTCCGCCGTCGAGGTACTCGGCCTCGACGAGGGCTACCTGGAGCTGCCCGACGACGACGCCGGCGCGGCGGCCGAGGCCGTGCGCGCCGCGGTGGCGCGCGACGTGCGGCTGTCGTGCTCGCTCGGGGTCGCCACCTGCAAGGTGGTGGCGAAGGTGGCCTCCGACCACGACAAGCCGGGTGGCGTGACCGTCGTCGCGCCGGGCGACGAGGCGGCCTTCCTCGCGCCCCTTCCCGTGCGCGCCCTCCCCGGGGTCGGGCCGCGCACCGAGGAGCGCCTCCGCGCCGGGGGGATCACGCTCATCGGCGAGCTGGCGGCGCTCGACGACGACGGCCTCGCCGCGGTCGCGGGCGGCCGCAACGGCGACGACCTGCGCCGCCGGGCCAACGGTGTCGATCCCCGCCGCGTCGAGTCGGTGCCGGCCGAGCGGGTCTCGATCTCGTCCGAGCGCACCTTCGCGACCGACGTGCGCGACGGCGCGCAGCTCGAGCAGATCGCGCGCGAGCTCGCCGCGCGCGTCGCCGTGGTGCTGCGGCGCCGCGAGCGCGCGGCCCGCACCGTGACCCTCAAGCTGCGGTACGCCGACTTCTCGACCGTCACCCGCGGCTGGACGGTGCGTGCCGCGACCGACGACGAGGCGTTCATCCAGGGGACGGCCTGCGCGCTGCTGCGCCGGGCGCTCGACGAGCGCGCCGGCCCGCTGCGGCTGATGGGTGTCGGGGTCTCCGGCCTGAGCGCCGAGCGGCAGCTCACCCTGTTCTGAGCCGGGGTAGTGTCAACGCGATGAGCGGCCCCCGCAGCGCGACCCTCCCGGCCTCGGCGGAGGACGTCGCCCGCGTCCTCGCCGGCGCCCGCGCCGCGCTCGCCGCCCGCGTCGACGAGGTGAACGACCTCAACGTCTTCCCGGTGGCCGACGGCGACACCGGCACCAACATGCTGCTGACCGCCGCCGCCGTCGAGGAGGCCGCCGTGGCGACGGCCGGGCTGGCGCGCGCCGAGCGCTGCGCCGCCCTCACCCGGGCCGCCCTCGTCGGCGCCCGCGGCAACAGCGGCATGATCCTGTCGCAGCTCGTGCGGGGTGCGGTCGCGGCGCTCGCCGGCGGGGGCGGGCCGCTCGACGGGCCCGCGGTGGCGCGCGCCCTGCGGGGGGCGAGCGACGCGGCCTACGCGTCGGTGCCCGCGCCGGTGGAGGGCACCATGCTGACCGTCGCGCGGCGCATGGCCGAGGCCGGCGAGGCGGCCGGCTCCGCGGCGTCCGAGGTCCTCGAGGCGGCCCTCGAGGGGGGCCGCGTCGCGGTGCGCGAGACCACCGACCTGCTGCCGGTGCTGCGCCAGGCCGGGGTCGTCGACTCCGGCGGGCTCGGCGTCACGATCCTGGTGGAGGGCCTCGCGGCCGCGCTGGCGGGTCGCGAGCCCCCGCCGGCGCCGGCCGCCGCGCGGCCCCGCCCGCCCGCCGCCGACCACCCGCCCTCTCGCTACCGCTACTGCACGAGCTTCCTGGTCGAGGGCGCGGACATGGACCTCGCGGCGCTCGAGGCATCGTTGCGCGGCCTCGGTGACAGCCTGCTCGTGATGGGCGATGGGACACAGGCCAAGGTGCACGTGCACACCGACGCGCCCGAGCGGGCCGCCGCGGCGGCGGAGGCCGTCGGCGCGGTCGCCGACCTGCGCTGGGACGACATGCGCCGCCAGGAGGCGGCCCGCTCGGCACGGCTCTCGCGCCCCGTCGCGTCCCCGGACGCCTGCGCGGCGATCGTCGTGGCCGACGGCGGCGGCGTGCGCGAGCTGGCGGCGGGCCTCGGCGCCCTGACGCTGGCGCCCGGGGGCGGGTGGCAGGCGATCGTCGCCGCCTGCGACCGGATCGGGTCGGTCGGCGCCGTCGTGCTCGTGACCGACCCCGACGCGCCCGACGCGCACGGGGCGGCCGGGGCGCGCGCGGGCACGCAGGTCGTGCAGGCCCCGTCGCTGCCGGCGCTGCTGGCCGCGCTGGTCGAGTTCGACCCGGCCGGCGACGCGCCGACGGTCGCCCGCGGGTTGCGCGCGACGGCCGCCGCGGTCGACGGGTTCGCGGTGGACGGTGCGGGCGAGGCCCTGCGCCCCGCGCTCGTCGCCGCGCTCGCGCCGCGGCTGGCGGCGCGCGGGCCGTCGCTGGTCACGGTGCTCGTGGGGAGCGGGGCGGGCGTCGATCCCGCGGTCGTCGAGGGCTGGGTGCGCGCGGCCGCCGGCGACGACGCGATCGAGGTCGAGGCGCACGAGGGCGGCCAGGCGTCGCCGGCGCTCGCGGTGGGCGTCGAGTGATCGACCCCGCCCGCCGCCTCGACGCCACGACCACCGCGCTCGTGCTCGATTCGTCGTGCGACGTCCCGGCCGCCGAGCGACGCGCCAACTGGCGCGTCATCCCGATCCCGGTGACCTTCGGCACGCAGACCCTCGCCGACGGCGTCGACATCGACGCGGCCGCCTTCTACGCCCGCCTGGAGCGCGCCGAGCGGCTGCCGACCACCGCCCAGCCTTCGACGATCGTGATCGAGGAGGTGCTGCGCGACGCCCTGGCGAGCCACGAGACGGCGCTGGTGCTGCCGCTGTCGCGCCGCCTGTCGGGGACGGTGGACACCATCCGCGAGGTGGCCGCGCGCGTCGCCGACGACCGGGTGACGGTCATCGAGAGTGGTTCGGTGACCGTCGCGCTCGGTCTGCTCGCGCTGCGTCTGCAGGCCGCGCTCGAGCGGGGCACCACGGCGGGCGAGGCCGCCGCGCTCGTCGCCCGCCTCTCGGCCGCGCACCGCGCCGTCTTCAGCCTGGAGACGCTCGAGTACCTGCAGCGGGGCGGCCGCGTGGGTCGCGCCCAGGCGGCGGCGGGCTCGTTGCTGCGGGTGCGGCCGATACTCCAGATCCTCGACGGGGAGGTGTCCCCGCACTCGCGGGTGCGGGGCGCCCACCGTGTGCTGCCCGCGATCGAGGAGTTCGTCGTCGCCAACTCCGACCCCGGGCGCGTGCTGCACGTGGCCTACGGCCACTCGCGGCGACCCGAGATCGTCCCCGAACTGCAGGCGCTCGTGTCGGCGGTGCGTCCGCGGGCGGTCACGGCCCTCACGGGCGAGGTGGGGCCGACCGTGGGTACCCACGCGGGGCCCGGGGCGTTCGTGGTGGCCTTCGTCCACGACGAGACCGATGGGGACGGCACCGGCCGTACGCGCTGATACCGTCGGCCGCCGGTGGACCTGACCCTCCGCATCATCGTCGCGGCGACGCTCGGCATCGCCGCGCTCGCCAAGCTGCGTGACCCCCGCGCCCTCGTCGCGGCGGTCGCCGACCACGGCGTCCCCACGCGCCTGCGGGCCCCCGCCGCCGTGGCCCTGGTGGGCGCGGAGGCGACCCTCGCCGTCCTCGTGCTCCTCCCCGGGGCCGCCGCGCGCGCGGGCGGGGCCGGGGTCGCGCTGCTCGGCCTGGCGTTCGCGGCGTCCCTCACGGGCATGCGCCTACGCGGCCGCCGTCGCACCGGGTGCGGCTGCTTCGGCGGCACCCGCCCGCGGCCGATCCCGCTGCTGGTCGTCCGCGCCCTCGCGCTGGCAGTCGCCGGCGGGCTCGTGGCCGTCGGCGCGCTCGACCGTGCCTGGCCGTCGGAGGGTGCGCTGATCGGGGCCGGCCTCGCGGCGCTCGCGCTGGCGGTCGTCGCGCTGACCGTGCTCGTGCTGGCGCTCTATCGCCAGGTCGGGGTGCTCGAGGCCCGCCTCGGCCCGCGCTCCGCCCTCGAGCTGGCCGACGAGGGCCCGCCGCTCGGCGGCGCGGTGCCCGCCCTCGACGAGCTGCGCGGCCGCGGGTCGGAGCTCGTCGCGTTCTCGTCGCCCGGCTGCCGCCTGTGCGCCCAGCTCGAGCCCGCCCTCGTCGCGCTCGAGCGCGACGGCCTCGACGTGCACCGCGTTGACGAGGGCTCCCGCGCCGACGACTTCCGCCGCTTCGGCGTGCCCGGCGCCCCCTTCGTGGTCCATGTGATCGACGGCGTCGTGGTCGCGAAGGGGCTCGTCAACACCCTCGAGCAGATCGAGGAGCTCATCGCCCTCGGGGAGGAGCGCATCGGTGTCGCGACCCCCTGACGAGATCGTCGACCGGGCGGCCTCGCACCTGTCGCGGCGACTGGCCGAGAGCGCGACCCGCCGCTCCTTCCTCGCCGGGGTGGCCGCCGCCGCCCTCACGCTCGTCGGGGCCGCACCGGCGGCATCGCAGCGGCGTCCCGCCAGGGTGCGCGGCACGCGGCGCACCCGCGAGGGCTGGTACGGCTTCTGCGGCCACACCTGGACCACCGGCTCGTGCCCGAGCCCCTACCAACTGCCCCGTATCGACGCCCGCGGGTTCCCCGTGCGACCCCGCGACGGACTGCCGATCGACAACCTCGGGCGGGTCGTCGACGGCCTCGGACGACCGGTCGGCCGCAACGGGGACCCGCTGCTGGCGCCCGATGGCTCGCCCCTGGCGCCCGCGCCGCGCACGCGCCTCTGCGAGGAGTGGGTCCCCCGGCTCCACGGCGTCGAGACCCGCACGCAGGGTGCCTGGTACCGCTGCTGCAACGGCCAGATCCGCAAGCTCGCCGACTGCTGCTCGACCAGCCGCGTGCGCATCAACGGCGACGCATCGCTGCGCGGCTACTGCCGGCCGGGCCGGCGCGTCTTCTGCGTGATGTACGTCGACACCGGGGTGCCGTGCTGAGCCACCGGGCACCGTCGCTCGTCGCCGCCCTCGCGCTGCTGGGCCTGACCGCCTCGGCGGCCCTCGGCCAGGGGCAGGGCGTGTCCGGCGTCCACGACCCGGCCGCCTCGGGGCGCGTCGTCGCCGTCGCCGTGCTCGGGGCCGATGGGCCGGCGGTGGTCGTGCGCAGCCCCGGCGCGCCGCCCGTGCGGTACGAGGGCGCGCGCTCGCCGGCCCTCGACGGGGGCCTGCTCGCCTACGCCGACGCGACCGGCCTGAGGGTGGTGCGCTGGCGCACGGGCGAGGAGGTCGCCCGCCTCGACGGCCCCTTCACCAAGCCGGCGATCGACTGGCCCCGCCTGGCCTACGTGCGGGTGGGACGGTCGGGGCAGCGCCTCGGGCTCTTCGATGCCCGCACGCGCCGCGGCCGCACCGTCGCGAGCGTCGGCCGGGGCACCGACCTCGGCCGTCCCGCCCTGCGCGGGGGGTTCATCGCCTGGCACGTCGCGGCCGGCCGCCGGTCGGAGATCCGCGTCGCCTCGGTGCGGCGGCCCACCGGCGGCCGTCTCGTCGCCTCGTCGGTCACCGGCCTGCAGGTCAACCCGTCGCTCGCGTCGGGGCGGATCCTCTGGGTCGAGCAGGCGGCCTCGACCTCCTATCTGCGGCTGCGCCGCCTGTCGGGCGGACCCATCCGCACGCTCGTGACCGTGCGCGGACCGGGGCGCATCCTCTGGACGACGGCCCTCGGCGCCGGCCGCGCCTACGTCACGCGCTGGGCGCCCACCCGCGGGCGCGGCGAGGTCATCTCGCGCCGGGCGCGCTGAGGAGCCGCCCCGGCTCCCCGGCGCGCCGCGCCCCGGCTGCTCAGAAGGGGATGTCGGTGTCCGGGCCCGCCCCGCCCGCCGCGGAGGAGCCGCCGCCCGTCGCGGCCGCGCCCACCGGCGCCAGGTCGTCGGCGTTGCGCCGCTCGCTCGCACCGCCGCCACCGTCGCCCTCGCCCCGGCTGTCGAGGAAGAAGACGTCGTTGGCGATCACCTCGACGCTCTGGCGCTTGGAGCCGTCCTGGGCCTGCCACTCGCGCCACGACAGCCGGCCGTCGACGCCGATCCGCCGGCCCTTGGAGAGGTAGGTCGAGGCGGTCTCGGCCTGACGGCCGAAGACCGTCACGTCGAAGTAGTTGGAGCGGTCGCCCCACTCGCCGCCGTCGCCGCGCGATCTGCTCGAGACCGCCAGGCGGATCGAGCAGATCGGATCTCCGCCACCGCTGTGGCGCAGCTCCGGATCGCGCGTCAGGCGCCCCACGAGGGTCACGCGGTTGAGGTCGGCCGGCATGTCGCCACCTCCACATCGGGTGTCCAGCGGTCACCACCATCCTGACCGCGGGGCCGGACGCGATTCCGCGCCCACCGGTGCCGGCACCGCCCCGGGGGCGCGCCGGCCGCCGTCACCCGTTCCCCGGTGGACGGGCGGGCCGGGCGATGCTCGCCCGTCCCGGTGTCCGTGGCACACTCCCCCGATGCCCGGGTCAGCCGCCCGCCGGGGACTCGGCGCGCATCGCCGCGACCTCCTCGAGCGCCCGCTCGAACACCTCGTGGGGCTGGGCGCCGCTCACCAGCAGGCGGCCGTCGAGCACGAACGCCGGCACGGCGTTGATGCCGGCGCTCTGCGCGTGGCGGGTGGAGGCGTCGACGGCGGCGCGGTACAGGCCGGCATCGACCTCCTCGCGTGCGCGGGCCGTGTCGAGGCCGAGCTCGTCGAGCAGCGGCTCGAGGCCGTCCCAGCCGGTGATGTCGCGCCCCTCGGTCCAGTAGGCGTCCATCACGCGCTCGTGCAGGGAGTCGCCCACGCCGTTGGCGCGTCCCCACTCGATCAGCTCGAGCGCCCGGCGGGTGTTGGGGATGCGCTCGGGATGGGGGTTGTAGACCATCCCCGCATCCTCGTTCATGCGCCGGAACGCCTCGCGGGCGCCGGCGGGGAAGCGGCTGAGCAGCTCCTCGCGGGCGAGCCCCTCGGGCGGGTACTCGGGGTGCAGGTCGTAGGGCAGCCACTCCACCCGGGCGCCCGCCGCGCGCAGCCACGCCGCCCGCTCCCGGGCCACGTTGCAGAAGGGGCAGACCACGTCGCTCCAGATCGTCACGTGGACGGGCTCGTCCTGGGCCACGGCATCCTCCGATCGCGTGCGGGCCGACGATCCCACACTAGGCGGCCCCGGGCGGCGGCGCCCCGGTGACCCCGGTCGACGGGATCGTGCTGGCCTGGATGTTCGTCTGGGCCCTCTTCGGGAGGTCCCGTGGGCTGCTCGAGCAGGTGCTGTCGCTGCTCGGGCTGGCGGTGGGGGCGCTCGCCGGCTCGCGGCTGGCCCCGCTGGTGCTGCCCGCCGGGCGCGAGTCGCTCTGGCTGCCCCTCGTGTCGCTGGCGGGGGCGATCGTGGGCGCGAGCCTCGCCCAGGTCATCCTGCTCTCGCTCGCCGCGCCCCTGCGGCGGCGCGTGGTGCGCGGACCGGCGCGGCGGATCGATCAGGGGGGAGGGCTCGTGCTCGGGGCCTTCCTCGGGCTCGCCCTCGCCTGGCTGCTGGCCGCGGTCGCGCTCTACGGACCGGGCGACCGGGCGACGGCCCTTCGCGACGAGGTGCAGCGCTCGACCATCCTCGCCGCGACGCTGCGGGCGCTCCCGCCCGACCGGGTGCTCGGCGCGCTGGTCCGGGTCGATCCGTTCCCGCTGCTGCCGCTGCCCGCGTCGGCCCTGCCCGAGCCGGACGCGTCGGTGTCGGCGAGCGGCGCCGCGACCCGCGCCCAGCGGTCGGTACTGCAGCTCCGGGGGCGGGCCTGCGGGCTGGCGACCCAGGGCAGCGCCTGGGTGGTGGGCGACGACCTCGTGGCCACCAACGCCCACGTCGTCGCGGGCCAGGCCGAGACCCGGGCGATCGTGCCCGGCGGGCGGTCGCTGCCGGCGCGGGCGGTCTACGTGGATGCCGGCAACGACGTGGCGCTCATGCGGGTCGCGGGGCTCGACCTGCCCGCGCTCCCCCTCGCGGACGCGCCGCGCTCGGGCCAGACCGTCGTGCTGCTCGGGTTCCCCGGCGGAGGCGGCCTGACCGCCGAGGTCGTCACGGCCGCCGCCCCGCGCACCGTGCTCGCGCCCGACGCCTACGGCGATGGCCCCCGGCCGCGGAGCATCGTGGTGACCCGCGGGAGCCTCGGCCCCGGCAGCAGCGGCGGACCGGTCGTCGACACCGGGGGCCGGGTCGTCGCGATGATCTTCGGGGGCAGCGCCGACGGCGACTCGGGCGCGGCCGTGCCCCCGGCCGCGATCCGCCGCGGGCTGGGCGCGGACCTGGGCCCCGTGAGCACCGGGCCCTGCGCCTGAGCTAACCTCGAACGATGCTCGAGCTCCTGATCGTGGCCGGCGTGGCCGGAGCCGCTGTGGCGGTTGCCGGCGCCGCCCGCCGCCGCGCGCTGCGCCGCGCGCGGGCGCGTGCCGAGGCGGTGCTCGACGAGCTGGCGGCCGCCGTGTGCGCGGCGATGGCCGGCGGTGACGACCCCTCGACCGGGCGCCGCGGGGCCCGCGCGCTCGCCCGCTACGAGCGGGCGGGGGCCCGGATCGCGGAGGCGCGCACCCGGCGCGAGCTCGAGGTGCTGGTGGCGCGGCATCGCCTGCGCACCGGCGCGATGCGCATGGCGACCGGCGCGCTCACCCGCGCGCGCGACCTGCTGGCCGGGACGGCGCCCGTACGGCGGTAGCCGGCCGCGCGACCCCCGGGTTCGGGGTCGGGTGGCCGGAGTGGCACACTGCGCGGTCGTGCGCCTGCCCCGTCCACGACGAACCGAGACCCTCGTGGCGACCGTCGCGGGCCTCGTGGTGCTGCTCGGCTCGGCCGGCCTGGTCGGCGCCCGCGTGGCCACGGCGCCCGACGACCGCGTGCCCGCGGGCGTGAGCATCGGCGGCGTCGGCGTGGGCGGGTTGGGCGCCGCGGAGGCCGAGCGGGCGGTGCTCGCCGGGGCGCCCGAGCCGACCGGCGCCGTCGAGATCGTGCTCGACGGGGAGCCCGGCTTCCCCATCACCGTGCCGGTCGCCGACCTCGGGCCCGAGCCGCGCGCGCGCCTGGCGGTGCGGCAGGCGATGCGCCGGCCGTCGCTCTGGAACCGCATCCGCGGCGAGGTGGGGCTCGAGGCGTCCCGCGACATCCCGTTGAGCTACCGGGTGACCTCGTCGCGGGCGCGCGCGCTGGTCGCGAAGGTGACCGCCCGCATCGACACCCCCGGCAGGCCGGCGAAGGTCGGCGTCGGGGGCGGGCGCGTCGTGGTGACGCCGGCCCGGGCCGGACGCGCGGTCGACGCCGCCGTGCTGCAGCGGCGGCTCGGCACGCTCGCCCCGCGCATCGAGCTGCCCGTGACCGTGGTCGAGCCGGCCGTCAGCGACGCCCAGGCGATGGCGGCGCGGACGACCGCGCTGCGCATGGTGTCGCGGCGCGTGCGGGTGACGGGCGGCGGCGGCCGCGCGGACGTGCCGCGCGACACCCTCGTCGAGGCGCTGCGGTTCCCGGTGGAGGACGAGCAGATCGCGGTGCGCCTCGACCCGGCGACGATCGCCGCCGCGGTGGCCCCCGGATTCCCGGGCGTCCTCCGCGAGGCGCGTTCGGCCGGCTTCGCGGTGAAGGACGGTTCGGTCTCCGTGACCGCGGCGACCGAAGGCCGCGCGCTCGACGCCGCCACGCTCGCCCGGCGCATCGAGCGGCGCACGGGCACGAGCCCGGTGCGGGTCGCGATCCGGGCCGTCGCACCCGCGCGCACGACCGCCGAGGCCCAGCGCCTGCGCATCCGCGAGCTGGTGAGCGAGTTCCGCACCCCCTACACCTGCTGCCCGCCGCGCGTCACCAACATCAAGAAGGCCGCGCGCGATCCTCGACGGCACGGTCGTGCCGGCCGGCGGCACGTTCTCGCTCAACGAGACGCTCGGCGAGCGGACGACGGCGCGTGGGTTCGTGCCGGCGCCGCAGATCAACGCCGGCGAGCTCGAGGACGCGGTCGGCGGCGGGGTCAGCCAGCTGTCGACCACGACGTTCAACGCCGCGTTCTTCGCGGGCATGCGCATCGTCACGCACACGCCGCACGAGTTCTGGATCACGCGCTACCCGGCCGGCCGCGAGGCCACGGTCTCGTGGGGCGGTCCCGAGATGATCTTCGAGAACGACTGGCCGGCGGGCGTGCTCATCAGGGCCGAGGCCGACGACTCCGGCATCACCGTGCGCATGTATTCGTCCAAGCTGCGCCGTCGCGTCACCACCCGGACCGAGGGCGACCCGGTCGAGGGCACCGCCTTCTCGGTGGCCTACACGCGCCAGGTGCGGGTCGGCGACGAGCTCAAGCGCGACGAGCGGTTCACGTGGACCTACAAGGCGCCGCCCGAGGGCGAGTAGCGTCCCCATCATGGGTGGCTGGCTGTCCGACGCGTTCCCGGTCGTGCGGGCCTTCGACGAAGAGGTCGTGCGCGCGGGCTTCCGCCCGGCCCAGATGGTGCTGGCCGCCTTCCTGGTCACCTTCGGCTGCGTGCGGGGGTACACGCACATGGCCCGGCGTGGCGTGGGGCCGGGCAACCTGTCGGTGGCCGGCACGCGCATCCACCACATGGTGCCCGGCATCTTCCTGCTGCTCGGGGCCGGCTTCGCCGAGATCGCCTTCGACCCGTCCCCGCCGTGGTGGCTGTGGTGGCTCATCCCGACGGCCTTCGGGGTGGGCGAGCGCCCTCGTGCTCGACGAATTCGCGCTGTGGCTGCACCTGCGCGACGTCTACTGGACCGAGGAGGGCCGGCGGTCGATCGACGCCGTCATCATCGCCGCCGTCCTCATCGCCATGGTCGCCCTGGGGGCCCCGTTCTGGGGGCGGGTGATCGCGGGCGCCGATCCCGCCGGCGGGGCGGTGATCGTCGTCTACCACGCGCTGTCGGTGGCCTCGGCCCTCGTCTGCCTCGCGAAGGGCAAGTGGACCACCGGCGTGGTCGGGTTCCTGCTCTGGCCGGTCGGCCTGGTGGGCGCGGTGCGGCCGGCCCGGCCGGGGTCACGTTGGGAGCGGCACCTGCCGAAGCCGCCACAGACCCCCGCCCCCGACTGGACGCCCGGGGAGCGGCCCTAGGCGGGGTCGTCGTGCTCGCGCAGGTACTTCTCGAGCTCCGCGGCGAGCTCGTCGCCGGTCGGCAGCGACTCGGACTCGTCGGCCCGCTCGGCGGCCTCCTCGAGCTGCTCGACGAGCTGACGCAGCCGCGGCTCGGCCTCGACGGCCCGGGCGACCTGGTTCTCGAAGCCCTCGGCGGCCCGCTCCAGCTCGCCGGCGTCCACCTCGACCCCGGTCACCTGCTCGAGCGCGCGGATGAGCGCGAGGCTGCCCTTCGAGTTGGTGAGTCCCGCGGCGTAGTGCGACACCGGGGCCCACAACGAGATGCTCTCGAAGCCCGCCGCGGTCGCGGCCTGGTGCACGACGCCGACGATGCCCGTCGGCCCGGCATAGCTCGGCGCGCGGAAGTTGAGATCCGCGACGAGGGCCGGGTCGGAGGCCATGCCCGTGAGCCGGATCGGGTGGTTGTGCACGACGTCGGCCAGCAGCGAGCCGAGGGTCACGACGCGGCGCACCCCGAGGGCCGTGGCGGCGTCGAGCAGCAGGGTGCAGAAGGCGCGCCAGCGCATCGAGGGCTCGGCGCCGGCGACCAGCACGAAATCGTGGGCGCCGTCGGGAGGACGGGCGACGAGCACCTCGACCTCGGGCCACACGATGTCGGCGTTGTGCTCGCCGTCGGTCAGGTCGATCAGCGGGCGGGTGGCCTGGAAGTCGTAGAACTCCTCGGGGTCGATCGCGGCCACGCGGCTCGCCCCGTAGCGCTCGCCGAGGAAAACGACCGCGCTCGACGCCGCCGCCGCCGCGTCGTTCCATCCGCCGAAGGCCGCGACCATGATGGGATCACGCAGGTCGGACGGACGCTCGTCCCATTTCAGCTCGGCCATATCGGTGATGTTGACAGGTGGGGCGACGCCGCGCTCAGGCGGCGCCACCCCTCCCGTTCACGGGTGTCGACGGAGCCGGCTCAGCCGGCGGTCTCGACCACCGCGGCGGCCTCGGCCATGCGCTCCCACGCCTTGCGCTCCGCCAGCTCGTAGTCGGCCGTCGTCGCGTAGAGGTGCGAGTTACGGGACACGGCGAGGTAGTCGCTGGTCGCCCGCTCGAGCTCGGCTGCGGGATCGAGGATCGCGTTGCTCATCGGTTCCCCCTCGGGTGCGTGGTTGCCCGGTAGACATCGGCACGCGTCCACCAGGAAACGAGGTTGGCAGATCCGCGGGGGTGACGCCCTTGGCCCGTCGGCTAAGTGATGGCCAAGAACGTCCGCCGGGCGGGCGTCGGTGCGGGGCGCCGACGAGCCCTCCGACGCCGCGGACGGGACTGGCGCGCACCGTCGTCGCCGGTGTTTGATCGACTCCTCTCGCCCCACCGCCTCCGGAGGCCCCCGTGCCGCGTTAACGTCCGTTGGTCGCCCTCCTCCTGGTCGGCGCGCTCGCGACCGCCCTCCCCGCGTCGGGTCACGCCACGCCGTGGGCCAAGATCTCGGGCGATCGCGTCTCCTCGATCGACCAGGCGACGCTGCTGCAGAGCGGCGCCCGCGTGCTGGCTGTGTGGCCCGGGGGCGACGGCACCGACCTGGCGAGCACGATGGAGCTGCGCGGCTTCGCGCCGACCCTCGCCGCGCCGGGCGCCGGGGCCGGCCCGATCACCACCGTCGCCGCGGGCTACACGTCGATCTCGACCCACCCCGCGCTGGTCGCGACACCGACCGGCCCTCGGCTGGTGTTCGTCGGCACCCGGCCCGACGGGCAGACGCGTCTGCTGCTGAGCGATCCGCTCGCCGAGGGCCTCGTGCCGGCCGCGGCGCCCGCCGAGCTCATCCGCACCTTCGGCGGCAATCTCGACGCCGTCGCCCTGCCCGACGGCACCCCCCTGGTGGCCGACGACCGCGCCGGCTCGCTGCGCGTCGTGCGCGGCGCCCAGGGCGACCTCGACGCCCCCGGCTCGCCGGTGCAGGAGCAGCTCGGAGGCAACTCGTACAACCCGGCCCTCGCCGTCGACGGGGCCGGTGGCGCGTGGCTCGCCTGGTACTCCAACGAGGGCCCGGCGGGCGTCTACCTCCAGGCCATCGACCAGGCCACCGGCGCGCCGATCGGCGCACCCCAGCGCGCGCCCCTCAGCGAGAGCGTGGCCAACAACACCGCCCAGCGGCTCGCCCTGGTCGGCAACCCGGCGGGACCGGGCGCGCGCCTCGTCTACGTCGCCGAGGCGGCGCCCGCGGCGCCCCTGCGACTCGTCTCGTGGTCGCCCGGCGAGGGGCCCGTGACCGTGGCCACCCCGGCCGACCTCGGGCTCAACACCTACGTCGCCGCGGCCCGCCACGCCGATGGGCGCCTCTGGGTCGCCTGGTTCGACCGGGGCCCCACGGCGGGGAGCTGGTACGCCAAGCTCGGCAACGCGCGCGGCAGCGGTGGCACGGTCGTGGGCCTCGGCCTGCCGCGGCCCGCCGCCACCCCCGGCGCGGTGACCGTGCTGCCGCAGGGCGACAACCTGCTCGTCGCCGCCGTCGCCGGCACGGGGGCGCCCCGCGCGGCCCTCTGGGCCACGGTCAGCCCCGAGGTGCTGATCCCGAACCCACAGACGATCCGCTCCGGCCTCGCCACGGTGGTGGCGCCGAGGCGGGTCTCCATCCGGGCCCTGCGCGCCAGCCGCACCAAGTGCGTCAACGTGCGCGTGACCGCGCGCGCCGCCAGTCGCGTGCAGGTGTCGATCTTCTCCGGCACGAGGAGCATCCGCCTCTTCGGCCAGAAGAAGGTCGTCTTCCGGGCGCCGGGGACGCAGGTGGTCTGCGTGAAGGTCCCGCTGCGCGCGAGGACCTTCGACGTGCGCACCCCGACCCGGATCGCGGTGGCCACCAAGCCCGGTGCGACGGCCCGGCGCGGCGAGAAGCCCGCCACCCTGGGGCTCGCCCGCCTGAGGTTCTTCACCTAGGCGGGCGGCCCGTGGGGGAGGGGTGCCCGCGCGCCACCGCCGGCGCGGGCCGCCCGGGTTCGGCCCCGGGTTCGGCTGGAGCTACGCGGCCGGCAGGCCCGCGACGCTCTCGTAGTCGACCACGCCGTGCTTGGCGTCGATCAGGCGGCCCTTCGAGAGCGACATCAGCAGCACGGCGATGAGCTCGTGCATGATGATCGTGTGGCGGTTGCCCGACTCCTGCATGCCGGCGCGCAGGCGGTCGCGGACGTCGGCGACGCCGGTGGTGTCGATGATGATGTTGACGCCCTCGGAGAGCCCGGCGATGTCCATGAAGTCGCCGGTGGTGGGGCGGCCGTGCTCGCGTGCGAGGGCCATGCCCGGCGCATCCGGGTCGAGGTCGGCGACGCCGACGATCTCCACGAAGTCGGCGGCGAACAGCTCGCGCAGGAGGGGTGTGCCGGTCTCGCCGGCGCCGATGACACCGATGCGGATCGTGTCCACGGGCTTCCTTTCAGGGTCCCGGGCGTCCGCCCGGATCGAATCCAGTCCCCGGACCTATCGGACGGGGCGAGGCCGACCTGAGCGGCCGGGGCGGCGATCTGCCGCGTGCCGAACGCCGCATGCCGCGAGGTCGCGGCGGCGTGTGGGGCCGGTCATTCACGAGGCTGGCGGAGAGGCTCGGGGTCCGCGTCGTCCCGGATCAGCCATGTCGCCACCTACGCGGCCGTGACCCTCGCCATGGCGTAGACGGCCTCCGGCAGCGGGTCGTCGAGCTTCCAGGTAATCGCGATCGGCCGCTCGCCCGCGTGGCTCGTGTAGCGGGCGGTACCGAGAAACGTGTATGCCCGGTCGTCTTTGGTCTCGCGTGCGAACAACAGCACGTGTGAGCCGCGCTCGGCGTGGTTGATATAGCGCTGGCCGGTCGGTGAGCGCACGGTGGTCGTGCTCTGCGACTCCCAGTGAAAGAGCTCGTGCGAGATCGCGTGATCGCGGTACATCGTCGTGGGCGAGTACTGCCGCTCGCTCTTGGTGATCGTCACGAAGAACAGGTCGCACTGAGACGCCTCATCCCAGAGCACTCCTTCTCGCAACGGTCGCGGCTTTTCGGCTCGCGACGCCCCGATCGCGGCGAGCGCCTCATCGCGGGTGTAGCGGCAGTGGACCGCGAGCGGGATCGGCTGATTCAGGTGCAGCCGGCGCGGCACGACGTCGGCCCGCTCGGCGAGTACCGCGATCAGGTCGTGGATCTCGTCGCGATACGCCGGAGCGTCCCAGAGTCGCGCCAGGCCTGCCTGCAGACGGAGGTCCTTCTCGTTGGTGCCCCAGAGGTCGAAGTGGAGCATGGTCAGCAGGCGCCGCTCCCGCTCGCCGGCGGCGTCGCTGTCGGGAGGGGCGCCGGAGGAGAGCACCCGCCTGTAGACCTCGAGCCGCTCGGGGTCGTCGATGTGCAACATCCGCCCGACGGCCCTCCCGAGCCGCGCGTCATCGGGGCTCGGCGGGTGGTCGATGAGCCCGGCCTCGCGCCGTAGCGCCGCCCATCCACGGCCGCTGCGGTACACCTCCTCGAGTTCGCGCTCGGTATGCCGCAGGTACTCGGCCAGCGACACGTCGCCGACCTCGCGCAGTTCCTGCACCATCTCCGACCAGCGGCCCCCGATCGCCGCGCGCAGGTTGGTCAGCACGACTTCCTGCGTGACCCGGTCGAGCTGGATGTGGCAGCCGGAAGGTAGAAACGGGAAGCCATCCTCGACCGAATCGATGAGCGCCGACCGGCTGCCCGCGCCAAGGAGCGCGCGGAGCCGCCGGTCGAAGCGGAACCGCCGGTGCTGCTGGCCGATGAAGTCGAGAACCGTCAGGCACGCCTTGCCGTCGGTGCGCCGCAGTCCGCGCCCGAGCTGCTGCAGGAAGACCGTTGCGCTCTCGGTGGGGCGCAGGAACAGCACGGTGTCGATCGCCGGTACGTCGATGCCCTCGTTGAAGAGGTCCACCGCGAACACGCAGTTGACCTCGCCGCTGCGCAGCATCCGCAGCGCGGCGGCGCGCTCGTGCGCCGGCGTCTCCGCCCGAGACGGCGACCGACGGGATGCCGGCCGCCCGGAAGCGCTCGGCCATGTACGCCGCGTGGGCGACGCTGACGCAGAAGCCGAGCGCGCGCATGCGCGCGGGGTCGGCGACGATCGTCGCGCACCGAGCGCAGGATCTTGCGCGAGGCGCGCGTCGTTGCCGGTGTAGAGGTTGTCGAGCGCGCCCGACGTCGTAGCCGCCGCGCTTCCACTCGAGCGACGTCAGGTCGACGTCGTCGTGCACGCCGAAGTACTGGAACGGGCAGAGCTGTGCACCCTCGATGCGCGTCCCACAGGCGCACCTCGGCGGCGAAGCGACCGTCGAACCAGTCGGTGACGCTCTGTCCGTCGGTGCGCTCGGGGGTGGCGGTCAGGCCGAGCAACACCTCGGGCGCCAGGTGGTCGAGCAGCCGCGAATAGGTCGGTGCCGCGGCGTGGTGGAACTCATCCACGATCACCATGTCGAAGCGGTCGGGCGCGAGGTCGGAGAGGTCGAGCGTCGCGAGCGACTGCACCGACGCGAACACGTGGCGCCACCCGCTCGGGCCGCTGGCCATCGACGTAGACCTCGCCGAAGGCGCCGTCGCGGAGCGCGTGACGGAAGACGCGGCGACTCTGCTCGAGGATCTCCTTTCGGTGGGCCACGAACAGCAGGCTCATGTCGCCGCCGCGCTGCGCTCGCCAGACGGCGGTAGTCGAGCGCGGCGACGACGGTCTTGCCCGTGCCGGTCGCCGCGACGACGAGGTTGCGCCAGCGCCCGTGGCGCTCGCGCTCGACCTCCAGGCGCTCGAGGATCCGTTGCTGATGCGGATAGGGAACGAGGTCGAAGGGCGAGAGCGGGTCGTCCACTCGCTCCGGCCCCGCCCGCTCGATCGCGGCGGCGAACCGCTCGGCCTCGTAGGGCTCGACGTGCTCGCTCTCCCAGTAGGTCTCGAACGTGGCCCGGAACTGCTCGAGCACCGCGGCGGTCTCGACGGCGGAGAGCCGCACGTTCCACTCGAGGCCGTCGACGAGCGCCGTGTTGGACAGGTTCGACGACCCGATCAGCGCAGTCGAATAGCCCGATGCTCGCTCGAACAGCCAGGCCTTGGCGTGCAGCCGCGTCGAGGTCGTGTCGTAGGAGACGCGGACCTCGGCGCCCAGATCGCCCAGCGCCTCGAGCGCGCGCGACTCGGACGAGCCGAGGTAGGTCGAGGCGATCACGCGCACGCGACCGCCGCGGCGGACGACCTCGGCGAGCGCATCGCGCACGATGCGCACACCGGTCCAGCGCACGAACGGCACCAGCAGATCGACGCCGTCGGCCGAGCCGAGCTCGCGGTTGACCTCGCTCCCCACTCCGGGTTCGCCGCGGCCGTTGACGAGCAGCGCGCTCGACGACAACGGGATGGTCGGCCGCGCGCGCCGCGGCCGCGCGCCGTCCGGGTTCGGCGGTCCGAGAATCTCCTGCAGCACCCGCGGCGGATCAACCAGGGCCTCGTCATCGCCGTCGAACGATCGCGGCGAGGCCCGGCGCAGGTCATCGAGGATCGTGTTCGCGATCTCGACCTGTGCGCGCGCACGCTCGGCTTCGGGAAGGTCCCGCAGCGCGCGGGCAGCGAGCGCGGCGACGTGGCGGGCGACGACCCCGTGCGCCTCAGCCGGGTCGAGCTCGCCGACGACCGCCGCGTCGCCGAGTCCGTCGAGACGGTGGGCGAGCGCTCTGCTCACCAATCGTTCGTAGAGGCCGAGCGCGAGATCGTCCGGGGCGTGCATGCGGCAGCGACCCTAACTTCTTCGGTTACGGACTACCCAAGACCGCCCTAACCGGCGTCGTGCTGCGCAATGACACCCACGGCTTCGAGGTGCACTCTCGTGTTCACGCGAGTTACCGGCGACGGAATGCCGATGGGTCTGCACCGCTCGTTCTCGTCCGCGCGCTGCTGTCTCGGAAGGCCGCAGCTCAACCGACGGCGGTAGCGCCCTCCCCGGTCTGCACCCGCCACAGCGCCGCGTACAGCCCGCCCGCTCCGAGCAGCTCGTCGTGGGTGCCGGCCTCGCGCACCTGGCCCGCCTCCAGGACGTGGATGCGGTCGGCGTGGCGGATCGTGCTCAGCCGGTGCGCGATCACGAGTGTCGTCCGGTTCCGTGACACGGTCTCCAGCGACCGCTGGATCGCGGCCTCGGTCTCGTTGTCCACGCTCGACGTCGCCTCGTCCAGCACCAGGATCGCCGGGTTCCTCACGATGGCCCGCGCGATCGAGAGGCGCTGGCGCTGGCCGCCGCTCAGCTTCTGGCCGCGCTCGCCCACGAGGGTGTCGTAGCCCTCGGGGAGCGCCGTGATGAACTCGTGCGCCTCGGCCAGCCGCGCCGCCTCCTCGATCGCCTCGGCGGGGGCGTCGGGGTCGCCGTAGGCGATGTTCTCGCGCACGGTGCCGTCGAAGAGGAAGACGTCCTGGCTGACGAGGCCGATGGCGCCGCGCAGGTCGCCGAAGGTCAGGTCGCGCACGTCGGCGCCGTCGACCGTCACCGTTCCCGCGCTCGGCTCGTACAACCGCAGCAGCAGCTTGACGATCGTGCTCTTGCCGGCTCCGGTGAGGCCGACGACGGCGTGGGTCTCGCCGGCGGGCACGTCGATGTCGAGGCCCTTGAGCACCTCGGGGCCGCGAGCGTACGAGAAGCGGACGTCGGCGAAGCGGACGGCGCCGGTGACGGGCCGGGGGAGCAGCCCCGAGCCCTCGGTGATCCGGGGCTCCACGGCGAGCAGGTCGAGGATCCTGCGGGTGCTGGCCATCGCCCGCTGGTACAGGTCGAAGGTCTCGCCGAGGCGGGTGAGCGGCCAGAGCAGGCGCTGGGTCATGAAGACGAGCACCGAGAAGAAGCCCACCGCGAGGCGTCCGTCGAGGACGGCGTTGCCGCCGACGAGCAGGGTCAGGGTGAAGCCGGCCAGGATCGCGATGCGGATGATCGGGACGAAGGCCGAGCTGAGGCGGATGGCGTGGGCGTTGGCCAGCCGGTAGCCGTCGGACTCGCCGGCCACGCGGGCGATCTCGCGCTCCTCGGCGGTGAAGGCCTTGATCGTCGCGATGCCGCCGAGGTTGTTGGCGAGCGTGCCGTTGAGGTGGCCGACCCGCGTGCGCACGTCGCGGTAGCGCGGCTCGAGCAGGCGCTGGTAGAGGAAGCTGCCGAACACGATCAACGGGATGGGCGCGAAGGCGACCAGGAACAGCAGGGGGCTGGCTACCAGGAAGATCGCGCCCACGATCACCACGTTGACGACGGTCAGGATGATCGCGGTGGCGCCGTCGTCGAGGAAGCGCTCGAGCTGGTTGACGTCGTCGTTGAGCACGCTCATCAGCCCGCCGGTGCTCTGGTCCTCGAAGTAGCCGAGCTCCAGGCGCTGCACGTGCGAGTAGGCGTCGATGCGCGCCTCGTGCTCGATCGTCTGGGCGAGGTTGCGCCACTGCACCCGGTAGCCCCACTCGCTCGCCGACTCGCCGATCCAGACGGCCGCGTTGATCGCGGCGAGGATCAGCAGCTGCTCCCAGCGCCCCTCGACGCCGGTGACGCCGGCGACGAACGAGTCCTCGTCGCGCACGATCACGTCGATCGCGACGCCGATCAGGATCTCCGGGAAGACGTCGAAGACCTTGTTGAGGACCGTCAGGAACGTCGCCCAGACGACCCGGCCGCGGTGGTCGGCGGAGTAGTCCCAGAGCCGGCGCAGGGGGCGGCCGCCGGCGGACGGCACGCGCCCCTGCGCCGCCGCGCTCACGGGCGGTCGGGACCCCGGCCGGCGCCGGTCGCCGCGATCGCGCCGGCGATCTCGTCGAGGTCGGCGTCGGTCAGCTCGACGGCGCCCGCGCCGATCCAGCCGTCGACCTGCTCGGCGTTGCGGCCGCCGACGATCGCGCCGGTCACGCCCTCGTGCGCCAGCACCCAGGCGATCGCGATCTCGCCGGTGCTCGCTCCGTGGCGCCCGGCGATCGGCACCAGCGCGTCGCGCAGCGCCAGGTTGCGTGAGAGGGCCGGCTCGCCGAACACGTCGGTCATGCCGTGGCGCCAGTCGCTCTCATCGAGGTTCGCCATGCGCTCGTGGCTGAAGCGCTCGGTCAGCAGGCCGGACATCATCGGGCTGTAGGCGATGACTCCCGTGCCGTGCTCACGGCACCAGGGCAGCAGCTCGGCGGCCCGCCGCTCGACCGGGCTGAACATCGGCTGCAGCGAGTTGACGTGCAGGATCGGCTCGCAGCGCTCGAGCAGCGCGACGTCGAAGTTGGACACCCCGGCCCAGCGCACCTTGCCCGCCTGCACCAGCTCGGCCATCACGCCCCACGACTCCTCGACCGGCGTGCCCGTGTTGTTGTCGGGCCAGTGGAACTGGTACAGGTCGATCTGCTCGACGCCGAGGCGTCGCAGCGAGTCGTCGCACTCGCGCCGGATCTCGTCGGGCCTCAGGTTGGGGCGCGGCACGCCGTCGCGCTGGTCCTGCCAGACCATTCCGCACTTGGTGAAGACGTAGGGCCGCTCGCCGATGCCCTCCAGGGCGCGGCGCACGACCTCCTCGGAGTGCCCCAGGCCGTAGACCGCGGCGGTGTCGATCCAGTCGATGCCGCCCTCGAGCGCGCGGTGGATGGCGGCGATCGAGTCGCGGTCGTCCTGGGCGCCCCAGCCGTACGCCCAGTCGCCGCCGCCGATCGCCCAGGCGCCGAAGCCGATGGTGGTGATCTCGGGCCCGTGCGCCCCGAGTCGTCGCGTGGTGTGCGTTCGTGTCGTCATCCGGCGAGTGTACGTGCGCCCCTTCGCCGATCGCCCAACGGGCGCCGCCCGCTCAGGCCGCGGCGATCCCCGCGACGGCCCAGGCCCGCGCGCCGAGCGTGAACGGCTCGTCGCCCACTCCGAGGCGCCGTCGGTAGGCCGCGCGCAGTGCGGCGCGCCCTGCCTCGTCGAGCGACGCGCAGAAGGCGCCCGACGGGGCGACCCCTGTGGGGAGCGGTGCCCAGAGGTCATCGAAGCCGATGTACCGCGCCTGCGTCTCGAGCGCCCGGGAGCGCACCTCGCGCAGGCCCGCCTCACGCCAGAGCCCGGCGAGGTCGCCCTCATGGCAGAGGGGCATGTGGGCCTCGTCGGCGGTGGCGGCGCGCCCGGGGGCCACCTCGTGGGCCGCGTCCCAGAAGGCGCGCAGCAGCGTCATGCCGTCGGCGTAGTCCCACACACAGGCGGCCACGACGCCGCCCGGGCGTGTGACGCGCGCCATCTCGCGCACTCCGGCCGCGGGGTCCGCCATGAAGTTGACGACCAGCTGCGAGAGCGCGGCGTCGAAGGCGGCGTCGGCGAACGGGAGCGCCTCGGCGCCCGCCACCACGACATCGGCGCCGGGCACCCGGGCGCGGCACGCGGCCGCGAAGGGCTCGGAGGGGTCGACGGCGCAGACCCGTGCGGCGCCGAGCAGCCGCGCGAGCCCGCCCGTCAGCGCCCCCGGGCCGCAGCCGACGTCGAGTGCCCGCATCCCCGGCGTGACGCCGGCGAACGCGATCAACGCCTCGGCCAGGGCCGCGCCGTAGCGGCCGACGAGACGGTCGTACGCGTCGGCGGAGGCGCGGAAGGTCTCGGCGCCGGAACCCACCGCCCGACCCTATGGCCGGCGCGCCCCCCTCGCCAGCCACCGCCCCCGGCGGGCTCCGCGCCTACGAGCCGTCGGCCACTGCCTGCTCCATGTCGCGGCGGGCGCCCCGCAGGTGCGCGGTCACACGTCGCCGCGCCTCGGCCGCGTCGCCGTCGTGGATGGCGGCGAGGATGCCGCGGTGCTCGGCCAGGTAGCGCTGCGAGGCGTCGGGGTCGCGGCGCACCGAGGCCCCCACCATGCGGCGCTGGCGGTCGCGCAGCGAGTCGTGCAGGCGGCTGAGGATGGCGTTGCCCGCCGCGGACACCATCGCGTGGTGGAAGACCCGGTCGCACTCCACGAACCCCGCCAGGTCGCCGGCGTCGAGCAGGAGCTGCTGCCGCTCGAGCAGACCGGTGAGCTCGTCGTGCTGCGGGGCGCCGCCCGCCCGGGCCACGCGCTCGGCGGCGTGGGCCTCGATCATCTCGCGCGTCTCCATCACGTCGCGCACCTCGTCGGGCGAGACCGGCACCACCAGCGCCCCGCGCTTTGGGTAGAGGCGCATCAGCCCCTCGGCCTCGAGCAGCAGGAAGGCCTCCCGCACCGGAGTGCGTGAGACGCCGAGCGCCTCGGCCACCTCGCCCTCGGACAGCAGCTCGCCGCCGGGGTAGGCGCCGGAGAGGATCCGCTCCTTCACGAACTGGTGCGCGCGGTCCTTGGCAGCGGTCGCCATGTCGTATCTCTACCGCATCCCCCCTCGCTCAGGCGGTGGCGCGCCCCGCCGATGTGGTAGAACGCAACATGCATCTAAGAGGTACGCGCATGGGGGGACGCCGATGACACGCGGGGCATGGACGGTCTGGGGGCTGGCGGCCGGCTTCTACCTGGTGGCCCTGTTCCACCGCATGAGCCTTGGTGTCGCGTCGCTCGACGCGCAGGAGCGCTTCGATCTGGGCACCGGCACCGTCGCGACCCTGTCGGCCCTGCAGCTCGGCCTCTACCTGGCGATGACGATCCCGGCGGGGCTGGCGGCCGACCGCATCGGGCCGCGCCGCGCCCTCGCCCTCGGCCTCGTGCTGATGGGGGTCGGCGAGATGGCCTTCGGTCTGTCCACCTCCGCCCCGCTCGCCCTCGGCGGCCGTGCCCTGGTCGGGGTGGGCGACGCCTTCATGTTCCTGTCGGTGCTGCGGATCGCCCAGAGCTGGTTCCCGCCGAGCCGTTACGCCCTGATGGCGAGCATCACCGGCACGGCGGGCGCGATCGGCCAGATCGGCACGACGGTGCCGCTCGGCCTGGCGCTCGAGGGCGCCGGGTGGACCGCGACCTTCGCCGGCACCGGGGCGCTGACGGCGCTGCTGGCGCTGGCGTGCATCCGGTGGGTGCGCGACCGCCCGGTCGCCGCCGCGGCCACCGCGCCGGCGCCACCCTCTCACGACGCCGTCGTCGCCACGCTGCGGGCGGCCTGGGGGCGGCCGGCCACCCGACTCGCCTTCTGGACCCACTTCGGCCTGATGGGCCCGTTCGTCGCGATCACCGCGCTCTGGGGGTACCCCTACCTGGTCACCAGCCAGGGCGTCACGCCCGCCACGGCGCGCGTCTGGTTGGCGCTCTGCGTCGTCGCGTTCGGCGCGGGCGCCCCGGCGCTCGGCGCGATCGCGGGGCGCGCGCCGCACCTGCGCCGGTCGCTGCTGCTGGGGGTGGCCGCCACCACCGCCGCCGCCTGGACCGTGACGCTCTTGTGGCCGGGGGGCCAGGTGCCGGACGGCGCCATCGTGGCCACGCTCGTCCTCACGGGGCTGAGCGGCGGCGCCTCGATGCTGGCCTTCGACATCGCGCGCGAGGGCAACCCCGCGGCGGTCGGCGGCAGCGCCACCGGCCTGGCCAACACCGGCGGCTTCTCGATGGCCGTCGGCACGCAGCTCGTCGCGGGCCGGCTGCTCGACATGGGCGCCGGCGACGGCATCCCCACCGCCCTGCTGCCGATGGTGCTGCTGATGGCGCTCGCGCTCGCGATGGCCGTCCGCCTGCACCGGGGCCGGGCTCGTATCATCGGCGCAACCGTCGTCGCCGCAGGGGGTCCCGCATGACCGACAAGACGCCTGCCACCCAGGACCCGGGCCGGGAGGGGATGGGCCGCCTGATCGCCGGCGCCGTCCTCGTCGTGCTCGTGCTGCTCTTCGCGATCTTCAACCGCAGCCGCGTCGAGGTCGACTACGTCGTCTTCGACCGCAACTCACGCCTGATCTACGTGATCATCGTCTCGGCGCTGCTCGGCGCCGTGGCGGACCGGCTGATCCAGCGGCGCCGGCGATCGTAGGGGCGGCGCGCCCGGGCCCCGCGAACGGGGCCCGGGTGGCACGGCCGGTCTAGCTCAGGCTCTTCTCCGCGAGCCAGTCGCTCGCGACCTGGTCGGACTCGACCTTGTCGATGTCCGTGCGCTGGTTCCAGGCCAGCAGGTCCTCGGTGGTGATCGCCGCGCTGAGGGTGTTGAGGTCCTCACGCAGCTGGTCGCCGTAGGCGTCGAGCACCTCGGTCGAGATGATCGGGGCGATGTTCTGGGCCGGGAAGAGGCCCTTGTCGTCCTCGAGCACCTTGAAGCCGTCGGTCTCGATCTGCGGGGCGGTCGTGTTCCAGACCACCGCGTCGACCTGGTTCGCCTTCAGCGCCTCACCGAGCAGCGGACCGAACTCGAGGGTCTTGCGGCTGGCGAAGGAGATGTCGTAGAGGTCGGGATCGGTCAGCCCGATGAAGCACTGGGGCCGCTCGAAGCACTGCGAGGACGCGCCGAACTTGACGTTCGCGCCCTTCAGGTCCGAGATCGTCGTCTGCGGCTGGTCGCCGCGCACGACGAGGGCGTCGCCGTCGGTTGCGGGCGAGTACTCGAGCAGCGTGGCGCCGATGTCGGCGTAGAGCGGCTCGATCACCGTCGCGACCTCGGCCGGGTCGGCCGACGTGTCGGCGTCGGGCGCCAGCTCGGTCTGCGAGCCGCCGATGTAGTCGATGATCAGGTTCAGGTCGCCGTTGCGGAGGCCGTCGATGGCCTCGGTGCGGAAGCCGGCGGGCGTGAGGATGTTGACGTCGTAGCCCTTGGCCTCGAGGTACTGGCCGTAGACCTCGGCGATCGTCACCGACTCGCTGAAGTCCTGGCCGCGCAACGTGATCGTGGGACCACTTGGAGTGCTCGACCCCCCGGCGTCGCCGGAGCTGTCGTCGTCCCCACAGGCAACCGCGAGCATCGCAATGGCCGCCACCATGGCGATCATCGCGAGCACGGTCCGCTTTCTCATCGAGCTACCCCCGTTCGTGTGATCTGCACGTTCACCTGCCGCAACCTCCGTGAGCCGTGCGGTAGCGCGAACCGCTCCAGCGCTCCGAAGCGCCAGACCGGTGAGCGTCGCCAGACCCGCCACGAGGATCGCGCCTCCGATGAGGAGACTGTCGTTGTTCTGTCCGAGCCCGTCCCGCACGTACCGGCCGAGGCCGTCGCCGCCGAGGAAGGCCCTGATCGGCTCCGTCGCCACCACCTGCACGGCGGCGACGCGGATCCCGCCCAGTATCAGCCCCACCGCGAGGGCCAACTCTACGCGCACCAGTACGTCACGTTCTGTGAATCCCATCGCACGCGCGGCGTCGACCGCGCCGGCGTCGGTCTGGCGCACGGCGGTGTAGGTCGTGAGGAAGATGGGCGGCAGCGCCAGCAGCGTCAGCGCGATGAAGATCGGCCACGGCTCGAACCCGTACCCCTGCGTGAGCGAGATCGGCACGAGCAGGCCGGCGATGGCGAAGGTCGGGATGGCGCGGCCGATGTTCAGGATCCAGGTGGCCGCGAGCTCACCGCGGCGGTAGTGCGCCATCCACGCCGCCAGCGGCACCGCCAGCAGGATCGACACGGCCATCACCGCGGCGCAGAGGGTGAGGGTGTCGACCAGCGAGCCGAGCACGCCGCCCTCGCCGGTCCAGGTCTCGGAGTTCGAGAACCACTCCCACAGGCCGATGTCGCGCGGCACCGAGATGCCCTGGAGGGGCGTGACGAGGCTCATGTGGCCCGGCCCCGGCGCGCCCACGGCGTCACCGCCCTCCCCGAGCAGCCAGATGCCCAGGTCCAGCGCCAGCGCCAGCACGACCGACAGCACCGCGCCGACCACCATGGGCGTCCAGTAGGTGCGCCGCAGGCCGTCGAGGATGAGGTCGCCGAGTCCGCCCTGGCCGATGATCGACGCCACCGTGACGAGGCCGACCGTCGTGACGGTGGCGACCCGGACGCCGGTGATGATGTACGGCAGGGCCAACGGGAGCTCGACCGTCAGCACGCGGCGGCGCGTCGAGAGGCCCATGCCGTCGGCCGCCTCGCGCACCGGCCGCGGCACCGAGCGGAAACCGGCGACGATCGCCGTCACGAGGACGAGGAAGGTGTACCCGGTCAGCGCGACCACCGCGGGGGTCTTGGACAGGCCGGTGTACGGGACCAGGATGCCGAACAGGGCGACGCTCGGGATGGTGTAGATGACCGACGAGACGGCGGTGATCGGGCCTGCCGTCCAGCGGAAGCGCAGCGCGAGCCCGGCGAGCGCGGCCGAGAGGATGATGCCGAACAGCATCGCCAGCAACGTGAGCTGGATGTGGTCGATCAACGCAGCCTGGATGTCGTCCCACTGGTCGCTGATGTAGTTCCAGCGAACGAGCGGCTCGCTCGAGCCGGCCTGCAGCGCGCTCGTCACGAGACCGGCTCCGGCACTCCCTCCGCCAGGTAGGCGCGGATGCCCTCGAGGGTCACCACACCGCCGAACCGGCCGTCGTCGTCGATCACCGCCACCGACGTGCTCGAGGTCATGATGATCTCCATCGCCTCGCGCAGCGAGCTGTCGGAGGCGAGCTGCGCCGCCGGGCGCTCGCGCGGCAGGTCGGCCAGGCGGGTCCCGTTCGACATGCCGCGGGCATCGACCCAGCCGAGGAAGACGCCATCGGCGACGAGGCCGATCCAGTCGGTGCGTTGGGAGGCCATGACCTCGCGGGCCTCGTCGTCGCCCTCGTCGAGTTCGATCACCGGGCCGCGCTCGTGGGGCAGGTCGGCGACGCGGGCCAGGGTCAGCCGCTTCGAGCTGCGGTCGTCGCCCACGAACCGCTCGACGAACTCCGACGCCGGAGCGGCCAGGATCTCGTCGGGCGGCGCGTACTGCTCGACGATGCCGCCCACGTTGAGCAGGGCGATGCGGTCGGCGAGCCTGATGGCCTCGTCGATGTCGTGGGTCACGATCACGATCGTCTTCTGCACGCGCTCCTGCAGGTTGAGCAGCTCGTCCTGCAGCCGCCCGCGCACGATCGGGTCGACCGCCCCGAACGGCTCGTCCATCAGCAGCACCGGCGGGTCGGCGGCGAGGGCGCGGGCCACGCCGACGCGCTGCTGCTGGCCGCCCGAGAGCTCGTCGGGGTAGCGCGGCAGCATGTCGGGGTCGAGGCCGACGAGCGTCACGAGCTCGTCGATGCGCGCGCGCGTGCGCTCCTTCTCCCACCCCAGGGAGCGCGGCACCGTCGCGATGTTCTGCGCGATGGTCCGGTGCGGGAACAGCCCGACCTGCTGGATCACGTAGCCGATGCCCCGCCGCAGCTCGGTGACGGCCGTGCCCGTGACGTCGGTGCCCTCGATCTCGATGCGCCCGGACGTGGGCTCGATGAGCCGGTTGATCATCCGTAGGGTCGTGGTCTTGCCGCACCCGGACGGGCCGATGAGGGCGACGATCGATCCGCGCGGGATGTCGAGGCTGAGATCGTCCACCGCCGGGCGCGCCGCGCCGGGGAACCGCTTCGTGATCCCCTCCAGCCGTATCGCCAGGCGCGCCGGGTCGGTCTCGGTCTCCGGGGTGCTCGTCGGCGCCACCGGTGGATCCTCCGCGGTCGGGTGTCGTCGGGACAGCCGTGTCTCGGCCTGGGGGCCGGTTCCGGCAACCCTACCGAGATCGACCGCCGGGTCGGGTGGGATCGGGCACACCGCCGGTGTGTCGCCGTCGGGCGTCCGGGGAACGACCGCTCGGTGACCCCCTGGTGGCAGAGCGCGGTGGTGTACCAGATCTACCCGCGCAGCTTCGCCGACTCCGACGGAGACGGCGTCGGCGATCTCGACGGCGTGGTGCGCCGCATCGGCCACCTCGCGCGCCTGGGGGTGGACGCGCTGTGGTTGTCGCCCTTCTTCCCGTCGCCGATGGTCGATTTCGGGTACGACGTGGCCGACTACACCGGCGTCGACCCCCTCTTCGGCGACCTGGCGACCTTCGACATGCTCGTCACCGAGGCCCATGCGCTCGGCATCCGCGTGATCATCGACTGGGTGCCGAACCACTCCTCGGACCGCCATCCCTGGTTCGCGGCGTCGCGCTCGTCGCGGGACGACCCGCACCGCGACTGGTACGTGTGGCGCGACGGCCGCCCCGGCGGACGGCCTCCCAACGACTGGCAATCGACCTTCGGCGGGCCCGCGTGGACGTACGACGACGCGACCGGCCAGTGGTACCTGCACGGCTTCGCTCCCGAGCAGCCCGACCTCGACTGGGCGAACCCCGCGGTCGCGGAGGCGATGCTCGACACCCTGCGGTTCTGGCTCGACCGTGGCGTTAACGGCTTCCGCATCGACGTGGCCCACGAGCTCGGCAAGGTCCCCGACCCGCCCGCGGGCGTCGACGACTGGCCGCGCGAGCAGGACTGGCCCGCGGGGCACGCGATCCTGCGCCGCGTGCGGGGCGTGCTCGACGAGTACGACGACCGCATGGCCGTCGGCGAGGTCTACGTGCTCGACCAGCGCCGCATCATGCCGTTCCTCGTCACCGGCGACGAGCTGCACCTGGCGCACGACTTCGTGTTCCTGCGCTGCCCGTGGGACGCCGGCAGCTTCCGGGCGGTGGTCGACGAGTTCACCCGCCTGGCCACCGGCGCCGCGTGGCCGACCTGGTGCCTCGAGAACCACGACCACTCCCGCGTCGCGACCCGCTACGACGAGGGGGGTCGCGGCCCGGCGCGCGCCCGGGCGGCGGCGTTGCTGCTGCTCGGCCTGCGCGGCACCGCCTTCGTGTTCCAGGGGCAGGAGCTCGGCCTGCCCGACGCCACGGTGCCGCCGGGGGCCGTCGTCGACCTCGACGGGCGCGATCCCGAGCGGGCGCCGATCCCGTGGGAGCGACCGTCGGTCGCGGGGCCGGGTGCCGGGTTCACCACCGGCACGCCCTGGCTCCCCGTCGTCGATGACGCCGAGCGCCTGGCCGTGGCGGTGCAGCGCGCCGACCCCCGGTCGGACCTCGCGCTCTGGCGGCGCCTGATCGCGCTGCGCCGCGAGAGCGCGGCACTTTCGCCGGGGGGTGGTCAGACGCTCCTGGAGGCCGGCGACGGGGTGCTCGCGTGGGTGCGCGAGGCTCCCGGCGAGCGGCTGCTGCTGGCGGTCAACATGTCCGACGCCGCGGTGCGTTGCGATCTGACCGCCCTCGGCGGCGGCCCCGGGCGGCTGATCGTCTCGACCGATCCCGACCGCGACCCGGGTGCCGACGCCGTCGACACCCTCGGTCTCGCGCCGGACGAGGGTGTCGCCGTCCGCCTCGGCTGACCTACTGCTTCGCGCCGATCGCCTCGGCCAGCTCGGCCTTGGTCATGCGCGAGCGCCCCCTGATGTCGAGGCGCCGGGCGCGCTCGTAGAGCTCGGCCTTCGTGTTGCCCTCGCCGTCCACGCCGCCGTAGGTCTTCTTCGGGTGGTCCCGCGCGGCCCGCCCGCTCTGCTTCGACTGCGGGTCGGAGGGCCCCGGCTCGTCCTTGAGCTCCCAGCGGTCGCCCACCTTCTCCGCGACGTGCTTCACCGAGGCGAAGGCCGTGCGGTGGGCGCGTTCCTCCGAGTCGTACTGCTCGTGGGCCGCGTCGAGCGTCTTCGCGTAGGTGCGCTGCACCTTCTTGGGGGACCGCGCGATGGTCCCGGGCAGGTCCTCCTTCTTCGTGGGCATCTCCGTCCTCCTGGTCGTGATGCTCGCCCTGCCCCCCTGCTTCCCCGCGCGCGGCTCGGCCACGCCCGCCCCGACCACCGCGAACCACCGGTGGGCGTAGGGCTCGAGGTCGAGTACGAGCCCCGACGGCGGAGCGCCGACGTCGCGATCGCCGAAGAGGTCCTCGAGGCCCGCGACGCCGTCGCGGGCCAGCGCCCCGAGATCGGCGCGCGCGGGGCGATCGGCCAGGTTGTGCACGAACGCCATCGCGCGCCCCTCCCACTCGCACACGTGCGCGAGCACCGCCGGGTCGCCCGCCGGCACGCGGCGGTAGCGGCCGTGGCCGATCTCGGCCGACTCCCGCCGGCGGCGGATGAGGCGCTCGAACCAGTTGAGCAGCGATCCGTCGTCGCGCCTCTGCGCCGCGACGTTGACGGCGTCCGGGTCGAAGCCCGGCGCGTCCGTGACCGGGCGGCAGAGGTCGGCCGGCGCGGCGGCCGAGAAGCCGGCGGTCGGCCCCGCCGACCACTGCATCGGCGAGCGCACCGCCATGCGCCCCGGGATGTCGCGGTTCTCGCCCATCCCGATCTCCTCTCCGTAGAAGAGGACCGGGGCCCCGGGCAGCGAGAAGACGAGCGAGTAGGTCATGCGGATGCGGCGGAGGTCGCCGCCCATCATCCGCGGCAGCCGCATGCGCAGGCCGCGCCCGAAGATCTGGAGGTCGGCGGAGGGACCGAAGGCGGCGAAGACTTCGGCGCGCTCGTCCTCGGTGAGCTGATCGAGCGTGAGCTCGTCGTGGTTGCGGGCGAAGACGGCCCACCCGCAGCCGTCGGGCGGCGCGATGCGGGCGTCGAGGCTGTCGGCGAGCGCCGTCGCGTCCCCCCGGGCGAGCGACAGGTACATCGTCTGCATCGTGCGGAAGTCGAACATCATGTCCAGCTCGCGGCGGCCGTCGCCGAAGAACGCGGCCTGGTCGCGCGGCGGCAGGTTGACTTCGCCGAGCAGCACCGAGTCGCCGCGCCGCCGCCCGATGAAGGCGCGCAGGTCGGCCAGCAGCTCGTGGGGGTCCTCCATCGCGCCCTCGGGCATGCCGTAGGGCTCCACCAGGAAGGGGACCGCATCGACGCGGAACCCCGCGAGGCCCTGCTGCAGCCAGAAGCCGGCGATGCGGGCGATCTCGTCGCGCACGCGCGGGTTGGCCACGTTGAGGTCGGCCTGCTCGGTGTAGAAGCGGTGCAGGTACCAGGCGCCCGCCGCCTCGTCGAAGGCCCAGTTCGAGTCCTCGGCGTCGGGGAACACCACGTCGCCGGGGCGCTCGCGCGGCCTCTCGTCCCGCCAGACGTACCAGTCGCGGTAGGGCGAGTCGGGCGATGCGCGGGCGCTGCGGAACCAGGGATGCTCGATCGAGGTGTGGTTGACGACGAGGTCGGCCACCACGCGGATGCCGCGATCGCCCGCGATGCGCACCATCTCGGTGAAGTCGCCGAGCGTCCCGAGGCGGGGGTCCACCGCGTAGAAGTCGAGGATGTCGTAGCCGTCGTCGCGATCGGCCGACGGGAAGAACGGCATCAGCCAGATGCAGGTGATCCCCATGCCGGCGAGGTAGTCGATGCGCTCGATGACCCCGGCGAGGTCGCCGCGGCCGTCGCCGTCGGTGTCGAGGAAGGTCTCGACGTCGAGGCAGTAGACGATGGCGTCGCGCCACCACAGGTCCCCCGACGTCGACCGGCTCATGAGGACGCCGGCCCGCGCGGCGGGTGGGCGATGGGCGCGTGGGGGACGTGCGTGCCGCGTCGGGTCATGGCGTATGTCTTCCACCCCGGGCCACGACGCAACCGCGCGCTGCCGCGGGGCGAAACGCGCATCGTGCCCCCGGACCCACCCACGTGTGACGCGGACGGAGCCGGGAACCACTCCACAGATCGTGAACCGCGCGGGCCCGCGGCCGAGACCGCGGAGCCCGACACCGACGAGGGGGCATCGCAATGAGCACGCGTGGCGAGTTCGATACGGCGGGCCTGCTCGGGCCCGAGAGCTACCCCGAGACGACCGCACTCCCCGAGCTGACCGACATCAGCGGCATGGAGGTGCGCGACATCGACGGCGAGAAGATCGGGACCGTCGACGACGCCTACACCGACGCGGCCGGAGGGTGGGTCCGCTACCTGTCCGTGTCGACCGGCTGGTTCGGCACGAAGCGTCACCTGATCCCGGTCGACGAGGTGCGGCTGGAGCGCTCGACCGACGAGCCGTACCTCGTGGTCCCCTACGACAAGGACCTGCTCAAGGAGGGGCCGGCCTTCGGGCGCGACGAGGACGTCACCTACGCGCACGAGGACCGGGTCTACGGCCACTACGGCCGCACCGGCTACTGGGACCCGGTGCGCGCGCGCCAGGAGGCCCCCGCCGCGACGCCGGAGATCGCCCGCGCCGAGGAGGGGACGGCCGAGGAGCTGCGCGCTCGGCAGACCTCGCCGGCGCCGACGCCGGAGATCGCCGAGGCCGAGGTGGCCGACGCGGTGCGTCGCGGCAAGGATCCGAACGGGGTGGCCGTCAAGCGCTGGGGCGTCTAGCGCCGCACGGCGCGGGGCGGGGCGGGGCGGCATGGCCGCCCCGCCCCGCCGCCGCTCCGGGCTAGTAGCGGTAGTGGTCGGGCTTGTAGGGGCCCTCGACCGGCACGCCGATGTAGTCGGCCTGTCCCTCGCTGAGGGTCGTCAGCCGCACGCCGAGCGCGTCGAGGTGCAGCCGGGCGACCTTCTCGTCGAGGTGCTTCGGCAGCACGTAGACCTTCTTCTCGTACTGGTCGTTCTTCGTGAACAGCTCGATCTGCGCGATCGTCTGGTTCGAGAACGAGTTCGACATGACGAACGACGGGTGCCCGGTCGCGTTGCCCAGGTTCAGCAGGCGCCCCTCCGACAGCACGATGATCGCGTGGCCGTCGTCGAACACCCACTCGTCGACCTGCGGCTTGATGTTGACCTTGCTCACGCCGGGGAACGACTCGAGGCCGGCCATGTCGATCTCGTTGTCGAAGTGGCCGATGTTGCCCACGATCGCCTGGTGCTTCATCCGGGCCATGTCGGCGGCCGTGATGATGTCCTTGTTGCCGGTGCAGGTGATGAAGATGTCGGCGGTCTCGACGACGTCGTCGAGGGTCGCCACCTGGTAGCCCTGCATGGCGGCCTGCAGCGCGCAGATCGGGTCGATCTCGGTCACCACGACGCGGGCGCCCTGGGCGCGCATCGCCTCGGCGCATCCCTTGCCGACGTCGCCGAAGCCGAGGATGACCGCGACCTTGCCGCCGATCATCACGTCGGTGGCCCGGTTGATGCCGTCGATCAGCGAGTGGCGGCAGCCGTAGAGGTTGTCGAACTTCGACTTCGTGACCGAGTCGTTCACGTTGATGGCGGGGAAGAGCAGGTCGCCCTTCTCGGCCAGCTGGTAGAGCCGGTGCACGCCGGTCGTGGTCTCCTCGGTGACGCCGAGGATGCCGTCGGCGATCGGGGTCCAGCGGTTCGGGTCCTCGCGCAGCGAGCGGCGCAGCAGGCCGAGGATGACGCGGAACTCCTCCGAGCCGGCCGTGGCGTCGTCGGGCACCTGGCCCTTGGCCTCGTACTCCTTGCCGAGGTGCACGAGCAGCGTGGCGTCGCCGCCGTCGTCGAGGATCATGTTCGGGCCGCCGCCGTCGGGCCAGCGCAGCACCTGCTCGGTGCACCACCAGTACTCCTCGAGCGTCTCGCCCTTCCAGGCGAAGACGGGCACGCCGCGCGGCTCCTCGGGGGTCCCGTCGGGGCCGACGGCGATGGCGGCCGCGGCGTGGTCCTGGGTCGAGAAGATGTTGCACGAGCACCAGCGCACCTCGGCGCCGAGCGCGGTGAGCGTCTCGATCAGCACCGCCGTCTGGATGGTCATGTGCAGGGAGCCCGTGACGCGCGCGCCCTTGAGGGGCTGACGCTCCGCGTACTCCTCGCGGATGGACATGAGGCCGGGCATCTCGTGCTCGGCGAGGCGGATCTCCTTGCGGCCGAACGCGGCGAGCGAGAGATCGGCCACCTTGAAGTCGCTCGTGGCCAGCGGGGCGGTCGTCGTCATGCGGTCTCCGTCAGTTCGTCGATGGGGATGCGGCGAGGCGCAGCAGGCGCATGTGCTTGTCCTGCTCGTGCCTCAGCCAGTCGGCGGGGGTGATGTCGGCCTCGGGGCGCTCCGGGGCGGCCTCGAGCCACCCGTCGACCGCCGATGCCAGGCCACGGTCGTCGCGCAGGCGCCGGGCGAAGCCGACCTCGCCGAGCGCCACGCCGTGCCCGTCGAGCAGCTCGCGCAGGGTGCGCAGCCGCTGGAGCTGGGCCGCGCCGTAGAGCCGGTAGCCCGCGGGCGAGCGGTCCGGCACGACGAGCCCGATGCTCTCGATGTAGCGCAACATGCGGGGCGACCAGCCGGTCGTCTCCGCGGCCTCGTTGATCGTGAGGGTCTCCTGCGCCATCCGCGGCCGACCTTAGCACGACCGTGTGAAGGTTCTCAGCCCGGCATCCCGCCGACCTCCGGCTCGGGCTCGGACACCGGGGCGGGCGCAGTGGCGCGGGGGCGCGCGCCCGGCCAGAAGCCCGAGCGTCCGAACAGCGCGATGAGCGCCGGCACGAGGAACGCGCGCACCACGAACGCGTCGAGCGCGACTCCGAGCGCCATGACGAAGGCGAACTGGTGCAGCGCCTCGACCGGCACCAGCCCGAGCAGTCCGAAGCTGCCGGCGAGCACCACCCCGGCGACGGTGATCGTGAGCGAGGCCTGGGGCATCGCCGTGCGGATCCCCTCGACGATGCCCCGCGTCTGGGCGGCCCGCCAGATGCCTCCGACCAGGAAGATGTTGTAGTCGGAGCCGAGGGCGAGCAGCAGCACCGCCGTGGCGAACGGGACGTAGTAGACGAGCTGCTCCTGGGCCAGGAGGTCCTGGAAGAACCAGGTGGCGATGCCGAGCGTGGCGGCCACGGTGAGGGTGTTGGCGACGAGCAGGTAGAGGGGCGCCACCAGCGCGCGCAGGAACACCGCGAGCAGCAGCAGGTTGACCAGCAGGGCGGCGGCGCCGACCCGCAGCAGCTCGGTGGTCATGGCATCGACCGACGCCGCGGCGATCGCGGTGTCGCCCGACAGGGCGGCGCGGGCGTTCGGCGCCCCGGCGGCGGCGAGCATGCCCGGCAGGGCCTCCTCGATGCCCTCCAGGTATCCGATCGCCCGGCTCTCGGTGGGCGGGGCGTCGAGCACCACCGCGAATCGCGACGCCTGGGCGGACGGCGAGACGACCAGCTCCGGGGCGAGAGAGGGCACCGGGTCGGCGGGCCCCACGACATCGGCCACCCCCGGCTGGGCGCGCAGGGCGTCGCGGACGCGCCCCTGCACCACGGGATCGATCGCCCCGGCCCCCTCGAGGACGATCTCGGTGGGGGCGGTGACGCCGGGAGCGAAGCCGGCGCCGCTCAGCCCCGCTCCCGGGGCCAGGCCGCTCGTGAGGCCGAGGCCCATCTCGAGATGTCGGATCTGGGACGCCGCGAAGCCGAGGCCGGCGATCACGACGACGGCGGTCAGGGCCGCGATGGCACGGGTGGTGAGCAGGCGCGTCACCAGCGGGGCGCGCGGCGTGCGCCAGCGCCCGCCCGCGGAGGACGCCGGGGCCTGCCCGACCCCGCGCGGCCAGTAGGTCGCCCGCCCGAGGATCGCGAGCAGCGCCGGGACGAGCGTGATCGACACGACCACGCCCGTGAGCGCGGTCAGCACGAGGGCGGGGGCGAAGGAGCGGAAGAACTCGACGTCGCCGACGAGGAGGGTGGCGGTGCCGAGCGCCGTCGTCAGCCCGGCGGTGGCGACGATCGCCATCATGTGCGCCCCCGCCGCCGCGGCCGCACGGGGCGCGGCGGCGCCCTCCCGCAGCCGCGCGCGGGTGCGGAAGAGGTAGAAGATCGCGTAGTCGGTGACGATGCCGATCAGCAGGGCCGAGACGACCGGCTCGATGTCGGTGCTCGCCGTGATGCCGGTCCGCTCCCCCGCCCAGCCGATGACCCGCAGGTCGATCACGTAGGCGATGCCCACGACCCCCAGCACGACGACGGGGGCGAGCACCGAGCCGAAGACGAGCCCCACCACCACCACGATGAGGGCGAGCGTGACCGCGACCACCCAGGGGAGCCACTCGTTGATGGTCGAGAGCTGCTGATCGCGGGCGGCGCTCGATCCGGTCAGCACCGTGCGGGCGTCGCCGGGGATCGGAGCGGCCGCGATGTAGGCCTCGCCGAGCTCGATCTGGCGCGGGATCGACCGCTGCTCGCGGAAGACGAGGTAGGTCAGGATCGATGCCGGCCCCCCGACCTGCGCGCCGGGCGCCACCCCTCCGGCGCTCGTGAGCGGGACCGCCACCCCGATGTCCTCGAGGCCGGGGACCTGCCGCCGGGTCACCTGCACCGCGAACCGCGCGAGGGCCGCCTGCTCGGAGGCCGACAGGCCGCCCGGCCGCGTCACGAGCACCTGGGTGCGCGAGCTGAGCGGCGCGCCGAAGATCTCGGCGCTGCGCGCCTCGGCGCTGAGGGGCGCGGCGTCGTCCGGCAGCGGCAGATCGAGCCCGCCCGAGCCTCCGAGCGCCGGCAGGTAGACGACCGCGGCGACGGCCGCGGCGATCCAACCGAGCACCACCAGGTGGCGGAGCGCCACGATCGCCCGGCTCAGACCGCTCGCGATCCCGCCCTGGGTGTCCTCGTGTTCCGACATGGCCTCCGCGTGTGTCCGGGTGGGACGCCCACCGGTCTACCCGCCGGGCGGGCGTGTCAACCGGCGGCGCGCCTCACCGGCCGCGTCGGCGCCGCGACGCCCGGGCGTCGCGCGCGCGGCGGGCGGCCTCGAGCGCGCCGCGCGCATAGGGCTCGAGCCGCTCCCAGTCGTCGATCGGCTCGGGTGCACGGTGGAACGACATCCGTCACGACGCCGCGCGGCCCCTGGTGGGAGAAGGCCTCGAGGCCGGCCCGCGCGAAGTCGGCGCGGTTGACGTCGTCGACCTTCAGGTACAGCACCCCGTCGGCGACGAGCCCGAGCATCGCGCCGTCGATGTAGATGCCGAAGCCGCCGAACATCGCGCGCGCCTCGATCGGGCCCAGGGCCCCCAGGGCGTCCTCGATGCGGTCGATGCGGGCGTCGCGCCGGGCCATCGCCCTACCCGTCCACGGCCGCGCGCAGGCGCGCGACCTCCTCGCCGAGCCGGCGCGGGTCGACATCGGCGGGCGGATCGACCAGCAGGTGGTCGACGCCCATGCCGCGCAGCACCGGCGCGAGCTCGGCCACGCGGTCGGCGCCCGCACGCACCCGCACCGACACGAGCAGATCGGCGCGCGTCCGCCCCCGGGCGGCGAGGGCCCGGTCGAGCGCGGCGAGCCGTCCTGCCAGGCGCCCGGGCTCGGAGACGGTCGTGTGCCAGGCGTCGCCGATCCGGGCGGCGCGCCGGACGCCGGCGTCGGAGTCGCCCCCGATCCACACCGGGGGGCCGCCCGGCCGCGCGGGGGGCGGCAGCAACCGGCCGCCGTCCACGACCTCGCCCGCCCAGAGCGCCCGGCAGGTGGCGATGGCCGCGTCGGTGCGGCGGCCGCGCTCGCCGAACGGCACCCCGAGGGCGTCGAACTCGCTCCTCATCCAGCCCGAGGCGAGGCCGGCGATCACCCGACCGCCCGACAGCGCGTCGAGGCTCGCGAGCGCCTTCGCGAGCACGACCGGGTGGCGGTAGGGGGCCACCAGCACGCTGGTTCCGAGACCGACCCCGCTCGTGACGGCCGCCGCCCAGGTCAGCACCGTCAGGGGATCGTGGAACAGCGCCGGTGGGCGCTCGCTGCCGACGGGCAGGAGCAGGTGGTCGGACACCCAGAGGTCGTCGGCACCGGCGCGCTCGGCCGCCCGCGCGGCCTCGGCCAGCACCGGCCCGGGGACCGGCTCGCGGAACTGCGGCAGGTGCACTCCGAGGCGCATGGCCGCCGAGGCTACGCCCCGCCGGCACCGGCGTCGCCCCGCCGCGTACCGGACTACGATGGAGGGACAGCACATCGCGGCCCGGGGGGAGCCATGCAGCATCACGTCTTCGACATGAGCGAGAGGGCCACCCATCATCTCGTCGCCCGTCAGCTCCGCGACCTGGCCGACCAGTTCGCCGCCGGGTCGATCGATCTGGCCTACGACGAGTCGCACGCTCCCACGGTGATCGTCGACCCCGTGGACGTCGTGCTCGACCTCACCCAGGACCGGCAGCGCGCCGAGCTGGCAATCCGGCTGCGCTGGACGGCCGGCTGACAGCCGGTCGCGCCGCGACCTCCCGCTCCCGCGCGGCTCATGCGGCGCCGCGCCATGGCCGAGTGGTGTGGGAGGACACGCGACGAGGGGGAGACAGTGGTCAAGCACGTCTACGACGCCACCGAGAGCGCGACGCGCGCGCTGGTGGCGCGCCAGCTGCACGACCTGGCCGACGAGATGGCCGCCGGCTCGGTCGCCCTCGGATATGACGAGGCGCAGGCGCCGACGGCCGTTGTCGACCCGGTCAACGTGACCGTCGACCTGCGGCGCGGTCGCCACCACGCCGAGTTCACGCTCCGCATGCGGTGGGCCACCGAGGAGACCGCCGCCGCCTGACCCCGCGCACCCCCCCGTCCCGTCGCGCGCGGCGGGGCGGGGTGCGCCGGAAGCTACCCTGCCGTCGTGGGACGGCGCCGCATCGACTCGTGGCTGATGGACATGGACGGCGTGCTCGTGCGCGAGGAGGCGCTCGTGCCCGGCGCCGACCGATTCGTCGCGCGCCTGGTCGAGCGCGGCACGCCGTTCCTCGTGCTCACGAACAACTCGATCTACACGCCCCGCGACCTCGCGGCGCGCCTTCGCCAGAGCGGCATCGAGGTGCCGGAGGCCGCGATCTGGACCTCGGCCCTCGCCACCGCCCGGTTCCTCGACGACCAGCGCCCGGGGGGATCGGCCTTCGTGGTGGGCGAGGCGGGCCTGACCACGGCGCTCCACGATGCCGGCTACACGCTGACCGATCGCTCGCCCGACTACGTCGTGCTGGGCGAGACGCGCAGCTACAGCTTCGAGCGCATCACGCGCGCGATCCGCCTGATCGACGCGGGATCGCGCTTCATCGCCACCAACCCCGATCCGACGGGTCCCACGCTCGACGGGCTGCTTCCCGCGACCGGGGCGGTCGCCGCCCTGATCAGCAGGGCGACCGGCGTCGAGCCGTACTACGTCGGGAAGCCCAACCCGCTGATGATGCGGTCGGCGCTCAACGCGATCGACGCCCACTCCGAGACCACCGCGATGGTCGGTGATCGCATGGACACCGACGTCGTCGCGGGCATCGAGGCCGGCCTCGAGACGATCCTGGTGCTGACCGGGCTCACGACGCGGGATCGGATCGGGCGCTTCCCCTACGTCCCCTCGCGCGTGGTCGACTCGATCGCCGACCTCCTCGGCGAGCTCGGGTGAGGCGGGGCGCGTGATCGTCGGCCGCGACGAGGACCTGGCGGCCGCCGCCGAGCTCCTCGACGCGGCCCGCGCGTCCCGCGGCGGGGCACTGGTGTTCCGCGGCGAGGGGGGCGTCGGCAAGTCGGCGCTGCTCGCCGCGACGGAGGCGCGCGCGACCGGTATGACCGTGCTGAAGGCCGTGGGGGTCGAGTCGGAGGCCGAGCTGCCCTTCGCGAGCCTGCATCAGATGCTGGCCCCCGGGCTCGACCGGCTCGATCGCCTTCCGGCCCCCCATGCCGCTGCCCTGCGGGGGGCCTTCGGCATGTCGGCCGACCGCGCCGCCGACCGGTTCCTCATCTCGCTCGGCGCTCTCGGGCTGCTCGCCGACCTGGCCGACGAGACGCCGCTGCTGGTGCTGGTCGACGACGCCCAGTGGCTCGACCGCCCCTCCGCCGAGGCGCTGGGGTTCATCTCGCGCCGGCTGCTGGCCGAGCCGATCGCGGTGCTGATCGCGGCGCGCGAGGGGGAGGCGCGTCGCTTCGACGGCGACGGCATCCCCGACCGCAACCTGCGCGGGCTCGACCGCGACGCCGCCCGCGCGCTGCTGCGCGAGCGCGTCGGGCCCGGTCTGGCGGGGCACGTGGCCGAGCGGCTCGTCACCCTGACCGGGGGCAACGCGCTCGCGCTCGTCGAGCTGCCGCAGTTGCTCGACGCCGAGCAGCTCGCGGGCCGGACCCCGCTGCCCGAGCACCTGCCGCTGACCGGGCGCCTGGAGCACGCGTTCGTCGATCGCGCCCGTGATCTCGGCGAGGGGGCGCGGGCCGTGCTCGCGGTCGCCGCGGCCGAGGACACCGGCGACCTCGGCGTGGTCGCCGCCGCCGCGGCGCGCCTCGGCGCCGGCGCGGCCGACATCGAGGCCGCCGAGCGGTCGGGCTTGCTGCGGATCGCCGCCGGCCGGGTCGAGATGCGGCACCCGATGGCCCGCTCGGCGCTGCACCGGGGCCTGTCGTTCTCGCTGCGCCAGTCGGCCCACGCGGCGCTCGCCGACGTGCTCTCCGGCGACGCCGACGGAGATCGGCGGGCATGGCACCGCGCCGCCGCGTGCGTGGTCGCCGACGCGGCCATCGCCGACGAGCTGGAGCGCACGGCCGAGCGCGCGGGCGCCCGCAGCGGGCACGCCGCCGCCGCCGCGGCGCTGGAGCGGGCGGCCCAGCTCAGCACCGACGAGCCCTCCCGGGCGCGGCGCCTCGTCGGCGCCGCCGAGGCCGCGTGGGACGCCGGCCGCGCCCCGCTGGCCCAGGCGCTCGCCGATCAGGCCGAGCCGCGCCTCGACGACGACGACGACGCGCTGCGCACGCGCATCCTGTCGGTGCGGGCCGCCATCGCGGTCGTGCGCGGGCGCCCCGCCGACGCCCACGCGATGCTGCTCGAGGCGGCGGCCCGCGCGGCCGATCCGACGGCGGCGGCCGACATGCTCCTGCGCGCGGCGCAGGCCGCGGCGATGGCCGGCGACGTCGCGGGCGTCGTGAGCGCCGACCAGCGGGCGGGGGAGCTGGCGCCCCACGTGCACGTCGAGGGCCGGGCGTGGCTGTCGGGCGTGCGCCGGGCCGTGACCGGCAGCATCGAGGACGCGATCGGGCCGCTGCGCGCGGCCTCGGCGGCCGGCGACGGCACCGACGACCCCCGCCGCCTGGTCTGGGCGTCGCACGCCGACACCTGGCTCGGCGACCTCGACCGCACCCTCGCGCGGCAGTCGCGGGCGATCGAGCTCGCGCGCGCCCACGGGGCGTTCGCCACCCTGGCCGTCGCGCTGACCCGCCGCGGGGCGCTGCTGGCGTGGCTCGGTCGGGTCAACGACGCCTGGGGCGACGGGGAGGAGGCCCTCCGACTGACCGAGGAGGCCGGGCTCGAGAACAGCGCCGGGCAGGCGCACGCGGTGCTCGCCGCCGTCTCGGCGCTGCGCGGAGACGCGGAGGCGTGCCGCGCCGAGGCGGCGTCGGCGCTCGCGCTCGCGTCGCGGCGCAGCCTGACCCCGGTGTGGGAGACGGCGCACTTCGCCCTCGCCGAGCTCGAGCTCGGTCGCGGCGAGCACGAGGCCGCGCTGACGCGTCTGGTGCCCCTCGCGGCGGACGGCGCCGGGTCGTGGCGGAGTCCGCTCGCGTGCTGGGCCCTCGTCGCGCCCCTCGCCCACGCGGCCGGTCGGGCGGGGCGGCCGGCGGTCGCGGCGCAGGCCGTCGAGCGCCTGGAGCGCTGGGCCGCGGCGACCGGCGCCGACTGGGCCGTGCCGATGGCGCTGCGCTGCCGGGGCCTGCTGTCGGACGGCGCCGAGGCCGTCGCGCTCTTCGAGCGGTCCCTGCGACGCGAGGGCGGCGCGCCGGCCGCCGGCACGAGCGCGCGCACCCAGCTCGCCCTCGGCGAGGCGCTCCGGCGCGCCGGGCGCCGCAGCGACGCGCGGGTGCACCTGCGCGCCGCCCTCGCGACCTTCGAGGGGCTCGGGATCGCGCTCTGGTCGGCCCGCGCGCGAGACGAGCTGCGCGCGACCGGCGAGACGATCCGCACGCGCGACCCCGGCGCGGCGGCGGCCCTCACCCCGCAGGAGCGGCGCATCGCGCGGTTCGTGGCGCAGGGGGCCTCGAACAAGGAGGTCGCCTCCCAGCTCTTCCTGAGCCCGAAGACCGTCGAGTACCACCTCGGCAAGGTGTTCCAGAAGCTCGGCGTCGGATCGCGCTCCGATCTCGTGGCCCTGGGCGCCGAGTCGTTCGCCTGACCCCCGGGACCCCGGGGGAGGACCAGGGTCGCGGCCCGGGCGGATCCCCGACGCGGTAGCGGTCCCCCCGCAGGGAGAGTCGTCGTCGAACCCACCGACGACCGCTGCAGACGAAGGGGCACCCCATGAGCACCGTCCTCGACCCGATCGCCGCCGGCCTCGACGCCCTGCGGGCCGCCATCGACGGCCAGCTCTACGTCCCCGACGACGAGGGCTACGACGCCGCCCGCATGCCCTGGAACGTCGCGGTCGACCAGCGCCCGGCGGCCGTCGCGATGCCGACGACGGCGCGCGACGTGTCCGCGATCGTCATCGCCGCCGGCGCGATCGGGCCTGCGCGTCGCGGCGCAGGGGATCGGCCACAACCCCGGCCCGCTCGGAGACCTCTCCGACACGATCCTCGTGCGCACGACGGCGATGACCGACGTGCGCATCGACCCCGCTGCGGCGCCTCGCGCTGGTGCAGTCGGGGGCGCTCTGGGAGCACGTCGTCACGCCCGCCGCGGCCCACGGCCTGGTGGCCCTTCACGGCTCGTCGCCCGATGTCGGCGTCACCGGCTACACCCTCGGGGGCGGCATCGGATGGCTGGCACGTCGCAACGGCCTCGCCGCCAACGCGCTGACGGCCGTCGAGATCGTGCTCCCCGACGGGCGCCTGGTGCGCACCGACGCCGACACGGAGCCCGACCTCTTCTGGGCGCTGCGCGGCGGCGGCGGCAACTTCGGGATCGTGACCTCGCTCGAGATGCGCCTGTTCCCGCTCGAGGAGGTCGTCGCCGGCTGGCTGATCTGGCCGTGGGAGGACTCCCACCGGGTGCTGACCGCCTGGAACGCCTGGACCGAGACGACGCCCGACGCGGTCACCTCGTGCGCCCGCATCCTCCAGCTGCCGCCGATCCCGATGATCCCCGAGCCGCTGCGCGGCCGGAACCTCGTGGTCGTCGAGGTGGCGATCGTCCCCGACGAGGCCGACGCCGACGCGCTGCTCGCGCCGCTGCGCGCGCTCGGCCCCGAGATCGACACGGTCGACCGCATGCCGGCCTCAGGGCTGATGCGCCTGCACCAGGATCCCGAGGGCCCGACGCCGGGCGTCGGCGACCACGCGATGCTCGACGCCCTCTCGGAGGAGGCGGTCGCGACGTTCGTGCGCGAGGGCGGCCCGGGCAGCGGCTCGCCGCTGCTCGCCCTCGAGCTGCGCCAGCTCGGCGGCGCGCTCGCGCGCCGGGCCCCGGACGCCGGCGCCCTCGACCACCTCGACGCCCGCTTCGCCCTCTTCGCCGTCGGCATCCCGATGGACCCCGAGATGGGTCGCGCCCTCGAGGCGGCACGCCGACCGCATCGTGGCCGCGATGGCCCCGTGGGGTCACGGCCGGTCGTACCTCAACTTCGCGGAGCGCCCGACCGACTCGGCGACCGCCTTCGACGACGACGCCCTCGCCCGGCTGCGGGCCGTGCGCGCACGCTACGACGGGGCCGCGATGATGCGGGCGAACCATCCGCTCGGGGGCTGATACGCGCCGGGGCTGGCAGTCTGCGACACGACGACGGGCGACGGGGGAGATCCGATGGAGCCGATGGGACGCACGCGCTGGGCGATCGCCGAGGGGTACATCCCCGACGGGAGCACCGGTCCGGAGCCGCAGATGCTCAGCCACGAGACGGCCTGCCTGCTCAACGCGGGGGACCGCGACGCCCAGGTCTCGGTGACGGTGATCTTCGCCGACCGCGAGCCGGCCGGTCCGTACCGCGTCACGGTGCCGGCGCGGCGGACGCTGCACCTGCGCTTCAACGACCTGACCGATCCCGAGCCCGTGCCCCGCGACACCGACTACGCCAGCGTGATCGAGTCGGACGTGCCGATCGTGGTGCAGCACACGCGGCTCGACTCGCGGCAGGCCGAGAACGCGCTCATGACGACGGTGGCCTGGGCCGAGTAGCGGCGCTCAGCGCGCGGCGCGCTCGCGCCGCGGCGTCGTCTCGCGCAGGGTGCCGGCGTGGGCGCGGGCGGTCGGGTCGCGCCGCGACTTGATCAGGCTCGCCACCGTGGTGACGAGCAGGACGACGGCGATCACGATCAGCGACAGGTTGGTCGAGATCTCGGGGATGCTGTCGTTCTGCAGATGCAGGTAGTGCAGCACGAGCTTGCCGCCGATGAACGCCAGGATCACCGAGAGGCCGGTCGAGAGGTAGACGAGCCGGTCGAGCAGCCCGGTCACCAGGAAGTAGAGCGCCCGCAGGCCGAGCAGCGCGAACGCGTTGGCCGTGAAGACGATGTACGCCTCCTCGGTCACCCCGAAGACCGCCGGGATCGAGTCGAGGGCGAACAGCACGTCGGTCGTGCCGATCGTCAGCAGCACCAGGAACATCGGGGTGAGCATCCGGCGTCCGTTGACGCGCGTGATCAGCTTCTGGCCGTCGTACTCCTCGGTCAGGGGCAACCGCCGGCGCGCGAGCGCGACGATCTTGCTGTCCTCGATCGAGGGGTCCTCGTCGCGGTGGCGGAAGAGCTGGATCGCGGTCGCCAGCAGCAGCAGCCCGAACAGCAGGAACGCGAACGAGAAGGCCGCCAGCAGCGCCGCCCCGAGCGCGATGAAGATCGCCCGCAGGACGAGCGCGAGCGTGATGCCGATCGTCAGCACGCGTTGCTGGAACGCGGCCGGGACGGCGAACGTGCTCATGATGATCACGAACACGAACAGGTTGTCGACCGAGAGGCTCTTCTCGACGATGTAGCCGGCGAAGTACTCGGTGCCGTCGTCCCACCCGGCGAGCATGCCGAAGACCACGCCGAACGCGATCGCCACGCCGATGTAGAAGACCGACCAGGCGGCCGCCTCGCGGAAGCCGACGACGTGCGCCCGGCCGCCGGACGTGACGATCAGGTCGATGGCGAGCAGCGCCAGGACGAGGGCGATGGTCGCGGCCCAGGCCGCGAGGGAGACGTCGAGCACCGGCACACTATGGCGATCGCGCCGGGTGCCCGCCGGGTGCCGGCCGGCGGGCTATCCGTCCCCGATGCGCCGGACGTCGCCGCCGGGGCCCACGAGGTAGTCGCCGGTGGCGCCCGAGAAGGCGACCGGCGCGTCGCCGACCGCGCCGCGCAGGCCCTCGGGGTTGCCGACGCGCATCCACAGTCCGTCGCCCAGCGGGATCGAGCGCTCGGCGCCGGGGGTCAGCGTGCCGCGGTAGAGCAGGCGCCCGTCGCGGCCCGCGCGCGCGCGCACCTCGAGCCAGGAGCCCTCCGGGCCGGACCCGGTGAGCGAGAGCGTCGCCGGCGATGCGCCGGCGGCGGGCGCCGCTGCCGCCGGGCCGCGCGAGGAGGGGAGGATGCCGCCGTCGCCGGTCAGGGCCGGCAGGCCGAGGGCCAGCGCCGCGCCCATCGCCAGCGAGACGGCCGCGGCGAGGACGATGCCGGGGCGGAGGCCGCCCTCCGACCGGCGGGGCCCGGCGGACACGGCTGCGGTCGCGGCGGTCTCGCGGGCGGCGTGCTCCGGTGCGGCCGGGGTGAAGACGGCCGACCGGAGGTCGGCGCCTCCCAGATCGGCGCCGTCGAGGTCGGCCCCCTCCAGCAGGGCTCCCTCGAGGCGGGTGCGGAAGAGGGTCGCGCCGCGCAGGTCGGCTCCGCGCAGGTCGGCGCCGGTCAGGTCCGCCTCGGTCAGATCGGCGTTGCGCAGGTCGTACCCGGCCAGCACCGCACGGCGCAGATCGGCGCCGGCCATGGTGAACGGGGCCGGCGCGTCGGTGGGCTCCTCGGCGGGCGGGCCGTCGCCCCAGCTCGTGCCGAGCAGGTCGGCCGACGACAGGTCGGCCCCGGCCACCGCCGTCCCGGCGAGGTGGGCGCCCCTCAGGTCGGCGTCGCGCAGCACCGCCCGTCGCAGGTTCGCGTCGGCCAGGTTGGCGTCTGCGAGGAGGGCCCCGACGAGCCGCGCGCCGCCCAGGTCGGCGCCGACGAGGCTGGCGCCCCGCAGGTCGGCGCCGCTCATGTCGGCGCCCGCGAGGGTCGCGCCGGCCAGGCGCGCGCGGCGCAGGCACGCCCCGCGCAGGTTCTCGCCGGTGAGGTCGGCCCGCCGCAGGTCGGCGCCCTCGAGCGCCGCGCCCTCCAGGTCGCTGGACCCGGCGTTGGCGCGCCGGCCGCCGGGGCGACCGGCGAGCCACCGGGCGTGGCGGCGCGCCATCGACGACGACGCTCGCCGCGCCCGCGCCGCCCCGCGCCCCCGGCCGTCCGCCGCTGCCCACCGCCCGGCCCCCCTTGCTGGATCCACCTCGCCATCGACCCGGGGGGAGGCCGTCTTGAGCGGCGTCGCACCCGCGGTGGGTTACCGGAAGGCGGCCCATCCGCGCGGCGACAGCCCGGTCAGGTCGCTCGCCATCACGCCCGTGTCCGAGACGGTGTAGACGGCGTCCCCGACCACGAGCGCGCGCCGCACCGGGGCCCACTCGGCCGCGGCATCGCCGGGGTGGGAGATGCGGGCGATCGGCGTCAGCCCGCTCGTCCGCGACACGTCGATGCCCACCGCGCCGAGGAAGGGCTGCCGGCCCGTCGCCCCGTAGCCCTGCACCGGCAGCACGAGCAGGCGCGTCGCCGGCCAGTAGAGCACGGCGTGGTGGTCCGACTCGGCCTCGGACCAGTCGGTGTCGAGGCTCCGCGCCGCGATCCGCGCCGGGCGGGCGGGATCGGAGACGTCGAACAGCGACACCTGGGTGCCGCGGGTGCGCCCCGCCGCGTCGGCGTCCTGACCCACCCCGATGAGCGTGGTCGCGTTGACCGGGTGGAGGTAGGACGAGAACCCGGGGATCTTCAGCTCGCCGCGCAGCGCCGGGGCCGTCGGGTCGGCGAGGTCGAGGACGTAGAGGGGGTCGGTCTGGCGGAAGGTCACCACGTAGCCGCGATCGCCCAGGAAGCGGACGGCGTGGATGCGCTCGCCCCGGCCGAGCCCCCGCACCTCGCCCGTGCGCACCAGGCGCCCGTCCCGCTCGGCCAGCACCGTCACGCGGCTCTCGGAAGGCTCGGCGCCCCCGCTCGGGCTCCACCACTCCGGCTCGTCCGTGCTCGCGACGCGCAGGTGGCCCTCGTGCTCGGAGAGCGAGAACTGGTTGAGCAGGTGGCCCGCCACCACGCCGCTCGCCGCGTGGGTCGTGCGCGCCGGGTCGGAGGTGTCGAGCTTGTGGATGAGCGAGGCGCCGCGCGCCGTCTCCGCTCCGGGGGCGAACGGGCGCGGCGTGGCGATGTACATCGCCGTGGGCGACGCGTACACGAGGTCGCCGTCGGTGAGCACGGCGTCGGTGTCGAGCAGCCGAAGGGTGTCGCCGACCCCGACGGTGAGCACAGTGATCGTGCCGAGGCCCGCGTACCGGCTCGGACGGCTGACCGCGCGGCACGGCACCGCGCGCCGCACCGTGGTGCGGGCGGCGACGTCGCGGATGCTGAGGCGGGGCAGCCAGGCGCTCGCACCGGCGCGCGCGATGGCGCGACGATTGGCGCGCAGCGCCGAGCGCGAGTCGCGCGCGGCCTCGGCGCCGGGGTGGGTGAGCGGCAGGTGCGGCGCGCGCGCGCCGACCACCAGGCGCAGGGTGCTCCCGGTCAGCCGCGCGCTCACGCTCGTGCCCTCGGCGCGCAGGCGCGCCAGCGTGCGCGGGCGCGACGGATCGGCCACGTCGAGGGCGACCACGACGGTCTCGGGCACCCCGAGGCCATCGGGCGCGGCGATCCGCGAATCGGCGGCGATCGCGAGCGGCACCGGGCCGCCGCCCCCGCCGTCGCCGAGCACGAGCAGCCGCGAGCCCATGAGCAGCAGACCGGTCGGGGCCATGCCCGGCAGGTCGACCCCCGGCAGGCGCCGCGGCACGCCGCCCGTCACGTTGACGACCTCGAGGCGCCCGCCCGCGAGGCTGAAGATGACGCGGCCGTCGGTCTCGACCAGGTCGGGCTCGTCGACGCCGGCCTCCTGCAGGTTGGTGTCCGAGAAGTCGACGCCGGGGGTCGGCGCGAGGGCGGGCTCGGCGCGCGACACGTCGCCCGCGGCCGGGCTCACCGCGCGCGGCAGGTCGACGACGGGGCCGCCCCCGAGCCCCCAGGGCCCGACCGACGCGAGCGCCCGCCGCCGCACGTGCGCCACGAATCGGGCGCACGAGTCGAAGCGCGTCAGCGCGGCGGGCGGCGCCGGTCGTGCCGGCGCCGGCCGCGCCTGCGCGACCGGAGGGCCCTCACCGCCGTCGCCGGCCGCTCCGGCGGCCAGGCCGACACCTGCACCGAGCCCCACCACGGCACCCAGCACCGCCAGCCGTCGCACCATCGTGAACCTCCGCCGCGTGAACGGGTCCGGGCGACCCACTGCGCATCATCCGCCGCCGCGGCGCCCCGTGTCACACGCCGGCCGCGCCTACCCCGCGCGGACCTCCGCGGCCCGGGGCGCGGCGCCGAGCGCGAGGGCGTCGGCGATGAGCTCGTACGAGCGGCGCCGGGCCTCGTGGGAGTGGGTGATGGTGACCACGAGGAGCTCGTCGGCCCCGTACTCGGCGGCGACCTCCTCGAGCTGGGCGCGGACCGTGTCGGGTGCGCCCACGATCATGCGGCGCGAGCCGCGGCGCAGCGGCGCGCCGGGCTGCGGCGTGCGGCGCGCGCCGTCCTCGGCGAGCCAGTCGCGGGCGCGCTCGGGGGTGGGCACGGCGATCAGATGGCCGCGGCGCAGCAGCCGCATCGCCATGGTCACGCTCGTGGCCAGGTGGTCGGCCTCGTCGTCGGTCTCGGCGCAGATCGCCGACACGGCGGCGATCACGCGCGGCTCGGCCAGGTCGGCCGAGGGCGAGAAGAGCTCGCGGTACCGGGCCGCCATCTCGGCCCCACGCGGGTTGATGAAGTCGGCGAACGCGTAGGGCAGGCCGGCCTCCGCGGCCCAGAGGGCGCTCTGCGGCAGACGATCCGAGCAGCCAGAGCGCGGGCGCGGCGGGGAGCCCCGGCAGCGCGGCGAGCCGGCCGAACGGATGACCGGCCGGCAACTCGTCGCGCAGGTAGGCCATCAGCTCGGCGAGCTGCTGGGGGAAGTCGTCGGGCGACGCCTCGCGCCGGTCGCGCTGCAGCGCGTACGTGGTCGTGGGGTCGGTGCCGGCGGCGCGGCCGATGCCGAGATCGATGCGGCCGGGGAAGAGGCCCGACAGCACGCTGAACGACTCCGCGACCTTCAGCGGGCTGTAGTGCGGCAGCATCACCCCGCCGCTGCCCACCCGCAGCGACCGCGTGGCCGCGGCGATCGGGCCGATGAGGGCCTCGGGGCTGGCCCCGGCCAGCATCGGGCCGCCGTGGTGCTCGGCGACCCAGTACCGCCCGAAGCCGAGGTCCTCGGCGTGCCGGGCGAGGTCGATCGTGTTGCGGAGTGCCTGTCCGCCGTCGGACCCCTCGGCGACGGGCGACTGGTCGAGGACTCCGAGCCGGAGGGCGGGGGTGCTCACCCCGCCATCGTAGGTCCGCGGAGCGCCGCTCGCCCGCCCGCCCCACCCCGCGGCCGCGCGGCGGCGGGGGCCTGGCTCAGCCGATCGGACCCGAGCCCGGCCCCTTCCACCAGCCGAAGAGCTGCCGGACGGTGCCGTCCGCGTCGAACGCGACGGCCACGAGGCGCAGTTCGGCGGAGCTCCAGACGACCCAGACGCCGGCGTCGTTCCTGAAGCAGACCACGCGGTCGTCGTCGCCGTCCCAGGTGCCCTCGGCCGGAGCCCCGTCGTCGCAGGTCGTGCCCTCGCCGCGCACGATGCCGTTGGCCTCGAGATACCCGTCGTACGCCGTCTGCGTGTCCTCGGCGGTGGCGAACTGCTCGTAGTAGACGCGGTGGCTCTCGGTGTCGCAGCGCACGCTCGTGAGCGCCCCGGCGGCGCGGGCGCCCGCGGCCGTTCGGCCGCAGTCGTCGGCGGTCGGGGTGGGGACGTGGGTGAGCAGCGCGATCTCGCCGGCGTCGGGGAAGGGCGCCTGCGCGCCGGCGCCGGGCGTCGTCGCGGTCGTGCCGGTCTCGGGGGCCGCCGGGGCGCCGGCGACGCGCGCGTGCCAGGCGACGGCCGCGGTCCGCACCGCGTCGAGCGGCGACCCGCCGCCGTCCTGGCGGGCGGACTGGAGGCCGTAGACGTAGGCCCCGTCGGCGAAGACGACGATCGCCGCCGCGATCTGACCGCCGTTGCTCGTTCCGGCGATCTCGGCGCCCCGCGCGCCGCCGGCCTCGTCGATCGTGAAGCGGGTCACCTTCAGGCCGGGCTCGCCGCTCAGCTCCGCGGCCTGCGTGACGATGGCGTCGACCAGGCCGGGGGCGGCGTCCGGCGAGACCTCGGCGACGAACGCGAGCGCCTGCGCCGCGGCGGGGGTGTCGTAGGCCCGCAGGACCCCCCGCCGGAAGCCGGCGGCCCCCAGCTGCGCCTGGGCCGCGGCGCCGTCGTCGTCGTAATCCACCTCGTCCGCGAAGTCGTCGAGGTTGACGATCTGCGTCGCGACGGGGACGAACGAGGTGAACTCCTCCGCGGTCGGCACGCGCGCGTCGAGCGTCAGCGGCGCGGCGGGGGTCGTCGCGCCGGCCCCGGTGGTCGTCGATGCCGGGACGGTCGTGACGACGCCGGTCGCCGACCCGCCGCAGCCGGCGGCGAGAGCGCCGACGGCCAGCGCGCAGAGCGTCGCCGCGAGGCGCACGGCCCCGGTCACCGCGGCCGTGCGCCTCACGCGCGCCCGTAGACCGGGATCGCCGCGCCGGTCACCGCCGACGCCTCGCGCGAGCAGAGGAAGGCCACCACCTCGCCGATCTCGCGCGGCCGGACCCAGCGATCCGGGTCGGCGGCCGGATCGGCGGCCCGGTTGGCGGGGGTGTCGATGACGCTCGGCAGCACGCAGTTGACGTTCACCCCGGCCCCCCGGACCTCCTGCGAGGCCGTCTCGACGAGGGCGATGACGGCAGCCTTCGACGCGGCGTAGGCGCTCGCCCCCGCGAACGGCCGCAGGGCCGCGCGGCTGCCGACCGCGACCGCCCGCCCTCCGCCGCGCGCCGCCATGCCGGGCAGCACGGCGCCCAGCACCAGCGCGGCCGAGCGGGCGTTGAGCGCGAACTGGCCGTCCCACTGCTCGTCGGTCATCTCCCCCAGCGGGGCGCCGTCGAGATAGCCCCCCACCAGGTGGGCGACCGCCCAGACGCCGTCGGGCTCGAGCAGGGCGACCAGGCGCGCGAGGTCGTCGCGCGAGAGCACGTCGCAGCGCTCGAGGCGGCAGCGCTCGCGCAGGTGCGCCGGGAACCGCTCGACCTCGCCCTCGACCACCCAGGTGACGACCACGTCGTGTCCCGCGTCGACCAGCGCCTCGACGACGCCCACGCCGAGACCCCCGGTCCCGCCGGTCACGATCGTCACTCCCGTTCCGCGGCTCATCGCGCACCCCCGTCGTGGCTCGGTCACCGCGGACCATCGCAGCACGGCCGGCCGGCGGCCACCCCGCGGCCGCGTGCCGCCCGATGCCGTTTGGCGCCCGGCCGGGCCGGGAAACCGGCGGCCATGACCGACGATCCCGCGGCGACGACGCCCAACCCCGAGAAGGACCCCGGCGACTGGACCACCGGCGACGAGCCGATGACCGGCCCTCAGGCCTCCTACCTCCAGACCCTGTGCCAGGAGGCGGGCGAGGAGTTCGACGCCGGCCTCTCGAAGGCCGACGCCTCGCGGCGCATCGACGAGCTGCAGGAGCGCACCGGGCGCGGACGCTAGCCGGGCGGCGCGCGGGCGTGTCGCGACGCGCGTAGGGTCGGTCGGTGCGGAGGGCCCTCCAGGCGCTGATCTTCTTCCCCCGCGGGGGATCGGCGCAGGTCGTCCACTACCTGGCCCGCGCCCTCCCGGCGACCGGGTGGACGACGCGCATCGTGGCGGGCTCGCTCGGAGCGCCCGGCGACGCCGGTCACGCGCGCTCGTTCTTCGGCCCCGAGGCGGACCTCGTGGCGGTGCCCTACGACGATGCGGTCGGCGCGCCCACGCCGGTGCTCGCGTCTCCGCCCATGCACCCCTCGTTCGAGGACCGCCGCGGGGCGCCCGATCCCGTCGCCGCCTCGCTCGACGACGCGGTGGCCGACCACCTCGTGCGGGAGTGGGAGCGCATCCTGCGCGCGCCCGGTGTGCTCGACGGGGTCGAGGTCGCGCACCTCCACCACCTGACGCCGATCCACGAGGCGCTCGCCCGCATCCGCCCCGATCTGCCCGTGATCACGCACATCCACGGCACCGAGCTGCTCATGCTGGAGGGGGCCGACCGGGGCGAGGTATGGCCCCACCTCGACGAGTGGCGGGCGCGCATGCGTCGCTGGGCGGCCGGGTCGGCCCGGGTGCTGGTCTCCTCGCCGGGTTCGGCGGCCGACACGCGCGTGCTGCTGGGGGTCGACGAGGAGCGCATCGCGATCGTGCCGAACGGCGTCGACCTGCGCCTCTTCGCGGCCCGCAGGGCGGGGGAGGACGAACGGGCGGCCCTGCTGCGCCGGTGGCTGTGCGACGAGCCCCGCGGGTGGTCGCCCGAGCGTCCGCGCCCGGGGGATCTGCGGTACACGCCGGAGCAGATCGCGCCGCTGCTCGACCCCGGGTCGGTGAGGCTGCTCTACGTCGGGCGCTTCACGGCCGTCAAGCGCACCGGGCTGCTGGTGCGCGCGCACGCGCGCGCCCGGCAACGCCTCGGTCGTCCGCTGCCGCTGCTCTTCGTCGGGGGCTCGGCGGGCGAGTGGGAGGGCGAGCACCCCGCCGAGGTCGCCGCCCGGTCGCCGTGGGGGCACGAGGTGTTCTTCGCCGGATGGCGGTCGCACGCCGAGCTCGCCCAGGTGCTGCCGTGCGCCGACGTCATGGCCGTGCCGTCGGTGGCGGAGCGGTTCGGGCAGGTGTACGTCGAGGCGATGGCCACGGGGGTGCCGGTCATCGCGTGCGACGTGGCCGCGCCGCCGACCTTCATCGACGCCGATCCCGGCTCTCCGGACCGATGCGGCTGGCTGGTGCCGCCCGACGACGAGGAGGCGCTCGCGGCCGCCCTGGTCGCGGCGGCGCAGGCGCCGGCGGAGCGCGCGATCCGCGGGGCCAACGGCATCCGTCGCGCCCGCGAGCGCTTCTCGATCGGGGCCGTCGCGCAGACGGTCGCCGACGTCTACGCGGCGGCGGCCTCGGGCTGACCGCGGGGCACGAAGGCGAGCGCCGTGGCGAGCGCCCGCCCGCCCACCACCTCGGTGCCGTCCATCTCGCGGGGGCGGTTGAGCAGGCGCCCGTCGACGACGAGCGAGGTCGAGCCCCCGCCGTCGAGGTTGATCGCCTCGCCCGCGCCGAGGCCCGCCATCAGCTCGGCGAGCTCGCGCAGCGTCAGCCCCGCCTCGTCGGCGGCGCGCCCCTCGCTCGCGACCGCGAGCAGCCGGTCGCCGGTGACGCCGATCGCGGCCCGCGGATGGCGGCCCGCGGTGATGTCCGAGTCGAACTGCGCCACGCCGGCCGAGAAGCCCTCCGGGTCCTCCGCCTCGCGCACGATCACCCGGCCGCCGGCGACGAGCGCCGGCCCGGCCTGCAGCAGGTCTCCGGACGGATCCGCCGCCAGCGCGGCGAGCGGGGCGATCGTGACGCGCTCCTCGTGCAGGTGGATGCACGAACGCCCGCCGGCGAAGGGCGCGTCGAACGGGAGCGTCGCGGCGCGCCGCCCGCCGACCCACACCTCGCCGAGCGGGGGGCCGCCGGGCGTGACGAAGAAGCCGCCCACCAGGGCGTCGCGCACGCCCGCGCGCCCGCACCAGGCGGGCAGGGGCTCGGGCGCGGGCAGCACGACGACCGTCGCGACGACGAGCGCCCGCGGGTACGCCGCGACGTGGACGGTCGTGGCCGCGCCGTCGCCGAGCCGCACCCGCTGGGAGCGGACCTCGGGTCGGCACGGCGCGGAGAGGGCCATGCCGTTGTCGTCGGCCGCAGCCGCTCGCGATCCGAGTGCTGCGACCACGGCGGTGAGTCTAGGGCCGGGCTCGGCTGCGCTCGGCTGCGCCGCCGTGACCGTCCCGTGACCGCCTGTGACAGGCCGCCGCCGCCCGCGCCGTCGCACCTCGTGCGGCGCAACGTTCATAGCCGGGCGGGTCGCCGCCGAGACGAGCCCCATGCCCACAGCCCATCGTCTGCGCCCCGCCCTCGCCGCCCTCGCCGCGGCCTCGGCCGCCCTCCTCGCACTGGGGTCGCCCGACCCCGGTGCCGCCGCCCTGGCCCGCTCGAGCGGCGCCCCCCAGGTCAGCGTCATCAGCACCGGCCTGACCGTCCCCTGGGACATCGCGTTCCTGCCGGACGGCCGCGCCCTGGTGACCGAGCGCACCGGCACCGTGCGCCTCGTGTCGGCCACCGGCACCGTGTCGCCGACGCCCGTGTCGAGCCAGACGGTGAGCCAGAACGGCGAGGGCGGCCTGCTCGGCATCGCCCTCGATCCCCAGTTCGCCACGTACCCGTTCGTCTACCTGACCGCCACCGTCGAGTCGGAGATGCAGGTGCAGCGCTGGCGCTGGGACGGCGTGCGGATGACGCGCGACGGCACCGTGATCGGCGGCATCACGATGGGCTCGATCCACTCGTCCGGGCGCGTGCGCTTCGGACCCGACGGGGCGATGTACGTCGGCACCGGCGACGCCGGCGAGGGCTGGCGGTCGCAGTCGTCGTCGGTCTCCAACGGCAAGATCCTGCGGGTCGCGCCGGGCGGGTTCCGGGGCGGGCGGGTGACGCCGACCTTCCACGCCATCGGCGTGCGCAACCCGCAGGGCTTCGCCTGGCAGCCGGGCTCGGGCCGCTTCTTCTCCACCGAGCACGGCCCGAGCGGCTTCGACGGCCCGAGCGGCGACGACGAGCTCGACGTGATCGTGCCGGGGGGCAACTACGGGTGGCCCAACGTGCGCGGCGCCGCCCACGGCTCCTACGTGGCCCCCGTGCACCTCTGGCCGACCACGATCGCCCCCTCGGGCCTCGCGTTCGTGACCCTCCCGGGCTCCACGTGGACCGGCCGGGCCCTGGTCGCCGGACTCAAGGGCAAGGTGCTGCGGCTGCTCACGCTCGACGAGGCCCGCGTCACCGACGACCAGCCCCTGCTGCAGGACACCTACGGCCGGCTGCGCGCGGTGAGCGAGGCGCCCGACGGCTCGATCTGGGTGACGACGAGCAACCGCGACGGGCGCGGTGCGCCCATCGGCGCCGACGACCGCATCATCCGCATCGTCCCCCCGGCCGGAGCCGTCCCCGCCCCGCCCCCCTCCCTCGACCCGGGCGCCGGCGATCCGGTCGACGAGCCGGGCACGGCACCCGACGCCCGTCCGGCGCCCACGCCCCGCAGCGCCCCGCGCCCGGAGCCCGTGCCCGGCGCGCCCGGGGTCCGCCGCCTCGAGGTGCCCGCGAGCGTGCGGGTCGGAGAGGCCGTGCGCGTGCGGGTGCGCTTCGCCACCCGCCCGACGGGCCGCGTCGCGCTGCAGCGACGGCTGACCCGCGGATGGATCACGGTGCGCCTGGCGCCCGCCCGCGCCACCGTCGGCTTCGCCTTCCGCCCGCGCGCGGCGGGCCGCCAGACGCTGCGGCTGCGGTACCGGGTCGCCGGCAGGCTCGTCAACCGGCCGATCTCCCTGCGGGTGAGTCCCTGACCTCCGACTCGGGATCGCCCCGGGCGTCGCGCCCCCCGGCCTCCCGGGGACGGGCTCACCGGGGCGGCCAGCGCTCCTCGTCGGGGCGGCGACCGGTGGCGTAGACCTTCGAGGCCGTCCCGCCCACGGCGAGGTACGGCGCGATCGCCGGCCGGCGCCAGTGCTCGTAGGCGCGGCAGGCGGCGTCGGGGTCGCCGGGGTTGGTGGACACGGCGACCGCGAGCGCCTGCGCGTCGCCCATGCCGAGGCCCGATCCGATGCCCACCTCGGGGTTCATGGCGTGCAGCGCCTCGCCCACGAGCGCGACGCCCGGCGCCCACCACTGCTCGCACCGCACCTCGGTGACCTCGCGGTAGCCGAGCTCGTCGACCGAGGTGAGGGCCGCGAGCGGCCCGGCGGCCTGGGGCAGCAGCCGCACGAACGCGTCGCGGAAGGCGTCGAGCCCCGGCGCGAGCGCGTCGGCGGCGCCGCCGGGCGGGCGATCGATCTGCCAGCCGCCCGCGCTGCCGCCCTCCCAGTTGAGCACCGTCAGCTGGCGCCCGTCCGAGAGGAACGCGATCGAGAAGGGCTCGGGCCCGGGCACGGGACTGCGGAACGAGACGAAGGCCGTGTCGGCGACGCGCAGCTCGGCCGGGATGCCGGCCAGCTCGCGCACGCGGGAGCCGGTGCCGTCGGCGCCGACCACGAGGTCGGCGGGCAGGTCGTGCTCGCCGTCCGGTGTGCGCACACGGGCGCCGACGACGCGCCCGTCGTCGCGCAGCAGGTCGACCAGCTCGTGCTCCCAGAGGATCTCGAGACCCGACCGCAGCGCCTCGACGACCGTCTGCCGCGCGACCGACACGGCCACCGGCCGCCCCCCGCGCAGGGGTGGCACGTCGATGCCCTGCGCGCGCACCGGCTCGAGCACGCCGATCTCGTCGAGCGCGTCGTACGCCTGGAAGGGCAGCATGATCGGGCCGGGAATGCGACGCCCGGCATCCGCCCGCTCGATCACGGCGGCCGAGCCCCCGCGCTGCGCGATGCCGCGCGCGAGCACCAGCCCCGCCATCCCGCCACCCACGACGACGACCCTCACGCGCCCCTCCTCGGTGGATCCTCGGGCAGGCTATCGCGGGGGGCGGGGCGCGCCCCGCGTCGAGAGCCCATGCCGAGAGGATGACGATGCGCCACCTGATCGTGACCGAGTTCGTGACGCTCGACGGCCGCATGGAGGCGCCAGGCGGGGAGCCGGGCCACCCGCACACCGGGTGGACGATCCCGTTCGCCCACCCCGACATCTACGGCTACAAGCTGCGCGAGGCGCAGGAGGCCGGATCGCTGCTGCTCGGCCGGGTCACCTTCGAGGCGTTCGCCGCGGCCTGGCCCGCGCAGGAGGGCGAGTTCGCGGACGCCATGAACGGCATGGTCACCCACGTCGCCTCGACGACCCTGCGCGACCCGGGCTGGAACGCGACGGTGCTCGCGGGCGACGTGCCGAGCGCGGTGGCCGAGCTCAAGGGCGGCGAGGGCGATCCCATCCTCGTGGCCGGCAGCGGCACCCTCGTGCACACGCTGCTCGCACACGATCTCGTCGACGAGCTCCGCCTCATGGTCTTCCCCGTCACCATCGGCAGCGGCATGCGGGTGTTCCCCGGGTCGCCCGACCTCGCCACCTACCGGCTGGTCGACCTGGTGCAGTTCGACACCGGCGTGGTGCTGCAGACCTACGAGCCCGCCCGCTGAACCGCCCCGCAGGCGGCGCTCAGTCGTCGCCCGCGTTGCCCCGGTCGTACGCCGCCGCCCCCTCGGGCACCGGCCGGTGGGCGCCGAACCTCTCGAAGAGGAATCGGTTGTAGGCGTCGAGCGAGTCGAACGGCCGCTGCTCGACCACCGTGCCGCCGTGGGAGACCACCACCGAGTACTCGCTGTGCGCCCCGCGCTTGTCCACCTGGAACCGCGCCTCGCCCCACACGCCCCCGCCGAGCTGGAAGTCAACGTGCTCGATGCCCATCTCGCCGACCGGCGTCGAGAGCGCGAGCGCCCCCATGTCCTCGATCGACGGGAACCGGTCGCCGTCGCGCACGCGGCCGGTCGCCGGGTCGATGGGGTGCGAGTGGCGCAGCACGATCAGCCCCGCCTCGCGCAGACCGTAGGTGGTGATGGCGTCGCGCCCGCCCTGGATCACGACGTACTGCCGCGAGGCGGTGTCGAAGCAGAGGGCCGCCTCGCGCTCGGCCGACGCCATGACCACGTCGCGGTACACCACGTCGGCGTGCGACGCGCTCTCCGCGTTGACGGCCGAGACGATGCGGGTGCTGACGGGGATCTCGACCAGGTGCACCTCCTCCGCGAGCGGCGGCGGAGGTCGCCGCGCCGCGGCGGGCGCCGGCCCGGCCCCGGCACCCGCCGGCGCCGCCGCCCCGCCGGGGGCCGCGGGCACCCCGCTCGCCGGCAGGGGCACCCCCACGGGGGCGCCGCTCTCGTCGGTCATCGCGTCGCGCGCGGCGCCGAGCTCGTCGGCGCGGTTCTCGAGTCGCCGCAGTCGCTCGAGCGCCCGCTCGTGCTCGGCCACCAGCGCGGGATCGGCCTCCGCCCCCGCGGCCACCTGGTCGAGCAGGCGCCCCTCGACCTCGCGCACCGACTCGCGGGCGTGGTGGGCCGCGACCTCCGCCAGGTCGGCCTGGCGCTCGGCCTCCATGACGGTCGACTCGGCCGCGGTCCGATCGCCCGCGAGGTAGGCCGCCACCTCCTCCGGCAGCCGCCGGTACGCGGCGTCGGCGTCGGCGACGACCGCCGCCAGCGCGGCGCGGTCGGCGATCAGGGCCGGGTCCGGATGCGCGCCCTGGGCCCGGATGCGGGCGTCGAGGTCGTCGAGCATCCCCGAGAGGAGGTCGTGGTCGGCCAGCACCTGCTCGCGCGGGCTGCCCGGCGCGTAGACGCTGTCCCACCATCGCTGCGCGTTGGCCGCGCGCTCGCCCGTGAGCGGCCCCTCGCGGCCGTTGGCGGCCACGGCCTGGGTGGCGATGTCGATCGGGATGCCCATGTCGCGGCTGATGGCGGCCGCGTCGTGACCGATCCCCGCGCGCAGCCGCGCCATGTCCCACCACTGCGCCGTGTGATCGAGCTCGTGCCGTGCCAGGCCCCCCAGCGACCCGGCCTCGCCGGCCGACAGCGCGGGCAGGCTCAGCTCGTCGGGATTGAGGCGCACGGTCCACTCGCGGAAGTCGAAGTGGGCACCCGCCTGGCCGACGTCGCCGGCCGCCAGCCGCACCGGGGGGATGTCGCGGGGCGCCAGCACGGCATCGGAGATGCGCTCGAGCCCCCGCAGCCGCTCACCCGCGTTCATGCCGGGCCAGTGGGACGCGAGCTGCTCCATCGAGTTGACCGACGCGCGCGCCTCGGTGCGCGCCGACCCCGCCTCGGGGCGCGCGGAGGTCGCGCCGGGGGCGGCCGGCTCGGCCGGCCGCGTCGTCGCCGGGGGCGGAGCCGGCGTCGCGCCCTCGGGCGCATGGGCCGTGGGCGCGGCCGCCGGGCGCCCGGCCGGCGGCTCGACGGCGACGACCGGCGCGGGTGCCCCCTCGACGGCGGGCGCCGGCGTCCCCTCCACCGCGGGGGCCGGCGCCCCGTCGGCCGGCGCCGGGCCGTCGCCGGTCCCCGTCCGCGGGGCGTCGTCGCGGCCGCCGCCGGCGGGTCGCCGCGGCGTGCGGATCTTGCCGAGCTGGTTCATCACGACGCCCTGGGCGAGCGACTCCACCGTGAACTGGTTCTCGCCCGTCACGGCGGTGGTGAGCGCGGCCCCGCCCACGAGGTTGCCGCCCTCCATCGCCGCCGCCAGCGCCAGGCTCGCCTCGTCGGCCATCGCGGCGGCCTGCCCGGCCTGCTTCGACAGGCCGACGGCGATCCCGACGTGCTCGGCGGCCTCGACGCTGCCGCGGGCGGCCCGGCCCGCGATCGTCTTGCCGAGCGCGCCCACCACCTTCTCGCCGAGCTTGCCGCCGACCGCTCCCGTGACGCCGCCGAGCACGTCGCCCGTGAAGCGGTCGAGCGTGTAGTCGTCGCCCCAGATGATCATGTTGCTGGCGACGGTCGCGCCGATGTTGATCGCGGTGGCGGCGAGGAAGCCGCCCCCGACACCGGGGAGCGCGATCGCGAGGGCGATCTGCACCGCCAGGCTGATGGCCGAGCGCAGCTGCTCGACCATCTTCGCGTTCTCTTCCTCGTAGGCGGTCGCGTCGCCGGTGAGGGTCGCGCGCACGCGACGCATCTCGGCGAGGATCACGCCCCGCGGACGGCCCCCGGGCCCCGCTCGCTCGAACTCGGCCCGCAGCGCCACCAGCCGCCGGGCCGACTCGTTCATCAGCACCTGGGTCTCGGGGTCGTCGCCCACCTCTCGCAGCGCCCCCATGGCCCCGCTCGTGCCCTCGGTGATCTGCAGCTCGAGCTGCCCGAACTTCGCCATCCAGTCGGCCTCGGCCTGCGTGCCGAGCTGCTCCTTCGAGGGCTTCTGCAGCGACTCCTCGACGAACCCCGCCTCGCGCCCGGTCACGGTGGCCCGCGAGTACTTGCGCGGCAGGAACGCCGCCTCGCCGACCCGGCCGTACAGGCCGAACAGCGTCTCGCGCAGACCGCGGCCGCGTTTGGCGAGGTAGGCCTTCTCGAGGTCCTCCACGGCCTCGTGGTGCGGCTGTCGCTTGAGCACGGCGACGATGCCGTCCTCGTCCTTCTTGCGGATCGCGATGTCGAGCTCGTCGAGGTCGGAGACCCTGCCGCCCCCCTGCCGCAGGGCGTTCATCAGGTCGGTGTTGTGCTCGTCGGCGCTGTTGACGATCCGCTGCCACGAACGGCCCTCGCCGCGCATCTGGTCGTACGCCGCGATGAAGGCCTCGGTGTACCGCTTCGCCTGCTCGTTGACCGCGGCCCCGAACGCGGCCGGGCTGGCCAGGGCGAGGCGCTCGGCCTCCGGCACGGCCCGGTCGGACGCCCGCGCCATCACGTCGTGGTGCGCCTGCGTGCGGAACCCGCGCAGGATCGGGGTGATCTTGTCGGTCTTGGTCGTGCCCTCGAGCTCCATCCGAAGCAGCGCGAGGGCGGCGGTGTCGACGAGGCTGGCCTTGACCGTGGCGATGACGATCAGGCCCTGCACGGGGCCGAGCGTGGTGTAGAGCGTCGCCCCGAGCGACTGACCGGGCTCGGCGCCCTTCATGTCGAGGATCGCGTCGAGCCGCGCGTTGACGGCCTCGTCGGCCGTCCTGCCGGCGTTGGCGGGGTCGGCCATCGCCTCCTGGCGGTTCATCTCCAGGATGCCCTCGATCCCCGCGGCCAGCGCCGCCCGCTGCTTCTTTATGTGGTCGGCGGCGAACGGATTGACCTCGCCCTTCTTCAGCTCCTCGATCGCGAGTCGCTTCTGCTCGATCGCGATCGCGTCGGCCGCCGCCCAGTTGCCGATCCTCAACTGGGCGGCGCGGTTGCGGTCGCCCGTCCGGGGCAGCTTGTCGTTGAGCGCGTCGTCGAGCGACCGGCCGTGCCGCGCGAGGTAGGCGGCGTAGACGCGATCGAGGTCGGCCGGGGGGCGCCGGTGCAGCGCGTAGATGCGCTCGCGCTGGCCTTCGCCGACGCTGCCGCCGAGGATCTGCGCGAGCTCGGCGGCGTCGGCCTCGGCCCGACCGTCGGTCATCGGGCCGCCGGGGGCCTCCCCCCGGGTGCCCTTGAGCAGCGCCCTGATGCGCGCGTCCCAGGCCGGGCGGCGGGTCAGCACGCTGGGGTGCCCCGACTCGCCCTTCCCGAACAGGTCGTCCTCGAGGGTGCGCCTGCCCCCGGTCTCGAGCTGCGAGTACAGCGTCCGGATGCGCTCGATCTGGGCCGGCGTGCGGTTCTCGAGCACCTTGACGACGGCCTCGGCGTGGATGCTCCGCACGATGATCGGGGGCCCGGTCCACTGCCCGCCGCCCTCGAAGCCGTCGACCTCGGTGTCGGACTGGTCGATCGCCCGGCGCAGGTCGTTGACGAGCGAGTCGGGGTTGAAGCCCGGGTCGTCCGCGCTCGTGGGTGCGGCCTGGCGCGCGAGCGCGCGACCGACGGCGCGGTTGCCGACCGCGCCCTGCAACGAGAGCACCCGCCCTGCGGCGTCCGCGCGCACGTCGGCGGCGGCCGGATCGTCGGGCCTCCGCCCGCCGGGGAGCCGCATCGCCCTCGCCCGCATGGTCCGACGCTAGTCGCGGCCGGGAGTGCGCGCAACGACGCGCCGGCTGAGAACGGGCAGACCGGCCTGCCCGTTCGGCCTCACCGGCGGGCGGCGCCCCGGCGGGCGCGCCCGCTCAGCCCCCGGTGTCCGTGGCGGCGGTGCCGGCGCTGACCCACCGCGGGCCGAGGAACACGACCGCGATCACGGCGGCCAGCAGCCCGACCGCCGCGAAGCCCGCGGCGCCCAGCAGCACCCCCGATCCGAGCCCGCCCGTCGCCCCGGCGAGACCCACCAGCAGGTCGGCGTCGCCCTGGGCCTGCGCCCGCCGCGCGAGGGGGACCGCGTTGACGAGCATGGTGCTGCCCGCCACCAGGCACAGGCTCCAGCCGAGGCCGAGCAGGAACAGGGCCACCGCCAGCACCACGCTCGACGCCGGGTCGGCGAGCGCCGCCAGCACACCGGCCGCGGTCAGGGTGCCGGCCCCCGCGCGCAGGGTGAACATCCTGCCGGCGCGGTCGGCCAGCAGCCCCACCAGCGGCGAGAAGAGGTACATGCCGGCGATGTGGACGCTGATCACCAGGCCGATGACGCTCAGGCCGTGGCCGTGGGCGCGCATGTGCAGCGGGGTCATCGTCATGACGCCGACCATCACGAGCTGCGCGGCGACCATGCCGCTGACTCCGACGAGAGCGGGCCCCCGCGAGAGCTCCGACCACCCCCCGCGCCGCGCGAGGGCCACCGTCACCGGCGCGGGGCCGTCACCGGCGTCGAGGGCCCGGGCCAGCAGCAACGGATCGGGACGCAGGGCGATGGCCACGACGGTGGCCGCGGCGGCGTAGGCGAGCGCCGAGAGGGCGAAGGGCCCCGCCAGCTCCGGCAGCCCCACGGCCCGCGCGACGGCGCCGGTGCCGTCGATCAGGTTCGGCCCGGCCACCGCCCCGAAGGTGGTGGCGAAGAGCACCGTGCTGAGTGCGCGGGCCCGGCCGAGCGGCGGCGCCAGGTCGGCGCCGGCGAAGCGCGCCAGCAGGCTCGCCGTGTTGCCCGATCCGAACACGATCATCCCGGCGATCAGCACCGCGAAGCTGCCGATGGCCGCCGCCAGCACCACGATGGCGCCGCCGACGGCGCCGAGCAGGTAGCCGAGCGCCAGGCCCGGGCGGCGCCCGCGCGCGTTCATCAGCCGCGACAGCGGCGGCGCGGCGAGGGCGCCCCCCGCGGTCGCAACCGCCACCGGCAGTCCGGTCAGGCTGTCGCCGTCCAGCAGGTCGCGCGCCAGCAACGCTCCGACGGCGACCCCGGCCGCGAGGCCGACCCCCCCGAGCACCTGACCGGCGATCAGCACCGTCAGGGCGCGGCGCTGCGCCCGGGCGCGCTCCGCGAGGGTGTCGGCAGGCGCCTGGAGGGAGGGGGGCATCCCCTCAGATACTGCCCGTGATCCCGCGGCGCAAGACGAGAGACCGCCCCCGGCTCCCGCGTGCCGCCGGATCAGCTGACGGGCGCCGGCCTCAGCAGCCGGCCGGATCCGTCGCGGCGGGGCCGGCCACGTTCCACGGGGTGCCGTTGGAGCCGAGCCGGACCTGGGCCAGGGTGCGCCACTGCGCGCCGGCGCCGCCGCACACCGGCTGCGAGCCCTTCTTGAGGCCGCCCGAGCCGTAGCTGTCGAACAGCACCCCGTAGCCCCGGCTGCCCACCTGCACCCACCGGCCGTCCACCCGCTTCTGCAGGGACACGAAGGCGTCGATCCGGTTGATGCGGGTGCTCCCCGGGTGTGGGTGGCGGCGGATCTCGCCGGTACCCATCACGACGAACGCCGCCGCCGGTCTATTCCGCCGCCCCGCCGGCGGCGCCGATCCCGCCCCGACGAAGAGCCCCGGTCAGGTGACCCCGACGGGGTGGTTCGGGCGCAGCAGGCCGTTCGGATCCCACTCGCGCCGGATACTGCGCAGCCGCGCGAGCGCCTCGGGCGTGAACAGGCTCGCGGGGTTGACCGCCTCCTCGCAGAAGTTCATCTGACGCCGTCCGCGGTCCCAGGGCAGGGCCGCCTCCTCGACCGCCGCCAGCGACGCGCCGATCGCCTCGGGCGTCGCCGGGCCGAGCGGGACGCCGAGGCCCCAGAGCAGGAAGTCGGCGTCGAGGTGGTCGAGCGCAGCCGATTCGGGCGCGGGCCGGCGCAGCGCGCCGCCCAGGTGCCGCAGCTCGACCTCGACCAGAGGGCAGTCGGCGTCCGGTCCGGCCGCCTCGAGCAGGCGCTCCAGGCAGTCGCCGGGCACATCGTCGAGCAGCGCATGCGCGGAGAGCACCGGGACCGGGTCCTCGGGGTCCATCGCGACCGCCGGCAGACCGGCGGGCGACATCTCCTGCAGGGTCTCCATCATGCGCGGCGCCACCGCGCGCAGGGGCTCGACGAGGCCCTCGCCCTCGGCCGCGTCGCCCACCAGGCACACGCCGACGACGACGATCTCCGCGCCGCGCAACGGCTCGGGCACCTCGGGCAGCGGCGGGATCCGCATCATGCGGATGGTCGAGCCGAGGCGCTCGGGCACCCCGTTGACCCAGGCGCGCCAGGCGGGCAACACCCGCGGCGCGTCCGCGAGGGGCCACATCAGGTTGCCGGCCCAGACCCGCGGCACCTCGACCAGCTCGAACTCGAGCGCGCAGACGACGGCGAAGCTGCCTCCCCCGCCCTTCATGGCCCAGAGCAGGTCGGGCGCGGTGTCGGCGTTGACCCTCATGCGCTCGCCGGAGGCGGTCACCACGTCGGCGGCGGTCACCGCCGTGCAGGCGAGCCCGTACGGCCGCCCGAGCCACCCCGTGCCGCCACCCAGCGAGTAGCCCACGACGCCGACCGTCCCCGACGAACCCGCACGGCCTGCCAGCCCGTGCGCGGACGCCGCCGGCGCCACGTCGCGCCAGCGCGCGCCGGCCCCCACGCGGGCGATCCGCCGCGCCGGGTCGATCTCGACGCCGGTCATCGCCGAGGTGACGATCAGCAGCGAGTCCTCACAGTCGTCGATCGCGCCGTGGCCCGTGGCCTGCGCCCGCACGCCGAGCCCCTGCTCGGCGGCGTACGCCACCGCGGCCGCGACGTCGTCGGCGCTCGTCGCGCGCACGACCGCCACCGGCCGCTGGTCGCAGGACAGGTTGAAGGCCGACCGCGCCTCCTCGTAGGCCCCGTCGTCCGGGCCGACGACCTCCGCCCCGGTCCGCCGTCTCAGGTCGGTCACGGCCGCGCTCATCGCATCACCTCCGGTCGGGGCAGGGCGCGAGTGTATGACGGGCCCCGTCGTGCGCGCGCGGCGAGCGGGTGTTGCGCACCGGGCCGATCGGGAATGCAATGGACCCATGACCGAGAACCCGCCCCTCTGCCCCTCGTGCGGCCAGCCCGCGACCACCGCCATGGCGGGCCCCGACGCGGGCTGGGAGTGCCGCAACGAGGCCTGTCCCGAGTTCGGCCAACCCATCCGCGGCGACGAGCCGGCCCCGCCCGACCCACCGGGGCCCGCCGGCGATTAGCCGCGCCGGCCGGCTCCGTCGGGAGGTGGCTGCCGTGCGCCGAACCGCGCATCGACGTCGGGGAGTCCCTCGAACCGCGAGAACGTGCCCTCGTCGGCGATCTCGCGCGCGGCCCGCAGGAACCCCGCCCACGCGGTGCGGGCGAGCGTGCCCCCGACGCTGATCCGGCGCACGCCGAGCGACGCGGCCTCGGGGACGGTGATGAACGGCGCGTTGACGAGCAGGTTCACCGGTGCGGGGGAGACCGCGTCGACGATCGCGGAGACCTGCTCGACCGTGTCGATGCGCGGGGCGTAGAGGCAGTCGGCACCGGCGTCGGCGTACGCCCTCAGCCGACGGATCGTCTCGTCGATGTCGGGTCGTCCCACCACGAAGCCCTCGCTTCGTCCCGTGAGCACGATGCCGGTTCCGCTCTCGTCGATCGCCCGCCGGGCGGCGCGTACGCGATCGACGGCGCGGTCGAACCCGTGGAGGGGATCGGCCGGATCTCCCGTCGAGTCCTCGATCGAGAGCCCCGCGATCCCCGTCGCCGCGGCGAGCTTCACGTTCCTCGCGACGTCCTCCGGATCGTCGGCGAAGCCGCCCTCGAAGTCGGCGTTCACCGGCACGCCCACCACCGCGGCGACGGTGCGCAGGTGCTCGAGCGCCTGATCGAGTCGCACGCCGTTGTCGGCGCGGCCCAGCGTCCACGCGTGACCGGCACTCGTCGTCGCCAGCGCCTCGAAGCCCATCTGCTCGAGGGCCATCGCGCTGCCGGCGTCCCACGGGTTCGGCATGACGAAGCACCCGGCGGCGTGGAGCCGCCGGAAGGCCCTCACGCGATCGTCCTGCACGGTCACGACGCGCCCCGACGCGCGCCGGCCGGGCTCATCCGAGCGGGGCCCGCGGTGTCGAGGCCGGCGGCCCGAGGGCCCCGGGCGTGCGCTCGCGGTGTGCGCTCACGCCGTGAGGATACGTCCGCCGTCCGCCGGGGCGCCAGGCGCGTCGCCGCCGCTACGGCATCCGCCCGTCCCAGCGCGGGGTCCACGGGGTGATCGGCCGCTCCACGGCGACGCCGTCAACGGTCACATCGACGCGCTCGTCGAAGAAGGCCATCAGACCCGCGACCTCCGAGGCGTCGCGCAGCGGGGCCGGGTAGCTCCAGGCCAGGTCCTCGCCGGGCGCACCGGCGCCCGCGACCGACCAGTAGGACGCCTCGCCCTTGTAGGCGCAGCGCGTGCGGGTGCCGGTCGCGACCAGCAGGTCGCTCCGGACGTCCTCCGGCGGGAAGTACGTCCGCGCCGGCAGGGAGGTCTCGAACAGCATGCGCGGCCGGTGTGTCTCGGCGAGCAGCTCGCCCCCGAGCTCGACACGAACGTGGCGCGAGCTATGGAGGATGTCGACGCGGTGGAAGGGGTCGCGCGGGTGGCCCACGATGGGCTCGTCCTCCTCCAACCACGCGTCGAACCCGCGGAAGTCGAGCGCCACGAGGCCCGCGAGCTCCGGCTCGGCCAGCCGCAGGCCCTCCGCGGCACGGCCACCGCCCGGCGCCCGCACCAGCACCCGCTCGCCGGGGGCCGTATGGACCGCGAAGGGGATGCCCGGGTGCAGCGAGGGGAACCCGTCGTCCGGCGCCGGCGGGCGCATGTCGGAGACCACCTCGCCCGCGATGTCCTCCCCGGGCACGGCGTAGGAGGGCACGATCCGGCGCGGCTCCCAGATCAGCACCGAGCGGGTGCTGTCCACCACCGTGGCCCCGTCCAGCACGGCCCGGACGCGCTTGTGCACCGGCTCCCACGCGCCGGCCCGAATCTGCTCCAGCACCGCTGAGCGCATCCTCGCGGTCATGTCGCCGAGCCTATATCCGAGGCGGCGCCGGCGCATCCCGGCCAGAGGCCCAGGTCGTCACTCCCGCCGCCGGATGCGCGTCCTCAACGGGGCTTCCCGCGGGTCCCACGAAGCCGACGCGCGGATTCGAACCGCGGACCCCTTCATTACGAGTGAAGTGCTCTACCAACTGAGCTACGTCGGCCCGAAGCCACCCGAAGGTGGCCCCGACCACGGACTCTAGCGGCCTCGGGGGGCGGATCGGAAGTCCAGATCCCACCCTCCGAGAGGAGGGTTGACCGCGCCCCGCGGAGGCGTATGGTCGGTCGTGCAAGATCGTGAGCGGAGCCGCTCCACCCAGTGCCCCGCTTGCACGGTCGAACCGCGGGAAACGGGATGTGAGCGGGATGAACCGGCGACAGCAGATCGACCGCGTTCCATACGTCACCCTCAGGGCGGACGTCCGAGGGATCATGGCGGCGGCGCTTGTCAGCGCATCGCGGACGAACCGAGCACCTCGCCGAGACCACGTCCTCGCGTCCACTCGTCTCCCAGCGCGCGTCGGGATGCGGCGCACCTGGAACGGACCACCACGACCACGTGGCCGGATGATTCGAGCCCGGACGGGCGGTTGGCCGCGGGGAGGTGACGGCCTCTGGACACGGCGATAGAGGGCGGTCCGTCGCTCTGAGCCCCATCCGGGGCGAGGGGCCGTCCGTCTCCATCAGCTGAGGCACCGCCGCCGGGGCTCGCGATCGCGACGCCCCGGAGGAGGTGCCGCCCGGTATCACGGCAGAGGGGCCGTCGGCACGCGATCCGCGTGCCGCGGCCCCTCGTCCGTGAGGGGGCGGTGACCCGGGGTGGGTGCTCAGACGCCCCGGACGTAGGTGCGCGAGGAGACCGTCGCCGTGCCGATGACGAGGCCCTCGGTGAACGGCGTGGCGCCCTCACCGAACGCGCCGTTCAGCGCGGCCGCGGCGCCGGCGGTCAGCTTGAGGGTGACGCCCGACAGCTTGATGTGGCGCTCGCCCGTCTTGACCTCGAGGGCGCTCAGGTCGAGCGAGAAGAGGTCGGCGCGGTCGCCGGTGTTCTTCGCGGCGCCGACCAGGCCGGACAGGCTCGGCGTGGCGTCGATGTCGATGAAGTAGCGGCTGAGGTACACCGTCGTGTCGCCCTTGGTGAACTTCAGGCCGCCGGCGTGACGGATCTGGCCCTCGAGGGTCGTCGAGTTGACGACGCCGAAGGTGATCGGGAAGCTGATGCCCTTCTTGCTGGCGTAGGCCTTGCCCGAGGGGGCGACCGAGATGCCGAGCGAGTCGAGGGCACCGGCGGCGCCGGCGTCGAGGGCGACCGTGGTCGCGCCGCGATAGAGGAGGACGTCGGCCGACGCCGCCTTCTCGACGGGCGGAGAGGGCTTGCCCTTGGTCGCGATGGCACCGGGGACGAGCATGAGGGCGACCGCGGTCAGCGCGGCGGCGACGAGCGCGGCGACGAGCCGCGGACGTACGTGTGGGACTCTCATCGGGGGACCTCCGTCCGATGTCGGGTGGTCTTTCGTCCGAGCGTACGCCCACCGTTCCCGCCCGAGCCGCCCACCCGCCGGCCGGCCGGCGTGGCCCTCAGAGGGCCAGGCGCCCCGGTCCCACCAACCGCCCGCGCGCCCCGTGGCGGGCCTCGTCGAGGCGCACCAGCAGTGCCTCGGCGGCCAGCTCGACGCGCGGGTTGAGCTCGAGATCGGCCCGCGCGATCTGGATCTCGGCGACCGCCCGCTCGAGGAACGGCATGCGCTCGGGCACCCCGACGGCGCGCAGCTCGTCGAGCCGGTCGGCGTTGCGCACGACCCCCTCGGCCCCCACGGCGACCGCGAGGGCGTCGGCGGCGGTCGCCGCCGCCGAGTCGAGCACCATCGTCCACCCGTCGGTCACCAGGCGCCGGCGCTCGCGCTTCTCCTGGTCGTCGGCCCGCTTCGTCGCCGTGCGCTCCCCGCGCTTGCCGGCCAGCGATGCGGCCTCGGCCCGCAGCCGCACCAGCTCGTCGGAGGGGTTGCCGTCGGCGGCGCCCTCCATGCGCGCCTGGATGGCCGTCACGACCCCGGCGGGGGCCGCGGCCGCCGCGCCGTCGAGCGCGGCGAGCGCGAAGTCGACCCCGATGCGGTGCATCTGCGACTCGAGAGGGCCCATGTTGGCGACCGCGTGCGTCCAGCCGAGGCTGCGGAACGGCACCGGCAGGCACCGCGAGCGGATCGTGTCGAGCAGGTCGGAGGGGTGGTCGGTGACCACGATGATGTGCGAGCGCGGCGGCGGCTCCTCGAGCGTCTTCAGCAGGCGCGACTCCTGCTCGCGCAGCCGCTCGATGTCGAACACCACCATCACCCGCCGGCGCATCACGCTCGGCCGGCTCGCGATCTGCGCGAGGCCCTCCTCGAGGTCGCGCAGCAGGATCTGCTGCCCGGTGGCCTCGATGACCGTGAGGTCGAGCGCCCGGGAGGTGCGCTCGTGGGCGCCCTCGGGGTCCATCAGCTCCCAGGCGGCCTCGCGCGCCGCGGCGCGCTTGCCGGTGCCGGGGGGCCCGAAGAGCAGCAGCTGCTGCGGCGCGTCCTCGCGCGCCAGGGCGGCGCGCAGGATGCGCTGGGCGAGCGGCTGTCCCGGGATCGTGATCACACGAGTGCCCCGAGAGCCGCCCGCACCCGCTCGTGCACCTCATCGGGCGATCCCCGGCCGTCGACCAGGCGCAGGCGCTCGGGGAAGCGCCCGGCCAGCTCGCGGTATCCGCCGGCGACCCGATCGGCGAAGTCGTCGCCCTCGGCCTCGATGCGGTCGGGCGAGGCGGAGCGCCGCTCGCGGGCGACCGCCGTCGGGAGGTCGATGACCAGGGTCAGGTCGGGCAGACAGCCCTCGACCGCCGCGCGGTTGGCCTCCAGCACCGCGTCGATGCCGAGCCCCCGGCCGGCTCCCTGGTAGGCGAGCGATGAGTCGACGAACCGGTCGCACACCACCCAGGCGTCCTCGTCGAGGGCGGGCCGGATGACCCGCCGCACCAGCTCGGCGCGCGAGGCGGCGAACAGGTGCACCTCGGCGAGCAGCGTCATCCCGCCCGGATCGCCGGCCAGCAGCAGCTCGCGCACCCGTTCGCCGAGCGGCGTGCCGCCGGGCTCGCGCGTGCGCACCACGGTGCGGCCGTCGGCGGCGAGCGCGTCGGCGAGCATGCCGGCCTGGGTGCTCTTGCCGCTTCCGTCGACGCCCTCGAGGGTGATGAAGCGGCCGCTCACCAGGGGTGGACCTGCAGCGCGGTCGCGACCACTCCGACCGCGATCGCGACGCAGATCGCCCACCCGGCCCAGCGGATCCACCGCGGCGGATCGAGCGCGGTGCGGTGCACGTCGGCCTGCTCGGCCAGGCGCGCGTACACGCCGGGGCGCCGCGGCTCGTCGTCGGGAACCGTCATCGCGGCGCCCCGTCCCCCGCCTTGCCGTGCCCGCGGGGGTCATCCATGCTGGCCGTCGTCTCAGGTCGCGTACTCACCCCGCCGAAAGGTAACAGCGTGAGCAGTGCACTCATCACCGGCGGCGCCGGCTTCATCGGGTCGAACCTCGCCGACGCCGTCCTCGCCGATGGGCGCACGTGCCACATCGTGGACGACCTCTCGAACGGCCGGCGCATCCGCGTGCCGGACGAGGCCGAGTTCCACGAGCTCGACATCCGCACCGGCGACGCCCTGACGGCGCTCGCCGAGGCCGCCCGCCCCTCGGTGATCTTCCATCTGGCCGCGCAGGCCGACGTGCGCCGCGCGCTCGAGGAGCCCGCCTACGACGCCGACGTCAACATCATCGGCACGATCAACGTGCTCGAGGCGGCGCGGTCGATCGGCGCGCGCGTCGTCTTCGCGTCGACGGGCGGGGCCGGTTACGGCGAGTACGAGGGCCTGCCGGTGCCGAGCCCGGAGACCTCCGAGACCCGTCCGCTGTCGCACTACGGCATGAGCAAGATGAGCGGCGAGGGCTACTGCGGGCTCTACGGTCGCCTCTACGGCGTCGAGACCAGCGTGCTGCGCCTCGGCAACGTCTACGGCCCGCGCCAGGACCCGCACGGCGAGGCCGGCGTGGTGGCCATCTTCTGCGGCAAGCTGCTCGACGGCGAGCGGCCGCGCATCTTCGGCGACGGCCGTCAGACCCGTGACTACGTGTACGTGGCCGACGTCGCCCGCGCCTTCCTCGCGGCCGAGGCCGGCGAGCCGGGTGAGGTCGTCAACGTCGGCTGCGGCGTCGAGGTGAGCGTGCTCGACCTGCTCGAGGGCCTCGGCTACGAGGGCGAGCCCGAGTTCGCGGCGGCCCGCCCGGGCGAGCTGCAGCGCAGCGCCCTGGCCAACGACAAGGCCCAGCGGCTCTACGGCTGGAAGCCGGAGACCCCCCTGCAGGAGGGTCTGCAGGTGACGATGCAGTCGGTCATCGCGGCCCGGCGGTCGCCGGACGCCCGCCCCCCCGGGGCCTTCTCGACGATGTGATGCGCGGCGGCCGAACCGGGCCGCCCGCCAGGATCGCCTCGGGCCCCTCGTCGACCATCCACGACAGGGCCTGCGGGCTGACGTCGATGGCGTCGGCCGCCGCCTGGATGCCGGGCGACAGCTCGGGTCCGCGCCAGGAGCCGGCCGAGTGGCCGTCGGAGGCGATCAGGTGCGCCGCGCCGCCCGCAAGCAGGATGCCCGCGGTGCGCCGCGCCGCCGGCCCGTGGTCGCCGAGGAACGACCCGGCCGTGAGCTGCACGAGCGCCCCCCGCCCGATGACGTCGCGGATGCGGTCGGGCGAGCGCTGGATCGAGTCGGCGCGCTCGGGGTGGGCGAGGATCGCGCGGAAGCCGCGGATCTCGAGGTCGCGCAGGATCTCGGGCAGGCGCAGCGGCCATCCGACGAAGGGCATCTCGAGCAGCAGCCACTCGCCGCCGCCGCCGAGGCTCGCCATTGCGAGGTCGGCGTCGTCCATGCGCGGCAGGTGGTCGAGGGCGATCTCTGCGCCCGGCAGCACCCGCAGCCCGATGTCGGCGTCGGCCAGGGCCACCGCCAGGGTCCGCACCTCCTGGTGCATCCGGGCGGGGGAGGTGGGATACCTGGGCGCCATGTGCGGCGTGCAGACCACCGTGCGGGTGCCCTGCTCCCACGCCGCCCGCGCCATCGCGACCGAGTCCCCCTCGGTGGCCGGACCGTCGTCGAGGCCCGGCAGCAGGTGGCAGTGGATGTCGATCATCTGCTCAGGGTAGCGCCGGGGTCCGATGTCTCCCCCCGGGGCTGACGATGGTCCGACCGCGCGATAAGGTGCCGGGCGGACCCCGGGGGATTAGCTCAGTTGGGAGAGCGCCTGGATCGCACCCAGGAGGTCAGCGGTTCGAATCCGCTATCCTCCACTCCGGCTCGAAAGCCCTGCAAATGCGGGGCTTTCGACGTTCTCGGCCCCGTCGCCGCCGTCGTTCCCCCGGTCCCGAGGGGCACCCCGCCTCCTGTCGCGGACCGTCCGGGCGCCGCCGGCCGCCCGCCTGAGCGCCTGGGTCGGCAGCCAGAAGGGGTCGAGCGGGTTCGGGTCGAGCACCCGCCGCCGGCCCGGACCGATGTGCCGGGCGACGCTCCACAGCACCCCGCGCGCCGTCTCGGAGGGCAGACCGCCCCGCAGGGCCGCCACGAAGGCGGCGGCCTCGAGGTCGAGGCAGACGTAGGCGGTCGGCGCGGGCACTGCGGCGACGGGCGACGCCGGCAGGCCGAGCGCGTCGTGGACCGCCAGCCGGGGGATGTCGAGCCCGGCGCGGATCGAGAGGCCGATCGACGCCGGTAGGCGCAGGTTGACGTCGTGCACCACGAAGCGGCCGTCGCGCTCGAAGCCCTGCACGCTCAGCGGACCGCGGTAGCCGGTGGCGACGCAGAGGCGCGCCGCGGCCTCGCGCAGCCCCTCGGGCAGCGGCAGCGCCTCGCCGAGGGAGGTGATGCCGCGCCCGCGCGGGTACTCGCGCACCACGCGGTTGGCGATGCCGTGGACGCCGTCGTGCCGGCTGACGCCGTGCAGGTTCCAGCGCACGCCGTGCACCTGCTCCTGCACGAGCGCGTCGACCCCCGCGGCCAGCAGCTCGTCGATCGCCGCGTCGCGGGCCGCCGCGGTCACCGCGATCACGGCCTTGGGGAGCGCCGCCTCGATGGCCTCGCCCGAGGTGGCGGGCTTCACCACCGCCGGCAGCGGGAGGGGGCCGCTCGCGACCCCGGCGCGCACGAGCACCGAGAGGGGGTGGCCGACGCCGGCGGCGGCCGCCAGCCGGCCGAGGGCGCCCTTGTCGCAGAGGGCGGCGTACTGCCGCGCGTCGGGCCCGACGAGGACGGCGCCGCCGAGGGCGTCCGGGTGCTCGGCGAGCGTCCGCACGACGTCCTCGGTGACGCCGAGCACCGCATCGACGCGCCGACTGCGCACGGTCGCCGCGGTCCACTCCGCGAAGCGCTCGGGCGCGAGCACCGGCGACGGGTGCCGCGCGGGCCGCGGGCACGCGAGCGAGCGCCCGCCGGCAAGGACGCCCTCCGTGTGCGCGCAGACCAGCCGGTGCCCGGCGCGGCGCAGGCTGCGGATCGCCCACGGGCCGGCGCGGAAGTCGGAGCCGATGACGAGGATCGTGGGGCGGGCGCGGGGTGTCTGCATGTCGGCCACGGTAGACCCCGGCAGGCGTGCGGCCGACGCCCGGACGGACGGGGTGGGGCCTATGCCCCCGGGCGTCCGTCCGGCGCGGGCCCGGCGCCACGTCGCCCCGCCGGGCGGGTGCCCTCGCGACCGACGCGCGCGGGAGCGGGGCCGGCCGGGTAGGCTGCCAATCCGGTCGGGGGCATGGCCGGCGCGCCGCCGGCGGGCCATGGGCTCGTCCATCCCCCGTCCGATCGCCGTCGCCGCCCGCCCGTCCGTCCGCGCGTTGACGCACGGGCTCGCCATACGGTAGAAACCTGCACCCTCGTCAGCGTCCCGGGATCCCACACTGTGTCGACCAGCTCCCCGCCCACCCCGAGTAACGGGGCAGACTCCTCGCGTGCGTCGCTCGCCATCGGCGTGCCGGCGGAGACCCTCGACGGGGAGCGGCGCGTCGCGCTGACCCCGGCGGTGGTCCCCGCGCTCGAGAAGCTCGGCGCCACCGTCATCGTCGAATCGGGGGCCGGCGTGCCCTCGGGCTTCACCGACGCGGCCTACGAGGAGAAGGGCGCCCGCATCGGCACCCGCGAGGAGACCCTCTCCGCGCCGATCGTCGTCCAGGTGCGCGTGCTGTCGAACGACCCGGCCAGCCCCGACCTGGCCAGGCTGCACGCCGGCCAGATCGTGGTGGGCATGGCGGCGCCCCTCGCCGCCCCCGCCGTCTCGGCGGCCCTCGCCGAGAAGGGCGTGACCCTCCACTCGCTCGAGCTGGTGCCGCGCACCACACGGGCCCAGTCGATGGACGTGCTCAGCTCGCAGGCCAACATCTCGGGCTTCAAGGCCGTCCTGATGGCGGCCATCGCGCTGCCCAAGGTCTTCCCGCTCATGACCACCGCCGCCGGCACCATGGCGCCGGCCCGCGTGTTCGTGGTGGGCGCGGGTGTCGCGGGCCTCTCGGCCATCGCCACGGCCCGCCGCCTCGGCGCGGTCGTCGAGGCCTACGACGTGCGTGCGGCGGCCAAGGAGGAGGTCAAGAGCCTCGGCGCCAAGTTCGTCGAGTTCGACCTCGACACGGGCCAGGACGGCGCCGGCTCGGGCGCCTACGCGACCAAGATGACCGACGAGCAGATCGCCAAGCAGCGCGAGCTGATGCTCAAGGTGGTGGCCCGATCCGACGTGGTCATCACGACCGCGCAGGTGCAGGGCTCGACCGCGCCGGTGCTCGTCACCGAGGAGATGGTGCGCGCGATGGCCCCCGGCTCGGTGGTGGTGGACCTGGCCGCCGAGCAGGGCGGCAACGTCGAGCCCAGCCGGCCCGGCGAGACGGTTGACATCGAGGGCGTGTCGGTGATCGGGCCGGTCAACGTGCCGTCGGAGGCCCCCAACCACGCGAGCCTCATGTACGGCAAGAACGTGGCCAACTTCCTCGCGCTGCTCGTGGCGGACGGGAAGGTCGCCCCCGATCCGGAGGACGACATCGTGAACCAGAGCACGGTCTGCAGGGACGGCCGCATCGTCAACGACAGGGTGCAGGCGGCCCTGGGCGCCGGGGAGGGCGTCGCCTCATGAGCTCCGACGTCATCATCACCAGCCTCTTCATCTTCATGCTCGCGGCCTTCGTCGGCTTCGAGTCGATCCGCCGCATCCCGAAGCTCCTGCACACGCCGCTGATGGCCCTCACGAACGCCCTGTCGGCGATCGCGCTGGTGATCTCGATGGTGATCCTGGGCCAGGGGCACACCACCTACGCGCAGGTGCTCGGCTTCATCGCCGTGATCGCCTCGTCGATCAACCTGGTCGGCGGGTTCATCATCACCGACCGCATGCTCAAGATGTTCAAGCCGCGCGAGCGCGTGGCAAAGCCCGCCGCGGGCGTCGAGGACGGGGCCGCCTGATGGACCGCATGGACTGGATCCAGCTCGCCTACCTCGTCGCGGCCCTCGGGTTCGCCCTCTCGCTGAAGTGGATGTCGCAGGCCTCGACCGCCCGCCGCGGCGTGCTGGCCGGCGAGGTCGGCTTCGGGATCGCCATCGTGGCCACGCTCTTCTGGCCCGACATCACCGGCGAGGGCTTCATCCTGATCGCGGTCGCCCTGCTGATCGGCTCCGCCGTCGGCGTGCCGCTCGGCCTGCTCGTGCCGATGACCGCGATGCCCCAGCGGATCGCGCTCTCGCACGCCTTCGGCGGTCTCGCGGCCGGCCTGATCGGCTGCGCCCACTTCTACCTCGAGCGCGAGGGATTCTCGAAGTTCGACCTGCTGGTGATCGGCATCGAGATCGCCCTCGGATTCCTCGTGTTCACCGGGTCGCTGATGGCGGCCGGCAAGCTGCAGGAGTGGCTGCCGCAGCGGCCGATCGTCTTCAGCGGCCAGAACCTCGTGAACGCGGCCGTGCTCGCCGGGGCCCTCGGCCTGGTCATCTTCCAGGTGTTCGAGCCGACCCAGGACTGGGCCGTGCCGGTCATCGCCGTGCTCGCCCTGGTCTTCGGCGTGTTCCTGATCATCCCGATCGGCGGCGCCGACATGCCGACGGTCATCGCGCTGCTCAACGCCTACGCCGGCCTGTCGGCGGCGGCCCTCGGGTTCGTGCTCGACAGCAAGCTGCTGATCGTGGCCGGCGCCCTGGACGGCGCCTCGGGCCTGATCCTGGCGATCATCATGTGCCGCGCCATGAACCGCTCGTTCACGAACGTCCTCTTCGGCGCCTTCGGGGCGACCGACGCGGTCGGGTCGGGCGACGGCCAGGAGCAGGGCACCTACCGCTCGGCGTCGGTCGACGAGGCCGCCGACCTGATGAAGATCGCCTCGTCGGTCGTCATCGTGCCCGGCTACGGGATGGCGGTCGCGCAGGCGCAGCACAAGGTGCGCGAGCTCGCGGACGCCCTCGAGAAGGAGGGCGTGGACGTGCGCTTCGCGATCCACCCGGTCGCCGGGCGCATGCCGGGGCACATGAACGTGCTGCTGGCCGAGGCCAACGTGCCCTACGAGCAGCTGCTCGACATGGACGAGATCAACGGGGACTTCCCCCAGACCGACGTCGTGCTGGTGCTCGGCGCCAACGACGTGGTCAACCCGGCCGCCCGTCACGACAAGGGCAGCCCGATCTTCGGCATGCCGATCCTCGACGTCGACAAGGCCCAGACCGTGTTCGTGGTCAAGCGGTCGATGCGCGCCGGCTTCGCGGGCATCGAGAACGAGCTCTTCTTCAACGAGAAGACGTCGATGGTCTTCGGCGACGCCAAGTCGGTCGTGACCGCGCTGACCAACGAGGTCAGCGGCCAGCGGGACGCCATCTCGCTGTAGGTCTCGCGCCCTCCGTGCCGGCCGGGTCCCCCCGGCCGGCGCCGCGCGCGCCGTCGATCTCGTGGCGCCCCCTCTCGGGGTGGGCGTGCGGCGCCGATGCCATCGGTGCCACCGCCCGCCACCACGAGGGACGCTCCATGAGAAGGATCCTGCTCGCCGCGCTCGCGCTCGCCGTCGGCGCCGCCCCGGCCGTCGCCCACCGCGACGTGGACGGTCGGCCCGCCGACCCGCCGGGACCCCGGTACGAGCGCCCGCACGCCGACGGGGGTCGCGCCGACCGCCCCGACGCCGCCGCCCACCGAGGCCCCCGGGCGGCGCATCTCGTGGTGCGCGCCTGCGTGACGGCCGACGCGACGGCCGAGGGCGTCGAGCTGCGGGTGCGCGGCGGCAACCGCCACATGCGGCGGGCGCTCGGCGGGGCCACCACCTTCACGGCGGCCCTCGACGCGGACACCCGCATCCGCTCGGCCGCGCGCGCCCGCGGCGGGTCGGGCGAGGGCGCGGCGAGAGGCCCGCGCGCCGGCACCCACCGCGACCTGACCATGGGCGACCGGGTGATCGTGCGCTTCCGGGCCGCCCGGGGCACGGCCGCCGCCGACCTGCCGGCCGCGACGCGCGTGATCGATCGCGGTCCCGGCCCGCGCTGCGCGCCACCCATGCCGGTCGCGGGCCCGGCGCCCGACCCGGCCGACGAGCCCGCACCCGAGGTGGGCGACGGCGCGGCGGACGACCCGATCGACGACCCCGCAACCGACGACGACGGTGGGCTCTACGCAGGGGCATCCGTCCCGCGCCACGGCGGGTAAGATCCGGGGAACCCTCGTTCCCGACGCCAGCGAGCCCGCCGCATGAGCACCCTCCCGGCCGACTATCCGCCCCCCTTCCAGCCGTCCGACCACATCGTCCCGCCCGCCGCGGCGGAGGACGAGCGGATCGACGTCGGGGTCCTCATCGTCGGAGCCGGTCCCGCGGGCCTGGCCACCGCGGTGCGCCTCGGCCAGCTGCTGGGCGACGATCCGGAGCTGATGGAGCAGCTCGGCGAGGTGCCGATCGCCGTCGCCGAGAAGGGCAAGACGGCCGGCTCGCACCTGCTGTCGGGCGCCGTGATGCGCCCGGGCCCGATCAAGGCCCTCTTCCCGGACGTCGCCGACGACGACATCCCGCACTACGGCACGGTCACGGGCGAGTCGGTCTACTTCATGCGCCCGAAGTCGAAGATCCGCATCCCGACCCCGCCGCAGATGAAGAACCACGGCAACTGGGTGGTGTCGCTGAGCAAGCTGGCGCGCTGGATGGGCGACCAGGCCGAGGAGCTCGGCGCCTTCATGCTCCCCGAGACCGATTGCCAGAAGCTCATCATCGACCAGGGCCGCGTCATGGGCGTGGTCACCGGCGACAAGGGGCGCGGCAAGGAGGGCGAGGAGCTGTCGGCCTTCGAGCCGGGCGCCGAGGTGCACGCGCAGGTGACCGTGCTGGCCGAGGGCACGCCCGGCCACCTCACCGGGGTGCTGCGTCGCCACTTCGACCTCGACCGCGACTCCACCCAGAGCTGGGAGCTCGGGGTCAAGGAGGTCTGGCAGGTCGCCAAGCCCCTCGACAAGGTCATCCACACGCTCGGCTGGCCGCTGCGGCTCCAGACCAAGTACCGCGAGTACGGCGGGTCGTGGATCTACCCCATGGGCGACGACATGGTCTCGCTCGGGTACGTGATCGGCCTCGACTACGCCGATGCGACCCTCTCGGCGCACGACCTGCTCCAGGAGTTCAAGACCCACCCGCTGCTGCGCGAGATCCTCGCCGACGGCAAGCGGCTGGCCTGGGGCGCCAAGACCATCCCGGGCGGCGGCCTCTGGGGCCTTCCGAGCCGCATGCACGTGCCCGGCGCGCTCATGGTGGGCGACAGCGCCGGCTTCGTCGACATGATGGCCCTGAAGGGCGTCCACCACGCGATCCACTCGGGGATGCTCGCCGCCGAGGCCATCCACGAGGCGCTCACGGCCGGCAAGGCGACCGCTCCGGCCGGTCTCTGGGGCTACACCTCGCGGGTGCAGGACTCGGCGATCTGGAAGGAGCTCTGGAAGGTCCGCAACATCCGCCCGGCGTTCCAGAAGGGCTTCATCTACGGCGGCATGGTGCACGGCATGGCGACCGCCTCGTTCGGCCACATGCCCCGCAAGCGCGTGAAGTCGAAGACCGACGCGCGCGAGCCCGTGTTCGTGGGCAACCGGCACGAGAAGTATCCGCAGGCCGACGGCAGCTACCTGTTCGACAAGCTGTCGAGCGTCTTCGCGAGCGGCAACGCGACCCGCGACGACCAGCCCAACCACATCCGCCTGCAGCGCGACGTGCCGACGGCCCTCGCGACGACATGGGTCTGGATGTGCCCGGCCAAGGTCTACGAGATCGACGAGGCCGCGCCGCAGAACGGCACCGTGACCGTCAAGGTCAACCCCTCCAACTGCGTGCAGTGCGGCGCGATCACGGCGAAGGGCGGCCGCCTGACCCCGCCCGAGGGCGGCAGCGGACCCGAGTACACGATCACCTGATCGCATGGGCACCGCCCCGCACCCCACCGCCCGCGGACTGCTCGTGTGGATGCAGTCCGACCCCGGCCGGCTGCGCGAGCTGCTCGACCGCGAGGCGCGCGGCGGCGGCGACCTCGCGCCCGCCGGCGACCCGGCGGTGCGCGCCCATCTGGGGTTCGTGGCCGAGGCCCTCGCCGCCAACGCGGCGCCCGCCGCCGCCGCGGCGCTCGAGGCGTTCGCCGCGGAGCTGCCCGCGATCCTGGCGACGCGCGAGGACGCGGTCGATGCCGAGATGGGGCGCGTGGGCGAGGCCCACGCCTTCGAGGTCGACCTCCAGTTCGGCGCCGAGGCCCAGGACGACCCCGGCATGCGGGCCATGCTCGACCGGCGCGTGCGCGTCGCGGCCTGGACGCGCGTCTTCCTGACCTCCCTCGACGAGGCCAGGACGGGGCAGCGGCCGATCGCCGACGCGGTGCTCGCGTGGATGGGCGAGCGCCAGGTGCAGCTCGCCGACACGATCTTCGCGATGGACCGGCGCGCCAAGCAGGGTGAGATCGACCGCGGAGGTCCCGACGCCGTCGCGAGCCCCGACGTGGTCAACCGCATCGGCCAGGCCGCGATGCTCCAGGCCCACACGCGTTTCCTGGTCGAGGGCCTGGCCGCCCACGTCTGAGCCGGCCGCCCCCGCCCGGGGGCGGGACTACCTGCGGCGCGCGACCGCCACGGCGACATCGTCGGTGAGGCGGCCCCCGCACCAGGTGCGGGCCGCCGCGTGCACCGACCGCGCGAGGGCCTCGACCGGCTCGCCCGCCGCCGCGAGCACCGCTTCGCGCAACCGGGCCTCGCCGAACTCGACGCCCGCCCGCCGCGCCTCGATGAGCCCGTCGGTGTAGAGCAGCAGGGTGTCGCCGGGGCGAAAGGGCTCGTCGGCGCAGTGGAACCGCTGCCCGCGGAAGACCCCGCACGGGGGGTCGGGATCGTCGAGCGTGCGGTAGCGGCCCGACGCGTCGAGCAGCGCCGGGGGAGGGTGCCCGGCGCTGCACCAGCGCAGCGCGCCGGCCGCCGTGTCGATCGTCACGAGGACGAGCGTCACGAGCGATGCCTCGGGTAGACGCGGGCAGAGCAGCTCGTTGAGGTCGCCGACGAGCACCGCGGGATCGGCGTCGTGCCGGCTGAGGGCCTCGGCCATGTAGCGGACCATCGCGGTGACCCCGGCCGCCTCGACCCCCTTGCCGGAGACGTCGCCCACCAGCAGCGCGAGCCGGCCGTCGCCGAGGGTCCACGCGCTGTAGAAGTCGCCGCCGACCTGCGATCCGGCGGCGGCCTGGTAGAGGCCGGCGAGCTCGAGCCCGGGCACCTCGGGAAGGCTCCGGGAGATCAGCGATTGCTGGAGCGTCTCGGCGATGTGGCGCTCCTGCTCGAACTGGAGGGCGTTGCCGAGCGCCGCCGCCGCGTGGCGGGCCAGCGCGGTGACGAGGCGCACCTCGCGCTCGCGGAACTCGCGCGGCGAGAGGCAGTTGAGGCTCACGAGCCCGAGCACCCGCTCGCCGTGGACCAGGGGCACGAGCATGAACGAGCGGATCCCCTCGGGTCCGGTGATGCGGTGCGACAGCCGGTCGTTGACCGCCGTGTCGTTGCAGATGAACGGCCGGCGATCGACCATCATGCGCCCGACGGTGCCCTCGCCCGAGCGGAAGGTCATCTTGCGGATCGTCGTCTCGGCGAAGCCCCGGGTCACCACCGGCAGCACGAGGCCGCGCGCGTCGACCGTGAGCACCGCGCTCTTCTCGCAGCCCGGCACCAGCGCGTGCGCCTGGTCGAGCAGGTGGCCGTGGATCTCGGTCGCCGTGAGGGCCGAGGCCATCATGTGGGCGGCGCGCGTCAGCGCGACCTCCTCGTGCGCGCGACGCTCCTCGCGCTCGAGCAGCCCGGCCCGCTCCGCCGCGAGGCGGCGCGCCTCCGCCAGGGCGCCCCGCGCGGTGGTGACGTCGCTGAGGATGTCCACGCGGCCGACGATCAGCCCCTCGGGGTCGCGCACCGGGCTCGAGCTGTACTCGACCGCCCTGCCGTCGACGGTCTCGCCGTCGTGGCGGGCCTCGCCGGCGGGCCGGTCGTAGGCGTCGAGCACCTGGGTGGCGTAGTCCTCGGGGTTGGTGAAGCGCCATTTGACGCGCTCGTCGATGACCGAGCGGATCGGGCTGCCCACCAGGGCCTGCAGGTCGATGCCGAGCATCTCGGCGGCGGCGGTGTTGGCCAGGGTCAGGCGCCCGCGCAGGTCGGAGACGATGACGCCCATCGGCCCCGAGGCGATCACGCCCTCGAGCATCTGCCGGTTGCTGCGGGCGCGGCTCGCGAGCCGGTGGTTGTGGACGATCAGCGCCACCTGGGGGGCGAGCGCCGTCACGGCGTCGAGGGCGCCCGCGGGCAGCGGCGATCCGCCGTCCAGGTTCACGAGCGTGATGACCCCGCTCGCGCGGCCCTCCGCGCCCCCGAAGGGGACGGCCAGGCCGCCGGCGTCGTGCAGCGCGCGGTGCAGCGCGCCCGCCGGGCCGCCGGCGTCGGCGATCGCGCCCAGGCGCGCCAGGTGGCCCGGCTCGGAGCCCAGCCGCGCCCAGGCCACGGGCGCGCCGGCGGCGCGCGCGGCCTCCGCGAGACCGATCGGATCGGCGCCGCCCGCGCCGAGCAGCGGGCCGAGCGCCCGCGCGGCCGGTCCGAGGCGCGTGCCGCGGACGACGCCGTCGCCGGCTCCCCCGTCGTCGACCTCCACCGCCAGCAGGTCGGCCGGGGCGACCTCCTCGATCAGCTCGGCGATCGCGTCGAGGGCGCCGCCGAGATCGGTCGCGGCGACCGCCTCGAGGCTCCTCGGCCGGCGGGCCGGCGCGGCCCCCCCGCGCGGGCGGGGATCACGCCCGATCGCCACGGTGCACCCCGATCATCCCGACGTACCTGTCGGCGGCGGCGAGCAGCCCCAGCCGCTCGTCCTCGCTGACGAGCCGCACGACGCGCGCCGGCACGCCGACCGCCATCGAGCCCGGCGGGATCTCGACGCCCTCGGGCACCACCGTGCCCGCGCCGACGATCGACCCGGTGCCGATGACCGCCCCGTTCATCACGATCGCGCCCATGCCGATCATCGCCCCGTCGCCGACGGTGCAGCCGTGCACGACCGCGCGGTGCCCGACCGTGACGCGGGCGCCCACGCGGCACGGGAATCCGGGATCGGCGTGCAGCACGGCGCCGTCCTGCACGTTGCTGGCCTCTCCGACGGAGATGTCCTCGGTGTCCCCGCGGATCACCGCCGTCGGCCACACGGAGACCCGCTCGCCGAGGCGCACGCGGCCGATGACCTCGGCCGCGTCGTGCACGAACGCGCCGTGGCCGAGCTGCGGAGCGTGGCCGTCGAGGGGGCGGATCACCGTGCTCCGAGGGTACTCGGGTCCGTGGCGGCGTGGGCTGGATGACCCCGGTGGACGCCGTCCGCGTTGTTTCTGCGGTTGCGGCACATATGATCCGGGTCGTCCGTCGCCATCGAGTCGGGGGTGAGAGGTGCGCAGGTCCTGGATGGCCGTCCTGTTCGTCGCGCTGATCGCGGCCGTGGGCCTGGTGGGAGGGTGCGTCAACAGCAGCGAGGAGGAGGCGCGGACCCCGTCCGACGCCGCGACCGTCGCCAACAGCGCGCTCCAGACCGACTCGAACGGCGAGACCGTCACCGCGCCGGCGCCCGACGCGCCGGCCGGCACCGCGGGCGGCGACGGCGCCCCGGCGCCCGGCGGCGACGGCGCGCCCGCCCCGGCGCCCGGCGGCGACGGCGCCCCGGCCCCCGCCGGCGACGTGGCCGCCGGCCAGCAGGTGTTCGCGGCCAACTGCACCGGCTGCCACCTCAACAACGGCCAGGACGCCGGGGGCGTCGGTCCCCAGCTCTCGGGGGGCGGCCGCGATGCGGCCCTCGTCGAGATGACGGTCGTGAACGGCAAGGGCGCCATGCCGGGCGGCCTCGTCAGCGGCGCCGACCTCGAGAACGTGGTCGCGTACGTCGTGAGCATCCAGTAGCACCCGCGGGCGCGGCCCGGGTGCGAGGTCCCCGGGCCGCGGGTAGCATCAGGCACATGAGCCTGGACGTGACGACCGAGGCCCGCGACGGGGTCACCCTCGTGGTGCTGGGCGGCGAGCTCGACATCTACACGGTCGCGGGCTTCCGCCAGTACCTCGAGGACATCGACGCCTCCGCGTCCCCCCTCGTGATCGACCTCAGCGACGTCAGCCTGCTCGACTCGTCGGGACTCGGGGCGCTCGTGAGCCTGCTCAACCGGGTGCGGGCCGACGAGGGCCAGCTCGGGCTGATCTGCCCGCACCGGCGCCTGCGGCGGGTCTTCGAGATCACCGGGCTGCGCCGCGCCTTCGTCTTCGGCGACGACCTCGAGGCCGTCCTCGCCGGACTCGCCGACGGCCCGGCATCCGCCGCGACCCCCTGAGGCCATGCTCGACCTGAAGCTGATCCGCTCCGAGCGGGACCGCGTCGGTGCCAACCTGGCCCGGCGCGGTGCGGACGCCGGCGACCTGGACGCGCTGCTCGCGGTCGACGAGGCGGCCCGCGCCCTGCGGGTGTCGGTCGAGGAGGCCCGGGCCGAGCGCGGTCGCATCTCGAAGGGCGTGGGGGAGGCCCGCCGGGCGGGGGTCGACAGCGCCGACCTGGAAGCGTCGGCGCGCGAACTGGGCGAGGAGCTGGCCCGGCGCGAGGACGAGCTGCGCCTGCGCGAGCGCGAGCGCGACGAGCTGCTCGCGGGGCTGCCCAACCTGGCCGAGGACGCGGCCCCCGACGGGGGCGAGGACGACGCCGTCGAGCTGCGTCGCGTGGGCGAGCCCCCCGACTTCGGCTTCGCGCCGCGCGATCACCTCGACATCGGGGTCGCGGCGGGCGTCATCGACATGGAGGCGGCGGCCCGCGTCTCGGGCGCGCGCTTCGCCTACCTCAAGGGTCCGCTCGTGCGGGTGCAGCTCGCGCTGGTCGGGCTCGCGCTCGACCGCCTCGAGGAGGCGGGGTTCACCCCGGTCATCCCCCCCGTGCTCGTGCGCGAGGAGGCGATGTACGGCACGGGCTTCTTCCCGACCGACCGTGCCTCCATCTACCGCACCGCAGAGGACGACCTCTTCCTCGTCGGCACCTCGGAGGTGCCCCTGGCCGGACTGCACGGCGACGAGATCGTCGCCGCCGACGACCTGCCGCTGCGCTACGGGGGCCTCTCGACCTGCTTCCGCCGCGAGGCCGGCGCGGCCGGCCGGGACACCCGCGGCATCTTCCGCGTGCACCAGTTCGACAAGGTCGAGATGTTCTCGTTCGTGCTCCCCGAGCACTCCGCCGACGAGCACGCGCGCATCCTCGGGGTGCAGGAGGAGATCCTGCGCGCGATCGAGGTGCCGTACCGGGTGATCGACATCGCGGTCGGCGACCTCGGTGCCCCGGCCGCGCGCAAGTTCGACTGCGAGGCGTGGATGCCCGCACAGGGCGCGTACCGCGAGGTCACCTCGTGCTCGAACTGCACCGACTACCAGGCACGGCGCCTGCGCACGCGCACGCGCCGCGGATCGTCCACCGAGGTCGTGCACACGCTCAACGGCACCGCCGTCGCGGTGGGCCGCACGATCATCGCGATCCTCGAGAACCACCAGCGCGCCGACGGCTCCGTGGCGGTGCCCGCCGAGCTGGTGGCGCGGGGCGCCCCGGCGGAGATCCGGCCCCGATGAGCCCCGTCACCCGCGCCCGTGTCGCGGTGGTCGGCCACGTCGAGTGGGTGACCCACGGCCGCGGATCGATGCCACGCCCCGGCCAGATCACCTATCTGGCCGAGCCGTTCGACGAGCCGGCCGGCGGAGGGGGGGTCAGCGCGTCGCAGGTTCCCAAGCTCGGCGCCGAGTGCCTGTTCTTCACCGCCCTGGGCTCCGACCATTCGGGCGACAGCGCCCTCGCCCGCCTCGAGGCCGAGGGGGTCACCGTGCTCGCGGTGCGCCGGACCGAGCCGCAGACCCGGGCCGTGAGCGCCACCGACACCGACGGGGACCGCGCCATCGTCGTGATCGGCGGATCGATGTCCGCCCGCATCGAGGACGCGCTGCCCTGGGACGACCTCACCGGGTGCGACGCCGCGTTCTTCACCGGGCACGACTCGGCGACCGTGTCGGCGGCCCGTCGCGCGGGCGTGCTCGTCATCACCTCGCGACGTCTGCGCCAGCTCGTCGAGAGCGGCGTGCGCGCGGACGTGCTGATCGCGAGCGACTCCGACCCCGCGGAGGCCGTCGACCCCGATGCGCTGCCCGTCGCGCCCGGGGCGATCGTCTGGACGCAGGGGGCGCGCGGCGGGCGCTACGAGACGGCCGCCGGCGCGACGGGCCGGTGGGATCCCGCGCCGCTGCCCGGCCCCCCGGTCGACAGCTACGGCTGCGGAGACTCGTTCGCGGCGGGTCTCACCGTGGGCCTGGCCCGCGGGCTCGACCTCGAGGGCGCCCTCGCGCTCGGCGCCCGGTGCGGCGCCGCGTGCTTCACCGGCCGCGGCGCGCTCGCCCCGCAGCTCGTGGAGACGCCGCCCGACTAGGAGTCGGCGTCGCCCGCGTCGCCCGCGTCGCCGTCGTCCGCGTCGTGCTCGTCGGCCGGCTCGATCGCGACGAGCACCACCCGCGTGCCGCGGGTCGCCTCGACGGTGAGCTGCCAGCCGTCGGCGGTCACCGTGTCGCCGGTGCGCGGCAGTCGCCCGAGGCGGGTGAAGACGAGGCCCCCGACGCTCGTCACCGTGTCGTCGACCAGCTCGACCCCGTGGTCGGTGAGGTCCTCGATCGGGACGTGGCCGCGCACGATCAGCCGGCCGTCGGGACGCTGGTCGACCGCGGGCGCGCGGTCGCGCTCGTCGTCGATCTCGCCGACGATCTCCTCGATGACGTCCTCCACCGTCACGACGCCCGCGAAGTCGCCGTACTCGTCGAGCACGACCGCGAGCGACGCGCGTCGCGCCTGGAGTTGTCGCAGCAGGTCGTCGACCGGCTGGGTCTCGGGCACGAACAGCGCCGGCCCGGCCAGGCCGCGCACCGGCGCGTCCTCGCCGTTCTCCAGCAGGCCGCGGGCGAGCTGGCTGAGGTGGACGATGCCGAGCACCCCGTCGCCGTTGAGCACCGGGAAGCGGCTGTGCCGGGTGCCGAGCGCCTGTGTCAGGGCCACCCGCACCGGCGCGTCGGCGACGAGCGTGGTGACCTCGGGGCGCGGGGTCATGATGTCGCGCGTCAGGCTGTCCTGCAGCCCGAACACGCCCTCCAGCATGTCGGCCTCCTCGGGCTCGATCGCGCCGCCCTCCTCGCTCTGGGCGATGAGGATCTGGAGGTCCTCCGGCGTCGAGGCGAGCTCGCTCTCGGTGGCCGGCTCGACCCCGAGCGACCGCACCAGCGCATTGCCGGCGCCGTTCATCACCGCGATGAAGGGGGAGAACAGCACCCGGAACCACTCGAGTGGGCGCGCGATGCTCAGCGCCGTGGCCTCGGCCCGCTGGATCGCCACGGTCTTCGGCGCGAGCTCGCCGATCACCACGTGCAGGACGGTGATGATGACGAAGGCGAGGACGACCGCGGTGAGGGTGGCGCTCGACGACCCGAGACCGACCGCGTCGAGCAACGGCTCGATCAGCTGGGCGAAGGCCGGCTCACCGAGCCAGCCGAGCCCCAGGCTGGCCAGCGTGATGCCGAGCTGACATGCGGCCAGATAGCGGTCGATGTGCCGCACCTGCTCCCGCGCCAGCACGGCGCCGCCCCGTCCCTGGTCGGCGAGCTGGTCGAGACGGGTCATCCGCGCGCGCGCAAGAGAGAACTCTGCGGCGACGAAGAAGCCGTTCAGCAGCACCAACAGGAGTGCCGCGGCGATCTGGACCGCGTTCGTCAACGGCCCGAGGAGGTGTTCACGCCGACGATGATAGCCGAGCGCGGCGGACGATCCGCGCGATCACCGCACCAGGACGGGCCACATGGGGGCCCGATTCACCCGCCGATCGGGGTCGCGGGGGCCAGAAAGCGCCGCGTGAGGCGGGATTCGGAGCCGCCCGGGAGGGTGCCCCCGGGGCGCTCCCCATCGCGACTCACCCCGGCGATCCGTCCCCCCGCCCGGATCGGCGGGTGACGGTGTCTCAGATCCCGGGCCCCCCGGTGGCGGGCGGGTCGGAGCTCGGGAACGACTCCTCGGCGCCCTCCTCGACCCGCTCGTCCTCGTTCTCGGCGGTATCCGGGCGCGGCTGGTGGGGCGGCACGCCGGGCGCGCGGTCGTCGTTCGCCGGGGTCTCCTCGGGATCCTTCTGCACGGTGCCTCCTCGGGGGCGGGACGGTCGGGATGCAGGTTCCCGCTCCACGCCCGGGGTGAACGCCCCGTCGGGGGCGGGTATGGAGGGGACATGACCACGCAGCCGATACCCGAGCCCTTCCCGACTCCGCCGAGCATCCCCGAGCCGAGCCCCCCGGACATCCCGGAGCCGGGGCCCGACCCCGTCCCCGACCCGGTGCCCGGCCCCGCCCGCGTGCCCGAGCCGTGGCCGCCCGACGATCCCGTCATACCGCAGCCCGACCCGGTACCGACACCTCAGATCGAGGCGTGAGACGCGGTGCCCCGCCGGTGGCGGGGCACCGCGTCGGCACCGTCAGGTCCTCGGGTCCATCCGCGCGCGCGCGCCCGCCACATCTCCGACGTACCGCGCGGGCACCGGTGCGAGCACGGTCCGGGCGGCTCGCCGGCCGCGGCGCCGGTGGGCGTTGCCCTCGCGAACGATCGTGCGCAGCACCCTCCAGCCGTCGCTGACGGTGCGCAGGTGGCTCTCGCCGTTGATGCGGCGGCCCTCGTGGCTCGGCACCTCGCTGACCTTCAGGCCGGCGGCCAGCACCCGGACGTTCATCAGGGTCTCGATCTCGAAGCCGTCGGCGTCGCCCGAGATCGTCGGCACCACGTGCCGCCAGAAGGCGTTGTAGCCGTAGCAGAGGTCGGAGTAGCGGCCGCCGAACGCGAGCCGGACGGTCGAGCGCAGGGCCCAGTTGCCGACCCTGCGGAACCGCTCCATGTCGTCCGTGCCACCGCCCTGGGCGAAGCGCGAGCCCTTCGCGTAGTCGGCGCCCGCGAGCAGGGTGCCCACGAACGCGGGTATCTCACGCGGGTCGGTCGATCCGTCGGCGTCGAGGGTCACGATGATGTCGCCGCGGGCGGCGGCGAAGCCGGCCTGCAGGGCGGCCCCCTTGCCGGGACGGTCCTGTCCGATCACCCGGATGTCCGGCATCAGCGCACGGGCGACCGCGATCGTGTCGTCCTTCGAGTTGCCGTCTACCAGGATCACCTCGTCCACCCAGGACGGGATGTGGGGGAGCACGTGCGGCAGGTTCAGCGCCTCGTCGAGCGTGGGCACGACGACGCTGACCCGCACGCGCCGCGGGCGCCGGGTGCCGGAGATGCCGAACCAGGGGTCGGGGACGATCTCGTCGTCGGGGCTGATGACCGGATCGCTCTCGAACACGTCGCGTCCTCCCGCCTTCTCCGTGAGAGGGCAAGTAAGCCCCGGGGGCGGGGGGTGGGGCGCCCCCCAAACAGGTAGGCGTCTGGTCCGGGCTCCTGTCCCTTCGTCGCCCCGTCCACGACCGGCCGGAGCGGCATCGCGCGACGGCCGGCGGTGCGGGCTGCGAAATGGTTATGTCTCCTGCCAGGAACGCACCTCGGCGGCCGCGGTGGCACGACATCCCACCCGGTCCGCATCGCGTCGCCGTACTAACCGTGCGGGGGGCCCACCGGCCCAGGTGCGTCGGGCCCGCCGCCGCCGCCGTGCGCTCGTGGAGCGGCACCGACCGGACGCCCGGTGCCGCCGCGGCCCACGCGCGGGCCCGCGGTCGGGCCCTCGGGCCCACCGGGAACGTCCGCCCCGGCCGGTAGCGTCGCCCCGCAGATGATCAACGAGGATCCAGGAGACGTCGCCACCTCGGCGATCGCGCCGCTCGAGCCGTACGTGATCGTGCTGTTCGGAGCGACCGGCGACCTCGCCCGGCGCAAGCTGCTGCCCGGCCTGCTGCACCTGACCGGGGCCGGGCTGATGCCCGAGTTCCGCATCGTCGGGGCGTCGCTCGGACCGCTCGGCGACGACGGCTTCCGGGCGATGGCGCGGTCGGCGTGGGACGAGTTCGGCCGGCACGCGGTCTCCGAGGCCGACTGGGCCACCTTCGCCCGCCGGCTGTCGTACGTCGATCTGAACGAGGGCACCCCCTCGCTGGTGCGGGCCGCCGCGGCCGCCCGCGAGTCGCTCGGCGGGGCTCCGCGCTACCTCCACTACCTGAGCGTGCCGCCGTCGGCGGCGCCCACCGTCATCCACCAGCTGCGCGACGCCTCCCTGGTCGAGCGCGCCCGCGTGATCATGGAGAAGCCGTTCGGCACCGACCTGGCCAGCGCGCGCGGGCTCAACGCCATGGTCCAGACGGTGCTGCGCGAGGACCAGGTGTTCCGCATCGACCACTTCCTCGGCAAGGAGGCGGCGCAGAACATCCTGGCGCTGCGCTTCGCCAACGGTCTGTTCGAGCCGATCTGGAACCGCAACAACATCGACCACATCCAGATCGACGTGCCCGAGGCGCTCGGGGTGGAGGGGCGCGCCGGCTTCTACGAGGCCACCGGGGCGTACCGCGACATGGTCGTGACCCACCTGTTCCAGGTGCTGGCCTTCACCGCCATGGAGCCCCCGACGGCCCTGGAGCCCGACGCGATCGGCGAGGAGAAGAACAAGGTCTTCCGCTCGATGATGCCGATCCGGTGCGAGGACGTGGTGCGCGGGCAGTACGAGGGATACCGCGACGAGGACGGCGTGGCCTCCGATTCCCAGACCGAGACCTTCGTCGCGCTGCGCTGCTTCGTCGACAACTGGCGGTGGTCGGGGGTCCCCTTCTACCTGCGCACCGGCAAGCGCATGGCCGAGGGCGCGCGGATCATCTCGATCGCCTTCAAGGAGCCGCCGCGCAGCATGTTCCCGGCCGGGTCGGGGGTGGGGCAGTTCGGCCCCGACCACCTCACGTTCGATCTCGCCGAGGCGTCGCGTCTGTCGCTGTCGTTCTACGGCAAGCGCCCGGGGCCGGGGATGCGGCTGGTCAAGCAGAGCCTGCAGTTCTCGCTGGCGGAGGACCGCAACCACGTGGACGTGCTCGAGGCCTACGAGCGCCTGATCTACGACGCGATGATGGGCGACCACACCCTGTTCGCCCACGCGCGGGGCATCGAGCGGCTGTGGGAGGTCTCGCAGGCCCTTCTCGACGATCCGCCCCAGGTGATGTCGTACCCGGCGGGCTCGTGGGGTCCGCGCGCGATGCACGGCCTGCTGGGGCAGCGCGCGTGGCGCCTGCCGTTCGAGCGCCGCTGGCGCGGGACGACCTAGCGCACGCGGCTCAGTCCCGGCGGCGCAGCACCAGCAGGGCGATGTCGTCGGTCGCCACCGGGCCGCCGTGCGCGCGCACCGCGATGCCGATGCGCGTGGCGATCGTGTCCGCATCGAGGCCGACGCAGCCCTCCAGCACACCCGAGAGGCCGGCCGTGCCGACGCCAGGGCCGTCAGGCGGTCGAACGCCTCGATCTGCTCCTCGTCGAACGGGTCGGTCCCCCGCGTCGCGGCGAGCGTGGAGGGGTCCCGGATGGGGGCGGGGCGGACACGTCCGGGCGATGATAGGGGCGTCCCACCCGGTGGGCCGCGGAACCTACATCTCGAGCTGCCGCGCAGCGGTCACGAGGCTCTCGGCGAAGGTCGGGAACTGCGCGATGACGTCGCGCAGCACCTCGACCGGGACGCGGGCGCGGACGGCCAGCACCGCCATGTGCATCCACTCCGACGCGAGGGGGCCGACGGCGTGGGCGCCGACCACCACCCCCGCCCCGCGGTCGGCGACCAGGCCGACGCATCCCCCGGGGTCGCCCCCGTAGGTCGAGCTCCGCTCGAGGTCGCCCAGGTCGACGGTCGCGGTCGCCACGTCCATGCCCCGCTCGCGGGCCTCGTCGGCCGTCAGGCCGACCGCCGCGACCTCGGGGTCGCAGAAGACCGAGCGGGGGATCGCCGAGTAGTCGGCCTCGAGAGGCTCGCCGAGGATGTCGGCGCACACGATCCGCCCCTGGTAGGAGGCGACGTGGGTGAACTGCCCGACGTCCGTCACGTCGCCGAGCGCCCAGACGCCCTCCGCCGCCCGGCACCGGGAGTCGACCGAGATGCCCTCGTCGCCCGGCGCGATGCCGACCGTCTCGAGTCCGATGCCGTCGGTGCGGGGGGCCCGGCCGGTCGCCACCACCACCCGCTCGACCCGGCGCTCGCTGCCGTCGTCGAGCGTCACCCGGGTCATCGACCCGTCGCGCGCGACCCGCGTCGCCTCCGATCCGAGCGCGAGCTCGATGCCCTCCGCCGCGAGGGCCCGCGCCAGCAGCTCCGACACCCGCGGGTCCTCGCCGACCAGCAGGCGCGGCGCCGGATCGGCGATCGTCACGTCGGCCCCGTATCGCGACAGCATCTGGCCGATCTCGACGCCGACGGGTCCGCCCCCGAGCACGACCGCGCTCGCCGGGACCTCCCGCAGCTCCATCGCCTCGCGGTTGGTCCATGCGCCGACGTCCTCGAGGCCCTCGATGGGGGGCCGGACGGCCTCGCTGCCCGTGGCGATCACCACCTTCGGCGCGGTGATGCGGCGACCGTCGACCGTGACCGCCCCGGGGCCGTCGAGAGCGCCGCGGCCGCGCAGGATGGTGACCCCGCGTCCCTCGTACCGCTCGACCTTGCCGCCGTCGTCACGTCCGTGGACGACCGTGTCGCGGAACGCCACGATCGCGCTCCAGTCGGCGACGTCGGCCGTGACGCCGGGAATCCGCCGGGCGGCGGCGACGGCCTCGACCGGGCGCAGCAGGGCCTTGCTGGGCATGCAGGCCCAGTACGGGCACTCGCCGCCGACCAGCTCCTGCTCGACCATCGCCACGGCGACGCCCGCGTCGGCGAGGCGCCCCGCGACCGCGCGTCCCCCGGAGCCCGAGCCGATCACGACCACGTCGAAGTCGGGCACGCGCTCAGTCCCCGCCGCGCAGGCGGGGCAGCACCTCGGCGCCGTAGAGATCGATCATCGCCGTGGGGTCGGCTCCGGAGGCGTTGACCAGCACGATCGCGGTGGCGCCCAGCTCGCGCAGCAACTTCAGCTTGCGAACGTGCGAGTCGGGGTCGGCCGACACGAGGTTGGCGGTGGTGAACTGGCGGTCCGAGACGTCCTCGCTGCGGGCCTGGATGTCGCCCGGCACGTGGACGTCGTCGGTGTACAGCTCGTCGGCGAGGCTGGCCTTCCACTCGCGGCTGCTCGCGAGCGCCTCGTCGTCGGTCGCGGCCACCGAGGCGAGGCTCTGCAGGATGACCTCTCCCGGCGCACGTCCCGCCTCCTCGCACCCGCGGCGGTACGCGGCCAGGATGCCGGGCGCGGAGGTCGGGTCGGCGAGGGTCCAGACGCCATCCGTCAGGCGCCCCGCGAGCTCGGCGGCACCCTCGTGGAACGCCGACAGGTACACGGGCGGGCGCCGCTCGGGACGCAGGTAGAGCCGCGCCCCCTCGGTGCGGAAGTACTCGCCGCGGTAGGTCACCGTCTCGCCGTCCAGCAGCCGGGTGATGATCTCGAGCGACTCCTCGGTGCGCCGGAGCTGCTCGCCCGTGCTCGGCCACTCCATGCCGGCGGGCGTCTCGTTCATCGCCTCGCTCGATCCGGCGCCGAGATACGCCCGGCCCGGGAACATGACCTCGAGGGTCGCGAGCTGCTGCGCCACGACGACCGGGTTGTAGCGGTGCACCAGCCCGGTCACGCCGGTTCCGATCGAGATCTCGCGCGTCGCCTGGCCGGCCGCCCCGAGCCAGACCCAGGCGTTCCCGCAGTAGGCCGGCGAGGGCGATCCCGGCTCCCACCACGGCGTGATGTGGTCGCTCGCGGCGATGCCGTCGAAGCCGGCCCGCTCGGCGAGCACCGCCTGGCGCAGCAGGTCGTCGGGAGCGAAGCGCTCGTGCGACGCGCCCATCACGTATGCGATGTCGTCGGGCTGGTTGCGCCGCGCCCACATGAGGCCGCGGATCGAGTCGATGACGCCCATGGTCGGTCAGTCCTCCCCGGGCTTTTCGCCCCGATCGTGTGCGAAGCCCTCGAGCGAGTGGCGCACCGGCAGCGAGAGGGGCGGCGCGGGCATGTCGCCGCGGCGCCCGGGGAGACCGCGCGAGATGCCGACCCCGCCGTCGACGACCCAGACGACCCCCGTGACGAAGCTGGCCTCGTCGCTGGCGAGGAAGGCGTAGACGTTCGCCACCTCCTCGACCGTGGCGCGGCGGCCGACGATGGTGGAGTCGACGATGGTCTGCGCGGCCTCCTCGGTGTGCGGGCCGGCCTCGGGGCGCGTCTGGCCGGTGTCGGTGGGGCCGGGCACGACGACCACGGCGCGCACCCCGTCGGGGGCCGACTCGGCGGCGACGCCGAGGGTGAACGAGGCCGCGAAGCCCTTCGTCGCGCCGTAGATCGCCATGTTGGGGATGCCCGAGACGCCGGCCGTGCTGCCCGCCGTGAGCACCACGCCGCGGCTCTCGCGCAGCGCGGGCAGGGCCGCCCGCGTCATGAGCACCACCGATCGGGCGTTGGCGCGGTAGAGCCGGTCGAGCTCGTCCACGGGCATCTCGTCGGCCCGGCACATGCGGTCGGCCTCGGTCGCCGCGTTGTTCACGACGATGTCGAGGCGGCCCCACTCCTCGAGCGCCGCCGCGACGCAGCGCTCCGCCACGCCGTCGTCGCCCAGATCGCCCGCGCACGCGAGCGCGCCGGGCCCGATGCCCGCCGCGGTGCGCGCGACGTCGTCGATCGGGTCGTCGTCGAGCCCGCTCACGAGCACGCGCGCCCCCTCCGACGCGAGCTTGAGCACCACGGCCTCGCCGATGCCCGCGCCGCCGCCGGTGACGATGGCCACCTTGTCATCGAGTCGTCCCATGCCGCACGGGTGCCCCGGTGGGGGCCATCCCAACCGTGGATCGGGATGCCGACCGGCGGGTATCCCCACCCGACAGCGACCGAGGAGCGACGATGGCCGACGAGTTCTCGCGGGGCGACGAGGTCGAGTGGAACACCTCGCAGGGCACGACCCACGGCACCGTGGTGCGCAAGCTGACCGCCCGCACCTCGATCGAGGGGCACACCGTGGCCGCGTCGTCCGACGAGCCCCAGTACCTCGTCGAGAGCGCGAAGACGGGTGCCCGGGCCGCTCACAAGCCCGACGCCCTGCGCCGCCGGTCCACGTGAGGTCGTGACGCCGCGGGGGGCGGAGTCCCGCCGGGAGGGCGGCCCGCCCCGCGCCGCCGGGCTCGAGCTGCGGCTGCCGTACCGGGCCCCGTTCGACGCCGACACGCTCGAGCGCATGCTCACCGCCCACGTGGTCCCCGGGCTCGAGCGCCGGGAGCCGGCCGGGCTCACGCGCGCGGTGCCCGCCCCCGGGGGCCCCGCGCTCGTCACGGTCAACCTGCGCGCCCACGCGGGCGCCGTGGGGGCGACGGTGCGCCCCGCCCGCCCGGCCGACATCGACCACGTCGCCGCGACGCTGCGACGCTGGCTCGACCTCGACGCCGACCCCGGTCCGGTGGGCCGCGCGCTCTGCGGCGACCCGCTGCTGCGGCCGCTCGTCGCCGCGCGACCCGGGCTGCGCGTGCTGGGCTCGGTCAACGGCTTCGAGACCGCGACCCTCACCGTCATCGGCCAGCAGGTCTCGCTGGCCGCCGCGCGCACGTTCGCGGGGCGGCTCGTCGCGGCCCTCGGAGTGCCGGCCGGGGACGGTCTCGCGCGCTTCCCGCAGCCCGCGGCGCTGGTCGAGGCCGGCCCCGCCCGCCTGCAGGCCGCGACAGGGGTGACCGGCGCGCGTGCGCGCACCCTTCACGCCCTCGCGGCGGCGGTGGTGGACGGCCTGCGGCTCGATCACGGCTCCGATCGCGAGCTCACCCGCCGCCGGCTGCTCGACCTGCCGGGCGTCGGCCCCTGGACCGCCGACTACGTGGCGGTGCGGGTGCTCGGCGACCGCGATGCCTACCCCGCCGGCGACCTGGTGCTGCGCCGGGCCCTCGGCGTGCGGACGGCGGCCGCGGCGCGTACGCGCGCCGAGGCCTGGCGACCCTGGCGCGCGTACGCCCTCTTCCACCTCTGGACCGCGGCGGTCTTCGCGGGGGCCCCCGCCGATGGGGGCCGGGTCCGCTAGATCGGGTTGCGCTCCCAGGCGCTCTGCTCGTCGGCGGTGCGCTCGGCCGTCGGGATGCGCGTCAGCCGCGCGTCCGAGATCGGCTCGCCGCTGTCGATGCTCATGCCGAACGAGCCCTCCGCGAGCCGGCCCTCGGCGCGCTCCACCGCCGCGAGCTCCTCCCGGAGCTCCTCGATTCGGCCGAGGTCGCGCTGGCGGTCGGCGAGCTCGGCGCCCTGGTCGCCGGTGTCGGCCTCCCCGGACGGCCCGCCCTCGGGCCCGCCCTGCTCGATCTCGGCGGTCAGGCGCTCCAACTGCTCCTCGATGCGCTCACGCTCTGCGGCGAGTAGCTCCGCTGCACGGCCGGGATCCATGGGTCGTCCTCTCGGGGGGTGTGTGGGGTCAGTGTGCTCGACGCCGGCGGTCGCCGAAACCCGGGAGTGACCCTTTCGGGGATGGGCGGCGCATGGGATCGTAGGCCGGTGGGCATCCGCCGTGCCGATCCGCTGCGCGACGCGGGCGCGTGCGCCGCGGTCTACGCACCGCACGTGATCGACGGGGTCGCCTCGTTCGAGGAGGTGCCGCCGAGCGCCGACGAGATGGCCGAGCGCATCGCGCGGCTCGCCCCGACGCACCCCTGGCTGGTCAACGATCGCGACGGCGAGGTGGTCGGCTACGCCTACGCCTCGCCCTTCCACCCCCGCGCCGGCTACCGGTGGGCGGTCGATGTCGCCGTCTACGTGCGCCCCGACCATCACCGGAGCGGCGTCGGTCGCCGGCTCTACGGCCACCTGCTCGACCGCCTCCGCGCGCAGGGCTTCCGGACCGCGTGCGCGCGCATCACCCTGCCGAACGACGCGAGCGTCGGCCTGCACGAGGCCCTTGGGTTCGCGTTCGTCGGAGTCCACCCGCGCATCGGCTTCAAGGCCGGCGCCTGGCACGACGTCGGCTGGTGGCAGATCGACCTGGCGCCCGACCGCGACGGCGCGCCCACCGAGCCCGCTCCGCCGGCTCCCTGACGCGACGCGGGGCGTGGCCTCGGCGCGGGGTCGGAGCGGCGCGGCGCCGCCTACTCGATCGGGCCCGCCGGCGGCTCGGGCGGCCACGGGCGCGCGCGCCGGGCCGAGATGTAGCCGGCGCTCGAGACGGTCCACGGGATCACGAAGTTCGCGAGCGTCCGCAGGATCACGGCCATCCCGACATCGCCCGACGCGTACCGGTCGCCCTGGTTGACGAGCGTGAGCAGCGTCCCGACGACGAGCGCGATCGCGATCGTGCGCCGCATCGCCGCCCGGTCCCGGCAGTGCTCGACGGAGCAGGGCACGAGGCCCGCCCGCGCCGGCTCAGAGGTCGCCACTCGCCACGGTGGTCCGCGTGGACGGCGGGCGGTCTCCCGCCGTCAGGTCGATCCCGCTCCAGGAGCCGGCCGGCACGGTGAGCACGACGACGCATCGGCCCTCCCCGTCGGGGCGGAACGATCCGCCCGACACCGAGCCCGACCCACCGGTCAGCCAGAGCCCGTAGTAGCGGTCGCCGCCGTGCGGCAGCCCGCTCGCCACGATGCGCACCGGGACGCGCCCGTCGCGCTCCCGTCCCACCTCGACGCGGGCCTCGATCGCCGCCCCGTCCGGCGCCGTCAGGCGCACCGTGCGCTCGGCCGAGAAGCCCGGATCGGACGAGGGGCGCTCGCCGGTCGCCAGCACGCCGACCAGCGCCCCGAGCAGCAGGATCACGCAGGCCGCCGCCGCCGCCCACGGCCACCGCGTCCGGGTGCGCGCCGGGGCGCCCGCCGCGGTGGGGATGGCGAGGACGCGGCGCTCGAGGCGCTGCGAGGGCGCCGCCGCCGGGCCGATCGCCCGCAGCCGGGCGTCGATGTCGCGCAGCGCGCGCAGGCGCGCGCCGCAGCGATCGCAGCCGGCGACGTGGGCCCGCAGGCCGGCGTCGTCGGGGCCGGCGGCGTGCAGCCCGACGAGTTCGGGCAGCCGCGGCTCGGCGTCCTCGTGCCTCATCGCTCCCCCGCCAGCTCGCCCAGCCGGGCCAGCGCCCGCCGGATCCGCGACTTGACGGTCCCGAGCGGCTCGCCGGTGCGGGCCGCGATCTGGGAGTGGCTGAGGTCGGCGAAGTAGGCGAGGCCGATCACCTCCTGCTCCCGTTCGGGCAGGCGGGTGATCGCCCCGCGCAGCCAGATGCGCTCGACGAGCTCGCCGTCCGCGCCCGGGTCGGCGTCGTCGCCCGCCCGGGACACCGGCTCCGGCCGCGTGACGCGCGCGAGGTTGAGCGCGCTGTTGCGGGCGACGGTCATCAGCCATGCGACCGGCTCGCCGCGGCGCGGATCGACCGTGCCGGCGAAGCGCCACACGCGGGCGAAGGCCTCCTGGGTGGCGTCCTCGGCGGCCTCGGTCTCGCGCAGGATGCCCCGGCAGAGTGCGAGCACGGCCTCGCCGTAACGCCGCCACAGCGCCTCGAAGGCCACCTCGCTGCCGCCGGCGATCATCCGCAGTAACTCGGCGTCGTCGAGGTCGGACACGGGCCGGCGCCTGCGCCGGGCCGCGCCCATGGGGCGCACGATGTCCATCAACCCCTTCTACACCCGCCGCGGCCCCCGCGGATCACGGGCTGATCCGATTGCGGTCCGGTCCGTGTAGCAGGGGTAGAACTCGACCCGGGAGCCCGTCCGTGCCACCCCCCTCGCGCCGCCGCCTCGGCGGCTTCGTCGCCGTCGCCGTCCTCATCGTCGCAGTGATCGTCGTCGGCCTCGTCGCCGCGTCGCGCCAGGAGGGCGCCCCGGTGGCGATCGGCACGGGACCGCCGGTCCCGGCCCTCTCGGGCTCCGACCCCGTCACGGGCGAGACGGTGGGCGTCGCCGACTTCGCCGGCAAGCCCCTCGTGATCAACATGTGGGCGTCCTGGTGCACCGGCTGCATCGCCGAGGCGCCGGACATCCGGCGGTTCACGGAGGACAATCCCGACGTCGGCTTCCTCGGCATCGACGTGACCGACACGCCGGGCGCGGCCCGCGGGTTCGTGGAGCGCTACCGCTGGACGCACCCGTCGATCTCCGACGAGCAGGGTGAGCTCGCGGCCCGGCTGAACCTGCGCGGCCTGCCGACGACCGTCTTCGTGAGGGCCGATGGCACGATCGCGGGCGAGGCCCTCGGCGAGGTCACCTACGAGCAGCTCGTCGAGGCGACCGACGCGCTGCGGTCGTAGGCGTGCTCGGCGGCGACCCGATCTCGTTCGCGGTCGTCTTCGCGGCGGGCGCCGTGAGCTTCGCCTCGCCCTGCGTGTTGCCCCTCGTGCCGGCCTACATCGGGTTCGTGTCGGGCGTCGGCCTCTCGGACGAGGATGCGCCGAGCCGCCGTGACGTCGCCATGCCGACCGCGGCCTTCGTCGCCGGCTTCAGCCTGATGTTCGCCGCCCTGGGCGCGAGCGTCGGCCTGGTCGGCAGCGCGCTCCTCGAGGTGCGGCGGCCCCTCGAGATCGCCGGCGGCATCCTCGTGGTGCTGATGGGCCTGATCCTGCTCGGGCGCGGGGTGCCGGCCATGCTCCTGCGGGAGCGGCGCGTCCACCTCGCGCGGCGGCCGGCGACGCTCGCGGGCTCGGGCCTCGCGGGGGTCGCCTTCGCGACCGGCTGGACCCCCTGCATCGGGCCGACGCTCGCGGCGGCCCTGACGATCGCGGCCAACGGGGGCGACCCGGTGCTCGGTGCGTCGCTCCTGCTCGTCTACGCGGTCGGGCTCGGGCTGCCGTTCCTGCTCACCGGGCTCTTCCTGCAGCAGGCCACCACCGCCATGGCGTTCCTGCGGCCCCGCATACCGGCGATCAGCATGGCGGGCGCCGCGGTGCTCGTGGTGTTCGGCGTCCTGCTCGCCTCCGGCAGCATGACCGAGCTGACGACCCGGCTCGGATCGTTCGGGACGCCACTGTGAGCCGCTCGTCGTGGGTCGCGATCGCCCTGATGGCGGCCGCCGTCGTCATGGGGGCGGCCTTCGCGGCGACACGCGGCGGCGACGACCGCCCGGCGGCCGGGGCGGGCGGCGTCCCGGGGGAGGATCTCAGCGTCTCGAGCGCGGGGTGGCGGACCGACTTCTCGCGGCACAGCGTGCCGCTCGACGAGTTCCTCGCGGGCGGCCCGCCGCGCGACGGCATCCCCCCGATCGACGAGCCGCGCTTCGTCGCGGTGGCCGAGGCCGACGGCGAAGACCGTGAACCGGTGGTCGCCGTCGAGATCGACGGCGAGGCGCGGGCGTATCCGATCCGGGTCCTGATCTGGCACGAGATCGTCAACGACACGCTGGCGGGGCGGCCGATCGCTGTCACGTTCTGCCCCCTCTGCAACACATCGGTGGTCTTCGGGCGCGAGGTCGGCGGACGCGTCCTGCGCTTCGGCACGACCGGCAACCTGCGGCTGAGCGACCTCGTGATGTGGGACGACGCCACCGAGTCGTGGTGGCAGCAGTTCAGCGGCGAGGCCATCGTGGGCGCCCGCACCGGCACCCGCCTCGAGCGCCTGCCGTCGCAGCTCGTCTCGCTCGGGGAGTTCCGCGCCCGTCACCCGCAGGGGCGGGTGTTGACCGACGAGACCGGACACGACCGGCCCTACGGCCGCAACCCCTACACCGGGTACGACGACATCGACTCGCCGCCCTTCCTGCTCGCCGGGCGCGACCCCGACGGGCGCCTGTCGCCCAAGGAGCGGGTGGTCAGCGTCGAGGACGGCGAGGAGCTGGTGGCGGTGCCCTTCGCCGCGCTCTCGCGGCGCCGGGTCGTCGACGCCGAGGTGGGGGCGACCCCGCTCACCGTCTGGTGGGCGCCCGGCACGACCTCGGCGCTCGACGCCGGGGTCATCGCCGAGGGGCGCGACGTGGGCAGCGCCGTCGTGCACGACCGTCGCGTCGGCGGCCGCACGCTCAGCTTCTCCGAGACGGGCGGGCGCGTGCGCGACCGCGAGACGGGGAGCGCGTGGGGCCGCGACGGCGTCGCACGGAGCGGGCCGCTCGCCGGCAGCCGGCTGCGGCCCGTCACGCACGACACGCCCTTCTGGTTCGCCGTCGCCGCCTTCCGCCCCGACGCCCGGATCGTCGGCGGCCCGTAGGGGTGGTCGCCCGGCGGGCGCGGCCGCTCCCGGACGGGGCCGCGCCCCTACTCACATCGTCACGCCCGCTCCGTCACGACCGCGGGAACCGGTGCGTCTCGCCGGGGTGCAGCTCGCGCGTCTGCCCGCCGACCGCGATCCAGATCGGGCCCCCGGCGCCCTCGGCGGGCAGCGACACGGTGAGGCGGCCGCCCGCCAACGCGACGCGTATCGGCGTGCCGCGGAACTGCATCGCGAGCTCGAGCCCCTCGAGCCGCCCGGTCAGCCGCGGCGCGAAGTGCAGGACGTCGCCGCGGATCGCCGTCCCGAGGTATCCGCGCTGCACCAGGTCGAGGGTGCCGGACATCACCCCCATGTGGATGCCCTCGCCCGTCGTGCCCCCCTGGAGGTCGCCGATGTCGCTCTCCAGCGCGATGAGGAAGCGGCTCCACGAGCTCTCGGGGTCGAGCGCGGCGAGCGCGCCGGCGTGGGTCACGAAGCTGAGGGTCGAGCCGTGGGTGGTCCGGGCGTCGTAGTAGTCGATGTTGCGCCGCGCGTCCTCGGCGGTGAAGCGGTATCCGAGGCGCCCGAGCAGACGTCCGAGCTCCTCGGACGAGAAGAGGAAGAAGAGCATCACGGTGTCGGCCTGCTTGGCGACCTTGTAGCGGTCCGGGTCGTCGCCCTCGGCGCCGAGGATCCGGTCGAGCCGCCGCACCGCGTCGCCGTACCGTTCCCGGTAACGGTCCCAGTCGAGGTCGGCGAGCAGCTCGTACCCCTCGAACTGGCTGATGATGCCGCCGTCGTGGAACGGCACGAACATCCGGCGGCTCATGTCGTCCCAGAGGGCGATCTCCTCGTCGCTGAGGTCGATCCGCCGCCGCAGCGCCTTTGCGCGGCGGGCCGGCAGCAGCTCGAGCACCGCCGGTGCGGTGGCGCAGATCCAGGCGACCATGACGTTGGTGTAGGCGTTGTTGCGCAGGCCCCCCTCGACGCCCTCGATGTGCCCGTCGTGGAACTCGTCCGGGCCCATCACCCCGTGGATCTCGTACCGGTCGCGGTCGGGGGAGCGGTGGGCGAGCGACGCCCAGAAGCGGGTGATCTCGAGCATCATCTCGGCGCCGTGGTCGCGCATGAACTCGGTGTCCGCGGTGGCCTGGAAGTAGTGCCAGACGTTGTGGAAGATCGCCGCGCCGACGTGGCGCTGGTTGTGGCTGAAATCCGGCTCCCACCGGCCCGACAGCGGGTTGAGGTGGACGACCTGCGTCTCCTCCTGGCCGTCGCTGCCGCTCTGCCAGGGGTACATCGCCCCCCGCAGCCCGGCCGCCCGGGCCGCGCGCCGCGCCTCGCCCAGCCGGCGCGCCCGGTACATCAGCAGGTGCCGGCTGACCCGGGGCAGGCGGAAGTTGAGGAAGGGGAACACGTAGAGCTCGTCCCAGAACACGTGACCGCGATAGGCCTCGCCGTTGAGGCCGCGCGCGGGCACCCCGGCGTCGAGTTCGGGCGTGTGCGGCGAGCAGACCTGGAGCACGTGGGCGATGTGCAGCCGCAGCAGCATCTGCGCGCGGTCGTCCCCCGGCAGGTGCAGGTCGCAGGCCTCCCACAGCTCCTCCCAGGCGGCGCGATGATCGGCCAGGGCCTCGTCGAATCCGGGGTAGTCGAGCACCGACTTGCCGGCGTTGCCGAGCGGTTCGCTGATCGCGTGGTCGTGGGAGGTGTAGAGCGCCACCATCTTCTCGACCCGCAGCGGGGCGCCGGGGGCCACGTTGACCGCGATCACCTGCTGCACGTAGTCCTCGAGCTGGTAGAGGCTGCGCTCGCCCTCGATCCGGCGGCCGTCGTCGAAGACGCGCGTGCGTGCGGCCTGGGCGACGTAGGTGCGCGACTGGCGCGTGCGCAGCATCAGGCCGATCACCTCGGGGCCGAAGGTGCGGGGGAGCACCGGCTCGAGGTGCCGGCCCTCCAGCGGCCGGTAGCGCGCCACGCCGCGGTTGCTGATGCGGCCGTCGAGCGCGGAGATCACCTCGACGCGGCCCGCCCAGTCCTCCGGCGTCAACGACCACTCGATGCCCGCCTGGTGGGCATGCGCCATCGAGACGAAGCGGCGGCTCTCGAGCGTGCTCGTGCGGCCCGACCGGTCGCGCACGCGCAGCGTGCGCGAGACCACCGCGCTCCGCAGGTCGTACTCGTGGCGGTAGCCGAGCACCTCGGCGTCGTCGAGCGCGAGCACCTCCTCGCCGTCGATGCGGAGCTTCAGCACGAGCCAGTTCGGCAGGTTGACGAGGTCCTCGTTGGGCACCGGCGTCCCGCCCATGATGGTCGTCTCGCGGTTGTAGACGCCGTGTGCGTACGTGCCCGGGTAGTGCACGTCGCCGGCGTCCTCCCACTCCGCGCAGCCACGGGTGCAGAAGAGGCCGTTGCCGGTCGAGGTGAGGGCCTCGCGCACACCTTCCTGACGCGGGTCGAACCCCTCGTAGGCGAGCGTGAAGCCCGTCACCCCGGCGCCTCCGCGCGGTCGTGCCACCGCCGTCGCACCATCTTCTCGGCCCCGACCGCGAGACCCACCGCCGCGCCGACCAGCAGGATGCGGATCCACGACTCCCACCCCAGCGCCCGCGTGTCGAACAGGTCCTGCATGACCGGCAGGTACGTGAAGCCGAGCTGCAGCGCGGCGGTGATGAGCACGCCGGCGACGAGCCAGCGGTTCGAGAGCACACCGACGCTCACGAACGAGCGGCGCAGCGAGCGGCAGTTGAACAGGTAGAACGCCTCGCCCACCACGAAGACGTTGGCGGCGACCGTGCGCGCCTCGGCCACCGGCGCGCCCAGGTGCAGCTCGAGCTCGAACAACCCGAAGGAGCCCGCCAGGAGCAGCGCCGACACCAGCACGATCCGCTCGATCAGCGTCGCGCTCAGCAACGGCTGCGCCGGGTCGCGCGGCGGGCGCCGCATGGCCTCGTCCTCGAGCCGTTCGAAGGCGAGCATCAGGCCGAGGGCCACGGCCGTGGTCATGTTGATCCAGAGGATCTGCGTCGGGAGGATCGGCAGCGACGCCCCGAGCACGACGGCGACGAGGATGACCAGCCCCTCGCCGAGGTTCGTGGGCAGCGTCCAGACGATGAACTTCGTGAGGTTGTCGAAGACCCGCCGGCCCTCCTCGACGGCGCCCGCGATCGTGGCGAAGTCGTCGTCGGCGAGGATCATGTCGGCCGACTCCTTGGCGACCTCGGTGCCCTCCCGGCCCATCGCGATGCCGAGGTCGGCCTGCCGCAGCGCCGGGGCGTCGTTGACCCCGTCCCCGGTCATCGCCACGACGTGACCGCGGGCCTGCAGGCCCTCGACCAGGCGCAGCTTCTGCTCCGGCGAGACCCGCGCGAACACGTCGGTGGCGTTGACGAGGTCGGGGCGCTCCTGGGGGTCGGCCGCCGCGAGCTCCGAGCCGAGCACGGCCACGGGCTCCCCGCCGCCGCCAAGTCCGACCCGGCGCGCGATCGCCCGCGCGGTCTCGATGCCGTCGCCGGTCACCATCTTCACCGCGATCCCCGCATCGCCGCACCCCCTGATCGCCGCGGACACTCCCGGCCGCGGCGGGTCGAGCATCGCCACGAGTCCCAGGAGGGTGAGCCCATCGACGTCGCCCTCGTCGATCGTGGTGGAGCCGGGGAGGAAGCCCTCGGCGAGGGCGAGCACCCGCAGGCCCTCCGCGGCCAGCTCCGTCGCCACCCCGAGCACCGGCGCCGGCTCGAGGCGGACGGTCCCGTCGTCGGTCGCCATGGTCGCGCAGCGGGCGATGACGGCCTCGACCGCGCCCTTCACGTGCAGCACGGGCCCCTCCGGCGCGGCGTTCAGGGTCGCCATCCACCCGCGCTCGGATTCGAAGGGCACCACGTCGACGCGCGGGTGCGCCGCCCGGAGGGAACCCGCCGCCAGGCCGCCGCGCTCGGCGGCCACGAGCAGCGCCCCCTCGGTCGGGTCGCCCACCACCCCCGGGTGCTCCGGGTCGCGGTGCAGCCGCGCGTCGTTGCAGAGCACTCCGGTCGCCAGGCAGCGCCCGAGCACGCCGTCGGCGAGCGCCGGTTCGCCGCCCGCCCGCCGCACGGCGCCCCCGGGCGCGTAGCCCTCGCCGGTCACGCCATAGCGCTCACCGCCGGCCCAGACCGCGCGCACGACCATCCGATTCTGGGTCAGGGTGCCCGTCTTGTCGCTGCAGATGACCGTCGTGCTGCCGAGCGTCTCGGCGGCGGGCAGGCGGCGCACGATCGCGCGGCGCTCGGCCATGCGGCTCACCCCGATCGCGAGCGTGATCGTCACGGCCGCCGGCAGGCCCTCGGGGATGGCCCCCACGGCCAGCGCGACCGCCGCGGTGAACATGTCCGCCGCCGGCTCCCCCCGCACGAGCCCCAGCGTGAACGTGAACGCGGCCAACGCCATGATCGCGACCGTCAGCACCGTGCTGAACGCGGTGAGCGTGCGGGTGAGCGGCGTTGCGAGGTCGGTCGTCTCGCCGACGAGGCGGTGGATGCGGCCGAGGGCGGTGTCGGCCCCGGTCGCCACCGCGATGCCCTCGGCGCGCCCCGTGGTCACCAGCGTGCCGGCGAACGCCAGGTTCGCCCGATCGGCGTCGATCGTGTCCGGCGCGAGCGTCTCGCAGTGCTTGTCGACCGGCGACGACTCCCCGGTGAGCATCGACTCGTTGACGCCGAGGCCGCGCACCCAGGTCAACCGCATGTCGGCCGGCACGCGGTCGCCCGGACCGAGGTGGACGAGGTCCCCCGGCACCACGGCGTCCGAGTCGACGACCTGGCGACGACCGTCGCGCACGAGCACCGCGCGCGTCCGGGCGATCGACATCAGCGCCCGCAACGATCCCTCGGCGCGCGACTCCTGCGTGAAGCCGATCGCCGCGTTGACGAGCACCACCCCGCCGATCACCGACGCATCGACGACCTCGCCGATCGCCGCGGTCACCGCCGTCGCCGCCACGAGCACGTAGATGAGGGGGTTGTGGAACTGCTGCGCCATCCGCCGCGCGGGCCCTCGCCGCCGGGGCGGCGGCAGGGCGTTCGGCCCGTGCACGCCCAATCGGCGCGCGGCCTCGGTCCCGCTCAGGCCCCGCTCCGAGTCGGCGCCGACCAGCGCGACGGTCTCGTTGACGCTCAGGTCGTGGGGGCTGAGAGACCGCGCGATGGCGTCCACCGGTTCGATCGGCTGCGCCCCCGGAGCGGTGACGCCCATCGGAGGCTGCAGGCCGCGAGCGGTTGCGTCATCGGCCGTGACACGGGGACGGGTTTCGGACTACTACCGATCCGCGCGGGCCACCTCCGATCGCATCTCCGGCCCGCGGCCCGGGTCGCCCGGCGGCGGGTCGTGGGGACCCGCGTGATCGCGGCTCCTATGATCCGGTCGGGACATCGATGAAAAAGACAGCCGTGGGAGGGTGTGATGGCACGCGGATTCACGTTGCCGGGGATCGGACATGAGCGGGCGGACGACATCGAGAAGCTGCTGCAGGAGCGCCTCGTCGGTCTGATCGACCTCCAGCTCACGCTCAAGCACATCCACTGGAACCTGGTCGGACCGCAGTTCATCGCGGTGCACGAGATGCTCGACGACTTCGTGGATCCGGTCCGCGAGATGTCGGACGGGGTGGCCGAGCGCATCGCCGCCCTCGGCGGGGTCCCCGTGGGCACCCCGGGCCACGTCGTCTCCTCCAGGGATTGGGAGGAGTACCCGATCGGCCGTGCCGACACCCAGGTGCACCTCGCGGAGCTCGACCGGGTGCTCGAGGGGGTCGCGAGCTCCCACCGGGCGGCCGTCGGCCGGCTCGACGACCTCGACCTGGTGACCCAGGACCTGCTGATCGCGCAGCTCGGCGAGCTCGAGAAGTTCCAGTGGTTCGTGCGGGCGCACCTGTCCGACGCCGACGGCAACCTGCCCGAGGCCGCGAGCGAGTGACCCTCCGCGCCGCCCCGGTCCCGCGCGGGACCGGGGGCGGCGCGCGGACGGAGGAGGGCGCGATGGACCCGTTCCCCGGCGGCGCATCGGCGGTCACCACGATCCTCGTGGTGCGCGACGTCGCCTCGTCGGTGGCCTGGTACCGCGACGTGCTCGGCGCCGAGGTCGCGCGCACCTACGACGAGTCGGCCGTCCTGAGCCTGCTCGGGGCGTGGTTCGTGCTCGTCCCCGCGGGCGAGCCGACGCCCGACAAGCCGGGCGTGCGCTTCGCGCCCCCGGATGACCCGGATCGTGTCTCGTGCGCCTTCACGATCCGCGTCGAGGACTGCCGCACGGCCCATCGCGCCCTGACCGCGCGCGGTGCCGCCTTCCTGACGCCGCCCTACGACCGCGGGGGCGAGATCCGCTGCTTCCTCCGCGACCCCGACGGCCACCTGCTCGAGATCAGCGAGATCTGACCGGGGCGACACCGCCGGCGGCCCGCACCCGGAGCGTCCGCACCGAGGTGCGGGGCCCGAGCGTCGAGACGCCGCGCTCCACCATGCGGGCGACCACCGCCGAGCCCGCGCGCGGAGATGCACCGCGCAGCGTCAGGCCGACGCGCCCGCGTCCCCCCCGGGGAACGGTGTAGCCGGCCCGGGCGATCAGGCGGTTCGCGCGAGGACCCCCCCGGAGCGTCAGCGTGCCGCGGCAGCGCGTCCGCGCGGCCCGCGGGCAGGTGACGGCGAGGGTGGCCCGGCGGCCGGCGACGCGCAGCACACGACCCTCGACCGCACCCGGCGGGCCGTCGTCGAGGGCGAAGCGGAAGACGCTCTCGCAGCCCGCGATGAACAGGGGCAGCGGCTCGCGCAGGTCGAGGGTCGCCGTGTCGGTGCCCGGTCCGCAGATGACGGTGTCGCGCGCCCCGTCGCGGGCGTCGATCGAGTCGTCGCCGGCCCCGCCGATCAGACGGTCGATCCCGGTTCCACCGATGAGGACGTCGTCGTCGTCGCCGCCGTCGAGGACGTCGGCGTCCGGCCCGCCGCTCAGCGTGTCGTCGCCCGCGCCGCCGGAGAGGGCGTCGTCGCCGCCCTCGCCCCGCAGCACGTCGCGGCCGGCGTTGCCGGTGAGCGCGTTCGCGGTCGCGCCGCCCGACAGGGTGTCGTTGCCGCTCCCCGAGATCACGTTCTCGACCGAGGCCTGGACCTTGTCATCCGTGAACCCGATCAACCCGTCCGAGTTCGAGTCGTCCCCGATCGTGACGCCCACGACCGCCGGGGTGGGCGAGTAGGAGACGGTGTCGATCCCCGGCCCTCCGTCGATGGTGGCCGAGCCGCTCGACGAGCAGCAGAAGAAGTCGTCGCCCTCGCCGCCGCGCAACACGTCGCGGCCGGTGCTCCCACCGAACGAGTCGTTGCCGCCGGCGCCGTTCACGACGTCGTCGCCCGGACCGCCAGTGAGCTGGTCGGCGGCCGGCGTCCCGCTGATCTGGTCGTCGCCCGGCCCCCCGTCGGCGACGAGGCGGAACGAGAAGCCGTTCTCCGGGACCTGCCCGAACGCGCAGGCGATGCCCGTCGTCAGCCGGTCGGCGCCGCCACCGAGGCCGACCGTCGCCACCTGCAGCCCGCCGGGGATCTCGAGACAGCCGCCGGCGATCGCATCGTGCTGGCGGTCGCGGATCTCGACGACGTCCGCCGACGGGCCCATGGCCACGGTGACCGCGGTGCGCGGCCCCGTGCAGATGACGTCGTTCGCGAGGAAGTTGCCGACGCAGTCGCGGTCGGAGGTCGTGATGGGCGCGGCCCCGAACACGTTCGACCCGACGCGGAAGCCGTCGCGGGGGAGGGCGTCCTTGAACGGCTCGATGAACACGATGTTGTCGCCACCGCCCGAGACCGTCGGCACGCGGACGTCGAGGCGCCCCTCGGCGAACTCGACCCGCACGTCGGCCGTGGCGTGCGTCGCGGCCAGGCCGAAGGCGAGCGCCGCAGAGACGCCGGCGGCCACCCTCATCAGCGCCTTCCCGGAGATCCCTCGCATTGCGCGACAGTCCCACGACGCCGGGGCGCGGCGCAATAGCGGGATCCGGCGTCTCCGCGTCGTTGCCCCGAGGCCCCGATCGGGAGGAGGATCGGAGACGACCGTCGCACGTTTCGCCTGGCACGACACTGCAGCGCAGACTGAGTGGAGGTGCGCGATGGCAGACCTGACGACACACGCACGCGGCATCGTCGAGGCGTTCAACACCGCCGACTGGGACGGAGTCCGCACGCTGATGGGCGACGACTCGACCTACACCGAGCTGGCGACCCAGCGCTCCCTGACGGGCGCCGACGCGATCATCGAGCTCATGCAGGGCTGGAGGGACGCGATGCCCGACGTCACCGGCACCGTGACCAGCGCGGTCGAGGGCGACGGCCGGGTCGCGCTGGAGGTGACCTGGGAGGGCACCCAGACCGGCGAGATGGTGACCGAGGAGGGCACCATCCCCCCGTCGGGGCGGAGCCAGCGTACGCCCGCGGCCTTCCTCTTCGACTTCGACGGCGACCGGCTCACCGAGAGCCGTCACTACTTCGACATGCTGGGGTTCCTCAAGCAGATCGGCGCCGCGTAGGGCGTCGGCGGAGGGCCGGGACGTGCCGCCCGGCCCCTCGTCGTCCTGGCAGGATGGGCCGCGCACCCGATGCCAGGAGGAACGACGACGTCCCCGACACCGCCGACCCGTCCCGCCCGACCCCACTTCTCGTCCGGCCCGTGCGCCAAGTTCCCCGGCTGGTCGCCGGAGCTGCTGTCGGGCGCGCTGCTCGGCCGCTCGCACCGCTCCGCCGAGGGCAAGGCGCGGCTGCGGCGCTCGATCGACCTCACCCGTGAGGTGCTGGAGGTGCCCGAGGGGCACCTGATCGGCATCGTCCCCGCCTCGGACACGGGGGCCCTCGAGATGGCGCTCTGGACGATGCTCGGCGTGCGCGGGGTCGATGTGCTCGCGTGGGAGAGCTTCGGCGAGGGCTGGGTGACCGACGTCGAGAAGCAGCTGCGGCTCGACGACCGGCGGGTGCTGCGCGCGCCCTACGGAGAGCTGCCCGACCTGGGGCAGGTCGACTTCTCGCGCGACGTCGTCTTCACCTGGAACGGCACGACGTCGGGCGTGCGGGTGCCCGACGGCGACTGGATCGCCGCCGATCGCGAGGGCCTGACGATCTGCGATGCCACCTCGGCGGCCTTCGCGCAGGATCTCGACTGGGCCAAGATCGACGTCGCGACGTTCTCGTGGCAGAAGGCGCTCGGCGGCGAGGCCGCCCACGGCATGCTCGTGCTCGGGCCCCGGGCGGTCGAGCGGCTCGAGTCGTACGTGCCCCCCTGGCCCCTGCCGAAGGTCTTCCGGCTCGCCAAGGGCGGCGCGCTGATCGACGGCATCTTCGTGGGCGAGACGATCAACACGCCCTCGATGCTGTGCGTCGACGACTACGTCGCCGCCCTCGAGTGGGCGAAGGGCATCGGCGGCCTGCCGGCGCTCCGCGCCCGCGCCGACGCCAACGCCGCGGCCGTCGAGGCGTGGCTCGACCGCACGCCCTGGGCCCGCAACCTGGCCGCCGACCCCCGCACGCGCTCGAACACCTCGGTCTGCCTCGTGCTCGACGGCGACCCGGGCACCGCCAAGGCGATGGCGAAGCTGCTCGAGGCCGAGGACGTCGCCTACGACATCGCCGGCTACCGCGACGCCCCTCCCGGCCTGCGCATCTGGTGCGGGGCCACCGTCGAGACCGCCGACGTCGAGGCCCTCATGCCGTGGCTCGAGTGGAGCCGCGACAAGGTCGTGTGACGCCTCCGCGCATCGTGGTCTGCGGCGCGGGCGTCATCGGGGCGTCGGTGGCCTGGTCCCTCGCCCGGCGCGGGGTGCAGCCGATCGTCGTCGACCGGGCCCGGCCCGCCGCGGCGGCGTCCGGCAAGGCCTCGGGCTTCATCGCCCTCGACTGGAACGCCGGCACCCCGGTCGACGGACTGGCCCGTGCGAGCTTCGCCCTGCACCGGGAGATCGCCGGCGAGCTCGGCGCCGAGCGCATCGGGTACCGCCCGATGCAGGCGCTCACGGTCGCGGCCGCCGACGAGGGCGACCTCGAGCGGTACCGCCGCCTGCCGAACCCGGACTGGCTCGACGGCAACGCGGTCGTCCACGAGGTCGTCGGCACGCCCGAGACGACGGCCCAGGTTGACCCCCGCCGCTTCACCGAGGCGCTGCTCGAGACCGCGGTCGCCGGCGGGGCCGAGCTCGTCACGGGGGTCGTCGACGGGCTCGCGTTCGGCGGCGAGGGGGGCGCCCTGAGCGCGGTGTCTGTCGGCGGCGCCGCGATCCCGGCCGACGCGGTCGTGCTGGCCCTTGGCCCCTGGACCAGCCAGGCCCAGCGCTGGATCGCCCTGCCGCAGGTCTTCGGCACCCGCATGGCGAGCGTCGTGCTCGGCGCGGACCTGCCCGCCCAGGTGGTCTGGAGCGAGTACGTCGCCCGCGACGGGCGGCGCGGCGCCTTCCGCATCTACCCGCGCCCGGGCGGCGCCGTCTACGTCACGGGACACCCCGAGCACGGATCGCTGCCCGACGACCCCGACGAGATCGTCCCGACCGACGAGGCCTGCCGCGAGCTGCACCGCATCGCGGGCGTCCACGCGAGCGCGCTGCGCGACGCCGAGGTGATCGGCCGCTCGGCCTGCCACCGCCCGCTGACCGTCGACGGGGTGCCGCTCATCGGGCCGGTGCCCGGCGCCGCGGGCGCGTACCTGGCCACGGCCCACGCGTCGTGGGGGATACTGAACGCCCCCGCAACCGGACGGATGGTGTCCGAGATGATCCTCGACGGCGGCTCGCACTCCCTCGACGCGAGCCCGTTCGCCCTCACCCGACTGCCCGCGGGTCGCATGTGAGCGACCCGGGCCGGGTCGTCGTCTGCGGGGCGGGCGCCATCGGCGCGTCGGTCGCCTGGTTCCTCACCCGTCGCGGCGTGCGCCCGCTTCTCGTTGACCGGGCCCGTCCCGCGGCGGCCGCCTCGGGCCGCGCGGCCGGATTCCTCGCCCTCGACTGGAACACCGGCACGCCGCTCGACGCGCTCGCGCGCGCGAGCTTCGCGCTGCATCGCGAGATCGCCGGCGAGCTCGGTGCCGAGCGGATCGGCTACCGCCCGATGGACGCCCTCATGACGGCCGCCGCCGACGAGGGCGACCTCGAGCGCTACCGCGGCCTGCCCAACCCCGCCTGGCTCGACGGCAACGTGGTCGCCCACGAGGTCATCGGCGGGCCCGCGACCACCGCGCAGGTGAACCCGCGCCGGTTCACCGAGGCGCTCACGCAGGAGGCCGTCGCGAACGGCGCCGAGCTCGCCACCGGGGTCGTTGACGGGCTCGTGTTCGCGGGCGACGACGGTGCCGTCAGCGGCGTCTCGGTCGACGGCGTGGAGCGCGCCGCCGACGTCGTGGTGCTGGCGCTCGGCCCCTGGACCAGCCAGGCCCAGCGCTGGCTGGCGCTGCCGCAGGTGTTCGGCACCAGGAGCGCCAGCCTCGTGCTCGGCGCCGAGGTGCCGGCCCAGGCCGTCTTCAGCGAGTTCGTGGGCCGTGACCGGCAGCGCCACACGATCGAGATCTACCCGCGCTCCGGCGGCGCCGTGTACGTCTCGGGCATGCCCGAGCACGGCTCGTTGCCCGACGACCCCGACGAGATCGCGCCGACCGACCAGGCCTGCGAGGAGCTCCACCGCATCGCCGGCGTCCACTCGCGCGCCCTCGGGGAGGCCGAGGTGCTGGCGCGCTCGGCCTGCTACCGGCCCCTGACCGTCAACGGGGTGCCCCTCATCGGCCCGGTCCCCGGATCGCCCGGCGCCTACCTGGCGACCGGCCACGCCTCGTGGGGCATCCTCAACGCACCCGCCACCGGTCGCATGGTCGCCGAGATGATCATCGACGGCGGATCGCGTTCGATCGACGCGAGCCCCTTCTCGCTCACCCGCCTCCCCGCCGGGCGCATCTGACCCCCGCTAACGGGCGGCGTTCTCGGGCACGTAGGTGCTCGCCGTGAACACGGCCCCCTGCGGGTCCTGCAGCACGGCCATGCGCACCCAGGGCGCGTCGAAGGGCTTCACCAGCACCCGGCCCCCGAGCTCGGCCGCCAGCGCGGCGGTCGCGTCGGCATCGGCGACCGCGAAGGTGACGTCCCAGTGCGGGGGCGTGGCGGGCGGGAACTGGTCGCCCATGACGGCGAGCGCGGCCACGACGTCGGCGAAGCCCGGCGGCGCGCCGGCCTCCTCGAGCGTGCGCAGCGTGCCCGGGCTGCGCTCCTCGAGGTGGTCGCCGTACCCGGGAAGGCGCCACATCGTGAAGTCGGAGCCCAGGTCGACCTCCCAGCCGAAGACGTCGCCGTAGAAGGCGCGGGCGGCCTCGGGGTCGCGTGTGTTCAACCCGTTGAAGACGACGGTGCCGGGCTCGTTGACGAGCTGCGCGCCGATGTGCGTGCCGGCCTGCCAGATGCAGAACACGGCGCCCTCGGCGTCGGCGAGCACCGCCATCCGGCCGGCGTCGAAGACGTCGAAGGGCTCCTGCAGCACGGCTCCCCCGGCCGCGGTCGCGGCGTGCGCGGTCGCGTCGGCGTCGTCCACCGCGATGTAGGTGGCCCACACCGGGGTCGGCGGCATCCCCTCCTGCTGCGACCCGATGCCCGCCACGTCCCGGCCCCGCAGCCGGGCCATGAGGTAGTGGCCGGCCACGTCCGGCGGCATCCGGTCCTCGGCCTCCCACCCGAACAGCGCGCCGTAGAAGCTCGCGGCGGCCGCCGGATCGGGTTGCGCGGTGTCAACCCAGCACGGCACGCCGGCCGGGTAGCCGTCACGCTCCGGCAGGGTCGAACTGCCCCTCGTCGTGCTCGCTCATGACGCCTTCCCCACGTCCCACCAGGTGTCGAGCCCGTCGACGAAGGCCTCGACCGTCGTGGCGGTCGGGTCGAAGGTGACGTCGAACGTCAGCTCCGAGGCGCCGGCCTCGCGGGAGGCGGCGACGTCGCCGCGGATCTGGTCCATCGTGCCGGTGAAGATGAAGCGGTCGTCGCCGAGAGGCGCGTCGGTGACCCAGATGTTGGCGCGCACGACGAGCTCGATCGCGTCGGGATCGCGGCCGTGCCCCTCGGCCATCTGGCGGATGCCCTGCAGCATGGCCTTCATGCCGTCGATCGGCACGCCCACCGGCATCCACCCGTCGGCGAAGCGGGCGACGCGGGCCATCGCGGCCTCGGTGTAGGCCGCCATGTAGATCGGCGGGTGGGGCGACTGCACGGGCTTCGGGCCGATCACCGAGGCGGGGATCGCGAAGTCCGCGCTGCGGTACTCGACCGGGTCGGTGGTCCAGATGGCGAGGAGCGCCTCGAGGTTCGCGTCGGCCCGCGCGCCGCGCCGGTGCCAGTCGGCGCCGGCGCCCGCGTACTCGTCGGGCGACCACCCCATGCCGAAGCCCACGCGCAGGCGCCCCTTCGAGACGACGTCGACGCCCGTGAGCGAGCGGGCGAGCAGCAGCGGGTTGTACCAGGGCAGGTTGAGCACGCTCGTGCCCACCGCGATGCGGCTCGTCTGGGCGGCGACGTACGTCAGCGCCGTGAGCGGATCGATCACCGTGCGGTAGACGTCCGGCAGCGCGCCGTCGGGGCTCGCCGGGTACGGCTCCACGGGGGCGACGGGGAAGAGCGAGCGCTCGGTCACCCAGAGCGAGTCGTAGCCGATCTCCTCGGCGCGCGTGGCGACGGCGGTCAGGGCGTCCGGTCCCGCGGCGGGACCCATCTGCGGCAGGAAGTAGCCAAGGCGCATGAGATCCTCGAGGTCGGGGGGCGGGGCTCGATCATATGGTCGCGGGCACATCCGCTCCCACCCCCACGCGTCACACTCCACCGATGGACGACCACGATCTCCGGCGGCGCGTCGCGACGGCCCGCGTGGCCCGCCTGGCGACCGTCGATCCCGACGGCGCTCCCCACCTGGTGCCCATCTGCTTCGCGCTCGACGACGACACGCTCTACAGCGCCGTCGATTCCAAGCCCAAGCGCTCGCGCGACCTGCGGCGCCTTCGCAACGTGCGCGAGCGCCCCGTCGCCACCGTCCTGGTCAACCACTACGACGAGGACTGGACACGGCTCTGGTGGGTGCGCCTCCGGGGTCCCGCGCGGGTGCTCGAGCCGGGCGCGACGCAGGAGGCGCGGGCGATCGCACTGCTCGTCGCGAAGTACCCCCAGTACCGCGCCGTCCCCCCGGCGGGGCCCGTGCTCGCCGTCACGCTCGCCGAGCGCCGGGGCTGGACGGGACGCGAGGCGCCCTGACCCGCGAGGGGGCGGCGGGCCACGGCGGCCCTCCCACGGGCGCGTGCGGTCGGTCCGATCCGGCCGGTCAGGTCGCCGGTGCGTCCCTCGCGCCGAGACCGTCCCGGGCCTCGCCGGCGAGCTGCGGGGACCGGGCGGTCGGCCGTCGCAGCAGCAGCGCCGTCACGACCCCGATGATGGCGATCATGCCGCCGGCCAGGAACGCGCGCGAGAAGCCGTCGGCGAGGGCGTCGACCGGGGCGGTGCCCGAGGCGGCCGCGTCCTCGGTCACCGCGATCGCGGCGGCGGAGAGCACCGCGACACCGACCGCGCCGCCCACCTCCTGAGAGGTGTTCACCAGGCCCGAGGCCAGCCCGCTGTCCCTCTCGTCGAAGCCGGTGAAGGCGGCGACCTGGGCCGCGGGGAAGCAGAGCCCGATGCCGCAGCCGGACAGCAGGAACCAGGGCAGCAGACCGTTCGCGAAGCCCGAGCCGGCATCGAGCCGCGCGAGGCCGAAGAGGGCCACCGCGATGATCGTCAGGCCGACCACGAGGATGGGCCGCACACCGATGCGCTCGACCAGCACCGCGCCCGTGGTCGCCGCCGTGACCAGCGCGGGCACCGTGGAGGTCAGCCAGGCCAGGCCGGCCTCGAGGGCGCTGTAGCCGAGCACCTGCTGCATGAAGAGCGTCGCGATGAAGATGAGCGAGAAGAACGACGCCAGCAGCAGGAACGCGACCACGTTGGCCAACCCGACCGTCCGGTTCGCGAGGCGCCCCAGGGGCACGAGCGGCTGACGGACGTGCGCCTCGATCGCGAGGAAGGCGGCCATGAGGACGGCCGATGCGATGAGCACGCCCACGGTGCGGGCGTCGGACCAGCCCCAGATCTCGCCGCGGCTCACGCCGAACACCAGCAGCAGCAGGCTCGCCGTGACGGTGACCGCGCCGAGCACGTCGAAGCTCCGGCCCCGCTCGCCGTGCGACTCGGCCAGCAGGGTGAGCGCTCCCGCGGCCAGGGCGATCCCGACCGGCACGTTGATGAAGAAGATCCACTCCCACCCCGGGCCGTCGGTGAGCAGCCCGGACATCACGACGCCGGCGGTCGCGCCCGAGGCCGAGACCGCGCCCCAGATGCCCAGGGCCTTCGCGCGCGCCGGGCCCTCCGCGAAGATGGCGGTCAGGATCGACAGCGCCGCCGAGGCGGTGAGCGCGGCCCCGAAGCCCTGGGCGCCGCGGGCGACCACCAGGACCTCGAGCGAGGTCGAGAGACCGGCGACGAGCGACGACGCCGCGAAGATCGCGATGCCGGTCACGAACACCGCGCGGCGCCCGAGCAGATCGGCCGCCCGCCCGCCGAGCAGCAGGAATCCCCCGAGGAAGATCCCGTAGGCGACGACCGCCCACTGCAGGTCGTTCTGGCTGACGCCGAGATCGCGCTGGATCGAGGGCAGGGCGACGTTCACGATCGCGACGTCGAGCACGACCATGAACTGCCCGAGGCAGACGAGGGCCAGGGCGAGCCCCGACCGCGTGGCGGGGGGAGGGCCTTGTGCGCTCATCGGACGACCTTCCTCTCCGAAGGGTGACCGGCTGTCGTGCGGTGGTGCGCGCGATGTGGGCGCTCACCCGTATGACGGCCGGACCGGGGCGTTATCGACAGACGCCCCCGGCGTCGTCGCCGATCACCACCGGTGCGGTGGGCCCCTCCCGATGGCGGTCGGTGACCCCACGGTCCGCCCTCTGCCATGCGAGCCTCCTCGCTCGACTGACCGGTCAACTCAACGGCGGTGGTCCGGACCGTGTCAACCCCCGGCATCCGGCAGACTGGTCGCGCCCGCGTGCCCCGCCCCGCGGCCCGGCGGGGCGGCGACCCCCCACCCCGATCGAGGAGCGACGAGGCGATGGAGACGACCACCGGTGGTGCGCCCGAGGGCTTCAGCAAGGCGGCCGAGTCGTACGACGCCGCCGTGCGGCACAACATCGCCGGCTCGCTGCGCCTCGTGATGTCTCTCCCCGACGGCGATTACGCACGGGTGCTCGACGTGGGGTGCGGCACCGGCTTCTCGTCGGCGGCCATGCTCGACCGCTTCGAGGTCTCGACGCTCGTCGGGGTGGATCCCGCCGAGGGCATGCTCGAGATCTTCGCGGCCAAGCTCGAGGGGTTCTCCGGGGTCGAGGTCGAGCTGCGCGCCGAGGACGTCATGGGGATGGACGTGCCCGATGGCGCCTTCGACGCCGTCATCAGCGCGATGGCGCTGCACTGGTTCCCCGACAAGCCGGGGGCGGTCGCCCGGATGGCACGTGCGCTGCGCCCGGGGGGCGTCATGGGCATCCTCACCGCCGGCCGCGGGGGCGAGGATGCATGGCGCGAGCTGCTCGAGCGGGTCGGGGCGCCGTCGGCGTGGACCGGCTGGTTCGCCGAGAACCAGCGCGACGTGAACGAGATCGACGCCGACATGCGCGCCGTCGGTCTGGAGCCGCTCGACATCTGGATGGAGCGGCGCCGGCGCGCGACGCCCCCCGACGCGTTCATGGCCCGCACGCGCGCCGTGGCCGGGCACCTGCTCGGCAACCCGCCCGGCGGTTTCAGCGAGCTCGACCAGCGCATCGAGGCCGCGCTGCACGACGCCGCGGGCCCGGACGGGTTCGTCTACGACTACTGCAAGCTGTTCGCCGTGGCGCGCAGGCCGGCGGGGTAGCGGTCCGCCGGCCGTCCGCCGGCCGACCGGCCGGCAACGGCAGGACTGGACCTTCGGCGATTGCCTCGCCGGTCGGCCGCGGGAGATGCTGCGCGACGCCGCCAGGGATGGGGCCGGCAGGCCCTCCCGGAGGTCACCCCCCCGAGAACCCACAAGGAGACGAGATGCGCAGAACCCTCATGACCGCGGCGATGGGGGCGGTGGCGGTGGCCGGCCTCGCGACCGCCGGTGCGGCGACGGGGCAGACCACCACCACCCCGGTCGCACCCGGCGCGCGCGCGGCCTGTGTCGGAGGCGACTTCGCGGGTGTCTGGCAGCGGTCGGACGGATCGACGGTCACCTACACGCAGACCGGCCGGCGGGTCCTCGGCACCACCTCGAACAACCAGTCGGCGAACATGATCGCGTCGGGCATGTCCGCGAGCGGCACGTACACCCTGAGCACCGGCACCAAGGGCAGGTTCACCCACACGATCTCCCCCGACCTGCTGACCCTCGACACCCAGGTGTTCAACCCCGACGGCACCCCCGCGAGCCCGAGCACCTGGAACTTCCTGCGGTGTGACCCGTTCACGGTCTCCAGCCCCGTGGGCGCGAACCTGCGGCTCGTGATCCCGGCCCCGCAGCTGGCGTCGGCCGGTCCCACGTCGGCGGTGGCCCCCGGGATCATCTCGCTCGGCTCCCTCAAGAACTCCCGGTGCGTCCTGGTGAAGGTGTCCAGCACCGAGCCGGCGCGCATCCTGGCCACCATCTTCAGCGGCACGCGCAGCAAGAGGATCTTCGGCCAGAAGCTCGTGGTCTTCACGAAGGCGGGCTCGCGCCGCACGTGCATCAAGGTCCCCGACAGGGCGAAGACCGTCAGCCTGCGCACGAAGCTGAACTTCGCGCTCGGCTACTCGCGCGGCGCCCGCCGCAACCCCGCGGCGCGGCCCACGAAGCCCGCGATCAAGTCGATCCGGCTGGTCCCCTGACCGACCGCGTCCCCCGGCGACCGCCGCGACGCGTCGGTCGCCGGGGGACGCCAGCGCGCGCCCGCGCGTGACCAACACATAGGCTCACGGAGTCGGCGCGATCCACGTCACGGGAGGTGCGCCTCGGCCATCGTCCTCGACCACGTCCTTGTCCCGAGCAGCGACAGGGAGCGATCGTCGCGGTTCCTCGCGGATCTGCTCGGGCTCGAGGTGGGCGACCGCAGCGCGGGCAGCCCGCCCGGGCGCTTCGCCGTGGTGCGGGTCGGCGGGGTGAGCTTCGACTTCGACGACGTCAACGGCTTCGACGCCCATCACTACGCGTTCGCGGTCGACGACGAGAACTTCGACCGCATCCTCGGCCGGGTCACCGAGGCGGGGCTCACCTACAGCGCCGATCCGCTGCACCGGCGGAGCGGGGAGCTCAACGACTGGAACGGCGGGCGCGGCTTCTACGTCCGCGACCCCGACGGGCACAACCTCGAGTTCCTGACACGGCCCTGAGGGCCGGGGGTCACCGTCTGACGCAGGCCAGCATCGGAGCAGCGCGATCTCGGACATCGCGACCTGGCGCGCCCGGCCTCGAGCGCTTCGGCGACGCCCGCGCCCGCGTCCTCGGCGCCCGCGTCCAGTCTCCGGTCAACGACAGGCACCACGCGGTCATCGACCTCGACTTCGCCACCTCCACCGCCGCCGAGGGGTTCGAGCGCGTGCGCGCGAGACCGTCTGGTCGTCGCCGCGCAACGCCCGCGTTGGCCGGCGCGCCCATGACGGTGTTCCTCACTCCCGCCGGGGAGCCGCCGGGGGAGCCGGACGTCCAACCGGGGTGAGCGTGCCGGGGCCCCGCGTCACGGGCCGCCCTCCCCGATCCGCGCCGCCAGCAGGCAGACGTCGTCCTCCAGCGGTCCCGGGTCGAGCGCGCGCAGCAGGTCGGTGGTCAGCGACGTCGGCGAGATGGCCGGGAGGTCCCGGACGGTCGCGAGGAGGCGGTCCAGCCCGGCGTGCACCACCTCGTCGCGCCGCTCGAACAGGCCGTCGGTGTAGAGCAGCAGGTGACCGCCCGGCGCCAGCGGGACGGTGGCCGTCGGACGCGCATCCGTCGCGACGCAGAGCGGCGGCGAGCGCCCCTCCCACACGAACTTCGCTGCGGCGCGGGGGTCGACGACGACGGCGGGGGGATGACCGGCGCTCGCCAGCCGCAGCTCGGACGCCACCAGGTCGGCCTCGACGTACACGACGGTGGTGAGCGCGCCCACCTCGTGCCGCTTCGCGTAGGCGTCCAGCGCGTCGAGCAGCCTCCCGGGCTCGAGCCCGGTCGAGGCCAGGGCGCGCGTCGCGCTGCGCAACTGCCCCATCGTCGCGGCCGCCTCGATCCCCTTGCCGACGACATCGCCCACCACGAGCCCGATCCGGTCGTCGCCGAGCCAGAAGGCGTCGTGCCAGTCGCCGCCGACGTCGGCGCCCGCGACCCCGGGGCGGTAGACGGCGGCGATGTCGACGCCCGGCCCGGCCGGCAGACGTCCGGCCAGCAGGCTGCGCTGGAGCAGTTGCGCGATCTCGTGCTCGCGGCGGCGGGCGTGCATCAGCTCCTGCTCGTACCGGCGACGGTCCCGCGCGTCGAAGATCGTGGTCCGGATGATGCCCGGGCTCAGCGGCCGGTCGGCGACCAGGACCGAGTTGAGCAGCACCGGCAGCCGTGACCCGTCGGCGCAGACGATCTCGGCGGCGATCTCGCGTACCGCTCCCTGCATCCTCAGGAGGGGCGCGTAGTGCGTCTCGTGGTAGATCCGGGCGCCCGGCGCCAGCAGGTCCTGGAAGCGGCGCCTGCCGAGCAGGTCGTCCCGGTCGAGCCCCGTCCACGCCTCGAAGGTGCGGTTGACGCGGGCGATGGTCCCGTCGAGCGTGGTCGTGAGGTAGCCGCAGGGAGCGTTCTCGTAGAGCTCCTCGGCGCTCTCGATGGGGAGGTCGTCCCCCGTGTCAGGCGCTCCCGTCGCGCGTGGCGTCGAGGTAGTCCCGGATCGCCGCGACGGTCTGCACGGGGGCGCTGAGGTTGGGGCAGTGCCCCACCGCGTCGAGCATGACGAACGTGCTGTCGGGGAGCGCCGCTGCCACGTACCTGCCGACGACCTGCGGCGCGATGGCGTCCTCGCGGCACTGCAGCACCAGGCTCGGCGTCCGCACGCGCCCGAGGTCGGCGCGGTTGTCCGACAGGAAGGTCACACGCGCGAACCGGCGCGCGATCTCCGGGTCGGTGCGGCAGAAGCTGTTCGTCAGCTCGTCCCCCAGCTCGGGGCGGTCCGGGTTGCCCATGATCACCGGCGCGAGCTGCTGCGACCAGCCCAGGTAGTTGCTGTCCATCGCGTCCAGGAGACCCTCGATGTCGTCCCTGGTGAACCCGCCCACGTAGTCGCCGTCGTCGATGTAGCGGGGCGACGGGCCCACGAGGACGAGCCGGTCGAACAGCTCCGGCTCCTCGACCGCCGCGAGAACGCCGATCATCGCGGCCACCGAGTGGGCGACGAGGATGACGTCGCGGAGCCCCAGCTCGCGGCAGATCTCCCGCACGTCGCCCGCGTAGCCCGCCAGCGACCCGTACCGCGTCGCGTCGTAGGCCGCCAGGTCCGAGCCGCCCGCGCCGACATGGTCGAAGAGCACGATCCGGTACCGGTCGGCGAAGGCGGGCCAGACGTCGCGCCACATCGTCTGGTCGCATCCGAAGCCGTGCGCGAACAGCATCGCCTGGGCCTCGGCCGGCCCGTGCTCGACGACGTTGTTCCTCTCCCGTACCGCCATGATCGTCCCCTCCCCTCGCCGGACGTCACTACCTAACCACGCGCGGCGGCCGCCCGTCGGGCGCGCGCGGACCCTCCCGTCCGGCGGCGGCGTGCTCGACGACCCGATGATCCGCGCCGAGGCGGCGGGCATCGGCCGCCTCGGCGCCCACCCGGATCTCCCAGGTGGTCAGCGCGCCGGCCTCACCGGAGGCTGAACGCGACCTCGCCGGCCGAGATCTGCGGAGGCGGCACATCCAGATGGGCCGCGTTCGCGGCGACCCACTCGCGGGCCGCATCGGTCCCCGCCCGGCTGCCGTCCTCGTCGTCGAAGACGGTGACGCTGACGCAGCTCGCATCGCCCGTCTCCACCAGGTGGTAGCCGCGGAACCCGGGGATCTCCCTGAAGAGCCGCTCGATCTCGTCCTTGCGTTCGGAGAGCAGGCCGACCAGACCGCTCGCGCGGTCGTACGCTCGAATGGTCGCGTGCATCGCGAGGCCTCCTGGCTGTGAGTGGCCCGGACGGCGGACGCGCTCGACGTGGCAGGGTCACCGCCACCCCCGTCCGCTCCCGGCCCCTCATCGTGCGCCCGCCGCGGGCGGCCCGTCAACGTGCCTTCCCCCGGCCGATGGACGGCGATGCCTGACCGCTCGCCGCCCCTGCGCCGAACGGGCCTGATGCCGACCGGTCCGCGACCCACGCTTTCGCTGGCGGAGATCTCGGGGGTAGCCTCTGGAGCGTGCCAGTCGATGTCGTCACCGAGATCGAGATCAATCGACCCCGGCCCGACGTCGCCGCTTTCGCGACCGATCCCGACAACGCGGTGACCTGGTACGAGAAGATCGAGGCCGTCGAGTGGCGAAGCCCGAGACCCCTCGCGGTGGGCTCGAGAGTCGCGTTCGTCGCCCGCTTCCTCGGTCGGCGCCTTGCCTACACCTACGAGGTGCGGGAGTTCGTCGCCGACGAGCGACTCGTGATGGCGACCTCCGAGGGGCCGTTCCCGATGGAGACGACGTACACCTGGGAGGACGGGCCGTCTGGCGGAACGCGGATGGTCCTCCGTAACCGCGGCGAGCCCTCCGGCTCTGCCCGGCTCTCGTCCATGCTCGTGGCCGGAGCGATGCGTCGAGCCAACCGCAAGGACCTCCGCCGTCTCAAGTCGCTCCTCGAGGCGTAGTGCCTTTGGGTCCTCTGTGGGGAGGAATCCGAGGAGGGGGCGCAGGCCACCCCCTCAGGTCAGCGGGCCTAGCGGGATTGAAGTCGAACCTGAACCTGGTCGCGGCCCGCCACGCGGACCGACCCTGAACCCGCGCACACGAAGGACTCACTGAGGAGCCCCCTGCGTCCGAGTGGGGAGCGGCACTCCGGGGCCGGTCGATTCGAGCTCGGTGCGGTGCGCGGCCGGAGCCCGCGCAGCGACATGCGGGCACGGCCACCGCCCGGCTCGCCGAGGGCTCATGGCCCTTGCGCCCAGGCGGGAGCCTGAGAGCCAGATGGCCGGGCTTGCAGCGGCTTCATGCACTGCCGGACGAATGATCCACGCTTGGGCCGGCCGCGGTTTAGGAGGGGATGCCGGGAGGGCCGAGAATCTCGATTCCGTACTCGGCGGCGGTGGCCATCATCAGTTCCGGGGCGGGTGGCTGCAGGGACCGCGGCGGGAGGGTGAGGGTCGCTGCGGGCACGGAGAGGGTGCGCATGAAGCCTTCGAAGCCAGCGGGCTCGGTAACGAGCAGGAAGCGGGCCTGGTCTGAGGTGACGCTGAAGGTGTGCGGCACGTCGCGGGGTCCGTAGACGAACGAGCCGGCGGGCGCGTTGATCGTTTCGCCGCCGACCCAGAAGGTGAGCTCGCCTTCGGTGACGTAGAACCACTCGTCCTCGTTGCGATGGACGTGCAGCGGCGATCCCAGGCCCCGTGTCCCGAGATGCTCGACGACGGCCACACGTCCATTGGTTGTCTCGGCGGTGGACTTGATCGTGACCAGGAAGCCGAGGAACCAGCGGGCGTCGCCTTCGCGAGGCTGGAGCGCGATCGGCGCGACGGGCGGGCTCGAGCTGGAGCTCATGAAAGTCCTCACTCTCGGGTCGATGGGCACCGTGCAGCTCACGGCGAATGCAGGCCTGGCCTCGGTGGGACCCCTTCGCCGTTCTGGATGTTATGGGCCTACATATCGAAGTGAGGAGAGCGGGTCCTTTATGCAGGGCGCCGGTGGCCTCGTCGGAGGTCGGCGGACGCGATCCGGGCCTCAGGACAGCGGCAGGAACGTCAGTGCCGAGCTCCGTCATTCGCGAGCTCCACGCCTTCGCGACGGTGTTTCGCAGGCCGGGCCGCACGAATCCCTATCGTCCGTGGGGACGGCACCGGGAGCACGACGGGGTCGTCCGGGGCATCGGCCGAACGGAGCATGGCGCTGACGGGACGGCCGACGGAACCTGTGTTCAGGGGAGCCTGTCCACGTAGGGCCCAAAGTCAGGAGACGACATGCCGACCGTGATCGCGACCCACGACGTCAAGGACACCGCCCACTGGCTCGCATCGCCCAAGCGCGCGGAGGTCTTCGCCACCGTCGGTGTGACGAACATCCGCACGTTCGTGAACCCCCAGAACCGCAACAGAGTGGGGTTGATCTTGGACGTCCCGGACATGGACGCCATGATGACGATGCTGGAGTCGGACGCGGCCAAGGCCGCGGAGGAGTACGACGGGGTCCTCGCCGAGACCATCGAGATCTTCATCGAGGAGTAGACCTCGGGGTTCCCGTCGGGGACCACCCTGAGGAGGGGCGCTCGGCGCGCTCCTCCTCAGGGGTGAGCGGAGGGAGAGGGATTCGAACCCTCGGCCGGGGGTTGCCCGGCAACGGTTTTCAAGACCGTCGCATTCGACCGCTCTGCCACCCCTCCGGGCGCGCCGGGCGAGGATAGCCCGGCGGTCGCTCAGGGGCGCCGGCCGCTCGCCATGAAGGCGGTCATCGCCATCAGCAGGCGGCTCTCGGCGCGGGTCGCGCCCTCGTGCCAGGCGCCGGCGCGCTCGGGGGTGATCGCGCCCTCGCTCCCGGCCCGGCGGGCGGCGTCGTCGAGCTGGAAGACGGCCTCGGCCGCCGCCGGATCGTCGATGACGAGCGTTCGCGCCGCGACCTCGACCTCGACGAGGCCGGCGTCGATCAGCAGCCGGCGCAGCGTGCGACCGGCGTAGGGGGAGCGGAAGCGGCCGGCGGCGGCGCGGGCGACGGCGCGGCCGGCCTCGGGGTCGGGGGCGTCGATCACGAGCGAGCCCCAGTCGGGTTCTGCCACGACGAGGCGCCCGCCCGGGCGCAGCACCCGCGTCATCTCGGCGACGACGACCGCGGGGTCGTCCATGTGGAGCAGCACGCGCTCGGCGCGGGCGCCGTCGACGCTCGCGCCGGGCAGGTCGAGGGCCCGGGCGTCGCCCTCGCGGACCTCGACCGCGTCGCGGCCGGCGACCCGCCGCCGCGCCTCGGCGACCATCGTCGCGCTGGCGTCGATGCCGAGGACGCGCCCGCCGGGCGCGACCCGGTCGGCGAGGGGCAGCAGGTCGTCGCCGGTGCCGCAGCCGAGGTCGAGCAGGGTCGCGCCGGGGCGCGGATGGAGCAGCGCGAAGCTGCGCTCCTTCCACTCGGCCACGGCCGCCGACGCCGCGCACCGTGTCGAGGTAGCCGGCCAGGGCGCCGGGCGCCGCCGCCGCGTCGACATCGGTGAAATCGCCGAGGTCGGGGGCGTCGTCCATGCGGCCGAGGCTACGCCCCGCCCACCCGGGGCGGGGCGCTCGCTAGGATGCGTCGGCCTCCGGGAGAGGTGGCCGAGTGGCTGAAGGCATCCGCCTGCTAAGCGGGTAATCGGGGTTAACCTGATTCGAGGGTTCGAATCCCTCCCTCTCCGTTTCGGACCCGTCGCGCGCGGTGTCGCCGCCTCGCGGGCGGCGGCGCCTCAACCCATGGACGCACCGGGGTCGGTCTGCCAGAGGCCGAAGCCGTTGCCGTGCGGATCGCGGCAGGTGGCGAACCAGCCCATCGACGGCACGGCCAACTTCTCGCCCGCCTCGCCGCCGAGGTCACGTACGCGGCCGATGCCCGCATCGATGTCGTCCACGTCGAAGTAGGCGCGCGGTCCGGTCGCGCCCGGATCCGCGCTGGTGATGGCGGCGCCCTGGTCCTCGCCGAGCCGGGCCATGTGGTACTCGCCCGGAGCACCGGGGAACTCCTCGAAGCTCCATCCGAACACTCCGCCCCAGAACGCGCGGCTCGCGCCGGTGTCGTCGGCCGGAATCTCTATGTGCACCAGCTTCCCTGGCATCGGGTTCCTCCCTCGGGTCCCCGACGCACGCGACGGGGACGACCTCACCGACTACGCGACACGAAGAAACCACGTATCGCGCGGACGCGCCATCCGGGGGGGCACGACGCCCGGATGACGCGCCGGGACGGGACGCCGAACGTGGCGGCGCGTCAGCCGACCATCTCGATGCCGTAGGCGGCCGCCAGGGCGGGCAGCGCGCCCCAGTCGGGCAGGACGTCGGCCGGTGGCAGCGTGGGCTCGGACGCGGGCACCCCCGCGACGCGGATGAACCCCTCCAGCCCCGCCGGCGCGAACATGAACAGCATCCGGGCCGGCCCGTCGACCACGGTGTAGGCGTGCGGCACGTCGCGCGGGCCGAGCAGGAAGTCGCCGGCGCGGGCGTCGAACGTGCGACCGTCGACCGTGAACCGCACCACCCCCTCGAGTAGCCAGAACCCCTCGTCCTCGCGGTGATGCACGTGGGACGGGATCGCGATCCCCTGCGGGGCGAGGATCTCGACCAGGGCGAGGTGCCCGTCGGTCTGCTCGCCGGTCGTCGTGATCCGGGCGAGCTCCCCCGTCCACCACCAGGCCTCGCCGTCGCGCGGCCCCACCACCGGGGTTCCCGCGGCCTGCATCGTCGTCATCGGTCCGTCTCCTTTCCGAGTGTGCGGTCAAGGAGATAGAATTACGCGCGAACAAATTTGTCAAGAAAAGGAAGCGCACAGAATGGCGCGGCGCCGGTACGAGATGGGTAGGCGGGCCGAGGCGGTGGAGCGCACCCGAGCCCGCATCCTCGAGGCCACGATGCGCGTGCATGACGAGCAGGGGATCGTCGACGGCCGGTGGCCGGACATCGCCGAGAGGGCGGGGGTCTCGCTCGCGACCGTCTACCGGCACTTCCCGACGCTCCACGACCTCGCGACCGCCTGCGGCGAGCTGACGATGCGGGTCGTCGACCCGCCGACCCCCGACGCCGCGCCCGCGCTGTTCGCCGGCGTCGATGCCCCCGCCGACCGCGTCGAGCGCCTGGTGCGCGAGTGCTTCGGCTTCTACGAGCGGGCGGGGCGCATGACCGACAACGTGCGCCGCGACCGGCGCCGCCTGCCCGCCCTCGAGGAGGGGCACGCGCTGCTCGAGGCCGGCCTCGCCGCCCTCGCCGAGGAGGCCCTGCGCCCGCTCGGGCTCGACGACCGCGCCCGCGCCCTGGCGCGCGCGATGACCGACGTGCGGGTCTGGGACGCGATGCGCGAGCGGGGCCTCGGCGCCGAGGAGGCCGTGGCGGCTGCGACGCGCATGGTCGGCGCCGCTCTCATCACGTCGCGCGACGGAGCGGCGGGCGAACCCTGGTAACCTCCCGGATCGCGCGCCAGTAGCTCAGTCGGATAGAGCGTCGGTCTACGAAACCGAAGGTCACAGGTTCGAATCCTGTCTGGCGCATCCCCCGGGGGAGCGCGCGGCGAGCCCCGGAGTGGGACACTCGACGGGTGGGCGCCGACGCAGACCGGGTGATCGTCACCGAGCGCGAGATCGCGGCGCCGCCCGAGCTCGTGCACGCGCTGCTGACGGACGTCGCGGCCTGGCGGCTCTGGTCGCCGCATATCGCCTGGGTGGAGCCCGCCGCCGGGCAGGTCGAGGCGGGGTGGCGCGGACGCGTGCGCGCCTGGTTCGCGCCGGTCGCCACCGAGATGCTCGTGACCTGGGCCGAGCCGGGGGGCGGGATGGACTGGGAGAGCACGGGCCTCGGCCACGTGCTGCGCTACCGTCAGCGCATCGCGCCGGCGCCCGACGGCGCGCGGGTGCGCTTCGAGGCCGAGGTGGTCGGGCCCGCGGGCGGCCTGGCGACCCGGCTGGCGCGGCCGCTGTCGGCTCTCGGCCAGCGCAGGCGCCTCGAGCGGCTCGCGCGACTGGCCGAGTTCACGGCCCGGCGGCGCGACGGATGAGCTCGATGCCGGAGGGCCGCCGCCCCACTGGGGCTCACGACGCCGAGCCGCAGCAGAAGCGAAGCGCCTCCGCGTCACCCCTCTCATCGTCCCCTCATGCCGGCCGGTCTAGCGTGTTTCCCTCACCGCAGGACCCGAGATCGGAGGGGGAGTCGTGAAGCGGATACTGACCCGGAGGAACGCCGTCGTGGCCGCGGTCGTCGTGGGGCTCGGAGCCGTGGGCGGCGGGGTCGCCGCGGCGGTGGACGGCGACGACGACCCGACGGACACGCCGATCACCGGGCCCGCCCTGCAGCGGGCCTCGGGCGCCGCGCTCGAGCACACCGGCGGCGGCCGGGTGACCGGCACCGAGGTCGGCGACGAGGAGAGCCTGTACGAGGTCGAGGTGACCCGCCCGGGCGGCGGTCAGGTCGACGTGCAGCTCGACGAGGACTTCCGCGTCGTCGGCTCCGAGGACGACGCCCGCGGCGACGAGGACTGACACGCCGACGGCCGGTGCCCGCGGTGCGGCGGCGCCGCTCGGCACGCCCCGCCCCTGACGCGGGGGCCGCCGCGGGCCCGGCGCCCCCCGCCCGCGCCCCGGGGCTAGCCTCCCCGGCATGGCCCCGTGGAGACTCTGGCTGCTCACGCGGCGCACGGTGGAGGGGTTCGTCGAGTCGGGCGGCACGCGCCTGGCCGCGGCGATCGCCTACTACGCCCTGCTGTCGCTGTTCCCGCTGGTCATCACGCTGGTGGCCGGCGCCGCGACGGTGGTCTCCGAGGAGCGCGCGCGCAGCGAGGTGGTCAACCCGATCGTCGAGGCGCTGCCGCTGAGCGACGAGGGCGCGGCCGACCTCTCCGACGTGCTGGCGGGCGCCGGCGGGGGCGCGGGCGCCGTCGGCGTCGTCAGCCTCGTCGGCCTGCTGTGGACCGCCAGCGGGATGATGGGCGCGATCCGGGCGGGCCTCACCGCCGTCACACGCGCCGAGGACGGGCGCCCCTTCCTGCGCGGCAAGCTCGTCGATCTGGCGATGGTGCTCCTGACCGGCGCGCTGCTGCTGCTGTCGGCCGGCATCACCCTGCTCACCCGGGTCGCCGACGAGCGGGTGCTCGAGCCGCTGGGCCTGTCGGGTCCGCTGGGGGTGTTCATCGGGCTCGGCACGCCCATCGTGCTGGCGTTCGTCGTGCTGAGTGCGCTGCTGCGGCTCGTGCCGGCGCGGCCGATGGCCTGGGAGGGGGTCTGGCGCGGCGCGCTCGGCGGGTCGCTGGCGCTCTGGGGCCTGACCCACGGCTTCGCCTTCTACGTCGAGAACTTCGGCCGCTACAACGCGATCTACGGGTCGCTCGGCGCCGTCGTGGCGTTCCTCGCCTTCGTGTTCCTGGCCTCGCTCGTCCTGCTCGTGACCGCCTCGGCGGCCTCGCGCTGGCCCGCTGTGGCGCGGGCCGAGAAGCCGGAGCCCGGCGACGGCGACGGTGAGCCGCTGACGCGGCGGATCCGCCGCGCCCTGGCCGGGTTGGTCGTGCGCCGCTGAGCGGGCCAAGACCCCGCGCCGGTGCGGACCGGGGGGTCGCCCGATGCCTGGAGTGACCACGCCCCCCGGGAGCGGCGTGCCGAGGGCCGCGGCCGCCGGTGTGCCCCGGGGCGTACGGTTCACCCCCATGGACGCGAAGGACGCACGGCGGGAGGGGACGCGCCGATGAGCACCCGGTCCCGTCCGCGCGGGGGCGCCGACTCGTCGGGAATGGGCCGGGTGCGGCGCGCACTCGACGCCCTGCGCGAGCGGCTCTGGTTCTGGCCGGCCGCCTGCGCGGTGCTGGCCGTGGTCGCGGCGGAGTCGCTCGTGCGGCTCGACCGCGCCCTCGACCAGAACAACGCGCGCCCGATCTGGGTCTTCAGCGGCAACGCCGACGCCGCGCGCAGCGTGCTGTCGACGATCGCGTCGGCCACCATGACCGTCCTCGGCGTCACGCTCTCGATAACGCTGGCCGTGTTCGCGCTCACCGCGCAGGGCTACTCGCCGCGCGCGCTGCGCCGGTTCATGCGCGACCGGGTGATCCAGGCGGTCATCGCCGGCTTCGTCGGGACGTTCGTGTTCGCGCTGGTCGCCCTGCGGCTGGTCCGGATCGAGCAGGTGCCCGGCATCACCGTCAACGTCGCGGTCGCCCTCGGCTTCGCAACCCTCACGCTACTGGTCGTCTTCTTCCACCACATGGCCGCCGAGATCAGCGTGGAGCGCCTCATCGACGCCATCTGGGAGGAGACGGTCGACGTCATCCCCTTCGCCACCGGGGCCCATCGGGGCGAGGACCGGGACGTGGATCCCGAGGCGCTGCCGGTGACCGAGGTGCGAACGGCGCACACGGGGCGGGTGCGCTGGATCGACGACGCCCGTCTCGCCGCGATCGCGCGGGACTCGGGCGGCACCGCCGTGGTCGCGCCCGCGCCGGGGGACTTCGTCGCCGACGGCGAGTGGGTCGTGCGCTTCCACGGCGGAGAGCCTCTCGACGACGACCAGATGGACGACGCGCGAGCGGCCGTCGAGATCGGCACCCAGCGCACCATGACCCAGGACGTCGCGTTCGGGCTCCGTCAGCTCTCGGACGTCGGCCTGCGCGCGCTCTCCCCCGGCATCAACGACCCCACGACGGCCGAGGAGGCGATCATGCGCGCCGCCGACGTACTGCGCCGGCTGGCCGACCGGCAGCTCGGGGTGGTCGTGCTCGACGACGACGACCGGCTGCTCGTGGTGCGCGCCCGACCCACCTGGGAGGCCCTCGTCGGGCTCGCGTTCGACCAGTACCTCGGCGAGGCGGAGGGGCAGGCCGACACGGCCACGATGCTGGTGCTGCTCGACGCCCTCGGCCGGGTGATCTCCGGCACCAACGACCCCGGGCGACTCGCGGCGCTCCGCGCGCGCGCGGTGCGCATCCGCGACGGCGCCCGCCGGGCCCTGCCCGACCCGTCCGACCTCGCCCGTGTCGAGGAGGCCGCCGCCCGCATCGCCTGAGCGGGCAGCGACGTCAGGACCCGTCGCCCCCGCCCGGCGTGGGGTCCTGACGTCGCCCGGACCCCTCCACCGGGTCTGCCGCGGGACCGAACGACCCCAGCACCGACAGGCTGCCGTCGTTCTCGAGCACGACGGCCGCGACCTGCTCGATCGTGCCCCGGCCCTCGGTCCGCACGGCCTGCATCACCTCGCGCTCGGTGATGCGCTCGCGCCGCATCGCATCGCGCAGCAGCCTGCCGTCGCGCACCAGCAGGGCCGGCTCGTCCTTGACGAGGTTCTCGGCCCAGGGCCAGCGCGTCTGCGCGGAGGCCACGAGCCACTGCAGGCCGACGAGCGCGGCGAAGGCGACGATCGACTCCACGAGGGGCGCGCTCTGGGTGAGGACCGCGGCCGACAGCGTGGATCCGAGCGCGACGGTGATCACGAGGTCGAAGGCGTTCATCTTGGCGAGCGTCCGCTTGCCCGAGATGCGCAGGATCAGCACGAGAGCGCCGTAGGCGAGCACCGCGAAGACCAGGATGCGGGCGACCCCGATCCATTCGTCGAAGAAGTTCAGGCCCCGGGTCCTCTCTCTCCGTTGCGGCCTCCGTCGTGGCCCTACCCGCTCGGCGCCGGCGTCAGACCCCGGGTGTCGGCGACGGCCCGTACCGACCCCCGCGCCTTCGGGACCGTGCGCATGCACGCGATACTCGGGCGATGGTCGCCTCCCGCGAACGCGGCGCCCCCGCCGCGCAGGTCTACGGGGCCGTCGGTGATCCGGCCGGCGATGCCCGAGCAGCGGCGCCGACCCCCGAGCGCGAGGCCCTCGCCGACGCGTCGGGCGAGGGGTCGCGGCCCGCGGGGTGAGCGGCCCCCCGCCGCCCGGGGAGCGCCCGGTCGTGCCGCGCGCCCTGGCCGTGGCCGCCGGGTGGAGCTGGCGGCTGATGGTGGTGGCCCTCGCGGGGGCCCTGATCCTGGTGCTGCTGGCGCGCCTGCGGATCATCGTGCTGCCGGTGATCGTCGCGCTGCTCGTCACCACGGTGCTGCAACCGCCGGCCGCGTGGCTGCGGGCCCGCGGGTGGCCCGCGCTGCTCGCGACCTGGACCGTCATCGCCGGCGCGGTCGCGCTCGTCGCGGGCGTCGTCGCGGCCATCTCGTGGAGGGTCGCGGGCGAGATCGACTCGCTCGACGTGAACATCGAGCAGGGCGTGCGCGACGTGGAGGACTGGCTGGTCGACGGCCCCCTCGGGTTGTCGCGCGGCCAGATCTCCGACGCCTACGGGCAGGGGCGCGAGTGGCTGACGTCCGGCGACGGGCTGCTCTCGTCGGGCGTCCTCAGTCAGGCGGTCGTCGCCCTGGAGGTCGTCACCGGGCTCTTCCTGGCGCTGGTCCTGGTCTTCTTCTTCCTGAAGGACGGCGAGCGCATGTGGACGGCGATCACCGCACGCCTCGGCAGCCGGGCCGGATCGCACGTCGACGCGGCGGGGCGCCGGGCGTGGGACACCCTCGGCGGCTTCGTGCGTGGCACCGCGATCGTGGCGGGCGCCGACGCGGCGCTGATCGGGGTCGCGATCGCCGTTCTCGGCGTTCCCTTCGCGATCCCCCTCGCGGTGCTCACCTTCGCCGCCGCGTTCCTGCCGATCGTGGGCGCCATCGTCGCGGGCGCGCTCGCGGTGCTCGTCGCGCTGGCCAGCGAGGGGCCGGTCACCGCGCTGATCCTGCTGGCCGTGGTGGTGGGGGTCCAGCAGATCGAGGGCGACGTGCTGCAGCCGCTCGTGCTGGGGCGCAACGTCGCGCTGCACCCCGTCGCGATCCTGCTGGCGGTCGCGGGCGGGGCGGCCCTCGGCGGTGTGATCGGTGCGTTCCTGGCGGTGCCCGCGCTCGCGGTCACGGCGACCGTGGCGGGCTACGTGTGGGGCGAGGTCGGCCCCCGCGACGCGGCGCGCGCCGGGCCGGGCCCGACTAGGGGAGGGTGGAGCCCTCGCCGCGCGCCGCCCGGACCGCCCGTCCGAGGCCGGCGTCGCTCGTGAGCGCGTCCCAGAGCAGCTCGCGCTGGTGTGCGGTCATGCGCCGCTCGGCCGCGTCGATCGCATCCTCGAAGTCGGCCGCCGCCCATCCGCCGCAGGCGAGCTGCTCGATCGCCCGCGTGCGCAGCCGGTGCGCGAGCAGCCGCCCGAGCTCGTCCTCCCAGTCCGTGATGGATGGGGTCATCTGCGCCTCCGTCGGGGTCGATCCACGCCGCGTCCGTGCCGGTCATCGACCTCCGCATGACGGACTGGAGGATCGGGGGCACGTCCTCGTGCCATGCTCCGGGGGTGATGGTGGCACGGCCGAGGACGTTCGCGCCCCTCCTGCTGCTGGCGGCCGTGCTGGCGGCCGGCGGATGCGCCGCGGGCGGAGCCGAGGCGCCCGCGTCCGAGCCCGCCGCCTCGGCGCCGTCGATCGACCGCTTCGACGCCGACCGCGCCTTCGCCGACCTGCGCGCGCAGGTGCGGCTCGGCCCCCGACCGGCGGGCTCCCCGGCCTCGCGGCGGCTCGCCGAACGGCTCCGCCGCGAGCTCCCGCGCGGTCGGTTCGAGCGCGTCCCGGGCGGGCTGCGCAACGTGGTGGGCTCGCTGCCCGGGCGCGGAGCGCCGATCCTCGTCGGCGCCCACTACGACACCAAGGACATCCCCGGATTCGTGGGCGCCAACGACGGCGCCGGCGGTGTCGCGACGGTGCTCGAGCTGTCGCGGGTCCTGCGGGTCGGGCGCCGCGCCTGCCAGCGCCCGATCCGCTTCGTCATGTTCGACGGCGAGGAGAGCCCGCGCGGCTCCGACGACTTCCTACGCGACGGCCTCCGGGGCAGCCGCCACCACGCCCGCACGCGCGGCGACGGGCTCCGCGCCGTCGTCATCGTCGACTTCGTCGCCGACCGCGACCTGTCGATCCCGCGAGAGGCGACCTCGACCCCCGCGCTCTGGGCCCGCCTGCGCGCTGCCGCCGGGGCCGTCGGGGCGCGGGCCGTCTTCCCGGCGGGGACGGCCTCCGGCGTCGACGACGACCACACCCCCTTCCTGCGGCGCGGCGTGCCGGCGATCGACCTGATCGACTTCGACTACCCCCACTGGCACCGCACGAGCGACACCCTCGACAAGGTGTCGCCGCGCAGCCTCGACCTCGTCGGCGAGACGCTCGTCGAGATGCTGATCCGCCTCCGCGCGGAGACGTGCCCGGCGTCCTAGGGACGCGCGACGGGCGTCGCGCAGGCCGGGGGCACCGGCCAGGTGGATGACGTTGTACACGGCGACCCCCTCACCCCGACACGGCGGAGGCGGTCGCGACCGGGCGGCGGCGACCGGGACGGGCGCGGCGGCCGGTGGTCTCGGCGCCCGGGCGGCCGCATCCGCAGACGTACGCGAGCCGGATGCCCTCGTCGGTCGAGGTCATCGAGATGATCTGCCGCGGTCCGATCAGGACGCGCCCGCAGTGGGAGCAGTGGACGTCGAGCATCGCCGGTCTCCTCTCGGGACCCTCGCCTCGGCACCCACCACCCAGGCGTCGCCGTGCGAGTCCAATTTCGGAGTATTGGCCCTAGATGGCCTCTCCGATCGATCTATTGGACTGATTGAACCGCGGTAGCGGCTTGCCGACAAGGACCTTTTCGGGCATATTGGTATCCGTGAAGATCGAACCCACCCGTCTCGCGACGCTCATCGGCACCTGGGCGACGACACCGGGGCCCCTCTACGGGCGCCTCGCCGACGCGATCGCCGCCGCCATCGATCGCGGGGAGCTGCCGCCCGGGTCGGTGCTGCCCACCGAGCGCGATCTCGCGGAGCGCATCTCGGTCAGCCGCACCACCGTCGTGGGGGCGTACGGCCGCCTCAAGAGCGCGGGCCGGCTCGAGAGCCGCCAGGGCCGGGGCACGTGGGTGCCGGGCACGCCCGAGGACCGGCCCGCCGCCGAGCGCGCGTTCTCGGCCGAGCTCTACGCGGGCATGCTCGGCGGCCAGAGCGACCTCATCGAGCTCACGGCGGCGTGTCCGCCCCCGATCTCGCTGGTCACGCGGGTGCTCGCCGAGACCCACCCGGGGCGGTGGCTGCGCGACATCGCCGGTCCCGGATACCTGCCCGCCGGGCTGCCCGACCTGCGGGAGGCGGTCGCCGAGCACCTGGAGGCCTCCGGGGTGCCGACCACCCCGGACGAGGTCATCGTCACGACCGGGGCGCATCAGGCGATCGGGCTGGCGACCGCCCTTCTCGGCGCGCCGGGACAGTCGGTGCTGGTGGAGGAGGCGACGTACCCGGGCGCGCTCGACATCGTCCGGGGGGCGGGCATGCGGCCGGTGGGAGTGGCCCTCGACGGCGAGGGCGTGCTGCCCGACGCCCTCGAGAGCCTGCTCGAGCGCGTGCGCCCCGCGTTCATCTACCTGGTGCCCTCCCACCAGAACCCGACCGGCTCGGTGCTGCCGGCGGCGCGCAGCCGCCGCGTGGCCGAGCTCTCGGCGCGCTTCCGCGTGCCGGTGGTCGAGGACATGGCCCTGCGCCACCTCGAGATCGACCCGCGTCCCGTGCCCGCGCCGATCGCGTCGCACGCGCCCGACGCGTCGTCGATGGCGATCGGCTCGGCGAGCAAGGTTCTGTGGGGCGGGCTGCGCGTCGGCTGGATCCGCGCCGCGCGGCCGGTCGTCGAGCGCCTGATGCGGCTCAAGATCGTCGCCGACCTCGGCAGCCCGATACTCGCTCAGGCGCTCGTGGCCGAGCTGCTGCCGCACTTCGACGAGGCCGTCGCCGAGCGACGGGTGTTCCTGGCCGAGCGCTACGCGGCGCTCTCGGCCGCGCTGGGCACCCACCTGCCCGACTGGACCTGGGACGTGCCGCGGGGCGGGTGCACGCTCTGGGTGCGCATGCCCTCCGGCGACGCCCGGGCCCTCGGACAGGTGGCCCAGCGCTGCGGCGTCAACGTGGTGCCCGGGCAGGCGCTGTCGGCCGAGGGCCACCACGAGGACCGTCTGCGGGTGCCCTTCGTGCGACGAGCCGGCGGTGATCGACGAGGCCGTGCGGCGCCTGGCCGTCGCGTGGGAGATCTACGCCGGCGCGCGCGAGCGTCCGCGCGAGGCGGCCGGCCTGATCGTCTAGCGCACTCCGTCGCTCCCGGGTCTGCGCGCGGTCCTGCGCGAGCCGACGGATCACCAGGAGGAGCGGTTGACGATGCGTCCCCGGGACGATCAGGCACGGCTGGGGCGGCAGGCGCTCGCGATCGGTGTGGCGGTGGGCGCGTTCGGCCTGTCGTTCGGCGTCCTGTGCGCCCACACCGGCCTCGGCCTCGCGAAGGCCGCCGCGCTCTCGGCGATCGTGTTCAGCGGATCGGCTCAGCTCGCCGCGGTCGGGGTGGTGGCCGAGGGCGGCACCGCTGCGGCGGCCGTGCTGGCGGGGCTGCTGCTCAACGCGCGTTGCGTCGCGCTCGGCGTCGCGGTGGCCCCGGTGCTGGGCGGCCCGCTGCGCCGCAGGCTGCTCGCCTCACACATGGTCATCGACGAATCGGTGGCCCTCGCGTCGGCCCAGACCGACCCGCGCACCGCCCGTCGCGCCTTCTGGCTCGCCGGCCTGGCGGTGTTCGTGCTCTGGAACCTCGGCACGGCGCTCGGCTGGTGGATGACGGGCGCGATCGACGTCGCGGCGACCGGCCTCGACGCCGCCATCCCGGCGGCGTTCGTGGCGCTGATCGCCCCACGGCTGACGACATCCGCCGGCCCGCGCGGCCGCGCTCGCGGGCGCGGCGATCGCGCTGGCCCTCACGCCGATCGCGCCCGCCGGTCTGCCCGATCCTGCTGGCGTCCGCCGGCGTCGGCGCGGGCCTGCTCGTCGCGGCGTGGCGGCCCTCCGGGGGGGCTCTGTGAGCTGGGCGGCCATCCTCGCCCTGGCGGTGGGCTCCTTCGCCCTGAAGGCGGCCGGGCCCGTGCTCGTCGGCGGCCGCGCGCTGCCGCCCCGGGTGGCCCGCGCCGCGGAGCTGCTGCCCGCGGCGCTGCTGGCCGCGCTCGTCGCGGTGGCGACCCTGACCGCCGGAGGGGACTGGAGCATCGACGCCCGGGCCGCGGGAGTGGGAGCGGCGCTGCTCGTCGCCTGGCGTCGTGGCTCGTTCCTCGCGATCGTCGCGGTGGCGATCGTCGTCACGGCTGCCCTGCGGGCGCTCTCGTAGGGCTCAGACGGCGCGCCGCATCGCCACGTGGACGATCCCCGCCTCGATGAACTCGTCGCCCTCGACCAGGTAGCCGGCACGCGCGTAGAAGCCCCGCGCCGAGACCTGGGCGCTCAGCGCCACCTCGGACGCGCCCTCCTCGCCCGCGACGCGGTGGGCGAACGCGAGCAGTCGCGCGCCGACGCCCGTGCCGCGCGCGGTCGCCGCCACCGCCATGCGGCCGAGATGCACGGTCGCACCGTGCCCGAGCAGGCGGCAGCACCCCACCACGGTCCCGCCCGACTCGGCGACCAGGTGGACGGCCGACGCGTCATGGTCGTCGCGCTCGAGCTCCGGCGGCACGCCCTGCTCGCGCACGAACACCTCCTCGCGCAGACGCATCAGGGCGTCCATGTCCGAGGGGAGGGCTCGTCGCAATGTGACAGGGGTGTGACGCATGGGCTCGCTCACCGATAGTCTCGCGCGCGACGTGCTCCACGTCTCGCACGTCATACATCGAAAAAGGGGTTCGCATGATCCGACGTCGCACGATGGCGTCACTCCTCATGGTGGGAGCGATCGGACTTGGCGGGGTCGTCGCCGGCTGCGGCGATGACGACGCGGGCACTGGGACGACCGGCGGCGGGAGTGTGGGCGAGGTCAAGATCGGCGTCCTCGTGCCCCTGACCGGCGCTCTCGCCGACTTCGGCGGTCCGGGCTCGGACGCGGCCAACCTCGCCGCCGATCAGGTGAACGCGGCGGCCGGCGACTCCGGCCTGAAGCTCACCCTGATCACCGAGGACACCAAGACCGATCCCCAGGCCGCGCAGGAGGCCGCGACGAAGGTCATCGAGAGCGACGGCGTGGCCGGCATCGCCGGCCCCTGGGCGACCCCCGAGCTGATCCCGACGGCGGAGAACATCTCGATCGCGGCCGGCGTGCCGCTCGTGACGCCGTCGGCGACCGGTCCCGACCTCACGACGCTCGACGACGACGGCCTCGTGTTCCGCACCCCGCCGTCCGACGCCATCCAGGGTCGCGTGATCGCCCAGGTCATGGCGGAGAAGCTCGGCGCCGACGCGACGGTCAACACGGCCCACCGCAACGACTCGTACGGCACCGCCCTGGTCGAGGAGTTCACCAAGGCGTGGGAGGCCGGCGGCGGCACGGTCGGCCGCAACGTGGCCTACAACCCGGACGCGACGAGCCTCAACTCCGAGGCGCAGCAGATCGCGAGCGGCAACCCGGACGGCTGGATGATCATCGACTACACCGGCACCTGGGCGAAGATGGGCCCGGCGCTGGTGCGCACCGGCACCTGGGACCCGGCGAAGACCTTCACGGGCGACGGCCTGCGCTCCCCGGACCTGCCCGGAGCCGCCGGCAAGCCCACGACCGAGGGCATCACGGGCACCGTCCCGACCTCCCTCGAGGCCCCGGCCGGCGCGCAGTTCGACGCGCTGTGGAACGCCGAGCTCAACAAGCCCCGGCAGACCTACGACGCCCAGAACTTCGACGCGGTGATCCTGCTGGCGCTGGCGGCCGCGGCGGCCGGCTCGGCCGACCCGGGCGAGCTCGCCGGGCAGCTCCAGGCCGTCTCGGGTCCCCCCGGGGACAAGTACACCTATGAGCAGCTGTCGGAGGCCCTGACCGCGCTCTCCAACGGTGAGGACATCGACTACGAGGGCGCCTCGGGCCCGATCGACTTCGACGAGGCCGGCGACCCCGCCTCGGCGAACTACGCCACCTGGAGCTACACGGGCGGCAAGCTGGTCGACAGCGACCAGGTCATCACGATCTCCGAGGAGTAGCACCCACGGGTGGTCTCGGCGGGGGGCACGACCCCCCGCCGGGCCCGCTCAGTGTGCGGCGGGCCCGCCCGGCTCGGGCGCGGCCGCCCCGCCCAGGTACAGCTCGGCGACCTGGGGATCGCCCAGCAGCGCGTCGCCCGTTCCCTCGAAGCGGTTCTGCCCGCCCTCGAGCACGTAGCCGCGGTCGGCCAGTGCGAGCGCGCGCCGCGCGTTCTGCTCGATCATCACGATGGTGACGCCGGCCTCGTTGATCTCGGCCACGGTGTCGAAGACCTCGCCGACGGCGCGCGGGGCGAGGCCGGCCGAGGGCTCGTCGAGCAACAGCACGCGGGGATCGGGCATCAGGGCGCGCGCCATCGCGAGCATCTGGCGCTCGCCTCCCGAGAGCGTGCCGGCGCGCTGGCGCCGGCGCTCGCCCAGCCGGGGGAACAGGGTCATCATCTGCTCCATGCGCTCGCCGATCTGGCGCCGTCGCAGCACGCCCCCCACCTCGAGGTTCTCCTGCACGGTGAGGGAGCTGAAGACGTTGGCGACCTGCGGCACGTAGCTCATGCCGAGCTCCGTGACGTGGTGCGGGGCGGCGCCGGTGATGTCCTCGCCGCGCAGGCGCACGCGGCCCCCGCGCAGGGTCACCAGCCCGAACACGGCCTTGGCCAGGGTTGACTTGCCCGCGCCGTTCGGCCCGATGACGACCACGATCTCGCCGTCCGCCGCGGTCAGCGTGCACCCGCGCAGGATGTCGACCTCGGCGACGTAGCCGCCGACGAGGCCGTCGGCCTCGAGCACCGGGACGGGGGTGGTGGGCACCGGGTCGCTCATGCGGTGGTGGTCGGCTCGGCCCCGAGGTAGGCGTCGATCACGCGCGGGTCGCTGCGCACCTGATCGGGGCGGCCGCGCGAGATGACCGCGCCCTCGGCCATGACGATGACCTCGTCGGAGCGGTCCATGACCGCCTCCATGTCGTGCTCCACGAACAGCACGGTGAGGCCGCGCTCGGACCGCAGCCGGGTGAGGTAGTCGAGCAGCCGCCGGCCGAGCGTCGGGTTGACCCCGGCCATCGGCTCGTCGAGCAGCACCAGGCGGGGGTGCGTCATCAGCGCCCGGGCCAGCTCGAGCAGCTTGCGCTGTCCGCCGGACAGGGTCGCGGCGTAGGCCTCGGCGTGGCCCTCGATGCCGACCTCGGCCAGCAGCGCCATGGCCTCCTCGCGCACCTCGACCTCGCGCGCCCGCCACGCGCGCCGCCGGAAGATCGCGTTGCCGAGGCGCATGCCCGGCTGGTCGGGCGCGGCGAGCATGACGTTGTCGATCACGGTCATCTTCGACAGCACGCGGGTGAGCTGGAAGGTGCGCACCATCCCGAGCCGGGAGATCACGTCGGGGCGCGAGCGGAAGATGTCGTGCTCGGCGAAGCGGACGGCGCCGCCGTCGGCGCGGATGAACCCGGTCAGCAGGTTGAACGCCGTCGTCTTGCCCGCGCCGTTCGGGCCGATGAGCGCCGTCATCGAGCCCTCGCGCACCGAGAAGGTCGCCCCGGCGACCGCCTGCAGCCCGCCGAAGCGCACGCTCAGGTCGGTGACCTCGAGCAGCTCGGCGGCGGCCGTCGGAGCGGGGGCCTCAGGCGTCGAGATGGAGCTCCTCCTTCTTGCCGAAGACCCCCTGGGGCCGGAACGCCATCATCGCCATGATGATCAGCCCGACCAGCACGAACCGCAGCGCCGCGACCTTGTCGGCGTCGAGGGGGAAGTCGAGGAAGCGCGTGCCCGACACGATGAAGCCGATCACGACGGAGCCCACGACCACACCGAAGTAGCTGCCGATGCCCCCGAGGATGAGGATCGCGAAGCCCACGAAGGTGAAGATGGGCTCGAAGTTCTCGGGGAAGAGGGTGGTCGAGAAGAAGGTGAACAGGACCCCCGCGACGCCGGCGATCGCCGACCCCAGCATCAGCGACTGGAGCTTGTACGAGAACACCGGGATGCCCGACGCCGCGGCCGCCTCCTCGTTCTCGCGCACCGCGCGCAGCGCGCGCCGCCACGGCGTGCGGCCGAGGTAGACGAGCATCAGGCCGATCAGCAGCACGGTGACCCACACGATGACGAGCAGCGGGACGCGCCGGTCGAGGTCGATCCCCCAGCCGGAGAAGGTGTCGAGCACGTCGTTGTTGAAGCTGCGCCACGGGCCGCTCGCCCCGCGCAGGCCCTGGGTGCCGCCGGTGGTCGATTGTTCGTTCTCGATCGTTATCCGCAGGATCTCCCCTGCCGCGATCGTCGTGATGGCGAAGTAGTCGGCACGCAACCGCAGCGTCGGGATGCCGAGGATCGCGCCGGCGGCCGCGGCGGCGAGCACCGCGAGGGGCATCGCCAGCCAGACGTTGACGCCGTTCGTCAGCAGCAGTCCGGTCGTGTACGCGCCGATCGCCATGAAGGCGACGTGGCCGAAGTTGATCAGGCCGGTGTCGCCGACCTCGACCTGGAGCCCGAGCACGAAGATCGCGTAGATGCCGGCGAAGGTGAGGACGAAGGCCCAGAAGCCGAACGCGAGGAGCGGGTCCACCTCAGACCGTCCGCGCCTGGCCGAAGATGCCCTGGGGCCGCACGAGGAGCACGAGGATGAGGACCACGAAGCCGATCGCCTCCTTGTAGGTCGCCTCGACGACCATCGTCGACCACTCCTGCACCAGACCCAGGACGACCCCGCCGACGAGCGCGCCGTAGGCGTTGCCGATGCCGCCGAGCACGACGGCGGCGAAGATCGACAGCAGCAGGAACCACCCGGTGTTGGGCGTCAGGGTGGTGTAGACGGCCGCGAGCACGCCGGCGAGGCCGGCCAGGCTGCCGGCGAGCAGCCAGGTGTAGGTGACCACGCGGCGGGTGTTCACCCCCGACACCTCGGCCAGGTCGAACGAGTCGGCGAGCGCCCGCATCGTCTTGCCGATGAGCGTCGACTTCAGCATCGCGGCGACGGCGAGCAGCACGACGCCCGCGGTCGCGATGACCGTCACCTGGATCGCCGTGATCCTCACCTCGCCGAACGGGTTCCACGACTGGAACTGGTCGACGTCGAGCGAGCGGTCGTCCCCGCCCCACTCGAACAGGATCATGTTGCGGATGACGAAGGCCAGGCCGATCGAGAGCAGCAATAGCTGCATCACCCCGGCGCCGCGGCGCCGCATGGGGGCCCAGATGCCCCACTCGAGCACGAGGCCGAGCACGGCGATCGAGGCGATCGCCGCCAGGATGGCCACGACGATCGGCAGGCCGGCGCTGACGTTGATCGCGAAGGCGACGTAGCCGCCCAGCGTCATGAAGTCGCCGTGGGCGAAGTTGACGAGCTTCAGGATGCCGTAGACGAGCGAGAGGCCGATGGCTCCGAGCGCGTAGATCGCGCCGCTGGACAAGCCGTTGATCGTCGTGTTGAGGAACTCCTGCACGCGCCCCTGTCGCTCGGATGCCGCGAAGGCTACCCGTTGGGCCGGGTCCCCTGAACATCCCGGCGGCGCGGCCATTCGGCGGCCACCCGGGCCGCCGCCGCCATGGGCGCGTCCTGGAGCAGTCGCGCCCCGCTGGCGTGGGCGATGTCGGGCGACGCGCCCCGGCCGGCGAGCGCCAGCGGGTGCCTCATCGCGAGCTGCCCCAGCTCGCCGACCACGGCGCGCAGGGGCTCCTCGCGTTCGGCGCAGACGATGACGGCGTCCGGCGCGACGCGGTCGGCGGTGTCGCGGATCGTCTCGATCGGGCTGTCCGCGCCGAGGTAGGTGACCCGCCAGCCGTGCTCGCGCAGCCCCACCCCGAAGCAGAGCAGGCCGAGGTCGTGCTGCTCGTCGGCCGGGCAGGCCAGCAGCGCGCGCGGCCCGACGCCGACGTCGAAGCCGCGCGCGAGGCCGAGCAGGCGACCGCGCAGCAGGGCGCTTGCGAAGTGCTCCTGGCCGATGGTCAGATCGCCGTCGTCCCAGCGCCGGCCGAGATGGCGCAGGTAGGGCAGCACCACGTCGCGCAGGACGGCCTCGACGCTGAAGGTCGCGAGCAGGCGGTCGAGCACCGCCTGCGCCTCGACGTCCTGGAAGGCGTCGAGGGCCGTGCCGAGCTCGGCGACGGCCGTCTGCAGCACCGCCTCGCGGTCGCCGTCGGCCGGCGGCAGGGGCGCGCCGAGTGCCATGCGTGCCGCGATGGCGGCCGAGAACCCCTGGGCGAGGTGACGCCGCATCGTGCGCACGCGCTCCTCGTCGGTCTCCGTGTAGAGGCGGAAGCCCCCCTCGGTGCGCGTGGGCGAGAGCAGCCCGTACCGGCGCTCCCATACGCGCAGCAGGTCGGGGCTGACGCCGCAGCGACGGCTCAGCTCACCGATGCGCAGCAGGCCCGGTGCGGGGGTGGATGTTCGGGGTTCGGGGGTCAGGGTATCCACGGAGAGTGCAATCTCGACAACCTGTCCAGGGTAGTCGGCGGCGCCGACGGAACCAGGGGGTCGGTAACGGCTTCGCGGAGGGGAGACAAACTCTCGACAGAACCTTGACAACCTGTCTGGGCAATGTTCTACTACCCCCATGGCCGTCAACGTGAGAACGCAGCCCCAGCCCCCCACGAGCAGAGCGGCTGCGATGCAGCGCTTCACGCACGAGCTCTGGTCGGCTCTCTCCCCGTCGCTCATGCCCGACCCGCGCCGTCCCGGCTGGTCCGAGCGCTACCTGCTGCAGATCTGCGAGGCCGGCATCTCGCGCCTGGCCGCCGATCCGCGCTCGCAGCCCATGGCGTCGCGCTCGCTGTTCTCGTCGGCCCGCTCGCTCATGCGGGCCTCCGACCAGCTCCTCACCTCGCGCGTCATCGAGGCGCACTTCGCCCGCGCCCGCGCGTTCTTCGAGCGCGAGCGGGGCAGCTCGGGCATGGACGGCTCGGCGGCGCGCTGCGCGGCGCTCAACCGCAAGGGCAAGCCCTGTGGGCGCGAGCCGATCTGGGGCACGCCCTTCTGCGTCTCGCACACGCAACGCACCGAGACCGCCGCCTGAGCGCGGGGTCGTGGGGGCGGCCCGTCGGCTAACCTCCGCGGCCGTGGACCTGCACCTCGCCGTGGCAAGCAAGCGCGACTCGCGCCGCTACTCCGGCGGGGCCGCGTCCCCCGTCTCCCGGGCGCGCGTGCTCGACGCCGGACGGCTCGCGGGCAGCGCCCGCAACCGACAGCCGTGCCGCTTCGTGGAGGTCGAGGGCGATGCCCGGACCACCGTCGCCGGCGCCGTCTTCTCGCCGGGCAACATCCTGTCGGCGGGTCTCGTCGTCGTGCTGGTGGTGACGCCCGGCGGCGGCCTCGTCGACTTCGACGCCGGCCGCACGGCCCAGAACATGATGCTCGCCGGCTGGGCCGAGGGGCTGGCCTCGTGCCCCAACGGCATCGCCGACCGCGCCGCGCTCGAGCGCGCCATCGGGGTCGCCGACCCGGAGCGCGCGGTCGTGGTGCTGTCGTTCGGCCCGCCGCCGACGCCCCGCGACCCCGCCCGGCGGAGCGCCGAGGAGTGGAGCGCCCGCGCGGCGCGCCTGCCCCTCGACGCGCTGGTGCGACGCGTCGGGGCGTCCGGCCGGTGAGCCTCGATCGTCGCGGGCGCCTCGGCGCGCGGGGGCCGGGAGGCGCCGCCGTCGGTCACGCCGACGCCAGCCTGCTCAGCCATCCCGGCGACCCCGAGTTCCTCCACAGCGAGCCGTGGCGCGTCCTTCGCATACTCGGCGAGTTCGTTCAACGGGTTCGACGCTCTCGCGCGCGTCGGGCCGGCGGTGTCGGTGTTCGGCTCCGCGCGCCTCGGCGCCGACAACCCGCACTACGAGCTCGCCCGCGAGGTCGGCCGCCTGCTCGCGGAGCGCGACTACGCCGTCATCACCGGCGGCGGGCCGGGCATCATGGAGGCGGCGAACCGGGGCGCATCCGAGGCGGGTGGGATCTCGGTCGGGTGCACGATCGAGCTGCCCCACGAGCAGGCTGTCAACGACTACGTGAACCTGGCGATCGCCTTCCGGTACTTCTTCGTCAGGAAGACGATGTTCGTGAAGTACGCCGAGGCCTACATCGTCTTCCCCGGTGGCTTCGGGACCATGGACGAGCTGTTCGAGTCGCTCACGCTCATCCAGACCGGCAAGGCCCGCAGCTTCCCGGTGGTGCTCTGCGGCGTCGCCCACTGGGCGGGGCTCGTGCGCTGGATCCGGGCCCGCCTGCTCGAGGACGGGCTGGTCGGCAGGAGCGACATGGACCTGATCCAGATGTCCGACGACCCGGCCGAGATCGTGCGCATGGCCGTGGGGGAGGGGGACGCGTGACCACGGCGGCCGGCGACCACCGCGGCATCGGCTCCCGGCGCGATCGGCTCGGGCGCGAGCGCACCTCCGGAGAGCTCCGGCGCGAGGCCCGGCTCACCGCGGAGGTGGCCGCGCAGCTCGAGCCGCTGCTCGGGCCGGCGGGACGGCCGACGGGCGCGACCGCGATGAGCGTGTGGCGGCGCCGGCAGGTGGACGCCTACCTCGCGCTGCCGCCCTGGCGGCGCGCATGGCGCAGCTGGACGGACTGGGGGCGGCTGCGCCGCACCGCCGCGACGGTCGCCCTCACCGGGGCGTGGACCCTCTTGTGCCTCCCCCTCCAGCTCCTCGGGCTCGCCGGCACGACGACCTCCCAGATCGGCGTCGCGGCCCTCCTGGCGCTCGCGCCGGTGGCCGCGCTGGCGCCGCCGAGGCCGCGCGGCCGTTTCGAGGCCCCCCTGCCGCCCGTCGCCGGGCGCTGGCGCGGCTCGCGCGCGGCGGACCGACTGCGGCTGACCGCCGCGGCCGCCGCCTGCCTCGGCGTGGTGCTGGCGATCGCCGTCGCGACGCTCGGTCTCGGACCGGGCACGCCGTCCGGGCTCGACGCGCCCGCTCCGGCGCTCGAGGCGGCCGCGGTGCGCGACGCGGTGGCCGCGGCGTGCGGCATCGACGCCGGGGTCGGCGTCGAGGTGCTCCGCCCGGGTCGCTACGAGGCGGTGCTGCCGGGCGGCGCCCGTGTCACCGTCGGCATGCTGCGCGGGCGCGTGGCCGATCGCGGCGGCGAGCGCGCGCGCGTGGTGGGCGGCCCCGGCGCCTGCCCGGTGGCCTGACGATGGACACGCGGTGGCGCGTCGGCGAGTGGGGGCCCCTCGGATGGCTCGAGACCGCGCTCAAGGCCGGTGGGATCGCGGTGGGCGTCGCGGCGCTGCTGACCGCGGCCGGCCGCGCCGTCGATGGGGCCGGCGGCATCCGGCTCGCCCAGGTGATCGTGCTCGGCGTGCTGAGCCTCGGCCTCGTCGCCGGCATCGCCGACCGGCTCGCCGACCGCGAGGTCGTCGGCATGGCCTTCATCCCCCTCATGGTGGCCGGGCACGTGTGCATGACCATCGCGCTGGCGCGTGACGCCGATCTCGGCAACCTGCTCGTGGCCTTCTGCGCGCTCATGCTGGCCGGCGACGTGGTCAAGCTGGCATTCCTCGCGACCACCGGCTTCACCGTGCGCGATCTGCCGCGCGCGGCGGTCTTCGGCCTCACCGGCACCTACGCCGCGGGCTACGCCGCGCTGCTCGTCATGCAGGCCGTCGCCTGAGGGCGATCGCCCGGTGCGCGAACCCCTCCCGCCACCCGAGCGGGAGCGCCGCGAGGGCGGCGCCGCGGTCGAGGTCGGCCGCCGACGCCGAGTCGAGCAGCAGCGCCGCGACCTCGCGGACCGTCATCGAACCGGCGGCCGGCTCCACCCGCCGGAGGTCGTCGCCCACCGCGATCGACCCGGTCTCGACGACCCTGAGGTAGAAGCCCACCCGCCCGCTGCGCAGGAACGGGCGCGCGAAGGCCGGATCGCCCATGCGCATGCCGAGCTTCGCGCACGGCACGCGCGGCTGGCTGACCTCGAAGGTGACGTCGCCCCCGCGCAGCACGTCGCCGATCGCGATCTCGTCCTCCGACACGTCCTCGACCGTGAGGTTCTCGCCGAAGGCGCCCGGCGACAGGTCGTCGCGGCCGAGCTCGCGCGCCCAGTGGGCGTAGTGCGCGAGGGGGTACGCATAGACCGCCTTGTCGGGGCCGCCGTGCACCGAGAGATCGGCCTGGCCGTCGCCCGCGAGGCCCGTCGGACCCACCGCGACCCGGCCGGCGACCGGACGCTTGACGATCGCCGAGATGACGACGCGGTCGCGATGCGTCAGCGGAGCCGGCAGGCCCGTGTTCACCGAGACGACGCGCACCTGCCGAGCGTATCCCCACGGGTAGGGTCCGGCCCATGACCCGCGTCTTCCCGCGCGACGAGCACTTCATGCGGGTCGCGCTGCGCGAGGCGACCGAGGCGAGCGCGCACGGCGATGTGCCCGTCGGCGCCGTGGTCGTGCGCGAGGGAGAGGTCGTGGGCGCCGCGCACAACGAGCGCGAGGCGCGGGGCGACCCCACGGCCCACGCCGAGATCCTCGCGCTGCGGGCCGCGGCGGTCACCCTCGGGGGGTGGCGATTGCTGGGCACCGTCCTCTACTGCACGCTCGAGCCGTGCCCGATGTGCGCGGGGGCGATCCAGCAGGCCCGCGTGGCCCGTGTCGTCTTCGGCGCCCCCGATCAGAAGGTCGGCGCCGCCGGATCGGTCGTGAACCCGCTCCAGGACCCCCGTCTGCTGCACCGCGTCGAGATCCAGGGCGGCGTGCTCGCCGCCGATGCGCTCCGTCTGCTGCGCGCCTTCTTCGACGACAGGCGTTAGAGGTCCGTAAGGACGCCTCGTGGCGCGTGCGGCGCGGCCGATCGTTGTTAACATCCCGCCCGCTCGAGCCCGGACGCGCTCGGGACGTGCCCTGGACGTGCCCTGGACGAGAGGACGAGAACAGGTGAGATCACATCCCCTGACGGCCCGCCGGACCCTGATCGGCCTGGCCGCGACGGCCGCCGTCGGAGCCGCACTGATGGTGCCCGCGACCGGTGTCGCCGGCGTCGCCGCGGTGCAGGACGACGTCCTGACCACCGCGCCACTCGCGGACATCCCCGCCCGCGTCGCGCTCGTGCAGGGGACCCGCGCCAAGGTCACCCGCATCGACATCCTCTGGTCCACGGTCGCCCCGACGCGCCCGGCCAACCCGGTCGACCCCAACGACCCGGCGTACGACTGGAGCCGTCTCGACGCGACCTTCGGCGGCCTGTCGGCCGCCCGCATCACCCCGATCGTGAGCACGTACAGCACCCCGGACTGGGCGGTCCAGGGCAGGAACATCCCCCACCCCACGACCGCCTACAACCCGAACGCCCCGGCCCCGGCCCTGTTCGGCCAGTTCATGCGTGCCGTCGCGACCCGCTACAGCGGAACGTTCCGGCCGGCCGGCGCCGCGGCGCCCCTGCCGCGCGTGCGCCACTTCGAGGTCTGGAACGAGCCGAACCTGAAGGCCTTCTTCAGCTACAACGGCCGCAGCAGCGCGGCCCGGTACAAGGCCCTCGTGCGGGCGGCCTACCCCCAGATCAAGCGCGGCAACCGCAGGGCGATCGTGATCGCCGGCGTCGGCGGCCCTCGCAGCTCGACCGGCGGCGGCAACATCGGCGCCCGGCCGTGGCTGAACGGCCTGGTCGCGGACAAGAAGGTGAAGTTCGACGCCTACTCGCAGCACATCTACCCCTCGCGCGGACCGCTCTTCTCGACCCGCTCGTACCGCAAGGCCTTCCCGACCTGGCTCAGCCTCGACGAGATCTACACGACGCTGGACAAGAAGAAGAAGGGCATGAAGCTCTACGTGACCGAGGCCGGCTACACGACGGCCCGCACCATCTTCCGCCCGGACCTCAGGCCCACGAGCCTCGGCCAGCAGCGCACCTACCTCAAGCAGCTGTTCGCCTTGAAGTCGGTGAAGAGCCCGCGTCTCGCGGCCGTCGTGTGGTTCAACCTCGAGGACAACGTCAACTGGCCGGCCGGCCTGCTGCGCGAGGGCGGATCGCCCAAGCCGAGCTACGCCGCGTTCCGCGCGATCGCAGGGCGTCCGATCCCCGCGGCGCTGCGCGCGGAGCTCTCGACCCGGTAGGCGGCGCGCGCCGGAGGGCGTCCCCTGAGGACGCCCTCCGGCACCGCCCCGGTCAGGTGCGGGCGACCGCCGCCGTGGTGACGGGCGCCGCGGCGAGGCCCTCGTCGTCGGCGGCCACGGCGACCGGCAGCGCGTCGCCGGCGGCGCGCCGACCGGCGAGCAGTGCCGGGCCGAGCCACGCGAGCGCGATCGCGCCCGCGACGAGCGAGGTGGCGAGGGCGGTCGCCTGGATGGCGACGCTGAACGCGAGGGCGTGGGTCGACGAGACGCCGTGAGCCAGCGCGAGGGCCGGCAGCAGCACGACCTCGCGGGTCCCCGCTCCTCCGGGCGCGCCGGGGACGACGCCGGCGAGGACGATCGCGGCGAACGCCAGGGGGGCGGCCTGGGGGGCGATGCCGAGCGCGCCGAGCAGCGCGGCGAGGCTGCCGATGCGCGCGGCGATGGCGAGCAGCGCGAGCATCGCGGCCAGGCGACCCGCCGACCGGTCGCCCATGACGCCGGCCCCCTCGCTCATCCGGGAGGCGACGCGGCGCAGGCCCTCCGGCAGGCGGCGCGCCCGCAGGCGGGCACGGCCGAGCCGCCAGGCCACGGCGCCGCCCGCGATGCCGGCGACGGCGACGAGAGCCGACCACCGCAGGCCGGCGGCCGGGCCGGGCAGGGGCGTCGCGAGGGCGATCACCAGCACGACCGCCGCGGTCACCGCGCCGTCGATCGCCTTGTAGCCGGCCAGGCTGCCGGCGATGCGCCACGTCCCCGCCCGCGCGCCGTCGGGATGCCGGCGCACCGCCGCGACGCGGAGCGCCTCGCCGAGGCCCATGGGCAGCAGCTCGCAGGTGGCGCGGACGATCCAGTGCAGCCCGAGGGTCGTCGCCATCGGCACGCGGACGCCGCCGGCCGCCTGGCAGACGCCCCACATGCCGCCGGAGACGGTCTGACCGACGAAGTAGAGGACGACCGCGAGGCCGAGCAGCTCGGGTCGCGCCCGCCCGAGGGCCGAGACCGCCCCGCCGACGTCGACGGACCCGAGGCCCATGAGCGCGGCGCCGCCGACGGCGAGGAGGGTCGCGACGCCCAGCAGGGGGCGGGGACGGCGGCGGGCACGGCGGACCCACGAGACGAGGAGACTCACCCCTGCGATATCGGCGCGCCGCGCGCGGTCTTGCCCCGCGGGGCGGCCGGGATCGCCCGGCGGCGCGTGGAGGGGTCGTCAGCCCCTGCATCCCCCGTCGCCGGCCGCGACCGGAGACGTGGAGGGCGTCAGCCGGGCGCCCCCGTCGTGGCCTGGCAGGCGGGGCAGAGGCCGGGGACCGTGATCTCGCGGTCGCCCGAGAGCGCGTAGCCGGTCTCGGCGCGGACCGCGTCGGCGAGCGGTCGCAGCCCGGCGTCGTGCAGGTGCGACACCGCTCCGCACCCGGTGCAGACCACGTGGTGGTGGCGGTGCTCGCGCGCGAGCTCGAAGTAGAGCCGGTCGGCGCCGAGGTCGGTGCGGCACGCGATGCCGGCGGCCACGAGCGCGTCGAGCGTGCGGTAGACGGTCGAGGCGTTGATCGCGGGGTATCGGTCGCGCGCGTGCGCCAGCACGTGCTCGGCGCTCACGTGGTCGTCTCCGGCGAGGGCCTGCAGCACCAGCAGGCGCTGTGCGGTGGGGCGGCATCCGGCGCGGCGCAGCAGCGCGGCGGCGTCGGGGCCCGCCTCGCGGGCCGCCCGCCGGCGCGCGCGCAGGGCGTCGGACGCCGTGTGCGCCGCCGTGTCGCCGTTCATCGCCGGCCCCCGGCGACCGGTACCCGCTCCGGCGCCCCCGCGCCGGCGCCCCGCGGGGCGGCCGCGCGCCGCGCGCGTCCCGTGCCCGCCGAGCGCCGCGCGCCGGTGAGCGCGAAGACCGCCGCGAACACGGCCGCGCTGACCAGCACGATCATGGGTCCCGACTGCACGTCGAGGTGGTAGCTCGCCACCATCCCCGTGAAGCCGCACGCGGCGCCGAGCGCCGACGAGATCAGCAGCATGCGGCCGAACGAGTCGGTGAGCATCCGCGCGGTCGCCGGCGGGATGACCAGGGCGGCCGCCACGAGCGTGACGCCGAGGATCTGCATCGTCACGAGGATCGCCGCGGCCACCACGACCATCAGCATCGCGTCGATGCGCGCCACCCGCACCCCCGACGCCTCGGCGACCTCGGGGTCGAACGTGGTGAACAGCAGGGCCCGGTAGCGCCCCACGACGACGGCCACCGCGACGGCTGCCACGACGCCGACGGCCGCCACGTCGCGGTCGGCGACGCCCAGGATCGAGCCGAAGAGCGCCGCGTCGAAGTCGGCGCCGGCGCGACCGAAGACGGCGAACAGCGCCAGGCCGAGGGCGAACGACGCCGTCGTGATGACGCCGATGGCGGCGTCCGAGCCGATCACCCGCCGTCGCGTGACCGCGCCGATCATCAGCGCCGACGCCACGCCCCAGACCCCGGCGCCCAGCAAGAGGTTGACGCCCAGCAGCGCGCTCGCGGCGAACCCGCCGAAGATGGCGTGGGACAGCCCGTGGCCGATGTAGCTCATGCCCTTGAGCACCACGAAGACGCCCACGAGGCCACAGAGCGCGCCCGCGATCGTCGCCACGGCCACGCCGTTCTGGAAGAACTCGAAGCCGAACGGCCGCAGGAGCTCGCCGATCACGCCGGCGACCGCCCGTCGGCACCGGCCGGGCGCGGCGCGTGGGGCGCGTCGACCACCACGGTCATGCCGCCGTGCTCGAGCACCTCGAGGCTCGTGCCGTAGGTGAGCTCGAGGCCGGCGGGGGTCAGCACGTCGCGCGGGCGCCCGGCGGCGATGACCCGCCGGTTGAGCAGCACCAGGCGGGGGAGGTGGGCGGCGATGCCGTTGAGGTCGTGCGTGGTCAGCACGATCGCCATGCCCCCCGCGTTGAGGTCGTCGAGCAGGTGCAGCACCTCGTGACGCACCCGCACATCGACGCCCGACGTCGGCTCGTCGAGGAGCAGCAGCTCGGGGCGCCCCATCAGCGCCCGGGCGAGGAAGACGCGCTGCTGCTGGCCGCCCGACAGCTCGCGGATGTGACGGCGGGAGAGGTCGCCGATGCCGAGTCGCTCGAGCACGCCCGCGACGTCGGCGCGCTCGGCCCGGCTCGCCCAGGGCAGCAGGCGGCCCGACGTGCGGCCCATCAGGGCGCACTCGGCGACCGTTACCGGGAAGCTCCAGTCGATGGTGCCCACCTGCGGCACGTAGGCGACCGACAGCGCCGGCCGGCGGGTCACCGATCCGGCCCGCGGCACGAGCGTGCCGATGAGCGTGCGCAGCAGCGACGTCTTCCCCGAGCCGGAGGGCCCGACGACGCCGATGAACCGGCCCGGTGCCACGGCGAGGTCGACGTCCTCGAGCACCGTCGCGCCGCCGTAGTCGCAGACGACGCCCTCGAGGCGGATCAGGTCGCCGGTCACTGCGGGTACTCCGCCCGGTCGGGGCCCGCGGCGCGCAGCGGCACCGCCCGCAGCGCGCCCGCGTCGCCGCCGAGCGCCTCGGTCACCGTGATGTAGTCGTCGCGCATCAGTCCCAGCCAGGAGTGCTCCGGGTCGCCCGGCGCCCCGGGCAGGTCGTCGTCGCGGAGCACGTCGACGTACCGCACGCCGGTCTCGCGGCCGATCTGCTCCAGCACCGGGCTGGGGAAGACCTCGGAGCCGAAGATGGCGGGCACGCCGGTCCGGCGCACCTGGTCGATCAGCCCCACGACCTCCCGCGGGGTGGGCTCGTCGAAGTCGGCCGGCTGGATCGCGCCGATCACGGTCCACCCGTAGCTCTCGGCGAAATAGGCGAAGGCGTCGTGGTAGGTGAGCAGCGTGCGGTCGCCGCGCGGGATGGTGGCGAAGGCGGTGCGCATGGCCGCGTCGAGCTCGCCGACGATCGCCGCGAAGCGCGCGTGGTTGGCCGCGTACGACGGGGCGCCCTCGGGGTCGCGCGCGGACAGGTCGTCGCGCACGATCCGGGCGTAGGCGAGCGCCCGGGCGGGATCGGTCCAGAGGTGGGGGTTGGGGCGGCCCGCCGAGCGCGGGAACGTCGCGTCGTAGATGTAGTCGGCGGGTGGCAGCGATCGCGTCCCGAGCTCGACCACCTCGGCGCCGCCGCCCCCGTCGCGCCCCGCCAGGTCGACGATCGGCTCCTCCAGCCCGAGCCCGTTGACGTAGACGACGTCGGCCCTGGCCAGCAGCTCGGCCACCTTCGGCGCGGGCTCGAAGGTGTGGGAGTCTGCGCCCTCCGGGACGATGCCCGTGACGTCGACGCGGTCACCACCGATGCCGGCCACGATGCTGGTGATGGGCGCGACGGTCGTCGCGACGCTGAGGCGGCCGGGGTCGTCGGCGGCGTCCGCGCCGACCCCGCAGGCCGTGGCGACGGAGACCGCCAGAGCGGCGGCGGCGAGCGCGAGCAGCCTCGGCGGTCGCAGTGCCGTACCTCCCGTCGGGGGCCCGTGGGGAGCCCCGTCGTCGCGAGCATCTTCCTCCTGCGAACCGTTGGCAAGAGCGATCCGTATGCGGTTCTCGCAGGTGTTCCCACCGGGCCGATCCGTCTTGCGGCGCGCGGCGCGAGTGCGTTACGGTCGTCACGAAGTCCACCTGACCGAGCGGCATGCCGACGGGAGCGTGCGACCCATGTGCCTGGCCATCCCCGGCCAGATCGTCAACGTCGTCGAACGAGCCGAACAGGCTCGCCAGGGTCGATGTCGCAGGCGTGGTGAGGAAGGTCAACATCGGCCTCCTCGACGGCGACGCGGGCGGCGGCGCCGGGCCCGGTGACTGGGTGCTGATCCACGTCGGCTTCGCGCTCTCGAAGGTCGACGAGGAGGAGGCGCTCGCGACGCGCAAGCTCCTCGAGGGCATGGGGCCCGACTACGAGCAGGAGCTCGAAGAGCTCCGCAACAGCCTGATCGAGTGAACCGGAGACCCATCACGCGATGAGGTCCGACGACCCCGCCACGTTCTGCACGACCGATCACGGGTGCATCACCTGTTCGGACGAGGGCGTGGAGGTGCGGGTCGTCGCGACGGGCGCCGGCGGGCTGGCGGACTGTCGCGACCCGCAGGGCGTCACGGGGGTGGTGGACACCACCCTGGTGGGGGAGGTGGTGCCGGGGGAGGCCCTCCTCGTCCACGCGGGGGTCGCCCTGGTGCGGCTGCGACGCGAGGAGGCGGCCCCGTGAGGTTCGTCGAGGAGTTCCGCGACCCCGACATCGGACGTGCCCTGGCGGGCGAGATCCTCGCCTCCGTCGAGCCGGGACGGCACTACAAGGTGATGGAGGTGTGCGGAGGGCACACCCACTCCATCTACAAGTACGGCGTCGACGACCTGCTGCCCGCCAACGTCGAGCTGGTGCACGGGCCGGGCTGCCCGGTGTGCGTCATCCCCATGGGCCGGGTCAACGACGGCATCGCCATCGCCCGGGAGCCGGGGGTCATCTTCACCTGCTTCGGCGACATGATGCGGGTGCCGGGCGCCGAGGGCAGCCTGCTCGAGGCGAAGGCCGGCGGCGCCGACGTGCGGATGGTCTACTCGCCGCTCGACGCCCTGCGGATCGCCCGCGAGAACCCCGACCGCGAGGTCGTGTTCTTCGCGATCGGGTTCGAGACCACGGCGCCCTCGACGGCCCTGACGCTCAAGCGCGCCAAGTCCGAGGGCATCGGCAACTTCAGCGTCATGTGCAACCACGTGCTGATCGTGCCGCCGCTGCGCGCGCTGCTCGAGTCGCCCGACCTGCGGCTCGACGGTTTCGTCGGTCCCGGACACGTGGCGACGGTGGTGGGGGCGCGCCCGTTCGGGTTCATCCCCGCCGACTACGGCAAGCCCGTCGTCATCGCCGGCTTCGAGCCGCTCGACATCCTCCAGGCGATCCACATGATCCTCGCCCAGCTCTCGACCGGACGCTGCGAGGTGGAGAACCAGTACACCCGCGTCGTCCCGTGGGAGGGCAACCTCACGGCCCTCGGCGTGCTGTCGGAGGTCTTCGCGCTGCGCCCCCATTTCGAGTGGCGCGGCCTCGGCTTCATCTCGCAGAGCGCCCTGCGGCTCTCGGACGAGTACGCCGACCTCGACGCCGAGGTGCGCTTCTCGGTGCCGGGCGTGCGGGTCGCCGACCCGAAGGCCTGCCAGTGCGGCGAGGTGCTCAAGGGCGTCATCAAGCCCTGGGAATGCAAGGTGTTCGGCACCGCGTGCACGCCCGAGCGGCCCATCGGCACCTGCATGGTCTCGTCGGAGGGGGCCTGCGCCGCGTACTACAACTACGGCCGCTTCGCGCGGGAGCGCGAGGTCGTCTGATGGCCGAGCGCACCGCCGTCAGCGACCGCGAGCAGGTCGTGCTCGACCGCATCGAGACGGCGCGGGCGCGCACGGCGAGGTTCCGCGACCCCCGCATCACGATGGCGCACGGGGCCGGCGGGCGCGCGAGCCAGACCCTCATCGACGGCCTGCTGATACCGGCTCTCGGCGCCCCCGCCCCGGCCGCCCTCCCCGACGCCGCCCTCCTGACGGTCGGCGGCGCCTCGCTGGCGATGACCACGGACAGCTTCGTGGTGACCCCCATCCGCTTCCCCGGCGGGTCGATCGGCGACCTGGCCGTCAACGGCACGGTCAACGACCTCGCCGTGTCGGGCGCGCGCCCGGTGGCGCTGACGCTGGCCCTCATCCTCGAGGAGGGCCTCGGCGCCGACGACCTGCGGGCCGAGATCGCGGCGATCGCGGCCGCCGCCGCGGCGGCGGGCGTGGCGGTCGTCGCCGGCGACACGAAGGTGGTCGAGCGCGGGCACGCCGACGCGATGTACATCACCACGGCCGGCGTCGGCCTGGTCGATCCGCGCGCGAGCCTCTCCCCGGCCGGCCTGCGGCCCGGCGACCGGCTGCTCGTCTCGGGGCCGGTGGGCACCCATGGCATGGCGATCATGCTCGCCCGCGGCGAGTTCGAGCTCGACGCCGACATCCGCTCGGACACGCGGTCGCTGTGGCCCATGGTCGACGCGATGCTCGACGCCGCCGGCCCGGGCCTGCGCTGCATGCGCGACGCGACCCGCGGCGGCGTGGCGTCGGTGCTCAACGAGCTGGCGCGCGCCTCGGGCGTCGCGATGATCGTGCGCGAGGGCGACGTGCCGGTGGAGCCGGCCGTGCGCGGGGCGTCCGAGATCCTCGGCATCGACCCGATGTACGTCGCCAACGAGGGGGTGCTGGTGGCGGCGGTCGACCCCGACCTGGCCGATGCCGCCCTGGCGGCCATGCGCGCCGCGCCCGGCGGCGAGCGGGCGCGCGAGATCGGCGAGGTGCGGACGGAGCCGCCCGGGATGGTGCTGGTGCAGACGGCGTTCGGTGGCAAACGGGTGATGGACCAGCTCGTTGGCGACCCGTTGCCGCGTATCTGTTGACGCGAGGGGGGATCGATGGGGACCGTTGAGTTCACGCCCGGTCAGCACGAGAAGGAAGCCATCACCGCCCATGTCCTGTGGTTGACCACGGGCCTGAGCTGCGACGGCGACTCGGTCGCGATGACCTCGGCGACGAGTCCGAGCCTCGAGGACATCATCCTCGGGGTCATCCCGGGCATGCCGAAGGTGGTGGTGCACAACCCGGTGCTGGCCTACGAGAACGGCATGGAGTTCATGGAGGCCTGGTTCGCCGCCGAGCGCGGCGAGCTCGACCCGTTCGTCCTCGTGATGGAGGGCTCGGTCCCCAACGAGCAGATCAACGGCGAGGGCCACTGGGCCGCGATGGGCGTCGACCCCGGAACCGGTCAGCCGATCACCACGAACGAGTGGATCGACCGCCTGGCGCCGAAGGCCGCCGCGGTCGTGGCGCTCGGCACCTGCGCCACCTACGGCGGCATCCCGGCCATGAAGAACAACCCCACCGGTGCGATGGGGCTGCCGGACTACCTCGGCTGGAAGTGGAGGTCGTCCGCCGGCATCCCGATCGTGTGCGTGCCCGGGTGCCCGGCGCAGCCGGACAACACCACCGAGACGCTCATGTACCTCGTCTTCCAGCTCGCCGGCATGGCGCCGATGATCGAGCTCGACGACGCCCTGCGCCCGACCTGGCTCTTCGGCCGCACCGCGCACGAGAGCTGCAACCGGGCCGCCTTCTACGAGCAGGGCGACTTCGCCACCGAGTACGGCTCGGACCACCGCTGCCTGGTGAAGCTGGGCTGCAAGGGGCCGGTGGTCAAGTGCAACGTGCCCCTGCGCGGGTGGCAGAGCGGTATCGGGGGGTGCCCCAACGTGGGCGGCATCTGCATGGCCTGCACGATGCCCGGCTTCCCCGACAAGTACATGCCGTTCATGCAGGAGGACCCCAAGGGCAAGCTCTCGTCGAACGGCGCGAAGTTCACCTACGGCCCGCTCCTGCGCTTCTTCCGCGGGCAGTCCGTCAAGCGCATCGGCGACAAGGAACCGGGGTGGAGGACGAAGGGCCGCACCCTGCAGAGCGGCTACACACCTCGCTGGTGACCGTCCAGCGGTCCGAGACCGATAGGGGGAAATGACGAGATGGCGACCGTTGAGACGCCCAAGGAACAGAAGATCGTCGTCAAGGAGATGTCCTGGGACCCGATCACCCGCATCGTCGGGAGCCTCGGTATCCACGCGGAGATCGACTTCACGAACAAGCAGGTGCTCAAGTGCTACAGCACCTCGATGATCTTCCGCGGGTTCGACATCTTCATGAAGGGCATCGACCCGCGCGACACGCACTTCATCACCAGCCGGATCTGCGGCATCTGCGGCGACAACCACGCCACGGTGTCGTGCCTCAACCAGAACATGGCCTACGGCGTGAAGCCGCCGAAGCTCGGCGACTACGCGTTCAACCTCGCCGAGGCCGCCGACTACATGTTCGACCACGCGATCTACAACGACTGCATGTGCAACGTCGACTACTGCGAGCAGATGGTCAAGGAGACCAACCCGACGGTGCTCGCGAAGGCCGAGAAGACCTCGGCGCCGCACTCGGACATCCACGGGTTCCGCACGATCGCCGACATCATGAGGGCGCTCAACCCCTTCACCGGGGCGTTCTACCTCGAGACGCTCCAGGTGTCGCGCTACACGCGCGAGATGTACTGCCTCTTCGGCGGCCGGCACACCCACCCGTCGACGATCATGCCCGGCGGCTGCAGCGCGGACATCACCCATCAGACGTGCACCGACTACTACGTGCGCCTGATGCGCTACATGGACTACTGCAAGCGCACCGTGCCGATGCACGACGACCTGTACGACTTCTTCCTCGACGCCATGCCCGGCTATGACCGGGTGGGCTACCGCGACACCAACATCATCTGCTGGGGCGCCTTCGACGACCCCGAGCACGTCGACTACCGCTACGCCGGCATGACCGACTGGGGCCGTCAGCGCTTCATCACGCCGGGCCTGGTCTTCGACGGCGAGCTGATCACCACCGACCTGGTGGAGATCAACCTGGCGATGCGCATCCTGCTCGGCAGCTCGTACTTCGACGACTGGTCGAACGAGGCGACCTACGTCACCCACGATCCGCTCGGCAACCCGGTCGACAAGAACCACCCGTGGAACAAGACCACCCTGCCGAAGCCGCAGAAGCGCGACTTCGCCGACAAGTACAGCTGGGTGACGTCGCCGCGCATGTACGACAAGCGCAACGACCGCTACGTGGCCTGCGACACCGGCGGCGGACCGTTCGCCCGCCAGTGGGTGACCGCCAAGGCCGGGCTCGTGCAGCTCGGGGACTACCTCAAGGCCACCGGCCACAGCATCCAGATGACGCTGCCGAAGGGCCCGGGCCTGCCCGAGATGGACCTCGAGTGGCACATCCCGCAGTACTCGAACGCGATCGAGCGCGACCGCGCCCGCTCGTACCACCAGGCCTACTCGGCCCTCGTCGGCCTGTACTGCCTGGAGAAGGCGCTCGTCGAGGTGCGCGCCGGGCGCACGAAGAGCTGGAGCGACTTCACCGTGCCGGACGAGGCCGTGAGCGTGGGCTTCCACGAGGCCGCCCGCGGCGTCATCTCGCACCACATGGTCATCCGCGACGGCAAGGTCGCCAACTACCAGCCCTACCCGCCGACGCCCTGGAACGCCAACCCGCGCGACGTCTACGGCACCCCCGGCCCCTACGAGGACGCGGTGCAGAACACGCCGATCTTCGAGGAGAACGGACCCGAGAACTTCAAGGGGATCGACATCATGCGGGCGGTCCGCAGCTTCGACCCCTGCCTGCCGTGCGGCGTGCACATGTACACCGGCAAGGGGCGGGTGACGAAGGTGCAGCACACCCCGACGGGCATGTGCTGAGCCCATGACCACCGACGAGCTGACACCCGACGCCCTCGTGCAGAGGGTCCAGGAGCACACCGCGCGACTGGAGGAGATCGGGGACCCGCAGGCCCAGGGGGCCGCCGAGGGTCTGCTGGCGGCCGTCATGGACCTCTACGGCGAGGGCCTGGACCGGATCTTCCGGGCCCTCGACGAGGCCGGCCCGCCCGCGCAGGAGGTGCGCGCGCGGATCATGGAGGACGGGGTCGTGGCGAGCCTGCTGCTGATCCACGGCCTCTACCCGGTCGAGCTCGAGACGCGGGTGCAGGAGGCCCTCGACGGGGTGCGGCCCTACATGCACTCCCACGGCGGCGACGTGGAGCTGCTCGGGCTCGAGGGCGGCGTGGCGCGGCTGCGCCTGGAGGGCAGCTGCCAGGGCTGCCCGGCCTCGTCGGCGACGCTGGAGCAGGCCATCCGGCAGGCGCTCGAAGAGGCGGCCCCCGATCTGCAGGGGCTCGAGGTCGAGGGAGTCGAGGCGCCCCACCGGGCACCCGCTGCGACATGAGCACGGCCCCCGGCTCGCGCGCCGAGCTCGTCGGAGCCCTGCGCCGGCTGCGGACCGCGGGCGCGACGGCTCCCGTGAGCCCCGCGCGGGCGCCGGACGAGCGCTGCGAGCTGTGCCGGATCACGGTGCCCGACGAGCACCGCCACCTGCTGCACCTCGTGGAGCGGCGCATCGTCTGCGTGTGCTCGGCGTGCTGGTCGATGCGCTCGGGCGACGCCGAGTTCCGTCCGGTGGGCGCCCGCACCCGCTGGATCGACGACATGACGATGCCCGACGACGTGTGGGCGCGGTTCGCGATCCCGATCGGCCTCGCGTTCTTCATGCGCAGCACCCAGGCCGACAACGTCATCGCCCTCTACCCGAGCCCGGCCGGCGCGACCGAGTGCGAGCTCGACCTCGACGCGTGGGACGAGCTGGTCGCGCTCAACCCGCTGCTCGGCGAGATGGAGGTCGACGCGGAGGGGCTCATCGTCAACCGCCTGTCGCGGCCCCACGCCTACGTGATCGCCCCCATCGACCGCTGCTACGCGCTGGTGGGCACGGTCAAGGCCTCGTGGCAGGGCATCTCGGGCGGCGGAGCGATGACCGATGCCGTCGCGGCCTTCTTCGGCGACCTGCGCGAGGGGACCGGGCGATGATCCCGGAGCTGACGATCTCGGTGACGGGCGTCGAGGCCGTGCCGCACGCGGTCGCCCCCACGCTGCGGTTCCACCTCGAGGCCGCCGACACGTCGGGGCTCGACGTCTACACCGTCGCGCTGTCGGCGCAGATCAACATGGAGCCGGGCAAGCGCCGCTACGACGCGACCGACCGCGAGCGGCTGGGCGACCTGTTCGGCGAGCCCGAGCGCTGGCCGGCCACCACGCACGGCTTCGTCTGGACGGCGGTCTCCGTGCTGCTGCCGAGCTTCCGCGGCCGGACCTCGTTCGAGATCCGGGTGCCGTGCACCTACGACCACGAGGTGGCCGGCACCAAGTACCTCGCCTCGCTGCGCGACGGAGAGGTGCCCCTCGCCTTCCACTGCTCGGGCACGGTGCTCTACCGCGGCGCGCAGGACCGGCTGCAGATCACCCAGATCCCCTGGAGCGAGTCGGCCCACTTCTCGATGCCCATCGGCGTCTGGAGGGAGATGATCGAGCACTACTTCCCCGACTCGGGGTGGATCCGGCTGCGGTCGGAGACGCTCGCCGAGCTGCGCCGCGTCGCCGCCGAGCGCGGGCTGCCGTCGCTCGAGACCTGCGTGCTCGACCTTCTGGCGGCCGGGGAGCGCGTGCCGTGAGGGCCGACCGCCTCGACGAGCTGGTCGAGTCGCTGCTCTGGGAGGGCTACGCGCTCTACCCGTACACGCCGGCCGCCACCAAGAACGCGACGCCCACGCCGTTCGGCATCGTGTACCCGCCGGCGTACGCCGGCGGGTCGACCGGCCCGCTCGACCACCTGCAGTGCCAGGTGCTCGCCCGGCTCGAGCCGGGCGGCGCGGTGTCGGGCGAGGTGCGCTACCTGCGGCCCGAGGGCGACGGCCACCGGGCCACCGCGCGGCGCGTGGTCGTGGACGGACCCGGGGAGGTCGCCCTCGACGAGCCCCACCTGTCGGGGGCGGTGCGCCTCGATCGCGAGGGGGCGGCCGCCGACGGGACCACCCGCGTGACCCTGCGGGTCGAGAACCGCACGGGCGTGCCGTCCGGCATCGGCCGTGGAGAGGCCCTGCGGTCGAGCCTGGTCTCGACCCACGTGGTGCTGCGCGCACGGGGCGGCACGTTCACGTCTCCGCTCGAGGCCGCCGGCTGCGTCAACGTCAACACCTGGCCGGTGCTCGCGACCGACGACGACGACGTCGTGCTCGGCGCCGCGGTGATCCTGCCCGATCATCCCGAGCTGGCGCCCGAGAGCATGGGGAGCCTGTACGACGGCACCGAGATCGAGGAGGCCCTGCTGCTGCACGTGCTGGCCCTCAGCGACGCCGAGCGCGCCCAGATCGCCGCCGCCGATCCGGCGGTGCGCGAGATGGTCGCCCGCGCGGCGGCCGCGGCGCCCGAGGACCTGATGCGCCTGCACGGCGTCATGAAGCCCGGGGGCCTGTGATGGGCCTCGGACCGCGCCCCTGGGAGGGCGGCGAGATCTCGGGCGAGTCGCAGATCGAGGTCGACGGCGTCGTCTTCCGGCGCGGCCAGACCGTCGTCGTGCGGCAGGGGCTCGAGAGCACCGCCCACGACGCGATGCTGGTCGGTCGCAGCGTCACCGTCGAGCGGATCCTCGTCGACTACGACGACGAGGTGCACCTCGCGGTCACCATCGACGGCGACCCGGCCCAGGACCTCATGCGCGAGACGGGCCGCTACATGTTCTTCCGGCCACACGAGGTGGAGGCGCCGACATGAGCGAGTCCGCGACGAGCCGCGCGCGGGTGCACCAGATCCTCGTCGCGGGCATCGGCAACACCTGGATGCGCGACGACGGCTTCGGCGGAGAGGTGGCCGGGCGTCTGTTCGGCCGCGAGCTGCCCGACGGGGTCTCGGTGTGCGACGCGGGCACCGGGGGACTCGCGCTCGCCTACGAGGTGATGCGCGGCTACGACGCCCTCGTGCTGGTCGACGCGAGCCGCCAGGGGGGTGAGCCGGGGACGCTCTACGTGATGGAGGTGTCCGAGGCCGACATCGACGCCGGCATCGAGGACGGCGCGACGCTCGACCCCCACGGGATGGACCCGCAGACGGTGTTGCGCTTCATCCGCAGCGTCGGTGGCTGGCCGGGCAAGGTGATGGTCGTGGCCTGCGAGCCGCTCGAGGTCGAGGAGATGGGCTTCGGCCTGACCGAGCCGGTCGCCGCCGCCGTCGCGCCGGCCGTGGAGCTCGTGTTGTCGACCTGCGCCGAGCTCGGCAGCGATGCCGCCTACCCGCCGGTGACCGGGCGCTGATGCACGAGCTGTCCCTCAGCCAGGCGATCCTCGAGACCGTCGAGCGCCACGCCGGGGGACGCCGGGTCGGCACGATCAACCTGCGCGTCGGGCGGCTGCGCCAGGTGGTGCCCGACACGCTCGCCTTCTACCTGAAGATCGTCTCGGAGGGCACCGTGTGCGAGGGGGCGCGCCTCGAGATCGAGGACGTCCCCGCGGTCCTCGCGTGCACCGACTGCGGCGAGCGATGGCAGGTCGAGCTGGCCCACTTCCGCTGCCCGGTCTGCCGGTCGGGCGCGGTGGAGGTGTCGAGCGGCCAGGAGTTCGAGGTCGAGTCCATCGACGTGGAGGAGCAGTCGTGCATCGCACCAGGGTGAGGGTGGTCGAGTCGGCGCTCGACGCCAACGACACGATCGCGCGCGCGAACCGGGCCGACTTCGATCGCGCGGGCGTGGCCGTGGTCAACCTGATGAGCGCCCCCGGCGCCGGCAAGACGACGCTGCTCGAGCGGGCCCTGCCGCGGCTGCCCGGCGTGCGCGTCGGCGTGCTCGAGGGGGACGTCGCCGGCAGCCTCGACGCCGACCGGCTCTCGCGGCTGCACGTGCCGGTGACGCAGCTCAACACCGACGCGGGCTTCGGCGGCGAGTGCCACCTCGACGCCAACATGGTGCGGTCGGCGCTGCCGGAGGTGGCGCTCGACGAGATCGACCTGCTGGTGATCGAGAACGTCGGCAACCTGGTCTGCCCGGCCGAGTTCCGGGTGGGGGAGGACGCCCGCGCGATGGTCTGCTCGATCACCGAGGGCGAGGACAAGCCGCTCAAGTACCCGCTCATGTTCCGGGCCTGCGAGCTGGTGATCGTCAACAAGATCGACCTGCTGCCGCACCTCGACGTCGACATCGACCTGCTGCTCGAGAACATCGACGCGGTCAACCCCGACGTGCCGCGCCTGCTCACGAGCGCCCGCACCGGCGAGGGCGTCGAGGCGCTGCGCGACTGGCTCGTGGGGGTCGCCGGGCGCGTGCGGGTCGCATGACCGTCGCGGCCCCCGGCGCGGTCCTCGATCGCCGCGTCGAGGACCTGCTCGAGCGACGCACCCGCGAGGGCGAGCGCTTCTTCTCGGCCGAGGCCGCGCGCATCGCCCGCCTCTGCCACGCGATGGCCGAGCGGTTCGCCCGCGGCGGGCGGCTGATCGCCCTCGGGTCGTCGGCCGGGGCGCGCTCGGACGCCCGGCACGTGGCGGTCGAGTTCGTGCACCCGGTGATCGTCGGCAAGCGCGCCCTGCCGGCCATCGCCCTCACCGAGCCCGGCCTCGCGGTCGCGCTCGGCACCCTCGCCCGCGACCGCGACATCGTCCTCGTCGTGGGCGACGACCGCGCCGACGCCGACGCGCGGGAGGCGCTCGCGGCGGCGCACGACCGGGGGTGCCTGACGATCGCCCTCTGCGCGATGGGCGCGCAGTGGGATTTCGAGGTGCCCGACGACGACCCGTTCGTGCGCCAGGAGATCGCCGAGACCCTCTACCACGTGCTCTGGGAGCTGGTGCACGTGTTCTTCGACCACCGCGGCCTGCTGGCCGGGCGCGACGCCCGCCCCTCGCACGACTCCGGCGGCTCGGCCTTCCTCTACCCCTTCCTCGCCGAGCAGCAGCACGACCTCGAGGCCGTGGTCGACGACGTGCGCCGGTCGGCCCTCATGAAGGCCGCCGAGGTCGCCGCCCTGCGCGTGCAGACCGTGAGCGACAACCGCGACGCGCTCGTGGCCGCGGCCCGGGCGCTGCGGGCCGGCCTCGACGCGGGGGGCGCCGTGCTGGCGCTCGGCAACGGCGGCTCGGCCACCGACGCGCAGGACGCCGTCGCCGACCTGCGGGCCGCGCCCCAGGGCTGGCCGGCGCGGGCGGCGCTCGACCTCTCGGAGGACCCGTCGATCATCACCGCGATCGCCAACGACGTCGGCGTCGAGGCGATCTTCGCGCGCCAGGTGATCGCCCACGGACACCCCGGCGGCGCCCTGCTGGCGTTCTCGACGAGCGGCAACTCGGGCAACGTGATCTCGGCGCTGGCCGAGGGCCGTCGGCGCGGCATGCACACGATCGCCATGGTCGGCTACGACGGCGGCCGGGTGGCCCACGAGGGCCTGGCCGACACGGTGGTGATCACGCGCTCCGAGCACATCCCGCGCATCCAGGAGGCCCAGGCCAGCGCGTGGCACGTGCTGCGGGAGCTCATCGAGCACGCCGTCGTCCCATGACCGCGCGGCGCGTTCGCGTCCGCGTGGAGGGCACGGTGCAGGGCGTCGGCTTCCGTCCGCACGTCCACCGACTCGCCACCGACCTCGGGCTCGCCGGCTTCGTGCTCAACGACGCCGCCGGCGTGCTGCTCGAGGTCGAGGCCGACGACGGGGCCGTCGCGCGGTTCCTCGAGCGGCTCGGCTCCGAGGCGCCGGCGCTGGCGAGCATCGAGCGCGTGGTGCCGAGCGAGATGGCCCCGATCGGCGAGCGGGGCTTCGCCATCGTGGTGAGCGACCGGGGCGGGGAGCCCGCGGCCGCCGTGGCCCCCGACGCCGCGACCTGCGCCGGCTGCCTGTCGGAGATGCGCGACCCCCGCGACCGGCGTCACCGCTACCCGTTCGTCAACTGCACCGACTGCGGCCCCCGGTACACGATCGTGCGCGGCGTCCCCTACGACCGGGCCCGCACCACGATGGCCGCCTTCACGATGTGCGCCCTCTGCCGTGCCGAGTACGACGACCCGGTCGACCGCCGGTTCCACGCCGAGCCCATCGCCTGCCCGGCGTGCGGCCCGGCGCTGCGGCTGGTCGATCCGGGCGGCGCCTCCGCCGAGCGCGCCGGCCCGCCCGCGGCACGCGGGGAGCCCCGAGCGGCCGACGACCCGGCGGCGCGGGCGGCGCGGGCGCTGCGTGACGGCCTCATCGTCGCCGTGAAGGGGATCGGGGGGTTCCACCTCGCCTGCCGCGCCGACGACGAGGCGACCGTCGCCCGGCTGCGGGCGCGCAAGCGCCGCGAGGAGAAGCCGTTCGCGGTGATGGTCGCCGACGTCGGCGCGGCCCGCGCGCTGGTCGCCCTGACCGCGGCCGAGGAGGCGCTGCTCAGGGGGCGCGAGCGGCCGATCGTGCTCGCCGCGCGCGCGCCCGGCGCCGATGTGGCCGCGTCGGTCGCCCCGCGCTCGGCCGATCTCGGGGTGATGCTGCCGTACTCGCCGCTGCACCACCTGCTGGTCGCCGACGCGGGCGTCCCCCTGGTGATGACCAGCGGCAACCGCTCCGACGAGCCGATCGCCCATCGCGACGACGACGCGCTCGAGCGCCTCGGCCCGATCGCCGACCTGCTGCTGCTGCACGACCGGCCGATCGAGACCCGCGTCGACGACTCGGTGGTGCGGGCGGTGCCGGGCCGCCGCCCGCTGCTGATGCGCCGGTCGCGGGGATACGTTCCCGGCGCCCTGCGGCTGCCGGTGCCGGCCGAGCGGCCGCTGCTCGCCTGCGGCGCCGAGCTCAAGGCCACCGTCTGCGTGGCGAAGGGCGGGCGCGCGTGGGTGGGCCACCACATCGGCGACCTCGAGCACTGGGAGACCCTGCGCTCGTATCGCGCGTCGATCGACCACCTCGAGCGCCTGTTCGCGGTCGCGCCGGAGACGGTCGCCCACGACATGCACCCCGACTACCTGTCGACCGCGTACGCGCGCGAGCGCGAGGGGGTGCGGACCCTCGCGGTGCAGCACCACCACGCCCACCTGGCCGCGTGCCTGGCCGAGTGGGGCGAGCGCGGACCGGCCGTGGGCGCGATCCTCGACGGCACGGGCTACGGCACCGACGGGACCGTCTGGGGGGGCGAGATCCTGGTCGGCGGGCTGACCGGCATGCGACGCGTCGCCCACCTGCGGCCGGTGCGCCTGCCCGGCGGCGAGGCCGCCATCCGCGAGCCGTGGCGCATGGCCTGCGCCTGGCTCGGCGAGGCGGGCGACGATCCGGAGCGGCCGCCGCCCATCCCGCCCGCCCTCTCCGGGCGGGTGGAGCCCGCGACGTGGCGCGCGGTCGCCCGGCTCGCGCGCGCCCCGCGCTCGCCGCTCACGACGAGCGCCGGGCGCCTCTTCGACGCGGTCGCCGCGCTCTGCGGGCTGAGGGCCCGGGTGACCTACGAGGGACAGGCCGCCGGTCGAGCTCGAGGCCGCCTGCGATCCGGCGGAGCGCGGCGCCTACGCGATGGACGGCCTCGATCCCCGCGGGGCCGTGCGGGCGGTGGTGCGCGACCTGCACGGGGGCGTCGCGGTGGGCGTCGTGGCCGCGCGGTTCCACGAGGGCCTCGCCGCGGCGGTGGCCGCGGCCTGCGCCGCGGCGGCCGATGAGGGCGGCATCGACGTGGTCGTGCTCTCGGGCGGCGTCTTCCAGAACCGCCGGCTGCTGGTCGGCACCGCCCGCCGCCTCGAGCGCGCCGGTCTGCGGGTGCTCGTGCCGGCGGCGCTGCCGCCCAACGACGGCGGCATCTCCTTCGGTCAGGCGGCGGTCGCGGCGGCCCTCGAGGCGGACGGACCAGCGCCCGAGGGGGCGTGAGTGCCCCCGTCCGGCGGCCGTGGCGGGTTTCGCGCCCACCCGCCACGGGTACGCGACGGTCCCGACGAGAGGTGGACGGTGGACGACGAACGCGACGATTCCCGACGCTCTCCCCAGCGCCCCGAGGAGAAGGTGTCCCGGGAGGAGATGACGCGCCGCACCGAGGACTGGGACGAGGAGGGCACCGGTCCCGGATCGAGCGAGACGGTCGAGCCCGTGGGAGGCCGCGAGGACGACGGGCCGAGCGGGCCCCCGCAGCGGGACCTGGGCAAGGAATAGGCCCGCGGTCGGCCGGAGTGCCCCGGCGCACCGATCCGGAGGCCCGGCCGGCCCGCGGTCGGTGCGTCACCTCGCGGGTGCCGCATAGGATCCTCCCGGATGGCATGAGCGACTGACGCCGCAAGGGGATGACCGTGCCCGAGACCGATTTCTCGCAGCTGAGGGCGATCGTCGTGAACTGCACCCTCACGCCGTCGCCCGGCCACTCGCACACCGACCTCCTCGCCCAGAACGCGATCACGATCATGCGCGCGAACGGGGTCGTGGTGGACGAGGTGAGGGCCGTCGATCACGTCATCCCGCCGGGTGTGCAGACCGACATGACGGAGGAGGGCTTCGACCGGGATGACTGGCCCGCGATCCAGCGGCGGGTGATGGAGGCCGACATCCTGATCGTCGCCACCCCGATCTGGCTGGGCGACAAGAGCAGCGTGTGCACCCGCGTGATCGAGCGTCTCTACGCCTACTCGGGGAAGACGAACGACGCCGGCCAGTACGCCTACTACGGCCGGGTCGGCGGCGTCGTCGTGACCGGCAACGAGGACGGCATCAAGCACGTCGCCATGAACGTCCTCTACTCCCTCCAGCACCTCGGCTACGTCATCCCGCCCCAGGCCGACTGCGGGTGGATCGGCGAGGCGGGCCCGGGGCCGAGCTACGGCGACGAGGGCAGCGGCTCGCTCGAGAACGAGTTCACCCGGCGCAACACCACCTTCATGACCTGGAACCTGATGCACCTCGCCGCGATGCTGCGGCGCGCCGGCGGCATCCCCGCGCACGGCAACCAGGTGACCGAGTGGGACGCCGGCACCCGCTTCGACCACCCGAACCCCGAGTACCGCTGACGCGGACCTACCCGCGTACCGCGGTCGCGCGCATGCGGCGGCGCCACGAGAGCGCGGCGACCAGACCGAGCGCCAGCGGGGTGCCGATCGCCAGCGGCAGGATGCCGCCGGCGTCGAGGGTCTGGCGATCGGCGACGGTCACCCGCACCGCGGGGCCCGTGACCGGCGTGCCCGTCCCGTCGGGACGCACGACGGTGACGTAGACGGCGAAGGCGCCGGAGTTGACGGCCTTCACGCTCCACGACACGCGGCGCGGTGTGCCGGGCGCGATCGGCCCCAGATAGCGCGTGCGGGCCGCCGACCAGTCCTCGGGATCGACGTAGACGGCCGGGTCGAGGCTGACCACGTCGAGGTGCGCGACGACCGGGCCGCTGCCCCGCGACCCGTCGTCGGCGACGTACGTCGCGAACGAGAACGTGCGACCGAGCTCCGTCGACACGCGGGCACGGTCGGGGGTGGCGACGACGGCGGCCGACGCCGGCGCGTCCGCCCCGATCCACCAGAGGGCCGGGAGCACCGCGAGGGCCGCGACGGCGCGCCTCATCGCGGCCTGCCGCCCTGCAGCCGCACCGCCCGCCCGGCCGCCACCGCGGCGACCGACAGCGCGATCGCGAGGACGACCGGCGACGCGAGCCAGTCGATCTCGTCGCCCCAGCCGCGATCCTGCACCACGATGCCGTGGACGTAGTGCTCTCCCGCCGTCAGCGGATCGGTCCTCAGCAGCACGTCGCCGACGGTCCCCGCGCGGGCGCCGGTGGGCAGCTGGGTGGGTGCGTAGAGGGCGAGCAGCAGGAACAGCGACGCGGCCAGGGCGGCCCGGCTGGTTCCGGACACGACGCTCACGAGGAACCCGAGGGCGGCGAGCGCGATCGCCACGAGGGTGCCGACGACGGCCCCCGCCAGCAGCGCGCGGCCGACGATCCCGACCCCCTCGCCGATGAACCACACGAAGGGGATCGTCACCAGCAGCGCCGCGAACCAGAGCGAGAGCGCCGCCACGAGCTTGCCGGCCGCGATGTGGGCGCGCGATGCGGGGGTGAGCAGCAGGCTCTCGAGGGTGCCGCGCTCCCGCTCGGCGCTGATGGCGCTCGCCCCGCCGATCAGGGCGAGCAGGGCCCCGACGGCGATGCCGACCTGCAGGACCAGGGCGACCGACTCGCGCTGCTCGAGGAAGTTGAGCGCCTCATTGGTGGCGGCCAGGTACGACACCACGGACAGCAGGGCGCTGAAGGCGACCGTCAGGATGGGCCCGCTGCCCGTCAGCCACAGATCGCGCAGCTCCTGCTCGGCGACGACCCCCCAGCGACCGGGGCGGCGGACGGGCGCCGGGCCGACGTCAGTCGTCACCGGTCACCGCCAGGAAGGCGTCGCTCAGCCGGGCGCCCTGCAGCTCGAACGACAGCACCGGGATGCCGGCCTCGGCGAGCGCCCGCAGCCCGCCGTTGGCCGACCCGTCGGCGAGGACCATCGTGACCGTGTCCGGGCGCCCCGGGTCGGCCTCGGCCGCGTCGACGCCGGTCGCCGGGGCGAGCACCGTCAACGCGAGCGACCTCCGCTCCACCGGCACGCGCACGCGCGCGCTGCGGGGGGCCGCCGCACGGCCGGCGACCTCGGCCACCGGCCCGTCGGCCACCAGGCGTCCCCGGTTGAGGATCATCACCCGTCCGCAGACCGCCTCCACCTCGTCGAGCAGGTGGGTCGTCAGCAGCACCGCCATGCCGCGCTCGCGGGCGATGCGATCGACCATGGAGAGCACCTGGCGCTGCCCCGCGGGGTCCAGGCCGAGCGTCGGCTCGTCGAGGAACACGACCGCGGGCTCGTTGACCAGGGTGCGCGCGAGTCCGAGGCGCTGCCGCATCCCCCGGCTGTACCCGCCGATGAGCGTGCCGCCACGATCGGCGAGCCCGAACTCGTCGAGCAGGGTGCGCGCGCGGGTGCGTGCGTCGGCGCGCCCGAGGCCATGCAGGCGGCCGGCGTAGATCAGCAGCTCCTCGCCGGTCTGGCGGCCGGGGTAGCCGGTGCTCTCGGGGAGCACGCCGATCCGCGCCCGTATCCGATCGGGACGGGTGCCGGGGATGCCGGCCACGGAGAAGCTGCCGGCGACGGGGGTGAGCACCGTCGTCAGGATGCGGATGGCCGTCGTCTTGCCGGCGCCGTTCGGGCCGAGCACCCCCAGGATCTCCCCGGGGCGCACCGCGAGGTCGAGATCGTCGAGCGCGAGGTGCTCGCCGAAGCGCATGGACAACCCGCGGGCCTCGATCGCCGACGTCACGGAGCCCCTCCCCGACAGATGACGCGCCGAGCATGCCGGGCGGTCGGTGAGAGTTCGATGAGAGCGGGCCCGCCCCGGCGGCGAGGCCCGTGGTCGCTCCACCGGCCGGGTGTGACGACCTGGGGCTTGAATACTCCCCCTGGGTTACGGAAGAGTCACGCTCATGACGATTCCAGGCAGCACCTCGGGCACCGCCGATCCGGGCTACGTCGCGGGCGGCGAGAAGGACGCGATCCTGAAGAGACTGCGGCGCGCGGAGGGGCAGGTGCGCGGCATCGCGGGCATGGTCGAGGACGACCGCTACTGCATCGACGTGCTCCAGCAGATCAGCGCGGCGCAGGCGGCGCTCGACAAGGTCGCCCTGGCGCTGGTCGACGAGCACACCCGCCACTGCGTCCTCGGGGCGGCGCCCGAGCAGCAGGAGCAGATGCACGCCGAGCTGATGACGGCGATCGGTCGTCTGGTCGGCAGGAGGTAGTCCCGTGGGCGCGCGTCCCCCCCGCTCGCCGTCCATGACCGGGTCGGAGGCCTCGCGATCGTCGCCGTCGGCGTCGGGCATGCCAACGGGCGAGCGACCGGATGTGGCTCTCCGAGCGGCTGGATGCGCTCTCTGCGGTCGGGGTGTCCGTCCGCTCGACGCGGGTGCCGGCCACGATCGCGACGGGCATCCTCCGCGTCGGCGCCTCGTTGGTGACGCTCGGCGGAGGGCACTAGCCCCGCGCCGTTCGCGGGTCGGCACGACCGAGCGCGTCTCCCGCACGCCGTGGCGGAGGTCACGCCCTCCTCGGCGATCACGGGATGTCCCCACGCGGACGTCCACATCCTCGATGAGCGGGTGCAGCACCGCATCGCGGGTCACGATGCGCTGGTCGCCCGCCACCCGCGCAAGGACGCGATGTGCCGGATGGTGGTCGAGACGGGCGAGAGGATCGTGTCGGACGACGCCCGCGCCGAGAGGAGTTCGGCCTCTCGTCGTTGGCGCAGGGGCGACGAGCCAGGCGCGCGCACGTACGTCTCCACGCCCCTGCGCATGGTGGGCGGCGGCGAGGTCGTCGGCACCCTCTGCGCGTGGGACTCGACGGCCGGCGCCCTCAGCGACGAGCAGATCGCCGCCTTCGACGACCTCGCCCTATCGGCGGTCGCGGTGCCGCCGCCCCGTGCGCGCCTGCGGACCGACGAGCCCCTGCGGGGTGGACGGCTACGCCCGGCGGAAGCGGCGCAGGCGCAGCGAGTTCGACACCACGAAGACGCTCGAGAGAGCCATGGCGACGCCGGCGACGAGCGGGTTGAGGTACCCGAGCGCCGCCAGGGGCAGGGCGGCGACGTTGTAGGCGAAGGCCCAGAAGAGGTTGCCCTTGATGGTGCCGAGCGTCCGGCGCGAGAGCCGGATGGCGTCGCCGGCGGAGCGCAGGTCACCCGAGACGAGGGTCAGGTCAGAGGCCTCGATGGCCACGTCGGTGCCGGTGCCGATCGCCAGGCCGAGGTCCGCCTGTGCGAGGGCGGGGGCGTCGTTGACGCCGTCGCCCACCATCGCGACCACCCGCCCCTCATCCTGCAGGCGCCGCACGACGTCCGCCTTCTCGGCGGGCAGGACCTCGGCGATGACCTCGTCGATCCCGACCTCGGCGGCCACGGCGCGCGCGGTGGCGTCGTTGTCGCCGGTCAGCAGCACCGGCCGCAGGCCGAGCTCGTGCAGGCGCCGGATCGCCTCCGCGCTCGTCGGCTTGATCGTGTCGGACGACGATCAGCAACGCGCGCGCCTCGCCATCCCAGGCGGCGGCGACCGCGGTGCGCCCGGAGGCCTGCGCCCGGTCCAGGGCGTCGCCGAGGACACCGTCCAGGGCGAGGCCCCAGTCGGCGAGCAGCGCCGGCCGGCCGACGACGACGCCGCGGCCCTCGACCACGCCCTCGACGCCGAGCCCCTCGCGGTTGGCGAAACCCTCGACGGCGGGCAGCGCGCCCAGCTCGTCGCGTGCCGCGCGGGCGATGGCACGGGCGATCGGGTGCTCGGAGCCGTCCTCGAGCGCGCCGACGAGTCGAAGCACCTCGGCGCGGTCCTCCCCGGCGGCGAGGGCGACGTCCACCAGGGACATCTCGCCGCTCGTCACCGTGCCGGTCTTGTCGAGCACGACGGTGTCGACGCGGCGGGTCGACTCGAGCACCTCGGGGCCCTTGATCAGGATGCCCGAGCTGGGCGCCCCGGCCGGTGCCGACGAGCAGCGCCGTGGGGGTGGCCAGGCCGAGCGCGCACGGGCAGGCGATGATCAGGACCGCGACGGCGGCCGTGAAGGCGAACGTCGCCCCGGCCCCGTTGGCCAGCCAGAAGCCGAGCGTGCCGACCGCCAGCGCGATGACGATCGGCACGAAGACCGCCGAGATGCGGTCGGCCAGGCGCTGGACCGGCGCCTTGCCGCTCTGGGCCTCGGTCACCAGCCGGCCGATCTGCGCCAGCGCGGTGTCGGCGCCGACGCGCGTCGCGCGGACCACCAGGCGGCCCCCGGCGTTGATCGTGGCCCCGGCGACCGCGTCGCCCGGGTCGACCTCCACCGGCACGCTCTCGCCGGTCAGCAGTGAGGCGTCGACCGCGGACGATCCCTCCTCGACGACCCCGTCGGTGGCGATCCGCTCGCCCGGGCGCACCACGAAGCGGTCGCCCACGGCGAGGTCGGTGATGGGCACGCGTCGCTCGGCGCCCCCGGCATCGAGCACGGACGCCTCCTTGGCGCCGAGCTCGAGCAGTGCCCGCAGGGCGGCGCCGGCGCGCCTCTTGGCGCGCGTCTCGAAGTAGCGGCCCGCGAGGAGGAAGGTGGTCACCACGGCGGCCACCTCCAGGTAGATGTGGTCCGCGGCCGCGCCGGGCTCGACCACGAGGTCGAAGCCCATGCGCATGCCGGGGTCGCCCGCGTCGAGCAGGAAGAGCGCCACGAGCGACCATGTCCACGCGGCCAGCACGCCGACCGAGACGAGGGTGTCCATCGTGGCCGCGCCGTGCCGCAGGTTCGTCCATGCGGCCCGGTGGAACGGCCAGGCCCCCCACACCACGACCGGCGTCGCGAGCTGGAGCGCCAGCCACTGCCAGTTGTCGAACTGCAGCGCCGGGATCATCGACATCAGCAGCACCGGGAGCGACAGCACGGCCGAGACGATCAGTCGCCGCCGTAGCGGCGCGGTCGGGTCGGGCTCCTCGGCGTCCGGTCCCTCCGCGCCCTGCGCCTCCGGCAGGCGGGCGCCGTAGCCCACCTGCTCGACGGCCTCGACCAGGCGCTCGGGCGCGACGGCGGCCGGGTCGAACGTGACCGCGGCGGTCTCGGTGGCGTAGTTCACGCTCGCCTCGACGCCCTCGAGCCGGTTGAGCCGCTTCTCCACGCGCGCCGCGCACGAGGCGCAGGTCATGCCGGTGATCGGCAGCTCGATCCGCTCGGGACCGGGATGCGTGGCGTGGCTCACGGGAGGACCTCCAGCGTGTGCGCGACGGTGCGCACGGCACCGTCGTGCCGGAACTGCATGAACAGACGGTAGCGCCCGGCCGACGGCAGCTCGGCCGCGAAGCGGATGCGGCTCGGGGTGTCCGAGTCCTCGGGATGGGCGTGGAGGAAGGCCAGATCGCCCTCGCGCAGGGCCACCAGGTGGCCGTCGGCGCCCAGGTACGGCTCGACACCGGTCAGCGGCCGGCCGTCGCGGCTCAGGTCGTAGGCGATCCCGGCGCTCTCGCCCGGCTCCACGCCGGCGGCCGAGAGCTCGGCCCGGTAGTCCCCCGCCTCGTCGATCGGGGTCGGGGCCGGGAGCGGCCGCGCCGTGAACGGGCCGGACGCGAACAGGTCGGTGGCGAGCGTGTACGACCGCCCGTCGCGCGTGAAGTCGGCGAACGCGCGGTGGACGCCGGCCTCGGGCAGCCGCAGCGCGACGCTCCACGTGCCGTCCGCGGAGCGCCGGGGGTGCAGGTGCTGATAGCCGCTCAGGTCGCGACGGACCACGATCAGGTGCATCTCGCGCTCGTGCTCGAGGTCGAAGTCGCTCACGGTCGCCCCGCCGGGCTCGGCGATGCGGAACGTCCACTCCCGGGTCTCGCCGGGGGTCAGCGCCGTGGTCGACGTCACCAGGCGCAGGTCGCCCTCGGCGACCGCGAGCCCCGGGGCTGCGCCGACGGGCGCCGCCGGCGCGGAGCGGTCGACTCCGTGACCTCCTCCGTGTCCGTCCCCGGAGTCGCGCAGGGGGCCGAGCGCGCCGCCCGCCAGCGCGGCGGCGCCGAACGTCACCCCGAGCACGGCCGTGAAGGCCGCCAGGCGGGCCGGCGTCCTCACGGCCGCACCTCGTACCCGGCCTCGACCACCGCGGCGCAGACCGCGGCGTCGTCGAGGGCGGCGCCGCGCACCACCATCCGCCCCTCGGCGAGATCGACCTGCACGTCCTCGACGCCGGCGAGCGCGCCGACCTCCTCGATCACCGCCGCGCGGCAGTGACCGCAGGTCATGCCGTCCACCTGGTACGTCCGCTCGTGCTGCATCCTTGATGGTCCTTCTCTACTCGGGGGGAGTACCGACGACGTCATCTTGAATACCCCCGTGGAGTATGTCAAGGTCGGCCCATGACGACCTCGCAGAACACCTCGGGCGCCGCCGACCCGGGCTACGTCGCCGGCGGCGCGAAGGACGGCATCCTCAAGCGGCTGCGTCGCGCGGAGGGTCAGGTGCGCGGCATCGCCGGGATGGTCGAGGACGACCGCTACTGCATCGACGTCGTCCAGCAGATCAGCGCGGCCCAGGCCGCGCTCGACAAGGTGGCCCTGGCGCTGGTGGACGAGCACACGCGCCACTGCGTGCTCGGGGCCGCGCCCGGCAACCAGGAGCAGATGCGCGCGGAGCTCATGACCGCGTTGGCACGCCTGGTCGGGCGAAGGTAGCCCGATGCGGACGCCGACCAGCGATGCGACGGCCGCCGTGGAGCCGCGCACCGACGTCCTCCACGTCGGCGGGCTCCACTACGCGAGCGAGAAAGCGGTCGTGGAGCGCGCGCTCGGTCGCCGCCCGGGCGTGATCGCCGTCGAGGCGAACCCCCCGTCCCAGACCGCGACCGTCACCTACGACCCGACGCGGACGTCGCTCGAGCACCTCATGGCCTGGGTGGAGGAGTGCGGATACCACTGCTCCGGGCGCTCGGTGCCCGGTCACGTCTGCGACCCCATGGCCGCGGGCACGGACCACGAGGCCGTCCGTCGCGGCGACGCGGCGCGCCGCGCCGACGAGGCGCACGGGGGCGGCCACGGAGGCCACGCCGGCATGTCGATGGCCGACATGGCGCGCGACATGCGCAACCGGTTCGTCGTGGCGCTGCTGTTCGCGATCCCGATCGTGCTCTGGTCGCCGCTCGGCACCGACGTGCTCGGCATCGACCTGGGTACCCCCCCGGGGGTCGACCGCGACGTCCTGCAGCTGCTCCTCAGCCTGCCGGTCGTCCTCTACTCGTCGTGGATCTTCTTCCGCGGGGCCTGGATCGCCCTCCGCGCCGGCACCCTCGACATGATGGTGCTCGTCGCCGTGGCGATCGGGACGGGCTGGGTCTACTCGGTCGCCGCCACGTTCTGGATCGAGGGCGAGGTGTTCTACGAGGCGGCGGCCCTGCTGGCGGCCTTCGTGCTGCTCGGGCACTGGCTCGAGATGCGGGCGCGCGGCGGCGCCAACGACGCGATCCGGGCCCTGCTCGACCTGGCGCCGGCGACGGCGCTCGTCGTCCGCGACGGGGAGCCCGTCGAGGTGCCGACGGCCGATCTGGTCGTCGGCGACCTGCTGCTCGTCCGGCCCGGGGCCAAGGTGCCGGTCGACGCCGAGGTCGTCGAGGGCGAGAGCGAGGTCGACGAGTCGACCGTCACGGGCGAGAGCGTCCCGGTCGCCAAGGGCCCGGGCTCGGCCCTGGTGGGCGCCACCATCAACACCACCGGCACCCTGCGCGCCCGGGCGACCGCGGTCGGGGCCGACACCGCCCTCGCCCAGATCGTGGCGATGGTCCAGGAGGCCCAGAACTCGAAGGCCCCGGGTCAGCGCCTGGCCGACCGGGCGGCCTTCTGGCTCGTCTTCGTGGCGCTCCTCGGCGGCCTCGCGACGTTCGCCGCCTGGTACGTCGTGGTGGGCCGGCCGGTCGAGGAGGCCCTGCTCTTCGCCATCACCGTCGTCGTCATCACCTGCCCCGACGCCCTCGGCCTGGCGACGCCGATGGCGATCATGGTCGGCATGGGCCTGGGCGCCCGGCGGGGGATCCTCGTCAAGAACGCCGTCGCGCTCGAGCGGGCGGCCCGCATCGACACGGCCGTCTTCGACAAGACGGGCACGCTCACCAAGGGCGAGCCCGGCGTCACGGGCATCGTCACGGTCGACGGGCTCGCCGAGGACGAGCTCCTGCGGCTCGTGGCGGGCGTCGAGCGCGAGAGCGAGCACCCCCTCGCGGAGGCGATCGTCGCGGAGGCGCGCGAGAGGGGCCTGCAGGCGCCCCGCGCCGAGCGCTTCGAGAGCGTGCCCGGCCACGGCGCCCTCGCGGTCGTCGCCGGCCGCCGGGTCGCGGTGGGCAACAACCGGCTGCTGCGCCGGGAGGGAGTCCCGGAGGGCGCGATCGAGCAGCGCGCCGCCGACCTGGCCGCGCGAGGGGCGCACCGTTGTGCTCGTCGCCATCGACGGCTCGCCGGCCGGCGCGATCGCGCTCGCCGACGCCGCGCGCCCGAGCGCCGCCGGAGCCGTCGCCGCCCTCCGGGAGCTCGGCGTGCGCGTCGGTGATGCTCACGGGCGACAACCGGGCGACGGCCGAGCGCGTCGCCGGCGAGGTCGGCATCGACGAGGTGCTGGCCGAGGTCCTGCCGGGCGAGAAGGCCGCGACCGTCGCGGGGCTGCAGTCCGACGACCGGCGGGTCGCCATGGTGGGCGACGGGGTCAACGACGCGCCGGCCCTGGCGCAGGCCGACGTCGGCGTCGCCATCGGCACCGGCACCGACGTCGCCGTCGAGACGGCGGACATCGTCCTCATGCGCTCCGACCCGCTCGACGTCGCCACCGCGATCGCCATCGCGCGCGGCACGCTGCGCAAGATGCGGCAGAACCTCGCCTGGGCGATCGGCTACAACTCGCTCGCCCTCCCGATCGCGGCCGGCGTCTTCGAGCCCTGGGGGCTGACGCTGCGCCCCGAGATCGCCGCGATCACCATGGCCGGCTCGAGCATCATCGTGGCGCTCAACGCCCTGGCGCTGAAGCGGTTGCGCCTCCCGGAGTCCGTCGCCGACCCGGACGCGGGCGCCCCTCCGGCGCCCACGCCGGCGGTGGCGGCGGAGGCGCGCGCCTGATCGCAGCACGCCTCCGTATCGAGGTCTTGCCCGGTCTCCGGTCGCGAGGAAAAATGGGCCGATGACCGAGGCGAGTCGATTCGACGTCCGGTCGAGCGATGGCACGTCGCTGGCCGTGTGGGTCGGCGGCGACGGGCCTCCGCTGGTGCTGGTGCACGGCTCGATGTGCGACCACAGACGGCTCGATCCCCTCGTGGCCGAGCTGCGGGACGGCATGACGACCTTTGCGATGGACCGCCGCGGTTTCGGTGCCAGCGCCGACACCGACGGATATTCCATCGAGCGGGAGTTCGAGGACGTCGCGGCGGTCGTGGATGCCGCGGCGGAGCGCGCGGGCGGGCCGGTCGCGCTCTGGGGTCACTCCTACGGGGCCGGCTGCGCCATGGGCGCGGCCACGCTGACGGGCGATATCCGCGAGCTCATCCTCTACGAGCCGGGTCTCGGCCTCGCCTATCCGCCCGGCTCGATCCAGGCGATCGAAGAGGCGCTGGCCGCGGGCGATCGGGAAGCGGCGATCTTCGTCGCGTTCGGCGCCCTCGAACTGACGGACGACGAGCGCGAGGCGATGAGATCCAGCCCGCTGTGGCCGGTGCGGCTCGCGTCCGCCCCGACTCTGCCGAGGGAGTGCCGGACAGAGGAGGGCTGGTCCTACCGGCCCGGCCAATTCGACGCCGTCACGGCGCGAACGATGATGCTGACGGGCTCGGAGACCCCCGCGGGCCTGAGGGACCTGGCGCATCGAGCAGCAGCGGCGATCCCCGACACCGAGATGCGGGTCCTCGAAGGACACGGCCACTTCGCGTTCCACGACGAGCCGGCCATGGTGGCCGCGATCATCCGGCGGTTCACGGCCGGACCGTCTCGTGGGCGGGCTTCTGGCGAGTGACCAACCGGCGTGAGCGTCGGCGCCGCGGGGGGAGCAGTCGCCGCCTCCTCTCCGTCGGCGCCGCCGGGAGCTCCCCGGCCTGCGCCCGCGATGTCCGGCCATCCGGTCCGACCGCCACAGCGGCCGCCCTCTCTACGTCGAGGACGGCGAACCTGGGGCGGTTGGACACCCGCTCAGATGACGCCGCACCTCGCGGCAGACTCCCGGTCGACCCCCTGCGTCTGACGTTCCCGTCGCTCGGGACCCGCAACTCGGTGAGGGGGCAGAGGGGGAACGAACCCCTCGTCAGAGCACAACCCGACACGTCTTCGAGTCGCCTCGGAGCCGCGTCTTTTGCCTGCAGATCGGCATTCCGGGTGCCGGAATGGGCGAGTGGATGGGCGAGTCTCACACGATTCGCCCGCTCCCGGCGACTTCGCCCGCCGCTCCGCCGGCGTCGGCCAGACGGTTCTCGCCGTCCTCGCCGAGTCGGGCCCCAGCGGTCGGAGCGTCGCGAACATCGTCAGCTGGTTCGTCGTGGCTCAGCTCGCCCTCGGCGCGTGGCGCGATCGCGGCGAGGTGCGGCCAGCCGAGGTGGCAAGGGCGATGGGGGTGTCACGCTGGACCTTCGGGTCGCGTCCGCGGGCGGATCCGAGCGGTCGCGTGGGACCCGGCCGGGTCCGCGGTTGCGGCCCACCGTCGCACCTACTCGGTCCCAACTGACGAGCCGACACTCCTCGGGGCGCGGCCTTCCGCGACCGACCCGTGCTTCGCCCGGGACGCGACGATGGAGGCGGTCAAGGACGTCTTTCGCGAGCTCCAGCGCCCGCAGCCGCCGCTTGAGCGACGGCCCACGTAGGCCCCCAGCCGGGTGGAGGGGCCTGCTCCGTCCCCTGCCGGACGGACAGGGGAGAGGACGCCACACACTCCCTCCACTTCTACTTTCTACCACGCGCGAGGCTCTCATGAGGCCTCGATCCGTTCCTGATAATCGCCCGCCGCAGGTCAGAACCAACAGACAGGGAGGATGCGGATGGGCCCCTATGTGTTGGGACTCCAGGAGATCGACCAGACGCGGGTCGCGGTCGTCGGCGGCAAGGGCGCGAGCCTAGGAGAGCTGTCGCGGATCGACGACATCGGAGTGCCGGCGGGCTTCTGCGTGACGACCGATGCCTTCCGGCGGATGGTGGGGGAGACACCGGGGATCGACGCTCGGCTCGAGCGGCTGTCGAGCCTCGGGCCGGACGACCGGGAGGCGATCAGCGCGCTCAGCGGCGAGATCCGTCGGATCCTGGAGGGGAGCGTCATCCCCGACGACCTGGTGGCGGCGATCACCCACGCCCTCACGAGACTCGGCGAGCACGGCGCCTACGCCGTCCGATCGAGCGCGACGGCGGAGGATCTGCCGACGGCATCCTTCGCGGGTCAGCACGACACGTACCTGAACGTCGTGAGCGCAGCGGCGGTCCTGAGGCAGGTCAGCCGGTGTTGGGCCTCGCTCTTCACCGAACGGGCGGTGACCTACCGCCTGCGCAACGGCGTCGATCACCGCGAGGTCCACATGGCCGTGGTCGTTCAGCGGATGGTCGTGCCGCAGGCGGCCGGCGTTCTGTTCACGGCCGACCCCGTCAGCGGCAACCGCAGGATCGCTTCCGTGGAGGCCGTCCCCGACCTCGGCGAGGGGTTGGTCCGCGGCGTGGTGAACCCGGACAGCTACACGGTGCGAGAGGGCGAGGTCATCGCCAAGGCGGTTGCCACCAAGCGACTCGCCATCGCCTCCTCGCCGGCAGGCGGGACGCAGGAGCGAGCGATCGAACCGGAGCGGCAGGAGCAGCCGGCGCTGACGGATGCTCAGGTCGTGCGGCTCGCGCAGCTAGGCCGGCGGATCGAAGCGCACTTCGGCCGCCCCCAGGACATCGAATGGTGCCTCGACGACGACGGCTTCCACATCGTCCAGAGCCGGCCGATCACCACGCTGTTTCCTATCCCTGATGCCGACGACCAGGAGAGCCACGTCTACGTCTCCGTCGGTCATCAGCAGATGATGACCGACCCCATGAAGCCCCTGGGGATCTCCCTATGGCGGCTGACGGGCCCGGCGCCGACGTTCGAGGCCGGCGGGAGGTTGTTCATCGATGTCACCCGACGGCTGGCATCGCCGGCAAGCCGCGCGGGCCTCCTGGAGATCCTCGGGAGATCCGATCCGCTGATCGGGGACGCGCTGCAGACCGTCCTCGAGCGCGGTGACGTCATCCGGTTGCTTCCGGACGAGGGGTACGGCGGGGTGCCGGCCAGCGCCGCGCCCGACCCGATCGAGACGGATCCGGCAATCGTCGCCGATCTGATCGGCCGCAGCCAGGCCTCACTCGCGGCCGTGAAGCGCGACATCCGCACGAGGTCCGGATCCGCGCTGCTCGACTTCATCCTGGCGGATCTCAAGGAGCTGCAGCGGATGCTGTTCGACCCGCGGAGCCTTCAGGTGATCATGGCGGGGATGGAGGCCACCTGGTGGCTCAACGAGCGGCTGCAGGCGTGGCTGGGCGAGAGGAACGCGGCCGACGTGCTCACGCAGTCGGTCCCGAACAACGTCACATCAGAGATGGGGCTGGCGCTCCTGGACGTCGCGGACGCGATCCGCCCGCACCCGGATGTGGTGGCCTTTCTCGAGCGCGTCGAGGACGACGGATTCCTCAACGAGATGGACGAGCTCGAGGGCGGGCGCGACGCGCGCGACGCCATCTGCGGCTACCTCGACAGATACGGCATGCGAGGCGTCGGCGAGATCGACATCACCAGGCCGCGCTGGAGCGAGCGCCCCGCCACGCTCGTGCCCGCCATCCTCGGCAACATCAGGAACTTCGAGCCGGGCGCCGCTCGACGCCGCTTCGAGCAGGGGCGGCTGGAGGCCTGGACGAAGGAACAGGAGCTGCTGGAGCGCTTGCGGGCCCTGCCGGATGGGGAGCGGAAGGCCGAAGACACCAAGCGGATGATCGACCGGGTCCGGACCTTCATCGGATACCGGGAGTACCCGAAGTACGCGATGGTCAGCCGCTACTTCGTCTACAAGGAGGCGCTGCTGGACGAGGCCGAGCGCCTCGTGCAGGCCAACGTGATTCGGGAGGAAGCCGACATCTTCTACCTGACCCTGCAGGAGCTCCACGGCCTCGTGCGCTCGAACCGGGTCGATGACCGGCTCATCCGCCGGCGCAAGGACGCGTTCAGGTCGTATCACGCGCTCACGCCACCCCGGGTGCTCACGTCGGAGGGCGAGGTCATCGCGGGGTCGTACCGACGCGACGATCTGCCGGACGGCGCGCTGGTCGGTTTGTCCGTTTCCGCCGGGACCGTCGAGGGGCGGGCCCGCGTCGTCCTGGACATGGCCGAGGCCGATCTCGAACCCGGCGACATCCTGGTCACGGCCTACACCGACCCCAGCTGGACGCCACTGTTCGTCTCGGCCACGGGCCTGGTGACGGAGGTGGGGGGCCTGATGACCCACGGCGCGGTGATCGCCCGGGAGTACGGCTTGCCGGCCGTCGTGGGCGTGGAGGACGCGACCCGGCTGCTCCGCGATGGGCAGCGCATCCGCGTGCATGGAACGGACGGGTACGTCGAGATCCTGCCCTCGCCGGGCGCGCCCACCCGACGGCGACGCCTGTGACGGCCACGGTGGCGATCGTGCGCGACGAGATCGGGCCGCTCGCCGGCCCGGAGCCGCGGGGCAGTGTCGGCGTTCGATGAGTTCGGCCCGCTCGATACGTCACAAGGACATATGGATCGGATGGAGACGACCGGACGACGAGCCTTCGCGGTGCCGGGCGAGCGCTCCCGCCGCGAGCTGCAGGTCCACTTGCTACCGCGTGCTCGGCTCGCTCGAGGACGCTGAGGATCTCGTGCAAGAGACCTTCGCGAGTGGCGGCAGCGCGGTGGCTTCGCAGGGTGCGCCACACAGCGCCCTTCAGAACGAGCGGTCTTGAGCACTCTCGAACGGCGAGCCGTGCCGCCTGCCAGATCCCGCAACCAGGCGGGGATCTCACGGAGAACAGCGGAGGGGGGGGGATTTGAACCCCCGTCGGAGCCGAAACCCCGAAACGGTTTTCGAGACCGCCGCATTCGACCGCTCTGCCACCCCTCCGCGGCGGAGGGTACCAAGCCGCCGCCGCCGCCCGCGTGGGCGCGGGCGGGGCAGGCCTCCGCTACGATCGCCCACCGGGAGAGGTGTCCGAGCGGCCGAAGGAGCGCGACTGGAAATCGCGTAGACGGGATCTCTCGTCTCGAGGGTTCAAATCCCTCCCTCTCCGCCATTGGCACGACCCGCGAACCCCGGTCACGCATGGTTGTGGCCGGGGTTCTCGTCGTCCGGGGCCGTGCTCGCCTCGCCCCGCCTCGACCTCCCCGCCGCTGCGCAGTTGAGCGTGCGAGCGACGGGTCTTCTCGGCTCCTCGCACCGACGCCGGTTGCGCCTCCGGTCTGACTCGTGGTACTTACATCTCACGAAGCAACGGAAGTATCACGATGAGATGAACGGATCACGGAGGTCATGAGATGCCTGGCGCGAACGGCGCGAAGAAGCTCATGATCCTCGGCCACGAGGTGACCCCGATGGTCGTCGGTGGCCGCATCGCCGCGGTCGATGTCGTGGTGACGCCCCACGTCCCCGGGCCGCCGCCTCACCACCACACCGACTCGGACGAGTTCTTCTACATGCTCGCCGGCAGGCTCGAGATCATGGTTGACGGCGGGTGGCACGCGGTGGGAGAGGGCGACTACTTCGTCGTCCCGGGCAACGCGGTCCACACGTTCCGGGTGCCGGGGGACCGGCCGGCCCGCTTCATCACGGGGTGGGAGCCACAGGGCTTCGAGCAGTTCTTCGTCGAGTGCGGCATCGACGCCGACGAGGCGGACGCGTACGAGCGCTCGACCGACGAGTCGATGATCCCGAAGATCATCGACAGCTTCGTCCGCAACGGCGCCGTCCCGGCCGAGGCGGCGGCACCGGCGCGATGACCCCTCGCGACGCCACGACCTCGCCCGCCATCCGGGGCGGCCGCGTGGCGCAGAAGCGGCGGACCCGGCAGGCTCTCCTCGATGCGGCCAACGCGTTGCTCGACGAGGGCCTGCGCCCGTCGCTCGACGACGTCGCCGAACGCGCCGACGTGTCGCGCGCCACGGCGTACCGGTACTTCACCTCGAGCGAGGACCTGTTGACCGACGCGGTGCTCGACCGGTCGGTCGTCCCGGCCGAGATCCTCTTCCCCGAGGATGCGGGCAGCCTCGCGGACCGCATGCTCGCGGTCGAGGAGGCGACCAACCCGCTGCTGCTCGCCGACGAGGTGGCGGTGCACGTGATCACCCGCGTGATGAGCGAGGCGTGGCTGGCCGGCGGCCCGGGCGACCGCGGCGCGCGCCCCGGGCGGCGGCTTCCGCTGATCGATGCCGCGCTCGCGCCGTACGCCGGCACGCTCGGGCCCGGTCTCACCCGTCGGCTGCGGCACGCGATCGCCCTCGCGATCGGCACCGAGGCCGTGGTGACGCTGCGTGACGTGTGCGAGCTGTCGCCGGAGGAGGTCCGGGAGACCGCGCGGTGGACGGTGCGCGCGATCGTCGCCGCCGCGCTCGCCGAGAACGAGGCCGCGGGGGGCTGATCGGCCCCGTCCCGGGGTCGGCGGCTCCCGGCGCTCGGGGCCGGGAGCCGCTGACGAGTCGTCCGCGCCCTACGGCAGGAGGGTGATCACCGTGTCCGAGAGCACGTCGCTGCCCGCGCGGGGGGTGTTGACCCCCGAGCCGCGTGCGCCGGCGTAGGCGCCGGTGCCGCCCGTGACGGCGAACCGGATCGACCCCGTGTCGCCGGGGACGGTCAGACGGGTCTGGAAGGTCAGCTGCCCGTCGCGGAGCGCGTAGGCGCCGTCGCAGACCGCCGTGGATCCGACGAAGCGCTTCGTCACCTTCTCGAAGGTGCATCGGGCGGCGAAGCGCCCGAGCCTGCTCGTGTTGGTCGCGTCGTAGACGGCGGCGGCGAAGATGGCCGTGTCGCCCCTGCCCACGAACTCGTTCTTCTTCGCGCGCGGCGGGGCGTCGGAAACGACGGTTTGGGAGTCGAGGCTGCGCTCGACGAAGGTGAGGGTCGTGCCGCCGGGGGCCTGGGCGCTGCCGCTGGTGACCGCCACCGCCGACGCGGTGGCCGCGGCGACGAGGGCGACGCCGAGGAGGGTGGGGGTGCGTCGCATGTGTCGTCCTTGGGGAGGGGCGCGGTGCGCCGTGTGCGGTGTCGCGACGAGTCTCCTCGGCGGTCGCCGGCGGGGCATCATCCGTGCGCATGATCCTGCGGCCCGGGCTCACCCGCGCGGGTGAGGGAGCCGGGGCGCCGCGGAGCGGTGGTATCCTCCGCGACCCCGGGCAGTTAGCTCAGCGGGAGAGCACTCGCCTCACACGCGAGGGGTCACTGGTTCGATCCCAGTACTGCCCATGATCGAGACGCGGGACCGGAGGTGATCGGCCCGCCGCGCCACCCCCCAGGGGCGCCAGGGGCGCCGCCGGCACCACCCTGGCGAGCACGCCGCGCCCGACCTGTGAGGTGCCGGAGGGCGCCTGCCGAGGCGGCGCGTCCCGCCGACCTTCCATCAACAACTGAATAGTTGTACGGTTGTGCGCGCTGCCAGTTGTAGATGGAGGAGCCGATGGCCGTGCCGCACCCCCTTCCCCTCGAGGTCGTCGACCTCATCGCCGAGCGCTTCCGCCTGCTGGGCGAGCCGATGCGCATCCGCATCCTCGACCGCCTGCGCGATGGCGAGAGGGGCGTCGGCGAGCTCGCCGAGGACCTCGGCACGAGCCAGCAGAACGTGTCGAAGCACCTCGCCGTGCTCGTGCGCGACGGCATCGTCGCCCGCGAGAAGCGCGGCACCTCGGTGCGCTGCCGCATCGCCGACCCGACCGTGTTCGACCTCTGCGAGGTGGTGTGCGACGGCCTCGGCCGCGACCTCGAGCGGCGCCGGCAGATCCTGCTGACGCTCGGCGGCGCGGCGTGAGCGCCGTCGGCCCGATCGGGCGCCTCGGCCGCTGGTCGGCGACCCACGGCCGCATCGTCGCGGTCGTCTGGATCGTGCTCGTGGTCGGCCTCGGGGCGCTCGCGCCGCGCGTCGAGACCGCGCTCTCGGGGGCCGGGTGGGAGGATTCGGGCTCCGAGTCGGTGCGGGTCCGCGACGTCGTGCAGGGCGCGTTCGGCGGTGGCGCCAGCAGCGCCCTGCAGGTCGTCGTCGCGTCGGACACCCTGCGGGCGGACGACCCCGCCTTCCGGACGACCGTCGGCCGCGTGCAGGAGATGCTGGCGCGCCGACGAGGCCGTCTCGACCGTCGTCCCGCCGAGCGCGGCCGCCGGCACCCTCAGCGCCGACCGGCGCACGGCCATCGTGATCGGCGGCGCCGCCGAGGATCCGACGGGCATGGTCCGTGCGGCCGACGACCTCAAGGGGCCGCTCCGCGACGCCGCGGCCCCGGGCACCACCGCCAACCTCACCGGCGCCTCGGGCATGTGGTCCGACTTCAACGAGGCCAACAAGGAGGCGATGCTCAAGTCGGAGCTGATCTCATGGCCGGTCACCCTGGCCATCCTGGTCGTCGCCTTCGGTGCGCTCGTCGCCGCCGGTCTGCCCCTGCTGCTGACGATCCTGAGCCTGGCGGCCTCGGCCGGCTCCCTCGTGGTCATGGCCCAGCTCTTCGACGTCTCCATCTGGGCGATGAACTTCGCCCTCATGTTCGCCCTCGCGCTCGGCATCGACTACGCGCTGTTCATCGTCGTGCGGTTCCGGGCGGCCCTGTCGGGGTCGAAGCTCTCGCGGGTCGAGGCCGCGGCGGTGACCATGGACACGGCCGGCAAGGCCGTGCTCTTCTCGGGCGTCACGGTGCTGATCGCGCTGTCGGCCGTGATGATCGTGCCGAGCCCGGCGTTCCGCTCGATGGCGCTCGGGATCATGCTGTCGGTCGTCTTCGTGCTCGGCGCCACGCTCACGCTGCTGCCGGCGGTGCTGGCACGCCTCGGCGAGCGGATCGACCGCTTCGCGCTTCCCTGGGCGCGGGCCCCCGAGCACCGGTCGCGGCGGTTCGCGCGGTGGGGCGAGCGCCTCTGGTCGAAGCCCGCCCTCTACGGCCTGCCCGCCCTGATCGTGCTGCTGGTCCTCGCCGCCCCCGTGCTCGGCCTGCGCACCGGGATGCCCTCGATCGCCGTCGTCCCGCCCGATGACCCGTCGCGCGTCGGCTACGTGCAGGTGGTGGACGGGTTCGGCCCCGGCGCCCCCGGCGGGCTGCAGCTCGTCGGCCCCGCCGACGAGATGGCCGAGGCCCGGCGCGTGGCCGCCGCCGACCCCGGCATCGCGCAGGCCGCCCCGCCCGCGCCGGGCGCCGACGGGCTCGCCCTGGTCGCGGCGGTCCCGGCGGTCGATCCGTCCGACCCCGCGCTCGGCGACACGGTCGACCGCCTGCGCGAGGCGCTGCCGGCCGGGGTGCTGGTGGGCGGCGCCGCCGCCGAGAACCACGACCTCGAGGCAGCGCTCGCGCGGTACACCCCGGTCGTCATCGGGGTGGTCATGGCGCTCGGCTTCGTGCTGCTGCTCGTCGCCTTCCAGGCCCCGGTGGTCGCCGCGATCGGCGTCGTCACCAGCCTGCTGTCGACCGCGGCGGCGTTCGGCGTGGCCCGCCTGGTCTTCCAGGAGGGCTGGCTCGCCGGCCCCCTCGGGTTCGAGTCGCAGGGCTTCCTCGACGCCTGGGGCCCGGTGTTCTTCTTCGCGATGATCTTCGCGATCTCGATGGACTACACCGTGTTCCTGCTCTCGTCGGCCAAGGAGCACTGGGACCGGTCGGGCGACGCGCGGGAGGCGGCGGTCGGCGGCCTGGCCCAGTCGGGGCGGGTGATCCTCGCCGCGGGCGGGGTGATGGTGGCGGTGTTCTTCACGTTCGCGCTGTCGGGTCCGCTGCCGCCGAAGGAGATGGGCATCATCCTCGGCGTCGCGGTGCTGCTCGACGCGCTGCTCGTGCGCCTGCTGCTGATGCCGGTCGCCCTGCGCCTCGCCGGGCCGGCGGCCTGGTGGCGCCCCCGCTGGCTGGCCCGGGCGTTGCCCGAGGTGAGGTTCGGACACTGACACGGGGGCTTCCGCGCACCCTCTCCGCCGGGGGAGGATGTGCGGGCGTCCCATGACGCGCGAGGGAGGGGCCGGATGGTCTTCCGACAGTTCGTGCACGACGATCTCGGGTGCGCCTCGTACCTGGTGGGCGACGAGCGGGCCGGGGTGGCCGCCGTGGTCGACCCGAGCCTCGAGGTCGACGACTACCTGCGGGTCGCGCGCTACCTCGGCGTCAACATCGAGCACGTCCTCGAGACCCACACCCACGCCGATCACGTCTCGGGCCACGGCCGCCTGCACGAGGCGACCGGCGCGACCATCCACGTGCACGCCGACGCGGGCGCGGAGTACCCCCACGACCCGATCGGCGACGGCTGGGAGCTCGCGCTCGGCGCGGTGCGCATCCGCGCCGTGCACACGCCCGGCCACCGGCCGGAGCACACCGCCTTCGCGCTCGTCGACTCCTCGCGCGGCCCGGAGCCGTGGGCGGTGCTGACCGGCGACTCCCTGTTCGTCGGCGACGTCGCCCGCCCCGACCTCGCCGTGGCGGCCGAGGACGGCGCGCGCGACATCTTCCGCAGCCTCGGCGAGCGTCTGCTGCGGATGCCGCCCGAGACCGAGGTCTGGCCCGGCCACCTGGGCGGATCCATGTGCGGGGGGCCCGGCATGAGCATGAAGATCAGCTCGACGATCGGCTACGAGCGGGACCACAACCCGCTGCTGCGCGTGCGCGACGAGGCGGAGTTCGTCGACCGCTCGCTCGCCGCCCTCGGGCCCCAGCCCCCCAACGTGTCGCGCATCGTCGCGCTCAACCGGGGTCCCCTCGCCGACCACGCCGTCACCGCGCGACCGATGACCCCGGGCCAGGTCGAGCGCCGCCGCGCCGCGGGCGCCCTGGTCGTCGATGTGCGCACCGACCTGCAGTTCGACGAGGCGCACGTGCCCGGCGCCGTCTCGATCACCACGCTGCGGGCCGGCTTCGGCACCCGCCTCGGCTGGCTCGCGGCACTCGGCCCCGAGGTCGTGCTGATCGGGCGCGACGACGCCGACGCCTCCGCCGCCGCGCGGCTCGCCGCCGCCGTCGGCATCACGGCGATCGCGGGGTTCCTGTCGGGCGGCATGACGAGCTGGCGCGAGGAGGGCCGCGACGTGGCGCGCGTCGAGCGCCTGCCGGTCGAGAGCCTTCCGCGCCGGCTCGCCGCCGACCACACCCTGCAGGTGCTCGACGTGCGCGAGGACGCCGAATGGCGCGCCGGGCACATCCCCGGCGCGGTGCACCGCCCCTACCACGGGCTCGGCGCGCTCCCCGAGGGGATCGACCCCGCCCTGCCGGTCGCCGTCATCTGCGCGTCGGGTCAGCGGGCGGGCATCGGCGCGAGCCTGGTGCAGCGCCTCGGCGCCACGCGCGTGGCCCACGTGACCGGCGGTGGCGTCGGCACCTGGGAGCGGGCCGGCAACCCGGTCGAGCGGGAGGGCTGAGCGGGGAGGGCCGGAGGCGGCCGTGGAGGTCCTCTGGGCGATACCGCTCGGGTTCGCCGCAGGCGGCCTGCTGGGGATCCTCGGCGCGGGCGGCAGCGTGCTCACGGTGCCCGCCCTCGTCTACCTGCTCGGCCAGCCGGTCGGTCCCGCGACGACCGCGTCGCTCGCGATCGTCGCGGCCAACGCCGCGGTGGGCGCGGGCACCAACTGGCGGGCGGGCTCGCTCGACGTCCGCCTGGCGGGGGGCTTCGGGGCGGCGAGCGTGGGCGGCGCGCTGCTCGGCGCCCGGCTCAACCGCCTCGCCGACGGCGAGACGATCCTCTTCCTGCTCGCCCTCGTCATGATCGGGTCGGCGTGGTCGCTCTGGCGGGGGCGTCCCGAGGGCCGGCAGGCCCCGGCGCTCGCGGGACGCGACCGGGTGCTCCTCATCGCCGCCCTCGGGTTCGCCGTGGGGGTGATGACCGGCTTCTTCGGCGTCGGTGGCGGCTTCCTGATCGTGCCGGTCCTCGTTCTGCTGCTCGGGGTGCCCGCGCGCACCGCGATCGGGACCTCGCTGCTCATCATCACGGTGACGGCGCTCGCGGGCCTGGCCGGGCACCTGGTCGGGGGCACGGTCAACTGGCCGCTGACGATCGCGTTCGGCGCGGCGGGGATGGTCGGCGCGTGGGTCGGGGCGCGCAGCGGCCGGAGGATCTCGAGCGCGCGCCTGCAGCGGCTGTTCGCGCTCATGCTGGTGGCCATCGCGGCGCTGCTGCTCGCGACGAACGGGATCTCGATCGGCTAGGCGGGTGGGGTAGGGTGCGGGCCGTGGCCAGGACGACCCAGGACGGCGGCGCGGACTCCGCGCAGCGCTCGCGCCTCGCGACGGTGCTCACCGGCGCCGTGCTCGGGGCGATCTGGGGCGCGGTCATGTGGGGACTGTTCGAGCTGCTCGGCCGCGACACCGGCCTGCGCGGTCTGCTGTACCTCGCGCTGACCGTCGCGATGCTCGGCGCGGGGGTGGCGGCGTTCTTCGGGGCGACCGGCGCCGCGCGGCGGGGCGAGCGCATCGGCCCGAAGCTGCCCTTCGGCCGCAAGCGCGACCGCTGAGCGACCGCCGGTGGCGCTCGCGCCGGCCCCGCCGGTGGACTATCCTCGGCCGGTGACCGTGCTAGGCGGGGAGCTAGCGGTGCCCTGTACCCGCAATCCGCTATAGCGGGGCAGAATTCCCGTCCGAGGGGCCGGCTCCAGGGCTCGGTCTCGTGCAGAGCAGCGTTGATGGCGAGGTCCCATTCGGTGGGCGACCGCGAACCAGGTCAGGTCCGGAAGGAAGCAGCCTTAAGCGGATCCGTTCACGCGCAGTGGGGCAACCTCGCCGGAGCAAGCGGCACGGGGCTCACCCTGGAATCGCGCTTCGACGGCGGGTGCACGGTCACATCTCTTTGAACGGCCCACCGGGGCGGGCCCGCGCCCCAGGCGGCGCAGGCACCGGGAGGGCGAGGGTGTGAGCGAGGCGGGCGCAAGCCTCTACAACCGCCACCGGCCGGCGACCTTCGCCGACATGGTGGGCCAGGACCACGTGGCGCGCGCGCTGGGCAACGCCCTGCGCTCGGGCCGGCCGGCGCAGGGCTTCCTGTTCTCGGGTCCGCGCGGCACCGGCAAGACGACGACCGCCCGCATCCTGGCGCGTTGCCTCAACTGCCAGACCAGCCCGGGGCCGACGGCCGAGCCGTGCGGCCACTGCGACTCGTGCCGGCGCACCGGCCACGCCGACTGGATGGACGTGGTCGAGGTGGACGCCGCCTCGAGCGCGCGCCGCATCGACGAGATGCGCGAGTGGCTCGAGACGGTGCGCTACGCCCCGGTGGTGTGCCGCTACCGCGTCACGATCATGGACGAGGCGCACCAGATCACCCCCGACGCCGCGAGCGCGCTGCTCAAGACGCTCGAGGAGCCGCCGCCGCACCTCGTCGTGATCCTCTGCACCACCCACCCGTGGGACATCTTCGGGACGATCCGGTCGCGGCTGCAGCACTACGTGCTGCGCAAGCCGGGAGTGCCGGCGCTGGTGCGGGTGCTCGAGCGCGTCGCCCGCTCGGAGGGCATCGAGACGACCGAGTCGGCCCTCGACATCCTCGCCCGCGCCGCCGACGGCTCGTACCGCGACGCCCTCGGCCTGCTCGACCAGATCTCGACGTACGCGGGGGGAGGGTCGACGCCTCGGACGCGCTCGAGCTGCTCGGCGCGGTCGCCCGCGAGACGGTGTTCGAGCTGGTCAACCTGATGGCCGCCGGCGAGGCCGCGGGGGCCTTCGAGCTGCTCCAGGAGACCCTCGACGGACCGGTCGACCCCGAGCAGGCGATGCGGGGCCTGATCAACCACCTGCGCCACGTCTGCCTGCTGCAGCAGGGCGCGCGCCCGCGCGACGAGTGGGCATTCGCGCCCGAGGAGATCGCCCGGCTGCAGGCCCAGGCCAACCAGCTGGCCGACGCCCAGGTGGTGCGCGGGCTCGACCTGCTCGCCGACGCCCAGGTGCGGATCCGCCACGGAGGCGCCGACCCGCGCCTGCAGCTCGAGCTGGTCGCGGCACGCCTGAGCCGCCCCGCCCTCGACCCCTCGGTCGCGGCCCTCGCGGCGCGCATCGACGCGCTGGAGGCCGGCCGGCCGGCCGCGCCGCCCCGCGCGGAGCGGCCCCCCTCTCCGCCCACGCCGCCGCCGGCCCGCGCCGCGGCCCCCGCCCGCCGCCGCTCCCCCCGAGCCCGCGCCGGCGCCCGAGCCGGCCGTCGCGTCCGCCCCGCCCGGGGGTGACCTCCCCGACCTCGAGGACCTCGACGATCTGATCGACGGGGATCCCGGCCCGGAGAGCGAGGCGGTGGCCGCGCCCCCCGTTCCCGTCGAGGCCCCCGCACCGGAGCCGCGCGAGCACGGACCCGCCGACCTTGAGCACCTCACGCGCCTGTGGACCCAGGTGCTCGAGCTGCTCGAGCGCGAGGCCCCGCCGACCCGCGGGTTCCTCGACGGGTCGCGCCCGATGCGCGTCGAGGACGGGGCGCTCGACGTCGCCGTCACGAGCGCGATGCGCGCCAGCATGCTGGGGCGCATCGAGCACCGCGAGCGGGTGCGCGGGGCGGTGCGGACCGTGTCGGGCCACGACCTCACGGTCGACTTCGTGCCGGGTGAGGCGGTGCCCGAGACGGCGCCCGAACGGCCGGCCGAGCCGCGCGATCACGAGTCGCTGCTCGAGGAGCTGAAGACGATGTTCGGGGCCGTCGAGGAGGACGGCGACCGCACCTGACCATGGAGGATCCACGATGACCCACGGCATGAACCCGCAGAAGATGATGAAGCAGATGCAGAAGATGCAGGAGGACATGGCGCGCGTGCAGACCGAGCTGCAGCAGGAGTCGGTCACCGCCACGGCCGGCGGCGGCGCGGTGACGGCGCGCGTCAGCGGCGGGCTCGAGCTGCTCGAGATCACGATCGATCCGTCCGCGGTCAACCCCGAGGACGTCGAGCTGCTGCAGGACGTGGTCGTGGCCGCGGTCAACGAGGCGATGCGCTCGGCTCAGCAGCTCGCGCAGGACCGGCTCGGCTCGATCACCGGCGGCCTCTCGGGGCTGGGGCTGCCCGGCCTGTAGGCCGCGGCCCTCCGCGCGGTGCTCACCCCCTCCATCGAGCGCCTGGTCGCCGAGCTGGCCCGACTGCCCGGCATCGGGCCGCGCAGCGCCCAGCGCCTCGCCTTCCACATGATGAAGGCGCCGCCCGAGCGCGCGCGCGGCCTCTCCGAGGCGATCGTCGAGATGAGCGAGCGCCTGCGGCCATGCTCGGTCTGCTTCAGCTTCGCCGAGGCCGAGCTCTGCCCGATCTGCGCCGATCCGCGTCGCGACGCGAGCCTGCTGTGCGCGGTCGAGGAGCCGTCGGCGATCCTGCCGATCGAGCGCACCAACGAGTACCGCGGGCGCTACCACGTGCTCGGGGGCGCCCTGTCGCCGATCGACGGCGTCAACCCGGGCGACCTGCGCATCGACGAGCTCGTGGCCCGGATCGACGCCGACGAGGTGAGCGAGCTGGTGATCGCCACCAACCCGACGATGTCGGGCGAGGCGACGGCCCTCTACCTGGCCGACCTCGTGCGCGGCAGGGTGCGGGTGACGCGCCTGGCCAGCGGTCTGCCCGTCGGGGCCGACCTGGAGCACGCCGACGAGCTCACGCTCGGCCGCGCCCTCCTGGGGCGCCGGGACCTCTAGGGGAGGCGGCGGTGGACGGAGGCGGTACCCCCGGCGGTCCCGGCGCCGCTCCCCGCGGGTGGATCGACCTGCAGGCCCCGTCCGCCGCGCAGCTCGAGGGTCTGCGCGCGACCCACGGCATCGCGGTCGATCGCCTGCCGCCGTCGCGTCGCGCGCTGCGGCCCGGCATGCTCGACGAGGGCCGGTACACCGTCGTCACGCTCGTGGGCGCGGCCGAGTCGGACGCCGATGACGGGCTCGGCGAGGTCCGCTGCCTGATCGGCCCTGGATGGCTGGTGACGATCCACGACCAGCCCTGCGCGGCGCTCGACGGCGTCCGGCCCGCCGGCGCGGGCCCGGCGGCCGTCCTCGAGGCCGTCGCGCGGGCGCTCGTGACCTCGCTGGTCGAGCTCGTGCGCGGCCTCGACGCGATCGTCGAGGAGATCGAGGATGGCCGCCAGGGCGACCTGGCGTCCGTGCGGAGGCGTCTCGCCGGGCTGCGACGGACGGTGCTGCCCCAGCGCGACGTGCTGTTGCGGCTCAGCCAGGGCGAGGGGCTCGACGACGACGACGCGGCCGCCGCCCGGGGCCTGCGCAACGGGTCGGAGCGGATGGCCCAGATCGGCGGCGAGGTCGAGGTGCTGCGCGAGGCCGTGCACGATGCGATGACCGACCGCCAGAACGACGTGGTCAAGCGCCTGACCATCGTGGCCGTGATCTTCCTGCCGCTGACGTTCCTCACCGGCTTCTTCGGACAGAACTTCGGCTGGCTCGTCGATCACGTCGGCGGCGGGGGTGCGTTCGTGGCGCTCGGGCTCGCGCTGCCCGTGGTGGCCGTCGCCGGGCTGCTGGCGGCCCTGCGCGGCATCGACTGGCTCTAGTCGCTTCTCAGCCGAGCGGGACCTGGTCGAAGGGGACCGGCCGTCCGTCGCGCGGCAGCAGGCGGGGCGCGGGGACCCGCCCGTCCTCGACGGCGGCCCGGCAGGTCGCGCAGAGCGCCGGGGCCTCCTCCGGTCCGTCGTCGGCGACCACCGGGCCGTGGCCGGGGTCGACGGTGCAGAGCCCCTCGAACGGCCGCTCCGGCGAGAAGGGCGCGCCGGCCTCGTCGGCGACCGCCGCCAGTGCGCCGACACCGGCCCGGACACGCGGGGCGAGCGCGTCGATGACCTCGGGGGTGCGGGCCTCCTGGAGGGCCGAGACGACCTCGGCATAGGTGCCGAGGGCGCCGACGACGCGCTCGCGCGCATCGGGGGTCAGGTCGGGCCGCCGCGCGAGCGTCGTCGCCCGCACCCGCATCGCGTCGAGGTGCAGGCGCATCGCGGCACGCGACTCCGTGAGCATCAGCCGCCGCCGCCTCCCCTCGCGGCCCAGGCCGACCGCGGCGGCCCAGCCGCCGCCCAGCAGCGCGATGCCGATGAGGACCAGCTCGGGCGCCGGACCGGTGTCCTCGGGCTCGACCGGGGTGGCGGTGAGGCGAGCGGCCCGCACCAGCCGCTCGACCGGGTTGACGATGCGCCCGACCCGGGCCGCTCGCAGCACGGGGCGCAGGTCGGTGCCGGGCACCGGCGACACCCCGGCGACCGCCCCGTTCGGGGTGGTCACGAGCAGCGTGCCCCGGTGGTCGAGACGCTCGGCGAGACGCTCGGCGTACACCTGCAGGGACGGCGCACCGACCGGTCCGAGCACCACGGCGAGCTTGACCGGGCGGCCGGCCTCGCGCAGCGCCGCGGCGTTCCGGGCGAGCGCCGACTGCTCCGCCGCCGCGGCCGGACCCAGCACCCGGGGACTCACGTAGACGTCGCCGGCGCGCAACGCCGGCAGGGCCGGGTCGGCGGCCGCGGCCGGGACCGCGGCGCCCGCGAGGGCGACGGCCGCGAGCGCCAGCCGGCGCGCCCACGCGGCCGCCACGCCCCGCGGTCGCGGGGCGTGGCGCGGCCCCCGGCCGGTCACGACTGGTCCGGCGGGGGGCCGGACTACCCCGGTTCGCTCATGCGGAAGTTGTCGTGGTACACCGTCCCGGATCCGCTGATCGAGCTGTCCCGGTAGTACCCCTGCTTGAAGTAGTTCGAGATGCCGGGGTACATCGTGCGGATGTTCAGCGTCGTCGAGCCGTTCGAGAACTTCTGACGGACGCCGTCGATCCAGAGCTCGATGAAGCCGATGCTATCGCTGCCCGACCAGCGCACGTGCATCTGGATGTCCTGCCACTGGCCGCGCTTGAGCGGCCCGATCCAGGCCCGGGTGTAGTTGATCTGGTCGCCCGGCGCCCGGTGCGGGTGCACCATGAGCAACAGGTTGTCGTTCTCGGCGAAGAAGGCGACCGGGGGCCGGCCGTCGGCGCGCGAGTGCCACTGCGAGATGACCTGGAAGCGCGCCGTGCTCGGCACGTCGGTGCCGACCATGGTGCTCCACGAGTACCAGCGCTCCTGGCCCTCGTTCTCGTTCGAGTCGACCGAGACCTCGGCGCGGTCGCCGTAGTTGCCCGAGAGCGGGTCGTCGCCCTGTCGGACGGTGAACTTGCCCGCGTAGGCACCGGCGCGCACCGGGTCGCGCACCACCTGGATGCGGTCCGCCGCGACGCGCTGGACGCTGTTGAACTGGCTCAGGTCCCCGGTCTCGAAGTCGCCGACCTTCAGCACGCGGCCGGGGATCGTCGACGGGGGAGGCAGCGCAGGCCGCGTGGCGACCGGGGGCGGCGCCGTGCCGCCGCCGCCGCCTGAGCCACCGCCGGGGGCCGTACCGCCGCCCGACGTCGCGAGCCCGTTGGCGGCCTTGACCCGCGCCGCCCGAACGAGCAGGGCGCCCGTCTCGCTCGCCTTCGACGGCCGGCCGAAGCCGAGCGTCGCGCGCCGGGCCATCGAGCCCGTCAGGTCGAGGCGGGTCCTGACGACCCTGCGCCCGTCCATCCGCAGCTCGACCGGCGACTTGGCGCGCGCCCAGCGGGTGGTGATCTTCATGTCGTACCAGTGCCCGAGCGCCGCGCGCGCCCTGCTGATCACGAGGCCGGAGCGGCCGCCGTCGGAGTCCTTGCGCCACACGGCCCACCGCAGCTGGCCCGACTGCAGGCGCAGGATGCCCGCCTGGACGGATCGGCCGCCGGTGCCGTCGATCGAGACGAGGGCGCGTGCCCGGCCGCGGCCGAGGCTCTGCCGGGTGAGGTTGAGGCGGGCCGTGAGCCCGACGGCGGTCTGCGGGCCGAGCGGGGTGCTGACCCCGACGTAGCCCCCGCGACGTGCGCGGTCGGTGAGCTGGAGGACCGTCCCCGACGCCCGCAGCGCACGGAAGCGCACCTTCGCGCCCTTCTTGAGCACCACGGCGGACCAGGGGTCGAGCTTCTTGGACGAGACCGCGAGCGGCACCTCCGTGCGCACCACCTCCTGGGCGGACACGGCGGTCGCCGTCAGCGCCATCGTCGCGCCGAGCGCGACTGCGGTGAGGGCGACGATGCCGCGTGGACCACGCAGGATCGTGGATGCGGACGGGCGGACGCGTGCGGCCATGGGCACTCCCTGGTCGGGCTCGTCTTCTGGGGCGGGTGACAGCCGGGCACGGCTGACACCTCCGTCGGGCGGGCCAGAAGGTAGGGGACGGGGCCCGGCGCGGCAAGTCGAATTCACATGTCCATGAACTCTGCCGATGCCTGATCGGACGCACGGGTGACGGGCGGGGGCACCCCAGCTAGCATCCTGCGTCGGCCTGCGACGCGTGCGGAGGAGTGGAGACATCGGCCTGAGGGCGATGAAGTTCGGCGGCAGCTCGGTCGCCGACGCGGACAAGATCAAGAACGTGGCCCGGCGCATCGCGGCGGCGCGCGAGAGCGGCGACGACGTGATCGCGGTGGTGTCGGCGCGCGGCAAGACGACCGACGGCCTCGTCGAGATGGCCAACGAGATCTCGCGGCGCCCCGACCCGCGCGAGATGGACATGCTCCTGTCCACCGGCGAGCGCATCTCGTGCGCGCTGATGGCGATGGCCCTGCACGACCTCGGTCACGAGGCGCGCTCGTTCACGGGCTCGCAGGCCGGGATCATCACCGACGACTCCCACACGAAGGCGAAGATCCTCGAGATCCGCGCCGACCGCCTGCGCGACGCGCTGACCGGCGGCAACATCGTCCTCGTCGCCGGTTTCCAGGGCATGTCCTCGACCGATCGCAACGTCACGACGCTCGGCCGGGGCGGCTCGGACACGACGGCGGTCGCGCTGGCCGCCGCCCTCGGCGCGGACGTCTGCGAGATCTACACCGACGTCACGGGCGTGTTCAGCGCCGACCCGCGCGTCGAGCCGGGCGCCCGCAAGCTGCCGCTCGTCAGTCACGAGGAGATGCTCGAGATGGCCGCGATGGGGTCGCGGGTGCTCGCGCTGCGCTCGGTCGAGTTCGCCCGCCGCCACGATGTCCCGCTGCACGTCAGGTCCTCCTTCCTCCCGGAGGAGGGCACCTGGATCACGAAGGAGACACCCGAGATGGAGAAGGCGATCGTCTCCGGCATCGCCCACCGCAGCGACGAGGCCAAGGTGACGGTCTCCGGCGTCGAGAACCGGCCCGGGGTCGCGGCGCAGATGTTCACGGCGCTCGCCGACCGCAACCTCAACGTCGACACGATCATCCAGAACCAGAGCGGCGCCGGCGGGGCGGACCTGTCGTTCACGGTGCCGCTCGACGAGCTGCGCCTCGCCCTCGACACGCTCGAGGAGATGCGCGACGACCTCGGCTTCCGCGACCTCACGAGCGACGATCAGATCGGCAAGGTCACCCTGATCGGCGCGGGCATGAAGTCGGAGCCCGGCGTGGCCGCCAAGATGTTCCGCGTGCTCGCCGAGCAGGGGATCAACCTGCAGATGATCGACACCAGCACCATCCGCATCACCGTGGTGATCGACCGGCGCGAGGTCGAGCGCGCCGTGCGCGCCCTGCACGACGCCTTCGACCTGGCGGCCGAGGCCGCGCGGAGGGCCGATGTTTAACGTCGCCGTCGTGGGCGCCACCGGCGCCGTCGGCAGCACCATGCTGCGCGTGCTCGAGGAGCGCGGGTTCCCGATCACCGAGCTGCGCCCGCTCGCCTCCGCGCGCAGCGAGGGCCGCGAGCTCGACTACCTCGGCCGCCCGCGCATCGTGCGCACGCTCACCGCCGACGCCTTCGAGGGCATCCAGATCGCCCTCTTCTCGGCCGGCGGCGCGCGCGCCCTCGAGTTCGCGCCCGCCGCCGTCGCGGCCGGCGCCGTCGTCATCGACAACTCCAGCGCCTATCGGATGGACGACCGCGTGCCGCTCGTGGTGCCCGAGGTCAACGAAGGGGCCCTCGAGGGGCACGCGGGCATCGTCGCCAACCCCAACTGCGTCGCCGCCCCCCTCGTGGTGGCCCTCAAGCCCCTGGCCGACGCCGCCGGGCTCGAGCGGGTGATCGTGTCGAGCTACCAGTCGGTGAGCGGCACCGGGCAGGCGGCGGTGCGCGAGCTCACCGAGCAGTCGGCCGGGTTCCTCGCCGGAGACGAGCCCGCGCCGCAGGTCTATCCGCACCCCATCGCCTTCAACGTGCTGCCGCACATCGACACGTTCGACGAGAGCGGCTACACCGGCGAGGAGCGCAAGGTCGCCGCCGAGACCCGCAAGATGCTCGGCATGCCGGACCTCGCCGTCAGCGCGACCTGCGTGCGGGTGCCGGTGCTCTACGCGCACTCGCAGGCGGTGCACATCGAGACGACCGACGCCCTGACCGCCGACGCCGCGCGCCGCCTGTTGATGGGCGCCCCGGGGATCGTGCTGATCGACGAGCCCTCCCTCGGCCGCTACCCCCTGCCCCGCGAGGCCGCCGGCCGCGACGAGGTGCTCGTCGGCAGGATCCGCCAGGACGCGTCCCACCCGCGCGGCCTGGCGCTCTGGATCTCGAGCGACAACCTCCGCAAGGGAGCGGCGACCAACGCGGTGCAGATCGCCGAGTCGCTGGTGACGCGGGGATGGCTCTGAGGGAACTCCCGGGGAGTCGCCGGCCGTACAGGTAGCCCCCTGGCCGTTCGGGGGGTGCCGGCGGGGTCGGGCGGGGTGTCTAATCGGCCCGTGGCTCCCGCGCGACGCCTGACGATGTCCCTCATGATCGCCGCGGCCTCCCTCGCGGCGGCGGTTCCGATCGTGGGTCTCGCGGCGCCCAACGACCCCGTGCTGCCGGACCTGGTCGCCGACCCGCCGCAGCGCCAGATCCAGTCCAACTACACGTACCCCGACGGCACGCAGGCGCGACTGCTGCGCTTCGACGGCTACGTGCACAACATCGGGCCGGGACCGCTCGAGATCCGGGCCTCGGCCCGCTCGGGCGCCAACTACACCAACGTGCGCCAGTTCGTGGCGACGGTCGGCGGCGGCATGGTCGCCAACGACCCGCCGCCCGGCCCCCCGATCGTGCGCTACGAGACCGGAGACGGCCACAACCACTGGCACCTCCAGGAGATCGCCCGCTACTCGCTCTGGAACTCGGCGCGGACGGCCGAGACGTCGCCGGGGATGAAGGCCGGCTTCTGCCTCGTCGACAGCGAGCGGCGGGAGACGACCGGTCCGGGAGCCCCCGTCTACAACGTGGGCGACACCAACTTCTGCGGCCAGAACGAGCCCTCGCGGTCGAGCCTCACGATGGGGGTCTCGGCCGGGTGGCGCGACCTCTACCACCGCGACCTGGCCTTCCAGTGGGTCGACATCTCCGACGTGCAGCCGGGCACCTACTGGCTCGCCGCCGAGATCGACACGGACAACGTCATCCGCGAGGCCGACGAGACCAACAACCAGCGGGTCTACTCGGCGACGTCGAGCACGATCGCCGGGTACCGCGCGACGGCGGTCAACGCCGGCACGGTGCCCTTCGGCTCGGCGTCGACCCTGACCCTGGCGGCCCAGACGGTCGGCTCGCCCGGCGCGCGCCGATTCCGCATCGAGTCGCTGCCGGGGCACGGCACGCTCAAGAGCGGGACGACGACGCTCGCCGTCGGCTCGGTCATCACGGGATCGACGGTCACCTACACGCCGGCCGGCGGGTACAGCGGCCCGGACACCTTCGACTTCTCGGCCTTCGACTCGACCAGCGCCTTCCCGCGCACGCCCGCGGCCGCGGCGCTGTCGCTCACCGTCGGCCAGCAGTCCTCGCAGGCCCAGGTCGCGGTGTCGGGCGCGCCGGAGAGCCTCGACATCGGCACGAGCGCCCAGTTGACGGCCACCGTCGTCAACGCGCCTCCCGGGGTCACGTGGAGCGTCAACGGCGTCGCGGGCGGCAACGCGACGGTCGGCACGGTGTCGGGCTCCGGCCTCTACCGCGCACCCGACGCCCTGCCGACGCCCCGCACAGTGACGATCCGCGCGACGAGCACCTCCGACCCGACCGCGTTCGGCGAGGCCGCCATCCTCATCACGGATCCCGGCGAGCCCAACCCGGCGCCGCAGCCGCCGGCGAACCTGGTGCGCAACCCCTCGTTCGAGAGCTCGACGTCCAACTGGGCCTCGTGGCAGGCGAGCGTCACGCGCGAGCAGCTCTCCGACGCCCCGAACGGCGTCTGGGCGGCCAAGGTCACGCGCACGAGCGGGACCGCGTTCACCATCGACGACGACCCCGAGACGATCGCGTCCGCCTCGGCATCGACCTCCTACGAGGCCCGCGCCTTCGTGAAGGCCGCCAGCCCGTCGGCGGTCGGCAAGCGCGTGAGGATCTACCTGCGCGAGGGGACCCCCGGCCCGACCGGACGCTACCTGCGCATGGTGTCGGGGCCGACGGTCGCGCTGACGAACTCGTTCCAGGCGGTCTCGGCCTCGATCACGCCTCAGACCCAGGGCAACGAGCTCGAGGTGATCGTGTCGCTGAGCGACGGCGCGACCGCCGGCGACGCCTTCTACGTCGACCAGATCAGCTTCCCGGCGGGCTCGTCGGAGCCCCCGCCGCCGCCCCCGCCGCCGCCGACCAACACCCCGCCGTCGCCGTCGTTCACGGCCACCCCGTCGAACCCCCAGGTCGGCCAGAGCGTGTCGTTCGCCGACACCTCCACCGACAGCGACGGCACCATCGCCCTGCGCGAGTGGGACCTCGACGGCAACGGCTCCTACGAGACCACCGCCACCGCGCCGAGCCGCTCCTACGCGAGCGCCGGCAACGTGACCGTCGGCCTGCGGGTCACCGATGACGACAACGCCACCGCGACCACCACCCGCACGGTGTCGGTGCAGGCCGCGCCGCCCCCGCCGCCGCCCACCAACACCCCGCCGTCGCCGTCGTTCACGGCCACCCCGTCGAACCCCCAGGTCGGCCAGAGCGTGTCGTTCGCCGACACCTCCACCGACAGCGACGGCACCATCGCCCTGCGCGAGTGGGACCTCGACGGCAACGGCTCCTACGAGACCACCGCCACCGCGCCGAGCCGCTCCTACGCGAGCGCCGGCAACGTGACCGTCGGCCTGCGGGTCACCGATGACGACAACGCCACCGCGACCACCACCCGCACGGTGTCGGTGCAGGCCGCGCCGCCCCCGCCGCCGCCCACCAACACCCCGCCGTCGCCGTCGTTCACGGCCACCCCGTCGAACCCCCAGGTCGGCCAGAGCGTGTCGTTCGCCGACACCTCCACCGACAGCGACGGCACCATCGCCCTGCGCGAGTGGGACCTCGACGGCAACGGCTCCTACGAGACCACCGCCACCGCGCCGAGCCGCTCCTACGCGAGCGCCGGCAACGTGACCGTCGGCCTGCGGGTCACCGATGACGACAACGCCACCGCGACCACCACCCGCACGGTGTCGGTGCAGGCCGCGCCCCCGCCGCCGCCGCCCGCCGGCAACCTGATCCGCAACCCGTCCTTCGAGACCTCGGCGGGGAACTGGGCGACCTACCAGGGCGCCCTCACGCGGGTGCAGCTCGCCGGCGCCCCCGACGGGGCCTGGGTCGGGCGGGTGGCACGCAGCCGCGGCACCACCTTCACCATCGACGACGACCCCGAGTCGGTCTCGTCGGCCAGCGGCGCCGGTCCGTACGTCGCCGAAGCCTGGGTGAGGGCCGCGACCAGCTCCTCGGTCGGCAAGACCGTGCGCATCTTCCTGCGCGAGGCGACGCCCGGGCCGTCGGGGCGCTACATCCGGACCGTCCAGGGCCCGACGGTGGTGCTCAGCAACACGTTCCAGAGGATCACCGCCTCGATGACCGTCGCCGCGGGCAACGAGCTGGACCTCTACATCGCGCAGGCGAGCGCGGCGTCCGGCAACGCCTTCTACGTCGACAAGGTCTCGCTGACCGCACCCTGAGACCGGCCCGCTCGCGGACGGTCTTCATGCGCAGTTCACACGCGTCAGCTACCGTCGTCCGACATGCAGCGAAGGAACCACGCACGGTGGCGCGCCACCCCCGCCGCCCTCGTGATCTCGCTGCTCGCGGCGGGGTGCGGGCTGACCGGAGACGACGCCCCCCAGCGCGTCAACGGACCGGGCGCCGCCCGCGATGAGGAACGTCACCTCGTGGCGGGCACGCTGCTGATGCGCGCCGACTTCGAGACGGGCGACCTGCGCCAGTGGGACGGCTTCCAGCGCCAGGAGACCGACCGCATCCAGGTCGTGCGCGATCCGGTCGATCAGGGCGAGTTCGCCGGCCGCTTCGAGGTGCGCGACGGCGACAACCCGATCGGCTTCGGCGATCGCGCCGAGGTGCAGCTCTCGACGAACGAGTCGGAGGGCGACGAGCGCTGGTACGCCTGGAGCACCATGTTCGACCCGTCGTTCCCCGACAGCGACGCGTGGCAGGTCGTGACGCAGTGGCACGCGTCGTCGGACGGGCCGCCGCCCCTCGCCTTCTACGTCGAAGACGAGCAGGTGCTGCTGCAGACCAACCCCTACGAGGGCGACGGCACCACGAGCGGGCCGGTGACCCACTGGTCGGCCCCGCTCGACCGCGGAGAGTGGCGGCACTTCAAGATGCACGTGGTGTGGTCGGCCGACGCCGAGGAGGGCCTCATCGAGCTGTGGGTGGACGGCGAACGGGCCACGCCGGCGATCCCGGCCCAGACGCTGCGGCCCGGCGAGAGCGTCTACTTCAAGCAGGGCTACTACCGGCGCAGCGGCGAGCCGGAGACCGGGATCGTCTACCACGACGGATTCCGCACCTCGGCGGCGGGTCCGGCCACCTGAACACTCCCTGAGCCGACGGCCTCAGGTTCGGAGGCCGATCGCTCGATAGGGAGTGCATGAGGTTCCGCCGCCAGCCCTCCGCGCCCCCCGCGGCGCAGGGGCCCGCGCACCCGTCCGAGCCGGCCGTCACGGCACCCGAGTCGCCCTCCGCGGTGTTCCACGCGGAGCTCGCGGCCGCCCTGACGGTGTCACCGCCGCCGCGGCCTCCGGCCGAGGTGCCGGCGCACATCCTCCTCGCCCTCGATGACGCCCGCGAGCAGTGGTCGCCCGTCGTCGCCGCCGTGCGCGGTCTCGCCGGGCTGGTGTTGCTCGGCGCCCTGATCTGGGGCGTCGCGGCCGTGACCGGCGCCGGACCGTCGCCCCTCGCGCTGATCGGCCTCTAGGGGTCGTCCGTCGCACCTCCCTCCGGCCCGGCGGCCGTGAGGGCACTCACCGGAAACGAACAAGGCAGGGATGCCCCGTGCGGTACACGCGCCTCGCCCGGCACGCTTTCGCTCCGCTCCTGATCGCGCTGGTCGCGACCGCCGCATCCGGGGGAGCGTCCCCCGCATCGGCCGCGACCGATGCCCGGCTGACCACCGGCGGCGACGCGCCGCCCGTGCGCATCGTCCGGCCGCGCCGGGGCGAGCGGGTCTCGGGCGCCTTCCGTCCCAAGCTGCGGGTCGCCCGCAGCGTGCGACGGCTCGAGCTGCGTGTCAACGGCCGTCTGCGGCTGTCGTGGTCGGCCCGTGCCGGCGCCGCGCCCCTGCTGCGCACCAAGGGGCTCGCGAACGGCCTGCACACGATCGAGATCCGGGCCATCGGCCGCGGCGCCTCCGTGCGGCGCGTCCAGCGCGTGAGGGTCGCCAACGCGACGGCGCGGAGCCTGCCGCGTCGCCCCGCCACCCCCGCTCCGAGGCCGTCGAAGGACGTCGCCACGCCCGTCACGGCGCCGGTGGAGTCCTCGACCGGCCTGCCGGTCGCGCCCGCGCCGCCCCCCGCCTCGAGCGGCGCTCTCGACCTGCCCGGCACCATCCTGCGCTCCGGCGACTTCAACACCGGCAACCTCTCTCAGTGGAGCGGATACCAGCAGGTCGGCGCCCACAGCCTCAACGTCGTGCGCAGCCCCGCGCGCGAGGGCGCCTACGCCGCGCGCTTCGAGGTGCGCAACGGCGACGATCCCCTCTGCATGCGCGGCTGGGGTTGCTACGGCGACCGTGCCGAGGTGCAGATGAGCACGGGCGAGGCCGAGGGGCAGGAGCGCTGGTACTCCTGGTCGACCATGATCGGCGCCGACTTCCCCCGGTCGTCGGCCTGGCAGGTCATCTCGCAGTGGCACGCGGACGCCGAGGGCTCGCCGCCGATCGGCTTCTACGCCGAGAACGACGACCTCGTACTGCGGTTCCACCGTCACTCCGGGCCCGGGCAGCTGATGGAGGTCGTCAACGCCTGGCGCGGATCGCTGCGCCGCGGCCAGTGGCAGGACATCAAGCTGCACGTGAAGTGGTCGGCGTCCGACTCCGTCGGCTTCGTCGAGCTGTGGATCGACGGCGTCCCGCAGACGTTCGACCGGGGCGGCACGCGCCGCTATGTGCGCAACCTGTACCCGGGCGGCATCGGCAACTACTTCAAGCAGGGCCTCTACCGCAAGTCGGGCGTCGCCCAGACCGGCGTCGTCCACCACGACGGCTTCCGGATGAGCCGCCCCTGATCCCGACGGCCGCCGCGTCCGCGTGACGCGGCGGCCTCACGGCTCAGGCCGGCGCCGTGCGGGGCGAGGCGTCGAGGGCGTCGCGGACCGCACGCACGGCGCGCTCGGCGAGCCCGGGCCCGGGAACGAGGCCGCCGAGCTCGATGCGCATGAGCGAGACCTGGCCGCGGGTGCGCGCCGGGGCGAATCCGAAGCGCTCGAGGAACCCGCGGTCGAAGAGCGTGTGATGGCCGAGGAAGCGCTCGGCCGTGGGGACCTCGTCGGGGTAGTTGAGCGCGAAGGCCTCGACGGCGACCACGTCGCGGGCCTTCAGGTCGGCCAGGGCCTCGAGCAGCAGGCGCTCGCAGGCGCCCTCGGCGTCGCCGGCCTCGAGGAACGTGCAGGTCACCAGGGCCGCATCGCGCCCGGGCGGGCCGGCGGGCAGGGCCAGGGCGCGCGGGAACAACTCGCCCGGCCCGTACTGGATCATGCCCCGGAAGTCGGGCCCCTCCCGCATCACGCGGCCGAAGCCCCCGTGGCGCCGCTGGACCGCCTCGGCCCACGCCTCCTTGCGGCGCTCGTCCGAGACCACGCGGTCGTGCTGCCAGAAGGTGCAGCTGATGCAGGGCGGGGGGAGCCCGTCGCGGGTCGCCGCGGTGAGGGCGGTGATGTGGGTCATCGCGACCACCGTGCCGCGCCGCTCACGCGCAGGCGGGGTCGTCGACCCGGCAGACGCCGCCGATGAAGTCCGGCATGTCGCGGTAGCCCGCGCCCTCCGGCGCGACGCCCCCGTGGACCTCGGCGAGGTAGGCCAGGATGCGACGCCGGTCCCAGACGGCGGTGGTGCCGTCGACCAGCATGGGCACCTGCGGCGGCTCGCCCTGCGCGGCCACGAGCGCGGCGCGGGCGTCCGGGTCGCCGCGCACGGTCACGGCGGTGTAGGGCAGACCGAGTGCGTCGAGGGCCTCGCGGACCTCGACGCACTTCCAACACCCGGGCGCGTCGTAGACGATCACGGCCGCGCCCCGGACATCACGCTCCGACGGTCGCGAGCACCCGGTCCATCGGCACCAGGTGGCGCTTGAAGTCCATGATCTTGGTGTCGATGCCCAGACCCAGGCCGATGAGCTGCGGAAGGTGCAGCACCGGCATGTTGTACTCGGTACCGTTGGCCGCCTCGGCCTTGCGCTGGTAGGCGTCCATCGCCAGGTGGCAGAGGGGGCACGGGGTGACCATGCAGTCGGCGCCGGCGTCGCGCGACTGCGACAGGGCGACGTGCGACTCCTTGAGGGCGACCTGCTCGCGGGCGAGGATGATCGGGAAGCCGCAGCACTTGGACTTGGCCTCGTAGTCGGCCACCTCGCCGCCGAGGGCCGTGATCAGGCGCTCGAGCGACTGAGGCCGATCGGGGTCCTCGAAGCCCATGACCGACGACGGCCGCAGCAGCTGGCATCCGTAGTACGGCGCCACGCGCAGGCCGTTGAGCCCGCGCGGGCCCTGCTTCTCGAGCAGGGACAGGCCCTCCTCGGTGGCGAGGTACCAGAGGAGGTGCGTGACCTCCTTCGTGCCCTCGTAGGGGCGCGCGCCGACCTTGACCAGCTCCTCGTTGACCTGCTCGAGCAGCCGCGCGTCCTCCTTGACCATCTTGTTCGCCCGGCGCAGGTTGAGCGTGCAGACGTTGCAGATGGTGAGGATGTTGACGCCCATCTCCTCGGCCTGCGAGAGGATGCGGACGTTGAGCGTCAGGTACAGGTTCGGCTTGGCCTCGGCGATGTCGCCGGCGCCGCAGCAGGTCGCGGCGGGCATCGGCAGCAGCTCGATGTCGAGCATCGGCGCGAGGTGCTTCGTGGTGGCGTCCAGCTCCTTCGAGCTGAACTCCGCGATGCAGCCCGGGTAGTACGCGAACCTCGTCACGCCGCCCTTCGGCGTCTCGCCCGTCGGGTCCACGAGCTCCGGGCCGGCGGTCGTCGCCATCAGATGGTCTCCTTGACGTTCTTCATCAGCTTCTGCACTTCCTTGAGCTTCTTGATGCGGTGCGGGATGGGCGACGGCGCCTTGCCGTGCTTGATCATCCGCAGCGCGAACGGCACGTCGAGCTGCGCCTTGATGGGGTCCGTGAACGGCACCAGGACGGTCTCGTTGAGCTTGCCGCCGGTCCGCATGGAGAGCAGGAACGCCTTCGCGTGGCGGGCGCCCGGGTCCTTCAGCGAGCGGCCCTCCTGGAAGGCGATGCCGCCGAGCTTCTCGATGGCGTCGCGGGGGTTGACGCCCTTCGGGCAGCGCTCGTTGCAGTACATGCAGCGGGTGCAGTCCCAGACGCCGTGCTGGCCGGTGTAGAGCTTGGCGCGCTCCTTGCGCTGGCCGTCGCGCACGTCGCCGGCGAAGCGGTATCCCCAGGCGAAGGCGGCCGGGCCGACGAACTCGGGGTCGGCCGTCAGCGAGTTGCACTCCGAGTAGCAGGCCGCGCAGAGGATGCAGGCGCTCTCCTTGAAGAGCTTCTGCATGTCCTCCTTCGACACCAGCCGCTCCTTCTCGGGGGCCGGCCCGTCCGGGATCAGGTACGGCTTGACCGCCTTGAACTTGTCCCAGAAGGGGTCGAGGTCGACGATCAGATCCTTGAGCGGCGCGAAGTTGCCGATCGGGTCGACCTGGATCGTGTCGGTCTCGAACTCCTCCTTGACGTCCTCCACCTGGCTCATGCAGGCGAGCACCGTCTTGCCGTTGGCCCGGCAGGTACACGACCCGCAGATGGCGCTGCGGCAGGAGTACCGGACGGCGAGCGTGCCATCCTGCTCGTTCTGCAGGCGCAGGATCGCGTCGAGCAGCGTCATGTCCTCGCCGTGCTCGAGGTCGAACGACTGCCGGTACGCCTCGGGCGACACGTCGGGCTGGTAGCGGAAGATGTCGAGGGTGGTCGATGCCATCAGTAGGACCTCACCTGGGGCTGGAACGTGGTCACGGTGACCTCGGAGTAGTCCAGCCGGATCTGGTCGTCCTCGAGGTACGAGAGCGTGTGCTTCATCCAGTTCTCGTCGTCGCGCTCGGGGTGGTCGGTCCGCGAGTGGGCCCCCCGGCTCTCGGTGCGCTCGACGGCGCCGGCCACCATGGTGGCGGCCAGGTCCAGCAGGTACCCGGTCTCGATCGTGTGGATCAGCGACTGGTTGAACGTGCGCCCCTTGTCGGTGACGACCACGCCCTTGAACTGCTCGCGCAGGTCCTCGACGGTCGCCTGCGCCTCGCGCAGCTCGGTCTCGGTGCGGAAGACGCCGACCTTCTCCTGCATCGTGTCCGAGAGGACGTCGCGCAGCTCGTGCTGCTGCGGCCCCTTCGTGCGCTCGAGCAGGACGCGGATCTCCTCCTCGGTGCGGCGGGCGGCCTCGGGGGTCGCCTGGATGCCGCGGCCGTTGAAGATCTGCGACGCGTACCGGGCGGCGGCGCCGCCGGTACGGGCGCCGAAGACGACGGCCTCGAGCAGCGAGTTGCCGCCGAGGCGGTTGGCGCCGTGCACCGACACGCAGGCGCACTCGCCGGCGGCGAACAGGCCCTGCATGTGCGGGGCCGCGCCCCACGAGTCCACGTGCACCCCACCCATGTGGTAGTGGGCGCCGGGGCGGATCGGGATGGGCGCCTCGATCGGGTCGACGCCGGCGAAGGCCATCGCCAGCTCCCGGATCTGGGGCAGCCGCTCCATGATCTTCTCGCGGCCGAGGTGGCGCAGGTCGAGCAGCACCGACCCGTTGATGCCGCGCCCCTCGAGGATCTCGGTGGCCTCGGAGCGCGACACCACGTCGCGCGAGGCGAGCTCGAGCTTGTTGGGGGCGTACTTGCTCATGAAGCGCTCGCCCTCGGAGTTGAGGAGGTAGCCCCCCTCGCCGCGCGCGCCCTCGGTCACCAGCACGCCGCTCGGGTTGAGCGTCGTGGGGTGGAACTGCATGAACTCCATGTCCTTGAGCGGCACGCCCGCCTTGAGCGCGAGGCCCATGCCGTCGCCGGTCGAGGAGTGGGAGTTCGTGGAGGGGCGGTAGACGCGGCCGGCGCCGCCGGTCGCGAGCACCACCGACTTGGCGCCGATCGTCTGGATCGTGCCGTGGACCATGTCGTAGGCCACCACGCCGGCGCAGCCGCCGTGGTCGTCCTGCACCAGGTCCGTGACGAACCACTCCTCGTACGTCGGGATGTCGTACTTGACGCACACGGTGTAGAGCGTGTGGAGGATGACGAGGCCGGTGAGGTCGGCGGCGAAGCAGGTGCGCGGGAAACCGGCGCCGCCGAACGGCCGCTGGGCGATCTTGCCCGTGCTCTCGTGGCGGCTGAAGACCGCGCCCCAGTGCTCGAGCTGGATGATCTCGCTCGGCGCGTTGCGGCAGAGGATCTCGATCGCGTCCTGGTCGCCGATGTAGTCGGCGCCCTTGACCGTGTCGAAGGTGTGGTTGTCGGGGTGGTCGTCGGTCTGGTTGCCCAGCGCCGCGTTGATCCCGCCCTGCGCCGCGCCCGAGTGGCTGCGCACGGGGTGCACCTTCGTGACGAGCGCGACGTCCACGCCCGCCTCGTGCGCCGCGATCGCCGCGCGCATGCCCGCGAGGCCGGCGCCGACCACCACCACGTCATGGCTGAGCAATGTCCACGCCCTCCGCTCTCGGTTTCCCCTGTAGGGAGACTACCGGACCGGACGGGGGGCTCCCCGGGGTCATTCGTCTGCTGTGGCGCCGCCGCATGTCCGCACCGACCATGTATAAAGCCGCCTTATGACCACCTTCAGCCTGGCTTCTAAGGAGTGAGCCTCGACGCCGCACTCACGCTCGGCGTCATCGTCGCGGTGCTCGTCGTGCTCATCGCCGATCGCGTGTCGCCCGCCCTGGCGATCCTCGGCGGCACGGTCACGCTGCTGGTCGCCGACGTCATCGAGGCCGACGACGCCTTCTCGGGGTTCTCCAACTCGGCCCCGCTGACGGTCGCCGCCCTCTACGTGGTCGCGGCCGCGGCCGCGCGCACGCGCGTGATCGAGACCGTCGCCGGCCGCATCGGCTCGCGGGTGGCCGCCGGCCGGGGGGCGCGGGCCGAGCGGGGCGAGCGGCGGACGCTCGCCAACATCGTGCTGCCGACCGCCGCGTCGTCGGCGTTCCTCAACAACACCCCGATCGTCGCGATGGCGATCCCGGGCGTCATGAACTGGGCGCGCCGCACCGGCCGCTCGCCCTCGCGCTACCTGATGCCGATCAGCTTCGCCGCCGTCGTCGGCGGCACGATCACCCTGATCGGCACCTCGACCAACCTCGTGGTCTCGGGCCTGCTCGAGGACGCCGGGCAGCGCCCCATGGGCCTCTTCGAGATCGGGAAGGTGGGCCTGCCCTTCGCCCTCGTGGGCGTCGTCGTGATGATCGTCCTCACCCCGCTGCTGCTGCCCGACCGGCGCTCTCCGAGCGAGGACGCCGACGCCGACGCGCGCGAGTTCACGCTGGAGATGATCGTCGAGGACGACGCCGCGATCGTGGGGCGCTCGGTCGCCGAGGCCGGGCTGCGCAACCTCCAGGGCGTCTACCTGATCGAGATCGAGCGCGACGGCCGGCGGATCTCGTCGGTGCGCCCCGACGAGCTGCTCGCGGCGGGCGACCGGCTGACGTTCGCCGGGGCCGTCAACCGGGTGCTGGACCTCCAGCAGGTCCGCGGTCTCGTGTCCTCCGAGGAGCGGCACTTCGGACGGGTCGGGACGGCCCTCGAGCGGCGCCTCTACGAGGCGGTGGTGGCGCCGGGCTCGTCGCTCGTCGGCAGCACGCTGAAGGAGGTCGGCTTCCGCGGACGCTACGGGGGCGCGGTGATCGCCATCCACCGCGCCGACGGGCGGATCGACGGCAAGCTCGGCGAGGTGCGGCTGCGCGGCGGCGACGTGCTCGCCGTGCTGGCCGGCCCCGCCTTCCGCCCGCGCGCCCTCGACCGGCGCGACTTCCTCGTGGTGGCGTCGCTCGACGGCGAGCCGCCGGCGCTGGCCGAGAAGGCGCCGCTGGTCGGCCTCGTGATCGCCGGGATGATCGCCGTCGTCGCGACCGGGGTGCTCGAGATCCTGCCGGCGGCCTTCCTCGCCGCCTTCGCGGTGGTCGCCCTGCGCGTGCTCACGCCGACCGAGGCGCGCGACGCGGTCAACCTCGACGTGATCGTGGTGATCGCGGCCAGCTTCGGGCTCGGCAGGGCCATCGAGCGCAGCGGGCTGGCCACGGACATCGTCAACGTGCTGATCGAGCCGTTCGGGCGCTTCGGCGACCTCGGCCTGCTGTTCGGGGTGCTGGTGGCCACGATCATCGTGACCGAGATGATCAGCAACAACGCCGCCGCCGTCCTGCTCTTCCCGATCGCCATCGCCACGGCCGCCCAGGCCGGGCTCGATCCCCGGCCGTTCGCCTTCGCCGTCGCGCTCGGGGCCTCGTCGTCGTTCCTGACGCCGATCGGCTACCAGACCAACACGATGGTCTACGGCATCGGCGGATACCGGTTCGGCGACTTCGCGCGCCTCGGCTTCCCGCTCGCGATCCTCATGATCGTGATGGCGATGATCTTCATCCCGCTCGGCTGGCCGCTGCGCTGAGCCCCCTCCGGGCGTCCCGCCCGGGGGCGGTTCGGTATGCTCGCCGGGGTTTTGCGCGGCCGCCTCCTGGCGGCCGTTCGTCAGAGAACGCCTGTAGAGGAGTCGTACTCGTGGGACACCGCGTCACGTTCATTCCCGGCGACGGCACCGGGCCGGAGATCGCCGAGGCCACCAAGCGCGTGCTGGACGCCACCGGGGTGGACTTCGAGTGGGACGTCCAGGAAGCCGGCGTCAACATCATGGAGAGCGCCGGCACGCCGCTGCCCGACTCGGTCATCGAGTCGATCAGGGACACCAAGGTCGCCATCAAGGGACCGATCACCACGCCGGTCGGTCACGGCTTCCGCAGCGTCAACGTCGCTCTACGGAAGGCCCTCGACCTCTACGCCTGCGTACGCCCCTGCAAGAGCTACGAGGGCGTCCGCTCGAAGTACGAGGACGTGGACATCGTCATCGTGCGCGAGAACACCGAGGACCTCTACGCCGGCATCGAGTTCGAGAAGGACACGCCCGAGAACGCGGCGCTGACCGAGAAGATCCTCGAGCTCGACCCGACCGCCGCGGCGACGATCAAGCCCCACGCGGGCATCTCGATCAAGCCGATCTCGGTCGAGGGCACCCAGCGCGTCGTGCGCTTCGCCTTCGACTACGCCCGCGAGAACGGGCGCTCGAAGGTCACGGCCGTCCACAAGGCCAACATCATGAAGCACACCGACGGCCTCTGGCTCTACGTCGCGACCGAGGTCGCGAAGGAGTACCCGGACATCGAGTTCGAGGAGCGGATCGTCGACAACATGTGCATGCAGCTCGTGCAGAAGCCCGAGCTGTACGACGTGCTCGTGCTCCCCAACCTCTACGGGGACATCCTGAGCGACCTGGGCGCCGGCCTCGTGGGCGGCCTCGGCGTCGCGCCGGGCGCCAACATCGGCGCCGACTCGGCGCTCTTCGAGCCGACGCACGGCAGCGCGCCGAAGTACGCCGGCCAGAACAAGGTCAACCCGCTCGCGATGATGCTCTCGGGCGTGATGATGCTGCGGTACCTCAAGGAGACCGAGGCCGCGGACCGCATGGAGGGCGCCATCGCCGACCTCGTGCGCGAAGGGGAGTCCGTGACCTACGACATGAAGCCGCACCGTGACGACCCGACCGCGGTCGGGACGTCCGAGGTGGCCGACGCGCTCATCGAGAAGCTGAAGGTGACGGCATGAGCGCCGCCAAGGCCCCGCTGCGCGTCGCCGTGACCGGCGCCGCCGGCCAGATCGGCTACAGCATCCTGCCGCGCATCGCCGCGGGCGAGGCGTTCGGGAAGGACCAGCCGGTCATCCTGCAGCTCCTCGAGATCCCGGTCGACAAGGTCCAGGAGGCGCTCAAGGGCGTCGCCATGGAGCTCGACGACTGCGCCTTCCCCCTCCTGCAGGGGATGGTGCTGACGGGTGACCCGCGTGAGGCCTTCGCCGACGCCGACTGGTGCATCCTCGTGGGCAGCAAGCCGCGCGGCCCCGGCATGGAGCGCGCCGACCTCCTCAAGGACAACGGGAAGATCTTCGTCGAGCAGGGCAGGGCCATCGACGAGGTCGCCTCGGCCGAGGCCCGCATCGTCGTGGTCGGCAACCCGTGCAACACCAACTGCATGATCGCCGCGTCCCAGGCCTCGCGCCTCGGCCCCGAGCGGTTCACGGCCATGACCCGGCTCGATCAGAACCGGGCCCAGACGCAGCTCGCCCAGAAGGCGGGCGTGGCGGTCACCGAGGTCAACGACATCATCATCTTCGGCAACCACTCGCCGACGATGTTCGCCGACTTCAGCAACGCCACCATCGGCGGGAAGCCGGCGCGCGAGGCGATCGGTGACGACGCCTGGCTCGAGGGGGAGTTCCTGCCCACCGTCGGCAAGCGCGGGGCGGCGATCATCGCGGCCCGCGGTCTGTCGTCGGCGGCCTCGGCGGCGAACGCGGCCATCGACCACGTGCGCTCGCTGCACACCCCGGGCGACGACATCCACTCCATCGCGGTCCGCTCGGACGGCAACTACGGCTTCGACGAGGGCGTCTGGGCGTCGGTGCCGGTGCGCACCACGTCCCCGGGCACGTACGAGGTGGTGCGCGAGGGCTGGGATCACGACGAGTTCGCGAAGGGCAAGATCGCCGCGACCAACGCCGAGTTGGTCGAGGAGCGCGCGACGGTCCAGGAGATGCTCGGGTAGTCGGCTCGCCCGCGCGCCGCGGTTTCTCGCGGCGCGCGGGCGGGAGTTCGATGCGAGCCGGCGAGGCACCGGTGGAGTGGTCGATGCAGCGCTTCGTCAGTCGGGCCCGCACCGTCCGGGCCATCCGTGAGCGACACGGCCTCAACGGGGTCGCCTACCTCGTCGCTCAGCGCCTGCAACAGGCGGTCAAGCCGCACGCCCACGTCGAGTGGTTCGTCTTCATGGAGACCCACCCCGCGCGCACCTTCCCGGGCGAGCCCCCCGTCTGGGTGAGGGCCGGCGACCCCCTCGCCGCCGAGTTGACGGCGTTCGGGCTGTCGCATGCGGAGATCGAGACGCGCCTGGGGCGGGGGTCGTGCGCGGTCTACGTCGGCGACGACGGAACGGGCGTCTACGCCTACGTGTGGGTGCACGATCTCCCGACCTACGACGAGGAGGGCATCCACTTCACGCCCGGCGCGGGCGACGTGTGGATGTACGACGCCGAGGTGCGTCCCGACCGTCGCGGGCAGAGGGTGTTCGCGCGGCTGTACGGGGGCGCCGCGCGCGACCTCGAGACGCACCGCGGGCGGCCGGTCCGCCTCGTCGCCACGATCGACGCCATCAACACCTCGTCGCTCCGCGCGTTCGAGAATTGGGGAGGGGAGCGGGTCGGCACCTACCTGCTGCTCAAGCTCGGGCCCCTGCGGGTGTTGCGAGAGGCCGTCGGGGGAGGCGTCCGCTGGAGGGCGCGCCTGCGCCCCTTCGTGCTGCCGGCACCCTCCGGGCGGCCCCCACCGGACCGGGCCCCCGAGGCGTCCCTCGGCACGAGCTCCGCGAGAGGGTCAGTCGCCGCCGAAGAACCGGCGACGGAGCAGGCGCATGAGGAACCCCCCCGCCAGGGCGCCCGCGACGGCCGAGAGGACGATCACCCAGATCAGTGAGATGTCGGCCGCGAAGAACACGAACGAGACCCGGACCGGGTCGCTGTTGTCGATCACGAAGATCAGCAGCAGGCTGACCACGAGCACGAGCGCGCCGACGAGCGCGATGCTGCGGACCTGCTGCTCGTCGAGTCCCTGACGCGGCGGCTCGGGAGGGGGTCGCCGCTCGGGCAGACGGTCGGCCACGGCGGGCCTACCGGGTGGTGGAGCCGGCGCTGAACACCGCGCCGAGGCGCTCCATGCCCTCCTCGATCTCCGCCGGCCCGACGCCGCTGTAGGCCAGGCGCAGCGTGCGCTCGCCCCCGGCGAGGACGCAGTCGCTGCCCTTGACGTAGGCGATGCCGGCCTCGGCGGCGGGCGAGAAGAGCGCATCGGCCGACAGGCCCTCCGGCAGCGTCATCCAGTAGAAGAAGCCGCCCTGGGGGGTGGTCGCCTCGGTGCCCTCGGGCATGTGGCGCAGGCCCGCGGTCATGGCGTCGCGGCGCTCCCGCATGAGGGCCGTCACCTTCTCGATGTTCGGCTGCAGGCCGCCGCCGACGATGAGCTGGTGGATGGCCGCCTCGGAGAGGAGCGCCGGCGAGATGTAGGTGCGCGACGCGGCGGCCGCGAGGGTGCGGGCGATCGCCGGCGGGGAGACCAGGTAGCCGACCCGCAGTCCGGGGGCCACGGTCTTCGAGAACGACGACGTGAAGATCACCCGCTCCGGTCCGGCCATCGTCCACAGACCGGGGAGGTCCTCGCCCTCGAATCGCAGCCGCCCGTAGGGATCGTCCTCGAGGATGAGGATGTCGTGGGCGTCGCAGACCTCGATCAGGCGGCGGCGGCGATCGGCCGACAGCGTGGCGCCCGAGGGGTTCTGGAAGTTGGGGATCGTGTAGAGCATGCGCGGCGCGCGTCCCGCCTGGCAGGCGGCGGCCAGGGCCTCGACGTCCATGCCGTCGGCGTCGACCGGGATCGGCAGCACGTCCATGCCGTGCAACCGCAGCTGCAGCAGCGCGCGATCGTAGGTCGGGCTCTCGACGGCGACCACGTCGCCGGGGGAGAGGATCGTCTCGAGCAGGAACACGAAGCCCTGCAGAGAGCCGTTGGTGACCAGCACCTGGTCGGGGGTCGCGGCGTGCTCGGCCGCCAGCAGCTCGCGCAGCGGCGGGTAGCCGTCGCCGGTGCCGTACGACAGTACCCGGACCCCGTCGTCGCGCAGGGCGGCGCGGGCGCAGTCGGCGATCAGGTCCGCCGACAGGGCCTCGGGGCAGGGGGCCCCGCGGGCGAAGGAGATCGACGTCGGCACGGCGGTGGAGTCTAGAGGACGGCCGCGCCGCCCGCCGCTCAGCGCCGTCTCGCCTTGGCCGCCTTCGCCGCCTTGGCCGCCTTCGCCGCCTTGGCGACCTTCACCGCCTTGAGCTTCCGCGCGGTCGCCACGCAGAAGTTGCTGACGCCGAGCGGCGTGCGGGTGAAGTTGCTGCCGCGGTAGGGCCAGACCCGCCAGACGTAGCAGGTGCCCGGCGACAGCTTGGAGGCGGGCACCCGGAAGCGCTGGCGTCGCGGGAACGCCGAGAGCACCTTGCGCACGGAGGCGGTGCGTGCGCCGGAGATGCGCGACGCGCGGAAGATCTGGATGTTGTAGAGCCGGGTGCCCTTCGGGCCGCGGCTCCACGTCAGCACCGGGCTGCGCGTGGTCACGATCCGCCCGGCCCGAGGGCGCAGGCGGCGCGCGTTCTGCGTGGGCAGTCGCGCGAGCGGGCCGCGCGCCGTCACCGTGCCCGGGATGACGATGGCGAACGGGTCGTCGGCGGGGCCCGACGCGTTGCCCGCCTCGTCGATCTGCTGCACCCGGAACGTGTAGGCCCCGGCCGGCAGCGCGGGCACGGTCGTGGACGTCGCGTCGGTCGAGGTCGGGGCGCCGATCGGACCCCCGGCGCCGATCACCTGCCAGCTGAAGCGGTTGCCCGGATCTCCCGACCACGAGAAGTCGGGGGTCGTCGAGGAGGTGGGGAAGGGCGGGCGGGCGGTGATGACCGGGGCGGCCGGCGCCGCCGTGTCGACCACGAACGCCCGGCTCGCCTCGATGCTGCGCGCCCCGGCGGGGGAGATCTGCAGCACGCTCATCGTGTAGGACCCGTCGGGAAGGGGCGCCAGGGTGACCGCGCCGGTCGTCGTCGCACCCGACTGCGCCGGCTCGGCGGCCCCGTCCGCCGCCACCTTCCACTCGTAGCTCGAGCCCTGCCCGGTCCACGTGAAGGCCGGCGCGGCGACGTTCGTCGGGCCGCTGGGTCCCGCGACCAGCACGGGGGCCGGTGGCGCGGTCGGGTCGATGGTGAAGGCCCGGCGGCTCGAGGTCGTCTCGTTGCCGGCGAGGTCGACGGTGCGGACGTACCACCGCAGGGGGACGCGCAGGGGGAACGAGGGCGACAGGGATGCGTCGCGCGTGGCGCTGACCGCGCCCGGGCCGACCCGGGCCACCACGCGGGTGCCGCCGGGGCCGACGACGAGCACCTCGTACCGCTGCAGGCCCGATGTCGCGTCGGCGCCCGGCGTCCAGGTGAAGACGGGCTCCGAGGTGATGAGGGCGTTGACGACGGGGGCGGTCGGCTGGCCTCCGCGCGGGCCGATCATGTTGACGCGGAGCGGGCCTACCCTCGTGCCCGCGGTGTTGCCCGCGGCGTCGCGGGCCGCGCCGACGACGAACTGGACCCCCTGCCGTTCGGTCGCCGGGTTCTCGACCTGGCGGCGGAACGTGAGATCGGGCCCGCAGGTGGTGACCGGCGAGAGATCCGAGCACCGGAAGTCCACCGTGAAGGTCTGCGAGTACCACCCGTTCTCGCCGTTCGGCCGTGGCACCGACGCCGAGATGGCGGGGGCGGTGCGATCGACCCGGAAGGTCGCCGTGGCGTAGGGCCCCGTCTCCTCGACGGCCGGATCGGTCTCGGTCGCGGGCCGCGACTGCACCGCGCGCACCCGGAACGTGTGCGAGCCCTCGGAGAGGTCGGAGAAGCCGGCGCTCGTCTCCAGGCCGAGCGGCTGCGTGTCGCCGTCGAGGCCACCCTCGTAACGGGTCAGCGCGGCGCCCTCGTCGGGTGGGGGGCCGCTCCACGAGAAGGTGCGCGACGTGCTGCGGGTGAACGCCTCGGCCGGATCCGAGGACAGGCTCGGGGCACCGATGCCGAGGGCCGACGCGGGGAGGGCGGCCGCGAGGGCCAGGCAGGTGAGCAAGAGGGCGCGGACGCGGCGCGCCGGGAGGGTCGGACCACGCATCGGGACGCCGATCCTACTTCGGAGGATCGGCCTCGCGCGCCCCGGCACCCCCCGCCATCAGTCCAGTCCTTCCCCCGCCGTCCGGGGGGTGCGGTGGTCCGTCAGCGCACGCAGAAGTTGCTGATGCCGAGCGGCGCCGAGATCTGCCGGCGCCCGATGAAGGGCCACACGCGCCAGACGTAGCAGGCGCCGCGGGCCAGTCGCGCGCGCGGCGGGATCGTCACGCGGTTCCCGCGCGGGAAGGCCGAGTAGACCTTCAGAAGCGGGCGACCGCCGGGACGCACCCGGAACACCTGCACGTTGTAGGTGGTCGTGCGCTTCGGCCCCTTCGTCCAGCGCAGCACCGGGCGCCGGCTGGTGACGCGTGCGCCGCGGCGCGGCGTGAGGCGCTTCCAGTTGCGCGACTGCAGCACCGCGCCCCCGCCCGAGGCGGCCGGCGCCGCCGCGGGGGATGGCAGCACCGCGAAGGGCGACGCGCTCCAGGCGCCCGCGTTGCCGGCGGGGTCGGTCTGCCGGGCCTCGAACACGTACGAGCCGGCCGGCACGGGGGCGAGTGTCGCGTTGTTCCCCGTCGCCGCGGCGGGTCCCTGGACGAGGCCGCCACCCACGCCGATCACCCTCCACTCGACCCCGGACCCCGGCTCGGTCCCGGTCCACGAGAAGCTGCGGACGGGGGCCGTCGACGTGGCCTGCTGCGCCGGAGTGACCGCGAGGGCGCCGGGCGCCACGGTGTCGACGCGGAAGCCGCGGGCGGCCGGGTCGCCCGCCGCCCCCTCGCGGTCGCGCTGGGCCACGCGGAAGATGTAGTCGCCATCGGCGAGGGCCGGCAGGGAGACCTCGCCGCCGCCGGCGGGCACGACGTCCTCGCGCAGCGTCGCGCCGCCCGCGCCGATCAGCGCCCAGGCCGAGCTCGGTCGGTCACCGCTCCAGGCGAATGTGGGGGCGGCGCCCCGGGTGGGGCCGGCCGGACCGCTCACGAACGCGGGGGGCACGGGGCGGGTCACGACTGCCAGGTCGTTGCGCGCCGACTCCTGGGCGCCGCCGCCGTCGATGGCGACGACGTACCAGCGCAGGTCGGCGTCGTCGGGCAGGGCGGCCGCGGCCACCGCGCTCAGGGTGCCGGCCGGCACGTTCGCGACGACCGTGCCGTCCGGCTCGAGGCGCACCTCGTACCGGTCGATCGGCGCCTCGCTGAACAGGCGCGGCGTGGCCGCGGTCCACGAGAACGTCGGTCGCCGCGTGTCGGTGCGGGCCCCGTCGGCCGGCGAGGTGGGGACGGCGGGCGCGCCGGATGCGGTGCCGGCAGAGGCCGCGACGAGGGCGAGCCCGACGAGGAGCGTCCGGCGGGCGACGCGTGATCGTGTGCTCGACATCGGCCTCGCTCCTCTCTCACTCACCGCGGTGCGGGCCGGCGGGTGGCGTGACGCGAGTCGACCGATGCCGGGGACGGGGGGCGACCCCGTCCCCGGCGGTGATCGACCTCAGCCCGTGACCGCGGGCTGGATCCGTCGCACCGGGGCGCGGAACTGCGTCGCCGCGCGGGCGCGCAGCGCACGGACGCGCGTCGCGGAGACGGTCGCCGTGTTGACCCGCGTGCCACGGACGTTCGCGTTGGCGCGCAGGTAGACGCGCACCGTGCGCGACTGCCCCGGGCGCAGGTTGCCGAGGCGGAACGTGATCGTGCCCCTGCGGATCGTGCTGGCGCGGGACGCCTTCACGAAGGAGAGGCCGCCCGGGATGCGGTCGCGGAGCACGACGTTGCGGGCGATGACCGTGCCGGGGTTGCGGACCGTGATGCGGTAGAGCACCGGGCGCAGCACCAGCGAGCGTCCCGGGGCCGTCTTCGCGATGGCGAGGCGGGGGGTCTGGGCGACCGGGACGACGACGGGCGGCGTGGGGGAGCCCGCCGGGCCTGCGGGGGTCGGCGTGACGGGGGCCGCCTGGAAGACGACCTGCGCGGAGGCGTCCAGCTGGGTCGGCTCGGCGACGGCGGTCGGCTGCGGCCGCCGCTCCGGGTCGGTCGGGGTGATGATCGTGAGACGCCCGTCGCCGGCCGTGGCCGCCGCGATCGCGACGGTGCCTGTGCCGGTGGCGGTGAGCGTGGCGGTGGCCGACCCGCCGTCGCCGATCGTGACCTGCGAGGCCGAGAGGGTGCCGGGGCCGGAGACCACGGTGAGGGTGACGACCGCGCCCGGCGTACCGGTCACGTTGACCGTCGCGCTGGTCGCGCCCGCCGCGGGCGGCGTCACGCTGAGGCCGAGCGAGGACGGCGTCGCGGTGGCCGCGAGGGCCTCCTGCACGAGCGCCGCGGCCGCCGCGTTCAGCGCGGGGTCGTCGCTCGGGTCGGTCTTGCGGATCTGACCGTCCACCAGCAGCCAGGTCGCGACCTGGGCGATCGCCGCCTGGGAGGCCTTCTCAGGCGTCGGCGCCCCGGTCGGCGTGCGATTGATGAGGATCCACGCGAGGGCGCGGTTCGTCGCGGTCGCCGGCGGCTCCTGCAGCTCGGCGTCAACCGGCTCGGTGCCGGTGCTGAAGACGCGGCTGGTGTCGATGCAGTACCCGACGCGCGCCACGCCGTCGATCGTGAAGTTGAGCGTGCCGGCGACGCCGCCGGAGGAGATCGGGTTGCCGGCCTGGTCGAAGAAGGTGAGTCCGCTGCGCTCGATGTCGGGCGTGCTCCCGCCGGGCTGGCCGGTGTACGCCTGCGTCGCCGGAGCAGCGACCGCGGTGGCGGCGGCGAGCGCGAGGGCGCCTGCGACCGCGGCGGTCATGCCGATCAGCGTCCGCCAGGCGGCGCGCCCCTGCAGTCCGTGCATCCCCATCGATACCTCGCTTTCGTCCCGACGCCGTCATCCTGCACGGCGACGGGGCTGTGGCCTCGTCGCCGCCACACTAGAGAAAACTGCAGGGGATGTTGCCCCCCGGAGGGTGGGGGGGAACCCGTTGACCGGCCGGATGTGAGGTCAGGCCGGCACGCGCGCCGCCCGGCCGGCGACGCGGTTCTTCGCGGCGGCCGCGCGCAGGTAGGCGCGGCCGATCGCGCTGAGGCCGACGCGCACGTCGACGATGGGCTGGGCGTCGGCGATGTGCGCCTTGTAGGCGTCGCCCCAGGGCCCGAGGTCGACCGACCGCACCCCCTCGGAGGCCAGGTGGTCGAGCGTCGCCAGCAGCGAGGCCCATCCCAGGCCCGGCAGGCCGTGGCCGCGGTCGAAGGCGGTCTTGTAGACGACCGCCCTCGTCCCCCACACCACCGAGAGGTGGAACGCCGCGAGGCGGTCGCCGACTTCGACCCTGACGAGCCGGACGCGGCTCTCGGCGCCCATCGCCGCGAGCGCCCGCGCCACGAACGCGCGGCCCTCCGGCGTGCCCGTGAAGGGATCGGCCGGCCTTCCCTCCCATGCGGCCGCCTGCAGCGCGAGCAGCTCCGGCACCTGCGGCGCGATCGCGCGCCACTCGGCGAACGCGCGCACCCCGAGCGGGGTGCCGCGGTCGGCGGCGCGGCGGGCGAGACGGCCGGCCTCGCGCCGCCGCGACCCGGAGCGGGCGCCGACGGCGGCCGACCGCACGCGGAAGGTCGCCGGGCCGGGGATGATCTCGAGCTCCGGCCGCAGTGCGCTCAGGGTCGCCACCATCGGGCCGTCGGCGGCGAGCTCCTCGAGCAGCAGTACGTCGCCGGGCTGTCTCAGCAGGGCGGCGGCGAGGGCCGACCGGGCCCGGTCGTCGGCGGCGGGGGGCTCGGGATCGAACCAGTTCGGGGAGTGCCCGAGATGGCGCACGGTGGCCAGCCCGCGCTCGCGCGCGACCCCGAGCGCGGCGGCGGCCACGGTGCGCCCCCCGCGCTCGACGATGACCGCGCGCGGCCGTGCGGCGCCGCGACCCGCATGATCGGCCAGGCAGAGCACCGCGCTGCGGCGCAGCGCATCGCGGCAGCCCGCGCGGGCGAGGAGATCGTCCCAGCCCGCGGCGACCAGCGCCGCGCACGCGCGCTCGCCGTCGATCAGCCGGTCCGCGGCCCACCCTCCAGAGACGCGTCGAACACGTCGGTGAGGCGGGCGACGACGACCGGCACCGCGCAGCGGCGCGTCACCTCGTCCCGCCCGGCCCGTCCCCGGGCCCGCGCGGCCTCCGGATCGGCGAGCAGCCCGCCGATCGCGGCCGCCAGGCCCTCGGGGTCGTCGGGCCGCACCATCGCCCCGTGCTCGACGTCGCGGACGAGATCGGGGATCCCGCCCACCGGCGTCACGACGACCGGCAGCGCGTGCGCCATCGCCTCGAGCAGGGCCACCGGCAGCCCCTCCTCGCGCGAGGGCAGCGCGAAGACCGCGGCCGAGTCGAGCAGCTCCGCCACCTCCTCCGGGCCGATCCACGAGCGGATCTCGACGCGGTCGGCCACGCCCAGCCGACGGGCCTCGGTCTCGACCGCATCGCGATCGCCGTCCCCGGCCAGCACGAGGCTCGCGTCCACCCCCTGGGCGGCGAGTCGCGCGATCGCCGCCACGAGCACGGCCGAGCCCTTGCGCTCGCCGAGCCGGCCGAGGCTCACGACGCGCCCGGGCACGCGACCGGCGTCCGGGGCCTCCGGCGGGATGGCGACCGGGTTCATGATCGCCGTCGTCCGGCAGGGCGTCATGTCGCGCAGCCGCCCCTCCCAGGTCGGGGTGAGGGCGATGACCAGGTCGGCGGAGCGCAGCACCCACCGCACGACCGCCTGCTCGGGCGCCGACGCCGCCCGGTACCAGACCTCGACGTCCGACCCGTGCACGTGCAGCACGACGGGCACGCGGGCGAGGCGCCCGAGCGCGACGACGACGGTCTTGCGGCGGAACGAGAAGTCGGCCGAGACGTGCACCCACAGCAGGTCAACGCGCCGTCGCGCGAGCTCGCGGGCCACGCGGGCGATGCCGGTCGCGGCGGCCGCCAGCTTCGCCCGGCCGCCCCCGTCGCGATGGGTCGCGATGTGGCGCAGCGAGTAATCGCGGGCCAGCGTCGAGCGGCTCAGGGTCGAGATCACGGCCCAGACGCCGCCCGCGCTGCGGGGCCCGGGGCCGACCACCAGGACGCGAGGGCGGCTCATGCGGCGGAGCCGGCGATCGGCGTCAGCGTGGTCACGACCGTGGCGGGCAGCGCGACCCGGCCCTCGGCCAGGAGCGTGGCGGCCGGCTCCCGATGCTCGAGGGCGAGCGAGACGAAGCCGTCCGGACGCGAGTCGCACCCGGTGATCGCCCGCACCGGGCCGAGGCCCGACACCGAGACCCGCAGGCCGGCTCGTCCGCCGCCCCAGACCCAGTCCCCGCCTGCCGCGCGCACCTCGCCCGGGGCCAGCTGCCATCGCAGCTCCAGGTGATGCTCGCCGGGAGGACCGCTCAGGTGGTCGATGACCGTCACCCGGCCGCCCCCGAGCTCCATCCGGCGGGCGTGCCGCACCGGGGCGTAGGCGTCGTGATGCCCCTCGGCCGACTGCAGGTCGCCGCCGAGTCGCACGGCGCCGAGGACGGCCCGCGGCGGGTTGCGCCACATGAAGGGGCCGAGCGGCGTCGCCTGGTCGCGGCCGTCAACGCGCACCGTGGAGTGGGCCGCCGTCGAGCGGCCGTGGTCGCGCCACCGCGCGTCGCCGTAGTACGTGAACGTGCCGGCATCGACCACCACCTCCTCGCCGTCGATCGACAGGTATACCGAGAGCAGGTCGGCGTGGCCGTGCGCGTACAGCGGCCCGAGCCCGAACGGGCCGGCCTTCAGGATCGCGCGTACCTCGCCCGCCCCGTCGCGCGTGCGCAGCACCGCGTAGCCCCCGTCGGGCAGCACCGCGCTGCCCGGCAGGCGCTCGGTCGCCGGGAGGTGGGCGGCGGCCGTGCCGCACAGCCACGCCGTCTGCTCGTCGAGCCCGGGGGCGACCCGCGCGGGGGTGCGCCCCAGCAGCAGGCCCGCCGACCGCAGGCGCGAGTGCAGGCGGGCGGGACGGTCGGCGTGGGCGCCGAGGTCGATCCCGGCGGCGTCGTCGTCGTCGCCGATGCGCGGCAGGGTGCCGCCGTCGCTCGCCAGCACGCCGAGCGCGTCGGCCATCCGCGCGACGGGCCCCGCGACCGCCTCCGGCACGTCGCGGCCGAGACGGGTGAGCGAGGCGACGACGGGCAGGACCAGGTCGAGCACGAAGCCCCCGTAGGCGGTGGCCTGCTCGGCGTCGATGCCGTCGGCGTGCACCTGGCGGCCGAGCTCGGCGCCCAGGTCGGCGAGCGCCCGCTCCGCCCGGTCGGACGCGCCGGGGACCCGGGGGAACGCCAGGCCCCCCACGACGAGCCCCGCCAGCTCGCCGATGAGGTGGTTGTTGGCCGACGAGTGCAGGGAGGGGTAGCGCTCGAGCTGCGCGAGGTGGGCCGCCACCGACGCCTCGAGCGCGCCGCCGAGCTCGGCGGTGGCGACCGGCGCGCCCCGCAGGAACTCGACCGCCCACGCCCAGGAGGTGAGCCTCATGCCCAGCTCGAGCCCGACCCTCCAGTGGATGCCGAGGCCGGGCGGGTTCTGCTCGAGGAAGCTCCCGAGGTGGCGGCCGGCGGCCGCCGCGTAGCGATCGTCGCCCGTCAGCCTCCAGGCGCGCGCGAGATGCACGACGTGCTGGTGGCGCCCGAGCTCCCAGAGCCACTTGGGGTCGGCGCCGGCCGCCCGGTGATCGACGCGGCTCCAGTGCAGGCGCGGCCACCGGTGACCGGTGACCGGGTCGCGGTGCCAGTCGGGTGTCTCGCCGAGGTCGGCCTCGGGGTACCCGAAGAACGCGAACCGTCCCTCGGCGATGCGCTCGGCCTCGGCGACCGCGGCAGCGACCACGCCCGGGATCGCGCGCACGCGGGCGACGTCGGCGTCCTCGACCAGGGGCGGGGCTCCCGGCGGGCGTGGCCATCCCGCCTCGACGACGACCGACGGCGGGTCGGGGGTGGTGGCGGTGCGGTCGCGCATGACCCGCGCGGCCGTCCGCGCGCGATGCGCGAGATCCGCCGGCGTCATGGTCGACGCGCGAGCCGCGTACCACCTCAGCCGTGAGGTCGCGGGCATCGCCACGCCGCAAGTATACGGCCGGGCCGTGCCCCGTCCGATGTACGTCTGGGCGAGGGGCTCTATCATCCACTCGCCCATGGCTCCCGCAGGGGAGTCCGCGCGTCGCCGGCACCCCTGCCGCGCCGCGCCGGAGGCCCCCAACGGAGGACGGTCGTGGAGGATCTGCTCAAGCTCGCCGAGAGCATTCGCCGCTGGAAGTGGCTCGTGGTCGCCGTCGGCGTGGTCGCGATGCTCGCGGCCCTGGCCATCACCCTCGGCAGGGACTCGACCTTCACGGCGACCTCGACCGTGAGCGTGGGCGCGGCCAGCCAGGAGACCACCCGCGCGCCGGAGCAGGACGCCATCGTCGCGCGCGGATACGTCGAGGGCATCCTCAACACCGTCGCCTTCCAGCAGCAGATGTACGAGTCGGCGGGCATCCCCGACGAGGTCGAGATCGAGGCCACGAACCTGGTGAGCGGTCCGCTGATCGCCATCAACGCCACGAGCGTCGACGGCGACCAGGCGATCACCTCCGCGCGCGCCGCCGCCCGCTACTTCGTGACCTTCACCCGGACGCGGCTCGCCGAGAGCCTCGACACCGCCCTGCAGCCGCTGCGCGACCGGCTGCAGGCCGTCGCGGGCGAGATCCCCGGCATCCAGGCCCAGCTCGCCGACCGCTCCTCGCTGTCGGCGGCCCAGGTGAGCGAGCTGCAGGGCAACCTGGCGGCGCTGCAGGCCGAGCAGGACTCGCTGCGCACCGACCTCGAGGGCAGCGTGGCGTTCGCCAGCAACCCGAACCTCGTCAGCCTGATCAACGAGCCCGAGGTGGCGTCGGAGAACACCCCGGCCGTGCTGAGCAACGCCATCCTCGGCCTGCTCGGCGGCCTCGTGCTCGGCGGCGCCATCGCGCTGGTGCTCGGCGCCCTCGAGCTGCGCGTCACATCGCCCAGCATCGTCCGCTCCAAGCTCGGCATGTCGACCCTCGCCTCCATCTCGGGCGCCGACCCGAAGCGGCGCCAGGAGGACCTGCAGGGCCTCGCCAGCGGCCTCGCCCTGATGGCCTCGGGGATCACGTCGGTCGCCGTGACGAGCCCGAGCGGCAACGAGGGCAAGACGCTCATCGCCAGCAACATCGCCCGCTACCGGGCGGCGCTCGGCGAGCGCGTGATCCTGATCGACGCCAACCTGCGGGCCGAATCGGTCGGGCACGGGCGCGAGAGCATCGGGCTCGCGCAGCTCCTCGCGCAGGGCGACGCGATGAACATCCCCGACGCGCTGGTCAACTCGGGCATCCCCAACCTGCGGATCCTGCCCGCGGGCACGTCCGGGGACGACCCCTACACGCTCGTCACCGGTGAGCGCGTCAACCGCGTGCTCGAGCACGCCACGCCCTTCGCCGACCTGCTCGTCATCGACACCGCGGCGGTGCTCAGCGCTCCCGAGAGCCAGGTCATCTGCTCGATGGCCGACCGGACCATCCTCGTGCTCGACTCGGTGGGCACCCAGACCTCGTCGGCCATCGAGGCCCGCGACGTCCTGGCGCGCGTGCAGGCCCGCGTGCTCGGCGTGGTGCTGACGCGCGTCGCGCGCCGCGGCACCGCCCTGCGCCGTCCGTCGGTCTCGCCGCCGCGCCGGCCCTCCGGCAGCCCCCCGCGGCCGACGTCGCGCCGGGCCTGAGCGACCCGGCCGCACCGTGGCGCGACTGACCCTCCCCGCGGGGGGCGGCGGGATGCCCCGCCGCCTCCCGCGTCAGGAGCTGACCCGGTTCGCGGTCGGCATGGGCCTCGTGCTGCTGACGGTCGTGCTGGTCGAGCTGATCGGCCGCCAGGCCTCGGGCTCCGAGTCCCCGGTGGCGGCCGGCACGGTGATCCTCGGCCTCGGCCTCGCCGCGGCGGTCGCCTTCGGCATCGCCCGCGATTCGAGCGTCGGCATCCTGGTCTGGCTGTTCGCCGCGCTCTTCACCGAGACCCTTCCCGGCGTCCCGCTCGAGCGGCTGACCTTCCTCGCGCTCGTCGGAGGCTGGTTCATCGCGGTGGTCACCGGGCGCCGCCCGCTGCAGCGCTTCGGCCTGACCGAGCTGCTGATGCTCGTGTACCTGCTGATCAACGTCATCTCGTTCTTCGCGCCGCACACGCTGCCGGCCGACAACTCCCTGACGCCGCTCTCGCTGATCCTGCGCGGCGGCCTGTTCCCCTTCACGGCCTTCGTGATCGCCCGCCAGACCATGACCGACCGGCGGGCGGTCAAGAGCTTCCTGGTCTTCGTGATCGCGCTGGGCCTCTACGTGGCGCTGATGGCGATCTTCTACAAGATCGGCCCGCGTCCCCTGGTCTTCCCCCGTCAGATCCTCGACCCGGAGCTCGGCATCAACCCCGAGCGCGGCCGCGGCCCGCTGCTCAACTCGGCCGCCGACGGCCTGACGATGGTCGCCGGCATGATCGCGGCGATCTTCCTCAGCGTCCAGGCCGACGTGCGTCGCCGCAAGCTCGTGATCGCCAGCGCGCTGATCATCCCGATCGGCATCTTCTTCACCCAGACCCGGGCGATCTGGCTCGCGGCCGCCCTCGCGGTGGTGCTCGGGACCATGTTCGCGCGCGGCTTCCGCCGCTGGTACGTGGTGGTGCTGGCGTCGGCGCTCGCGGTGGTCGGCATCAACTGGCAGAAGTTCCTCAGCGCCGATCGCCAGCAGGGCGGGGTCGCCTCGCCGAGCGAGATCGAGAGCCGCCTCAACGACTGGGCCACCGCGATCTGGGCGATCGACCAGGAGAAGCTCGTCGGGTGGGGCATCAGCCGGTTCCCCGAGGTCAACACGATCCACCATCAGAACTGGGGCAACATCGACTGGGAGCTCGGTCGCGGGTTCATCGGTCACAACACCCACCTCACGATCGGTGCGGAGCTGGGCTGGATCGGCCTCGGCACGTGGCTCGCGATCATCGGGGCGGTCACGATCGCGACCGCCCGCGCCTGGATCGTGCTGCCGCAACGGGGCCTGCTGTCGCGCGGCTTCGTCTTCAGCTTCTGGTGCGCCTGGATCGGGTTCCTGATCAACGCGGGCCTCGTCGAGATGCGCGTCTTCACGTTCCTGATGGGGCTGTTCTTCGTCTGGGCCGGCATCGCGGCGGGACTCGGCGACCGCGCCCTGCGGGGTGAGCTCGAACCGGAGCCCGACGATCTGCCGCCGCCACCGCCGCCCGAACCGGAGGCGGCTCCCGAGTTCGCCTACGAGACGGGCTTCCGCTGATGGGGTCGGCCGCGCCTGGGCGCATCCGGCTCATGTTCGTGCAGCCGAGCCTCGGTGTCGGGGGGGCCGAGCGGCACATCACGCACCTCGTGCGGATGCTCGACCCCGATCGGTTCGAGTGCCTCGTCTGCTGCATCAAGGAGCCCGGCGCGCTCGCGCCCGACGTCGAGGCGGCGGGCGTGCGGCTGGTGGCGCTCGGCGCCGGGACCCGGCAGGCGGGGTCGGCCGCCGCGCGTCTGGTTCGGCTGATGCGCGAGTACCGGCCGCACGTGGTGACGATGAACGGCTTCAACGCCGAGGTGCTCGGCCGCGTGGCCGCCACGGCGGCCCGCGTGCCCGCGCGCGTCGTGTGGAAGCACAACTGCGGCGACGTGCGCCGGCGGCTGCGCACCCGCGTCGGCGACCGCCTGCTCGACCGGCTCACCGACTACTACTTCGGCGTCGCCTTCGGCCAGGTCCCCTACCTGGTCAACGACCTGGGCCTGAGCGGCGCCAAGATCCGGATCATCCGCAACGGGGTCGATCCCGGGTCGGCCGGCCCCGCGCGGCCGGCCGACCCGGCGCTCGCGCGCGATCTCGGCATCGCCGACGGCGACCGGGTGGTCGGCATCGTGGCCGTGCAGCGGCCCGAGAAGGACCACGCGACCTTCCTGCGGGCCGGTCGCGCCGTCATCGACCGCATGCCGCAGGCGCGGCTGCTGGTCGTGGGCGACGGCCCGTGCCGCCCCGACTCGGAGCGGCTGGCCGCCGAGCTCGGCCTCGGCGACCGGGTGATCTTCGCCGGCATGCGCGGGGACATCCCCGAGCTGCTGCGCCTGATCGACGTGGTCGTGCTCTCGTCCTACACGGTCGAGTGCTTCCCGTTCTCGGTGCTCGAGGCCATGGCGGCCGGGGTCCCGGCGGTCTGCACGGCGATCGGGGGCCTGCCGGAGATGATCGAGGACGGCGTGACCGGCCACCTGGTGGCCCCCCGGGACCCGGCGGGCCTCGCCGAGGCGATCCTGCGCGTGATCGGCCCCCCCGGCCGGGCGCAGGAGATGGGCGCCGCCGCCCGCGCCCGCCTGCACGACCGCTTCACGTTGCGCGCGGCGGTCGACGAGACCGAGCGGGTGCTCGAATCGATCGCCGGCCGGGCGGCGTGAGCGGGGGCACGCGGGCGGGCGACGGCCGGATCCGGGTCTGCATGGTCACCACGACCCTGCCGCTCGGGGGCGCCGAGACGCTCCAGCTGCAGGTGCTCTCGGGCATCGACCGGGACCGCTTCCGCACCGAGGTGCTCTGCCTGCGCGACGCCGGTCAGATGGCCGGCCGGTTCGAGGAGGCGGGCGTGCCGGTCACGGTCCTCGGCCGCCGGCGCTGGCAGCACCTCGGCTCGGTTGCCGTCGTCGCGAGGTGGCTCCGCGACCGGCGCATCGACGTGGTGCTGCTGACCCCGCACCACGCGGCGATGCTGGTCGGGGCGCCGGCGGCCCGGCTCGGCGGCGCCCGCGGCACGGCGATCGGCCTCCACCAGATCGGCGGCAAGGACATCGGCATCCCGAGCCTGCCCCCGGGGGTGTCGAGCTGCTGAAGCTGATCGACATGCTGATCCTGCTCACGCCCGCGCAGCTCGAGTACCTGCGCGCCCGGGAGGGGCTCGGCACCCGGCCCTGGCGCCGGGTGCGCCACGCGATCATCCCGAATGGCGTCGAGGTGGGGCCGCCGCCGGAGGCGGCCGACACCGCCGCCGCGCGGGCGGCCCTCGGCCTCGACGCCCATGCCGTGGTCGTCGGCTGCGTCGCCGCGCTGCGGCCCGAGAAGGACCACGACCTGCTGCTGCGCGCCATCGCGCGCCTGGCCCCGCACGCGCCCGCCCTGCGCCTCGTGCTGCTCGGCAGCGGGGCCCGCGAGGACGAGCTGCGCGCCCTGGCCGTGTCGCTCGGCATCGCCGACCGGGTGACGTTCGCGGGGTTCCGGACGGACGTGGCCGCCCTGCTGCCGGCACTCGACGTCAAGTGCCTGACCTCCGTGCAGGAGACCTACCCGGTCTCGGTGCTCGAGGCGATGGCCGCGGCACGGCCGGTCGTGATGACCGACCCCGAGGGGGTGCCCGAGATCGTCGTCGACGGCGAGAGCGGGTTCGTCGTGCCGGTCGGCGACGAGGACGCCCTCGTCGAGCGGCTCGGCCGGCTGGTGGCCGACCCGGCGTTGCGGGCGCGCATGGGCGCGGCCGCCCACGCGCGCGCCGCAGCCGAGTTCCCGGCGACCCGCACGCTGTCGCGCTACGAGGCGGTCTTCCGGCGCCTCGCGGGGGTCCCGACCCCCTAGACGAGCCCCGTCAGGATGAGGGCGGCCACCAGCAGGCACGCCACCGACACGCCGGCGAGCTCCACGCCGCGCTGCTCGACGAACGGCAGGCGCTCGACCACGAACACCCCCGCGCGCTCCAGGGGGCGTGGATCGAGGTCGGTCCGCGCCGACCGCAGCCCGAGGGGCAGCAGCGCCAGCACGGCGCTCAGGCCGGACGCGGCCAGCAGCATCAGCAGGAGCGGCCCCGCGCCCCGGCTGTCGCCGGCGGGCGCCGCGTCGGCGCCCGGGGCCGACACGACCGCGGCGGCCACGGACGCCGACTCGAGGCTCTCGGATGCCTCGTCGAGCACGGTCGCGGTGCTCGCCACACCGGTGCGGAAGCTCTGGAGGTCGCGGAACTCCTCCGCGCGCGCCTGACGCTCGCGGCGGATGGCCGCCTGTCGGCGGCGCTCGGCCGCGGCCCGCCGCCGCGCGGCCGCCGCGCGCGCCGCGGCGGCCTCCCTCGCGGCCTCCGCCCGGAGCTCCTCGGGCGTCGGCCCGGTCTGCTCGGGCGCAACCGACGGAGCCGAGGGGGCGGGCGTCGGGGCCGGCGCGGGCGCGGGGGCCGGCGCCGGCGCGGGCCGCGGAGCGGGGGTGGGCGCGGGGGCCGGAGCCGGGGCGGGGTCCGGGGGCGGCAGGTCGGGCCCGCCGGGCAGGGACTGACCCAGGGACGGGCCGGCCGTGGCCGCGAGCAGCGCGAGCACGAGGCCGGCGAGTCGCAGACGTCGTGTCAGTGGGTGGATCACGATGTACGGACCTCGACGCGGGCCGGGGCGTACCAGACTAGCGTCCCGCGGGGCTCAGGAGGCCCCGCGCCGGCTGAGGACGCTCGGCACGGTCAGCAGCAGGATGCGCAGGTCCCACCAGACCGACCAGTTGGTGACGTACATGTAGTCGAGCTGGACCATCTCCTCGAACGGGACGTCGTTGCGGCCGCGCACCTGCCACAGGCCGGTGATGCCGGGTGCGAGGTCGAGTCGGCGCTGTCCCCATCCCTCGATCTGGACGGCCTCGTGGGTCACGAAGGGACGGGGTCCGACCAGGCTCATGGTGCCGCGGACGACGTTCAGGAGCTGGGGGAGCTCATCGATGCTCGTGCGCCGCAGCAGGCGCCCGACGCGGGTGACGCGCGGGTCCTCGCGCATCTTGAAGAGCGGGCCGGAGCCGTTCATCTCGTTGAGGTGGGCGATCTCGAACCGCTGCGACTCGGCGTCGGCGCGCATGGTCCGGAACTTCCAGATCTTGAAGGGCTCGCCGCGGGCGCCGAGGCGCTCCTGGCGGAAGAAGATCGGCCCCGGCGAGTTGACGCGGATCGCGACGGCGACCACGGCGAAGGCGGGCGCGAGCACGATCAGCGCGCCGACCGAGAGGACGAGGTCGAGGCTGCGCTTGACGAAGCGGGCGCTGCGCGACAGCTCGGCGCTGGTCAGGTCGATCAGGGGGATCCCGTCGAGGTCCGACAGGCGCGAGTGGGGCGGCGTGATCTCGAAGTACCGCGGCACGATCGAGACCGGCAGCCGGCCGAAGTCGGAGTGCCGGATCGACTCGAGCACCTCGTGGCTCGGCGACTGGGAGAAGGCGAGCAGCAGGCGGGTCGCCCCGGTCGCCTGGATCGCCGCGTTGAGACCGCCCTGCTCGGGGATGATCGGCACCCCGCGCAGGCTCGCGTCCATCTCCATCGGGTTGTCGTAGACGAAGCCGACCACGATCGAGCCGTCGCTGGCCTGGATGCCGCGGGCCACCATCTGGCCGGTCCTGCCGGCGCCGAGGATCAGGATGCGCTCCGGACGGCGCCGACGCGCGATGCCCCGCACCACGCCGCGGATCACGAGGGCCGAGATGAAGGCGATCGGCAGCCAGACGAGCATCGCGGCCGCCTCGGGCCGGCCGAAGCTGCCCGGCCGGAACAGCATCCCGAGGATGAGCCACGCGAACGCGAGCGTGAGCAGGGCGCCGGCGAGGGCGCGCGCCTCGTCGAAGGGCGAGATGTTGAGGCTCTTCGACCCGTAGAGCCCGAACACGGCGAAGGCGACGGGAGCCGTGGCGGCGAAGAGCAGGCCCGAGCGCAGCGCGAAGCCGCCGCTCGGGAACTCGGTGATGTGGCTCAGCACGAGGAGGGCGCCGGCGAGCGCGGTCAGCACGAGCAGATCGGCCGCGATCAACCGCCAGGCGGTCGCGCGGGCGGACCGCCCGTAGCTGTCGGCCGGGGTCGGCGTACGGCCGTCGGGCGCGGCGGCTCGGGTGGTGGGCGTCTCGGTGATCCTGCTCGTCATCGTCCGTGACCCTTCCGTGGGCGCTCTCATGTGCGCCTCCACAGTAGCCCCGCGCCTACGCGGCGAGACCCCCCGGAGGTTCGGGTTGTCCCCTGGCCGAACGGCGCGCCGGGCCCCCGGGGCGACCGCGGCCGTCGGACGTCCTGGTAGCCTCGCGGCGTTGATCCGCCCGCTGCGACACGCCCCCCCGACCGTCTGATGTGCGGCATCTGTGGCACCTGGGGCGAGTCGTCCCCGGCCGCGGGCGACCGCCGCCTCGGCACGATGCTCGACACGATCGTCCACCGCGGACCCGACGGCGAGGGCCGCCTGGTCCGGACCGGCGTCGCGCTCGGCATGCGCCGGCTGGCCATCATCGACCTCGCCGGCGGCGATCAGCCGATCCACAACGAGGACGGCAGCGTCGGCGTCGTGTTCAACGGCGAGATCTACAACTTCCGCGAGCTGAGGGCCGAGCTCGAGCGGGCCGGGCACCGGTTCGCGACCCGCTCGGACACCGAGGTGCTGGTGCACGGGTACGAGGAGTGGGGCGACGACCTGATGTCGCGCCTCGCGGGCATGTTCGCCTTCGCCCTGCACGACGCCACAGCCGGCCGCGTGCTGGTGGCGCGCGACCGGTTCGGCAAGAAGCCCCTCTACTACGCCCACCGCGACGGCGGACTGGCGATCGCCTCCGAGATCAAGGCGCTGCTCGCGGCGGGGATCTCGTCCGACCTCGACGACGCGGCGCTCGACGCCTACCTGACCCTGCGCTACGTGCCGGCCCCGGCCACGCTGTTCCGCGCGGTGCGGCAGCTGCCGGCCGGGCACGTGATGAGCGTCGATGCGTCGGGCGTCTCCATCCGGCGCTGGTGGAGGCTCCGGTACGGGCCGAAGGCCGACGTCACGCTCGAGGAGGCCTCCGCGCAGGTCGAGGGCCTGATGCGCACCGCGGTCGAGCGGCGGCTGGTCAGCGACGTGCCCCTGGGCTGCTTCCTGTCGGGGGGGCTCGACTCGAGCACGATCCTCTCGTTCATGGCCGAGGCGAGCGACGAGCCGGTGCGCACGTTCTCGATCGGCTTCGACCCCGGCTGGTCGAGCGACGAGCTGCCCGCCGCCGCATCGACGGCGCGCGCGTTCGGGACCCGCCACCACGAGACCCGGATCGGCGCGTCGGAGTTCCTGCGGCTGCTCCCCCAGGCCGTCTGGCACCGGGACGAGCCGCTCGCCGAGCCCTCGGAGATCCCCCTGCTGGCCCTGTCGCGCATGGCGCGCGAGCACGTGACCGTCGTGCTCTCGGGCGAGGGCGGCGACGAGCTCTTCGGCGGCTACCCGAAGTACCGCGCCGACCGCCTGCTGGCGCGGGTCGGCGCCGTCGCCCGCCCGGCCGTCGGCGCAGGGCGGCTGCGGCGGCTGGCCGCATGGGACCGCCTGCCGCGCCGGGCGCGGATGGCGGTCGGATCGGTCGCGAGCGCCGACCCGGGCGAGCGCTGGCCGGCGTGGTTCGGGGCCGACCGCCTGGCGGCGCTCGCCGACCCGGCCGCGCGCCCGCTCGGCCCGCTGCTGGCCTCGCTCGACCCCGCCCTGGGCCCTCTCGATCGCATGATGGCGCTGGACGTGGAGGGCTACATGGTGGACAACCTCCTCGTGCGCGGCGACAAGATGACCATGGCCGCCTCGATCGAGGGCCGCATGCCCCTGCTCGACCACGACCTCGCCGAGTACGTGGCGCGGCTGCCCGAGGGCCTCAAGGCGACGCCGCGGCGCACGAAGGTGATCGTGCGCGAGATCGCCCGCCGCCGGGTGCCCGCGGAGCTGCTGGACCGCCCGAAGGTGGGCTTCGCGGTACCGGTGGGGCCCTGGTTCCGCGGGGGCCTCGGCGACGCCCTCGAGCGACTGATGCTCGGCGCCGACGCCCGCCGCGAGCCCCTGGTGGCGCCGGAGCGCACCCGGCGCGCGCTGGGACTGCACCGCAGCGGACGGTACGACCTCGGCAAGGAGCTGTGGAGCCTGCTCACCCTCGACGTCTGGGCGCGCGTCTTCCTCGACGGCGCGGACCCCTCCGAGCTGGACCTCGGCGTCGATGGCTGACCGCCTGCTGGTGCTGGGCTGGCACAACGCCGAGGCCACCCCGTTCTTCCCCTCCCCGCCCGGCGCGTGCGCCCGCGGTCTCGCGGCCCAGCTCGGCCTCGTGCGGCGGATCGGCAACGTGGTGCCGCTCGAGACCGCCCTCGCCGCCCTCGCCGCGGGGCGCCCGCTGCCGCCCCGCGCGGTGGCGCTGACGTTCGACGACGGCTACCGCGACAACCTCGAGACGGCGATCCCGATGCTGCGGCGACTCGGCCTGCCGGCGACCTTCTACCTGGTGCCCGGCCTGCTCGACCGCACGGCGCGGCCCTGGTGGGAGCTGCTCGCCTGGGCCTTCCGCAACGCCCGCGTCACCGAGGTGCGGTGGCGCGAGCGCACGCTCCCGGCGGGGGAGAGCCCTGCGGCGCACGCCGCGATGCAGGAGGTGGGGGAGGGGGTCAAGGATCTCGACGCGGCCCGGCGCGACGCCGAGATCGACGCGCTCGTGGCCGATCTGCGGCCGCGCGGATCTGCCGACGAGGTCGCGGAGCTCTTCCTCGACTGGGACGGCGCCCGGCGGCTGGCCGGCGCCGCGGCGATCGGGTCGCACACCATGCGCCACGCGATCCTCAGCCGGGAGACGCCCGACGGGCAGGCCCGCGACCTGCGCGACTCGCGCGAGGTGCTGGAGGAGGGTCTCGGGGTGCGGGTCGCCACGCTCGCCTACCCGAACGGCTCGGCCCGCGACTACGATGCCGCGACCCTGGTCGCCGCGGACGCGGCCGGGTATCGGGGGGCGGTGACGACGATCGACGGCTGGAACGACCCGGAGACGCCGCCGCTGGAGCTGCGGCGATTCGTCATGGACCCGGTGCGCGGGCGCGGGGGCCTGCGCGGCGTGGTGCGCGCGCCCGGCGCGCTGGCGTACGCGAGGTCCCGATGAGCCCCGGCGAGCTGCGGGCCCGGGTCATCACGGACGTCGCGGGCGCCGAGGCGATCGCCGCCGAGTGGGACGCGCTGGCCGTCGCCGCCGAGCGCCCGTTGTCGGCCCCCGCCTGGCTGATGGCGTGGTGGCGCACGATGGCGCCCGGCGACGCCGAGCTCAGGATCGTCGCCGTGCACGACGGCGACCGGATGGTCGGGCTCGCGCCCTACATGGTCGTGCGGCGCGCGCGGCTCGCGCACTACCTCCCGCTCGGCGGACCCGACATGGGCGTGCGCAACGCGCCCCTGTGCGCGCCCGGCGACGAGCTGCCGGTCGCCCGCGTCCTCGCCGGGGCGCTCGCCGCCTGCTCGCCGCCGCCGGCCGTGGTCGCGCTCGACCAGGTCGACGTCGCGTCGCCGTGGCCGATGCTGCTGCGCCGGGCGTGGCCGGGCCTCGTGCCGCCCCGCCTCGAGCGCACCCGCCGGGCGCCGGCGCCCACGCTGCACCTCGACCCGGGCTCGTCGTACGACGAGTGGCTCGCGGGCAAGAGCTCGAACTTCCGGCAGCGGCTGCGCCGCGACGCGCGCAAGCTCGCCGAGCGCGGCGCGACGACGACCCTTGCCACCGGCCCGGCCGAGCTCGACGCGGCCCTCGACGCGTTCCGGCGCCTCCACGGCGACCGCTGGGGCGACGCCACGCCGCTCGGCGACGAGGCCGGCGACCGGCTGATGCGCGAGGCCGGGCGCGAGCTGCTGGCGTCGGGGCGCTTCCGCGTGTGGACGATCGCGATCGACGAGACGGTCGTCACCGTGCAGGTGTTCGTGGTCGCCGGCGGCGAGGTGACCTACTGGAACGGCGGGTGGGATCCCGAGTTCTCGGCGCTGTCGCCGGCGATGCTCGGCATCTGCGCGGGCGTCGAGGACGCCTTCGCCCGTGGCGAGCGGCGGGTCGACTTCGGCGAGGGCGACCACCACTACAAGACCCGGCTGGCCGACCACGACGAGGACATCGCATGGGTGCGGCTCTACCCGCGTACCCCCCGCTACGCGGTGACCCTGCTCGCGACCGCCCCGAACCGGCTCCGGGCGGCCGCGCGCGGCGCCCTCGAGCGGCTGCCGGCCCCCGTGCGCGAGCGGGTGCGCTCGCGGCTGCGTCGCGGGGTCAGTCCGAGCTCCGAGCCCCCCGCCTGATCGCCCCGAACGTCCGGGCGAGTCCCCTGATCGAGCCGCGCTCGGCCGCCTCGGCGCCGACCGCGTAGGCCAGCCCGCCGAGCAGCCCGACCCCGACCAGCACGGCGAGGGGCAGGGTCACCCCGAGGTCGACGCCGAAGACGTGCCGCCACCCGGCCAGATCGGACAGCGGGTAGCGCACCAGCGCGAGCATCACGCCGATCTGCGCCACGCCGCCGATCGCCGCCGGCCGGATGGCCCGCCACTGCTCGAGCAGTCCGGTGCCGACGGTGACGCGCAGCCCGCGGGCCGCCGCCAGCATCGCGACGAGCGACGAGAGCGCGACCCCCGCGGCGACGCTGTTGAGGGTCACCAGCCCGAGGGCCCAGATCGCGGCGAGGTAGCCCAGGAAGACCACGACCTCGATCGTCGAGTTGCGGGCCACCATCGAGGAGCGGCCCGACGCCTTGAAGACCTCGCGTGCGGCGTCCGCGAGCGAGATCGTCAACGCACCGACGCCGAGGATCTGCAGCGCGATGCCCGCCTCGCGCCAGCGCTCGCCGAAGAGCACCGCGACCCCCTCCTCGCCCAGCCCGATCAGGATCCCCGAGATCGGAACCGCCAGCAGGGCGACGAGGCGCAGCACCTCGAGCATGCGCAGCGAGAAGCGCTCGTGGTCGTTCTGCAGCCGCGACAGGGCCGGGAACATGGCCTCGGCGGCGACCGTCGTGACGCCCTGCACCGGCAGCTGGGCCAGGCGCGACGAGGCGCCGTAGAGGCCGACCTCCCGCGAGCTCAGGTTGCGCCCCAGGGCGATCGGCTTCGACTGGGCGGCGATGGTCTCGACGATGTTCGCGAGCAGCAGCGGGCGGGCGTAGGTGCGGATGCGCCGGTACGCGTCCCAGGTCCAGCGGCCGTCGCGCAGGCGCGGGCGGGCGAGCACCCAGGAGCCGACCGCGATCACGAGCACGTTCGCGTACTGGCCGATCACGAGGCTCCACTCGTCGAAGCCGAGCAGCGCCAGCACGACGACCACCGTGCCGTAGACGCCCACGGCCAGGGGATCGACCAGGCCGCGGCGCAGGCGCAGGTCGAAGCGACGCTGCAGGATCGCGTCGGGCACGACGCTGAGGGACCACAGGAAGAGGATCGGCGCCAGCGCGATCGTCAGCAGCATGAGATCGGGCTCGTCGTAGAAGTCGGCCACGAGCGGCGACGCGGAGGCGATCGCGAGGGTGCCGATCAGGCCGAATGTGGGGACCGTGATCAGCGCCGTGGAGACCACGTCCTCCATCGGGTCCTCGAGCTGCACCACGGCGGCGCGGGTCCCGGCGTCGGCGAAGATGTGGGCCGCGCTCACGATCACCAGCACGAGGGTCACGACGCCGAAGATCTCCGGCGCCAGCAGCCGGGCGGTGATGACCGACGTGATGAACGCGACGAGGCTCGTCGAGAGCCAGCCGATGGACGACCAGACGACGGCGCGGCTGGCGTTGTCGCGAAGACCCACGGTCAGCGACCGGGGGGGACGTCGCCGGGCCGCTGCGACGGGGCGCCCGGGGAGGCGGAGGGGGTCATCACGCGATCATCGACGAGGGGGGTCCGCACCTGAGGCTCCCGGCAGCGCCGTGCGCCGCCGGGCCCGGCGGCCTCAGCGCGACCCGCCGTCGACCAGCTCGATCGCCGGCGAACCGGGGCGGCACCCCATCGCCGCGAGGGCGTTGGCGGTGAGCCGCTGGATGCGCACGTCGGGCTCGCCCTGAGGCCGCCCGCCCGAGTAGAGGCGGAACCCGAACTGGTCGAGGCCCCAGGTGAAGAGGTTGCTGCCCGCGGCGAACACCGTCGCGCCGCTCGGGGCGGTGTACGTCACCGTGCTCTGCACCGCCGCGCCCTCGCCCGGCGTGCCGTCGGGTCCGATCAGGTCGCCCTCGACGGGCGTCTCGCTCAGCCGTCGCAGCCCCGCGGGGGTCCTGCCGTTGTCGGTCACCGCATCCCACTCCCAGCCCACGATCTCCCGGCCGATCGCCGCGGACGTGCCCGGCCGGGCGGCGGCGAGGTCGGTGCCCCGCCAGAGCGGCTCGCGGGTGGAGATGGCGGCGGGGACGACGAGCGGGTAGTTGCGCGCCAGGTCCTGGCCCGCGTACATGACCCCGAGGAGGGAGTTCTCGGGCCGGTCCGGCCCGCGCGGATCGCGCCAGAGCGTCGTGCGCGACACCGGGTCCTCGACCGGGCCGGGCCCGAGGGTCGTCGGGCTGGACTCGCTCGACTTGTAACAGACCATCACCCGGTCGGGCTCGCCGCTCCAGGGGTCGGGCTCGAAGCGCACCCGCCAGTAGAACGAGTTGGCCCCGAAGAAGGCGAGGCCCACGCCCTCGTCGCGGCGCCGCTCGAAGGCGTCGAACATCTCGTCGGAGACGTACTCGTTGTGGGCGCCCGACAGCCAGGCCCTGCGCGCGCCCAGCGCGTCGGGCATGCGGTGGGCGTCGCTGGCGACCGCGTAGGTCACGTCGTAGCCCTCGCCCTCGAGCCAGCTCACGAGCGGGAGCTCGTTGCGCAGGTACCAGTCGGCCTGGTTGACGCGCACGTTGATGTGGGGCCGGTCGTACGACACCCGCACCGCGCGCGGCGATCCGTCGCCGCCGGCGTAGAGGGAGTAGTCGCCCCAGTAGTTGTAGGCCTGGTAGGTCGTGTCGCTGATGAACAGCAGCGCGTCGGCCCGCCGGTCGTCCTCGCGCACCACGACGATGGCCTGGCCCTCGGAGCCGCTCGAGCCGATCAGCCTCGCCAGGTAGACGCCGCTCGGCCAGTCGGACGTGTCGAGCCGCGCCGAGACCGACCACCCGGCCGCGCTGACGAGGCCGGTGCGCTCGTCGCGGCGGGGCGCGGGCTGGTCCTGCGCCGCCAGCGCCTCCGAGCGGTGCACGAGCCGGCCGCGCGCGCCCTCGTAGTAGCCGCTGCGGTAGACCTCCACCCGGAAGCGGGGATCGTCGCAGCGCACCCGCAGCAGGGCCTGCTCGCCGCGCGCGACGCTCGGGCGGTGGAAGAACCCCTCGATCCGCCCGTCGACCTGGGTCATGCGCCAGCCCTCGCTCCCCGGCCGGCAGTTCTCGGCCACCACCGGGTTGGCCGGGTCGGCGCAGTCGCGCCGCCGCGCGGGCGGGGGGAAGTCCCCCTTCACGGCCATCTCGCCGGGCGTGCCCCCGCCGCGCACCAGGTCGCGCAGCGGATCGCGCGCGACCGCCAGCCCGCCGGCCAGCGCGACGGCGCCCGCTCCGGCCACGAGGAACCCCCGGCGCGTCAGCCGCGCCATGTCACGTACTCTGCTCGCATGTCAGCGGCGGATGGTAATGCACCCCCGGGCCCACCCGGCTCCTGGAGCGTCATCGAGGTCGTCGACGACGTCGAGTCGATCGCGGCCGAGTGGGACGCGCTCGCCGACCGCGCGGGCGCGGACCCCTTCTGCCGCCCCGGGTGGATCGGCGCCTGGATGCGCGCGTTCACACCCGAGGGACGCCTCGGCGTGGTCGCCCTGCGGGGCGACGGCCACCTGCGGGCGATCGTCCCACTGCTGCGCCAGGGCGTGGTCACGAGCGCCCCCGTCAACGACCACACGCCGCGCTTCCGCATCCTCGGCGAGGACGCGGGGGCCGTCGCCGAGATGGCGGGGGTCGTCCTGCGGCTGCGCCAGCGGCGCCTGTCGCTCGCTCCGCTCGACGTTCAACGACACCACCCTCCCGGCGCTGCGGGAGGCGTGCGGATCGGCCGGGTACCGGATGGTCGAGCGCGTGAGCCTGCGCTCGCCCTACATCGCCCTCGAGGGGGTGACCGAGGCCGACGCGGTCGTCGGGCGCAAGATGCGCAAGGAGCTGCGGCGCTGCCGGCGCCGCCTCGAGGAGCTGGGCGAGCTGACGGTCGCGGTCGAGGACGGCGGCGAGGACGTCGACGCGCTGCTCGACGAGGCCTTCGCCGTCGAGGAGCGCCAGTGGAAGGGGGAGGGGGGCACGGCGATCACCTCGTCGCCGGCGACGCACGCCTTCTATCTCGACGTCGGCCGCTGGGCGGCGCGGACCGGTGCGCTGCGGCTCGTCACCATGCGCCTCGACGGGCGCATGATCGCCTTCGAGCTCGACCTGCTGTACCCCTCGGGCCTCTACAGCCTCAAGGCGGGGTTCGACCCCGACCACCGCGCGCACTCGCCGGGCCACCTGACCGCGCTCGCCGCGATCGAGACGGCCATCGCCGCCGGCGTGCCCTCGTACGAGCTGCTGGGCGACGCCGAGCCCTACAAGCTGCGCTGGACCGACACCTGCCGCGAGCTGCGCTCGCTGGAGGCCAGTCCCGGCACCCCGGCCGGCACGGTCGAGCACATGCGCGTGCGCTACCTGCGCCCGGCGCGGCGCCGGATCGTGGGACGCGCCGCCTCCGCGGCCTCATCTCTGCGTCCGTCCGGTCGATGAACCGGATGTGAGCGCACCTCCGGGACGGCCCCGATACCGGGCCCTGCCCGCCCGCAGGGCGGTACCCCTCCTGGCGCTGCTGGGGATGCTCGCGGCCCTCCCCGGCGTCATCCGTCAGGAGGCGACTCTCGACGAGTCGTACGTCTACGGCCTGTCGCAGCACGGCTTCATCGCGATGCTCCGGTTCTGGACCGACGACCCCCAGGCGCTGCTCTCGCAGATCGTCGCCTATCCGTTCGCGGCGGTCGCGCAGCCGATCTGGTGGCTGCGCATCCCGCCGCTGATCGCCTTCGGGGTCGCGGTGGTCCTGCTCTGGTGGACGGCCCGCCAGCGGTTCTCACCGGCGGTCTCGCTCGGCGCCGCCGCGCTGCTGGCGATCAGCCCGCTCGCCGTCTTCAACGCGTCGGACGCCCGTTGGCCGATGTACGCGATGCTCGGCGGGATCGCCGCGTGGGGCTGCCTGCTGCGGGCGATCGACACGGGCGAGCGGCGCTGGTGGGCCGTCTACGCGCTCGTGGTGGTGGCCTGCCTCTACACCAACGTCACCCTCGCGCTGGTCGTCGCCTCGCACCTCGTGCCGGTCGTCTGGGAGCGGCGCACCGCCCTGCGCCCGTGGCTCCTGTCGCTCGGCGGCGTCGCGCTCGCCTGCGTGCCGCTCGCGCTGCTGACCATGGGCGCGTCCGGCGTCAACCCCCTCTTCCGCGTGCCGACCCCGGGCGTCCGGGACGTCCCGGGATTCGTCGCCGCCCTCATCGGGGGCGGCGGGCCGGAGCGGCTGCGGCAAGTGCTCGTGGTGGTGGGCGTCGCGCTGGTCGTCGCGGCCGCCTGGCGCCTGCGCGACCGGCTGGGGAGCGCCGATGCCCGTGGCGGCTGGCTCGCCATCTCGTGGTTCGCGATCCCGCTCGCGGCCGCCTTCGTGATCTCGCAGGGGTCCGACTCGATCTGGCTCACGCGCTACGTGATCGCGACGGTGCCCGCGCTGTGCCTGCTGCTGGCCTGGTCGGCGAGCCGGGCGTCCCGGAAGGCCGCCGTCCCCCTGGTCGGCCTGGCCGTGCTGCTCATGCTCGTGGCGGTGGTCGACCAGTCGCGCGGCCGCGGTGAGCCCACCGGGGAGTGGACCGAGGCGATCGTCGCGGCCCGCCCGCCCGGCGCTCCGGTGGTGTTCTACGAGGCCGAGGGCGCGCAGGCCGCCGGATACCACGACGCCAGCCTCGGAGCCGCCGACGGCACGCCGCTGATCCCCGGCTGGGACGAGACGCCCCCGCCCCCGGGCATCGTGCTGCTCGACAGCCCGAACTTCGACCGCCTCACCCCGGGCCCCCCCGGCGCGGAGCTCGTGGCGCGGCTCGCGCGCAGCTCGTCGTCGGGAGTGGTGGTGCTGGCGCTGCGCCCCAGCTCGCCCGAGGCGCCCGGCATCACCTGGGCGCGCGCGAACTGCTCGGTGGACACGACGTCGTTCGACCGTTCGCCCACGTCGGTGTACCGCGTGTCGGCCTGTCGTTCGCGGCGCGCAGCGGGGACGTGACGGTCGGGCGTATAGGTCGCGGCTGGACGTTGTACCCGTTTACGGGTCCAGACTCTGGACGCGGGAGGGGCGCGAGCGCCCGACCCCTCCCATACCGTCCACTCACTCGCTTCGGTAATCGTTTCGCCCGGATGTGGCGATACAGCAAGTGGCAGCAGTCGGAGAAAGGACTCCTCGGATGACGACGGACACCTCACGGGCCATGGCCGACCTCGGCAGCGCGTCGGCGGGACCGCGACAGGCGTCGGTCGCCATCGTGGTGCCGGCCTACAACGAGGAGGCCAACCTCCTCAACCTCTGGCGCGAGCTCGAGGAGGCCACGGCCGGCGGGGAGCACCGCTACCGCGTCATCCTGGTCGACGACGGCTCGGTGGACGCCACCGCGAGCATCGCCGAGGCGTACGAGGGTCCGCTCGACCTCGACATCGTGCGCCAGGGGGTCAACCGGGGTCTCGGCGCCGCCATCCTGGCCGGCTTCCGCCGCGCGCTCGAGGACCCCGACGTCGATGTGGTGGTCACGATCGAGGCCGACACCACCAGCGACCTGAGCATCCTCCCCCACATGGCCTCGATCGTCGCCGACGGCACGACCGACATGGCGCAGGGCTCCATGCACCACCCCGACGGGGTGATGGTGGACGTGTCCGGCTTCCGGCAGCTCACGAGCAAGGCCGCCAGCCTGGTGATGCGGGTGGCCACCGGATCGAAGCTGCACACCTTCACCAACCTGTACCGCTCGATCTCGGCCGACGCGCTCCGGCGCAGCCTCGCCAAGCGCGGCGACGAGCTGATCACCGAGTCCGGCTTCGCCGGGGTGACCGAGCTCCTGCTCAAGCTGATGCGCGACGGCACGAGCGTGACCGAGGTCCCGATCACCCTCGACGCCGCGAAGCGCGTCGATGAGAGCAAGATGCCGGTATGGCCCACCGTCCGCGCCCAGGGGCGCGTCGCCTCGAAGGCGTTCGCCGGCCGCCTGCTGCGCAGGTGAGCGCCGACCGCGTCGCGGTCGTCGGGGGCGGGCTCACCGGCCTGACCCTCGCCTACCGGCTCGGCCTGCAGGGCATCGGCGTCGACCTGTACGAGGCCTCCGCGGGCCTCGGGGGCCTGGCCGGCGACATGGAGTTCGACGGCGGGCGGGTTGACCGCTTCTACCACGTCATCCTCCCGACCGACGAGCGGGTGATCGACCTCGCGCGCGAGGTCGGCATCGACGCCGACCTGCGCTTCGTGCCGACGGGCGTGGGCTTCTTCCACGACGGTCGCATGGAGTCGGTCTCGTCGATCTCGGAGTTCCTCCGCTTCTCGCTGCTGACCCTGCCCCAGCGCCTGCGGCTCGGCGCGTTCGTCGCCTACTGCCAGCGCATCTCCGGGTGGGAGAAGATCGACCGCAAACCCCTCGTCGGATGGGTGCAGCGCCTCGCCGGGCGCGGCGTCTACGAGCGCATGTGGAAGCCGATCCTCGACGCGAAGTTCGACGGCGACCACGACGGCCTCTCCGCCACGTGGCTCTGGTCGCGCACCCGCCGCATGTCGGGCGCCCGTCGCAACGGGTCGCAGGAGGTGTGCGGCGCGCTGACGGGCGGCTACCAGACACTCTGCGACCGGCTGGCCGAGCGCATCCGCGAGCAGGGCGGGACCATCTCGACCTCCACGCTGGTCGACTCGATCACGCCCGGCGCACCGGCCGTCCTGACGGTTGACGGCGAGGCCCGGCCGTATCGGATGGTCGCGATGACCGTCCTGCCCCCGGTCGCCCGTCGCCTGCTCGGCGACGCCGGCGGCGACGCCCTGCGGGGCACGCCCGAGCGCTACCTCGGCATCGTCTGCGTGCTGCTCAAGACGCGGCGCAGCATGAGCCCGTACTACACGATCAACATCGCCGACCCCGAGGTCGGCCTGACCGGCATCGTCGAGACGACGCGTGTGATCGACCCCGACGGCGAGCGCGACCACGCGCTGGTGTACCTGCCGAAGTACGTGAACTCGGACAACCCGATCCTGGACGCGCCCGACGACGAGATCCTGACGCGGTTCGTCGCCGGCCTGCGGCGCATCTTCCCCGACTTCGACCCCGAGGCCGACATCATGGCCAGCCGGGTCATGCGGGCGCGCCTGGCCGAGCCGGTGCACGGCATCGGCGCCGGCGCCGGCGTGCCCGGCACCTTCGACCCGGCGTTCCCCGGCATCGCCTTCGCATCGACCGCCCAGATCTTCCCGACCGTCGTCAGCGGCCAGGCGACGATCGGGCTGGCCGACCGGGCGCTGGAGGACATGCTCCCCCGGCTCGCCGCCGGCGCCGACCACGCGATGCGCGAGCTGCAGCCCAGCGAGCGCTGAGGCCCGGGCCCCGGCCCGAGGCGACGGGGTGGGGATGCCCCGGCGGGTGCTGAGCGGGTATCCTTGTCGCCCTGCCCTCGGCGTCGCCGGCCAGCGGATCCGGCGCCGCCCCGTCGCGGAGACAATCTGCGGTGAGTTCGTCCGTCGTCGCCGGCACCTCCGACCCGCCTCTCTCCACGAGGGTGAGGACGGTCGTCGAGGAGGCGGCGTCGGCGATCGACGAGGCGCGGGTCGTCCGGGAGCGGCTGCGCAGCGCCCTGGCCGACGCCGACGCCGCGGTCGTCGCGGCCGAGGGAGCCGCACGGCGCCGCCTCGAGGGCGCCGTCGGTGACTGGTCGGCCGAGCAGGCGGAGCGCAGCTCCGGCGCGCTCGCCCACGCCGTCGCGTGGTCGCTCGCGGCCGAGCTCGACGATCTGAGGACCAACCGCGAGGTCGTCCTCGACACGATCCACCCGTCCCTGCACGGCGAGATCGCGGGGGCGTTCGACCGCCGCATCGAGGAGCTCGAGGAGCGGGTGCGGGGAGGACGCGACCTCGGCGACGAGCCGGCCCCACCCGATCCGATCGTCCTGGCGGCCGCCTGGCTGCGGCACGACCCGCCCGGCATCGACGCGGTCGTGCTGGACGTCGGACCGCACGAGGTCGATGCGGCGGCCCGCGCGGCGCTGTCCGAGCTGTGCCGGTCGGCCGACGTGCGCGATCTCGGCGAGCTGCCGGGCGGGCGTCATCTCGCGGCCGACCTCGGCGCCCGGTCGATGGAGATGACCGACGTCACCGAGGTGGCCCGCGCGCTCGGCCGCCGGCTGGGCGAGCGGCTCAGCGGCGTCCCCGGGTGGCCCGCGTCCGCGCAGCCGCGGGTCGAGCCCATCGAGGCCGACGCGGCCCGCGCGATCTCCGCCGTCCTGACCGCCGCCGGGAGCGGCTGAGGGAGGGTCCGAGGGGAACGCGCGCCCGACGCGCGTCCCTCGACGGTGCTTTCGTACCGACCACCGTGAGCGATCCGTGGACCGACGATCCCGCGACCTGGCCGCCGCCCTCGGCCCAGCGTCGCGCCCACTGGCTGATCGAGCGCGAGCTGCGCGAGCGACTGCTGGCGAGCTCCCCCGGTGATCGCGACGCCGTCACCCGCGAGGCCTACAACGACCTCTTCCGCCGCGTGCCGTGGCACGTCGCGAACGAGCCGCCGAGCGACGACGAGGACGCGTACGAGGACTACTGGTTCCGCCTCTACCGGTCCGCGACCCGCCCGACCGACACGCTGGTTGACGTGGGCTGCGGCCGGGGCGGCCTGGTGCGGCGCTTCGCCCCGGCGGTGGCCGAGGCGATCGGCATCGACGCGTCCGACGAGATGGCGTCCATCGCCCGTGCCGGCGCGCCGTCGAACGCGCGGTTCATGGTCGCGAGCGCGATCGAGCCGCCCCTGCCGCCGCGGTCCGCCGACGTGGTCGTCAGCCGCCAGGTGATGGAGCACCTGCACCCCGACGACGCCGAGCGGCACCTGCGCGCGGTCTGGCGGATCCTGCGCCCCGGGGGGCGGTTCCTCATCGAGACGCCGAGCCGGCTGACGGGTCCGTGGGACGTCTCGCGCGGGTTCACCGACACCGCGACCGGCTTCCACCTGCGCGAGTACACGGTCGGGGAGCTCGGTCGCATGATGCGGTCGGTCGGTTTCGACCGCGTGACCAGCCCGCTCAGCCCGAGCCGCCTGCGCCTGCGCAGCCGCGCGCTCGATCGCGCCACCGTGCCGGCCTCGGTCAAGGGGACGCTCGAGCGGGCGCTCGAACCCCTGCCGCGGCGTCCGCGCCGGGCGCTGGCGCGCGCGTTCGTGATCGCCGAGGTCGTCGTGCTGGGCGAGCGCCGGGGCTGAGCCCCGGCTCCGCCTCAGCCGGAGCGGCGGACCGCCCGGCGCACGAGGGTCCGCAGACGCCCGGAGGCGCGCCGCGGCGGGCGGGAGAGCAGGTCGGCGTAGGCCTCGAGCAGGTTGCCCCGGGAGACCTCCCACGACAGCGACTCCTCGACCCGTCGCCGTCCGAGCGCGCCCATGCGCTCGCGGCGCCCGGGGTCGTCGAGCAGCTCGGCGACCAGCCGGGCGAAGGCGGCCTCGTCGTTGGCGGGGGCGTAGACCGCCGCCTCCTGCGCGGTGACGCGCGCCTCGTGCAGCTCGAACGACACGAGCGGGCGGCTCATCGCCATGTACTCGACGACCTTGTTCATCGACGAGACGTCGTTGAGCGGGTTGAGCGGATCGGGCGACAGGCAGACGTCGGCCGTCGAGAGCAGCGCCTGGACAGTCTCGTCGGGAACCCGGCCGGTGAACTCGACCATGTCGTCGAGGCCCAACGTGCGGGCGAGCGCGACCGACTCGTCGAAGGCGTCGCCGCCGCCGATGAAGGTCGCGCTGACGTCGTCGCGGCCGAGGTCGGAGCGCAGGTGCGCGAGCGCGCGCAGGGCGTAGTCGACGCCGTCCTGCGGCCCCATGACGCCGAGGTAGCAGACCAGGTGGGGCCGGCCGCGCTTGAGCGCCGGGTCGGGCGTCACCGGCACGAAGCGCGAGAGGTCGGGGGCGCTGCGCACGACGCGCACGCGGTCGGGTGGGAGTCCCCCGCGCTCGATCGCGGCCCGGCGGTAGCTCTCGTTGGTGCTGATGACCGCGTCGCAGCTCGCGAAGGTGGCCTTCTCGAGCGCCCGCGACACGCGGTGCAGCAGCCGCGGCCCGCCGGCGAAGCGCGACTCGAAGAGCTCGGGCACGAGGTCGTGGTGGTCGAACAGGAACCGGGCGCCGCTCGGTCGTAGGGCCAGCGCGATCAGGAACAGCAGGTCGGGCGGATTGCACGCGTGGACGACGGCGAAGGGCTCCTCGCGCGACAGCCGCCGTGCGATCCGCAGGGTGTGCCAGAGGGCGGCGCCGTACTCGCGCACGTACCCGGCGGGCCCGCCGGTCGCGGCCTCGAGCGGGTAGCGGTGGATGCGCACCCCGTCGATCTCGGCGAACGGCTCGGTGTCGCGCTTCGTCCCCGCCGGGCAGATGACCTCGACCCGGTGGCCCGCGTCGGTGAGCGCCCGGCACTCCTGCCAGACGCGCCGGTCGAACGGCACCGAGAGGTTCTCGACCAGCACGAGGACGCGGGGGCCCGCGTCCGGTCTACCAGCCGACACCGATGTAGCCCGGTTCTCCCTCGAGGCGCTCGGATCCGGGGTAGCGGACCAGATCGACGATGATGCGGCCCTCGACGCGCTCGAGCGCCGCGAGGGCGTCGGGGTCGGCGGCGCCGACCACGCACACCTCCGCGTGGTTCACGACGGCGTCGGCCGATCCGGCCATCAGCTTCGACAGGTGCGGGATGCGGCTGTCGACGTAGGCCCGGTTGGCGCCCAGCAGGCGCGACACCGCGACGTTGCGGTCGTAGATCATCAGCTCGAAACCGCGTCCGAGCAGCCGCTCGGCGAGCGCCACCATGGGGCTCTCGCGCAGGTCGTCGGTGCCGGCCTTGAAGGAGAGGCCGATGAGGCCGACGCGGCGCGCGCCGGTGGCCTCGATCGCCTGGAAGACGCGGTCGATCTGCTGCTCGTTGGAGGGCAGGATCGACTCGAGGATCGGCACCGGCGTGTCGGCCCGGCGGGCCCGGTGCGTGATCGCGCGCAGGTCCTTCGGCAGGCACGACCCGCCGAAGGCGAAGCCCGGCTTAAGGTAGGCGGGCGAGATGTTGAGCTTCGTGTCGGACGTGAAGATGTCCATCACGACGTGGCTGTCGAGGCCGAGGGCCTTGCAGACCGCCCCGATCTCGTTCGCGAAGCCGACCTTGAGGGCGTGGAAGCCGTTGTCCACGTACTTGGTCATCTCGGCGACCCGCAGCGGCACCCGGTAGAGCGGGCCGGGGAGGCCGTCGTACAGGGACGCGACGGCGTCGCCGCTGGCGTCGTCGACCTGGCCGATGACCGTCTTGGGCGGGTCGAAGAAGTCGCGGACCGAGCTGCCCTCGCGCAGGAACTCGGGGTTGACGGCCAGGCCGAACCCCTCGCCCGCGCGCATGCCCGACGCCGCCTCGATGCGCGGCTGCACGACCTGCTCGCAGGTGGTCGGCAGCATGGTCGAGCGGATGACGACGGTGTAGCGGTCGCCCTCGCGGGTCGCGAGCGCGGCGCCGATCTCCTCGGCCACCTGCTCGAGATACGTGGTGGTGAGATCGCCGGCCGGCGTCGAGGGGGTGCCGACGCACACGAGGGCGATGTCGGTGCGGGCGACGGCCTCGGCCGAGTCGCTCGTGGCCGTCAGCCGTCCCTCGGCGACCTGCTCGGCGATCAGCTCGCCGATGCGCTCCTCGACCACCGGCGTGCGCCCCTCGCGCACCATGGCGACCTTGTCGGCGCTGACGTCGACGCCGACGACCTGGTTCCCGCGGCTGGCGAGGCACGCCGCGGAGACGCATCCGACGTAGCCCATTCCGAAGACTGCGATCCGTTGAGACATCGGAGCATGTTATCGGCAGCCCCGCGCCGTGATTGAGGGGCGTGCCCGCCGCCTCCGGATCGGCCTCAAGCACCGGGCCGGGCCTCCCGATACAGAGGCTGACGCTCCGGCGTCCTCGAGACGGACCCGCCCGGACGGCGGCCGTCGTGCCCCCGAGACAAGACGTGCCCCGGCTCACCGCACCAGGCCCGCCTCGCCTGGCGCCGGCCCCTGGGCGAGAAAGGTCCCACGTGCCCCACCTCTCGCGGCGTGCCCGCCTCGCGGCCCTCGCATCCCTCGCGCTCCTCGCGACCCCGATGGCGCTCTCGAGCGCCACGGCCGCCTCGGCCGACGGGCTGGCGCTGCCCGGCACCGTCCTGCGCACCGGCGACTTCAACACCGGCGGCCTCGGGCAGTGGAGCGGCTACCAGAAGACGCAGCCGTACAGCCTCGCGGTGCAGAGCGGCGACGTCCGCGAGGGCAGCCATGCGGCCCGCTTCGAGGTGCGCGCCGGCGACAACCCGATCGGCTACGGCGACCGCGCCGAGGTGCAGGCCTCGACCGGCGAGTCGGAGGGCAAGGACCGCTGGTACTCGTGGAGCACGAAGTTCGACCCGAGCTTCCCCAGCTACACCAGCTGGCAGGTCGTCTCGCAGTGGCACGCCAACGCCGACGGGCCCCCGCCGCTGGCGTTCTACGCGGTGGGCAACAACTTCGTCCTCACCGCCAACCGCCACTCCGCGCCCGGCTCGATGATCGAGGCCCGCAACATCTGGAGCGGCCCGATGCGCCGCGGCACCTGGAACGACATCCGCCTGCACGTCAAGTGGTCGGGCTCCGACTCGGTCGGCTTCGTCGAGCTCTGGATCGACGGCGTGCGCCAGACCTTCGACAACGGCACCCAGCGCCGCATGGTGCGCACCCTCTACCCGGGCTACGGCGCCTACTTCAAGCAGGGTCTCTACCGTCAGAGCGGCCTCGCGGCGCCGGGCGTCATCTTCCACGACGGCTTCCGCATGAGCGACGGCGAGGGGACCCTCCCGGACCCGGCGCCCGCCCCCGCGCCGACTCCCGCCCCGGCTCCCGCGCCCGCCCCACCGCCGTCCTCGCCCGCTCCGGCCCCCGCTCCCGCGCCGGCCCCCGCGCCCGCGCCGCCGCCGGCGACCCCCGCTCCCGCGCCGGCCCCCGCGCCCGCGCCGCCGCCGCCGTCCCCCGCCCCCGCGCCGCCGACGGGCGCGATCCCCGCGCTCGGCCTCCCCGTCGTCGCGGGCAACACGACCCCCAACCCGACCTTCTCGAACGGGCTCGTGAACTGGGGTGCCTGGCAGGCCTCGCTGCGCACCGAGACGGCGTCCGACGGCAGCCGGGTGGCGCTCGTCACGCGCTCGTCGGGCAGCGTCTTCACCATCGACGACGTCTCCCCCAGCGTGGCGCGGGCCGTCGTCGGCCGCCGCTACGAGGGGGCCGCCTACGTGCGCGCCGCCACCCCGCAGTCGATCGGCAAGTCGGCCCGCGTCTACGCGCGTGAGGCCGGCCGGCAGGACGTCGCGGGCACACGGGTCGTGCTGACCGCCGCCTGGCAGAGGGCGGCCACCGCGATCACGGCGCGCGGGACGGGCGCCATCGACGTGCGCGTCGAGCTGACGGGAACCGGCGCCGGCGACGCGATGCACGTCGGGATGATCTCGACCACCGCGCCGGCTCCGGACGTGCCGGCGCCCCGCGACCCGGCTCCGCTCCCGGTGCCGGTCGCGGCATCGGTGCCGGCCACGGAGCCGCCCCCCGCCCCGGCCCCCGCCCCGGCGCCGCCGCCGTCCACGAGCGGCATCCCGGGCCTCGGGCTGCCCCTGCCGCAGGGCACCACCACGCCGAACCCGGTCTTCGCGGACGGGCTCGCGAACTGGGGCGCCTGGCAGGGCGCGATCACGACCGTCACGGCCGCCGACGGCAGCACGGTCGCGCGGCTGACGCGGACCTCGGGCAGCGTCTCCACCATCGACGACGTCCGTCCGAGCGTCGCGGCGGCGGCGGCCGGCGGCCGGTACGAGGCGGTCGCGTGGGTGCGGGCCGCCGACCCCGCCTCGGTGGGCGCACGGGTGCGCGTGTACGCCCGCGAGTCGGGTCGCCAGGACGTGGGCGGCACGGTCGTGACGCTCACCGGGGCGTGGCAGATGGTGTCCACGACGATCACCGCGCGCGGCACCGGCCCGATCGACGTCCGCGTCGAGATGGCCGACACCGCGGTGGGCAGCGCCATGCACGTCGGGCAGATCGGCATGCGCCGCCTCGCCTGAGGGTGCGTCCCCTCCCCACCCCGTGGCGGGGTGGGGAGGCCGCTCTCTGAGGGAGTTCCGCCGGAACGCCGCGCCTCCCGCCTCGGGGAGGCGCAGCGCCTCCCGCCCGTCGGATCTGGCGCTTCCGGACGAAGGTACAGTCCGCGAACCCCCCGCCCGACCCTCACCCGCCCCATGGCGCGCAGCGATGATGCCGCTGTCCGCAATCGAAGTGATGTAGGGGGGGACCGTGGCAGTAGGGATGACGTGGGGTCACGAGCGGATGGGACGGGGTCTCGCCCTCGGAGCGGCCGTCGCCGCGCTCGCGGCCGGCCTGACGATGACCGACCGCGCGCTCGCGGTCGCCCCGGCGGCGCCGCCGGTGTGCGTCGCGCCGGCCACGACCACCCACACGAGCAGCTCAGTCGGTGGCGATCCCCGATGCGGGCGCGGCCATCTCGACGAACATCACCGTCGCCAACGCGCCGGCGGTGCTGCGCGACATCGACCTCACGACCCGCATCGCGCACCCCCACAGCGGCGACGTCAGGATCACGCTGACCCACAACGGCAAGACGGTGCTGATCAAGGACGAGACGTCGGCCGGGGGCGCCGCGCCCGGTAGCGCGAACGGCTGGATCGACGTGTGGGACGGCACGGTCTGGGACGACCAGGCCGACGACCCGGCCACCGAGCACCTGTACACGGATGACGGCGTCGTGACGCCGCTCGTGGCCGAGGCCGCCCTCGGGCGCTTCATCGGCGACAACCCGAACGGGGTCTGGACCCTCACGGTCCAGGACACCGCCGCGACGGACGTCGGCACCCTCAAGGGCTGGTCGCTCGCCATCGCGGGCGTGCCGGTGGCCCCGCCGCTCACGACCACCGAGTACGCGAACTCCACCCCGCTCGCCATCCCCGACAACGCCGGCCCGGTCACCCGCACGATCACCGTCAGCGGCGCGCGCCCCTACCTCTGGGACGTCAACCTGCAGACGTTCCTGGCCCACCAGGCGTCGAGCGACCTGGACGTGACCCTCTCGCACGCCGGCAAGACGGTCACCATCACGACCGACAACGGTGGGGCCGACGTCAACCTGTTCAACGGCACCGTATGGGACGACTCGGCCGCCGTCGCGGTCACGGCCGACGCGGATGCCGACACGACGGTCCCCGAGGAGGCGATGGCGGCCTTCATCGGCACCGACCCGAACGGTGTGTGGACGATCTCGGTCGCCGACGACGCCGCGGCGGACACCGGCAGCCTGAACTCGTGGAAGCTGACGATCCAGGACACCGCGGGCTGCGCGGGCGCGCCCGTCACCCCGCCGCCTCCGGCCCCGACGTCCCCGCCGGCGCCGCCGGCCCCCGCGCCGATCGTGCTGCCGCCGGCGAGCCCGCCCACGCCGGGCGCCAAGCTCGCGCCGCGCGCCTTCGCGGTCGCGGTCAGCACGAAGCGCGACCGGACCGCCCCGTACGCCTTCCGCGTGTCGGGTCGGCTGACCCCGCCCGCCGGCACGACGATCTGCTCCGGCAAGGTCAAGGTGACGGTCACGGCGGGCAAGAAGGTCGTCTCCACCCGTCGCGTCAACCTGCGGCGCGCCGGCTCGGCCTGCACCTACGCGGCGTCGTTCCGCCTGCGGTCCAAGCCGCGCACGCTGCCGCGCTCGGGCAAGGTCACGATCTCGGCCAGGTACCTGGGCACGACGCGGGTCACGGCCCGCACGGCGAAGCCGAAGGTGGTCCGGCTCGGCTGAGCCGGTGATCGACCCCCCCGGGCTCGCGCCCGGGGGGGCGGATGGTCGTCGGCGGGTCGTCCCGCGGGCGTGGAGGTTCGTCGGGAAACACAGCGGTACGCCGGGTCACCAGAGGTGGGCCACGTCCCGCATCACCGCCGGAGGGGAGTGCTCGTGAGCGACAGGGACCAGGCGGCGATCCGGCGCGAGATCGCCGCCCGCCGCCGGGCACAGGCCTTCCAGATGCGTCGCGAGGGCGCGAGCTTCGAGGCCATCGGCAACCGCATCGGCGTCACCCGGAGCCAGGCTCACAAGATGGTCACCCGCGAGGTCCGGTTGCTCGCCGGTGAGACCGACGTCGAGGAGCACCGCCAGCTCCACGTCGAGGCCCTCATGGACCTCTGGCGTGCGTTCCACGGCGCCGCCGCGGAGGGTGACGTCGCGGCCGCCGATCGCTTCCTCCGGGTCGAGGAGCGGCTCTCGCGCCTGCTCGGCCTCGACCACGCGGCCGCGCCCGACGCCGAGCCTCCGCCCCCCCCGGCGACCGTGGCGACCCCCGACGCCGGCGCGGACCGCCGTCGGCGCTTCCGCCGCTCGTCGGACCTGGTCGAGGTGGGTGAGGCGGCCCCCGTCGAGGACGCGCAGTGATCGCGGCGGTCCCGCCCGCGGCGGCCCATGCGCACGCGGTTCGCGGGGGATCGGGACCGTGAGGCCGGCGGCGGTGTTCACGCAGGCCGCCGCGCTCGCCAGGGTCGCCGCGGAGGCCTCGCGGCGTCACGGAGCGGGGCGCCTCTGGGCGGCCCGCCGGGCGCGCGGCCTGCGCGTCGCCGCGGGCTTCGAATACGAGGAGGCGCTCGTCGCCGGCCTGCTCGATCCGTCGGTCCCCGCGGCCGAGGCGGCGCGGCACGTCAGCGAGTACCACACCACCGCGCTGGTCGATCGGCTGAACCCGCAGGGCCTCGCCGCGGTGACGGCCGAGAAGCTCATCTTCTACCGGCTCTTCACCGCGCTCGGCCTCCCCGTCCCCACGCTCTTCGGCGTCGTCGGCGCCGCCGGGGGATGGAGCGCCGCGTCGGGGCGGCCGCTGGCCGACGCCCGGTCGGTCGCCGCGTTCCTCAGGCACGAGACGCCCGACGAGTTCGTGATCAAGCCGTCGGCGGGTCATCACGGTCTCGGCGTGCGCGTGCTGCGGCGCGAGGGCGACGCCCTGGTCGATCTCGGGGGCCGGCGCCTGGCGGTCGCCGCACTCGCGGCCGAGATCCTCTCCGACCGCGAGTTCGACCTGTGGGTGGTCCAGCAGCGCCTGCACAACCACCCCGACGTGCTGGCCCTCTGCGCGTCCGAGACGCTCCAGACCGCGCGGGTGACCACCTTCGTGCCCGGCGACGGCGAGGTCCAGGTGGTCCACGCCGGCTTCAAGCTCGGCACCGGCGGCGGCAACATCGACAACTTCCGCGGAGGGACGACGGGCAACCTGCTCGCCGAGGTCAACGTGGCCACCGGCGCGCTGCGGTGCCCGTTCGGCGGCGCGGCCGAGCTGCCCGGCGCGGAGGGCCGGACGCTGCCCGACTGGCACGAGGCGTGCGCGCTCGTGCGCCGCGCGTCACGGGTGCTGCTGCCCCAGCGCACGATGGGCTGGGACGTCGGCTTCACGCCCGAGGGCCCGCGGCTGGTCGAGGCGAACCGCGGCTACGACCCCTTCCCGTCCCCCGGGTTCGGCGATGTGATGCGGGCCGTGCAGCACGCCGTCGCCGAGGGTCGCGAGGCCCGCCTCGAGGTCGCGGGATGAGGCTCGCCGCCCTCCGCCGGCAGTCGGCCGAGCTCGCGCGGGTCGTGCGCGAGGCGTCGGACGTCTACGGGGCGGGCCGCCGGGCGACGGTGCGACGGGCGCGGCATCTGCGCCGCGCCGGATGGGAGTACGGGGAGGCCCTGAAGGAGGGTCTGCTCGACCCGTCGGTGCCCGAGGCGCGGGGCGATGCGCTGATCTCCCGCCACGCCCGTCGCGCCGCCCAGAGCCGGCTCAACCCGATCGCCCTGGAGCCCTTCACCGAGCAGAAGGTCATCTTCCACAGCTACTGCGAGGCGGTCGGCATCCCCGCCCCCCGCGTCTTCGGCGGCGCCGGTCGGGCGGGCGGCTGGAGCGCGACCACCGGCCGGGCCGTCGACGACCGCGACGCCTTCGCCGCGATGGTGCGCGACGAGCTGCCCGCCGAGTTCGTCGTCAAGCCGGCGGAGGGCCTGCTCGGCCTCGGTGTGCGGCTGATCGACCGCTCGGGTGACGAGCTCGGGCAGGTGGGCCGGGGCACCGTCGATCCGCGCGTGCTCCACGACGAGCTGTGCGCCGATCCCGACTTCGACCTGTTCCTCGTCCAGCAGCGGCTGCACGACCACCGCGATCTGCAGGACCTGTCGCCGGGTCGCACCCTGCAGACGCTGCGGCTGACGACCCTCGTGCGCGAGGACGGCGGCGTCACCATCCTGCACTCGGTGCTGAAGCTCGGCCTGTCGGGCGCGGCGGCCGACAACTACCGCGCCGGCGCGACGGGCAACGGCCTGTGCGACGTTAACCTGACCACCGGGCGCCTCGGTCCGCTGCAGCTGCCCGGTCCGGGCGGACACGGCAGCCGTGCCACGCCGGAGATACCCGGCACCGACCGGCTCGGTCGAGGGCCGGCTCGTCCCGTTCTTCGCCGAGGCGTGCGAGCTCGTGCGCGCGGGGGCGCCTCACTTCCTGCCCATGCGCACCCTCGGCTGGGACGTCGCGATCACCGACGACGGGCCGATCGTCGTCGAGACCAACAACTACTGGGGTGCCCCCTCGACGCCGATGAGCGCCGAGGCCCGGGCGCTCGTGATGGGCGCGTCCGGGTCCTGAGGGGCGGGGGACGGCGGGGCCGTCCGGCCCGGCCACCCGGCGCTGATCAGCCGCGCGCCGGTGCGACCACGCCCGCGCGGGCGACGATCTGCTCGATGATGCGGCCCGCGGCGCGCCCGTCGCCGTAGGGGTTCTCGCCCGTCCGCATCGCGGCCCGGGCCGATTCGTCGTCGAGCAGGCGCGTCGCCTGCGCCACGATCAGCTCCCGGTCGGTGCCGACCAGGCGCGACAGGCCCGCCTCGACGCCCTCGACGCGCTCGGTCTCCTCCCGCGCCACGAGGACGGGGACGCCGAGCGAGGGGGCCTCCTCCTGGATGCCGCCGCTGTCGCTGATGATGAGCGTGGCCCGCGACAGCAGCCGTGCGAAGTCGCCGTACCCGACCGGGCCGGGGATGAGCGCGCGCTCGTGGCCGGCGAGCTCGGCCTCGACCTCGCTGCGCACGTTCGGGTTGGGGTGCGCGGCGTGGACGGCCCGCAGGTCGGGGAACCGGTCGAGCAGGTCGCGCAGCGCGGCCGCCACCCGCCGGATGCCCCCGCCCCAGTTCTCGCGGCGGTGGGTCGTCGCCACGACCAGCCGCCCGTCGCCCTCGGCGATCGCCGCGAGCGCCGGGTCCTCGAACCGGTCGCGCATCGACACGGCCAGCAGGAGGGCGTCGATGCCGGTGTTGCCCGTCTGCACGATGGTCTCGTCGGCGATGCCCTCGGCCAGCAGGTTGCGACGCGCGCCGGCCGTCGGCGCCAGGTGCACGTCGGCGAGCCTGCCGACGATGCGCCGGTTCATCTCCTCCGGGAAGGGCAGGCGCGGCGTCGCCGTGCGCAGCCCCGCCTCGACGTGCCAGCTCGGCACCCCGTGGTAGAAGGCCGAGAGGGCGCCCATGGCCGCCGAGGTCGTGTCGCCCTGGACGATCACGAGGTCCGGCGCGCGCCTCGGCCAGCAGGGGCTCGAACTCGACCAGGCACCGCGCCGACAGCTGGGACAGGCTCTGGCCGTGGCGCATGACGTCGGCCTGCAGATCGGCCTCGAAGCCGTACAGGTCGAGGATGTCCTGGAAGATCTCGCGGTGCTGCCCGGTGGACAGCACCACGGGATCGACGTCCGGGCTCTCACGGGCGGCGAGCACCACCGGGGCCAGCTTGATGGCCTCGGGGCGCGTGCCCATGATGATCAGGGTGCGGGTCACGTCACCTCTTGATCGACACCTCGAGCCGCTCCTTGACGAGCTCGGCCACCTCGGTCGGGTTGGTGCCCACCCGCACGCCCTTGGCCTCGAGGGCGTCCTTCTTGGCCTGGGCGGTCCCTGACGAGCCGGTGATGATCGCCCCGGCGTGGCCCATCTGCTTGCCGGGGGGCGCCTGGAACCCGGCGATGTAGGCGACGACCGGCGTGCTCATGTGCGACGCGATGAACTCGGCGGCCTTCTCCTCCTCGGCCCCGCCGATCTCGCCGACCATGACCACCAGGTCGGTGTCGTCGTCGGCCTCGAAGCGGCCGAGGATGTCGATGAACGAGCTGCCCACCACGGGGTCCCCGCCGATCCCGACCACCGTGCTCTGGCCGATGCCGAACATCGCCAGCTCCTTGGAGATCTGGTACGTGAGGGTACCGCTGCGGCTGAGCAGGCCGACCCGGCCCGGGGAGAACACCTGCGTCGGCATGATGCCGACGCTGGCCACGCCCGGCGTGATGATGCCCGGGCAGTTCGGCCCGATCAGGGTCTGGCCGCCACGGCGCAGGTGGGTGTAGACGCGCATCATGTCGTGGGCGGGGATGCCCTCGGTGATGCAGACGATCGTCTCGACCCCGCTGTCGATGGCCTCGTAGAGCGCGTCCGTCGCGAACCGCGGGGGCACGAAGACCATGGCGGTGTTCGCGTCGGTCGCCTCGACCGCGTCGCGGACGGTGTTGAACACGGGGATGCCCTCGACGTCCTGCCCGGCCTTGCCGGGGGTCACCCCGGCGACGACCTGGGTCCCGTACGCCTTGTTGCGGGTGGCGTGGAACGCCCCCTCGCGGCCGGTGATGCCCTGCACCACCAGGCGCGTCCCCTCGTCGACGAGGATGCTCACGCGGCCTCCTTCGCGAGCTCGACGGCTCGTCGCGCGGCGGAGAGCATGGTCTGCTCCACCACGACGTTGTCGGGTGCACGGTCGCGGATGATCGCGCGACCCTCCTCCTCGTTGGTCCCGTCCAGGCGCACGACGATGGGCAGCGTGGCGCCCAGCCGCTCGAGCGCGGTCAGCAGGCCCTCGGCCACCTCGTCGCAGCGGGTGATGCCGCCGAAGATGTTGACCAGGAGGGCCTTCACCTTGTCGTCGGAGAGCAGCACCTCGAGGGCGGTGACGACCTCGTCGGCCTTCGACCCGCCGCCGGCGTCGAGGAAGTTGGCCGGGCGGCCGCCGGCCAGGGCGACCACGTCGAGCGTGCTCATCACGAGCCCCGCCCCGTTGCCCAGGATGCCGACGTCGCCGTCGAGCTTGACGTAGGTCACGCCGCGCTCCTGCGCCATGCGCTCCTGGGGGTCCTGGGTCACCGACTCGGCCAGTGCCGCCAGGTCGGGGTGACGGTAGAGGGCGTTGCCGTCGATCGTGACCTTGGCGTCGAGGGCGATGACCTCGCCCGCGCCGTTCAGGATCAGGGGGTTGATCTCGAGCAGCATCGCGTCGAGGGCGATGAAGCCCTCGTAGAGCCGGCCCAGGATGTCGACGACGCCCTTGATGGCCTCGGCGTCGATGCCGGCGTGGTACGCCAGCCAGCGGGCGTGGTGGGGGTGGAAGCCGGCCAGCGGGTCGACGTGCAGCCGGGCGAGGGCGTCCGGGTTCGAGGCGGCGACCTCCTCGATGTCAACGCCGCCCATCGCCGAGAGCATCACCAGCGGCTGCTTCGCGCCACGATCGAAGGTGACCGAGGCGTAGTACTCCGTGCGGATGTCCGAGGCCTCCTCGACCCAGACCCGGTGCACCGTGTGCCCCTTGATGTCCATCCCGAGGATGGCGTCGGCGTGGGTGCGCGCCTCGTCGGGGGTGGTCGCCACCTTGATGCCGCCGGCCTTGCCGCGGCCGCCCACCTGCACCTGCGCCTTGATCGCGACCGGACCGCCGATGCGCTCGGCGGCGGCGCGCGCCTCGTCGGCCGTCTCAGCGACCTCGCCCCTCGGCACGGGGATGCCCCGCTGCGCGAGGAGCTGCTTGCCCTGGTACTCGAAGAGATCCAACCCCGGCCCCTTGTCCGCTCACAGAACGACCCTCGGCTGAGGAGGGTCCCGCCGCATCCTAGTGAACGCGGCGGAACCCTCCCCCTCCGGGGGCGCTACGGGCGGGCCGAGGCCGCCAGCGTCGCGAACGTGATCGTGCCGGGCACGAAGTCACGGGCGTCGAACCCGGCGCGCAGGCGGTCGACCAGGGCGTTGCTGCGGCGCACCGCGGCCTGGGCGATGCGCTGGTTGATCAGGATCTGCCCGGCCGAGAGCGTCACCGCCACTCCGCGCCCGCCGGCGGCGGGGGCGACCACCGTCCGTGAGGGTGCGGCGGTCGGCACGGCGGCGGCCGAGGTCACCGTCAGCCCCTGGGCGATCTTCGCGCGGGTGACGGCGCCGGGCCGCAGGTCACCGCCGGTGAGCCCCGCGTCGAGACGCTTGGTGAGGGCGTTCGCGCGGCGCACGGCCGCCTGCGAGATGCGCTGGCTGATGAGCAGCTGGCCCGCCTCGAGCTTCACGCCCGCCGCCGAGCCGCGGCGACCGGCCTTCGTCACGACCGGCCGCGGCTTCGCGGGTAGCGAGGCCTCGGGCGTGGGTGTGCTGGTCGCGCCCACGGTGATGCCCGCGCCGAAGCTCTGCGGCACGAAGGCCCCTCCGCAGATGTCGTCGGTGGCCAGTCGCGCGTCGAGCCACGCCTGCACGCCGTTGACGCGCCGCACCGCGGCCTGGGAGATGCGCTGGTTGATGAGCAGCTGGCCGGCCGAGAGCTCGACCCGGCCGCTGGGCGGCCGGGGTGCGGGGCGGGCCGGCACGTCGGCGCACCGTGCCGATCCCACCGGGACGGCCTGCGGTCCCTCGGGGTTGCGGACCACGCGGACCCGGTTGCCCGTCCGCTCCGCGATGTAGAGGTCGCCGCCGGCGTTGAGCCCGACGCCGCTCGGCCCGTTGAGGCGGGCCGAGAGGGCGGGCCCGCCGTCGCCGGTCGAGCCGGCCACGCCGGTGCCGGCCACGGTCTCGATGATCCCCGCCGCGTTGACGCGGCGCACCCGGTTGTTGGCCGAGTCGGCGATGTAGACGTTGCCGAAGGCGTCCGGGGTGACCTCGATCGGCGAGGCGAGACGAGCCGCCGTCGCGGGTCCCCCGTCCCCGGTCGCGCCCGGCTGGCCGCTGCCGGCGATCGTGCTGATGATGCCGTCGGGTGCGATCCGCCGGATGCGGTTGGCGGCGTTGTCGGCCACGAAGAGGTTGCCGAGCGCGTCGGTCCGCACGTCGATGGGCCGCTCGATCGAGGCCGCGGTGGCGGGGCCGCCGTCGCCGCCGGACCCGAGTGCGCCGTTGCCCGCGTACGTCGTGATGATGCCGTCCGGGGCGATCCGCCGGACGCGGCGGTTCTGCTCGTCGGCGACGTAGACGTTGCCCGCCCCGTCGACGGCGACGCCGACCGGGTTGTTGAGCGCGGCCGAGGTGGCGGGGCCCCCGTCGCCGGAGAAGCCGTTGATGCCGTTGCCCGCGATCGTCGTGATGATGCCGTTCGGCGCCACGCGACGGATGCGGTGGTTGGCGCGGTCGGCGAGGTAGACGTTGCCCGACGCGTCCGCGACGGCGTCGACCACGCCGTTGAGCTGGGCCGCCGTGGCCGGTCCGCCGTCGCCCGAGAAGCCCGTCACCCCGGAGCCCGCGAAGGTGGTGATGATGCCGGCCGGGCTCACGATGCGCACCCGGTTGTCGTCCGGCGCGGGGATCAGCACGCTGCCGTCCGCGGTCACCGCGATGCCGATCGGGCTGCGCACGCCCGCCGCCGTGGCGGGGCCCCCGTCACCCGACGAGATGGCCTGCCCGCTCCCCGCGAAGGCGCGGATGGGCTCCGTCCCCGAGATGGCGACCGCGGGGGTCGCCGCCACCGCCAGCAGGGCGCTGACGCCGATCCCCCCGGCGCACGCGCGCCCGAGCCTCGTGGTCCGCATCGTCGTGCCTCGGCCCTTGCTCACGCGTTCTCCATCCCTCGCCGGTCGCGGCCCCGCCGGTTCGGGGCGGCCCGAAGTCGTATGGCCGCGCGCATCATCCGGTCGGACGCGGCGAGGCGATGATAAGCGAGGGCGCGGGCGCCCGTATCGCCGGGGTTCCGCGGGGCCGGTCAGCCGCCGCTCATGCGGAACCCGTCGTGGTAGACCACGCCGGGCCGCGCGAGGCCGCTCCGGCGGTAGTAGCCCATCGTGAAGTAGTTGCCGTAGCCGGGGTACATGGTGCGGATGCGGCGGCGCGTCGAGCCGTCGTCGAAGCGGCGGCGCGTGCCGTCCACCCACAGCTCGACCCACCCCCGGGCGTCGCTGCCCGACCAGCGCACGCGCAGTCTCAGGTCGCGCCAGTGGCCGCGGCGCAGGGAGCCGCTCCAGATGTCCTCCACCGAGAGGAGCGCCCCCGGCGCCGCGTGCCGGTGGGCGCGCAGCACGAGCCGGTCCCCGACCGCGAACAGGCCGAGCGGGGGCGAGCCGTCGGCCTCGGCGTGCCACTGGGCGAGCACCTGGAAGCTCTCGTAGCGGGGGAAGGTGGCCGAGACGCGCGTGCTCCACGAGTACCAGCGCGTCTGACCCTCGCGCTCGCGGGTGCCGATCTGGATCTGCGCCCGGTCGCCGAAGCCGATCGGGTTGTCCCCCGAGCGCACCTCGAAGCGCGCCGCGTAGCGGCCTTCGCGCACCGGGTCGCGCACGAGGCGCACGCTGCCGGGCCGCACGCGCGCGACCCCCGCCCACTGGCCGAGGTCGCCGGTCTCGAAGTCCCCCCGCGCCAGCACGCGCCCCGGGATCTCCAGCGACGCGGCCGCCACGCCGCCGGCCGGGACGGCGGCCATGCCGAGGGCGGCGCCCGCGAGGGCGATGGCCCCGAAGGCCCTGCGTCGCCTCACGCCCGCTCGCTCGATCGCCGGGTGGTCAGCCGACCGCGCTGACGCGCAGGCCGTCGTGGAACAGCACGCCGGTGCCGCCGACTCCGCTCTGGCGGTAGAGGCCCTGCTTGAAGTAGGCGCCGACGCCCGGGTAGAGGGTGCGCACCGCGCGCCGCGTGGTGCCGTCGTCGAGCTTCTGGGGCACACCGTCGATCCACAGCTCGACGAAGCCGACCGAGTCCGAGCCCGACCACTTGACGTGCATGCGGATGTCGTTCCACGTCCCGCGGCGCAGCGGGCCGCGCCACAGGCGCACGGCGCCCAGCGGGGATCCCGGGCCCGCCATGCGGTTGGCGGTCAACACGAGGTCGTCGTTCTCGGCGTAGAACGCGAGGGGCGGCGATCCGTCGGCGTTCGCGTGCCACTGCGAGACCACCTGCCACGCCGACGAGCGCGGGAAGTCGGCGGCGAACATGGTGCTCCACGAGTACCAGCGCTCGTCGCCCTCGGACTCGCCGGTCGAGGACTGCAGCTCGGCTCGGTCGCCGTAGCCGATCGGGTTGTCGCCGTCGCGCACCTCGAAGCGCGCGGCGTAGCGGCCATCGCGCGCCGGCGACCCCACGACCGAGATGCGGTCGGTGGCGACCCGCTGCAGTCCGTTCCACTGTCCGAGCGAGCCCGTCTCGAAATCGCCGCGGAAGATCTCGCGGCCGGGCAGTGCCGCCGCGGCGGCCCCCGGTCCGGGCGGCGTGATCGCGGGCGCCGGGGCCGGCACGCGGGCGACGCCCACCGGGGCGGCGCTCGTCACCCGGACGGAGCGGACGAGCATGGCTCCGGTCTCGGTCCTCTTCGAGACCCTGCCGAGGCCGACGATCACGCGGGTGGCGGCCGATGCGCGCCTCTGGCGGGGGGTGCGCGCGACGGTCGTGCCGTCGATGGCGAGGCTCGCCCGCGCCTTCGCCGCTCCCCAGCGGGTGGTCAGCCGGATGTCGTGGAACTCGCGCAGCCGCGCGCGGCCGCCGTCCCGCAGGCCCGAGATGCGCCCGCCCGGCCCCTTGGTCCAGATGGCCCACCGCAGCACGCCGGACGCCGACCTCACCACGCCGGCCTGGTAGCTGCTGCCGTCCCGGCCGGTCACCGCGACCAGCGAGCGCACCTTCGTGCGCCGCAGGTGCTGGCGCTGCAGGGCGGCGCGGGCGCGCACCGTGACGATCGTCTGAGGGGTCAGCGACGTGGTCACCGCGACGTACCCGGCGAGGCCCTGCCGGTCGGTCAGGCGCAGCACGTCGGGACGCGTCCCGTCGGGGTCGACCGCGACGACGGCGCCCGCGCGGGCGGTCACCGGCGACCAGGCGCCGAGGCCGCCCTGCCCGATCGGCAGGTTGACGGCGGACCGCGTCAGGCGGAACGAGGGGGCGGCGGTCGCGGCGCCGGCGAGCGCGGCGCTCAGCACGAGCGCGGCGGCGCAGAGGGGGAGGCGGCGCATGGCCGCACGGGGACGCGGACGTCCCCCGGCGAGGGGCGTGGGCACGTGGATCCTCGTGTCGTGGTCGCCCGCTCCCACGGCGAGGCCGTGTGGCACGGAGGGATGACCGGTGACGGACGGGCGGACCCTAGAGCAGGCCGCCCACCCGCGCCAACCCGTTCATGCGGCGCGGCCGGCGCCCGGGACCCCTGGGATGCGCTCATCAGGGGTGTCCCGGCACCGGATGGGGCGGCGGGGCGCGGTGCGCCCCGCGAGACCGGGGGCTAGCGGAAGCCCCAGCGCTGGCTGGCGAGGAAGTTGACCGGCACCAGCGCGGCCGCGGCCATGAGCTGGGCGAGGATGATCGGCCGGATGCCGGCGACCACCATCACGTGCAGCAGGGTGAGGTTGATCGCGCCGATGCCGAGCTGGACGGCGAGGAACGCCATCGCCTGGTGGTGGATGCGCCGCACGCCGCGCTCGAACGTCCACTCGCGGTTGATCGAGAAGTTCGTCGCGATGGCCGTCAGGTATCCGATCGCGCCCGCGAGCAGGTAGTGCACGCCGAGCGTGAGGAGGATGGCGAAGAGGGAGAGGTAGACGATCGAGGCGAGGCTGCCGACGATCGCGAAGCGGACGAAGCGGACCGCCTGGACCCGGTGGGCGTTCCAACGGAGGCGCCGTGAGAGCGGTGCCTCGAGGGTGTCGTGCGCCAGCACCGTGGCGGCGGAGTACGTGGATGCGGGTGGGGGTGTCATTGCTCAGGAGGCTAGATCAGCCCCCGCTCCGGCGAGCCCCCCCAACGTCCAGACCCGCACTAGACCAACGGCTCACACCCCCGTGCGGCGTCCTGGCGGAGCCTCATTCGACGATCGCGATGACCTCTCCCACGACGACCGCCCGGCCCTCGGCGACGCGCAGCTCACGGACGGTCCCGGCCTGGCGGGCGGTGACCTCGTTCTCCATCTTCATCGCCTCGACGATGGCGACCACGGCCCCGGCCTCGATCGCCTGACCGGCCTCCACCAGCACCCGCAGCACCGTGCCCTGCATCGGGGTGACGACCTCGTTGGGAGCGCCCCCGCCCGCGCCGCCCGACGCGGCCTTCGCGGCCCGCGGGCGCTTTCGCGCCGGCGCTCCGGCGCCGTCCGCCGGCGCGTCGTAGCGCAGGGCGATCTCGAAGCGCCGGCCGTCGACCTCGGCGGTGAAGTGCCGCTCGGTCGTCGCGGCGGGCTCGGGGGCGGCGTCGGCCCCGGCGGCGTCGGTCGCCGGGACGGGCGCCTCGGCGCCCGGGATCGGCGTGGGCCGCTCGGACATGCGCGCGAGCAGGTCGTGGCAGGCGCCGCCGGCGATGAACTCCTCGTCCCGCATGAGCGCGCGATGGAAGGGGATCAGGGTGGCGGGGCCCTCGACCACGAACTCGTCGAGCGCCCGGATCATGCGGCGACGGGCCGTGTCGCGGTCGACGTCCCACACGATCAGCTTGGCGACCATCGGGTCGTAGATCTCGGGGATGTCCGACCCGGCGCGCACGCCCGAGTCGACCCGCACGCCGGGGCCCGAGGGCTCGCGGTAGGCGGTGATGCGCGCCGGCGACGGCATGAACGCGGCAGCGGCGTCCTCGGCGTTGATGCGGCACTCGATCGCGTGCCCGCGCGGGCGCACCTGATCCTGGGAGATCGAGAGCGGCTCGCCCGCCGCCACGCGCACCTGCTCGCGCACGAGGTCGAGCCCCGTGACGGCCTCGGTGACGGTGTGCTCGACCTGGATGCGGGTGTTCATCTCGAGGAAGAAGAACTCCTCGCCCGAGACCAGGTACTCGAGGGTGCCCGCCCCGGTGTAGCCGACGGCCCGCGCCGCCGTGACCGACGCCTCGCCCATGCGCCGGCGCAGGTCGTCCGAGACGACCGGGCTCGGCGTCTCCTCGATGAGCTTCTGGTGCCGCCGCTGCACCGAGCAGTCGCGCTCGCCCAGCCAGATGCAGTCGCCGTGCGCGTCGGCGAAGATCTGGATCTCGACGTGGCGCGGGTGGGGGAGGTAGCGCTCGAGGTAGACCGTCCCGTCGGCGAAGAAGCGCTCGCCCTCGCGGCGGGCCCCCGCGAAGGCGTCGTCCAGGTCGGCGGCCGTCGGGGCGACGCGGAAGCCCTTGCCCCCGCCGCCGGCCGCGGCCTTCACCGCGACGGGGTAGCCGATCTGCTCGGCGATCGGCCGGGCGGCCTCGACGTCGGCGACCGGCTCGGTCACACCCGGCACGATGGGCACGCCCGCGGCGTCCATCAGCGCCCGGGCGCCGGTCTTGGACCCCATCGCGTCGATCGCGTCGGGCGGCGGCCCGATCCAGGTGATGCCCGCCTCGGCCAGCGCGCGGGCGAAGCCGGCGTTCTCGGCGAGGAAGCCGTAGCCGGGATGCACCGCGTCGGCGCCGGCCTCCCGCGCGACCTCGAGGATGCGCGGCACGTTGAGGTAGCTCTCGGTCGCCGGGCCGGGACCGAGGAGGTACGCCTCGTCGGCGTGTCCCACGAAGAGCGCGTCGCGGTCGACCTCGCTGTAGACGGCGACCGTCGCGATGCCCATCTCGCGCAGCGTCCGGAACACGCGGATGGCGATCTCGCCCCGGTTGGCGACGAGGACCTTCGCGAACATCTAGTGGCCCCCCCAGGGTGGTCCGGCGTCCTTCACGTGCAGCGGCACCTCGCTCGACTCGACCAGCCCGGCGCGCCGCCAGCGCGACCGGTAGGCCGGCGGCACCGGATCGGCGGGGGCGGAGGCCTCCGACTCGACGAGCGCCGTGAGCGCCGCGCCGAGCGCGGCGAGCTGCAGCCGCGAGGGGGTGCCGCCGGCGGTGACCCGCAGCGGGCTCGTGCGCGGTGCGTACCCGGTCCATCCCCCGCCGCTCACAGGGGGATGTTCCCGTGCTTGCGCCGCGGGCGCAGCTCGCGCTTGGTCAGCGAGGTCTCGAGCGCGCCGATCAGCCAGGCGCGGGTCTCCTCGGGGGCGATGACGTCGTCCACGTAGCCGCGCTCGGCCGCGATGTACGGGTTGGCGAAGCGCTCGGTGTAGTCGGCGATCAGCTCGGCCCGCCGTGCGGCGACATCGCCGCCGTCGCGCTCGGCCTCTCCCAGCTCGCGCCGGAAGATGATGTTCACGGCGCCCTCGGCCCCCATCACCGCGATCTCGGCGGTGGGCCACGCGGCGTTGAAGTCGCCGCCGACGTGCTTGCTCGACATCACGTCGTAGGCGCCGCCGTACGCCTTGCGGGTGATCACGGTCAGCTTGGGCACGGTGGCCTCGGCGTAGGCGTACAGCAGCTTGGCGCCGTGCAGGATGATGCCGCCGAACTCCTGGGTCGTCCCGGGCAGGAATCCGGGGACGTCCACGAGGGTCACGAGCGGGATGTTGAACGCGTCGCAGAACCGCACGAAGCGCGCGGCCTTGATCGAGGCGTCGATGTCCAGCACGCCGGCGAGCGCCTTCGGCTGGTTGCCCACCACGCCGACGACGTGGCCGTCGAGGCGCGCGTAGCCGATGACGATGTTGGGCGCGTTGAGCGGCGCGACCTCGAAGAAGTCGCCGTCGTCGACGACGAGCTCGATCACCCGGGTCATGTCGTACGGCTTCGACGCCGCGTCGGGCACGATCGTCGCGAGCTCGGGCTCCGCGCGGTCGCGCGGGTCGGCCGTCGCCCGGTACGGCGCCGGGTCGAGGTTGTTCTGGGGGAGGTACGAGAAGAGCTCCCGCACCATCTCGAGGCAGTCCTGCTCCGAGTCGGCGGCGAAGTGCGCGACGCCGGAGCGGGTGGCGTGGCTCTGGGCGCCGCCGAGCTCCTCCATGGTCACGTCCTCGCCCGTGACGGTCTTGATGACCTCCGGGCCGGTGATGAACATGTGGCTCGTCTCGCGCACCATGAAGATGAAGTCGGTGATCGCCGGGCTGTAGACCGCGCCGCCCGCGCACGGGCCCATCACGACCGAGATCTGGGGGATCACGCCGCTGGCGCGGACGTTGCGGAAGAAGATGTCGGCGTATCCGCCCAGGCTGACCACGCCCTCCTGGATGCGCGCCCCGCCCGAGTCGTTGATGCCGATCAGCGGGCAGCCCATCTTCACCGCGAGGTCCATGACCTTCACGATCTTCTCGGCGAAGACCTCTCCGAGGCTGCCGCCGAACACCGTGAAGTCCTGGCTGAACAGGAAGACCCGCCGGCCGTCGATGGTGCCGTGGCCGGTGACCACGCCGTCGCCCCAGGGCCGCGTGTCCTCGAGGCCGAAGCCGTGCGCGCGGTGGCGCGTGAACATGTCGAGCTCGACGAAGCTGCCCGGGTCGAGCAGCAGGTCGACCCGCTCCCGCGCGGTCAGCTTGCCGCGGGCGTGCTGACGCTCGACGGCCGCCTCGGAGCCGGCGTGCGTCGCCTCGTCGCGCAGCGCGCGCAGGCGCTCGCGTCTCTCCTCGGTGCTCACGTGCGCGTCACGCCGCGTGGCGGTGGTGGGCCCCGCCGTTGCGCTCGCTCACTCGCCCCCCACGGATCTCGTCGGCGCCGCGGTTCCGGCGCCCGACGGCGGCGGGACGCTAACACACACGTCCCGCCGCCCGGGGGGTGCTACCTCGCCGCGAAAGTCCGGCGAACGGCGGTGGCGCCGCCCTTCGTGGCCGTGAACTTCGCGGTCACGCGGACCTTCTTGAGCGCGTAGGGCTTCTTCATCGTGACCTTGCAGGTGAAGGTCTTGCGCGCCCCGACCTTTCGGGCGACGCAGCGGCCGAGCAGCTTGGGCCCGATCGTGACGGAGATGACGACGCGGCCGGCCTTGCGCCCGGTCGCGATCTTGCTCACGACGATCCGGCGTCCGAACGGCACGACCCGCAGCGGGGAGATCAGCTTGCTGCCAGCGCGGAGGGGCGAGCCGCCGACACCGGGCCGCGCGACGACGCTCGGGGCCGGGGTGATCGCGATGACGGCCTCCGCGGCGACCGCCGGGTTCGCGGTGCTCGCCGCCCGCACCGTCACGGTTCCGCCGGGGGGAGGCGTGCCGGGAGCCACGTAGAGGCCGGTCGGCGAGATCGTGCCGGCACCGGCCGACCAGCTCACCCCGCCCGGCGCGTTCGCCAGGGCCGCGGTCAGCTGGGCGCTGGTGCCCGCGACGAGGCTGGCGGGCGCGCCCGAGAGGGTGATCGACGGGGCCGCGCCGTTCACCGAGACGGTGGCGGCCGGCGGGTTCGTCGGGAAGGACGAGCTCGCCGAGAAGGCGGCGTAGGCGAAGGAGTCCGAGCCGCCGTACCCGGGCGCCGGCGTGTACTGGAGCTGGCCGGCCGCGAACACGGCGCCCACGGGCAGGTTGAGCGTGCCGTTCGACGGCGCCGACACGACCCGGTAGCGCAGGGCCGAGTTCGACTGCGTACCGAACTTCGTGGCGGCCACCGGCACGACCTGCGCCGCCCCGGTCTGGTTCACCGCAACCGGCTGGGCGACCCAGCCCGGCACCGTGACCTGCTGAGACGCGAACGCCGGCGTGTTGTTCTCGGCCGTCCCGCCGCCCTCCCAGATGACGTTGTCCGGATCGGCCTCCGCGCCCACCAGGTAGGTGCCGGGGCTCGTGTTGGAGACGTTGACCCACTGGTAGGCGAGGCCCTTGTCGTACACGTCGCGCCAGCCGGGCGACGTGCCCATGCGCAGGCTGGTCGCCCCTGCGCCGCCTCCGCCGAAGCTCGTGGCCTCGCAGAAGTTGGTCACGCTGGCGGTGTAGGTCTTCGGGTCCGTCACCGGGGCGCTCGACGCCGGCTCGATGTCGTAGAGGCAGAAGCCGACCTTCTGGCTGGGTGCGACCTGGGCGGTCCTCTGGAGGTTCCAGAGCGAGTACCGCATGGCCCGCATCAGGTGCCAGTGATTGTGGCTGTCGGCCCCCTCGAACCGCACCTCCGGAGTGCCGACGGGCACCGACGGCAGGCTCTCGGACGGGCCGGTACGGGCGAACTGCCGCACGTTGCCGGCGATCTGTGGGTTGCCGCGCACCTCGAGCGGGCCCTGCCCGACGTTGGTCACGAAGCCGTCGAACCGCACGAGCAGCGCCCCGTCGCCGAGACCGCCCTCGGTGCCGGAGTAGATCGAGGGCCCCTCGATGCCCTCGACCGGGTCGGCGCGCAGGTTCGGCGCCTCGGCCCCGGGGCCGGCGAAGGCGATGATCGGCACGCTGGCGGCGGCTGCGGCGGCGAGGCCCAGGAGGCCGAGGACAGGGGTGCGGCGAGATCTGCGCATGGTTCCCGAGGTTAGGGGGCGGATGGGGACGTGGGACCTGGACCTGCGGGCAGTACGGCGTCACGGGCGAACGCGGGGATCATGGACGTGACAGGCGGTTGACGACGAGGCGTGGGGCGCTGCCCGACCTCAGCGCGACGACGACGCGCACCGGGGCGTCGGCGTAGCGCCGCGGCAGCTTCAGCAGGCAGGTGGTGCGCCGCCCGGCGACGGCCCGCGACACGCACAGCGCACGCGCGCGCTTGGCGCGCACGCCGGCGATGGCGATACGGCCTCCGGCTCGCGGCACGGTGCGCACCACGATGATCCGTCCGTTGCGCTTCATCCGCGTCTTCGTGATGACGCGCGCCGCGGCGCTGCGGACGGACGTGGCGGTCGGCGGCAGCGGGCCCGGGCTCGCCGGGCTGAGCGTGCCGCCACCCGGCACGAGCGGCGCGGGCGTCGGAGGGGGCGCGGGCACGACCGTCACCGTGGCCTCGGCCGACGCGCCCGGCGCCGCCGTGCTCGTCGCGCGGACGGTGACCACGCCGCCGGGGGGCGGCGTCGCCGGGGCGACGAACACACCGGACGCCGAGATCGTGCCGGCGCTGGCCGACCACGAGACGCCTGGGCCGGCGTTGGCGACCGCCGCCGACAGCTGCGCGCTCGTGCCCGCCGTCATGGTCGCCGGCAGGCCCGAGATGGCCACGCTCGGCGCCTGCGCGCCCGCGACGTTCAGGGTGACGGTGGCGGTGCGCGGGGTACGGGGGTAGCGGCTCGACGAGGCGGCCGAGTAGGTGAACGAGTAGGTGCCCGGGGCGCCGGCGCCCGGCGTGTAGCGGGCGACGCCGCCGCTGATGCTCACCGATCCGCGGGCGGGCTGGCTCGTCACGGCGTAGCGCAGGCCCGAGGGCGATCCCCACGTCGTCACGTCGAGCGCGATGTCGGTGGGCGCCGAGCCGGAGGCCGCGACCGGGCCGATCGGCTTCGGGACGTAGCCGGGCACCGTCACGGGCGACGACATGTACGCCCGCGGGTTGCTCTCGTTCGACTCGCGGATGATGTCGTTGGGGTCGGCGTCGGCCGCCAGGTAGTAGCTGCCCGGTGTCGTGTCCGAGGCGTCGACCCACTGCAGGGCCAGGTACGAGCCGTAGTCGTCCCGCCAGCCCGACGACACGCCCATGGTGAGGGACGTGGCACCCGGGTTGCCCTGGCGGCAGAAGTCGTCGCCCGGCCGGCCGAGCGCGTAGGCCTTCGGGTCGCGCGAGCCCGAGAAGCTCGTGGCCGGGTTGTAGTCGTAGAGGCAGAAGCCGACCTTCTGCCCCGGCGCGACCTCCGGGCTCGACGGCGCGTTGCCCGCGCGCAGCGAGTACCGCATGATCCGCATCAGGTGGAAGTGGTCGTGCCCGTCGGCCGTCTCGTACTGCACCGGCACCGTGCGCTCGTTGACGAGCGTGCCGCCGTCGTTGACGCGCTGCCACATGGTGGCCTGCGGGTTGCCGGTGACGTCGAGGGGCCCGGTGCCCACGTTGGTGACGAAGCCGTCGAACCGCAGCAGCAGCCGCGTGCCGCGGTTGTCCTCGAAGTAGGGGTTGGCCGGCGCGTCGGCCCGCAGGTCGGGCAGGTCGTCGCCGGGGGCCGCCGAGGCCAGCAGCGGCAGGCCCACCGCGGCCGACGCCGCGGTGGCCAGGAGGGAGAGGACGAATCGGCGACGGCTCATCTCGCTCACGCTAGGTCATGACCCCCCGGTCGTGAGCTGGACGGACGGGGGGGCCGCGGCCCCGACGTCGCCGGAGAACATCCACGCCACCGCTAGACTCGAATCCATGCCGGAGCCCGAGATCACCGTCACGGTGCGCCTGTTCGCGTCATTGCGGGAGGCCGCGGGCACCGGTCGGCTGCGGCTCGGCCTGCCCCCCGCGACGCCGGTCGGTGCGGTGTGGAGCCACCTGCCGGCCGCGGTGCGCGAGCGTGGGCTCCCCGACGGCGTCCGCTACGCGCTCAACCACGAGTGGACGCTGCCCGGGGCACCCCTGCGCGACGGGGACGAGGTCGCCGTCGTGCTGCCGGTGTCGGGCGGATGATCGCGCTCGTCGACGCCCCGCTCGACCACTCCGCCCTGCTGGCGGCGGTCGCCGACCCCGAGCACGGCGGGCTCGCGACCTTCGTCGGCACCACCCGTCGCGAGGGCGACCGCCGCGAGGTGGCGGCCCTGCGCTACGAGGCCTACGAGGAGCTCGCCCTCGCCGAGATGCGCGCCATCGCCGCCGAGGCCGCCACGGCCTGGGGTGCGCGCGTCGCGCTGATCCACCGTCTCGGCGAGGTCGCCGTGGGCGATCCGAGCGTCGCGGTCGCGGCGTCGGCCCCCCATCGCGCCGCGGCCTTCGCGGCCTGCCGGCACGTCATCGACGAGCTCAAGCGCCGGGCGCCGATATGGAAGCAGACGGTCTTCGCCGACGGCGGGACCGCCTGGATCGACGGGTGCGCCCCGCCGGCACACGCCCATGGGAGGTCATCGCATGCCTGAGAGCCCCGAGCGTCCCGCGATCGGCGTCGAGGATCCCCTCGTCGCGCCGCCGATGCCCGACGTCGACCAGGAACTCGGCCAGGACGAGGAGCTCTGGACCGACGACTCGGGCCAGGACTACAGCGGCTGGTACTGCGTCGCCACCGACTCGTGGCCCTGCCCCGCCCAGGGGTGCACGTTCGTCGCCCGCCACCTCACCGCGGCCCACCTCGTCATCGTCTGGCCCGAGATGGACGATCCCAGCCTGCTGCGGCACGCCGCCGCGGCGCGCGACGTCGGCCGCAACCCGCGCCCGACCGTGTACGAGCCCTCGTTCGGGCCCGCCTGCTCGTACTACCAGTGGGAGGCCGCGGGGCACCCCGTGCACGCGGTGCGCGGCGGGGGCGACGGGGACGTGTACTCGGCCAGGTAGCGCTCCCGGGCCCGCGGGCCCGGGTCGAGCCCTCTCGCAAACGGCCCGTCGCGCCGATTCGAGAGGCATGAGCCGCCACGCCCAGCCGGGGCCCGACGACGCGTTCTGCCGCGTGGTGCGCGTCAGCGTGGGCCGGCGGCAGATCGAGGCCATCGCCGCGGCCGGCATCGCCGGTCGCGGCGAGCCGCGCGCGGCGCTCGAGCAGGCCGTGATGGCGAGCGCCTGGTCGAGCGCCCGTCCCGGCGAGTCGGCCGCCGCGTGGCTGCGGGTGGTGCACCCGATCGAGCCCCCGATGGAGGGCCTCGCCCCCGATCGCCAGCTCGTCATCCTCGTGGCCGGTCTGCGCCGCACGGTGGCCGACGCCGCCCGGTCGGGCGACGACGCGGCGCGCTCGCGCCTGGCCCTGGCGCGCGAGACGTTCGGCGAGCCGGCGCGGGAGCAGATCGGCTCGTTGCTGGCCCAGGCCGCCCGAGGCGGGTAGCCCCTCGCTCAGCGGCGCCGGGCGAAGACGTCGAGCGCGAGCGAGGTGACGCGATCGAGGATCAGCACGCCGTCGAGGTGGTCCATCTCGTGCAGGATCACCCGCGCCTCGAACCCGGATGCCTCGATCGTGCGGCGCTCGCCGTCGAGCCCGGTGGTCTCGACCGCGATGGAGGTGGGCCGCCGTACGTTGGCCGTGATGTCGGGCAGGCTCAGGCAGCCCTCGCGGCCCTTCGCGTCGCCATCGGAGCGCACGACCACCGGGTCGATCAGCCAGATGAGCCCCTGGGCCTCGGGCACCTTCGGGTGACCGGTGCAGTCGACGAAGGCCACCCGCCACATGTGCCCCACCTGGGGGGCGGCGAGGCCGACGGTCCGCGGGTACTCCGCGGCCGTGTCGAGCATGTCCCGGGCCAACCGCGCGATGGCGGGACCCGGGCGTCCGACGGGGACCGCGGGAGACTTGAGGCGCCGATCCGGATATCGCACGACCTCGAGGATCATGCGACGCCCACCGCGAACCGGCTCAGAGGACCTCGTCCCCCTCGTCATCGACCGTGAGCTCGACGCCGTGCTGCTCGGCGGCCGGGGCGAGCGCGGCGCGCACGGCGGCGGCGTTGACGCCGGCCGGCGGCTCGACCTCGATGCCGAGCACGTACACCGGGGGATCGCCGACGAGCCGTGCCGAGAGGTCGATCACGTTGATCTCGTGCCGGGCGAGGGCGTCGGCGATGCCGTGGACGATGCCGGGGTGGTCGGCGCCGTAGACCGACACGAGGCACCGCGCCTTGGGCGGCCCGGTGGGCGGCGGGGCGGCGTCGCCGATCCACAGGCCGAGGCCCAGGTCGCGCGCGACCGGCTCGAGGGCCCCTCGCACCTGCTCGGCGTGCACGTCGGGCGGCACGGCCACCGACAGGATGGTCGCGAACGACCCCCGCATGAGCGCCGCGCGGGCGTCCTCCAGGTTGCCGCCGATTGTCAGCAACGCGCCGGTGAGGGCGGCGACGATGCCCGGCCGGTCGGTGCCAACCGCGGTCACGACGAACTCGTTCACCACCCGATCGTAGCGGCCGACCGACCGCGCCGGTGCCCGGCGCGGGGCGCGAGCCGGGCCCGCGCACGCCGGGTGCCCGCCTCGGGTCGGCTCCGGGACGGGCGGCTACAGTTCGGCCCGCGCACGCCGATGTCCGGTCGGCGGGGTCGAGAACGGGGGGCGGCGTGGCACGTCCGGCGCGATCGCAGGGCCCATCGGTACTGGTGGCGTCGTCCGACTTCCGCGCGGGCCCGTGGGCCTGCCGGTCGCTGGCGGATGCCGGGTACCGGGTCGTGGGAGCCCACACGGAGGGTCGCGGAGCCGGAGGGCGCTCGCTGCGCTGCCCGCGGCCGCGGCGCTACCCGTCGCCGATCGACGATCCGGACGCCTTCGTCGACGCCGTGCGGCGCATCGTGGCGCGCGAGGCGATCGACGCCGTCCTCCCCACGGCCGAGGACGTCGTGCGCGTGCTCGCGCCGCACCACGCGAGCCTGGGCGCCGTGCTCGTGGCGCCCGACACCGAGCAGTACCGCAGGCTCTGCGACAAGGCCGAGCTCGCCTCGACCGCGGTCGCGGCCGGCGTCGCCCACCCCGCGACCGCCTGCGTCGGGCCCGACGGCGCCGACGGCGCCATGCCGGCCCTGCCGTGCGTCGTCAAGCCGCGCGTATCGGGTGAGGACATGCACGGCGCCGCCGTGGCCGTGACCGTGCGCACCGATCACGAGCGCGACGAGGCCGTGCGCGCGCTGAACGAGCAGGGCCGCGACGCGCTCGTCCAGGAGCTGCTGGGGGGCCCGCGCTGGTTCGGTCACAGCGTCGGCCTCGGCGACGACTTCCGCTTCGTCGCCTTCGAGGCGCTGGCCGACTGGCCCCGTAGATCGGGGCCCGCCTCGTTCCTGCGCACGGCGCCCGCGCCGGCCGGCATGGCCGAGCAGACCCTCGCCCTCGTCCAGGAGGTCGGCTACGCCGGGCCGTGCAGCCTCAGCTTCATCGAGAGCCGGGGCCGCCTGCTCGTGCACGATGTGAACCTGCGGTTGGGTGCCACCGTGGGTGCCAGCATGAAGGCGGGCCTCGACCTGCCGCGGGCGGCCGTCGACCTCGCCCTCGGCCGGCCGGTGCCGGCGGCCGACGGCCCCTGGGCGCCGGTCACCTACGTCCGGTTGGACGGCGAGCTCGGGGCGGCCGTCGCGCGCTTCCGCGGGGAGGGCGACGACGCGAGCCTCGTGGCGGCTGCTCGGCCGGGTGGGCCGCGCCCTCGTCGACCCGCGCTGGATGCTCGATCCGTCGCCGCTCGACCCCTTCGTGGCCGGCACGGTCGTGCAGAAGCGCCTGCTGCGCGACGCCCGCGCGCAGCGACGCCGGCTCGCCTCCCGGCGGAGGCCGTCCACCGCCGGGTGAGCCCGGCCGGTCAGCCCCCGGGGGACACCCGCCCGGGCACGCCGCCGGCCAGCCAATCGCTCAGCGTCGCGTGCGCCGGCGAGTGCCCGCCGCCGCCCATCTCGCCCCGGATCTCGCCGACGGTGCCCGAGCGCTCGGCCTCGACGTCGTGGGTGTGGATGGTCTCGAAGTTCGCCTGGTGGGCGTGGATGAACCCGTCGTCCGGCAGGTCCGGGAAGCGCTCGAGCACGCCGCGCACCATCTCCCGCACCGAGTCCTCGACGAAGCGCGGGCGGCGGTGGGCCCGGTCGACGACGTACTGCTCGTCGGGTCGCTTCATGAGCTCGTAGATCTCCGACGACATCCCGTCCTCGACGATCTCGAGCAGCTCGTCGGCGTCGATGTCGAACGCGCCCGGCGCCCCGACGTAGAGGGTCCCGCGCGCGCGCTGGTTGTGGGTCGCGATCGGCACCAGGCGCGTGATCCGCTCGATCTCGTCCTCCGAGAAGCCGTCGGCCCGCAGATCCTCCTCGGCCTGCCCTCGCAGCAGACCCTGGGCGCAGGGGCAGGCGTTCATGCCCTGCGCGGTGACCCCCACGAGGCGCCGGGCGCTCGTGATGTCGGCCGCCGCGACGCCGATGAGGCCGTACATCTCCTGCGTGGCGATGCCGGTGACCGGCGTGCGCTTCTCGACCGGGTAGCTCGCCCGGATGGTCACCTCGCTGCGCAACGCGCGCTGGCTCTGCACGATCGTCCGCGCGATCCGCTCGGCGAGCGCCTCGACGCGCAGAGCCTCGCCCAGCACGACCTCGTCGATGGCCTCGTTGACCGTCTCCTCGAAGCGCGACATGTGGACGCCCTTCTGCTCCGGGCGCAGGTCGCTGAAGCAGGCGATCTCGGCGTGGAAGAGCCGCTCGGCGCCGAGGTGGCGGATGCGGATCGCCTTCGCCGAACGGGTCACGCCGGCGCGGGACAGGCTGATCGCCGCCGCCGGTCGGGTCTCCTGGAGGTCCTCCACGGCCGTGCGCGGGGTCGTGCTCATGCCGTTGCTCGCTCTCGTCGATTGGCACCGGGTCGCGGATCGCGGCGGGGCGGTCGCCGGCATCCGGCGCCACCGACCCGGGTACGGATTGTGCCGCACCGGAACCGGGTAGGCCCGCCGGACCGCCCGGTATGATGCCGGGGCCTCCCGTCCGTTCCGCTCCAGGAAGGACCGCGAGTATGTCCGCTGCCCCCGCGCGCGCCGTCGAGATCGCCCTCCCCGACGTCGAGGAGATGCGCGCGCTCGCTGCGGACGGGCGCGAGAAGGGCTTCCTGACCTACGACGAGATCGTGGGCGCGTTGCAGGACGCCGAGGTCACGAAGGACCAGATCGAGGACTTCTACTCGCACCTGGTCGAGATCGGCGTCGAGGTGATGGACGCCGACGGCGAGGTCATCGCCCGGGCCTCGGCGACCCAGACCGAGCGTCCGCCCGAGCTCGACCTCGCGGTCGAGCCCAGCCTCGACAGCCTGCGCCTGTACCTGCGCGAGATCGGGCGCGTGCCGCTGCTGACGGCCGCCGAGGAGGTCTCCCTGGCCAAGCGCATCGAGCGCGGCGACCTCGTGGCGAAGACCGCCATGGTCGAGGCCAACCTGCGGTTGGTGGTGAGCATCGCGAAGGGGTACCTCGGCCGAGGCCTGTCGTTCCTCGACCTCATCCAGGAGGGCAGCCTCGGGCTGATCCGCGCCGTCGAGAAGTTCGACTACCGGCGCGGCTTCAAGTTCTCGACGTACGCGACCTGGTGGATCCGTCAGGCGGTGACGCGGGCGATCGCCGACAAGGCGCGCACCATCCGCATCCCGGTGCACATGGTCGAGAAGCTCAACAAGGTCGTGCACCTCGAGCGCCAGATGGTGCAGCGCCTGGGGCGCGACCCCCGGCCCGAGGAGATCGCCGAGGAGCTGCGCATGACCACCGAGGAGGTGCGCGAGATCCTCCGCATGGCCCAGCTGCCGGTCAGCCTCGAGAAGCCGATCGGCGAGGAGGAGGAGTCCGAGCTCGGCGACTTCGTCGAGGACGAGCGGGCCTCCTCGCCGTTCGACGAGGCCTCGGTCAACCTGCGGCGCACCGACATCCTGCGCGCGCTGGACGCCCTGCCCGATCGCGAGCGACGGGTGATCGAGCTGCGCTTCGGGCTGCTCGGCGAGCAGCCACGCACGCTCGAGGAGGTCGGGCGCGCGTTCGGCGTCACCCGCGAGCGCATCCGTCAGATCGAGAACAACACCCTCCGCAAGCTCGAGGCGCTACCCGAGGCGCAGGCGCTCCGGGACTCGGCCTGACGGGCCGTCCGCGACGGGCAGCGTCCGCGGGGTCGTGAGGAAGCGGTATCCCACGCCGTGGAGGGTCTGGATGTAGGTGTACCCGCCGCCGGCCTCGTCGACCTTCCGCCGCAGCCGCCGCACCAGCACGTCAACCGACCGGTCGCCGTGACCGCGCTCGGCCCCCCAGACCAGCCGGAAGATCTCGTCGCGGCCGAGGGCGCGGTCGCGGTGCTCGACCAGGGTGAGCAGCAGGGCGAACTCGCGTGGCGTGAGGTCGGCGGGTCGTCCGGCCACGACCACCGACAGGCGGGCGGGGTCGATGCTGAGGTCGCCCTCCTCCACCGGCAGCCGCTCGGCGCGGGCGGCCTCGACGGCCGTCCGGCGCAGCACCGCCGTGATGCGCGCCAGCAGCTCGCGCATCGAGAACGGCTTGCCCATGACGTCGTCGGCGCCGAGCGCCAGCACGTCGACCCGGTCGTGCTCGTTGGTGCGCGCCGTCACGACGATGATGGGCAGGCGGGGCGCCCACTCGCGGGCCCGCCGGATGATGTGCCAGCCGTCGGCGCCGGGCAGCATCAGGTCGAGCACGACGACGTCGGGCGTCGCCGTCCGCAGCGCCCGTAGCGCGGCCAGCCCGTCGGTCGCCACCGTCGGCTGCATCCCGGCCGCGCGCACGTGGAACGACATCGCCTCCGCGGTGCTCTCGTCGTCCTCGACGATCAGGATCCTCGACGTCACGGCCTCCGTGTCGCGGGCGGACGGGGCGGGTGCGGTGCGACCCGCCCGTAGCTTCGCGCCCCGGACGTGACGATCGTGTGAAACGGCGGTGAAGCCGCGGTGACGCGGGCGCGCCGGGCGCTCCCGCCCGCGTTTCAGCCGGCGGCCCCCCCGTCGGCGGCCGCCTCGTGGGCGGCGAGGATCGGCTCGGCCACCTCGAGAGCGGTCCACGCGGCCGGGAAGCCGGCGAGACCCGAGACCGCGATCAGCACCTCGCGGACCTCATCGGGGGTGACGCCGGCTCCCAGCGCCCCGCGCACGTGCCACCCGAGCTGCGGCTCGGCGCGCAGCGTCGCGGTGATCGCCATCGCCACGATCGACCGGTCGCGACGCGACAACCCGGGGCGGCTCCAGAGATCGGCGAAGGCGAAGCCGGAGGTCAGCTCCTCGAGGGCCGGCGAGACCCCCCGCCACCGCTCCACGACGCCCTCGCCCAGATGCTCCTCGGCCAGCCGGCGTCCCCGGTCGAGCCGTTCGTCGCCGCTCGAAGCGGTCATCGGTCCCCCTCGTCGTCGTGCCGGCGGCGCCGGCGGGCGCGCGCTGGTACGGTGTTTGCGTGAGCAACCAATATCATCCGACCCGGACGACTCCCGGCCCGGACGGCGTCCGGGGCGCGGGCGGCGAGCCGCTCACCGAACTGGAGCTGCGGGCGTGGCGCGGGATGCTGCGCGTGCACGCGGGCGTCACACGGCGCCTCGACGCGCAACTTCGCGACGTCCACGACCTCGCGCTCGGGGCATACGAGGTGCTCCTGCTGCTCGGCGCCGCCCGGCGCGGGCGCATGCGGGTCTCCGAGCTGTCGGACCGCACCCTGCTGAGCATCAGCGGGATGAGCCGGATGATCGACCGGCTCGGGCGTCACGGCCTCGTGGTGCGCGAGCCCTGCCCCGATGACGGGCGCGCGGCCGACGTGGTGCTCACGCCCGCCGGCCGCGAGCGGCTGCGCGCGGCGCGCGCGACCCACCTGCGCGGCGTGCGCGAGGAGTTCCTGACCCGCTTCTCCGATGACGAGCTCGCGGCTCTCGCGTCGGGCTGGGAGCGCATCGCCCCGCCCGACGGGGGGTAGGGGGCGCGGCGGAGCGGGCTCCCGACGGCCCCCTCCGTCGCACCGGGCCGGGGAGCCGGCCCTCGGGACCTCCCGCGACCCTGCGGGGGCGGCGCCGGTCGCGTGAGGTCGCCGTGAGACTGCCGCGCTCGCCATCCGCCGTGGGTGACGGCGCGGTTGCGTCGGCGTCACCGCCGGTGACACGACGCGCTCACTGGCCCGCGAGCGTGTCGATCTGGGCCGGTCCGCGCCCCGGCGGGCGGGCGTCCTCCTCCTCGGCCTGGCGCCGGAGGGTGCCGAACCCGACCCCCTCGGCGATGAGGAACAGGAACCCGACGACGACGCCGACGACCGCCTCGGTGGCCTGGAGCACCACCGAGAAGGCGATCGCCTCGGCGGCGCTCACGCCGTAGGACGCGGTCAGCGGCACGACGGCCGCCGCCTGGAAGACGAGCAGGTTGCCCGGCAGCACCGGGAACGCCTGGGCGAGGGTGATCGTGACCAGCAGCAGGCCGGCGCCCCCCCAGCCCACGCGGTCGAGGCCGAACGCCGTCAGCGTGAAGTAGATCCCCGTCCACTGGGCGAGCCAGGTGGCGAGGCTCGCGCCGATCACGACGCTCATCTGACGGGGGTCGCGAAGCCCGAGGTGGCTCTCGCGCACCGCGCCCCAGAGCCGCGACACGGCCCGGGTCGCGCGCGCCCACAGCGGGCCGGTGTCGAGCCACGGCGGCAGCTGGCGCCCGGGCCCCGACAGCAGCGCCACGGCGACCACGACCAGGCAGCCCACGCCCAGCGAGATGGAGGCCACCCAGGCGTAGGAGGGCAGGGGCAGCACGAGGCCGATCGCCACCACCAGGCCGACCCAGGTGATCGTCGAGACGAGGTTCTCGGCCACCACCGTCCCGAGCAGCGTGGTCGTCGGGGGCCGCTCCCCCCGGCGCTCGAGCCGGCGCCGCAGCAGCAGCACCTTGACGATCTCCCCCACCCGGGCGGCGAGCACGGTGTTGAAGAGGAACCCGACGAACAGGGGGCTGAGCAGCTCGCGGTACCGGGTCCGCTGCCGCATCGCGGGCAGGGCGTCGACCACCCCCTTCCACGCGAGGCCCTTGAACCCGACCGAGGCGAAGTTGGCGACGATCGCGGCCACGAGGAGCGTCCACGACGAGATCTGGAACGCATGGTGGACCTCGCCGAGGTCGAGCTTCCACAGCGCCACGGCGCCCACGACCACGATCACCGCGATCCGCAACGACGGCACCAGGATGCGGCGAAGGGGCGACCTCTTCGGCTTGACGACCCCCGTCGTCATGCGGCCCGCGGCTCCCGGCCGCGAGGGGCCGCGTGACGCGGCCGGCGCCGGACGGCCGACCGGACGACCGCGCCGCCCAGGCCGTGCAGCTCGTCCATGGTGACCAGGGCGAGCCCGCGCTCCCGCGCCGCGCGGCAGATGTCGGGGAGGGCGTCGGCGGTCTGCTGGCGCGGCCGGCCGGGAGCCCAGCCGTCGGCGTCGTGCAGCAGCAGCACCGTGCCCGGGGCGAGCGCGCGGGCGCTCCGGCGCGCGATCACCGCGGCACCCGGCTCGGCCGAGTCGAACACGCCGTGGGTCCAGGCGGCGGTGCGGTACCCGGCGCGACGCGCGGCCGCGACGGTGGCCGGCCCGCGGAATCCGTGCGGCGCGCGGAAGAGCCGGCTCATCGACCCGGGGCCGGCCGCCGCGAGCGTGGCCAGCTCGGTGCGCCCGAGCTGCTCGCCGACGTGGCGGCTGCCGCGGAAGATCAGGATGCCGTGGTCGTATCCATGGCTGGCGATCTGATGGCCCTCGGCGGCCATGCGGCGCACCACGTCGGGATAGCGCTCGACCTGCCTCCCGAGCACGAAGAAGGTGGCGCGCACGCGCTCGCGGGCCAGGGCGTCGAGCACATCGGGGGTCGATGGCCCCGGGCCGTCGTCGAAGGTGAGCGCCGCGCGCGGGACGCCCGCCGGCCCACGCGCGAGAACCGCTCCGAGCACCGGGCTGCGCGGCACGAAGGCCGAGGCGCCGGCGATCGCGGCGCCGAGCGCGAGCGCGGCCGCCGCTCCCGGGTGCCGTCGGGCGATCACGGTGGCGGAGGCGGCTGCGCTCACGCCCGCCCAGACGGCGCGATGCACGGCCTGGCCCTTTCGCATCGGCGGCGTCATGGCATCGGAGGGAGGGGCGGGGCGGGGTCGCCCGGGCCCGCCGCGATGCTATCAACCCCCAGCGGGCGCCCCGGCGGCGGTTCTTGGCACACTCTCGCCGAGAGTGCCAAGAGACGCCGACGCCGTGGTCTATAATCGTCGCTTCGTCCGGGCGTCCCGTCGTACGAGGTGTCTGCGTGCCGTTCTACGAATACCGATGCGTCAAGGGTCACACCTTCGAGGTGACCCAGCGGATGAGCGACGAGCCGCTGAAGAAGTGCGAGGTCTGCGGGGCGAAGGCGTCGCGGGTGCTGTTCGCCCCCGCCATCCACTTCAAGGGCACCGGATTCCACAACACCGACTACAGCAGCAAGCGGCGCGCGGCCAGCGGTGACGAGGGCTCGTCGACGACGACGACCGAGTCGGCGACGTCGTCGAACGGCACGGGCGGCGGCGACGCGTCGAGCGGCACGGGTGGAGGGTCGTCGTCGGGCGACTCCTCCTCGTCGTCCTCGACGTCCGGCAAGACCGTGGGGCTGGACAAGGTCTGACCCTCTGACCGAGGGTCGGCCCGGATGAGGCAGATCCCCATCACGCGGGGCGTCGGGCACCCCGCCCAGCTCGTCGTCGCCGGCTTCGCGGCGACCATCCTCATCGGCGCCGCGGTCCTGCTGCTGCCCTTCGCGACGACCGGGGCGGGCAGCGCGCCGATCCGCACGGCCCTCTTCTCGTCGACCGCCGCCGTCACGCTCGGCGGGATGGCCGTGGTGGACCCGGCGACCTACTGGAGCCCCGCCGGCCAGGCGGTGATCCTCGTGCTGGTGCAGGTCGGCGGCCTCGGGATCGTCACGAGCGCCTCGCTCCTGTTCCTGCTCGTCGCGCGCAGGGTCGGCCTGCGCAATCGACTCGCGACGCAGACCGAGCTGCGCGCCGTCGATCTCGGCGGCACCCGCCGGATGGTGATCGCGATCATCGGCTTCACGCTCGCCTTCCAGGCCGTCGCGGTGCTCGTGATCACCGGGCGGCTCTGGCTCGGCACCGACCGGGAGCTCGGCGAGGCCGCGTGGAACGGGCTCTTCCACGGCGTGTCGGCGTTCAACAACTCCGGGCTCTCGATCTTCCCGGACGGCCTGATCCCCTTCGCGGACGACCCCTGGATCCTGGTCACGGTCATCCTCGCGGTGGTCGCCGGCGGCCTGGGGTTCCCGGTGTGGCTGGAGCTGCTGCGCAGCCCGCGCGCGCCCGTGCGCTGGAGCCTGCACACGAAGCTCACGCTCGCGACGACGGCGGCGCTGCTCGTGTTCGGAGCGGCGCTGATGACGGCGTTCGAGTGGAGCAATCCCGAGACCATCGGCGGTATGTCCGGGCCCGACCGGCTGCTCGCCGGCGCCTTCTCCGGGATCATGCCGCGCACCGCGGGCTTCAACATCTTCGACTACGGAAACGCCGAGCCGGACTCCCTGCTGGTGACCGAGATGCTCATGTTCGCGGGCGGGGGCAGCGGATCGGTGGCCGGCGGGATCAAGGTGACGACCTTCGCGCTGCTCTTCCTGATCGTCTGGGCCGAGCTGCGGGGCGATCCCGAGGTGATGGCGTTCCGCCGCCGCGTGCCGGCCACGGTGCAGCGTCAGGCGCTGACGATCGCGGTGCTCGCGGTCAACGCGGTCGTCGTGGGCGCGCTGCTGGTCATGTCGACGAACGACGTATCGTTCTCGGATGCGCTCTTCGAGTGCGTCGCCGCCTTCACGACCGCCGGGCTGAGCACCGGCGTCACGGCGGGGTTGAACGGATTCGGCCAGGGCGTTCTGATGACCCTCATGTTCCTCGGCCGCGTGGGACCGCTCACACTGGGGGTCGCGCTCGTGCTGCGCGAGCGGGAGCGCCTCTACAACCACCCTGAGGAAAGGCCGCTCGTTGGCTAAGAACGACCAGATGCTCGTCATCGGTCTCGGGCGATTCGGCCGCGCCATCGCCGAGACGCTCGGCGATCTCGGCCAGGAGGTGCTCGGCGTCGACGCGTCCCTCCGCATCGTGCAGGCCTGCGCCGCCGGGATGACCCACGTCGTGCAGGCCGACGCGACCGATGTCGAGGCGCTGCGGCAGCTCGGCGCCGGCGACTTCCCGAGCGCGGTCGTGGCCATCGGCAGCGACATCCAGGCCAGCATCCTCACCACCTACGCGCTGGTCGACCTCGCGATCCCGCGCATCTGGGCCAAGGCGATCACCGCCGAGCACGGCGCGATCCTCGCAGCGCGTGGGGGCGCACCGGGTGATCTTCCCCGAGCGCGACATGGGGGTGCGGATGGCCCACTCGATGGTCGGGCGCACGATCGACTACATCGAGATCGACGAGAACTTCGTCCTCATCGAGACGACGGCCCCGCGTGAGGCGCTCGGCAAGACGCTCGAGCAGGCCGGCCTGCGAAAGCGCCACGACGTGACCGTCGTCTGCGTCAAGAGCCCGGGCGGGCGGTTCACCTACGCGACCCCCGAGACGGTCATCCACCCGGACGACCTGCTGGTCGTGGCCGGGGCGCCCGATCGCGCGGAGGCCTTCGCCGCCCTCGACTGAGGCTCAGTCGCTCGCGATGAAGGTCGCGACCTCCCGCTCGTTGCGGTCGGGGTCGGTCTGCACGACGTAGGAGACGCCGTCGATGAGCTGCGGCTCACCCGTCAGCAGGATGCGGTCGCCGGGCCGCTGCCCGAGGCGGGCCTGCAGCCAGCCCATCTTCGCCATGTCGATCGTGCCGATGTCGGTCTGGAGGGCGCGGACGACGTCGGCCCCCCGCCACGGCGCCATGAGGATCGCGCCCGGCGAGAGCACCTTGCTCTTGAGGCCGGCGACGATCGCCTGCTGGCGCAGGGCCCGCCCGAAGTCGCCCCCGCAGTCGCCCTGGCGCGCCCGGGCGTACTCGAGCGCCCGCGCGCCGTCGAGGTCGATCCGGCCCGCGGCGAAGCTGACCGTGCGGCCCGCCTCGTAGGGGCAGTCGACGAGGGCCGAGGGGTTCGTGACGGTCACGCCGCCGACGGCGTCGACCATCCGCGGGAAGCCGTTGAACTTGATGACGATCAGGTGGTGCACCGGCAGCCCGGTCACCTGCTTGACCGCCCGGATCATCCCCGCCTGACCGCCGAAGAAGAACGCCGCGTTGATCTTCTGGACTCCCTGCCCCGGCACCTCGACCCGCCAGTCGCGCGGGATCGAGAGGTACTTGATGCGGCCCGATCCGGGGTCGGTGCGCATGAGCAGGACGGTGTCGGCGCGGCTGCGCGTCTGGCCCCGCCGCGAGTCGACGCCCAGGATGAGCGTGTTCGTCGGCGTGCCGAGCAGGCCTCCGGACGGGTCGTCGAGCGCCTGGCGGGCGGAGGCCGTGATCTTGCCGTTGGACTCGTCGACCGCGGAGTCGAGTGCGAGGTAGCCGAGCCCGGCCCAGGCCAGGACGCCCACGAACAGCACGAGCGCGACCCGGGCGGCCCATCCCCCCGGTCCGAGCCCGCGCAGCGAGTACCACCGCCGGCCCTCGCGCTGGAGGGCCCGTCGCTGCTCGCGTTCGAGTCTGCCGGGACGGCGTGGCGCGGCGTCGCCCCCGGGAGCCTGGCCGGGCGGGGCGACACCACCGCGGCGCCGGCGCGGCGGCGCCTCGGCGCCCGTCTCGCGGGCGGTGAGGTCGCGCAGCTGCGCCAGGCCGTCCTCGCCCTCGTCGCCCGACGAGCCGCGCGCGCGGAACCGCTTGTATGGTTTGGTCGTCCGGGACATCGGCGGGTGATGGTAGCGCCAGTGACGGTGACGACCGTCGAACTCGGGAAGGGGCGGCCCCGTGGGGGGAGCGGGAGGCCTGACGGTCGTGGGCACGCCGATCGGCAACCTCGCCGATCTCAGCCCGCGCGCCGCCGAGCGCCTGCGCGACGCCGATCTCGTCGCGTGCGAGGACACGCGGCGCACGGCCGTCCTGCTGCGTCACGCCGGATCCGGCGCCCGGATGGTGGCGGTGCACCGCCACAACGAGGCCGCCCGATCGGCTGACCTGGTGGAGCGGATGGGCGAGGGCCTCGACGTCGTGCTCGTGAGCGACGCCGGCATGCCCCTCGTGAGCGATCCCGGCGCCCGCCTCGTGCGCGCCGCGCTCGACGCCGGCCTGCGGGTCGACGTCGTCCCGGGCCCGAGCGCCGTCACCAGCGCCCTGGCCGTCTCGGGCCTGGGGGAGGGCGACGGCTTCCTCTTCCTCGGCTTCGTGCCCCGGCGCGGGGCCGAGCGGCGGGAGGCCCTCGAGGCGATCGCCCGGTCGGCCGTCCCGGTCGTGGCGTTCGAGAGCCCCCAGCGGCTGCCCGCCCTGCTCGCCGACCTGGCCGACCGCATGCCGGAGCGGTCCGTCGCGGTCTGCCGGGAGCTCACGAAGCTGCACGAGCAGACGATGCGCGGCACGGCCGCCGAGCTCGCCGCGCGCGTCAACGCGCCGCCACGCGGCGAGATCGCGCTCGTCGTCGGGCCTGCCCCGGCCGAGACCGACCCCCCGGACGACGGCGCGCTGCAGGAGGCCCTCGGCCTGCTGCTCGACGCGGGCCTCGGCGCCGGCCGCGCCGCCGAGGTCGCCGCCCTGCTCGGAGCGGCGTCGCGCAACGACGCCTACCGCGCCGCCCTCGCGATCACCGACCGGAGGCGCCGGGCCACGTAGTCGGCGCGCGGCGGCGCGACCCCGTCGCCCGCGGCGGCCCCGGAGGCGATCCGCGCCACCCGGTCCCACTCCCCGAGCACGATCGCCCGGGCCAACGACTCCTCGACCGGCGCCACCGCGATCGTCCTGTCGCTCAATTGGGCGATGGTGCGGGCGCCCAATTGAGCGGCGTCGTCCGCCGCCAGCCGGCCCCCCGGCCCCTCGACCACAAGTCCGGCCGTCAGGTCGACCTCGACGCCCGCTACCCAGGTCCGCCCCCGGAGCGACGAGCGGCCGCGCCCGCTCGCAGGCACGAGCGCCACGCCCAGCGCGGTGCCCGCGGCGTCGGCGTCGGCCGCGACCACCTCGATGTCGATGTCGCGTGGGCGGACCCGGTGGCCGAGGAGCGCACGGCCGGCGCTGCCCGCGAGCATCCAGCGCACGCCGGCCCCGTCGAGCCGGGTGGCGACGGAGACGAGCGCAGCGTGCGCCCGCGGCGGCAAGGGCTGTCTCACTACACTCCGGGGTCGTGGCCGACGGACGCTTCTACCTGACGACGCCGATCTACTACGTGAACGCGGAGCCCCACATCGGGCACGCCTACACGACGATCATGGCCGACATCCTCGCGCGCCATCACCGGCAGCTCGGCGAGGACGTCTTCTTCCTCACCGGCACCGACGAGCACGGCGGCAAGATCGCCACCTCCGCCGAGGCCCAGGGGCGCTCGCCGCGCGAGCACGCCGACATCCTCTCCGCCCGCTTCCGCGACCTCAGCGGCGTGCTCGGCGCGACCTACGACTTCTTCATCCGCACCACCGACCCCGAGCACGAGGCCGAGGTGCAGCGGCTCTTCCAGGTGCTCCACGACTCGGGCGACATCTTCACGGGCAGCTACGGCGGCTGGTACTGCACGGCGTGCGAGGCCTTCTACGGCGAGGGCGACCTCCTCGAGGGCGGTCTGTGCCCGATCCACCGGACGCCGGTCGAGTGGGTGGAGGAGGAGAACTGGTTCTTCCGCATGTCGGCGTTCCGCGAGCGCCTGCTGGCGCACTACGACGCCAACCCCGGCTGGGTCCAGCCCCCCGCGCGCTACAACGAGGCGCGACGCATGATCGAGCTCGGCCTCGAGGATCTCTCGGTGTCGCGCGCGCAGGTCGAGTGGGGCGTGCCCGTGCCCTGGGCGCCGGAGCAGACGATCTACGTCTGGATCGACGCGCTGCTCAACTACCGCACCGCGCTCGGGTACGCCCGGCCGGGCGAGGACCTCGTCGAGCGCTACTGGCCGCCCGACCTCCAGCTCATGGCGAAGGACATCCTCAAGTTCCACGCCGTCATCTGGCCGGCCATGCTCATGGCGGCCGGGCTCGAACCGCCCCGTCGGCTGATGGTTCACGGGTACGTGCTCAAGGGCGGCGAGAAGATGAGCAAGACGACCGGCAACGTGGTCGACCCGTTCCCGTTCATCGAGGCCTACGGCATCGATGCGCTGCGGTACTACCTGGCGCGTGAGGTGCGCTTCGGCGAGGACGGCACGTTCACCGCCGAGGGCTTCGAGGCCCGCTACTCCCAGGAGCTCGCCAACGAGCTGGGCAATCTGCTGAACCGGGTGATCAGCATGATCGACCGCTACCGCGGCGGCGTGGTCCCCGCCGATCCGGGCGACGACACCGAGGTCGCCGCCGAGGTCTCCGCGGCCTCGGACTCGCTGCGGCGCTCCTTCGCCGCGCTCGACATCTCGCGCGGCCTGGAGGACGTCTGGCGGATCGTGCAGCGCCTCAACCGGCTCGTCGAGCAGCGAACCCCGTGGAAGCTCGCGAAGGACCCCGACCGTGCGCGCGAGCTCGACCAGACGCTCAGCACTCTCGCCGAGGGCCTGCGCGCGGTGGCCATCCTGCTCTGGCCGGTCATCCCCGGCTCGGCCGAGCGGATTCTGATCGCCCTCGGCCAGGATCCGGCCGCGGTCACCATGGCCGACGCCACCTGGGGCGGCGGTCGCGCCGGCGCGACGGTGGCCCCCGAGGGCCCGCTCTTCCCGCGCGTGGAGGAGGAGGCGGCGTAGTCGACACCCACGCACACCTCGACTCGTGCGACGTGCCGGCCGACCAGCTCGTCGCCGAGGCCGCCGCCGCCGGCGTGGAGCGCATCGTCGCGATCGGTGTGGGCCGTGCGTCGAGCGAGCGGGCCGTGGCACTCGCCGGTGAGCACTCCGGGGTGTTCGCCGCGGTCGGCGTCCACCCCCACGACGCCGACGGGTTCACCGACGCCGACGTGGCCTGGCTGCGCGAGCTGTGCGCCGATCCCCGGGTGGTGGCGGTCGGGGAGTGCGGGCTCGACAACCACCGCGACCACGCCCGCCCCGACAACCAGCGGCGCGCGTTCCTCGCGCAGATCGCCCTGGCCCGCGAGACGACGCTGCCCCTCGTCATCCACACCCGTGACGCCGCGCGCGAGACGCTCGACATCCTGGCCGCCGAGGCCGCCGGACACCCGGTGGTGCTCCACTGCTTCTCCCTCCCCGAGCACCTCGACGAGGTGGTGGAGCGCGGCTACATGCTGAGCTTCGCGGGACCGGTCACCTTCCCCAAGTCGGCCGCGCTGCGACAGGCCGCCCAGGACGCTCCCGGCGAGCTCCTGCTCCTCGAGACCGACAGCCCCTACCTTGCGCCCGTGCCGCGTCGCGGACGCCCCAACCGGCCCGCAAACGTCGCGCACACGCTCCGTGCCGTGGCGGAGTTGCGGGGCGTCACCGAGGCCGAGCTCGACGAGCTCACCACCGCCAACGCCGCCCGCGTCTTCGGCTGGTGAGCCCGGCTCGGGTCGGGTGGGCGTCATGCGCCTGCTGGCCGAGCACGGCGTGCGGCCCGACACCGACCTCGGACAGCACTTCCTGCTCGACGAGAACCTCGTCGATCTCGCGGTCCGGGAGGCGGGCATCGGCCCCGGCGACGTCGTGTTCGAGGTCGGAGCCGGCCTCGGGGTCCTGACGGTCGCGCTGGCGCGCGCAGCCGACCGGGTCCACGCCGTGGAGATGGACCGCCGCCTCGAGCCCGCGCTCGCCGACGCCCTCTCGGGCATCCGCAACGTCTCGCTCAATTGGACGGACGCGATGAAGCTCGATTGGGAGGCCCTGACGCCCGCCCCCACGGCCCTCGTCGCCAACCTGCCGTACGACATCGCCACGCCGCTGATGCTCGAGAGCCTCTGGCGCCTGCCCTCGCTCGAGCGCTGGTGCGTGATGGTCCAGCGCGAGGTGGCGGACCGTTGGCTGGCCGAGCCGGGCAGCCGCCAGTACGGCGGCCCGTCCGCCCTGCTGCGGCTCAGCCTGCAGACGACCTTCCGGCGTCAGGTGGGGCGCGAGGTCTTCGTGCCCCGCCCGCGCGTCGACTCGGCCCTCGTGGCCTTCCGTCGAGTCGCCCCCGCGCCGTCGCCGGCGACGCGCCGTCTCGTCCGCGCCGCGTTCGCCTCCCGCCGCAAGACGCTCGCCAACGCACTGGCGCAGGCGGGCTGCGACAAGGCGTCGGCGGCCCGCGCGCTGGAGGCGCTCGGACTGTCCGGCACGGTTCGCCCCGAGCAGGTGGCGCCCGCCGACTTCGCCCGACTCGCGGAGGAGCTGACCTGGACGGCCTGAGCCTCCTCGCCCCCGCCAAGCTCAACCTGTGTCTTCGCGTCGGGCCGCTCGGCGCCGACGGGTTCCACCCCGTCCGCACGCTCATGGTCGCGCTCGACGGGCTGGCCGACCGGGTCGATGTGGCGCGCGCGCCCGAGCGCGAGGTGCGCTGCCGCGGGGTGGAGGGCGCGGCGAACCTCGCCTGGCGGGCCCTCGACGAGCTCGAGCGCGAGGTCGGGCGGTCCCTGCCGGTCGCGGTGACGATCGAGAAGGCCATCCCGTCCGAGGGCGGCTTGGGCGGCGGATCGAGCGACGCCGCCGCGACCCTGGTCGCAACGGACCGCCTTCACGAGCTCGGACTGGACGCCCCCGCCCTCGAGCGGGTCGCCGCGCGGGTGGGATCCGACGTGCCGTTCTTCGTGCGTGGCGGAGCCCAATGGGGCGAGGGGCGCGGCGACCGCCTCCGCCCGGGGCGGTGCCCTGCCTTTGCCGCGCTGGTGGTGCGACCGGGAATCGGACTCGCCACCGCCGACGTCTATCGCGCGTTCGACCGCCTCGGCCGCGACGGTCATGGCTGGCCGCCGCCGGGCGCCCGGAGCGGGAGCGGGAACGACGGGCCCGGGCATCTCGGCGAGCTCGCCCGCTGGGTCGGCAACGACCTCTGGCCCGCGGCCCTCGCCCTGGAGCCCTCGCTGGGGCGCGCCGCCCGCAGCCTGGCGGCCGTGGGTGCGCGACCGGTGCTGATGAGCGGCAGCGGGTCGTGCCTGGCCGGCGTCTTCACCGACGCGGACGCCGCGCGGGCCGCCGCCGCCCGGCTCCCGCCGGGCAGCGGTGTCGTCGGAGTCGTGACGCCCTCCGCCCGGGGGGTCCGGCTGCGGGCCGACGGCTGAGTCGTCGGAGTCGTGCAGCCAGCGCCCCTCCTGGAACCAGCGACGCATGGTCTGGGCGCTCGGCGGCCGGGCCGGTCCCGACGACGCGCGGCGACGGAGCTCGGAGATGACCGCGGACGGCGCCTCCCCGCTCGCGAAACGGCGCTCCGCCTCGCGCCGGAGCGCCGGCCACGAATACGAGCCGGGGCGCCGACGAACGGGCGGAGCGGCGAGCAGCCGGCTGCGGTGCAGCGTCAACGCCCGCTCCCGGGTGCGGCTCATGCAACCGGCGGCACTCCACACGGCACCGAGGCTGGCCATCAGATCACGACCGGCGCGTCGCGTCTGGAAGTCGAGCGAGCGGTGGTCGGCGCAGAGCCACACGCTGACCCCGCCTGGGAGGTGCAGCAACGCCCGCCCGCCGTGTCCGCGCCCCATGCAGATCGCGCACGGGGGACGCTTTCCGAGCGGCTCTCCCTTGTAGAAGCTCCGTGCCACGGCACGATCCTGCGCGCCGGCACCACCCGGATCGACACCGACCACGGACGAGTGCGAACCAGGCCCGTGACGGGTGAGGCTGGCGTCGCCGAGCCGGTGCGACCGACCCTCGTCCGCGCGTTCCCAATCGGAGCTGCGGCGCTCTCTCGATTGGAGACTGCGCAGGGCTGCTCCCGACCGCCGCCGCCACGATCTCTTCGGAGCGCCCGGGCAGTCCGTCCAGATGAGCCTCTGCGCGGAGCTCGATCGCGCCGAGCCGACGAGGCTCAGCGTGAGAAGCGGATGATCTCCCGGCCGGGGCTCGGGTCGCCGTCGCCGATCTCGGCTGTGACGCTCATGGTCGGGAATAGCGAGGGATCGACCGCCGCGTGCAGATGGAGGTCGGTCCGGCCCTGCTCATCGGGGTGGAACGTCCCCGCCGAGATGCGGTCGGGGTCGGTCGTCGAGTCGCCGGGCCCGACGAACCAGAGCTCGTAGAACTCGCCCTTCGGCAGCACGGCGAGAGTCGACGACCGGATGCTCACGTCACGGCCGAGGCTGGTGGCCCGGACGATCACCGACGCGGCGATCTGCGGGTCGGTGGGTGAGCGCAGGGTCGCGGTGAGCTCGAGACGGCCGGCGGGGGAGGGCTCGTCGGCCGCGCGGACGCCGATGAGTATTCCGGCGATCGCCGCGGCAGCGGCGATGGATACGGTGACGGCGGCGCGCAGACGTGGCCGGTCCCGGGCCCGGCGCGGTCCGACCGAACCGCGAGCGAGGGCCTGCATCGTCCGCTCCTCGAGACCGGCGGGCACCTCGTAGGGCGGCGCGGCCTGCTCGAGAAGGGCGGCGGTCGCCCGCAGGCGCTCGAGCTCCCGGCGGCATTCGAGGCACTCGGCGACGTGCGCCTCGACGGCGCGAGCCTCGGCGGGAGGCAGCCCGGCGAGCGCGTGGGCCGCCAGGTCGGGGTGGATCGCGTGATCAGGCACGGATGCCTCGCTCGGCGAGCGCTCTGCGGAGGGCGATCAGGGCGTGATGGGTGCGCGACTTGACCGTCCCCACGGGCACCCGCAGCTCCTCGGCCGCCTGCGCCTGGGTCATGTCGCGATCGACGCAGAGGGTCAGGACCTCGCGGTGCTCGTCGGAGAGGGCGACGAGGGCGTCGCGGACGCTGACGCCCAGGAGGATCTCGTCGAATGGGTCCACGCTCCCCGCCTCGAGCAGCGGGGCGGGCGCCATCGGCCGCGACGACGGCCGCCGCCACAGGCTGATCGCCGCGCGCCGGGCGATGGTGAGGACGTAGGTGCGCACCGAGCCGCGGGCGGGATCGAAGGCGCGCGCCCCACGCCACAGGCGCAGGAACGTCTCCTGGACCAGTTCCTGGGCCAGACCGTCGTCGCCCAGCATTCGGAGACCGAGCCCGTAGACGCGGCCCTCGTAGCGTCGATAGAGGTGGACGAAGGCATCGTCCATGTCGCCGGCGGCGGCCCGGATGAGCCAGTCGGCCTCCTCGCCGTCCGTGTCGGCGATCAATTGATCGGACGACGGCCGCTCAATTGGACGACCCAACGGATCGAGGGGGCTGGGGGTCGCGGAGTAGATCGGTGCCTCTCGGTCGGGTCGGTCGCGGCGTGGTTCGGACGGGCGCGTCGTTCGGATCACCCTGCGGTCGCCCGGGGTTCCGGCGCGACGGCGGCGCGGGACCGTGTGAACGCTCTGCGGGTGCCGCCGGTACTGGGAGGTGGACCCGATGACCGACGAGAGGATCACCATGGCCCGACGTTCGATCGGCCGGCGCGCGCTCGCGCTCGGCGCTGCACTCGCCCTCTGCGCGCCCGCGGCCGCCCAGGCTCGCGACATGTACATCACCGACTCGGCGGGCAACCTGCACCGTCTCGACTCCCGCCACCCCGGCGTGATCCTCGACACGGCCCCCATCACCGGCCTGCCGACGGGCGTGTCGCTCGTCGGAATCGACATCCGCCCCGCAACGGGTGATCTGGTCGGCGTCGGCTCGAACAGCGTCGTGTACACGATCAACCAGGACACCGGCGCCGCCGTCGCGATCGGCACCGGGTTCACGCCCGGCCTGAACGGGACGTCGTTCGGCGTCGACACCAACCCGGTGCCCGACGCCCTCCGCATCACGAGCAACGCCGAGCAGAACTACCGGATCTCGTTCGCGTCGGGCAACCACGGCGCGGGGAGCCCCGACGGCGCGCTGAACCCCGGCGACCCGTCGGTGGTCGCGAGCGCCTACACCAACTCGGCCGCGTCGTCGGTGCGCCCGACGACGACGACGCTCTACGCCATCGACGCCGCCGCCAACACGGTGTCGGTCCAGAGCCCGCCGAACGCCGGCACGCTCGTCGACCCCAAGCCGCTCGGCGTGGACGTCGGCGACGCCACCTCGTTCGACATCGCCGGCGTGGGCAACATCGGCTACATGACCACGACCCCCGCGGGCGGCACGGGCGCGGTGCTCTACCGCGTCGACATCATCACGGGCGCGACCACGGAGCTCGGCCCGATCGCCACCGGAAGCCTGCTGCGCAGCAAGGGCACGCCGCGACTCGCCGTCACCGGCCTGGCCGCCCGCCAGGAGGTCACGTCGGTCCGCTCCAACGTGGCCCCGAACGTGAAGATCGTCAAGACGACGCTCGTTCCGAAGCCGCGGCAGAGGGCGGCCTACATCGCCCAGGCGGCCGACCCCGACGGCTCGGTCGTGAAGGTCGAGTGGGACACCGACGCCGACGGCGGCTACGACGACGCGACCGGGTCCTCGATCCGGCTCGCGCTGCCCGCCGGGATCGCCACCCTCGGGGTGCGCGTGACCGACGAGCGGGGCGCGCGTACGACGGCGAGCATCCGCACGATCGTCGCGAAGTAGCCCTCTCGGACGACGTCCCCCGGCGGACCTCGGTCCGCCGGGGGACGGCGCTAGACTCAGCGGGTGTCCGACCCGCTCATCATCGAGGCCCGTCCGTCGTCCGCCCGCGAGCGCACGCGGCGCTGGCTGCGCGGCCGGCGCTTCATGCTCGCCGGCGTCCTCGCGCTCGTCGAGGTCGTGGCGTTCATCATCTGGCGCCCGAGCGCGGTGCTGCTGGCAACGCTGGCGGTCGCGGTGCTCGTGCTGAGCGTCCTGTCCGCGACACGCGTCGGGCCGGGCCTGCTGCGCGACCTGCTGTGGATCGTCGCCATCGCCCAGGCGATCGTCGTGGTCATCCCCCTGGTCGTCGGGCTCTCGCTGGTCGCCGGCCTGATCGTCGCGATCGTCCTCATCGTCGCCCTGATCGGCATCGCGGCCCGCTGGCGGGTGTGAGTCCGGCCGACCTGCCGCCCCTCCCGGCGCCCGCCATCTCACGGACGGCGGCCGTCGCCCCGGGCACCGATCCGCTGACCGCCCGGCAGGGCTTCCTCGCCCAGATCGACTGGACCCCGCCAAGCGGAGGCCGCCGGCCGCTGGTCGCGGTGCTCGACACGGGGGTGGACAGCTCCCACCCCGACCTGGTGGCCGCGGTGCCGGCCGGCGCGGGCCGCAGCTTCGTGCCGGGCTCCTCCGACCCCGCCCGCGACCCCCAGGGCCACGGCACCCACGTCGCCGGCATCATCGCGGCGACCTCGGGCAACGGCGTGGGCGGCAGCGGGGTCTCCGACGCGCGCATCCTGCCGGTCACGATCGCCGACTCACGGGGGCGCACCACCACCTCGGCGCTCGTGCGCGGGCTGCGGTACGCCTCGGCGCGCGGAGCGCGGGTCATCAACATCTCGTTCGGGGGACGCGGCTTCTCTGCCGTCGAGCAGCGGGCCATCGACGACGCCACGCGCCGGGGCGCCCTCGTCGTCGCGGCAGCCGGTAACAGGGGCGGGCGGCAGGGCGGTCCCGACTACCCCGGCGCCTACCGGCAGGTGCTCGCCGTCGCCGCCCTCGGCACCGACGGCCGCGTGCTGGGCATCTCGCAGCGCGGCGAGCAGGTGGGCATCGCCGCCCCCGGCGAGGACGTCGCCTCGGTCCCCGCCCGCTCCCGTCGCGGCGTCGTCGCACCCGGACTCGTGACCCGCACGGGCACCTCGATGGCGGCGGCCGTGGTGACCGGGGCGGCGGCGCGCATCCTGTCCCGCCGGCCGGGCCTCTCGGCACAGCAGGTGAGGGGGATCCTCGAGGCGACGGCGCGCGACGTGCCGCCCACGGGCGCCGACATCGCCACCGGGGCCGGCGCACTCGACCTGCGGGCGGCCCTCGCCGCCCGCCCTCCCGCCCCCGGAGACCCCGAGCCCAACGACGACATCGACATCGCCGCCCGCACGCGCCCGCTGCTCACGACCGGGGGGCCCGACCAGGCGACGCGGCAGGGCACCACCGGCACCTGGAGCGATCCCGCCGACGTCGCGAGGGTCGTGCTCCGCGCGGGGGAGCCGCTGAGCGTCGTCCTCACGCCCTCCGGCACCGCCGCGGCCGGCGACCTCGACCTGCTGCTCTGGCGCCCGGGCACGCCGAGCGGACGACGCGGTCCCGCGGTGGCCCGTCGCTGGCTCGCGGCCGCGTCGCTGGGTCCGCGGGCCGCCGAGCGGATCGACCTCGTCGTCCCCCGGAGCGGCGTCTACTCGCTCGAGGTGCGCGGGGTGCGGGGCGGCGAGACGGGTGGCGGTCGCGGGGCGGTCGCGTACGCCCTGACGGCCACGCGCGAGCGCCCGGCCCCCGCCACTACCCCGGCCGTCGCCCGACGGCCATGATGTGCCTGCCATGACCACGACCCACGACGCCCGCGTCGTCCCCGACCTCTCGGACCCGGCGCTCTACATCAATCGCGAGCTCTCCTGGCTCGACTTCAACGAACGGGTGCTGGCCCTCGCGCGCGAGACCGACATGCCGCTGCTGGAGCGCTGCAAGTTCCTCGCCATCTTCTCGTCGAACCTCGACGAGTTCTTCATGGTGCGGGTGGCGGCGGTGCAGGACGCCATGGAGGCCGGCCGGCTGCCGTCCACGCCCGATCAGCTCCCGCGCGACGAGGTCCTCGACCGCGTCGCCGAGCGCGTCCGCGAGCTGACCGACGAGCAGTGTCGGATCTGGCGCGAGGACGTGCGCCCCGAGCTCGCCGAGGCGGGGGTGGAGATCGTCGCGTACACCGGGCTCACCGCGGTGCAGCGACGGGAGCTCGACGCCCAGTTCGACCGCGCCGTCTACCCGGTGCTCACGCCGCTCGCCGTCGGTCCCGGGCTCCCGTTCCCCTACATCTCGGGCCTCTCGCTCAACCTCGGGCTGCGCGTGCGCGACCCGGTGACCGGCGAGAGCCGGTTCGCCCGCATCAAGGTGCCGCCCCGCCTGCCGCGGCTCCTGCGCGTGGGCGAGCGGATGGTCCCCCTCGAGGACGTCATCGAGGCGCACGTCGACCGGCTCTTCCCCGGCATGCGGGTCGTCGGCACCAGCCGCTTCCGCGTCACCCGCGACGCCGACTTCTCGATCTCGGACGAATCGGACGACCTGATCGGCGCCGTCGAGGCGCAGCTGCGTCGCCGCCGGTTCGGCCACGTCGTGCGCCTCGAGGTCGAGGAGGGCGCCTCGGACGCCCTGGTCGAGGAGCTGATGGAGGCGATGGAGACGGGCGCGCGCGACACCTTCCGCGTCCCCGGCATGCTCGACTTCACGGCGTTGTGGGCATTGGCGGGTCTCGATCGCCCCGGCCTGCGCGACGCCCCGTGGGAGCCGCGCACGCGACCGCGCCTGCGCCCCGAGGAGGGGGAGCGCATCGACATGTTCGCGGCGATCCGCTCCGGCGACATCCTCGTGCACCACCCCTACGACGACTTCTCGTCGAGCGTGGAGCGGTTCGTCGAGCAGGCCGTCGAGGACCCGAGCGTGCTGGCGATCAAGCAGACGGTCTACCGCACCAGCGGCGACTCGCCGATCGTCCCCGCCCTGATGCGCGCCGCCGAGCAGGGCAAGCAGACCGTCTGCCTCGTCGAGGTGCAGGCGCGCTTCGACGAGGAGCGCAACATCCAGTGGGCCCGCGCCCTCGAGCGCTCCGGCGTGCACGTGGTCTACGGCCTCACAGGGCTCAAGACCCACGCCAAGCTGGCATTGGTCGTGCGCCGCGAGGGCGACCGCGTGCGGCGCTACGTGCACATCGGCACGGGCAACTACAACCCCTCGACGGCCCGCCTCTACACCGACTTCGGCCTCTTCACCTGCCGCGAGGACCTCGTCGAGGACGTCGCCGACCTCTTCAACCACCTCACGGGGTTCGCGCGTCCGCCGATGTACCGCAGGACGCTGGTCGCCCCCGCGCACCTGCGCGACGGCGTCATCCGCGAGATCGAGCGGGCGGTCGCCGCGCATTCCCCCGACAACCCGTCGCGGGTCGTGATGAAGATGAACTCGATCATCGACGGCCCGGTGATCGCGGCCATCTACCGGGCCTCGCAGGCCGGGGTGCCCGTCGACCTGATCGTGCGCGGCATCACCGGCCTGCGCCCCGGCATCCCCGGCGTCAGCGACAACGTGCGCGTGCTGTCGGTCGTCGGCCGCTTCCTCGAGCACGCCCGCGTCTTCGCCTTCACGGTCGACGGGGAGACCCGGTACTGGATCGGCTCGGCCGACATGATGGCGCGCAACCTCGACAACAGGGTCGAGCTGGTCGCGCCGGTCGACGATCCGGTGGCCGCCGCGGAGATCCAGAACGTGCTCGACCTGCAGCTCGCCGACACGGCACTGTCGTGGCGGCTCGCGGCCGACGGATCGTGGACCCGGGTGACGCCGGCCGACGGCGAGCCGCCCCTCAACTCGCAGGACGCCCTGATGGAGCTGGCGAGCCGCCAGGCGAGGGTCGGCTGACACCCGGCTGCCCCGCCGGGGCGTGCGGTAACCTGGGCCGATGAGCAGCGACACGCCCACGTGGACCCCGCCGGCCAAGCCGAGCTTCAACTCGCCCGCCGCCGACCTCAACCAGCTCCGCAACGAGGCCAAGCGCATCGCCGAGTCGGCCCCGGGCCAGGCCGTGCACAAGGCCGTGCTCGAGCGCGCCCGCGCCCTCGCCGCCGCCATCGAGCACGATCTCGGCCTGCCCGAGGCGCCGGATGGTCTGGCCTACGCGGACCTGGCCGTCCTGCTGTCGCAGTCGAAGTAGGCCGCGGCCTATGCGGCGGGCAGATCCATCATGAGCCGCGCGAGCACGCCGTAGTCGAGATCCTCGGGCACCTGGCGCAAGAGGTCGCGCGCCACATCGGCCATGAGCGGCGGCCGGGGGTCCAGGTCGCGGGCGTGCCCGAGGTCCTTGAGCAGGTTGCGCACCGTGAAGCCGGGCTCGTGCTCGCCCTCGAGCACGCGTGCGAACAGGTTGCGCAGCTGCCACGAGTCGCCCGACGACCTCATCACGATCTCGCGCGCGAGCGCGGGGTCGAGCCCGGCCCGCTGCCCGCGCCCGAGCGCCTCGGCGGTCGCCGCCGCGATCGTCGCCACGAGCATGTTGTTGACGAGCTTGGCGACCAGCCCCGCGCCGACCGGCCCGCAGTGGAAGCGCTTGTCCGGATCGCCCATGGCGTCGAGCGCCGGCGTGGCCGCGGTCAGCGCGTCGGCGTCGCCTCCGCACATGAACGCGAGGGAGCCGGCCGCCGCGCCGGTCGGCCCGCCGCTGACCGGGCAGTCCAGGTACGCCACGCCGCGGGCGGCGCAGGCCTCGGCGAGCTCGCGGGCGACGGCGGGCGCGATCGTGCTCATCTCGATCAGCGCGGGTGGCGGGGCCGAGCCGGACAACATCCCCTCGACGACGGCGCGGACGTCGGGCGAGTCGGTGACGCAGGAACACGCCAGGTCGGCGCCGTCGAGCGCGTCGGCGATCGACGGCGCGGCGGTCGCCGGCAGGTCCTCCGCGCGGCTCGGGGTGCGGGCGTGCACGCGCACCTCGTGCCCCGCCGCCGCGAGGTTGCGGATCATCCCCGATCCCATCAGGCCGGCGCCGACGAAGCCGATCAGCATGGGCGGCACGATACCGGGCGGCCGGAGGGGAGAGAGTTGAGGGCCGCCCCGGCGCTCGACCACGTCTCCGTGGGAGCGGTGCCCAAAGAACCGAGTCGCTGTGCCCGAGCTCCTCGGTCTCCGAACTGCCGCGCGGGGGCAGTAGGACGACCCTCGGAGACATCATGATCCTCTGCGATTGCGTTTTCACCCCCCGTGGGACGGGGTACCGGCCGTCGCGCACAGGACGAAAGGGGAGTATCGGCGCCCCTCCGGGGGTGCCCGGGCGGTCGTGCCCGGGCGGTCCGGCGTGCGGGCGGCGCGGACGGCGGATAATCGGCGCGTGACCACCGCCTCCAGCACCGCCTCCCGGGTGCGCTCCGCGACCGGGCCGCTGCGTCACCTGGCGGCCTGGTTCGTGCGGGTCGTCGCCGGCACCACGCGGCGGTCGGTGGCCGACGACATCACGGGCGTCGCCAGCCAGTTCGCCTACAACGCCTTCCTGGCGACGGTCCCGTTCCTGTTCGTGCTGGTCTCGATCGTGGGACTGGTGGCGAAGCCGGACACCTTCGACGAGTTCCTCTCCGACGATGCCGACAACGCCATCCCGGTCGAGCTCCGCGAGATCCTCCGGTCGGCGTTGCGGTCGGCGACGGCCAACACCGGCCAGGCCGCCCTGTTCCTCTCGATCGGTCTCGTCGGCGCCCTGTACGTGTCGGCCAACGTCATGGGGTCCCTGGTCGGGGGCCTCGACCGCATCCGCGGAGTGAGGCACCGGCCCTGGGTGCGCGGCAAGCTGGCCGCCCTCGCGATCGCCATCGCCACGAGCGTGTTGGTGGTCGCGACCACGCTGGCGCTGATCGGCGGGTCACGGCTGGTCGAGGCGGTGGCCGAGCAGATCTTCGGCAAGGGCGCCCCGAACGTGGCCGGGCGCATCCTCTACCTGACCGGCACGGCGAGCCTCCTGCTCTTCACCGTCGCCGTCTACCACTTCGGACCCAACGCGCCCCGTCGTCGGCTGCCGGCGGCACTGCCGGGCGCGATCGTGGGCGTGGCGCTGTGGATCGGCATCACCCGCGTCTTCGCCCTCTACATCGAGAACTTCGACTCGTACAAGTCGGTCTACGGCGCGCTCGCCGGCGCCGCCATCTACCTGATCTTCCTGTTCCTGACCTGCGTCGCGCTGCTCATCGGTGCCGAGGTCAACGAACAGATCCACGAGATGCGCCGCAGCCATCGCGAGGCGCTGGCCACCGAAGGGGATCCGACGCGGGAGATGTAGGCCTCACGTCTGGCAGCCGGGACACCAGTAGGTGGTGCGGTTGGCGTCGCCCTGGCCGCGCGAGCGGATGCGGGTGCCGCACCGCCGGCAGGGCTTGCCCCGCCGGTTGTAGACCCAGGTGTGCTCGCGGCTCCACGGCGGAGCGTCGGGCGGCCGGTAGGTGCGGATGCGGCCCGCGTCGCGCACTCCCTCCGCCAGCAGGCGGGCGGCGGTCGCGCCGAGCGCGGCGGCCTCGTCGTCGGTGAGGGTCCCGACCGACCGCCACGGGTCGACGCCGGTCAGGAAGCAGGTCTCGCTCTTGTAGACGTTGCCGATGCCGGCGACCACGCGCTGGTCCATCAGCGCCTCGCCGATCTCCCGCGTCGGCTCGAGACGCCCGAGCGCGAGGGTCGTCGCCGCGGCGGCGTCGACATCGGCGCCGAGCAGGTCGGGCCCGGTCGCCCGCAGGCCGCGCGGCAGCTGCTCGCCCGGCTCCAGCAGGCGCACGTTCGGGCACCGATACAGCGCGGCGACGTCGCGGTCGGTCCACAGGGCGAGCATCAACCCGCCGGGCCGTGGCGGCCGCGTCGCCGGCAGCAGTCGCCAGACGCCCGTCATCATCAGATGCGAGTGCAGCACCCGCCCGCTGGCGAAGCGCAGCAGATGGTGCTTTCCGACGGCCTCGGCGGCGGTGACCCGGTCGCCGGTGAGCAGCGCGGGGATGCCGCGGTCGGCCAGCCGCGGGTGCGGGGCGTCAACGCGCACCAGCTCGCGGCCGGTGAGGGCCGCCCCGAAGCGGAGCGCGTTGCGGTGGCTGACCTGTCCCTCGGGCACCCGTCGACGATAGTGGCCGCCCGGTCGCTGGCGCCGGGTGCCGGCGGCGGTCAGACTCCGGTCATGCGCGAGCACCCCGCGACCCCGCCCCCGGAGTCCCCGCAGAGCACGCCCCTGGCGCGCCGCGCGCTGATGATCGCGGGCCTGATCGTGGCGCTCGTCGTCGCGTACTTCATCGCGGCGGCGACGATCCCCCGCTGGTGGGCGCAGCGCATCGCCGACCAGGTCGACGGCAGCATCGCCGCCGGCACCGGTCTCGGTCTCTTCTACGGGTTCGTGTTCACCTTCGTGCCGCTCCTGGTGATCTCGTTCGCGGTGCGCCGCGGGCGCTCGTGGCGGCTGCGGGCCTGGCTCGCGGGGATCGCCGTGGTGCTGGCGCTGCCCAACCTGATGACCCTCGGCATCGTGCTCGGCACGGGTTCGGCCGCGCACGCCGGGGAGCGCATCCTCGACGTCGAGGGGCCGAACTTCCGGGCCTTCTCCCTCGTGGGGGCCCTCGTCGGCGCCGCGGCGGTGGTCGGCGTGCGCTACCTGATGATGTCGCGCCGGCGCGCGAAGACGCGCGCCTCGCACCTGCGCGACGAGCTGCGCCACCGCGACGACGACGCGGCCCGGGCCGCGGCGGCCGAGAACGAGCGGGCGGAGACGGCCGAGGGCCGTCCGGAGGCCTGAGCTGGCGCCGCTGCGGTTGTCGTTCGTGTGCCTCGGCAACATCTGCCGGTCTCCGACCGCCGAGGCCGTGATGCGCCAGCGCATACGCGAGCGCGGCCTCGAGGACCGCGTGGTCGTCGAGAGCGCCGGCACCGGCGACTGGCACGTGGGTCATCCCCCCGACGAGCGGGCCTCCGCCGAGGCCGCGTCGCGCGGCGTGCCCATGGACGGCCACGCCCGCCAGTTCACCCGCGACGACTTCGCCCGCCTCGACCTCGTGCTCGCGATGGACGCGCAGAACGCCGCCGACCTGAGGGCGCTCGCGCCCGACGACGCGGCCCGCGGCCGGGTGCGCCTGCTGCGCGAGTTCGACCCCGCGGGGCCCGCCGACCCGGTGGTGCCCGATCCGTATTTCGGGGGCGCCGACGGGTTCGCGGAGGTCTTCGCCATGATCGACGCCGCGTGCCGGGGCCTGCTCGACCAGCTCGTCGCGGGGCCGCTCGCGGGCGCGTGAGCCTTCCCCCACCGATCGCGTCGGCGGTGGAGGCGGCGGTCGGGGCGCGCGTCGTGGCGGCGGCGCGCGTCGGCGGGCGGCAGCATCAACCACGCCGCGCGCGTCGATCTGGCCGACGGGCGCACGATCTTCGTCAAGCACCACCCCTCGGCCCCGGCGGGCGCCTTCGCGGCCGAGGCGGCCGGGCTGGCCTGGCTCGCCGAGGCCCGGGCGGTGCGGACGCCGGCGGTGTGGTGCGTGGGCGAGGACCCCGGCGCCCGCTTCCTCGCCCTCGAGTGGATCGCTCCGCGGGAGGGGGGCTCTCAATCGGGAGGGCAGTCGACGCCCAATTGGGCGCCGCCGGAGGAGGGCTTCGGCCGGGGCCTCGCCCGCCTGCACCGGTTCGGCGCACCCGGGTTCGGGCTCGACCACGACAACGTCATCGGCCCGTTGACGCAGTGGAACGCCACATGTCCCACCTGGGCCGAGTTCTATGCGACGCGGCGCCTGCTCCCCATGGCGCGCGCGGCCGTGGAGGCGGGGAGCCTCGCCTCCGCCGACGCGGCGCGCATCGCGACGCTCGCCGGGCGCCTTCCCGATCTGCTCGGTCCCCCCGAGCCACCCTCGCGCCTGCACGGCGACCTGTGGCGCGGCAACGCCATGCTCGACGCCGCCGGCGGCCCGGTCGTCATCGACCCCGCGGCGTACGGCGGACACCGGGAGATCGATCTGGCGATGATGAAGCTCTTCGGCGGCTTCCCCGCGGCCGTCTTCGCGGCCTACGAGGAGGAGTTCCCGCCGGCGCCCGGTCACGCCGAGCGGGTCGATCTGTTCCAGCTCCACCCGATCCTGGTGCACGCCGTGCTGTTCGGGTCGGCCTACGCCGCGTCGGCGGCCCGCATCGTGCGCCGCTACGTGGGCGGGCCGCCGGCGGCCTGATGCCCGAGGGCGGCGTGAGGAGGCGCCGCGCGCGGCGGCTCAGGCGCGAAGGACCAGCCCACGCAGATCGTTGCGGAAGCCGGCGGCCATGAGCATGCGCTCCAGGGGGGTCCCGAACACCGGCTCGCCGTCGACCCGCTCGATCGACGCCTTGCGGCGCCGGTCGGCGCGGATCCAGTCGGCCAGCGCGGGGACGGCGCGCTCGAGGTCGCGGTCGTCGGGCGCGTCGAAGGTGAGCAGGCCCCGGCCGCCGCGCTCCAGGTACAGCGCGGGCGCACCGTCCACCAGCACCACCTGCGCGCCGTACACGCGCGAGGGCGAGCGCGTGGCCTCGCGCTTGGGCCACGGCGCCGCGGCCCCGTAGGGCTGCGCGGGATCGGCCGCCCCGATCACGAGCACGCGCGGCTCCTCGCCGGCTGCGGCGTCGCGCAGGTCGCGGAGCCGCTCGACCGCACCCGGCATCGCGAACTGGGCGCCTCCGAGGCCGTCGATGAAGTAGCCGCGGCGCACCGAGCCGAGCGTCTCCAGCTCGGACAGCGCCGGGTAGACGCCCGAGTAGCCACCCGGCACGCCCTCGGCCAGCACGGCGGAGCGCGTCAGCACGCCGTGGCGCTCGGCGAGCAACTCGGCGAGCGCCCGCCGCCGCTCGGCGGGATCGATCGCGCCGCGGAAGAGCCGCTCGGCCAGCGACCACCGCCCCGCCACCGCCGAGGGCGCCGCCCGCCGCGCGCCCAGGCGACGCCGCGACGGTCGCGCGGCGGGCCGCTGTAGGGCGGGAAGCCGCCGGGCGGCACGCAGGGGCAGCCACAGGTCGTTGGTGACCTCGCCGGCCCAGACGAGGCCCCACAGGGCGGTGAACACCTCCTCGCGCGGCGCCTCGGCCGCCACGAGCAGGTCCTCCCAGAAGCTGGCGCCGCCCGCGAGCGCCGTGCGCAGCGCGTCGGCCACCGCGCCCTCCGGTGCCGGATCGGCCGGCGGGGGGCCGAGCAGGGAGGCGTCCTCGCGGAAGTAGAGCGCCACGCGCCCGCCCCCGACCCCGCCGGCCCCGGCGCCCACCCAGACGATCTCGCCGCGGGCGGCCAGCTCGTCGAGCGCCGCGGGTCCGTAGTCGGCCACCCGTCGCGGGAAGACCTCGGCCTCCCACTGCGCGGGCGGGAGGGCGAGCCCCTGGAGGTTGGTCAGCGCGTCGCGCAGTGCCTCGACGCCCCGCGTGCCGGCCGAGCGGTCGACCCGCTGCCAGTCGGGCAGGAAGCGCCCGAGCGCCTGCGGGTCGGCGGGCTCGATCTCGCGGCGCAGCGCGGCGAGGCTCGCCCGCCGCAGTCGCCGAACCACCTCGATGTCGCACCACTCGCGGCCGCTCCCGCCGGGGCGCAGCTCTCCGAGCACCGTCACGCCGTCGGCCTCGAGCGCCGCCAGGATCGCCTCGAGCGCCCCCGCGGGCAGCCCGAAGCGCCCTGCGACGTCGGCGGCGTGGAAGGGGCCGTGGGTGCGGGCGTAGCGCGCGACGAGGCCGCGCAGCGCATCCGGCACCCGCTCGAGGAATGCATCGGGCAGCCCCGAGGGCGGCATGGCCCCCAGCCCGTCGCGGTAGCGGCCGGCGTCCTCGGCGGCGATGACGCGCTCCTCGCCGCCGATGCGCATGCGGGTGGCGCGCCGCTCGGCGACGAGCGCGTCCACCCACGCGCGCACCGACGTCGGCTCGGTGACGCGCTCCGCCATCTCCGACTCGGCGAGGTCGCCGATGCGGCGCAGCAGGTCGTGCAGTCCGTCCGGGCCGCGCGCCCGGGCCCGTTCCGACAGCCCCTGCAGATCGGCCTCGAGTGCCTCGAGGGCCCCGGGGTCGATCAGGTCGCGCAGCTCCTCCTGACCGAGCAGCTCGCGCAGGAGATCGCGGTTGAGCGAGAGCGCCTGGGCCCGTCGCTCGGCGACCGGGGTGTCGTCCTCGTACATGTACGAGGCCACGTACTCGAACAGGAGGGAGCCGGCGAACGGCGACGCCGTGGCCGTCTCGACCTCGACCACGGCCAGCTCGCGCGACTGGATGCGGGTGAGCACCCCCCGCAGGCTCGGCAGGTCGAACCAGTCGTTGAGGCACTCCCGGTAGGTCTCGAGGATGACCGGGAAGCTGCCGAACCGGCGAGCCACCTGCAGCAGCGACGACGCCTTCAGGCGCTGCTGCCACAGGGGCGTGCGCCGGCCGGGACGGCGGCGCGGGATGAGGAGGGCGCGCGCCGCGTTCTCGCGGAAGCGGGCGCCGAACAGCGCGGTGCCCGCGAGCTCGCCGAGCACCAGCTCCTCGAGCTCGTCGGGGGCGATCAGGGCGATGTCGGGCGCGGGCGCCTCGTCGGCGTCGGGCAGGTGCAGGGCGATGCCGTCGTCGCCCCAGATCGTGTGCGCCTCCTGACCCGTCTCGGCGCGGATGCGCGCGCCGATCGCGAGTGCCCAGGGCGCGTGGACGCGGGCGCCGAACGGCGTCAGCAGGCAGAGGCGCCAGTCGCCGATCTCGTCCCGGAAGCGCTCGACCACGATCGCGCGGTCGCTCGGGACGGTGCCGGTGGCGGCGGCCTGATCGTCGAGATAGGCCACGAGGTTGCGGGCGGCGCGCTCGTCGAACGAGCTCTCGGTGCGCAGGCGGGCCGTCGCCCGGTCGGGCCCGGCGGCGACCAGTTCCCGGGCGAGCCGCCCGACGGCCTCGCCCAGCTCGTAGGGACGCCCCACGCCCTCGCCCTTCCAGAAGGGGACGGCGCCGGGCGCGCCCGGCGCCGGCGTCACGATGACGCGGTCGCGTGTGATCTCCTCGATGCGCCAGGTCGAGGCGCCGAGCATGAAGGTCTGCCCGCTCCGGGCCTCGTAGACCATCTCCTCGTCGAGCTCGCCCACGCGCGCGCCGTCGGGCAGCACGACGGCGTAGAGGCCGCGGTCGGGGATGGTGCCCGCGTTCTGCACGGCGAGGGCGCGGGAGCCGTCGCGTCCGCGCACCGTCCCCGCGGTGCGGTCCCAGACCACCCGCGGGCGCAGCTCGGCGAACTCGTCCGAGGGGTACCGCCCGGCGAGCATGTCGAGCACCCCCTCGAGCTGCTCCCGCGAGAGCTCCGCGAAGGGGAACGACCCCTTCGCGAGCGTCTCGAGGTCGTCGACCGTCCACGCCTCGTCGCCCGAGCAGATCGCCACGAGCTGCTGGGCGAGCACGTCGAGGGGCAGGCGGGGGACATGGGTCTCCTCGATCGCGCCCCGCTCCATGCGGTCCACCACGGCGGCGCACTCCAGCAGGTCGCCGCGGTACTTCGGGAAGATGCGCCCGCGGCTGGGCGCGCCCACCTGGTGGCCGGCGCGCCCGATCCTCTGCATCCCCCGGGAGACGCTGCGAGGGCTCTCGACCTGGATCACCAGGTCGACCGCGCCCATGTCGATGCCGAGCTCGAGGCTGCTCGTCGCCACGAGCGCGGGTAGCCGCCCGGCCTTCAGCTCCTCCTCGATCAGGGTGCGCTGCTCGCGCGCCAGGCTGCCGTGGTGCGCCCGCGCCACGTCCTCCTCGGCGAGCTCGTTGAGGCGCAGCGCGAGCCGCTCGGCGAGACGCCGGTTGTTGACGAAGATGAGCGTCGAGCGGTGGGCCTTCACGAGCTTGAGCAGCTCGGGGTACATGGCCGGCCAGATCGAGCGCCGGCGGTTCTCGGACCCGGCCACCTCCGACAGCTCGCCCGGCGGGCTGTCGGATTCGCCCAGCTCGCTCATGTCATCGACCGGGACGATCACCTGGATGTCGAGCTCCTTCGCCGATCCGGCATCGACGATCTCGACCGGTCGCGGCCTGCCCGTCTCGTCCTGGCCGCCGAGGAAGCGCGCGATCTCCGAGAGGGGGCGCTGGGTGGCGGAGAGGCCGATGCGCTGCAGCTCCCCGCCGTCCGCCTCGACGACGCGCTGCAGACGCTCGAGGCTGAGCGACATGTGCGCGCCGCGCTTGGTGCCGGCGACGGCGTGGATCTCGTCGATGATCACCGATCGGATGCCGCCGAGGATGTTGACCCCGCGCGAGGTCAGCAGCAGGTAGAGGCTCTCGGGGGTGGTGATGAGGATGTCGGGAGGCGTGCGCAGCATCCGCTGGCGCTCGCGCTGGGGTGTGTCGCCGGTGCGCACGGCGACCGAGATCTCGGGGGGCTCCAGCCCGTGGCGCTCGGCGACGGCCGCGATGCCCGCGAGCGGGCCGCGCAGGTTGCGCTCGACGTCGTAGTTGAGCGCCTTGAGGGGCGACAGGTAGAGCAGCCGGGCGGGCTCCCGGCCCGCAAGGCGGTCGGCGGCGATGCCGTTGAGGGCCCAGAGGAAGGCGGCGAGGGTCTTGCCGGAGCCGGTCGGCGCGAGGATCAGCGAGTTCGCGCCCGCGGCGATCGGCGGCCAGCCGAGACGCTGGGCGGTGGTCGGCTCGGCGAACGCTCCCTCGAACCACTCGCGTACGAGCGGGTGGAAGGGGGAGAGGGCGGGATTGCCGCCTCCGCGCGGCGGCGTGGTCGTGCTCACCAACCGATGCTACCCCCGTCGCCGGGCGTCACACGGGTGACCGCCCGACGGATGACCCGTAGGCCCGCCCCGCCGTGGACGGGCGGCCGCGTCCGCGCCGCTCAAGCGGCGGGTCTCCGGGGCCGATGCCCGCCGCAGACCCCTCCACGGGACACCGCGTGCCCATCGACACCCAGGCCACCGGGTTCGCGCAGACGATCGCGCGCGTCCGCGAGATCACCCAGACCGCGTCCGGCGCGACGACGGCCCCTGCGCCCGCGGCCCCGGCCGACGCGTTCGCCGGGCGGCTCACCTCGGCGATGGGCGCCGCCTCCGCGCCGTCCGCGTCGGCCGTCGCCCCCCCGGGCTCGCCCTACGTCTCGGCATCGCTCGGCACGACCCCCTCCCTGTCCGGCGTCTCGTCCGTCGGCGCTCCCGTCGGAGGGGGCCGCGGCGCGCAGATCGCCGCCCTCGCAACCGCCGAGCTCGGCGTCGCCGAGGCGCCGATGGGGTCCAACGACGGTCCCCGCATCGCGCATTACCGCACGGCCACGACCGGCTCGGGCGTCGGGCCCTGGTGCGCCTACTTCACGTCGTGGGTCGCCCAGCAGGCCGGGGTCCCCATCGGGCCCAACGGCAGCGGCCTCGGCTACGTGCCGACGGTCAAGCAGTGGGCGGAGGACACCGGCCGGTACATCCCGGCGGGCTCCGGCCCCCCGCAGGTCGGCGACCTGGTGGTCTTCGAGCGCAACGGCGACGGTGTGCTCGACCACATCGGGATCGTCACCGGGGTGTCCCCGGACGGCGGCATCCAGACGGTCGAGGGCAACTCGAGCGACAAGGTGTCGGCCCGCAGCTACGGTCCCGGCGGCTACGCCGGCCTCGTCCGCCTGGTCGCTCCGGGGTCCTGACTGCCGCCCCCTGTGGGGGCGGGTCCCAAGTGGGCGCCCGCGCCGCGCTCAATTGAGCGGACGCCGATAGACCCCGGTGTCCGGCCCTCCGATCCCGGCCCCGCGCCGCGGTGGACCACCTCTCCCCGACGGGGTGCGATCGCGGCCGGCGCCCAGCCCCGGCGGTGCGCGGGGGACGCGGCGGCGTCGGTGGTCGAATGGGCATCGCGCCGTCTCCCAATCGAGCGCCGGCGGGGTCGCGGCGTCGATCGCCTGCGATGCGACCTGGGTCGGAGTCGTCAGCCGGGGCGACGGCGGCTCACGGGGTCGGCTGCCCAAGTGGGCACCGTGCGTACTCCCAATTGGGCCAGGAGCGCTGCGGCGACCGTCGCGGAGAGAGCCCGGAACCAGGGTCCGGGGTCGGCGAGGCCGACCTCGGTGCGGATGGGCGCTCGCGCCGGGGTATCCTCCGGCCGTGGGAACCGAGACGCCTGTCAAGCCGCGCACGGGCCGGCCCGATTCGGGTGCCGGTCATGGCGATCCGTGTCACGTGATCGTGATGAACGACAGTCACAACACGTTCGAGCACGTCGCGCAGACGCTCGAGCGGTACATCCCCGGCGTCGACTACGCGCGGGGGATGGGCCTCGCGAACAAGATCCACACGGCCGGGCAGGCGCGCGTGTGGAGCGGCGCCCGTGAGCAGGCCGAGCTCTACTGGGAGCAGTTGAAGGGCGCCGGCCTCACCATGGCCCCCCTGGCGTGATCACGTAGTGAACGGCGCCGACTGGCTCCTCGACGGCGCTGGCGGCGGAGGGGGTCACCCGCCTCTTCGGCAATCCCGGCTCGACCGAGCTCCCGATCACCGACGCGCTCGGGCGCCAGGACGCCGTGCGGTACGTGCTCGCGCCCCACGAATCGGTGGCGATGGGCATGGCCGACGGGTACGCGCAGGTCACGGGCCGTCCGGCGTTCGTCAACGTGCACGTCCAGCCCGGACTCGCCAACGCGATGTCCGGCATCCTCAACGCCGCCCGCTGCCGGGTGCCGCTAGTCGTCACCGTCGGCCAGCAGGTGCAGGACCTCCTGCCGCAGGAACCCTTCCTCGGCGGGGAGCTGGTGGGGATGGCCGAGCCGCTCGCGAAGGGCGCCTGGGAGGTCGCGCGCCCCGCCGACCTGCCGGCCGCCCTCGCCCGCGCCGTCGCGGTGGCCACCACCCCTCCGGCCGGGCCGGTGGTGCTCAGCCTGCCGCTCGACGTGCAGGTCGCCCCGGCGCCGGCGCGTCACGTGCCCCGCCCGGCGCCCCCCGCTGCGCCGCCTGCCTCAGCCGCGCTCGACCGGGCGGCCGCGCTGCTCGCCGGTGCGGCCGCGCCCCTCGTGCTGGCGGGTGACGAGATCGTGCGCGCCGGCGCCTCGGCCGAGCTGATCCGGCTCGCCGAGCGCCTCGGGGCTCCGATCCACGGCGAGCCCATGGGCGCCCGCGTGCCGCTGCCGACCGACCACCCCCTCTGGCGCGGTCCGCTGCCGCCGTTCGCGGCTCAGATCGCCCCTTTGCTCGCGCCGGCCGACGTCGTGCTGGCGATCGGGATGCCGGTCTTCCGCCTGTTCGGCACGAGCCCCGGCACCGCGCTGCCCGACGGCGTCGCGCTCGTTCACCTCGACGTCGATGCGCACGAGGTGGGGAAGGTGCACACCCCGGCGGTCGGCCTGGTGGGCGAGGTGCGGGCCGGGCTCGCGGGTCTCGCCGACCGGCTGGGTCCGCCCAGCGCCGCGGCGGTCGCCCGCGGCGAGCGCGCGCGCGCCGCGACGCTGTCGGCCCGTCGCGCCACGGCGGCGGGTCTCGCCCGTGAGGCGGGCGGGCCGCGCATCGGGCCGGCGGCCTTCGCGCGCGAGGTCGGCGCGGCGCTCGGGCCGCGCGACCTGGTCGTCGACGAGTCGCTCACCAGCGGCCGCTCGTTGCGCGCGACGGTCGGGCGCCGGACCCCCGCCACCTGGCTCGCGCACCGCGGTAGCGCCCTGGGATGGGGGCTGCCGGCGGCCGTCGGCGCCGCGATCGCCGACCCCGGTCGTCGCGTGATGGCCCTCCAGGGCGACGGGGGCCTGCTCTTCGGCGTGTCGGCACTCTGGACGGCGGCCCGCCAGGGGGCCGGCGTCGCCCTCGTCGTCGCCGACAACGGCGGCTACGAGATCCTGCGCGCGGGCCTCGAGGGCATGACCGGGCGACCCGAGGGCGACTGGCCGGGCATCTCGCTCGGCGGACCGCGCATCGACCTCGCCGCGATCTGCGGTGGCTTCGGGGCGTCGACCGCCCGCGTCGAGCGCGCGGGGGACCTGCGGGAGGCGCTCGCCGACCTGTGGCGGCGCACGCGCGAGGGACCGGCGGTGCTCGTGGCCGCCGTCGAGGGGCGCACCGCCCCGGTGGGCTACCCGATCGCCTCGGGCTAGGCGGGCGGGCGGATGCGCCCGCCCGCGTCGATGCGCGGCGCGCGCGATCCGAAGTCGAGGCGCGAGAGGCGCCGAACGACCGTCACGGCATCGACTCCCGGAGCGGGCGTGCCGGCGCCGACGAGCGAGGTCGGCCGGATGCGTCCCGTGCGCAGCCGCCCGTCGGGCTCGAGCGTCACCTGCAGGACCATGCTCGTCGAGAGCAGGCCGCCCAGCGAGAAGACCTCGTAGCCGGCGAAGTTGCCGAGGCTGTACGCGATCAGGCGGCCCTTGTAGACCTCCATCCCGCGCAGCACGTGGGGTCCGTGGCCGATCACGAGGTCGGCGCCGGCGTTGACCACCGCCCGGCTGAAGCGGCGCAGGTCGCCACGCGGCTCGCCGAGGAAGGTCTCGGGCCCGCGCGGCACGCGCGTGCGGCTCCTGCCCTCGGCGCCCCCGTGGAACGTGACGATGACGATCTCGGCCTTCTGCGCCGCCCGCCGCACCCGGTTCGCCGCCCCGGGGACGTCGAGCAGCGAATCGGCCCACTCGTAGGGCGCGAAGCCGAGGATGGCCACCCGCTGGCCGTCGATGGTCTGCACCGCCATCGTCCCGGGCCGCCCCGTGCTGCGCAGCCCCACCCGCGAGAGCGCGGCGACGGTCTGCCGCTGTCCGACCCGACCGAAGTCGTAGGCGTGGTTGTTGGCGAGGTTCATCACGGTGAAGCCCGCCTGCTTCAGCCACCTCGCATATGACGGAGGCGTGCGGAATGCGAAGCAGTTGGGGCTGCCGGCACCGCACTTCGACGAGCCACCGGTCGCCAGCGTGCCCTCGAGGTTGCCGAGCACGACGTCGCCGACGAGCAGGTCATCGACCTGGGAGAAGAACGACCGGCCGCCGTCGGAGGGCAGGCCGTAGGGCCGGCTGCCCATGACGGTGTCGCCCACCGCCGCGACGGTGATCGGGCGGGCGTCCGGACCGGGACGCGCCGGCGCTCCGGTCGCCGCCCCCCCGGACCCGTCGCCGCCCTGCCGCGAGGCCTCCCACGAGGGCGTCCCGGTCCCGCCGGGCTTCACGACGGCGGCCACCGCGACCGCGACCAGCATGAGGGCGAACAGCCCCGCCACCGTCCGGCGCCGGCGTCTCTCCGACTGCCGCTGGAGCCGGCGCCGCTCGAGTCGGTGTGCCTCCACCGCCACGATCCTATGCCCCGCCGCCGGAGGGGCCGAGCCTCTCGGCCACGACGGCCGCGATGACGTCCCTCTCGGCGGCGGTGGGCGCGTCGGGCGTCAGATCGACGTCGCACCGGTCGGCCACCTCGGCGTCGATCGCGGCCACGAGCGCGTCGGCGTCCACGCCGCCCGTCAGCTCGCCGACTCCCGCGGCGGCGGCGGCGAGCCCCCGCTCCCACGCCGCGTCGCGGCCGAGCAGGCGCGCCAGCCCCGGCGCGTCGAAGCGCAACGGGATGCCCGCCTGCAGCAGCGTCCCGGGTCCGCGCCGCGCCTGCGACAACCCGAGCACCTTGCGGCCGCCCGCCGTCACCTCGAAGGGGGAGAGGCCGCCGAAGCAGGCGTCGGCCGCCGGCCCCGGGTTGCTGCGCGCCCGCCTCGCCCGCTCCACGCCCACCACCTCCACGTCGCCCACCCCACACCTTCGCAGCGCGGCGGCGATCGCCTCCCCCAGCCACCGATACGCCATCACGACGTCGTCGCCGGCGAGGGGGTGACCGCGCGGCAGCACGATGTCGAGCGCCAGCAGGTCGCGGTCCCAGAGCACCGGTCCCCCGCCGGACGTCCGGCGCACCACCTGCACGCCGGCGCGGGCGGCCGCGTCCCGGTCGACCGCCGGCTCGGCCCCGGAGCGTCCCAGCACCAGGCCCGGGGTCGCCACCTGCGACCACGAGACCACGGGTGGTCCGGCCGCGGGCATCGCGCGCAGCAACCCGACCGGCCGCGCGACGGCCTCGTGCGGCCCCAGCTCGGCGGGACCGAGCCGGCGCCAGGTGTGCGGCGGGTTCCCGCTAGCTGAGGTAGGGGGCGACGCCGACCGCCTGCTGCGCGGCGTCCATCACCATCTCGCTCACCGTCGGGTGCGCGTGGATGATCTCGCCGAGCTCGGCGACGGTCAGGCCCTCGGCGATGGCCACGCCGATCTCGTGGATCATCTCGACGGCGTGGACGCCCATGATCGTGGCGCCGAGCAGCAGCCCGGTCGAGCTGTCCATCACGAGCTGGGCGTAGCCGTCCGGCTCACCCTCGCCGAGCGCCTTGCCCGAGCCCAGGAAACGCGCCTGCCCGAGCTTGACCTCGTGACCGGCCTCCTTGGCCGCGTCCGCGTTGAGTCCCACCGAGGCGATCTCGGGATGGGTGTAGATGCAGCTCGGCACCACGGTGCGGTCCATCGGGAGCGGGGTGCCGGTGAGCGCGTTCTCGACCGCCCGGCCGCCCTCGGCCGAGGCGAGGTGGGCGAGCTGGAGCCCGCCGATGCAGTCCCCGACCGCCCAGATCTTGGGGTTGGCCGTGCGCAGGTACTCGTCGACGATCACGTGCCCGCGCTCGGTCACCTCGACGCCGGCCTCCTCGAGCCCGATACCGGCGGCCTGCGAGCGGCGGCCGACCGACACGAGCAGCTTCTCGGCCGAGATCTCGGTGCCGTCGTCCAGCGTCACCGTGACGCCGTCGTCGCGGTAGTCGCTGATCTCGGCCTGGCGCCCGAGGTGGATCGCCACGCCGTCCTTCTCGAGGAGCTTCTGGAACTGCGAGGCGGTGCGGTTGTCGATGCCCGCGATCAGCCGCGGCAGGATCTCGACGATCGTGATCTTCGTGCCGAGCGCCGCGAAGAGGCTGGCGAACTCGCAGCCGATGACGCCGCCGCCGACCACGATCATGCTCTCGGGCACCGCCTCGAGGCGGAGGATCTCGTTCGAGGTGAGCACCGCCGGATGGTCCATGTCGTAGCCCGGCAGGCCCGAGGGCTCGGTGCCGACGGACACGACCAGGTGGTCGAACGGGTAGCGCTCGCCATCGACCACGACCGCGTCGCCGTCCACCCGTCCCTCGCCGCGCACGACGGTCACGCCCTTGCGCTTCGCCGCTCCCTCGACCCCCTGGCGCATCTTGAGGACGACGCCCTCCTTGCGCTCCATCATCTTGGGGAAGTCGAAGGAGACCTCGGGCACGACGAGGCCGAACTCGTCGGCGCGCCGGATGCGGCGCAGCAGGTCGGCGGTCGCGAGCAGGGACTTCGTGGGGATGCATCCCCAGTTGAGGCAGGTGCCTCCGAGCTCGGCGCGCTCGATCATGGTCACCGTCGCGCCGAGCTGGGCGGCGCGCAGGGCGGCGACGTCGCCGGCCGGGCCACCGCCCAGCACGACGACCCGCGAGGGGTCGCTCATGTCGTGGTTACTCCCCGTCTGGATTGAGTGCGGCGCGGAGGAGTCGCTCCTGCTCGGCCTGGTGGGCCTGCGGATACCCCTCGCTGGTGCTCGCGCGCCGGGCTCGGCCGACGTACTCCAAGCGTACGCCCTCGGGCAAGACCCGCTCGAGCTGGAAGCGCGCGAACTCCCACGCCCCCATGTTGCGCGGCTCCTCCTGGACCCAGGTCAGCGACGTGAGGTTCGGGTACGAAGCCACCAGCTCACGGATCCGCTCCTCCGGGAACGGGAAGAGCAGCTCGACCCGGCCGATGGCCAGCTCGGGGTGGTCCGTGCGCTCGTCGTGTCCGTCGAGCTCGTGGAAGACCTTGCCCGAGCAGAGGATCAGGCGGGTGACGTCGTCGGCGCGCTGCGACGCCGCGGCGTCGTCGAACACCGTGTGGAAGGCGCCGTCGGTGAGGTCGGCCAGGCTCGACGACGCGCTCTTGGCGCGGAGCAGGCTCTTCGGCGTGAAGATGATGAGCGGACGCCCGTGGTGGGTGAGCGCCTGCTTGCGGAGCAGGTGGAAGTAGTTGGCGGCCGTCGAGCAGTTGGCCACCATGATGTTGTCCTCGGCCGCGGCCTGCAGGAAGCGCTCGATGCGGGCCGAGGAGTGCTCGGGGCCGTTGCCCTCGTAGCCGTGCGGCAGCAGCATCGTCAGCCGAGAGGCCTCGCCCCACTTCGCGCGGCCCGACACGATGAACTGGTCGATCATGATCTGGGCGCCGTTGGCGAAGTCGCCGTACTGCGCCTCCCAGAGCACGAGGGACTCGAGCGCCTGCGTGCTGTAGCCGTACTCGAAGCCGACGGCCGCGGCCTCCGACAGGGGGCTGTTGTGCAGCTCGAGCGAGGCCGAGGCGTTCTCGAGCTTGGCGAGCGGCGTGTGGACGCGGCCGGTGTGCGGCGTCCAGGTCTCGCCCTCGCCCATGTCGTGCAGCTCGAGGTGGCGCTGGCTGAACGTGCCGCGGGCCACGTCCTGGCCGGTGAGGCGCACGGGAACGCCCTCGGTGAGGAGCGAGGCGAACGCGAGGGCCTCCGCGTGCCCCCAGACGATGCCGTTCTCGGCGGAGAAGCCCTCGCGGCGACGCTCGAGCTGCGGCCGCAGCTTCGGGTGGATCGTGAAGCCGTCGGGCACGCTCAGGAGCTGCTCGTTGAGGCTGCGCAGCCTGTCCTCGGAGACCGCGGTCTGCACGCGGGCCGGCGTGCGCGGGGTCGGGCGGCTGTTCTCCGCGCCGTCGTTCCCGAGCTCGCCCCGGCTGGTGACGGCCTCGTGCGCCCCCCGCATGCGGCCCTCCGCCGCCGCGATCATCTCGTTGACCCGCTCGCGGGTGAGCACGCCCTCGTCGATCAGCCTCTGGGCGTAGAGCTTGCTGACCGGCGGGTGCGCCTTGATCGTGCGGCTCATCACGGGCTGCGTGTACGCCGGCTCGTCGAGCTCGTTGTGGCCCAGGCGCCGGTAGCCGATGAGGTTGATGAGCACGTCCTGCTGGTACCGGGCGCGGTACGCCGAGGCGATCTGGGCGGCGCTGATGCAGGCGTCCACGTCATCGGCGTTCACGTGGATGACGGGGATGTCGAAGCCGCGGGCCAGGTCGCTCACGTGGTAGGTCGAGCGCGAGTCGAACGGATCGGTGGTGAAGCCGATCTGGTTGTTCGCGATGATGTGCACCGTGCCGCCGGTGCGGTACCCCTTGAGGGTCTGGAGGTTGAGCGTCTCGGCCACGACGCCCTGGCCGGTGAAGGCCGCGTCGCCGTGGATCAGCACCGGCACGGCCGTGGTGGGGTCGTGGCGCGGGTCGCGCGCCGAGCGGACCGTCTGCACGGCGCGCGTGTAGCCCTCGGCGACGGCGTTCACCTGCTCGAGGTGGCTGGGGTTGGCCGCGAGCTTGATCGTGACCTCCCGCCCGGAGGCGGTGACCCACTTGCCCTCGGCGCCGAGGTGGTACTTGACGTCGCCGGCCGTCTCGCGCATGTCCTCGTCGCCCGACTCGAAGGCCATGTGGCCCTCGAACTCGGCGAGGATCGACTCGGGCGGGCGGCCCACCACGTGGGTGATGAACGCGAGGCGTCCGCGGTGCGCCATGCCGAGCACGACCTCCGTCGCCCCCTCGTCGGCGACCTGCTCGATCACGTGGTCGGTGATCGTCACGAGCGCATCGACGCCCTCGATGGAGAAGGTCTTCTGGCCGAGGTAGGTGCGCCGCAGGAACCGCTCGAAGGCGTTGACCTCGACCAGCCGCCCGAGCGCCTCGACGCGTCGCTCGCCGTCGAGCGGCGCGCGCAGCCGGCCGGACTCGATGACGCCGCGCAGCCAGAGCCGCTTCTGGTGCTCGGACAGGTGCTCGATCTCGTAGGCGATGGTGCCGCAGTAGGCATCGCGCAGGTGCGGCAGGGCGGCGGCGAACGAATCGCCGGGCACCTTGACCCGCAGCAGGGACGCCGGGATGCGCGCCATCACCTCCGGCGTGAGCCCGACGTTCTCGGTGCTGAGCGCGGGGTCGCCCGGGGGCTCGGAGCCCAGCGGGTCGAGGCGGGCGGCCAGGTGCCCGTGGCTGCGGTGGGCCTTGACGACCGACATCGCGGCCGCCACGCCGGCGAGCATCTCGTCGTCGGTGACGGCGGGCACGCCGCCCGGGGCGGGGACGCTCGCCGGCACGGGTGCCGGCGCGGCCTCGACGGCCGGCGCCGCGGCGCCCAGGCCGAGGCCCGACCGCACGTCGTCGTAGAAGCCCTCCTCGCCGGACAGCAGCCGGTCGATCTCGGCGAGGAACGCCCCGCTCTCGGCGCCCTGGATGACGCGGTGGTCGTAGGTCGAGGTCACCGTCATGACCTTCTCGACGCCGAGCTCCTGGAGGGCCTCGGGACGCACCGAGGCCAGCCCGGGCGGGTAGCCGATCGAGCCGGTGGCGACGATCGTGCCCTGGCCCGGCATCAACCGCGGAACCGAGGCGACGGTGCCGATGCCGCCGGGGTTGGTCAGCGTGATGGTGGCCCCGCGCAGCTCGTCGGGCTTCACCTGGCCGGCCCGGGTGCGCCCCACCAGGTCGTCGAAGGCCGTGCGGAACGCGCCGAAGCCGCCCGACGCCGCGTCGCGCACCACCGGCACGAGCAGCGAGCGGCTGCCGTCCTTGCGCTCGACGTTGACGGCGAGGCCGAGGTTGACCGCCTCGCGGACCATCTTGTGGGGCTTGCCGTCCACGACGCCGAAGCCCGTGCCCATCACCGGCTGCGAGCCGACGGCCCGCACGATCGCCCAGGCGATCAGGTGGGTGAACGAGAGCTTGCCCCCCCCGCCGGCGGCGGCGAGGTCGGCGTTGATGCGGCGCCGCTGGGCGTCGAGGGTCGCCACCCCGAGGGTGCGGAAGCTCGTGGCGGTCGGGATCGAGAGGCTCTCGTCCATGTACCCCGCGAGCGCGGCGGCGGGCCCGCGCAGAGCCACCGGCTGCTCCCCGGCGACCGGCGGAGGCGCGGCGGCCGCGGGGGCGGCGGCGGCCGGCGGGGCGGCGGCCGGGGCCGACGAGGAGGCCGCCGCGACGACGTCCGCCTTGCGGATCATGCCCCCCGGGCCCGAGCCCTGGACGCGGCCGGGGTCGACGCCGTTCTCGATGGCGAGGCGCCGGGCGACGGGGGAGATCGCGGGCCACTCGGTGCCCGCGGCCGCCGTCCCGTCGGGGGCGGGGCCGGCGTTGACGGCCGGGGCCGGCTCGGAGGGCGTGGGGGACGGCGTCGCCGTACCGGGATCACCGGCGGCGATCTGACCGAGCGGCTGCCCCACCGTGAAGGTCTCGCCCGCCGGCACCGCGATCGACTCGAGGCGGCCGGCGGCAGGTGCGGGCACCTCGAGGTCGACCTTGTCGGTCGAGACCTCGACGATGACCTGCTCGGCCGCGACGGCGTCACCGACCGCCACCCTCCACTCCACGACCGTGCCCTCGGTGACCGACTCCATGTCGGGCAGCACGATCGGCACCAGGGTCGCCGGACCGGCGTCGGCCGCGGGCTCGGCCGTCTGCTCGGCGGGCGCCCGGGCGGCCGGCGCCGCGTCGTCCGACGCGGACCCGTTGCCGGAGCCGTTGCCGCCCCCGCCGCCCGTGGCCAGCTCGGCCAGGAGGGCGCCCACCTCGACGGTCTCGCCCGGCGCGGCGACGATGCGCGAGATGCGGCCGGCCGCCGGCGCGGGCACCTCCACGTCCACCTTGTCGGTGGTCACGTCGAGCAGGGGCTGTCCCGCCTCGACCTCGTCGCCCTCGGCGACCCTCCACTCGACCACGATGCCCTCGGTGACCGATTCACCGAGCTCGGGCAGCAGTACTTGGATGGTCTGGGGGGAGGAGGTCGTTGACACGCCGGGTTCCTAGGCTATCGCGTCCGCCGCGCTCGCGGCCGATCCGGGCCGACACGGCACACTTGTGCCCACGGCCACGTTGTCCTGCACCCGGAGATGAACGGGATCGGCGCCGCGTGCCGGCGACCGCCGCCCCCGCGCGTCGACCAAGGGCTAGGCGCCCATCTCCAGGATCCGCTCCATCGCCTCGGCGACCGCGTCGCGCTGCCGGTGCGTGAGCCGGCCGAGTCGCGCGACGACGGCGTCGGCGTCCTCGAGCTCGAGGTCGCGCGCCACTCGAGTGAGCTCTCGGAGCGCACCCTGGCGCTCCCACTCATCGAGGGGCGGCTCCGCGAAGGAGATGAGGTCGATCTCGTCGGGAGGGTTCTCGTTCACGTGGGGGATGCTAGGCGGGCCCGTCTGCGAATATGACCCCCCGATGGTCTAGCTCGTGCCGCGGATATGCGAGGAAACCTGTGAGCACGCAGGCAAGACGGGGGGGTCCGACGCCGATCCCCGACGGAACGACCATGGGCCGCGTGAGCCTCGTCGTGAGCGACCTCGACGCGCTGACGACCTTCTACGCCCGTGCACTCGGCCTCGAGGTGCAGGAGCGGGCGGGCGACCTGGTGCGCCTCGGCGCGGGCGGGCGCGTGCTGGTGGAGCTGCGGGGCGACCCGGGGGCGCCCCCGCGGCCGCCGCGCACCACCGGGCTGTTCCACACGGCGCTGCTCGTGCCCTCGCGCGCCGACCTCGCCCGTGCGATCCATCGCGTCGCGGAGGCCGGCCGGCGCTTCACGGGGGCCGCCGACCACCTCGTGAGCGAGGCCGTCTACCTCGACGATCCCGAGGGCAACGGCATCGAGATCTACCGCGACCGGCCCCGCGGCGAGTGGCGGCGCGAACCCGGCGGAGACCTGCGCATGGCCACGCTCCCGATGGACATGGACGGCGTCCTGGGTGCCCTGCCGGCCGGCGCCGCCGACGAGGGCATGCCCGCCGGCACGGTGGTCGGGCACGTCCACCTACAGGTCCGCGACATCGACGAGGCGGAGGCCTTCCACGCCGGCCTCGTCGGGTTCGCGCCCACCGTGCGCGGCCTTCCCGGGGCCCTGTTCGTCTCGGCCGGGGGGTACCACCACCACCTCGGCCTCAACACCTGGGGCACGCGCGGGGCCGCCCCTCCACCCGCCGGTTCCCGCGGCCTCGAGGCCGTGCACGTCGAGCTCCCCGCCCCCGCCGACGTCGACGCCGTCGCCGGCCGCCTGGCCGACGCGGGCCGCACGGTCGTGCCGGGCGCCGGTGGCGTGGCGATCGCCGACCCCTCGGGGAACCGCCTGGTGCTCGTCTCGGCGACCTGACCGCGGGGCGTTTCCCGCCGGTCGACGGGGGTACCAACGGTGCTCACCACGGGAGGCCGGCATCAGCGAAGACGGACACACCGCGGCGATCGTCGACATCGACGGGACGCTCGTGGATTCGAACTACCAGCACGCGCTGGCCTGGTACCGGGCCCTGCGCGACCACGACGTGACCGTCGAGGTGCGCCGCATCCACCGGCACATCGGCATGGGAGGCGACCAGCTCGTGACGGCCCTGGCGGGCGAGGAGGTCGAGCGCGCCCACGGCCCCTCGCTGCGCGACGCCGAGAAGGCGCACTACGCCGCGCTCATCGACGAGGTGGTCGCGCTGCCGGGCGCCCGCGCCCTGCTCGAGGCCCTGTCGCGCCGCATGCGCGCCGTGGTGCTCGCCAGCTCGGCCCCGGCCGACGACGCCGAGCGCTACCTCGACCTCGTGGGCGGCCGCGACCTGGTGGACGGATGGACGACGTCCGCGGACGTCGAGGCCACGAAGCCCGAGCCCGACCTCGTCCAGGTCGCGCTGGAGATGGCCGGCGGCGGGCCGGCGGTGATGATCGGCGACTCGATCTGGGACTGCGAGGCGGCCAACCGGGCCGGCCTCGTCTCGGTCGGCGTCCTGACCGGCGGAACCGGCGCCGGTGAGCTCGTTGCGGCCGGGGCCGCCGCCGTGTTCGACTCCCTGGAGGAGCTGACCGAGCGCCTCGGCGATCCACCCTTCCGCGCGGAGGGACGCCACGTCTCGCCTGCCTGACGCGCCGCTCGCGCTGACCTTCGATGACGGACCCGACCCGGCGTGGACGCCGATCGTGCTGCGCGAGCTCGCGCGGCTCGGGGCTCACGCGACGTTCTTCGTGATCGCCCCCCGTGCGCTCGCATTTCCCGAGGTGGTCCGGGCGATCCGCGCCGGCGGCCACGCGGTCGAGCTCCACTGCTGGACGCACCGGCGCCACACCGCCCGTGAGCGCCATGCCGTGGAGGACGACACCGATCGCGCGCTCGAGGCGCTCGGGGGGCTCGGGATCGCACCGACCCTGTGGCGCACCCCCTGGGGCGACGAGGCCGGGTGGACGGGGGAGGTCGCGGCCGCGCGCGGGCTGCGCCTCGTCGGCTGGACCGCCGACACGCACGACTGGCGGGGCGACAGCGCCGAGCAGATGCTGGCCGCGGTCGAGGCCGACCTGGAGGCCGGGGGGAGCGTGCTGATGCACGACGGTCTCGGGCCCGGCGCCCGGCGGGCCGACTGCCTGCAGACGCTGAGGCTGCTCGACCCGCTCTGCCGTGTCGCTCGCGCACGCGGCTGGTCGCTCGAGGCGATGACCGGCCCCGCGGTGGTCGCATGAGCTCGGACGCCCCGGCGCGCCGCGTGCGGCCGGCGCCGGCCCCCGCGGCCCTGGACGCCACGCTCGCGCGCATCGCGGCCGGCGCCGCCGAGCGCGATGCGGCGCCCCCGGCCTTCCCGGAGGAGCCGCTGCGCCTGCTCGAGGAGGTGGGCGCCCTCGCGGCGACCGTGCACTCCGCGGCGGCCGGGCTGCCCGACCACGCGGCCGAGTGGAGCATGGCGCGCGCCGTCGCGCGGGCCGACGGGTCGGTGGGCCGAATCGTCGACGGCCACCTCAACGGCGTCGAGCGCATCGGGGTGCTCGCCGAGGAGCCACTGCGCTCGGCGGAGCTCGCCGCCATCGCCGCCGGACGGCGACGCATCGGCGTCTGGGGCGCCGATCCCGCGCCCGGGGAGGGCGAGCCCGCGTACATCAGCGGGCCGTCGCGCGACCTGCGCCTCGACGGGGTCAAGGTCTTCTGCTCCGGGGCCGGCGGCCTCGGGAGGGCGCTGGTCGTCGCGCGGGACGCGGCTGGGGACTCGCGCCTCGCGTACGTGGACCTGACCGACGGAGTCGAGATCGACCGCTCGTGGTACCGGGCGGCGGGCCTCCGATCCTCCGAGAGCCACCGTGTGCGCTTCCGGCGCGCCCGGGTCGTGGCGCTGCTCGGCGGTCCGGGCGAGATCGCGCGCGACCCCTGGTTCTCGCGCGACGCCCTGCGCACCGCGGCCGCGTGGGCGGGCATCGCCGACCGTGCGGTTGCCGCCGCCCTGGACGCCATCGCGGCTCGAGGTGCACCCGACGACCTCGCCGGCCTGGCCGCCGGCCGCATCGCCGCCGCCGCCGGAACGATCGACCGGTGGATGGAGTGGGCGGCCGCCGCGGCCGCCGACCCGGATCGCGACCTGCGCACCGCGTCGGTGAGCCTGCGCGCCGCCGTCGCCGACGCGTGCCGCACGATCCTCGACGAGGGCGTGCGCGCCGCCGGCTCGCGGGCCCTGGCCTCGGGCGGCGACCTCGACCGCTGCCGGCGCGACCTGGAGCTGTTCCTCCTCCAGCACCGACTGGAGCCGATGGTGGCCCGGACCGGACGGACGCTGCTCGAGGGGCGTCGGCGGTGAGGCGCCGGATGAGCGCGGAGTACTTCGACGCTCTCTACGGTGCCGACCCCGACCCCTGGGACCTCGCCACCAGCGAGTACGAGCGCGAGCAAGTACGCCGTCACCGTCGATGCGCTCGACGGCCGGCGGTACGCGCGCGGCCTCGAGATCGGGTGCTCGGTCGGGGTGCTCACCGGGCGCTCGCGCCGAGCTGCGACGCGCTCCTGGCGGTCGATGCCGCACCCCGGGCCGTCGCGGCGGCCCGCGCGCGCGTCGCGGACCTGCCCCACGTGAGCGTCGAGCGCCGCAGCGTCCCCGACGGGATGCCCGACGGCCTCCTCGACCTGATCGTCTGCTCCGAGGTCCTCTACTACTGGGACGCCGCGACGCTCGCCGAGGTCTGGGAGCGCCTGCGATCGGCCCTCGCGCCCGGCGGGTCGATACTCGCCGTCCATTGGCGGGGCCCGGTGCGCCACTACCCCCAGGGAGGTGACGCGGTGCACGCGCTGCTGCGCGACGCCCGCGGCGACCTGACGGTCGGCCGCACCGGCGCGTGGCCGCTTTTCCGCCTCGACCGCTTCGACCGGGCCGCGTCGTGACCGCGCTGCCGCCGCCCGACCCGCGGTTGCGCGCCTGCGTGGTCGTCCCGGCCCACGACGAGGAGGAGCGGGTCGGCGACTGCATCCGCGCGCTCGGCCCGCCAGCGCGCCCTGCCGGGCGAGGCGTTCGAGGTGATCCTCGTGCTCGACGCCTGCACCGACGACACCGCCGCGCAGGCCCGCCGCGCCGCCGACGAGAGCCCGGACCTCCGCCTCCACCTGCTGAGCGTGGACGCCCGCGGCTCCGGGCCGGCGCGCCGCCGCGGCATGGAGGAGGCCGCCCGGCGGCTCGAGGAGGTCGGACGTCCCGACGGCCTGATCGCCACCACCGACGCCGACTCGGTCCCCGCGACCGACTGGCTGCGGCGGCAGCTCGACCTCGTGGGCGCCGGCGCCCAGGCGATCGGGGGGCTGATCGAGGTCGACCGCGACGGGCTGCCGCCGGGGGCGATGCGCCGCCGCGACGGCCGCCTGCGCGCCCGGCAGGCCGCCACCGGCGACGCCGGCGCCGAGCACCCCTTCTTCAGCGGCGCGTCGATCGGCCTCACCGTGGCGGCGCACCGCCACGTGGGCGGCGTACCGGAGCGCACGGCCCTCGAGGACCAGGCGCTCGAGGGCGCGCTGTCGGCGGCGGGCATCCCGATCGTGCGCTCGCGCGCCGTGCGCGTGCGGACGTCGGGGCGCACCGACGGCCGCGTGCGCCACGGGCTGTCGGCCGATCTGCGCGTCGACTCCTGGATCGACCGCCGCTCGCTCGACGGCGCGCGCTTCGACCCCGCCCGGCTCGCCCGCGACAAGCGCGAGAGCATCTCGGTCGTGCTGCCCTGCCGCGAGACCGCGGGGACGATCGGCGCGATCCTCGACGCGCTCGCGCCCCTCGAGGGGATCGGGCTGATCGACGAGATCGTGGTCATCGACGCCGCGTCGGCCGACGGCACGGCGGAGATCGCCGCCGCGCGCGGGGCGCGGGTGGTGCAGGAGTCGGACGTGCTGCCGCAGTACGGGCCCTGTCGCGGCAAGGGCGACGCCATGTGGAGGGCCCTCGCGGTCGCCCGGGGCGACCTGATCGCCTACGCCGACGCGGACACCACCGACTTCACGGCCGGGTTCGTGACCGGCATCGTCGGCCCGCTGCTCACCGACCCCGACATCGCCTTCGTCAAGGGCACGTTCCGCCGCCCGCTGCGGGTCGGCGCCGAGGTGCATGGACGACGAGGGCGGGCGCGTGACCGAGCTGGTGGCGCGCCCCGTGCTCGCCCTCGTCGCGCCCGAGCTCGGCTGCTTCGCGCAACCGCTGGCCGGCGAGACGGCGGCGCGGCGCGAGGTGCTCGAGGCGATCCCCTTCCCCGTCGGCTACGGGGTCGAGACCGCCATGCTGATCGACGTCTGGCGCGCGCACGGCCTCGACGCGATGGCCCAGGTCGACCTCGGCACGCGCCAGAACCGGCACCAGACCCTGCGGGCCCTCGGCGGGATGGCTCTCGAGGTGATGAGCGCAGGGCTCGCGCGCGGCCTGCCGGCCCCGGCCTTCGCCGCCCTCGCCGCCGGGCGCATGCTCGTGCCCGCCCCCGACGGGGGCGTCACCGCCCGGGACGTGTCGCTCGACGAGCGTCCGCCGATGGCGCAGCTGCGCGAGGCGGTCGCGGCCGCACCCTGAACTGGTGCGGCATCGCGCCCCCGGGCGCCGGCGACGCCCGGGGGCGCCGGCTCAGGCCACCTGCTCCTCGTGCGTGCCCTCGGCGAACTCCTCCACGATCTTGGCGCAGAACGCGGGCAGGTCGTCGGGGTTGCGGCTCGACACGAGGCCCGCATCGACGTGGACCTCCTCGTCGACCCACGTCGCGCCGGCGTTGGTCAGGTCGGTGCGCAGGCTCGGCCACGAGGTGAGCGTGCGGCCCTCGACCACTCCGGCCTCGATGAGCGTCCACGGGCCGTGGCAGATCACGCCCACCGGCTTGTGCCCCTCGAAGAACGCGCGCACGAACCGGACGGCCCGCTCGTCGGTGCGGAGGAAGTCCGGGTTGGCGACCCCGCCCGGCAGCACGAGCCCGTCGAAGTCGTCGGCGCTCGCCGCGTCGAGTCCGAGGTCCGCGTCGCGACGGTCGCCCGGCGTGAGGTGGTTGAACGCCTGGATCCCCTCGCCGTCCGGAGTCACCAGCACCGGCGTGCCGCCCGCCGCGGAGACGGCCTCCCACGGCTGGTCGAGCTCGACCTGCTCCACTCCGTCGGTCGCCAGGAAGGCGATCCTGCGGCCCGTGATGTCGTCTGCCATCTCGCGTCTCCCATCTCGTGATGCGTGCCCCGGCCGGGTACCCGCGCAGACGCCGGCGAAACGCCCTCCGCTCCCCGTTTCACGGTGTTGTGCCGTGGGCAGCGGGAGGTCATGGACGACTCACGCCTTCTCAGTGGTGGACCCCGCCGAGGCGGCGCGCGGCGCCGACGAGGCGGTCCTCGACGCCGTGCACCGGGTGGAGGTGGCCGTCGAGTGGATCGAGCGCGCCTTCGGAGCGCTGCTCGACGCCCACCACGAGGTCGGGCACGCGCAGGGGCTGATGCTCGAGGCCGCGGACGCCCTGCGGCGCGCCGGCCGTCACGACCTGGCCGACCGCGCCGAGCGCGATGTCGCCCCGCGGGATGCCGCGGCGGGGCGCTGGACCTACCAGGTGGTCGACGAGTTCCGTGCCCACCTGCTCGAGCCGGCGCGGGCGTTCGACGAGGACGTGCGGTCGGCGCTCGCCGGCGGCGTCCGGCACCGACTCGAGGCCCGGCAGAAGAGCCGCACGCCCGGCACGTCGCCGACCACGGTGGAGCTGCCGGGCATCCCGGAGTGAGGGTCCCTCAGTCGAGCCGCGGCGGCCAGGGCGCGCCGTCGCGCACCAGCTCGCTCCCCCTCTCGTAGTCCTCGTCCCGCCCGTGGGTGAGCACGCCGACGATGCGGCCCGCCCGCCCGTACCACGCGGTGAACGCGCCGTCGCCGTGATCGCGGATCACGTCGGTGTCCCAGCCGTCCCCCCAGGCGGCCTGCTTGAGCGTGCGACGCCCGATCGTTGACCAGAAGCCGGGCACCCCGTCCCACGCCGCCTCGCGCCCCGCCATCGAGCGCCCCGCGACCTCGCCCTGCGCGAGCGCCTCCCCCCAGTGCTCGACCCGTAGCGGTCGTCCGGCCGCGCGGTTGTGCGCGCGCGCCAGGTCGCCCGCGCACCAGACCCCCGGCGCGGAGGTGCGCATCGCCGTGTCCGTCCGCACGCCGTCGCCGTCGATCTCGAGACCGGCGGAGACGGCGAGCGCCGCGCGCGGACGGGCCCCCGTCGCCAGCAGCACCAGGTCGGCCTCGAGGGTCTCCGATCCGAGCGCGACCGCCAGAGCCGCCCCGTCCGGCGCGATCGACTCGAGGGTGCGCCCGGGCCGCAGCGAGACGCCGTGCTCGGTGAGCCAGGCCGAGAGCCGCGCCGCCACGGCGGATCCGAGCCGCTCGATCTGGGGGGCTCGCTCGGCGGTCACGATGGTCACGCGGGCCCCGGCCATGGCCATCGACACGGCGGCCTCGCACCCCACGAAGCCCGATCCCACGACCAGGACCCGCGCGCCCGGCCGGGCGGCGTCGCGCAGGCTGAGAGCGTGGCGGGCCGTCCTCAGCACGTGCACCCCGGGCGCACCGACGCCCGGCACCGGCGGCACCGCCGGCGCGCACCCGGTCGCCAGCAGGCACGCCGCGTAGGGGATGGGGGCGCCGTCGGCGACGACCGTGCGGGCGGAGGGGTCGATCGCCTCCACGACGACGCCGCACCTGACATCGACCCCCTGCGCGGCGTACCACCCCTGCTCCTCCAGCGGCAGCTCGTCCGGCTCGATCTCACCGCGCAGCAGCTCCTTCGAGAGGGGCGGGCGGCGGTAGGGAGGGCGGTCGTCGTCGGTCAGCATCAGCACGGGCGCCGTGCCGCCCGCATCGCGATAGGCGCGTGCGCCGGCGAGCGCGGCGGGGCCGCCGCCGACGATCACGACGGGTGGGGGCGCGGGCATGCCGCGGAGCTACCCGGCACCCCCGCCGGTCAGTCGTGGCGGATGACGCCGCCCCGGGGGGCGCCGGGCCCGCGCGGTTTCGCGCGACCCCCGCGGGGAACCTCTGGGCCGACACCGCACCCGAGATGGAGAAGGAGGCCGCCCGTGTCGGCGACGACCAGCACCGGCATTCTCGACGAGGCGCGTACCGCGGAGCGCGAGGAGCTCGTCGGCATGCTGACGACCGCCTACTGGATGGAGATCGAGACGGTGATGAACTACATCGCCAACTCGGTCAACCCCGACGGCGTCCGGGCCCAGGAGATCATCGAGTCCCTCCGCGAGGACATCACCGAGGAACTCGGGCACGCCCAGCAGTTCGCCGAGCGCATCAAGGAGCTCTACGGCGTCGTCCCCGGCTCCGAGGGGTTCAGCGCGAGCCAGCCGTACCTGCAGCCCCCCGACCACCAGACCGACATCGTGCACGTGATCCGCGGGGTCATCGAGGCGGAGTCCGGCGCGATCGCCCACTACCAGCGGGTCATCGAGTTCGCGGCCGATGTCGATCCGGTGACCGAGGACATGGTCATCGCGATCCTGCGCGACGAGCAGAAGCACCGCCGCCTGTTCGAGGGCTTCCTCCGCGAGTACCAGGTCGAGGGCGCGGCGTAGGCCTCACCCCGCGGAGGCCCCGGGCCGGATGGCCGGCCCGGGGCGCCGCGGTCAGGCGTGGGTGCGACCCTCGGGGTCGTAGCCCCCGAGCTTCGTCAGGGCGTCGCGGGCGGCCTCGTCGGCCGTCGCTCCGAACCCGTCGATCATGCGGCCCGCGGTGTCGGCGATCTGCACGTGCATGCCGGGACCGGTGACCTGGGCGTCGGCGGTCGGCGTGGTCCCCCCCTGCGTCACCGGTCCGGGCCCGAACACGCGATGGCCACCGGATCGGAGCTCGTCGAGCCGACGGGCGAGGTCGGGGCTGAGTGCGGCGTGCGTCATCGGAGCGGGTCTCCCGGCCGGGTGCGTCGTCTCCCTCTCCGTGCCCCGGTGACCCGCCTGGATAACCGGGGTGTACCGGGCGCGGCCGCGGGGAACCACCTGCCGCGCCATGCCGAGCCTCCGCCACAGCACCGATCGCGAACCGGGCTACACCCGCCGCCGTCGCGGCAGGGGGTGGAGCTACCTCGACACGGCCGGCCGGCCGGTGACCGACCCCCGGCTGAAGGCGCGCTTCGACGGCCTCGCCATCCCGCCGGCGTGGCGGGACGTCTGGATCTGCCGCTCCTCGCGCGGCCACCTGCAGGCGACCGGTCGTGACGACGCGGGCCGCACGCAGTACATCTACCACCCGGCCTGGCACGAGCAGCGCCAGATGCGAGAAGTACGAGCGCATCCTGCGGTTCGCCGATGGCCTTCCCTCGCTGCGCAGGACGACCGAATCGCAGCTCAGGCGCAAGGAGCTCGACCGGACGAAGGCCCTGGCGGCAGCCGTGCAGATCCTCGACCGCACCCGCATCCGCGTGGGCAGCGAGCAGTACGCCAACCGGTACGGCACCTACGGGCTCGCGACCCTGCGCTCGAAGCACCTCACGATCGACGGCGACACGCTGGTGCTCGACTTCGTGGGCAAGGGCGGCGTCGAGCACCACGCCGAGATCACCGACGCCCGTCTGGCGAAGGTGGTGGCCGAGATGAACGGCCTGCCCGGCTACGAGGTGCTCTCGTACTACGACGAGCACGGCGAGGTCTCCGACGTGCGCTCGGAGGACGTCAACGCGTACATCAAGGAGCAGATGGGCGAGGACTTCTCGGCGAAGGACTTCCGCACCTGGGCAGGCACCGTGGCCGCCGCGGTGGCGCTCGACGAGGTCGGGCCGATCGAGGGGGCGCGCGAGCGTCAGCGCGCCGTGACGCGCGTGTGCAGGATCGCCGCCGAGCTGCTCGGCAACACCCCGGCGGTCTGCCGGGCGAGCTACATCGACCCGCGGGTCATCGACCACTTCCTCGACGGCCGCACGATCTCGGGGCTCATGGGCGAGATCGACCGCAAGATGCGCAACGGCCACAGCTCCGAGGAGCTGGCCGTGCTGGCGCTGCTGCGCCGGGGGCTCGAGGAGCGCGCGGGGTAGCATCGCCCCGTGGATCCCGCGCCACCACGGATCGCCACCGGCCGCGGCACCGGGGCCATCATCGGCCTCGGCATCGCCGCCGCGCAGGACCCCGGCGATCCCGGTCGCACCATCGTGACCCGGGGCGAGAACTACCGTCACATCCGCCACGCCGAGCTGCTCGCCCGCTGGCCGATCATCGCCGAGGACTGGGCCCGGTGCGTGGAGGCCGCGCGGCTCGAGGGGCGCTAGCCGCCCGCCCCGGCGGGCGTGGGGGTTGCGACCGTGGAGCGAGGGGTAACGCACGCCTGCCGTACGGCATAAGTGTGCCCCGACGTCCGCACGCGTGAGGAGAGCCAATGATCTTCCGCCAACTCACCCATGACGATCTCGGTTGCGCGAGCTACCTCGTCGGCGACGAGGGCGCGGGGGTCGCGGCCGTCGTCGACCCCCGCCTCGACATCGACGAGTACCTGCGGCTGGCGCGCTACCTCGGCGTGCGGATCGAGCACATCCTCGAGACGCACAACCACGCGGACCACGTCTCGGGTCACGGGCGGCTGGCGTCGGCCACCGGGGCCGTCATCCACATACATCGTGACGCGGAGTCGGATTACCCGCACGAGCCGTTCGACGACGGGTGGGAGCTCGCCCTCGGATCGCTGACGATCCGGGCGCTGCACACCCCCGGGCACCGGCCCGAGCACACGGCGTTCGCGCTGATCGACACGGCGCGCAGCGACGAGCCGTGGGCCGTCCTCACCGGGGACAGCCTGTTCGTCGGGGACATCGCCCGTCCCGACCTCGCGGTGGACGAGGCGGAGGGCGCGCGCGACATCTTCCGCTCGCTCGGGGACACGCTCCTCGCCCTCCCCGACGCGACCGAGGTGTGGCCCGGCCACCTCGGCGGCTCGCTCTGCGGCGGCGCGGGGATGGACCTCAAGATCTGCTCGACGATCGGCTACGAGCGCGCCAACCAGGATCTGCTCCAGGTGTCCGACGAGGACGAGTTCGTGCGCAGGACGACCGCGTCGCTCGGACCGCAGCCGCCGAACTTCAGGAACATCGTCGCGCTCAACCGCGGTCCGCTCGTGAAGGAGACCGTCGAGGCCCACCCGCTCAGCCCGCGGCAGGTCGCGCAGGCCCGCGACGACGGCGCGCTCGTCATCGACGTCCGCACCGAGCTGCAGTTCGACGAGGCGCACGTTCCCGGTGCGGTGTGCGTCACCGCCCGCCGCGCGGGGTTCGGCTCGAAGCTGGCGTGGCTCGCGGACCCCGATCAGCCGATCGTGCTGGTGGGGCGGGACGACGAGGACGCCATCGCGGCGGCGGCGCTGGCGGCCGCCGTCGGGCTGCGCGACATCGCCGGCTACCTGGCGGGCGGGATGACCTCGTGGCGCGAGGAGACGCTCGATGTGGACCAGGTGGAGCGGATGACCGTGCCCGAGCTGCACGACCACTGGGACGGCGACGGCGACGGCCCGCAGATACTCGACGTGCGCGAGCAGGACGAGTGGGACGCGGGTCACATCCCCGGGTCGGTCCACGTGCCCTACCACGACATCCGGGACGTGCCCGACGGCCTCGACCCGGCGAAGCCGATCGCGGTCATCTGCGGCTCGGGCCAGCGCTCCGCCGTCGCGGCGAGCCTGCTGCAGCGCCACGGCGCCGAGCGGGTCATCCACGTCGTCGAGGGCGGAGTGCCGCTCTGGAGGCGCGAGGGATGGCCCCTCGAGCAGCCGGCCGACGAGCGGTCCTGAGGTGCTGCTCGTCGCCATCCCCTTCGGCATCGCCATCGGCATCGCCGTGGGGTTGCTCGGCGGAGGCGGCTCGGTGCTCGCCGTCCCCGTGCTCGTGTACGTGCTGCAGCAGGACGTCGAGACCGCGACCACCATCTCGCTCGTGGTCGTCACCGCGGCGGCGGTGGCGGGCGGCTACCGGCACGCGCTCGACCGCCACGTCTGCTGGCGGCACGCCGCGGCCTTCACGGCCGCGGCCCTGCCGGGCATCGTGGCGGGCACCGCGCTCGGCTCGCTCGTCTCGGGACCGCTCCTCGTCGCGGGGTTCGCGCTGATCATGCTCGCCGCCGCCGCCGCGACGTGGCGCAAGGCGACGTCCGCGGGCCCGGACGACGACGACGCCCCCGGCCACGCCTGCCCCGCGATGCGGCTCGGGCGCGACGTCGCCGCCGGCCTGTTCGTCGGCCTCCTCACCGGGTTCTTCGGGGTCGGCGGCGGGTTCGTCATCATCCCGACGCTCGCGGTCGCGCTCTCCTTCTCGATGCGCCGCGCCATCGGCACATCGCTCGCGATCATCACCACCACGTCGATCCTCGGTGTCGCCGTCCACCTCGCGGCGGGACGCACGCTCGACCCCGCGCTCACGCTCGCCCTGGGGGCGGCCTGCGTCGTGGGAGCCCTCGTGGGCGCCCGCTGGTCCGCCCGGGTCCCCCAGCAGGTCCTCGGCCGCGGCTTCGCCGTGCTCGTGGTCGTGGTCGCCGCCTACCTGCTGGTCAGCGCCACGCTCCTGGGCGGTCCCCCCGGCTCGTCCTGAGGACCGGAAGGAGGCACGATCACGAGGTCGACGACGACCTCGGGCGTGAGCTCGACCCCGGCACCTCATGGGCACTCCCGACCACCGAGATGCCCCGAAATGACGAAGGGCCCGTCGATGACGGGCCCTTCGTGAGTAGCGGGGGCAGGATTCGAACCTGCGACCTTCGGGTTATGAGCCCGACGAGCTACCAGACTGCTCCACCCCGCGGCGGAGGAGAAATCTTAGACGTTCCTGCCGTCGGGTCAAGTGCCGGGGCCCGGGGAGGGATCCGCGAGGCGGACCTCGTCGCCCACCGCCAGCCAGCCGGCCCGCGCCACGGACGCGTAGACGCCGAAGAAGTTCTCGCGCTCGCGGGCCAGCCCCGCGAGGACGCGGTTGTCGCGCAGGAGGGTGTCCGGGTCGAAGGTCGTCACCGCGCAGCGCTCGGTCGGGGAGACGACGCGCAGCACCGGTCCGTCCGTGCCGACCACGAGCGTGCGGCCGACCCACCCCGCCTCGGTGAACGGCGCGGCGTCATCGGTCTCGACGACGAGGTTCGCGCGGAAGCGGCGCCGGTCGAGCGGCTCGCCGTCGGTCCACCGCGACGCGGCCTCCAGCGAGGCCGTGGCGACGATGTGGATCGGGGCCGCGTCGTGCACGCCGACGGCGCTGCGCAGGAGGCCGACCTCACGACCGAGCACGGCGCCGAGCTCCTCGGCGACGGCGGGGTCGTCCCATGGCGCGGCGAGCCCGGCCGGCGTCCGCACCTCGACGCCCTCGCCGGTCTCGGGGTCGCCGAAGCGGGCCGAGAAGCCGAGCAGCGCGTGGGCGCGCCGGGCGCTCATCGCCTGCCCCTCCTCGTCGACCACGGCATGACGCCGGTCGCCCAGCAGGCCGAACGGCCCGGCGAAGGCCCGCCGGGTCCGCTCGCCGCCGAACGACTTGACGGGGAACCGCCAGAGGTCGGAGACGATCCCGACCGCGACGCCCGGGTCGCTCAGCGCGTGAGGGCCAGCACGATGATCACGATCAGGAGTACCGCGAGCCCGGCGTACACCCACCGGAGCACCCGCCGGCGCACGTCGTAGAGCTCGCGGATGCCCTCCCGCGAGCGTTCGAGCGCCGCGGGATCGGTCACGCGCTCGGGCTCGGGCTCCTCGTCGTCGTACGCCATGCACCGAGACTACCCGTCGCGGGGTCGCGATCACCCGCGTCCGCCACGTCGGTGCCTACCGACGCCCGCGTCGGCGTTGAGCGCGTCCGAGCGCAGCGCGAGCGCCACGAACCACTGCGGCAGGTCGGCGCACGCGCCGCCCTCCGCGTACCTGCCCAGGCGGTGGTACCGGTTGAGGGAGTCGCCGCGCGCGATCAGCCCGCGGTGCCAGGGTTTCGCTCCGGCCGCGTCGCCGGGCGGCACCACGCACGACGGATCGAGCAGGGCGACCGTCTGCGCCCGGTCCCCGCCCGGGCTGTTGTGCCCGGCCGGGACACCCATCCCGATCCCGGCCGCGACCATCGCGACCACCGCGCCCGTCCACGCCCCCCGCCCGCTCGTCATCGCCCAGGCCTCCCTCTCGCGCGGCGCGCCGGCGGCGCCGCCTGCTCGGGTGCTCCCGCCGATCGGGGCCGGTGACGCGCCCGCGAGCGGGTGGTGCGCGGCGCCGGCGCGATCGCCGGGCACGGTGAGTCGGCGCGCGGTCGCCGGTGACCGGCACGCCGACGACCGTCCTCGCCGAGCCGGGGGTCACCAGGCGTCGCCGCGCGAGCCCCGCCGCGACTCCGACGACGCCGAGCGGCGCCACCGCGGCGCGCCACCGCGGGCCCGGCGCGGCTCGTGATCGCCCGGTCATCGCAGATCGATCCTATGACGCGGTCACCCGTCCCGACCATCCCCCGCACACGACGAGGGGCCCCGTCTCCGGGGCCCCTCGGGCACTGCTCGATGCGGTGGAGGTCTACGCCACGTCGCGCAGGCGCTGGGCCTCGGCGAGGCTGGCCAGCTTCTGCAGTGACTGGTTCTCGATCTGCCGGATGCGCTCGCGGGTGACGTTGAACGTCCGCCCGACCTCGTCGAGCGTGCGCGGGTGCTCGCCGCCGAGGCCGTAGCGCAGCTCCAGGACCCGGCGCTCGCGGTAGCTCAGGGAGTTGAGGACGTCCCGGAGCGCCTCGTTGCGCAGCACCGTCTCGGCCGCCGCCTCGGGGGCGATGGCCTTGTCGTCGGCGAGGAACTGGCCGAACTCCGACTCCTCGTCGTCACCGACCGGCTTCTCGAGCGAGACCGGCGTCTGCGCGCTGCGCTTGATCGACTCGACCTCGGGCTCGGGCAGCTTGACGGCGTCGGCGATCTCGGCGATCGACGGCTCCCGGCCCAGCTCGCTGACGAGCTTGCGCTCGGCGCGGTTGATCTTGTTGAGCTTCTCGACCACGTGCACCGGCATGCGGATGGTGCGCCCCTTGTCGGCGATCGCGCGGGCCACCGCCTGGCGGATCCACCAGGTCGCGTACGTCGAGAACTTGAAGCCCTTGCGGTAGTCGAACTTCTCGGCCGCCCGCACGAGCCCGAGCGTGCCCTCCTGGATCAGGTCGAGGAAGGCGAGACCCTGGTTGCGGTAGTTCTTGGCGATCGACACGACGAGGCGCAGGTTGGCCTCGACCATCTTCTTCTTCGCCACGAGATCGCCGAGCTCGATGAGCTTCGCGAGCTCGACCTCCTGCTTGGCCGTGAGGAGCGGTACCCGTCCCACGTCCTTGAGGAAGAGCTGCAGCGCGTCGGTGCTGGTGTCGGCCTTGAGGTTGAGCTTCCGGGGGGGCTTGTCGGCCGCCTCGGCGATCGCGGCGAGGCGGTCACGCGCCTCGGAGTCCTCGATCAGCTCCACCCCGACCTCGTCGAGGTGACGGTACAGATCCTCCGCCGCGCCCTCGTCCAGGGACACGCCCTCGACCGACTTCGCGACCTCGTCGATGCTCAAGAAGCCCTGCTCCTGACCCCTGGTCAGGAGAGCCTGGACCTCTTCCAGCTCGACCATCTCACTCACCGTCATGCCATCACCTCCGGCTGAAACGCCATCGGAGCTCGTGGACGAATCCACGCAACCCACCGCCTGCGATCCGCATCGAACGCCTGTTCGGCACAGTACCGCTTCATTTCTTGAAGTGCAACCGCACCGACCGACGAACGGAGAACCATCGGCAGGTCGGCCGGAAACCTTTAGCTCTGAGTACGTATCCGGCCGCGGATCGGATCCCGAACCTTTCACGGCCCGGACGCAGCTTCCTCCCCCAACCGGCGACGCATCACACCAGTCCCGCCTTAAGTGCGGGTTAAGCACCGCATACCCGGGCGGTGAAGTTCGTCCATCGCCCCTAAGGGTTTCGGCCGCTCGGGGCGTTTCCGAGAGAGGCGATCAACGCGCGGGCCACACGACCGAGTCGCGTGTCCGGTCCGAGGGCCACCGTGCGCTGCAACGACGCGCGCGCGATGTCCGCTTCGCTGCGGTAGATGGCGAGCCACCCCCGGTTGAACACGGCGAGCTGGCTGCGCGGACGGGCGGCGACCACCGCGTCGAGGCGCTGCGCGGCGCGCGCCGGCCCCTCGGCCCCCGTGCCCGCCTCGACCAGCGCGAGCCCCGCCTCGGCCGCCGTGTCGTCGCCGCCCGCCCGGATCGCCGACCGGTACGCCGCCGTCGCCCCGACCGCGTCGCCGAGCGTCTGGAGCACGGTGCCGAGCTCGACGTAGTCCCGCGCCGCGCCGCTGCGGCGCGCGCGCGCCTCGAGCAGGGCGGCCTGCCGGATCGGCGGCTGGTCGGCGATCGCGGCGGGGAGCTGCCGGTCGAGGATGAGCGTGAGCGGTGGCAGGCCCTCGGCGAGGCCGCCGGCTCCCGGATCGGGCCGCGGTGTCGGGCGCCACCGGCTGGGCGGCGTCGCGGTCGCCCTGGCCCACCGGGGAGTCGAGCGCCGAGGCGAGCAGCAGCGCCGCGCCGGCCGCCACGCCCACACGCCGAGGATCACGGCCAGGCGCCGCCAGGGCGGCCGGGGCGCGGGGGGCGAGGGGGCGGCGTCCATCCCCCGGACGTTATCGCCCCGGGCGCGCCGGGCGACGCCGGGCGCCCCCGCGACGACGGCGCTCCCGGGCCTCATGGGAGGTGGGGGATCTGCCGACAGAGAGGGCGTGTCTGGTCCCGACGCGACGACGCCCGGCCGCGACCCCCAGCTCGCCGCGCTGCTCGTGCACGCCATCGAGCGCGGGGCGAGCGACCTGCACCTCAAGGTGCCGGCGCGCCCGATCGTGCGCATCAACGGCGGGCTCGAGCCGATCCCGGGGCACGCCGCCCTGACCGCGGGCGACACCGCCCGGTTCGCCGACGAGCTCCTGCAGGGCCACGACACCAAGCGCGCCGAGTTCGACACCTGCGGCGAGACCGACCTGTCGCACGCCCGCGAGGGCCTGGGGCGCTTCCGGGTCAACATCTTCCGCCAGCGGGGGTCGATCAGCATCGTGCTGCGCGTCGTGCCGTTCCGCGTGCTGTCGGTCGACGACCTGAAGCTGCCGCCGGTGGTGTCGCGCCTCGCCGACGAGGAGCGCGGCATCGTCTTCGTCACGGGCACGACCGGCTCGGGCAAGAGCACGACGCTCGCGGCCATGATCGACCGCATCAACCGCACGGCGCACAAGCACGTCGTGACCATCGAGGACCCGATCGAGATGCTGCACGTCGATCGCGGATCGCTGGTCAACCAGCGCGAGGTCGGCCTCGACACCGAGTCGTTCTCGAGCGCCCTGCGCCGGGTGCTGCGGCAGGACCCCGACGTGATCATGATCGGCGAGATCCGCGACCTCGTGACCATGGAGACCGCCCTCAGCGCCGCCGAGACCGGACACCTCGTGCTCTCGACGATGCACACCCTCGACGCGACCGAGACCGTCAACCGGGCGATCGGCTTCTTCCCGCTGCACCAGCAGCAGCAGGTGCGCGCGATGCTGGCCGGCACGCTGCGCGGCATCATCTCGCAGCGCCTGGTCCGCACGGTCGACGGCACGGGACGCGTGCCCGCCTGCGAGGTGCTCGTCAGCACCGGGCGGGCCCGGGACATGATCCTCAACTCCGACGAGACCGGCCGCCTGCACGAGGTCATCCGCGAGGGCGACTACTACGGCATGCAGACCTTCGACCAGTCCCTCTTCGACCACGTCACCTCCGGCCGGGTGCACCTGTCGGCCGCGCTCGAGGCCGCCTCGAGCCCGCACGACTTCAAGCTGATGCTCGACGCCGGCGCCGCGCGCCGCGACGCCGCCCAGTACAGCTGAGCCGGGCGGGGCCGCGCGCCCCGGGGTTCGGGGGATCCGCGACGCGGTGGTATCGTCCGACACGATCATGGGCACCCTCGCTCCCGCCCACGCGCCCGTCTCCATCTGCCCGGTCCTCGCCACCGCGAAGATCGTTTCGGGGAAGTGGACCCTCCTGCTCCTGCGCGATCTGGCCCTCGGCCCGCAGCGCTTCAGCTCCCTGCAGCGATCGCTCGCGGGCATCAGCCCGGGCACGCTCTCGTCGCGCCTGCGCTCCCTCGAGGAGGAGGGCATCATCGAGCGGCGCGAGTTCTCGGAGACGCCGCCGCGCGTCGAGTACCGGCTGACCGCGAAGGGCGAGCACCTGGTGCCGATCGTGGAGGCGATGCGCGCGTACGGGCGCCAGTGGCTCGCCGACGGCGACTGCGGCGACGCCGTCGTGCTGCGGGCGGTCGGCTCCTAGCCCTCGCTCAGCCGGGCCGCCGCGTCCGCAGCAGGCGCATCGGCAGGTAGAGCGTGTGCGGCATGCGCCGCGTCAGCACCCGCCGCAGCTCCTCCTGGCCCTCGACGTCGAGGATCCGGGCGATGTAGGTGCGTGAGAACACACGCCACGCGTCGTCGATGTCCTCCATCACGACCGCGAGCTGCACGTCCTGCTCCTCGACCGTCGCCAGGCCGGCGTCGCGGAAGGCCGCCTGGTCGACCGGCTCGTGGGGGATGCTGGCGCGGCTCGCGCGCCCTGCCAGGGCGCCGGGAGCATGGCGACCGACCACCGCGATGACCGCGCCCATGAAGGAGGCGTCGATCGGCCGCAGCCGGTCGAACGCGGTCACGCTGGCGACGAACCGGCCGCCGGGCCGGAGCACCCGGAAGACCTCGGCGAGCAGGGGGCCCAGGTCCTCGAGCTGCTCGAGCATCATGCTCGCGAGCGCGCAGTCGAAGGTGCGGTCGGGCACGTTCGGCATGCGCTGGGCGTCGCCGCGGCGGTAGAGGATCGGCAGGTCGGGCCCGGTGCGGGCGCGCGCCTCGTCGAGGCACTCGGGGCTGGAGTCGATGGCGACCACCATCCCCTCGGAACCGGTCGCGCGCGCGGCCGCCCGCGTGGCGCCGCCCGAGCCGCACCCGAGATCGATGACCTGCTCGCCGGGGCGGATCGGGGCCCATGAGACCAGCGTGTCGTACAGGTGCACGCCGCGGTTGCCCGGCAGCACCGCGAGCGAGTCCTCGGTGGCGGCGGGATCGATCGCGTTGACCGCCCGATGGAACCGCGCCGCCAGGGCTCCGGTCAGCGGCGTGCCGGCGGCGACGAGGACGCGGATCTCGTCGAGGGCGTCGCCCGGGGTCTGCGCCGGCGCGGCCGGCGCCGAGGTTTCGCTGTCGGGCGCCATCGTCGGGTGATCGTACCCGGGCCCGCGCGGCCCGTCCCGGCCGGGCCCCTCAGACGGGCCCGGCGAACCCCGCCGGATCGACGTGCGGGACCCGTCCGAGCGCCAGATCGGCCACCAGCTCGCCGGTCGCGGGCGCGAGCAGGATGCCGTTGCGGAAGTGCCCGACGGCGGCGATGACGCCCGGGGCGACCTCGGCGATGAGCGGCGCCGGGCGCGGCGACCACGGGCGCAGGCCCGCCCACGCGTCCTCGCGGCGGCCGAGGCCGGGCACCCGCGCGCGCGCCCAGCGCTCGAGGCGGTCGAGGTCGTCGTCGACGGTGTCGGCGGCGAACCCGGCGTCCTCGAGCGTCGTCCCCGCGACGACCCGGCCGTCGGCGCGCGGCACCGCCACCCCCTCGCGGCCGCCCTCGATCAGCACGGTGCCGAGATCGCCGGAGGAGAACAGCAGCATCTGGCCGCGCCGCGGCGCGACCTGCAGCGCCACGCCCGCCTCGGCCAGATGGGGGGCGGCCCACGCACCGGTCGCGATCACCACCACGTCGGCGCCGGCCCGCAACGCGTCGAGCGGGGGCACCGGGCCGGGCTCGACCGGGAGGTCGCCGAGCAACGCGCGGGCCACCCGGGGGGCCCGCACGACCCCGACCTCGGGGAAGAGGTGCGCGGGCTGCGCCGACCCGTCGGCGGATGTCCAGGTCACCCGCTCGGTGACGAGGCCACGCGCGCGGCGCCAGCCGAGCCACCCGGGCTCGTCGCCCAGCAGCACCTGTCCGACGGTGCGCCGCTCGAGCCACGGCAGCGCGCGGCCGAGCCCGTCCCACAGCTCGAGGCTGCGGACCCCGAGGGCGTGGACCTCCTCGGGCAGGCGCTCGGGGTGCGACGGCGAGAGGATGCCCGCCGCCGCCCACGACCCGGCCGCCCGCCCGGCGCCGGGGTCGATCACCCGCACGCGGGCGCCGGCCGCGACCAGGTGCCGGGCGGCCGCGGCGCCCACGACCCCCGCGCCGAGGATCGTGACGCGCGGAGTCACCGCCCGAGGGCCTCGGCCACCTCGGCGATGCCGGTCAGCTCCACCGGCTCCTGCTCGAAGGACGGGATCTGCGTGACCTGCCCCGGGCCCATGACGGCGCGCAGGCCCTCTCCGGCGTCGAGGTCGCGCAGGCCGAGCAGCTGCTCCTCGGCGATCGCCGCCGCCGCGCGGACGGCGAGACCCTCCGCGTCGGCGCTCCCGGCGGCCCCGAGCGCCGCGGCGAGCGCCCCGTTCGAGGGCAGCCCGCCGCCCGGGAGCGGGTGGACCCGGTTGAGCACGACCCCGGCGAGGGGGAACCCCTCCTCGCGCAGGCGCGCGGCGAGGGCGACGGCCTGCTCGAGGGGGTCGGGCTCCGGCGCGGCCACGACGACGAAGGCGGCCCGCTCCGAGGTCAACAGCTCCCGCACCGCCTCCGCCCGCGCCGCGAAGCCCTGGTACATGCCCTCGAACCCCGCGAGGAACTCGCCCACGTCGCGCAGCAGCTGGGCCCCGGTCAGGCGCTCGAGCAGGGCGAGCACCGTGCCGCTGCCGGCGTGCAGCAGCCGCCACCCGATGCCGCCCGCGGCCATGCCGGGACGGATGAGCAGGCGCAGCGCCCGGCCCTCGATGAACCGCGTGATGCGCTGGGGCGCGTCGAGGAAGTCGAGGGCGTTGGTCGCGGGTGGCGTGTCGAGCACGATGCGCTCGAAGCGGCCCTCCTCGACGAGCTCGTGGAGCCGTTCGACCGCCATGTACTCCTGGGCGCCCGCCACCGCTCCCGAGAGATGGCGGTAGATGCGGTTGTCGAGGATCCGGTCGCGTGTCGCGTCGTCGGCCGCGTAGCGGGCGACGAGGCGGTCGAAGGTCGCCTTGGCGTCGAGCTGCAGCGCCCAGAGCTCGCCCGCGCCCGCCGGCAGCACCCCGTCGGCCGGCACGCGCTGGGGCTCGTCGGCGAGGCCGGTCATGCCGAGCGCGCTGGCCAGGCGCCGGGCCGGGTCGATCGTGACGACGACGGTACGGGCGCCCTCGCCCGCCAGGCGCAGGGCGATGGCCGCCGACACGGTCGTCTTGCCGACGCCGCCCGCGCCGGCGCACACGACGAGCTGTCGTGCGGAGAGGCCGTCGATCACGTCGCCGGCCCGGCCGGCTCGACGGTGCCCGACAGCGCGTCGGCCAGCACCTCGAGGGCGCCCAGGTCCATGCGGCGGCGCACCAGCCGCGGCAGGTCGATCACCGGCACGCCCGCCTCGGCCGCCAGGCGTGCGCGATAGACGGCGTCTCCGTGCTGGTGCGCGAGGTGGCTCAGGGCGGCCCGGGCGGCATCGCCCACCGGATCCCCGGGCGGCGCGCCCGAGGCCACGGTCTGCAGCGCGGGGGCGTCGTCGTCGGCGAACCGGATGGGGCGCACGCCGTTGAGGACGGTCGCCGCCACCGGCAGGCCATGCCCCCGCAGGATCGTCGCCGCCTCGACGGCCTCGGCGATCGCCAGCTCCTCCGGCAGCGCCACGATGACGATGCCGGTGGCGGCGGGGTGCGAGACGACCTCCTGGATGCGGGCCGCCTGGTCGCGGATCGGCCCGCTCGCGGTCAGGTCGGCCACGTTGCCCGCCGTCTCGAGCAGCGCGATGCCGTGCCCGGTGGCCGGGCAGTCGACGATCACGGTGTCCCAGACGGGCCGGCCGGTCTGCTCGTCGAGCGCGATGGCCATGCTCCAGATCTTCCCGACGGTCACCAGCTCCGGTAGCCCGGGGGCCGCGGCGGCGAAGGTGTGGAAGGCGCGGCTGCGCGTCAGGATCTCGACCAGCGGCCGGATCTTGAGCTGGCCGGCGAGGTACTCCTCGGTCGCGCTCTCGGCGTCGATCGAGATCCCGAAGAGACCGGGTGCGAGCTCGGTCTCGCCGTGATCGGCGACGCCGACGGCCCGGAACAGCCGCGACAACCGGTGCTGGCCGGACACCTCCACGACGAGGGCGCGGCCACCGGCGCGCGCGGCCGCCACGCCCATCGCGGCCGCGACGGTGCTCTTGCCGGCGCCGCCCTTGCCGAGGACGAACTTCAGCCGCCGCTCCGAGAGCGGTGGGCCGGAGGGAGAGGTCATGCGTCCCTCAGGCGGCAGGCGCGCTCCGGTCGAGGTGATCCCGCGAGCCACCCGTGCGCACCCACCCCCTGGCCGACGCGCGCGTGTGGCAGAGGGGGCACACCACCCGCTGCCGCCGGCCCCGGGAGGGCTCGACGAAGTGGTGGACGGGCTCGCCCGGGAGCACGACGCGGCCGCAGACGGCGCAGTCGCCGGGTCCCTCGGACGCCCTACGCCTCATCGGCCGTCTCCAGCAGCTCGAGCCGGCGGTCGATGATCGTCAGCGACTCGCTCAGACCCGCGCCCACGGCGATCTCCCGGGCCTCCGTGAAACGGGCGCGGGCCCGGTCACGCCGCTCGTCGTCGTCGCGGTTCTTCAGGGTGTTGTCACCCGAGAGGAGGAGCTGGTGGATCCGCTTCCTCGCCTGGTCCTCATCGCTCATCGCTCGGCTCCTCACCACCGAACCGCCGGGACCGGGGAGCTTACCTCCCGGACCGCCTCTCTGCCGACCTCAGCGATCGACGAACCGGCCCTCGAAGAGGGGGACGACCCGGCCGCCGACCCGCACCCGCGCCGGGCCGTCGCCGCCGCTCTCGACCCGCACCGCGACACCGCCCCCCCGCCCCGCGGCGGTGGTCTGGCGCACGACCATCTCGAGCACGCCCGACTCGCCGTGGCCGGCGTCGGCGAGACGGGCGCCGAGCGCCGCGGCGGCCGATCCGGTGACCGGGTCCTCGGGGATGCCGAGCGCGGGCGCGAAGTGGCGCACGTCGGCGCCGAGCCGTCCCCCGGGAGCTCCGTCGAGGGCGAAGACGCTCACCCCGAGCCACCCGTCGCGCGCGCTCAGGCGGTCCAGCGCGTCGTGGTCGGGACGGGCGGCCCGCACCGCCGCCGCGTCGGGCGCGCGCAGCATCAACTGGGGCACGCCGGCGCTCCAGATCCGCGCGTCGGCGTCATGGGCGCCGTCGAGCCCGGCCGCCGCCGCGGCCTCCGCACCATCGACCGCGCGGCCGGCCGCGGCCGCGCCGAGCTCCACCGTCGCGACCCCGCCGCGCACCTGCGCCGCCATGGTGCCGGCCTCGGTCTCGAGCCGCGCCCGCTCGCCGGTGAGCCCGCTCGCGTGGAGCACCCAGGCCGTCCCGACGACCGGGTGCCCGGCCATCGGCAGCTCCCGCACCGGCGTGAAGATCCGTACCCGGTGATCGCCGTCGCCCCGGGGGGGCACGACGAAGGCCGTCTCGGAGTTGCCGAGCTCGGCGGCGAGCGCCTGCATGCCCTCGTCGGTCCACTCGGCGGCGTCGAGGACCACGGCCAGCGGGTTGCCGGTCATCGGCCCCGCGGCGAAGACGTTGACCCATGCGATGCGGCTCACGCCGGCACCCCGGCGCCCAGGAAGACCTCGAGCTCGTGCGCCAGCTCGTCGGCCCCGATCGACGTCGGCGCCGGGCGCCCGTCCGGTCCGGCGGGGAAGAGGCGCGGGGTGATCGCCTGCACGCCCTCGAAGAGCCAGCGACCGCTCCGGGTCTCGCGCCGCTGCAGCAGCGACGCCAGCGGCCCGAGATCGACGCGCGGGGCGAGCGGACGGCTCGCGTAGTCGACCCAGGTCTCGTAGCGGTGCGCCAGCGAGAGCGTGCCGTCGGGCGTGGCGCTCAGCACGCGCATGCGCGTGGTGCGGGGGTGCACGGCCATCGGGTCGAGCGGGCGCGGCGCGCGCAGCACGGCGAGGTCGGCGCCCGGGACCTCGGTGAGGGTCGCCACGCCCTCGTCGAGCAGCGCGACATCGGCGACGATGCGCTGCCAGCGCGGGCGCCAGAGCATCCGGTAGCGGTCCGGATCGGCCAGCAGCCCGGAGACCCGGGGGAGTATCGCCCGGTGCAGCGCGCCGGCCGGGTCGCCGCCTCCCGCGCCCGCCAGCGCCCGGCCCACCTCGGGGAAGGGGGTCGTCCGGCGCTCGGCCATCGCCATCGCGGCGATCGCCACCCGGGGGGCCCACGGGTCGGTCCACGTGCCGAAGTCGCCCGCCTCGGCGGCGGCGACCGCACGACGGCGCGCCGGGTCGCCGGCCGGCGGGCGCTCCCGCAGCAGCCAGATCGCGAGCAGGCCGTCCTCGTCGAAGTGGTTGGTGCTGATCGCGGTGACCTCGGGTCCGCGCGCGTCGGCCTCGAGGTACCGCTCGACGATCAGCGCGCTCGTGTCGGCGCGCAGCCCGGCGGGGGTGCCGCTGCCCGGCCAGTGCGACAACGAGAGCACGGTGCCCGGCATCGGGGCGCCGTCCACCTGCGCGTGGTCGCGGCCCGCCAGCTCGGCGGCCGGGACGAACTGCGCGTCCTCGCTGACGCGGGGAAGGGGGCGATCGTGGCCCACGGAGACCGTCATGGCCGACGGACCCTACCCCCGCTTGCGATACTCGGGCCGTGGACTTCGTCGTCGACAACGCGGTCGCCCTCTCGGCCATCCTGATGGGCGTGTTCATCATCGGCGGACTGGTCGTGCTCGGGCTGACCGGGTGGATGTCGTGGAAGGTGGTCCGCGCGGCTCGCACGCGGGTCGAGGCGGCGAGCGCCGAGCTGGCCGCCGAGGGCGACCGGCTGCAGGAGTCGCTCACCGCGCTGCCCGACCGCCAGGCCGAGCTCGAGGCGGCGATCGCGTCGTTGTCGCGCCGGACGGCGGCGCTCGGGGTGCTGGCCGCCAGCGCGGGCAACGCGGCCCAGGTGCTGCGCGCCCCGCTCCGCTACATCGGGCGGTGACGGGGGCCGCGACCCGGCTCGCGGTCGTCGATGTGGGCTCGAACTCGGTGCGGCTGCTGCTGTGCGAGCGCATCGGACCGGCGGGACCCGAGGGCGACCGCGCCACGACGGTGACGGGTCTGCGCCGCGGGGCGGGGCCCGACGGCACGCTGGGCGCCGCCGCGCTGGCCCGGCTCGACGACTGCCTGGCCGACTACGCCGCGCGCATCGCGGCCTTCGCGCCGGCGCGGGTCGTCGCCGCGGGGACGAGCGCCGTGCGCGACGCGCCCAACAGGGACGCCGTCGCGGCCGCGGTCGCGCGCCGGCTCGGGGCGCGCCTGGCGGTGCTGGACGGCGACCAGGAGGCCGCCTGCGCCTACGCGGGCGCTCGCCTCGGCGCGCCGGCCGACGACGACATCATGGTCGTGGACATCGGGGGCGGCAGCACCGAGATCGTCCGTGGCGACGCCGAGGGCCCGCGGGGCGCGGTGAGCCTGCAGCTCGGCGCGGTGCGCCAGTCGGAGCGCCACCTGCGCGGCGACCCGCCCGGGCCGGCGGGGATCGCGGCGCTGCGCGACGCGGCGCGCCTGTCGCTGGCGGCGGCCCTCGAGCGCATCGGCGGTCCCGCGCGCGCGGTGGGCGTCGCGGGCACGATCACCACGCTCGCCGCGATCGAGCTGGGCGGCTACGACCCGGAGCGGGTGCACGGGTTCGTGCTGACCCGCGAGGCCGTCGAGCGGCTGACCGCCGCGCTCTGCCGGGCCACCGTCTCGGAGCGGCGGGGCATCCCCGGTCTCGAGCCGGCGCGTGCCGAGGTGATCCCGGCCGGCGCGCTGATCGCGGCCGCGCTGCTCGAGGTCGCCGGCCTCGACGAGATGACCGTCAGCGAGCGCGACATCCTCGATGGGCTCGCGCTCCGCGCCGCGAACCCCTCGCACGGCGAGTTCCGCTTGTGACGATTCTTCCTTAGACTCGGCCCCCATGGCGATATCACCGACAGAGGCGGCGACTCCGGGAACCGCCGCGGGCGACGTCATGGGCGGCCGCCGCACCATCCTCGCGATGGGCTCCAACATGCGCCACGTGCGTCACGCCGAGATCCTCGCCCGCTGGCCGATCCTCCCCGAGGGCTGGGCCAAGGCCGTCGAGACGACGCGCCTGTCGGCGGTTGACCGCACGCCGGGGACGGCGAGCTTCGGCCGCTGAGGCACGGGGTGCGGGGGTAGGCTGACCTCGGCCGGAGTGGCGGAATTGGCAGACGCGGGGGACTTAAAATCCTCGGCCCTCGGGCGTCCGGGTTCGAGTCCCGGCTCCGGCATAGCGGGTGGTCAGTGGTGCGTCTCGAGCCACTCCAGCGCGCGTTCGGCGGCCTCACGGGCGTCGGCGCCGTGGAAGGCCTCCCCGGTGCTCGACGCCCGCCCCGGGGCGACCCGCGTCGCGGTCCACCCGCCGCCCACGCGGTCGGGCTCGAGCTTCAGGCGGAAGCCGGCCCCGCGGAAGCGGTCGCGGATGTTGGCGAGCCGCAGGCCCTCGGATGTCGGGCCCCCGGGCCGGTCGGCGGCGTCCTCGGCCCAGGCGCGCACGTCGCTCCACCGCCAGATCTCGGAGGTCCCGACCCGGCCGAACGGCGCCGGGAAGCCGGGGCTGCCGATCGCCCGGGCGAGGGCGCCGCGCGTCAGGTGCAGCCGGCGCGCGACCTGCGCGCGCGTGACCAGGTCCTGGAGCCCGTCGGGGTGATCGCTCATGGCCGCCTCCGGCGCCGGGGTCGCGGGAGCCGAGCAGACCACAGGGCACCCGCGCGACGCCAGCGCCCCCGCCACGCGACCGTTGCCGGGGGCGCGCACCATCCGACCGGCCAGCCGGGTCGCCCCCCGCCCGGTCGGCGCGCGATCGCGGCACACGCCGCACCATGGATGCGAACCCGGCCACATCGTTCGTGGAGGCTCCCGTGCTCCGCTCCATCTGCGCCGCCGTCCTGAGCGCCGCCGTCCTCGGCGGCCTCGCGCTCAGCGCCCCCGACCAGGCCGACGCGCGGCCCCGCATCTCGTCGTTCTACGTCAAGGACGAGGGCAGGCTCATCCAGCTCAAGGTCAACTTCTGCGACCAGACCGGTGACGTCACCGACTCGTTCTCCTCGACGTTCCGGATCTGGAACGAGAACGGACCGCGGTCGGTGAAGGTGCTCCAGCGCCGCGTCTCGGGCCGCATCTTCGACCGCTGCGGCTACGCCTACATCAAGGTTCCCGACACGTTCCCGAACGGCCTCTACTCGGCGAACGTCGCGGTGACCAACCGCACCAACGGCTCCTTCAGCCGCATCGGGGCGCGGTACTTCCGCATCCGCTGACGCGGACCGCCCCCCGGCCGCTCCGGGCCGGGGGGCGCGCGGTGCCCGTAGCATCGCGGCCATGACGATCGGCACCGGCGCGGGGGATCCGCGCATCGACCAACTCGCCCGACTCGCCGTCGAGGTGGGCGCCAACGTGCAGCGCGGCCAGGTGGTCTCGGTGAGCGCCCGGCCCGGACAGGAGCATCTGGCCCGGGCCATCGCGGCCGTCGCCTATCGGGCCGGCGCCCGTTTCGTCGATCTGGCCTGGTTCGACCCCCACGTCAAGCTCGCCCGCCTCGAGCACGCCGACGACGATACGCTCGACTTCGTCCCGCCCTGGTACGCGCAGCGCATGGTCGGGCTCGGCGACGCCGCCGCCGCCACGATCGCGCTCGCCGGGCCGACGACGCCCGGCCTCTACGACGGGGTCGATCCGGTGCGCGCGGGCCGCGACCGCCTGCCGTCGGTCCGCGAGGGCATCGAGGTGATCATGGCGGCGAAGGTCAACTGGACCGTGGTGCCGTGCCCGAACCCGGTCTGGGCGGGCGTGGTCTTCCCGGACATGACGCCGCCCGACGCGCTCGAGGCGCTCTGGACCCGGATCGCGCACGTCTGCCGCCTCGACGAGCCCGATCCCGCGGCGGCGTGGCGCGCGCGCGGCGGCGAGCTGGCCGCCTCGGCCGCGCGGCTCGACGCGCGGCGCCTGTCGGCCCTGCGGTTCACCGGGCCGGGCACCGACCTGACGGTCGGGCTGCTGCCCGGATCGCGGTGGGTCGGCGGCGGCGATCACCGCCGCGACGGGCTCGAGCACCTGCCCAACATCCCGACGGAGGAGGTGTTCACGACCCCCGACCCGGAGCGCACCGAGGGCGTCGTCACCTCGACCCGCCCGCTCGACCTGGGCGGCACGGTCGTGCGGGGGCTGCGGATGCGATTCGAGGCCGGGCGCGCCGTCGAGGTGACCGCCGACTCGGGGGCCGAGACGCTGCGGGCCCGCATGGCCGTGGACGAGGGCGGCTCGCGGCTCGGCGAGGTGGCGCTGGTGGACGGCAGCGGGCGCATCGGGCCGCTCGGCACCGTCTTCTACGACACCCTGCTCGACGAGAACGCGACCAGCCACATCGCGATCGGCGCCGGCTACCCGAAGGGCGCGTCCGAGGAGGACGCGCCGCGCGTCAACGACAGCCAGATCCACATCGACTTCATGATCGGCGGCCCGGACGTCACCGTCACCGGGATCGACGGCGAGGGCAGGGAGTCGCCCGTGCTGGTCGGGGGCGCCTGGCGCTGAGCGCCCGGCGCCGGCGGCTCAGGCGGCTCGTCGGCCCCGCTCGCGGGCGACGGCCCGCTCGAAGTAGGCGAGCACGTCGGCCGGCACCGGCCCGGCGGGCGGGTCGAGATCCATCTCGGCGAGACGGCGGGGCGGGCCCGCGGGGGCCTCGAGGGCTGCCGGGCGCGTCACCTGCAGGGTGTCGTCATCGGCCGTGTGGGAGAGCGTCTGGGTCGTCATGGCGCCGATGTTCGCCGCGCGCCGCCCCGGTCCTCCCGGGTCGTCAGTGATCCTCGAGGTGGATCAGCACCTCGGTCTCGGGCAGGGCGTCGCGGACCGCCGTCTTGACGCGGCCGCTCATGACGTGGCCGGTGCGCACGGTGGTGTCGGGCGGCACCACCATGTGCATGTTGACATGGCGCTTGCTGCCGGCCCGGCGGCCGCGCAGCTTGTGGAAGCTCACGCCCTCGTCGCGTGAGAACCCGGCGAGCACGCCCTCGATCGCGGCCATCTCCTCGGGCGGCAGGGCGGTGTCGAGCAGGACCTGAGCGGCCCGCCATGCGATGCGCGCGCCGACGGCGATCACGTAGAGCGAGATGGCGACGCCGACGCCGGCGTCGACGCGGGTCCAGTCGGTGATGGCGACCAGCACGAGGCCGGCGGCCGCGCCGGCGGACGTCCAGACATCGGACGCCAGGTGGGCCGCGTCGGCCTCGATGGCCGGCGAGCCCGTGCGCCGCGCGACGCGTCGCAGGCGCTCCGAGACGATCAGGTTGGTCAGCGCCGACACGACCATGACTCCGACGGCGAGGTCGAGATCGACCAGTCCGGCTGCGCCGCTGACCAGGCGCCGCAGCGCCTCGACGGCCACCGCCGCGCCGGCGGCGAGCACGAGGATGCCCTCGACGAGGGCCGCGAGGTTCTCCGTCTTCTCGTGGCCGTAGGGATGGTCGTCGTCGGCCGGGCGCGCGGCGGCCCGCACGCCGGCGAACGCGATGCCCGAGGCCACCAGGTCGCCACCGGAGTTGGCGGCGTCCGAGAGCACGGCCACCGACCCCGTCACCAGGCCGACGATCAGCTTCGCCACCATCAGGACGGCGTTCGACGCCACCGACAGCAGGGCGGCGGCGCGGTTGTCGCGGGCGTTGGCGTGCACGACGGGGGACCGTAGTGATTTAGCCTGTTGCTAAGTCAAGTCCGGAACGGGGCGGCGGTCGCCCGGCTAGCCACGGCGAGGGCGTCCCCCCAGTCGCGGCTAGCCACCCGGCGGGGAGGTTCCACGTGTCGCCGCTCTTCCGACGAAGTGCTCCCCGCGTGCGCGCCCAGATCGCGCTGCACGGTCCGCGTCGCGCGGCGGTGCTGCTGCACCCGGCGCCCGAGCGGTGGCCCGACCACGAGCGCGAGGACCGGCTGGCGATGGCCGTGGGGGGGCTCGCCGTCGCCGCTCGCCACACCACACCCACCCGCTGGGAGCCGTTCCTCTCGCTGCTGCCGCCGCTCGCGCGGGGCATCGCGGCGGCGCAGGACGGGATCGTGCCGGGCGGCATCGTCATCCTCGACCCCCTCGGCCCGGTGGGCGCGCTCGACGTGGTCGCGTGGGAGGGACCGGGGCGGCTCGGCGTGGAGATGGAGCTCGTCGGCTCCGCGGTGGGCCCCGTGCCGCGGCTCACCGTGCGGCCCCGCGAGGCCGGGCCCGGCATGGAGATCGCCGCGTTGGCCCTCGCGATCGCGGTCGCGGTCGACTCCGACGAGGACCGCCTCGCGCTGGGCCTGGCGATCGAGGGGCTCGTCGCCTGGCATCGCGAGTCGGACCGGCTCAACCCGCCCCGTGACGCTCTCGCCTTCGCGCTCGGCCACGCCGGCGCGCGCCTGCAGGAGGTCGGCCGGGTGCTGCCCGTCGGCCTCTGAGGCCTCCGGCGTGGTTCACGCGATCGCAACGAGGGAGCGGCCGGACCGCGCTACCGTGACCGCTCGTCCCCGATCACGAGGCGCCTCCGCATGAATGATCGCAAGCGCATCGCGCTCATCGCGCACGACAACCGCAAGCTCGACCTGCTCGACTGGGCGCGGTACAACCGCGGCACGCTGGCCCGCCACGAGCTGTTCGGCACCGGCACGACCGGCGGCCTGGTCGAGAACGAGATCGGCGTCCCCGTGCACCGCTTCCTGAGCGGCCCGCTCGGCGGCGACCAGCAGATCGGCGCGGGCATCGCCGAGGGCCGCCTGGACATCGTCATCTTCTTCTGGGATCCCGCTGATGTCCCAGCCCCACGACGTCGACGTCAAGGCCCTGCTGCGCATCGCGGTGGTGCACGACTGCCCGATCGCCTGCAACCGGGCGACGGCCGACTTCCTGCTGTCGAGCCCGCTGCTCGGCGCGGCCTACAACCGCGTGACGAACGAGGACATCCCCACCGCGGTCTGATCCGCGGCGGGGCCCCCCGTCCCTACTCGCCCGAGCCGGCGGTGCGCGCCCGGTCGGCCATGCCCGAGATCTCGGCCACGACCTCCTCGTTGGCGAGGGTGGTCACGTCGCCGAGCTGCCGGTTCTCGGAGATGTCGCGCAGCAGGCGGCGCATGATCTTGCCCGAGCGGGTCTTCGGCAGATCGTCGGTCAGCACGATCGAGCGCGGGCGGGCGATGGCGCCGATCTTGGTGGCCACGTGTCCGCGCAGCTCCGCGATCAGGTCCTCATCGCCGACCACGCCCCCCTTGAGGGTGACGAAGGCGGCGATCGCCTGGCCGGTGGTCTCGTCGGCCCTGCCCACGACGGCGGCCTCGGCGACCTTCGGGTGGTCGACCAGGGCGCTCTCGATCTCGATCGTCGACAGGCGGTGGCCCGAGACGTTCATCACGTCGTCGATGCGGCCGAGCAGCCAGAAGTCGCCGTCGCGATCGCGACGGGCGCCGTCGCCCGCGAGGTAGAGCCCCGGGTACTGGCTCCAGTAGGTCTCGACGTAGCGCTCGTCGTCGCCGTAGAGGGTGCGCAGCATCCCCGGCCACGGCTTGGAGAGCACCAGGTAGCCGCCCTGGCCGAGCGGCACGCTGCGCCCGGCCTCGTCGACGATGTCGGCCGTGATGCCCGGGATGGGACGTCCCGCCGACCCGGGCTTGAGGGTGGTGATGCCGGGCAGCGCCGAGATCAGGATGTGGCCGGTCTCGGTCTGCCACCAGGTGTCGACCACCGGGCATCGGTCGCCGCCGATGTGCGTGCGGTACCAGATCCAGGCCTCGGGGTTGATCGGCTCGCCCACCGATCCGAGCAGTCGCAGGCTCGTGAGGTCGTGCTTCGCCGGCTGCTCGGTGCCCCACTTCATGAAGGTGCGGATGGCGGTGGGGGCGCAGTAGAGGATGGTGACGCCGTAGCGCTCGACGATGTCCCACCAGCGGTCCTGGCCGGGGGTGCCGGGCGCGCCCTCGTAGAGCACGCTCGAGGCGCCGTTCGCCAGAGGGCCGTACACGATGTAGGTGTGGCCGGTCACCCAGCCGACGTCGGCCGCGCACCAGTAGACGTCGTCGTCCTTGAGGTCGAACACCCAGCGATGGGTCGCGGCGGCCCCGGTCAGGTATCCGCCGGTCGTGTGCAGGATGCCCTTCGGCTTCCCGGTGCTGCCGGAGGTGTAGAGGATGTAGAGCGGGTCCTCGGCGCCCATCGGCTCGGGCTCGGCGTCGGGCGACTGGTCGGCCGTGAGCTCGTGGTACCAGACGTCGCGGCCCTCGACCCAGCCGATCTCCTGCTCGGTGCGGCGCACGACGACGCAGGTCGCGACGTCGGGGGCGCCCTCGAGGGCGGCGTTGACGTTGGCCTTCAGCGCGATCGTCTTGCCCCCGCGCCAGCCGCCGTCGGCGGTGATCATCGCCGTGCAGCCGCAGTCGAGCACGCGGTCGCGCACGCTGTCGGGGGAGAACCCGCCGAAGATGACGGTGTGCGGCGCCCCGATGCGCGCGCACGCCAGCATCGCGACGACGATCTCCGGGACCATGCCCATGTAGATGGCGACGCGGTCGCCCTTGCCGACCCCGCGCGACCGCAGCCCGTTGGCCAGCCGCCCGACCCGGTCGCGAAGGTCGGAGTAGGTCACCTCGAGGCGCTCGTCGGCCGGCTCGCCCTCCCAGAAGAAGGCGACGCGGTCGCCGTCGCCGGCCTCCACATGCCGGTCGACGCAGTTGACGCTGGCGTTGAGCACCCCGTCGGCGAACCAGGTGTAGAAGGGGGCGTTGGAGGCGTCGCACGAGACGGTGGGCTCGGTCTGCCAGTCGAGCAGCTCCTTCGCCTGCTCGAGCCAGAAGGCCTCCGGGTCGGCCTCGGCGCGGGCGACGAGGTCGGGCGTCGCCACGGCGCCCGCGGAGAGATCGGCGGGCGGCGGGAACCGCCGGTCCTCGAGCTCGAGGGAGGTGATCGTGGGTTCGTCGCTGCTCATTCGTCGCTCCTCGCTGGCGGGCGCACGGGCGGCACGATCGTATCCCCCGTCACATGCGCGTGCTCCCCGGGGCGGCGCCCGCGCACCGCGTGGGGGCCGCCGGTAGATTCCCGCCATGGACCTCCTGGACGGCGAGACTCTCCTGTGGCAGGGCCGCCCGTCGTGGCGCGCCCACCTGAGCTTCTTCGTCGTGTGGATCCCGCTCGCGCTCGCACCCGTCATCGTCGCCGGCCTGCTCACGGCGAACGACGCCGGCACCGGGCTGCCGTACTGGCAGTGGCTGTCGATCTCGCTCGTGCTGCTGGTCGGCGTCGTCGCCTGGGACGCCGTGCAGCGGTACGCGACCCTCTACGTGGTCACGACCCAGCGCCTGCGCGTGCGGCGGGGCATCCTCGCGCGCAAGGAGCAGACGGCGCGATTCGAGCGGGTGCAGAACGTCAACATCTCGCAGAGCCTCCTCGACCGCCTGGTGCGGGTGGGCTCGGTGGAGTTCGACACGGCCGGCTCGGACGTGGACGACAGCGGCTTCAGCTACACGGGCATCCCCGATCCGCAGGCCCTCGTGCGCATCGTCGCCGAGCACTCGCACGGGCGCCGCGACGACGACCCGACGGCGCCCGGCCTCTGACGGATCCCCCGAAAGGGGGACGTACCCGGTGCCCTGTCGCGCCGACAGGGGGGTAGGTCACCGCCCCGGCGCAGCGCGCCGCCCACCAGGAGAACGACTTGGCCCCCGCCGCCCCCGCGCTCGCTTCACGCCCCTCCCCGCCTGCTCCGCCGCGCCGCCGCAGCCGCGCCAAGCCGAAGCCGCCGCGCGCTCGCAGGGTCGTGGTGTCGGAGCTCCGCGGACTGGGCGGGCTCGTGATGGAGCAGGCGCTGCTGGACCGCGACGCGCGGCCGCAGGCGAGCGTCGTGCGCTGGGCCGATCGCCTCGCCGCGGAGCTGGGGTTCGAGGACACCGGCATGCCGGCCGACTACCCGGAGCTGCTCCAGGCCATCGTCCGCATCATGCAGAGCGCGAAGGCCGACCCCGAGCGACCGATGATCGCGCTCCCGCCGGCGGCCTGAGGGCGCCCCGGGGAGGGCGGGTCAGCCAGGCCGCGAGCGCGGCGGCGGGCAGCACGACCGCGATCCCCCCGGCGATGTCCAGGATGTAGTGGTTGCCCGTCACCACGACGGAGACGGCCACCACGACCGGGTACGCGAGCCCGAGCAGGCGCGACCACAGCCACGGGGTGAGCCGCCAGAGGGCCCAGGCGACGACCGGCGCCATGCCGACGTGCAGGCTCGGCATGGCCGCGACGGGGTTGTAGAGCAGGCGCACGAGATCCGAGTCGAGGGCGATCGGGGTCTGCGCGCTCACCGTGTCGGTCAGGCCGCTCGCCACCAGCCGCGGCGGCGCCACCGGCTGCAGCGCGTACCAGACGAGGCCGGCGCACCACGACAGCAGCGCCATGTCGCGCAGGAACGCGTAGGCGGGGCGGCGGTACCGGTAGACCAGGATGAGCGTGAACGGCAGCACGATGACCTGGCTGAGCAGGTAGAAGGCGCTCCAGGCCGGCAGCCCGAGGTGGTGATCGGCGAAGAAGCGCTGCCACGCCGGCTCGACCCAGATCCCGAGGTCGCGCTCGAGGTCGATCAACGCGAGCGCATTGGGGACGCCCTCGGCGAGGGTCCCGCCCCAGACGCCCCTCACCAGCAGGTAGACGCCGTAGGCGACGGCCATGACGGTCGCCTCCCGGCGGCCGTCGCCCACGGTGCGGGCCACCCTGCGCACCGCGGCCACCCAGGCCGTGAGCATCTCCCGCGCCCCGGTCAGATCGAACGGGATCGCGCGCCGGGCAAGGGCCGGTTCGCGCCCGGTGGCCGGGCGACGCACGAGCCGATGTCCGGTTGTCCGCCGCCGCACGGGTTCGCACCGCCTGGGGGTCGGGGTCGCGCCGATCGTAACAGCGGTCACGCACCCCCACTCCTCCGTGGTCTGTTCGCTCCCCCTCCGCGCCGTGGCCGGGGTCGCTCAAATGAGCGTCGGCGCGCCGCCCAATTGAGCGCCGCCCCCGACGGCGGGGGGCGGGCGCCTGACGCGTGCGCGCCGCGGCGGCGGGGCTGGGACCCGGAGGGTCGTGAGGGCGACCGGGAGCCAAACGGACCATCGATCGGATCGACAGCGATCGTCACGGATGTGTGCCACGTCCGCGCCGCGCCCGGAGTCCCTAAGTGGTCATGCACATGCCGCCCAATTGAGCGGCGCCCCGGCGGCGGGACTCGGCAACGGAGGCGTGCGCGCCGCGGCGGCGGGGCTGAGACCCGGAGGGTCGTGAGGGAGAGCCGGTGCCGGACGGACCGTCACCCGAAATCGACGGCGATCGTCACGGGTTCGTGCCACGTCCGCGCCGCGCCCGGAGTCCCTAAATGGGCACGAGCGCGACGCCCAATCGAGCGCCACCCCCGAGGCGAGCCCCCAGGCGCCCGCGACCGGATCGGTCATCAGGACCACCGACCCCGCACCTCGCGGCCGGATCAGCGCCCGGGAGACCCCCCGAGCAGCAGCCGGGCGGCGCGGATGCCGCTTCGGACCGCGCCCTCCATCGTCGCCGGCCAGTCGCCCGCCGTCCATGCGCCGGCCAGGGCGACGCCGGGTACGGGCGTCTGCGGTCCGGGGCGGCGGGCCGCCTGGCCGGGCGCGGCCGCGAAGGTCGCGTGCGGCTCCTTGACGACGGCGTGCGCCACCAGCTCGGCCGTGCGCGCCCGCGGGAGCAGGTGCTCGACCTCCGCGCGCAGGGCGTCGGCGAGCGCGGCGCGCGGCATGTCGATCTCGGCGCGCGCCCCCGAGATGGACACCGCCAGGTGGTGCGCCCCGTCCGCGCCGGGGCCGCCCGCCATGGCGGAGCGGTTGAAGATCCACTGGGCGGGCGAGTCGACGACCGCGGTGAACGGCTCGTCCATGACCGGCCGGTCGTACCAGAGGTGCACGTTCACGATCGGCGACGACCCGAGGCCGGGGTCGACGGGGAGCGCCTCGGGCGCCACCTCGCGCACGCGAGTCGGCGGCAGGGCGATCACGACCGCGTCGGCATCGAGTCGCGCGCCGTCGCTCAGCGTGACCGCGCCCGGCTCGACCGCCACGACGCCACGTCCGCTCACCACCGCGCCGCCGCGGGCGTCCAGCCAGCGGCGCGTCGCGGGGTCGACGAGGCCGGTCAACCCGATGCGCGACCAGCCGATCGCCGAGCCCCGGGCGGTCTCGAGGAAGCCCCGCCGCAGCACGAAGGCGGCGAGCGCGGCCGACACGCGGTCGCTGCGGTCGTTGCAGGTCGGCAGCACGATCAGGTCCCAGAACCGGGCGATCGCCCGCGCGCCCTGGCCGTGGTCCGTGAGCCAGTCGCCGAAGCTGCGCACGTCCAGTCGCGCCCGCGCCCCGGACCGCATGGCGCCGAGGGCGGCGAGGGCGGGCAGCGCCGCGGCCTTCTCGCGCGCGCTCAGCAGCGGGTAGGCGGCGAAGCCGGGCCCGAGGTGCATCGGCGCGGGCAGCGGCGCCGCGCGCAGCGATCCGCTGCGGCCCTCGCGATCGCGCACCGGGGTGTCGAGTCGCCGCTGGAGGGTCGTGTGCCCGAGCGTCCCCAGCATCCGCAGCAACGACATGTACGCCGGGCAGCACCCCAGGAACACGTGCTGGCCGTTGTCGATCTCGCGTCCGCTGTCGCGGTCGGTGAAGCTGAAGGCCCGCCCGCCGAGGAAGGGCCGCCGCTCGACGAGCGTCACGCGCGCTCCCCCGAGAGCCGCCTCGCAGGCGGCGGCGATGCCGGCGAGGCCTCCCCCGCACACCACCACGTGCCCGGCCCGGCGGGTCACCTCAGGGCGCCGGCGGTGCGGCGGGCCATCAACCAGAGCTTGCGGCCGGTCGTCAGCGAGACCCGCCCGGCGAGGACGTCGTGGTCGCGCGCCTCGATGCCGGCGAGCACCTCCCGGTAGATCCCGGAGAGCATCGATACGCACATGCGCGCGCGCCGGTCGAGCAGCGGCAGCAGGTTCTCGCCGCTGTCGATCAGCGCACGGGCACGCGTGCCCTGATCGGCCATCAGCGCGCGGAACTGCGGGGTCGCCCGGCCGGCGAGGATGTCGTCCTCGGTGACGCCGTGCGCCGCCATCTCGTCGGCGGGCAGGTAGATGCGCCCGCGCTCGGCGTCCTCGGCGACGTCGCGCATGATGTTGACGATCTGCAGGCCGATGCCGAGCTGCTCGGCGTACCGGGGCGCGGCGGGGTCGCGGAACCCGAAGACGTGCAGGCTGACGAGGCCCACCGCCCCCGCGACGCGCGCGCAGTACTGCTCGAGCGCCGCCCAGTCGGCGTACCGGGAGACGCTCAGATCCATCTCCACCCCGTCGATGAGAGCGTCGAAGTGGCCCCGCGGGATGGCGAAGCGGCGGATGGTGTCGGCCAGCGCCACCAGCACGGGGTCGTCCGCGGGCGGCGTCCCCGCGACGCAGGCGTCGAGCTCGCCGCGCAGCCCCGCCACGGCCGCCAGGCGCCGGTCCGTGGTCTCGCCGCCATCCACGGCGTCGTCGGCCCGGCGGCTGAACGCGTACGCCGCGTAGATGCCCCGGCGGCGCCGGGGCGGCAGCAGCACGAACCCGTAGTAGAAGTTGCGGGCCTCCGACCGCGCGATCGCCGCGCAGTGGTCGTACGCCTCGTCGAGCGTCATCGGCCGCGCGCCGCGCGCAGCAGCGTGCCCGCGGCGATCCGCACCCGGCCCCGGCGGCCGGGCGCCGGACGGCCCGAGAGGGTGTCGTGGTCCCGGCGGGCGATCGCGTCGCACAGCGCGATGCCCGCGGCGGTGAACATGCGCAGGTCGAGCGAGACCCGGGGGGGCACGAACCGGTGCAGCGGCGCGCCCGCCTCGAGATGCGCCCGCGCCCGGCCCACCTCCTCGGCCACGAGCGTGCGCACCGCGGGTGACGCGACCGGACGGCGCAGGTCGTCGTCGGTGACGCCGTGGGCGTCCATCGCCTCGCGGGGCAGGTAGACGCGATCGCGGTCGCGCAGGTCGCGGGCGATGTCCTGCCAGAAGTTGACGAGCTGCAGCCCGATGCAGGTGTCGTCGCTCATCCCGATGCGCCATCGGTCGCGGTGCCCGAGGACGCCGAGCACCATCTCGCCCACGGGGGTGGCCGAGTGGCGGCAGTAGTCGATGAGCTCGGCGCGGGTGTCCCAGCGGGCGCGCCGCTGATCCATGCGGTTCGCCTCGATCAGCCGCGTGAAGACCGTCGGCGGGATGTCCCGGCGCATCGCGAGCTCGGCGACGGCCCCCGCCAGGCCGGGCCCGCCGCCGCCGTCCTCCACGGCCCGCATGAGGTCGGACTCCCACCGGTCGAGATCGGCGAGACGCTCGGCCGGTCCTCCGGGCCCCTCGTCGCCCAGATCGTCCGTCGTGCGGCAGAAGGCGTAGATCGTCCCCATGTCGGCCCGCACGTCGCGCGGGGCCCGCAGGAACGCGACCGGGAAGTTCTCGTCGTGCGCGCGCATCCCGCCGGGGCCCGGCGGGCGGCCACCCTCCCGTGCCGCGCTCACCGTGTGAGCCGGCCGAGCGCGCTGACCGGGAACACCTGGCGGTAGGAGTGGTACCGGATCATGAAGTCGGCGGGGAAGCCCGTGCCGGTGAAGAACGGCTCGTCCCACGATCCGTCCGGGTTCTGGGTGTCGGCGAGGTACGCCAGGCCGCGCTCGACCGCCGGGTGGTCCGGCGCGGCCGCGTGCAGCCCGAGCAGCGCCCACGCCGTCTGCGACGCCGTCGAGTCGCCCCGTCCGATCCAGGCCGGGTCGGTGTAGCTGAGCACGCTCTCGCCCCACCCGCCGTCCGGGTTCTGATGCTCCGCGAGCCAACCGACGGCCCGCCGGGCGGCGGGGGAGTCCATGTCCTCGCCGGCCGCCGCGAGGGCCGGCAGCGCCGCCCCCGTCCCGTACACGTGGTTGACGCCCCACCGTCCCCACCACGAGCCGTCCTCGCGCTGCGATCGCCACAGGTACGCCACCCCGCGCCGCACCGCAGGGTGCGACGGCGGCACCGCGCACGCGATCAGCGCCTCGATCACGTGGGCGCTGACGTCCTCGGTCGGGGGATCGATCACCTCGCCGAAGTCGCACAGGGGGAGCTGGCGCATGACCGCGTGGTCGTTATCGACGTCGAACGCGCCCCAGCCGCCGTTGCGGCTCTGCATCGCCAGCAGCCACCCCACACCGCGCCGCACCGACGGGTGCGACGCCGGCACGCCCGCCCGGCGCAGCGCGATCAGCACCTCGGCCGTGTCGTCGGTGTCGGGATACCACTCGTTCGCGAACTCGAACGACCAGCCCCCGGCGTGCCCCCGACGGGGGATCGTGTGCCAGTCGCCGATGCGCGTGACCTCCTTCGACAGCAACCATCCGCGCGCCGCCGCCAGGTCGGCATCGTCCGCGTCGGCGCCGGCGTCCTCCAGGGCGACGGCCGCGAGCGCAGTGTCCCAGACCGGCGACAGGCACGCCTGGATGCGCAGGCGGTCGCCGTCGTCGAGGTCGAGGCGGAAGGTGTCCTCGAATCCCCGCAGGGCGCGCTCGATGACCGGGTGGTCGAGCGGGTGGCCGAGGGCGTGCAGCGCGAAGATCGAGTAGATCCATGGCGGCTGGATGCCGCCCCAGGACCCGTCGTTCTCCTGGCGCTCGCAGATCCACCGGGCGATCCGCTTCTCCGAGAGCCGGCGCACCGGCCGGAACGGATGCCGGTTGTAGGCGCCCGCGAGGCGCATCGTCCAGGTGAGCAGCGGCGTCCACCGGCCGGGCGTGCGCGGCCCCGGCGGAGGCCCGGCCCCGGGCTCCTCGAGGTACAGCTCGTCCAGGCCCACCGGCTGCGGGTAGACCGGCCGGCGCGAGAGCACGACCATCAGGGCGACGAAGGTGCCCCGCGCCCAGCAGGCGAACCGGTACGGCGACAACGGCGCCCGGGCGGGCAGCAGCATCATCTCGGGCGGCAGCACCGGGATGGCGCTCCACGGGTACCGCCCCAGCACCGCGAGCCACAGCTTCGTGAAGAAGCGCGCCCGGTTGACGCCGCCGAGCTCGCGGGCCATCGCGCACGCCCGGGCCATCCGGGGCTCGTCCGCCGGCACGCCGCAGAGGCGCAGCGCGTAGTAGGCCTCGACGGTCGTCAACAGGTCGGCCGGCCCCGAGAACCAGACCCGCCAGGCCCCGTCGTCGCCCTGCGTCGCGAGCAGCTCGTTGGCGACCCGACGGCAGCGATCCTCGTCGGCGAGGCCGAGCGCGTGGAGCATGAAGGCGTGCTCCGCGGTGATCGTCGGGTTCGACTCGAGCTCCGACCACCAGTAGCCCTCGGGCGCGCGCTGGGAGCGCAGGTGGGCGGCGCCGCGGGCCAGGGCCTCGCGGGCCCGCGCCCGCACCGCCGGGTCGATGCCGATCTGGGTGGTCACGCGGCGTCCCGGGCGCGGAACCAGTCGACCGCGTCGGCGAGCGCGAGCCGCACCGGCGACCGGGGCACGCCGAGCTCGCGCACCGCCCGCGACGGGTCGGCGTACATGTAGGCGCGCGCCATCAGCGCCCCGTCGAGCGGCGCCGCCGGCTCGCGCCCGAGCACGCCCCCCTCGATCGCCTCGTCGACCGCCGCCACGGCGATCGCGAGCGCGTGGGGGATGCGCAGCCGCGGCGGGCGCCGCCCGCTCAGGCGGGCCACCACGCGCAGGATCTCGCGCAGCGTCATGTCCTCGTTGCCCAGGATGTAGCGCCGGCCGCTGCGGCCCCGCTCGAGCGCGAGGCGGTGGCCCACGGCCACGTCGCGCACGTCCACGAGGTTGAGGCCCGTGTCGACGTACGCCGGCATGCGCCCGGCCAGGGCGCCGCTCACGATGCGGCCCGTCGGCGTCGGCGCGTGGTCGCCCGGCCCGACCGGGGCGGTCGGGTTGACGACCACCACGTGCTGCCCGTCCGCCGCGGCCGCCAGGGCGAGCCGCTCGGAGGCGAGCTTCGAGCGCTTGTACGCGCCGACGATCGTGCGCTCGTCGAGGGGCGTGTCCTCGTCGCCCGGCCCACCCCCGCGCGGCACGCCGACCGTCGCGACCGACGACGTGTGCACCATCGGCGCGCCGGCCGCCCGCGCGGCGGCCAGCGCGTTGCGCGTGCCCTCGAGGTTCGCGCGCTCCAGGCGGGGGCCGGCGGCGCGGGCGAGCGAGTAGCGCGCGGCGAGGTGCATGACGGCATCGGTCCCACGGGCGGCGCGGGCGACGGCGGCCGCGTCGCGCATGTCGCCCACGGCGGGCTCGCAGCCGTCGGGCAGGCGCTGCGCGCCGGGGCTCCCCGGGCGCACGAGCGCGCGCACCCGCCACCCCGCGGCGAGCATCTCGGCGGCCACGTGACCGCCGATGAACCCGGTCGCCCCCGTCACGAGCACCAGCCCGCTCACGAGATCGCCTCGAGCAGCCCGGCCACCCCGTCGTGCAGCGACCGGCCGGCGGTGCGCACCGCCGGCCCCATGCGCACGAGGGCCGGCAGCTCCCGGGGATGCAGCACGAAGTGCACCAGCCCCGCTCCCGGGGTGAGGCGCCCGGCGGCGTCCATGATGCGATCGAAGTCGGGCAGCCGGTGGCCGGTCTCGTCGGTGACCGCGCGCAGCGCCAGGAAGGGCGTCCCCGTCGCGGCGGCCGCCCGCGCGAGCGCCGCGCTCTCCATGTCCACGGCCGTCCCGTCGAGTCGGGCGCGGTCGGCCGGGGTGCGGGCGATGCGCCGGGCGCTGACGAGCTCGCCGCGCCGGCCCGGCGCCGCGGCGAGCAGCCCCGGGTCGGCGGGGAAGCGCTCGCCGGTGGCCTCGTCGACGACCGTCTGCGCGGCCACGAGGTCGCCCACCCGCAGCGACGGGTCGAGGGCGCCGCAGAAGCCGGCCGACACGATCGCGCGCAGGCCCGCCGGCAGGCCGGCGGCGGTGTGCGCCGCCGCCGCCGCACCGATGCCGGAGAGCTGCAGCGACGTCCCGGGGCCCGCGAGATCGGCCAGGGCGCGACGCTCGGCGGGGACGGCGCAGACCACCGCGATCACGACCGGGCCAGCGCCACCAGGTCCCGGGGCTTCGAGAAGGCGTCGAGGATCGTGCTCGCCTCGTAGCCGCAGTGCATGAGGCAGTTCGCGCACCGGGGATCTCGATCGGTGCCGTACGCCTCCCAGTCGGTGTCGTCGTACAGCTCCGCGAGGCTGCCGACGTGCGTGTCGGCCAGCAGGTAGCAGGGGCTGCGCCAGCCCTCGACGGTGTACGTCGGCATCGCCCACGCCGAGCAGCGGTACTCGCGCCTGCCCTGCAGGAACTCGTGGAAGAGGGGGTTGTTGTAGAAGGGGATGTCCATGTGATCGCAGAGCTCGTGCACGCGCGTGTAGAGCTCCTGCGACTCGCGCCGGGCGAGGAACTGCTCACGGTCGTGCGTGACCGAGTCGTAGTCGAACCCGGGAGCCGTGATGCACCCCTCGACGCCCATGTGCTTGAGGAACGCGAACAGCTCGACGTACTGCTCGGGATCGACGCCGCGGTAGATCGTGGTGTTGGTGCAGACGCGGTAGCCGAGGTCGATGGCCTCGCGCATGTACCGCGTCGCCTTGTCGAACACCCCCGCGCGGTCGACCGCCTTGTCGTGTACCTCGCGCATGCCGTCGAGGTGGACGACGAAGGCGAAGTGGTTCGACGGCGGGATGCGTCCGAAGGCCCGGTTCATCAAGAGCCCGTTCGTGCACATGTACACGAAGCGCCCCTGACCGATGATGCCGTTGACGATCTCGTCGATCTGGGCGTGGATCATCGGCTCGCCGCCGGGGATGTTGACGATCGGCGCCCCGGCCTCGTCGGCCACCCGCAGGCACTCCTCGACCGACATGCGCTTGTGGAAGGCGTGCTCGTACTCGCGTATGCGCCCGCAGCCGTGACAGGCGAGATTGCAGATCTCGAGCGGCTCGAGCATCAACGTCACGGGGAACCGCTCACGACGCTGGATGAGTCGCTTCTTGACGAGGTAGGTGGCCATGCCGAGTTCGAGGGCGCGAGGTCGATGTGGCACGACTGGCTCCTGTCTCTCCGCGATACCGGGCGACACCCCGACTCTAACCCACCGACCCCCCGGCGGTCTCGCGATATGTGACGGCTCGCGGGCCGGTCAATGCCGGCGCGCGAGGGTCAGGTCGGCGATGCCCAACAGGTCGTCGGCCGGCCCGGGCATGGTGCCGAGTGCGGCGACCGCGCGAGCGTGCGCCTCGCCCGCGAGGCGGCGGGCCCCCTCGAGGCCGTGCAGGCTCGCGTAGGTGACCTTGCCGCGGGCGGCGTCGGCGCCGACGGCCTTGCCGAGGGTCGCCTCCGACCCCTCGACGTCGAGGATGTCGTCGACGATCTGGAACAGCAGGCCGAGCTCGCCCGCGAACGCCCGCAGCGAGGCGTCGACGGCCGGTGCGGGCCGGGCGAGCACCAGGGCGCAGTGCACGGCGCACGCCATCAGCCTCCCGGTCTTGAGCGAGTGCACCCGGCGCAGCGCGGCGGGCGACGCCTGGCCCGCGTCGCTCAGGTCGAGGTACTGACCCCCGACCATGCCGCCCACGCCCGTGGCCCTGCTGATCTCGAGGAGGATCCCCACCCGGGTCCCGTCCCCGCCCCCCTGTCGCTCGGCCACCAGGCGCACCGCCTCCGCGAACAGCGCGTCGCCGGCCAGGATCGCCGTGTCCTCGCCGAAGAGCTTGTGGCAGGTGGGCCGGCCGCGCCGCAGGTCGTCGTCGTCCATGGCCGGCAGGTCGTCGTGGATCAGCGAGTAGGTGTGCACGAGCTCGATGGCCGCGGCGGCCGGCATCAGCTCGAGCGGATCGCGCCCGAGGGCCTCGCAGGTGGCGAGCGCCAGCACCGGGCGTATGCGCTTGCCGCCGGCCAGCAGGGAGTGGCGCATCGCCTCGACGAGGCCCTGCGTGCCCTCCATCTCCGCGCGCTCGACGGGATCGACGGGAGCGAAGTCGAGCGCCTCGAGGTAGGCCTCGACGTCGTCGCGCAGATGCTCGGGATAGGGCGTGGTGGCTCTCCGCTCGCTGGGCCGTCGGCATGCTAGCCGCCGCCGGACGGCCGCGTACCATGGCGACGTGCGCGCCCTGATCCTCCACGGCCCCGGGGATCTGCGGCTCGAGGAGGTGCCCGCGCCGGTCCCCGGGCCGGGCGAGGTGGTCGTCGTCGTCACGGTCGCGCTGACCTGCGCCACCGACGCCAAGATGATGGGGGCAGGGGCCCACCCGGCCCTCGGGCCGCTGCCCGCCGCGCTCGGGCACGAGGTCTGCGGCGTGGTCGCGGAGGTCGGGGAGGGCGTCGCCGGCCCGCGCGCCGGCGACGGGGTGGTGGTCGCCAACTCGGCGCCCTGCGACGCGTGCGACGTCTGCCGGGCGGGGCGTCCCAACCTGTGCCCCCGGATCGTCCACCTCACCGGGGCCTTCGCCGAGCGCCTGCGGGTGCCGGCACCGATCGTCGCCCGCAACACCCACCACCTGCCGGCGGGCCTCCCGCCGGAGATCGCCGCGATGGCCGAGCCGCTCGCCTGCGCGCTGCACACCGCCGAGGGCTGCCGCGTGGACGGACGTCGGGTGCTGGTGCTCGGCGGCGGTGTGCAGGGCGCGATGCTCGCCGGGCTGCTGGCGATGCGCGGGGGGCGGGTGCACCTCGCCGACCCCCGCCCGGAGCGACGCGAGCGGGCACTGCGGTTCGGCGCCCACGAGGTCCACGACGCGCCCCGCGACGATGGCGCGGTCGCGGCGTTGCGCGCGCGGCTCCCCGGCGGGCGCGGCGCCGACCTCGTCGTCGAGGCGGTGGGCCGGCCGGAGGCATGGCGGGCCGCGGTCGGCCTCGCGCGGCCGGGTGGTGAGGTCGTGCTGCACGGGGGCCTCCCGGCGGGCCAGGAGGTCGCGCTCCCCGCCGGGCCCCTGCACTACTCGGAGCTGACGGTGCGCGGCTCGTATCACCACACGCCCCGCGCCTTCGCCGGCGCCCTCGACATCCTGTCGCGGGGGGTGCTGCCCGTACGGGAGCTCCTGCGGGCGCCGATCACGCTCGACCAGGTGCCCGGGGCGCTGACGGCCTCACGGGGTGAGAAGCACCCCGTGAGGCCGTCAGCCGCTACATGCGGTTGAGCATGCTCCGGAGCTTGTCGACCTGCTCCACCTGCGCGCGGAGCGTCGCCAGCTCCTTCTCCTGACCCTTCACCGCGGCCGCCAGTTCGCGCAACGCGTCCTCGGCCTTGGCGAGCGCCGCACCGGCGTCGCCCGACCCGGCCGCCGCGCGCCCCCCGGAGGCGCGCTTGCCCGATCCGCGCGGCCTGCGCGGTTGCAGCTCGGCACCGCGCTGGCGCGCGACCCGGTAGTAGTTCGCCGCGACCGTGCCGGCGCGGCGCCCCGTCGTCTCCGACAGGCGCGCGAACGCGTTCGTCCGACTCAGCCCCTCCTCGGCGATGAGCTTCTCGACCTGCTCGAAGATCTCATTGCCGATGTTGCCGCGCTGACCTCCGCCGTCCTGCTGCTCGTCCTCGGCCACGATACGTCTCCCTGATCCGGTAAGTGAGGTCCAGAGTATAGGTGCGCGTGCATATACGAGAGACGCACATATCCGCTGACGGCGCAACCACCACTATGTGTCAACCGCGCGGCCGATCAGCCGAAGAGCACCATCGTCGCCGTGAATCCGTGCAGGAAGCTGCGCCCCCCTACGGGGCCGATCTCGCCGTTGCAGAAGAGCCCCGCCGTCGGGATGTGAGACAACTCGGTGTCGATGAGGCCGGCGTCGTGATCGGCCGTTCCGAACATGCGCGTGCCGCGGCCGTTGCAACTGAAGAGCAGGGCGCCCCGGGGACCGTCCGGGCCGAGGGTGTCGCGGGCCTCCTGCAGCGCCTCGCGCAGATCCTCGTCGGCCGACCTCGCGTCGCGCACGTGGAAGCGCATCGTCTGACCGACGCGCACGCGCTCGCCCACCATGAGGACACCCGTCTCGCGGTCGCCCCCGTGGATGCCGCGCACGAGGAAGTCGCCCCGCGCGTAGTCGGGGGTGTTCTCGTCGATGACGAGGCCCGCGAGCAACCCCTCGACGGCCAGCTGCCGCTCCTCGGGCTCCAGGGCCTCGACGACCTCCTGCAGCTTGTCGAGCGCGGGGAGCCCCGCCAGCTCGTGCACCGCCGGGCCGTCGGCGTCGGTGATGACCATCTCCGGCCCGATCGGCATGCACCCCTGCGACACGACGGTGCCCATCCGCGCGCCCCGCAGGGCGAGCGCGACCGCGCCCTCGAGGAGCACGTCCTCGCCGGCGAAGAGCCGGTGCGATCCCGGGGTGCGGCCCCCCGACGCGAGCCCTCCGACCACGACCGGCGCGCCCGGCTCGTCGTTGAGCTCCGCGAGCAGCCCGTCGGCCGGGAAGGTGTGCGGGTCGGCGAGCATGATCACCGGCCCGATATCGCCGGCGTCGTCCTCGGCGATCGCATCCGGCCAGCCGAGCACGCCCATGCCCTCGCCGAGGGGACGCGCCACCAGGCGGAACGGCACGACCTCGGCGCCGGGCAGCACGGCCGCCCAGACCGAGAGGGCGGGACCGTCCTCGATCTCGCGGCCGCCGCCGACGATCGCCTCGCCCATCGCCCCGATCAGGTGCTCGGGGGCGAGCTCGCGGTGGACGGCGGCGAGGAGGGCCTCGGCCTCCTCGCAGAGCGTGGGTGAGGCGAACATCACGACGAGGGTCGGGCGCGCGGTCCCGAGGGCCTCGCGCACCGGGGCGCAGGCCTCGCGGACGGCGGCGACGGGATCGCCGGATCGCGACAGCCCGACGCCGAACAGGGATGATTGGGTCATGCCCTGATGATGGCGCACCCGGCGGGGTGCGCGCCGTCAGTGGTCGATCGGCTCGCTCGGGTCGAGCAGGGCGCGCGCCTCGAGCTCGCGGTCGGCGGGCACGAGCAGCTCGCGCGGCCCGCCCGCGAGCATGTCGGGCACGTCGATGGTGGCGCGGCGCATCAGCACCGGGATGTCGAGCTGGCCGAGCAGCGACGCCAGCATCTCGGCCTCGGGCTGGTGGCGGGCGAAGGCCACCTTCACCCATGGCACGCGGGGCGGGTCGGGCGCGCGTGCGCCGCGCGCGCCGCGCAGGCGGCCGAAGATGCTCATCGGTAGGCCATCCCGACGGCCGGCGACGGCGGCGGCGGGTCGCGGCGCCCGGCGAGGAACGGGCGGATGAGCACCGCCCCGGCCACGAACCCGCCGATGTGGGCGGCGTATGCCACCCCCCCGCCGCCGGCGGTGGCGGAATCGCCCAGGTAGAGGATCTGCAGCAGCAGGTAGATCCCGAGCCACAACCAGGCGGGCAGCTTGAACGGGAGGAAGAAGAAGGGGAGCACGACGGTCCAGATGCGCACCCGGGGATAGAGCACCAGATAGGCCCCGAGGACGCCCGATATGGCGCCCGAGGCGCCGATCAACGGTATCGCGCTGTCGGGGTCCACGAGCGACTGCGCGAGCCCCGCGAGCGCGCCGCACACCAGGTAGAACGGCAGGAACCGCAGGCGCCCGAGACGGTCCTCGACGTTGTTGCCGAAGACCCACAGGAACAGCATGTTGAACGCCAGGTGCAGGATGTCGGCGTGGAGGAACTGGCTGGTGATCAGCCCGAGCAGGCGGTCCTGGCGCTGGTTGAGCTGCTGGCACGCCTCGGCGGCCGGGTCGGCCCCGCCGATGAGGTGGTCGGCGATCAGCCCGAACTCGCAGATGAAGGCCTGCCGGCCCTCGGTGCTCAGGTCGTCGGGCCGGGCCGACTGGTAGACGAAGACCAGTACGCAGGCGACGATCAGGCCGATCGTCAGCACCGCCGGACGCCGTGTCGGGTTGACGTCCTTGAACGGGATCACGCCGCGGAGCGCCCCGCCCGGGGGGCCAGCATGTGCGCCAGCAACGCGGCCTGGGCGTGCATGCGGTTCTCGGCCTGGTCCCAGATCGCCGATCTGGAGCCGTGCAGCACCTCGTAGGTGATCTCGTCGCCGTGGTGGGCGGGGAGGCAGTGCAGGGCGACCGCGCCCTCGGCCGCCCGGTCGAGCAGCGCGTCGTCGATGCGGTACGGGGCGAAGACGCGCCGGCGCTCCCGCTCGGACTCCTCGTCGCCCATCGAGACCCAGGTGTCGGTGTAGAGCGCGCGCGCCCCGGCCACCGCCTCGGCCGCGTCGTCGACCACCCGGGCGCCGCCGCCGCGCTCGCGCCCGGCGGCGTCGGCCCACTCGACGATCTCGGGTGGCGGGCGGTAGCCCTCGGGGCAGGCGGCGGTCACGTGCATGCCCGTCAGGGCGCCGACGATCATCAGCGACACGCAGACGTTGTTGCCGTCGCCGAGGTACGCGACCCGCAGCCCCGCCAGGTCGCCGAAGCGCTCGGCGAGGGTCTGCGCGTCGGCCAGGGCCTGGCAGGGGTGGTGCTCGTAGGTCAGCCCGTTCACGACCGGGACCCCGGCGTGGCGGCCGAGGTCGACCAGCGTCCGGTGCGGCCCGGTGCGCAGCACGATCGCCTCGGCCATGCGGCCGAGCACCTTGGCCGTGTCCTCGATCGTCTCCCCGCGCCCGAGCTGCATGTCGGCGGGCGAGAGCACCATCGCGGTGCCGCCGAGGCGGGCGATGCCGCTCACGAACGACACGCGCGTGCGCGTGGAGGGACGCTCGAAGATGAGCGCGATGACGCGATCGGCGAGCAGGGCCGGCCAGCCCCCCGCCCGCGACGCCTTGAGGGAGGCCGCGGTGGCGAGCACCGCGGCGACACCCTCCGGGGAGTGGTTGCGCAGGGTCAGCAGCGAGCGTCCGGCGATGTCCGGATGCGGTGTGAAACGGGGCGTGGTCACGGGCCGCCAAGTGTACCCAGAGCCCGGTCGCGGGCCGGGGTTCCGTCCGAGCGCGCCTCTAGGGTCGCGGCTCGGGACCCCGGAGGGACGACCGATGCATCCAACGCGCCATGACCGCGAACGCGTGACGGCCGCCGGCGAGGGCGCCCGGCGACGGCTCGCGCTGCTCGTCGCCGCCACGGTCGTCCCGACCCTGCTGATCGCAGCGGGCTCGGTGGCGGCGTGGTCGCTCTACGTGCTGCCGATCGCGCTTGCGCTGCCGCTCGGCGGGCCTCGCGCCCTGGCGGCGACCGGCGCGGTGGCGAGCCTCGCGGTGGCCTACGCGTCGGGCCGCCCCGGCGCCGACGGCGCGGCCATGGCGCTCGGGGTGGTCGCCTTCCTGATCACCGGCCTCGTCGTGGGGGCGGGCCACCGGGCGCAGGAACGAGACGCGCGGCGCATCGCGAACCTGTCCCTGATCGATCGGCTGACGGGCGTCCACAACTACGCCTTCTTCGCCGATGCGCTGCCGCGCGAGTGCCGCCGCGCCGAGCGCTACCACCTGCCGCTCTCGCTGGTGGTGCTCGACCTCGACCACTTCAAGGCGTTCAACGACCGCCACGGTCACGACGCGGGCAACCGCCTGCTGACCGCGGTCGGCGACGTGATCCGCGCCAACTGCCGCGCCTCCGACCTCGCCGCCCGATTCGGCGGCGAGGAGTTCGCCCTCATCGTCCCCGGGCCCGCCGAGGAGGCGCTCGAGGCGGCCGAGCGCATGCGCGTGGCCGTCGCGCGCGTGACCGTTCTCGTCGCGGGGGGCGAGTCGGCGGGCACCACGATCTCGGCGGGCGTCGCCGACTTCCACCACGGCGACGCAGACGACGGCACGCGCCTGCTCGACCAGGCCGACAAGGCGCTCTACCACTCGAAGGCCTCGGGGCGGGACCGGGTCAGCCTCTTCGCCCCCGAGCACCGCTGGGCGGCGGCCTCCTGACCGAGGGGCCCCCGGACGGCCCCTAGGGCGAGCCGTCCTCCTCGTGGCCGACGAGCACGCCGACGAGGGCGTTGGGCAGCGGCGCGACCGCTGCCGCGACGGCCGCGAGGCCGCCGATCAGGTCGAGCGCCACGACCTCGGCGTCGCGGGTGAGCACCTGGCTGGCCGCGTCGCCGAGGACGAGCGCCAGCACGGCCCAGGCCACCAGGACCGGCCCGGTGACGAGCAGGAATCGCCGGGCGCGCCGCGCGCTGGAGGCCATGGCCACGCCGACCAGCCCGATGCCGAGCCAGATGAGGGCGGTGACCGGGTGCACCAGGAAGACGAAGAGCGTCTCGGCGCTGTCGGCGCCGAGGTCGTCGACGCCGGTGTTGAGGATGCCGACCAGCCCGAGCGCCACGGCCACTCCACCGAGGGTCGTCGCCGTGCCGACGACGGCGCGCCCGCGGGCGCGGTCGTGGGCGGTCGGCGGGGCCGGGCTCATCCGCACCTAACCTAGCCGCTCGGGGACGAGTCGCTCCAGCACCGCCGCCGTGACCGCGCCGAGCGCCGCCCCGGCCGCGATGTCGGCCGGATCGTGCTCGGCGACGACGACCCGGGCCACCAGGCCCGCGCACGCCGCGCCGCCGAGCAGGACGCCGATGCGCCGATCGCGGCGCGCGACGGCGCGGGCGATCGCGACGGCCGCGGCGGCGTGGCGGCTCGGGAGGCCGCCGTCCGCGCGGGCGCCGGGCCTGCGACGTCCCAGCCGGTCGCGCAGCACCCTGGCGGCGAGGCTGGCCCCGGCGCCCGCGGCGAGCGCCCGCACCCCCGCCGGACGGGTCGCCGGGTGCAGCATCAGCGCGCCGACGGTCACCCGGAAGGCGGGGCTCATGCCGCCGGCCAGTCGTCCGGCGAGCGCCGGCGCGCCGGGCAGGCGCCCGGCCCCGTGCCGGATGGCGGCGCCCAGTCGGCGATCGAGACGGAGGAGGGTCCGCATGTGCCGGGCAGGCTAGCCGCCGCGTCCGGGGGCCGCGGCGGCATTGCTATCGTCGATGCGAATGCGCCGTGCGTCCGTACTCCTCGCCATCGTGGCGGCCGTCCTCGTGGCCGCAGGATGCGGCGGGGCCGCCGGCCTCGGGGACGATGCGACGCAGACGGTCGCCGGCGCCTCCGACCGCACCGCGGCGCCCGGTTTCTCGGTGCCGGCCCTCGACGGCTCCGGACAGGTGACGATCGACGGCCGCGACAGGCCCGTGATCCTCAACTTCTGGGCCTCGTGGTGCGAGCCGTGCACGCGCGAGATGCCGGCGCTGATCGAGTTCTCCGCGGCCCATCCCGAGCTCGACGTGGTCGGGCTGGCGATCAACGACCGCCCCGCCGACAGCCGGCGCTTCGCCGACGAGGTCGGCATCCCCTTCGAGCTGGGGATCGACCGCGGCGGCGACGTGGCCGCCGACTTCGGCGTCCAGGGCCTGCCGGTGACCGTGGTGATCGATGCCGACGGCCGTGTGGCGACCGTCTTCCCCGGCGAGATCGACCGCGCACAGCTCGACGCGTTCGCCCGTCAGCTCGGCGCGTGAGACGGGCGCGGTGGAGGGCCGCGCCGTCATCCATACTCCGGCCGTGACGTCGACACTCGAGGCCCGCGTCGCCGACCACTGCCGCCGCCACGGGTTGCTCCCCCGAGGCGCGCCCGTGCTGGCGATGGTCTCCGGCGGCGCCGACTCGATCTGCCTCATGCACCTGCTCGCGCGCATCCACGCCGGGCCGGTGGGCGTGCTGAGCGTCGATCACGGCCTGCGCGCCGAGTCGGCGGCCGAGGCCGCCGCCGTGCTCGACGCCGCCCGCGAGCTCGGCATGGACGCGCACCCCGTCGAGCTCGGCATGTCGCCCGGACCCGGGGCGCCGGAGCGGGCCCGCGCGCTGCGCCTGGAGGCGGCCCGGCGGGTCGCGGCGGCCCATGGGTACGCGCGCATCGCCACCGGTCACACGGCGTCCGACCAGGCCGAGACCGTGCTCTTCCGCATGGCCCGGGGCGCGGGGCGGACCGGGGCGCTCGGGATGGCCCCGCGCAGGGGCGACCTGGTGCGTCCCCTCCTCACGCTCGACGCGGCCGAGACCAGGGCCTGGTGCGCCGCCGCCGGGCTCGATGTCGTGCGCGATCCGTCCAACGACGACCCCGCCTACGCCCGCGCCCGGCTGCGCCGCGGGCTGGTGCCCGCCCTCGCGGCGGTGCATCCCGGCGCCGAGCGTCACGTGGCCGCCCTCGCGGAGGTGCTGCGCGACGAGGCCGCCTTGATCGGCCCGCTGATCGACGCGGCCTGGAGCCGGACGCGCCGGGGGGAGGGCCTCGACGCCGTCGCCCTCTCCGCCGAGCCCGAGGCGGTGCGCCGGTTGCTCGTGCGCCGGCTCGTGGCCGAGGCCGGACTGCCGGGCGACGCCCTCGGAGCGGACGCGCTCGCCCGGGTACTGGGACTCCTCGGGGGGGCGGGGACGGTGAACCTGCCGGGGGACGGCGCGGCCCGCCTCGCGCGCGGGGTGCTGGTCGTGACCCCGCCGCCGCCGCCCGCGCCGCAGGCCGTCAACCTCGGCGTGCCCGGGCACGCCGGGTTCGGGGGCGTGGCCGTGAGCGCGCGGATGGGGTGGGCCGAGGCGCCGGCGCCGGATCGGGTCGCGCTGACGTGCGGGGGCGCGCTGCGGGTGCGGCCGACGCGGCCCGGCGATCGTCTGCCCCTGCCGGGCGGCGGGCACGTGGCCGTCGGGCGCCTGCTCGCCGATCGCGGCGTGCCGGCGCACCGGCGCCCGTCGGTGCCCGTCGTCGAGAGCGACGACCGCGTCGTCTGGGTGGCGGGCCACCGCGCCGCCGACGACCTGCTCGCTCCGGCCGGCGCGCGGGCCCTGGTGCTCGAGCTGGTGGACGCATGAGCGGCGACTACGGATCGGTCGGGCGGGTCCTGGTCTCGGAGGAGGAGCTGCAGGCGCGCATCTCCGAGATCGCCGATCGCATCTCCGCCGACTACGCCGGGCGGGAGCTCCTCGTGGTCGGCGTCCTGAAGGGCGCGATCTTCTTCATCGCCGACCTGGTCCGGCGCCTCACGGTGCCGTGCGAGCTCGACTTCATGGCGGTCTCGTCGTACGGGTCGGCCACGCATTCGTCGGGGGTCGTGCGGATCCTCAAGGACCTCGACCTGCCCATCGCCGGGCGGCACGTGCTGGTGGTCGAGGACGTGATCGACTCGGGGCTGACGCTCTCGTACCTGCTGAAGAACCTCGCCTCGCGCAACCCGGCGTCGCTCGAGATCTGCTCGCTCCTGACCAAGCCGGGGCACAAGCGGCTCAAGATGCCCACGCGGTACATCGGGTTCGACCTGCCGGACGTGTTCGTGATCGGCTACGGCCTGGACCACGCCGAGCGGTACCGCGAGCTGCCCTACATCGCCGAGCTGGAGCTCTGACGCCGCCACGGGTGACCCCTGTCCCGAGGCTTCGGCGGGGGGGCGCGGGGGAGGCGGGGGGCGCTGCTATCCTCGGCTCCAGGGATCGCGTCCGACCCGGCCCTCATGCCGGTCGTCGCGCGCGCCGATCGACGCCTGACGACCTCGGCGTGTCTGGAGCACGGTGAACAAGTTCCTCAAGAGCGCGGCGTTCCCGATCCTGATCGTGATCCTGCTGGTGTTCGTGGCCCAGCGGCTGGTGGTCTCCTCCGAGCCCTCGACGCCGGCGCCCACCTTCGACCAGTTCATCACCGCCATCTCGGCCGACCGGGTCGCCGAGGCGACGATCAAGGTCGAGTCCAAGGAGGTGGAGGTCCGCCTCAAGGACGACACCCGCTTCACCACCGGCTACCCCGAGGACTACTCGAGCACCCTGGTCAACCAGCTCGAGGCCGCCGATGTGCCCTTCCAGGTCAAGGGCATCCCGAGCTCGCCCTGGTGGTCGAGCCTGATCTGGCTGGCGCCCTTCATCCTGTTCATCGGTTTCTGGATCTACCTGATGAACCGCATGCAGGGCGGCGGCTCGAAGGTGATGAGCTTCGGCAAGAGCCGCGCCAAGCGGATGGCGGTCGATGCGCCCAAGATCACCTTCCGCGATGTCGCCGGCGCCGACGAGGCGGTCGAGGAGCTGCACGAGATCAAGGAGTTCCTCGAGAACCCGAAGAAGTTCCAGGCCCTGGGGGCCCGCATCCCCAAGGGCGTGCTCCTGTTCGGGCCCCCCGGCACCGGCAAGACGCTGCTGGCGCGCGCGGTGGCCGGCGAGGCCGGGGTGCCCTTCTTCTCGATCTCGGGATCGGATTTCGTCGAGATGTTCGTCGGCGTCGGCGCCAGCCGGGTGCGCGACCTGTTCGAGCAGGCCAAGCAGTCGAGCCCCTGCATCATCTTCATGGACGAGATCGACGCCGTCGGCCGCCACCGCGGCGCGGGCCTGGGCGGTGGCCATGACGAGCGCGAGCAGACCCTCAACCAGCTGCTGGTCGAGATGGACGGCTTCGAGGCCAAGGACAACATCATCCTGATCGCGGCCACCAACCGACCCGACATCCTCGACCCGGCCCTGCTTCGGCCCGGGCGCTTCGATCGCCAGATCGTCGTCGACCGCCCCGACCGCGACGGGCGCGCCCACATCCTGCGCGTCCACACCAAGGGCAAGCCGATCGCCAAGTCGATCGACCTGATGACCCTGGCCGGCCAGACCCCCGGCTTCACCGGCGCCGACCTGGCCAACCTGGTCAACGAGGCGGCGCTGCTGGCGGCCCGCAAGGGCAAGCGCCTGATCGAGCAGGCCGAGCTCGAGGAGGGGATCATGCGCGTGATCGCCGGCCCCGAGAAGAAGTCGCGCCTGCTCTCCGAGAAAGAGCGGGTGGTGACCGCCTACCACGAGATGGGCCATGCCCTGGTCGGCCACTTCCTGCCCGACGCCGACCCGGTCCACAAGATCTCGGTGGTCAGCCGCGGCCAGGCCCTCGGCTACACGATCTCGATGCCGCTCGAGGACAAGTTCCTCACCACCCGCGCCCAGCTCGAGGACCAGATGGCGATGACCCTCGGCGGCCGGGCCGCCGAGGAGCTGGTGTTCAGTGAGATCACCACCGGCGCCGCCAACGACCTCGAGAAGGTCACCTCGACCGCCAAGCAGATGACGATGCGCTTCGGCATGTCCGACAAGCTCGGGCCGCGGGTGCTCGGCCACAACCACGGCGCGCCCTTCCTCGGGCGCGACATGCACTCTGAGCCCGACTACTCGGACGACCTGGCGCGCACGATCGACTCGGAGATCCGCAGGATCATCGAAGAGGCCCACCAGCGGGCCCGCGACATCCTCACCGAGCACCGCACCGACCTCGAGAACCTCTCCCAGATCCTCCTGCGCCGCGAGACGATCGAGCGCACCGAGTTCATCGCCCTGCTCGAGGGCCGCGACGAGGCCGAGGTCTTCGCCGAGCACGACCGCCGCGCCGCCGAGCTGGCCGCCGAGTCCGAGCGCGCCAACGCCCCCGAGCCCTCCAAGCACAAGCGCCTTCCCTACCCCGGAGCGGGCGAGCCCCTGACCGAGGGGTAGCCCCGAGGGGCACGGCGGGGCCGGGTGGGGTGGGGCACCCACGGCTGGTCGGAGCCCGAGGGGTAGCCGCGAGGGGCACGGCGGGGCGAAGAGCCGTGAGGGGTGGAGGACCCGCGGTTGGTCGGAGCCGCCCGGGGTGACGATCGGGCCCGACGGCCTGACCGCCGATGGCCCGGCGCAACAGGGGCGCCGGCCCGCCCGTGCCCGTTGTGATGGAGCCCGCCACACCACGGCGCCGACGCCCCCGCGATCACCGCCGCCCGTCCCCTGACCAAATGAGCGCCGGCCCCTCGCCCAAGTGAGCGCCGACCCTCCGCCCAATTGGGCGCCGACCCTCCGCCCAATTGGGCGCTGGCCCCCCGCGCAAGTGAGCGTCGGCCCTCCGCCCAAGTGAGCGTCGGCCCTTCCGCCCAAGTGAGCGGTTCAGGCGACGCCGGCGACGCGCCGGGTGAAGCTCGCCACGTCGGCGCCGGCGCGCGCGGGTTCCTCCCAGTGGGGCGCGTGCCCGTTGCCCTCGTAGACGACCAGTTCGGCGTCGGGGATCACGTCCGCGAGCGCGTGCTGATCGGCCCGCCGGGCGTAGACGTCCCGGTCGCCCCAGAGGATCAGCGTCGGCGCCGTGATCGGCCCACGCTCGGTCGGTACCTCCGCCGCGAGCGAGTCCTCCAGGTAGGCCCGCCAGACGGCGGCCGGGAGCCTGCGGCTCTCGGAGACGACCATCTCGAAGAATCCCGCGGGCACCGGGCGGGTGAGGGTGCTCCGCTGGAAGTCGCGCACGAACCCGGGGTCCACGGGATCGGTGAGGGCCCGGACCATCTCCAGGAAGTCGTCGACGCCCTCGATGTCGGGCATCGACCGGAAGGCGCCGACGAGGACGAGGCCGAGCGCGCGCCCGGGGGCCTCGATGGCGAGGTACTGGGCGGCGTAGCTGCCCCCGGAATGCCCGAGGACGACGGCACGGTCGATTCCGAGCGCGTCGAGCAGGGCGATCGCGTCGGCGGCGAACACCGCGGGCCCGTAACCGCCCGCGGGCCTCTCGGAGCCGCCGTGGCCGCGCTGGCTGGGCGCGATGACGCGGAGGGAGGACGGCAGGTGCCGCATCAGCGGGGCGAACGAGTGCAGGGAGTCGCTGTAGCCGTGGAGCATCAGGACGGGGACGCCGTCGGGGTCACCGCCCTCGGCGTACTCCAGGCGGACGCCGGTGGACAGCGGGACGGAGCGGGTGCGGCGGATCATGGTGGCCTCCGGTGAGGGGTGGTGGACGACCGCACCCTCGGTCGCCGGGCCCTCGTCCGGCATCGGTAGGTCTGCCCATCTTCCGCGGCCGGCGCGGGGCGGCGACCCCTCAGGGGACGGTGGACAGCAGGTCGTGCTCGTGGGCGAACAACGCGACGGCTGCGCGACTCGAGACGCCGAGCTTCGCGTAGACGTGCTGCACGTGGTGCTCGGCCGTGCGCCGCGAGATGACCAGACGCTCCGCGATCGCAGGGTTCGAGCAGCCCGCCGCCACGAGGCGGACCACCTCGACCTCCCGCTCGCTCAGGCCCCCCGGCCGGGGTGGCCGGGCGCGCCGCGGCGCCCGGTCGTCGAGCGCGTCCAGTACGCCGGCCACCGCATCTGCGTCGAGCCGACCCGCCCGGGCCTCCGCCGCCAGGGTCTGGGCGGCGGCCTCGGCGCCCCGCGCCGGCCGGTGCGGCCGGTCGTGGGTCACCGCGACGTAGACGTCCGCCGCCGCGAGCACCCTCGCGGCGGGGGGCAGCTCCCGGGCCTCGCAGCCGCGGTGGTACCCCGACCCGTCGAGGCGCTCGTGGTGCATCCCCGCCAACCGTGCCAGGGGGGCGAGGGCGTCCGACGTCGCGAGGATCCGCTCGGAGTGGTACGGGTGCATCCGCACCTGCTCCCACTCGCCCCCCGTCAGCGGGCCGGGCTTCTCCCACACGGCGTTCGAGACGGCCAGGCGGCCGAGGTCGTGGAGGTGCGCCGCCACCTCGAGGCCCGTGACCGTCGTCGTGTCGAGGCCGGCGCGCTCCCCCGCCGCCCGGCCGAGCCGCGCGACCGCGGCCGAGTGCCCGTGCGTGAAGGGCGTCTTCATGTCCGCGAGGTCACCGAAGGCGGCGGCGACGGCACGCAGGTCGGCGCGAGGGTACTCACGGTGGGGCGTCGGCTCGACCTCCAGCATCCGCGTACGTGGATCGCCGGCGCGCGACTCCGTCAGCACGCGCGCCCCGTCGGCCCCCAGCGCGCCGACGATGGCGGGATCGAGCACGCCACCGGCGCGGCGGCGGAGCGCGGCCACCGCGGCCTCGGGGCCGGCCATGTGGTCCAGCCGCGCGGCGTCGGCCGCCACCCGGGCGACGCGGGCGACGACGGAGATGTCGTCCCCGCGCAGCCCCTGCGGCGCGCCGCCGCCGCCCCACCACTCGCCGATCTCGTGCAGGGCCCGCTCGACGCCGGCGCCGAGCCCGAGGCGCCGGGCGGTCGCGCGCGCGACCTCGCACGAGCCCGTGTCGTACATGCGGCCGAACTCCGCCCCGTGTTCGGCGACGTAGCGGGCGATCCGCCCCCGCTCGGCCTGCGGCAGGCCCGCCGGCAGGGCCGGCACCAGCCGTCCGGCGATCTCCGCGGGGTCGGCCAGATCGACGGCCGCCACCGCGGCGGTCACGCGCCGTTCGTCGCCGAAGATCGCCGCGGTCTCGTGGGAGAGGGCGGGGCACCCGACGTGCCCGAGGAGCGCCGTGTAGAGGGCGTCGGACACCTCCTCCTCGGCGAGGCCGATCCGGCGGGCGAGCGCGGAGGAGATGAGGCAGCTCCGCATCGCCTCCTCCGGAGGGAGGCCGAAGCCGAGGTCCGTCGCGATGGAGAGGCCGCCGAGCAGGTCGGCGAGACGCAGCCGGTCGCCCACGATCCGAGTGTCGCACGGGCGCCGCCCCGGCGCTGCCCGCGGGCGTAGCCTTCGCCGGGTGCCCGACCCCCTCCACTGGCTCGAGCGCCCCGTGCGTCATGGGGATCCTCAACGTCACCCCCGACTCCCTCTGGGGCGGTGACGGCCCGCTGCCGGCCGCCGACGCCCTCGATCGCATCCGCGCGATGGCGGCCGACGGCGCGGCGATCTGCGACGTGGGGGCCGAGAGCACCCGGCCGGGGTCCGACCCCGTCCCGGCCGAGGAGCAGCTCGCCCGCCTCGCGGGGGTGCTCGACGCGGTGCGCGACGGACGCCCGCCGATCGCGCTCTCGATCGACACGTCGTCGGCCCGGGTGGCCGCGGCGGCGCTCGATGCGGGGGCGGTGCTGGTCAACGACGTCACGGCCGGCCGCGGCGATCCGGCGCTGCTGCCCCTGGTGGCCGAGCGGGGCGCCGCGATCTGCCTCGTGCACATGCGCGGCGACCCGCGCACCATGCAGTCCGACCCCCGCTACGGCGACGTGGTCGGTGAGGTCCGCGACCACCTCGCCGCCCGGCTCGCCGCGGCGGTGGATGCGGGGATCCCCGAGGAGCGCGTCATCCTCGATCCGGGGGTCGGCTTCGGCAAGCGCCTCGAGCACAACCTGGCCCTGCTGGCCGGTGTACCGGCGCTGGCGGCGCTCGGCCGCCCGGTGCTGGTGGGCGCGTCGCGCAAGAGCATGTTCGCGACCCTGCTGGGCCGCGAGGTGGGGGAGCGCATGCCCGCGTCCCTCGCCGCCGGCCTCGCCGCGGTTGCCGGGGGGGCGGCGGTGCTGCGGGTGCACGACGTCCGCGAGACCCACGACGCGCTCGCCGTCTGGCGGGCGGTGGAGGAGGCGCGATGAGCGAGGATCGGCTGGAGGTGTCCCTCACCGGCCTCGAGGCGTTCGGCCGCCACGGCGTGCTGGCCGCCGAGACCGAGCTCGGTCAGCGGTTCGTGGTCGACATCACGATCGAGCTCGCCGGTTCGGCGGCCACGCTGAGCGACGACCTCGCCGACACGGTCGACTACGCCGCCCTCGCCGACGCGGTGGTGGCCATCGTCGCCGGCCCGCACGTGGCGCTGCTCGAGCGCCTGGCCGGCCTGATCGCCGATCGCGCGCTGGCGGCCCCGGGCGCCGCCGCGGTCACGGTGACGGTGCGCAAGCCGCACGTCGCCCTGCCCCACACGGTGCGCGAGAGCGCGGTCACCCTGCGCCGCACGGCGACCGGGGCTCCCTGAGCGTGCGGTACTGGCTCGGCCTCGGCGCCAACCTGGGCGACCGGCGGGAGGCGATCGAGGAGGCCCTCGGCGCGCTCGCGCGGCACCATCGCCTCGAGGCCGTCAGCCCGGCCTACGAGACGGCGCCGCGCGAGCTCGCCGACCAGCCGGCGTTCCTCAACGCGGCCGCCCGCATCGCCGCCGACCTCGACCCCCCGGCCCTGCTCCGCGAGGTCAAGGCCATCGAGCGGGCACTCGGCCGCGCCCCCGGCGGCGTGCGCTTCGGCCCGCGGGCGATCGACTGCGACCTGCTGCTCTGGGAGGGGGGCGAGTGGCACGACGCGCGCCTCGACATCCCGCATCCGCGGCTGCACGAACGCCGTTTCGCGCTGCTGCCGCTGCTCGATCTCGACCCCGGCCTGACCCTGCCCGACGGCCGTCCGCTGGCCGGCCTCGCGGCCGCGATCGACCCCGCCGACCAGCCGGCCACCCGGGTCCCGGAGGCCCTCGTCCCGGCGCGGGAGCGCGCGGGGGGTGAGCTATGATCGGCGGCCGTCCGAGCACCGAGGAGCACCAGGCATGTCCCACACCGACGAGCTCGAGGAGTACGACGCCGAGCTCGAGCTGAGGCTCAAGCGGGAGTACGCCGACGTCTTCCCGCTCTTTCGCTTCTGCGTCCTCACGCAGGAGGCGACCTACCTCTGCAACCGCTTCGAGCGGGACTTCATGCCGCAGGCGTCCTACCCGTTCTTCCACATCACGATGGAGGACGTCTGGGTCTGGGACAAGAACCGCCCGACCCGCATCATCCCCCGCGTCGAGATCTACACGACCCAGGACGTGACGGTCGAGATCCTCAAGGGCGACGCCATCCCCGAGCCCGCCGACCCGGCGGCCTGAGGACCCCGCGGTGCTGCTCGCGATCGACGTCGGCAACACGCAGACCCAGGCCGGGGTCTACTCGGGCGAGGAGCTGCTGCACGAGTGGCGCATCTCGACCGAGCGCGGCGCGACCGCCGACGAGCTCGCCGCCGACCACGACCAGATCCTGCGCCTCCGCGGCGGCAGCCTCGGGGAGCTCGACGAGATGATCGTCGCGTCGGTGGTGCCGACGCTCTCGGCCGCCTACGCGTCGCTGTCGCTGAAGTACCTCCAGCGCGCCGCCACGGTCGTCGGCCCCGGCGTGCGCACCGGCATCTCGCTCGCCATCGACAACCCGCGCGAGCTCGGCGCCGACCGCATCGTCAACGCGGTCGCCGCGCACCGTCGCCACGGCGGCCCCTGCATCGTCGTCGACTTCGGCACCGCCACCACGTTCGACGCCCTCTCCGATGCGGGCGAGTACGTCGGCGGCGCGATCGCCCCCGGCATCGAGACCTCGCTCGACGCCCTCACCGCGCGGGCGGCGCGCCTCGTGCGCATCGACCTGGTGGCGCCCCCGCGCGTCATCGGCAAGTCAACCATCGAGAGCATGCGCTCGGGCATCGTCTTCGGCACGGTCGCGATGGTGGACGGGGTGGTGGAGCGGATGAAGGAGGAGCTCGGGCCGGGCACACTCGTGCTGGCGACCGGCGGCCTCGCGTCGCTGGTCTGCCCGCTGTCGACCCAGATCGACGAGAACGTGCCGCTGCTGACGCTCGAGGGGCTGCGCCTGGTGCACGAGCTCAACACCGAGCGCGCGCCCACCGAGGCGGGGGAGCCTCGATGAGGAAGCGCATGAGCACCGTGCTCGCGGGTCGCATGGCCGAGCCCGAGCCCGCCGACCGTCCGGCGCCCGAGCGCTGGCCGGTGCGCGAGCCGGTCGAGATCGGCGGTCTGCGGCTCGAGAACCGCCTCGTGCAGGCGCCGCTGGCGGGCATCGCCAACTGGGCGTTCCGGCGCCAGTCGCGCCGCCACGGCGCCGGCTTCGCGGTCTCGGAGATGATCGCGAGCTTCGGCATCCGGTACGCCAACCGCAAGACGCTCGGCATGCTCACGATCGTGCCCGACGAGCACCCGGTGGGCGTGCAGGTCTTCGGCGCCGACGTCAACGCCATGGTCGAGGCCGCCCGCGCGGTCGAGGCCGCCGGCGCCGACCTGGTCGACATCAACATGGGCTGCCCGGTGCCGAAGATCTGCAAGACCGGCGCCGGCGCGGCGCTGCTGGCCGACCCGGTCGCCGCCGCGCGCATCGTCGAGGCGATGGTGCGCGCGGTCGACGTGCCGGTGACGGTCAAGATGCGCCGCGGCCTCACGCCGAGCCACCTCGGTGCCGATCGAGACCGCGCAAGCGCTTCGAGGCGGCCGGCGCGGCGGCGCTGTGCGTGCACCCGCGCGCCGCGGCCGAGGAGTACGGCGGGCGTGCGGACCACCGCATCACGGCCGAGGTGGTGGCGGCCGTCGGCATCCCGGTGATCGCCAGCGGCGACATCGCCACGCCCGCCGACGCCGCTCTCGGTGCTCGAGCACGACCGGCTGCGCCGCGATCGCGGTCGGCCGTGCCGCCCTCGGCAACCCGTGGGTCTTCGGCGAGCTGCTCGACGGCGTGTCCGCGCCCCCGCCCGACGCTCGCGCAGACCATCGACGAGCTGCGCCGCCTTCGCGACCGACGCCGCGCCTGGCGCTCGGCGAGCGCCGCGTCGTCGGCTACATGCGCAAGTTCTACCCCTGGTACCTGGCCGGATACGACGATCGGCCACGGCACTCTCGGCGAGCTCCTCGTCGCTCCGACCGTCGAGGCCGCACTCGATCGGCTGCGGGCGCTGCCCGCCGCCGCGGCGGCCGCCTGACGACGTGTCACCGCTTGATAACGGGGGGCGTCGAAGCTACCTTTCCGGGCCGCTCACGGGCCGATCCGCTCTCACACGAAGGAGACCCACCCGATGGACCGCGAAGTGATCCTGACGGAAGAGGGCTACGCGAAGCTGACGGAGGAGATCGAGTACCTCACGACCACGAAGCGACGTGAGGTCGCGGAGCGGATCAAGGAGGCACGTGAGTTCGGCGACATCTCCGAGAACTCCGAGTACGACGACGCCAAGAACGAGCAGGCGCAGCTCTTCTATCGCATCCAGTCGCTGGAGCAGAAGCTGCGCAACGCCCGCGTGGTCGACACGGAGCACCTGTCGACCGACTCGGTCTCGATCGGCGCCCGCGTCACGCTGAAGGACATCAAGAGCAAGGCGACCCGCGAGTACTCGATCGTCGGCTCGGCCGAGGCGGACCCCAAGAACCACCGCCTCTCGAACGAGAGTCCGGTGGGCAAGGCCCTGCTCGGCAAGAAGAAGGGCGAGAAGGTGACGATCCCGGCTCCCCGGGGTGCCCTCCAGTACCAGATCGTCGACATCCAGGCGGGCGACCACGGCCACTGAGCCGCAGGTCCCCGAGGGGGGCCTCGCGGGGCTGATCGGGGAGCGCAGGGCGAAGGCGGACGCTCTGCGCGCCGCCGGCGTCGACCCCTTCCCCGCGCGTTTCCCCGGGCGGCGCGCCATCGGCGAGGTGCGCGCCGCGCACGAGTCGCTCGCGGCGGGCGACACGGGCGAGACCCCGGTCAGGGTGGCGGGCAGGCTCGCCGCGCGCCGCGGCCAGGGCAAGGTCGCGTTCCTGGACATCGAGGACCGCAGCGGCCGCATCCAGCTGTGGGCCACGCGCGACCGTCTCGGCGAGGAGGGCATGGACGCGCTGCTCGACCTCGACCTCGGCGACATCGTCGGGGCCGACGGCCCGGTGGCGCGCACGCGCCGGGGCGAGCTGAGCGTCGCCGTCGAGGGGGCGACCCTGCTCGCCAAGTCGCTGCGCCCGCCGCCCGACAAGCACGCCGGGCTGCGCGACCCCGAGACCCGCTTCCGCCAGCGCTACCTCGACCTCATGGCCGACGGTGACGTGCGGGCATCGTTCATCACGCGCTCGCGGACGATCGCGGCGGTGCGCCGGTTCCTGGACGGTCGCGGCTTCCTCGAGGTCGAGACCCCGACCCTCCAGCCGATCTACGGCGGCGCCGCGGCGCGGCCGTTCGTGACGCATCACAACGCGCTCGACCGCGATCTCTACCTGCGCATCGCGACCGAGTTGTATCTCAAGCGGTGCATCGTCGGCGGCCTCGAGAAGGTGTACGAGCTCGGGAAGGACTTCCGCAACGAGGGCGTCAGCCACAAGCACAACCCCGAGTTCACGATGGTCGAGACGTACGAGGCGTACGCCGACTACCGCGACGTCATGGACATGCTCGAGCAGATGGTCGCCGCCGTGGCCGTGGACGCGACCGGTGGCACGCGCGTGCCGTGGAAGGGCGCGGAGATCGACTTCGCCCCGCCGTGGCGCCGCATCGACTTCCGCGACGGGCTGCGCGAGGCGAGCGGCATCGACGTGCGGGTGCACGCCGACGAGGCGTCGCTGCGCGCCGCCATGCGGGCCGCCGGCCTCGACGCCCCCGACGGGGTCCCGTGGCCGAAGCTCGTGGACGGCCTCCTCACGCAGACCCTCGAGCCGACCCTCATCCAGCCGACGATCCTCCACGACTACCCCCTCGAGCTGTCGCCGTTCGCCAAGCGCCATCCCGACGATCCCGCCGTCGTCGAGCGCTTCGAGGCGTTCGCCGGGGGCATGGAGATCGCCAACGCCTTCACCGAGCTCAACGATCCCGACGACCAGCGCGAGCGCTTCGCCATGGCCGCGCGCGACCGTGACGCCGGCGACGACGAGGCCCAGCCCATGGACGAGGACTTCCTCGCGGCGCTCGAGCACGGTATGCCGCCGACCGGCGGTCTCGGCATGGGCATCGACCGCCTGGTGATGCTGCTGACCGACCGCCACACCATCCGCGAGGTCATCCTCTTCCCCGCGATGCGCTCCTAGACGGCGTTTGCCCGCCCCTCCCGCCGGGCACCCTCGGGGCTCACGGCGACCGCGACACGGGGGGCACGCATGAGCGAGTCCGGGAAGTCACAGGAGCTGGGCGGCAAGGCCAAGGAGGCCGTCGGCGCGCTGCGCGGCGACGAGGAGCAGAAGGCCGATGGCCGTCAGGACCAGGCCGAGGGCAAGGCCCGCCAGGCGGGGGAGAAGGTCCGTGAGGCCGCCTCCGACCTGAAGGACGCCGTCACCCGCCGGTAGAGGAGGCCGACATGAAGAAGACCCTGTACGCGGGCCTCGGCGTCGTCGTCTGGCGCGTCGCGAAGAGGTACGTGCGCCGCCGCGCCCGCGGCGTACGGGACGCCCTCCCGATCTGAGGCCACGGACGCGGCGGGGGGCGTGCGCTATAGTCCCCCGCCGTCGTACGGAGCGAGAGACAAGGGAGTAGATGGCCAAGCCACGAGGCCGCGCGCGGTCGAAGACGAAGGGCCGCAAGGGTGGCGCGCCCGCCGCACGCAAGCGCCGTCCGCAGCTCGCCGCGGAGGAGATCGACTGGAAGAACTACCCGTCGCTGCGGCGCTTCGTGAGCGAGCGGGGCAAGATCCGGTCGCGCCGGATCACCGGTCTCTCCCGTCGCCAGCAGACGCTCGTCGCCAAGGCGGTGAAGCGCGCTCGCACCATGGGCCTGCTGATCTACCCCGATCAGGACCGCAAGGTGCGCCACTAGGCGTCCGGGGCCACGGTCATCATCGATGATGACCGTGGCCACCGTGCTCCCCGACCCGCGCGCGGCAGCCCGCCGCCGGTCGGCGATCCGTCCGAACGGGGGGTGCACCGACGCCGGTGCACCGCGATCGTCCAGGACGTACCCGCGCCCGCCGATGAGGGGGGCGAGAGGGGGCACCGTGCTAGGATCGTCCTCCGGCGGCCACCCGCCGGGAGCTCTGTCCCACCGCCGTGGACACGCCTCGCGAGGCGACCGTCTGCGGGTCCTGACCCTCGAAGTCCCGCACTCTTCAACGCCCGTCGTCCACCGCCGGCGCGGTTTTCGCGTCCTCGGGGCCGGGTGAGCAGGAAGGGGAATCCCGATGTTCGAACGGTTCACCGAGCGCGCCCGCCAGGTCGTGGTACTGGCCCAGGAGGAGGCGCGCACCCTCAAGCACAACTACATCGGGACCGAGCACATCCTGCTGGGCCTGCTGCGCGAGGAGGAGGGTCTGGCCGCGCGCGTGCTCGAGGGTCTCGAGATCACCGTGGAGGAGGTGCGCGCCCAGGTGATCCGGATCGTCGGGTCGGGCGAGGAGGTCACCTCCGGGCAGATCCCCTTCACCCCGCGGGCCAAGAAGGTGCTCGAGCTGGCGCTGCGCGAGGCGCTGTCGCTCGGCCACAACTACATCGGCACCGAGCACATCCTGCTCGGCCTCGTGCGTGAGAACGAGGGCGTCGCCGCGCGCATCCTCGCCGACTTCGACGCCGACTCCGAGAAGATCCGCAACGAGATCATCCGCATGCTCTCGGGCCCGGGCCGGCGTCAGCAGGGGCAGGCCAGCAGCGGGCAGAGCGGCGACAAGAAGTCGAGCAAGCTGCTCGACCAGTTCGGCCGCAACCTCACCAAGCTCGCGGCCGAGGGCAAGCTCGACCCGGTGGTCGGTCGCCAGACCGAGATCGAGCGGGTCATGCAGATCCTCTCCCGGCGCACGAAGAACAACCCGGTCCTCATCGGTGAGCCCGGCGTGGGCAAGACCGCCGTCATCGAGGGACTGGCGCAGCGCATCGCGAGCAACGAGGTGCCGGAGCTGCTGCGCAACAAGCAGATCTACACGCTCGACCTCGCGGCCCTCGTCGCCGGCTCGAAGTACCGCGGCGAGTTCGAGGAGCGCCTGAAGAAGGTGATGAAGGAGATCACCCAGCGCGGCGACATCATCCTGTTCATCGACGAGCTCCACAATCTCGTCGGCGCGGGCGCCGCCGAGGGCGCGATCGACGCAGCCTCGATCCTGAAGCCCGCGCTCGCCCGCGGCGAGCTGCAGACGGTCGGCGCGACGACGCTCGACGAGTACCGCAAGTACCTCGAGCGCGACTCCGCACTCGAGCGCCGCTTCCAGAAGATCCAGGTCGACGAGCCCTCGCAGGAGGAGACCGAGCAGATCCTGCGCGGCCTCCGCGACCGCTACGAGGCCCACCACCGGGTCACGATCACCGACGAGGCGCTCGCCGCCGCCGCCAACCTGGCCGACCGCTACATCGCCGACCGGTTCCTGCCGGACAAGGCGATCGACCTCATCGACGAGGCGTCGTCGCGGATGCGCATCCGCACGATGACCGCGCCCCCGACCTACCGGGAGCTCGAGGAGGAGATCGACCAGGTCCGCAAGGAGAAGGAGGCGGCCATCGAGGCGCAGGAGTTCGAGAAGGCCGCCAACCTCCGCGACAAGGAGCGGCGCCTCACGAACAAGAAGCGCGACCTCGAGGAGCAGTGGAAGAGCGACGAGGGCGGCCCCCGGGCCTCCATCGGCGAGGAGGAGATCGCCGACATCGTCTCGATGTGGACCGGCATCCCGGTGTTCAAGCTCACCGAGGCCGAGACGCAGAAGCTGCTGCGGATGGAGGACGAGCTCCACAAGCGCGTCATCGGGCAGGAGCAGGCCATCAAGGCCGTCTCCCGCGCGATCCGCCGCGCCCGCGCCGGCATCAAGGACCCGAAGCGCCCGTCGGGCTCGTTCATCTTCCTCGGCCCCTCGGGCGTCGGTAAGACCGAGCTCGCCCGCACGCTCGCCGAGTTCCTGTTCGGCGACGAGAGCGCGCTGATCCAGGTCGACATGTCCGAGTACATGGAGAAGCACGCGGTCTCGCGCCTCGTGGGCTCCCCGCCCGGCTACATCGGCTACGACGAGGGCGGCCAGCTGACCGAGCAGGTCCGGCGCAAGCCCTACTCGGTGATCCTGCTCGACGAGGTCGAGAAGGCGCACCCCGAGGTGTTCAACATCCTCCTGCAGATCCTCGAGGACGGACGCCTCACCGACGCCCAGGGCCGCTCGGTCGACTTCCGCAACGCGATCCTGATCATGACCTCGAACATCGGCGCCGCGACGATCTCGCGCAACACGCCGCTCGGGTTCTCGGTCACGGACGAGACCGGCCTGTCGTACGACGACATGAAGTCGCGGATCATGGGCGAGCTCAAGCGGGTCTTCCGCCCCGAGCTGATCAACCGCATCGACGAGATCATCGTGTTCCACAAGCTGACCAAGGAGGAGATCACCGAGATCGTCGATCTGCTCCTGGTTCGCCTGCAGAACCAGATGAAGGAGCACGGCCTGGCCCTGCGCCTCACGGACGACGCGAAGGACCTGCTCGTCGAGCAGGGCTACGACCCGACGATGGGCGCCCGGCCGCTGCGCCGCGCGATCCAGCGGCTGATCGAGGACCCGCTCTCGGACCGTCTGCTCGCGGGCGGGTTCATCGAGGGCAGCAGCGTGGTCGTCGATCGGGACGGCGAGGACATGAAGCTGGTCGTCACCGAGCCGGAGACGCAGCCCGAGACCGTCGGCGCCGCCGCCGGCGCGGCCTCCGAGGATTCGCCCGCCGGACCGAGCGAGTCGTAATCCCCGGGCGAGGGGCTGGCGTGGCGCAGACGCGTCGACGGGTCGTCTATTCGTGCGGGGCCTGCGGAGCGCAGGCCCCGCGCTGGGTCGGGCGCTGCCCGACCTGCGGGGAGTGGGGCACGGTGGCCGAGGAGGCCACCGCCGCCCCCACGGCGCGGCGGGGGCCGATCGGCCCCGTGCCGGTGGTCACGCGTCTCGCCGACCTGGTCGACGACGCGCCCGCGCGCCGCAGCACGGGCATCGGCGAGCTCGACCGGGTGCTGGGCGGAGGGCTCGTGCCGGGCTCCCTCGTCCTGCTGGGCGGCGAGCCGGGGATCGGCAAGAGCACCCTCGTGCTGCAGGCGCTGGCCAACGTGGCCGTCGCCGGGCAGGCGATGCTCGTCACCGGCGAGGAGTCGGCCATCCAGGTGCGCGGGCGCGCGGAGCGCCTGACCTGCGACTGCGGGCCGGTGCAGGTGCTCGCCGAGACGCACCTCGAGAGCGTGCTCGCGGCGATCGAGGCGCACCGCCCCGACGTCGTCGCGATCGACTCGGTGCAGACCCTCCACTCGGACGGCGTCGAGGGCGCCCCCGGGGCGCCCAACCAGGTGCGCGCGGTGACCGCGGAGCTGATGCGCGCGGCGAAGGAGCGGGGCGTCACGATCGTGCTCGTCGGCCAGGTCACGAAGGACGGCGGGCTCGCCGGTCCGCGCACGATGGAGCACCTCGTCGACTGCGTGCTGTCGTTCGAGGGCGACGACATGCGCGCCCAGCGCGTGCTGCGCGCGACGAAGAACCGCTTCGGCTCGACCAACGAGACCGGCATCTTCGAGATGCGCGCCTCGGGCCTCGAGTCGGTGGAGGACCCGACCCGCCTCTACCTGGCCGAGGCCGGGGAGAGGATCGGCTCGTGCGTCTTCCCGGCCGTCGAGGGCAGCCGGGCGCTGCTCGTCGAGGTGCAGGCGCTGGTCGGCCCCACCGAGATCGTGCCGCCGCGACGCGTCGCGATCGGCGTCGACCGCACCCGGCTGGCCCAGGTCATCGCCGTGCTGTCGCGCCACGCCGGCGTGCGCCTCGGCGATGCCGACGTCTTCGTGAGCGTCGCGGGCGGCGCCCGCGCGCTCGACCCGGCCGCCGACCTCGCCATGGCGCTCGCGATCACGAGCGCGCACCGGGGGGTCCCGTTGGCGCCGGGTTCGGCGGCCTTCGGCGAGCTGGGGCTGACGGGCGCGGTGCGCCCCTCGGGCCACGGCGTGCGCCGGCTGGCCGCCATGGCGGCCCACGGACTGGAGGCGGCGGTGACGCCGCCGCGCGAGATCGGGGGTGACGCCGCGTCGGCGTCGCCTCGGCACGTACACGCGGTCACGGGGGTCCGGGAGGCCCTCGAGGTCGCATTCGCCCGCTAGTCGGGCCTGTCCTGTCGATGACGAGTGAGGGGGAGCGGTTGTACGAGGTCGGAGACAAGGTCGTCTACCCGCATCACGGCGCGGGCAAGATCGTCAAGAAGGAGCAGAAGGAGATCCTCGGGCAGCGCCGCGAGTACCTCACCATCCAGATCCTCTACAACGACATGACCGTCATGGTCCCCTGCGAGAACGCCGAGGCGGCGGGCCTGCGCAAGGTGATCGGCGAGGAGACGGTCGACGAGGTGCTGGCCGTGCTGCGCGACGACGGCACGCAGATGCCCAAGAACTGGAACCGCCGCTTCAAGCACAACCGCGACAAGATCAAGACGGGCGACATCTTCGAGCTCGCCGAGGTCGTCAGGAACCTGTCGATTCGCGATCTCGACAAGGGCCTCTCGACGGGCGAGAAGCAGATGTTCGGCCGCGCGAAGAAGATCCTGGCCAGCGAGCTCATGTACGCGCGCGACATGGAGGAGCAGGAGGCGATCGACTTCCTCGAGAACCTTCTCGAGGACATCGGCGAGCGTCGTGATGCCGACGCCGTCACCGCGAAGAAGGGCGCCGAGGCACTCGTCGAGTAGCGGAACGGCTAGCGTACGATCGATGCGGGTCGGGGGCTGAACGAGAAGGGAACGGCGCTGATGACGTGCACTCGCCACGATCCGGTGGATGAGGTGATCGCGAGGTGCTGATCGTCGTCAGCCGCATCGTCCTCGGCCTCCTGGGGGGCCTCGGCGCTTATCAGGCCGGGGCCGCCCTCCCGCTCGACCAGTGGTTCGACTCCCCCTGGTGGTACGCCGCCCGGGCGGCCATCACGGTCGCGGGCGCGCTGCTCGGCCTGCTGGTGGGCGGTCTGGTGGGCAAGATGCTCCGCGACCGGCTGCGGGCCATCGACCGTGCCGCCGACCGCCGATCGGCGGCGGAGCTCATGGTGGGCGCGCTCGGGCTCGTCGTGGGCCTGGTCGCGGCGGCCCTGGCCGGGGTGGCCGTGGCGCAGCTGCCGATCATCGGTCCGTACCTGCTCCTGCCGGTGGTGCTGGTGGTCGCCTACGTCTTCAGCCGCGTCGCGGCGCGACGACACGTCGACATCCTGCGCCTGGTCGGCATCCGGTCACGCTCGGGCGGGCAGACGCTGACCCGCCTCATCGACACCAGCGCGATCATCGACGGCCGCCTGGTCGATGTGGTGCGCACCAGGTTCCTGTCGGGCGCGATCGTCATCCCCGACTTCGTGCTCGAGGAGCTCCAGCGGGTCGCCGACTCGGCCGACGCCCTCAAGCGGGCCCGCGGCAGGCGCGGCCTCGAGATCGTCGAGGAGCTCAAGACGACCGCCAACGGGGGCTTCGCGGTGCGGGGTGGCGACTACGCCGGCATCGAGGGCGTCGACGCCAAGCTGGTGCGGATGGCGCAGGAGGTCGGCGCGTCGATCGTCACCACCGACTACAACCTCAACAAGGTCGCCCAGATCCAGGGCGTCGAGGTGCTCAACGTCAACGAGCTCGCCAACGCGCTCAAGCCGGCCGTGCTGCCCGGCGAGCCGCTGCAGGTGAAGATCATCCGCGAGGGCCGCGAGTACGACCAGGGCGTCGCCTACCTCCAGGACGGCACGATGATCGTGGTGGAGGGCGGGCGCGCGGCGGTGGGCCGCGAGGTGGTCGTCGAGGTGACGAGCGTGCTGCAGAGCCCGTCCGGCAAGATGATCTTCACCAAGCTGCACGAGGGGCAGGACTAGGCCTCGGACGTACCCGGCGCCGCCCGTGCGGCGCCGACCCCGAGCAGCCACTCGGCCAGCCCGACCCCCGCGTGGGGATCGCCCGCGGGGACGCCCTCGTGCTTGGCGAACGCGAAGACGGGGCGGTCGGCCGCCTCGCGCTCGAGCAGGTCGCGCCAACCCCGGCGCGCATCGTCGCCGTAGGCGTCCGCGCGCAGCCGGACGTAGGCGAGGGGGCCGGCGGGCAGGCGCGACAGCACCGCCCCGTCGGTCTCCGAGATGCAGATGGTGCCCCCGTGGGCGGCGACGCGCTCCTCCACCGCGGCCGCGCCCCACGAGTCGTGCCGGAACTCGAGGGCCACGGGCAGGCCGGCCGGCAGGCAGCCGAGCAGGTCGTCGAGCGCGCCGTCGTCGCGCGGCCGCGAGGCCGGGAACTGCAGCAGCACCGCGCCGAGCCGCGCCCCGAGGCCCGTGAGCGAGTCGAGGAACCGCTCGAGGAAGGCGTCGCCCCCCTCGTGCGGCGGCAGGGCGCGGGTGTGGGTGAGGCGGCGGTGCGCCTTGGCCGCGAACCGGAATCCGGGCGGCGTGGCCTCGGCCCATCGCGTGACCGCGCTCTCGGACTGCAGGCGGTAGAAGGTCGCGTTGACCTCGCACGCCGTGAGGCGCTCGGCGTAGTGCGAGAGGAACCGGTCCTGCGGCAGGTCCGGGGGGTAGAACGCCGGCCTCCACTCGCGATACGCCCAGCCCGAGGTGCCGACGTGGAGGCTCATGCGCCCCCATGCTCGCCGACGCGCGGCCGTGCGTCCAACCGCGGGCCCGGCGTGCGCCCTGACATCATCCGGCACGTCGGCGTGCCCGTCGTGCCGACGTCCCGCACGCCGGTGAGGGGGCCCGCCGATGTCAACGATCGCGATCCTGGTCGCCGCCGGCGCGGGCGTGCGCATGGCAGCCGGCGTGCCGAAGGCGCTGATGCCGCTCGCCGGCCGGCCCATGGTGGCGTGGAGCGTGCGGGCGCTGACGCGGAGCGGCCGCATCGACGCGCTGGTCGTCGTGGCACCGCCCGGACGGGAGGAGGAGGTTCGCCGGGTCGTCGACGGCGACCTGCCCGTCACGGTCGTCACCGGCGGCGACAGCCGGTCCGACTCGGTGCGGCGCGGCCTCGATGCCGTGCCCGTCGGCACCGACACCGTGCTGGTGCACGACGCGGCCCGCCCACTGGTGTCGCCGGCGCTCGTCTCCGCGGTGCTCGACGGCATCGCCGGCGCCGACGGGGCGATCGCCGCGGCCCCGGCCGTCGACACGCTCAAGCGAGCCGGTCACGGAGGGATCATCTCCGGCACGGTCCCGCGCCACGACCTGTGGGGGGCGCAGACGCCACAGGCCTTCCCCGCGCCGGTGCTGCGCGCGGCCGTCGCGGCCGCCGCCGGCTCGGGGTCGCTCGCCGCGGCGACCGACTGCGCGTCGATGGTCGAGGCGGCGGGCGGCCGTGTGCGGCTGGTGGAGGGGGACGGACCGAACCTCAAGGTGACGACCCCCGCCGACCGCGCGCTGGCCGAGGCGGTGCTGGCCGCCCGGGCCCCCGAGTAGGATCCCTCGCCGTGCTGACCGACTACCACATGCACCTGCAGCCGGATGGGATCGGGCCCCGCGCCGCGGCCGCCCCGCGGTGGGACGCCGACGGCGGCCATCTGTCCACGACCTGGATCGGGCGCTACGTCGCCCGGGCCCGCCGCCGCGCCGTCTCCGAGATCGCCGTCACCGAGCACGTCTACCGTTTCGCCCAGGCGCGCGACTGGCTCGACGACCGCTTCTGGCGAGGGGAGGCCACCGAGGACGCCGACGCCTACGTCTCGGCCGTCGCCGCCGCCCGCGACTCGGGGCTGCCCGTGCTGGTCGGGATCGAGATGGACTGGCTGGCCGACCGACGCGACGAGATCGCCGCCTTCCTCGCGGCGCGCCCGTTCGACGTGGTGCTCGGGTCGGTGCACTTCCTGGACGGACGGGCGATCGACGACCCCACCGACCCCGACCGGGATCGCCTGCCGGTCGACGAGCTGTGGTCCCGCTACCTCGAGGAGCTCGTCGCGGCGGCCGGCTCGGGCCTCTACGACGTGATGTCCCACCCCGACCTGCCGAAGGTCTTCGGGCGGCGCATCCCGCCGGCGCTGGACCGCCTGCTCGACGACGCGGTCGCCGCCATCGCCGAGACCGGCGTCGCCGTCGAGTGCTCCTCGGCCGGGCTGCGCAAGCCGATCGGCGAGCTCTACCCCGAGCCCTCCCTGCTGGCGCGCTTCCGCCGCGCCGGAGTCCCGGTGACGCTCTCGAGCGACGCCCACGCCCCCGAGGACGTCGCGCGCGACTACCCGACGGCGGTCGCGGCCCTGCGCGGAGCCGGCTACGAGACCATCACCCGCTTCTCGCGCCGGGAGCCGTCACAGGCCGAGCTGAGGTGGGGATGAGGGTCGGCACCGGGGTCGACGCCCACCGGTTCGGGCCCGGCCGACCGCTCATGCTCGGCACGCGGGAGATCCCCCACCCCGAGGGGCTCGTCGGCCACTCGGACGGCGACGCCATCGCCCACGCGGTCTGCGACGCGCTGCTGGCCGCCGCCGGCCAGCCCGACATCGGCGCCCTGTTCCCGCCCGGGGACCCCGAGTGGGAGGGGGCGTCGGGCGAGCGGCTGCTGTCGATCGTCGTGGCCCGGGTGGCCGAGGCCGGCTTCGCGGTCGTCAACGCGCACGCCGTGGCCGTCTGCGAGCGACCGCGCCTGTCTCCGCACCGGGGCGCGATGGAGTCGGCGATGTCGGCCCTGGTGGGCGCCCCGGTGACGGTCCACGCCACGACCACCGACGGGCTCGGGGCCCTCGGCCGCGGCGAGGGCGTCGCATGCACCGCGGTCGCGCTGGTGGAGCAGCGGTGACCGTCCGCCTCCACTCCACCCTCACCCGGCGCAAGGAGGACCTCGTGCCGGGGCCCGACGGCACGGTGGGCATCTACGTCTGCGGACCGACGGTCTACGGGCGCATCCACATCGGCAACGCCCGCCCCTTCGTCGTGTTCTCGGTGCTCGCCCGGTTCCTGGCGCGCAGCGGCGTGCGCGCGCGGCTGGTGTCCAACCTGACCGACGTGAACGACAAGATCTACGACGCCGCCCGCGCCGAGGGGGTGCCGAGCTCCGAGCTCGCGGCCCGCTACTGCGATGCCTACGTCGCCGACACCGACCGCCTCGGTCTCGGCCGGCCCTCGGCCGAGCCGCGCGTCACCGAGTCGGTGCCCGAGATCATCGGGCTGATCGCGGCCCTCATCGAGCGCGGGCTGGCCTACCCGGCCGACGGCGACGTCTACTTCCGGGTGGCGCGCTTCCCGGGGTACGGGCGGCTGTCGGGGCGCCGGCTCGACGAGATGGTGTCGTCGGAACCGGGCGCCGGAAAGGAGTCCCCCCTCGACTTCGCCCTCTGGAAGGGGCACAAGCCCGACGAGGACACCTCCTGGGAGTCGCCGTGGGGGCCCGGCCGCCCGGGATGGCACATCGAGTGCTCGGCGATGGCGCACGCGACCCTCGGCCACGGCTTCGAGGTGCACGGCGGGGGGATCGACCTGGTCTTCCCCCACCACGAGAACGAGATCGCGCAGTCCGAGGGCGCCCACCCGGGGCCGATGGCGCACATCTGGATGCACAACGAGATGCTCGAGCTCGGCGACGAGAAGATGAGCAAGAGCCTCGGCAACATCGCGCCGCTCGCCGACGTCCTCGACCGGTGGCCGGCCGAGGTGGTGATCGCCTACTTCCTGACGAGCCACTACCGCTCGCGCCTGCCCTTCTCGGAGGCGCGCATGGGCGACGCGACGACGGTCGTCGCCCGGCTCGCCAACGCGCTGCGGGCGCTCGATCGCGCCCTCGCCGACGCGGGCGACGGCCACGACCCCGACCTGTCGCGCACGATCGTCGACGGCCGCCGCCAGTTCTTCGCCGCGCTCGAGGACGACTTCTCGACCCCCGAGGCGTTCGCCGCGCTCTTCGAGATGGTGCGCGGAACCAACCGGGCCGTGGCCGCGGGCACCGCGGGGGCCGGGCAGCTGCGCGAGGCGCGTCGTGAGCTCATCGACCTGCTCGACGTGTTCGGCATCGCGGGTATCGACCCGGGTCCGGCGGGCGAGGTGCCCGACGAGGTGCACCGGCTCGTCGCCCTCCGCGAGCGGGCCCGCGCGGACCGGGACTTCTCCGGAGCCGACGCGCTGCGCGAGCAGGTGCGCGCCGCCGGCTTCGAGATCACCGACACGCCGGGGGGCCCTCGGGTCGAGCCGGCATGAGCCCGCGCGACGACGCTCCGGACGGCGTGGAGCGGATCTACGGGCGCAACCCGGTGCGCGAGCTGATCGCCGCCGGCCGCCGGCCGGTGTACGAGGTGGCCGCGCTGGCGACCCTCTCCGACGAGCCCTGGCTCGCGGGGGTGTCGGTCGTGAGCCGCACCCGCGACGAGCTCGGACGGCTGGCCGGCACGTCCGACCATCAGGGGGTGGTGGCGACCACCGACCCGTACCCGTACGCCGACGCGCGCGACGTGCTCGAGGGCGACGGGCCGGTCGTGTGCCTCGACGGCGCCCAGGACCCGCGCAACCTCGGCGCGATCGCACGGGTGGCCGAGGGGGCGGGGGCGGCGGGCATCGTCATCCCGCGACGCGGCAGCCCCGGCGTGACCCCGACCGTCGCCAAGGCCTCGGCGGGCGCGGTGGAGCACCTGCCGATCGCGCGGGTCGGCAGCATGGTCGGCTTCCTCCACGATGCGCGGGGCACCGGCCGCCTCGCCATCGGCGCCGACCCCGAGGGGGGGCGCGACTACCGCGAGCTGACGTGGCCGCGGGAGCTGCTGCTGGTGATGGGCTCGGAGGGCGAGGGCCTGCGCCCGCGGGTGCGCGAGGCCTGCGACCACCTGGCGACGATCCCGATGGCCGGCCGGGTCGCCTCGCTCAACATCTCGGTGGCGACCGCCCTCCTGCTGTTCGCAACGTTGCACACGCCGAAATGACGCTATTTGCGGCAATGTTGCGTTGACTCTCGTTTGTGCGGACGATAACAATGCCCAACTCGTCACATCCAAACGCTTGAGTTCAGCTTGATGGTCCAGGGCTGAACCAGGGAGAAAGCTCATGGCCATCGCGTTCTCAAGGGTTAATGCCTCATCTCGGGGGCGCGGTGACCGGGCGGAGGGCAGTCACCCTCAACCCTGGATCGAGATCCAGGATCGGGCCCTCATCGCACGCGCCCGGGCGGGTGACGCCGCGGCGATGGACCGCCTGATCGAGCGGTACCGGGGTTTCGTGCGCATGAAGGCCAGCGCCTACTTCCTGGCCGGCGGCGAGAACGAGGACCTCGTGCAGGAGGGTCTGATCGGGTTCTTCAAGGCCGTGCGCGACTACCGGGTTGACCGCGAGGCCTCGTTCCGGTCGTTCGCCGAGCTCTGCGTGACCCGCCAGATCATCACCGCGATCAAGACCGCCGCCCGCAACAAGCACACCCCGCTCAACACCTACGTGTCGTTCAGCCACACGCGCGCCGGGGCGAGCGGCGACCAGGAGATGTCGCTGGCCGAGGTGCTCCCCGGTGACCCGGTGGTTGACCCGGTCACCCAGGTGATCTCGTCGGAGGAGCTGCGCAGCCTGGTCGGCTGCCTCGGCGAGTCGCTCTCCGACCTCGAGAGCGGCGTGCTCACGATGTACCTCGAGGGCCGGTCGTACGAGGAGATCGCCGGTCGTCTCGACTGCACCCCCAAGACGGTTGACAACGCGCTGCAGCGCGTCAAGCGCAAGGTGCAGACGCACCTGCGCAGCCGCGAGGTCCTCGACCTGCGCTAGGGCTCCGTCGCGGGCGGCCGGCACACGGCCGCGCCGTCCGCGACCATGCGGTCGATGTCCGCGTCGCTGCGCCCGAGCTCCCGCAGCACCTCGGCGGTGTCCGCGCCGAGGTGGCGTCCCGTGAACCGGATCGCGCCGGGGGTCTCGGAGAGCCGCACGACGGGCGCCGTCATGGTCATGCGCCCGACCTCGGGGTCGTCGATCTCCGTCAGCAGGCCCGTCTCGCGCACCTGGGGGTCGTCGAAGAGGTCGTCGCGCTCGCGCACCGGGGCGGCCGGTATCCCCGCCGCGGCGAGCAGGTCGTCCCACTCGGCGGTGGTGCGGGCCGTGAAGGCCGGGGCGAGCAGGGTGACCAGCTCGGCCTCGCGCGCGACCCGCGCGGCGCGGTCGTCCCACGGCGGCCCGTCGAGCAGGCCGGCGTGCCCGAGCACCTCGCAGAGGGCGCGGGCGAGCCGCTCGGCATAGGCCGCGACGGCGATCCAGCCGTCCGAGGTGCGATAGGCGCGGTAGAAGGCGCGCGAGAAGGTGGGGGTGCCGTGACCGGGGAGAGCCTCGATGCGCACGAGCGAGTGGGCGTTGAGCGCGACGGCCGATCCGAGGATGGTGGCCTCGACGCGCTGCCCGCGGCCGGACCGGCCCCGCTCGATCAGGGCGGCGAGGATGCCGGTCGTGGCGAGCAGCGGGAGCGCCGTGTCGTTGATCGGGATGGGCGAGGGCGCCGGCGCGGCGCCGTCGCGGGCCAGGCTCGGCGGCATGAAGCCGGCCAGGGCCTCGGCCATCAGGTCGTACCCGCGCCGCCCGCCCCTCGGCCCGTCGGCGCCGAAGGCCGACATGTCGCAGTAGACGAGCCGCGGGTTGAGGGCACGGGCCTCGTCCCACCCGAATCCGAGCGACTCGGGCACGCCCGGGCGCATGTTCGTCACCAGCACGTCCGCGCGGCGGATGAGCTCGTGCAGCGCCTCGCGCGCCGCCGTCCGCCGCAGGTCGAGGCACACGGCGCGCTTGTTGCGGTTGGCCTGCATGTAGTGGCGGCCGCGTCCGGGCTGGCCGGGGATGCGCTCGTGCTCGCGCCACTCATCGCCCTCGGGGCGCTCGATCTTGATGACCTCGGCCCCGAGGTCGCCCATGTGCATGGTCGTCAACGGCCCCGCGAGATTGTGCGTGAGATCGAGCACGCGCAGGCCTGAGAGCGGAGGGGCGGACATCGCCCGATGCTATCCTCGACCGGTTCCGCAGGTACGAGAGGAGCCGCGCGATGGGCCTGATGGGCCGCTTCACGACGATCGTCAAGGCCAAGGCCAGCAAGGCCCTCGACCGGGCGGAGGATCCGCGGGAGACCCTCGACTACTCCTACGAGAAGCAGCTCGAGCTGCTGCAGAAGGTGCGACGCGGGGTCGCCGACGTCGCGACCAGCAAGAAGCGCCTCGAGCTGCAGGCCGCGAAGCTCGAGGGCAGCGTCGAGAAGCTCGACGGGCAGGCCCGCCAGGCCCTCCAGGCCGGGCGCGAGGACCTCGCCCGCGTCGCGCTCGAGCGCAAGAAGGGCGTGCAGCTGCAGCTGCAGAGCATCGACGAGCAGCGCGCCACCCTCCAGGCGGAGCAGGACAAGCTCGTGCTGGCGGAGCAGCGGCTCACCGCCAAGGTCGAGGCGTTCCGCACGCGCAAGGAGACCATCAAGGCCCAGTACACGGCGGCCGAGGCCCAGACGAAGATCGGCGAGGCCTTCAGCGGCGTCTCCGAGGAGATGGCCGACGTCGGCATGGCGATCGAGAGGGCCGAGTCGAAGACCGAGACCATGCGCGCCCGCGCCGGCGCCATCGACGAGCTGCTCGAGTCGGGCGCGCTGACCGACGTCACCGACGGGCGCGACTCGATCGACCGGGAGCTCGAGCAGCTCTCGCTCTCGGGCGGGGTCGATGACGAGCTGGAGCGCCTGCGGGGCGAGATCGGCGCCGGCCCGGCGTCACAGCCCGGGGCGATCGAGGACGGAGGGAAGGACTCGTGATCGTCCGCATCCTGGGAGAGGGCCAGTACCGGCTCGACGACGCGGCGTTCGCCCTGGTGAGCGCGATCGACGACCGCGTGCAGGCCACCGCCGACGCCGGCGACGCCGAGGGGTTCGCCGCCGCCCTCACCGAGCTGGTTGACGCCGTCATCGCGAAGGGCGAGCCGCTGCCCGCCGACGACCTCCAGACGTCCGACGCGATCGTGCCCGGCCACGGCACGACCCTCGCCGACGCCCGCGAGCTGCTGTCCTCCGAGGGGCTGATCCCGAACTAGCCCCCGGGCGGTCGGTCGCCCAGGATCGGCGCGTCCCAGACGGCGTACCAGCGCTCGAGCTCCGGCTCGAACGGGAGCTCGGAGCCGACCGCCGACCGCAGTCGCAGCTCGAGGGCGTTGTCGCGCTTCTTCGACGCGCGCGGCGCGAAGGGGTAGAACGTCCCGCGGTTGTAGCCGTACACCAGGCCGACGCTGCCGGGGTCGCCGTCGAACGCGAAGACCGCGCACAGCAACCGCTCCGAGAACCCGCGATCCTCGAGCGAGCGGCTGATCACGTGCGAGGTCGTCACCAGGTCCTCGAGGTCGGGGTCGTCGATGACGACCCACGAGAAGCCGAACGCATCGTCCTGGCGGCTCACCGTGGTGCCGGCGTCGGCGCTCGTCGCCGCCAGCAGCTCCTCGGTCTCGCGGATGAGGGCCTCGAACACCCCGGCCTCGACGCTCTTGAAGCAGACCCCCGCCCGGCCGGTCGTGCGCAGGCCCATCGCCGCCTCGAGGGTGACGGCCGCCGAGCCGAGCGCGAACAGGTTGTCCAGATCGGCACGCCGCGGCGCGCGCTGGCCGCGCAGGACGTCGAGGAGGCCCATCAGAGGACCGCGCCCGGGTTGGCGTCGAGCTGCGCCTGCATCGCCATCAGCCGCGCGATGCGCTTCTCGGCCGGCGGGTGCGTCGAGATCAGGCTCGACAGCGAGAACCCCTTCGACACGGCCGGGATGATGAAGAAGGCGTTCATGCCCTCGGCGGCGCGGAGGTCCTCGGTCGGGATGCGCGACATCGTGCCGCTGATGCGGCCGAGCGCGGCCGCGAGCTGCGCCGGGGCGCCGGTCATGATCGCCGCCCCGCGGTCGGCCGCGAACTCGCGGTAGCGCGAGAGTGCCCGCAGCAGCAGGAACGAGGCCACGTAGACGGCCACCGACACGAGGATGACGACCAGGAACACGGCCGCGCTGTTGTCGCGGCGTCCCCGCCCGCCCATCATCCCGCTGTACACGCCGAAGCGCACCAGCAGGCCCGCGACGGTCGCCAGGAAGCCGGCGATCGTCATGACGATGACGTCCTTGTTGGCGATGTGCGCGAGCTCGTGGGCGACGACGCCCTCCAGCTCGCGCGGCTCCAGGCGGTCCACCAGCCCGGTCGTGACGCAGACGGTCGAGGTCTTCCTGCTGTGGCCGGCGGCGAAGGCGTTGGGGATGTCGGCCTCGGCGACGGCCACGCGCGGCTTGGGGAGGTCGGCGAGCTGGCAGAGCCGCTCGACCATGGCGTGGAGCTCGGGGGCCTCGTGCGGCTCGGTGACGCGCGCCCGCATCGACGCGAGCGCGATCTTGTCGCCGAAGAGGATCTGCACCAGCGCGAACGCCGCCGCGATCACCAGCACGACGATCGCCCCGACGCCGGCGGCGATGAGCACCCCGATGAAGATGACGTAGACGAGGCCGAGCCCGAAGAGCGTCAGCCCCATGCGGGCGGTGAGGCCCGCGTCGCGTCCGTACCAGCGTCGTGCGGCCACTCCGCGCCCCCCTGCCGTGGTCAACCGGTTCCCCTCACCGATCTTAGACACCGCGCGGCGATACGCTGGCGGGGCATGGCCACCTTCCCCATACGGCGGAGCTGGTGGGCGGTGCCCCTCCTGCTGCCGCTCGCCCCGGACCGGCCGACGGCCGTCGTCGAGGACGCCGAGGTGCGCGTGCGGATGGGCCTGCACGGGCGGGCCGACGTGCCCATGGGCGCCATCGATCGCGTCGGCACGATGGACTGGCCCTGGTGGGCCGGCGTCGGCGCCCGGATCGCGCGGGGCATGGTCGCGTTCGTCGGCGGTCCCGGAACGCTCGTGGTGCTCGAGCTGTCCGACCCGCTGAGGGTGAGGGCGCCCCTGTCGTGGACGGCCCGGCGGATCGGGATCGGGGTCGCGGACCCCGAGGAGTTCATGGCCGCGGTCGCCGCCGCGCGACGGTGACGCCGCCTCCGGCCCGAGGGGGCCGCGCCGGCTAGTCCACCGGCTGGATGGCCACGATCTCGTTGCCGTCCGGATCGAAGAACTGCAGCATGCGGGCGCCGCCCATGTCCTCGATCCGGCCGCGTTGGACCTCGTTGGCCGCGAGGTGCCGGTTGACGGCGTCGACGTCCTCGGTCTTCAGGATCACGGTCGCGCCGCCCTGGTGGGGCCGGGTCGCGAGCTCACCCGACAGCGCGATCACGGTGTCGCCTGCCTGCAGCTCCGTCCAGTCGTTGCCCTCCCTGCGCAGCACCTCCAGGCCCAGCACGCCCGAGTAGAACTCGACCGACCGGTCCATGGAGCACACCTGGTAGAAGACGACGTTGACCCCGCTGAACAGGCTCATGCGGTGACGCGCGCCAGATCGGGCTCACCCGCACCCGACGACCCGGACGCGCCGCTGCGAGGGCGGTTCCGGGCCGTCGGGACGGGGACGGTCTGGCGTGGATGCCGATCCCTCACAGGGCGACGACCCGGCTGGCGCGCTCGCCGCGCAGACGGCGCGCGTTGCTGCTCTCGCGCAGTGCGGCGCACACCGAGAGGGCGACGCGGTAGCCGGCGTCCGACTCGGCGCCGGTCATCACCATCGTGCCGGCGGCACGGCCCGAGAGGGCCCGCACCAGGCGGCGGGGGCGCTCGGAGATGATCATCATCGGCCGCTCGTCGGCGTGCAGGCCCTCGGCCAGCTGGCGCCAGTCGGCGTCCTCGCCGCGCAGGTCGAGCATCACGATGTCGCCCGAGGCGGGCGGCGTGCGCTGGGCCGAGGCCTCGGCCGCCAGCACGACGTAGCCGAGACGGGTGAGCGTCTCCTCGAGCGCCGAGCGCCCGGCTCCGTCGGAGCCGAGGACCAGGATCTGGGTCTGGTGGTGCATTTGTCGGTACCCCATCTCGCGAGAGTTTCTGCGCCTGGCCCCGGGATGTCGGTGGGGCGGCGCGGGACGCGAAGGCCCGGGTCGAGGACGCACCTCGACCGGGGCGGGGGTCGAACTAGCCGGGGCGGCGGACCGCCATGGCGTGGCCGCTGCGCGGGCCGATCAGGCCGAGCAGGTGGAGCCGCTCGGACACCGACGGGCGCGGCGCGTAGGCCGCCAGCAGGAGGGTGCCCAGCAGGATCAGGAAGATGATGCTCGATGCCGGGCGGGCCGCTGGAGCCGGGCATCACGTAGCCGGCCAGCACCTCCAGCAGGCTGGCGCCGTTCGGTGCGGTGCCCTCGGGCGCCACGACCTGCACGACGGGGAAGCCGTCACCCTCGGTCGCCTGCGGGGGCACGGCGATGTCCGCCGGGTCGTCGATGGGCGCCGGCGGGAGCGTCTGCGCGGCGACCGGGGTCGGGGCGAGCGCCGAGAGGGAGACGGGGGACGGCCGGGCGGCGGGAGCCGTGGCGGCCGGCGGAGTCGCCCGGCGGGTCGTCGAAGGCGCAACGGTCGGAGCCGACTTCGGTGCGTCGGGCGGCGCGACCTTCACGGCCGTGGCCGTGGGGGAGGCCGCGACCGGGGGGGCGGCGGGCGGCGCCTCGACGACGATCGGGGCGACCCTGATCGCCGGTCCGAGCCGCGGCGCGTCGGGCGCCGTCGGGAGCGGGGCGACCTGTGGGGCGGGGATCTCCACGACGGCGGGGGCGGGCGCCGGGACGGCCTCGCCGCCGGGGGCGGCCGGCGCGCCGGCGGCCGGCTGCTCGCTGGGGGGCGGGGCCGGGGCCTCGGTCGCGCCGTCGCCCGGCTGCGAGGTACCCCCGGCGGGCGCGGCCTCGTCGGTCGGCTGCGGGCTCTCCTCGGCGGGCGCGGCCTCGTCGGCCGGCTGCGGGCTCTCCTCGGCGGGCGCGGCCTCGTCGGCCGGCTGCGGGCTCTCCTCGGCGGGCGCGGCCTCGTCGGCGGGCTGCGGACCCTGCTCGGCGGGCGCCGGGGCCGGCGCGGGGTCGGCGACGGCGGCCTGGCCGGTCGCGAGCGCGGGCACGAAGAGGGCCGCCACCAAGCCGATCAGGACGGCCACCCACCACCGTGTGGAGAGGAGCCCGATGTCGTGTCGTCCCGAGGTCATCGGATGGTCTACCGAAACCGCCGTATCGTGGTGTCACCGGGGCCACTGGGCACCGGCGGCCGCAGACTACACGGGGTCCCGGACCCCGGGAAAGGGGGACGGGTGATGATCCCTCGATCGGGTGAGTCCCGATGCCGGCCGAGATGATCCGGCGACGGACCGCGCGCGCCGCCGCCGCGGCCCTCGCGGCGCTCGCGCTCGCCCTCGGGGCGGTCGGCTGCGGCGATGCCCGGGAGGGGGCGCTCCAGACGACCGGGCCCGCGTCGACGTCGCCCGCGCCGGCCCCGGCGGAGGTCTGGTTCTCCGACGGCGACGGGGTCCTGCGCGTCGAGCGGCGCCCCCTCGCGCCCGGCACCGACCGGCTCGTGGGAGCGCTCGCGGCGCTGGCGGCCGGACCGCTCGGCCCGTCGCTGCTGCCGGCGCTCCCCGCCGGCACCCGCGTGCTCTCGGCCACCGCCGACGGCGCCGTCGCGACGGTCGACCTGAGCGCCGAGTTCGAGACCGGCTACCCGCCCGGCGGCGCGGCCGCCGAGCTGGCCGTGGTCGCCCCGCTGGTGCGGACGGCGGCGGACGCCTCCGGAGCGCCGCGGGTGCGGGTGCTGGTCGAGGGCCGCACGCCGGTGCCCACCGGCTCCCAACTCGACTTCTCGCAGCCGTTCTCGCCGGACGACGTGCCCGCCCCCACGGGCGGGGGATGACGGCGGGGGGCGCCGTTAGAGTCGTTCGCCGGTGCCCCCCGCCACCCAACTCCATCTCCCGCTCCCGCCGCCGCAGCCCGGCGCCGAGGGCGTCGATTCGATGCCCGACCGGCTCTGCGCCCTGCTGGCGCGCCGGGGCCGGCCGTTGGAGGTGGGACACGTGGCGGCCCAGCTGCTGCGCCTGCGCCAGTGCCCGGAGCGGCTGCAGCGTCGTCTGGTGGCCGAGATCGTCGAGGGCGACCCCCGCCTGGCCTGGCTCGGTCGTGACCTCGTCGGGCTGGCGCCCCCCGACTGGTCCGCCGCGGCGCTCGCGTCCGCGACGTTCTGCGTCGTCGACCTCGAGACGACCGGCGGCTCGCCCGGATACTCGAAGGTGACCGAGATCGGCGCCGTCCGGGTGCGGGAGATGCGGATCGCGGAGCGCTTCACGACCCTCGTCGACCCGGAGCGTCCGATCCCCCCGGTCGTGACCGAGCTGACCGGCATCGACGACGGCCTCGTGGCCGGACGCCCGGACATCGGCGCGGCCCTCCCGGGATTCGTCGAGTTCGCCGGTCAGGACGTGCTGGTGGCGCACAACGCGCCGTTCGACCTGAGGTTCCTCAACTACGAGCGCCGCCGCCTGACCGGGCGCTACTTCACCCAGCCCTGGCTCGACACGCTCGTCCTCGCCCGCCGCCTGCTCGACGGGCGGGTGCCGCGGCACGACCTGGCGACGCTCGCCGCGTGGGCCGACACCTCGGTGCGCCCCACGCACCGTGCGCTGCCCGACGCCGAGGCCACCGCCGAGCTGCTCGTCGTGCTCATCGGCATGCTCGCCGAGCGCGGGGTCACCTCGCTCGAGCGCGCCGTCTCGTTCGCCGGCCTCGGGGGCGTCCGCCACTCCTACAAGCTCGCCCTGGCCGAGGACCTGCCCGCCGCGCCGGGCGTGTACCTGATGCGCGACCGCCACGGCGAGGTGCTCTACGTCGGCAAGGCCGGCAACCTGCGGCGGCGGGTGCGCTCCTACTTCGGGCCCGGCGGCCGCCACAGCCGGTTGATCGGACGCGCGCTCGAGCGCCTCGAGTCGATCGACCACGAGATCCACGGGTCGGAGTTCGCCGCGCTGCTGGCCGAGGACCGCCTCATCAAGGATCTGCGCCCGCCGTGCAACCGGCGCGGCGCGGGCGCGGCCGGCCGGTACCTGCGACTCGCCCCGTCCGGTGCCGCGAACCGCCTGCAGCTCGTGACCGCGATACGCGATGACGATGCCTCGTACTTCGGGCCGCTCCGGTCGCAGCGCGTCGCACGCGAGGCGGCGGCGTGCCTCGAGGTGCTCTACCCGATCCGCGACGCCGCGCCCGCGCTGCGCGAGGCCTCGGTGGGCGACCTGCGCGCGGTGCTCTCGGGCGACCCCGCCGCCCTCGGGGGTCTCGGCGTGCGCCTCGCGGTGGCCGTTGCGTCGGGGGCCGTCGCGCTCGGCGACGACGACGCGCCCGACCCGGCGCGGTCGCTGCTGGCGCTGCTGGCCGCGCTGGCACGGGCCCGGCGCTCGGCGACCCGGGCGGGCGTGATCGTGGAGCCGGCCGGTCCCGAGGGGACCGCCGAGGTGTTCTTCGTCGCCGCGGGCGTGATCGACCGCCGGGTCGTCGTCGGCGCCTCCGACTGGGCCGGTCCGGTCGCCGAGGGGCTGAGGGCGCTCCGGCGTCGCGCGCGGGTGCCCGCGACCCCGCTCGCGGCGGACGCCCTCGACGAGGCCTCGCTCGTCGAGGAGCGGCTCCGCGAGGGGGGCGATGCGCTCGCGCTCGGACCCGGCTGGCGCACGGCGTCGGCCCTCGAGCACGTGGGGCGGGCGGTCACGCGCATCTCCTGCTCCGCCGCACCGCTCGACGAGGAGACGGCCGGCGGGTGATCAGGGCGGCCGCCGCCCTCTCCCTGAGCGGGAGGTTCGGCCCGCTCGGACGTCAGGCCGCCGCGGGGCTCGAGGCGTGGGCGCACGACCGGGGCGCCCGGCTGCGGCTGGAGGACGACGGCAGCGAGCCCGGGCGCAGCGCGCGTCTCTGCCTCGAGCTCGCGGCCGGCGCCGATCTCGTCTTCGGCCCGTACGGCAGCGGGTGCGGGCAGGGCGGTGGCCGAGGCGATGGAGGGCCGGCCCGAGGTGATCTGGAACCACGGCGCGGCGGCCGTACCACGGCGCACGGCCCGCCTGGTCGACGTGCTCGGCCCGGCGCGCTCCTACTGGCGCGGCCTGCCCGAGGTGCTCGGGCCGTCGGCGCGGGCCGCGCTGGTGCGCGCGCCGGGCGGCTTCGGGTCCGAGATCGCCGAGGGGGCGGGCGAGGCGCTCGCGCGCGCCGGCCTCGTGGCGGTGGTCCGCGCCGACCTCGACCCCGCCGCGCCGGACGCCGTGGTGGCCGCCGCCGCCGAGGCCGGCGCGACCTGGGTCGTCGGGGGCGGAAGGCTCGAGGACGACCTGGCGCTCGGCCGGGCCGTCGCGGCGCGCGGGCTGTCGGCGGCGCTGGTGGTGTGCGGCGTCGCCGAGGCGGCGCGGGCGCTGGGCGACCGGGTGGTCGGCTGGCTCGGGCCCGTGCAGTGGGACGGGACGCCGGGCCCCGTGGCGCTGCCGGCGGGCAGCGACTACCCGGCCGCGCAGGCGCTGGCGGCCGCCCTGATCGCCGAGGAGGCGCTGGCGCGCTCAGGCTCCGCCGAGCCGGGCGCGCTCTGGGACGCCGCCCGGGCGCTCCGCACGCGCACCCTCATCGGCCCGTTCGCCGTCGACGCAGTGGGGCGGCAGACGGCGCACGCGCCGGCCATCGTGCGATGGCGCGCCAGCCCGGGGGGCCCGTCCCGGGAGGTGGTCTGGAGGCCGCACGGTGACGCGCCGTGAGATATTGGCCCCGTGAGCGCGCCGGGTGACCCAGACGGCCGGCAGGCGGTTGCGCGGCTGGTGGAGTGGTTCCGGCGGGAGGCACCGGACCTCCCCTGGCGCCGGACGCGCGACCGCTACCTCGTGCTGGTCGCCGAGGCCCAGCTGCAGGCCACCCCGGTCGCGCGCGTGCTGCCCTACTACGCCCGGTTCGTCGCGCGCTGGCCGACGGCCGCCACCCTCGCCGCCGCCCCCCTCGGCGACGTCCTCGCCGAGTGGCAGGGGCTCGGCTACCCGCGGCGGGCGCGCAACCTCCACGCCGCCGCGGCCGTCGTCGCGCGCTCGGGGTGGCCCGAGCGCCTCACCGATCTGCCCGGCGTCGGCCCCTACACGGCCGCGGCGATCCGATGCTTCGCCGACGGGGAGGACGTGCTGCCGGTCGACACCAACGCCGCCCGCGTGGTGGCGCGGCGCTTCCCCGGCGGCTGGCCGGGCGCCCCCGAGGGGCGGGGGTGGGACGCGGGCCAGGCCGTCATGGACCTCGGCCGGCTGTGGTGCACGGCGCGCGCACCGCTCTGCGACGCCGGATGCCCCCTGCGCGAGGGGTGTCCGGCGGCCGACGACGGCACCGTGCTGGCGCGGACGCCCCCCGACGGCGGCAGGGGCGCTACGAGGGCTCCATGCGCCAGCGCCGGGGGGTCCTGCTGCGCGAGCTCGCGGGCGCGGGCTCGGTGATGGCCGACCGCGATCCCGAGGCGGCCGCGAGCCTGCTCGCGGACGGCCTCGCCTCGGCCCGGGGCGGCCTGCTGGTGCGGGCGCGGTGAGGGGCCGGCAGGTCGTCGTCGCCGCCGTGATCGAGCGCGGGGGCCGCATCCTGGTGAGCCAGCGCGGGCCGGGCGTCGGCCAGCCGGGGCGCTGGGAGTTCCCGGGCGGCAAGCGCGAGCCGGGGGAGGGGGACGAGGAGGCGCTGCGCCGGGAGCTGCGCGAGGAGCTGGGGATCGACCTGCACGTCGGGCCGCGGGTGTGGACCGCCCGCGCCGGCCCGCTCGAGCTGAGGTTCTTCCGCTGCGCCTGGCTCGACGGGCAGCGCCCGCGGCCGCACGGCAGCGTGCAGTTCCGTTGGGTGCGCCGGGCCGACCTGCCGGGGCTGCCGTTCCCCCCCGCCGACGCCGGCCTGGTGCGCGCCCTCTCCGAGGGCGGTCTCTGACGTCCGTCCCGGCCGGGCGCTTGTGCGGCCGGGTAGACTCGGGACGGACCCGGGAGGTGGGGAATGGCCAAGGCAAAGCGTCAGCGGCGCAGCAGCATCCGGACCATGGGGGCGGACTCGTCGGCCCTCGAGGCACTCGAGGCACTCGAGTCGTTGGAGCGCGCCGAGCGCTCCGCGCCGAGCGCCGAGTCGGACCCCGACGATCGCGCCGCCGCCCCGGCCGCCGGCCGGGAGCCCGAGGGCGACTGATCCTCCGCGGGCGCGCCCGCGAGGTCAGATCGAGCGGGTGAAGGCCTCCCCGCTGACGAGGAAGCGCACGCGGCCTCCGAGCTCGTCGCCGTTGTTGGCGACGCGCTCGAGATGGCGGGCCACGAGCAGGGCGGCGGCCGACCACACCCGCGTCTCGGGCTCGTCGGGCGCCCCCGCGACGCCGGCGACCACCTCGCCCAGCATCTGACGCACGACGGCGGCCTCGACCGCCGCCTGCTCACCGAGGTCGGCGTCGCCGCGGGCGATCGCCTGCACGGCGCGCGCGAGCGTGTCGACGGCGCGGGCGCTCATGCGGGAGATCAGCGCCTGGATGTCGGGCACCGCGCCCTCCGGGCGGACCGAGCTGGCCGCCTCGGCGATCGCGACCGCGAGATCGCCGACCCGCTCGAGGGCGATCACCGCGATCAGCCCGACGTGGAGCAGCCGTTGGTCGCCGGCGACGGGGGCCTCGAGCAGCTGCAGGCTGAAGACCTTCTGGTCGAGCTCGGCGCAGCGCGCGTCGACCTGGTCGTCGTCGGCGACCACCTCGGCCGCGGCGAGGGCGTCGACGTTCTCCCAGGCGGCCACGCCGCGCTCGACCTGGGAGAGCACGAGGCTCGCCATCTCCACGAGCCCGGCGCGGAAGTGCTCGATCTCGGCTTGGAAGTGGAGACGGGTCGCCATCGTGCTGATCCTCTCATGCGCCCGGGGTCCGGTTGTGAAACCGGTGTCACCTCTCCGGAAGGTACCCCCCCGAGAAGGCCACGAGGGCATCGGTCGTCGCGATGAGGCGGCTGCCGGCGCGCGCGCGGGTGCTGCGCACCCCGCCGTCGGCCTCCTGCAGGCGCCGCAGCGCCGCCCGGGTGGCGGCCGGCGGCCGGCGCCCCAGCGCGCGCAGGGCCCGGATGGCGCCCGCCGTCGAGTTGGCGTCGGTCGGGCGCCGCCCGCCGGCCGAGGCGTATCCGCCCTCGGCGTTCCGCTGGGCCGTCATCCACGCGACCGCGGCGCGCAGGGCCGGGTGCGAGGCCGGCACGCCGGCCGCGCGCAGCGCCTCGATGGTGATCGCCGTGGCGTCAACCGAGTCACGACCGCGCGCCAGCGAGAAGTCCCATCCGCCGCGGCCGCGCGCGGCGAGGGTGGCGCGCACGGCCGAGCGCGGCACGCCGGCCCGGGCCGACGTGAGGGCCAGCATCGAGAACGACTGGTCGTAGGCGCTCGCGCCGTAGCGGCCCGAGGCGTACCGGGACCGGATGCGGGCGACGTAGTCGGTGCCGGCGAGGCGCCGCGGATCGCCGCCGGCGGCGACCGCGGCCATCACGACCTTGCCCGCGCCGCCCGCCGTGCGCGCGTACCGCGGGGCGATGCGCCCGAGCGCGCGGAGGCGCGGGCGCAGGGCGGCGCGCGACCGGCCCTGCGCGCGCAGGGCGACGATCGCGTCGGCCTGCTGGCCGCCGGGGGCCCCCGCCGCGGCGGGGGCCAGCCAGGCCGCCGCGCGGGCCGCGGCCCGGTCGTCGGCCGTCGCCGCCCCCGCGTGGGGGGCGGCGACGGCCACGGCGGCGACCGTCAGGACGGCCGCGACGACGACCCTCCTCATCGGCCGGGCGGGCGCCGACGCGGAACGCCCCGGTGTTGATGCGCGCGATGCCCCGGCCCTCGCGGTTGCCCGCGCCGTCGGTCGCGCGGCTCCAGACCCGCCAGCTGCCCGGGGCGAGGCCCCGGCCGGTCGGCAGGAGCCAGTTGCCGCCGACGCTGCGGGCCGTCACGAAGACGCGCCGCGCGCAGGAGCGCGGGGCCGTCAGCCCGCCCGAGCGGGAGCGGAACCGGCACTGCGTGCCGACGCGGCGCGCGAGCGCGACCTCGACCGAGGCGACGTCGGTGCGGTCGGGCCCGGCGGTGCCCCTCACGGCGCGCACCGAGCGCGCGATCGATCCGATCCGCGGGTAGGTGATGCGGCTGCCGGGCGCGACCGAGTCGGCGGACGCCGCGGGCGCGGCGACCGGGGCCGCCGGCGCCGGGGCCGGCGCGGCCGGCAGGTTGCAGACCGCGGGGTCGGCGCCGAACGAGCAGACCGCGCGCACGGCGCTGCGGATGTCGCCGGCGCGCGTCGCGCTGACGCCCTGCACGCCCGCGCCCTGGGCGACGAACGTCGTGCGCCCGGCGCCGTCGGCGGTCGCGACCGCCGAGCCGTAGCGCACCTGCGCGCCGGCGGCGGGCGCCGCCGTGCCGTCCGCCGCGTAGCTGGTGACCGCGACGGTGAAGCTGCCGCCGGCGCCGACCTGGTCGCTCGACGGCGTGACGTCGAGCTCGCGCGCGCCGTCGGCGCCGCCGTAGTACCAGAGCACCCGGTCCCCCTCGGCGAGCGCCCGGTCGCTCGCGCCGACCGACGGGGCGACGCGGTTGACGCGGTACTGCCAGCCGACGCTGCCGGCGTTGGCGTCGGGGCCGATCCTCTGCACGAGCACCGCGGAGAACGCCGGGAAGTACTCGAACCCGAGGCCGAGACCGGTGCTCGAGGTGGCGCGGTAGAGCTGCCAGAAGGCCGAGCCGCGGCTCACGTCGACCGGCGCGAAGTTGGTGTCGTAGACGGTGGCGGTGCCCGATCCCTCGATCGGGATGGCGCTCTCGGGCACGAGGGTGGACTCGGCGCCCTCGACGCGGATGACGGTGTCGACGGCGGTGGCCGCCGGGGCGGTCACGAGCCCGGCGGCGCAGGCGGCGGCCAGGGTGGCCCGGAGGGTGGTGCGCACGGATGGTCCTCGATTCGCGGAGGTGTGGATGTGCGGGTCGGGACGCAGGTCTCCTGGCTCCCCGGTCGGACGCGGCGCCCGCAGCCTTCCCAGGTCTCCCCAGTGGCCGACGTGTGTCATGCGGACGACGCTCCCGGGTCACAGTGGCGCGACCGCGCCGGATTCGCACCGGCTTCCCTCGCGACCAACCCATGAAGCGGCGTGAACCTACCCGGTAGGATCGGTGGGTGTCCACCGCCGGAACGCTCGCCGTCAGAGACGACCGGCGGACAGGTCTCGTGGAGCGGATCAACCGCGACCCGGTCCTCTTCTGCTGCGCGACCCTGGCCATCACGGTCACGGGCCTCGCCCTCGACAGCCGAGCCGACATCGGGGTGCAGCTGCTGCTCGCCCTCTGCACCTGGGGCTTCCTGGCCGTCGCGTTCGTCTACCTGACGCCCGCCGAGCGCGCGCAGACCTCCGTCGTGGTCGTCGTCGCCACCTGCGCCGAGGTGATCGGCTCGGTCATCTGGGGCGTCTACGTCTACCGGCTCGGCAACCTGCCCCTCTTCGTCCCGCCCGGGCACGGGCTCGTGTACCTGACCGGGCTGCGGCTGAGTCAGACGCCGCTCTTCCGGGCCCGCCCGCGGGTGCTGGTGGGCCTGGCCATCGCGGGCGTCAGCGGGTGGGCGCTGGCCGGGCTGACGGTGCTCGGGCGCACTGACGTCGCCGGGGCCGTCGGCGCGACCGTGCTCGTGATCTTCCTGCTGCGCGGCCGCGCACCGGCGGTCTACGCGGGCGTGTTCATGGCCGTCGCCTTCCTCGAGATCTACGGCACGTGGATCGGCACCTGGTCGTGGGCCGAGGAGATCCCGGGCATCGGCGTCGCCGACGGCAACCCGCCGAGCGGCGCGGCGAGCGGGTACGTGTTCTTCGACATCGCCGCGCTCGCGCTCGCGCCCTGGGTGCTGCGCTCGTGGGCGCGGGTGTGCCCGCCCCGCCCTCCGCGCGGGCCCGGGCCGCCCGCGCCCGTGGCGCCCGCCGAGGCCTAGACGCCGAGGTGCTCGGCGCATGCGGCCGCGTGGCCGCCGTGCCGCACGCCCGTCAGTGTGATCTCGGTGGGCCACCCGGGGGCCGGCGCACCGGCGTCCTCGGGCGCCGCGGTGACGACGGCGCGCCACCCGGCGACCGCGATCGACCAGCCGATGTCGGCGAAGTCGAGGGTCATGTCGTGCAGCAGATCCGGGGGGCCGACCAGGAGGTAGCTGGGCGGCGGGGCGGGAGACGGCGAGGGCATCGGCCCGGGGGAGATTAGACTCGGGCGGTGCCCGGCCAGTCGATCACGGGGGAGATCAGCCTGCTCTGGCGGGACGTCAACCCCTACGCCGGCGACGTGATCCTCATGACGCTCGACACCGACGAGCCGATGCGGATGAACACCTTCGAGATCACCGGCGACCTGGCCGCGCGTCTCGGGGACGGGGTGCTCGAGGAGGGCATGCGGGTGCGCGTCGAGTGCCGCGCGGAGGTGATCGAGATGGTCAACGTCGAGAACGGCGAGACGTCCGACGAGGACCGCGCCGTCGTGCTCGACGTGGTCGTCCTGGGTGGCTGAGCGGCCGGGGCCGCCGACGCGGCCGTCTATACTCGCCCCGCCATGGAGGGCGCGATTCCTGGGGCGTAGCCAAGAGGTAAGGCAGCGGGTTTTGGTCCCGCGATCGGGGGTTCGAATCCTCCCGCCCCAACCAGTCAGCACCCCCTCTCTCCAGCCCGGGACGGACCAGAAGACCGTATGAGCATCGGCGCCCTCGTCCTCGCCGCCGGCCAGGGAAAACGGATGCGGTCGGACCTGCCCAAGGTGGTCCACCCCATCGCCGGGAGACCGATGATCGGCTGGGTCCTCGAGGCGCTCTCGGGCGGCGGAGCCGAGCGCACGGTCGTCGTGGTGGGCCACGGCGCGGAGACCGTGCGCGGCGCGCTGCCGCCGGGGGTCGATGTGGCGGTGCAGCACGAGCAGCTCGGCACCGGTCACGCCGCGCAGGTCGGGCTTGCGGCCCTCGCTCCCGAGTGCCGCACCGTCATCGTGGCCTGCGGCGACACGCCCCTGCTCCAGGCGGAGCTCGTGCGCCGGATGGTCGACGACCACCGGTCGAGCCCGCGCGCCGCGACGATGCTGACGGCCGTCGTGCCCGACGCCGGCGCCTACGGACGCGTGGTGCGCGCCCACGACGACACCGTGGCCCGCGTGGTCGAGGCGCGCGACGCGTCACCCGACGAGCTGGCCATCGGCGAGTTCAACGCCGGCCTCTACGTCTTCGACCGGGCGGCCCTGCTGGACGCGCTCGGCGGGCTCGGCACGGGCAACGCCCAGGGCGAGGTCTACCTCACCGACGCGCTCGAGCGCCTCGACGGCGCGGTGGTCGCGCTGCGGGTCGACGACCCCGAGCCCGCCGCCGGAGTCAACGACCGCGTCGACCTCGCCGCCTGCGAGGCGGCACTGCAGCGGCGCCTGCGCGACGACATGATGCGCGCCGGCGTGACGATGCCCGACCCGCAGGCGGTCTACCTGTCGGCCGGGTGCACGGTCGGGCGCGACACGGTGCTCTGGCCCGGCACCCACCTGCGGGGCGCGACCACGGTGGGCGAGGGCTGCGACATCGGGCCCGACGCCGTCATCACCGACAGCGTGCTCGGCGACCGCTGCAGCGTGACCAGCGCCCACCTCATCGGCGCGCGCCTCGCCGACGGGGCGGGCGTCGGGCCCTTCGCCTACCTGCGCCCCGGCAGCACCCTCGAGCCGGGCGCGCGGGTCGGCACCTACGTCGAGATCAAGAACTCGATCATCGGGCCCGGGGCCAAGGTGCCGCACCTCTCGTACGTGGGCGACGCCGACGTGGGGGCGGGCACCAACATCGGCGCCGGCAACATCACCGCCAACTACGACGGCTTCCGCAAGCACCGCACGCGCATCGGGGCCCGGGTCAGGACCGGCTCGGACTGCGTGTTCGTCGCGCCCGTGAGCGTGGGCGACGACGCCATGACCGGGGCGGGGTCGATCATCACCGACGACGTGCCCGACGGGGCGCTCGGGATCGCCCGGGCCCGCCAGTCGGTGGTCGAGGGCTTCACCGCAAAGGCCACCGCCCGCGCGCGGCAGGCCGCCAGCGACGCCGAGGGGGACAGCCGGTGAGCACGAGCATCGACCGCGACGACTCGAAGCGACTGATGGTGTTCGCCGGCCGGTCCAGCCAGGACCTCGGCCAGAGGATCGCGGGCCGGCTCGGCATCGACCTCGGCGCGGTCACCCTCAAGACCTTCGCGAACGGCGAGATCTACGTGCGCTTCGAGGAGAGCGTGCGCGGCGCCGACGTGTTCCTGGTGCAGTCAACCTGCCGCCCGGTCAACGACAGCCTCATGGAGCTGCTCGTCATGATCAACGCGGCCAAGCTGGCGTCCGCCCACCGCATCACGGCCGTCATCCCCTGGTACGGGTACTCGCGACAGGACAAGAAGTCGGCTCCGCGCGAGCCCATCACGGCCAAGCTGATCGCCGACCTGCTCTCGGCCGCCGGGGTCAACCGCGTGCTCACCATGGACCTCCACGCCGGTCAGGTGCAGGGCTTCTTCGGGGTGCCGGTCGACCACATGACCGCGCTGCCCATGTTCGTCGACGACTTCCGCGAGCGGGTCTACCAGGGCGACCTCACCGAGAAGCTGGTCGTCGTCTCGCCCGACGCCGGCCGGGCCAAGCTCGCCAACCACTTCGCCGAGCGCCTCGGGGCCACGCTCGCCGTGCTCACGAAGCAGCGGCCCGACCACAACGAGGCCGAGATCACCCTGCTGATCGGCGACGTCGAGGGCCGGGCGGCGATCCTCATCGACGACATGATCGACACGGCGGGGACGCTCTGCGCCGGCGCGAAGGTGGTCGCCGACGCCGGCGCCACGCGCATCTTCGCCGCCGCCACCCATGGCCTGCTCTCGGGGCGGGCCGTCGAGCGCCTGCGCGAGTCGGTCATCGAGCAGGTCGTCATCAGCGACACCGTGCCCCTGCCCGAGGAGGCCACCGACTCGGACCTCTTCCGCGTGCTCTCCGTCGCGAAGATCCTCGCCGACTCGGTGCACAACGTCTTCTGCGACGAGTCGGTCAGCGCGATCTTCGCGGGCGAGAACCAGCTCTTCTAGGCCCGCGACCCAGATCGCGGCGCGTCGGGTACACTCCCTCGTCGGCCCCGACCAGGAACGCGATCACGTATGGCACACGTCAGCCTCACCGCCCAGAACCGCACGGAGTTCGGCAACGGACCGACACGGCGCCTGCGCCGCCAGGGTCTCGTCCCGGGCATCGTCTACCAGAGCGGCGGCCCGTCGCTGCCGCTGTCGCTGCCGGGGCACGACCTCAAGCGCACCCTCGTCGAGGGCCGCACGGGCGTCATCGACCTCGTGATCGGCGACGACCGGCCGCAGCCGGTGCTCGTGAAGGACTGGCAGCTGCACCCGGTGCGCGGTGACGTGATGCACGTCAACTTCCAGCAGGTCAACCTCACCCAGGAGATCGAGGCGCCGATCCCGATCAGCCTCGTCGGCAACTCGGTCGGCGTCCGCGACGGCGGCGTGCTCGACCAGCCGCTTCGCGAGGTCGTCGTGAGCGCGCTCCCCGACAGCCTGCCCGACGTCATCGAGATCGACGTCTCGACGCTGGCGGTCGGCGACTCGCTGACCGTGGCCGACATCACGGCTCCGGCCGGTGTCACGATCATCTCCGAGTCCGAGACGGTCGTCGCCTCGGTGCTCGCCCCGACCGTGGAGGTCGAGGAGGACGAGACGGGCGAGGTCGTGGCGGAGGGCGAGGCGGAGACCGGGGGCGACGAGACCTCCGACGAGTAGCGTCGCGCAGGGCGTGTCCGACGACCCGATCCGCCTCGTCGCGGGTCTCGGGAACCCCGGTCCGAAGTACGCGGGCACGCGGCACAACGCCGGCCAGATGGTCGTCGAGCTGCTGGCCGAGCGACTCGGGGCCGGCCGGTTCGCCGCGCGCTACGGCGGCCGCGTCGCCGACGTGCGCGGCCCCGCCGGCCCACTCGCGCTGCTGGTGCCGCAGACCTACATGAACGACTCGGGTGACTGCGTCGGTCCCGCGGCGGGCGCCCTGCGGGCCTCGCCCGGCCAGGTGCTCGTGGTGCACGACGAGCTGGATCTGCCCTTCGGCACCGTGCGGGGCAAGGTCGGCGGCGGGCACGGCGGCCACAACGGGCTGCGCTCCGTCGTCCGCGGGCTGGGGTCGGGCGACTTCGCCCGGCTGAGGCTCGGCATCGGGCGGCCGCCGGCCGAGTTCCGTGGCGACGGCGCCGACTGGGTGCTCACCCGCTTCGCCGAACCGCGTGAGGAGGTCAACGCGATGATCCGCCGCGCCGCGGACATGGCCGAGGTCGTCCTGGCCGAGGGCATGGGGCCGGCCGTCGAGCGCTTCCACGCATCCGAGCCGGGCGCCCGGGCCCAGGCGCGCCACGAGCGCCGCGAGGCGGCCCGCGCCGCCGCCGAGGTCGCGGCCGACGCCCCCTCCGGCGACCGGGGCGCCGAGTGAGCTCCGCGACCGCCATCGACCGGCTGATCGCCGCGAACCCGGCCCTCGCGGCCGCCGCGGAGCGCATCGACGGCGGCGAGCGCGCCGGCACCCTGGCGCTCGCCCGGCCCGCCTGGCCCTACGTGCTCTCGTCGCTGGCCCGCACCGGCGACCGGTCGCTGCTCGCCGTCACGCCCGGCGACGACGAGGCGCGCGACCTCGCCACCGAGCTCATCGCGCTGATCGGGCGCGGCGCGGTCGCCCTGTGGCCGACGCGCGGGGTGCCGGCCGGCGCGGCCGTGGGACCCTCTCCGCATCTGGTCGGCCAACGCGCGCGCGCCCTCGCCACCCTGGGCCGGGCCGGCTGCGTCGTGATCGCCGGGGCGCCCGCGGTCGCCGAGCGCATCGTCGCGGCCCCGGCGGAGGCGCTCGAGGTGGCCGTGGGGCAGGAGGTCCCCCTCGACCGCCTGCTCGACCGTCTCGCCGCCCTCGGTTACGAGCGGGTCAACCAGGTCGAGGAGCGCGGCGACCTCTCGGTGCGCGGCGGCATCCTCGACGTCTACCCGTCGACGGCCGACCTGCCCGCCCGGATCGAGTTCTTCGGCGACGAGATCGAGAGCATGCGGGCGTTCTCGCCGTTCACCCAGCGCACGATCCGTCCCATCGGTCGCCTGCTGGCCTGGCCCGCGGCCGAGCCGGAGGGCGCGACCGCCGACCCGCTCGCCGGCTTCGACGCGCGCCCGGCCACGCTCGTGCGGCTGGCCCCGTCCGAGCATCCGACCGCGCTGCGGGAGGCGCACGAGCGTCTCGAGGAGGAGGCCGCCGTCGGGGCGCTCGCGGAGCCCGCCGCGACCGACGCCGCCCTCGCGGGGCTCGCCGCGCTCGACCTCGCGCCCCCGGGTGGCACCGTGACCCCCGCCTTCGACGCGGTCGAGGCGCGCTTCACCAGCCGCACGGCCTCCGAGGCCGAGGGTGAGCTGTCGCGCCTCGCGCGGTCGGGCATGCGGGTCGTGCTGTCGTTCGCGCGGCGCGGGGACATGTCCCGGGCCGTCGCCCGCCTGGAGCGCCTGCGCCCCGCCGAGATCGAGACGGGGGCGCTGCCGGCGCCCGGCGAGGTGGGGGGGACCGTGCTGGGGGTGCGGGCGGGCCTGGTCTCGCGCGGGCTCGGTCTCGCCATCGTCCCCGAGGAGCGCGTCGTGCGCCGTCGCACGCCCGTCGCCCGTCGCGGGCCGGTCGTCGGCGCCCGGCTGGCCAGCTTCCTCGATCTGAAGGTGGGCGACCACGTCGTCCACGAGGACCACGGCATCGGCCGGCTCACCGGCTTCGAGACCCGGACGGTCGCCGGCCTGACGCGCGACTACCTGGCGCTCGCCTTCGCGCAGGGCGACCGCCTGTACGTGCCGCACGACCAGCTCCACAGGGTCACCCGCTACGTCGGCGCCGACGGCTCGCCGCCGGCGCTCTCGAAGCTCGGCGGCAAGGCCTGGGACCGCATGAAGTCGCGCGCGCGGGCGGCGGTGCGCGAGATGGCCGGCGAGCTCATCTCGCTCTACGAGGCCCGCGCCGCCGCGCGCGGCTACGCCTTCCCGCCCGACGACGACCTGAGCCGCGAGCTCGAGCGCAGCTTCCGCCACCGAGAGACGCCCGACCAGCAGCGCGCGATCGACGCGGTGGCCGACGACATGGAGCGCCCGCGCCCCATGGACCGGCTCATCTGCGGCGACGTCGGCTTCGGCAAGACCGAGATCGCGATGAGGGCGGCCTTCAAGGCCGCGGCCGCCGGCAAGCAGGTGCTGATGCTGGTGCCGACGACCATCCTCGCCCAGCAGCACCTGGCGACCTTCCGGGAGCGCTTCGGCGAGCTGCCGGTGAGCGTGGACCTGGTCAACCGGTTCCGCTCGGCCGCCGAGACCCGCGAGGTGCTCTCGCGCTACCGCGACGGCCGCCTCGACATCCTGATCGGCACCCACCGCCTGCTGTCGATGGACGTGCAGCCGAAGGACCTCGGCCTCGTCATCGTCGACGAGGAGCAGCGCTTCGGCGTCGCCCAGAAGGAGTCGCTGCGCCAGCTGCGCCTGAGCGTCAACGTGCTCGCGATGAGCGCCACCCCGATCCCGCGGACGCTGCAGATCTCGCTCTCGGGCCTGCGCGACATCAGCGTCATCGAGACCCCGCCGCCCGGCCGTCGCCCCATCGCCACCCACGTGGGCGAGTACGACGAGGGGCTGATCGTCGAGGCCCTGCGCCGCGAGCACGCCCGCGGCGGCCAGAGCTTCTACCTGCACAACCGGGTCGAGACGATCGAGGAGGCCGGTGCGGCGCTGCGGGCGCTCGTGCCCGAGATGTCCATCGTGACCGCCCACGGGCAGATGGCCGAGCACGAGCTCGAGGAGGTCATGCTCGCGTTCGTCCGCGGCGAGGCCGACGTGCTGGTCGCGACCAGCATCATCGAATCGGGCCTCGACATCCCCCAGGCGAACACCCTGGTCGTCGAGCGCGCCGACGCCCTCGGGCTGTCGCAGCTCTACCAGATCCGCGGCAGGGTCGGTCGCTCGGAGGTGACCGCGCACGCGTACCTGCTCTATCCCGACGCCGCGTCGCTCACCCGCGAGGCGTCGTCGCGGCTGCGCGCGCTGGCCGACTACACCGAGCTCGGCAGCGGGCTGCGCATCGCCATGCGCGACCTCGAGATCCGCGGCGCCGGCAACCTGCTGGGCGACGAGCAGAGCGGCCACGTGGCGGCGATCGGCTTCGAGCTCTACCTCGAGATGCTCAACGAGGCCGTGCTGCGCGGCCAGGGCGAGGAGCCGCCCGAGCGCGAGGTGCGCGTCGACATCGCGGTGTCGGCGTACATCCCGAGTGACTACGTCGCGCTCGAGGCGGCCAAGATCGACCTGCACCGGCGCATCGCCCGGGCGGGATCCCTCGAGGACATCGCGTCGCTGCGCGACGAGGTCGAGGATCGGTTCGGCCCGGTGCCCGCGCCGGTCGAGGCCCTCATGTCGGTGCAGCGCGTGCGGGTCAAGCTGCGCGCGGCGGGCGCCAGCCAGATCGCCGTGCGCTCCGGCCGCGTCACCGTGGGCCCGGTGAGCCTGACCAGCCAGCAGCTGCGCGCGCTGCGCGAGGTGCAGCCGTCGGCCAGCTACGCCGGCAGCGAGCGCCTGGTGTCGCTCCCCGCGGGCGCCGCCGGCAGCGAGCGGCTGGCCGCCGCCGAGGCCGCGCTCGACGCGCTCACGGGGGCCGCCGCACTCGCCGCGTGAGCGGCCGGCGGGGGCCGCCCGATCCCCACCGGCGAGACCTTAAGGAGCCCCTAACGGGGGCCGGAGAGGGAGGTGCTACCATCGCCCGCGTCGTGACGAAGACCAACCGCAGATCTCCGCGTGGGGCGGGGGTCATCGTCGCCCTGGCCGCGCTCGTCGTGATCGCGGTCCTCGCGATCGCCGGGTGCTCCGATGACGGCGCCGGGCTGCCCGAGGGCGTCGTGGCCCGCGTGGGCGACGCCCCCATCACCGAGGCCGAGCTCACCAAGACGATCGAGCAGAGCCGCGCCGAGGCGGAGGCCCAGGGCTCGACCCTGCCGGCCGAGGGCGCCGAGGGATACGACGACGTTCGTCGCCAGGCCCTGCAGTCGCTCGTGCAGCAGAAGGTCGTCGCGTTCGAGGCGCGCGAGTGCGGCAAGCCCTGTGCGGTGACGCCCAAGGAGATCGACGCCGAGCTCACGCGCATCACCGAGTCGAACTTCGAGGGGTCGAAGCAGAAGTTCGACGAGTTCCTCGACGACCGCGGCATCACGGCGGCCGACGCGCGCGAGATCGTGCGCAACCAGCTCCAGCAGCAGGCGCTCTTCGAGAGGTACACGCGGGGCGTGCGCTTCACCGCGGCCGACGCGCGGACGTACTACGACGAGAACACGGCCCAGTTCACCGTTCCGGCCGGTCGCACGGCGAGCCACATCCTCGTCGAGACGAAGGCCGAGGCCGATGCGATCCGCGGGCGGGTGACGCGCGACAACTTCGCGGAGATCGCGAAGGAGGAGTCGAACCGACACCGGCTCGGCCGCCCAGGGCGGCAGCCTCGGGCAGATCCAGAAGGGCCAGCTCGTGCCCGAGTTCGAGAAGGTCGCCTTCGCCCTGGCGGACGGCGAGATCTCCGACCCGGTGAAGACGCAGTTCGGCTGGCACGTCATCACGGTCAACCTCACCCCCGCGAAGACCACCTCCTTCCCGCAGGCGCGCGCGCAGATCATCCAGAGCCAGCTCGCCGCCACCCGTCAGAGCACGTACCAGGAGTGGAGCGAGAAGGTGCTGGCCGAGTGGGAGGACCGCACGGTGTACGCCGAGGGCGACCTCGAGCCGCAGACCACGACCACCCCCGCGCCGACGCCGACCGCCCCCTAGTCTTCCCGGCATGGTGACCGTCGTCGGACTCGGCTCGGGGGAGCCCGCGTCCGTGCCGGCGGCGGCCCTCTCGGCGATGGCCGGGGCGACCCATCTCGTCGCCCCCCCGCTCGATCCCGACCTCGCCGCCGCCCTGCCGGCCGCGCCCGGACCCCTCGGCGACCTCGCCGGTCTCCCCGCGGGCTCCGTCGTGGTCGCCCCCGACGCCGCCGCGCACCGCATCGCGCGCGCCCTGCCCGATGCGCGCACCGTGCCCGATCGCGAGACGCTCCGCGCGCGCGCCATCGGCGCCGAGGTGGCGGCGCTGGCGCGCGTCGGTTCCCGGCTGCGGCGCGACTGCCCCTGGGACCGGGTGCAGACGGCCGAGACGATCGTGCCGCACACGATCGAGGAGGCCTTCGAGGTGGCCGACGCGGTCGCCACCGGACACGGGCTCGCCGACGAGCTCGGCGACCTGCTGTTCCAGGCGGTGTTCCTGGCCCAGCTGCTCGAGGAGCAGGGCGGCGCCGACCTCGGGACGGTGGCGCGGGGGCAGGCCGACAAGCTCATCTCCCGGCACCCCCACGTCTACGGCGACGTCGTCGCCGAGACCGCCGCCGGCGTGGTCGAACGTGTGGGAGCGGCGCAAGCGCGAGGAGCGGGCCGACCAGGGCATGTTCCACGACCTGCCGTCCGGGCTGCCGGCGCTGGCCTACGCCACGAAGGCCCAGAAGCGGGCCGCGTCGGTGGGGTTCGACTTCCCGGACGTGGGCTCCGCCCTCGACAAGCTCGACGAGGAGGCCGGTGAGCTCCGCGCCGACCCCGGCGCCCGCGAGCTCGGCGACGTGCTGTTCGCGGCGGTGGGCGCGGCGCGCGCGGTGGGCGCCGATCCCGAGCTCGCCCTGCGGGCGTCCGCCCAGCGGTTCCGCGAGCGGGTCGAGGCGGCGGCGCGGCTGGCCGCCGCCGCGGGGGACGACTTCGAGGCCCTGCCGCCGGAGCGGCAGATCCACTGGTACGAGGAGGCGCGACGGTGATCTCACAGACCGACGAGTGGCGGGCCCTGCAGGACCACGCCGGCCGGGCGCGCGAGGCGCACCTGCGCGATCTCTTCGCCGACGACCCGGGCCGCGGGGAGGAGCTGACGCTCGACGCCGGCGACCTCCACCTCGACTACTCGAAGAACCGGGTGAGCCGGCAGACGCTGCGCCTGCTGGCCGCTCTCGCCGAGGGCGCCGGCGTCGCGTCGCGCGCCCGGGCCATGGTGGCGGGCGAGCGCATCAACGTCACCGAGGGCCGGCCGGTGCTGCACGTCGCTCTGCGCGCCCCGCGGGGGGCGGTGATCGAGGTGGACGGCCACAACGTGGTGCCCGACGTCCACGCGGTGCTCGACCGGATGTACGACCTCGCCGAGCGGGTGCGCTCGGGCGCGTGGACCGGCGCCACCGGCGAGCGCATCCGCGCCGTCGTGAACATCGGCATCGGCGGTTCCGACCTCGGGCCGGCGATGGCCGTCCGGGCGCTGGCGGACGTCGCCGATCCGGACATCGACATCCGCTTCGTGTCGAACGTCGACGGCAACGACATCGCCGACGCGGTGCGGGGGCTCGACCCGGCGACCACCCTGTTCGTCGTCTGCTCGAAGACGTTCACCACGATCGAGACGCTCACGAACGCGCGCTCGGCGCGCGACTGGCTCGTCGGCGCCCTGGGCGCCGACGCGGTGCGCAACCACTTCGTGGCCGTCTCCACGAACGCCGAGGAGGTCGCCGCCTTCGGCATCGACACCACCGACATGCTGGGCTTCTGGGACTGGGTGGGCGGCCGTTACTCGGTCGACTCGGCGATCGGCCTGACGCTGGCGATCGCCATCGGCGCCGAGTGCTTCGCCGAGTTCCTCGCGGGCTTCCGCCTGATCGACGAGCACTTCGCCGGCGCGCCGCCCGCGGAGAACATGCCGATGATGCTGGGGCTGCTGGGTGTGTGGAACGCCAACTTCCTGGGCGCCGACACCCACGCGGTGCTGCCCTACAGCGAGCGTCTCGGGAGGCTGCCGGCCTACCTGCAGCAGCTCGACATGGAGAGCAACGGCAAGTCGGTCGACCTCGAGGGCCGGCCGGTGGACGTGCCGACCGGCCCGGTCATCTGGGGCGAGCCGGGCACCAACGGCCAGCACGCCTTCTACCAGCTCATCCACCAGGGCACGCGCCTGATCCCGAGCGACCTGATCGGCGTCTGCCGGCCGGCGCGCGACGGGGGCCCGCACCACGACCTGCTGATGGCGAACCTGCTGGCGCAGGCCGAGGCGCTCGCCTTCGGGAAGACCGCGGAGGAGGTGGCGGCCGAGGGCGTGGCGCCCGCGCTCGTGCCCCACCGCACCTTCGCGGGCAACCGCCCCACCAACGTCATCCTCGCGCCCGAGCTCACCCCGTCGGTGCTCGGCCAGCTCATCGCGCTCTACGAGCACAAGGTGTTCACGCAGGGGGTCGTCTGGGGGATCAACTCCTTCGACCAGTGGGGCGTCGAGCTCGGGAAGGCGCTGGCCACCCGCATCGCGCCGGAGCTGACGGCGGCCGACCCCCCCGAGCCGCACCACGACGGCTCGACCACCGCCCTGATCCGCCACTACCGCGCCCAACGAGGGAGAGCCCACTGATGCAGCTCGGGATGATCGGACTGGGACGGATGGGGGCGAACATCGTGCGCCGCCTGATGCGCGAGGGGCACGAGTGCGTGGTCTTCGACGTCGATGCCGACGCGATCGCCGCCCTCGAGGCCGAGGGGGCGACCGGCGCCGGCTCGCTCGCCGACCTGGCGGCCAAGCTGCGCGCGCCGCGGGCGGCCTGGGTGATGGTGCCGGCGGGGTACGCCGGGGCGACGATCACCGAACTCGCCGAGCACCTCGACGGCGACGACATCGTGATCGACGGCGGCAACAGCTACTACCGCGACGACGTCGATCGCGCGGCCGAGCTGGCGCCGCGCGGCATCCACTACGTCGACATCGGCACCAGCGGCGGCGTGTTCGGCCTCGAGCGCGGCTACTGCATGATGGTCGGGGGCGAGACCGAGGCCGTGACACGGCTCGATCCGATCCTGCGCGCCCTCGCCCCGGGGATCGACGCGGCGCCCCGCACGCCCGGCCGCTCGGGCGAGCCGGTGCAGCCGGAGCTCGGGTACCTGCACTGCGGCCCGGTGGGCGCCGGCCACTTCGTGAAGATGGTGCACAACGGCATCGAGTACGGAGTGATGGCCGCCTACGCCGAGGGCATGGCGATCCTGCAGAAGGCCGGCATCGGCCGGACCGAGCAGGAGCACGACGCCGAGACGACGCCGCTGCGCGACCCCCGGTACTACTCGTACGACATCGACACGGCCGCCGTGGCCGAGGTCTGGCGCCGTGGCAGCGTGATCTCGTCGTGGCTGCTCGACCTGACGGCGATCGCCCTCAACGAGGACCCGGCGCTCGACGAGTTCAGCGGGCGCGTCTCGGACTCGGGCGAGGGCCGCTGGACGGTGATGGCCGCCGTCGACGAGGGCGTTCCCGCGCACGTGCTGACCGCCGCCCTGTACGAGCGCTTCAGCTCCCGCGGCGAATCCGACTTCGCCGACAAGCTGCTGTCGGCCATGCGCAAGCAGTTCGGCGGCCACCACGAGAAGGGCGCCTCGTGAGCGTCGTCCGCATCAACGCCATCACGGTCCCGGCCGAGCGCGCCGCCGAGTTCGAGGCCCGCTTCGCCGCCCGCGCCGGCGCGGTCTCCTCGTCACCCGGTTTCGAGGCCTTCGAGCTGCTGCGCCCCACCGACGAGCGTGGCATCTACCTCGTCTACACCCGCTGGGAGAGCCAGGCGGCGTTCGACGCCTGGGTGGAGAGCGCGGCGTTCACCCGCGGCCACAGGGTCCACGACACGCAGGGGCCGGTCAGCAGCAGCAGCGAGCTCTGGAGCTACGAGGTGATCCAGCAGGAGGTCGGCGCGCCGACGGACTGAGGGCGGCCCGCGCACCGCCCCGCGCGGGCTACCCGGGCCCCTCGGATCGCTCCGGCGGGGGGGCGTCGCCGGCGACGCCGGTGCAGCCCGGCGAGAGGCGCTCCCAGACCGCGACCATCGTCGCCAACTCGTCGGGCGAGCAGCGGTCGAGGAACAGCCGCGTCACCGCCTCGAGGTGCGTGCGCCGGGCGCGGGCGAACAGCCGGCGCCCCTCGTCGGTGAGCGAGGCGATGGCGCCGCGCCCGTCGTCGGGGCAGGGGTAGCGCTCGACGAGGCCCGCGCCCTCGAGGCGCCCCACCAGCCGGGTCAGCCCGCTGGGCGTGTAGTCGACCGCCCGCGCCAGCTCGCTCATGCGCATGCGCCGCCGGGGCTGCTCGGCGAGCGTCCGCAGCACGGTGTAGTCCCAGACCGACAGCCCGTGCGCGGTCTCGAGCGCGGCCCCGAGGCCGCGGCGCACGTCGCCCTGCACGCGGGCCAGGCCACGCCAGGCGCCGATGCCGGAGGGCGTGGAGTCGCGTCGGGGGGTCATCGGCAGAACTCTCGCACGGATGGGTGATCCGGTCGCGCACACGGGCCGTATGTTGTTTCGCACAACAAATAAAGCACTCGACGCCTCGGAGGCGACCCCCATGTTCCTGACCTACATCCGCAGCTCGAACGGCACCCCGTCCACCGTCGCCGGTCAGATGACCCCCGAGCTGCGCGAGCTGCTCGCCCGATAGTCCCGGCCGCGCCGCGACGGGCCCCGCCCGGGGCCCGTCGGCCGGCGCTCAGGTCCGGCTCTCGAGGTCGAGCAGGAAGCGCTTGCGCTCGACCCCGCCGGTGTACCCGCCGAGGGCGCCGCCGCTGCGCAGCACCCGGTGGCAGGGGATGACGATCGGGATCGGGTTGCCCCCGAGCGCGTTGCCCGTCGCCCGCGCCCCGCGCGGGCTCCCCACATCGGCGGCGACCGCCCCGTAGGTGCTCGCGGACCCGAAGGGGATCGCCGCCGTCCGCTCGAGCACGGCGCGGGCGAAGCCCGAGATCAGCCGCCAGTCGATGGGCGCGTCGAAATCGCGGCGGGCGCCCGAGAAGTACTCCTCGAGCTCGCGTCGCTGCCGGTCGAGGCGCGAGGGCACCTCGAGCACCCGCGGCGACACCTCGCGCGCCAGCCGCTCGAGGCGCGGCTCGATGCCGTCGAGCACGTAGGCGACCATCACGAGTCCGCGGGCGGTCGCGGCCAGCATGATCGGGCCGAGCGGCGAATCGGTGGTCGCGTAGGCGACGTCCACCAGCCCCTCCCGGTCGGCGCGCGCGCCGAGCGCCGCGGACAGCCTGGCCGGGGCGCCCCGCCGCCCGTCGCGGAGCGCCCTCTCGATCTCATCGGCCATCCCAGACCTCCCTCAGTCGTCGGATCCCCTCGAACGCGCTCCGCCGCGCCGCCTCCTCCGAGCACCCCATCGCCGCCCCGATCTCGCGGTAGCCGAGATCGCCGACGTAGCGCAGCGTCACGGCCTCGCGCTGGCGGGGCGGCAGCGCCCGCACGGCGCGCCAGAGCGCCGGGTCGCCGGGGAGCGGGGTGCCATCGACCGGCGGAGGCTCCGGCGCGGCGACCGGCTCGGGCCGGCGCGCCCGTGCGCGCGCGGCGTCGATCGCCGCGCGCCGTGCGATGGTCAGGATCCACCCCCGCAGGTCGCCCCCGTCGGCGACCCGTGGATACGCGCGCAGCGCCTTCATGAAGGTCTCCTGGAAGCAGTCGTCGGCGTCGTCGGGCCCCAGGTAGGCGACCAGGACGCGGTGGACGACGTCGCGGTGGGTCTCGAGGAAGACGGAGAAGGGCGGTGGCCTCATGCTCGGGAGAACGTACGCCGCGCCGGTCGCGTGAGGTGAGGCGGGATAGACTCCGCCGCCCGTCTCCGCCACCCGACACCGGAGCCCACATGTCGCAGATCGCCCGCGTCGTCGCCCGTCAGATCCTCGACTCGCGCGGACAGCCGACCGTCGAGGTCGAGGTCTCGCTCGCATCCGGGGCGGTCGGTCGCGCGGCGGTGCCCTCCGGCGCGAGCACCGGCGCCTTCGAGGCCCTCGAGCTGCGCGACGGCGACGCCTCGGTGTACGGCGGCAAGGGCGTGATGAAGGCCGTCGCCAACGTCGAGGACGAGCTCGCCGGGGTGCTCGTCGGGCGCGAGGCGTCCGACCAGGCCGTGATCGACCGCACGATGATCGAGTTCGACGGCACGCCGAACAAGGCGCGTCTCGGGGCCAACGCGATCCTCGGTTGCTCGCTCGCGGTGGCGCAGGCCGCCGCGGCGGACGCCCGCCTGCCCCTCTACCGCTACCTCGGCGGGGCGCGCGCGAACCGCCTGCCCGTGCCGATGATGAACATCCTCAACGGGGGCGCCCACGCCGACAACTCGGTCGACCTGCAGGAGTTCATGGTCGCTCCGGTCGGGGCGCGCACCTTCGCCGACGCCGTGCGCATGGGCGCCGAGGTCTACGCCGAGCTCAAGAAGGTGCTGCGGGGGCGGGGGCTCGGCACCGGCGTGGGCGACGAGGGCGGCTTCGCCCCCGACCTCGCGAGCAACCAGGACGCGCTCGACGTGATCATGGAGGCGATCGCCGCGGCCGGCTACACGCCCGGCGACGACATCGCGCTCGCGCTCGACCCGGCCACGACCGAGCTGTACCGCGACGGCGCCTACCACCTGGAGGGCGAGGGCCGCACGCTCGACAGCGCCGGCATGGTCGACTACTGGGCCGATCTGGTGGACCGCTACCCGATCATCTCGATCGAGGACGGCATGTCCGAGGAGGACTGGGACGGCTGGGTGGCCCTCACGGCGCGCCTCGGCGACCGCGTGCAGCTGGTGGGCGACGACCTCTTCGTCACCAACAGCCAGCGCCTCGCCAGGGGGATCGAGCTCGGGGCCGGCAACGCCCTGCTGGTCAAGGTCAACCAGATCGGGAGCCTCTCGGAGACGCTCGCGGCGATGGACCTCGCGAGTCGCTCGGGCTACGCCTCGATGGTCTCCCACCGCTCCGGCGAGACCGAGGACACGTTCATCGCCGACCTCGCCGTGGCGACCGGCGCGGGGCAGATCAAGACCGGCGCGCCGTCGCGCAGCGAGCGCGTGGCCAAGTACAACCAGCTCATCCGGATCGAGGAGCAGCTCGGCCCCGCCGCGTCGTATCCGGGGCGGTCGGCCTTCCGCGCGTGAGACGCCCGGTGGCAGGAACGGAGGCCGCGGCCGCGTACCCCCAGGGGAACGGGGCCCGACGGCCCGATCCGACCCTCCGGGACTCACGCCATCCGAGCCAGGCGCATCTTCATGGCGGGACTCCTCACCGCCATCCTGCTCGGCTACATCGGCCCGGTCTCCGGCTACCTCGACCAGCGTGCCGAGCTGCGCGAGGAGCGGGCGAAGCTGGCCGACCTGGAGGCCCGCCGCGACGGCTTCCGCGAGCAGATCGCCCGGCTGGGGCAGCGCCCCGTGCTCGAGGCGCGTGCGCGGGAGCTGGGGCTCGTGCTCCCGGGCGAGCGGGCGTTCCTGGTGCGCGGCGATCTCGACCCGGCCCCGCCGCCCGCCCCGGAGGCGGGCGATGACGGCGGCCCGCTCGGCTGGCTCACCGCCATCTTCTGACCGTGAGGCGGTCGCCGCGCTCATCGGGCGCGAGCCCTTCACCGACTTCTCCGTCGCGCTGCGCTGCCCTCACGGCGGCCCGGCCGTGGTGCGCAATGCCCCCCTCGATCTGAGGGGGCGGCCGTTCCCGACCCGCGACTGGCTGGCGTGCCGCACGCTGGGCGAGGCGGTGAGCCGCCTCGAGGCGGCCGGAGGCGTGCGCGCCCTCGAGCAGGACCCGCAGATGCAGGAGCACCTCGCGGCCGCCAACGCCCGGCACGCGGCGCTGCACGCCGGGTACCGCGTGGGCGGCGGCGGCGACCCCCGCCACGTCAAGTGCCTGCACGCCCACCTCGCCTTCGGCATGGCCGAGGGCGGCTCGCCGGTGGCGGATTGGATCGTCGCCAGGTCCGGGGCCGCGTGGCCGGAGCGGTGCTGCCTCGATCGCATCGCCCAGGGCGGGGGCGCATGAACTCGGCCGACCCGGCGGTGGAGACCGCCCGCTTCGCGTGGGACGAGGGTGCGGCCCGCCTGACCGAGCCGGCCCGGCCGGCCGTGGCGAACGCCCGCGCCCGCATCGTCGCGGCGGTGCACGACGAGCTGCGCCGACGGGTGGGGGCGACCTTCACACTCGCCGAGCTCGCGCGCGTCTACGACGGCGCGTCGGGCTGGTACCTCGACCTGGCCGCCCGGACGGCGCCGCGCGAGCCCGACGCCTGGGACCCGGCGACGACCCTCGACGGCGCGTTCTCGACCTACTCCCGCGCGGCGACGGACGCCCGCCGGTGAGCACGGGCGGCACCACGCCCCGGCCGCGTCCGCCCCGCCCTCGTCGGCCGCCCCGGCGCCGGGTGTCGCTGGGCCTGGCGGGCGTGATGGCCGCGCTCGCGCTGCTGGCCGGCGTCCTGGTGGGCTACGCCGCCCGGGGCGACTCGCCGCCCGGCGGTCTCGTGACCGAGACGCGGCCGGTGCCGGTGATCACCGTGACGGTGCCCGAGTCGCCGTAGCGATCTCGCCCGGCGCCGGGCACGTCCAGTGCGCGGCGAGCTGTGGGTCGCGGGTCTCGCCCCGGTCGATGAGCGCGTGGATGTCGGGCAGGGCGGGGACGCTCAGGTGGATGTGGCGCTGGCCGACGCTCGGCTTCTCGCCGAGCAGCCCGGCACGCAGCAGCGCCTCGGCCACGTCGTTGGCCTGGTGGCGCTCGTGCGCCGCCGCCCCCCGCGAGAAGTTGGCGATGTCGGTGTGGTAGCCGGGGCCCACCTTGCCCATGCGCAGCATGCGCTGCAGCACGGCGCGCGCGTGGCGCCGGCGGGGGCAGGGGTCGTCGGCGATCGCCATGCTCGGCGGCGGCGGGGCGGCCGGGCGGCCGTCGCCGGCGCAGCCCCACTCGCGGAGCGGCCCCTCGTAGGCCGACCCGTCGCCCGTCAGCGACGACGGCAGCACCCCCTTCGTCAGCAGCGTCAGCGCGACCCGCACCGGATGCACGTCGAGCGCGCTCGCGAGCGAGGTGACCGGATCGTCGGCGCGTAGACCCGTGACGGGGGGCAGCGGCATCGCCGGTCCACCGAGCACGACCTCGTCCGGGAGCGCCGCCAGGCGCGCCCGCCCCGGGCTGGGGTGCTGCTCCTCGACGAAGGGCGCGGCGATGTCGTCCAGCAGCCCGGGCGCGGCGAGGCAGGCGAACCCGCGCCAGTCCTCGAGGCGCAGACGCGCCGCGGGTGCCTCCAGGTAGACGGCCGTCTCGAGGCAGCGCAGCAGCATCGCCGCCGGGCCCCGGGGGCTGAACCGGATCGCGGTCGCCACGGGGATCGGCAACGCCCAGGCGGGCGCGCCGTCCCGGGCGTATCCGGTCCAGATCCAGAGCGTGTAGCGGGTGCGGGTGAGCTCGTGGGCCGAGGCGGCCAGCGTCTGCACGACCGCCTCGCCCGGGTCGCCGCGCTCCCACGCGACCAGCCCGCGCGCCACCTCGCCGGGTTCGCGCGCCAGGTCGGTGTAGGTGACCGCGCTCGTCATCCTCCAAACGTAGCGCGGTGCGGCGGCCCGGCCCGCCCCCGTCCCCGTGACGGCGCGCCGGGGCTACGCGCCGGCGAGCCCCCGGGTGGTCGAGGCGTACGAGCTGTTGGCCCGGTACGCCCAGGCCAGGACCTCGGCGATCACGTCGTAGAGCTCCGCGGGGATCATCGCTCCGAGGTCGAGCGCGGCGAGCGCCGCGACGAGGTCGGGGTCCTCGCGCAGCGGGATGCCCTCGGCGCGGGCGAGCTCGAGGATGCGCTCGGCCACCGGTCCGGCGCCGGCGGCCGTGACCTTGGGCGCCACGTCGGCGCCGCGTTGATAGCGCAGCGCGACCGCCATCGGGCGGGGCTCGCGCCGGGCCGGGAGGTGGGATCCGCTCACGCCGACAGATCCAGCCCGGACGCCGGCGGAGGCGCGAGCAGCCGCTCGGGCGCGGGGCCGGCGAGCCGCTCGACCGCGACCGACGCGGAGGGCGCCGACCGGCGCAGCCCCGCGGCCAGCTCGCCGGCGAGCGGCGCCAGGAATCGGCGGGCGTCCTCGCTGCCGACCCGGATGGTCGCATCGACCCCGCCCCGCCCCGCGGTCGCCTCGATCATCACCGGTCCGAGGGCCGACAGGTGCAGGAGGAACGCGAGCCGCCGGGGGCGCTCCCCGCCGCCCGCGGCCTCGCCGCCGCCGTCGGGCGACACCCGCACCTCGGCGGTGCCGCCGCCGGGGAGGGGGACCTGCAGGTAGGCGCCCCCCTGGGCCGGGTCGGGCGCCGCCGCCGCCGCCGGCGCGGCCGTGGCGCCGGCGAGGTTCTGCGCGGCGATGCCGTCGGCGATGCCCGCGGCCGACCGCGCCAGCGCGGGGTCGGTGGCGGGGTGCACGGCGAGCGCGTGCAGCAGGGACCGCAGCGGCGGCGAGGCGGGCGGATCGCCCGCGGCGAGCCGGGCCTCGAGGCCACCTCCGAGGTCGGCGATCGCCCGTCTCAGCAGGTCGGGGCTGCCCGACGACGCGTCGGCGCCGAGCGTGTGGGTGAGCTGGGCGAGGGCGCTGACGATCCCGGCCACGGAGGTCGCGGTCGGCGCCGACGGGGGCGTCGTGGGGGGTTGGCCAATTGGGCGAGCGTGCGAGGTCCAATTGGCCAGGGCCCCGGGAAGGCCGCCGGGCAGCGGTATCTGGGGAGGCGCGCCGGATGGGCGCGCCGTCGTCCGCGGATCGGTCCCCCCGTCGCCGCGCGCCCCGGTCGGCCCGGCCGGCGGGGCGTCGGCGACCGGCGCCCCGGCGGCGACCGGCGCCCCGGCGGCGACCGGCGCCCCGGGGGTGGCCGGCACGCCGGGAGCCGGGAGTGCGCCCGCCGGCGCCGGCGCGCCGCCGCCGACGGGCGGGGTGACGACCCCTCCCGCGGCCACGCTGCCGGGAACGGCCGCGGCGCCGGCCGCCCCGGCGGGAGCGGCCGTCGCGCCGGCGCCCCCCAGCAGCGACGCGATCGCCCGGCCGAGGGGCGCCCCGTCGAGCAGGCGCGCGAGGCCGGCGACCGCCGCGGGGGTGGTCGGCAGGCCGGCCGCCTCGAGGCGCGCGAAGGCCGCGGCGCCCGCCGGGGTCGTCACCCCCGCCGCGGCGGCGCGGGCCGCCAGGGCGGAGGCGGCGGCCCCGGTCGGCGGTCCCTCCCCGGCCTCGGCCAGCGCGGCGAGCAGCGTCGCCGCGGCCGCGGCGGGGATGCCCGCCCCCGCGAGCGCGGCGCCCGCGGCGCCCCGGGCGTCGCCGCCCCCGCCCCGCGTCGTCGCGCCCGGGGTGGCGTCGGATCGCAGTCGCAGGGTCACGCGCTCCGCGCCGGCCTCGCCGACGACCAGGCGGAGGGTCTGGCCGGGCTCGAGCGGGAGGTCGCTCGCGGCGGTCACGACGCCGCCCGCGAGGGAGAGCTCGACCATGCCGTTCTGCACCGCCAGCACCCGCGCGGCCAGCGTCTGTCCCGGGGTGACCGGGAGGGGGTGGCCGGTGACGAGGGCGTCGCGACCGGCGCCGGAGACCGCGGCCGCGGCGGCCACGGCGCCGAGGCGCGCGTCCCCTCCCGCGCCCGTCGGCGGGGACGCCGTGGACACGGCCGCCGAGGAGGGGATGGCCGGTGACATCCCCACATGTGTCGTCGCGGGGGCGCCCGGGCTGAAGCGGCCGGGAGGTCAAGTGGCGCGCGGGCGCTGCCGATAGGCCCTGCGAACGGATTCTCCACGGAAGGCCCGGCGTGATCAGAGGGATCTACATCGCGGCGAGCGGACTGCTCGCCGAGAGCGCACGCCAGGACGTGATCGCGAACAACCTCGCGAACGCCACCACCACCGGCTTCAAGCGCAGCGAGTCGACGGCCACGCCGTTCTCCGAGATGCTGCTGACCAGCCAGGGGATGCCGGGCACGCCCGGGATCGGCCCCATGAACATGGGTGCCGAGATCGAGGGCCTGACGATGATCGACTCCCAGGGCGCGCTGCGCTTCACCGGCAACACGCTCGACATGGCCCTCGTGGGCGACGGGCACTTCACGATCGACACGCCCGCGGGCCGGCGCTACACGCGCGACGGCTCGTTCGGCCTCGACTCGGCCGGTCGCCTGGTCACCGCCCAGGGCCACGCCGTCCTCGGCGACAACGGAGCCCCGATCACGCTCGACCGGGGCGAGGTGGGCATCGGGGTCGACGGCACGATCACGCAGGGCGGGACCGTCCGGGGGCGCCTGTCGCTCACGGCTCTCGACCCGGCGTCGATCCAGCAGCAGAGCCAGAACCTCCTCACCGGCACGCCGCAGGGCACGCCGCGCGCGGAGGTGCGACAGAACCACCTCGAGTCGAGCACGGTCAACGTGGTGTCGGAGATGGTCGAGCTGATCCGCGTGATGCGCTCGTTCGAGTCGAACCAGAAGGCGGTCCAGTCGCACGACGAGGCGCTCCAGGCCTCGATCTCGAAGGTGGGCGTGGTCGGATAGACGGAGACCTCAGCGCGAGCGCACCCCTGAGCCGGACCGTCCCGACGTGACGGAAGCTCCGGAGGCCCGACGGATCGACGGCCTCCACCGCACCACCGCCTCGCAACGGACTCTCCGCCCGGCTCCGCCGTCACGCATGACGACACGGAGGGTGATGGGCACATGATGGACGCTCTGTATTCGGCGGCATCGGGCATGACCGCCCAGCAGACCAGCATGGACGTGGTCGCCAACAACCTGGCGAACGCCACCACCTCCGGCTACAAGCGCGACCGCCTCGACCTGGTCGACCTCGCCTACCAGCCGTTCCGCCTGCCGGGCGGCCGCGAGGGCCAGGTCGGCCTGGGCGCCGCCCCGGGGCGGGTCAACAAGGAGCACGAGCAGGGCGGCCTGCAGAACACCGGACGCGACATGGACGTCGCGATCCAGGGCGAGGGCTTCTTCCAGGTGACGCGCCCCGACGGGACCCTGGCCTACACCCGCGCCGGCAACCTGCAGATCGACGCCAACGGCCGTATCGGCATGCCGTCCGGAGAGCTGCTGCAGCCCCGCATCCAGGTGCCCGCCGGCGCCGGCGACGTGTCGATCGCCGCGTCCGGCGAGGTCACGGCGACGGTCAACGGGGTCGCCACGAGGATCGGCACGATCACGACGGCCGCCTTCGCGAACCCGTCCGGCCTGCTGGCCGTCGGCGGCAACCTCCTCACCGCGACCGCCAACTCGGGCACCGCCGCCCTCGGCACCCCCGGCACCGGCGAGCGCGGCCAGCTCTCGCAGGGCTTCCTCGAGGCGTCGAACGTCAACGTCGGCACCGAGATGATCTCGCTCATCACGACGCAGCGCGCGTTCGAGGCCTCGAGCAAGGTCGTCATGGCGAGCGACGAGATGATGGGCATGGCGAACGGGCTGCGCCGATGACCGCTCCCCTCACCGCCGTCGGCGCCGGTTCCGCCGCCGCCCCGGCCGCCGCCGGCTCCGACCCCAAGATCCGCGAGGCCGCGGAGGGCTTCGAGGGCGTCTTCATGTCGATGCTCGTGGAGGAGATGATGAAGAGCACCGAGGTGTCCAAGGGCAACCCGCTCTACGCGGGTCTCATGACCGAGAAGCTCGGCGACCAGCTCGCCGCCTCGGGCGGCATCGGCCTCGCCGACGCGCTCGAGGGCCAGCTCGGCGGGGGTGCCCGATGAGCCCCGTCGAGGCCTGCAACGGCTGCGGGGGCCTGTTCCCCTTCCTGCCCCGCGGCATGTGCGCCCTGTGCATCGACCAGCGCGAGAGCTCCTTCGAGCAGGTGCGCGCCTGGCTGATCGAGAACCGCGGCGCCACCATCCGGCAGGCCGTCGAGGCCAGCGGCGTCGAGGAGTCGCTGATCCTGGCCTTCATCCGCGAGGGCCGTCTCGAGTTCCTCTCCGCCGCCACGATCGTGCCCGAGGACGAGGATCTGCGCGCCCGCATCCGCCGTGACCTGGCGGCGCGCGAGTCGGCCGCCCCCGCCCCCCTGCCGACCGGGCCGCGCGGCATGCGGACCCGGGCGTCATGATCCGCGCCGCCGCCGCGGAGCTCGCCGAGCGCCTGGCCGAGGTCGTGCGGGCCCAGGAGGCCCTGCTCGCCCTGGTCGAGCGTCAGCGCCCGGCGATCGTCGAGGCGCGCCACGACGACGTTGACGCGATCGCAGCCGATATCGAACTCGAGGTACGGCGACTCGCCGGCGCCGAGAAGGGCCGGGCGGCGGCGGCCGAGGCGCTGGCCGACGAGCTCGGCCTGGCCGCCACGCGGTGGTCGGCGCTGCGCGAGGCGCTGTCGGGCGACGAGCGGACGCTCATCGCGTCACGCGTCGACCGCGTCGAGGTCCTCGTGCGCGACATCGAGCTCGCCAACGCGATCAACGGCCAGCTCGTGCGCCGCGAGCTCGAGCTGCTCGACCTCTCGTTCCGCAGCCTCGCCCGGCCCGACTCGCGCGTGACGCCCAACGCCTACAGCGCCACCGGCGGCCGGGCGGCCGACGCCCCCGCGGTGCCGATGCTGCTCAACACGGCCGCGTAGGGGAGGACGGCGATGGGATCGACGTTCTTCGGCCTCAACGTCGCGCTCAGCGGCGTGGTCACCCAGCAGCGGGCCCTCAACACGGTCTCGCACAACCTGACCAACGCCACGACGCCCGGCTACACGCGCCAGCGCGTCGAGATGTCGGCCAACACCCCGCACCCCTACCCGGCGCTCAACATGCCGGTCGGGCCGGGCCAGCTCGGCACGGGGGTCGTCGCCACCCAGTACGCGCGTCTGCGCGACCAGTTCGTCGATCTCAACTACCGCTCCACGAGCGCGGACGTCGGCAACCACGAGGCGCGGGCCGACGCCCTCTCGACGATCGACACCATCATCGACGAGCCCGGCGACACCGGCCTGACCCAGCTCCTCAGCCAGTACTGGGGCTCGTGGCAGGCGCTGTCGCTGCAGCCCGACTCGGCCGCCGCGCGCGAGACCGTGCGCCACGCCGGCGCGGCGCTCGCGCAGGGGTTCAACGACCTCGGCGCCCGGCTCACGGCATCGCAGGGCGAGGCCGACACGCGCATCGGCCTCGGGGTCGCGCGCGTCAACGAGCTCGCGGGCCAGGTCAACGAGCTCAACAAGCAGATCGCCATGGTGGTGGCCGTCGGCCAGGAGCCGAACGACCTGCGCGACCGGCGCGACCTGCTCATCGACGAGATCGCGGGCTTCTCGGCCGTCGCGGTCACGCAGCCCGGGGTCAACGGCAAGGTGTCGATCGCGATCGGCTCGCAGCTGCTGGTCGACGGCACCACCGACGCGGTCGGAGCGCTCGCCATCGACGCGGCGGGAGCCGCGACCGTCAACGGCGTCCCCACCACCGTCGCGAGCGGCAGCCTGCGCGGGCTGGTTGACATCCGCGGCACCGTCATCGGGGGCCCCACCGGCTACATCGCCCAGCTCGACACCCTGGCCGCCGCGGTGGCGACCTCGGTCAACGCACGTCACCAGGCCGGGTTCGGCCTCGACGGCAGCACGGGCAACGACTTCTTCGCGGGCACCACCGCGGCGACCATCGGGCTGTCCGCCGCGATCGCCGGCTCGGTCGACGCGATCGCCGCCAGCGACACCGCCGGCAACGTCCCGGCCGGGGCCGACAACGCGATCGACCTCGCGCAGCTCCAGTTCGTGGTGCAGGCGATCGGCACCTCGACCACGACCCTCGACGGCTTCTACCAGCAGATGGTGGCCCGCGTGGGGGTCGACACCGACCAGGCGTCACGGATGGCGCAGGTCCAGAAGGGGGTCCTCGAGGCCGCCCAGTCGCGTCGCGACGGGGTGAGCGGAGTGAACCTCGACGAGGAGATGTCGGACATGGTCCGGTTCCAGAAGTCCTACAACGCCGCCGCGCGGATGGTGACGACTCTCGACGAGATGCTCGACACCATCATCAGCCGCATGGGCGTCGTCGGGCGATAGGGGGTAGGCGATGGTCAGCCGCATGAGCTCGGATCAGATGAACAGGACCTTCCTGGCCGACCTGCAGGGGAACTACCGCTCCCTCGCGGACTCGCAGCGTCAGGTCTCGACCGGCAAGCGCATCCTCACCCCCTCGGACGATCCGGTCGGCATCTCCATCTCGATGGGCCTGCGCCGCGACCAGAGGGCCGGCGAGGCGTGGGGCCGCAACATCGACGACTCGCTCACCTGGATGAACACGACCGACCGGGCCCTCGGCCAGGCGCTCGAGGTGGTGCAGCGCGCCCGCGAGCTCGCGGTCCAGGGTGGCAACGGCACCCTGTCGGCCGCGTCGCGCGCCCAGATCGCCTCGGAGATCGAGAGCCTCAAGAGTCAGTTCGTCGAGATCGGCAACAGCAGCCTCGGCGGGCGCCACATCTTCGGCGGCACCGCCACCGACACGCCGCCGTTCGACGCGGCCACCCAGTCCGCCACCGCGCCGATCAACACCGCGCTGATCAACCGCGAGGTGTCCCAGGGCTCGGTGATCAGCGTCAACGTCACCGCCGACCGCCTGCAGACCCCTCCGGGCGCGACCGGCGACGTCTTCGCGGTGCTCGACGGGCTCGCCGCGGCACTGCGCACGAGCGACTTCGCCGGCATCACCCAGTCGCTCGACACCCTCGACACGCACCAGCAGGGCCTCAGCGCCATCCGCGGCGAGCAGGCGGCCAAGGTCAACCGGCTCGAGCTCACCGCGAGCCGCTTCGCGGCCCAGAGGATCGCGACCGGCGAGCAGCTCTCGCGCATCGAGGACGTTGACATGGCGCAGGCGATCACCGACCTGACCATGAAGGAGACGGTCTACCGCTCGGCCCTGGCGGCCGGTGCGCGCGTCATCCAGCCGTCGCTCGTCGATTTCCTCTCGTGAGCGGTGACGGAGGGCTCAAGTACCGCCGCCGCGGTCCGATGAGCGGGGTGCGGGAGCCGCATCACGAGGAGCCCGCAGCACGGCACCGACCAGGATGGTCGGTGAGGCACGACATGGTGACGAAGGACACGGAAGTCCCTTCGCGGGTCATCGCCGGGCACACGCCCGCACCCGCCGCCCCGGCGGATCGACAGGCGAGAAAGGACTTCTGACATGGGTCTGCGGATCTACAACAACGTCGAGGCGCAGAACGCCCATCGGCAGCTCTCCGCTACCAACAGCAAGCTGAGCGGCTCGATGGAGCGGCTCTCGTCGGGCCTGCGCATCAACCGGGCCGCCGACGACGCCGCCGGACTCGCCGTCAGCGAGGAGATGCGCACCCAGATCCGGGGCATGAACGTCGCCTCGCGCAACGCGCTCGACGGCGTCAGCCTGGTCCAGGTGGCCGATGGCGCCCTCGGTGGCGTCAACGACATGCTCCAGCGCGTCCGCGATCTCGCCGTCCAGGCGGCCAACGGCACGCTGACCGATCTCCAGCGCAACAACCTCGACCGCGAGGTGCAGTCGATCACCGCCGAGATCGGCCGGGTCGCGGCCGACACCGAGTTCAACGGCATCAAGATCCTGTCGGGCTCGGTCGCCACCGCCGCCTGCGCGGTCACCCTGCAGGTCGGGGCCAACGGCGCGCAGGTCATCGCCTTCACGATCGGCACCATGAGCGCGTCCGACCTCGGCGTGCAGAACATCGCCGTCTCGACCGCCGCCTCCGCCACCGAGGCCATCGCCTCGATCGACGCGGCCATCCGCACGGTCAACAGCCAGCGGGCCTCGATGGGCGCCATCCAGAACCGCCTCGAGCAGACGATCAACCGCCTCGAGCTGACCTCGGAGAACCTCCAGGCCGCCGAGTCGCGCATCCGCGACGCGGACATGGCCTCCGAGATGATCGACTTCACGCGCAACCAGATCCTGCAGCAGTCGGGCACGGCGATGCTGGCGCAGGCGAACCAGGCGCCGCAGAGCATCCTGCAGCTCCTCCAGTAATCGGTGTCGGGCGAGGAGACCACCATGACCACCGCTGACACCACGGCGACCCCGATCGCCGTCCCCTCCCAGGCCCTCGGCGCGATCGAGGTCGCCCCCGAGAGCCTCATCACCGTCTGCGAGCCCCTGGCCGGGTTCCCCGACTGCACGACCTACGCGCTCGTCGAGCACCTGCGCCAGGGCGGGCGGGCCAGCTCGACGGTCTTCTGGTTCCAGGCGGTCGAGCGCCCGCACCACGCGTTCGTCGTCACGGACCCGTGGGGCGTGTACCCCGAGTACCAGCCCGAGATCGCCGACGCCGACGCGGCCGACCTGGGACTGGCCGACTTCGAGGACGCCCGCGTCTTCGCGATCCTGACCGTTCCGGGCAACCCGAGCGAGATCACGGTCAACCTGCGGGCGCCGATCGTGGTCAACATGGCGCTGCGTCGCGCCAAGCAGGTCGTGCTGCTCAACGACGAGTACCACACCCGTCACCTCGTGAACGGGACCGGGGCCTAGACCTCAGGACCCCGGGCCCCCGGGCCCGGGGTCGTCCCCCCCTCGCCCCCCGCGGGCGCCCGGGCGATCGCGAACGTCTTGACGAACCGGTAGCGGTAGAGCCCGTCGCCGTCGGCCGCGCCCTCGATCAGACGGTGCAGGCGGGCGGCGACGTCCGCCTGGGCGGAGGGCGCGAGGTCGGACCAGAGATGGCTCGCCACCGCGTCGAGCCGCGCGCCGTAGGCCGCGGCCGTCGTCGTGCGCAACCGGGTCTCGGTCCAGACGTCGAGCGGCTCGAGCCCGGCCGCGGCGAGGTGGCCCCCCAGCACCGCCGGGTCGACCTGGTTGTGCTCGATCGCGTCGGCGAGCCGGATCAGCTCGGGGTCGCCGCCGGCGCGGATGAGGGCGACGGTCGCGCCGTCGTGCGCCGGTCCGGGGGCGAGCACGCCGAGCACGCCGCCCGGCGCGAGCGCGCGCGCCATCAGCGCGATCGCGGCCCCCCGGTCGTCGAACCAGTGCAGCGCCATCGTGCAGAGAGCCAGGTCGAACGACCCGCTCGCCACGTCGATGTCGAGCACGTCGCAGGCGCGCAGGTCGGCGACCACCCCCGGCCGGCCGGCGAGGCGCTGTCGGAAGACCGCGATCATGGGGGCCGAGGCGTCGGCGCCGGTGACGTGGGTCACGCCCAGGCGGTCGATCGCCGCGAGCGTCGCGAACCCGGTGCCGCAGGCCACGTCGAGCAGGCGCGGGTACGCGCCCCCGGGCACCGCCGCGACCAGGCGCGAGGCGCCCGCGCGGTTGGCGACGACGTGGTCGTCGTAGACCTCGGCGCTGCGGTCGAAACTGCGCGCCGGGGCCGGCGGGAGGCGGGGCGCGTCCACGACCGCACGCTACCGGACCGGCTCCGGCCGCCCCGAGGCGCGCAGGAGTCCGGGGTCCGCCGTGCAAGTCGGTCTCGAACGCGACGCGACGACGAGGGGGCTCGATCGTGAGCAGGGGACCATCGGACTGGGACGAGGACGACTTCGACGCGCCGCCCCGGCCGCGCCGGCGCCCGGGCGCCCCGCCGCCACGCGCGCGCACCTTCGGGCTGCCGATCGTCGCGGCCGCCCTCGTGGGCGGGCTCTTCGTCGGCTACGTCGTGAGCAGCGGCGGCGGAGGCACCACCACCATCACCCAGACCCGCACGGTGACCGCGCCGCCGGCCGAGGTGAGCTCGGACGCGATCGCGAGCGGTGAGGCGACGCGGGCGACGATCGCGCTCGCGGTGCTCAACGGATCGGACGAGAGCGGCCTGGCGGCCAGCACCGCCGAGCAGGCCCGCGCGATCGGCTACGCGCAGGTCACCGAGGGCAACGCGCCCTCGCCGGTCGCGGAGGACGTGGTGCTGCACCGCGCCGGCGCCGCGCCCCAGGCCGCCCGGGTCGCCGAGGACCTCGGCCTGCCCGCGCCCGAGCTTGCCGGCGTCGCCGACCCGGCTCTCGCCGACGTGCCCGACGCGGAGGTCGTCGTGGTGCTCGGCCCCACCGGATCGGGGGACGGCGGCACCGCCGCCGCGGACCCCGGCGCGCCCGACCCCGCCGCGACCTCGACCGCGCCCACCGGCTGACCACCGGCCCCTGACGCCCCGCCGGGCGGCCGACCGGCCGCCCGGGATCCGCCTCGCGGAGATGTCGGGGGCGTGCGGGCTAAACCCGTCGCGCTCCCCGCCGATGGGGGGGCATGGGACTGCGACTCCTGGGCGGCGCGTCCGAGGCGCCGGCCGACGGCCCGCCCGTGGGCGACGGCCCGGACGGGCCCGTGCGGCTGGTGGCCCTGCCGCGGATCACCGATCCGCGCGGCAACCTGACGTTCATCGAGTCGAACCGCCACGTGCCCTTCGAGTGCCGGCGGGTCTACTACCTCTACGACGTGCCCGGCGGGGAGGGGCGCGGCGGGCACGCCCACCGCGAGCTGCAGGCCCTCATCGTCGCCGCCTCGGGCAGCTTCCAGGTGACGGTCGACGACGGGCGCGCCCGCCGCACCTTCTTCCTCAACCGGTCGTACACCGGGCTCTACGTGCCGCCCATGGTCTGGCGGGAGCTCGACGACTTCTCGTCGGGCTCGGTCGCCCTGGTGCTCGCCTCGGATCCCTACTCCGAGGCCGACTACATGCGCGACTACGATGACTTCGCGCGCGCCGCGGGCGCGTCGCGATGATCGCCGCGCCGGAGGCGCCCATCCCGTTCCTCGATCTCGACGGCGCCCACCGGGAGCTCGCCCCCGAGCTCGAGGAGGCCGCGCGACGGGTGCTCGCGAGCGGTCGCTACGTGCTCGGGCCCGAGGTGGAGTCGTTCGAGCGGGCCTTCGCCGACCACGTCGGCACACGCCACTGCGTCGGCGTGGGGTCGGGGCTCGATGCGCTCCACCTGGCCCTGCTGGCGATGGACGTCGGCCCGGGCGACGAGGTGCTCGTGCCCTCGAACACCTACATCGCCACCTGGCTCGCGGTGTCGCGCGCGGGTGCGCGGCCGGTGCCGGTCGAGCCCGACCCCTCCTCGGGCAACATCGACCCGGCGCGCCTCGAGGCCGCGCGCACCCCGCGCACGCGCGCCGTGCTGCCGGTGCACCTCCACGGCCGCCCGGCCGACATGGCGGCGGTCACGGCCTTCGCCGAGCGGCACGGCCTGCTCGTGCTGGAGGACGCCGCCCAGGCCCACGGGGCCCGGCTCGGCGGCCGCGCGGCCGGGGCGCTCGGCACCGCCGGCGCGTGGAGCTTCTATCCCACCAAGAACCTCGGCGCGGTCGGGGACGCCGGCGCGGTGACGACCGACGACGGCCGGCTCGCCGAGCGCCTGCGCTCGCTGCGCAACTACGGCTCGCGGAACAAGTACGTGCACGACGAGCGGGGGCTGAACAGCCGCCTCGACGAGATGCAGGCCGCCCTGCTGCGGGTGAAGCTCACCCGGCTCGACGAGTGGAACGCCCGCCGCGCGGTGATCGCGGAGCGCTATCTCGACGGCCTCGCCGACGCGCCCCTGCGGCTGCCGGTGGTCCCCCCCGGCACGCGGCACGCGTGGCACGTCTTCGCCGTGCACTCGCCCCACCGCGACGCGCTGGCCGCCCACCTCGCCGAGCGGGGCGTCGGCACCCTGATGCACTACCCGACGCCGCCGCACCTCTCCGGCGCCTACCGCGACATGGGCCTCGGGCCGGGCGACCTGCCCGTCGCCGAGCGCCTCGCCCGCGAGACGCTCAGCCTGCCGATGGGTCCCCATCTCGCCGCCGCCGACGTCGAGCGGGTGATCGACGCCGTCGCCGCGTTCGCGGCCGATGCCTGAGACCACCCTGCGCACATGCGCCCCCTCGGAGCACCTCGCGCTCTTCTCGACCGAGGCGTTCCACGGCCTCAACGTGCGCCCCGGCCAGGTCGTGCGCCGTCTCGACCACGAGATCGACGGGCGCCTCGTGGGCTCGCTCGTCGGCGTGGTCGAGGGCGACCGGTTCCACTCCGGGCACAGCGCGCCCTTCGGCGGACCCGACTTCGTGCGCGACGCCGAGACGGCCGCGAACGTCGCGGCCACCCTGGCCGACGCCGTGGCCCGGCTCGAGCGCGACGGCATCCGCACGATCCGCGTCACCGCCCGCCCCGCGCACTACTCGGGCTCGGAGACGGCGGTGCAGTTCGCGCTGCTGAACATGGGGTTCGCCGTCGCCGGCTGCGAGCTGAGCCTGCACATCGACCTCGCCCCCTTCTCCGGGCCGGGGGACTACGTGGACGCGCTCCGCTCGCCCGCCCGGCGGGCCCTGCGTCACGCCCTCGACGAGCCCTTCGCGCTGGAGCCCGCCGCCGACGAGGACGCGTGGGAGCGTGGGTACCGGCTGCTGGCCGACAACCGCGCGGCCAAGGGGCGCCGCCTGGCCCTGTCGCTCGACTACACGCGCCGCGCCCGCGACGCCTTCGCGGGACGCGTGCGGATGTTCGTGCTCACCCGGGCCGGAGCCGCCTGTGCCGCCGCGCTGGTCTACCGGGTGGCGCCGCGCCGCGAACTGGTCGTGTACTGGGGAGACGCCGGGCACGACCTGCCGCGCTCACCCATGAACGCGCTCGCCTACCTGCTCGTCGCCCGCGTGATGGGGGAGGGCGCCCTCGCTCTCGACCTCGGCACGTCGAGCCTCGACGGGGTGCCCGACGGGGGCCTCATCCAGTTCAAGCGCAGCGTGCTCGCCCGCGAGAGCCTGCGGCTCGACCTCGTGCGGCGCGCGTGAGCACGGCGCCGGCGGCGCCCGGCTACTCGGCGATCTACGACCCCGACACCGACTTCGACGCCCGCTACACCCGGGCGACCGGCGCACGGATCGCCGCCCGCATCGCCCCCGGGGCGCGCGTGCTGGAGCTCGGCTGCGCGACCGGCCTGATGAGCGCGGACCTGGCGGCGGCGGGCGCCCGCGTGACCGGCATCGATCACGCCGAGACGTACCTGCGGCGCGCCCGCGCCCGCGCCCTGCCGGGCGCCCGCTTCGTGCGGGCCGCCCTCGAGGAGCCCGGGTGGGAGGACCTGGTCGGCGCCGGCTTCGCCCACGTGCTGGCGTGCAACCTGCTCCACGAGGTGGACGACCCGGTCGCCGTGCTGACCCGCGCCCGCCGCGTGCTCGCCCCGGGCGGGCTCGTGCACGTCTCGCTGCAGAACCCCCTCTCGATCCACCGCCTGGTCGCGCTCGAGATGGGCCTCATCGCCGACCCGGCCGAGGTCTCCGACGCCGGCAGGCGCCACGCGACCCGCGCCGTGTGGGACGCCCAGGCGCTCGCCGCGATGGCCGGACGGGGCGGACTCGTCGTCGTGGCCCGCGAGGGCGTCATGCTCAAGCCGCTCCCCAACGCGATGATGCAGGCCCTCCCGGGCGCGGTGCTCGACGGCTTCGAGGCCGCCGCCCGGCACCTGCCCGATCACTGCGCGATGACCTACCTGGTGCTGCGTGCCGGCTGAGCCGCTGCTCGTCGCCGGGGGGTCGGTCGCCGCGCTCGTCGCGGCCGACGCCGCGGCCGCCGCCGGTCGCCGGGTCGAGCTGATGCTGCCGGCCCGCGGGGTGGGCGGGGGGTTCCGGCCGCTCGAGGTCGCGGGGCGCCGGCTCGAGGTGGGGCTGCGCCTGCTCGAGATCGACCGCGAGGACGCCGGCGACCCGCCTCCCCTGTCGGAGTACCGGCCGGGCCCCGGCGGGCACGCCGCCCACGTGCGGCGCGTGGCCGCCTGGGTCGAGGGGCTCGTCGGCGCCGACCGGCTGCGCGAGGTTGACCGGCCGGCGATGGTGCTCGGCGGGCGGCTGCGCGACGACGTCTACGTCACGGTTGACCTCGCCGGCCTGCGCGAGGCGCTCGGCGCCGAGGACGCCCGCCGCACCGCGGCCGAGGCCGCCGCAGCCGGCCGTGCGAGGGGCGACGCCGGGGTGCTCGACGGCCGCCACGACCTGCTCGGGTGCTCGTTCGAGGACGCGTCGCGCGCCAATCACGGCGCCACGTTCCACGATCGCCTGATCGCCCCCATGTGCGCCAAGATCCGCCGCGGCGGCGCCGCCGACGTGCCCGCCGCCCTGCGCCGCAAGCTGTGGATGCCGCTGTTCCACCCGTTGACGCTCGCGCGCGCCGCCGCGGGACGGCCGACCGGCTTCCGGCCCCGCCGCCCCTTCCACGCGGTCGAGCCCGGCGGCATGGGCGATCTGATCGAGGCCCTGCTGGCGCGCATCCGGTCCTCGCCGCGCGCGACGATCACCCCGTGCGGCCCGCTGACGGCCGCCGCCCGCGCCGGGGCGGACGCGACCGAGCTGACCTTCGCCGGGGGCCTCGTGCGACGGGCCGTGCGCCCCGTGATCGGGGTGGGCGCGCCGGAGCTGTTCGCGTCGGTCGGCGCGGCGTACGCGTCGGCGCGCATGCCGATGGCGATCGCCTGGGCCGAGGTGGACGAGGCCGAGCTGACGGCGCTGCCGAGCCTGCTGCACGTGCCCGACGCCGACGTGCCCGCCTTCCGCGTCACGCCGGGCGACGCGCCCGCCCCCGGGCGCCGCCTGCTGGCGCTGGAGCTGCGCCACGACACGCCGGCCGGGCAGATGGCGGCCGCGGCCCGCGCGGCGCTGACCATGACCGGCCTGGTGCGCGAGGGCGCACCGATCGACGTCGTCCACCACATGGGCGGCCCGGGCGCCCCGGACCCCTCGCGCGCCGCGGTGGACGCCTTCGCGACCGCCGCCGCGGCGCTCGCGGAGGCCCGGCTGCCGGCCGAGATCGTCGGGGGCGCCGCCGCCTTCGGCGCCGATTCGTTCAACGAGCAGGTGATCCAGGGCCTGCGCGCCGAGGAGGTGACCCGGTGACGCTCACGCCCGCCGCGCTCGACCGCTACGCCCGTACCTACTACCTCAGCGACGAGGTCGAGGACATCGACATCGAGGAGCGCGCCCAGCGGCTGTCGGCGCCGCGCATCGCGGCCGTCGCGGGCGATGCGCGCCGGGTGCTCGACATGGGATACGGCACCGGCGAGATGGCCGGCGAACTGCTCGGTCGCGGGGTCCGGGCGGAGGTGGTCGAGGGGTCGCCCCTGCTGGCCGCGCGGGCGCGCGCCGCCCACCCCGGGCTGGTGGTGCACGAGGCCATGTTCGAGGACTTCGCGCCCGGCCCGGTCTACGACGCCGTGCTCGCCCTGCACGTGATGGAGCACGTCGACGCCCCGAGCGCCCTCATGGCGCGCGTGCGCGGATGGCTCGCGCCGGGCGGCGCCCTCGTCGTCGTGGTGCCCAACCGCGCGTCGCTGCACCGCCGCCTCGCGGTGAGCATGGGCCTGCAGGATCGCCTCGACGACCTCTCGGCGCGCGACGGGCTGGTGGGGCACCGGCGCGTCTACGGCTTCGACACCCTCGCGGACGACCTGGCCGCCGCCGGGTTCGCCGTCGACGACCGGTTCGGCTTCACGATCAAGACCGTTCCGAACGCGATGATGCTCACCTGGCCGCCCGCGCTGATCGACGCGCTGACGGCCGTCAGCCCCGACCTCCCCCCGGAGCTGCTCGCGAACATCGGCGTGCGGGCCGTGCCGGCGCCATGAGCCCCACGGAGCGGGTGGCCGCGCACGGGCAGGCGCTCGCCGCGTTCGAGGAGCGCGTCGTGCGCCTCGAGGCCGCGGGCGACGACGCCCTGGCCGCCGCCTGGGCCCAGATCGCCGCCGACCACGCCTGGCACAGCCCGGCCGGGCGGCTGGCCAGCCCGATCATCGACGACGTGCTGCGGCGCATCGGCCTGCGCGCCTGCCCGCGAGGCGCGCGCGGCGTGAGCGCCGGGGGGCCGCAGCGGGTGCTGCACGTCGCGACCGAGGTCGCCGGCACCGGTGGGCACTCGCGGATGGCCTGGCGCTGGATCGAGCGCGACATCGCCCGCGTGCCCACCGTCGCGCTGACCCGTCAGCGCGTGGCGGTGCCGTCGCCCCTCGCCGAGGCGGTCGCCGCCCGGGGCGGCGGCATCCACCACCTCGCGGGCCACGACGCGCTCGTCCGCGCGCGCGCCCTGGCCGCCCTCGTGGACGACGCCGACCTCGTCGTGCTGCACGTCCACCCCTTCGAGGTGGTGTCGGCGATCGCGCTGGCCGACCGCCGGGGCCGTCCGCCGGTGATCCACGTCAACCACGCCGACCACTGCTTCTGGCTCGGCGCCGACGTGGCCGACACCGTCGTCTCGACGCGCACCGCCGCGTCGCGCCTCGCGGTGTCGCGCCGCGGCGTCGCCGCCGGCCGCACCGCGATCCTCCCGGTCCCGGTTGACCCCCCCGTGATCGCCGCCGACCGGCGCGCCGCCCGCCGGGAACTGGGCGTGCCCGACGACGCCTGCGTCCTGCTCTGCGTGGCCTCGGCCTACAAGCTCGAGGGGATCGACGACGTCGGCCTGCTCGATCTCGTCGCCCCGGTCCTCGACGCGCATCCCGAGGCGGTGCTGATCGCCGTCGGCCCCGACGACGAGGGGCCCTGGCGACGGGCGCGCACGCGCACCGGCGGCCGCGTGCGCGCGCTCGGCACGCTGCCCGACACCGCCGCGGTGCTGGCAGCGGGCGACGTCTTCCTCGACGGCTACCCGTGCTCGTCGCTGACGGCCGCCCTCGAGGCCGCCGCGGCGGGGATGTGCGTGGTCAGCCACCAGCCCGCGCGGCCGCAGGCCGCCACCTACGACATCGCCGAGCCCGCCCTGGGCGACGCCCACGTGCGGGCCGCGACGCCGGCGTCGTACGCGCTCGCGCTCGCCCGTCTGGTCGCCGACCGCCCGGCACGCGAGCGCGCCGGCGCCGTGTCCGCCCGCGCAGTGGCGGCCATGGCCGACCACGGCGCCTGGCTCGCACGGCTGGAGCACGTCTACGGGCGGGCCGCCGCCTCCGCCGCCTCCGCCGTCCCCGCCGCGGCGCCACCGATCGCGCCGGGGCCGGCGATCCACGAGGACGCCTTCCTGCTGCGCCTGCACGAGGCGTCCGGCATGGCCATCGCCCCGCAGACCGCGGTGGTGCGGGGCGGCGACGCCTTCCCACGCGACCCCGCGGGCGGCCTGACCATCGTGGTCCACGTCCGCGACGACCGGGCGGGGCTCGAGCGCCTGCTCGCGTCGGCCGTCGCGACCTGCCGCGGGCTCGACCGGGTCGAGGCCGTCGTGATCGACGACGGCTCGCGGGACGACACGGCGTCGCTGCTCGCGGACCTCGCCGGCGACGTACGCGTGGTCACCAACCCGGTGCCGATCGGCGCCGCCGCGTCGTGGCCGGCGGGCCTCGCGCTCGCCGAGGGCGAGGCCGTGCTGCTCGTCGGCGCCGGGGTGGTGCTGCGGCCGGGCTGGATCGAGCCGTTGCGCGTCGCGCTCGCCCTGCCCGGCGTCAACGCCGTCGCCCCCCGCGTCGTCGGCGGTCGCGGCGACGAGATCTGCGTGCTCGCCTCGCTCGAGGCGCTGCGCGCCGGGGCGGCGGTCTCGCCGCTCGAGGTGTCCCAGTCCGTCGTGCTGGGCGCCGCCGCCCGCCCCGTCCCGGAGGCCGTCGCATGATCAACGCCTGCACCGTCGTCGCCCGCAACTACCTCGCCCAGGCATCGGCACTGGCTGACTCGTTCGTGGAGAGCTGCGCCGAGGGCACCCTCACGATCCTCGTGCTCGACATGGGAGACGACCGGGTGACCTCCGACGACCCGCGGGTGCGGGTGGTGGGTCCGACCGAGGCGGGCTTCGACCGGGACGAGTTCGACCGCATGGCCACGATCTACGGCGTCGTCGAGCTGGCGACGGCCGTCAAGCCGACCCTCATGCGGCACCTGCTCGACCAGACCGGCGAGCCCGTGGCATACCTCGACCCCGACATCCTCGTGTTCCGCCCCCTCGACGAGATCGAGCGCATGGCGCGACGCCACGACATCGTGCTGACGCCCCACACCTCGGTGCCCCTGCCCGAGGACGGCAAGCACCCGTACGAGGCGGCCTTCCTCGCCTGCGGGGTCTTCAACCTCGGGTTCATCGCGGTCGGCCCCGGGGGCGGCCCCTTCCTCGACTGGTGGGCCGGGCGCCTCGCGCGGCACTGCCTCGACGCCACCGCCCAGGGGCTGTTCGTCGACCAGAAGTGGATCGACCTCGTCCCCTGCTACTTCCGCCACCACGTGATGCGCCTGCCCGAGGTCAACGTCGCCTACTGGAACCTGCCGGTGCGGACGTTCGCCCGCGCGGACGACGGGTGGACGGTCGACGGGCGCCCGCTCGTGTTCTTCCACTTCAGCGGGTACGACCCGGCGCGACCCGACCTGCTGAGCAAGTACCAGGGGCACGATCCGCGCGTGCGCCTCGACGCCCATCCGGCGCTGCGGGAGCTCTGCGACGACTACGCCGACCGCCTGGACGCCCGCGGCCACGCGCAGCTGCGGCGCAATCCGTACGGCCTCGACCTGCTCCCGGGCGGTCTGCGGCTGGAGTCGCGCATGCGGCGCCTCTACCGCCGCGCCCTCGTGCCGGCCGAGGCCGCCGGCGCGCCCCTGCCGCCGAACCCGTTCGCGGCGGGCGGGGAGACGCGCTTCGCCGATTGGCTGGCCGCTCCCGCGGGCGACCCGGCCGGGTTCGGGGAGCTGTCGGCCTACGGGGCCGCCGCCTGGGACGAGGAGCCCGCCCTGCGGGCGGCGTTCCCGGCGGTGCCCGGCGCCGACGCCGCGCGCCTGCTCGACTGGCTGGAGGCCGGCGGCGCCGCCACGCTCGGCATGCCCTCCCGGCTGTGCCGCGCGAGGTCGGCCGTGCCCGCCTGACGGCCCGCGCCACCCCGTCCCCCGCGGCTAGGGACCGGCGGCGAGCAGCGATCCGTCGAACGGCCAGAGCCGCGCGCGGTGCAGGGAGCGGGCCTCCTCGAGCGCGGCCACGGCGCGGCGCAGCAGACCCGGCGGGTAGCCCATCGCGGCCCGTCGCTCGGCGAACTCGATCAGGTCCTTCACGATCACGCCGTCCGCGTCGATCTCGAGGTCGAGGTCGAGGTCGATGAAGGCGAAGACCCCGTCCCGCTCCATCTCTCCGCCCACGGTCGCGTCGACCTCGTAGCGCACCAGGCGTCCGTCGTGCGTGATCACCGCCGTCGCGATCCAGCCGGCGCCACGCCCTGCCGATGCCTCGGGGCACGGGGTGATCTCGCACCGGTCTCGCCGCGGCCGCTCGCGCCGGGTGCCGGCCGGCGTGTGCCAGACGACGCGGTCGTCCCGGCGCGTGAACTCCACCGGCCACCGTGCGCTGACCGATCCGTCCCACTTTCGCTTCTCGATGATCGTCGCGGGCCTCCGAGGCTCCGGCGCCGTGCGGCCGCGCGGAATGCTGCCAGAGCATGCGGGCACGCCGGCGCGACGCGCCGGCGATCTCGCCCCTCGTGCCACACCTGATCACGCGACGACCACCGGGTCGCCGCCCGGCGGGGTAGCGTGCCGGGCAGGTGCCGAGAACCGACGGGGAGGGGCGGATGTCCGAGGTCGTGGTGGTCGTGGTGGCCCAGGCCAAGGCCGGTCAGGGAGATGCGGCGCTGGCCGCGTTCAGCGAGGTGGCGGTGCCGACGCACGCCGAGGAGGGGTGCATCGGCTATGCGTTGCACCGGGCCGCGGCGGACCCCGACCAGATCGTGCTGGTCGAGCGATGGTCGTCGCGGGCGGCGCTCGACGAGCACCTCGGGTCGGCCCACCTGCGCGAGTTCCGCGAGACGGGGCAGCACCTGTGGGCCGGGCCGATGACGATCATCGTCACGACCCCGCACCCGGCCGGAGACCCCGCGAAGGGCACCCTGGCGGGGGCCTGAACCCCCGCCGGGGTCCCGCGGCTAGGCGGCCGTGAGCTGCCGCTCGACGAGGGCGTCGAGCGGCTCGGGGCGGCCGGACACGTTCCAGAGGACGGCGCACAGGGTGGCGAAGCGCACCCGGTCGTCGTTGCGTCGGGCCTTGCTCTTCCTGCGGACCCTGCCCTCGTCGGTGAGGTAGGTCTCGGCGGCCAGCTCGGTGCGGGCCTGCTCGAGCATCCAATGGATGGTCTCGAGCGGGTCGTAGGCGGGGGCGTGCGTCATGGCGTCTCCCGGGCGCGGGGTCGGGCCGGGCGGCATCCGGGTGCGCCGTCCGGCAACGTCGGCGCCAACGCTAACGCGCGGGCCGGCCCCCGGGGAGGCCGACCCGGTCACGCACCGCGGCTAGAGGCCGTCGCCGTCCTCGTCGTCGTCGTCGTCCGGCTCCTCGACGTCCTCGAGCGAGATCTCCTCGACGTGGTCCGGGGCGTCCACGCCCGACACCGTACGGAGCGTCTTCTCCTCCTCGACCGGGTCGGCGTCCTCCTCGTCGGCCGCCTCGGCCACCTCGGCCGCCTCGGTCTCGCCGCCCTCGAGCACCTGGGCGAGAGCGGGCGTCAGCGCAACGCCGTCGTCATCTCCCTCGACGGTCTCGTCGTCGTCGGCGAGGCCCTCGATGAGGAGCGGATCGGTCTCGAACTCGTCGAGCTCGAGCAGGGCGGCCTCGTCGGCGAGCCCGTCCGGGTCCCAGCGCACCTTGACCTCGCCGTCGAGGATCTCGGCCTCGGCGAGCGCGACCGGGTCACGCGAGGTGAGCTCGCCCGGGGCGGGCGGCGGCGCCGCCTCGGCGCGCAGCTCGGCCGGGTCGGCGGTGAGCCAGAGGGTGATCTGGCGAGCCCGCTTGGCGACCGCGTGGACCAGCGCGTAGCGCGACCCATCGACGTGCTGAAGCGACTGGTCCAGGCGACGTCCGTACAGCATCCAACCTCCCCGGGGGGTTATGGCACGCGCGAGAGCGACTCGACATACTAGCGCTCACGCGAACGGTGACCGATCCGTCGTCGCGTTCATCCGTGCAAGGAGGCCCCCCAACGTGCTCGTGCTCACCCGCAAGGCGAACCAGAGCATCATGATCGGCGACGACATCGAGGTCTCGGTGCTGTCCGTACTCGGCGAGAAGGTCCGACTCGGGATACAGGCCCCCCGCGACGTCCCGGTCTTCCGCAAGGAGGTCTTCCTCGAGATCCAGGCGCAGAACCTCGAGGCCGCGGAGTCGAGCAAGGACGCGCTGGACCAGGCGCTCGGGATGATGGGCGAGGCGGAGGAGGCGCGCTGACGCCCCCGCCCCGTGCCGCCCGGGGGCGGATGCACGGGCCCCCCTCAAGCTCTGGCGCGCGCCGCCGATAAACACCCTGAACGCGTGTGACCTGGATGGTCCTCGCGACATCGCTCCGATACCCCGCATGGATGCGGGCCGGACGGTGGTTGTGTCCTGATCGACCTGGATTCAAGGAGGAATCATGGGTCTGAGCGTCTACAACAACGTCGAGGCGCAGAACGCGCACCGCGTCCTGATGAACACCGGCACGCAGCTCTCGAAGTCCATGGAGCGCCTGTCGAGCGGTCTCCGCATCAACCGCGCCGCCGATGACGCGGCCGGCCTCGCCGTCTCCGAGGGCATGCGCTCTCAGATCCGCGGCATGAACGTCGCTTCGCGCAACGCCCAGGACGGCATCTCCCTGGTGCAGGTCGCGGACGGTGCCCTCGGCAACGTCGGCGACATGCTGCAGCGCGTCCGTGACCTGGCCGTCCAGGCCTCGAACGGCACGCTGACCGACGCACAGCGCGGGAACCTCAACACCGAGGTCCAGCAGATCCTCACCGAGATCGGCAAGACCGGTACGGACACCGAGTTCAACGGTCTGAAGATCCTCGCCGGATCGGTTGCGACGGCCGCGTCGGCCGTCACCCTGCAGGTCGGCGCCAACGCCAGCCAGAGCATCGCCTTCACCATCGGCACGGTCTCGGCCTCCGACCTGGGCATCTCCGGGCTCTCCGTCTCGACGGCAGCCTCGGCGACCGCCGCGATCGCGTCGCTCGACGCCGCGATCAGCAACATCACCACCAGCCGGGCCAACCTGGGCGCGACCCAGAACCGGCTCGAGCACACCATCAACCGCCTCGGCATGACCTCGGAGAACCTCCAGGCCGCCGAGTCCCGCATCCGTGACGCGGACATGGCGCAGGAGATGATCAAGTTCACCCGTAACCAGATCCTCCAGCAGTCCGGCACGGCGATGCTCGCGCAGGCCAACCAGGCCCCGCAGAGCGTCCTCTCGCTGCTCCGGTAGCACCCGGCACAGCACGCGGTACGACCGGGGCCCGCCATTCGGCGGGCCCCGCGTCGTCGACGGCACGCCGGCTTCCCCGGACGAGGGCCGGGGGACTATCGTCGCCGCATGGCGCGGATCGGCGTGGCGACGACGTCCTGTCTGCTGGTGTGCGCGCTCGTCGCGACCGCGTCGGCCGCCCCGTCGTCGCCGGCGACGCGGCCGGGATGGCCGCGGACGGTCGCCGCCGGTCCGGTGCTGCCCGGTCCGTCGGGCGGTCTCGTCGTCGTCTCCCGGCAGTCGTTCCGCTACACCGTGCGCGCGTTCCGCCGCGACGGCCGCCCGCTCTGGACGTCGTCCCGCACGGCCGACTGCGGCAACTGCGACGACGGCCCCCAGCCCGAGGCGCTGCAGGCCGACGGCACCTACGGGCCGATCGGGGCCGAGGGCGACGACATCTGGGCCGTCGACCCGCGTGGCCGCATCGTGCCGGGCTGCGCCGGGGTGGTGTCGCGGGCCGGGGGCTGCGTCGCGGGCGACCGCATCGTGGATCCGGCCTCCCGGAGCTCCCCGGGCGTGCGGGGCCGTCCGGCCGGCGGCCCCCCGTGGACGGTGTCCGACGACCGCTACGAGTGGCAGGACGACTCCGACGTGCCCCCCGTGACCGTCGCCGACCACGCGGGGCTCGTCTACGCGGCCTTCGCCTCCCCGGTCGAGCGGTCCGGCGGACGCGCCGTGCCCGGCCTGCTCATGGCGGTCAACCCGAGCGCCCGGGCGATCATCTGGACCCGGGTCGGGCCCACCGAGGCCCTGACCGCCCTCGGCGCGGGCCTGCTCGTGAGCCGCGACGGCGGCATCGCCGCCATCGGGCCCGACGGGGCCGACCGGTGGGTGCGCGGGCTGCCCCCGGGGCAGCGGGTGTCGCCGGACGGCGCGTTGCACGACGCGGCGCGCGGCCGGCTCTACATCTCGCGCACGGGCGCGGGCGCGCCGGGCGTGACCGCCCTCGTCGCCGGCACCGGCGCGCAGGTGTGGCGCACCCGTCCGCGCGACCGGGCCCGCCTGCTGTCGGTGGGGCGCGGCGGCCGGGTCTACCTGGCCATCGACGCCCCGTCGCGCCGGGCCGTGCGCGCGGTGCGGCTCGCCGACGGCGCCGTCGCGTGGGAGCGGCGCACCTCGGTCGAGGTGCGGGGTGCGCGCGAGCTCGCGAACGGCACCGTGGCCGTGTCGGCCGGGGCCCGGTTCGCGTCGTCGTCGAGTGACCGCCTGACGGTGCTCGACCCCCGCTGACCGCCGCGGCGGTCAGCGGCGGGCGCGCGGGCTCAAGCGGCCGGGCGCCCGGCCGATGGGTGGGCGATGGCCCCCGCCCCCACGGGGCCGCGCATCCTGTGGCGCGGGCCCCTCCTCGACCCCTCGGGGTACGCCGCGGGCGGCCGCGCGTTCGTGCGCGGCCTCTCGGAGCTCGGGGCCGACCTGCGCGCCGATGCCCATGCGTGGAGCCCCCGGCTCGCGCTCTCGCGCGAGGACCGCGCGATGCTGGGCCGCCTGATGGGCGCGCCGGGCGAGGCCGTTAACGCGCGCGTCGAGCACACCTTCCCGCCCCTGGCCGACCTGTCGAGCCCGGCGCCCCTGCGGGTGCTGCGCACCATGTTCGAGACCGACCGCATCCCCGCCGACTGGGTCGCCCACTGCAACCGGGCCGACGAGGTGTGGGTGCCCACGGCCCACAACCGCGAGGCCTTCGCGGCGGCGGGCGTCGAGCGCGGGCGCCTGCACGTGGTGCCCGAGCCGTTCGAGCTCGACCGCCTGCACCGGGGGTCGCCGCCGCTCGATCTGCCGGGCGTGCACGGCACCGTGTTCCTGGCCGCCTTCGACTTCAGCCTGCGCAAGGGATGGGACGTGCTGCTCGCGGCGTGGTGCGACGCCTTCCGCGCCGACGACGACGTCACCCTCGTGCTCAAGGTCTGGTCGACCACGGCCGGGATGGACGCCGCGGCGATCCACGGGGCGATCGGCCGCCGCATCGCGGCCCTCGGTCACGACCCGGCGCGCGTCCCCGACGTGGTGATCGTCGACGACCTGCTCCCGCCCGCCGCCATGGCGGGCCTCTACGCCGCGTGCGACGTGTACGTCGCGCCGACGCGCGGGGAGGGGTGGGGGAGGCCCATCATGGAGGCCATGGCGATGGGGCGGCCGGCCATCGCCACCGGCTGGTCGGGCCCCGGCGCGTTCGTCGATTCGTCGGTCGGCTGGCCGGTCGCCCACCGGCTCGTCGAGGTGCCGCCCGAGGCCCTCGCCGAGGTGCCGGCGTACGCCGGCCACCGCTGGGCCGAGCCCGACCGTGAGGCGCTCGCGACGGCGCTCGTCGAGGCGCATCGGCACCCCGGCCGGCGGGCGCGGCGCGGGACGGCCGCGCGCCGGCGCGCCGAGGAGCACGGGCACCTGCGCGTCGCCGCAACCGCACTCGGCCGGCTGCGGGCCGCGGCCCTGGCGGCGGCGTGAGGATCGCCTGGAGGGGGCCGGTGCTCGACCGATCGCCGTGGGCGGCCGGTGGCCGCGCGTACCTCGCCGGCATGCGGGCGCTCGGCGCCGACGTGGTCCTCGACGGCCTGCGCTGGTGGCCCGGCTCGGTGGTCGGGCCCGCGGAGGAGCTCGCCCTGGCGACGATGGCGCACGCCCCCCTCGAGGGCGTCGACGTCACGCTGCAGCACGTGCCCGGCCGTCTGCTCGACCCCTACGCGCGCGGCGCGCTGCGGGTGGCGGTGACGAGCCTCCCGGGCGTCACCCCGGGCGAGGACTGGCTGATGCGCCTGGCCCAGATGGACGACGTGTGGGTCCCGGACGAGGCACAGCGCGCCGCGCTCGTGGGCGCCGGCATCGACCCGGAGCGCGTCGTCGCCATGCCCGAGCCGGTCGTCGCCCCCCCGGCGCCGGCCGCTCCCCTCGCGCACCCCGACCTGCACGGCACCGTGGTGCTGGCGATCGTCGATTGGACGGCGCGCGCGGGATGGGAGGCCCTGCTCGACGCCTGGTGCCGTGCGCTGGGCCCCGACGACGACGCGACCCTCCTCGTGCTCGCGGCGTCGGGCACCGGCCTGCCGACCGACTTCGGGGCACGTGCGCTCGAGGCGATCGTCGCGGCCGGGCACGACCCCGCGCGCATCCCGGACGTGGTCATCCTCGACGAGCCGGTCCCCGCCGACGACATGGGCGCGCTGTACGCCGCCGCGCACGCGGTCTGCTCACCCGCCGCGGGCCTCGGGCGCGGTCGCGACCTGATCGAGGCGATGGCGCACGGCCGTCCGGTGATCGCCCGCGCCGGCGCCTGCGCCGTGCGCATCGACGCTTCCGTGGGATGGGTGCTGACCGAGGACGCCGACGGCCGGCCCCGCATCGACCACCTGGCCGACGCGCTGCGCGACGCGCACGCGCGCCGCGACGAGACGGACGCGCTCGGACGCGCGGCCGCGGAGCGCCTCGGCACCCGGCACGACGCGACCGCCGTCGCGCGCGCGGCGCTGGCGCGCCTCGGCGAGGTGACCCCCCGCCCACGGCGCGGCGCCGGCCGGTCCGGACCGCGGGTCGCCCTGTACGGCGGGGTGACGCGCACGCACTCGCTGGCGACGGTCAATCGCAGCCTCGCCGACGCGCTCGTGCGGGCGGGGCGGGTCGACCTGAGCCTCGTCGAGGTGGAGCCGGCCGACCCCGGTGACGCGGGCGCCATGCCCGCGGGCGGGGCCGGGCGCGCCGCCCGGCGCCTCTTCGCCGACCCGCCGCAGGTGACGATCCGCCACGGATACCCCCCGAGCTTCGCCCGGCCCCCGGCGGGTCGCCTGGTGGTCGCCCTGCCATGGGAGTTCGGCCCCCTCCCGCGCGACTGGCGCCGCGGCATCGAGGACGCCGTCGACGAGGTGTGGGCCTGCTCGCGCCACGTGCGCGACGGCTGCGTGGCCTCGGGCATCGACCCCGGGATCGTCCACCTGGTGCCCCACGGCATCGACCCCCTGCGCCACCGGCCGGGCCTCGCGCCGCTGCCGCTGCCGGGCGCGGGCGGCGGCTACCGGTTCCTGTTCGTCGGCGGCCTGCTCTGGCGCAAGGGCGCCGACCTGCTGCTCGACGCCTACTCCACGGCCTTCACGGCGGCCGACGACGTGACCCTGCTCGTCAAGGACTTCGGACGCGGCGGTCCCTACGCGGCCCAGGAGGCCGAGGAGCGGGCGCGCGCCATGGCGGCCGACCCGGGCGGGCCGCGGGTGCACCTGATCGGCGACCGCCTCACCGACGACGACATGGCGCGCCTCTACGCGTCGGCCGACTGCCTCGTGCACCCCTACCGGGGGGAGGGCTACGGCCTGACGGTCGCCGAGGCGATGGCCTGCGGGCTGCCCGTGATCGTGCCCGAGGGGGGCGCCACGGCCGACTTCTGCGATGCCGACACGGCCCTGCTGGTGCCGTCCCATCCGCTCGTGCTCGAGACCGACCGCGTCGGCGGCATCGACCTGTGCGGTCCGGTGAGCATGATCGAGGTGACGGTCGGCGACCTGGCCCGGCGGATGCGCGACGCGCATGCCGACCCCGAGGCGGCCCGCGCGACCGGCCGCCGCGCGTCCCGCCGCGTGCGCGCCGACCACACCTGGGACGCCGCCGCCGCCGTCGCGGCCGACCGCCTGCGGGCCCTCGCCGGCCACGGCGCCCCCCGCGTGGAGTGCGTGCGGTGAGCGGTCTCGCCAGCATCGTCATCCCGTGCCACGGGGCGCTGCTCTACACCGCCCTCTGCCTCGAGAGCGTCGCCGCGCACACGCCCGAGGCGCACGAGGTGATCGTGGTCGACAACGCCAGCACCGACGGGACGGCCGAGTGGTGCGCCGCCCGCGGCGCGCGCGTGGTGCGCTCGTCGACCAACCTCGGCTTCGCGGGCGGGGTCAACCTGGGCCTCGCGTCGGCACGCGGCGAGGTCGCCGTGATCCTCAACAACGACGCCCTGGCCACCCCCGGATGGCTCACGGGCCTGCTCGGCGCGCTGCGCCGCGACCCGGGCCTCGGCATCGCCGGGCCGCGGTCGAACTGGGTGTCGGACGACCAGATCATCCCCCGTCCGCCCTACGCGCAGGCGCCCTCGGACGAGCTCGACCGGTTCGCCGCGGAGCGCGCGCGGGCGCACCGGGGCGAGGGCCGCGAGGCGGTGCGCCTGAGCGGCCTCTGCATGGCGATCACGCGTGCCGCGCTCGCGCGGGTCGGCGGGTTCGACACCCGCTTCGAGATCGGCAACCTCGAGGACGACGACTACTCGATCCGCGCCCGCATGGCCGGGCTGCGCCTGTGGATCGCCGACGACAGCTACGTGCACCACTTCGGCCACAAGACCTTCGACCTGCTCGACGAGGACTACCAGGAGCTGCTGAACACCAACGGGCTCCGGTACGCCCTCAAGTGGGGCCTGCCGCGCGATGCCGACCCCCGGGGCCTGATGCCCCCCCGGCCCTTCGACCCCGACCGCGACCGCATCCCCCTGCCCGCCGTCTGAGCCCGCTTGACTTCAACCATGGTTGAAGTCGTAGCCTGGGCCCATGACCACATCACGGATACCTCGGGGCCCCGGAGCCCCCGTCGCCCTCGTCACCGGGGCGTCGCGCGGCCTCGGTCGCGCGCTCACGCACGCGCTCGCCCGCAGGGGCTGGCACGTCGTGATCGACGCGCGCGACCCGGCGGCCCTCGCCGACGCCGCCGCGCAGATGCCCGGTCACGTCGTGACCGCCGTGCCGGGCGACGTCGCCGAGCCCTCGCACCGCGCCCTGCTGGCCGCCGCCGTCCGGCGCCTCGGCCGCCTCGACCTGCTCGTCAACAACGCGAGCACGCTCGGGCCCGTCCCGCTGCCGCCGCTCGCCGAGCTGCCGCCCGAGACGCTCCGGCACATCATCGACGTCAACGTCGTTGCGCCGCTCGCCCTCTCGCAGATGGCGCTGCCGCTGCTCGCCGCGCGGCGCGGCGCGATCGTCGCCGTGTCGTCGGACGCGGCGGTCGGGTCGTACGCGGGATGGGGCGGCTACGGGGCGTCCAAGGCCGCGCTCGACCACCTCAGCGCGACGCTCGGCGTCGAGAACCCGGCCGTGCGCGTCTACGCGGTGGATCCGGGGGAGATGGCGACCGACATGCTCCGCGCGGCCATGCCCGGCGAGCGCGCCGACGCGTGGCCCCCGCCCGAGCGGGTCGTCCCGGCCCTGCTGCGGCTCATCGAGGGCGACCTGCCGAGCGGCCGGTACCGGGCGGCCGATCCGATCGCGGTGGTGGGTTCGTGATCGGCGCCCCCGGGCGGCCCGCACCGCGCACCCGCTTCGTCCTGCCGCCGGGCGCCGAGGCCCACGAGCCACCCGAGCGCCGCGGCCTCGCCCGCGACGGCGTGCGCCTGCTGGTCGCCCGCCCCGGGGACATCGTGCACCGCCGCTTCCGCGACCTCCCCGGGCTGCTCGCCCCGGGCGACCTCGTGGTCGTGAACACCTCCGCGACCCTGCCGGCCGCCATCGACGCGCGGAGGGGCGACGGCCGCGCGCTGCGTCTGCACGTCGCCGGCGAGCTCGACGACGGCCGCTGGGTGGTCGAGCCGCGGCGCGACGATGGGCGCGGCCCGGATGCGACCGCCCGCGCGGGCGAGCGCCTCGCCCTCGCGGGGGGTCGGTGGCTCGTGCTGGAGGCGCCCCACCCCGACCCCGGCGCCGCCGCAGCGCGCCTGTGGACGGCGCGCGTGGCGCCCCCCGTCGCGGCGACCGCGTACCTGGGGCGGCACGGCCGCCCGATCGGCTACGCGCACCTCACCGGCGCGCACACGCTCGCCGACCACCAGACGGTCTACGCGACCGAGGCCGGCAGCGCCGAGATGCCGAGCGCCGGACGACCGTTCACCGCGTCCCTGCTCGTGCGGCTGATGGCGGCGGGCGTCGCCGTGGCCCCGGTCGTGCTGCACGCCGGCGTCTCGAGCCCCGAGCACCGCGAGCCCCCGATGCCCGAGCGGTTCCGGGTGCCCGAGGCGACCGCCCGGCTGGCCGTCGCGACGCGCGACGGGGGAGGGCGGGTGGTGGCGGTGGGCACCACGGTCGTGCGCGCGCTCGAGAGCGCCGCCGGCGACGACGGCGTCGTACGGGGGGCCGGCGGGTGGACCGACCTCGTGCTCGGCCCCGACCGGCCGGCGCGGGTCGTCGACGCCCTCGTCACGGGCCTGCACGAGCCCGGCGCCGGGCACCTGCTGCTGCTCGAGGCGGTGGCGGGCGCGCCGCTCGTGGGGGCGGCGTACGCGGCCGCGGTGGCGGGCGGATACCTGTGGCACGAGTTCGGCGACTCGATGCTGCTCGTGCGCTGAGGGGACGGCCGCCGCGCGGCCTCCTCAAGACCGGGCGGCCCCTGCCGATAGCGGGGGGGCCGACGAACCCGAGGAAGGACCGGCATGGGCCTCACGATCGCCAGCCTGAAGACTCCGGCCGAGCGCGCTCCGCAGCGCCTGTCGCTGTGCATGATCATGCGCGACGAGGAGGAGCACCTCGCCCGGTGCCTCGCGAGCGTGCAGGGCGTCGTCGACGAGATCGTCATCGTCGACACGGGCTCGGTCGACCGGTCGATCGAGATCGCCGAGGGGTTCGGCGCGCGCATCATCCACGAGACGTGGGCCGGTGACTTCGCCGCCCCGCGCAACACCTCGATCGAGGCGGCGACCGGCGACTGGATCCTCGTGCTCGACGCCGACGAGGAGCTCGTCGACGGCGGCCGGCTGCGCGAGCTGCTCCACGACGAGCACCTCGAGGGCTACTGCCTCCGCGAGGTCAACTTCATCGGCGAGGAGCGGGGCATCGAGAGCGTGGTCAACTCCGCGTTCCGGCTGTTCCGCAACCGCCCCGCCTACCGCTACTCGGGCGCGCTCCACGAGCAGATCATGGGCACGGTCGACCCCGAGGGCGGCGCGTGCACCCGCTTCGTCGGGATCGAGATCCACCACTACGGATACCTCGAGCCCACCAACCGGGCCAAGGAGAAGACCGACCGCAACATGGCGATCGTGATGGCGGAGGTCCGGCGCACGCCGACCGACTCGTTCACGCTCTTCAACGCGGGGGTCGAGTTCCAGCGCGTCGGCGACTTCGACACGGCGCTCGACTACTTCCGCCGGTCGTTCACCGAGCTCTCGTCGCTCAAGGCGTACTACGCCTCGCTGCTGCTGCGGAACATCGTGGCCTCGCTCAACTGCCTCGAGCGGTGGGACGAGGCCCTCGACGTGCTGGCCGACGCCCTGCAGGCGTACCCGGACTTCACCGACCTGCACTACCTCCAGGGGCAGATCCACTCGAGCCGCCGCGAGTACCGCGCCGCGGTCAAGAGCTTCCGGCGCGCCATCGACCTGGGCGACCACGGCGGAGACCGCTACCTGGCGCAGGCCGGCATGGGCTCGTTCTACTCGTGGCACTCGCTGGGCCTGCTGCACGAGATGATGGGCGACTCGCACGAGGCCGTCCGGTGCCAGCGCAACGCGATCCGCGCGGCCAAGGGCCACTACGCCGCCCCGGTGATGCGCCTCACCCGGCTGCTGCTGGGGGCCGACCCGCCGCTGGCGGTGCGCGAGTACATGGCGCGGATCATCGGCACGACCAACCGGGCCGACTCGCTCACCGCCGTCGCGCGGGTGCTGCTGTCCGAGGGGCACCCCGAGCACGCGCTGGTGGTGCTCGAGGAGGCCCGTGGGCTGAGCCCCGGCGACGCGGCGATCCGCCTCGCGATGGCCGACGCCCTCATCCGCCTGGGCGACCTGCCGGCCGCCCGCGCGCACCTCGCCGGCATCGCGCACAGCAGCGGGAGCCACCACCTGGCGCTCGCCAAGACCGTCCTGATCGGCATGATCGACGGCGACGCGGCCGAGGCCGGCGCGGCCATCGCCGCGCTGCGGCCGGTCGCCGGCGGCCTGTACGCGACGGCCTACGACGTGGCGCTCGCGGCCGCGACCGAGCGGGACGCCCCGGCGCTGCCCCCGGGCACCGATCGCGACGCCGTGCTGGCCGCGGTGCTCGAGCTGATCGGCACCCTGCTCGAGCTCGGCGAGCTCACGCTGTTCAACGCCCTCGTGCCGCTCGCCTACGACCTGGCGCCCGCGGCGGTCGAGGTCGACCGCCGCCTCGGATACCTGCTGTACGTCAACGACTTCCCCGATCCGGCCGCCGATCGCCTGATGGCGGCGGTGGGCGCCGGCGACGGCAGCCCCGAGGCCTTCTCGGCCCTCGCGCGGATCTGCGAGTCGAAGGGGCTCGAGGAGGACGCCGAGACCTTCATGCGGGCGGCGCTCGACGCCGACTCGCAGAACATGTCGCGGCACATCGACCTCGCCGGCCTGCTCGCCGGCGGAGGCCGGTACGCCGAGGCCGATGCGGTCATCTGCGAGGGGCTCGTCGTCTACCCGCACTCGAGCGTCCTGCGCGAGCTGCGCCAGTCGATGTCGCTGCTCGCGGGCGCGCCCTCCTAGGCCCCCGCCCGGGAGTCCCCGCGGGGGCTCCCGCCAGGGCCGCGCTCAACAGATCGCCCCCCGGCGCCGATGACATGGACAGGCCCCCTCCCGCGGGGCTCGTCATGCACCATCGAGCGCGGAGTTGACATGGACGTCAGCGCACCACGCCCACCCGACGCGATCGACGCGGCGAGCCGTCGCCACGAGCGGATCGCGCCGGCGGCGGCGACCACGACCCCCGGCCCCCGGCCTGACGCGGCACCGCCCCCGGACGCCGTCGAGCCCGGGCGCTGGATGCCCCACAGCACGCTCAAGTTCACCCTGAGCGCCGCCGATGTGGAGGCCAGGTTCGAGATCCACGAGGCGACGAGCACAGTGACCGTGACGATGTACGAGCGAGAGACGGGTGAGGTCCTCCGCGAGCTGCCCTCGCGCGCGGTCCTCGACACGATCGCCAGCCTCACGTCCCTCGGCATGCAGGTCAACACGATCTCATGAGCACGTCAACCGGCAGCGGCATCAGCTTCAGCGGGCTCGGCAGCGGCATCGACACCGCGTCGATCGTCTCCGCCCTGATGCGGCTGGAGCGCCGGCCGATCGAGCGCATCGAGAGCGACAAGACCGAGCTCAAGCAGAAGCAGGGCGTGATCCAGGAGATCAACGGCCTGCTCGGCAAGCTGCGCGACGCGTCGGCGGCCATGTACGCGCCGGGGGCGCTGCAGGCCAAGAAGGCCTCGTCGGCCGACGCGACCGTCGCCAGCGCGAGCGTGGGCGCGCAGGCCGCGGCCGGCACGTACAACGTGTCGGTCACCGCCCTGGCCCAGGCCCACACGACGGCGTCGGGCGCCGCCCCCCCGCTGACCGCCGGCCAGGCCCTCGACATCACCGTCGGCGCCGCGACCGCGAGCGTCGCGATCGAGGCGGGGGACACCCTGCAGACGTTCGCGGATCGCATCAACAGCACGGCCGGCGTGGGCGCGTCGGCGAGCGTCATCAACGACAAGCTCGTGCTGATCTCGAAGCAGAGCGGCAGCGCCGGCACAGTGGGGGTGGGCGGCTCCGCCGCGGCCGGCTTCGGCTTCGCGACGACGCAGGCGGGCCAGGACGCGGCCGCCACCGTCAACGGCCTGGCGGTCACGAGCTCGGGCAACACGATCGAGGGCGCGATCAACGGCGTCTCGCTCAGCCTCGGCAAGGTGGGCGCGACGACGATCACGGTCGGCGCCGACGCCGAGGCCTCGACGGCGACCGCCCAGTCGTTCGTGGACGCCTACAACGCGCTGCTCTCGAACATCAACCGCGCGACCGCGTACGACGCGGCCACCAAGACCGCCGGCACGCTGCAGGGCGATCAGACGATCTCGTCGCTCGGCAGCCAGCTCCGCGGCATCTCGGGGTCGGCCGTCGCCGGCCTCGGCGGGGCTCACGACTCGCTCGCGCAGATCGGCATCACGACCGCGCGCGACGGCACCATGACCCTCGACGCCAACGCCTTCACGGCCGCTCTGGCGGCCGATCCGGACGGCGTGGCGCAGGTGTTCGGCCGCGACGACGGCGACGCCGCCATCGGGGCCACCGACGGCATCGCCCGCCGGATCCAGGACTTCGCGAGGACGTTCTCGAGCGACATCCTGTCGTCGCGGCTCCAGGGGTACACCACCTCGCTGGGGCGCATGGACGACAAGATCTCCGGCCTCGAGACCCTCATGGAGCTCAAGGAGACGCGGCTCCGCGCCCAGTTCGCCGCGATGGAGAAGGCGATCGCGCAGTTCCAGAGCCAGGGGGCGGACGTCGCCGCCCGGCTCGCCTCGCTCGGATGATCCGACCGAGGGTGAACCGCCCCCGCCCCGAGGGGCGTAACGACCGATCCACGACCGTCACCCAGGGAGGGCTCCGACGTTGCTGACCGAGCTGCGGCAGTACACGAACCACACCGCCCAGACGGCCACACCCGGCCAGCTCGTGGTGATGCTCTACGACGGCTTCCTGCGCTTCGCCGCCCAGGCGAAGGCCGCCTTCGAGCGCGGCGACGTGGGCGAGGCCGGCAACCGGCTCACCCGCGCCCAGGCCATCGTCACCGAGCTGCGCGTCACGCTCGACATGACCCAGGGCCCGATCGCCGAGAACCTGGCCAGCATCTACGGGTACGTCGACGAGCGGCTCACCGCCGGACGGCTCTCCCAGGACACCGCCCAGATCGACGAGGCCGTGCGCCACATGTACGACCTGCGCTCGGCGTGGGTGCAGATCGCGGCGACCGCCCGCCCCGCCGCGACGCGGCGCGGCCCGGTCACGGGCGTCGACCTTGCTGGCTGACCTGCGACGCCTGCGCGCGCTGCAGGTCGCCCAGGCCGAGGCCCTCGCGGCCGGCGACCTGGAGCGGCTCTCGACGCTCGACGGCGAGCGGCGCCTGGTGCAGGCCCGCATCGTGCCGGGCGACGCTCCGCCCCTGACGGGCGCCGATCTCGCCGAGGCGCGCGCCATCGTCGCGCTGCTGCGCTGCGACCAGGAGGAGCTGGCACAGCGGGCCGCCGCCGCCCGCGACGGCATCCGCGACGAGCTCCACTCGCTGCGCACCGGCAGGTCCGCGCTGGCCGGCTACCGGCCCGCGCCCGCCGGCCGCTCGCTGCTGCTCGACCGCTCGCGCTGACCGACCGCGCCGGCCCGCCGACGGGCTGAGACCCGCCCCCCGCCGCCCGGCGGGGGGCGGGGTGGACGACGACGGGTCCTCGCCTATGCTTCCGACCGTCCCGGGAGTTGCCGGCGGGCCGAGGGGCCGTCGCGCGCCCTGCTGCCACGTCCCAGGAGATCCCACATGAAGGTGCACGAGGTTGACGTCCACCCGGCGCTCCCCGAGCGGATCGCGTGGCTGGGCGAGATCGCCCGCAACGTCTGGTCGGCGTGGAGCCCGGAGGCGGGCGACCTGTTCCAGCGCCTCGATCCGGAGGCGTGGGAGCGGCTCGGCCACAACCCGATCTCCCTTCTGCGCGGGTTGTCCCAGGACGCCCTCGACGCCGCCGCCGCCGACGAGAGCTTCGTCGCGATGGTCGCCCGGGTGGCGCGGCGCCTCGACGCGTACACGTCGGACCCGGGCTGGCTCGTGCCCGCGAACCCCGACGCGCAGGGCATGACGGTCGCCTACTTCTCGCTCGAGTTCGGGCTCGACGCCGGCATCCCGCTGTACTCGGGCGGCCTGGGCATCCTCGCGGGCGACCACCTCAAGTCGGCGTCCGACATCGGCGTGCCGCTCGTCGGCGTGGGCCTGCTCTACCGCGCCGGCTACTTCCGCCAGGCGCTCGGCCCCGACGGCGGCCAGCGCGAGCGCTACCCGGCCACCGACTGGTCGGACCTGCCGCTCTCCGACGTCACCGGCCCCGACGGCGCGCCGGTGTCGGTCGAGGTCGAGATCGGCGCCGAGACGGTGCGCGCGGCCGTGCGGCGCATCCAGGTGGGGCGCGTGCCACTCATGCTGCTCGACGCCGACATCGAGGGCAATTCGCCCGAGGCGCGGGCGATCACGAGCACCCTGTACGGCGGCGACCGCGAGATGCGGATCCGCCAGGAGGTGCTCCTCGGGGTCGGCGGCGTGCGCGCCCTGGCCGCCGCGGGCATGTCCCCGACCGTCTTCCACATGAACGAGGGGCACTCGGCGCTGCTCGCGCTCGAGCGGCTGCGCGCCCTGGTGACGGACTCGGGGATGAGCTCGGCCGAGGCGCGCGAGCAGGTGATCGGCTCGACGGTCTTCACGACCCACACCCCGGTGCCCGCGGGCAACGAGACGTTCGATCCGGTGCTGGCCCGCGAGTACCTCGAGCCGCTCGCCGTGGCCGCCGGCATGAGCTGGGACGAGCTGTCGGGCCTGGCGTCGCACCCGGACGAGGGCGAGACGGCCTTCGGCATGACCCCCCTCGCGCTGCGCACCTCGGGCTTCGCCAACGGCGTCGCCGCGCTGCACGGCGACACCTCGCGCCGGATGTGGTGCGGGCTGTGGCCGGAGCTGCCGGTCGACGAGGTGCCGATCTCGAGCATCACCAACGGCATCCACACGCCGAGCTGGCTCAGCCGGGAGATGCACGAGCTGCTCGACCGCTACATCGGCCCCCGCCTGCGCGAGCGTCCCGAGGACCCGTCCGTCTGGGAACGGGCCGACCGCATCCCGGCCGGCGAGCTGTGGCGCGTGCACGAGATGCGGCGCGAGCGGCTGGTGCTGTTCGCGCGCGAGCGCCTGCAGCGCCAGTACGCGCGCCAGGGCTCGCGCCGGGTCGCGAGCCGCGCGGCCGGCGACGCCCTGCGACCCGACGCGCTCACCATCTGCTTCGCCCGCCGGTTCGCGACCTACAAGCGCGCCGACCTGCTCTTCCGCGACCCCGAGCGCCTCGCCCGGCTGATCGGCGACGAGCGCCGCCCGGTGCAGTTCGTGGTGGCCGGCAAGGCGCACCCCCTCGACGGCCCCGGCAAGGACCTGCTGCGCACGGTCGTCCAGGAGAGCCAGCGCCCGCGCCTCAACGACCGCATCGTCTTCCTCGAGGACTACGACATGCACGTCGCGCGGTACCTCGTGCAGGGCGCCGACGTGTGGCTCAACGTCCCGCGCCGCCCGCTCGAGGCCTCGGGCACCAGCGGGATGAAGGCGGCCGTCAACGGCTGCCTCAACCTGTCGGTGCTCGACGGCTGGTGGGCCGAGGGCTACTCGCCGGAGTGCGGGTGGGCGATCGGCAGCGGCGAGCAGTACGAGGACCCGGAGGAGAACGACGCCGTCGAGTCGGAGGCCCTCTACACCCTGCTCGAGCAGGAGGTCATCCCGACCTTCTACGCGCGCGACTCGTCGGGGCGCCCGCGCGAGTGGACGACGATGATGACCGCGTCGATCCGCCGGCTCGGCGGGGCCTTCAGCACGGGCCGGATGGTGCGCGAGTACGCCGAGCGTGCCTACATACCCGCCCACCGGGCGTCCGCCGCCCTCGGGGCCGGCGGCGGCGCGGGCGCCCGCGAGCTCGCGGCGTGGCGCACGCGCATGCGGGAGGCGTGGCCGCAGGTCTCGGTGCGCAGCTCGGTGCAGGCCGGCGACACGGTGCCGGTGGGGGCGGACGTGGCCGTCGAGGTGCTCGCCACGCTGGGGTCGCTCGCGGTGGACGACGTCCGCGTCGAGGTCGTGGCCGGCACCGCCGACGGCCAGGGCGGCCTCGTGCCGCGCCGCGTCGTCTCGGGCATCCACGAGGGTTCCGACGGGGGCGAGCAGCGCTTCGTCGCCGTCGTGCCGGCGTCGGAGAGCGGCCGGCTCGCGATCGCCGCGCGCGTGGTGCCGCGCCGCCCGGACGGCCTCGGCCCCGAGTCGGCCTTCCTCATCACCTGGGAGCCGTCCGGCTGATCCCCCGTCCCCGGGGCCGTGCGGCCCCGGGGACGGCGTGCTCGATACGCGTCCGACGCGGGCGTCGCCGTGCGCCCGCACGCGGGCGCGCCCGTCGGTTGACCGTCCCGCCGATCTCCCCGGCGCCCCCGCAGTCAAGGATCCGCACCGGCCGGCCGAGACAGAGAGGGCCGGCAGGGATCGACGCCGGCTCATAGGGGACGGAACCCCGCGTGAACATCCATCTCGACCGCGAGGTCCCCTCAGGATGCACAGCTCCCCGTCTCTCGAGCAGGTCCAGTCCGCCGCCCCGGAGGACCTCGTCCTCATGCTCTTCGAGGGCGCCGTCAGCTTCGGCCGCCAGGCCCAGAACGCGCTCGATCAGGGCGATCGCACGACGGGCGCCGCGCTCGTCGGCCGCGTTCGCGCGATCGTCGAGGAGCTCGACCGGGGCCTCAACCCGGCCGCGGGCTCGATCACCCGCCATCTCGGCGCCATCTACGAGTACGTCCTCCGCCGTCTCGACCCCGAGACCGTCACGGCCGTGGTCGTGGGCGAGGTCGTCGCCGACCTGCTGGTGCTCTGCGACGCCTGGAGCGCGCTGGTCGCCGAGCGTCAGGCAGAGGCCGACGACGCGTACGCCGCCACGGCGCTGGCCTGACACCGCGCCGTCACCCTGAGGAGAGCGCGATGAGCACCATCACCAGACTCGACGCGCGGCAGGTGGCGTCCGCGGTCGCGGAGCTCCCGTCGATGCCGTCGAGCGTCAGCGAGGTCATCGCCGCGTGCGACGACCAGGGGATGACGGTCGGCCAGCTCTCGCAGGTGATCCTGCAGGAGCAGAGCCTCACCGCCAACCTGCTGAAGCTCGCCAACTCGGCCTTCTACGGGCACGCCCGCCGGGTCACCACGGTCACCGAGGCCGTGGTGCTCCTCGGGTTCTCGGCCATCAAGAGCCTCGCCATCTCGAGCCATACGGCCCGGCTGCTCAGCGGGGCCCTGCCCGGCTACGGCCTGCAGGCGGGCGAGCTGTGGCGGCACTCGCTGGCGGTCGCCTTCACGGCGCGCCGGCTGGCGGCCGAGGTGCAGCTCGCGCCGGTCGAGGAGGCCTTCGTCGCCGGCCTGCTGCACGACATCGGCAAGACGATCCTCGCGGGTCACATGGAGAACGCGTTCGACGAGGTGACCCGCGTCGCCCAGGAGCGCCGCATCCCGTTCCACGAGGTCGAGCGCGAGCTGCTCGGCTTCGACCACGCCCAGCTCGGGGCCATCGTGGCGTCCGACTGGAGCTTCCCCGCCGAGTTGGAGGAGGCGATCCGCCACCACCACTCGCCCGGAGAGGCGACCCTCAAGCCGCCGCTCTCGCACTGCATCCACCTCGCCGACGCCGCGTGCACCATGCTCGGCGTCGGGCTCGACACCGAGGGGATGATGTTCGGCATCGACCCGGCGTCGCTCGTCGCCCTCGGCATCTCGTCGTCGCGGCTGATCGCCCTCATGGACGACGTGGCGCCGCTCATCGCCGCCGACCCCGCGGTGGCCGCCTGATGTTCCCCGACGACCTCACGACGGAGGTCCTGTCGGCGTCGCTGCGCGGCCACAACGCGCGCAACGCCGCGCTCGTCAACAACATCGCCAACGCCGAGACCCCGGGCTACAAGCGCATCGACGTGCAGTTCGAGACCGCCCTCGCCGAGGCCGTCCGCTCCGATCGCGCCCGGCTCCACCGCGGCACCGCCATGACCGGGACGCCGTTCGGCGGCGGAGGCGAGGTCGCCGGCTCGGCGCCCGCGCTGCGCGCCCTCGACAGCACCACGATGCGCGTCGACGGCAGCAACGTCGACCCCGACGACGAGATGGCGCAGCTCTCCTCCAACCAGCTCGCGCACCAGACCGTCGTCTCGTTGCTCGACAAGCGCTTCTCCCAGTTCCGCACGGCCATCCTCGGCCGATGACCCCGACCACCCACCACATGGCGAGGAGCTCGTAGATGGGCATGTACGCCGCGCTCGGCATCAGCGCCACCGGCCTGGCCGCCGAGCGGCTCCGCATGGATGTGATCGCCAACAACCTGGCCAACGCCGACAGCACGAACGGCGTCGGTGACGCCTACCGCCGCAAGGTCGTGACGATGACGCCCGCCCCCGGCGGCGCGGCCTTCGCGCTGCCCCGTCCGGCGGGCATCGCCAGCACGCCCGGCGCCGCCGACCTCCACGGCGTCACCGTGACCGGCATCAGCGACGACCCCGCGCCCCTGCGTCGGGTCTACGAGCCCGGTCACCCCGAGGCCGACGCCGAGGGCTATGTCACCCGCCCGAACGTGAACGCCGTCACCGAGATGGTCGACATGGTCGCGGCGACGCGGGCCTTCCAGGCCAACGTCACCGCGTTCGAGGCCACGAAGTCGATGGCGCGCGACTCCCTGCGCATCATCTCGTGACGCCGCTGCCCCCGATCGGCGCGCTCGCGTCCATGCCCTTCGGCCCGATGGGCGTGGGCGGGGCGCAGGGCGTGGGCGAGACCGCCGCGCCCGCCGCGGGCGGGTTCGGCGACATGCTCGCCGGCGCCATCTCGGGCCTCAACGGCCAGATGGTCGGCTCCGAGCGCCTGTCGGAGCAGGCCGCCACCGGCGCCCTGGCCGATCCGACCGAGGCGCTCGTGGCCGTCGAGAAGGCCGACCTGGCCTTCAACACCGCGGTGCAGGTGCGCAACAAGCTCGTCGAGGGCTGGCAGGAACTCAGCCGGATGTCGGTCTAGGAGGGGCTGGTCGTCGTGGGAGCACTCGGACGCGTCACAGGATTCTGGGAGGGGCTCACCGGCCCGAGCCGACGCCTGCTCGTGGGGGCCGTGGTGATCTTCATCATCGGGATCCTCGCGCTCATGCGCTTCTCGGGGCAGGAGTCGTACGCGACCCTCGCGACGCCGGCGAGCAGCAGCGACGCGGCGGCCATCACGACCCAGCTCGACGAGCTCGGCATCCGCTACCGGCTCACCGAGGGCGGGTCGGCCGTGCAGGTGCCGTCGTCCCAGCTCGACCAGGCGCGCATCGACCTCGCCGCCTCGAACGTGCTCGACGGCGGGGGCGCCGTGGGCTTCGAGATCTTCGACAAGTCCAACCTCGGCGCCACCGACTTCACCAACCGCGTCAACCTGCTGCGGGCCCGCGAGGGCGAGCTGGCGCGCATCATCGGCCGCCTCGACCCGGTGCAGGCGGCGTCGATCAAGATCGGCATGCCCGAGGAGCAGCTCTTCACCGACGACCAGGAGCCGACGACCGCCGCGGTCGTGCTGACGATGCGCAGCGGCCAGACGCTCGAGCCCGGCCAGGTCAAGGGCATCGCGAAGCTCGTCGCGATGGCCGTCCCCGGCATGAAGGTCAACGACGTCACCATCACCGATTCCCAGGGCAACATCCTCGAGGGCGCCGACGCCGAGGTCTCGGGCGCCAGCGCCGCGACCCAGCGCATCGAGATCGAGGGTCGCTACGAGCGCAGCGTCCAGGGCCGCCTCGACGCCATGCTCGCCGCCGTGCTCGGGCCGGGCAAGGCCGTCACGCAGGTGCGGGCGCAGCTCGACCTCGACAAGGTCACCACCGACAGCGAGACGTTCGAGGGCCGCACCGTGCCGCTCGAGACCGAGACCAGCGAGGAGACGCTCGCCTCCGAGGGCGGCGGCGCGGGCGGCACCGCCGGCACCTCCGCCAACACGCCCGCCGGGACGACCTTCCCGGCGACCGCCGCCGGCAGCGGCCAGACCGACTACAGCAAGACCACCGAGGCGACGCGCAACGGGGTCAACCGCATCCGCTCGCAGGTCGAGAAGACGCCGGGCGCGGTCACCAAGCAGACCGTGTCGGTGCAGGTGAGCGACCAGGTGCCCGCGGCGGTCGTCGCGGGGCTGCAGGACACCATCGCGTCGGCGGTCGGCTACGACGCCGACCGCGGGGACACGATCAGCGTCACCGCCGTGCCCTTCGCCGAGGACGGCACCGCGGTGACCGCCGCGGCGGCGGCGGCCGACGCGGCCGCGAAGGGTCCCGCGGCGGCGCCGGGCGGCGGCCTCGACATCATCGGCCTCGCCAAGACGGCGGCGGCCGCGATCGGCCTCCTGCTGCTGGCGTTCTTCGCGCGCAAGTCCCTGCGCCGGCGCCAGACCGACCTCGAGAAGGCCCTGCCCGAGCTGCTCAAGCGCGGTCCCGTCTCGGTCGCCGAGCTCTCGGCGGCCGGTGTCGGCGGCCCCCTGCGCCAGCTCGAAGGGCAGCGCAAGAGCCCCATCGAGGCGCAGATGGAGGACCTCGCGAAGCGCAAGCCGGACGACGTGGCGCAGCTCCTGCGAGGCTGGCTGCTCGAGGGCAAGCGCTAGTGGCCGGCGCGGACGCCGCGGGCATGAGCGGCCGTCAGAAGGCCGCGATCCTGCTCGTCAGCCTGGGCGCCGACGCCTCGGCCGCGATCTTCAAGCACCTGCGCCAGGACGAGATCGACGAGCTCACGCTCGAGATCGCCGGCATCGGGCACATCGCGCCCGATCGCAAGACGGCGATCGTCGAGGAGTTCTACGAGACGGCCCTCGCGCAGGAGTACATCAGCGAGGGCGGCCTCGAGTACGCGCGCCAGGTGCTCGAGAAGGCGCTCGGCGGCGACCCACGCCGACGAGGTGATGAACCGCCTCTCGAGCTCGATCCAGGTCAGCCCCTTCGAGTTCCTGAAGCGCACCGACGCCTCCCAGATCATCAACGTGATCTCCAACGAGCATCCCCAGACCGTCGCGCTGATCCTCGCCTACCTGCCGGCGGACACCGCCGCGCAGGTCGTCAGCGCGCTCCCCGAGGAGCTCCAGGCCGAGGTGGCGATGCGCATCGCCCTGATGGACCGGACGGCGCCCGAGGTGATCCGCGAGATCGAGCGGGTGCTCGAGCGCAAGCTGAGCAGCGTCATCAACCAGGACTTCACGTCGGCCGGTGGCCTGCGCGCGCTGGTGGACCTCCTCAACCAGGTCGACCGCGGGACCGAGCGCACCATCCTGGAGACCCTCGACGAGCAGAACCCGGAGCTCGCCGACGAGGTCCGCCGCATGATGTTCCTGTTCGAGGACATCATCGTGCTCGACGATCGCAGCATCCAGCAGGTGCTGCGCGACGTCGATTCGAAGGAGCTCGCGATGGCGCTCAAGGGGACCTCCGAGGAGGTCCAGGACGCGATCTTCCGCAACATGAGCGAGCGGGCCGCCCTCAACATCAAGGAGGAGCTCGAGTTCATGGGACCGGTGCGGGTGAAGGACGTCGAGGACGCCCAGCAGAAGATCGTCGCCGTCATCCGGCGCCTCGAGGAGGCCGGCTCGATCGTCATCGTGCGCGGCGGCGAGGACCAGCTCGTTGCCTAGCCTGCTGCGCGGCGCCGTCGTGTCGGACGCGACCCTCGCGGTGCCCCTGCGCACACGCCCCGCCCGCCCGGTGGTGCCCGGCAGCCCCGAGGGGCTGATGGCCGAGGCCCGCCGCGACGCCGAGTGCGTCCTGGCGGCGGCCCGCGCCGAGGCGACCTCGACGCTGGAGGCCGCCCGCCAGGAGGGGTACGCAGCCGGCCGGGCCGACGCCCGCGACGAGGTCGCCGGCACGCTCGCGGCGCTCGCCGAGGCGGCCCGCGCCATCGACGCGCACCGCGAACGCGTGGAGCGCGACGCCGAGGGCGAGGCCGTCGCCCTGGCCGTCGAGATCGCCGCGCGCCTCGTGCGCGCCGAGGTCACCGTGCGGCCCGAGCGCGTCATCGAGGTGGTGCGCGCGGCCATCCGGCGCGCGGCAGACCGCGGCGCGCTGACGGCTCTGGTCAACCCCGCCGACCTCGCCGCCTGCCGCGACGCGGCCCCGCGGATCCTCGAGGAGATGGGCGGCATCGGTCGTCTCGACGTGGTCGAGGACCCCCGGGTCGGCGCCGGCTCGTGCATCCTGCAGACCTCCGCCGGCGACGTGGACGCCACCTTCGAGAGCCAGCTCGCGCGCGTGCTCGAGGCGCTGGCCGCGCCGCCCGACGAGTCGCTGGTCGCGCCCGCGTGAGCATCGACCTCGCTCCGGCGCGCGAGCGCCTGCGGGCGCTCGACCCCTACCGCCTCAACGGGCGCATCTGCGAGCTGATCGGCCTCGTGGTCGAGAGCCGCGGGCCCGAGGCGGGGGTGGGTGAGCGCTGCGAGATCCTGCTGCCCGGGCACCGCACGGGCCGGCCCCCGCTGCAGGCCGAGGTGGTCGGGTTCCGCGAGGGCCGGACGCTGCTGATGCCGCTCGGCGACGCCGCGGGCATCGGCCCCGGTCAGACGGTCGTCGCCACCGGCGGCGCCCTCCGCATCGATCTCGGCGCCGGCCTGCTCGGCCGCGTGCTCGACGGGCTCGGGCGCCCCATCGACGGGGGCCCGGCCATCCACGTCGAGGCCCGCCGCCCCATCGACGCGCCTCCGCCCGACCTGCTCGGGCGGCCGACCATCCGCACCCCGCTGCCGCTCGGCGTGCGCGCGATCGACGCCCTCATGCCGTGCGGTCGCGGCCAGCGCATCGGCATCTTCGCCGGGTCGGGCGTCGGCAAGAGCACGACCCTCGGCATGATGGCCCGCGGCACCAGTGCCGACGTCAACGTGATCGCCCTCGTCGGCGAGCGCGGCCGCGAGGTGCGCGAGTTCATCGAGCACGACCTCGGCCCGGAGGGGCTCGCGCGCAGCGTGGTGGTGGTCGCCACCTCCGACCAGCCGGCCCTCGTGCGCATCAAGGCGGCCTTCGTCGCGACGACGATCGCGGAGTACTTCCGCGACGGGGGCGCCGACGTGCTGCTGATGATGGACTCGGTGACCCGTCTGGCCACGGCGCAGCGCGAGATCGGCCTCGCGATCGGCGAGCCCCCGGCGACGCGCGGCTACACGCCCTCGGTCTTCGCCATGCTGCCGCGGCTGCTCGAGCGCGCCGGGACGGCCCCGGTCGGGAGCATCACCGCGCTCTACACCGTGCTCGTCGACGGCGACGACATGAACGAGCCGGTCGCCGACGCCGTCCGCTCGATCCTCGACGGCCACATCGTGCTGTCGCGGGAGCTCGCGCACCGCAACCACTATCCGGCGATCGACGTGCTCCAGTCGGTGTCGCGCCTCGCGCCGCAACTGCTCGCGCGCGAGCACCTCGACGCGGGCGGCCGGCTGCGGGCGCTGCTCGCGGCCCATCGCCGCGCCGAGGACCTGATCGCGATCGGCGCGTACATCCCGGGCTCCGACCCGACGGTCGACGAGGCCCGGGCCAAGCTGGGGGACATCGACGCCTTCCTGACCCAGGGCACGCACGACCCCTACGCGCGCGACGAGGCACTCGGCCGCCTGCTCGCCCTCACCGGCGCGGCCGGTCCGGTCGTGGCGAGCGTCGGCCCGCCGACCGCCGCCGGGAGCCTGACCGGCGCCTTCGACCCGCTCCCGCCCGGCGTCCAGGTGGTTCCCGCCTAGCCCGTCGGCGGGGTCCGCCGCCGCCGGGCGTCGGTTGAAACGATCCGGTCGCCATGCGACCCTGTCTCTCTCGCAACAATCGTCACGAGAGAGAGGCCGTCTCATGAGGGTGAAGGACGCCATGAGCCCGATCAGCGCGATCGTGGGCCCCGAGCACACCCTCCACCAGGCCGCGATGCGCATGGTGCACCACGGCACGGGCGCCGCGGTCGTGCTCGACGGCAGCCTGCCGGGCCCTGCGGTGGTCACCGAGCGCGACCTGCTCCGCGCGGTCGCGGCCGGCCGCGACCCGGAGACCGCGTTCGTCGAGGACCACATGACGGGCGAGGTGGTCACCGCCGCACCGGACTGGCCGATCGCCGAGGCGGCGACGACGATGGTCAAGCACGGCGTGCGCCACGTCCTCGTCTTCGAGGGCTCCGACCTCGTGGGCATCCTGTCGATGCGCGACGTGGTGCGGGTCGGCGGCCTCGCCGAGGCGTCGGAGGCGGCCGCGGCGCACAGCGCGGGCTGAGCGACCGCCCCGGCGACCGTGGCGGCGCCGGGTGGGCGTCGGCTCCGTGCACGTCAAGGTGCGCCGCGGGGCGCCGATGACGGAGGTATGGGCCACCGCTTCCGCTTCCGCCTCGAGCAGGTGCTCGACCACCGCGCCCGGCGCGAGGACCTCGCCCGCCAGGATCTGGCCCGGGCGATGGCCGCGACGGCCGCCCAGCAGGTGCGTGCGGTCGCCGCCGCCGAGGCGGTGACGGCCGGCCTCGCCGCGCTCCGGGCGCGCATGTCCGGCCCGGTCCCCCTCGATGCCCTGCGCGCCGGCCACGAGGAGCTGGCCTTCGCGCGCCAGCGCGCGGCCCACGAGCGCGCCATGGTCGCGCGCCTGGAGGCGGTCGCCGACGAGCGCCGAGCCGAGATGGTGCGCGCCAGCCAGGATCGTGAGGCGATCGCGCAGCTGCGCGTGCGCGCCCTCGAGCGGCATCGCGTCGAGGAGCTGCGCCTGGAGGGCGTGGCGATGGACGAGCTCGCGATGCGCCGGGCGCGTCCGCGCGTGGGGGCGGCGGCGTGAGTCCCGCCCGTCGCGGTGGGCGCCCCGTCGCCCGCCGATGCCCCGGGGCTCCGGACGCGCGGCCGGTGTGCCGATGGTGATGGTGCGGCCCAGGCGGCTCCGGGAGACCGGCGCGCCCGGGACGCGGCGCGCGGGACGGCTCGGCCGCCCCGGATGGACCACCGACAGGGAAGGACGGTGTTGATGAGATGACGAGCGCACAGCTCGGGCCGCCGCCGGTGGCCGCGAGCCGAGGGGCCTCCGCCCCGCCGGGGAGCCGGGACGCCGCAGAGGGCGTGACCGGGAACCTGGTGGCGACGGAGGACGGGGGATTCGTGGCCGTCCTCGACGGCCACTCGGCCCCCGCCGCCTCGGACGCGACCGGCGAGACCCAGAACCCCACCGCAGCCGGACCCCTCACGGGGGAGCTGCTCACCGAGGACGCCGCGGACGTCGGCACCTCACCCCGGACGACCGCCGTGGCGGCGGACGTCGCGGCCGCGCTCGCGGCCGCGATCGCCGCTGCGCCGGTGGTCGTCGCCACGGCGGAGTCCGTGGCCACCCCGGCCGCGGCGACCCCCGCCGGAGCGCTCGCCGTGTCGGTGGCGGCCGTCGCGGCGCCGCCGCAGCCCCTGCCCGGCCTCGTGCCGGCGGTGCTCGACGGCGTGCTCGGCCGTCGCCCCCGGCTCCGTCACCGGCACGGTCGCGGCGTCCGCCGCGGCGGTGGCTCCGGAGGCCGGCACGACGCCGGTCGCCGCGACCCTCCCGTCGCCGGCCACGACGGCCACGACGGCCACGAACGGCACGGCTGCCGGCGCCGCGGACGCGGTCGCCGGTGGCGCCGCGACGCCGGCGCCCGCCGCCGGCCCGGCGCCGGCTGCCACGCCGGCTCCGGCAGCCCGGCTCACCCTGACGCTCAGCCGGACGGACCCGGCGGCCGAGGGGACGACGGGCCCGCCGCCCGTCGCCACGGTGGTCGGCGACGACGCCCGCCGGCCGCGACGCCCCGGCCGACCGGGCAGGACGCCGCCGGCCGCGGCGCCGAGGGCGGCCGACGCCCCCCCGATGCCGCTCGCGATCGCCACGGCCGGCCCGGCGATCCCGCACGCCGACCCGCTCGCCGGGTTGACCCGCGCGGGGGGCATGACCACGCCGCACGAGCTCGCCCGCGAGCTCGGGCACCGCGTGCAGATGGCGGTGCGCGAGGGTGGCAGGGAGCTGCTGATCAACCTGCGCCCGCCCGATCTCGGCCACCTGACGATCCGGGTCACGATGATCGAGGGCGTCATGCAGGCCCAGATCATCGCGGACCGCCCCGAGGCGGCACGGATGCTGCAGCAGTCGCTCGCGCACCTGGGCTCGTCGCTCGGCGACCTCGGCTACTCGCTCGACTCGCTCGACATCGCCTGGAGCGGCAACGACCCACGCGACGCCTCGTCGTCGTCGAGCGACCCGCAGCGCCGGAGCGCCGGCGAGGGCTCCGAGGCCGACGGCTCCACCGCCGCGGCCACCCCGTCCACACACGCCGTCGCCGGGGACCCCGGCCGGCTCGACCTGCTCGCCTGAGGAGGCACGGATGCCGCCGATCACCACGCCCGCCGTCACGGGCCCGTACACCCCGACCTCGCCGGTCCCGGAGGTCGCCGAGCAGACCGACATCTTCTCGTCGGACGGCTTCCTCAAGATCCTGGCGAGCCAGATCAAGGGCCAGAACCCGCTCGAGCCGATGAAGGACACCGAGTTCATCGCCCAGATGGCCCAGTTCTCGCAGCTCGAGCAGATGACGAACCTGGCCAAGGACATGAAGGCGCTCGCCCTCAGCGGCCGGCTCTCGCAGGGCGCGTCCCTGATCGGCAAGAACGTGAGCTACCTGCCGGCCGGGGCGACCGCGCCCGTCAGCGGTGTGGTCGAGAGCCTGCGCGTGAGCGGTGACGGGCGCTCCATGAGCCTCGTCGTCAACGGCGTGGACGTGGACGTCTCGCTCGTGAGCGCGGTCGGCCCGTGAGCATCGACCCCCACCGCGTCACCCCGGCGGGCCCGCTCGCGGGCACCGCCGCGGCCGCCCCGGCGCGACGCGCCGAGACGGCCGCCCCCGGATTCGACCGGCTGCTCAGCACGAGGCTGGCGCCGGCGGAGCAGGCCGGCGGGTTGCGCTGGAGCGCCCACGCGGTCCAGCGGCTCTCGCAGCGGGAGATCAGCATCACGCCCGAGATGCAGGGGCGCCTGGAGGGCGCCGTCGAGCGGCTCGCGGCCAAGGGCGGTCGCGAGAGCGTCGTGCTCATGGACCGCATGGCCTTCGTCGTCTCGGTCGCCAACCGCACCGTCATCACCGCGGTCGACCAGGCCGGGATGCGCGACCAGGTCTTCACCAACATCGACAGCGCGGTCCTCAGCTAACCCCGAGGCACCGCGCGACACCCCGTCCCGGGCTGGACCTCATGGAGGGGGTCCGGGGCAGACACACCCAGGGAAAGGAAACCCACCCCCATGATGCGCTCAATGTTCGCCGCCGTGTCGGGCCTGCGTAACCACCAGACGATGATGGACACGCTCGCCTCGAACATCTCGAACGTCAACACGTTCGGCTTCAAGGCGCAGCGCGCGTCCTTCAAGGACTCGCTCTACCAGAACCTCTCCGGCGCCGGCGCGCCGGTGCCCCCGGGCCTCGGCGGCACCAACCCGCGCCAGGTCGGGCTCGGCATGGCGCTCAACTCGATCGACACGCTCATGACCCAGGGCAACGCGCAGAGCACCGGCGTCGTCACCGACATGATGGTGTCCAGGGCGACGGCTTCTTCCGCGTGGCGGCACGCCGGCTCCACCTTCGGCGGCGCGGGCGGCAACGACCAGACCGCCGGCGGCGAGCAGTACACGCGCGCGGGCAACTTCTCGTTCGACAGCGCCGGCCACCTGGTCACGACCAAGGGCCAGTACGTGCTCGGGATCGTCGCGGCGTCGGGCAACGTCGGCCGCCTGCAGGTCGATCCGGCCACGACGGCCGCGATCAACGTGGACGCCGCCGGCGGCGTCACGGCGGTCTCGACGGCGGGCGTCGTCACCCTGATCGGCACCCTCAGCCTCGCCAAGTTCGCCAACGCCCCCGGCCTCGAGCGGACGGGGCGACAACCTCTACCGCGTCTCCAACAACTCCGGCGCGCGCCGGTGAACGGCGCTCCGGGCGGCGCCGCGGGCCACGGCACGGTCGTGCCGGGCGCCCTCGAGATGAGCAACGTCGACCTGGCGCTCGAGTTCACCAACATGATCATCGCCCAGCGCGGGTTCCAGGCGAACGGCCGTGCCATCACCACGTCCGACGAGATGCTCAACGAGCTCGTGAACCTGAAGCGCTAGGCCGACAGGCCCAGCCGCTCAACCGGCGGGCCGGGTGACCGATAGACGGGGGGCGCGACCGCCCCCGCCGGCCCCGGCCCGCCTTCGCACCGGAGGAAACCGTGATCACCCTTCATCGCCTCAACGGCGACGAGATGACGCTCAACGCCGATCTCATCCTCACCATCGAGGCCACGCCGGACACGCACATCATCATGATGGACCGCCGCCAGATCCTGGTGACGGAGAGCGTCGGCGAGGTGGTGGACGCGGTCATCGAGTACCGCCGGCTCGTCGCCAGCGGCCGAGCACCTCTCGCGCGTCGCCGCTGACGGCCTAGGGTCGAGGGGAGCTCGCGCACATGTCACCCCTGATCGGCCTCGTCGGCGCCTGGGTCTTCATCATCGTCGGGATGCTGATGAAGGGCGGCTCGATCGCGGGCATCATCAGCCCGCCGGCCTTCCTCATGGTCGTCGGCGGCACCGCCTGCATCCTGATCGCCTCCTTCGGGATGAAGGAGACGATCTCGATGATCAAGCTGACGATCGGGTCGCTGAAGGAGCTGCCGGACAACCGCCCGGATCTCATCCGCACGCTTGTCGGGTACAGCGAGAAGGCCCGTCGCGAGGGCCTGCTCGTGCTCGAGGAGGACGCCCGCCAGTCCGAGGACAAGTTCCTCGGCAAGGGCATCCGCCTCGTCGTGGACGGCACCGATCCGGAGCTGGTCAAGGACATCCTCGAGACCGAGCTCGACGCGATGGACGAGCGGCACCACAAGAACCAGGACATGTTCAAGCAGGGCGGCGCCTTCGCGCCGACGATCGGCATCCTGGCCACCGTGCTCTCGCTGGTCGGCGTGCTCCAGCACCTCGACAAGCCCGACACGCTCGGGCCGTCGATCTCGGCCGCGTTCCTCGCCACCTTCTACGGCGTGGCCGCCGCCAACGTCATCTTCCTGCCGATCGCCAACGCGCTCAAGAAGAAGACCGCCCAGGAGGCCAGCGAGCGCCTCCTGATCATCGAGGGGGTGCTCTCGATCCAGAGCGGCGACAACCCGCGCATCCTCGCCGAGAAGCTGTGGAGCTTCCTGCCGCCCGACGCGCGCGACGGCGAGGGCGAGTCGGCCGCCGCCGAGGCGCCGGGCGGCGCCCGCGAGCCCGTCGCCGAGGCGGCGTAGCCGTGGCCAAGCGCAAGGTCCGCCACGAGGAGCACCCCGACGAGCGCTGGCTGATCACCTACGCCGACGTGCTCACCCTCATGTACGTGCTCTTCATGGTGCTGTTCTCGATCTCGGTCGTGAACACGGCCAAGTTCGACGTCCTCAAGCAGAGCCTCACCGACGCCTTCAACAGCGGCCTGGCCGCCGGGGGCGCGAGCATCCTGTCCTCGAGCCCGGGCGAGCCCTCGCCGGTCGTGGACACCCCGACGAGCCGCATCGCACCCGAGGTGCCCTCGGTGGGCGGCATCAGCATCTCGCAGGCGTCCCCCGGGCAGATCCTCGAGACGAGCCAGCTGCAGGCCGCCGAGGAGAAGATCGACTCGACGCTGCAGAAGGCGGGCCTCGGCGACAGCGTGTCGACGACGGTCAACGAGCGCGGCCTCGCCGTGCGACTCGAGACCGACGGAGTGCTGTTCGATCCCGGCGCCGCCACGCTGCGGTCCGAGGGCGCGCGCATCATCGTGCCGATCGCCGCGTCGCTGAAGGGTCTGCCGAACCCGATCCGCGTCGAGGGCCACACCGACGACGCGCCGATCCGGACCGCGCAGTTCCCGTCCAACTGGGAGCTCTCGACCGGTCGCGCCAGCGCCGTCGTGCGCACCGTCATCGGGTCGGGCGTGCCGTCCGCCCGTCTCCAGGCGACCGGCTACGCCGACACCCGGCCCGTCGCCGACAACGGCAGCGGCGCCGGCCGCTCGCAGAACCGGCGCGTCGAGATCTACGTCCTGCGACTGCAGGGCGCCCCCGACCAGTCCCCCGCCGCCGCCCTCGGCGGCTAGCCCACACCCCCGCAGGAGCCCCGCATGAAGAAGAAGCTGCTGATCGTCGGTCCGGTGCTCCTGCTCGTGCTGGCCGTGGCCGCGAAGATGTTCCTGCTCGCCCCCGCGCCGCCCGACGAGAAGGCGCTCGCGAAGGAGCCGGGGCCGATCTACACCATGGCCGAGCCGTTCGTCGTCAACCTGGCCGACGGCGGCGACTCGCCCCACTTCGCCAAGGTCGGCATCGCGCTGCGGTTCTCGATGCTGTCCGCGGCCGAGCTGCCGCCCGGCGAGAGCGCCGACCCCGTGGTGATCGAGGCCGACCCCGAGATCCGCGACATCGTCATCGCGACGCTGCAGAAGCACAGCAGCAGCGAGCTCTCGCAGCCCCGCGGCCGGGCGTCCGTGAAGAGGCAGATCGTCGCGGAGGTCAACAAGCACACGAAGCTGAAGATCCTCGACGTGTACTACACGGAGTTCGCCGTCCAGTAGCCGCGCCCCCACGGCCGGCGCGGGGGGAGCCCCGGCCGGCGACGCCGCAGCCGCACGGGACCCGGGCCGCGGGGGGTCCGACCGGTCAGAGTGGCAGCAGACCGCGGCGGGGGGACGGGGTGCCGACCACGACGGGCACGCGTGTGGCGCTGGTGACGGGCGCGTCGTCGGGCATCGGCCTGGCGAGCGCCGCGGGCCTCGCCGCCCGCGGTTTCCGGGTGCTGATGGCGAGCCGCGACGCCGGCCGCGGCGCACGGGCGGCGGACGCCGTGCGGGCCGCGGCGCCGAGCGCCCCGCCGCCCGAGATCGTGACGCTCGACCTCGGCGATCCGGCGTCGGTGCGCGACCTCGCCGTGCGCCTCGCCGGGACTCGCCTCGACCTGCTCGTCGCCAACGCCGGACTCGTCGCCGCCGGGCGGGCGGCCTCGGGGTGGGAGGGCGATCCGGTGATCGGGGTCAACCACCTCGGCCACTTCGCCCTCACCGGGCTGCTCCTCCCCGTGCTGGTCGCGTCCCCCGGGGCCCGCGTCGTGACCGTCACGAGCGTCGTCCACCGCCGCGGGCGGATCGACCCCGACCGGCTCGTCGCCCGGCGCCGGGGCACGTGGCACGCCTACCGGGCCTCCAAGCTCGCCAACCTCGTGTTCGCCATCGAGCTGGAGCGCCGATGCGCGGCGGCCGGCCTCGGCGTCACGAGCGTCGCCGCCCACCCCGGCCTCGCGTCGAACGGGCCTCGGCCGGCCGCGGGCGAGCGTGGCCGGGGCGGGCCTGGCGGTGGTGTTGCGGGTGCGCGGGCAGAGCGCCGGGGCCGGCGCCCTGCCCGTCCTGATGGCGGCGACCGACCCGGATGTCGTGCCCGGCGGGCTCTACGGTCCCGGCGGGCCCGGCGGCCTGGCCGGACCCCCCGCCCTCGAGATCCCGGCTGCGGCAGCGTGCGACCCGGAGCTCGGACGGCGCCTCTGGGCGGCGTCCGAGCGCGCCACCGGCGTGCGCTTCCCGGTCCCGGGGGGGCGGCCCGGGGGAACGGTCGGCCCCTTATGACGTACGCCGTCTTGTAACGTCCCCGCGATGACCCGCGAGGTACCCTCGCCGCCCGGCGAGGAGTGCCGGGGCGGCCTCGAAGTGCGGCTGACGCCGCGGCTGGCGGTGACCGTGCTCGCCGCGGGCGCCGTCGCGCTGGTGCTGGCCGGCATCGCCGCGTCGGTGTCGCGCGTGGAGTTCGGGCGCGGCCGGCTCTACGGGCTGGTGCCGTTGTTCGACCTCGACGCCGAGGCCAACCTGCCCGCCACCTACGCCGGCGCCCTGCTGGCGCTGTGCGCGGTCGCGCTGTGGGTGATCGCCGCCGGCCGGCGTCAGTCGCACCAGCCACGGGCGCGGACGGCCCGGGCGTTGAGCGTGCTGCTGCTCGCGATGGCCCTCGACGAGGTGGCCCAGATCCACGAGCTGCTCAGCGAGCCGGTCCGCGGCGCGCTCGATCTCGACGGCTTCCTCTACTACTCGTGGGTCGTCGTCTACGGGGCCGTCGCCCTCGCCGTCGCCATCGTCCTGCTGCCCGCGGCGGCCAGTCTGTCCCGGCGCACGCGCACGTTGGTGCTGACCGCCGCCGGGCTCTACGTCGGCGGCGCGCTCGGATTCGAGCTGCTCGGATCGGCGGTGGCCGACGATGGCGGGCGCGGCGGGCGGCTGTACGCCCTCCTCACGACGGTCGAGGAGAGCCTCGAGTACGCCGGCGTCCTCCTGCTGCTGTACGTGCTGCTGACGTCGATCGCCCACAGCTTCGACACCATCCGCGTCCGGGTGCGGACCGTCCCGCACTGAGCCGGCGGCCCGCCGCGAGACGGCGGACGACCGAGGCGGCCGGACCCGCTCAGGCCCCGATGTGAGGGTCGGGCGACAACTCGAGGCGCACGCGCGTCCCGCGCGTGCCCGAGGTGATCGCGACGAGGTCGGTGAGCTGGCGGGTGATCCAGAGGCCGCGGCCGCGTGGGCCGTAGGGCTCGGGGGGGTGGGTGTCCCACACGCGCGCCCGGTCGAAGCCGCCGCCCACGTCCGCCACCTCGACGACCACCCGGCCGTCGATCCAGCAGCTCACCTCGATGGGGGGACGCCCGTGCTCCTGCGCGTTCGCGATCACCTCGTCGAGCGCCAGCACGAGATCGGCGGCGCGGTCGGCGAAGCCGGCGCCCTCGGCGATGCGGCGCACCGCCCCCCGCACCTCGGCGATCTCGCGGGGGTCGTCCCCGAGCGCGGCGAAGTAGCTCTCCGCCGCTTCGTCCACCCCTGTCCCGCGCCACGCCATCACGGACCTCGACTCGCCGCCTTCCGACCGGTCGCAGCGTAACGGCCCCGGCGCGCGCGTGGCGCCCCCCGTGGCGGGGGGCCGGCCGCTCAACTATCGCGGGGGGCGGTCGATGGTGAGGACGTGCCGGAGGTCCTCTCCCAGAGCGAGATCGATGCGCTGCTCTCGGCGATGTCGAGCGGCGACCTGGACACGTCGCGGATGCGCGAGCAGGTCGAGGAGCCGCAGGTACGCGCCTTCGACTTCATGCGCCCGAGCAAGTTCTCGAAGGACCAGCTGCGCACGATCGAGCTGATGCACGACTCCTTCTGCCGCCTCGCGCAGACCCAGCTCTCGGGCGCGCTGCGCACCATGGTCGAGATCGAGGTCGTCACCGCCGACCAGGTGAGCTACGGCGAGTTCGTCAACTCGATGCCCACGCCGAGCCTGATCACCGTCGTCTCGATGGAGCCCCTCGAGGGCAACGCCGTGCTCGAGATCAACCTGCCGATCGTGTTCTCGATCATCGACCGGCTGGTCGGCGGCCCCGGCACCCATCGACCGCGCCCGCGTGAGCTCACCGAGATCGAGCACGCGCTCGTGCACAACGTCATCGAGACGCTGCTGGCCGGCTTCAGCGAGGCCTGGTCGACCGTCGTGCCGACGCGCGTGCGGCGCGTGGCCACCGAGATGAACCCGCAGTTCGCCCAGATCGTGACGCCGTCGGACATGGTCATGCTGATCACGTTCGAGCTGCGCGTCGGCTCTCAGACCGGCTCGATCTCGCTCTGCGTGCCGTATCTCGTCCTCGAGCCGGTCATGGACCGGTTCACGGCGCAGAGCTACTTCTCGGCGGTCACGGCCGGTCCGTCGCCCGAGATGCGCGACGGCATGGCCTCGGAGCTGGGAGGGGTGAGCATCCCCGTCAGCGTCGAGCTCGGCGCCGCCGAGCTGCACGTCGGCGACCTGCTCTCCCTCGCGCCCGGCGACGTGATCCCCCTGTCCGTGGCCCCCGGATCCGACGCCGTCGTGCGCATCGGACGCCGCGAGGCCTTCCACGCCCAGCCCGGGGTGCGCGGTCGTCGCGCCGCGGTGCAGATCACCGGTCGCATCGAGGACCTCGAAAGGACGCCCACATGAGCGAGGGACCCCCCTCCCCGGAGGAGATCGACCTCGCGCCCGCCGTCGCGGACGAGGCCCTCCCCGAGCACGACGCCGCCGACACGGGGTCGGAGCCCGGCCTGCCCGCCGACTGGCTGACCGCGATCGAGATCGACGCGATCGGCGAGATCGGCAACATCTGCATGTCGAGCGCCGCCACCGCCCTGAGCACCCTGCTCAGCCGCGCGGTGCAGATCACCACGCCGACCGTCGACGCGCTCGGCGACGCCGAGCTGCGACACCACTTCGACCGGCCGGCGGTGGTCGTCGTGATCGAGTACACCGACGGTCTCGCCGGCCGCAACGTCTTCATCCTCACCCAGCGCGACGCATCGGTCGTGGCCGACCTGATGATGGGCGGTGAGGGGGTGCCGACCGACGAGCTCGACGAGCTGCACGCGTCGGCGATCGGCGAGGCGATGAACCAGATGATGGGCAGCGCCTCGACCGCGATGGCCGAGATGGCCGGCCGCCGGGTGGACATCTCCGCCCCCTCGGTCGCGATCATCGATCTCGCCTCCGACGCGTCCGACGCGTCCGGGGTCGACCTCGGCCTCGACGGCACGATCGTCCGCACCTCGTTCCAGCTGCGCGTGGACGGCCTGCTCGACACCACCCTCATGCAGCTCATGCCGCTCGACTTCGCCCGCGACCTGGTCGCCGGCCTCAGCGAGCCGGCCCGCCCCGCGACGGAGCCCGCGGCCGCGCCCCCCGACGACCGCCACCTGCGATCGGTGCCGGTGCCGGTCGCCCAGCCGGTGAGCTTCCCCGCGCTCGACGAGATGCCCCCCGGGGCCGTCGGCAGCGACATCAGCCTGCTGCTCGACGTGCCGCTGCAGGTCACCGTCGAGCTCGGGCGCACCCAGCTCAAGATCCGCAACGTGCTCGAGCTCGCGCCCGGGTCGATCGTCGAGCTCGACAAGCTCGCCGGCGAGCCCGTGGACGTCCTCGTCAACGGCAAGCAGATCGCGCGCGGCGAGGTGGTGGTGATCGACGAGGAGTTCGGCGTGCGCATCACGGACGTCGCCAGCCAGGCCACGCGCCTGCGCGGGCTCGCCGCCGCCGACGGGTGACGCCCCGGCCCGGGATGGTCAAGTCCGCCCCCCCGATTCCGATAGCGCTGGCAGCCCCGCACCGAACCGCGACGAGGTCCATCCCATGCCCAGTGTCCTGATCGCCGACGACGCCGCCTTCATGCGGATGATGATCAAGAACATCCTCAGCGACGCCGGCTACGAGATCGTCGGCGAGGCCGAGAACGGCCGGGTCGCGGTCAGCCGCCACCGCGAGCTGAAGCCCGACCTGACGACCATGGACATCACGATGCCCGAGATGGACGGCATCGCCGCCCTGCGGGAGATCCGCGCCGCGGACCCGGAGGCACGGGTGGTCATGTGCTCGGCGATGGGCCAGCAGTCGATGGTGATCGAGTCGATCCAGGCCGGCGCCCGCGACTTCATCGTCAAGCCGTTCCAGCCCGAGCGCGTGCTCGAGGCCGTGCAGAAGGCGCTCGCCTAGCGCCGCAGCCCCACCCGCGCCGGCACGCCGGCGCTCACCGCCATGGTCAACGACACCCCGACCAGGCACGGATCGCCCTCACCCCTGCGGCGCCGGATGCGCCCCTCACCCCCGCGGACCCCCGCGGCCGGGTGGGCTCTCGCCATCGCCGCGTTCCTCACCGCGATGGCGCTCTCGGCGCTGCCCGCGTCGGCGCAGACCCGCACCGCCCCGGTGGATCCCGAGTCGCTGCCCATCCCCGAGGGCTCGGCGACCCCGACCTCGCTGTCGGGCGAGGGCGGCGGCACGCTGCTGCGCCTCGGCATCGGCCTGGTCGTCGTCGTCGGGCTGATCGCGGCGGTCTGGTTCGTGCTGAAGCGCATCCAGCGCTCGCGCTACCCGGCGCTCGACGAGGCAGGCCCGTCGCTCATCGACGTGGTCACGACCACCGCCCTCGGCCCGAACCGCTCGCTCCACCTGGTCCGCGTCGGCGAGGAGCTGGTGCTCGTCGGCTCGACGGATCACGGCATCACGCCGCTCGCGCGCCTCGGCGCCGACGAGGCCGCGAACCTGGTCGACCGGGCCGCGTCCGAGCCGCGCACCCCGTCGGGCCCCGGCCGCCCGGACGCCCGGGGCTTCGACGCCCGCGCCCATGCGGCGGCCACCGCCGAGGACGGCACGCTCGTGGCCCGCCTGCGCGCGCTGACGACGCGCCGCTGAGCGTGCCCGGCCACACCGCGATCCCCCCCTCGGCGCGCATCCAGCCACCGCTGCCGACCCTCCGCGAGCGCATCGTCGCGGCCATGCCGCCGCCGGCGCGCACCCGTCGCCGGCGGTGGCTGCGCCGCGGGTTCCTGCTCTCGCCGCTCGTGCTCGCGCTCGGCTGCGTCGTGTGGCCCGCCATCGCGGCGGCCGCGCCGGGCATCAACCTGAACCTCGACAGCGAGGACGGCGAGGTCTCGACCTCGCTCCAGCTGCTCGCCCTGCTGACGGTGCTCAGCCTGGCCCCGTCGATCCTGATCATGATGACCAGCTTCACCCGGATCATCATCGTGCTCGGCTTCGTGCGCAACGCGCTCGGCACACCGTCGATGCCGCCCAACCAGGTGCTGGTCGGCATCGCCCTCTTCCTGAGCCTGTTCGTGATGGGGCCGACGTTCACGACCATCAACGAGACCGCCCTCCAGCCCCTGCTCGAGAAGAAGATCGACGAGGGCGAGGCGCTCGAGCGGGCCGAGGCGCCGATCCGCGCCTTCATGTTCCAGGAGGTCGACCAGCGCGACCTCGCGCTGTTCACCGAGCTGTCGAAGGAGGAGAGGCCGAAGACGCGGGCCGACGTCCCGACGACCGTCCTCATCCCCGCGTTCGTGCTCTCCGAGCTGAAGACGGCCTTCGAGATCGGGTTCCTCATCCTGATCCCGTTCCTCATCATCGACATGGTCATCGCGTCGACCGTGATGAGCATGGGCATGGTGATGCTGCCCCCGGTGATCATCTCGCTGCCGTTCAAGATCCTGCTGTTCGTGCTCGTGGACGGCTGGCACCTGGTGTCCGAATCCCTCGTCCGCGGCTTCACCGGGTAGCGGGGTGGACCAGGGCCAGATCATGGAGATCGGCGCGCGGGCCATGTGGGTCACGCTGCAGATCTCGCTGCCGGTGCTCGGCGTCAGCCTCGTCGTCGGGCTGCTCGTGTCGATCTTCCAGGCCGTCACGCAGCTCCAGGAGCCGACCCTCACCTTCATCCCGAAGATCCTCGCGGTGGTCGTCGTGATCGTGGTCGCGGGCCCGTGGATGATGAACACGCTGATCGGCTTCACGATCGACCTCTGGTCCGGGATCCCGGCCATCGGCCCGGACTGACGCGCCGTGGAGCGGCTGCTCGCCGATCTCGCCCCGCAGGCGGCGCTCTTCATCCTGATCGCCACCCGCATGTCGGCGATGATGGCGGTGGCGCCGGTGTTCAGCGCACGCACGGTGCCGGTGCGCGTCAAGGCCGGGCTCGTGATCCTGATCAGCTGGATCACCCTCCCCCTGGTCGCGCAGGAGGGCGGCACCGTGCCCGACGGCCTGCTCGCGCTCGCCGTGCTGACGGTGAAGGAGGCGATCATCGGGGTCGCCTTCGGCCTCGTCGCCCAGTTCCTGTTCGCGGCGGTCCAGACGGCCGGCGCGTTCATCGACGTCAGCGCCGGCTTCGCGATCTCCCAGACGATCGATCCCGCGTCGAACGCGAGCGTCTCGATCCTCGGTCGCTGGTACAACCTGATCGCGGTCTCCGCGTTCCTCGCCCTGGGCGGTCACCAGCTCCTCGTCGCCGGGGTCGTGCGCAGCTTCACGCTGGCCCCGCCCCTGGCCGACCCGGACCTCGGCGCGGTCGTGCGCGGCGTGCTCGAGCAGGCCGACGACATCTTCCTCGTGGTCGTCCAGATCGGCGCCCCCATCATCGGCGCCTTGCTCGTGACCGACGTGACCCTCGGCGTCATCTCGCGCTCGGTGCCGCAGATGAACGTCTTCATCGTGGGGCTCCCGCTCAAGATCGTGGTCGCCCTGGCGGGCACCGCGATCCTGCTGCCCGCCTTCATCAGCCTCACCAACTCGCTGGCCGGCCAGATGTTCTCGGACATGTCCGAGATAATGCGTGCCGCCGGAGCGGGGTAGCGGCCACCACCCCGGGACGCCCGAGCCCGCGCGGGTGAAGTGGAACAATCCATGTAAGGTGCGCCGAACATCAGTCGGCGGCACCTCCCCGGGGCCGCCGGCGCCCCCCGAACCGGTTGACGACCGGCACCGCCGGAGGTACCCGTGCGCCGCGCCGCCCCCATCGCCCTCACCCTCGCGATCGCCCTCGTGCTCGCCCTCGCCGCGGCGTGCGGCTCCGACGACGGCGCCGACGTGCGCGCCGTCGGCACCGACGCGTCGGGATCGGGGTCGGGGTCGCAGCCGGCATCCGGCTCTGGTTCGGGCTCGGGCATCTCGCCCGACGAGACCGCGACGGTCACGACCGACGACCCGCGCGTCGCCGAGGCCGTGAGCGCCTACGAGGGCTTCGTGGCGGAGCAGGCGACCCGCCTCGTGCGCCGCACGACGGTGTTCACCGACGCGGTCCGGGCCGGCGACCTCGCGGCGGCGAAGGCGGCCTACGCGCCGAGCCGCGTGCCGTGGGAGACGATCGAGCCCATCGCCGGGCTCGTCGAGGCCGCCGACGCCGCGATCGACGTCCGCGTCGACGACTTCTCGGGGCCGACCGATCCCGGCTTCACGGGGTGGCACCGACTCGAGTACATCCTCTGGGAGAGGGGCACGACGGCCGGTGCGGCGCGCTACGCCGATCGCCTCGACCGGGACGTGGCCGCCCTGCGCGCCGATCTGGCCGACCTCGAGATCCCGCCGGCGGCGCTCGCGCTCGGTGCCGCCGAGCTGATCCAGGAGGTCTCGGAGGGCAAGATCACCGGCGAGGAGGACCGCTGGTCCAAGACCGACCTCTGGGACGTCGACGCGAACGTCGCGGGCGCCGAGAAGATCGTCGAGCTGCTGACGCCGGCCCTCGAGGCGACCGATCCCGAGCTGCTGGCGCGCATCGACGCGGGCTTCGCCGAGCTGGACGCGAGCATCGACGAGCTGCGCCGTGGCGACGGCTTCGTGCTCTTCTGCCGGGAGGACGACCCCTACCCGGCACCGGACCTCTGCCCGCGCGTCACCGTGACGGCGGCGCAGATCGACGCGATGAAGGGCCGGCTGGCGGGGCTCTCCGAGGACCTGGCGCTCGTGCCGGGCGCCCTCGGCCTGCAGTAGGTCGGCGATGTCCGGTGGCGTCTCCAGACGCGCGTTCCTCGCGGGCGCCGGCGGCATGGCCGTCGGCGCCGGCGCGTTCGGCGTCGGCTGGGCGGCGGGCGCGGCGACCGGCGAGCCCGCCGACGGCGGCCTCCTGTCGTTCCGCGGTCCCCATCAGGTCGGCATCACCACCCACCCCGCTCCGGCCCGCGGGCTGATGGCCGCGTTCACCGTGCTGGCCCGCGACCGCGCGCACCTCGAGGAGATGTTCCGCGAGCTCTCCGACGAGATCGAGGGGCTCATGGGCGGCCGGCCGATCGCGGTGCGCGATCCGGCCTACCCGCCGACCGACTCGGGCATCCTCGGTCCCGACCCGACCCCGGACGATCTGTCGGTCGTCGTGTCGGTGGGCGCGTCGCTGTTCGACGACCGGTACGGGCTGGCCGCGCGCCGGCCCCGCGAGCTCGTCGAGATGCCGTTCCTCGCCAACGACCGCCTCGACCCCGACCGCAGCCACGGCGACCTCCTGCTGACCGTGCAGGCGGGCCACCCCGACACGGTGCTCTTCGCCCTGCGCCAGCTGATGCGGCGCACGCGTCGCACGCTGACCCTGCGGTGGGTCGTCGAGGGGTTCAACCGGCGCGCGAACGCCGGCGACCGCACGACCGGCTCCCCCCGCAACCTGCTCGGGTTCGTCGACGGCACCGCCAACCTCGAGACCTCGCCGGACCTGCTCGGCCGCTACGTGTGGACCGCGCCGGCCCGCGACGGCGAGCCCGCGTGGACCGCCGGCGGGACCTACCACGTGGTGCGCGTCATCCGGATGCTCGTGGAGTTCTGGGACCGCACCCCGCTCGCCGAGCAGGAGGCGCTCATCGGGCGCCGCAAGGCGAACGGCGCGCCGCTCGACGGCCGGCACGAGACCGACGTGCCGGACTACGCCGCCGACCCCGACGGCGCCCTCACGCCGCTCGACGCCCACATCCGCCTCGCCAACCCCCGCACGCCCGCGGCCCGCGAGAACCTCATCCTGCGCCGCGGCTTCTCGTACACGCGCGGGTACGACGGGGCGGGCCAGCTCGACCAGGGGCTCGCCTTCGTGAGCTACCAGCGGCTGCTGAGCACGGGCTTCCTCGCGGTGCAGGAGCGCCTGACCGGGGAGCGGCTGGAGGAGTACATCCGCCCCGAGGGCGGGGGCTTCTTCTTCGCGCTGCCCGGCGCCCCGGCCGGCGGCGGGCACCTCGGGCAGGCGCTACTGGCGCCCGGCGCGTAGCCCCGCGACGATCAGGGCGAGCCCCGGGTCCTCCAGCGTGGGCGGCGGTCGCTCCCACAGCGAGCGCACGAGGGTGCTCACCAGCGGCCGCCGCTCGGCGAGGTCGGCGATCTCGCCCTCGTCGAGAGGGTTGCGCATGGTGGTGACCGCGGCCGTCAGCAGCTCCGACGACAGCACGTAGCGCACGACGACGCGGACGGCGTCGCCCGCCTCGGCGGGGGTGAAGCCGTCGCGCACCAGGCTGCGCAGCACCGGCTCGTAGAAGTCGGACGACGCGGCGTAGGCGCGGTTGACGTCGGTGGCGAACAGGGAGAGGGCGTGGGGGTGACGACGGCAGACCGCGCGGAAGGCGGTCGCCATGGCGACGAGGGACGCGTCCCACGGCTCGTCCGCCGGGGAGGCGGGCCGCAGATGCGCGAGCTCCTCGAAGATCAGGTCGCGAACGCCCTCCACCACCGCCTGCTTGCTGGGCAGGTGGCGGTAGAGGGACATCGCCTGCACGCCGAGCTCGGCCCCCAGGCGGCGCATCGACAGCTCGGCCAGGCCGTGCTCGTCGATGAGCCGGAGCGCGGCCTGCAGGATGCGCCGCTGGTCGAGCGGCAGCCGCCGCGGGGGGGCGAGCGCGGGCTGGGGCACCCCTAGAGCGCCCCGGGGGGGATCGGCGGGGAGTCCTCGCGGTTCGACGCGACGCGGGGGCCGTCGGCCAGCGGCGGACGGCCGTCGTCGCCGGCGAGCTCGGGGTGCCACCGCTCGAAGTGCGCGTGGTGCTGCTCGGTCACCGCGCCGGGCGGGTAGTACTGCTTGTAGAAGTCCGTGTCGACGTGCTGCGCCTGGCAGGTGAGGCGCTGGTACATCGGGTCGAGGTGCGCCGGGAAGCGCCCGTGCACGTCGAACACGTAGTTGCAGTAGTCCTTCACGATCTGGATCGTGTCCTCGGACGGCCGCTCGATCTGGTCGATCACCTTGTCGGGCTCGAGGTACGCCTTCGGCTTGGCGGGCTCGTACTGCGACCACTTGCGCTCGAGGAACGCGTCGACCGCGTCGGACATGTCCGTGTGGTACGGCGGCGTGAAGGCCTCGAAGACCCCGTCGCGCCCCACCGGCACCGAGGGACCCTGCGCGGCGTCGGCGAAGCGGAAGCCGAGTCCGGGCACGTCCATGCCCCCGAGGGCGTAGCGGGCGATGAAGCCCGTGTAGGTCCATCCGCCCAGGCCCATCGCCTGGAGGGCGAGGTTGACGTTCTGGCAGATGAAGGCCTGCTCGACGACCTGCATCGAGAGCACCCGCTGCTCGATCTCGACGATGCCCATCTGGCGGTTCGGGTCGAGACGCCCCGAGTCGATCCAGCGATCGAGTCCGCACGGGGTCCGGCCGTTCATCTCGTCGACCATCGTGAAGCGGTACTCGTCCGAGAAGTAGATGAAGAGCAGGTTGATGTACTCGAGGGTCATGTTCGAGACGGGCATGAACAGCGTCGAGCCCGGCTGGTTGGCGTTCCAGTGGTTGAACACGAACAGGCCCGGCAGCCCGGTCGGCATCTGCGCCCGCTGCGGCTCGAGTTCGACCTTGGCGCGGTCCACCAGCGACAGGATCCACTCGATCTGGGCGTCGTGGGACTTGTTCTGGAGCGTCGTGATCTCGCCCGGCTCGGGCACGAGATCCCACATGTCGAGGAAGTAGAGGCCCTTGTCGTTCGTGAAGAACAACTCCGTGCCGTGGTTCGAGCACGACGACGGCCAGGTGCGCGCGGTCCACTGCACGAGTGCGTCGGCGCCCATCGACGGGTCGATGTCGCCCAGGTTGAGCCCGGTCAGCCCGGTCCCCGCGACCAGCAGCAGCGCCTCCTCGACCTCGTCCAGCGGCACCGCCTCGTACGGGCTGTCGTACCCGAGCGTGCCGGGCATGCTCATCCCCAGCCCCATGCGGCGGCTCTTGCGGTCGAAGACCGACTGGAAGTAGGGATATGCCAGCGCGTCCTCGAGGCCGGCGGCTCCGGCGTACGGGAGGCGGGCGGGGTCGGGTCCGGACGGGGGCGGGGTGGCGGACGTCGTCATGTGACCGTCGGTCTCCGGGTCGGGTTCGGGGCCTGAGCATACGCTTGTAAGCGCGGTCTACGGCTGTAAGCTACCCCGCGTCCCGCGGTCGGTCAACCAGGCGGACCGCACTCCATCGAGGAGGCTCCCGTGCCCGACAGCTTCGAGGACATCCTCTACGAGGTCGCCGACGGGCGGGCGACGATCACGATCAACCGGCCCGATCGCCTGAACGCCTTCCGCAGCCAGACGATCCGCGAGCTGGCCGAGGCCTTCGAGGCGGCCGCCGATGACGAGGCGGTGGGGGTGATCGTCTTCACCGGCGCCGGCGAGCGGGCCTTCTGCGTGGGCGGCGACGTGCGCGATCCGACCCGCACGCTGGCCCAGAAGCGGGCCCTGCACCACCTGCACGACCGCCTCGGGCTGGCGATCCGCAACAACGGCACGCCGATCATCGTGAAGGTGCGCGGCTACTGCATCGGCGGGGGCAACGAGCTCAACGTGCTCTGTGACCTGACGATCTCGGGCGAGTCGGGGCGCTTCGGCCAGGCCGGCCCCAAGATCGGCTCGGCCCCGCTGTGGTGGGGCTGCCAGCTGCTGCCGGCCACCGTGGGCGAGAAGAAGGCGCGCGAGATCCTCTACCTGACCCGCCAGTACTCGGCCGAGGAGGCCCTGGCGATGGGCCTGGTCAACAGGGTGGTGCCCGACGCCGAGCTCGATGGCGAGGTCGATGCCTGGGTCGATCAGATCCTGCGCCGCTCCCCCCAGGGCCTGCGCCTGGCCAAGATCGCCCTCAACGCCCAGACCGACCAGCTCTATGGCGCCGTCCAGCACGGCCTCGAGCTGGTCGCCCTCAACCACGTCTACGGCGCCGAGCCGGCCGAGGGGATCGCCTCCTTCCAGGACAAGCGCCCCGCCGACTGGCGCCCCTTCCGCGACGGCCAGGGACCCGAGCCGGGGTGAGCGCCGCCGCCCGCGCCCCTCAGCCCGCGTCGTCCTCGACGCGGGCGAGGGCGGCGCGGGCCTCGCCGGCCACGTCGGCGGCGCGCTCGGCCTCGTCGCGGGCGGCGGCCTCGTCCCGCTCGGCCTCGGCGGCGCGCCGCCGCGCGCCGGCCTCGTCCTCCTCGGCCGCCCGCAGCGCGGTCCGCGCGTCGTCGAGTGCGCCCGCCGCCGCCGCGTGCCGCTCGCGGGCGGCGGCGGTCCGGTCGGCCGCCGCGGCCAGCGCCGCGGCGCTGGCCGCCCGTTCCCCGTCGGCGACGCCGACGAGGCGGCGCGCCTCGTCGAGGGCCGCCTGGCGCGCCCGCCGCGCGCGCGCGGCGGCGAGCTCGTCGCCGCCGCCCGGCGCGTCGGCGACCGCGGGCGGCGGGGGGGAGGGGGAGGGGGCGGCCCGGCGCGCCGGCGCCCCGCGCCCCGGCGGCCCGGCCGCGAAGAGCCCGGCGGCGGCGTGCGGGTCGGGGTCGGCCGAGAGCCGGCCGCGCACGAGGGCGTCGCGAGCGGCGCCGTCGCGCGCGGCGGCGCGCAGTGCCGCGCGCACCGCCGGATCGCCGGAGAGGTCCGCGAGCGCCCCGGCCTCGGCCGTGCCGGCGTCGTGCAGCTCGCCGGCGCCCCCCGTGCCGGCGAGCACCGCCTCCTGGGCGGTCGCCAGGGTGTCCTGGGCCGCGAGCAGCCGCCCGAGCCCGTCGGGCCGCTCACGGGCGATGCGGTTGATCTCGGCGGCGAGCCGCGTCGGCCGGCGCAGGCTCCGCACGCGCTCGGCGCCCGCGCGGTCGCCCGCCGCCCGCAGCTCCCGGGCGAGGGCGTCGCGCCCGCCGGTGAACCCCCCGGGCGGACCGGCGAAGAGGGCGTCGATGCGTTCGTCGAGATCGTCCACCCGGCGATGATCGCCGACGTCGCCGTGCCGGCGCCACGCCGCAGGGCGCCTCGCCGCGCCCCGGCTAGACCGCGAGCGCCTCGGCCGGGGCCTGCGCGCCGCGGCGCAGGTTGCGGTGGGCCCACCAGCACGCCGCCCCGATCATCTCCGCGAGCTCCTGCACCAGGTACAGGCGCGTCGACTGCAGTATCTGCACGTCGAGCGCCCCGGCCTGCACGTTGACCGTCGCCGTGAGCGACAGCTCGCCCACCGACGGCAGGTCCTTGCCCACCCCCTGGCCGGGCAGCAGGCCCCCGCCCCGCAGGCTGACCGAGCCGACACCGCCCGTCGTGCCGAGCGCCGCGTCGATCGCGACCACGAGGGGGCGGGAGGGGTGCTCGATCAGGGGGCGCACGCGGGCCGCGAGGTTGAGGGCGTGGAGGGGCTGCTCGAGGGTGCCCACGACCTCCCGTGGGTCGACGCCGAGTCGCAGCAGGCGCTGTCCGACCAGCGGTCCGAGGGCGTCGCCCGTCGAGCGGTCGGTGCCGATGCACGCGAACGCCACCGGGCGGTCGTGGCCGCCCCGCGCCGCCATCGCGCGCTCCAGGGCCAGCGAGAGCGTCGCCAGAGCACCGGGATCCTCCCGCCGCACCTCGCACAGTGCACCCACCTCAACTCCCCCTCGTCGCCGGCCGATACCCGACATCGGAAGCGAGCGTACGGCCGGTCCCGCGACCGGGTGCCACCCGTCCGGGTAGCCGCCGGGCGCCGTCAGGCCAACCGCTCCCCCCCTTTCGGCCCGGCTGTGGACGGATCGGGAGACCGCGTGGACACCTCGGAGTACCTCGGGCTCTTCCTCGACGAGAGCGCGGAGAGCCTCCAGACGCTCGGCGCTGCGCTGCTCGAGCTCGAGCGGGCCCCCGGCGACCCCGCGCCGCTGTCCGCGGTCTTCCGGGCCGCGCACACGCTCAAGGGCATGAGCGCCACGATGGGGTTCGTCGCCATGGCCGACCTCACGCACGGCATGGAGGAGGTCCTCGCCGCCGTGCGCGACTCGGGCGCCCCGCTCACCGCCGAGACGCTCGACGCGCTGCGCGCGTGCCTCGACGTCCTGGGGGGCATGCTCGACCGCATCGCTGCCGGCGGAACCGACGACATCGACGCGACGACCGTCGCCGCGCGGCTCGGGGCCTCGGCGTCGGGCGCCGGCCCCGCCGCCGCCCGGCTCGGGGCGACGCTGGCCCCCCGGCGGGCGGCGGACGACGACGCGCCGCCCCCGCGCGGCGTCCGCGGAACCCCCACCGTGCGCGTCGGCACCGACCGGCTCGACGACATGGCGGCCCTCGTGGCCGAGGTGGCGGCCCGGGGCGCGCGCCTCGAGTCGCTGGCGGAGCGGCACGGCCTCGCCGACGTCCGCGAGGCCGCCGGCGGGCTGAGCCGGGCCACCGACGGCCTCGAGGCGCTCGTCCGGCGCATCCGCACCACCCCGGTGGACGCCGTGTTCATGCGGTTCCCGCGCATGATCCGCGACCTGGCGGACGCCCTCGGGAAGCGGCTCGAGCTCGTGATCACGGGCGAGGGCACCGAGCTCGACCGCGCCGTGGTCGACCGGCTGGCCGAGCCGCTCCTGCACCTGCTGCGCAACGCGGTCGACCACGGTCTGGAGGCGCCGGCCGAGCGCGCGTCCGCCGGCAAGCGGACGGTCGGCCGCCTGCACCTGTCGGCCCGGCGAGAGGGCGGCGACGTCGTCGTCGAGGTGCGCGACGACGGTCGCGGCATGGACCCCGACGCGCTGCGGCGCGCGGCCGCGCGCAAGGGGCTCGGCGACCTCGCCGCGCTCGCCGCCCTCACCGACTCGCAGGCCTGCGATCTCGTGTTCCTGCCCGGCTTCACGACGGCCCCGCGGGCCACCGAGGTCTCGGGTCGCGGGGTGGGCATGGACGCGGTGCGCGCCGCGGTGACCGAGCTCGGCGGGGAGATCTCGATCGCGAGCGCCCCCGGCGCGGGGTGCGCCGTCGAGATCCGCATCCCGTCCGCGCCCCTCCCGGCGCCGCCCGGTGGGCCCCCGGCGGCGCGAGCGGATGGCGGCGACGCTCAACCTTCGCCCCACTCCTGACGAAGAGAGGGCGGGGCGGCCCGCGAGGGATCCGCCGATCGACCGCCGTGCGCCGGATGCGCGCGGATCACGCAGTCACGGACGGCCCGCACCGACACACGGCGGCGCCGCATGGCCGGCTCGGCAGGCGACAAGACGGAGAGGGCCACACCGCGCCGGCGCGACGAGTCGCGCAAGCGCGGTCAGGTCGCCCGCAGCCGTGAGATCAACACGGGTCTCGGGCTGCTCGCGCTCTTCACGATGCTGTCGTTCGCCGGCGGATGGATGCTCGCGGGACTCTCCCGCATCATGAGCACCTCGCTCGGCGGCGCCGGCGACCACGAGCCGATCACGTTCTCGTCCGGCTGGCGGGTCATGACCGACGCCGGCTGGGACTCGCTGCGCCTGACCGCCCCGTTCGCCATCGCCGGCATGCTCGTGGGCGTCGTGGCCTCGGCGATCCAGGTCAAGCCGGGCATCACGCCGCAGGTGCTGAAGCCGCGCTTCTCGGTGCTCAACCCCATCTCGGGCGTCAAGCGCCTGGTCTCGACGCGCTCGCTCGTGAGCCTGGCGAAGGACCTGACCAAGGTGTCGGTGACCGGCACGGTCGCCTTCTTCGTGCTGCGGGGCGGCATCCCGGACCTGACCGGGCTGACGGGGGCGAGCCCCGGCATGGCGATCGTCGTCGTCGGCGGCCTGGTCATGAAGATCGGCTGGGCGATCGTCGCCGTCTACTTCCTGCTCGCCGTGGCCGACCTGGTCTACGAGCGCTGGCAGCACGAGCGCGACATCAAGATGACCAAGGACGAGGTCCGCCGCGAGTTCAAGGAGCAGGACGTCAACCCCGAGGTCAAGGGGCAGCTCAAGCGGCGCCAGCGCGAGATGGCCGTGCGCCGCATGATGGCCGCCGTCCCCGACGCCGACGTCGTCATCACCAACCCGACCCACTTCGCCGTGGCCCTGCGCTACGCGCGCTCCCTGCCGGCGCCGCAGGTGGTCGCGAAGGGCGCCGACAACGTCGCCTTCCGCATCATCGCGCTGGCCCGTGAGAGCGGCGTGACGGTCATGCAGGACCCGCCGCTCGCGCGCTCGCTGTTCGCCAACGCCGAGGTCGGCCAGTACATCCCGGCCGACGCGTTCGGCGCCGTCGCCGAGATCCTCGCCCAGGTCTACCGCGCCGGCGGGCGCACCCCGGCCGCCGCATGAGCACGGCCGTGACCGCACCGCCCGCCCGCCGCGCCGGCATCCTCGACAAGCTGCTCGCCAACAGCGACGTGGCCATCGCCGTCGTGGTGGTGGGGATCGTCGTGATGATGATCATCCCGCTGCCGACCTGGCTGCTGGACATCCTGCTGACGGCCAACATCTCGGCGGCGCTCGCGATCGTGCTCGCGACGCTGTACACCACCGAGCCCCTCCAGTTCTCGGTCTTCCCGTCGCTCCTGCTGGTGGCCACGCTCTTCCGGCTCGGGCTCAACATCTCGGGCACCCGGCTGATCCTGCTGCACGGCGAGGCGGGCGAGGTCATCTCGTCGTTCGGCCGGTTCGTCGTCGGCGGCAACGTGGTCGTCGGCCTGATCGTCTTCACGATCCTGGTCGTGATCCAGTTCGTCGTGATCACCAACGGCGCCGGGCGCGTCGCCGAGGTGGCCGCCCGCTTCACCCTCGACGCGATGCCCGGCAAGCAGATGGCGATCGACGCCGACCTCAACGCGGGCGTCATCACCGACGAGGAGGCCAAGACCCGGCGCGAGACGATCGCCAAGGAGGCCGACTTCTACGGCGCGATGGACGGCGCCTCGAAGTTCGTGAAGGGCGATGCCATCGCGGCCGTGCTGATCGTGATGATCAACCTGGTCGGCGGCCTGTCGGTCGGCGTCTTCCAGCAGGGGATGGGCTTCTCGGAGGCCATCCAGCACTTCTCGCTGCTGACCGTCGGCGAGGGCCTCGTCAGCCAGATCCCGGCCCTCCTCATCTCGGTCGCCACCGGCATCATCGTCACGCGCTCGGTCGGCGACTCGAACCTCGGCCACGACCTCACCACCCAGCTCGTGCAGCAGCCGCGCGCCCTCTACCTCGCCGGCGGCGTCGCCATGGGCCTCGGACTCGTGCCGGGGCTGCCGAAGCTGCCCTTCTTCATCATCGGCGGCCTGATCCTCGGCGTCGGCATGATGCTGCGCAAGGGCCTGCGCGAGGACGAGGAGGCCAAGGCCGCCGAGGAGGCGACCGCCGTCGCGACCCGCCCGTCCGAGCCCGAGAACGTGTCCGCCCTGCTGCCGCTCGACCCCCTCGAGCTCGAGATCGGCTACGGCCTGGTGCCGCTGGTCGACGCCGACGAGGGCGGCGACCTGCTCGGCCGCGTCGCGATGGTCCGCCGCCAGATGGCGACCGAGCTCGGCCTGTCGCTGGCGCCGATCCGGATCCGCGACAACATCCAGCTCGGCTCGCACGACTACGCGGTCAAGATCCGCGGGGTCGAGGTCGCCCGCTGGTCGCTCATGCCGGGCCAGCTGCTCGCCATGAACCCCGGCACCGCCGACCTGCCGCTCGACGGCGTGCCGACGGTCGAGCCCTCCTTCGGCCTGCCGGCCGTCTGGATCGGCGAGGCCCAGCGCGAGCAGGCCGAGATCTCGGGGTACACCGTGGTCGACCCGACCTCGCTGATCGTCACGCACCTCAGCGAGGTGATCCGCCGCAACGCCGCCGAGCTGCTCGGCCGCCAGGACGTCCGCGCCCTGCTCGACTCGCTCAAGGAGCGCATGCCGGCGCCGGTCGAGGAGCTCGTGCCCGACCTGATGACGGTCGGCGAGGTGCAGCGGGTGATGCAGACCCTGCTGGCCGAGTCGGTGCCGGTGCGCGACATGGTGACGATCCTCGAGACGCTCGGCGACAAGGCCAAGCTGACGAAGGACGTCCCGATCCTCGCCGAGTACTGCCGCCAGGCGCTCTCGCGCGCCATCTGCGGCCGCTTCGTCGACGCGACCGGCACGCTGCGGGCGATCACGCTCGACCCCGAGGCCGACCGCGAGATCGCCGAGTCGGTCGCCCGCACCGACGACGGCACCGCCGTGACGATGGACCCGGCCCGCGCCGGCGCCCTCATCGAGACGCTGCGCGAGCAGGTCGAGCACGCGCAGGCGACGGGCATCCCGCCGGTCGTCCTCTGCTCCGGCGCGACGCGCCGTCACCTCAAGGCGCTGACCGTCCACGCGATCCCCACCCTCACCGTCCTCTCGTACCACGAGATCCTCCCGTCCGTGCGGATCGAGCCCGTCGGGCTCGCCGCCCTCGTCTAGCCCCCGGGCCAGGCGCACCCTCACCCCCAGGAGACCACGGCCGTGCAGATCAAGCAGTTCTCCGGAGCCACCATCGACGAGGTCCTCACCCAGGTGCGCGAGGAGCTGGGCGAGGAGGCCGTGATCCTCCAGACCAAGCGCGTCGTGACCGGCGGCATCGGCGGCTTCTTCGGTCGCGAGGGCGTCGAGGTCACCGCCGCCGAGGGCATGCCGGCGGGCGAGGGCGAGCGCGCCAACCGCGAGGCCGCGGCCTCCGTGGCCACGGAGGCGGTCGTGGACGCCGGCATCGACGCCCTCGACGCGGGTGACGAGGGCTTCGTGCCCACCCCCTTCGGTCGTCACCTCGACACCCGCCTCGAGGCGGCCATCGAGGCCGAGGCCGACCTCGCGCCGGCGCCCGCATCGGCCGCCGCCAGCTACGCCCGCGCGGGCACCCCGTTCGCGCCCGGCGACCGCGAGCGCACCGAGGCCATCATCGAGGCCGCCCGCGCGGCCGTGCGCGAGGCCCACGACGCGGCGATCGAGGTCGCGGCGCCCGTCGCCGACGACCTGCCCGAGCCCCCCGCCGAGCGTCCGCGCGCCGCCCGGGTCGCCGCGGCGACCTCGGGCGGGCTCGAGTCGGTGCGCGCGGAGCTGGTGCGCGCCGGGGTCGACCCGCGCTACCTCGATCCGTTCATGGACGGCTTCGACCGCTCGGTCGTCCCCTTCCTCGACCGCCGCGCCGCGGTGCGCGACGCGATGCGCGAGCACCTCGCGGCCCGCCTGCCGGTCGTCCGCGAGTGGAAGGCGCGCCCGCGGGGCCACACGATCGCGTTCGTCGGTCAGACGGGTGTGGGCAAGACCACCGCGGCCGCCAGCCTCGCCGGGCGCTACCGCGCCGCCGGCCTGACCGTGGCCCTGGTCGCGGCCGGCGCGGGCCCCCACGACACCCTCGAGGGTCACGCCCGGCGCCTCGACATCCAGCTCTTCCGGGCGCCCGACGGCGCGTCCCTGGCGCGCCTGCGCCCGACGCTGGTCGATCGGGACCTCGTGATCGTCGACACCGCCGGCCGCTCGCACCAGCGGCTGGAGGAGATCGAGGATCTCGCGGCCCTGCTCGGCCCGGCCGCCGTCGACGAGGTCCACCTCGTGCTCCCGCTGGCGACGCCGCTGGCCGACCTCGGCGACGTGCAGCGCCGCTTCCGCATGGTGGGCGTCAACCGCCTCTGCCTGACGAAGGTCGACGAGACGCGCCACATCGGCAACCTCGTCAACGTGCCGCTGCGCATGGGCAAGCCGCTCGCGTTCGTGTCCGACGGCACGTCGGTGCCCGGCGGCCTCGCTCCGGCCGACGGTCGGCGGATCGCCGAGATGATCCTCCCGTGAGCGTGGCGTCGTCCATGGCATCCGGCGCCACGCCGCTGCCCGGGCGGGGCGACCGCGTGATGCTCGACGGACTGCCCGGCGGACCGTGGGCGACCCTCGTGGGCGGCGGCGGCGCCGACACGCTGAGCCTGGCGGCGCCCCGGCAGGGAGGCCGCGTCGTGAGCCTGCCCCTGCGCAGCGCCTTCGTGGTCGCGTACACCCACCGGGAGGTGCCCTGCGAGGTCGATGCCGAGCTCGTCGCGGCGCCCGGCCGCCTGTCGCCGGACCACTACGTCGCGCGGGTGACGGGCGCCCCGCGGCGCATGCAGCGGCGCGGCGCCGTGCGCGTGCCGGTGCACCTGATCGCACGGGCCGCCCTCGACGGCCGCGACGGACCGTCGATCGGCTCGGTGACCGAGAACCTGTCGGCCGGTGGCGCGCTGCTGCGCTCGTCCGAGCCGCTCGGCGCGGGCGGCGAGGTGCGTCTGACGGTCCAGTGCGGGGGCGGCGTGGGCACGCTCGACCTCGAGGGGCGCGTCGTGCGCTGCGATCGCACCCCCGACGCCGGGCGTCCGTGGCGCGTCGCGATCGCGTTCGAGGACATGCCCGAGGCCGACGAGGACCGGCTGGTTCGTCTCGTCTTCCAGCGTCAGCGTGAGCTCCGCGCCCGCGAATCGGGTCGCGGCTGATGGCGAAGGGCAAGGGCGCGGGCGCACCCGAGGCCACCGAGGCCGAGAGCCCGATGGCGCTCTGGGTGGGGCGCGCGCGGGCGATCGGCGCCCTCACCGGCTTCGCGCTGGCGTTCTGGGTCTGCCGGGGACAGGGGTTCCCGGTCGCCGACGCCGTGCTGCGCGGGCTGGGCGGGGCCCTGGCCATGTCGCTCGTCGCCTGGTGGTCGGCGCTGCTCGTGCTCCAGGCCCTGATGCGCTCGGCCGCGGCGCAGGCCAACCGCGAGGCGATCGCCGCCGCGACGGCCCAGGCCGCGGCGGCGCAGGCCGACGCCGCCGCGTTCGCACGTCGCGGCGCGTCCACGGCTGAGCCCTCGTGACGCCCGTCGCCGCCCCCGCGGCCGCCCCCCCGGCCGCCGCCTCCGCCGCGCCGCCGGCCGCCACGTTGCGCCGGCCGTCGGCCGACGCGACGTCGGGCCAGGCGACGGCGGGCGGCGAGCGCCGGTCCCACGCCGGCGCCACGGCCGCGCGCCCCGGCGCGGGCGCCCCGGACCCGAGCGGCCAGAGCGGACGGCTGGTCGATGTCTTCGCGTAGCCCCCGGCCCGGCGGCCCCGCCCGCGAGCCCGAGCACCGGCCCGGGTTCCTCGTGGTGCGGGTCGAGGACGACGGCACCTACGTCGGAGGGCTCATGGTCACCGACGCCACCGGCCTGCCGCTCGACTTCCGCTACACCGACCCCATCACGCCGACGCGGCTCCAGCGGGCGCTCTACGGGGGTGTGCTCGACCGCTACCTGCGCACCGAGGTCGTGCTGCGCACGCTGCTCGACGCGCTCGAGGAGGCTCCCAGCCTGCTCGTGGTCAACGACCCCGACCTGCTCGACGAGCCGATCGACCTGTGCCCGGTGGCGCTGGTCAGCCACTCCGGCCTCGACGCCCTCGGGACGACCGGCTCCCGCAGCGCGCAGGGGCCCCGGTCGTTCCTGCTCCAGGCGTCCGAGGCCGGCCATCCGCTCCGGGTGACGCTGGCCGAGGGGTCTCCCGACGAGGCGCTGGTGACCTCCGCGCTCGTCGCGCTCGCGCGGCGCATGGACCCGCTCGAGCCGGCCGAGCGGGTTCGCGACGCCCTCGCGGTCATCGTCGCCGGCGAGGCCGTCCGCTGAGCCCACCGGGGGGCCGGTCGGCGGTGGACGAGATGAAGCGGGCGATCGCCCGGCTGGGCGCGCGCACCACCGCCCGGCCGGTCGCCCCGCCCTCCGCGGCGGCCCGGAGCCCCGAGTTCGCGCCGCCGGTGGTCCGCGCCCCCGCCGCCCCCGCGGCGGTCGTGCACGCCGACGGGGCCATCGCCCCCCCGCCGGCCCGCTCGGGCGCGCCCGGAGCCCTGACGACGCGGGCGCAGCGGGCCGGAACGACGCTCGCCACGGCCGGTCACCGCATCGATCCACGTCCCCCGGCGTTCGGCGTGCGCGCGGTCGCCCCGCCGGCAGGGGAGCCCCGCGGGGCGACGGTCATCGCCCGGGCCCCCGCGCGACGGCCCGCCCGCCTCGACGGCGCCCCCCTGCGCACCCAGCGCCGGACCCGCATCCCCTGGGGGCTGCTGCCGCGCCCGCGCCTGGCCGCCGCGTGGGCCGCGGTGCAGCGCGAGCACGGGGCGGCCGGCGAGCTCAGCCTCGTCGGCGTCTACGGCCCCCTCGCTCTCGACGCGGTCGCCGCGGCCGGGCTCGACCCCGACGGCCGCCTGGCGGTGACCGTCGGGCCGTCCCGCCGGCCGCCCGTGACGGGCGACATCGCCCTGGCGCGCGTCGAGCCGGGACGGCGCCTGGTCCGCTGCGACCTGCCGTACCCGGCCCCCGGTCGCCACGGTGGCGGTCCGCGCTAGCATCGGCCCGCACACGCGGCCGACACGACGGGGGTTCGACAGATGGTGAAGCGGCTTTCGGGGGTCGGTGCGGTGCTGATGGTCGGGGTCGGCGCGCTCGCCCCCTCCCTCGCCGGTGCGCAGGAGACCCCGCCCGTCGCTCCCGTGGTGGCCCCGCCCGCGGCGCTCGCGCCGGGGGTGATCGCACCCGGCGTCACCATCGCCGGGGTCGCCGTCGGCGGGCTCGCCCAGGCCGACGCCCGCGCCCTGGTGATCGCCCAGCACGTCGTCCCCCGCCGGGCGAACCTGGTCGTCAGGTTCCGCGGCCGCAACCTGAAGATCAGCCCGGTCGCCGCCGGCTACGTCGCCGACGTCGACTACGCGGTCAGGGTCGCGATGCTCTACGGCCGCTCGAAGGCACTTCCGGCCGGCGCCGTCTCCGTGCCGCTGCGCGAGAAGGTCAACACGAAGCGCCTGCGCGCCATCATCGCCGCGCGGGCCCGCAGGTACGACGTCCCCGCGCGCGACGCGGCGCTCACGTTCCGCGGCGTGACGCCGGTCGTGCGCAAGCCGCGCGTCGGTCGCGTCATCGACGTGGGCGCGGCGACGCGCAGCATCGCCGCCGCGATCGTCGCGCGCGATCGCCCGGTCTACCCGCTCGCCTCCACGCGCGTCGTCCCCGCCGTGAGGTCCGTCGGCCCCGCGGTCATCGTCGAGCGCGACAGGTTCCGCGTGACCCTGTGGCGCGCGGGCAGGCGCACCGTCTTCCCGATCGCCGTCGGCACCTCGGCCCACCCCACCCCGACGGGGAACTTCCGGATCGTCTCGAAGCAGCGCAACCCGACCTGGTTCCCGCCCGACTCCCCCTGGGCGGCCGGGCTGGGGCCGGTCCCGCCGGGGGCGGGCAACCCACTCGGGACGCGCTGGATGGGGACGTCGGCCCCCGCGATCGGGCTGCACGGGACCCCGGCCTCGGGCTCGATCGGCACCCGCGCCTCGCACGGCTGCATCCGGATGCACATCCGGGACGCGGAGCGACTCTTCGAGCTCGTCGAGGTCGGCACCCCGGTCATCATCCGCTAGGGGCGCGTCGCGGGCCGCGACGCGCGGCGGCGTGACCCGTCCCACCATGGGTCACCCTCAGGTCGAGGGTGACCCATCCCCGTCGAGGAGGGTGGCGCGCAGGCGCGCCGCCGACCGGGCCGGCATGAGCGCGCGGATCCGCGTGCCGTCCGCGGTCGCCTCCTGCTCCACCTCGCTGCCCGCCTCGTAGACGTCCGAGATCAGGCCGCCGCGCCCGTAGGGGATGGTCACCTCGATGCGTTCGAGGCGGCCCCGGGCGGCATCGGCGAGGCGGTGCAGCAGATCCCCGAGCCCGTCGCCGGCGATCGCCGAGACCCGTACCGCGTCGGGGTGGCGGTTGGCCAGCGCGAGTCGCTCGTCGGCATCGACGAGGTCGATCTTGTTCAGCACCTCGAGGCGGGGGACGTCTCCAGCGCCGATCTCCTCGAGCACCGCGTCGACGGCGCGGGCGCGATCGGCCCGGCGCTCCTCCGGCTCGGAGGCGTCGACGACGTGGAGGATCAGGTCGGCGTCGCGCACCTCCTCCAGCGTCGCCGAGAAGGCCGTCACGAGCTGGTGGGGAAGGTGCCGGATGAACCCGACCGTGTCGGACAGCAGCACCTCGTGCCCCTCGCACTCGATGCGTCGCGTCGTTGGGTCGAGGGTCTCGAAGAGCGCGTCGTCGGTGCTGACGCCGGCGCCCGTGAGGGCGTTCATGAGGCTCGACTTGCCCGCGTTGGTGTAGCCGGCGAGGGCGATCCGGGGGATGGGGGAGTCCACGCGCCGCTCGCGCTGGGTGCTCCGCGAGCGCTCGACCTCGCGCAGCCGGCGCCGCAGGGCGGCCATGCGGTTGCGCACCAGCCGCCGGTCGGACTCGAGCTGGCTCTCGCCCGGCCCCCGGGTGCCGACGCCGCCGCCGAGGCGCTCCAGGTGCTGCCAGAGCCCCTCCTGGCGTGCGTAGGAGTACTCCAGCTGGGCGAGCTCCACCTGGAGCTTGCCCTCGGCCGAGCGGGCGTGCTGGGCGAAGATGTCGAGGATCACGGCCGTGCGGTCGACCACGCGGACGCCGAGGCGGTCCTCGAGCGAGCGCTGCTGGCCGGGCGTGAGCGACCCCTCGGCGGCCACCAGGTCGGGCGTCGAGGCGGATGACCAGCTCCTTGAGCTCGGCGAGCTTGCCCGTGCCGAGGTAGGTGCGCGGCCAGGGGCGGTCGCGGTGCTGCACGAGCGTCTCGATGACGACCGCGCCGGCGGTGCGCAGCAGCTCGGTCAGCTCGTCGAGGCGGTCGCGCTCCTCGTCCCCGTCGCAGTCGAGGGACGCGATGACGAGCGCCCGCTCGGGTCCGACGCGGTGCGGCTCCTCGCCGTCCCGGGAGGCCGACCCGCGGTATGTGCGCTGCAGTTCGCCCATGGCCCTCCATGATGCCTTCTCCCGGCCGGGGCCGACGGCGCCCGGGCGCGGGCCGATGTGAGGCCGGGCGCGCACCCGGGTACCTCGTCCCCCGATGCCCGTCCGTCCCCCCTGCGACCGCCCCGCGGCGCTCGTCTAGCATGCGCGCGGTGAATCCACGCGACCACACCCCGTTGGGGGAGGAATCCCCGGACTGGTACCGCGACGCGGTCATCTACGAGCTGCACGTGCGCTCGTTCTTCGACAGCGACGAGGACGGCATCGGCGACTTCCGCGGGCTGATCGCAGAAGCTCGACTACCTGCACGACCTCGGCGTCACGGCGATCTGGCTGCTGCCGTTCTACCCCTCGCCGCTGCGCGACGACGGCTACGACATCGCCGACTACCGGTCGGTGAACCCCGTCGTACGGCACGATGCGACGACTTCGACGCGCTTCCTCCGCGACGGCCCACGAGCGCGGCCTGCGGGTCATCACCGAGCTGGTGCTCAACCACACCTCCGACCAGCACCCCTGGTTCCAGCGCGCGCGCCGCGCGCCGCCCGGCAGCCGCTGAGCGCGACTTCTACGTCTGGAGCGACACGCCCGACCGGTACCGCGACGCGCGCATCATCTTCAAGGACTTCGAGACGTCGAACTGGTCGTGGGACCCGGTCGCCAGGCCAGTACTACTGGCACCGCTTCTACTCGCACCAGCCCGACCTCAACTTCGAGAACCCCGAGGTCCAGCGAGGCGCTGTTCGCAGGTCGTCGACTTCTGGTTCCGGATGGGCGTCGACGGCCTGCGGCTCGACGCCGTGCCGTACCTCTACGAGCGCGAGGGCACGAACTGCGAGAACCTGCCCGAGACGCACGCGTTCCTGAAGCGAGCTGCGCGCCCACGTCGACGAGACGTTCCCCGACCGCATGCTGCTCGCCGAGGCGAACCAGTGGCCCGAGGACGCCGTCGCCTACTTCGGCGACGGCGACGAGTGCCACATGGCCTTCCACTTCCCGCTGATGCCGCGGCTCTTCATGGTCGATCCAGCATGGAGGACCGCTTCCCGATCATCGACATCCTGCAGCAGACGCCCGAGCATCCCCGAGAGCTGCCAGTGGGCGATCTTCCTGCGCAACCACGACGAGCTCACGCTCGAGATGGTGACCGACGAGGAGCGCGACTACATGTACCGCGTCTACGCGCACGAGCCGCGAGGCCCGCATCAACCTCGGCATCCGCCGCCGCCTCGCGCCGCTGCTCGGCAACGACCGGCGCAAGATCGAGCTGATGAACGGGCTGCTGCTTCTCGCTGCCCGGCACGCCGGTCATCTACTACGGCGACGAGATCGGGATGGGCGACAACATCTACCTCGGCGACCGCGACGGCGTGCGCACGCCGATGCAGTGGAGCGCCGACCGCAACGCGCGGCTTCTCGCGCGCGAACCCGCAGCGGCTGTTCCTGCCGCTGATCATCGATCCCGAGTACCACTACGAGGCGGTCAACGTCGAGACGCAGCAGCAGAACCCGCACTCGCTGCTCTGGTGGATGCGGCGCATGCTCGCGCTGCGCAAGCGCTACGACGTGTTCGGGCGCGGCGACCTCGAGTTCCTCCACCCCGAGAACCGCGCGCGTGCTCGCGTTCGTGCGCAGCGACGAGGAGCGAAGCGTCCTCGTCGTCGCCAACCTCTCGCGGTTCGCCCAGTTCGTCGAGCTCGACCTGTCGCGCTTCCGCGGGGCCGATGCCGGTCGAGCTGTTCGGCCAGACCCACTTCCCCCCGATCGGCGAGCTGCCGTACCTGCTCACCCTCGGGCCGCACGCGGTCTACTGGCTGGCGATCGAGCGTCGCGCGAGCCTCATGCCCGAGGACGAGATCGACCTCGGGCCCCCGATCATCGAGGCCAGCGGCTCCATCGACGCCCTCGTCAGCGGCCGCCTGCGCGACTCGTTCGAGAGGGCCATCGCCCGGTTCCTGCCCGGGCGGCGCTGGTTCGCCGGCAAGGCCCGCACGATCCGCGGGGTGACGATCCTCGACACGCTCCCCCTCGCCGGCGCCAAGTCGCCGATGGGCGCCCGGGTGCTGATCGTGCGCGTCGAGTTCGCCGAGGGCGAGGCCGAGACCTACCAGGTGCCCCTGACGCTGCTCGAGGGCGAGCGCGCCGAGTACATCCTCGCCGACGCGCCCCGCAGCGTGGTGGCGCGCATCCTGCGCCGGGGCGGCGACGTGGCGGTGCTGGTCGACGCCCTGGTCGATCCGGACGTCTGCCGCGCCATGCTCGACGTGGTGCGCAGCCGGCGGTCCCTCAAGGGCGCCGGGGGCGGCCGCCTCGCGGGCCGCCCGACCCCCGCCCTGCGCGCCGCCCTCGACGGCCAGGAGCTGCCCGAGCCCTCCATGTTCCGGGCCGAGCAGTCCAACACCTCGGTCATCTTCGGCCAGAGCCTCATCCTCAAGCTGTTCCGGCGCGTCGAGTCGGGGCTCAACCCCGACCTCGAGCTGGGGCGCTACCTCGGCGAGCGGGCGTCGTTCGCCGGCACGCCCGCGGTGGCCGGCTCGCTCGACTACCAGACCGACGGCGCCGAGCCCGCGACGCTCGGCATCGTGCACGAGTTCGTGCCCAACGAGGGCGACTCGTGGCAGTACACCCTCGACGCCATCAGCCGCTTCTACGAGCACACGGTCACCGAGCTCATCCAGCCGGGCGTGAGCGCGCCGCCCGACACCTCGGGCCCCCTGCTCGAGCGCGCCGTCGCCCCGGTGCCCACCGACATCGACGAGATGGTCGGCTCCTACATCCAGTCGGCGCAGCTCATGGGCCGGCGGGTCGCCGAGATGCACGTCGCCCTGGCCTCCGAGCGGGTCGACCCCGGGCTCGTGCCGGAGCCGTTCACCCCCCATTTCCAGCGTGGCGTCTACCAGTCGCTGCGCAACATGACCGGCCGCGCGCTCGAGATGCTGCGCCACGCCGCGCCGGCGCTCGACGAGGGCCCGCGCGCCGATGCCGAGCTGCTGCTGGACTCCGAGCCGGAGCTGCTGGCGCGGTTCGCGGCCCTCACCCGGCGCCCCCTGTCGGCCATGCGCATCCGCTGCCACGGCGACCTGCACCTCGGCCAGATCCTCTACACCGGCCGCGACTTCCTGATCATCGACTTCGAGGGCGAGCCCGCCCGCTCGGTCGGCGACCGCCGGGTCAAGCGCAGCCCCCTGCGCGACGTCGCGGGCATGCTGCGCTCGTTCCACTACGCCACCTTCACGGCGCTGCTCGACCAGTCGGCGCGTGGCCTGGTGGAGCCCGGATCGGAGGCGGAGCACGAGCTCGAGGCGTGGGGCCGGGCGTGGTGCGACGGTGTCTCGGCCGCGTTCCTCGGTGCCTACCTCGAGGCGGCCGAGGGCGGCGCGTGGCTGCCCGAGGACCCGGCCGATCTCGGGCTGCTGCTCGACACCTCGTTGCTCGAGAAGGCCGTGTACGAGCTCACCTACGAGCTCAACAACCGCCCCCTCTGGGTGCCCGTCGCCCTCCTGGGCCTGCGTGACCTCCTCCTGAACCCCCCGGCCGCCCCGGTCGACGCCTGACCACGAGGGTCCGCGGGGCGTGGCCCCCCGTCCTGGGCGGTCGTCCGATCGGACCCCTCCGCAGACGCGCGGCCGCCCCGCCGTCACGATCCACCGCTCGCCTCCGGCGGCCCGTCAGGCCGCGGGGGGGAGGAGGCGACGGAGGGCGGCGTCGAGGACGCGTTGCTGGGTTGTCGCGGGGAGACGGCGGGCGGCGGCGAGGGCCTGGACGGTCAGGCCGTTGACGAGGGCCAGCAGCTCGAGGGCGCCGTCGTGGGCGCCGCAGCCGTCGAGGCCTGCGGTGGTGAGCGCCGCCTCGAGCCGCTCCGACCACAGCCGGTAGTGGCGGCGCACCACCTCCGCCATCGTCGCGTCCGTGCGGGCGCGCTCCAGGTACGCGAACCACAGCCGCGCCTCCCGGCGCCGGGTCGCGTCGAGTGGGAGCGCCTCCGCCAACAGGGCCCTCACCGCCGCCCGCGCCGACGGGGCGGTCGCGACGCGCCGCTCCGCCCGCTCCGCGCCGTTGCGGTGCACCCGCTCGAAGGCGAACGTCAGCAACTCGTCCTTGTCGCCGAAGTAGTGGGCGAGGACCCCCGTCGACCACCCCGCCTCTGCTGCGACCGCCCGCAGGCTCACCCGCTCCACCCCGACCCGCTCCACCAGCCGCAGGAGGGCCTCGGCGATGTCATCCCGCCGCCCCTCGTGGTCCACCACCTTCGGCACCGCCTCACGCCCTTCCCGGGTTGTATTTAGATCATATGATATAAAAAAGGAAGTGAGGGCGCCCGCCGGCGGCCCGTGACGGAGGGGGGAGCGGGATGCCGTGGCTGCTGCTCGGGCTGGCCGGAGTACTGGAGGTCGTGTGGGCCCTCGCGCTCAAGGCGAGCGGCGGCCTCGACCTGCGCACCTCCGCGACGTACCTCTTCCTCGGCGCCGCAGCCGCGAGCTTCTGGCTGCTCGCCGCCGCGCTCCGTGACCTACCGGTGGGCACGGCCTACGCCGTGTGGACCGGCATCGGGGCGGCCGGCGCGGCGATCGCCGGCATCGTGCTCTTCGGCGACCCCGCCACGGCACCGCGGTTCATGGCGATCGGCCTGATCGTCGCCGGGGTGGTCTGGCTCGCGGCCGTCAGCCACGCGTGAGGGCGCCGGGGGCGGCCAGCGCGGCCGCGATCGCGTCCTGCACCGGACGCGCACGGTACGGCGACACCCGGTTCACCAACATCACCATCACGAGCGCCCGGTCGGGGCTCAGCCCCGACCCGGCCGGCCAGACGTAGCCCGCCAGCGCCGAGGTCGGGGTGTCGAACAGGGAACCCGTCTTCGCGCGCACCCTCCCCGCCGCGGCGGTGCCACCCATCCGGTCCGCCAGCGTTCCCGAGCGCGCCGCGACGGGCATGCCCCGGAAGAAGGTGCGGAACCGCGGCGTCTCGCGCACGCCGAGCAGCAGGTCGGCCACCTCGCCGGCGCTCGCCCGGTTGGAGGGCGACAGGCCGGAGCCGTCCACCAGGTGCCACGTGGCCCCCAGCGCCGCGGTCGCGGCCATGGCGCGACGCGCGCCGAGCGCCCGGCTGCCGCCGCCCACGCCGGTCGAGAGCGCCTGCGCCCTGGCGTTGTCGGAGGGGCCGAGCACGGCGGCGACGCTGCGCAGCGGCAGGGCTCGCGCCTGGAGCGCCGTGGTCACGGTCGCCAGCTTCGTCACCGACGCGATGCTGAGCGGCGCCCGCGTGCCGGCGGCGAACAACGTGCGCCCGAACGGGTCGCGCACCACCAGAGCCGAGTCGCGCCCCAGCGCGGCGACGCCGCGGGTGAGCACCCTGCGGGTCGCGGGCGCGACGACCGGCGGCGCGGGCACGGCCACGACGGCGGCACGGGGCGCCCAGCCGGCGATGCGGTCGGGGAACGCCATCCGCACCCAGGCCGTACCGTCGGCGTCGAGCGCCACCGGCCCGGCCCGGCCCGCGATGCGCGACGACGGCACGGCGGCCACGGCGCTCGCGCCCACGCCGGGCGCCGCCCGGAGGGTCTCGCCGGCGACGAGCGCCCGCGCCCACCCCGAGTCGATGACCGGGAGCGCCGGCGCGACGGGCGCCACGGGGACCACCGGGGCGGGCGGGGCGGGCGGCGCGGGCGGCGCGGGGAGCTCCTGCCCCAGGGCGGCGGGCGCGGCGGCGGCGAGCGGCGAGCGCCACCGTCAGGGCGTGGAGGGGGCGGCGCATCGGGCGGAAGGCTAGCGGTCGCCCCCGCGGGCGCTACCCGGGCGGGTCCCGCTCCAGCAGCGCGACGGCGAGGGGGCCGGTCAGGTCGCCGAGGCGGGCCTGCGGCGCCGAGCGCGACGGTCTCGCCGGTGAGCGCGCTCGTCCAGTCGCCGCGCAGGTCCTCGGGGATGTGCACCGTCGCGTCCGCGCCGCCCTCGCGCACCGGCGTCGCCGCGATCACCACGCCGCCGCGCGCGTAGGCGAAGCGCGGACTCGCCGGCGTCGAGCGGCAGGTACGCGCCCTCGAAGGCCTCGGCGCGCCGTGCGCGCACGCCGAGCGCCCGGTGGATGAGGAACATCTTCGCCGTCTCGCGGCGCGGCGCGGCCCCGCTCTCGACCTCCTCGAGCAGGGTCTGGCAGCGCTCCCAGTCGACCGGGCGGCGGTTGTCGGGGTCGACGAGCGCGAGATCCCAGAGCTCGTCGCCCTGGTAGATGTCGGGCACTCCGGGGCTGGTGAGCTTGAGCAGGGTCTGGCCGAGCGCGGCGGCCTCGCCCGCGGGGTGGGCGATCGCGGTGAACTCCTCGAGGCCCGCGATGAACGCCGGCGACGCGTAGAGGCCGTCGATGAACGACGCGACCGCCCCCTCGTGTGCCTCGTCGGGATCGATCCAGCCGGTGGCGACCTTGGCCTCGCGCATCGCCTTGACCATGTACTCGCGCAGCCGCTCGCGCTCGAGCGGCCAGGCCCCCACGAGGGTCTGGTAGATCAGGTACTCCTCGTCGGGCGTCGGCGCGCCGCCGGTCCGCAGCGGCGCGTTCTCGTCCCACCACGACAGCACCCGCGCGCTCCACCGGTCGGCCATGCCCGCCAGCGCGCCGATGCGGGCGCGCACGTCGCCCGAGCGCTTGGTGTCGTGGGTCTGGGTCGCCAGCAGGCCGCGGGGGAACCGCCGCGCGCGCTCGGCGTTGGCGGCGTGCACCTCGTCGACCGAGCGCCCCCACCGACCGGGGTCGCAGCCGACCTCGTTGAGCGCCGCCAGCCGGCTGTAGCGGTAGAGCGCGGTGTCCTCGACGCCCTTGGCCATCACCGCGCCGGTCGTCTGCTGGAAGCGCACGGCGAACGCCTCCTCGTCGGCGTCGGCCGGGGCGACGAGCGCGTCCTTGATGCGCTCGGGCAGATCCGCCTCCTCGACCACCCGCAGGTCCTGCGCGTCGACGCCCTCGGTCTCGGGCTCGACGTAGGTCCGGTAGACGGGCAGCGCCGCGACGGCGTCCGCCATGCCCGGGTCGTCGATGATCTCCTGCAGCCGCTCGACCTCGGGCTGGAAGGTGGTGTGGGCCTCCTCGCGCTTGGCCTCGTCGGCGAGCTCCGAGAACTCGCGGCGCTCGCCGGTCAGCCGCGCGTAGAGCGCCGTCAGCGGCTCCTCGCCGGCCGGGTCGATGAACAGGCCGGTGGCGTCGGCCATGAACTCGTAGCCCGTCGTGCCCTCGACCGGCCAGTCCGGCAGCTCCTCGCCGGGCTCGATGATCTTCTCGACCCAGACCCGCCGCGCCCCCCGTTCCTGCAGGCGCCGCAGGTAGTCGCCCGGGTCGGCGAGCCCGTCGGGGTGGTCGATGCGCAGGCCCTCGACGACCCCCTCCGCCACGAGCGCGAGCACGAGGGCGTGGGTGGTCTCGAACACCTCGGGGTCCTCCACGCGCACGCCCGCCAGCTCGTCGATCGAGAAGAAGCGGCGGTGGCGACCGGTGCGCGGGTCGATGTCGAAGTACCGCCGCCGCAGGTCCTCGTCGGACCAGAACGGGTTCTCGTCGCTCGGTCGGCCATGTGGTTGGGGACGATGTCGAGCAGCACGCGCAGGCCGGCGCCCGCGAGGGCGCGGAAGGCCGCCTCGCCGCCGAGGTCGTCCGAGATGCGCCGCGGGTCGGTCACGTCGTAGCCGTGGGTCGAGCCGCGCCGGGCCTGCAGGGAGGGGGAGAGGTACAGGTGGCTGACCCCGAGCCGCGTCAGGTAGGGCACGCGCTCGCGGGCCGCGTCGAACGACAGGTCGGGACCGAGCTGGAGGCGGTAGGTGGCCCTCACCAGGCCCTCCGCAGCAGCAGCAGCGAACGCGCCTCGAGCAGCACCTCGGAGCGGGCCGGCCAGCTCCTCCAGCCCTCCGGGGACTCGGGCTCCACCGTCGAGATCACCTGCCTCCATCGGTTGCCGAACCGCCGCGCGGGCAGGCGGAACATCGTGTCCTCGTGGCCGGCGTTGACCAGCAGCACGAACGAGTCGTCGATCACCTGCTCGCCGGTCGGCCCCGGGTCGGGGATCCCCTCGCCGTTGAGGAAGACGCCGAGCGCGCGCAGGTCCGAGCGCCGCCAGTCGCGGCGGGCCATCTCCCGGCCGTCGGCGCGGAACCAGCGGATGTCGGGCAGGCCCGAGCCGTCGGGATTGCGACCGCCGAAGAAGTCGCGGCGGTGGAAGATCGGGTGGGCGCGGCGCAGCGCGATCAGGCGGCGCGTGAACTCGAGCAGTTTGGCGCGCTCGCCGACGACCTCCCAGTCGAACCAGCTGATCTCATTGTCCTGGCAGTACCCGTTGTTGTTGCCGCCCTGGCTGCGGCCCATCTCGTCCCCGCCCAGCAGCATCGGGACGCCCTGCGACAGCAGCAGGGTCGCCAGGAAGTTGCGCTGCTGGCGCCGGCGCAGCTCCGCGATGGCCGGGTCGTCGGTGGGCCCCTCGGCGCCGTGGTTCCAGCTGCGGTTGTCGTCGGTGCCGTCCCGGTTGTCCTCGAGGTTGGCCTCGTTGTGCTTGTCGTTGTACGAGACGAGGTCGGCGAGGGTGAACCCGTCGTGCGCGGTGACGAAGTTGATCGAGGCGAACGGGCGCCGGCCGTCGTTCTGGTACAGGTCGCTCGACCCGGTCAGCCGCGAGGCGAACTCGGCGACCCCGTCGCTCTGGCCGCGCCAGAAGTCGCGCATCTCGTCGCGGTAGAGGCCGTTCCACTCGGTCCAGAGCACCGGGAAGTTGCCCACCTGATACCCGCCGGGGCCGACGTCCCACGGCTCGGCGATGAGCTTCACCTGCGACAGCACCGGGTCCTGGTGGATGATGTCGAAGAAGGCCGAGAGCCGGTTGACGTCCCAGAACTCGCGTGCGAGCGCCGACGCCAGGTCGAAGCGGAAGCCGTCGACGTGCATCTCGAGCACCCAGTACCGCAGGCTGTCCATGATCAGGCGCAGCACGCTGGGGTGAACCGGGTTGAGGCTGTTGCCCGTGCCGGTGAAGTCGACGTAGTACCGCAGGTCCGCCGGCGAGCACCGGTAGTACGACAGGTTGTCGATGCCCTTCAGCGAGAGCATCGGACCCTGGTGGTTGCCCTCGGCGGTGTGGTTGTAGACCACGTCGAGGATGACCTCCATGCCGGCGCGGTGCAGCGCCTTGACCATGCCCTTGAACTCGCGTACCTGCTCTCCCGACCGGCCCGTCGCCGCGTACATCGCGTGGGGCGAGAGGAAGCCGATCGAGCTGTAGCCCCAGTAGTTGGACAGTCCCTTGCCGACGAGGTGGTCCTCGTCGGCGTTGTGGTGCACCGGCAGCAGCTCGACGGCCGAGACCCCGAGCGAGCGCAGGTGGGCCAGCGCCTCGTCGGACGCCAGGCCGGCGTAGGTGCCCCGCAGGTCGTCGCGCACGTCCGGGTGGAGCTTGGTGAAGCCCTTGACGTGCACCTCGTAGATGAGGGTCTCGTTCCAGGGGATCGAGGGCGGGCGGTCACCCTCCCAGTCGAACGAGGGGTCGATCACGACGCACTTCGGGATGGCGTCGGCGTCGTCGGTGTCGTCGCGGATCAGGTCGGCGTCCGGGTTGGACGGATCCGGCTCGTAGGGCAGCGTGTTGCCCGCCTCGGACATGATCGGGCCCTCGATCGCCTTGGCGTAGGGATCGATGAGCAGCTTGGCGGGGTTGAAGCGGTGGCCGTGCTCGGGCGCCCACGGGCCGTCGACCCGGAACGCGTAGCGCTGACCGGGGCCGACGTCGGCGATGTATCCGTGCCAGTTGAAGGCGGTCACCTCGGTCAACGGCAGGCGTGTCTCATGATCCTGCTCGTCGAAGAGGCACAGTTCCACGCCGGTCGCGTTCTCGCTGAACAACGAGAAGTTGGTGCCCTGCCCGTCCCACGTCGCGCCGAGCGGGAAGGGCGACCCCGGCCGCACCTTCACCGCGCCACCGCCCCGCTGAGAGGGGGCAGGAGCAGCACGCCCTCCGCCAGGGCCACTGCGTCATGGGTCGCCAGCACTACCGCGTCGGCCCTCACGGGCACCTCCGCCTCGTCGTCCGAGAAGTTGCCCACCACCTCGATCGCCCCCCGCCGCGCCGCGACCCAGCCGGCGCCGTCGTGGCGCACGGTCGGGCGGGTCCGTGGCAGCTCGGCCCGCAGGGCCAGCAGCCGCCGGTGCAGCTCCCGCATCGCCGGGTCGCCGCCGTCGCGGTCGAGCACCGAGCGACGGAAGGTCTCCGGGTCCTGCGGGTCCGGCACCTCCTCGCCGGCGAAGCCCTCGAACGAGGCGAACTCGCGCCGGCGCCCCTCGCGGGTCGCGTCGGCGATGAACGGGTCGATGTGGTCGGTGAAGAACAGGAACGGCCGCGTCTCGCCGTACTCCTCGCCCATGAACAACATGGGCGTGAAGGGCGACAGCAGCGTCCAGAGCGCCGCCAGGCGGCGCGTGCGCGGGTCGGGCCGGTCGCCCACCGCGCGGTTGCCCACCTGGTCGTGGTTCTGGGAGCAGACGACGAACCGCTCGGGCGGCAGGCCGTCGGCGGGGGCGCCGTGACGGCGGCGCCGGAACGGCGAGTAGCGGCCGTCGTAGACGAAGGGCGTCGCCGCGGTCGCCGCGAGCGCGCCGATCCCGGCGTAGTCGCCGTAGTAGCCGTCGCGCTCGCCGGTCAGGTGCGCGTGCAGGGCGTGGTGGTGGTCGTCGGCCCACTGGGCGTCGAAACCCCACCCGCCGAGGGCCGGCGGCGTGACGGTGCGGGGGTCGTTCAGGTCGCTCTCGGCGATCAGCACCGGCGGCACGTGGGCGGCGGCGCGGACCCGGTCGCACAGCTCGGCCAGCACGTGCCGGGCGCCCTCGTCGTGGATCGCGTGGACCGCGTCGACGCGCAGGCCGTCGATGTGGAGGTCGCGCACCCACATGCAGGCGTTCTGGATGGCCCACTCGCGCACGCCGCCGCAGTCGGCGTCGTCGAAGTTGACGGCCTTGCCCCAGGGGGTGCCGTGCTTCTCGGTGAGGTACGGGCCGAACGCCTCGAGCGTCTCCGAGCCCGGTCCGACGTGGTTGTAGACCACGTCCATGATCACGCCGAGCCCCTCGCGGTGGGCCGCATCGACGAAGGCCTGCAGGCCGTCGGGACCGCCGTAGGCCGGGTGCGGCGCCCAGGTGTAGAGGCCGTCGTAACCCCAGTTGCGGTCGCCGGGGAAGGTGGCGACCGGCAACAGCTCGACCGCGGTCACCCCGAGCCGGCGCAGCTCCGGCAGCCGCGCGGCCGCCGCGGCGAACGTGCCCTCGGAGGTGTAGGTGCCGACGTGCATCTCGTAGACCACGAGCGCCGCCGGGTCGAGACCGGTCCAGCCGTCGTCGGTCCAGGTCCACGCGCGGGGGTCGACGATGCGGGAGGGGCCGCGCACGCCCTCGGGCTGCGCGCGCGAGCACGGATCGGGCAGGGGGTCGCCGTCGTCGACGCGCAGGTGGTAGTCGTCGCCGGGCGACGCGGGCACCTCGCCCGCGAAGACCCCGCCGCCGGCCTCGGCGAGCGCGGTCTCCCGCGCGCCCACGACGACGCTCAGCGACGTCGCCCGGGGTGCCCAGATCCGGAATCGGGTGACGCCGCCGTCACCGGGGACCGCCCCGAGGGGCTGCTCCCACGGCAGCGGCTCGCCGTCACGCATCCGGCGCCAGCCAGACCACCCCCAGGGGGGGCACCGTGACCTCGGCCGACCACGACTCGCCGCCCCACGCGATCTCCTGCGCGTTCACGCCGCCCAGGTTGCCCAGGTTCGCGCCCCCGTACGGCTCGGCGTCGGTGTTGAGGATCTCCCGCCAGTAGCCGCCGCGCGGCAGCGGCACCCGGTAGGGGGTGCGGGGGACCGGCGAGAGGTTGGCGATGGCCACCATCGGGTGCCCCGACGCGGCGAACCGGGCGAAGGCCAGCACGTTGGCGTCGGCGTCGTCGACCACCAGCCAGCGGAACCCGGCGCCCTCGGCGTCGAGCTCCCAGAGGGCGGGGGTCTCGCGGTACACGCGGTTCAGGTCGCGCACGAGCTGCTGCATCCCGGCGTTGCGCGGCCGCTCGAGCAGGTGCCAGTCGAGGCTGCGCTCGTGGCTCCACTCCCGCTCCTGGGCGATCTCGGCGCCCATGAAGATCAGCTTCTTGCCCGGGTGCGCCCACATGTAGGCGTAGAGCGCACGCAGGTTGGCGTGCTTCTGCCAGTCGTCGCCGGGCATCCGGGAGATCAGCGAGCCCTTGCCGTGCACCACCTCGTCGTGCGAGAGCGGCAGCACGAACTGCTCGGTGAAGGCGTAGACGAGGCTGAACGTCAGCTCGTCGTGGTGGTAGCGGCGATGGATCGGATCGAGAGCGAAGTACTCGAGCGTGTCGTGCATCCACCCCATGTTCCACTTGAGGTCGAAGCCGAGGCCGCCGAGATCGGTCGGCCGCGACACGGCCGGCCAGGCCGTTGACTCCTCGGCGGCCATCATCACGCCGGGCTCGGCGCCGTGGGTGACCTCGTTGAGCTCGCGCAGGAACCCGATCGCCTCCAGGTCCTCGCGCCCGCCGTACTCGTTGGGCAGCCACTCGTCGGCGGCCCGCGAGTAGTCGCGGTAGAGCATCGAGGCGACGGCGTCCACGCGCAGGCCGTCGGCGTGGTACTCGCGCAGCCAGTAGAGCGCGCTCGCGACGAGGAAGTTGCGCACCTCGTTGCGGCCGTAGTTGAAGATGAGCGTGCCCCAGTCGGGATGCGCGCCGCGGCGGGGGTCGTCGTGCTCGTAGAGCGCCGTGCCGTCGAAGCGCGCGAGCGCGAACTCGTCGCGCGGGAAGTGGGCCGGGACCCAGTCCATGATCACGCCGATGCCGCGCTCGTGCAGCCGGTCGACCATCTCGCGCAGGTCGTCGGGCGACCCGAGCGTCGGCGTCGGCGCGAAGTACGAGGTCACCTGGTACCCCCACGACCCCGAGAAGGGGTGCGCCATCACCGGCAGCAGCTCGACGTGGGTGAACCCCATGTCCAGTGCGTAGTCGCCCAGCTCCTCGCCGAGCTCGCGGTAGTCGAGCGACCGGTTGCCGTCGTCGGGGTTGAGGCGCCACGAGGGCAGGTGCACCTCGTAGATCGACACCGGCTCGGCGTGCGGGCGCCGCGCCGCGCGTCCCTCCATCCAGTCGCCGTCACGCCAGGTGTGCCCGGACGCGTCCACCACCGACGCGGTGCGCGGCGGCACCTCGGCGGCGGTGGCGACCGGGTCGGCCTTCAGCCGCAGCGAGCCGTCGCCGCCCCGCACCTCGAACTTGTAGTGGCCGCCGGCGGCGATGCCGGGCACGAACAGCTCCCACACGCCCGACCCGCCGAGCGTCCGCATCGGGTGCACGCGTCCGTCCCAGCCGTTCCAGTCGCCGACGACGCTGACCGACCGCGCCGAGGGGGCCCAGACCGCGAACGCCACGCCGGTCGTGCCGTCCATCTCGCGCACGTGGGCGCCGAGGGTCTGCCACAGGGCCTGGTGACGTCCCTCGCCCACGAGGTGCAGGTCGAGCTCGCCGAGGGTGGGGAGGAAGGCGTAGGGGTCACGCGCCCGGCTCGTGCCGCCGCCGTGCGAGATCTCGACCTCGTAGCGGGGGGCCGGGCCGTCGCCGGGCAGCGGCGCCTCCCAGAGGCCGGAGGAGCGGTGGGGGAGGTCGATCGGCTCGCCCCCGTCGGGCACGACCCGGACGGACTCGGCCTCGGGGCGCCACACCCGCACCATGCGCCGGGCGCCCGCGCCGTGCACCCCGAGCACGCGGTGCGGCTCGTGGTGGTCGCGGGCCGCCAGAAGGGCGATGTCCTGCTCGATGCCGGTCACCGTGCTCATGCCTCCACCCTCAGTACGTGGGCCGGCGTCATCGCCGGGTCCAGACGGACGTAGTTGCGGCCGACACCCCAGCGGTGGATCTCGCCGGTGACGAGGTCCCGCACCGTGAAGCTACCGGGTAGGCCGAGATCGCCCGGCACGTCGGCGATGCCCTCGTGCGCGGCGTGGGGGTCGACGTTGACGACGACGATGATCGCGCCGATGCCGTGCCCCTTCGCGTACGCCAGGAGCGCCGGGTTCTCGGTCGGCAGGAATCGCACGTCGATGCGTCCGAGGGGCGGCGACGAGCGCCGGATCTCGTTGAGGCGCCGCACGAGGGGCAGCAGGGGGCCGTCGAGGGCGCGATCGCGCACCTGGTACTTCTCCGAGTCGAGGTACTCCTCGCTGCCCGGCGCCACCGGGGTCCCCTCGAGGTTCTCGAAACCCGAGTAGATGCCGTAGCTCGGCGAGAGCGTCGCGGCCAGCACGAGGCGCGCCTCGAACGCGGGGCGCCCGCCGGTCTGGAGGTACTCGTGCAGGATGTCCGGGGTGTTCGCGAAGAAGTTGGGACGGAAGAACTCCGCCGTCGGGCCGGCCAGCTGGTTCACGTAGTCCGCCAGCTCCCACGACGAGTTCTTCCACGTGAAGTACGTGTAGGACTGGCTGAACCCGGCCTTGGCGAGCGCGTTCATCCGCGCCGGGCTGGTGAAGGCCTCGGCCAGGAAGACGACGTCCGGATGCTCCTCGCGCACCGTCCGGATCAGCCACTCCCAGAAGCCGATCGGCTTCGTGTGGGGGTTGTCGACCCGGAAGATCCTGATGCCGCGCTCGACCCAGAACACGAGGGCGTCGCGCAGCGCGTCCCACAGCCCCCGCCAGTCGTCGGCGGCGAAGTTGACGTTGTAGATGTCCTGGTAGCGCTTGGGGGGGTTCTCGGCGTACTTGAGGGTGCCGTCGGGGCGCCGGTGGAACCAGTCGGGGTGCTCGGCGAGCCACGGGTGGTCGGGCGAGCACTGGATCGCGTAGTCGAGCGCGATCTCCATGCCGTGCCGCCCCGCCGTCGCGATGAGGCGCTCGAGGTCGGCGAGCGTCCCGATCTCCGGGTTGACCGCGGTGTGACCGCCCTCGGGCGCGCCGATCGCCCAGGGGCTGCCGGGATCCCCGGCCGCGGCGACCGGCGCGTTGTTCGGCCCCTTGCGGTGCCGCGTGCCGATCGGGTGGATCGGCGGCAGGTAGAGCACGTCGAAGCCGAGCTCGGCGATCGCGGGGATGCGCTCCTCCACGCCGGCGAGGCCGCCCCAGGACCGGGGGAACAGCTCGTACCACGCGCCGACGCGCGCCCGCTCGCGGTCGACGTTGACGGTCAGCACGGCCGAGCGCACCCGCTCCGGGCGCTCGCGCAGGCGGCCCATCGACCCCGCGGTCTCCGGGCCGAGGGCGGCGGCGCTGCGCTCGGTGACGGCTCCGCGGCCGCGCAGCGCGGCCGCCGCCGCGGCGGCGACGTCGCGGTCGGCCCCGCGCAGCGAGGCGGCGGCGGTCTCGAGCAGCACGGCGCCCTCGGTGAACTCGCTCTCGAGGTCCTCCTGGCCGGCGGCGAGCTTGCGCTCGATCTCGGAGCGCCACGACGCGAAGTGATCGACCCAGGCCTCGACCTGGAAGCTGTGCAGCCCGAGGGCGCTCGTCACGAAGCCGCCGCGCCAGAGGTCGGGGTCGACCGCGGTCAGCGGCTCCTCGGCCCACGACCGCGCGCCCGGCGCCCTGTGCCGCACCACGGCGCGCAGCTGCTCGTGCCCGTCGCGCACGATGTCGCACTCGACGACGACGGCATCGCCGAGGGTGCGCTTGACCGGCCAGCGCCCACCCTCGATCGACGGCCGGAGGTCGAGGACGAGGATGCGGGGCGGCGGCGTGCGGGGTGGTGTGGCGGCCACGGGCGTCACGGAGGGTAGCCTTTCCCGATCACCCCCCGCACGACACAACACGATCCGGCGGCCGAGCGTCGCTCGGGGGTCCTCCTGCACGTGACCTCGCTGCCCGGGGGCCGCCTCGGCCCCGAGGCCGTCGCGTTCGTCGACTGGCTGGCGGCGGCCGGGCAGTCGTGGTGGCAGGTGCTCCCGCTGACCCCGCCCGACGGGCACGGCTCCCCCTACGCCAGCCCGTCGGCGTTCGCCGGGCGGGCCGACCTGCTCGCCGAGCCCGAGGCCCCGGTCGGCGACGACGAGATCGCCGCGTTCAGCGAGCGCAACGCCTACTGGGCCGACGACTGGGTGCGCTTCGCCGGGCCCGGCGCCCTCGCCGACCAGGTGCGCTTCGACCGCGAGTGGGGCGCCCTGCGGGCCCATGCCGCGTCACGGGGCGTCCGCATCCTCGGCGACCTGCCGTTCTACGTGGCGCCCGGCGGCGCCGACGTCGCCGCCCATCCCTCGCTCTTCCGCGACGACGTGGTCGCGGGCGTGCCGCCGGACGCCTTCACGGCCGACGGCCAGCTCTGGGGCAACCCGACCTACGACTGGGACGCGATGGGCGCCGACGGCCACCGGTGGTGGATCGAGCGGCTGGCGCGCGGCGTCGCGCTGCACGACGGGTGCCGCATCGACCACTTCCGCGCCTTCGAGTCGTGGTGGGCGATCCCCCGCGGTGCATCCACGGCCCGGGAGGGCGAGTGGCGCACGGGGCCCGGCGCCGCCGTGGTCGATGCCGCCCGGGAGGCGCTCGGCGAGCTGTCGCTCGTGGCGGAGGACCTCGGCATCATCACGTCGGCGGTCCGCGACCTGCTCGAGCGCCTCGGCCTGCCCGGCATGCGGGTGCTCCAGTTCGCCTTCTCCGGCGACGCCGACAACCCGCATCGCCCCGAGAACCACCCCGAGCGCAGCGTCGTCTACGTGGGGACCCACGACAACGACACCGCCGTGGGGTGGTGGGAGTCCGCCGACGCGGAGTCGCGGCGCGACGCGCGCGCCGCGGCCGCACGGGCCGGCGTCGCCGACGACGGGCCCCCCGAGCGCATGCTCATGCGCCTCGCCCTCGCGTCCCCGGCCCGCCTGGCCGTGCTCACCGCCCAGGACCTGCTCGGTCTCGGAGCGCACGCGCGGCTCAACACGCCGGGCACGGCGGAGGGCAACTGGCGGTGGCGGCTGCGCCCCGGCGAGCTGACGCCCGCCCTCGCGCGGTGGCTGCGCGACGAGACGGAGCGCGCCGGCCGGCTCCCCTGACCCGCCGCTACCCGTCGCGCGCGAGCATCGCCGCCGCGGCCAGCAGCCCGTAGACGAGCAGGAAGGCCGGTCGCAGCCCGACGGTGTCGGCGAGCGCCGCGAGCGCGAACGGCGCGATCAGCACCGCGAGGCCGGCGCCGAGCGACGCGCGGCCGCTCGCCAGCACGGAGCGCCCCGGGGCGGCCCCCATCGCGAGCGTCAGGGAGAGCGGGTACAGCATCGCCACCCCCGTGCCGGTCACGGCCAGCCCGAGTAGGCCGGTGGCCGCTCCCCCGCCGGCCCAGAAGAGGGTGAAGCCGGCGACGGCCACGGCCAGCGCGCCCATCAGCAGGCCGTTCGGGAGGCGCGTCACCGCGAGCCGCGCGCCCACGAGGCGCCCGGCCGCCATCCCGCCCACGAACAGGCCGACGCCGAGCGCGGCGACCCCGCGGCTGACCCCGGCCTCGCGGCGGAGGAAGTCGGCGGCCCACAGGAACATGCAGAACTCGATCGCCACGGCGAGGACGAGGAGCGCCCACCACCGCCAGTAGCCCCGCGGCAACCGTCCCGGCGCCACGTCCGGCATCGTCACGTCGCCCTGCGGCGGCGCGCCCGCGCGGCCGAGGGATCCGACCGCCACCACGAGCACCAGGAGCGGCGCGAGCACGAGCGCGAGGCCGGGGCGCCATCCGGCGCCGAGGATGGTGCCGGCGCCGATCGCCACCGGCGCGAGGACGCCCGCGACGCTCGCACCGAGGTTGGCCTCGGCGATGATCGCGGCCCGTGCCGTGCGCTGGCGCTCCTCGACGGCGACCGGGATCACCAGCAGGACGAGCGTGCCGCCCACCCCGACCATCAGGCACCCGGCGATCACGACCGCCGGCGAGCCGGCCGCGAGGAGCGACACCGCCCCGGCGGCGAGGGCCAGCAGGGCGGCGCGCAGCGCGGCGACGTGATCGAGGCGCGCGAGCACCGGCCGGGCGAGCAGCGCGGTCAGCACCCCGCCGACGGCGAGGGCGCTGCTGGCCAGGCCGATACGGGCGCGACTCACGTCCAGCTCGCCGCGCAGCGCGTCGAGCGTCGGTCCGAGGGAGTACAGCAGGTAGCCGTAGGTCGCGAGGCACGCGTAGATCAGCCACGTGGGGCGGTCGCGCACGGGCGCCCCCGGGGGGCGCACGGGAGCTGCGGGCGGGCCCACGGCGAGCGCCGGGCGGGGGTCGGGCTCGGGCCGGTCCCTCATGGCGAGGGACGATAGGGCTCCGTCAGCCGGTGGGCCGCAGCCGCGACACGGCCATCCGCCGGAGCACGCGGGGGATGTCGCGCCGGCTCCGCGCCAGCGCCGTGCCGATCATCTCCGCCACGTCGCCGGCGGGCGGGGCGCCGTGGGAGGTGAGCAGGTGCGCGGGCCGGTGCGCGCCCAGCGCCCGCGGGGGCGTCATGCGCATGAGCGGGTGCACTCCGACGGCCGCGCCCGGGGCGAGGTAGTACGGCGCCGTGCCGAGGCTCTCGGCCACCACGAGCACCCGCGGCTCGGCCCACCAGAGCGCGACCTCGCGCCACCACGGCCGGTCGGCGACCACGATCACATCGAACGGGGCGCCCGGGACCCCGCCGGTCGGCGTCACCAGATGCGGCACACCGTGGCGGCGGGCGAGGGCGGCGCAGTCGCGCGGGTGCCGGTCGAGCAGCTGCACCACCCCGCGCACCCGCCCGAGCGGCGCGATCAGATCGGCGAGCCCCTCGCCGTCCACCGGGTCGACCAGCCAGACCCCGTCGTCGGCGGCGAGAGCGTGCGACGCCCGCCGCATGTACGCCGGCTCGGCGGCGAGCCAGCCGAGGCCCCATGTCTGGCGGTAGGTCGGGTCGATCTGCACGGGGGTCCCCATCGTCGCGCGTCCGATCGACCGTTGTACCAGCGCGGCGCCCGCGCGCGCCGGGGATCGGGGGCGCGACCGGCGCGCCCCGGCGCGGGCGGCACCCCCTGTCCGGGGCGCACGCTCGGCTACCCTCCGCGACGTGGATCACGCGATCGCGGCCGCGGCACTGACGCGGATGTACGGCCCGGCGGCCGGCGTCGACGGCATCGACCTCGAGGTCGGCACCGGCGAGTGCTTCGGGTTCCTCGGGCCCAACGGCGCGGGCAAGACCACGTTCATCCGCCTCGTCCTCGGTCTCGTGCGCCCCTCCGGCGGACGGGTGCGCGTGATGGGGCACGACGTGGCCGTCGATCGGATGGGGGCGCTGGCCGAGGTGGGCTACCTGCCCGGAGAGCTCGGCCTGTGGGCGTCCCTCAGCGGCGCCCGCACCCTCGACGCGCTGGCCCGGCTGCACCCGCGCCCGCCCGTTCTGCGCGACGAGCTCTGCGCCACGCTCGAGCTCGAGCCGGCGGCGCTGCGGCGCCGCGTGCGCGAGTACTCGCGGGGGATGAAGCAGAAGCTCGGCCTCGTGGCGGCGCTGCAGCACGATCCGCCGCTGGCGATCCTCGACGAGCCCACCGGCGGCCTCGACCCGGTCATACAGTCGCGACTGCTCGAGTGGCTGGCGGACCGCTCCCGCGCCGGGCGCACCATCTTCTTCTCCAGCCACGTGCTGGCCGAGGTCGAGGAGCTCTGCGACCGGGTGGCGATGGTGCGCGGCGGGCGCCTGCTGTTCGCCGGCCCGCTGTCCGACCTGCGCCGCGCGCGCACGCGCAGCGTCGAGGTGCACTTCTCCGAGCCGGTCGACCCGGCGCGGTACGCGGTCGCCGGGGTGGGCGACGCCGAGGTCCGCGGGGCCGTGCACCGCTTCGCCCTCGCCGGCGACCCCTCGCCGGTGCTCGCGGCCCTCTCCGCGCTGCCGGTGGCCGACGTCACGATCGCCCCGGCGAGCCTCGAGGAGGCGTTCCGCGACCTCTACCGCGAGGCCGAGGTGGTGGGCGCGTGAGGACGGTCTACGGCCTCGCCCTCGAGCGCGCCCGCGGGCGGATACTGCTGCTGGCGGTCGGCTTCGGCCTCTTCGAGCTCGTCGTCGGCCTCTCGTACGCGAGCGTCGACCAGAACGCCATCCGCGCGCTCGTCGACGCCCTGCCGCCCGCGCTGCGCGCGCTCGCCGGCAGCGCCGACATCGCCAGCCCGACCGGCTACGCCGGCTCGGGCTACCTGCACCCGGTCGCCCTCGCCATCCAGGGCGCGGTGGCCATCTCGATGTCGGCGGCCCCGGCGCGCGAGGCCGAGGACGGCACCGCGGAGCTCGTGCTGTCGCGCCCGCTGCCCCCCGCGCAGTGGCTCGGGGCGCACTTCCTGGCGATGGCGACGGCGCTCGCGATCGTGGTCGCGGGCGGCTACCTCGGTGGCCTGGCCGCGGCTCTCGCGATCGACGCCCTGGCGCCGGTTGACGCGGGCCCGCTGGCCGCCGCCGCGATCGCCGGCCACCTCTGCTTCCTCGCCGTCGGCGGGGTCACGCTGCTCGTCGCCTCGTTCGTGCGCACGGGCGGCCGGGCCGTGGGGTGGGCGGCGGGGTTCCTGCTGATCTCCTACGCCATCGACTACCTGGCGCAGGTGTGGACCATCGCCGAGCCGCTCGGCCCCGTGTCGGTCTTCCACTACCTCGACCCCCCGGCGGTCATCGGGGGTGCCGGCCTCGGCGCGACCGACGTGGCGGCGCTCGCGGGGCTCGCCGCGCTCACGGCCGCGCTCGCCCTCGTGCGCGTGGAGCGCCGCGACCTGACCCCCTGACGGGGACCGGGCGCACGCCCGCTCAGCCGGTCTGGCCCTCCAGCACCTGGCGCAGCCGTCGCATCGCGCGGATCGCGACGGCGTCGTCCACGTCGCCGGTGGCGCGCACGTAGAGCGCGTTGGGGCCCCGGGACAGGCCCAGGCGCACCTCGCGCGGCACCGTGCGGCGGGCACCGCGCGCCCCCGGCAGGTCGGCCGGCGTCCAGGCCGCCCCGCCGTCGCCGACGAGCATCGCGGCGAGGTCGGAGCCCACCCCGGTGGCGATGAGGTGCGACGGCCACACCGTGGCCGCGACGGTGAGGGTGCCGCCGCGTGGCGAGGTCCAGGTGCGCGTGGCGGCGGCCGCCGGGGCGCGCCCGTCGATGATGGCGGCCAGGTCCGCGTCGTCGGCGCCGGTGAAGGCGCGCGCCAGGCCCTCGGCGCCGGCCGCGGCGCCGTCCGGCCCGCGCAGCTCGCCCGGGCTCGGGAGGGCGTTGACGAGCTCGACCGGCCGGCCGGCGTCACCCCCCGACTCGGTGGGCCCGAGCGGGCCGCACCCGGCCAGGCCGGCGACCGCCAGGACGCAGGCGAGCAGGGGGACGACGACGCGCACCAGTGGAGGGTACCGCCCCCGCCGGGGGCTTAACCGGCTGCCAACCGTCTGCCGGGAAGGGCGCTCCTATACTGGATCTCACCCGACCGACGGCCCGGGTGGGTCGGCCGGACACCAAAAGGAGAGACGATGAACCTCGCCTCGTACAAGGCGGGCAACAACATCAAGACGTTCCTGCTGGTCGCAGGGCTCACCGCTCTGCTGCTGGCGATCGGTTTCGTCATCGGTGGCGCCGGGGGCATCCTGGTGTTCGCCGTCATCGCGATCGTCTTCAACTTCGCGATGTACTGGTTCAGCGGCAAGATGGCCCTGAAGATGAGCCGCGCGGTCGAGGCCGACGAGGCGCAGGAGCCGGAGCTGCACCGCATGATCGCCCAGCTCGCCGAGCGTGCCGGGGTGCCGAAGCCGGGCGTGTACATCACGCCCGCCGAGCAGCCGAACGCCTTCGCGACCGGCCGCAACCCGAAGCACGCCTCGATCGCCGTCACGGCCGGCATCCAGCGGGCCCTCAGCCAGCGTGAGCTGGAGGGCGTGCTGGCGCACGAGATGGCCCACATCAAGAACCGCGACATCCTCATCGCCAGCATCGCGGCGATGGTGGCGGGCGCGATCTCCGCGATCGCGAACTTCCTCCAGTTCTCCCTCTTCTTCGGCGGAGACGACGAGAGCCCGCTGGGCCTGATCGGGACGCTGGCGACCATCATCCTGGCGCCGATCGCCGCGGTCATCATCCAGCTCGCCGTCTCGCGGCAGCGCGAGTACGTGGCCGACGCGACGGGGGCCGAGCTGGTCGGCGACCCGAACCCGCTCGCCGACGCCCTCGAGACGCTCCACCGCGGCGCCGCCGCGATCCCGATGAGGGTCAACCCGTCGGCCGCGCCGCTCTTCATCGTCAACCCGCTGGCGGCGAACGCCCGCGGCGGCCGCGGCGGCGGCATCGGCAAGCTGTTCTCGACGCACCCCCCGATGGAGGACCGCGTCGCGCGCCTGCGCCGGATGGCCGGCGCCAGCAGCCTCCAGATCCACAACTTCTAGGGGGAGGGCCGCGCCCGGGTCTCCCCGGGTGCGGCAGGGGGTCCGGCGCCGGACGGGGCACGTCGCCCGTCCGGCGCCGCGGCGCGTCCAAACCTCGCGTGGTCGGCGTGGACATGCCCGAGGCGGGTGCGGCGGCCGCTCCGGGAGGTGGCGCTACACTCGATAGGACCCGGGAAACGACCGTTCCGACGGCCCCCGTGGACGCGGCGGAGGCCGCCCTGCGCACCCCGTCGGGTCGAGACTGCGAGTGCGCGGCGTGCGCGAGTTCTTCGTCCAGAACGAGACGATCATCCTGTTCGCCCAGGGACTCGTCTTCTTTTCGCTCGGCTTCGCCGTGTGGCTGCAGCGCCGCCGGGCGACGCGCCTGACACTGTCGTCGTCGCTCATCTGGCTCGCCGCCTTCGCCTTCGTCGAGGCGCTCGCGGTGTGGGGCCATGTGTTCGTGCCCATCCAGGAGGACTACCTCGGCCCGTCCGCCGTCGAGGGGCTGCTGGTGCTGAGGGCGATCGTCCAGGTCGCGGCCTTCCTCTTCCTGGTGCAGTTCGGCCTCCGACTGCTGAACCTGTCGCCGATCGCCCTGCGCTCGCTCACGGCGGTGTCGGTGCTGGCGGCGCTCGGCATCCTCGGTGGGGCTGCGCTGGCCGCCGATCCGGCCGGCTGGGGCGCCTCCGAGTGGGAGGCGGCGGTCGTCGCCCTGGCGCGCTACTCGCTGCTCTTCCCCGGCGCCCTCCTGTCGGCCGTGGGCATCTGGCGCCAGCGCGCGGAGCTGTCCGAGGCGGGGATGACCGGCATCAAGCCCTACGCCGCCGCCTCCGCCGGCGTGATCGCCGTCTACGCCCTGGTCGCCGGGCTGATCGCCCCGCCGGGGCCGCTCACGCCCGGGGGGATCGGGAGCGCGGACGGTTGGTTCGACCTCACCGGGCTGCCGCTCGAGGTCGTCCGGGGCTCGGCCGGTCTCGTGCTCTGCGTGCTCGCCGTCAAGCTGCTCGAGATCTTCGACGTCGAGGCCAAGCAGCAGTTCGAGGCGCTCGATCGCGCCCGGGCGATCGCCGAGGAGCGCGCCCGCTTCCGGCGCGACCTGCACGACGGCACGATCCAGTCGATCTACGCCGCCGGGCTGCACCTCGAGTCGATCGCCATCCGCTCCGACGACCCGGCGATGCGCTCCGAGGTGCGGGAGGTGGTGTCCGATCTCAACGCGGCGACCGACGGCATCCGCGACTACATCCGCGCCCTCGCCGAGCCTCCGCCGACACCCCAGGGCATCGCCGCCGGGCTCGACGCCCTGGCGCGGCGGTTCGCCGATGAGACCGGCCGCCCCGTGCGCTTCTCGGTCGAGGGCGCCGCGGTCTCCGGGCCGCTCCCCGACGAGGCGGGGCAGCACCTGGCGCAGATCCTCCGGGAGGCCCTCTCGAACACCGCCCGTCACGCCGGCGCGTGCAGGGTGCGCGTCTCGCTGCTGTTCGCGGCCGACGAGCTCGACCTGGTGGTCGACGACGACGGCTGCGGCCCGGGCCCGCCCCCCGACGGCGGCGGCACCGGACGCCACGAGGGGCTGCGCAACATGCGCGAGCGCGCCCGTCGCCTGGGCGGCCGCCTGACCGTCAACGCGTCGCCCTCGGGCGGAACCCGGGTCACCCTCGCGGTGCCCCTCGACAGCGACCTTCCCGAGGACGAGTCCATCTCCTCCGAACCCGACCGCGAGGTGAGCCACCGATGACGACCGCCCCGGCAGCAGATCCCATCAGGGTCCTGATCGTCGACGACCACACGGTCGTGCGCATCGGGCTGCGCACGCTCCTCACGCACACGGCGGGCTTCCGCGTGGTCGGGGAGGCGCAGACCGCGGCCGAGGCCGTACAGCTCAACGAGCAGACCCACCCCGACGTGGTGCTGATGGACGTGCGCCTGCCCGACGGCAGCGGCGTGGAGGCCTGTCGCAAGATCAAGGCGGGGCACCCCGACGCGCGCGTGCTGATGCTCACCTCGTACTCCGACGAGGAGGCGATCGTCGGCGCCGTGATGGCGGGCGCCAGCGGCTACCTGCTCAAGCAGGCCGACGCGGAGCGGCTCACCCAGGCGATCCGCGAGGCGGCGGCCGGGGAGTCGACGCTCGATCCGCGTGCCGCCGGCGCCCTGCTGTCGCAGTTCCGCGAGCTCTCGGCCAAGCAGGCCGAGGCCGAGCTCGCCGGCCTGACCGACCGCGAGCGCCGGATGCTGGCGCTGATCGCCGAGGGCTACACCAACCGCGCCATCGGCGAGGTGCTGCACCTCTCGGAGAAGACCGTCCGCAACCACGTGAGCCAGCTGCTGCGAAAGCTCGGCTTCCAGCGGCGCTCGCAGGCGGCGGCGTGGGCCGGGCAGCGCCGGCTGGAGCTGCCGCCCGACTGACGCGGTGACGCCGGTGGGCTCTCGGGGCACGCCGCGAGCAGGGCGTCCGCCGTCGCCTGTGAGGCGACGCCGGTGATCTCGAGACCCGCCGACCGCTGGTACGCCCGCACGGCGGCGGCCGTCGCGTGGTCGAACCGCCCGCAGGCGGCGTCGGCGTCGAGGTGACCGGCGCGGACGAGCAGCAACTGGAGCGTCCGCGCGTGCAGGCGGGGTGCCTCGGCGACGGCGAGGGCGTCGCGCCACGAGTGGGCGCGCCCGCGTGGCGGGGCGTCGTGCGTGGCGGGGACGGCGGGGACGGCGGCCGTGATCGCGGCGTTCATCGCGGGCTCCTGGTGCGGGGTGTCATCGCCCCGAGCATCCCGCGAGGGACCGGCACCGCGCCATCCGGGATCACCCGGACCGGCGCCGCCGGCGGCGCCCGCGCACCCGGGGGCGGGGTGGGGGTCGGTCCCGGGTGATCCCCCATGGGGATGCGCGCGCTCTAGTGTCACGGTGCCTCGGTCGTCGCCCGATCCGCGGGCGGTCACCTCGAGGAGGACCGTGGACACCACCACCACATCGCCGGCACCCAGCCGCACCCTGGGACGGACGCGGGACGACGCCCTCGTGCTCGGCGTCTGCGGCGGCATCGGTCGCGCCGTCGGCGTCGCGCCGGTCTGGCCGCGCCTCGCCGCGATCGCCCTGGGTGTCGCGGTGCCGTCGGTGGCCCTGATCACCTATGCCCTGCTGGGCGTCGTCGTGCGGCGCGACGACGGCCGAGCAGCCCTCGGCGGCGAGCCGCGCGACGAGCGCGAGACCGGCATCGGCTGGTTCGTGGCGCTGCTCGCCGGGTTCGTCGCCCTGAGGGCGGGCGGGGGCGTGTACGTCGGCGCGCCGTCGCCGGTGCTGCTCGCCGTGGCGGCCGCCGCGGGCGTCGTCGCGCTCACGGCGGGGCGCGCCGCGCCCGACGCCCCGGGCATCGCCGCGGCGCGGGCCGACGCGGCGGAGACGGCGACGCTCCACCCCGCGGCCGCCACGTCCGCGCGCGCAGGGGCCGAGCCGGCCGACCCGCCGCCCGCGCCGCGGCCGGGACCGTCACTGCTGCTGGTGGGCGTCGCCGTGCTGTTCGTCCTCGCCGTCGCCACGGTGCTGGTCAACCCGGTGGCCCTGCTGGCGCTCGGCCCAGGAAGCGCGGTCGCCACCGGCGCGGGCGTGCTGGGTCTGCTGGCGCTCGGCGGGGTGACGGCGGCCATCGCGTTCTCGGGCCGTCGCCACGCGGGCGGCCTGCTCGCGCTCGCGCTCCTCGTCGGCCTGCTCGCCGTGGGGCTCGCGTCGATCGCCGACGACGCGGGGCGGATCGCGGGGTCGGAGCCGGTCGTCGAGTGGACGCTGCGACGGGCGGCCGACCTCGTGCGCCTGCAGCCGTGAGCGGCCCGGCGTCCCCGGCCGCGCGCATCACCCGGCCGTCGTCCGACCGGGCGTTGCTCGGGGTGTGCGGCGGGCTCGGGAGCGGGCTGGGGATCGACCCGGCGCTGGTGCGGTTGGCCTTCGCGGCGCTCGCCGCCCTCGGTGGGGTGGGCGTGGCCGTGTACCTGGCGCTCGCGCTCGCGCTGCCTCCCGGGCCGGGGCAGCCGGCCGGGGAGGCGGCCGCACTGCAGACCGCCACGGCGACGACGGTGCTCGTCGGCGCGATCGTGCTGCTGGTGGAGCGCGCGGGCCTGCTCGTCCCGATCGGGCTGCTGTGGCCGGCGACGGCGATCCTCGGCGGCATCGGGCTCGCCTGGCGCTTCGCGGGAGGTGAGGTGGCCGCGCCGCGCGCGGGCGTGCTGTGGGCCCGGCCGGCGCTCGTCGAGGGGCTGAGGGCGGCCGGGGCGATCACGCTGATCGTGGGTGCCGGGGTGGCGCTCGTGCTGCAGACCGGGGGCGTCACGAGCGCGGCCGCGATCGCCGTCACGGCGTCGCTGATCGTGGCGGGGGTCGCCCTGCTCGTGGGCCCGCGGCTCGCGCGGGCCCGGGCCGAGACCGAGCGCGAGCGCGCCGATCGCGCGCGTGCCGAGGAGCGCGTCGCCGTGGCCGCGCGGCTGCACGACTCGGTGCTCCAGACACTCGCCCTGATCCAGCGCAGCGACGATCCCGAGCGCAGCGGCATGTTGGCCCGTCAGCAGGAGAGGGAGCTCCGCGGCTGGCTCTACGGGGGGAACGGCGGCGACGGGCAGGTCCCCACGCTTGGCGCGGCGCTGGCGCTGGCCGCCGCGCAGGTGGAGGAGCGGTACGGTGTGCGCGTGGAGCTGGTCCAGGCGACCGACACGGAGCTCGACGCCCGCATGGCCGAGTGCGTGGCCGCCGCCGGCGAGGCGATGACGAACGCCGCCAAGCACTCGGGCTCCGACGAGATCTCCGTGCTCGCGCGGGTGACCGACGGGCAGCTCTCGATCTTCGTGCGCGACCGGGGCGCCGGCTTCGACGTGTCGGTCGTGGCCGACGATCGCCATGGGCTGTCGACGTCCATCCGTGGCCGGATGCGGCGCGTCGGTGGGAGGGCGGAGATCGCCTCGGCGCCCGGCGCGGGGACGGAGGTCGAGCTGGTGCTGCCCCGGGCGGCCGGGTGAGCCCGCCGGTGCGCCGGGTGGTGCTGGTCAACGATCACGAGATCTTCCGCGCCGGCCTGCGGGCGGGTCTCGACGACTCGGTCCGCGTGGTCGGCGAGGCCGGCACCGTCGAGACGGCCGTGCCGCTCATCCGTGCCGAGGATCCCGACGTCGTGTTGCTCGACGTCCACCTGCCCGACGGTGGGGGCCAGGCCGTGATCCCCGCGGTGCACGCCGAGCGCCCCGGCGTGCGGTTCCTCGCGCTCTCGGTCTCCGACAGCGCGGAGGACGTCGTCGCGGTCATCCGCGCCGGCGCCCGCGGCTACGTCACCAAGTCGATCTCCCCGCGAGACCTGACCGACGCGATCCATCGGGTCGCCGACGGCGACGCCATCTTCTCGCCGTGGTTGGCCGGCGTCGTCCTCGACGCGTTCAACGGCGACGCGCCGGCCCCGTCGGATCCCGAGCTCGACCTGCTCACGGCGCGAGAGCACGACGTGCTCCTGCTGATCGCGCGGGGGTACACGTACAAGGAGATCGCCGCGCGGCTGCACCTCTCGGTGAAGACGATCGAGAGTCACGTCTCACGGGTGCTGCGCAAGCTCCAGCTCTCGAACCGCCACGAGCTGACCGCCTGGGCCCTCCGTCGCCGCATGATCTGAGGGGCACCCCGAGGGCCCCGTGCAAGGAGAACCGCCCCGGCCGTAGAAACGAGCGGAGGTCAACCGCCGCCACGAAGGTGCGCACCGATGCCCCGATCCGCACGTGTCCTCGCCCTCGCGAACCAGAAGGGCGGCGTCGCGAAGACCACGACCACGCTCAACCTGGGTGTCGCCCTCAAGGACATGGGCGCCCGGGTGCTCGCGATCGACCTCGACCCGCAGAGCAACCTCTCGATGAGCCAGGGCATCGACGTCGAGTCCCTCGGCACCGGGATGTACCACGTGCTCACGGGCGCGGCCGGCATCGTGGAGATCATCGAGGCGCGCGAGATCGACATCGCCCCGGCCGGGATCGAGCTGGCGGGGGCCGAGATCGCCCTGTCGGCGATGATCGGCCGCGAGCGAGCCCTCGACCGCGCCCTGCGCCCCGTGAAGGAGCTCTACGACTACATCCTGCTCGACACGCCGCCCTCGCTCGGGCTGCTGACCATCAACGCGATGGTCGCGGCCGCCGGGGTGATCGTGCCGGTGCAGTGCGAGTACCTGTCGCTGCGGGGACTGGCCCAGCTGCGCGGCACGCTGGCCCAGGTGCGCGAGAACCTCAATCCCGACGTCAACATCGTCGGTATCCTCCCTACCATGTACGACGGTCGCACCATCCACGGTCGCGAGGCGGTGGACATGCTGGAGGAGAACTTCGGCGACCGCGTCTACAAGACGCGTATCGGCAAGACGATCCGGTTCGCCGAGGCCCCCGTCGAGGGCAAGAGCGTGATCCGCTACGACCCGTCCGGCCAGGCCGCCCGCTGGTACCGGCACCTGGCGCGCGAGGTCGCGGCGAGCCCCGTCGGGGTGACGCTGCCCGGCGCGTCGCGCGTGGTCGCCGCATGAGCACCCGCGGCTCCCGGCCGAGCATGCGCGAGGGCCCGCTCTCCGAGCTCTTCCGCAGCACCGAGCCCGCCGGCGACCCCCCGCGGCGCCGCGACGAGCCCGAGCGCGAGCCCGGGCGCGGCCCCGACGGCAACTACGTGGCCGTCATCCGCGTGGTCGGCGTCGGCGGCGCCGGCTGCAACGCCGTCAACCGCATGATCGAGGCGGGCCTGCGCGGCGTCGAGTTCATCGCCGTCAACACCGACCGCCAGGCGCTCGAGGAGAGCGAGGCCGACGTCCGCATCCCGGTCGGCATGGAGCTGACGCGCGGGCTCGGCACGGGCGGCGACCCCCATCTGGGCGAGCACGCCGTGCGCGAGAGCGAGGATCAGGTGCGCCGCGCCCTGCGCGGCAGCGACCTCGTCTTCATCGCCGCCGGAGAGGGCGGCGGCACCGGCTCGGGGGGCGCGCCATACGTCGCCAAGATCGCCCGTGAGATGGGCGCCCTGACCGTCGCCGTCGTCACGCGGCCGTTCGGCTTCGAGGGCGCGCGCCGCACCCGGGCGGCCGACGAGGGCCTCGATCGCCTGCAGGACACGGCCGACACCGTCATCGTCATCCCGAACGACCGCCTGATGGCGGTGCTCGAGCGCGGCACGAGCATGGTCGAGGCCTTCAAGGTCTGCGACGACCTGCTGCGCCAGGGCGTCCAGGGCATCTGCGACATGATCACGCTGCCGGGGCTGATCAACCTCGACTTCGCGGACGTGCGCACCATCATCCGCGGCGCCGGCTCGGCGCTCCTCGGCATCGGCTACGCCGGCGGCGGCAACCGTGCGGCCGACGCGGCGCTGGCCGCCATCGCCTCGCCCCTGCTCGAGACGCCGATCGACGGCGCCAAGGGCATCCTGCTCGGCGTCACGGGCGGCCCCGACCTCTCGCTGCTCGAGGTCAGCGAGGCGGCCCGGGTCGTGGCCGATGCGGCCGACCCCGACGCGAACATCATCTTCGGCGCCACCATCGACCCCGACCTCGCCGGGCAGGTCTGGGTCACGGTCGTGGCGGCCAACTTCAGCGGTATCCGGGCCGCGCCGGCCCCGGAGCCCGAGCCCGAGCCGCCCGCCCCCGCGCGGTCCGAGCGGGCGGCCGGTCCGTCGCCGGCGCGCGCCACGCGACGGGTCGAGATGCCCTACCCGTCGGCGCGTCCGCGTCCGCCGGCCGAGTCGCCCTCCCGCGACGACGGTCCGCGGATCTTCGACGTCGAGTCGGCCGGTCGCGAGACGCCGCCCGCGCCCGACCCGGACGCCACCCGCACGATGCGACGCGACGAGATCGAGCGCCGCGGCGAGCCGGAGGACGCGGCGTAGCGAGCTCCCGCGGTGACGCTCCCGTCGGGGTGGTCGCCGCCGGCCACCCGCTCAGCGCCCGCGCCGGCGCGGAGGTGCTGGCGCGCGGGGGAGGGGCGGTCGATGCGGTCTGCGCCGCCGCGCTGGCGGGGGCGGTCGCCGAGAGCCCGCTCACCGGTCCCGGGGCGGGCGGGTTCCTGCTGGCGCGCGACCCCGGCGGCACCACGACGCTGCTCGACTTCTTCGTCGCCGTGCCGGGGCTCGGCCCGGGTGGCCGGCGTCTCGACCCGGACGACCTCGACTCGTTCACGGTGCCCTTCGGCGGCGCCGACCAGGTGTTCCACATCGGGCCGGCCTCGGTCGCGACGCCGGGCATGGTCGCCGGCATCGGCGAGGCCGTGCGACGGCTCGGGCGGTTGCCCCTGTCGGAGATCGTCGCGCCGGCGGTGCGGCTGGCCTCCGACGGGGTGGTGCTGACCCGCGAGACGGCCTACCTGCACCGGATCCTGGCGGACATGCTGACGGCGGACCCCGTCTGCGCCGCCGTCTACGCGCCCCGCGGCCGCCTGCTGGGCGTCGGTGAGCGCGTGCGGTTCCCCGATCTGGCGACGAGCCTCGCGCACCTCGGCGAGGCCGGTCCCCGGACCATGCGCGACGGGCCGCTCGCGGCGGCGCTGGTCGACCACCTCGCGGCGACGGGCGGGCTGGTGAGCGCCGCCGACCTACGCGACTACGTGGTGGTCGAGCGTCCGCCCCTGCGCATCGACTACCGCGACACGACCGTGCTGAGCAACCCGCCGCCCTCGTCGGGGGGCGTGCTGATCGCCGCGGCGCTCCGGGCGATGGAGGGCGCCGGGACGCCGCGCGACGACGCCGCCCACTACCGGGCGGTCGTCCGTGCCGGCGCGACGGCCAACGAGCTCCGCGATGGCGCCTTCGCGGCGGACCTCGGTGAGGAGGACGTCATGGAGCGCATCTGGGCGCGCATGGCGTCGGGGGGCGGGGCACCGCCCGAGACGCGCAAGCCGACCGGCTCGACGACGCACGTGAGCGCCATCGACGCAGAGGGCGGCATGGCGAGCCTCTCCAGCTCCAACGGCTCCGGATCGGGCGTGATGGTGCCGGGCGCCGGCATCCTGCTCAACAACATGCTCGGCGAGGAGGACCTCAACCCCGGCGGCTTCGGCCTCCTCGCGCCGGGGACGCGCTTGACGTCGATGATGGCGCCCAGCCTCGTGTTGCGCGGCGGCGAGCCGGTGCTCGCGCTCGGCTCCGCGGGGTCGAACCGGTTGCGCTCCGCCATCCTGCAGACGCTGGTCAGTATCGTGGACGACGGAATGACGGCCCGTCGCGCCGTCCGCCGCCCCCGGGTGCACCCCGAGGGCGGGGGCGTGGACGTCGAGGGGGGCGTGCCGGAGGCCGCGATCGCCGCCCTCGTGGGCGATGGCCACGGCCTGCGGCGCTGGGGGGAGATGAACCTGTTCTTCGGTGGGGTCAGCGTCGCCGCACGCGGAGTTGCCGGGCTCGAAGGGGCCGGCGACCCCCGCCGTGGGGGTGCGGCCGCCGCCGTGACGCGAGCCGGAGAGGTGATCCGCCTATGACTCAGCGTCGAGTCGAGGTTGAGGGACGCACATATACACTCGATCCGCAGCCGATCCGCACGTCGCTGACGGACGGCCCCAGCATGCTCTGGGGATTCCAGGTGCGGGTGCTCGACGACGCCGGCGGGGAGCTCGGGATCAAGACCTGCTTCGTCGGTCGCGTCAGCGTGCAGTTCCGCGACGCGTCGGTGCTCGACGGGCCGATCGAGGGCCTGCTGCCGGTGCTCCACGAGCTGGCGTTCGACAAGATCGAGCCGCGCCTCGCCGAGGGCGAGGCGGGCGACGAGATCATCTTCGCCTAGCGCTCCGCGGCACGTGAGGGCCGGTCAGGCCGCCTCGTGATGGCCGCCGATCACCTCCGCCACGCCGGACGGGCCCGCGCGCAGTATCTGCGCGGCGCGGCGGGCTCCCCGGGCACGGTCGTGAGCCGCGTGCGCGGCGAGCATGTCGCCCGCGCGCCAGGCCTCCGCGAGCTCGCGCTCGGCGGCCTCGGCCATGCGGTCGAGCTGCTCTGCCTTGCGGGCGGAGGGGGTGCGGCGCCGCGGTGCCCGCGCGGCCGGTGGGGCCGGAGGGGCGGGAACGGCGCCGGGGAAGAGGATCAGCTGCCCCTCTGACGATCTGAGCGAACGCATGTTCGTAGTGTGCCATCCGACCCGGACGACATGCCCGGCCGCTCTGTTGAGGGATGGTTCAGCGTCGTCGCAGGTCGCCCGGGGCGAGCGGGTCGTTGCCCGGCCCCGCCTCCCTCACCGTCACCGGACCGCCGTCGTGGGGCACGTTGACGACCACGTGTCCCGCGATGCTCGGCAGCTCGAAGCGGAAGGCCCAGCCGGACGCCGTCCACCCGGCCACGCGCAGCGCGGCCGTCGCGGCGTCGGTCGAGCGCGCGAGCGCGCGGGAGGCCTCGCCGAGCGCCGCCGCGCCGGCCGGCCCGAGCAGGCCGCCGAGCGCGCCCGGGGCGACCTCGTCGCTCACCGGCCCGTGAAGGGCAGGTCCACGACCCGCGCGGGCAGGCCGCCGGCCTCGACCGTCGCGCCGTCCTCGACCTCGCGGCGCAGGATGGCCAGGCCGATGGCGCCGAGGTCGGGCGTGACCGCCACGCTCGTGAGCCGTCCGACCTCGCGCCCGCCGTGGGTGACCGCGGCGCCGGGGTCCGGTGGCGGGGTGGGCAGGGCGAGCCCGCGCAGACGGCGGTTCGCACGGCCGCGGAACTGCAGGCGGGCGACGGTCTCCTGGCCGAGGTAGCACCCCTTGCCGAACGAGACGGCGACCTCCTCGAGCGCCGCCTCCTGCACGAGCGTCGTCTCGGTCGTGTCGATGCCGACCGCGGGCGCGCCGGCGGCGATGCGCGCCATCTCGAGCGCCTCCGGGTGCACCTCGCGCGCCTCCGCCGCGGCGATCGCGGCCGTCGCGTCGTCGACCACCGCCGTGATCGTGCCCGGGACGGGCCCGGGCAGGCTCAGCCCGCCCGCGGCGGGCCCCTCGCCGGCGAGCGTGAGCGTGTCCGCCGGCTCCGGGCCGATGATCTCCAGGTCCTCGGAGAAGTGGTACCGCTCGAGCAGCTCGGCGAGGCGGTCGGCGCGCTCCGCCGGCGCGACCAGCGTGAAGGCGTCGTCGGCGTCGCGGTGCACCCGCATCTCGACCTGCACGTGGCCCTTGGCGTCGAGGAAGAGGGCCGGGCACGCCTCGCCGGTCGCGAGCGCGACCACGTCGTTGCTCACGAGCCCCTGCAGGAACCCCGCCGCGTCGGGCCCCTCGACCCAGATGAGCGCCGCCCGCCCGCGCACGGCGACGCGGGCGCCGGCGCGGATCGCGGCGTACCCCTCTGCAGTGCCCGGCCGCATGACGGCCGCCGCGCTCACGGCGTCGAGACCTTGCCGTTCGTGCTGGCCCGTCGCGCCGCCATCCGGGCGTGCTCCATCTCCCGTCCCACCGCGTCGAGCAGCTCGCTCAGCAGCGCCAGGCGATGGGCCTCGTCGCGGCTCTCGAGCAACTGCTGCTTGGGGCCCGGCGCCAGCTCGAGCCGGCCGGCGACCGCGTACGAGAGCGGCGTGCCCTCGGGAGCCTCCGGCCGCGCGTCGTCGGGGAGTCCGGCCAGCGAGCGGAAGCGCCGCAGCACGCCCTCGGACAGGTCCGGGGGCACCTCGCCCTCCTCGTCGTCCAGCGGCTCCACCCGGGCCGAGAAGTAGAGGTTGCCCTCGGTCTCCTCGACCACGCGCACCGGGGCCACTCCCTGCACGATCACGTCCAGGCGACCGTCCTCGAAGCGCCGCACGAGCTTCTCGAAGCGCGCGGAGCAGCCGACGTCGGCGGTGCCGGTCGGGCCCGCCTGCACCACGACGAAGGGCCTGTCCTCGAGCACGCAGTCGGCGTAGAGCTGCCGGTAGCGCGGCTCGAAGAGGTGCAGCGGGATGAGCTCGCTCGGCAGCAGCACGAGGCCGAGCGGGAAGAGCCCGAGATCGGGTGCGTCGTCACTCACTCCTCCACTCTAGCCGGGGGCGGTACCCCGGAGCCGCCATCCGCGTCCCGGTCACGCGGGGACGACCCCGGGCGCCGCGACGGTCTCGCGGTAGAGGTCGACGAGCGCCCCGATGTGGCCCTCGACCGTGAAGTGGCGGCGCCGCTCCGCCACCCGCGCGCGCAGCGCGGGCAGTCCGATCTCGGCGAGCGCGCCGGCCAGGTCGCGGGCGTCGTCGACGACCACGCCCACGCCGTTCTCCGCGATCAGGCGCTCGAGCGCCCGGTGGCGGCCGGCGGCGATCGGCAGACCCGAGGCGAGGTACTCGAAGGCCTTGTTCGGGAGCGCGGTGTCGAGGTGGGCCGCGTTGAGGCCGGTGTTGAACGCCGCCCAGCCGACGTCGTAGGCCGGGAGCGCCCGCAGCAGGTCGGCCGGCCGGAGCGTCTCGTGCACGCGCATCCCCGGGGTGCGGGCCGCCATGTCCCGGTAGGCGGGGGCGTCCCGGTTCGGGAACACGTCGATCGCGAGGCCCGACGCCGCGATGGCGGCGAAGTGGTCGCGCAGGTCGTAGTGGCTGCCGTTGTCCGAGAGGCTCCCCTGATAGACGACCCGCGGCGGGCCGCCGGTCGCGGGACGGTCGGCCGACTCGGGTGCCAGGTCCCGCTCGAGCGCGTAGTTCGCGAACAGCAGCGTCCGCGGGGGCGGCCGGTGGCGCGCGCCGATGGCGTCGAGCATCTCCTGCGAGACCGCGACGAGCGCCGCGCTCCCCTCGATCGCCGCCGACTCGGCCGCCGCCGGATCGGCCGGGTCGTCGAAGCCGTCCTCGTACGGTGTGCGGCGCAGGCTCTGGAGGTCGTGGGCGTCGTGCACGACCGGCACCCGGCCATCGACCGTCTCGAGGGCCATCACGGTGAGGGTGTCGGGCAGGTTGTGGCTGTGGATGAGGTCGGGGCCGAACTCCTCGACGGCCGCGGCGAAGGCGCCGTTGGCGCCCTCCACCGGCAGACGCCACCATCCCTCGAAGAGCTCGTCGCCCGCTCCGTACCAGCCCGTCAGCGTGCGACCCTGGTAGGCGAACCCGAGGACGATGTCGGGGTGCGCGTGGCGCAGGCCGACGGCGTACTTCATGGCGCGGATGCACGGCTGACGCTGGAGGAAGAGGACCCTCACGACGCGCGCCGGTCGCGGATCGCCCGGGCCGGGTTGCCGACCGCGATGGAGTAGGGGTCGAGGTCCTTCGCCACGACGGCCCCGGCGCCCACGACGCAGCCGTCGCCGATCGTCACGCCCGGCAGGATGCAGACGCCCATGCCGATCCAGCAGTCGGAGCCGATCGTGACCTCGCCGAGCGTCCAGCCCTGGTCGGGGATCGGCGCTCCGAGATCCATCTCGTGGTTGGCCGTGTGGATCATCGTGTAGGGCCCGAAGATGGAGCGATCGCCGATGGAGAGGCCGCCGAAGCCGTTGACGTAGCACCCGTGGTTGAAGCCGACCCGGTCCCCCATCCCGATGCGGTCGCTGTTGAGCCACACGATCATGTCGAGGTAGAAGCACCCCTCCCCGACGCGCGCCGCGTCGGCGGTGCGGAACGGGATCACGCTCTTGCTCCGCTCGGTGATCATCATGGGCGTGCCTTTCGGGAGGAGGCGGTCGCGGCGACGGTAGCGGGTCGCCTGAGCGGACTTACCCGCGGGGGTGGACTACCATCGCCGACCGTGAGCTCCGAGACAGAGTCGACCCCCCTGCCCGCGGAGCGCCTGCCCGCCGGGTTGGTCCGCTCCCTCCTGGCCGGCGTCAACGCCTACGAGCCGGGACGCCCGGCGGACGAGGTCCGCCGCGAGACCGGCGTCGCGTCGGTCGTGAAGCTCGCGTCGAACGAGGGTCCGTTCCCGCCCATGCCCGCGGCGCTCGACGCGATGCGCGACGCCGCGGCCGGCGTGCGGGTGTACCCCGACCCCGGGGCCTGGGCGCTGCGCGACGCGATCGCCGCCCGCACCGGCCTGCACCCGTCGCAGGTGCTGCCCGGGTCGGGGGTCGACGGCCTGATACGGCTCCTCTGCACCGCCCTGCTCGACCCGGGCGACGAGATCGTGATGGGCTGGCCGTCGTTCCTGTCGTGGCGGGTCGGGGGCCAGGTGCAGGGCGCTCCGGTGCGGACCGCCGCCCTGCGCGCCGACGGCGCCTACGACCTCACCGCGCTCGCCGCCCTCGTGGGGCCCCGCACGAAGATGGTGGTCGTCGTGAGTCCCAACAACCCGACCGGCGCGGCGGTCGGGGCCGACGAGCTGCGCGACTTCCTCGACCGCCTGCCGGGCCACGTGCTGCCGGTCGTCGACGAGGCCTACTTCGAGTACCTGCCCCCCGGGGGACACGACGCGGCGGCGCTGGTCGCGCAGGGACGGCCGATGGCCGGCCTGCGGACCTTCAGCAAGGCGTTCGGCCTCGCCGGCCTGCGCGTCGGCTACCTGATGGGGCCGCCCGACCTGGTGCGGGCCCTCGGCGTGGTGCGCAACGTCTTCGACGTCACCTCCGCCGCCCAGGCCGCCGCCATCGGCAGCCTGGCCGACGCGGACGCCCACCTGCCCCGGCGCATCGCCCTCAACGCGGCCGAGCGCGAGATCACCGCGAGCGGGCTGCGGGCCCTCGGCCTCGCGCCGCTGCCGAGCACGGCCAACTTCCTGCTCGTCGACCTCGGCACGACCGAGCGGGCGGGCGCGGTCAACGCCGCGCTGCTCGCGCGCGGGGTGATCGTGCGGCCGACCCGCGCCTTCGGCGCGCCGACGTGCCTGCGCATCACGATCGGCCTGCCCGAGCAGAACGCCCGCATGCTGGGCGCGATGGCGGAGGCGCTGGCCGAGGCCCGGTGAGTCGCGGGCGCCGGCCGGCGCGCGGACGGGGCCGCCGGCCCCTCAGTCGCCCGCCACGCCTCCGCCGCCGAGGACGAGGGGCCAGATGATCAGCACGAGGATCAGCAGGATCACGATCGCCGAGGTCCAGGCGGCCCGGCGGGCGGCCGCCGTGGTCAGGCGGCCGCCGTGCGCGGCGCGGTCGGCGCGCAGGTCGCGCGTCACGTCGCGACCCACCTTGATCACCACGCCGGCGACGGCGAGGCCGGCGCCGATGAGGATGACCCAGGCGGTCACAGCGGGGCGGGCGCCGCCAGCCGGTCGGCCACGGACAGGATCAGGCGCACACCGAAGCCCGTGCCCTTGCCCGACACCATGGCGGTGCCCGCCACGTCGACGTGGCACCAGGGCAGCTCCTCGGTGAACTCGCGCAGGAACTGGGCGGCGTAGACCGCCCCGGCCTGCCGCTTGTTCGACGAGTTCGCCAGGTCGGCGACGCCGCTCTTGATGAGCGGCGCGTAGCGCTCGTGCATGGGCATCGGCCATGCCAGGTCGCCCGACTCCTCGCCCGCGTCGCGCACCAGCGCGGTCCACTCGTCGTCCGAGCCGAACAGGCCCGCGTAGACCTCGCCCAGCGCGACGACGATCGCGCCCGTGAGCGTGGCGAAGTCGATCATGCGGGTGGCGCCCTCGCGGGCGGCGTGGGTCAGGGCGTCGGCGAGGATCAGCCGGCCCTCGGCGTCGGTGTTGATGACCTCGATCGTGCGGCCGTTCATCGCGGTGATGACGTCGCCCGGCTTGACCGCCCGACCGCTCGGCATGTTCTCGGTGGAGGCGACCACGGCGAGCACCTCGACCGGCAGGCCGAGCGCCGCCACGAGGGCGATGCCCTCGATCACGGCCGCCCCCCCGCCCATGTCCATCTTCATCTCCTCCATGCCGCTCGAGGGCTTGATCGAGATGCCCCCCGAGTCGAACGTGACCGCCTTGCCCACCAGGCCGAGCACCTCGCCCGGGCGCGCCGCCTTCTCGGGCCGGTAGCGCATCACGATCATGCGCGGCGCCTCGTCCGACCCCCTGGCGACGGCCAGCAGCGCCCCGGCGCCGAGCTTCTCGAGCTTCGAGGTGCCGAGCACCGTGCAGGTGAGGCCCGGGATGTCCCCGGCGAGCGCCGTGGCGTAGTCGGCGAGCATCGTCGGGGTGAGGTGGTTGCCGGGCGTGTTGGAGAGGTCGCGGGCGGCGTTGACGGCGGCGGCGACCCGGTCGGCCCGCGTCAGATCGGCCGCGCGCACGGCCCCGCCGTGCACCACCAGCCGCTCGGGCGCCGGGCGCCGGTCCTCGTCGGACGTCGTGAACCGGTCGAAGCGGTACGCGCCCACGCCGAGGCCCTGCACGAAGGCTCCGACCGCCGTCGCGTCGGCGTCGGCGGGCGGCACGAGGGCGACCGTCCGGGTGACGACGCGGGCGGCGAGGCCGGCGACCGCCTCGCCCGCGGCACGCCAGTCGTCGGGGGTGCCCGCGCCCACCCCGACCACCGCGACCCGGGGCGACGCCAGGGCGGCGCCGGCGTGGAAGCGGGTGGCCGATCCGCGCGCGCCGTCGATCTCGCCGTCGGCGATGGCGGCCCCGACCAGGCCGCCGAGGGCGGCGTCGACGTCGGCCACCGCCCCCGTCGGCGCGCCGGGCGGGGAGGGGACGCACACGACCAGCAGGTCGGCCTTGGCGGACGCGACGTCCGCGGACTTCCTCACCGAGCTCCGCACGGGGACCTCCACCTTCGATCGGGGACCCGGCGAAGACTACGCGGGTGCCGACGGACGGCCCCCGTACCGGGCCGGATCGCCCGGCCGTCCGGCTGTGCGACGCGTTAGGGTCCCTGGAGGACGTTCCTGCCGGCGAGTGTCAGGGGGCTTGATGAAGATCGCGGTCTGCGTGAAAGAGGTGCCGGACGCCGGCCCCTCGAGGCGGATCGACCCGGGGACCCTGCGGATGGACCGCTCCGGCGACCGATCGCTGAACTCCTACGACCTGAACGCGGTCGAGGAGGCCATCCGCCTCCGCGACGCCGCCGGGGACGGCGAGGTCGTCCTGGTGTCGCTCGGCGCCGGCCGCGCGCTCGAGTCGCTCCGCAAGGGCCTCGCCATGGGCGCCGACCGCGCCGTGCTCGTCTCGGACGACGCCGCGGTGGGCTCCGACCTCGTGGCCACGAGCCACATCCTGGCCGAGACCCTCAAGGCCGAGTCGCCCGACCTGGTGCTCTTCGGCCAGCAGGCCACCGACGGCGACGGCGCCGTGCTGTGGGCCGCGGTCGCCGACCGCATGCGCCTGCCGGTGATCTCGCAGGTCTCCGAGTTGACCGTCGAGGGCGGCACGGCCACGGGCAAGCGCCAGACCGAGTACGGCTACGACACGATCGCCGCGCCGCTGCCGGCGGTGCTCGCGGTGGCCGACTCGCTCAACGAGCCGCGCTATCCGTCGCTCAAGGGCATCATGGGCGCCAAGAAGAAGCCGCAGGAGACCAAGTCGCTCGCGGACGTCGGGGTCGACCCCGGCGCGGCCGGCGAGGCCGGGTCACGCACCACCGTCGTCGCGCTGGGCGAGCCGCCCTCGCGCGGGAACACCATCAAGATCGAGGACGACGGCTCCGGCGCCCAGAAGATCTTCGACTTCCTCGTGGAAAGGAAGCTGATTTGAGCACCCTCGTCTTCCTCGAGCACCACGGAGACACGATCCAGAAGGGGGCGCTCGGCGTCCTGACGAAGGCCGCGTCGATCGACTCCGAGACCTCCGCCGTGCTCATCGGCGCGGACGTCTCCGGCCTGGCCGCGACGGCCGGGAAGTACGGCGCCGCGACCGTGTACGTCGCCGAGAACGAGTCACTCGAGGCCCCGCTGCCGCAGCCGCGCGTCGACATCCTCGCCCGGTTGGTCGCCGACGGGGGCTTCGACACCGTGCTGTTCGCGGCGTCGGTGCTGTCGGCGGACGTCGCCGGAGGACTCTCGGCGCGCCTCGACGCGGGCCTCAACTGGGACCTCAACGACCTCGAGCGCACGGACGGCACGCTCATCGGCAAGCGGTCGGCCCTCGGCGACACGGTCATGGCCGACGTCGGCTGGTCGTCGGAGCCGCGCCTCGCCCTCATCCGCGCGGGCTCGTTCGACGCCGCCGAGAGCGGCGGCGAGGCCCAGGTCGAGACCCTCGCGACGGACACCGAGGACTTCTCCACCCAGGCCCGGATGGTCGAGCAGGCGCACGCCGAGTCGTCGGGTCCGTCCATCGAGGACGCGGACATCCTGGTGACCGGCGGTCGCGGCCTCGGCGAGCCCGAGGGCTTCGGGCAGCTCGAGGAGCTCGCGAAGGCCATGGGCGGCGCCGTCGCATCGACACGGGCGGTCGTCGACTCGGGCTGGTACCCCTACGCCACCCAGGTCGGGCAGACCGGCAAGGTCGTCTCGCCGAAGCTCTACATCGGCGCCGGGGTGTCGGGGGCGATCCAGCACAAGGTCGGCATGCAGACCTCGCAGGTGATCGTCTCGATCAACAAGGACGCCAACGCGCCGATCTTCGAGTTCAGCGACCTCGGCGTGGTCGGCGACCTCAAGGAGATCGTCCCGAAGCTCACGGAGCTCGTGAAGGAGCGCCGGGGCTAGACCGCCCGCGGCGGGCGGGGCCCCGCGCCCCGCCCGCCACCGGGGGCCGCTTGCGCGGTCGTCTATGCTCGGAGGACCGGGCCGCACGGCGGGCCGCACGCACACCTCTCTCCGCGAGGACGCACAGATGAAGACCGAGATCCACCCCGAGTACGTCGTCGCGCACGTCCGTTGCACCTGCGGCAACGAGTTCGACACCCGCTCGACCAAGTCCGAGATCAAGGTCGAGATCTGCAGCAACTGCCACCCCTTCTACACGGGCAAGCAGAAGCTGGTGGACTCGGGTGGCCGGGTCGAGCGGTTCCAGCGCAAGCTGGCCCGCAGCCGGCGCGCCGGCTCCTAGGACGGTCCCGGCGGGAGGTCCGGTCGCGGGCCCGAGGGGGTCGGTGTGAGCACCGATACGGCCTCGTTGGTCGAGCAGATCCTGAGGACGCGCACGGAGCTCTCCGAGGCGCTGGGCGACCCGGAGCTCCCCGCGGACCGCTCGCGGTACGCGTCGGTCAACAAGCGCTGGGCCGACCTGGCCGAGGCCTTCGACCTCGCCGCGGCCTGGCGCGACGCCGACGCCCGCGCGGCCGAGGCGCGGGAGATGCTCGCCGACGAGGAGGACGGCGACGTGCGGGAGATGCTCGACGAGGCCCGCGCCGAGGCCGAGGCCCTCGGCCCGCGCATCCGCGAGGCGATGATCGAGCCCGATCCCGACGACGATCGCGACACCCTCGTCGAGATCCGCGCCGCCGCCGGGGGCGAGGAGGCGGCCCTGTTCGCACGCGACCTCGTGGACGTCTACACCCGCTACGCCGAGTCGCGCGGTCTGCGCGTCGAGCTCATGTCGGCCGCCGAGGCAGACGCCGGCGGGGTGCGCGAGGCCACCATCGCGGTCAAGGGCCGCGGCGCCTTCGCGGTGTTCAAGCACGAGGCGGGCGTGCACCGGGTTCAGCGCGTGCCGGCCACCGAGAGCCAGGGCCGCATCCACACCTCGACGGCCACCGTGGCGGTGCTGCCCGAGGTCGAGGACGTCGACGTGACCATCGACCGCAACGACGTCAAGCGCGACGTCTACCGCTCGAGCGGCCCGGGCGGCCAGAGCGTCAACACCACCGACTCGGCCGTTCGCCTCACCCACCTGCCCACCGGCATCGTGGTCTCGATGCAGGACGAGAAGAGTCAGCTGCAGAACTTCGAGCGCGCGATGCGGGTGCTGCGCGCCCGCCTCTACGAGCGGGCCCGCGCCGAGCGCGAGGCCGAGATGTCGGTGGCGCGCAAGTCGAGCATCGGATCGGGCGACCGCTCCGAGAAGGTGCGCACCTACAACTTCCCGCAGAACCGTGTCACCGACCATCGCGTGGGCGTCACGGTGCCGCTGCGCGAGCAGGTGCTGGTGGGCAACCTGACGGCGCTCACCGAGGCGTTGTCGGCCGACGAGCGGCGGCGGCGCCTCGAGGAGCAGACGGAGGGGGGCGGCCCGTGACCCCGAACCCCGACCTCCTGCGCACCGAGTTCCTCGGCCTGACCGTGCGCCACGACGAGGTCGCCCTGCCGCGCGACGACCTCGCCGCTTTCTTCGCGTCGGTCAGCGACCGCTACGGGCTCTCGCGGTTCGAGTACCACTCCGACCCGGGCGCCACCTTCTCGGGCGCCGACGGCGCCGAGTTCGTGATCCGCCCGACCCAGATCGCCTCGTGCGGCGTCACCGGGCTCGGCTACCGCGAGGGGCTCGAGCGCGTCGTCGGCCTGGTCGACGAGGCCGTCGCGCGGTACGGCATCGGCGAGCTCTGGGTGGAGGACATCACCCTCGTCGCGGTCTGGGACGTCGAGGATCCCGACGCCGCCCGGGGACTGCTGATCGACGACGTCCTCCAGATCGGCGAGGACCGCATCGAGCTGCTCGACGGCGAGGATGTCACGCTCGGCCTGCGCATCTGGCGGCGCTCGGGGGAGGCATCGCTCGAGTGCGCCATCGAGCCCATGCACGCCGAACCGTCGAAGGTCTACATCCGCCTGGTGCAGACCCTCGGCGAGGTGCTGGGCGACCCCGCCGCGCTGCGCGAGGCGGCCGACGGCGTGCACGACTTCCTGCTCGGGCCGCTGCGGGCCTTCATGATGGCCCGCTCCCGCCGCTGACCACCCGCGGGTGAGCGGTCAGATCACCATCGGCGAGGTGCTGCGCCGCAGCGCGGCCTACCTCGCCGAGCGCGGGTCGCCCTCGTCGCGACTCGACGCCGACCTGCTGCTGGCGCACGCCCTGCGGGTCGAGCGCCTGCGCCTCTACACCGACTCCGAGCGGCCGCTCACCCCGGCCGAGCTGGCGGTCGCCCGCGAGCTGCTGGCGCGCCGCGGCCGGCGCGAGCCGATGGCCTACGTCCTCGGCGAGCGCGCCTTCCGGCGGTTGACGCTGGGCGTCGGTCCCGAGGTGCTGGTGCCCCGGCCCGAGACCGAGATCCTGGTCGAGTGGGCGCTGGCGGTGGCGCCGGCGGGGGACGGTGCTCGACTGGGGCACCGGCAGCGGCGCGGTCGCCCTGTCGCTCGCCGACGAGGGCGAGGGGCTGCGCGTGACCGCCCTCGACCGCGCGCCCGAGGCGATCGCCCGCGCCCGCGACAACGCCGGCGCGGTCGCCGGGGCCGCGGACGTCGAGTGGCTCGTGTCCGACGGCTTCGCCGCCGTGGCGGGCAGGCGCTTCGACGTGATCGCGGCCAACCCGCCGTACCTGTCCGACGCCGACCTGGCCGCCGCGCCACCCGAGCTGGCGTTCGAGCCGGCGGGCGCGCTCGTGTCGGGCCCGACCGGCATGGAGGCCGTCGAGGCGATCGCCGCGGGGGCACCCGAGCACCTCGAGCCGGGCGGGTGGCTGCTGATCGAGGTGGGGGAGGGGCAGGCCCCGGCCGCCGAGTCCGCGATCGCGGCCGCCGGGCTCGGCGAGGTGGGTCACCGCGACGACCTGTCCGGGATCGCCCGGGTGGTGGGCGGGCGCGCCCGGTGAACCTCGCGGGACTGCGCGCCGCACTGCGCGAGGGCGGGGTCGCCCTGGTGCCGACCGACACCGTCTACGGCCTCGCGGCGGCCCTCGACGTGCCCGACGGGGTGCGGGCGCTCTACGCCCTCAAGGGCCGCTCGCCGGCCCAGCCGTGCCAGGTGCTCGTGTACTCGCCGGCGCTGCTCGCGGCCGCCCTCGTCCCGCTCGACCCCGCGACCCGGGCCGCCGCCGGGGCGCTGCTGCCCGGCCCCGCCACCTGCCTGGTCCCCGACCCCGCGGGCCGCTTCGCCGCGGCGGCCGGCGACGCGCCCGGCGCGGTCGGCGTGCGCGCCCCGGTCGTTGACGGCGCGCTGGCCGGCCTCGACCTCTACCTCGTGGCGACGAGCGCCAACGACCCCGGCGGGGCCGACCCCGACCGCGTCGCGGCGGTACCGGCCCCGCTGCGCGCCGGGGTGGCCGCGACGGTGGACGCCGGGGTGCTGCCGGGCACCGCGTCGGCCGTCGTCGACCTGCGGCCGGTGGCCGCGGGCGGAGCCGCCGTACTGGTGCGCCCCGGCCCCGATCCGGACGCCGTGGAGCGGGCCCTCGAGGGGGTCGGGGCAGCCCTCGTCCGTCCGCGGTGACGGTGTACCCTCGGAGAGATCCGCAACGAGCCGGGGGGCCCGCAGAGTGAGCTTCATCGACGACGACAGCTACCTGTCGCAGGACGTCTCCGACGTCGACCCGGCGCTCGCGCGACTGCTGCGGGCCGAGGCCGAGCGCCAGAGCGACACGCTCGAGATGATCGCGAGCGAGAACTTCACCAGCCACGCGGTGCTCCAGGCCGTCGGGTCGGTGCTCACGAACAAGTACGCCGAGGGCCTCCCCGGGCGCCGGTACTACGGCGGGTGCGAGGTGGTCGACGAGGTCGAGCAGCTCGCGATCGACCGGGCGCTCGAGCTGTTCGGCGCCGACCACGTGAACGTGCAGCCCCACTCGGGCGCCACGGCGAACGAGGCCGCCTACTTCGCGGTCCTGGCACCCGGCGACCGCGTGCTCGCCATGTCGTTGTCGCACGGCGGCCACCTCTCGCACGGCCTGAAGGTCAACTTCTCGGGCCGGCACTACGAGTTCCACCACTACGGGGTGCGGCGCTCGGACTGCCGCATCGACCTGGACCAGGTGCGCGCCGAGGCCCGCGCGCTCCGCCCGGCCCTGATCGTGGCGGGCGCCTCCGCCTACCCACGCGTCATCGACTTCCCCGCCTTCCGCGAGATCGCCGACGAGGTCGGCGCTCTGCTCATGGTCGACATGGCCCACATCGCCGGCCTCGTCGCCGCGGGCGTCCACCCGACCCCGGTCGGCATCGCCGACATCGTCACCACGACCATCCACAAGACCCTGGGCGGCCCGCGCGGCGGCATGGTCATGTGCACGGCCGAGCTGGCGGCGAAGATCGACAAGGCCGTCTTCCCCGGCCTGCAGGGCGGCCCCCTCATGCACGTGATCGCCGGCAAGGCCGTGGCCCTCGGCCACGCCCTCACGCCCGAGTTCCGCGCGCGCCAGCAGGCGGTCGTTGACAACTGCCGCGTCCTGGCCGAGGGCCTCGTCGCGGCCGGCGTGAACCTCGTGAGCGGCGGCACCGACAACCACCTCGTGCTCGTCGACCTCTCCGGGACGCCGCTCACGGGCAAGGACGCCGAGATCCGCCTCGACCAGGCGGGCATCACCGTCAACAAGAACGGCGTGCCGTTCGACGAGCGGCCCCCGACCGTCACCTCGGGCCTGCGCATCGGCACGGCGGCGCTCACCACGCGCGGCCTGCGCGAGCCCGAGATGACCGAGATCGCCGCGATCATCGCGGCCGCGCTGCAGCCCGAGGCGACCGACGCCGAGCTCGAGGCCCTGCGCGCCCGCTCGCGGGCGATCGGCGACCGCCATCCGCTCTACCCCCGCCTGCACGCGGGGACCGCCGTCTGAGCGCCGGGCCGGCGGCGCCGAGGGCGGGCGTCGCTCGGGTACGCTGACGGCGTGCCCGCCCCCCCCGCCGCCGTCGTCGAGGGCGCCCTCGCGGGGCACCACCTCGCGCGCCTGCGCGACGTCACCACCTCGCCGGCCGCGTTCCGCCGCGCCGCGCACGCCCTCTCGACGCTGGTGCTGGCGCGCGCGCTGGCAGACCTCGAGACGCGGACGGGGGTCGTGACCACGCCGATGGCGCCGGCGCCGACGACGGTGCCCGCGCGACGTGTCACGGTCGTGCCGATCCTGCGCGCGGGGCTCGTGATGCTGCAGCCCGCCCTCGACCTGCTGCCCGAGGACACCCGCGTCGGGTTCATCGGCATGGCGCGCGACGAGCGCACGGCGCAGGCGCGCGCCTACCTCGACAGCCTGCCCGACGATCTCGGTGACGACGAGGTCGTGATGCTCGACGTGATGATCGCCACCGGCGGGTCGAGCGCGGCGGCGCTGCGGAGCCTGCGCGACGCCGGCGCGCGCCGCCTGCGGGCGGTGGGCCTGATCGCCGCGCCCGAGGGCCTCGCGGTGGTGGCCCGGGCCGACCCCGAGGTGGCGGTGACCGTCGCCGCGATCGACGAGCGCCTCGACGCGCGCAGCTTCATCATCCCCGGCCTCGGCGACGCCGGCGACCGCCTCTACGCGCAGCCCGGGGGAAGGTGAGCGCGGGCCTGGCCGTGGTGACCGGCGCCTCGTCGGGGCTCGGGCGCGCCTACGCCGAGAGCCTCGCCGCGCGCGGCCACCCGCTGCTGGTGGTCGCACGCCGCGGCGACCGCCTCGCCGACCTGGCCGGCCGGATGCGCGAGCGCCACGGGGTGACCACGCGTGCCGTGGTCGCCGACCTCGCGACCCCCGAGGGCATGCGGGCCGTACGGGAGGCGGTCTCCGAGGCGCCCGCCGCGCCCGAGGTCGTGGTGCTGAACGCGGGCTTCGGCTCGCGAGGGCCCCTCTGGGAGCTCGACCGCGCCCGCGAGGCCGAGATGGTGCGGCTCAACTGCGTCGCGGTCGTCGACCTGGCCGCCCACGTGCTGCCGGGGATGGTCGCCGCCGGGCGGGGGGCGCTCGTCGTGGTCAGCTCGGCGGCCGCCTGGCAGCCGGTGCCCTACATGGCGACCTACGCGGCCACGAAGGCGTTCGAGCTGCACTGGGTCGAGGCCCTGGCCGAGGAGCTGCGCGGCACGGGGGTGCGTGCCCTCGCCGTGTGTCCCGGGCCCACCCGGACCGAGTTCACCACGTCGGCGGGCGGCGCGACGAGCCACCCCGCCATCCCGTTCGACGACGTCGACATGGTCGTGCGGGCGACCTGGCGAGCGCTGGTCGCCGGCCGGCGCCGCGCCCCGACCGGCGTCGTCGCCCGTGGGTCGATGCTCGCCTCGCGCCTGCTGCCGCGCGGGCTGGTCCTGCGCGCCGCGGCCCTCACGCACCGGGGACACGACGCAGCCTGAGGCCCACGGCGCGACGGTGCGTTGAAGGGCTCCGGCCACCCGACCTAGAATCCTCCAGGGCCCACGCCGGCCCGCCGACCCGTGACGACGACCCTCATCCCCATCCTCAGCGCGATCGTCGCGGCCCTCGTCGTCATCGTCGCCACGCCATTGGCCATGCGGCTCGCCCGCGCGGCCGGGGCCCTCGACCACCCGTCGGACCGCCGCATCCATCGCGAGCCGACGCCGCGCCTGGGCGGGCTCGCCCTGCTCGCGGGCTTCCTGGTACCGGTGCTCTTCTACCTGCCCGAGGACTCCGGGGCGCGGGCCCTCGTCGTGGGCGCGGTGCTCATCACCACCCTCGGGGCGATCGACGACATCTGGGGCCTGTCGCCCGCCCTCAAGCTGGCCGGCCAGGCGGCGTGCGCCGCGATCCCGGTCGCGGCCGGGGTCACCATCGACCACATCACGCTGCCGCTGCTGGGCGTGGGCGACCTGGGCGTCGCCCAGTACCCGCTGACGGTGCTCTGGTTCGTGGCGCTGGTGAACATGATCAACTTCACCGACGGCATGGACGGCCTGGCGTCCGGCATCACCGGCCTCGGCGCGACGACCTTCGCGATCCTGGCGGCGTCGCTCGGCCGCGCCGACCCGGCCATCATGGCGGCCGCCCTCGCGGGCGCCTGCGCCGCGTTCCTGATCTACAACTTCCACCCGGCCCGGGTCTTCATGGGCGACGCGGGGTCGATGCTGCTGGGGTTCGTCATCGCCGGCGTCGCCGTGAGCGGCGTCATGAAGAGCGCCGCCGCGATCGCCGTCGTGGCGCCGCTGATCATCCTGGCCATCCCGATCCTCGACACCTCGTTCGTCATCCTCAAGCGCCTCAAGTACGGCCTGCCCGTCTACAACGCGGACCGCAGCCACTTCCACCACCGCTTCTTCACCATCGGCTGGAGCCAGCGCAAGACGGTGCTGGCGCTCTACGCCTGGTGCGCGCTCATGGGCGGCGCCGCCATCACCCTGCGCTTCGTGTCGTACCGCGACCCCGGCGGGAGCCTCGATCTCTCGGGAACGCTGATCCTGGGCGCCACCGGGATCCTGGCCGTCGCCGCCTCGGTGTACCTGGTCTACGTCCTCGAGATCCTCAAGTGGCGGAGCACGCCGGTGGTCACGCTCGTGCGCCAGAGCCGGCTCACGCGCGCCGGGCGCCGGGAGATGATCGGCAGGTAGCGCGGCCGCGGCCGCGCGGAACGCTCAGGCCGGCGGCGCGATGACCGCGATCAGGGCGTCGCCGGGTGCGCCGCCGAGGGGCGCGATGGGGATCTCGATGCGCCACGCCCCGGGGGCCGCGACGGCCCGGTCGATGAGCCGGGTGGCCCCGATGCGCCGCAGCGGGCCGAGCAGCTCGGCGCCGGAGCCGGGGTCGGCCCCCGCGAGCCGGTCGGCGAGCTCGGCGGACACCGTCAGCGACATCGTGACCGGACCCGGAGCGGCCGGCGTGAACCCGACGCGCGCCGCGCCGTCGCCCTCGACGACCGCCACCGCCTCGGCGCCGGGGGCCCGCACCCGCAGGGTGATCGCGCCGGTGCCCCAGACCTGCTCCGGGCTCATGCCCGAGGCCGCGGCGAGACCCAGCGGGTCCTGGCCGACCTGCACGGTGAGCTGGGCCGGCTCCCCCGCGACGAGCGGGGGGGCGGCCAGCGGGGGCAGGACCAGGCCGCCGGACTCGCGCTCGGCCGCCGCCTCGAGCGCGGTGGCCGTGGCGTCGGCGACGGTCGGCGCCGCGAGGCACGGGGGCGGCGCCTTGGTCGCGGGGGGCGGCAGCAGCGCCCGGAAACGGGCGACGAAGGCGGTGATGTCGGCGCCCACGCGCCGGGACCCCGGACCGTTGGCGAGCACGGCGCAGGCGGAACCCGTGCGCGCGTGCCTCCAGGCGACGTCCTGGTCGCCCGGGCCGAAGAGCACGTGCGCGCGCCGCGCCGACGAGCCGTCGCGCGCCAGCAGTCGCGCGGTCTCGGACGGCCAGACGAGCCACTGCGCCGAGGTCCAGCGCCCGGACGCGGGGGTGGTGCGCAGCCAGACGCCGCCCGCGCGGACGAGCGCGCCGCGCGCCCCCGACCACTGCGGATCGGTCAGCAGGGCGGCCGGGTCGGAGACGTAGAGGTGCACGCGGCGCGACCGGACGTCCCGCGAGCTCTTCGACACCCGCTCGCGGGCGAGGATCGCCAGGGCCGACGCGAGGGCGACGCCCTCATCCCCCCGGAAGTCCGCACCGACCTCGTTGACGACGACACGACGCGCGTCGGACGCGCGGATCGCGGCCCGCAGCGCTGCGGCCATACCCGCCGCATCCCGTCCGAGGAGGTCGTCGCCGACGACCCGCGCGATGCGGTGGCCCGGCGGCAGCGCGGCCGGGGTGGTGGCGACCTGGAAGACGTTGTCGGCCGGGCCGAGCCCCGCGGTGCCGTCGGGTTGGATGCCGGCGGCGCGGGCGATGGTCGCGGCGTCCTCGTCGAGGATGGTGCCGCGGGCCCCCGCGGTCGACGCGGCCGTGAGCACGACGACTCCGGCCAGCGCCACGACACCGACTGCCGGGAGACGTCGCATGCGGGCGATCCTGTCGTCCGCCACTGCTCGCATCAACTGGCCGAAAGGCTGGGGATCGCCAGTGGGTGGGGGTGCGGACATCGCTGCGCAGATTTCGTCGGTCGTGCCCCGAGTCCTTGCGGCGCCCCGCGGCTGACAGCTGTCCCGAGCCGGGGCCGCGGGTTTGCCCCGGCTTTCCGCGCGTCGGTATAGTGGTCGTCGCCCGTCGGCCGACGCTCCGCGCCGCCGACGCAGCGCGTCCCGGATCCGCTCGGAGGACCCTGAATCACACCGCAGCATCCCCCTCTGCCTGAAGCCGCGCAGGTCGCCTCCGACGACGACAGCTTCTCCCTGCCCCCGATCCAGAAGGCGATCTTCTCGGGCATCGGGCTGGCCGTCGGCGTCCTGACGCTGCCGGTCGTGCTCATCGCGGGCGGCGACTGGAGCGGCTGGTTCATCGGTTTCCTGCTCTGGTGCGTCAACTGGGGCATCGCCAACGCCACCGCGCGCTGGTCGTTCGGGTTGTCCGCCACGGCCGCCGTGGGTATGTCCGGCGTGTCGTTCATCGCGCGGGCCTGGCTCACGGCCCTCGTTCTCTTCGTCATCGCGCTCCGCTACTCCGAGGAGGCCGGACTGATCGCCGCGGGTGTGTTCATCACGTGCTTCACGTTCGACCTCCTGGGCCGCACGGCGCTGTACGCGCAGCAGTCGCGCGCGCCCAAGGGCGCCCCGCAGTGAGGCCCGCCATGCGGATCCGCCTCGCGGCCGCGGCCGCGCTCACGACGCTGCTCGCGCTCCCCGCCGCAGGCGCCGCCTCCGGCAGCGAGTTCGACCCCTCGGAGGAGTTCAAGCTCGACCCCTGGGTCTCGATCGAGCTCGGTCCGATCGACATGTCGATCAACAAGGCCGTCTTCTACCTGTTCCTCGCCAGCATCATCTGCATCGGCATGGGGCTGGTGATCCGCGGCGGCCTGCGCATGCGGCCGACGAAGGCCCAGAACGTCGTCGAGATGGCGTACGAGTTCGCCGAGAAGCAGATCGCCCGGCCGACCCTGACGACATCGACGTACGGGCGCTACTTCCCGTACATCGCGACGCTGTTCCTCTTCATCCTCGTGAGCAACCTCGTCAGCTTCATCCCGCTGCCGGTCAGCCACGAGAGCTGGATCGGCCCGATCCCCGACCTGGCGCTCTACGCGGCGACGGCCAACATCAACGTCACGCTGGCGCTCACCGTGGTGACCTTCCTCGTCTACAACTACGAGGGCGTCAAGGCCCACGGCCCGGTGGGCTACCTCAAGACCCTGGTGCCGGACGCGCCCCGGGCGATCCAGCCGATCATCTTCGTCATCGAGGTCCTGTCGCAGATCCTGCGCCTGGTGAGCCTCTCGGTTCGGCTGTTCGCCAACCTCCTCGCCGGTCACCTCCTCATCATCATGGCGGCCGGCTTCATGGTCCTGCTGGGGAACTTCGCGGGCCTCCTGGCCCTCCCGGTCGGGGTGTTCTTCTGGGTCTTCGAATGGCTGCTCGTCGCCGGCCTCCAGGCCTTCATCTTCGCGATGCTCAGCGGCATCTACATCGGCTTCGCCGTCGAGTCCTCGCACTGACAATCCAAAGGAGCGGAAACTGATGGAAGGCAACATCGAGAACGCGGCCAAGGTCCTGGCCCTCGGCCTGGCCACCGCGTTCGGCGCGATCGGCCCGGGCATCGGCGTGGGTTACCTCATGGGCAAGACGGTCGAGGCCGTCGGCCGCCAGCCCGAGCTGCGCGGCGAGCTGACCTCGCTCATGTTCCTGGGCCTCGCCCTCACGGAGGCCATCGTCTTCTACGCGCTGCTGATGGGCTTCGTCGCCTTCTTCATCGGCTAGATCGGGGAACCGATGGGCAACCTCCTCACCTACCTGAACGCGCTGCCCCTCCAGGCCGAGACGACGACCGAGGAGAGCGACAACCCGCTCCTCCAGATCAGCCCCGGGCTGATGATCTGGACCCTCGTGATGTTCGGGATCACGCTCTTCATCATGAAGAAGTACGTGTTCGGACCGGTCGGCGCCCTCATCGAGAAGCGCCGCCGGGACATCGCCCAGAGCATCGAGGAGGCCGAGCGTGGGCGCGACGAGGCCACCGCGCTGCTGGACGAGTACAAGACCAAGCTCGTCGAGGCCCGCAAGGAGGCCGACTCGCTGCGCGACCAGGGCCGCAAGGAGGGGGAGCAGCAGCGTGCCGAGCTGGTCGCCCAGGGTCAGGTCCAGCGTGAGCGGGTGCTCGCCGACGCCGGCTCCCAGATCGACGCCCAGGCGCGTCAGGCCGCCAGCGGCCTGCGCGACGACGTGGTCGAGCTGGCGCTGCTCGCGGCGGAGAAGGTGTCGCGCACGTCCCTCGGCGACGCCGACCACCGGCGTCTGATCGAGGAGGCGATCGCCGAGGCCGACCTCAGCGGCGTCGCCACCGCGAACGGGGGCGCGGCCACCCCGTGAGCGTCGAGGCGACCTATGCCGACGCGCTCTACGAGGCGGCGCTCGGCGCATCGGCGGTGACGCCGGTGGCCGAGGACATCGGGTCGTTCGCGGCCGCGCTCGACGAGTCCGACGAGCTGCGCGCCGTGCTCGGCAACCCCGAGGTCGACGCGGCCGCCCGCAGGGGGGTCGTCGAGGCCCTCGCCGAGGGCGCCCACCCGCTCGTGCTGAACTTCCTGCGGGTGCTCGCCGACCGCGGTCGCCTCGAGGACTTCCCGCTGATCGCGCGGGCGTTCGCCGACCGGGTGTCCCGGGCGGAGAACAGGATCGACGTCGAGGCCGTCACCGCGGTGCCGCTCCCGGCCGACCTGCGCGACCGCATCGTCGAGCAGATCCGCGCCAAGACCGGGGCCGAGGTGCGCCTGACGGAGACGGTCGACCCCGACATCGTCGGCGGCCTGCTGCTGCACGTCGGCGACGCGGTCGTCGACGGGTCGGTCCGGCACCGCCTCGAGCAGCTTCGCCTCAGCATGCGGCGCGCGCACGTCGACGCCGTCGATGCCACCGCCACGGCCTGACGCACCACGTTCCCCGACCTGAGCAGAGAAAGGTGACGACTTCCAGATGAAGCTGCGACCCGACGAGATCACCAAGGTCCTGAAGGACCAGATCGAGCAGTACTCGGGGACCGTGGAGGTCGAGGAGGTCGGCACCGTCCTCCAGGTCGGTGACGGCATCGCCCGCATCCACGGACTCCAGTCCTGCGTGTCGCTCGAGATGCTCGAGCTGCCGCACGGGGTCACCGCGCTCGCGCTGAACCTCGAGGAGGACAACGTCGGCGCCGTGCTCCTCGGCGACGACACCCTCATCAAGGAGGGCGACACCGTCCGGCGGACGGGCAAGGTCATCCAGGTGCCGGTCGGCGAGGCCCTGCTGGGCCGCGTCGTCGACCCGCTGGGCAACCCGCTCGACGACCGCGGCCCGATCGAGACCGAGCACTACCGCCCGGTCGAGTTCAAGGCGCCGGGCGTCGTGCAGCGCCAGCCCGTCAAGGAGCCCCTCCAGACCGGCATCAAGGCGATCGACGCCCTCATCCCGATCGGCCGGGGCCAGCGCGAGCTGATCATCGGCGACCGCCAGACCGGCAAGACGACGATCGCGGTCAACACGATCATCAACCAGGCCGGCCAGGGCGTCCGCTGCTTCTACGTCGCCATCGGCCAGAAGGCCTCGACCGTCGCCACCGTCGTCGCGCGCCTGCGGGCCGCCGGCGCGATGGAGTACACGACCGTCGTCGCCGCCACCGCCTCGCAGTCGGCGCCGCTGAAGTACCTGGCGCCCTACTCGGCCGCGGCCATGGGCGAGTACTTCCTCTACGGGGGCGAGCACGCCCTCTGCATCTACGACGACCTCTCGAAGCAGGCGGACGCCTACCGTCAGATGTCGCTCCTGCTCCGGCGCCCGCCGGGCCGCGAGGCGTTCCCCGGCGATGTCTTCTACCTCCACTCCCGCCTCCTCGAGCGCGCCTGCAAGCTCAGCGACGAGCTCGGCGGCGGCTCCCTCACCGCCCTCCCGATCATCGAGACGCAGGCCGGCGACGTGTCGGCCTACATCCCGACGAACGTGATCTCGATCACGGACGGGCAGATCTTCCTCGAGAGCAAGCTCTTCTTCTCGGGTGTCCGCCCGGCCCTCAACGTGGGCATCTCGGTGAGCCGGGTGGGTGGCTCCGCCCAGATCCGCGCCATGCGCAAGGTGGCCGGCAAGCTGAAGCTCGAGCTCGCCCAGTACCGCGACCTCGAGGCGTTCGCCCAGTTCGGGTCGGAGCTCGACGCCGCGACCCAGCGCACGCTGGCCCGCGGCGCCCGCTTCGTGGCGACCCTCAACCAGCCGGCCTTCGCGCCCTGGCCGGTCGAGGAGCAGGTCGTCGTGCTCTACGCGGCCAACCAGGGTCACCTGGACAAGGTCGAGACGGCCACGGTGCCCGACGTCAACGACGCGATCCGCCGCGAGGTCCGCGAGAGCGCCCCCGAGGTGCTCGCCGAGATCCGCGACACGAAGGACTTCTCGGACGAGTCGGCGGCCAAGATCGACGCGATCGCCGGACGCATCGTCAACCAGTTCGCGCCGTCGATCGACCAGCCGCAGATGCCGTCGGCCGAGGAGGCCGCCGAGGCCGAGGCCGAGGTTCCGGCCGAGGCCGAGACGGCCCCGACGGCCGCCTAGGCGCGCATGGCCACCACACGGGACATCAAGCGGCGGATCGAATCGGTCCGCAACACGCGCAAGATCACGCGCGCCATGGAGCTCGTGGCGTCGGCCAAGCTTCGGCGGGCGCAGGACTCGATCGAGTCGCTGCGGCCGTACGCGCAGGCCATGCGGCGCCTGATGTCCCAGGCCGCCCGCCAGAGCGGGGGCATGAAGGGCGAGGTGCTGCTCGACGAGCGCCCGGCCGAGGGCCTCGCGATCGTGGTGGCCATCACGGGCGACCGCGGTCTGGCCGGCGCGTTCAACGTCAACATCGTGCGCACCGCGATGTCGGTCGCCGAGGGCCTCCGCGAGGAGGGCTTCTCGGAGGTCGAGTTCACGAGCGTCGGCAAGAAGGGCGCGGGCACCCTCACGTTCCGCGGCTTCACGATCGACCGGGCGTTCCAGGGCTTCTCGGTCGAGCCGACCATCGCCGACTCGGCCGGCGTCACCGAGCACCTCGTGCGCCGCTTCACCGACGGCGAGGTCAACCGGGTCGTCATCGTCTACAACGAGTTCAAGTCGGTCCTGGAGCAGAGCGTCACCACCGAGCAGCTCCTGCCGGTCGAGCGCCAGATCGTGCTCGACGCCGACGACGACGGCCAGGAGGACGAGCACCCCGCCGGCGGGGGCGTGGCGATCTTCGAGCCCGAGCCCGAGGCGTTCCTGCGCTCGCTGCTGCCGACCTACCTCGACACCACCATCTACCGCGCACTCCTGGAGAGCGCGGCCGCGGAGCTCGCGGCTCGCCGCACCGCGATGCGCAACGCCACCGACAACGCGGGCTCCCTCATCGACGATCTCACGCTCGCGATGAACCGCGCCCGCCAGGCCGCGATCACCCAGGAGATCCTGGAAGTCGTGGCCGGCGCCGACGCCCTCCAGTAAAAGGCCACAGGAGACCACTCCCGCATGTCTGACGACGCACGCAGCACCGGCACGATCCTGGAGATCAAGGGCGTCGTCATCGACGCCCGGTTCCCCTCGGGCCTCCCGAGCATCTACAACGCGATCGAGATCGACCGCGGTGCGGACGCCCCGCCGCTCGTGGCCGAGGTGCAGCAGCACCTCGGGGACGACAAGGTGCGCGCGGTGGCCTTCGACACGACCGACGGCCTCGCCCGCGGCACGCGCGTGACCGACACGGGCGGGCCGATCTCGGTGCCGGTGGGCGAGCGGACGCTCGGGCGCATCTTCAACGTGCTCGGCGACACCATCGACGAGGGTGCCGACGTGAGCGCGGGCGAGCGCTGGCCGATCCACCGCGACGCCCCGGCCTTCGACACCCTCAACCCGACCGAGGAGATCTTCGAGACCGGCATCAAGGTCGTCGACCTCCTCGCCCCGTACGTGAAGGGCGGCAAGATCGGCCTCTTCGGCGGCGCCGGCGTGGGCAAGACGGTGCTCATCCAGGAGCTGATCAACAACATCGCGCAGGAGCACGGCGGGCTGTCGGTGTTCGCCGGGGTCGGCGAGCGCACCCGTGAGGGCAACGACCTCTGGCTCGAGATGAAGGAGAGCGGGGTCATCGACAAGACCGCGCTCGTCTACGGCCAGATGAACGAGCCGCCGGGCGCGCGTCTGCGGGTGGCCCTCTCCGGCCTGACGATGGCCGAGTACTTCCGCGACGAGGGCGGCCAGGACGTGCTGCTGTTCGTCGACAACATCTTCCGCTTCGTGCAGGCCGGCTCCGAGGTCTCGGCGCTGCTCGGCCGCATGCCGTCGGCCGTGGGCTACCAGCCGACCCTCCAGAGCGAGATGGGCGACCTGCAGGAGCGCATCACCTCGACCCGCAACGGCTCGGTGACCTCGGTGCAGGCGATCTACGTGCCCGCCGACGACCTCACCGACCCGGCCCCGGCCGCCAGCTTCGCCCACCTCGACGCCACGACGGTGCTCTCGCGCGCCATCTCGGAGAAGGGCATCTACCCGGCGGTGGACCCGCTCGACTCGACCAGCCGCATCCTCTCCAAGGAGGGCGTGGGCGCCGAGCACTACGAGGTCGCCACCCGTGTCCAGGAGATCCTCCAGCAGTACAAGGACCTCCAGGACATCATCGCCATCCTCGGCGTGGACGAGCTCACCGACGAGCAGAAGCTCGCCGTCTCCCGGGCACGTCGCATCGAGCGCTTCCTCTCGCAGCCCTTCCACGTGGCCGAGGCCTTCACCGGCCGCCCGGGCAAGTACGTCCCGCTGACCGAGACGATCCGCGGGTTCAAGGAGATCGTCGAGGGGCGTCACGACGACCTCCCGGAGGAGGCCTTCTTCCTCGTGGGCGGCATCGACGAGGCCGTCGAGAAGGCCGCGGAGCTGAAGAGCCGGTGAGCACCGCGACCGGCACCGAGCAGCACCAGATCGCCGTCCAGCTCCTCACGCCCGAGGGGCCGGTCTTCGACGACGTCGCGTACATGATCGTGGCGCCGAGCGTGCAGGGCGAGGTCGGCATCCTGCCGCGCCACACGCCCTTCATCGCCTTCCTGCGCACCGGCGAGACGCGGCTCACGATGCTCGACGAGAGCAAGATCGTCTACGCCACCACCCAGGGGTACATCGCGGTGGAGCACGATCGCGTGCTCGTGCTGGTGGAGCAGGCCGAGCGGGCCGAGGACATCGACGTGCCCCGCGCGCAGCGCGCCCTGGAGCGCGCCCAGGCGGCGCTCGCCGACGCCGGCGACGACGAGGTCGCGCGGGTGTCGGCCGAGAGCGCGATGCGCCGCGCCGAGAACCGCATCGCCGTGGCCGACCGCTAGGGGTCGCTCCGCAGGGGCGAGCGGGATCCCCCGCCGGTCGATCGGGGCGTCGTCATGTGTTTCGATGACGATGCCAACTGCGGGGGAGGGACCGACATGGAGACCCGGCCCGAGATCGACCAGGTCGACCTGGCCGGCGTCGAGCTGGTGACCGTGTTGCAGGCGCTGTCGGACCCGGTGCGCCTCGAGATCGTGCGCCAGCTCGCCCGCGACGGGCCGATGCCCTGCGGGCACGTGAGGCTCGGGGTCACCAAGTTGACCGCGAGCCACCACTTCAAGGCGCTGCGGCTCGCCGGCGTGATCGCGCAGCGGGGGGAGGGCACACGCCGCAACACGTCGCTGCGGCACGCCGAGCTCGACGAGCGCTTCCCCGGGCTCCTGGCGGCGGTGCTGCGCGAGGGCTGATCCCGTCCGGCGCCCGCCCGCGCGGCACGCCGGGCGCCGCCGGCAGGTGCGTGCTGGCACGGATGGCGCGGGTGACGGGTGGTGAGATGATCGCACCGTGCGCCGGCCCACCGTCGCGGCGGGGACATGCGCGGCCCTCGCGGCGGGCGCACTCGTCCTCGTGCCGTTCGCGCGGGCCATGGACCCCGACCCGGGCCCGCCCCTCGCGCCGGTCGTGACGCTCCTCGTCGCCGCCCCGGCCGTCGCGGCCGGAGTGCTGATCGCGCGGGTGCCGGGGTCGCGATCGATCGGGCCGCTGGTCGCGGCCCTCGGCCTCTCGGGGGCCCTCGACGCCGCCTTCACGGCGTGGGCCGATGCCGGCGGCGCCCTCGCCGGGGCGCCGATGGCCGCGCTGCTGGTGCAGGCCGAGTGGACGTGGGTGCTCGGGACGGCGGCGCTGTTGCTGCTGCTGTTCCCGGACGGCCTCCTCCCCGGACGCCGGTGGCGCGCCGTCGCGGCGGCCGCCGTCATCGGGCCGGTGATGATCGTGGCGGGGTCGATCCTCCGGGGGCATGCGCTCGATGCGCCGTACGCCGGCCTGCCGCCCCCCGGTCCCGACGGGCTCGAGGGTCTCGGCCGGGCGCTCGTGGCGGCGGGGCTGCCACTCGGCGGCGTGGCCCTCGTGCTGTCCGCGGCCGCGATCGTCGTGCGCTTCCGTCGCGCGGCGGGCGTCGTGCGGGTGCAGCTGAAGTGGCTGGCCGCGGCCGCGGCCCTCGTGCCGGGCACCTTCGCGGTGTGCGTCGCCGCCGGCCTGCTCGGGGCCGACGCCGAGCAGGTGGCGGCCATCCCGTTCCTGCTGACCTACGTCGCCCTCGTGGCCGCGATCTCCGTCGCGATCCTCCGCCACGGCCTGTTCGACATCGACCGGGTCATCAGCCGCGCCCTCGCCTGGGGTGCGCTGACACTGCTGCTGCTGGCGGTCTTCGCGGGCGTCACCCTGCTCGTGGCGCTGCCGCTCGGTGGCGGATCGGCGGTGGCGACCGCGATCGCCGCCTTCGCCGTCGCCGCCCTGTTCGAGCCGGCCCGCCGCCGCCTGCAGGCCCTGGTTGACCGGCGCCTCGACCGTGACCGCGCCTTCGCCGTCGGCCGGGTGGAGGCGTTCTCGGCCCGGCTGCGCGAGGGCAGGGCCGAGCCGGAGGACGTCGAGGACGTGCTGCGGCTGGCGCTCGGCGACCCCGCGCTGCGCCTGCTGGTGTGGGCCCCGGAGGCCGGGGTCCACCGCGACCTCGCGGGCAACGACGTGCCCGATCCGTCGGCCGGCGACGCCCAGGCGGCGACCGCACTCGGCCGCGGAGACGCGCCGCTCGGCCTGCTGCTGCACGCCGCCCGCCTGCGCGCGCGCCCCGGGCTGCTCGCCGACGTCGCCCGCGCGGCGGCCCTGCCGGTCGAGATGGCGCGCCTGCGCGGTGAGCTGCGGCGACGGCTGGACGAGGTGGAGGAGAGCCGCAGCCGGCTCGTCCGCGCGGAGTACGACGAGCGCCGCCGCCTGACGCGGGACCTGCACGACGGCGTGCAGCAGCGGCTGGTGGCGCTGGGAATGGGCCTGCGCAGGCTGCAGCGCCGCGCCGGCCCGGACACCGAGATCGCGGCCGGCCTCGACTCCGCGGTGGACGGGATCGCCGAGGCGGTGCGGGACCTGCGTGAGATCGCCCGGGGCCTGCGCCCGGGCGCCCTCGACGGCGGCCTCGCACCGGCGCTCGCCGATCTGGCTCGGCGGACCCCCCTGCCGATCGACGTGGAGGGGCCGGCGGGACGGGCGGAGGGGGACGTGGAGGCGGCGGCCTACTACGTGGCCTGCGAGGCGATCGCCAACGCGGTGAAGCACGCCGGCGCCACGCGCATCGTGGTGCGCGCGCTCCGCGAGCCGGACAGCCTGCGCCTCAGCGTCAGCGACGACGGTCGCGGGGGCGCACGGCCGGCGGAGGGCGGAGGGCTGGCCGGTGTGGCCGACCGCGTCGCCGCCCACGGGGGGGTCCTCCTGCTCGACAGCCGCCCGGGGCGGGGGACGCGCGTGGAGGTGACGCTGCCGTGCGCATCGTGATCGGCGAGGACTCGGCGCTGTTCCGCCACGGTCTCGAGCTGCTGCTGCGCGACGCCGGGCACGAGGTGGTGGCCGCGGTCGGCGACGCCGTGGCGCTGGTGGGCGCCGTCGCCCACGAGCGCCCCGACGTGGCGGTCGTGGACGTCCGCATGCCCCCCGGCGGCGACGACGACGGCGCCCTCGCGGCGGCCGGCATCCGGCGGGACCACCCCGAGGTGGCCGTGATGCTGCTCTCCCAGCACATCGAGATCCGCCACACGCTCGACCTCGTCACGACCGGCGGCTTCGGCTACCTGCTGAAGGACCGGGTGCTCGACGTTGACGACTTCCTCGACTCGCTGCGCCGCGTGGCCGCGGGCGGGTCGGCGCTCGACCCCGAGGTGGTCGCGGCCCTGGTCGCCGCGCGGCGGGAGGACCCGCTCGACGTCCTCACCGCACGGGAGCGCGAGGTGCTCGCGCTCATGGCGGAGGGCCGCACCAACGGGGCCATCGCGCGGCGGCTCTGGCTCACCGACCGCACCGTCGAGACCCACGTCCGCCGCATCCTGGGCAAGCTCGGCCTGCCGGCGTCCGACGACGACCATCGCCGCGTGCTCGCCGTGCTCGCCTACCTGCGCGCCCGCGCGGACTGACGACCAGCGCCGGCACGTAGGGCCGGTGTCGTGGACGCCCGGTCGGCGTGGCGTCCGGCGACGCGCAGGATCGGGTCCACCATCCACCGCACCGGGAGGAACCCCGTGTCCACGCAGCCCTCGCACATCGACGTCGCACCGCGCGGCGGTGTCGGCGCCCCCCACATGGCCCTGCTGCTGGCGGTGCTCTCGATCCCCGGGAGCCTGCTGCCGTGGGACTGGTTCGACTTCGGGGGGCTCGTGATCGGCATCCCGCTCGCCCTCGGGGCCATCGTCGTCGCGGCCCGCGCCCGGCGCGCGGGCGAGGCCGCGGTCATGGCCACCGCCACGATCGCCATCGCCGTGGCCGCCCTGCTCATCCCCGTCGTCTGGACCGTCGTCGCACTCGCGGGCTGAGTCGGCCCGGCCGCCGTCGGGGACGCCCGCCGGGCACCGGGGCGCCCCCGCCCCGGGCGCGGCGGGCGGCGGGTTAGGCTTCGGGGACCCGCCGCCGAGCCCGGAGCCGCCCCATGGCACTCGACCGCCCCGACATCGACCCGCCCGAGGGAGACCCCCCCTCGGAGCTCGAGATCCACGACCTCGTCGTCGGCGACGGCGCCGAGGCCGTCGCGGGCCAGAGCGTGGCGGTCCACTACGTGGGGGTCGCCTTCTCGTCCGGCGCGGAGTTCGACGCGTCCTGGGACCGCGGTCAGGTGTTCCGGTTCGGCCTCGGCGCCGGTCAGGTCATCGCCGGCTGGGACCAGGGCGTCACGGGCATGCGCGTCGGGGGCCGCCGCCGCCTCGTCATCCCGCCCCACCTGGCCTACGGCGACCGCGGCGCGGGCGGGGTGATCGCGCCGGGGGAGACCCTGATCTTCGTGGTCGATCTGATCTCGGCGGGCTGAGGCGCGATGAGGATCACGCGCCGGCGGCCCGAGACGAAGGTCCCGTCGCCCGACTGGTTCACCGGCCCGGTCTGGGTGGACGACATCGCCACACCGCCGGAGCCCGCCCGGGTGAGGGTGGTGAGCGTCCACTTCGCCCCCGGGGCGCGCACGGCGTGGCACACGCACCCGCTCGGCCAGGTCATCCACGTGACAGAGGGCGAGGGGCTCGTGGGGAGGCGCGGAGCGCCTCCGGAGGTCGTGCGGGCCGGTGACACCGTCGAGTTCGCCCCCGGCGAGGACCACTGGCACGGGGCCGGCCCGCGGTCGTTCCTGACCCACCTCGCGGTGCACGAGAGCGGAGATGACGGGTCGCACGTGGCCTGGGGGGCCCATGTCACCGACGAGGAGTACGCCGCCGCGCCCGTCCCGATCCGCGAGGACTAGCCGGCGGTTCCGGCCTCGTCCGGCCCCCCGAGGCCGGCGAGGGCGTACCGCACCTCGGGGACGCGCGCGCCGAGCACCGCCTCGACCCGCTCGCCGCCGTCCGGCGCCCAGCCGGCGGCGGCGTAGAACCCCCGCGCCCGCGCGTTGTCGCGGACGACCCACAGGGTCGCGCGCCGGTAGCCGTCGGCGCGGGCGAGCGCGACCCCGCGCGCGAGCAGCGCCCGGCCCACCCCGGCGCCCCAGCGTTCGGGCACGACGTAGAGCGCGCAGAGCTCGGCGGTCGTCGCCGGGTCGCCGCCGTCGTCGCGCGTCGGGCTCCAGGCGGTGAACCCCTCCGGGGCGCCGCCGGGCCGCCCCGCCACGAGCACCCGCCGCCGAGGCGCGGCCGCCGCGAGCGTGCGCGCCCACGCCCGCTCGCGGTCGGCGGGCAGGACCCCCGCCAGCGCGTCGGGCGGGAACACATCGGCGTAGGCGCGGCGCCAGGCCGCGAGGTGGATCGCCGCGATCGCGGCGGCGTCGGCCGCCGTGGCCGCGCGCACGTCGGGCGTGGGGGCGGTCGTCTGCGTGGGGCGGCGCACGGCGGCACATCCTCCCACGCGGCCGCCGGGGCTGGGCGCGGCGCGGGACGCGATACTCACGGGATGGCCGTCGTCCCGGAGATCCTGCGCATCCGCGACTTCCGCGCCGTCTGGCTCGCCAGCCTCGCCTCCAACGCGGGGTCGTGGCTGCAGATCGTCGCCAGCGGGTGGCTGATCTTCGAGGCCACCGGCAGCCCGGCGGCGGTCGGCGCGCTGGCGCTCGTCACCCGCGCCCCGGCGATCGCCTTCTCGGCGTACGCCGGCGGTCTGGCGGATCGCTTCGACCGCCGCCTGGTGGGCGCCTGGACCTTCGGGTTGCAGGCCGTCGCGGCGGCGGCGCTGGCCGTCATCACGCTCGTCGGCGGTACGCACGTGGCCGCCATCTACGTGCTCACCTTCGCGGTGGGGCTCGGCTTCGCGCTCGGCCTGCCGGCCATGCTCGCGCTGATCCCCGCGCTCGTCCCCGCGCCGAGGCTCTCGCAGGCCGTGAGCCTCAACGCCGCGGGCATCAACGTCGCCCGCCTCGCGGGGCCGGCGATCGGCGGCGGGGTGCTGGTGCTGTTCGGCGCGACGGCCTGCTTCGCGCTCAACGCGGTCTCGTTCCTGGCGCTGGTCTGGGTGCTGCTGCGCCTCTCGCCCCGCCCGGCCGTCGTGCACGGGGGGTCCCGGGTGCGCATGTCCGACGCGCTGCGCTACGCGGCCGGCGACCCGGCGATCCGGCGCCTGGTCGTCGGGATGGCCATCTTCACGACCCTGGCGTCGCCGATCCAGGAGCTCGCGCCGGTCGTGGCCGACCGCCTCGACGCGGGCGCCACCGGGCTCGGCCTGCTGCTGGGGGCGATGGGCGGCGGGGCGCTCGGCGGCGCGTGGCTGCTCGAGCGGCTGCACGCCCGCTCCTACCCGCGCCACCTGGCGCTGCCGACCGCGACGACCCTCTTCGCGGCCGGCCTGATGGTCGTCGCCCTGACGCCGTGGTTCACGCTCGGCCTGGCCGGCATGGCCTTCGCCGGGGCGTTCTGGATCTGGATGTTCGCCGCCACCAACACCGCCACCCAGCTGCGCGCCCCGCCGCGCCTGCTCGGCCGCCTGCTCGGGCTCTACCAGCTGTCGGTGATCGGCCCGATCGCGCTCGGCTCGACGGTGGCCGGCCTGGTGGCCGAGGAGGCGGGCATCTCGGCGACGCTCGCCGGGTGCGCCGCGCTGCTCGGGGCGTGGGGGCTCTGGAGTCTGCGCCACCCCGTGCGCGAGATCGACGCCCCACGCGACGAGGCGGCGATGCGCTCAGGAGACGAAGGCCGCGATCTGCCGGATCGTCGCGGCGGGGATGCGGCCCTCGACCTCTAGGAAGTGGTTCGCGCCGGGCACCCGCACCGTGCGGGTGGGCAGTCCGGCCCCCCGGCGGGCCGCGGCGAGGATGGCCATGTCCCCGACCGGGACCGTCCCGTCGCGCGTGCCGTGCACGAGCAGGGCCGGGAGGCGCATGCGCAGGGCGGCCGGGACCGGGTCGGACCGCAGCGTCGCGCGGGCGACGGCCGGCCCGGCCAGCCGGCGGAGGAACCGGTTGGCGCCGCCCGAGACGCGGGGCAGCAGGCCGAGCGGGCGGCCGGGCGCCGCGAGCGTGACGACGCGCGTGGCGGGGGTGCGCGGTGTCGCCGCGAGGGCCAGATCGCCGCCCTGGCTGTGTCCGATGAGCGCCACCCGGGCGCGGTCGATGCCGGGCAGCCCGGCGAGCGCCCGCGCCGCCGCCGCGGCGTCGCGCTCGAGCGGTCGCGCGTCGAGCCAGCTCAGGGCCGCGCCGCCCGAGTCGCCGATGCCGCGCTTGTCGTAGCGCAGCACCGCCACGCCGTCCCGCGCCAGCCGCGTGGCGAGCTCCCGGTACGGGCCGCCGCGCCGGCCGAACGAGCCGTCGCGGCCCGCGGGGCCGAAGCCGCCCACGAGGACCGCCGCCGGGAACGGGCCGGCGCCCGCCGGCACGCTCAGGGTGCCGGCCAGCACCACGCCGTCCGACGCGCGGATCGCGATCGGGCGCTCGGCCGGCGCGGCGGCGGGCAGGGCGAGCACGAGCGCGCTGAGGAGGGCGGCGAGCACTCCTACGAGCGTAGATCGGACGGGGCGGACGAGCCCGGTGCGCGCGGTTAAACCCCGTCACGGCGGGGACGCCCGCCCGCCGCGTGCCCCGGGTGTCACGATCGGCCGGGGCTCGGCTATCCTGCCCGACGTGGACGAGGTCCTGCTCGCCGAGCGGCTGATCGCCTACGACACGTCCCGCCGCTCGGGGATCGGGCAGGCCACCGACTTCGTGGCCGGCTGGCTCGAGGCCCGCGGCGCGACCGTCTCCCAGATCGAGACCGGGGGACGGCGCAGCCTGGTGGCGCGTGTCGGCGCCGGCCCCACCCGCCTGGTATTCCACGGGCACATCGACGTGGTCCCCGGACACGCCGGGCAGTTCAGCCCGCGCATCGACGGCGGGCGGCTGTACGGCCGCGGCGCCTACGACATGAAGGCGGCTCTCGGGGCGATGATGCTCGCCGTCGCCGATCTGGCCGGCGGGGGCCTGACCGGCGCGGTGGTCGAGCTGATCGTGGTGCCCGACGAGGAGCGCTCCGAGCCGGGCGTGAACTGCACCCAGATGATGGTCCACGACGGGCTGCGGGCCGACTTCGTCGTCTGCGGCGAGCCGACCGACATGCGGGTGGGCGTGCAGGCGAAGGGCGTGCTGATGCTGCGCGTGGACGTCGCCGGGACCGCGGCGCACGGCGCGACGCCCTGGTTGGGGGACAATGCCGTGCTGCGCGGAATCGACATGTACCGCCGCATCTCCACCCTGCCCTTCGCCCGGGAGTCGGCACCGCTGTTCGAGCACCCCTCCATCAACCTCGGTCGCATCCAGGGCGGCGACGCCGTCAACAAGGTCCCCGACCACTGCCGGCTCGACGTCGACGTGCGCTACCTGCCGGGCCAGTCGCCCGACGAGGTGCTGGCGCAGATCCTCTCGCTCGATCCCGCGGCGCGGGTCGAGGTGCTGCTGGAGCGCCCGCCGGCCGACGTGTCGCCCGACCACCTGATGGTGCAGACGCTGCTCGACGCCGCGGGGCGCTACGAGCCGTCGGCCGCCTCGGTCGGGCGCGACGGCGCCTCGGACGCCGTGGCGTTCCTCGAGGTCGGCGTTCCCGCGGTCGAGTTCGGGCCGCGCGGGGCGGGCCACCACGGCCCCGAGGAGTACGTCGAGATCGAGAGCCTCCCGCGCTACCGGCGGGCCCTCGCCGACTTCGCGCGCATGGTCGCCGAGCTGCCCGCCCCCGCCCCCGGCGGCGAGGTGCGGTCCGCGTGAGCCCGCCCCGTCGCGAGCAGCCCCCCCGCGAGACCCGCTACTGGAGCGTGCCGCGCGCGCGCCGCATGTGGGTCGGCATCGTCGGCTGGACGCTGTGGGCCGCGATCGGCCTCGTCGTGTCGATCCTCGGCGGGGCCTACATCTACCTCGACGACACCCTCGAGGTCGCGGTGCCCAACACGGCCGAGGCCAAGGCCGCGCGGGCGGCGACCCGCCCGGTGCTCCCCGGCCAGCCCACCAACATCCTCCTGATCGGATCGGACACCCGGCCCTCCGACGGCGACCCCGGCCGCAGCGACTCGCTGATCCTGGTCCGCATGGACCCCCAGCGCGACCTGATCTCGATGCTCTCGTTCCCGCGCGATCTCTGGGTCGACATCCCCGGCCACGGCCAGGGCAAGATCAACTCGGCATACAGCTTCGGCCCCGCCACCACGATCAACACCGTCAAGCAGCTCACGGGGCAGCCGGTCAACGACTACGTGGTCGTCGACTTCTCGGGGTTCGCCAAGCTCGTCGACCGCGTCGGGGGCGTCTACATCGACGTCGACCGCCGCTACTACAACAAGAACATCGGCACCGCGGCGACCAACTTCTCGGACATCGACATCCTGCCGGGCTACCAGCGCCTGGACGGGTCGGACGCCCTGGCCTACGTGCGCTACCGCCACACCGACTCGACGTACGCGCGCGACGCCCGCCAGCAGCTGTTCCTCTCGGAGCTCAAGCGCCAGGCGGCCCAGCTCGGCAACTTCAGCAACGTCACCAGCCTGCGGAAGATCTTCGCCGACAAGACCCTGCAGATGAGCATCGAGGACCCGGGCCGCTTCATCAAGCTGATGAACCTCGCGTTGTTCGTCCCGAAGGACCGCATCGCGCGGGCGTCGATCGAGGGCAGCAGCGGCATGATCGACGGGGCGTCGGTGGAGCTGGCGGATCAGTCCGAGATCGACGCCAAGGTCGCCCTCTGGAAGGAGCCCGAGTTCGTCCAGGAGACGAACACGGCCAAGCCGATCGACCCGAGCGAGGTCACGGTGACCGTGCTGAACGGCAGCGGCACGCTGCTCGCGGCCGAGGACGTGGCGCAGGCGCTCGCCGACAAGCGCTACCGCACCCGGGTCGGGCGGCAACGCCGCCGACTTCGACTTCGCCTCGAGCGCCGTCTACTACGCCGACGGCTACCGCGACCCCGCACGCAAGATCGCGGCCCTGCTGGGGCCGGGGGCCACCATCGGCGCCCTCGAGAACGGCGGTGGCCGGGGCAACCAGGTGGTCGTGGTGGCCGGCGCCGACTTCACCGGCACGCTCGCGACGCCGCCGAAGGCCGAGGCCCGGCCCGCGGCCGACACCGTCGACACGACCAGCCTCGTGGCTCCGCTGCGCGGCCTGCGCTCGGAGGCGCAGGGCATGCGCCTGATGGCGCCGCTCAAGGTCGCCACCGGCTCCGACGTGCGCATCGTGCGCGCCTACCGCATCTCGAAGGACGGCGGCGACAGCGGTCCGCCGGGCCTCAAGATCGTGTTCCGCATCTCTGTCGGCGGCGCCCCGAAGTACTGGAGCATCTCGATGACGTCGATGAAGGACCCGCCGATCGTCGACAGCGACACCCGCTACACGAGCGGGGGCCGTGAGTACCGCACGTTCTACGACGGACGCAACCTCCAGCGCGTCGCGTTCCGGTCCGGCAGCACCTGGTACTGGGTCTCGAACACCCTCATGAACGAGCTCAGCGCCAAGACCCTCGAGGAGATCGCCAAGTCGATGCGCCCGCTCAACCGCGCCACGCTCACGAAGGGCCGCACCGACACGGAGATCCCGGTGGCGACCGAGGAGTCCACCCCGTGAGCGCACCGGCCCTGTCCGCCAACGGCGACGTGCCCCGCCGCGAGCGCGTCGGCGTGATCGGCGCGGGATACGTCGGGCTCGTCACGGGCGTCTGCCTGGCGTCGATGGGCTACGAGGTGACGCTGCGCGACATCGACGCCGCCAAGGTGACCGCGCTCAACGACGGCCGCGTGCCGATCTACGAGCCCGGGCTGGTCGACATGATGGCGGCCCACCGGGCCCGACTGACCTACACCCTGTCGCTCGAGCGCATGCTCGAGCGGTCGGAGATCGTGTTCATCGCCGTCGACACGCCGCCCACCTACTCGGGCGACGCCGACCTGTCGCGGGTGATGAGCGTGGTCGAGGAGCTCCACCGCGTGGGCGCCGACTCGCGTCACGTCCTCGTCATGAAGAGCACGGTGCCGGTCGGGACGGGCGAGCGCGTGCGCGCGGAGCTCGACGCCCGCGGGCTCGGCCACATCGGCTACTGCTCGAACCCGGAGTTCCTCAAGGAGGGCGCGGCGATCGCCGACTTCCTGCGCCCCGACCGGGTCGTGATCGGCTCGTTCGACGACCGTCACGGCGACCGGGTGGCCGCGCTCTACGCGCCGCTCGGCGCCCCGGTCATCCGCACCTCGATCCCGTCGGCCGAGATGGTCAAGTACGCCTCGAACGCCTTCCTCGCGACCAAGATCAGCTTCATCAACGAGATCGCCAACGTGTGCGAGGAGGTCGGCGCCGACGTGGAGGTGGTGGCCCACGGCATGGGCCTCGACACGCGCATCGGCCGCGCCTTCCTCCGCGCCGGGATCGGCTTCGGCGGCAGCTGCTTCCCCAAGGACGTCTCGGCGCTCAAGCAGCTCGCCGGCAACTCGGGGTACCACTTCCAGCTGCTCACCTCGGTGATCGAGGTCAACGAGCTCCAGAAGCGCCGCGTCATCGGCAAGCTCAAGAAGCACCTCGGCACGCTCGAGGGCTGCCGCGTCGCGCTGCTCGGGCTCGCCTTCAAGCCGGAGACCGACGACATGCGCGAGGCGTCGAGCCTCGTGCTGGCCGCCCGCCTGCTGGCGGAGGGGGCCGAGGTGGTGGCCTACGATCCCGTGGTGCAGGCGGCGGAGCGACTGCACGGCGTCGAGATGAGCTCCACCGCCGAGGAGGCCGTCTCCGGCGCCGACGCCGCGGTGCTCGTGACCGAGTGGGCGGCGATCGTGGAGCCTCGACTGGGCGGCCGCGCGGGCGGCCATGCGCCGACCCGTGCTCATCGACGGCCGCAACGTCCTCGACCCGCTCGAGATGACCCGCCTCGGCTTCACGTACGAGGGCATCGGCCGCATCCCCGCCCACGTGGGGGTGACGCCCTGACGCAGGCGGTCGTGCTGGTCGGCGGGCAGGGCACCCGGCTGCGCCCCCTCACCGACACGCGGCCGAAGCCGATGATGTCGCTCGTCGACCGTCCCTTCGTGGCCCATCAGATCGACCTGCTGCGACGGCACGGCATCGACGACGTCGTGTTCTCGTGCGGCTACCGGCCGGACGCCCTGCGGGCCCACTTCGGCGACGGCGCGGCGATGGGCGTGAGGATGCGCTACGTCGTCAACCCCGAGCCCCTCGGCACCGCGGGGGCGATCCGCAACGCCGAGGACCTGCTCGACGACGCCCCGTTCCTCGTGCTGAACGGCGACATCCTCACCGACCTCGACCTCGCGGCCTTCCGCGCGCGTCACGACGCCACCGGCGCGGCCGGCACGGTCGCGCTGACCCCGGTCGAGGACCCGAGCGCCTTCGGCCTGGTGCGCCTGCACGACGACGGGTCGGTCGAGGCCTTCGTCGAGAAGCCGCGCCGCGAGGACCTGCGCCCCGGCGAGCCGTTCCGCATCAACGCCGGCACCTACCTGCTGACGCCTCCGGTGCTCGACCTGATCCCCGCCGGCCGGGCCTGCTCGATCGAGCGCGAGGTGTTCCCCCTGCTCGCCGCCGCCGGGACCCTCCACGGGTTCCCGAGCGACGCCTACTGGCGCGACATCGGCACGCCCGCCTCGTACCTCGCGGCCAACCACGACGTCCTCGGGGGCGCGCTGCGCACCGAGTCGCCCGCCGGGGCGGCCTGGATCGGCCCGGGCGCCACGATCGACCCCACCGCGACGATCGACGCGCGCTCGTGCGTCGGCCCCGGCGCCCGGGTGGGCCGCGGGGCGGTCGTGGCCGGCAGCGTGATCGGGGCCGGCGCGCGGGTCGGCTCCGACGCCCGCGTCCTCGGCGCGATCGTGGGGGACGGCGCGGCGATCGGCGTCGGCGCGGTCCTCGGGGCCGGGGTGGTCGTGGGCGACGGGGCGCTCGTCGCGGACGGGGAGGTCGTCGATCCGTCCGTGCCCGTGCCGACCGGGGCGGGTCGCGGGGCGTGAGCGCCCCTCGACTCCGGTAGCCTGCGCGCCATGTTCGGACTGGACGGACCCGAGGCCCTGGCGCCCGACTCGCTCGACCTGATCCGGGGCGTCGGCGACTCGCTCGCCGCCTTCGACGAGGCCCGGGCGGCCGCCGCCGGGGTCGAGATCCCCTGGCCGGCCGACGCCATCACCGACGTCGCCATCTGCGGCATGGGCGGCTCCGCCATCGCGGCCGACCTCGTCGTCGGCGCCTACCGCGAGCGCCTGCGCGTCCCGGTCACGGTCGTCCGCGACTACTACCTGCCGGGGTGGATCGGCGAGAGCACCCTCGTGATCCTCTCGTCGTACTCGGGGGGCACCGAGGAGACGCTGACGGCGGCCTCCCAGGCGCTCGAGCGCAACAGCCTCTGCGTCGCCGTGACCAGCGGCGGCAAGCTCGGGTCGATGTACGCCGCCGAGGGCGTCCCGGTGGTGCCGGTCGTCCCGGGCCTGCAGCCGCGCGCCGCGCTGCTGCGCATGCTGGTGCCGCTCGTCGTGCTGTTCGACCGGCTCGGGCTCGCGCCCTCGCTCACCTCCGACCTGGAGGAGGCGCGCGCGACGATATCCGCCGCGGTCGCCGGCCTCGGCCCCGACGTGCCCGAGATCTCCAATCCGGCGAAGCAGCTCGCCCGGTCGCTCCAGAACGCGGTGCCGCTGATCTGGGGCGCCGAGCTCACGGCCCCGATCGCCGTCCGCTGGAAGGGCCAGTTCAACGAGAACGCCAAGATCCCGGCCTACGCGTCGGTCATCCCCGAGCTCGACCACAACGAGATCGTGGGCTTCGCGGGCACCCCGGCGCCGTTCAGCCAGCTCGCGCACCTCGTCATGCTGCGCGACCCCCGCCACCACCGGCAGGTCCAGCGGCGCTTCGACCTCACCCGCGAGCTGGTGACGCCCCACCTCGCCCACTCCTTCTCGATCGAGGCCGAGGGGCAGGGGGCGCTCGCCCGGATGCTCGACCTGGTGATGCTCGGCGACTACGTCTCGCTGTACCTCGCGCTGCTGCGCGCCGTCGATCCCGGCCCGGTCGAGATGATCGAACGCCTGAAGGAGCGCCTCGCGCAGACCGGGTTCGGGAGGTCCGCGGATCCCGGCGCGTGAGCGCCGCCCCCCCGCCCGCGCACGACGTCGCCGACCTCGGGCTCGCCCCGCTGGGGCTCCAGAGGATCGAGTGGGCCGACCGTGACATGCCGGTCCTGCGCAGCATCCGCGAGCGCTTCGCCCGCGAGCGGCCCCTCGCCGGGCTCCGCGTGTCGGCGTGCCTGCACGTCACCACCGAGACGGCGGCGCTCGCCCGCACGCTGAGCGCCGGCGGCGCCGACCTGGTGCTGGTGGCCTCCAACCCGCTCTCCACCCAGGACGACGTGGCGGCCTCGCTCGTCCGCGACTTCGGCATCGCCACCTTCGCCCGGCGCGCCGAGGACGCGGCCACCTACTACCGCCACATCACCGCCGCGATCGACCACGCGCCCCAGATCACCATGGACGACGGCGCCGACGTGATCGGCGTGCTGCACGGGGAGCGGCGGGAGATGCTGGCGGGGGTGATCGGCGGCACCGAGGACACCACGACCGGCGTCATCCGGCTGCGGGCGCTCGAGGCCGAGGGCGGGCTGGGCTTCCCGGTCGTCTCGGTCAACGACGCCGACACCAAGCACCTGTTCGACAACCGCTACGGGACCGGCCAGTCGACGGTCGACGGCCTGCTGCGGGCGACCAACGTGCTCGTGGCCGGCCGTCGCGCGGTCGTGGCGGGCTTCGGCTGGTGCGGGCGGGGCGTCGCGGGGCGCCTGCGCGGCATGGGGGCCAACGTGATCGTGCTCGAGGTGGATCCCCGGCGCGCCCTCGAGGCCGTGATGGACGGGTTCGACGTGATGCCGGTCGCCGAGGCCGCTCGCGTGGGCGAGATCTTCATCACCGCCACGGGCGACGTCGACGTCATCCGGCCCGAGCACATGCGCGAGATGCGCGACGGCGCCATCCTCGCCAACACGGGGCACTTCGACGTCGAGATCGACGTGGCGGGGCTCGCCGCCCTCGCCGAGAGCGCGCGCGAGGTGCGGCCCGGGGTGCGCGAGTTCACCCTCGCCGACGGGCGGCGCATCCACCTGCTCGCCGAGGGGCGGCTCGTCAACCTGGCCTGCGCCGAGGGTCATCCGGCGTCGGTCATGGACATGAGCTTCGCCAACCAGGCCCTCTGCGCCGAGTGGCTCGCCACCGAGGGCCCGGGCCTCGACCCGCGCGTCTACGCCGTCCCGCGCCGCATCGACGACGAGGTCGCATCGCTCAAGCTCGCCGCCCTCGGCGTGCGCATCGACGAGCTCACCGACGACCAGGTGCGCTACCTCGCCTCGTGGCAGAAGGGCACGTGAGCGCCGCCCCCGGCCTGTCGCCGCACGAGATCATCCGCCTCACCGACGACGCGGTCGAGATGCTCGACCAGCGCCGCCTGCCCTCCGAGGAGGTCGTGCTGCGGTGCGCGTCCTGGCCCGAGGTGGTCGAGGCCATCCGCGGGCTGGCCATCCGCGGCGCCCCGGCGATCGGCGTGGCCGGCGCGATGGGGGTGGCCCTGGCCGCCGGGCAGGCCGCGCGCGGCGACCGCGCCGCCTTCGACGGCGAGATCGCCCGTGCCGCCGCGGCGCTGCGCGCCGCCCGCCCGACCGCCGTCAACCTGATGTGGGCCGTCGACGCGCAGGCCGCCGCCGCGGCCGCCCACCCCGGGCCCCCCGACGCGATCGCGCGCGACCTGGCCGCGAGGGCCCGGCGCATCCACGACGACGAGGTGGCCCGCTGCCGCGCGATCGGCGCGTTCGGTCGCACCCTCCTCGGGCGCGGCCCCCGGGTGCTGACCCACTGCAACGCCGGGGCCCTGGCCACCGGCGGCTACGGCACGGCCCTCGGCGTGGTGCGGGCCGCCCACGAGGCCGACCCGACGGTGCGGGTCGTCGTCCCCGAGACCCGCCCCCTGCTGCAGGGGTCGCGGCTGACGGCGTGGGAGCTCGCACGCGACGGGATCGCGCACACGCTCATCACCGACTCGATGGCCGGCGCCACCATGGCCGCCGGCGCCGTGTCGCACGTCGTGGTCGGCGCCGACCGCATCGCGGCCAACGGCGACGTCGCCAACAAGATCGGCACCTACGGCCTGGCCGTCCTGGCACGCGAGCACGGCATCCCGGTGATCGTGGCGGCCCCGAGCACCACCATCGACCACGCGACCCCGACCGGCGCCGGGATCCCGATCGAGGAGCGCTCGGGCGACGAGGTCCGCGGCCTCGCCCTGCTCGGGCGCCCCGCGAGCGCGCCCGCGACGGCGGTCGCCAACCCCGCCTTCGACGTGACCCCGGCCCGCCTGATCGCCGCCATCGTGACCGAGCACGGCGTCCACCGCCCGCCCTACGAACGCTCCCTGCCGGCCACCGAGGGTGCGCCCGCCTGAGGGCGTCCCGGGGGTCGTCACCCGCCCGCGAGGGAGACGGCGCACATGGGCGTCGCGGGGTGACGGGGGATCGGCGGACCATGGCCGGGTGCCCATCGCGACCCTGCTCGACGTGCTGCTGCCGCCCTCGTGCGCGGCGTGCGGGCTGCCGGGCGCCGAGGCGTGCGCGGCCTGCCTGGCCGCGTTGACGCCGCTGCCGCCGCCCTGGTGCGGGGGCTGCGGGGCGCCGGTCGCGGTGGCCGTCGCGCGCTGCCCGGAGTGCCGGCGCGGCGTCGCCGGCGCGCGTCAGGCCGTCGCCTACGGCGGGCCCGCGCCGGCCCTGATCGCCGCGCTGAAGGACGCGCGCCGGCGCCGGCTCGCGGGCGTCCTGGCGGCGGTCGTCGGTCGCGAGGTCGCCCCTCCGCCGCCCGGGGTCGTGCTGGTGCCGGTGCCGTCGGGGCCGCGCCGCGTGCGCGAGCGCGGGTTCAACCAGAGCGAGCTGCTCGCGCGGGCGCTGGGGGCGCTCTGGGCGCGGCATGTCGCCGACGCGCTCGTGCGCACCCGCGAGGGGCCCCGGCAGCGGGGGGCGGCCCTCTCGGCCCGGCGGCGCCAGGCGTCGGGCGCCTTCGCCCCGGCGGGGCGAGATCCCGTTCCGCGCCGGGCCTGGCTGGTCGACGACGTCCACACCACCGGCGCCACGCTGGCCGACTGCGCCCGGGCGCTGCGCGCCGGTGGAGCCGACGACGTCGGGGCGGTCTGCGTCGCCCGGGCGGTGCGGCGTGCCTCGCCGGCGCCGCCCGGCCCGCCCGGGCGGTACCATCCCACGACCCGGTGACGGCGACGGAGGAGGCCACGATGCAACTCCAGGTCAAGGGCAAGGGGCTGTCGGTGACGGACGCCCTCTTCGATCACGCCGAGGCCAAGTTGGAGAGGCTGGCGCGCATCCTGCCTCCGTGGGACGACGCGACGACGGTCGAGCTCGAGCTCTCCGTCGAGCGCAACCCGAAGATCGCGCAGGCGCAGATCGCCGAGGTCACCGTGCGCACGAAGGGCCCGGTGCTGCGGGTGCGCGAGAGCGCCGAGGACATGTACGCCGCGATCGACCTGGCCGCGCGCAAGCTCGAGCGCCAGGCGCGCCGGTACCGCGACCGCCGCAAGGACCACCACGCCACGCCCATGGAGGACGTGCCCGACCTGCTCAACGTGCCGCTCGCGGCCGGCGTCCCGGCCCTGGCGGACCTCGACGAGGCCGACGAGCCCACCCCGCGCCTGGTCAAGAGCAAGAGCTTCGTCATGCAGGCGATGACGCCCGAGGACGCCGCCCTGCAGATGGACCTGCTGCAGCACGACTTCTACGTGTTCCGCAACTCGGGCGACGGCGACGTCAACGTCGTCTACCGGCGCCGGGACGGCGATTACGGCCTGATCGAGCCGGATGCCTGAGGCCCCCGGGGCTCATCCCCGGCGCGGGGTCGCCGATGACCCCTGCGCTACGATGACCCGGTCGTGCCCACGATGGAGCGAGCCGCCGCATGAGCACTGATCTCCTCAACAAGGTCCTGCGTGTCGGCGAGGGCCGCGCGATGAAGGGCATCCAGGCCCAGGTGGCCCGCATCGGCGACCTCGAGCCCGAGATGGAGAAGCTCAGCGACGCCGAGCTGCGCGCCAAGACCGACGAGTTCCGGGCGCGGCTGGCCGACGGGGCGGGGGTCGACGACCTCATCAACGAGTCGTTCGCGGTCGTCCGCGAGGCCGGCCGGCGCGTGCTCGGCATGCGGCTCTTCGACGTCCAGCTCGTGGGCGCGATGGTGCTCAACACCGGCCGGGTCGCCGAGATGAAGACGGGCGAGGGCAAGACCTTCGCCGGCGTACCGGCCGTCTACCTCAACGCCCTCACCGGGCGCGGGGTGCACGTGGTCACGGTCAACGACTACCTGGCCACCCGCGACGCCGAGTGGATGGGCCCGCTCTACGAGTTCCTCGGCATCAGCGTCGGCGTGATCTCGTCGATGATGCCCGAGGACCGGCGCCGGGCCGCGTACGCGGCCGACGCCACGTACGGCACCAACGCCGAGTTCGGCTTCGACTACCTCCGCGACAACATGGCCGTGCGGCTGAGCGACTGCGTCCAGCGCGGCCACTACTTCTGCATCGTGGACGAGGTCGACTCGATCCTCATCGACGAGGCCCGCACGCCGCTCATCATCTCCGGCGTCCCCGAGGCCGCGACCGACACGTACTACCGCTTCGCGCGCATCGTCCCGACCCTCAAGGCGGGCGAGGACTACGACGTCGACGAGAAGCACCGCGCCGCGTCGCCCACCGAGAGCGGCGTCGACAAGGTGGAGAAGGCGCTCGGCATCGAGAACCTCTACCTGGACGTCAACGGCAACCTGGTCAACCACCTGATCCAGGCCCTCAAGGCGCACGCGCTGTACCGCAAGGACAAGGAGTACATCGTCCGCGACGGCGAGCTGCTGATCGTCGACGAGTTCACGGGCCGCGTGCTCGAGGGCCGGCGCTACTCCGAGGGGCTCCATCAGGCCCTCGAGGCGAAGGAGGGCCTGCGCATCCGCGAGGAGAACCAGACCCTCGCCACGATCACCCTCCAGAACTACTTCCGCATGTACGAGAAGCTCTCGGGCATGACCGGCACCGCCGCGACCGAGGCCAACGAGTTCGCGAAGATCTACAAGACCGACGTCACCTCGGTGCCGACCCACCGGCCGATGGTCCGGGCCGACGAGAACGACTACATCTTCAAGACCAAGGACGCGAAGTTCCGGGCCGTGGTCGAGGACATCGCCGAGGCGCACGAGCGCGGCCAGCCGGTCCTCGTCGGCACGATCTCGGTCGAGATCTCCGAGATGCTCGCCGGCATGCTGACCCGCCGGGGCATCCCGCACAACGTGCTCAACGCCAAGAACCACGCCCGCGAGGCCGAGATCATCCTCAACGCGGGCCAGCCCGGCGGCGTCACGATCGCGACCAACATGGCCGGCCGCGGCGTCGACATCAAGCTGGGCGAGGGCGTGGCCGACCTCGGCGGGCTGTACATCATCGGCACCGAGCGCCACGAGAGCCGCCGCATCGACAACCAGCTGCGCGGGCGCGCCGGCCGGCAGGGCGACCCGGGCGCGTCGCGGTTCTTCCTGTCGGCCGAGGACGACCTGATCCGCATCTTCGCCGGCGACCGCATCTTCAAGATCCTCGATCGCCTGGGCCCCGGCGACGACCTCCCGATCGAGGCGAAGATGCTCTCGAAGACGGTCGAGGGCGCGCAGAAGAAGGTCGAGGAGCAGAACTTCAACATCCGCAAGCGCGTGCTCGACTACGACGACGTGCTCAACAAGCAGCGCGAGGTCATCTACTCGGAGCGCCGCCGGGTGCTCGAGGGCGAGGACCTCGGCGAGCAGGCGCGCGACTGGATCGCCGAGACGCTGGTCGACATCATCGACCAGTTCGGCGACGAGGAGTCGCTGCCGGCCGACTGGGACCTCGACGCCCTCTTCACGCAGCTCGCGAGCTACTACCCGGTGAGCTTCGGCCCCGCCGACCTGCGCGACGAGCTCGAGGCCGAGGACGACCCGCTCACCCGCGAGGAGCTGCTCGACCGCCTCGAGGACGACATCATGGACGCCTACGCGCGCCGCGAGTCGGAGCTGGGGGAGACCCTCGTCCGCGATCTCGAGCGCTGGGTGCTCTTGCAGCTCATCGACCAGCACTGGCGCGAGCACCTCTACAACATGGACTACCTGCGCGAGGGCATCCACCTGCGCGCGCTGGGCCAGAAGGATCCGCTCTCGGAGTACCGCCTCGAGGGCCACACGATGTTCGACGAGATGATGACGCTCGTGAAGAGCGAGTTCGTGCGGTACATGTTCCACATCGAGGTCGACCGCGCCCCCGAGGCCGAGGAGCAGAAGGTCGCCGACGTCGACTACTCGTACCAGTCGGACCCCATGGAGGGCGGCTTCGACTCCGGGGAGGCCGGCGACGAGGGCGACGGCGCCGAGGCCGAGGCCGAGGCCGCGCAGGGCCGCGGGGCGGTCGCGGTGGTCGAGCAGCGCGTGCTGAGCGACGACGAGCGGGTCGGGCGCAACGACCCCTGCCCCTGCGGGTCCGGCAAGAAGTACAAGAGGTGCCACGGCGCCTAGGGGCGCCGCCACATGAGTACCGACTCCACGCTCTCCCTCGAAGACCTGGTCCAGCACTCCGCCCGCCTGCGTGAGCGGACGGTGGCCCTCGGGGACTTCCTCGACCCGCCCGCCCTCGAGCGCCGGGTCTCGGAGCTCGAGGAGCTGATGGGGGCGCCCGGATTCTGGGACGACCAGTCGAGCGCGGCGTCGATCTCGGCCGCGCACTCGGCCGCGAGCACCCGCCTGGCCCAGTACCGGGAGCTCGACGCCGACATCGACTCCCTGGCCGAGATGGCCGAGCTGCTGCGCGAGGAGGAGCGCGCCGGCGCGGCCGACCCCGACATGCTGACCGAGCTCGCCGCCGGCCTCGCCGGCGCCGAGCGCGTGATGGCCGGCCTCGAGGAGGCGCGTCTGTTCGCCGGCGAGCACGACGCCGGCGACGCGGTGGTCACCATCAACTCCGGCGAGGGCGGCACCGACGCGCAGGACTGGACCGAGATGCTGCTGCGCATGTACCTGCGCTGGGGCGAGCAGCGGGGCCTCAAGGTCGATCTGAAGGAGGCCCAGGCGGGGACCGAGGCCGGCCTCAAGTCGGTGACCTTCACGGCGCACGGCACCAACGCCTACGGGCTGATGTCGGCCGAGCGCGGGGTGCACCGGCTGGTGCGCCTGTCGCCCTTCGACTCGGCCAACCGCCGCCAGACCTCGTTCGCGGCCGTCGACGTGGCCCCGCTCGTGAGCGACGCGGTCGAGATCGAGATCCTCGACAAGGATCTCAAGGTCGACACCTACCGGGCGAGCGGCGCGGGCGGTCAGCACGTCAACAAGACCGACTCGGCCGTGCGCATCACGCACCTGCCCACGAAGATCGTGGTGCAGTGCCAGAACGAGCGCTCCCAGACCCAGAACCGGGCGACCGCGATGGCGCTGCTGCGCGCCCGCATGGTCCAGGCCGAGCTCGAGCGACGTGAGGCGGATGCCGCCAAGAGCCGCGGGGAGAGCCAGAGCATCGGGTTCGGCAGCCAGATCCGCTCGTACGTCGTGCACCCGTACACGATGGTCAAGGACCTTCGTACCGGCCACGAGACGGGCAACGCGCAGGGCGTGCTCGACGGCGACCTCGACGGCTTCATCCGGGCCGAGCTGGAGCGCCGCGCCCGCGGGGGATCCGCGCCGGCCGAGCCGATCGCCGAGCCGGGCGGGGAGGAGTGAGGACCCCCCGCGTCGAATCACGACGCGCCGGCGTCGGCCGCGATCGATGGCGTTTTCGGCGGATTGACTCCACCGCGGGGCAAGGGGTACCCTCCCCGGGCCTCACGGGAGGGGCGAATCCGCCGACGGATCTCATGGCGGACCGTGTCCGCCACGGACGCCCCCCGATCGCACCGCGCGGGTCTTCACGATGAGCACCGACGCCCCCCCCACACCTCCCGCCGATTCGGCCGCCGACCGCGCGCGTGCGCGCGCGCAGCGTCGCGACACGAGCGGCCGCTCCGACCGGCGCACCATGCTGCGCCCGGGCGACGGGCCGATGGTCATCCTCGACCACGTGGTCAAGGCCTACACCGAGAAGGTGCACGGGCTCGACGACGTGTCGCTCTCGATCGAGAGCGGCGAGTTCGTCTTCCTCGTCGGTCCCTCCGGTTCGGGCAAGTCCACCTTCATCCGCCTGCTGATCAAGGAGTTCGAGCCCACCGGCGGCTCGATCACCGTGGGCGGTCGCAACCTCCAGCAGCTCCGGCGCTCGAAGGTGCCGTACCTGCGCCGCTCGATCGGCTGCGTCTTCCAGGACTTCAAGCTGCTCGCGGGCCGCACGGTCTACGAGAACGTCGCCTACGCCCTGCAGGTGATCGGCGACAACCCCCGCAACATCCGCCGCAAGGTGCCCGAGATCCTGGCGCTGGTCGGCCTGTCCGAGAAGGCCGAGCGCTACTCGAACGAGCTCTCGGGCGGCGAGCAGCAGCGCGTGTCGATCGCCCGCGCCTTCGTCAACCACCCGCGCCTGCTGATCGCCGACGAGCCGACGGGCAACCTCGACCCCGAGACGTCGATCGGGATCATGCAGCTGCTCTACCGGATCAACCGCACCGGCACGACCGTGATCATGGCCACGCACGACCGCGAGATGGTCGACAAGATGCAGATGCGGGTGATCGCGCTCGAGAACGGCAAGGTCGTGCGCGACCAGCGCCAGGCCAGCTACGCCCGCTCCGACTCCTAGCCCGGGGCGACGATGAACCCCCGATTCTTCTTCGCCGAGGCCCTGCGCTCGATCCGCGCCAACGCGGCGGTGTCGATCGCCGCGACGGTGACCGTGCTCATCGCGGTGTTCATCCTCGGTGCGTTCATCCCGTCGTTCCTCTACGTGCAGTCGACGGTCGACTCGCAGAAGGCGCGCGTTGACATCAACGTGTTCGTCTCCGACGCCGCCACCGTGACCCAGGTCGAGGGCCTTCGCAGCAACCTCACCGCATTGCAGGAGCAGGGGCAGATCGCGTCGTTCGCGTACGTCTCGAAGGACGAGGCGCTCGTCAAGCTGCGGGCGCGCCTCAACGACCCGTCGATCCTGGAGGAGCTGCCGGGCAACCCGCTGCCGGCGAGCTTCGAGGTCAAGCCGACCGACCCCTCGCGCTCCGACGCGATCATCGCCCAGCTCGAGGACAGCCCCGCGATCGACAGCGAGCTCGGCATCTCGTACGGCAAGGAGACGGCCGACCGGCTGCTCTCGGTCGCCCGCTTCATCCAGTGGGCCGGGCTGGGGTTGATCTCGATCCTTCTGGTCGCCTCGATCCTGCTGATCGGCAACACCATCCGGCTGTCGATCTTCGCCCGCCGCCGCGAGGTCGAGGTGATGAAGCTCGTGGGCGCGACCAACTGGTTCATCCGGTGGCCGTTCGTCATCGAGGGCGTCATCTGCGGCCTGATCGGCGCGGTGCTGTCGGTCGGCCTGCTGTTCGCCGTGAAGGTCGGCGTGGTCGACACGTGGATCCGCGGCGCCGACAGCGACCTGACCCGCGACTCGGCCACGACCATCGGTTTCCCGTTGCTCGGTCTGATGCTGATCGTCTCCGGGGCCATCGTCGGAGCCCTCGGCAGCGGCATCACGCTGCGCCGCTTCCTCAAGGTCTGACCCCGGTCGTCCGCGCCCGCTGCCGACCGGCGTCGGCCGGGTCGGGCAGCGCCCTGGCTATCATCGGGGTGACGCCCGTGAGAGCCCCACGCCGATCATGAGCCCGCGCCGGCTGCTGACCACCGTGGGCGCCGTGCTGGCTGCCCTCGTCGTCTTCCTGGGTGGGGTGGTCGTGGGCGGCCACGCCGACGCGACGGGGCTCACGCGCCTCTCGGATCCGCTCCGCTCGTTCTTCCTCGGCGACAACGGGCAAGACCTGTCCGGCCAGGTGCTCGACGCCCTGCGGCGCGACTACTACGAGCCGATCGACGTGGACCGGCTCGAGCGCGCGTCGGCCGACGCCGTCGTGGAGGCGCTCGGCGACCCCTACACCGACTACCTCGACCCCGATGAGCTCGAGGCCCTGCGGCAGCGCAACGACGGCGCGTACTTCGGCGTCGGCCTCCAGGTGGCCCAGCGCGACGAGTCGGTGGTCGTCACCCGGATCTTCGCGGGGGGGCCGGCGGCGAGGACCGACGTGCGCGTGGGCGACCGCATCACGTCGGTCGCCGGCGCGCCGACGACGGGCAAGTCGCTCGAGCAGGTCGTGGGCATGATCCGCGGCCCCGAGGGCACCTCCGTGCGCGTCGGCGTGACGACCGCCGACGGCCCCGAGCGCGTCGTCGACCTCGAGCGCGCCCGCATCCGGGTGCCGGCGGTCGATTCGCGCGTCGAGACCGCGGCCGGCGAGCGCATCGGCTACATGCGGCTGTCGCAGTTCACCCGCGGCGCCGCCGACGCCCTGCGTGAGGCCGTGACCCGGCTGCGGGGCGAGGACGTCACCGCGCTGGTGCTCGACCTGCGCGGCGATCCCGGCGGCCTGGTCAACGAGGCGGTGGGCGTCGCGGGCGTGTTCCTGCCCGACGGCTCGCCGGTGGTCGTGACCGAGGGCCTGCACTCGCCGCGGCGTACGTACCGCTCCGACGGAGACCCCGCGGCCGGCGACCTGCCGGTGATCGTGCTCGTCGACCGCGGCAGCGCGAGCGCCAGCGAGATCGTCGCCGGCGCCCTGCGCGACGCCGACCGCGCGACGCTGGTCGGCCAGCGCACGTTCGGCAAGGCGCTGGTGCAGAGCACCGTCCCCCTGCGCGACGGCGGCGCCCTCAAGCTGACGACCGCGCGCTACCTCACCCCGGACGGCTTCGACCTGGCCACCCGTGGACTGCCTCCCGACGTCGCGGTGACCGACGACCCGGCCACCCCCGCCGACGAGGCCCTGCGACGCGGGTTGACGCTGGCCGCGGCCGGATGAGCCGCGGCGGGCCCGACGCGGTGATCGTCGCCGAGCTCGTCTCGGCGGGGCGGGGCGCGGCGGCGCGACCGGCGTTCGAGTCGGGACCCGCCGTGCCGCTGGGCGCGGGCGCCCGTGGCGGCGCCCAGGTCGGCGACCTCGTCACCCTCACGATGCGCGGCCGGGGCGGGCGCGTCACCGCGGTCCACGGCCCGGCGCGCTCGCCGCGGGCGGCCCTGCGGGCGCTGCTCGTCGCCGAGGGTCTCGAGCGCCCGTTCCCCCGCGCGGCGCTCGACGAGGCCGAGGCCGCCGACGACGCACGGCGTGCCGGCCGACCGCGGGCGCCGCGATCTGCGCGACCAGCGCGTCATCACGATCGATCCCGAGGGCGCGAAGGACCACGACGACGCCATCGCCGTCGCGCGGGAGGGCGCGGGGGTGCGCCTGTGGGTGCACATCGCCGACGTCTCGCGGTTCGTGCCGGCCGGCGGACCGCTCGATCGCGAGGCGGCCCGCCGCGGCAACTCGGTCTACCTGCCCGGCACGGTCGTGCCGATGCTGCCGCCGCGGCTGTCGGCCGACCTGTGCAGCCTGCGGCCGGGGGTCGACCGGGCCGCGCTGACCGCCGAGCTGGTGATCGACGCGCGCGGCGAGGTGGGGGAGACCCGCTTCTCGCGCTCCCTGATCCGCTCGGAGCGCCGCCTCACGTACTCCGAGGCCGACACGGTGCTGGGCGGCGGCTCGCTCGGCGACCCGGGGCTCGAGCAGGGGGTGCGGCTGGCGGCCGAGGTGGCCGCCCTGCTGCGAGCCCGCCGCATGGATCGCGGGGCCCTCGAGGCCCACACCGGCGAGCCCGTCGTCACGTTCGACGGCGACCGCGTCGCGGCGATCCACCTCGAGGGCCAGACGCCGGCCCACTCGCTGGTCGAGGAGTGCATGATCGCGGCCAACGAGGCCGTCGCGCGGTTCCTCATCTCCCGCGGGACCCCGACGGTGTTCCGGCACCACGAGGATCCCGCCGCGAGCCGCATCGAGCTGCTGTACGAGCAGCTCGACGCCCTCGGCGTCCCCACCCCGGCTCTTCCGGACGGACCGCTCGGATCCGTCGAGCGGCGCGGCGCCGCCACGGCGGCGGCCGACGCGGTGGCGCGCCATCTCGCCGCGGGTGCTCCCGGCGGGGCGGCGCTGTGGTCGCTCGTGCTGCGCTCGCTGCGCCAGGCGCGCTATTCGCCGGGCGAGGTCGGGCACTCGGGCCTCGCGAGCCCCGCCTACCTGCACTTCACCTCGCCGATCCGCCGTTACCCCGACCTCCTCGTCCACCGCGGCCTGCTCGACGCGCTCGGCATCGGCGATCCGGGGCCGGAGGCGGTCGAGCTGCGCCACGGCCGCCGACCACAGCTCGCGCGACCGAGCGCGACGCCTCGTCGCTCGAGCGGCGCGCCGACGACATGTGCGCCGCCTTCCTCCTGCGCGACCGCCTCGCCGCCGAGGGCGGGGAGACCGTGGTGGAGGGCCACGTCAACGGCCTCATCGACGCCGGGCTCTTCGTGACCTTCGACGAGGTCTTCACCGGGTTCCTCCCGACCCGCCGGATCGAGGACGACCACTTCCGGGCGGACGCCCTCGGGGTGCAGCTCGTCGGGGCGGACCGGCGGGCGCCGCATCCGGGTGGGCGACGCGATCGCGGCCCGGGTGGTGCGCGTCGAGCCGCTGCGCGGTCGCATCGAGCTCGAGCCGGTCGACGCGCGTCCGCGTCCCGCCGTCGGCGGACCGGGCGCCTCGCGGGCACGGCGCACGAGGGCCGGCGCGCGGCCGCGCTAACCTTCCGCCCCCATGGCCGCGAAGAAGAAGAAAGCCGGTGACGACCGCTACCGGGACGTCGCCCAGAACCGCCGCGCGCTGTACGAGTACGCGATCACCGACCGCTTCGAGGCCGGCATCGTCCTCCAGGGCAGCGAGGTGAAGGGCATCCGCGAGAGCGGCGCCACGATCTCGGACGCCTACGTGCAGATCCGCAACGGCGAGGCGTGGCTCGTGGGCGCGCACTTCTCCGACTACGAGAACGCGGGGTACGCCGGGCACGATCCCCGTCGCACCCGCAAGCTGCTGCTGCACCGCAAGGAGATCGAGCGCATCGCCCAGGCGCTGGCCGAGAAGGGGCTGTCGGTGGTGCCCCTGCGGCTCTACTTCAAGGAGGGCCGGGCGAAGCTCGAGCTCGGCCTCGGGCGCGGCAAGACGCTCTACGACAAGCGACGCTCCATCGCCGAGCGCGACGCGCGGCGCGACGCCGACCGCTCCGTCAAGGCGGTACGCCGCCGCTGAGGGCGGGTGCGCCGCCCGTACGGGTGGGTGCGGAACTGCGGGAAAGTCGCAACCCCTATGGGTGCCCCCCGCGATGAGCCGAACGCCGGAGGCGTTTGAATCGGGGCGTGTCCGACACCCCACGCGACCCGACACGAGGTGGCCTCCCGATGCCCACGCACCCACCCCCTCCCGGTCGGGTCGCACGCCGGCGCCCGGTGCGCCGCCTCGTGGCGTCCGCGCTCCTCGCCCCCGTGCTCCTGGGGCTCCTCGGCGCCGCGGGCGCGCTCGGCGCGCCCGCGACGCTCCGGCTCGTGGAGCGGTCGCCCGCGCTCGGCAGGAGCATCGCCATCGCCGCGCCCGGCGGGGGGACGTTCACGACCGATCCCGGGCGCTCGCTCGTGCGGGTGACGCCCTCGGGCGGGACCACCCGGCAGACCACGGCGTGGTGCGTCGATGCCCAGCGGTTCATCGCCGACGGCGTTCGACTACGCGGTCGACCTCCGGTCGTCCGACGGCGGCGCCGACGACGCGACGACCATCCCGCCCGCGGCGGCGTGGTTGATCGGCGCGGCCGACGGCCTGATCGCGGGGGCCGCCGATCCCTCCGCCGAGGCCGCCGCCATCCAGGTCGCGGTGTGGCAGCTGACGGGTCAGGCCGCCGACGTCGCCGAGGTCACCCCCGACGCGTCGCTCAACGCCCGGGTGGCCGAGCTGCGCGCCCTGGCGAGCGGCCGCTCACCGGGCGGGCCGCTCGCGCTGACCATCCCGCCCGGCGCGACCGCGGGCGTCCCCGTCGCGGTCGCGATCTCCGGCTCGCCGGGCGCCGTGGTGCGCGTCGAGGTGACGGGCCCGGCCCTGCCCGCCTCGGCGTCGGTCACCCTCGACGCCGCCGGGGGGGGCGAGGTGGTCGTGACCCCGTCCGCGGCCGGCGAGGTCGCGGTCACGGCATCCGCGCCGGGTGGGGTGGCCTGGCGCGCGAGCCACCTGCCGGGCGAGGAGACCCCCCAGGACATCGCCTGGGTCAGCCCGGTCGAGGTGAGCGCCCGCGCGACTCTGCCCGTGGCGGCGGCGCCTGTGGTGACGCCCCCGGTGGCGCCCCCGGTCGCGGCTCCGGTCGCCGTCCCGGTCGCCGCCGTGCCGGCGCCGGTCGCCCAGGTGCCGGCCCGGCTGAAGCTGGTCAAGAGGGCACCACGGAGGGTCCGCGCCGGCCGGATCATCGTCTACCGGCTGACGGTCACCAACCGAAGCCCGCGTGTCGCCCGGGGCGTCGTCGTGCGCGATCGGCTCCCGCGCGGCACGTTCCTGCCGCGCCGTCCGGCCCGTGGCCTGCTGCGGGGCGGCGCGGTGGTGTGGCGCCTCGGCACGCTGCGTCCCGGTGCCCGGGTGACCGTCCGCCTGCGCCTGCGGACGGTGCGCTCGCGCTCCGGCAGGCTCGTCAACGTGGCGCGGGCCTCCGCGTCCAACGCGGCCACCGTACGGGCCCGCGCCGTGACCCGCGTCCGACCGGTTCGGCGCCCGGTCAGGCCCGCCGTCGTCGCGCCCGCGGTGACCGGCTGAGGGTGCGCCCGGCCTAGAGGTCGGTGACCACGAGCACGTGGAGACCCTTCGAGCCGTGGGCGCCGAGCGTCGAGATCTTCTCGATGTCGGACGTCCGGCTCGGGGCGGAGACCAGCGAGACGGCCGAGGGCGCCCGCCGCCCGGGGGCGTAGGTCTCGCGCAGGGCCTCGGCGAGGGTCGCGCGCAGCCGTGACGCGGGCAGCACGGCGAGGTGGTACATGCTCACCACGTCGATCGAGCGCCCCTGGCCGCGGCTGGTCTCGAGCACCAGCGTGCCGCGCTCGGCCACGCCGAGGGCGGGCACGGTCACGCCCATCGTGAGCTCGGGCCCCTCGAGGCCGAGCAGCTCCGGCCACCCCCGACCGCGCCCGTCCGGCCACATCAGCAGCTCGCGTCCGTCCCCTCCGAGCGCCGGTCCGACGCCGAGGCCGGCCAGCACCGGGTCGTCGGCCAGCAGGGCCCGCTCGACCCCCCACTCGTCGGCCTGCTCCACCGCCGCGCGCGCAACGCCGGCCGCGTCCACCACGGCGCCGGTCGCCCGCCGGCGACCGAGCGCGGCGAGCAACCCCTCGGCGAGGCCGCTCAGCCCGGTGGCCATCGGGTCGGCAGGTCGCGCTGGTCGGTCCAGTCGGCTCCGGGGCCCGGCAGCCGGCGCGCCCACCCGCGGCGACCCGCCGCGCGCAGGCCCAGGCGGGCCAGGGCGACCGACAGGCGGTAGGCGAGCGGGTTGCTCCAGGCCCGGCTCCACAGCCGGAAGCGCATCCGGTCGCGCCGGTGGGCGGCGGTGCGCGTGCGCGCCCGTACCCTCACGAGCAGGTCGTGCAGGGGGATGCCCACGGGGCACGCGTCGTGGCACGACCCGCAGAGCGACGACATGAACGGCAACTCGCTCGAGCGCTCGCCCTCCATGCCCTCGAGCAGGGGCGTCAGCACCGAGCCGATCGGCCCGGAGTAGGGCGATCCGTAGGCCTGCCCGCCCACGGCCCGCCACATCGGGCACGCGTACAGGCACGCGCCGCAGCGGATGCAGTCGAGCGCCTCCTCCAGGTCGGTGCCCAGCAGCGCCGACCGACCCCCGTCGAGGATCACGAGGTGCAGCTCCTGCGGTCCGTCGGCCTCGTCGGCCGCCCGTGGTCCGGTGATCAGGTTGACGTATCCGGCGGCGTCGTCGCCGATCGCGGCCATCGGGAGGATCTGCAGGATGTGGGCGGCCTCGTCCCAGTCGCGCACGACCCGCTCCATGCCCATGACGGCGACGTGCACGCGCGGCAGCGCGGTCACCAGCCGGGCGTTGCCCTCGTTCTCGACGACGCAGATCGTCCCGGTCTCGGCCACTCCGAAGTTGACGCCGGAGATGCCGATGTCGGCGCTCGCGAAGACCTCGCGCAGGCGCATGCGCGCGTGGGCGACGAGCGCCTCGCGATCGGTGGGCAGCTCGTCGCCGCTCTCCGCCATCAGCACCTCGCGCACCTGGGACTTGTTGAGGTGCACGGCCGGGGCCACGATGTGGCTCGGGTGCTGGCCGGCGAGCTGCAGGATCCACTCGCCCAGGTCGGTCTCGACGACGCGCAGCCCCGATTCCTCGATGGCCTCGTTGAGCTTGATCTCCTCGGTGGCCATCGACTTCGACTTCGCGACCAGGCCGGCGCCGCGCGCCCGGGCGAGCTCGGTGATGTAGCGGCACGCCTCGTCGGCGTCGACGGCCCGCGTCACCGTCCCGCCGGCCGCGCGCACGCGCTCCTCGAGACGGTCGAGCAGCTCGGGCAGGTCCCGGATGTCGCCCCGGCGGATCTCCCGGGCCCGGTCGCGCATCTGCGCGAACGGGTTCTCGGCGGCGACCCGCCCCCGGGCCGCGGCCCAGCTCGTGCCGGCGGCGCGCAGGTTGGCCGAGAGCTCGGTGTCGGCGAGCGCCTCCCGGGTGCGCTCGCGCAGCGGCGCGGTGGTCTCCGGGTAGACCACCGGCCGGCGGGCGCTCATCCGGCCATCACCTCGGCGATGTGGCGCGCGCGCAGCGGGATCCCGGTGCGGCGCGCCCGGCCGGCGATGTGCAGCAGGCACGAGAGGTCGCAGGCCACGAGCTCGTCGGCGCCGGTCGCCGCCGCATGGCGGGCCTTCTCCTCGCCGAGCCGGCCCGAGACCTCGGGGAAGTTGACGCTGAAGGTGCCGCCGAACCCGCAGCAGACGTCGGTCGCCTCCATCTCGCGCAGCTCCACGCCTGCCACCGCGGCCAGCGCCGCGCGGCCGCTCTCGCGCTCACCGAGCAGGCGCAGCATGTGGCACGAGTCGTGGTACGTCGCCGACCCGGAGCCGCGCGCGCCCACGTCGAGCCCGTGCTCGGCGATGAACTGGGTGAGCTCGCGGGTGCGCGCCGCCATCGCGAGCGCCGCCTCCTCCTCGGGCTGCCCGGCGAAGAGCTCGGGGTAGCCGTGGCGCACCATGGCCGCGCAGGAGCCCGAGGGCACCACGACCGGATCGTCGCCGGCGAACGCCCTCAGCGCGGCGCGGGCGACCCGGCGGCCCTGCTCCGGGTGTCCCGACGACCACCCCGGCTGGCCGCAGCAGGTCTGGGCGCGGGGCACGCTCACGTCCACGCCGGCGCGCTCGAGCACGGTGCGGGTCGCCCGCGCCACGGACGGGGCCATCACGTCCGACAGGCAGGTCCGCATGAGCATCGCGCGCATCGCCGCTGATCCTAGCCCCGCCCGGTGCTACCCTGACCGGGAACACGGGCCCGATCCAGTTTCGACGGAGCGGTACCACAACGGTAAGCGAGCCGCGGACCCGGTGGACCGCGTCAAAAACCGGGAAACAACGGAGCTGCGGAGTCTTCTCCCAAGCTCGCTCTCGCTGCCTAAACAGCAGTAAATGAGGGCCATCGGCCTCCCTTCGGGTCGTGAGGGAGATCACCGGTGTCAGCTAGCGACCCTGGCTCGGCGACAGAGGTGCTCGGTCGTCGGGTGAGATCACAGGAGTACCTGGCGGGGGAGCGGTTGGTCGTCGGTGACGCCCCTCGTGAGAAACTCACTGATGACTGCGCTCGGAGAAGCCGTTGAGGGAACGCTTTCGGACGCCGGGGCAGTGCCGGCCGGGTCCACTGAGGCTCTTCCATCGGGGGTCCTGGAGTCATCCAGGGCTCTCGATGGGAGGGCCTTTCTCGTTGCCCGGGCCGGCGCCCCGTCGCGCGCGGATCACGGCGTCCACTCCCGTGCCGGCCGTCGGTCTCCGGCGGTCCTCGGCGACGACGATCTCCCAGCGCGGGCCGTCGAGCGCGGCCGTCGCGCCCTCGACCGAGACCTGGACCTGGTCGGCCGCCGCGGTGGGCGCGCCGGTCGCCGGGTCCACGGGGCGGTGGCCGACCAGCAGCAGGGTGCCGCCCCGCGCGACGCCCTCGCCCAGCCGCCGCACCATCTCGGCGACCGCGCCCTCGACGTGGACGTACAGGCAGATCACCAGGTCGTAGTGGTCCGGCTGCGGCGTCCAGGTCGTGAGGTCGCCCTCGACCCAGTCGATGCGGCCCGCGACGTCCTCGCCGAGGCTCGCGGCCCTCGTACGGGCCCGCTCGAGCGCGGTCGTGGAGAAATCGACCGCCGTGACCCGCCATCCCCGCGCGGCGAGCCAGAGGGTCTCCGAGCCGTGGCCGGCGCCCGCGTCGAGGGCGATGCCGGGGCGGAGGTCGGCGGCCTCGGTCTGCAGGTGCGCGTTGGGCGGGCGGTGGTCGATGGCGTGTCCGTGCCGGCGCGACGCCCGCGACCAGCGACGTTCCCAGGAGTCCCGATCGAAGGCTGCGGTCATGCCGGACCTCGCGGACTCGGAGGCGGGTCGCGCGTCGGTGCGCGATCGCCCGGCCTTGACATGGGGGGCGGGTTCGGGTCTCAGTTGACACTCTGAGAGGACGGCCCGCGCGGCGCCTCACGGTCCATCGATCCGGCGCCCCACGGCCGCCCCCACCCGAGCACCGCCGTAGGGGGGAGATCATGTCGCACATGGGGAAGACCCACATCATCATCATGTGGACCATGAAGGACGAGGACGCGGCCGACGGGGATCGCCTGTTCGCCAGCCACGGCGAGTGGATGAAGGGGCACCCCCGCGAGGGGGACACGGCTCTGTTGTCGTACACCATCTCGAGGGGGCCTGAGCTCGCGAACCCGCTCGATCCGGGCTCCGAGCCCACGGGCAACACGATCTTCGTGCTGGACGAGTACTACGAGGCGCCGGCAGGCGTCGCCCGGCACTGGGAGGACGCCATCGCCAACTGGACCGACCTCGGGCCGCTCGCGGAGTGGAGCGCGAAGGGCTCCGTCCAGACGATGCACGCCGGCACCGTGACCCAGGCGCTCTGGTAGGCGCTCGGCCGCCCACGCGCGCCGGCCGCCACCCCGCCGGGGGACGGGGTGGCGGCCCGGGCGGCGCCCGCCCGGGGACGCTCGCCTCGCCGCCATGAGCGGATCGGGCGGAGCGGTGGACGGCGCACACGCCGCGCCGCGCTGCGCGGAGTGCGGCGAGCGCATCCGCCCGGGCCGGGCGCCCGGCACCTGGACCCACACCGCCCGCCTGGTGGCCTCGTGCGACCTCGACGCCGACCACCGGCCGACGCCGGCCGACGCGGGTACACCGGGGGATCGCCCCTCGCCATAGTCGGGCGAGCCCGCCGGGTGGGGATCGCGTTGACCGGGGCCGGTGCGCCGGGCATAGTCGCCCGCCGTGGCGACCGTCGTGCTGCTCCCCCCGTCCGAGGGCAAGGCCCCCGGCGGCACGGGCCCCCCGTGGGCCGACGTCCCCACCGCCTTCCCCGGCCTGGCACCCGACCGCTGTCGCGTGCGCGACGCCGCCCGCGCGGCGCTCGCCGCGGGCGAGGGGGCCGCGTCGGCGCTGCTCGGCGTGCGCGGCCCGCACCTGGCGCGGGCCCTGGCCGACTGGGAGGCGCTCGACGGCGCGCCGACGATGGCGGCGGCATCCCGCTACACCGGCGTGGTCTGGAGGGCGCTCGACCCCACCGGCCTCTCGCCGGCCGCGCACCGGCGCCTGCGGGCGTGGGTCGCGGTGCCCTCGGGCCTCTGGGGGCTCGCCGCGGCGGCCGACCCGTTGCCGGCATACCGCCTGCCGATGGGCGCGCGGCTGCCCGGCATCGGCGGTCTCGCCGCATTCTGGCGCTCGCGCATCACCCCCCTGGTCGCCGCCCGTGCCGGCGACGGGTGGGTCATCGACCTGCTGCCGGCCGCCCACGCGGCCGCGATCGACCCCGCGGCGCTCGGCCCGGCGCGCCTGCTGCGCATCGAGCTGTCCGAGGGCGGTCCGGGCGGCCGTCGCGCGATGGGACACGGCGGCAAGGCCCTCAAGGGCGCCGTGGCCCGGGCGCTGCTCGAGCAGGGCGCCCGCGACCCGGCGTCGGTCGGGCGGCTGCGCGTGGAGGGCCTCAGGCTCGACGCGACCGTGAGGGACGGGCGGCGCGGCCCCGTGCGGATGGTGTTCTCGCCCGACACGGCCTGACCGGCCTCAGCGGCGCAGGGAGATCCCGTCGAGCGCGTCCGCAGTCGGTCCGTCGGGCACGAACTCGAGCCCGACGTGGCCGCTGTAGCCGGCCCCGGCGAGGGCATCGACGAAGGCGCCGAGATCGAGGTCGCCCGTGCCGGGGGCGCCGCGGCCGGGGTGGTCGGCGAACTGGGCGTGCCCGATGAGCGGGCCCAGCGCCGCCGCGGACGCCGCGGGGTCGAACCCCGCCCGGGCCGCGTGGTAGGCATCGAGCAGCACGGAGACGCCCTCGTGACGCACCTCGCCCACGAAGGCCGCCGCCGCCTGCGGCGTCGCGAGCAGCGGCCGCTCGACATCGCGGTCGTTGAGGTGCTCCACGACGATGCGGGCGCCGAGGCGTGCGGCCTCGTCGGCGGCCTCCCGCACGACCCCCCGCGCGAGGTCGAGCTGCTCGCGCACCGGGCGGCCGGCAACCACGCGCCCGACCAGCAGGTTGACGACCTCGCCGCCGCAGGCGCGCACGACCGTGGCGGCCGCGATCGCCGCCCGCACGGCCTCGTCGCCCCGGCCGCGCACGTTGCAGAAGCCGCGCTCGCCCGCCGCCAGGTCGCCGCCGTCGGCGTTCACCAGCACCGCCCGCACGCCGGCCGCCCGCACCTGCGCGATCCACTCGCCGGGGTCGGGCGCCACCGGCCACCAGGCCTCGATCGCCGTGAACCCCGCATCGGCCGCCGCCCGCGGCCGGCGCAGGGGTGGCAGCTCCCCGAAGAGCGTGCCGAGGTGCGCGGAGAGGCCGATCACGCGCCGAGCTCCCTCCGGCGGGCGGCGATCTCGCGTCCCGTCGCGAGGGCGTGTGCGCGCAGCTCGGCGACGCCGTCGCCCGCCTCGGCGGTCCAGGCCGCCAGCGCGCCGCCGGAGCGCGCGGCGGCGGCGAGCGACTCCGGCACCTCGCGCGCGGCGGACAGCTCGGGGAAGAGCTGCGCGCTCACGAGGGCGAACGTCCGCAGCCCGCCGAGGTCGGCCGTCGCCAGCGGGCCCGCCGCCATCCAGCGGGGCGCGAGGCCGTCCGACACGGCCGCGTCGATCTCGTCGGGCCCGGCGACGCCCGCCTCGAGCAGGTGCAGGCACTCCCGGAGCACGGCGAACTGGATCCTGTTCCAGATGAAGCCGGGCACGTCCTCCCGCACGACGAGCGGCGCCTTGGCCATGCGACCGGCGAGCGCCACGAGCGCCTCGGTGGTCGCCGGGGCGGTGCGCGGACCGGGGATCACCTCGACCACCGCGGTGAGATGCGCGGGCTTGAGGAAGTGCAGTCCGGCGAACGCCTCGGGGCGGGCCAGGGCGCCGGCCAGGTCGGCGACGCGCAGGCTCGACGTGTTGGTGGCGACCAGCGCCCCCGGCGCCAGCCAGCCCGAGACGCGTCCCAATAGCTCCCGCTTGGCGTCGCCGTCCTCGGCGATCGTCTCGACGACCAGGCCGGCCGACGCGAACGCCTCGGCGCCGATCGTGGCGGCCGCGATGCGCGCGCCCCCCTCGGCCAGCTCCCGCGCCCGCGCGCACGCCCCGGCGGCGCGTTCCGGCGAGCGGCCCGCGATCGTCACGGAGAGGCCCGCCGCCGCCAGGGCCGCGGCGATCTCGGGCGCCATGGCGCCGGTGCCGATGACGGTCGCGACGTCGGGTGGGGCGATCGGTCCGCTCACACCGCGGGTCTTCGACACCGCCGCCCGCGCCCCTCGCAGGCGGCCGACCCCCCCGGAGGGCTGGTCCGTCGGAGGGGGCTCATGCGATCAGCCCGTCCTGCCGATCACCTAGAGGGTTCCCCCGGTCGGTCTTGTGGGGCCGCCCCCCGCGCCGGATCGTGCAGGCAATGGCCCGCACCTCACTCCGCGCCGTCCTCTCCGCCGTCCTGGCCGGCGCGCTCGCCCTGGCCGTCGTCGCGACGGCCGCCGGCGCCCCCGCGCCCGACGACGGCTCGCGGGTGGCGCCCCTGATCGTGGGCGGCGCGCCCGCCGCCCCCGGCGCGTGGCCGTCGATCGTGGCCATCGTCCCCGCGGGCACCGACCCCGCCGCCGGCGCGGTCTGCGGCGGCACCCTCATCGCGCCCGACACCGTGCTGACCGCGGCGCACTGCGTGGTCGAGGGAGCCTCGCCCGTCCCGGCCGGCGCGCTCGACGTCGTCGCCGGCACGGACGACCTGGCGGGCGCCGGCGATCGCATCGCGATCGCGCAGATCCGCGTGCACCCGGGGTACCGCGCGCCCGGCGACGGTCCCGACGCCGCCGTCCTGACCCTCGTGCGGCCGAGCGTCGCCCCGGCCGCGACGATCGCGGGACCGGCGGGGGACCGCGACGCCGATCGCCCCGGCGAGATCGCCGGGTGGGGCGCGCGCTCGGAGGGCGACGACATCGGCACGACCGACCTGCGCTCCGCCGCGGTGACCGTCTTCGCCGGCGCGCGCTGCACCGCGTTCCTCGGCGCGTCGTTCGATCCGCGGCTGGCCCTCTGCGCCGGGCGCGCCGAGGGCGGCGTGGACACCTGCTCGGGCGACAGCGGCGGGCCGCTGCGCGACGCCGCGGGAGTGGTGATCGGGGTCACGAGCTGGGGGGTCGGGTGCGGTCGGCGCGGCAGCCCCGGGGTCTACACGCGCGTGGCCGCCATCGCCGACTGGATCGCCGGCGCGCGCTCCGCGCCGGTCGCGCCGACCGCCGTACCGATGGGTGCGCCCGTGCGCGGCCCGCGGGTGCGCGCACTCGCCGGGCGGGTGCGGCCGGGCGCCGTGGTGCGGCTGCGCTACCGGCTCCTCGGCCGGGGCGAGGCGACCCGCGAGCGGATCGAGATCCGGCTCGGCGCCCGCCTCATCGCACGGCTCAGCACCGAGGCCGGCCCGGCGCGGGCCGATCTGGAGTACTCCGTGGCCTGGCGCGTTCCGCGGCGCCTCGCCACCGGTCGCCCCCTCGCGTTCTGCGTCGCGACGCGGGTGGTGGCGGGCCCCCGCGGCGGCCGGTCGTGCGCGATGCTGCGCCGCGCCTGAGCCCGCGGATCAGCGCCGGGCGTCGCGCCCGGCCAGCGCGGCGAGGTTCAACAGCTGGCGACGCATCATCACCAGGTCGCCCGCCGGCAGAAGCGTTCGCACCGCCAGCCCGAGCGCGCCACCGGGATCGGCGGTCACGTACTTCACGACGATGCGGCTGCGGCCGGCGGGGCGCGCGCTGACGCGGTAGGTGACCGCCGCCGGCGTCCAGAGCGGCCGCAGGGCGGCGGCGCGCCCCGAGGGGGGCATCAGGCGCAGGGTCATCTCCCACCCCTCGACGACCTCGACGATGCGGAAGATCGTCATGGCGCGCTCGCCCGCGCGCGGCGGGCCGAGCGCGGGGTCGAGCTCGCGCGGGCTGCGGCGGCCCCCGTTGTCGATCAGGTCGTGGCTGTAGGGGGCGAGACGCAGCTGGCCGACCCACCGGTAGGCGAGGGCGGGCGGGGCGTCGACGTCGACCGCCCGGTACAGGGCGACGCGGCGCCCGCCCACCAGGGCGTCGCAGGGGTAGGCCGCCGCGCGCTCCTCGGGCGTGCTGCCCCAGGTGCGGATCGTGGTCAGCGCGCGCTCGAGGAACGGGGGCACGCGGTCGAGGATGCCAGCACCACCGACGCCTTTGTCCCGCATCCGCGCGGGTTTTCGACCTGTCACGGGCCGCCCCGCGCCGTTTACCGGCGCGGGAGCAGGGTACCCTCGTCGGGCGCGGCGACCGGCTCCCGGGGTGAAAAGCCCAGGGCGGAGCCGATTTCGTCCGTTCGCGCTGGTAGGTTGCTCGCGCGGGCAAGCCTGCTCCCGCACACATCGAGCCAAGGGGTCTGCAAATGAACAAGACCGAGTTCGTCGGCCGGGTCGCCGCGAAGGGCGACATGAGCGGTGCCGAGGCTGGTCGTGCCGTCCAGGCCGTCCTCGACGTGATCCAGGACGCGCTCAAGTCGGGCGAGGACGTCGCTTTCGCCGGTTTCGGCAAGTTCTCCGTCTCGGAGCGCGCCGCGCGGACGGGTGTGAACCCGCAGGACCCGTCCAAGAAGGTGGACATCCCGGCGCGGACGGTGCCCCGCTTCACCCCGGGTGCGGTCCTCAAGGAGGCCGTCTCCGGCACGAAGAAGAAGTAGCCGCGACCCGCAGGCTCCGGGGCGCGCGGCTCGTCGTGAACGAATCGACGGGCCGTGCGCGTCGCGACGGGCCGATCCGGCCCGTGATCCCCGGATGAGCCGGGATCCCCGTGACGAGGTCCTGCGGGCCGCCCATGCCGCGGCGGCCGCCCACCCGTCGCTCCGCTCCGCCGGACCCGACGCCGTCCGCGATGCCCTCTCCGGCATGGCGCGGCGGCTCGAGGAGCGGGCGGAAGCGGTTCTGACGGCCAACCGGGCCGACGTCGACGCGGCCACGGGCGTCCTCGCCGACGCCCTCATCGACCGGCTGCGTCTCGACGGGGATCGTCTGGCGCGCATGGCGTCGCAGATCGACGCCCTCTCGGCCCTCGACGACGTGGCGGCGCTGGCCGACACGCGGGTGCTGCCCGGGGGGCTGGTGGTCGAGGAGCGCCGGCGGCCGGTCGGCGTGATCGGAGCCAACTACGAGGCCCGCCCGAACGTGACGGTCGATGTCGCCTCGCAGCTCGTCAAGTCGCGCAACGCGGGGGTGCTGCGCACCGGCGGGGCGGCGCTCGGATCGGCGATCGCCCTGAGCGACGAGGTGATCCGCCCGGCCCTCGCGGCGGCCGGGCTCGACCCCGACGCCATCCAGGTGGTGCGCGCCCCCGACCGCGAGGCCGCGCGTGCCCTCGTCTCGCACCCGCGCCTGATCCCCCTGGTCATCCTGCGGGGCAGCGGGGAGACGACCGCCGCGCTGGCGCGCGAGGCCGCCGCGCACGGCGTGCGCACGCTCGCGCACGCCGAGGGCGGCGGCGTGCTCTACGTCGACGCGGCCGCCGACATCGACCGGGCGCTCGCCCTGGTCGAGCGCGGGCTCGACCGCCTGGGGGTGTGCAACCGGCTCAATCTGCTCCTGATCGCCGCGTCGCGGTGGGTCGAGGTCGTGCCGCGGGTCGACGAGGTGCTCGCGCGGCGGGGCGTCCGACCCTCGATGCCCCCGCACGGGCACGCACTCGGCCTCGAGTGGGCGCTCGAGGACGGCAGCGAGGCCACCGTGACCCTCGCGCCGGTGGAGGGCCCCGTCGAGGCCGCCCGCATCGCCAACGAGGAGACATCGGGCCTCGCCGCGACGATCGTCACCGAGGACCGCGCGGCCGCCGACGCGTTCCTGTCGGCCTACGCCGGCACCGGCGCGTTCTGGAACGCGAGCACCCGCCTGCTCGACGGGTTCGAGTTGATCGGCGCCCCCGAGACGGGCATCAACGTCGATCACGTCCCCGGTCCGCGGGGGCCGGTGACCTACCGCGACCTCGTCCTGCGCCAGTACGTCGTGCGCCCCGAGGGGTCGTGATGCACCACGTCGACCCGATCGGCCCGACGGACGCGAAACCAGTTGCTATTGTCTCCCGACTCGCCCAGGGCGAGCCCGCATCCATGGAGACCACCTTCCTCATCCACGAGCCCGATCACGCCGTCACCGGCGCGATCTCGCACGTCGGAGGTCCCGTCTGAGTCCCGTCAGGGTGTTGCTTGCCACCTAGGCGCGGTCCTGACACGCGGCCGCCCGCCGGCCCCACGACCCGGATCAACGAGGCGATCCGCGTCGACACCGTGCGGCTGATCGATGGCGACGGCGAGAACCGGGGCGTCGTCCCCCTCGCCCAGGCGCAGGAGATCGCGAACAACGCGGGGCTCGACCTCGTCGAGGTCGCCGCCGACGCACGCCCGCCCGTCTGCCGGATCATGGACTACGGCAAGTGGCGGTACGAGCAGGAGCAGAAGGCCAAGCAGGCACGTCGGCACCAGAGCACGATCACCATCAAGGAGATCAAGTTCCGGCCGAAGATCGACCCGCATGACTACGCCACCAAGAAGGGCCACGTCGAGCGGTTCCTGCGCCACCGGGACAAGGTCAAGATCACGATCATGTTCCGCGGTCGCGAGCTGATGCACCCCGAGCGCGGCGAGTCGATCCTGCTCAAGCTGGCCGAGGAGCTGAAGGACATCGCGCTCGTCGAGAGCCGCCCGAACCTCGACGGCCGCAACATGGTGATGATGCTCGCGCCGGTCAAGAACCCGCCGCCCGGCGGCGCCGCCGAGGGCGAGGCACCGTCGGACGCCCCGGCGGCCGTCCCGGCCGAGGCCGAGGCCGCGACCCCCTAGCCCGCCCGCGTCTCGCACCGGCGGTGCGAGTCGTCTATCGTGTCGGCCGGCCCGAACGCCCCCCTGAGGAATCCCGCATGCCCAAGATGAAGTCACGACGCTCCGCCACCAAGCGCTTCCGGCTCACCGGTACGGGCAAGGTGCGGTTCCAGCGCGCCGGCATGCGGCACAACCTCGAGAACATGTCGGGGAAGGACCAGCGCCACCTCTCCAAGGAGGCGGCGCTCGCGCCCGAGATGGTTCCCGGGGTCAAGCGTCTGCTGGGGAAGAGGTAGTCCGATGGCACGTGTGAAGCGTTCGGTCGGCGCGCGCAAGAAGCGCCGCAAGGTCCTCGGCCAGGCCAGCGGGTACTGGGGGACCAAGCACTCGTCGTACAAGCGCGCGAAGGAGCAGGTGCAGCGCTCGCTGCGCTACGCCTATCGCGACCGCCGTGTGCGCAAGCGCGACTTCCGCCGCCTCTGGATCGCCCGCATCAACGCCGCCGCGCGTGAGAACGGGCTCACCTACGGGCAGTTCATCCACGGCCTGAAGGTCGCCGGCATCGAGCTCGATCGCAAGATCCTCGCCGAGCTGGCGACCCACGAGCCCGCGTCGTTCGCCGCCCTGTGCGTCCGCGCCCGCGCCGCCCGAGAGAGCGTGCCGGTCAACGCCTGATCGGCACCTGCGCCTCGCCAGCTCGCCGCGCAATCCCGCGCTGCAGCTCGCGCGGGCGCTCCAGACGAAGAAGGTCCGGCGCGAGCGCAGGCTGCTCGTCGCCGAGGGCGAGGACCTGGTGGATGCCGCGCTCGCGCGCGGCATCCGTCCCGTCGCCGTCCTGTTCGACGCCGAGCGCCTCGCCGACGACGACCCGCGGGTGCGTGCGACCGCGGGCATCGCGGAGCGGTATCTGGTGCCCCCCAAGCTCATGGCCGGGGCGAGCGGCCTGGCCGCGGCGCCGCGGGTCATCGCCATCCTTCCGCAGCCGCCGCCGCGCTCGTTCCGGGACGTCGCCTTCCCTCCCCGGCTCGGCGTCTACCTCGCCGGCGTGGCCGATCCCGGCAACGTGGGCACCCTCGTGCGCACCTCCGCCGCCCTCGGCGCGGACTGGCTGGCCCTCGGGCCCGGCTCGGCCGACGCCTTCCACCCCCGGGCGGTCCGCGCGGCGATGGGCTCGACCTTCGCCGTCGCCGTGCTCGAGGGCGTGTCGCCGGGCGACCTCGCCACCCGCGAGGGCTTCGCGGTCGTCGCGGCGGTCCCCCGCGGGGGCGTACCGCCGTGGGAGGCCGACCTCTCCGGGCCCCTCGTCCTGGCGCTGGGAGCCGAGCGGGCGGGCCTCGGCCCGGCTCTCGAGGGCCTCTCGGACGGCCGCGAGGTGATCCGGGTGACCATCCCCCAGGCCGAGGGCGCCGAGTCGCTCAACGTGTCCGCGGCGGGCGCGGCGCTCATGGCCGAGATCACGCGTCAGCGGGCGGGCCGCTCGGGTAGCCTCACGAGCCGATGAGCGACCCCGGTCTCGACCAGATCCAGAGCGCCGCCCTGGCCGACGTACGGGCCGCCGGCTCGCTGGCCGACCTCGAGGCGGCACGTGTCGCCCACACCGGGCGCAGGAGCCCCCTGGCGACCGTCCTGGCCGGCATCGGCGGGCTGCCGCCTGCCGAGCGGGGTCCCACCGGCAAGGCCGCCAACCTCGCGCGACGGGCCGTCGAGGAGGCGCTGGCGGCCCGCACGGCCGAGCTCGAGGCCGAGGAGCTCGGGGCGGCGCTCGAGCGGGACACGACCGACGTCACCCTGCCGGGCGACCCCCAGCCGCTCGGCGCCCTGCACCCGATCACCCAGGTGCGCCGCGAGATGGAGGACATCCTCCTCGCCCTCGGGTACCGCATCGCCGACGGTCCCGAGGTCGAGACCGACTGGCACGTGTTCACTGCGCTCAACACGCCGGCCGGCCACCCGTCGCGCTCGGCGAGCGACACCTTCTACGTCGACGGCCGGCCCGACCGGCTGCTGCGCACCCAGACCTCCCCGGTGCAGGTGCGCGAGATGCAGGCCGCCCAGCCGCCCATGTACCTGGTCGCCCCGGGCACCGTCTACCGCCGCGACGACATCGACGCCACCCACAGCCCGATGTTCCACCAGATGGAGGGCCTGGCGATCGACGAGGGGCTCACCCTGGCCCACCTCAAGGGCACGATGCTCCACTTCTTCCGCGAGCTGCTCGGCTCCGAGCGGGAGATCCTGCTGCAGCCCCACTTCTTCCCCTTCACCGAGCCGTCGGTCAACGTGCAGGTCTCCTACACCGACAAGAACGGCCGTCCGGGATGGCTGGAGCTCGCCGGGGCCGGGATGGTCGACCCGAACGTGCTCGGCCACGCGGGCATCGACTCGGAGCGCTACACCGGCTTCGCCTTCGGGTGCGGGCTCGACCGCATCGCGATGATCCGGTTCGGCGTGCCCGACCTGCGCCTCTTCTTCGAGAACGACCTGCGCTTCCTGGAGCAGTTCGCGTGAGGGTGCCGCTGAGCTGGCTCGCGGACCACGTCGATCCCGGCCTGGCTCCGGAGGACCTCGCGCGGCGGCTCTCGGGGAGCGGGACGCTGGTCGAGGAGGTGCACGTGCTGGGGGTCCCCGCCGCCGGCGGCAACCTCGAGCACTTCCGCGTCGGGCGCGTGGTCTCGGCCGAGCAGCACCCGAACGCCGACCGCCTGCGCGTCTGCTCGGTCGACCTCGGCGGCGACGCGCCCGCCGGCATCGTCTGCGGCGCGCCGAACGTGGCCGCCGGGCTGACCGTCGCGGTGGCGCTGCCCGGCGCCCTGCTGCCGGGGGCCGAGAAGCCCCTCGGCGTGGCGAAGCTGCGCGGCGTGGAGAGTCGCGGGATGATCCTCTCCGCCCGCGAGCTCGGCCTCGGGGACGACCACTCCGGGATCATGGAGCTGCCCGACGGACCCGCCCCGGGAACCCCGCTCGCCGACGTGCTGGCGCTCGGCGACACCGTCCTCGAGCTGGAGATCACCTCGAACCGGCCCGACTGCCTTGCGGTCTACGGGGTCGCCCGGGAGGTGCACGCCGTCACCGGCGCGCCGCTCGCCCCGCTCGACGAGTCCGACCCCCCCGCCGAGGGCGCGGGCGAGGTGGCCGACCACGCCGCCCTCGACGTGCGCGCCCCCGACCTCTGCCCCCGCTACATGGCGCGCGTGTTCACCGATGTCGTCGTCGGGCCGTCCCCGGCGTGGCTGCGGGCGCGCCTGGAGGCCGCGGGGATGCGCGCCATCTCGAACGTGGTCGACGTGACCAACTACGTGATGCTGCTCACCGGCCAGCCCCTCCACGCCTTCGACCTCGACCGCGTGGCCGGCGGCACGATCGTGGTGCGGCGCGCGGGGGACGGAGAGACCATCACGACGCTCGACGGACAGACGCGCGTCCTCGACGCGTCGATGCTCGCGATCTGCGACGCCGAGCAGCCCGCCGTCATCGCGGGCATCTTCGGAGCCGAGTTCGCCGAGGTGGGGGAGGGCACCACCCGGGTGCTGCTGGAGGCGGCGTCGTTCGACGGGCCGACCATCCTCGACACGTCGCTCGCCCTCGGCCTGCGCACCGAGTCGAGCGGGCGCTTCGAGAAGGGTCTGCCGCGGGCGCTGCCGCCGCGGGCGATGTCGATCGCCAGCCGCATGCTGGTGGAGCTGTGCGGCGGGCGGATGGTGCCGGGCACGCTCGACGCGCTCGAGCCCGAGCCCCCGCCGCTGCCGGTCACCATGCGCCACGCGCGGGTCCCCCGCGTCCTCGGCGTGCAGGTGCCGGCCGAGGAGTCCGCGGCCATCCTCACCCGGCTCGGCGTCGAGGTGGAGGGCGGGGCCGACGAGCTGACGGCGACGATCCCCTTCGAGCGGGCCGCCGACCTCACGCGCGAGATCGACCTCATCGAGGAGGTCGGTCGCATCCGCGGCCTCGCCGACATCCCGGCCGAGCTGCCGCGCGTGGTCGGCCGGGGTCGCCTGACGCCCGCCCAGGCGCTCGAGCGGCGACTGAGCCGCTACGCGGCCGACCTCGGCCTGTCCGAGGCGATCACCTATCGCCAGGTGCCCGAGGCCGACGTCGATGCGCTGCGGCTGGCGCCGGACGATCCGCGCCGGCGGCTCGTGCGGATGGATCACCCGATGAGCGCCGAGATGGCCGTCATGCGCCGCTCGATGCTGCCCGGGCTGCTGCGCGCCGTGGCGCGCAACCAGGCCCACCAGCGCGTCGACGGCGGCCTGTTCGAGGTGGGGCGCACGTACGGGCCGCGCGAGGACGGGCTCGCCGACGAGCGCACCTGGCTCGCCGCCGTGCGGTTCGGCCGCGTCGGGGCCGAGGGGTGGCGCGCCGCGCCCCGCCCGGCCGACGTCCACGCCGCCACCGGCCTGGCGACCGCGCTGGCCCGCGCGGCCGGCGTGCAGCCGCGGGTCGAGCCGAACGACGCTCCGTACTTCCACCCCGTCCGACAGGCGCGCCTGGTCGCCGGGGGCGGCCCGGTGGGCTGGGCGGCCGAGGTGCACCCGCTGGTGCTGCGGGCGTTCGACGTCGCCGGGCCGGTGGCGGCGGTCGTGCTCGACCTGGCGGCGCTGCTGGCCGCGGCCGCGGGCCCGCCGCGCTACGAGGACCTGCTCACGGTGCCCGTGTCCACGCGCGACATCGCGCTGGTCGTCGCCGACGGTGTGCCGGCCGCGGACCTGGTCGCCGCGGCGGCCGACGCCGGGGCCCCGCTCGTGCGGGAGGTGACCGTCTTCGACAGGTACGCCGGCGAGCAGGTGGAGGAGGGCCACGTCGGCCTGGCCCTGCGCCTGCATCTCGCCGACCCCGGGCGCACCCTCACCGACGAGGAGATCGAGGAGGCCGTCGGTCGGGTGCGGACCGCGCTCGCCGGGCGCGGCGCGCGGCGGAGGGGCTGATGGCCGCCGCGACGGTCCACGTGTTCGGTGCCGCCGGCTTCGCCGGTGCCCAGCTCGCGGCCCTGATCGACCGCCACCCGCACTTCGAGCTCGGCGTGATCACGGCGCGCGGCGACGCCGGGCGGGAGCTCGTCGAGGTGGCCCCCGAGTACCGCGTCCGCCGGGTGCTCGAGACGCCGGACGTCGCCTCGGTGGCCGCCGGCGACCTGGTGGCGGTGGCCTATCCGCACGCCGAGGCCGCGGCGCTCGTGAGCGCGCTGGTCGACCGGGGTGCGCGGGTGCTCGACGTGTCGGCCGACCACCGGCTGCACGACGCGGCCCTGTACCCGGCCGTCTACGGGTTCGTGCACCCGCGTCCCGACCTGCTCGGCGAGGCGGTCTACGGGCTGCCCGAGCTCCACCGCGAGGCCATCCGGGGCGCACGCGTGGTGGCCAACCCGGGCTGCTTCCCCGAGGCGAGCCTGCTGGCCCTGCTGCCGCTGGCCGGCGTCATCGCCGACGTGGTGATCGACGCCAAGAGCGGGGTGAGCGGCGCCGGCCGCACGCCGACCGACGCGGTGCACTACTCGCGCGCGGCCGACAACGTCAGCCCCTACAAGGTCTACACGCACCGCCACACCCCCGAGATCGAGCAGGAGCTCGGCGTGCGCGTGACCTTCACGCCCCATCTGGTGCCGGTCGACCGCGGCCTGCTCTCCACCTGCTACGCCCGCCTGCTCGACGGCGCGCCCCACCCCGACGATCTGCTCGACGCCTATCGCGCCTACTACGCCGGGCACCCCTTCGTCGAGGTCGTCGAGTCGCCGCCCGGCATGCGCGCCGTGCAGCGGACCAACTACGCCCAGGTGCACCCGGTCGCCGATCCGCGCGACGGCCGCGTGACCGCCTTCGGCGTGATCGACAACATCGGCAAGGGCGCCGCCGGGCAGGCGGTCCAGAACCTCAACCTGATGGCCGGCCGCCCCGAGACCGAGGGATTGCTCTGACCTCCTTCCCCCCGGTTCTGCGCGACGACTGGCTGGAGGCGCCCGACGGCCTCACGCCGCTGCCCGACGGGTCGGTGACGAGCCCGTCCGGGTTCGTGGCCTCCGGGATCGCCTGCGGCCTCAAGCCGTCCGGCGCCCTGGACCTCGGCATCCTCTTCGCTCTCGGCCCGGTCTCGTCGGGCTACGTTGACACCGCGAGCGCGCTGCCCTCCGCCCCGGTCCTGCGGAACCGCTCGCTCGATCGCTCGCGCCTGCGGGCGGTCGTGGTCAACGCCGGCACCGCCAACGCCGCCACGGGCTCGCCCGGGCTGGCCGACGCGCAGGCGATGGCCGGCCGCGCGGCCGCCGTGCTCGGCGTCACGGCCGCGGAGGTGGCCGTGTGCAGCACCGGGACGATCGGCGACCGCATCGACCTCGGCCGCGTCGGCGCCGGCATCACCGCGGCGGCCGAGACGCTCGGGCCCGCCGGCGGCGACCACTTCGCCCAGGCCATCTGCACGACCGACCGGGCGCCCAAGACCGGCGCGTTCCGGCTCGCCCTCTCGGTCGGCGAGGTGTCCATCGGGGTGGCCGCCAAGGGGGCGGGGATGATCCGCCCGGACATGGCGACGATGCTCGCCTACGTCACCACCGACGCCAACGTCGAGCCGCCGGCGCTGCAGCGGATGGTCGCCGCGGCGGCACGGGCCTCGTTCAACCGCATCAGCGTCGACGCCCAGATGAGCCCCTCCGACACGCTGCTCGTGATGTCCTCGTCGGGCGCCCCGCCCCTGGCCGGAGCCGACCTCGACCGGTTCGCCGCCGCCCTGGCGACGGTCTGCCGCTGGCTCGCGATCCAGATGGTCAAGGACGGCGAGGGCGCCGAGCACGCCGTGCGGGTCGTCGTGCGGGGCGCGGCCGACGACGACGAGGCCCGGGCGGTCGCACGCGCGGTGGGGGAGTCGGCCCTCGTGAAGACCGCGATCAACGGGCGCGATCCCAACTGGGGGCGGGTCTCGCAGTCGGTCGGTCAGGCGCTGGCCGGGCGGGCCGGGGCGATGCACGAGCCGGTGGTGAGCGTGGACGGCGTGCCGTTCTCGTCGGCCGGGGCGGCCGCCGTGCTGGCCCGCGAGGAGTACGACCTCGAGGTGGCGCTCGGTCGGGGCGACGCCGGCGCGAGCCTGTGGGTCTCCGACCTCGGCCACTCCTACGTGACCATCAACGCGGAGTACCACACGTAGGCGTCGGCGTGGCCCGGCTTGGCCGCATGGCGATACCCCCTCCCGCCGGGGCGCTGCACACTGGATCCGTCCTGCGACGCCACCCATGGAGGATCCCCATGGCGCCCGAGACGGCCTACCACGCGAACCGACCCGTCACCTCCGCGCCCGTGCCCGCCGGGACGGGCGTGCCGCTGCTGAGCCTCGTGCTCTGCGGAGCGCTGCGCATGCGGTGCGAGGGAGAGGAGCCCGTCGCGCCGTCGCGCGACGGGGACTGAGCGGCGGCGCCCCGCCGGTCCGCCTACCGCAGGCCCGCGGCGATCAGCTCGGCGTTGTGGCGCACCATGCCGAGGTAGGTGCCCTCGGGCGTGCCCTCGTCGCCGGCCGCGTCGGCGAACAGCTCGCCGCCCACGCGCGCGTCCTGGCCGCGGCGCCGGGCCGCGGCCAGGACCGCGTCGATCGTCTGGCGCGAGACGGCCGACTCGACGAAGACCGCCTTGACCCCGCGGTCGGCGATGATGCCGGCCACCCGCTCGATGTCGGCCGTGGTCGCCTCGGTCTGGGTGGAGACCCCCTGGATCGCGACGACGTCGAAGCCGTACTCGCGGCCGAAGTAGTTGAAGGCGTCGTGGGAGGTCACGAGCACGCGCGAGCGCTCGGGGACGTCGGCGAGCATCTCGCGCACGTCGGCGTCGAGCGCCCGCATCTCGTCGAGGAGGGCCGCCGCGCGCGTGCGGTAGCCCTCGGCGCCGGCCGGGTCGAGCTCGGCGTACGCCTCGGCCATCGCGCCCACCGCGCTCTCCCAGAGGGGCACGCTGAACCAGACGTGCGGGTCGAACTTGCCCTCGAACTCGCTCGGCCGCAGGAGCTGGTCCTCGGGGATGTCCCGGGTGACCGCCACGGTCGCGCGGGTCGCGCCCAGCTCGTCGAGCAGGTCGGTCATGCGCCCCTCGAGCTCGAGGCCGCCGTAGAAGATGATGTCGGCCTCGCGCAGCGCGCGCACGTCGCCCGCGCTGGCCTTGTAGAGGTGGGGGTTGACGCCCGGTCCGAGCAGCCCGGTCACCTCGACCCGGTCGCCGCCGATCTCACGGGCGATGTCGGTGATGAAGTTGGTCGTGGTCGTCACCTCGATCGTGCGCCCCGACACGTCGCCGGTGTCGGCCGACTCGGCGGCGCACCCGGCCGCCAGCACGACGGCGACCAGGGCGACGAGGAGCGCGAGCGCCCTCCGCATCACAGGGCGCCCGGCTCGGCGCCGGCGAGGGCGCCGGCGATCGTCCGACGGCGCCGCGCGCGGCGCACCGCCCGCCCGATCAGGCCGTACCGCGGCGAGGCCATGAGGGCGACGGCGAAGACGGCGGCCGCGGAGAGCCCCATGGCGCCGGCGATGGAGGCGTCCACGCGCACCGCGCCGGCGTAGCCGGTGAGGGCGCTCACCCAGCCGATCGCCACGCTGATCGCGACCATCGCCACCAGGCGGTCGGTCAGCAGGTAGGCGGCGGCCGCGGGCACGATGATCAGGGTCACGACCAGGATCGCCCCGACCGACTCGAAGGCGGTCACGGCGGTGACGGCGACGGCGATCAGGAGCAGCCGCGACATCAGGCGGGGCGAGACGCGGATCGTGCGCGCGAACTCGGGATCGAAGCTGGTGACCTTGAGCTCCTTCCAGAACAGGGTGACGATCAGCAGGTTGACGGCCACGACGACGCTCATCACCACGACCGACTGCACGAACGGCACCCCGGCGATCTCGAGGGTGCGGAACGGGGCGAACGCGATCTCGCCGTAGATCGTCGAGTCGAGATCGAGGTGGATGTCGTCGGCGTAGCGGTGGATGCCGAGCACGCCGAGCGCGAACAGGGCGGGGAAGACCAGGCCGATCGCCGCGTCGCTCGCCACGAGGCCGGTCGCGCGGAGGGCCTCGATGGCCAGCACGCAGATGACGGCGAAGACGGCGGCCCCGAGCACCACCACGAGCGGCGCCCGCGTCTGGAAGATCAGGAAGGCGAGCACGATGCCGGGCAGCACGGCGTGGCTGACGGCGTCGCCCATCAGGGCCACGCGGCGCAGAACCAGGAACGGACCGAGCAGGGCGCAGGCCGTGGCGGTCAGGCCGGCCGTGAGGATGATGGCCATGGCGTCGCTCATCGCGCACCCTCCCCGGACAGGGCGATCAGGCGGTCGGTGAGCTCGTCGCCGAGGCTGCCGCGCAGGTCGCGCGGGTCGGGCTCGCGGGCGTCGGCGATGCCGAGGCGCCACCCATGCTCGAGCCAGGCCGACCACAGCCGGCGCCCCTCGAGCGCCGTGTGCGCGGCCGCGGCGCCGGCCTCGTTGAGGCGCAGGCGGTCGCCGTCGCGCTGGACCAGGCCGGCGCGGGTCAGGTCGCGCAGGCCGCGGCGCACCTCGCCGCGCGGCCGGGCGCTCGCCATCGCCAGCTCGGCGAGGGTCGGCGGCGGGCCGGCGTGCATGGCCGTCTCGAGGTCGATCAGCACGCCCGCCGAGCGCGCGGCGCGGCGCTCGCGGCGCAGTCGGGCGGCCCTCCAGGCGACGCCCCGCGCGGGGGCGAACATCACGGCCGCCAGCACGACGAGCGTCCCGGTCAGGACGATCACGGGCCCGGTGGGCACCTCGGCCCGCGCCGACAGCAGCGCGCCGGTGACGCCCACGCCGGCGCCGATCGCGCCCGCCGCGGGCAGCAGCACCGAGAGGCGGCTCGTGAGCTGGCGGGCGGTGACGGTGGGGACGATGAGCATCGCCACCATGAGGATCGCACCCACCGCGCGCAGCCCGATGACGATCGCCACGACCAGCAGGCCGGTCGTCGCGAACTCCAAGAGCCGTACCGGCAGGCCGATCGAGGCGGCGAACTCGCGGTCGAACACGGCCGTCTTGAGGGGCCGGAAGCCGATCGCCACGCACGCCACCGCGGCCGCCGCGAGCCCGGCCATGACGGTCACGTCGCGCTCGAGCAGCCCGGCGGCCTGGCCGAAGAGGTACGTCTCGAGGCCCGCCTGCTGGGAGTTGCCCGTGCCGCTGATGTAGGTCAGCAGCACCACGCCGAGCGAGAAGAAGCTCGACAGGACCACCCCGATGGCGGCGTCGGGGCGGATGCGGCTGGTGCGCTCGATGCCCACCATCATCACGGCGCCGATCATGCCGGCGATGGCGGCCCCCACGAGGAGCGACGCCGGGTCCTTCGAGCCGGTCACCAGGAAGGCGACGGCGACGCCCGGAAGCGCCGAGTGCGCGAGGGCGTCGCCGACCAGGCTGCGGCGCGGCAGCACGGCGAATGCGCCGAGCACCCCGGCCGCGATGCCGAGCACCATGGCGCCCAGCACGACCACCGAGTCGGTGTACGAGAGCGGCAGCAGGTCGATCAGGACGCCCACAGCACCCCCTCACGCTCGCCGTCGGCGCCCGCGCCGTAGGTCCGGCGCAGGTTGTCGGCCGTCATGACGGTGGCCGCGGGCCCGATGGCGACGGCGCGGACGTTCAGCAGCAGGACCCAGTCGACGACCTGGCGGACGGTCTGCAGGTCGTGGTGCACCATCACGATCGAACGCCCCTCGCGGTCGCGCAGCTCGGCGAGCAGGCCGAGCAGCGCCGCCTCGGTGCGGGCGTCGATGCCGGCGAACGGCTCGTCGAGCACCAGCAGCTCGGCCTGCTGGGCGAGCGCGCGGGCGACGAACACGCGCTGGCGCTGGCCGCCCGAGAGCTGGCCGATCTGGCGCCGCGCGAACGCCGTCATGCCCACCCGCTCGAGGGCCTCGCCGGCGATCCGGCGGTCGTCGCGGCCGAGGCGGCGGATCCAGCCGGCGGCGGGGTAGCGACCCATCTCGACCACCTCGCGCACCGTGATGGGGAAGTCCCAGTCCACGGCCTCGCGCTGGGGGACGTAGGCGACCCGGCGCATCGCCTGGCGCGCGGGGAGGCCCATGACGGTGGCGCGCCCGGCGTCGGCGGGCACGAGCCCGAGGGCGGCCCGCAGCAGCGTCGACTTGCCCGAGCCGTTCGGTCCCACGATCGCCGACATGGCACCGGCCGGGAACGCCGCATCGACGTCCCACAGCACGGGCCGGGCCCCGTAGGACACCGTCATGTGCGAGAGCTCGAGAGCGGGGATCTCCCCGGCGGGGATCATGCGGCCTCCTGGTCGTCAGCGTCGGCTGTGAAGTCTACCTAGTCACGACTAGCTACGCGTCGGAGCCGTGACTGGATCACGCCACCGCCGCACCCGGTCAGGAGGTGCGTCGCACCTCGTGCAGGCGCGCCTCGTCGTCGCCGTGCTCGACCTGGAGCGTGGTGTGGTGGATGCCGAAGTCGCGGTCCAGCAGCGCGGCCAACTCGCGGCGGCGCGCATGGCAGTCCTCGGCATGGTCGACCAGGACATGGGCGCTGAGGGCGGGGAAGCCCGACGTGATGGTCCAGACGTGCAGGTCGTGCACCTCACGAACGCCGGGCGCCGCGGCCATGGCCCGGCCGATGTCGTCGACGTCGAGGCCCTCCGGGGCCGCCTCGAGCAGGATGGCGACCGACTCGCGCAGGACGCGCCAGGACCCCAGCAGCACCAGGGCGCCGATGGCGAGCCCCGCGACGGGGTCGGCGGCCCGCCAGCCGGGCCCGAGCACGAGCAGGGCCGCCGCGACCACGCCGAGCGAGCCGAGCAGGTCGGCGATCACGTGCAGCAGCGCGGCCCGCACGTTGAGGCTGCGCCCGCCCGAGCGGAACAGGATGGCCGCCCCGGCGACGTTGACGACGAGGCCCGCGGCGCCGATCCAGAGGGCGGTGCCCGCCTCGATGTCCGGCGGGTCGCCGAGGCGCCCGCCCGACTCGATCAGCACCCAGATGCCGACCGCGGCGAGGGCGACCCCGTTGGCGAGCGCCGCGAGGATCTCCGCGCGGCGCCAGCCGAAGCTCATGCGCGAGGTCGGCGGGCGGCGGGCGAGCCAGAGGGCGCCGAAGGCGAGCGCGAGCGAGGCCGAGTCGGACGCCATGTGAGCGGCGTCGGCCAGCAGCGCGACGCTGCCCGACACCAGCCCCCCGACCAGCTCGAGGACGGCGAAGCCGCTCGTCAGGCCCAGCACCAGGCCGAGCGCGCGGGCGTCGCGCCCGCGGTCGGCGTGGCCGTGGTCGTGCCCGTGGTGTGAGTGGTGATGGCCGATGGGTCGAACGCTGCCAGGTCGGGGGCCGGAGGGCCCGCGGGTGACCCCCGCCGCGACGGACGCCTCGTACGGCCGCGCGGTGTGTCAGCATCTCGCGCCGATGGCCGAACCGCACACCCGCATCGCAGAGCGCACCCGCGAGCTCGAGCCGCGCGTCGGCGTGCTGCTCGAGGCGCTGCCCTACATCCGCGAGTTCGCGGGGGCGACGATCGTCATCAAGTACGGCGGCGCCGCGATGACGACGCCCGAGCTGAAGGCGTCGTTCGCCCGCGACGTGGCGCTGCTGAAGCTCGTCGGCATGAACCCGGTGATCGTCCACGGCGGCGGCCCCGACATCTCCCGCTACTCCGACCGGCTCGGCCTCGAGGTCCGCTTCGTGCAGGGGCTGCGCGTGACCGACGCGCCCACGATGGAGCTGGTCAAGATGGTCCTGGTCGGCAAGATCAACAAGGAGATCGTCGCCCAGCTCCACGTCGCGGGTGCCCCCGCGGTGGGCCTGGCCGGCGACGACGGCGGCCTGATCCTGGCCGAGAAGGCCTCGGGCCCCGAGGACCTCGGCTTCGTCGGCCGCGTCACGGCCATCGACCCGCGCGTGCTCGAGCGGCTGCGCGACTTCGTGCCGGTGGTCGCGTCGGTGGGCGTCGACGAGGACGGGCAGAGCTACAACATCAACGCCGACACGGTCGCGGGCCGGCTGGCCGCCGCCCTCGGCGCGCGCAAGGCGATCTTCCTCACCGACGTCGAGGGCATCTTCCGCGACGTCGGCGACCCGGACAGCCTGATCAGCGAGTGCCGCCTCGACGACCTGCGCGACCTCATGGCCTCCGGGGCGATCGGCACCGGCATGATCCCGAAGCTCGCCGCCGTCACCGATGCGCTCGAGGCCGGCGTGGGGGCCGCCCACGTCGTCGACGGCCGGGTGCCGCACTCGGTGCTGGTCGAGATCTTCACCGAGACCGGCATCGGCACGAAGGTGACCGCGTGATCGACGAGACCCTCGTCGGGCGCGAGGCCGCGGCCCTGATGCCGACCTACCGGCGCCAGCCCGTCGCCTTCGTGCGGGGCGAGGGCGCCTCGCTGTGGGACGCCGAGGGCCGCCGCTACGTGGACTGCATGGCCGGCATCTCGATGAACAACGTCGGCCACTGCCACCCGGCCGTCGTGGCGGCGATCGCCGAGCAGGCCGGCCGCCTCATCAACGTCTCGAACCTGTACTACACCGAGCCGATGGTCGCGCTCGCCGAGTGGATCCGCGATCACGCGCTCGGGGGCCGCGTCTTCTTCTGCAACTCCGGGGCCGAGGCCAGCGAGGCGGCGCTCAAGCTCGCCCGCAAGCACGGCGGCCCCTCGCGCACGGAGGTGGTCGCGCTCGTCGACGGCTTCCACGGGCGCACCTACGGCGCGCTCTCGCTCACCGGTCAGCCGGCCAAGCAGGAGCCCTTCGCCCCGCTGGTGCCCGGCGTGCGGCACGTCGAGCGCGACGACCCGGCCGCGCTCGAGGCCGCGGTCGGCGAGCGGACCTGCGCGATCGTGCTCGAGATCGTGCAGGGCGAGTGCGGCGTGCACCCGGTCCCCCCGCAGATGCTCCATCTGGCCCGCGAGCTGGCGGACCGCCACGGCGCCCTCCTGGTCATCGACGAGATCCAGACCGGCCTCTCGCGCACCGGCCCCTTGTTCGCCCACCAGGAGGCCGGGGTCGTCCCCGACGTGATGTGCCTCGCGAAGAGCCTCGGCGGGGGCGTGCCGATCGGCGCCATCACGGCGCGCCCGGGCATCGACGCGGTGCTGCAGCCCGGGGATCACGGCTCGACGTTCGCCGGCAGCCCGCTGGCCTGCGCGGCCGCGCTCGCCTCGTGCGCCGTGCTCGCCGACGCCGACCTGCAGCAGTCGGTGCGGCTGAAGGGCGCGGCGCTGCTGGCCGACCTCGAGGGCATCGTGACCGACGGGCTGGCCGTCGAGGCCCGCGGCCGCGGGCTCATGTGCGCCATCGACCTGCCGCTGCCGCGGGCCGCCGAGGCCGTCGAGGCGATGCTGGGCGAGGGGTTCCTCGTCAACAACACCTCGGCGCGGACGATCCGCATGCTGCCGCCGCTCGTGGTCGACGGTGAGGACCTCGACGCGCTCGTCGCCGCCCTGCGCAGGGTGATCGCCGCGCTCTGACCGGCGCGGGGGGCCGGGCCGGCCTGCCGCTACTCGAAGTGCAGGGCGTCCAGTGGCTTGAGGCGCGCCGCGCGCCGCGCCGGCAGCACGGCCGCCACCACGCCCGCCACGATGGCCAGCACCAGGAACACGACGAGCGTGCCTATCGGCAGCGCGAACTCGATGCCCTGGTCGGCGAGGCCCCGCGCCAGGACCCAGGCGAAGAGGATGCCGATGGCGATGCCGAGCACGCCGCCGATCACCGCGGTGATGATGCTCTCGTAGCGCACGATGGCGCGCATCTGGCGGCGGGTCGTGCCGATCGCCCGCAGCATGCCGATCTCCCGGGTGCGCTCGTAGATGCTCAGCACCAGGGCGTTGACGATGCCGAAGAGCGAGATGATCAGGCTGATCGCGAGCAGCGCGTACAGCAGCCCCAGCAGCTCGTCGATCTGCGCCTCGAAGTCCTCCTTGAACTCGGCGTTCGAGAGCACGTTGACCGTCGGGAAGTCGGCGTCCATGCGCGCGGTGATCTCCGACTGGACGGTCTCGAGGTCGGCCTCCGGCTCGAGCAGCACGACGCCCACCGAGGGGTCGGGCGGGATGTCGAGCGCGTCGGCGGCCGAGTCCGAGACCGTGATGCCGGTGAACAGCACCGGGTCGCGGTACTCGCCGAGCACGGTGAAGGTGGCCGTCTCCCCACGGTTGGTCGTGACCGTGAAGCGGTCGCCGGTGCGCAGGCCGGTCGAGTCGGCGAGGTTCCTCTCGATCAGCGCGCCGTCGCGGTCGAGCTCGGCGAAGAGGGCGTCCGAGGCCTCGTCCTGCCAGTCGAAGTCGAAGACCTGCGCCGCCGTCGAGGGCTCGATCGTGTTGAGGAACTGGCTGCCGCCCGGCTCGGTGCGGACCTCGGGGAAGCGCAGGAACTGCGACGCGGCCACGCCCGGGGTCGCGTCGACCGCGTCGGCCGCCGCCCCCGGGTAGGTGGTGAAGTTGTCGGTCTGCAGGATCAGGTCGCCCTGCAGCGTCCGGTCGATGGCGCCCGTGAACGAGTCCTTGAGGCCCGCGGCGAAGATGGCCACGAAGGCCACGAGGCCCACGCCGATCATCAGCGAGGCGGCCGTCGCGGCGGTGCGGGAGGTGTTGCGCGTCGCGTTGGCGCGGGCGAGGCGGCCGGTCGTGCCGGCGAGGGCCTCGATCGGCGCGCCGATCGCGCGCGTCAGCGGGCGCACGATGAACCGCGAGAGCATGCCGACGCCGAGGAACACGAGGACGGCGCCGAGGCCGAGCACCTGGAGCGCGTCGGTGGCCCCAAGCCCGCCCGCGAGGCCGTACACGAACAGGGCGATGCCGGCGGCGAGCGCGAACCCCGCGATGTAGGGGCTCAGGCGGTGGAACCGTCCCGGGGGCAGGCCGGCGCCCTCCTGCACCGCGGCGATCGGCGGCACGCGGGTTGCCCGCAGGGCCGGGCCGACGGCCGCGACGACCGTCACCACGATCCCCACCAGCAGTGCGGCGATGATCGTGCGCGGGCGCACCTCGATGCCGGCCGCCGGCAGGCCGAACCCGATCGCCTCGAAGAGCGCGAGGATGCCCATCGCGATGCCCACGCCGGCGGCGAGGCCGATCAGCGACGCGATGACGCCGATCAGCAGCGCCTCGCCGACGATGTTGCGCAGCACCTGGGAGCGACTCGCGCCGAGGGTCCGGATCATCCCGAACTCACGCACGCGCTGGGCGACCGTGATCGAGAACGTGTTGAAGATGATGAACGCGCCGACGAACAGCGCGACGCCGGCGAAGGCGAGCAGGGCGGGGGTGAGGAAGCCCGAGATCTCGCCGGCGATGTCGTCGCTCTGCGACTGGGCGTTCTCGGCGGCGGTCTCGACCTCGAGGCCGGCGGGGAGCACCGCGCGGATGCGGGTCGCCAGCTCGCGCTCGCTCACGCCGGGGTCGGCGGTCGCGAAGACGGTCGTCACCTGCTCCTCGCGGTCGAACCAGCGCTGGGCGTCGTCGAGCGTCACCAGCACGACGGTGGCGCCGCCGATCGACTCGACGTCGCCGAAGCGGAAGACGCCGACGAGCGTCACCGGCTCCGTGCCGACGGCCGTCGCGAGGCCGACCCCGCTCTGTCCGATGGTCAGGTCCTCGCGGTCGGCCACGTCCTTGATGACCGCGACCTCGCCGGGGTTCTCGGGCAGGCGCCCCTCGAGGGCGACGCTCGGGTTGATCTCGGGCGAGACGTTCGAGACGACGATCGCGGGCGCGCCGCCCTGTGACGAGACCGCCTCGCCGTCGACGACCAGCTGGCCCTGCGCGTTGACCTGGCCCTCGGCGATGCCCACCCCGTCGACGGCGGCGACCTGGGCGACGACCGACTCGGGCATGGGCGGCGCCGGGTCCTCGAAGCTGTCGAACTCGGTCTGGCGCGTGACGACGGCGTCGATCTTCTCGTTGCCCGTCTCGAAGATGTCGTCGAAGGCCGTGTTGATCTGGTCGGTCAGGATGAAGGTCCCGGCGACCATGGCGACCCCGAGGACGATCGCGATCGACGTCAGCACGGTGCGCAGCTTGCGCGCCAGGACGCCCCTGACGATCAGTCGCAGCACGTCCCGCCCCTACTCGAGCGACTTGACGACGTCGTAGATCGCGTCGGCCTCGAGGTGGCCGAAATCCTGCACGATCTCGCCGTCCCGCAGGAACAGCACCCGGTCGGCGAAGGCGGCCGCCCGTCCGTCGTGGGTGACCATCACGATCGTCTGGCCGAACTCGTCGACCGATCGGCGCAGCAGGCGCAGCATCTCCTCCGAGGTCGCGGAGTCGAGGTTGCCGGTCGGCTCGTCGGCGAACAGCACGGCGGGGCGCGAGATGAGCCCGCGCGCGAGCGCCACCCGCTGCTGCTGGCCGCCCGAGAGCTCGGACGGACGGTGCCGCCGCCGGTCGTCGAGCCCCACCGCGGCCACGAGCTCGCGCTCCCAGTCGGGATCGATCTTGCGGCCGGCGATCGCCATGGGCAGCTCGAGGTTCTCCTCGGCCGTCAGCATGGGGAGCAGGTTGAAGAACTGGAACACGAAGCCGACCTTCTCGCGGCGCAGCATCGTGAGCTGACGGTCCTTGAGCGTGGTGATCTCGGTGCCGTCGATCATCACGCTGCCCGCCGTGGGCGTGTCGAGGCCCGCGAGGATGTTCATGAGCGTCGACTTGCCGGAGCCCGACGGCCCCATGACCGCCGCGAACTGGCCCTTCGGGAAGTCGACCGAGACGCCACGCAGCGCGTCGACGGCGGTGTCGCCCGCGCCGTAGCGCTTGGTCACGGCGCGGGCCGACACCGCGAGCCCCTCGCGCACGGCGGCCTCGCCGGGCAGGGACCCGGTGGGCGCGGTGCCGTCCGCGGACGGCGGGTTGGGCTGGGTCATCCGACGTCTCCACGGTCGCGTGTGCCGGCCGCGCCAGGATAACCGCCGCCCCGGGGGCGCGCACAACCCCGCGCCCTCACATCACGCCGCGCCTAGGGGCACTCCCCCGAGCCCGATCCGGGCGCGGTCGTCGTGCCCGGCGCGGGCGCCGTCGGGGTCGGCGCGGTCGTGGTCGCGTCGGCCGACTCCGCGGCCGCGGCCGCGGCCGCCGGGGTGGTGCCGGTGCCCGCGGAGTCGGTCGCCGCCACCGCCGTGGCGCCGCCGGCCACCAGCGCGAGCGCCGCGATCGCCGCCGTGACCGTCCGTCCGGTCGTCATCCCCATGGAGCCTCCCTCGTCAGACGTCAGAGTGGGGTCCATGCAAGCGACCCGCCCTCGGATGTCGCCGGGAGCCGGCCGTGGATCCGCTGAGAGCTGCGCCCGGGGCCCGGTCGGCCGCGCGGTGATGCGGTCTAGGCGGCCCGGCGCGATGCCCGCGCGGCGGCCTCGGGCTGGCGCAGGAACCTCGCGGTGATGACCGTGCCCGACCCGTGCGGCGCCAGGGCGACGTCGTCGGCCAGGCGGGAGATGATGAGCAGGCCGCGGCCGCGCGGGCTCGTCGGCGGCGGGGGCGCCGCCGGCAGACGCGGCGTGGCCGTGCCGGGTCGGCCCTCGTCGCAGACCGTGACGCAGGTCTGCTCGTGGGTCACCGAGATCTCGACGTCGATCGCGCCGCCCAGGGGTGATCCGTGCTCGATGGCGTTGGTGACCGCCTCGGTCGAGGCGAGCAGCACCCGCCCCGCTCCGTCGCCCGGCCACCCCTCCCGATCGAGCATGCAGGCCAGCGCCGAGCGGACGAAGCTGACCACCGTCAGATCGGCGGGCACCCGGAGGTTGGACTGGACACCGTTGGCGGTCATCGGGTCGCGGAGCACCTGGGGGGCTGAGGTGGTCACCGGCACCTTATCGGCGGTATACGACAACACTGGACCCCTGCGGCACCCCCCGTCGGTCCAGTCCATGGCCTCGAGCCCCCCGGCGGTCGAGGTCGGCGAGGGCCGCGGCGGCCGTCCCCAGGCGCTCGACTAGACTTCCTCGCCGTTCACGCCACCGGAGGCAACGCCGTGCCCGAGAGTCGTCCCACCCAGCCCGTCGCGGGGTATCTCGCGCAGCCGCACGAGGTCCATCGCGTCGTGCTGCTGTACTCGGGCGGACTCGACACGTCGGTGATGCTCAAGTGGATCCAGGACGAGTACGACGCCGAGGTGATCGCCCTCTGCATCGACCTCGGGCAGCCCGCCGACGATTTCGACGCCGTCCGCCGCAAGGCGCTCGACCTGGGCGCGGTCGCGAGCCTGGTGGTCGATGCCAAGGAGGAGTTCGCCCGCGAGTACGTGGCGCCGGCGATCCGTGCGAACGCCCGCTACCAGGGCGGCTACCCGCTCTTCACATCCCTCGGGCGGCCGCTGCTGGCCAAGCTGGCGTGCGACGCGGCGCGCGAGCACGACGCCGACACGATCGCCCACGGGTGCACCGGCAAGGGCAACGACCAGGTGCGCATCGAGGCGACCATCGCGACCCTCGCCCCCGACCTGAAGGTCATCGCCCCGGTCCGCGAGTGGCAGATGGGCCGCGACGAGGAGATCGCCTACGCGATCGAGCACGGCATCCCGATCTCGTCGTCGGTGGAGCGTCCCTACTCGATCGACGACAACCTCTGGGGGCGCTCGAGCGAGGGCGGCGTCATCGAGGACCTCGAGCAGGCCCCGCCCGACGACGTCTTCCAGCTCGTCACCCACCCGACCGCCGCGCCCGACCGCGTCGAGGACGTCGTCATCGGCTTCCGCGACGGCCTGCCGGTGAGCCTCGACGGAGAGGAGCTCGGCCTCGTCGAGCTCATCCGGCGCGTCGCCGAGGCGGCGTGCCGCAACGGCGTGGGCATCCTCGACCACATCGAGGACCGGGTCGTCGGCCTCAAGGTGCGCGACCTCTACGAGGTCCCCGCGGCCACGGTGATCCTCGACGCCCATCGCGAGCTCGAGAAGCTCGTCTGCACGGGCCGCGAGAACCACCTCAAGCCGACCCTCGACGCCCTCTGGGCCCAACTCGCCTACGAGGGCCTGTGGTACGAGCCGCTGCTGGCCGACATCAACGCCTTCATGGAGCACGTCAACCGCAAGGTCGAGGGCACGATCACGATGCGCCTCTACAAGGGGTCGGCGACGGCCGTGACGCGCAGCTCGCCGAACGCCCTCTACGACCGCAGCCTGGCCACGTTCGACGCCGATGCCTCGTTCTCGCAGGGCGCGGCGCCCGGCTTCATCGAGCTCTTCTCGCTCCAGAGCCGCATGGCCCACCGCATCGCGCAGGCGCGGGAGCTGGGATGAGGCGCGGCGGCCCGCCCATGCTCCCGGTCGACCCGGCCGACGTCCCCGCCGTCAGCCGCGTGGAGCGGGGCCCGCGGGGTCTGCGCCTTGTGCCCGTCGCCGGCGTGGGGGCCGACGGGCCCCACTCCGGGCCGATGCGGCTCCGCGCGGCGGCGCCCGTGGCGATGCGCGAGGCCACCGTGGTCGCCGGCGGCAAGCTCGTGCTGGCCCTCGGCGCCGGGCTGGTGATGAGCGTGCGACTGCCCCAGGTGCACGTCATCCACGATCGTCGCCCGCCGGGCGTCGATCGCGCGGTGGGCGCCCCGGGCGCCAACGCCGGCCTCGTCCGCACCGGCGACGGCTGGCGCGCGGTGGTGCTGCCGAGTCTCGGGGACATCGCGGCCGATCTGGGCCCCGGCCCGGCCGCCATCCGCGCCGACGGCCGGGCGGTGGCGGCCGTGCGTGACGGCGAGGTGGTCGAGTGGGCCGTGGGCGACGAGCAGCCGTCCGCCCGCCACGCCGGCGGGGGCTCGCTGCTCTGCTACGCCGCCGACGGCTCGCTGCAGGTGGCCCGCGGGGCGGCCGTGACCGCGCCCGGTGGCCCGGAGGCCGAGGGCCCGGCGATCGTCGCGCTCGCGGCGGCCGCCGAGGCGCCACGCATCGCCGCCCTGCACGACGACGACACGATCTCGGTCTGGGAGCCGGGGGCCGACGCGCCCCGCGCCCGCTGGGCCTCGCCGCTGCCCGCGGCCCGGTCGATCGCGCTCTCCGCCGACGGCGCGCTGGTGGCGCTCGGAGACCCCGACGGGGGCGATCCGTCGGCCGCGCTCGTGAATTCCGAGGACGGCACCCTGGCGCGACGGGTCGACGGCGCCCGCGTCATGTCGCCGTCGCCCGCCCGCGACGGCATCGTGGTCGCGGGCGACTGGGGTTGCGCATGGCTCACACCACCCGAGGAGGATCGATGAGCACGAGGCCCCTGGGCCCCCCGACGCTGTTGACGGACGACCCCGGCCCCTGGAGCGTCATCAGCATGGTGTTCGCGCAGGCCGGTCGCCCCGGACGGCGGCGGCCGCAGCCCCCGATGGGCCTCATGCTCTCGCCGGCGCCCGAGACGTCGCTGCCCCTCGTCGGCCTGCGGACCGGCGCGACGGTCGCCGGCGTCGGCCGCGTCGCGGTGATCGCCGCGGCGCGCGAGCCCGCGTTCTCCCTCCGCTTCGACGACGAGGGCCTGCTGCACGGTCTGAGCCCGTACGTGCGCCGCACCTGGAGCGTGCCCGAGCTCGCGATGCGGTCGGAGGAGCGCCCGCCGGAGGACCCGGCCGCCGGCCTCCCCGACCCCGTCGCCCCCGGGGCGATCCTCGACGAGGGCGCCGTCCCGGTCGCCGTCGCGCCCGGGGGTGAGGTCGTGGCGCTCCACACGCGCGAGGGCCGCAACGACGTGATCGCCCTCCTGCACACGTCCGACGGCACGCTCGTGCGCTGGGTGCGGGGCGCGCGCGCCGCCGCCTGGTCGGCCGACGGGGCGCACTTCGCCCTCGGGGGCCCGTGGGGCGTCGTGCTCACCGCGGGCCGCGAGGCGCCGGCGGCCTAGCGTCGCCCGCCCCTGACGCCCGCGGGGGCGTCAGGGGCGCCGCGCGCGACCCGCCCGGCCCCGGGGGCCTGATCGCGTGGGCGGCCGGCGCGCCGTGCGCCGCCCCCCCGCCGCGGCTAGTCGCCCATCGCCCCGATCTGGGCGAGCAGCCCGAGCACGTCGAGGTGGTGGTCGATGGTCGCGATGCGTCCGTCGTGGTGGGTCTGCCACTGGGTGGCCGCGAGCGTCACGGCCGCACCCGTGGCCGACAGCGGACCGGAGGCCGTCTGCAGGGGACCGTCGTGGGTGCCGCGCCAGGTGATCTCCATCGCCACCAGGGGACCGTCGGCGAGCGTGCGCCCGACGGTGCCGGTGACGTCCGACATCGCGCTGCGCCATTCGGCCCAGGCCTCGAGGCAGGCGTCGATGCCCTCGATCCGCCGCCCCGTTCCGGTCTCGGTGTAGACGACGTCCTCCGTGCAGCCCTCGCGCATCGCGTCCCAGTCGGCATCGTTGAAGGCCCCGATCACGCGGGCGGCAAGGGCGACCGTGTCGGTGCTGATCATCGCGTCCTCCTCCGGCACGAGCGGTGGATGTGGACTGACGACGCTACGTCGGCGCAGGGCCCGCGCGAAAGTGCCGGTGCGCCTGGCGAGACGGCGCGCCGGAGGGGCCGCGCGGACGCCCGCGGGCGGTGGTGCCGGGGCATCGCGGCGGACCCCGTCCGGGGGGCGCGCGGCGTCGCGGCGGGGCCCGGCGTCGTCCGAGCGCATGTGCGAACCTGGGGCCGCGCCATGCCCTCTGCCGCCCCCGACTTCGTCCACCTCCACGTCCACTCGGACTACTCCGTACTGGACGGGGCGTGCAAGATCGAGCGCCTCCTGGGGCGGGTCGAGCAGATGGGCCAGAGCGCCGTCGCGCTCACCGATCACGGGGTCATGAGCGGCGCGGTCGAGCTCTACCGGCAGGCCACCAAGCGGGGCATCACGCCGGTCGTCGGGCTCGAGGCGTACGTCGTGCCCGACCACCGCGAGCGCCCGTCGAAGGAGCGCCGCAACCACCTCACGCTGCTCGCCGAGACGACCGAGGGCTACTACAACCTGATCAAGCTCTGCTCGGCCGGCTACCTCGAGGGCTACCACCGCAAGCCGCGCATCTCGCACGAGCTGATGGAGCGCCACTCGGACGGCATCATCGCGCTGTCCGGATGCCTCTCCGGGGTCGTCTGCCGCAGCCTCGAGACCGACGACGTGGTCGCCGCGCGGGCCGAGCTGGACGCCCTGCAGGGCATCTTCGGCCGCGACGACGTCTACGTCGAGATCCAGCACGCCGGCCTCGACGTGCAGACGGGCATCAACCAGCACCTCAAGCGCATCGCGCTCGACGCCGGGCTGCCCATGGTGGCGACCTGCGACGCCCACTACCCCTGCCGCGAGGACGCCGACGCCCACGAGGCCCTGCTGGCGATCCAGACGCGCGACGTGCTGAGCAACCCGAAGCGGTTCCGCTTCGGGACGAAGGAGTTCTACCTCAAGACCGCCGAGGAGATGGCCCTCGCGCTGCCCGACTTCGTCGACGCCCTGCCGGTGTCGGTCGAGATCGCCCAGCGGTGCGCCGCGCTCGACCTGCCGCTCGGCGACATCAAGCTGCCCCGCTTCCCGGTGCCCGGGGGCGAGGACGCCGGCACCTACCTCGAGCGCCTCTGCCGCGAGGGCCTCGAGCGCCGCTACCCGGGCGGCTGGCCGGCCGCCGCGGAGGAGCGCCTGCGCTTCGAGCTGGGCGTCATCGAGGAGATGGGCTTCGCCTCGTACTTCCTGATCGTCTGGGACTACATGCGCTGGGCGCGCGAGAACGGGGTCGGCGTGGGCCCGGGTCGCGGCTCGGCCGCCGGCTCGCTCGTGGCCTACTCGCTCCGCATCGTTGACATCGACCCCCTCGCGCACGACCTGCTCTTCGAGCGCTTCCTCAACCCGGGCCGCAAGTCGATGCCGGACATCGACACCGACTTCTCGGTCGTGGGACGCGACCGCGTGGTGGCCTACGTCACCGAGAAGTACGGCTCGGCCGCGGTCGCCCGCATCGGCACCTTCGGCAAGCTGCTGGCGCGCGCGGTCGTGCGCGACTCGGGGCGGGTGCTCGGACACACCTACGGCCAGGTCGACCGCATCGCCAAGCTCGTGCCCGAGCGGCCGATCGGCATCAAGCTCGAGCAGGCGATGTCGCCGGGCTCGGAGCTGGCCCAGGCCTACGACGCCGACCCGGCGACCAAGCAGATCATCGACACCGCCCGGCCGCTCGAGGGCCTCGTGCGCAACGAGGGCGTGCACGCCGCCGGCGTGGTCATCGCCCCCGGCGACATCACCGACTACCTGCCGGTGCGGCTCGACGACGAGGGCAACGTCGTCACGCAGGTGCCCGACCACGACGTCGAGGCGCTCGGTCTGCTGAAGATGGACTTCCTCGGCCTGCGCAACCTCGACGTCATCCAGGGCGCACTCGAGCTGATCCGCGACCGCTCGGGGCACGAGCTCGACATCGAGACGGTCCCGCTCGACGACCCGGGCACCTACGCGATGCTCGCGCGCGGCGACGCGATCGGCGTCTTCCAGTTCGAGTCGAGCGGCATGCGCGAGGCCCTGCGCGAGGTGCGGCCCACCGAGTTCGCCGACCTCATCGCCCTCGTGGCCCTGTACCGGCCCGGCCCGATGGCCTTCATCAGCACCTACGCGCGCAACAAGCGCGACCCCTCGAGGGTCACGTTCGAGGATCCGCGCCTGGAGTCCATCACCGGACCGACGTACGGCGTCGCGGTCTACCAGGAGCAGCTGATGGCGATCTCCCGTCAGCTCGCCGGGTTCTCGCCGTCGCGTGCCGACGACCTCCGCAAGGCCGTGGGCAAGAAGGACAAGGTCCTGATGGCCTCGCTGAAGGACGAGTTCATCGCCGGCTGCGTCGAGAGCGGCACCGCGAAGCCGGTCGCCCAGAACCTCTGGGGCCTCTGCGAGGCGGCCGGCGACTACTCGTTCAACAAGAGCCACGCCGCCTGCTACGCCCTGCTGGCGTACCGCACCGCCTACCTCAAGGCGAACCACCCGGCCGAGTACATGGCGTCGCTGCTGAGCTCGGTGATGGACACGAAGGACCGGGTGCCGTTCTACGTGGCCGCCTGCACCGACATGGGCCTCGCGGTGCTCCCGCCCGACGTCAACGTGAGCCGCTCCGACTTCGCGGTCACCGGCGAGCGCGAGATCCGCTTCGGCCTGACGGCCACGAAGGGCGTCGGCGAGAACGCGGTCGCCGCGATCGTCGCCGCCCGCGCCTCGGGGGGCCCTTTCGAATCGCTCTGGGACTTCTGCCGGCGCGTCGACCAGGCCCAGGTGAACAAACGGGCGCTCGAGAGCCTCGTGCGCGGCGGCGCGCTCGACTGCACCGGCGCCACCCGCCTCGGCATGCTCGAGACCATCGCGGCGGCCGTGTCGCAGGCGGCGCGACGGCGCGACGACCTGGCCGCGGGGCAGGAGTCGCTCTTCGGGTCGATGGGCGGTGGGGCGGAGGCGACCGGCATCGTCGAGGTCGACCCGCCGATCCCCGCGCGCGAGATGCCCAAGGACGAGCTGCTCGCGGCCGAGAAGGAGGCGCTCGGCCTCTACGTCTCGAGCCATCCACTGCAGGACTGCCGGCGCCAGCTCGCCCGCGCGGTCACCTGCGGCCTGGCCGCGCTGGCCGATCGCGCCGACGGCGAGCCGGTGACGGTGGGCGGCATGCTCGGCGCGCTCAAGGGCATCACGACGCGCCGCGGCGAACCGATGATGTTCGCCCGGGTCGACGACCTCGAGGGCTCGGTCGAGGTGGTCATCGTGCCGGCGGTGCTGGCCGAGGCGCGCGACCTGCTGACCCCGGACGCCATGGTGCTGATCGCCGGCCGCGTCGATCAGAAGGGGGAGGGCGAGACCAAGCTCGTCGCGCAGTCGGTCCGCGCCTTCACGCCCGAGGAGGGCGCCGAGGACGAGCGGCTGGTCGTGAAGGTCGACGCCTCGCGGCTGGCGACCACCGAGCTGAGCGAGCTCAAGCGCCTGCTGACCGACCACCGCGGCGACGCCGCCGTGGTGATGGACGTGCAGACAGCGGCCGGTCGCCGGCGCCTCTTCCTGGGCTCCGAGTACCGGGTCGACCCCCGGGCCGGCAGCCTCGTCGCAGAGCTCAAGACGCTCTTCGGGGAGCGCTGCCTGGTCTGAGGGGCCCACCGGCTTGACCCGGCGCGGGGCTCTGCTTCACTACCCCGCGTGTCCCCCCGGTACCCCCGATGAGACGCTCCCCGGCCGCCGTCGCGGCACGCACCGCCGCGGGCTCGTGCCGGCACTGCCCGATCGCCTGCGAGCGGGTGGTCGAGCCCGCCGGGTGCATCGAGGCCCGATGCCCCCGGCTCTACTCGCACGTGCGCGACGGGCGCACCTGGATCGGCTGCATGGAGGGCGTCTACGACGTCGAGATCGACCTCGACGGCTTCACGCGGCTGCAGCGCACGGCCGCCGGTTTCGGTGCGCTGCGCGCCTCGCGCGAGCCCCTTCCGATCTGCCGGTCCGAGGTCGAGCGCACCTTCGAGCACCGGGCCGGCGCCCCGTGCGTCAACCCCGACTTCCTGCTCTCGGGCGCCGCGACGACTTACACGGTCACCGCGAGCCGCCGGGAGGGCGACCCCCGGGGCTGACCCCCCGCCCGCCGGGGCCACGGCGCGACGGCGACGACATACTGGGGCCCGCCCCCGATCGAGGACACGCGATGGACGCCGTCGAGACCTGGCCCGCCCTCCCGCTGGAGGACTGGCGGCCGACCAAGGAGACCCTGCACCGGTACTGCCAGATCGTCGGCAAGGTGCGGATGTCCCTCATGCCCCACCGCAACCACTGGTGGAACGTGACGCTCCGCGTATCGGCGCGCGGCATCACGACCGGCCCCATGCCCTGCGCGCCCGGCCTCGTCGAGATCGAGATCGACGTCGTCGCGCACCGCCTCGTCGTGCGGACGAGCCGGGGCGCCACCCGGGAGTTCGCGCTCCATGACGGCCTCTCGGTCGCGTCGTTCCACGACCGCCTGTTCGCGGCGCTCGGCGACGTCGGGGTGCGGTGCACGATCCTCGCCTCGCCGTTCGACCTCGGCGACTCCCCGGCCTTCCCCGACGACGAGGAGCACCGCTCCTACGACGGCGAGGCCGTCGGACGCTGGTGGGCGGTGCTGCGCGCGACCGACGAGGTGTTCACGGGGTACGCCGGCGCCTTCACCGGCAAGACCAGCCCGGTGCACCTGTTCTGGCACAGCTTCGACCTCGCCGTCACCCGGTTCAGCGGGCGCCGTGCCCCGGCCGTGGAGGGCGCCGACCCCGTCACCGCCGAGGCGTACTCCCACGAGGTGGTGAGCTGCGGCTTCTGGGCGGGCGACGCCAGGATCCCCGCACCCGCCTTCTACTCGTACACCGCGCCCGAGCCGCCGGGGCTGCCGGAGACCCCGCTCGAGCCGGCGGCGGCGCGCTGGCAGACCGGGCCGACGGGGTCGCTGGCCCTGCTCATGTACGACGACGCCCGCGCGGAGCCCGACCCCGCCGTGGCGCTGCGCGCCTTCCTCGACAGCTCCTACCTGGCGGGCGCCCGCCTCGCCGGCTGGAACATCGACGACCTCGCCGCGCGGCCCGGGGAGCGCGGGGCGTGAGCGATCGTCCGCCGATCGGGCTGATCACCGGCACCGGGCTCTACGCGCTCGAGGGGCTCGTTGACGGCCGCACCGAGGAGGTCGCCACACCCCACGGGACGGCGGTCGTGACGCGCGGGACGCTGGCGGGTGTCCCGATCGCGCACGTCCCCCGCCACGGGACGGGGCACGCCCGCCTCTCGCACCAGGTGGCGCCCCGTGCGAACGTCGCCGCCCTGCAGGCGCTCGGCGTGCGTGCCCTCGTCTCGACGACGGTGTGCGGCGCGGTCGACCCCTCCCTCGAGCTGGGCTCGCTGGTGGTGTTCGACGACCTGCACTTCCCCTCGAACCGACTGGCCGACGGGTCGCTCTGCACGCTCTTCACCGACCCGGCCGCGCCGGGCCGGGGACACTGGATCTACGACGGGCCGTTCTCGGAGGGGCCGCGCGCCGGGCTGGTCAGCGGGGCCCGCGCCGCGGGGATCGCGGTGCGCGACGGCGGCACCTACGGCCACGTCGACGGCCCCCGCCTGAACACGCGCAGCGAGATCGCCCAGCTCGCGTCGGCGGGGGTGACCTGCGTGAGCCAGACGGGTGGTCCCGAGACCGTGCTCGCCGGTGAGGCCCGCCTGCCGTTCGCCCTCGTCGGCTTCGTCACCGATCACGCGAACGGCGTCATGCCGGAGCCGACCCCCGCCGAGACCCTCGCCCGCCTGTTCGGGGAGAGCGCCGGCGTGTTCGGGCGGATGCTGGCGCACGCGCTCCCGGCGATCGACGCCGCCCCCGGCGAGCCCGCCGGGATCGTCTTCTCCCTCTAGGCGCCGCTCCGCCCCGCGCGTGCGAGACTGACCGCCATGGAGGAGCTCCGGATCCCCCTGTGGACCCGGGTCGTCGCCGACCCGGGCTTCCGCGACGCACTCATCGACGACCCGCTGCGCGCCCTCGCCGGGGCAGGTGACGTCGCCGCGTCGGCCGAGCAGCTCGCGCAGCTCGAGGGGATGGACGCCGACGAGCGCGGCGAGTTCGTGCGCGGCGTGGTGCGCGAGGTGCACATGCGCGGGGGGCAGGCGCGCTTCGGGTCCATCGGCCCCGACGGCCGGCTCGGCCGCTCCTAGGCCGGCTCGACCGCGTGCGCCGCGGCCGCGAGCCCGGGGTACCGCGTCACCAGCCCGTCGTCGTCGAACGACACCTCCTCGGTGAAACCCGCGAAGAGCCCGAGGTCGGTGTAGCGCACGGTGCCCGGCGCGACGTGGTCGTAGCGCTGGCGCGACGGGCGGACGGTGAGCTCGGGTACCGAGATCCAGGCGACGACGATCTCGACGCGTCCGGGCGCCCGGTGCAGCCCGGCGCGCAGGACGGGGGTGGTGTTGGTGAGGGGCGAGAGGCCGAGGTCGCAGTCGGTGGCCTCGCCGAGGTCGGCCGGGTCGCCGCCGGGCGTGCCGAGCTCACGGGCGCCGGCCGCCTCGGCGGTGCAGGTCCACCCGCCGGACCCCCGCTCGAGCCGCAGCCGGCGGGTCCAGCCGTCGCCGCGTGCGAAGGCCTCGAGAAGGCGGGTGTGGAAGCCGTCTCCGGTCTCGAGCGCGTAGTCGAGCCGGTAGGGGAGGGGGTCGGTGCCGAGCTGGACCCCCTCGGCGGTGAGCCCACGCGCCGTGATGCGCACGGCGCAGCTCTCGGCCCTCCATGCGTCGAGGCCGCGCCAGAGCACGTGGCGCACCCCGCTCAGGGCCGCACCCCGACACGGGCGCGCGACCGCACCCACGCCAGCTCGCCGGCCAGCCCCTCGGCCAGGCCGACCCGCGGGCGCCATCCGAGATCGGCCCGGGCCCGGGCGATGGCGGCCGACGTGCGCGCCACGTCGCCGCGCGCCGCGGGTGCGCGACGCATGGGCAGCGGCACGCCCGCGATCTCCTCGAGCGCCGCGATGACATCGGCCAGCGCGACGGGGTCGCCGCCGCCCACGTTGTAGACGGGCCCCGGTGCGTGGGCCGTCATCGCCCGTACGACGGCCTCGACGACGTCGTCGACGTGGGTCATGTCGCGCGCCTGCGCGCCGTCGCCGAGCAGGGTGAACGGAGGCCCGCCGCAGAGGGCCTCGCACATGCGTCGCAGCGCCATGTCGGGTCGCTGGCGCGGCCCGTAGACCGTGAAGAGGCGCAGCCCGACGACGTCGAGCCCGCGGGCGCGCGCGATCGCGGCCAGGTCCTCGCAGGCGCGCTTGCCGGCGGCGTAGGGCGAGCGCGGTCGCAGCGGCGTGGCGTGCTCGTCGGCGGCGCCCGCGGCGAGGTCGCCGTAGACCGACGAGGACGAGGCCCAGACGACCCGGCGGCCGCCCGCCGCGACGGCCGCCCGCAGCAGGCGCCCGGTCGCGATCACGTTGTCGCGCAGGCAGGGCGCGACGCCGGGGCCGAAGCTCGAGCGCACGCCGGGACGGCCGGCCAGGTGCGCGACGACGTCGGCGCCGCGGACGAGGCCCTCGAGGGGGGCCGCGGCGAGGTCGGCCTCGACGAGGTCGAACCGGGGCTCGCCGGCGAGGGCCGCCAGGTGATCCTCGCGCTCGGCCCGCGGGCCGGCTCCCGTGAACGCGTCGACCCCGGTCACCGACCAGCCGTCGGCCACGAGCGCCTCGCTGAGGGCCGAGCCGATGAACCCGGCCGCGCCGGTGACCAGGGCGCGCCGGCGCGCGCGCTCAGGCCAGCGCATGGGACCCCCGCGGCGCGACGGCCTCGCGCTCGCGCCGGTACGCCACGACGGCCGCGGCCACGGCCGCCCCCGCCCACAGCCAGTGGAGCGTCCAGGTCGACTCCGAGACGCGCAGGTAGCCGGGGAGCAGCGACGTCCACGCCGCGTGCAGCGGGTTCGCGGTGTCCTGCAGATCGACCACCCAGGTGAGGCGCCCGGTGCTCGCCTCGACCGCGACCCACATCTGGGCCAGCACCCCGACGGCGCCGAGGGCGGCGACCGCACGTAGGCGCGTCCCGCCCTCGCGCGCCCACCATGCGACGGCCAGCACGACGAGCGGCAGCACGACGACGATCTGACGTCCGGGGAACCACCAGCCCTGCATCGTCAGCGCGACGAACGTCGCCGTGAGCCACCCGGCCGCGAGCGGCAGCGCGAGCGCCCCCGATCCGCGCGGGCGGCGGGCGCCCAGCGCCGCGAGGGCCGGGACGAGCAGCAGCCATGCCGGCTGCCATGCCGCGATGCCGAAGTCGCGGTCGACGACCAGGCCCACCAGGCGACGCGCCCGGCCGACGTAGTCGGGGTCCGAGCCCACCACGGTGAGCTGGCCGTCGACGAAGTGCGCGCCGGCGGCGTACGGCGTCGCGCCGTCGTAGAGCACGTGGTGCAGGCCCACGAAGGCGAGCGCCCCGGCGACGGCCGCCATGGCCACGCCGGCCACCTCGGCGCGTCGCCCCTCGCGCCAGAGGCGCCAGGCCGCCACCGCGAGCAGCGCCGCGGCGACCGGCGCGTACTTCACCGACAGCCACGGCAGGGTGAGGGCGACGGCGCCGACCGCGACCAGCGCCCCCCGGCCCAGCCGTCCCGTCAGGGCCGCGACCGCGACGGCGACGAACAGCGCCGCCACGATCTCGGGGTACACCTGCGACCCGTAGGCGGCCAGGGGCGCCGACGCGCCCAGCACGGCCACCGTCACGGCGGCCGGCACCACCGGCACCGCGAACCGGCGCACCGCGATCCACAGGGTCAGCGCCGCGAGGGCCGCGGCCACCAGGCAGAGGAACAGCTTGGCGCCGACCCACCCCCCGATCGCCACGGGCGCCGCCAGCAGCAGCGGCAGCAGCGGATCGTGCGGCTCCACCAGGCGACCGTCGGCGAGTGGTCGCGCCTGGGGGAGGAGGGCCGTCGCGTGGAAGTCGCGATACCGCCCCGCCGCGAACTCGTCGCGCACGTCCAGGTCGCCGTCCTCCGCCAGGCTGATGGCCGTCAGCAGGTAATGCGGCTCGTCGGCGGTCGTCTGCGCGCCGTACGTTGCCCGGGCGCCGATGCCGGCCGCCGCGGCCGCGAACGCCACCACCGCGACGATCGCCATCGCCCCGCGCAGGCCCGGCCGCCACCTCACGCGAGCGCCTGTCCGCGGCGCACGACGAGCAACCAGGTCAGCACCCCCGAGACCGCCACCAGCGCGAGGGCGGAGACGCTGGCGTCGGCCCAGAAGGCGTCCTCGGCCGCGCTCCAGACCCGGGTCGCGAGGGTCGGGAAGCCGGCGGGCGCGAGCAGCAGCGTCACCGGGAGCTCCTTCATCGCCGACAGCAGCACGAGACCGGCGCCGGCGGCGAGACCCGGCGCCATGAGGGGCAGGTCGATGCTCCACAGGCGCGAGAGGCGGCCGCGCCCGAGGGTGCGGGCCGCGTCGTCGAGGGGCCGCGGCACGCCTGACACGGCGATGCGGGCGGGCCCGAGGGCGAGGGCTCCGAAATGCAGCGCGTAGGCGCCGACCAGCAGCGGCAGCGTCTGGTAGAGCCCGCCGACGACCCCCGGGCTGTTGAGCGTCCAGAAGGCGAGGGACAGGGCGATGACGATGCCCGGCAGGGCGAACCCGCCGGTGATGAGCGCGTCCGCCCCTCCTCCCAGGCGCCCCCGGTGGCGCACCGTCAGGAACGCGACCGGCAGCACGACGAGCACGGCCACAAGGGCGGCCGCGGCGCTCGCGAGCGAGGTGTTCACCGCCGGCTCGATCAACCGCGACGGGTCGGCGAGCGGCGAGTTGGGCCGGTCCGTGCCCTGCACGGCGCCGCGGACGGCCCAGTACCCGAGCACGGTCAGGGGGGCGACGAGGGCCAGCGTGAGCAGCACGCCGACGAAGGCCAGCGACGCCGCGCGCCAGCGCCCGAGCGCGACCGTCAGCGGCCGTCCGCCCCGGCGCGCGTCCTCGGTGCGCCCGCCGGCGACCGTGCGCTGGGCCACCACGACGGCGATCGCCAGCACCCCGAGCGCCAGGCTGAGGGTGGCCGCCACCCCCGGGTCGATCAGCCGATTGGCGTAGATGGCCCGCGTCAGGGTGTCGTACTGCAGCAACTGCACCGCGCCGAAGTCGGCGATCACGTAGAGGAAGACCAGCAGTCCGCCGCTCGCGATCGCGGGCCATGCCTGCGGGAGCACGACGGTGCGGAAGACCGCGGCGGGGCCGCGCCCGAGGAGGCGGGCCGACTCCTCCATCGCCGACGGCAGCTGGCGCAGGCGGGCGGCCGCGGGCAGGTACACGTAGGGGTAGGTCAGCAGCGTCAGCACCGCGAACGCGCCGGCGTAGCCGTCGACCTCGGGCAGGCCGTCGAGCCCGAGCGCCTCCTCGACGAGGCCGCCGGGGGCGAACGCCGCGATCAGCGCGAAGGCCCCGATGAACGACGGCAGCACGAGGGGTAGGGGCAGCAGCAGCCGCAGCACGCGCCGCCCCGGCAGGTCGGTGCGCATCACCAGCCACGCGGCGGCGGTCCCGATGGCAGACGCCGCGACCGCGACGCCGCCCGCGAGCAGCAGGCTGCGCCACAGCGGGCCGAGCAGCGTCGCGTCCAGGAGGATGGACGCCGCCCCGCCCTCGTCGATCGTGCGGAGCAGCAGGAAGACGAGGGGCGCGGCGAACGGGGCCGCCAGCAGGACGACGGCGATCCGCAGGCCGGCCGCCCGCGTGCGAGCGGGATCGCGGATCAGTTGAGACCGCTCTCGGCGATCAGCCGGCCCGTGCGCTCGATGTCGCCGAGCCGGTCGGCCTGCTCGCCGGCCGGGGGTCGCAGCGACGCGAGCGGCGGCACTCCGGGGGCCGGGTCCACGCCCTCGGCGAGCGGGTACTCGAACGTCTCGGACGCGAAGTACTCCTGCGACTCGGTGCTCAACAGGAAATCGACGAAGCGCTCGGCGTCACCGCGGCGCTCGGAGGCCGCGAGCACGCTCACCGACGACGGGATGACGAGGTTGCCGATGTCCCCGTCGGCGAACTGGTGGTTGCGGCTCGGAAGGCTCGGGTCCTCGGCGAGGAACCGGAAGTTGTAGTAGTGGTTCACGAGGCCCATCTCCACCTCGCCGCGGCCCACGGCCTCGACGATGGCGTTGTTGTTGGCGTACGTCGCCACGTCGTTGGCGACCATGCCGCGCAGCCAGGCGGCGGCGGCGTCCTCGCCCTCGATCAGGCGCATCGCGGTGACGAAGTCCTGGAACGACCCGTTGGACGGCGCCACCGCCACCCGCCCGCGAAAGCGCGGCTCGGTGAGGTCGAAGACCGAGTCGGGCAGATCGGCCGCATCCACCGCGGAGCTGTCGTAGACCAGCACCCGCTCGCGACCGCTGGTGCCGACCCAGCGCCCGTCGCGATCCTCGAAGCCGTCGGCCACCGTCGCGAGGGTCGCGGCCGGCAGCGGCGCGAGCAGCCCCTTGGCGCCGAGGTAGGCGGTCGCGCCGGGGCTCTGGCCCCAGTAGACGTCGGCGGGCGAGCGGTCGCCCTCGGTCGCGATCAGCAGGGCCAGGTCGTTCGTGTCGCCGTAGCGCACGTCGATCGGGATCCCGGTCTCCTCGGAGAAGCGCTCGAGCACCGGTCCCACGAGGCTCTCGGTGCGGCCGGTGTAGACCGTGAGCGCCTCGCGATCCCCCCCGCAGCCCGCCAGTGCCGCGAGCGCCAGCAGCCCCACCAGCCCCAGCACGCCCCGCCCGATCGCGCCCCTCATGCTCCGCCTCCTGGTCGACGACCCCGCTCCCGAGCGGTTCCGGGGCGCAGTGTAAGGTCAACCGACGTTCGATATAAGGTCCACCTTTCATGGAACGGTTCCCCGCCCCGCGGCACGCCATACTCGCGCTCGGCGCCGCGGCGCTCGCGGCGAGCGGCGCCTACCTCGCGGTCACCCTCGACATCGGCGCGCTCGCCGACGCGATGGGGTCGGCGGCCACCGACCCGCTCGGCCTCGCGCTCGCCCTCGCGGCCTACCTGACCGCCTTCGCGGTGCGTGCCGGCATCTGGACACGCGCCCTGCCGGGGCTCGGATTCGGGCAGTCCCTGGCGGCCATCCACGTGGGCCTGGCGGGCAACCACCTCCTCCCGCTCCGGCTCGGTGAGCCCCTGCGGGTCGTCTCGGCGGTGCGCCGGGCGCGCGTGCCGGTGGCGGCGGCGACGGCCTCGACCGTGGTGCTCCGGGCCGCCGACGTCCTCGCGGTGGTGGCGATCGCCGCGGTGCTCGGGCCGCGCCTGGTCGACGACCTGGTGGGCGGCGCACGCATCCCCCTCGCGGTGGGGGCGACCGTCGCGCTGCTGGCGGCGGCCTGGTGGCTCGGGCGGATCGTCCGCCGCGCCGGCGTCCCCGCCCGCGGATGGCTCGCGCTGACCGTGCCCGGCGCCGCGCTCGCCTGGCTGCTCGAGAGCGTCGTCGTCTGGTCGTGCGCGGGCTGGGCCGGCATCGATCTGTCGGCCGGCGACGCCGCCCTGGTGACGGCGGTCACCATCGCCGCCCAGACCGTCGCGATCGCGCCCGGCGGCATCGGCACCTATGAGGCGGCGGCCACCGCCGCCCTCGTCGGCCTGGGCGCCGATCCGGGAGCGGCCCTGGCCGCCGCCGTCACCGCGCACGCCCTCAAGACCGGATACGCCCTCGCGGCCGGCGCCGTCGCCGTCGTGGCACCGTCTCCGGGCCTGCTCGGCCGCCTGCGGCTGCCCGCGCGCATCCCGCCGCGGCCGCCCGCCGAGCCGGCCGCTCCCGCGGCTCCGGTGGTCCTGGTGCTCCCGGCGCACGACGAAGGGGCGACCGTCGCCGCCGTGGTCGCCCGCGCCCCCGCCCGGGTGGCCGGCCGGCCGGTGGTCGTCATCGTCGTCGACGACGGCTCGGCCGATGCGACCGCGGCGCGCGCGGCGGCCGCCGGCGCCCGCGTCGTGTCGCTCGGCGAGAACCGCGGGCTCGGAGCGGCCGTGCGGTGCGGCCTGGCGGAGGGCGTCGCGCTCGGGGCGGTGGCGATCGCGTTCTGCGACGCCGACGGCGAGTACGCGCCCGAGGAGCTCCACGCGATGGTGGCGCCGATCCTCGCGGGCCGCGCCGACTACGTGGTCGGCTCGCGCTTCGACGGCCGCATCGCCCGCATGCTGCCGCACCGGCGAGCCGGCAATCGCGTGCTCACCCGGATCCTCTCGGTCGTGGCGCGCCGCCGCATCGCCGACGCCCAGAGCGGCTTCCGGGCGCTCTCGGGCCGTGCCGCGGCCGACGCCGAGATCGTCCACGACTTCAACTACGCCCAGGTGCTGACCCTCGACCTGCTGGGCAAGGGCTACGCGTACGCGGAGGTCCCCATCAGCTACGACTTCCGCCGTCACGGCCGATCGTTCGTGCGGCTGGGGCCCTACCTGCGGCGGGTGATCCCGGCCGTCCACCGCGAGCTCAACGCCCCCCGCTCAGTCCTCGACGACGTGGCCGGCGAACCGCCGCCGGGCGTCGGCCCAGGCCTCCTCGTCGAACCCCCCGCCGGGACGCAGGCAGTCGGCCGCGGCCCACGCCATCGCGAGGGCGTGGTGCAGGTTGTCGTGCACGAAGAGCCCCTGGCGACCGAGCGTGAGCAGGCCCGGCTGCGCGGAGGCCCAGTCGTCGAGCAGGCGCAGGTGCTCCGCGAAGTCGCGGCGCAGGATCGGGTACGCGTGGCGCAGCCGGACCACCTCGACCCCGCGCACCGGGGGGCGGGGTAGGGCGACCTCGGCGAGGCCGTCGCGGACGACCTCGGCCAGTCGCTCGTCGGACGCCTCCCACAGCGCGTCGCCGGGGGTGCAGGGGATCTCGGCGCACAGCACGGTCGTGGCGGGCGGGTCGTCGCCGTCGCGGTAGTTCTTCGGCTCCGAGACGCGCGTCACCGGCGTGCGTCCGGCGGGGAGGTAGTGCGCGTCGAACGCCGAGTAGCGGTGCGTGTCGAGGACGAGGTAGACGAGCAGCATCGCCCGGAAGCCGAGACCGGACGCCGCCGCCAGCGTCGCCGGGTCGGGCGCCGGGCGCGCCATGGCCGCCAGCGCGGTGAGGGGGAGGGTCGACCAGACCCGCGGTGCCGCCAGCGTGCGGCCGTCGGCCAGCGTGACGCGCGCCCCGGCGCCCGACAGCTCCACGGCGGTCACCTCGGCCCCGGTCTCGATACGGGCCCCCGCCGCGCGCGCGGCCGCCGCGAGCGCCTCGGTGATCTGACCGTAGCCGCGCCGCGGGTAGAGGAAGGTGCGCGACCCGGCGGCGCCGCGGGCGACCATGCGGCGGGCGAGCGCCCCCGCCGACCGCGCGCGCACCCGTCGCCGCGCCTGCTCGCCGGCGATGTCCGCGGGCTCGAGACCCCAGATCTTGCGGGCGTACGGCAGGTAGAAGCGGTCGCTGAGGGTGGGTCCGAGGGTCGCCCGCAGCTCCTCGTCGAACGTGTCGCGGCGGGGCCGGCGGCCGCGCGCGGCGAGCATGTCGCGCGCGACGCCGAGAGCCATGCCCGGCGGCAGCCGCCGCAGCAGGTCGACCGGGCGCAGGGGGAACCCGACCCACCGTCCCTCGATCCGGATGCGCCCGTGGCGCGGCCGCACCTGCAGGTCGGCGCCGAGCAGGGCGCGCAGCTCGTCGAGGATGCGCGGCTCGATCGACGCGTGCAGGCGGTGGCTGCCGAGGTCGACCCGCTGGCCGGCCACGGTGAGGCTGGCCGCGGCGCCCCCGAGCCGGGTCGCGCGCTCGAGCAGCGTCACCCGGTGACCGTCGCGCGCCGCCCGGTAGGCGGCGCCGACCCCCGCCGGGCCCCCTCCCAGGACGAGGAGGTCGGCCCCGTCCGCGGTCAGGTCGCCGACGTGACCGTGATCGCGGTGTCGCGCAGCGGGTACGCGGTGGCCGCCGGGCCCGCGAACCCGAGGTCGATGCGGTCGCCCGGCGCGAGCGCGGGCGCGCCCATGATGCGCGAGCGCAGGCGCGTGCCGTCGTCGAGCAGCACGCGGTACACGGCGTCGTGCCCGAAGTACTCGATCGCGTCGATCGTGGCCGCGTCGCCGGCGCCGACCACGACCCACTCGGGCCGCACCATCACGTCGACCGGGCCCCTGGCGCCCCCGCGCAGCGGGATGCTGCCGAGGAGCGTGTCGGCGGCGCCGCCCCGGGCGTCGCCGCGCAGGAAGTCGGCCTCGCCGATGAACTCGGCCACCTCGCGCGTGGCGGGCCGCTCGTAGAGCTCGGACGGCGGGCCCTGCTGCACGATCGCGCCCAGCCTCATCACGGCGACCTCGTCGCCGATCACGAAGGCCTCCTCCTGGTCGTGCGTCACGAAGATCGCCGTCGCGTCGATCGCCCTCAGCACGCGTCGCACCTCGAGGCGCAGCTCGGCGCGCAGCGGCGCGTCGAGGGCCGAGAACGGCTCGTCGAGCAACACGACCGACGGGCGGGGGGCCAGGGCGCGGGCCAGCGCCACGCGCTGCAGCTGCCCGCCCGACAGGGTCGCCGGCGACCGGGGACCGAAGCCCGACAGGCCCACCAGATCGAGCGCCTCGTCGATGCGGGCTTCGCGGTCGGGGACCCCGCGCGGCAGGCCGTACCCCACGTTGCGGGCGACGGTGAGGTGGGGGAAGACCGCCGGGTCCTGGAAGACCATGCCGAGGCGCCGGCGCTCGGCCGGCGCGCAGATCCCGGGCCCCGAGAGCACCCGGTCACCCACCCGCACCTCGCCGCTCGCGTGGCGCTCGAGGCCGGCGATCACCCGCAGCAACGTGGTCTTGCCGCACCCGCTGGGACCGAGCAGGGCGACCAGCGAACCGGCCGGCACGTCGAGATCGACGCCGCGCAGCACGGGGACGGGCCCGAACGACTTGGTCACCCCGGTCACCGTGACCGACTCGGCGGCCGAAGTTCGGCGGCCCGATGCTGGGATCGCGGTTACCGGTGGCAGGTGCATTCGGCTCACCTTAGCGCCCTTCGACCGAGGGCGCGCGCCCCCTAGCCCGGCAGCACGTACAGGCCGGCCGCCGCCCGCTCGCCGATGGCCCGCTCGTCGCCGTCGATCTCGACCGTGAGCTGCCCCGCGGCGCGGTCGGCGCGCAGCACGGTGAGCTCGGTCCCCGGCACGAGGCCCTGCTCGTAGAACCAGTGCAGCAGGTCGCCGTCGTGCTCGGCCAGGCGCACGATCCGCGCGGGCCCGGCCTCGATCTGGGAGAGGGCGCGCAGCTCGCGGTTCTCCTCCTGCTCGTGCGACGTGTCGACCGGCCACCCGTGCGGGCATCGGTCGGGGTGCCCGAGCTGCTCGGCGAGGCGCTCGACCATCTCGTCCGAGAACGCCTCGCCGATCTCGTCGGCGTGCACGTGCGACTCGGCGGGCGTGTAGCCCATGAAGTCGGTGAGGAAGCGCTCGATGATGCGGTGGTGGCGTACGACGCGCTCGGCCTCGGCACGGCCGCGCGTCGTGAGCAGCGGACCCTTGCGCGGGCTCCGCTCGATCAGGCCGTCCGACTCGAGGCGCTTGAGCATCTCGCTCGCCGTGGGGGGCGTCACGCTCAGCATCTCGGCGACCCGGGCGGCGGGCACCGGCGCCTCGGTCACGATCGGCCCGTACTCGCCGACCGGGGTGGCGAGGAAGTAGATCGCCTCGAGGTAGTCATCGACCGTGTGCGCTCGTCCCATGGCGGTCATGTTATCCCGCCCACCGGCGGTACGGTCCCCGTCGGCGCGGCGGCCGGCGGGCTGGCGCGTCCCGGGGGAGAGGGTTTAAGATCGGCGCGTGTCCCCGTCGGCTGATCCCGGGGCTCGTCCCCGCCGCATCCTGGTCCTCGCCAACGAGACCTGCGCGGCGCCGGGCGTGATCGAGGAGGTCCGCTACCGGGCGCACGAGGGGGCCGAGGTGCTCGTCGTCGCACCGGCGCTCGCGCGATCGCGCCTCGAGCACTGGCTGACGTCCGACCTGGAGGGCCGCCGGGCGGCGGCGGAGGAGCGCCTCGAGACGTCGGTCGCGGCCTTCGCGGCCGCCGGTTTCCGCTGCAGCGGTCAGCTCGGGGACGCCGATCCGCTGCAGGCGCTCGACGACGCGATGCGCGTCTACGTGCCCGACGAGGTGCTCATCTCGACGCACCCGCCGCAGCGCTCGAACTGGCTCGAGCGCCAGGTGGTGCGGCGCGCCCGCGAGCGCTACGCGGTGCCGATCACGCACGTCGTCGTCGACCTCGAACTCGACCGCGCGACGAGCGACCGCGACGGGCGCGGCGGGGCGCCCCGCCGCGCGACCGGGCGCCTGCGCGTGTTCCACTCGAGCGACTACGACGAGGCGCTCGCGATCCAGGCCGGGGGCTTCCGCGACCGCTCCGAGGTCGACTCCGCCGGAGTCTGGGTCACCGACCGCCCCCCGCCGGCGGGCGATGGGTCCGACTGGGTGGTCTTCGCGGTCGACGTGCCCGAGGAGGTCGCCGTCGCCTACGAGCGGGAGGCCGGACCGGACGGGCGGCGCTTCCTGCTGCCCGCCGAGCTGCTCAACCGCAACGGCCCGCCGGTGTCCGAGGGCGACTGGTCGGAGTAGCGCCCGGGGGGTCAGGCCTCGGTGATCGTCACCGAGTAGATGTAGACCGTCTCGACGGGGACCTGCGAGGAGGGGTCGCCGGGGTCGGCCGAGGGGTCGGCGAACGCCTCGATCGCGCGCGCGGCGTCGAGTCCCTCGGTCACCGTCCCGAACCGCGAGTACGCGTTGGGCAGCTCGGCGCGACCGGTGACGATGAAGAACTGCGACCCGCTCGTGTCGGGCCCCGCGTTGGCCATCGCGACCGAACCCGGGGGGTATCCGTCGTCGGGCAGCTCGTCGGGGACCGAGTACCCCGGGCCGCCCCGGCCGTCGCCCTCGGGGTCGCCGCCCTGGATGACGAATCCGGTCACCACCCGGTGGAAGGTGAGCCCGTCGTAGAAGCCCTCGCGGGCCAGGAAGACGAAGTTGTTGACCGTCTCCGGCGCCTGCGCCGCGTCGAGCTCGACGACGATGTCGCCGCACGAGGTGGCGATCGTCGCCGTGTACGTCGCGTCCGGGTCGATGGACAGGGGCGGGGCGGCCGGGTACGTCGCGGGCTCCGCCGCCGGGTCGGGCTCGCGGGCCGAGCACTCGTCGCCGGCGAAGTTGGTGACGACCGCCGCGGGAGCGCTTCGCGCCGGCGTGGTGGCGCCGTCGCCGGCCGTGTCGCCCCCGCCTCCGCACCCCGCGAGCGCCAGCGCTCCGGCGATGGCGAGGACCGTGGCGAGTAGGCGGTGGGAGATCGTCACGACGTCCGAGTGTAGTCGGGCGTCCCGTCGGCGTCGGCCGTGCCCGCCCGGGCGATCTCCCGCAGGCGGAAGTAGGTCAGCGTCCAGGCGACGCCCGCGAACGGGGCGGCCAGGCTGTTGCCGACCGCCGCCGTGAGGAAGCCGCGCAGCCCCTCGGAGAGGGGCGCCAGCGCCAGCCCCACCGCGAGCCCGAGCGCCAGGAGCACGAGCAGCGTCAGCACCACGACGCCGAACACCGCCCAGGCGTGGCCGTGCACGAGCGCGCGGCTGCGGGCGAACGCGGCGGGGATGCTCGCGCCCTCGAGGATGATCACGGGCGAGATCACGAGCCACCAGGTGAGCAGCACCAGACCGGGCACGATCAGGAGCAGGAGCCCGAGGAGGATGCCGAGCGTGGCGAGGATGCCGGCCGCCGCGACGGGGACCAGGCGCCGCCCGGCCGCCGCCAGGGTCTCGCCGACGCCGAGGTCGCGGCGCCCGTCGCGCACGTCGGCCACGATCGTCACGACGGCGCCCTGAACCAGGAAGAGGCCGGCCAGGTTGAGCACGTTGGCCGCGAGCAGGCCCGGCCAGCCGACGATCGTGAGCAGTCCGGTCAGGCCGCCCAGGGGCACGTAGACGACCGCGGCGACCGTCACGAGGTGACGCCAGTGCGATCGGTAGAGCCCCCACGTGCGGGCGAGGACGTCTCCGGGCTCGAGCGCCGGCGCGTCGCGGGCGGCGGACGTCATGTGCGCACCCCGACCCCACGGCGGAACGTCGACCACGCCCAGGCGGTCAGGGCCGCGCCGAGGCCGAGGGTGATCCCCACCGACAGGCCGGGGGCGACCTCCGAGTCGCCGAGCACGCCGTGGCGTGCGGCCACGACCATGTAGAAGATCGGGTCGGCGTGGGTGATCGCGCCCCAGGGCTGGTCGAGGCCGTCGATCGAGTAGAACACCCCGCCGAGGAAGACGAGGGGCTGGATCACGAGGTTGCCGACCACGTTCTGCTGGTCCCAGCCGGTCGAGTAGAGGCCGACGACCGTGCCGAGCGAGGCGAACGCGAAGCTGGTGCCGATCAACGCGGCGAGCAGCACCCAGGGGTGCGCGACGGGGTAGTCGACGAACAGCCGCGCCGCGCCGAGCGTCAGCGCGCCGATCAGCAGGCTGCGCACCACCCCGCCCGCCAGATAGCCGGCCAGCATGTGCGACGGGGTCATCGGGCTGCTGGCCGGGTCCTCGATGAACCCGTCGTTGCGCGCCTGGAAGATCGACGTCGCGTTGTTGCCGAACGCCGAGGTGGCCACGCCCATGAGCACGAGACCGGGGACGATGAACTGCTCGTACCCGACCCCGTCGATCACGCGGATGCGATCCCCGAGGGCGACGCCGAACACGACGATGAAGAGCACCGCGGCGACCACCGGCGGGGCGATCGTCTGGTTCCAGAGGCGCAGCACGCGCAGCACCTCGCGCTCGGCCAGCGCCCCCACGCCGCGGCGGCGCGCGCGACGGATCTCGCGGGTGGTCACCGTCCCACGACCTGCAGGTACACGTCCTCGAGGCGGGGCGCGTCGAACCGCTCGCGCAGCGCGCCGGGCGCGCCCTCGGCCACGATGCGCCCACCGCGGATGAAGGCCACCCGACCGCAGAGCGCCTCGGCCTCCTCGATGTAGTGCGTCGTCAGCAGGATGGTCGCTCCCCCGGCGTGGAGTCGCCGGATGTAGGCCCAGAGGTCGTGACGCAGCTCGAGGTCGACGCCGGCGGTGGGCTCGTCGAGGATCACCAGGCGGGGACGGTGCAGGAGCGCCCGGGCGAGCAGCAGTCGCCGGCGCATGCCGCCGGACAGCAGGTGCGCGTAGCTCGTCGCCTTCGCGGTGAGGTCGAACGCGTCGAGCATCTCGTCGGCGCGCTCGCGGGCGTCGGTCCGCGACATGCCGAAGTAGCGTCCGTGCAGCGAGAGCAGCTCGCGCACCGGGACGAAGCGGTCGAGGGCCACGTCCTGCGGCGCGTAGCCGATCGACTGGCGGGCGAGCGCCGCCTCGGGGCCCCATGCCCCGACGCCGAACACCGAGATCTGGCCGCCCGCCGGGCGGGTGAGCCCCACGACGCTGCGGATGAGAGTCGTCTTGCCGGCGCCGTTGGGTCCGAGCAACCCGAAGAAGGCGCCCGCCGGTACCACGAGGTCGAGGCCGGCCAGCGCCTCGACGCCGCCGGTGAACGACTTCGTGACGCCGGCGCAGAGGAGGGCGGGCGCGGCGGGGTCGGGCACGACCGACGACGGTAGCGCTCCGGCCGGCGCCGCGCCCGTCGCCCTACCAGCCGACGGCGACCACCGCGACGGCGCAGATCATGTGATCGGCGCCCGGTCCGCCGTCGGTGCCGTTGGGCGTCCGCATGCCGCCCGCCACCGGGGTGACCGAGATGCGCCCGTAGGGCAGCACCGCGGCCACGGCCTGCCGGTCGACCGTCTCGTGCCCGGGTACCGCGACCGTCACCTCGACCCGCATGGCGGCGCGGTCGCGGCCGGGGAGCAGGTCGCGGAGGCCGGGGAGGGAGGTGCGGCCGATCGCCTCACGCACCGCCCTCGCCGCCGCCTTCGTCGAATCCTCGCCGACCAGATCGACCCCGAGACCCATCTCGAGGAAGACCGGGAAGGCGCCTCCCGGATCAGGCGGGAGCGTCGTCCGAGCCCCCGCGGAACTTCTTGAGCGCCACCACCACGCCGCCGGCCACGGCGCCGACGAGGGCCAGCCGCCCGATGAACCGACGGACGCCACCCTTCTTCTTCGGCGCCTCCACCAGGCTGCTGACGGCCTTCTGCAGGTCGGTCGCGGACGACTCGACCCGCCTCTGCAGCTTGCGGTCCTTCGCGATCTTGCGGGCCGCCTTCGTGGGGGGTGTGCCGCTGATCTCGCTCTGCACCTCGCGCCCGGTCGCGAACGCCTGGCGCAGGGCCTCGTGCAGCTCCGGATCGTGCATCGCCTTCGCCACGATCGGCCGCACGGTCTCGACCAGGGCGGTCGCCCGATCGGCGGCGGCGGACGCCGTTCCCTTGCTGTTCCTGAACATGTGGACTCCCTCTTCGGGTCGGTACCCGCCGGGACGCAGGGCGCCCACCCGGCGCCGCACCTCGCGCCGGGCGAGGCGCCGGGCGACGCGGAACGTCACATAGCCGATGGCGGCCTGGCGTCGGTTGATCACGCTCACACTCTAGTGCCGCGCTCCGCGTACGTCGAAACGTCCCCGGGCGCGGCGCGCGACCCCGGCGCGTAGGCTGACCGCGATGTCACACCCGCGGACGATCGCGCTGGTCCGCCACGGTCGGTCGGCGTACAACCTCGCGAGCAGGCTCAACGGCGACCCGGACGTGCCCGTGCACCTCGACGAGACGGGTCGCGACCAGGTGGCGGCGCTGCGCGAGCGGGTCGCCGAGCTGCCGGTTGACCTCGCCGTGCACACGCGCTTCGTCCGCACGCGCGAGACCCTCGACATCCTGCTCGCGGACCGCGACCTGCCGCGTCTGGAGTGCCCGGGGCTCGACGACGTGGTGCTCGGCGAGTTCGAGGGCGCCGACATCGAGGCCTACCGCCGGTTCCGCGACGAGCACGGCCAGGACGCCCGCCCCCGCGGCGGCGAGAGCCGCATCGACGCGCTGCGCCGCTACGCCGCCGCCTTCGCGCGGCTCGCGCAGGTCGAGGCGGACATGCCTCTCGTCGTCACCCACGACATCCCGATCCGCTTCCTGTCGAACGCGATCCGCGGCGAGGACCCCCTCGACGGTCCGGTGACCTCCATCGGCAACGCCTCCCTGCTGCTCGTGTCGCGCGCCGAGCTCGGGGCCGCGATCGACGTGATGGACGCGGCGGTGCGTGACCGGGGCACTGTGCGTTAGGATCACCTCGGCTCCACGGAGCCGGTCGTGCGCCTATAACGAAGGAAGATCAATGGCTGAGGGTGTCGTTAAGTGGTTCTCGTCCGAGAAGGGCTACGGATTCATCACGCCGGACGACGGCGGTAAGGACCTGTTCGTGCACTTCTCGGAGATCCAGGGATCGGGATACCGGAATCTCGAAGAGGGCCAGCGGGTCAGCTACGAGGCGACCGAGGGCCAGAAGGGCCCCCAGGCGTCGAGCGTGCAGGCGCTCTAGCGACTGCAAGACCTCGGTCACACCGAGAGGAGAAGTTCTGGCGACGAAGCAGAAGGAAGAGGCGATCGAGGTGGAGGGCGAGGTCACCGAAGCCTTGCCCAACACCATGTTCCGCGTGGTTCTGGACAACGAGCACGAGGTGCTGGCCCACATGGCCGGCAAATTGCGCCGCTTCCGGATCCGTATCAACCCGGGCGACCGGGTGAAGGTGGAACTCTCGCCCTATGACCTGAACCGCGGCCGAATCACCTTCCGCCTGAAGTAGGAGCGGTCGGCGGTCCGTCCGGGCCCCGCGGCTATCGCGCCGCGGCGAGTTCCGGACGGACCGGCACGGCCCGGCCTCCGGCCACGCGCCGCGCCGCGGACGGCCCGTACTCCGGCCCCAGCACCACCGGGCGCACGGGGGCCTCCACCACGCGCCCGCCCGCCACGCCCACGCGGTAGGCCCGCCGGTCGTCGCGCGACGCGACGACCGCGGCCAGCCGGCGCTCGACGAAGTGCAGCGCGACCCCGTCCTCCGCGGCCAGGCCGGGCGACATGCCCCCCCGCATCGCCTCCATGTAGGCCTCGCGGCGTTGCCGGTAGTGGGGGCAGTTGCTCCCGGGTAGCAGACCGAGCCCCCCGACGAGCGGCTCCAGCCGCGTGCCGAACGACGCCGTCACGCCGCCCTCGAACCAGCACATCGAGCCCGCGCAGAGCCCGGCCAGCACCACGCCCCGCTGCCAGGCCTCACGCAGTACCCGGTCGATGCCGTGGGCGCGCCACACCGCGAGCATGTTGACCGTGTTGCCGCCGCCGACGTAGATCACGTCCTGCCCGAGCAGCAGCGACCGCACGTCGTCGACCTGACGGTTGAAGAGCGGTAGGTGAATGGGGTCGCAGTGACCGCCTGTGAACGCACCGTAGAACTTCGCGATGTAGCTACTGCTGTCACCTCCCGCGGTGGCGAGGAAGCACACGCGCGGACGATCGCGTCCGCTGGCCTCGAGGACGTAGGCGTCGAGGGCGCCCCCGGCCGGGTCCTCGCTGAAGCCGCCGCCGCCGAGAGCCAGGATCTGGCGCGGCCGGGGCGCCGCCGGTCGCGCTCGTGAGGGGACCGATCGCGCCATGACGACGATCCTGGGCGTCGCGTGCGGCGGGGGGGAGGGACCGCGGCACAGACTTCCGCGCCCCGTCATGGCCCGGCGTACAGGCCGGCCGTCGCTACGCTGACCCGATGACGCGCAACATCGTCGCCTGCGGAGGCGGGGGCTGGTCGGCGGATCCCCGCGGCGGGGCGATCGAGGACCACATCCTCGGGCTGGCGCGGTCCGACCGGCCGCGCGTGCTGCTGCTGCCGACCGCGAGCGGCGACTCGGACTGGCTCGTCGCGCGGTTCCATGAGTTCTTCGGGCGGCTGCCCTGCGAGCCGGGTCACCTCTCGTTGTTCCGAGCCCACCCCGACGCGCTCGAGAGGCGGATCCTCTCGCAGGACGTCGTGTACGTCGGGGGCGGCAGCAGCGCCAACCTCATGGCGGTGTGGGGGGTCCACGGGCTCGGGCCCGTCCTGCGCCGCGCCTGGGAGGCCGGCGTGGTCCTGGCCGGCGTCAGCGCCGGCGCGATCTGCTGGTTCGAGGCCGGCCTCACCAACTCGGTCGGTCCCGGCTTCGCGCCCGTCGCCGGCCTGGGCCTGCTCGGCGGCGGCTTCTGCCCGCACGCCGACAGCGACCCCGGCAGGCTGGTCACGCTCGCCGGCCTCGTCGATCGCGGCCTCATGCCGCCGACCCTGGCCATCGACGACGACGCGGCGGTGCACGTGGTCGACGACGGACCCCCCCGCCTGCTGTCGGCGGTGCCGGGCCGCGGCGGGCGGATGATCCGCCCCGGCGGGGTCAGCGAGGCCCTGCCGGCGCTCGATCTCGCGGGCGCCGGCGAGCCGGCGCTCGAGCCCACCGGGAGCCTGCGGGCCTGAGCCCGCACGCCGGGCCCCGCGGCCGCGACGCCTCGGCGATCAGCCCTCGGGGCCGACCTCCGTCACCGCCGGGTCGTCGATCGCGTCGGCCACCCGCCGCGCCCATTCGGCCGGGTCGCGCCCCTCGGGCAGGCGGGGGGCTGCGCCGGCGATCGGCCGGGTCTCGAGGCCTGTCGCCAGATGCGGCGGGCGGACGTTGACGAGCCGCAGGCCCTCACGGCGCAGCTCCCGCGCCGTGGCGCGGTCGAAGGCGGTGAGCGCGGCCTTCGAGGCCGAGTAGGCCGCCATGCCCGCGGTGGGCATGTCGGCGACGATCGCGGACAGGTTGACGATCACCCCGCCGCGCTCCAGCGCGGCGGCGGCCGCGCGGGTCAGGCGGGCGGGGGCGAGCAGGTTGACCTCGACGAGGGCCCGCAGCGTGGCGTCGGTCACCTCGCGCGCGGGCCCGAAGGCCACGACGCCGATCGCGTTGACCACCGCGTCGAGCCCGCCGAGACCGGCGACGGCCGCGGCGATCACGCGCTCGGGCTCCCCCTCGGCCGTCAGGTCGGCCACGACGACGACGGCGTCCCCGAGCTCGCCGGCGAGCGCGTCGAGGGCGTCGCCGTCCCGGCCCGAGAGCGCCAGGCGGGCTCCCCGCGCGGCGAGCTCGCGGGCGACCAGCCCGCCGATCGCCCCGGTGGCGCCCGCCACGAGGACGCGCGTCACGAGAGCCGGTCCCAGTGGACCGCGTGCACCTCGGGCAGCTCGCGCAGCACCGATGCCACCCCCTCGAAATGGTCGTCGTCGTCGATGCGCACCCGTATCGTGGCAGTGCGGCGCCCACCGGGGACGGTCGAGTCGTCCGAGAGCCGGAGACGGCCGGGATCGGCCCCCGACTGCTCGAGCTCGCCGAGGATGCGCCCGAGGGTGCCGTGTCCGAGCTCGTACTCGACGGTCAGCACCGCGCCCTTGGCGAGGGGGAGCTTCACGGCGTCGAGGCCGACGACGATGATGAGGACGGCCGCCGCGCCGACGGTGGCCAGCACGTAGGCGCCGGCGCCCGCGGCCACGCCGAGGGCGGCCGACATCCAGAGCGTCGCGGCGGTCGTGAGGCCGCGCACGTTGAGGCCGATCTTGAGGATCGCGCCGGCGCCGATGAAGCCGATGCCCGCCGCCACCTGGGCCGCGACGCGGGCCGGGTCGACGTTGTCGCTGCGCGCGATGTCCTCGAAGCCGTAGGCGCCGGCGAGGGTGAAGAGCGCCGCGCCGGTGGCCACGAGGGCGTGCGTCCGGAGGCCCGCCGACTGGCCGCGGATCTCCCGCTCGAGGCCGATGAGGGCGCCGAGCGCGACGGCGATCGCGACCCTGCCGACCAGGTCGAGGGAATCGATCTGCACGGCCGCATCCTGGCGGGCGGCGCTGGCCGGCTCAAGGGGTCCGGCCGGCGCCGGCCGGTCGTGCCGCCGGTTGCGGGCGCCGACTGTCGCGCGCCGACTTCGGCGGCCCTCATCCGCGACATTCGGCCGCTATGCTCGACCGGCGGTGGCCAAGAGCAAGAAGAAGAAGATCAAGATCAAGAAGAAGTGCTGCGACTCGAAGCGGCGCTGCTCGGGCTGCCCGCTGCGGCCCGAGAACCGGAGCCGGCGCGCGCGCGACTGAGGCCGGTCGCCTAGGTGGTGGGCGCGGGGACCTGATCACCGCCGGCGAGACGCTCGCCGACGCCCAGGCAGGTCGGACAGGTGTCCGGCACGAGGCGGCCGCCGCCGGGCGCGGGCGTGTAGAGGCGCCGCTGACCCCAGCAGGTGCCGCAGGGGATCCAGACGCCGTCGGTCGGGTTGGGGCTGTCGGGGTGCATGCGGCCAGTCTGCGCCGCCCCGGTGCCGGCGCCCTTGGCCGCGTGGCCAACGTTCGTCGCGCCCGCCTGCGACCCCCGGGCTGCCTGTAGCGTGACCGGGATGCGTGGACTGAGCGTCGCCGAGCCGGGGGCGACCCCCGTCGTGACCGACCTGCCCGAGCCCGTCGCCGGCCCGGGCGAGACGCTGATCCGCGTCGCCGCGGCCGGCATCAACCCGCTCGACCTGGCCATCGCGAGCGGCCGCTTCTACCTGCCCGTGCCCGACCCGCCGTACGTGCCGGGCGCCGAGGTGGTCGGCGAGGTGGTCTCCTCGGACACCCTCGCGCCCGGCACGCGCGTCTGGGCGATCGGCCTCACGGGCGGTCTCGCCGAGATGGCGGTCGTGCCCGACGCGGCCGCGGTGCCGGTGCCGGAGGGCGTCGCCGACGAGCTGGCAGTCGCGCTGGGCATCGCCGGGCTCGCGGGGTGGATGCCGGTGCTCGACCGCGGGTCCCTCATGCCGGGCGAGATCGTCGTCGTGCTGGCCGCGGGCGGTGCGGTCGGCGGCATGGCGGTGCAGGCGGCCCGGTCGGCCGGGGCGGACCGCGTCGTGGCCGTGGCCCGCAGCGCCGGCGGGCGCGCGCGGGCGCTGGCGCTCGGCGCCGACGTGGCGCTGGCCACCGGGCCCCACCTGGCGGACGGGCTGCGGGCCGCGTGCCCGGACGGCGCCGACCTGGTCATCGACCCGCTCTGGGGCGACTCGGCCGCCGCCGCCGTGTCGGTGCTGCGCCCCGGTGGACGGCTCGTGCAGGTGGGCAACGCGGAGTCGCCGACGGCCACCCTGCCGGCCGGCGGCATGCGCGGGCGCCGCCTCGACCTGCGGGGGTTCTCGGTGCTGGTCGAGGAGCCCGGACGGGTGCGCGCCGCGTACGCGGAGCTGGCCGCGGCGGCCGTCGCGGGCGAGGTGACGATGGATGTCGCGCGGGTCCCGCTCGCCGGGGCCCCCGCGGCCTGGGAGCGTCAGGCGACCGGCGCGGGCGGCGTCAAGACGGCGGTGGTCCCGGCGTGACCTTCCACGACGACATGGCGGCCGGCTACTCGTTCGACGGGCCGACGATCCGCCTCGGCCGGCCGTTCGACGTGCCCGAGCGTCCCGACACGGAGGTCGAGGTGGCGATCCCCATCGGCTTCCTCAACCGCCACGGACTGATCGCCGGGGCCACGGGCACCGGCAAGACGCGCACCCTGCAACTCATCGCCGAGCAGGCGTCGGCCGCCGGCTGCCCGGTCTTCGCGGCCGACATGAAGGGCGACCTGGCGGGCATCGGGGCGCCCGGCGAGCCGGGGCCGCGGCTCGACGCCCGGGCCGCCGAGCTGCAGACCGGGTGGGCTCCCGCGGCGTGCCCGGTCGAGCTGATGTCGCTCACCGGCGACGACGGGGTGGCGCTGCGCGCGACGGTGACCGAGTTCGGCCCGACCCTCCTGTCGAAGGTGCTCGCGTTCAACGAGACCCAGGAGTCGAGCCTCGGCCTCGTCTTCCGGTTCTGCGACGAGCACGACCTGCCCCTGATCGACCTCGAGGACCTGCGGGCGGCGCTGGCGTACCTCACCGGTCCGGGCACGGCCGAGCTGAAGGCCCTCGGCGGCATATCGAGCGCCACGGCCGGGGTGATGCTGCGCAAGGTGTCGCAGCTCGAGGCCGAGGGCGGCGGCGTCTTCTTCGGCGAGCCGGCCTTCGACGTGATGGACCTGCTGCGCACGGCCCCCGACGGCCGGGGAATCGTGTCGGTCCTCGACCTGGTTGACGTCGCGCGGCGGCCCACGCTCTTCTCGACCTTCCTCATGTACATCCTGGCCGAGTTGTTCGAGCGGCTGCCGGAGGTCGGCGACCCCGAGAAGCCGACCCTCGTCTTCTTCTTCGACGAGGCGCACCTGCTGTTCGACGACGCCTCGGACGCCTTCCTCGACGCGGTGGCCCAGACGGTGCGCCTGATCCGCTCGAAGGGGGTCGGGGTCTTCTTCGTCACTCAGCTCCCCACCGACCTGCCCGACGCGGTGCTGTCGCAGCTCGGCCACCGCGTGCAGCACGCCGTCCGCGCCTTCACGCCGAAGGACGCCCGGGCCCTGAAGGCGGCCGTCGAGACGTTCCCGTCCACCGCGCACTACGACCTGGCCGAGACGCTCCGGTCGCTCGGGGTCGGCGAGGCCGCCGTGACGGTGCTCGACGACCGGGGCGTCCCGACGCCGGTCGCCGCCACCCGCCTCCACCCGCCCGCCTCGCGCATGACCCCGCTGCTGCCCGAGGAGCGGGCGGCGGCGATCGCCGCATCGCCGCTCACGCCCCGGTACGCGACCCGGCTCGACCGCGACAGCGCGGCCGAGATGCTCGAGGCGCGCATGGCCGGCGACGCCGCGCGCGCCGAGCAGGTGCGCGAGCGCGCCACGACGCGCGCGCCCCGGCCGCCGGCCCGCCGCGCCCCGCCCCCCGACGACTCCCTCGCCGGGCAGGTCGAGAGCGTGCTGGGGTCGCGGGTCGGGCGGCAGGTGGCGCGCGAGGTGGTGCGCGGCATCTTCGGGATGCTCCGCCGCCGGTAGGCATGGCCCGCCCCGCCCGCCCGCGCCGGAGCTGCCACGTCGTGCCGGGCTCGAGCGACCGGATGCTCGCGCGGGCGGCCGGCCTCGTCGCCGACGAGGTGATCCTCGACCTCGAGGACTCGGTGGCCGCGGGCGCGAAGGGCGAGGGGCCGCGGGCCGCCGTGGTGGCGGCGCTCGGCCGGGGCACCCGGGCCGTCACCCGCGCCGTGCGCGTCAACGCGATCGACGGTCCCCACGGCCACCGCGACATCGTCGCCGTGGTGGAGGGTGCCGGCGCGGCCGTGGACGTCATCGTGCTGCCGAAGGTCGACGACGCGAGCCACGTCACCTTCGCCGACCATCTGCTCGGCGCGCTCGAGGCCGAGCTCGGCCTGACGCCCGGCGGCATCGGCCTCGAGGCCCAGATCGAGACCGCTCGGGGCCTCGCCGGTGCCGTCGCGATCGCCGCGGCCTGTCCGCGCCGCCTCGAGGCGCTGGTGCTCGGCCCCGGCGATCTCGCCGCCTCGCTGGGGATGCCGCACACGCTCATCGGCGGCCCGGTGCCGGGATACCCCGGCGACGGATGGCACCACGCGCTCATGTCCGTGCTGGTCGCCGCGCGCGCGGCCGGCCTGCAGGCCGTTCGACGGCCCGTACGCCCGCATCGGCGACGACCCGGGCCTGAGGGCGTCGGCCGAGCGTTCGCGGGCGCTCGGGTACGACGGCAAGTGGAGCATCCATCCCGACCAGATCGCCGCGCTCGACGAGGTGTACGGCGTGCCGGCCGCCGACCTCGCGCGAGCCCGCGACGTGCTCGCCGCCCACGCCGAGGCGGCGGCGCGCGGCGTCGGTGCCGCCCGGCTCGGGGGCGAGATGATCGACGAGGCGACGCGCGCCATGGCGGAGCGCCTGGTGGCGCGCGCCGACGCGGGAGGCGGCACGACCGGCGTCTAGACGGCGACCGGAGGACTGTACGTTCGTCGCGCCGGCCTCGACGTACGGGCGGTGTCCGCCGGGTTGCGTTCACCCGGCGCGATCACAAGGCTTGCGGAACCGATGCGCCCCCGCATGCCACGCATCCTCGTCGCAGAGGACGACCCCGGCCTGGCCGATCGCGCCGCCGCCGTCCTCGAGGCGATCGGATTGCCTGTCTCGGCCGAGCGTCCGCGCACCGCGGCGGAGGTCGGCGCCCTGCTCGACCCGTCCCCGCCCGACCTGATCGTGATCGTCTGCGCCGATCCCATCTCGCTCTGCGAGACAGTGCTGCGCAGGGTCCGGGAGCGCGGCCTCGACGTCCCGTGCGTCGTCGTCTCCGCCGCGCCGGGGGAGGCGCCGGCCGTCGAGGTGATGCGTGCGGGCGCTGCCGACTACATGACGCTCGAGGGGCTCGTGCGCCTACCCGTCACCGTGCAGCGGGAGCTGCGCGAGCGCGCGGGGCGCAGCGCCCGCCGGAGGGCCGAGGCGGCCTACTCCGGCCTCAACGACCGGTTGACCGGCCTCCTGCGGGCATCGCGCGGCATGGCGGTGGTGATCGCCGATGCCGACGGGACGGTGGTGGAGTGGAGCGAGGGCGCGGCGCGCCTGCTCGGGCACCCGGCCGACGAGGTCGTCGGCGTCGCCGACCTGACGCTCGGTCACGACCCGGGCGAGCTCGCGGAGCGGGCGGCGGAGCTCGGGCTCTCCACCGGCCTCGAGGCGCTGCTGGCGGACGCCCGCGACGACGCCGAGGCGCGCGAGTGGACCTTCGTCACGCGCGACGGCAGACGACTGCCCGCCGCCCGCATCGTCTCGGCGATCGTGAGCGCCGACGGCGCGATCAGCGGCTACGTCGGCATGGCGCGCGACATCGTCCTGCGCCGTCGCAACGAGGAGGAGCAGGCGGCACTCGCCCGGCTCGCCACCGTCGTCGCGATGGGCGCGCCGGCCGAGGAGGTCTTCGCCAACGTGGCGCGCGAGGCCGCGACGCTGCTCGACGCCGAGAGCGCGGGCGTCAGCCGCTTCGACGGCAACCAGGCGATCGAGATCGGCGTCTGGGCCCGTGAGGGCGTCCGCGCGCTGTCGGTCGGCGACGTGACGCCCCTCGTCGGCGACTCGGGCATCGCGAAGGTGCACCGCAGCGGTCGCTGCGAGCGCATCGCCGACCAGGCCGCCGGTCTCGACGAGGAGACCCTGACGGCGTGGGGCGGTCCGATCGACGTGCGCGCCGCACTCGTCTGCCCCCTGCGCATCGAGGGGCGCCTGTGGGGGGCCCTGCGTCTCGGCACCGCGAGGACCGGGGTCTTCGGCCCGGACGACGAGGTGCGGCTGCGGCGGTTCGCCGCGGTCACCGAGATGGCCATCACGAGCGCGGAGATGCGCGAGCGCATCGTCGCCGACGCGATCGCGGGCGTCTTCCGCAGCGACCTCGACCTCGACCAGACCCTCGACATGATCCTGGTCGCGGCGCAGCGGGCGCTCGGAGCCGACCGGGTGACGTGCTACGTCGTGACCGACGACGCCCAGCACGTCGCGAGCGTGCGCACCACCGAGACCGATCCCCGGCGTCAGGCCTTCCTGCGGTCCGCCATCGGCCTGCCGCAGTCCCGCATGCCGGTGTGGCAGCTGCTGACCCGGAGCGCCGACCCGACGCTCGTGATCGGCGACGTGGCCGCCGACCCGGCGGTCCCCGCCGCGGTCGCGCGCTCCCTGGGCGCGGGTGCGCTGATGGGGCTGCGGCTCGAGCACCCGTCGACGATGCGCGGCGACTCGCCGCAGCTGATCGGCTCCGTGTTCCTGAGCTTCCGCGCCCCCCGCACGTTCACCTCGCGGGAGCGGGTCGCCGCGGAGAGCCTGGCGGGGATGGCGACCCTGGCCCTCTCGAGCGCCCGCCTGCACGCCGCCAACGTGCGCACGCGCGCCGAGGCCGAGGCGCGGTCGGCGAGCGACCCGCTCACCGGGCTCGCCAACCACCGGGGTTTCCAGGAGCGGCTCACCCAGGAGGTCACCCGGGCGCGCCGGCACCGGCGCTCCCTCTCGCTGGCGCTCATCGACATCGACCGCTTCCGGCGCGTGAACGAGCAGCACGGGCACCACATCGGCGACAAGGTCCTCGTGGAGATCGCCCGCCAGCTCCAGGGCGCCGCCCGTGACACCGACCTGGTGGCCCGCGTGGGCGGCGAGGAGATCGCCTGGCTGATGCCGGAGACCGAGGCGATGGAGGCGTGGCAGGCGGTCGACCGCGCGCGCGAGGTGGTGGCCCGCACCGCCCTCGAGGGGGTCGGCCGGGTGACCGTGTCCGCGGGCGTGTGCGACCTGGCCCAGTCCGGGTCGGGCGGCGAGCTGCTGCGGCTGGCCGAGGGCGCGCTCTACTGGGCCAAGCAGCACGGGCGGGACGTCGCCTTCCTCTACTCGCCCGAGGTGGTCGAGGAGCTCTCGGCCGAGGAGCGCGCCGAGCGCCTGACGCGGATGCAGGCGCTCCAGAGCATCCGCGTGCTGGCCCGTGCGGTGGACGCGAAGGACACCTCGACCCGCGAGCACTCCGAGCGGGTCGCCGATCTCGCCGTGGCGCTCGGAACCGCCCTCGACTGGGACTCGGAGCGCCTCGTGCGGCTGCGCGAGGCCGGCCTCGTGCACGACGTCGGCAAGATCGGCGTCCCCGACCGCGTCCTCTTCAAGCCCGGGCGCCTCACCCCGGCCGAGTACGAGGAGATCATGCGGCACGCCGAGATCGGCGCCGAGATGGTGGCCGACGTCCTCACCCCCGAGCAGGTCTCGTGGGTGCGCGGTCACCACGAGCGATGGGACGGCCGCGGCTACCCGGACGGGCTGGCCGGCGACACGGTCCCCGAGGGCGCGCGCATCCTCTGCCTCGCCGACGCCTGGGACGTGATGACCTCGGAGCGCCCGTACCACGCGCCCCTGTCGATCGCGGACGCGGTCGCCGAGGTGCGCAGGTGCTCGGGCGCGCAGTTCTCGACCCGGGTGGTCGAGGCGATGCTCGACATGGTGAGCTCCGGACTCATCCCGGCTCCCGTCGGGACCTGAGCGACCGCCGGCCGGGCTACCCGAGCGGGTCCGGGCGCGGGTCGGCCGCGGGCTCCCGCGGCGCCGCACGCCCCGCGCGCGGGTCGCGCAGCGCGGCGAGCACGATCGCGCCCCCGGTCACGTACATGCCGGCGCAGATGATCATGCCCGTCCGGAACCCCTCGTCGAAGGCGGCCGGGACGAGGTAGTCGTCGCCGCCGATGCCGGCCGCGAGCGGGATCACCGCCACCGCGAGCAGGCTCGCGACGCGGGCGACGGAGTTGTTGACCGCCGACGCCACGCCCGCCTTGCCGGCGCCCGCGGCGGCGAGCACGGTGACGTTGAGAGGGGCGACCGTGATCGACATGCCGAGCGCGAAGACCAGCACGGCCGGCAGCACGTCGGAGGGATAGGAGGCCCGCTCGCCGACGCGCAGCAGCAGCGCGAGCCCGCCGCCCGCGACGATCGGGCCGACGCCCATGGGCAGGCGAGGGCCGATGCGCGCGGCCAGCCGCCCGGCGCTCGTCGACAGCAGCAGCATCACGACGGTGACCGGGATGAGCGCCGAGCCCGCCGCCAGCGGCGAGTAGCCGGACACCTGCTGCAGCTGGATCGGCAGCAGGAAGAGGACGGCCCCGAGCGCCCCCCAGACCACGAACGTCATCGCGTTGGCGGTCGAGAAGGTGCGCGAGCGGAAGATGCCGAGCGGCACCATCGGGTGCCGGCCGCGCGCCTCCACGACGAGGAAGCCGGCGAGGCACGCGACGCCCGCCGCGCCGGCCCCGGCGGTGAGCGGGTCGGTGAACCCGTCGTCGTACCCGGCGGTGAGACCGTAGGTGAGGCCGCCGAGCCCGGTGGCCGCGAGCGCCGCGCCGGCCCAGTCGAGCCGGGCGCCCTCCGAATCGGGGTCGCGCGATTCCGGGATCGCCCTGCTCGCCCACACGACCCCGGCGGCCAGGGGCAGGTTGATCAGGAAGATCAGGCGCCACGACACCGCCTCGACGAGCCAGCCCCCGAGGAACGGCCCGAACGCCGTCGAGACCCCCGCGAGGCCCGACCAGGCGCCGATGGCCGCCCCGCGGTCGTCGGGGTGGAAGGTCGCCTCGAGGATGGCGAGGCTGCCCGGCGTGAGCAGCGCCGCGCCGATCCCCTGCACCGCGCGTGCCGCGATCAGCGTCTCGGTCGAGGGGGCGATCGCGCAGAGCAGCGAGGCGAGCGCGAACCACACGATGCCCGTCACGAAGATGCGCCGCCGGCCGAGGCGGTCGCCCAGCGAGCCCCCGATCAGCAGCAGGCCCGCCAGCGTGAGCGCGTAGGCGTTGACCGTCCATTGCAGTCCGGCCAGGCCGCTGCCGAGGTCGCGGCCGATGCTGGGCAGGGCGACGTTCACGACCGTGACGTCGAGGAACGCCATGCCCGAGCCGAGGACCGTCGCCAGCAGGATGAGGCGGCCGCGCGCCGACGCGAAGCGGATGCCGTCGGCCGCCGGGCCGTCGGTGGGGTCGGGCGGGACGGGACCGGGCACCTCGTGGTTCTACTCTCCCGGGGGCCGGGCATGCCCCGGGTGGGCCCGGCGTCGTCAGGAGGGGTGGATGGGCGAGGAGATCGGCACCGAGTCGTTCTCGGACGACGACCACGCGCGGTTCGCCGCGCGCTGCCGCGAGGGGGTCGGCGCCCTCGGGCGGCTGGTCGAGCGCCCCGGCTTCGGGGACGGCCCCCCGTCGATGGGCGTCGAGGTCGAGATCGGTCTGGTCGACGCCCACGCGCGCCCGGCGCCGGTCAACCGCGAGGTCATCGCGGCCGCCGGCGATCCCGACCTCGACGTCGAGCTCGATCGCTTCAACCTGGAGCTCAACACGCCACCCGTCGCCCTCGCCGGCCGGCCGCTCGGCGCGATCCACGACGGCCTGGTGGAGGGGCTCGGCCGCGTGGCCGCGGCCGCGGCGCCCATCGGCGCCCGGCCGATCACGGTCGGCATCCTCCCGACCCTGCGCCGCGACGACCTCGGCGCCGCCGCGATGACCGACTCGCCCCGGTTCCGCGCGCTGCAGGCCGGCCTGCGCGGCCTGCGCGGGGGGCCGTTCGAGATCGGCATCGACGGCGACGAGCCGTTGCTGCTCGATTGGGACGACATCACCCTCGAGGGGGCGGCAACCGGCCTGCACGTCCACCTGCGGGTGCCGCCCGGCGCCTACGCGGCGGTGTTCAACGCCGCCCAGATCGCGATCGCGCCGGCCCTCGCGATCGGGGGCAACTCCCCGCTGCTGCTCGAGCGGCTGCTCTGGGCCGAGACCCGGGTCGCCCTCTTCGGCCAGGCGGTCGACGACCGGGCGCCGATCGGCGCGGCGTGGCTGCCGAGCCGCGCGAGCTTCGGCCACGGGTGGATCGGCGGGCCGATCGAGCCCTTCGCCGAGAGCGTCGCGCTGCACGTGCCCATCCTCCCGGTGGTGGGCGACCAGGACCCGCTCGCCGTCGAGGCGGCCGGCGGCACGCCCGGGCTCGACGAGCTGCGCCTGCACCACGGCACCGTCTGGCGGTGGAACCGGGCGGTCGCCGCCCTCGGCGACGATCCCCACCTGCGCATCGAGATGCGCGCCCTCCCCGCCGGCCCGACGGTGGCCGACATGACCGCCAACGCGGCCCTCCTGGTGGGCCTGACCATGGCGCTCGCCCCCCAGACGAGCTGGATGTGCCGCTCGCTGCCCTTCGACCTCGCGCGCCGCAACTTCTACGCGGCGGCGCGGCACGGCATGGACGCGACATTGCTGTGGCCCTCGTCCGAGGCGCCCAGCCCGCGCCCCTGGCGGGCCCCGGAGCTGCTGCGGCACCTCCTGCCGGTGGCGCGGGCGGGGCTGACCGGCATGGGCGTCGCGCCCGACGACGCCGACGCGCACCTCGCCGTCATCGCCGAGCGGGTCGAGACCGGCATGACGGGGGCCCTGTGGCAGCGCCGCACCCTGGCGCGCCTCGAGACGGCCATGTCGCGTCGCGACGCGCTCGCCGCGATGACCGAGGCCTACATCGCGCGGTGCGCCTCGGGCGCCCCGGTATCGTCGTGGGACCTCGGGCGACCCGACCGCAGTAGTCCATGATGAGATGCTGGAGACCCTGAAGGAGGCGCGAGGTGGACTGGTTCTTCGACGCGCGCGATCCCGCGACCCTGCCGGCGCTGCGGCTGGAGTTCGGGTCGTACCTGCGGCGCCACGCCGAGGAGGGGTCCGACGTCGCGGGCGCGGAGCTCGCGTTCAGCGAGTTGGTCAGCAACGCCGTGCTGCACGCCCCGGGGCCGGCCTGGGTGCACCTCGACTGGTCGGCGCGGCGCCCGGTGGTCGAGGTCCACGACCTCGGGCCCGGATTCGAGCTGACCGGCGATCTGCCGGGCGCGCGCTCCGCGGCGGGAGGTGGACGCGGGCTGTTCATGGTCGGCCACCTGACCGACGACCTGCGCGTGGCGGCCAAGGGCGCCGGGGGGTCGCGGGTGACGAGCGCGCTCGCGGTCGAGCGTGCGGTCGAGCAGAGCCATGACCCGTCCCCGTCGCCGCTGCCCTCGCTCCCCGGCCCCGAGGAGGCCGGTGCCGACGGCACGTTCGGCAAGGAGCCGTTCCTGCGGGCCCTCGTCGTGGAGATGGCGCGCGCGGTCGAGGCGGGCGCGGGACCGGACGCGGCGGAGGCCGTCGTCGCCCAGGTGGGCGCCAACATCGGCGGGCGCATGGAGGAGGAGTACCGGCGGGCCCGCGGCATCGTCGGCCGGATGGACCACACGCAGATGGCCGACCTCTACGTCCGCCTGAAGTCGGCCATCGACGGCGACTTCTACATCGTCGAGGCCGACGAGCGGCGCATCGTGCTGGGCAACCGGGCGTGCCCCTTCGGCGACGTCGTGATGCGCGCGCCGGGGCTCTGCCGCATGACCTCGAGCGTCTTCGGCGGCATCGCCGCCCGCAACGCGAGCGGGTCGTCCGTCGTGCTGGAGGAGCGGATCGCCGTCGGCGACCCGGAATGCCGGGTCGTGGTCTGGCTCCAGGACCCGGGCGCCGAGGGTGAGGACCACGCCCACGTCTACGCCTCGCTGGAGGACGGGGAGACCCGGGCTCGCTGAGGCGTCGCGGGACGGGCGCGTCCCCCGGGCTCGCGTTACGGGCAGGAGGGAGTAGGTTCGCTCCCATGGAGGACGATCAGATCCGCTCGGTGGTGACCCGGCTGTCGCGGCCGCACCCGTCCGGGGGCGTCGTCATCGAGCGCGCGGCCATCCTCGCCGCCGGTGGCGACTACCGCGCGATCATGGACTGGATCCTCGACCACGACGGTGTGGGCGAGGTCCTCGCGCCGTCGGCGCCGAAGGGCGGCCTGCACGGCTCGCGGGTCGGCTACCGCACCGAGACCGGCGGCGGGGGCACGCCGGTGCGGTTCGTGCTGCCGCCGGGCACCCTGACCTGAGGACCCCCGCCCGCCGGGTCGGCGGCGTCACGCCGTTCAGCCCGCGGGCGCCTCGCCGGGCGGGTCCACCGGGGTCGGCTTGCGATCGGCGTCGATCGCGACGAGCGTGAACCGGCCCGTCGTGCAGAGCTGCGAGGTCCCGGTGAGGGGGTCCTCCTTCGAGACGTCGACCCGCACGCGCATGCTCGTGCGTCCGACGCTCTCGACCCGGGCGTTCACCTCGACGAGCTCGCCGACGATGATCGGCACGCGGAACTCGATGTCCTCGATCTTGGCCGTCACGACCACCTGACGCGCGCGCCGCATGGCGGCGATGCCGGCGGCCTTGTCCATCCACGACACGAGGGTGCCGCCGAAGAGGTTGCCGCGGGGGTTGGTGTCGGTGGGGAAGACCGACTCCAGCAGGCGTGCTTCCACTCGGGCCTCCGCATGGCGGTTTCCGGGCCGTGCACGACCGGCGGTCGCGTGCGTCAGCCTACCGTGGCGTCCCGGGGAGGGCCGGCGGCCGACGGCGCGGCGCCCCGTATGCGGGCGAGGCCGGAGTCGCCCGACTACTGTCGTTCCTCGGCCGGAGGGGAACACCGAGGAGGGCGGTCATGACCGGAGCGGATCCGTCGTCCGCCGTCGAGGTGCGCGGTCTCACGGAGACCTCCGGCGACGTGCGCGCGCTCGACGGCGTCGACCGCCGACATGCCCGGCGCGGGGCGGCGACCGGGTGATGCGCGCGGTCGTGTTCGACATGGACGGCGTGCTGATCTCGTCGGAGGAGATCTGGGACGAGGTGCGCGAGGGGCTCAGCGCCGAGCTGGGCGGGTCGTGGAGCCCCTCCGCCCACCGCGACATGATGGGCATGAGCACGCCGGAGTGGAGCGGCTACATGCACGACGCGCTCGGCGTGCCCCTGGCGCCCGGGGCCATCGCCGCCGAGGTGGTCGAGCGGCTGATCGCGCGCTACCGGCAGACCGCGCCCTTCATCCCCGGGGCGGCCGAGGCCGTGCGCGCCCTGGCGGCGCGATACCCGCTCGGGCTCGCCAGCTCGTCGTCGCGGTCGCTCATCGACGCGGTGCTCGACCAGTCGGGGCTCGGTGGGTGCTTCCGGGTCACGGTGTCGAGCGAGGAGGTCGATCGCGGCAAGCCGTCGCCGGACGTCTACCTCGAGGCGCTCGCACGGCTGGGCGTCGACCCGGCCGACGCCGTCGCGGTCGAGGACACGGGCGGCGGCATCCGCGCGGCCGCGGCCGCCGGGATGCGCGTCATCGCCATCCCCAACCCGCACTACCCGCCGGCCCCCGAGGCCCTCGCGCTGGCCGACACCGTGCTCGCCACGATCCACGAGCTGCCGGGGAGCATCCCGGCCTGATCCCGGTCGGCGCGCGGACTCACCCCAGGTGCGCCAGCGACCCGGGATCGGGCAGGTGGATCCACCCCTCCCGCCGCGCCGCCACGCGCTGGTCGTCGTGCGGCGCGAGGGTGCGACCGGTCGCCGCCGCGCGCCCGACGAGGGCGGCCACGAGCGCGTCGAACGCGTCGTCGTCGTCGCGGCAGGCCTCGCGCGCGTCCTCGGGCAGGGCCAGCCACGGGGCGGTGACCTGCTCGATCGTCGCGAGGATCGCGCCCCGGCGCTCGCGGGCCGCCACGGCGGTCGCGGCGGTGCCGCCCTTGTAGCCGCGGTGGGGGAGGCCCCACATCGCGAGCGCGCCGGCGGGGTAGACCTCCGCGATCCCCGACGGCCCGGGTGGGCCCAGGCGGTCGAGGCGCCACCCGGTGGCGCCGGCGTGGTCGCCGAGCAGCCGGGCGCAGCGCCAGGCGCAGACGGCGATGCGATCCGACGACACCGACAGCGGCCAGATCGAGACGCCCTGCGCGTCGAGCACGTGGTCGTGCACGACGCGGTCGGTCACGCGGTGACGCAGGGCCGACGACGTCGCCTCGGCCGGCCAGCGACCCAGGTCGGCGAACTCCGCCACCGCCGCGACCATCGCGTTCGGCCAGCCGAACGGGGCGTCGATCGCGATCCAGTCGGCGCGGCGCATCGCCGCCAGGATCGCGGCGTCCGACGCCCCCGCCGCGAGCTCGCGCACACAGGCGCGACCGGCCCGCCACTCGATCTCGCAGATCGCGGTGTCCGCGTCCTGGGCCGCGAGGTCGATGCCGAGGGTGCGCACCGCTCCTCAGCCGAGGTGCTCGTCCACGTAGCACCACCGCCAGGCCTCGCCCGGCTCGACGCTGCGCATGACCGGGTGGGACGTCTCGTGGAAGTGCGCGGTCGGCATGGCGCCCCACCGAGCTGTCGCAGCAACCGACGTGGCCGCAGTCCAGGCACATGCGCAGGTGCACCCACCGGGTGCCGTCGCGCAGGCACTCCTCGCAGGCGCCGGGCGTCGCCGGCGTGGCCGAGGCCGGCGCGTCGTGCGCAGGTGGGCGCAGTCGCCGGAGGTGCGGGCCGGGGCCACCAGCTCCGTGGCGCGGACCGCCTGCGCGCCGTCGAGGCGATCGAGCAGCGACTCCTCGCGGTCGACCATCGCCAGGGCCTCACGGAGCACCTCGTCGTCGATGCTGCCGCTGTCGCGGCGCTCGACGATCGCTCCCCGCTCGGCCCGGAGCATCTGCAGGCGCAGGCGGGCATAGGCGGCGGACGGCGGCTCGAGCTCGTCGTTCGCGCGCCCGAGGCGCTCCCAGAGCGCGTTCGGGCGCCGCGCGGCGCGCCGGCGCAGGTCGTCGACGATCTCGGGCGGGTCGTCGTCGGCGACGATCTCGTCGAGGCGTGCGAGCCCGGCCCGCGACGCCTCGTCGGCCAGCGCCGCCGCCTGCAGGGCGTCCTCGGCGGCGTCGGGCCCCGCCAGGCCGAGCCGGCGCACGAGCCACGGCAGGGTCGGGCTGAGCACCAGCAGGGTCCCGGCCACGACCGTGAAGGCGGCGAGCAGCAGCACCTCCCGCCGGGGCGTCTCGGCCGGGCAGCAGGAACGCCGCGGCCAGGGTGACCACGCCCCGCATGCCCGCCCACGAGACGACGGTCGACGAGCTGGTGGGCCAGCTGCGCCGGCGCATCCGCGCGGCCGCCGAAGCGATGGACCGCCTGCGAGCCGAACACGTAGGCGAAGCGCACCAGCACGACCGCCAGCAGCACCGTCACGCAGATCAGCGCCAGCCGCAGCACGCCGATGTCGCTGCGATCGACGTCCTCGCACGATCGTCCGCAGCTGCAGGCCGATCAGCAGGAAGACGGCGTTCTCGAGCATGAACTGGACGGTGCGCCAGTTGACGGTCTCGTTGATCCGCGAGGTCGCCGACTGCAGCACCGGGGCGCGGTGCCCGAGCAGCAGGCCGGTGACGACGACGGCCAGGACGCCGGACGAGTGGATCGCCTCGGCCGGCAGGAAGGCCACGAACGGCGCGGTGAACGAGAGCAGGGTGTCGAGCACGGGGTCGTCGATGCGCGCGCGCACGAACGACAGCGCCTGCGCCACGACGACGCCGATCACCAGCCCGCCGCCGGCCGCGCGCAGGGCCTCCCACCCGATGTCGAGGGCGCCCACGCTGCCGGTGATGGCCGTGATCGAGACGCTCAGGGCGACCAGTGCGGTCGCGTCGTTGACCAGGCTCTCGCCCTCGAGGATGGTCACGATCCTCCGCGGCATGCCGACCTTGCGGGCGATGGCGGTCGCGGCGACGGCGTCGGGCGGCGCGACGACCGCGCCGAGCGCGATCGCGGCCGCCAGCGAGACGCCCGGGATGATCCACCACGCGACCAGCCCGACGGCCAGCGTGCTCACGACGATGGCGCCGACCGACAGCAGCAGGATGGCGTAGGTGTTGGCCCGGAAGTCGATCAGCGAGGTGCGGATCGCCGCGGCGTAGAGCAGCGGCGGCAGCAGGCCGAGCAGCACCAGCTCGGGGTCGAGCTCGAACTCGGGCACGAACGGCAGGTAGGACGCGGCGATGCCGACCACCACCAGGACGGGGGGCGGCGACCAGCCGAAGCGCCGGCAGGCCCCGGCGACCACGCCGACGGTGACGACGAGCGCGAGGGCGAGGAGGGCGGGCTCCACGACGCGGCATCATGACGGGGGTTGACCGCCGCCGCCCGGCCCCGTAGGAACGCGCGATGACCACTCGCCCGGTGCACATCACCCCCCTGACCCCGCTCGCCTTCCTCGAGCGCTCGGCCGACGTCTTCGCCGGGGTGACCGCGGTGGTGCACGGCGACCGCCGCATCACCTACCGCGAGCTCGCCGGCGAGGTGCAGCGCGTCGCGGCCGGACTGCGGGCGTCGGGGGTCGGGCCCGGCGACCGGGTGGCGTACCTGTGCCCCAACACGCCGGCGCTGGTCGTCGCCCACTTCGCCGTGCCGCTGGCCGGCGCCGTGCTCGTGGCCGTCAACACGCGGTTGCACCCCGAGGAGGTGCGCTCGATCTGCCTCCACTCGGGCGCGCGCGTCCTCGTGGCCGACACCGGGCTGGCCGAGACGATCGGTCCGGTGATCGGCGCCCTCGGTGTGGAGGAGGTCGTCTGGGACGACGACGCCGGCCTCGCGCCGGGCCTCCCGGGCACCCCTTACGCGGGAGCTGCGGGCGCGCGGCGCCGATGCCGCCGCGCTGCCGTGGGCGGTCGACGACGAGGACGCGACGATCGCGATCAACTACACCTCGGGCACCACCGGGGCGCCGAAGGGCGTCATGTACACCCACCGCGGCGCGTACCTCAACGCGCTCGGCGAGAACCTCACCGCCGCCCACGGGCCCGCGACCGTCTACCTGTGGACCCTGCCGATGTTCCACTGCAACGGCTGGTGCCACCCGTGGGCGATCGTCGCCGCGGGCGGCACCCAGGTGTGCATGCGCCAGGTGCGCGGCGACGACATCTGGCGCCTGATCGACGAGCAGGGTGTGACGCACCTCAACGGCGCGCCCGCCGTGCTCGCGATGCTGGTCAACGACCCCGCGGCCCACCCCCTCGAGCGCCCGCTCTGCGTCATGACCGCCGCCGCCCCGCCCAACCCGACCGTGCTCGCGCGCACCGAGGCCCTCGGCGCCCGCGTGGTCCACGTCTACGGGCTCACCGAGACCTACGGGCCGCACACCGTGTGCCAGTGGCAGACCGGATGGGAGGGGGAGGAGCCCGGCGAGCGCGCGCGACTGCTCTCGCGCCAGGGGGTGGCGATGGTGATGGCCGACCCGATCCGCGTCGTGGGACCGGACGGCGCCGACGTGCCGCGCGACGGGGTCTCGGTCGGGGAGGTCGTCATGAGCGGCAACAACGTCATGAAGGGCTACTTCGACGACCCCGAGGCCACCGCGGCGGCGTTCCGCGGCGGCGTCTTCCACTCGGGCGACCTCGGCGTGCACCACCCCGACGGCTACATCGAGCTGCGCGACCGGGCCAAGGACGTCGTCATCTCCGGGGGCGAGAACATCTCGACCATCGAGGTCGAGCAGGCCCTCGACGAGCCACCCGGACGTGCGCGAGGCCGCCGTCGTGGGCGTGCCCGACGAGCGCTGGGGCGAGCGACCGAAGGCGTTCGTGGTGCTGCGTCCCGGAGCCGTCGCCGACCCCGAGGCGCTGCGCGCCCACGTGCGCGGCCGGCTCGCCGGCTACAAGTGCCCCGACGCCGTCGAGCTGATCGACGAGCTGCCGCGCACCTCCACCGGGAAGGTGCGCAAGTTCGAGCTCCGCGAGCGCGAGTGGGCCGGGCGGGAGCGCCGCATCAACTGAGGTCGCCGGGTGGTCAAGACCCGGCCCGCGCGCGCCGATGCCATGTCCGTGCGCAGACTCCCGATCGTGCTCGCCGTGGTCGGCGCCCTCATGGCCCCCGCCGCGGCCTCCGCCGCCCCGACCATCACCGAGTTCGGCGGCTTCACCGCCAACCGCGAGCCGACCGGCATCACCGCCGGGCCCGACGGAAACGTCTGGCTGACCCAGTTCGGCAGCGGCAGCGGCATCGCCCGGCTGACCCCGGCCGGGTCGGTGAACGAGTTCACCGCCGGCATCCCGAGCGGATCGGAGCCGACCGGCATCACCGCCGGGCCCGACGGCAACCTCTGGTTCACGCTCCAGAAGGACCCGGGGTACATCGCGCGCGTGTCCCCCGCGTCGGGGACCGTGACGACCTTCACGACCGGGCTGACGACGAACTCGCTGCCGACCGACATCACGGCGGGGCCCGACGGCGCCCTCTGGTTCACCGAGAAGTCGAACCCCGGCCGCATCGGGCGCATCACACCCGCCGGCGTCATCACCGAGTTCCCGACGGGCGTCACCGACAAGGATCCGACGAGCATCGCGGCCGGCCCCGACGGCAACCTCTGGTACACGCTCGACAAGGACCCCGGCGGGATCGGGCGCATCACCCCGGCGGGCGTGGCCACCGTCTTCGGAGCGGCGGCGGGGCTGACGAGCAACTCCCATCCGACCGACATCACCGCGGGCCCCGACGGCAACCTCTGGTTCACCGAGAAGGCGAACCCCGGCCGCATCGGCCGCATCACGCCCGCCGGCGTCATCACGGAGTTCCCGGCCGGTCTCACCGACAAGGACCCCCGACGGCATCACCGCGGGCGCCGACGGCAACCTCTGGTTCACCTTCCAGAGGGACCCCGGCTGGATCGCCCGCATCACGCCGTCCGGGGTCGTCACCACGTTCCAGACCGGCCTGACGTCGAACGCCGAGCCGACCGGCATCACCTCCGGTGCCGACGGGGCGATCTGGTTCACCGAGCTCGCCAACCCCGGCGGCGTCGGCCGCATCACCGTCGGCCCTGCCGTCCGCGGCACGACGACCTCGGGCGTCGCGCACGACTCGGCGAGGGTCGAGGCGACCGTCGCGCCCAACGCCGAGAGCACCACCTACTCCGTCGAGTGGGGACCGACCACGGCGTACGGCCAGCAGACGGCCGCCGCGGTCGCCCCGGCGGCGGGCGGGTCGCAGGTGCGCAGCGTGGACCTGACCGGGCTCAGCCCGGAGACGACCTACCACTACCGTGTCGTCGCCTCGAACCCCACGGCCACGGCGGCGGGTCCCGACCGGACCTTCACGACCGCCGCGACCGCCCCCGCCCCCGCCGTCCCAACGCCGCCCCGCCGCCCGCCGCCGCCACCGACCATCATCGACCCCCTCGTGCCCACCGATCCCTTCACACCCGTCGAGCCCGCCACGCCCGACGCCGATGCGGCGCCCGTCCCGGCGCCGGTGATCGGGCGGCGGGTCGCCGCCACCCCCACGGTGGGCGTCGTGCGCGTGCGGGTGCCGGGCTCCCCGGGGTTCGTCCCGCTGGAGGACGCCGGTGCGCTGCCGGTCGGCACCGTCTTCGACACCCGCCGAGGGCACGTCGGCCTGACCACGGCCCTGCCCGGCGGGCGCGCGCAGACCGCCACCTTCTGGGGCGGGCTCTTCTCGGTGCGCCAGCAGCGCACCTCGGGCCAGGTCCGCCTCAGGATGCCGGCGGCGACCGGATGCCCGCGCACGACCCCGGCCCGCGCCGGCCACTCCGAGGACGCGCGCCGTGCGCGCCGCCGTCCATCGCGCCGGCCCACGCTCTGGGGCTCCGACAAGAACGGCCGCTACCGCACGGACGGCGCGAACAGCGTCGCGACCGTGCGCGGCACGATCTGGCAGACCGTCGAGCGCTGCGACGGCACCTACACGCGGGTGCGCGAGGGGGTCGTGCTCGTGCGCGACCTGCGGCGCGGGCGCACGGTGCGGGTGACGGCGGGTCGCTCCTACCTCGCCCGCGCCCCGCGCTGAGCGCCATCGGGCTCTCGCGGGCCGGCGACATGGGCATCTCCTCGCCCCGGTAACGGTTCGGCGGCCACCGGCCGATGAGATGAGCATGAGTCCTCACCCGTACCTCACCGTCGCGCTGCTCGCCGCCCTCGCCGTGCCCGCGACCCTCGCGACCCCGCTCGACGTGGTGCCCACGGGCGCCGCGGCGCCCGAGATCCAGGCCACCGCCCTCCCTGTGCTCGGCTCGGTCGCCGTCACCGGCGCGAGCGAGACCCAGGCGACGGTCAGCGCGGTGGTGATCACCAACCTCGTCGCCACCACCGTCCGGGTCGAGTACGGGCCCACGCCGGCGTACGGCGCGCAGACGGCCGCGCAGACCATCCCCGGATCGCTGCTGCCGCGGACCCGCGTGCTGACGCTCGACGGCCTCGCGCCGGGCACGGTGCACCACTTCCGGGTGGTCGCGTCGAACGCCTTCGCGACGGTCGCCGGGCCCGACGCGACCGTCACGACGCTGGCGTCGGGGGTCGCGGACGGCACGGCCGTGCCGTCGTTGCCGGCGCTCCCGGGCCTGCCGGGCGCCACCTCGCCCCTCGGCGGCGGCGGCGGAGGCGGGGGTCGCCCGACTCCCCCGGACGACCAGCCGGACGCCGACCCCCTCGCCCCCGTCCTCGCGGCGTCGCCGGTCATCGGCGAGCGGATGGCCGTGGCTCCCGCCGCGGGCACGGTGCTGGTGCGCCTGCCCGGCTCGGAGCGTTTCGCGCCCCTCTCGTCGGGTGCGGCCATCCCGATCGGGTCGGTCATCGACACCCGCCGCGGGCGGATCACCATGACCACGGCCCTTCCGGATGGCGCCGTCCAGACCGCCTCGTTCTGGGGTGGCACGTTCACCGTGCGCCAGGCGCGCACCGGTTCGGGCATCGTGCGGCTGCGTCTGCAGGCCGCGACCGGATGCTCCCGACCCGCCGGCGCGGCGCGCGGGCACTCCGAGGACGCCCGCCGGAACGGCCGCGCCGCCTCACGCCGGCCGGCCCTCTGGGGCAAGGACCGCAACGGGCGCTACCGCACCGAGGGCGCGAACAGCGTGGCGACGGTGCGGGGCACCGAGTGGCTGACGGTCAACCGATGCGACGGCACCCTCACCCGCGTCCGCGAGGGGGCGGTGCTGGTGCGCGACCTGCGCACCGGGCGCGGCGTGCTGGTCACCGCGGGCCGCTCGTACCTCGCGCGCGCGAAGGCCGCCGTGGGCTCGGGCCGGGCGCGTGCCGACCGCACGCCCCCCGCCCGCAAGGGCTCACCCGGCTGAGCACGTCCCCGGGGCGGCCCGTGACCCACGGGCCGCCCCGCCCGGCCGTGGCGGCGGAGTAGCCTGGCCGGATGCGCGACGACCCGTGGAGCCGGATCAGCGACCGCATCGAGTTCGACCTGGCCGGGTGAGCCCGGCGCCGGCGACCGCTACCGGCGCGAGCTCGGCGACCTCGACCCCGACGCGGTCGACGCGGCCCTCGACGACCTGCTGATCGCGCACCGCAACGCGGCGCCGTCGCCCCGGGTCGTACGCGACGCGGTCGACGCCCGGGGGATGGCCGATGACGGCGCGGACGCCGACGGCGACCACGGCGGGCAGGACCCCGCGGCCTGGGATCCAGGGCCGGACCCCCCCGGGACCGGAGCGCCGGCCCCGGTTTCGCGCCCCGCGAGCGCTGCCCCCGTCGAGTCGCGGCGGGCGACGGTGGCGCTGATCCTCGGCGCCGCCGGCTTCGTGACCATCCCGATCCTCGTCTCGACCGCGGCGATCGTCGTCGCGAACCAGGCCCTTCGCGAGATCGCGGCCGACCCGGGCCTCGCGGGCGAGCAGCGGGCGCGCGTGGGGCGGGCGCTGGGATGGATCGAGCTGGCGATCATCGCCATCACGATCGTGGTCGCCGTGATCGTGGGCGCGACCGACTGATCCCGCCGCCGCCCGTAGGACCGGCGTGGCTAGGGTTCGGGCGACCACGCGCGCCGTGCCGCCGCCGCGCGCCCGCGACCGAGGAGACCCGTCCGTGAGCTCGGCCCTGAAGGACTTCAAGGAGTTCGTGCTCAAGGGCGACGTCGTGTCCCTGGCCGTCGCGGTCGTCATCGCCACCGCCTTCGGCGCGGTGATCAGCGCCTTCGTGGCCAACGTGATCACCCCGCTGATCGCCGCGATCGGCGGGCAACCCGACTTCGCCGAGCTCGACGTCACGATCAACGGCAGCCGCTTCCAGTACGGCCTCGTCGTCAACGCGCTGATCACCTTCCTGATGATCGCGGCGATCGTGTTCTTCCTCGTGGTCCGCCCCTATCGCGCGGTCAAGGGCCGATTCGAGAAGGAGGGCGACCCGGACGTGCCGTCGCCCGAGTACGCGGTCGAGTCCGGGTCGCCCGACGCCCTGGCCACCGCGCTGACCGCCCGTGCCGAGGCGGGGTGGAAGGTCGTGAGCGTCAGCGACGGCGGCGGGGGCATCCTGTCGGCCGTGCTGGTGAAGGGCGGCTGACCGGGAGCCGTGGAAAGCGGGTGAGGGGAGTCGAACCCCCGTCGATGGCTTGGAAGGCCAGTGCTCTACCGTTGAGCTACACCCGCGCGGCGGTGCGACCGGCGCACCACGACTGTACCAACGCCCCGCCCCGGGGCCGCCGCCTCAGCCGGCGACGAGCTCCGGCGCCTCGTAACGGGCGGTGAGGTCGCGTCCGCGCTGCTTGGCCGTGTAGAGGGCCTCGTCGGCGGCGCGGAACAGCGCGGCCGGGTCGGCCCCGTCCGCGGGGAACGCGGCGACCCCGAGCGAGGTCGTGACGGACATCTCGGGGACCTCCCGCGCCGCGCGCTCGCGCACGCGCACGCGGATGCGCTCGGCGACGACCATCGCGCCGTCGGCATCGGTGCCGGGGCACAGCACGATGAACTCGTCTCCGCCCAGGCGGCAGAGCAGGTCGCTCGAGCGCAGCTGCTGGCGGATCGTTGACGCGACGGCCGCCAGCAGCCGGTCGCCGACCCCGTGCCCCAGACGGTCGTTGACCGACTTGAAGTGGTCGAGGTCGAGCGCGATCGCCGCGAGGCGGTCGCCGCTGCGCCGGGCGAGGTTGAAGGCCCGCTCGCTCTCGTGGGTCAGGAACCGCCGGTTGAAGGCGCCGGTCAGGGGGTCGATGACGAGCAGGCGGTCGCGTTCGGACAGCAGGCCGCGTGCGACCCGCATCGCCTCCATCGCCCTCACGCTCACCAGCACCGCGGCGAGGGCGGCGGCGATCCGCATCTCGGGTTCGGGACGCGCGGCGCCGAGCAGGACGATGCCGCCGCCGAGCACGAACGGAGCGATCTGGCTCCAGACCGGGGGCGCGTCGTGGCGCCCCGCCGTCCACGCACGCTGGGCCGCCCCGCGCCGCGACACGCCGGCGAGCGCCCAGCAGGTGCTCGCCCCGATCGAGACCGAGGCGGCGAGCAGGGTGGCGTCGTGGTCGTAGAGCATCGGGATGACGTGGGCGAGGCCCGCGGCGCCCTGCAGCCCGAAGGCCGCGACCACGCAGCGCAGCCAGGTCGGGGCGCCGGAGCGGCTGCGCAGCAGCACCCACCCCAGCGCGGCGAAGCAGGTGAGATCGAGCACCGGATACAGCAGGACGATGAGGGTGCCCGCGAGGCCCCCGGGCCCCGAGGACGAGACGGGCGCGAGGATCGTCGTCCACGCGATCGCCACGATCGCGACGGTGACGATCAGGCCGTCGAGCACCCCCTGCCAGCCGCGCTCGGGCCGCAGGCGACGGTAGAGGATGACCGTCGCGCCGAGCATCGGGACGTAGACGCCGAGCCACCCGATGGTGAGGGGGCTGACCGTGGGGACCGTGGCGCCCGTGGCCATCCAGATCCCCGAGGCCGCGTCGGTCGCCGCCCAGAGGACCTGTCCGGCCGCGAAGAGCGCCCAGACGACGCGGGCGCGGCCGCGGGTGTGCGCGGCGGCCGCCGCGCAGGCGCCCGCGGCCGCGAGACCGGCCAGCACCTGGCTCCATTCGGGCACGGCCACCGCGGCCGAGAACCCGGGCGCCGCCACCCCCACGAGCAGCGTCGCGGCGATCGACACGATGCCCGCGACCAGGGTGGAGCGCCATGCGGTCATGCCGGTGGCATCGGCACCTGCACGCCGCTCGTGAGCGCAACGGACCGTACGCCCTCAGTTGGCGGCGACACCCTCCTGGTGCAGCCGCCGCACGCGCGCCATGTTCTCGGTGTCCGGCCCCGTGCCGTCGATACCCGGCACCTCGAGGATCACGGGCAGGTGCTGCAGGCGCGGGCATCCGAGGATGCGGCGCATCCCCTCCTCGCCGATCTCGCCGTCGCCGATGTTGGCGTGCCGGTCGCGGTTCGACCCGAAGGCCGTCAGCGAGTCGTTCAGGTGCAGGCAGCGCAGGCGGTCGATCCCGATCGTGGCGTCGAAGTCGTCGAGCACGGCGTCGATGCCCCCCGGCTCGTGCACCGGGTAGCCCGAGGCGAACAGGTGCTGCGAGTCGAGGCACACGCCGAGCCGCTCCGTCGCGCCCACCGCGTCGGCGACGGCGCGCAGCTGGCCGAAGTCGCGCCCGATGGTGTCGCCGGCGCCCGCCGTGTTCTCGAGCAGCACGGCGCAGTCGCCGGGCGATGCCGCGAGCGCCTCGGCGATGCCGGCCCCGATGCGCGCGATCGCCTCGTCCTCGCTCGATCCCTTGGACGAGCCGACGTGCAGCACGACCCCCTCGAGGCCGAGGCGCTCGCCGACGGTCAGGTGCTGGATGAGGCTCTCGACCGACGCGCGGTGGATGTTGCGCGTCGTCGTGGCGGGCTTGCCGGGCGGCCCGGTGGGCACCTCGCGGTCGGGCGCGCCGAGGTTCATCAGATAGAGGCCGTGGCTCACGAGGGGCTGCATGCCCTCGGCGGCGGCGCCGGCGCGGAAGGCGGCGATCTCCTCGTCGGAGTGGTTGATCGGCCGCCAGGTGCGCGGGTTGTGCGTGAAGACCTGCAGGCTCTCGCAGCCGAGCGCGGCCCCGCGGCCGATGGCCGAGCTGATGCCGCCGGATGACGAGACGTGGGCGCCGAATCTCACGCCGCTATCCTACGGGCGTGGCCCGAACCCCTCGCCCTGACATCGTCGGACCCGCCCGGGTGCGCTTCGCGCCGAGCCCGACGGGCAGCCTCCACGTGGGAGGCGCCCGCACGGCGCTGTTCAACTGGCTGATCGCGCGCAACACCGGCGGCACCTTCGTGCTGCGGCTCGAGGACACGGATGCGGAGCGCTCGACGGCGGCGAGCGAGGCCGAGATCCTGCGCTGCCTGACCTGGCTCGGCCTCGACTGGGACGAGGGCCCGCTGCGCCAGAGCGAGCGGGGCGACGTCTACGCGTCGGCCATCGAGCGGCTGCGGGCGTCCGGTGCCATCTACCCGGCGTACGAGACCGACGACGAGCTCGAGGCCCAGCGCGCCGCCGCCCGCGCCGACAAGCGGGCGCCCGTGGTGCGGGGCCGGCGCGACCGCGGCGCCGACGAGATCGCCGCGCTCGCCGCCGAGGGCCGCCGTCCGGCGTGGCGGTTCGCCGTTGACGTGGACGGGGAGACGACCATCGAGGACTACGTGCGCGGCCCGGTCACGTTCGCCCACGGGGCGATCGAGGACTTCATCGTCGTGCGCTCCGACGGCTCGCCGACCTACAACCTGGCGGCGGCGGTCGACGACCTCGACATGGGCATCACGCACGTCGTGCGGGGCGAGGACCACATCTCCAACACCCCCAAGCAGATGATGGTGATCCGGGCGCTCGGGGGCGACGCCCCCGCGTACGCCCACATCCCCCTGATCCTGGGCGAGGACCGCAAGCGGCTGAGCAAGCGCCACGGCGCGGCATCGGTGGAGGACCTCGAGGCCGCCGGCTTCCTGCCGCGCGCGGCCGTCAACGCCCTCGCGCTGCTCGGGTGGAGCTTCGACGACAAGACGACGATGTTCACGGTTCGACGAGCTCGTGAAGGGCTTCTCGATCACCCGGGTGTCGAAGAGCCCGGCGATCTTCGACATGACCAAGCTGAAGGTCATCAACGGCCGCCACCTGAGGCTGATGAGCGCGCCCGACTTCGAGGAGGCCCTCGTCGGGTGGTTGTCCGCCACCGGCTACCTCGACGACAAGGGCCCCGGCGCCGAGCGGCTCGTGCGCGCCAGCGCGCCGCTCGTCAAGCGCAAGATCAGCACCTTCGCCGAGTACGACGACCTCGCCGGCTGGCTGTTCCGCCCCCTCGAGATCGAGCCCGACGCGTGGGAGGTGCTCGCGCGGGACGTCAAGCACTCGATCCAGGTGATCGGCGGGGGGCTCGGCCGCCTCGAGGCGCTGCCCGAGTGGACCGCCGAATCGGTCAAGGACGCCCTCCAGGACCAGCTCCACATCATGGGCGAGGCCGCCCGCGACTTCCTCGAGCCCCAGCGCATCGCCGTGACCGGGCGCACCGTCTCGACCGGCACCTACGAGAGCCTGGCGCTGCTGGGGCGCGACGAGGCGTTCGCGCGCTACCGCTCCACCCTCGGCCGGCTCGCCGACCAGTGGGCGACGGCGTGAACCTCGCCGCCGGCACCTACCGGGCGCTGATGATCACCGCCGCCTGGCTGTTCGGCATCTTCCTCGTGGTGGCGTTCGTCTTCCGGCGCGTCGACGCCTCGCAGGAGACGCTCTCGGTCATCGCCGGGGTGACGGCGTGGGTGTTCCTGGTGGCCGCCGCCGTCATCCTGTTCCGCGGCTGGCGCAACCGCGGCGACGATGCGGTCGGCGCGGCGAGCCGGTACGTGAACGGCCACCCCGTGGTCGCGCGGGCGGTCGGCCGCCCCATGCAGGTCGGGACGCCCGAGGACGGCGGGCCGATGGCGGCCGGCGCCGCGCAGCTGAACCTCGTGGTGCCGGTCTCGGGACCCGCCGACGACGGGCACGTCGACCTGGTGATGGCGCGGCTCGCGCGCGAGTGGGAGGTGCTGTCGGCGACGCTGGTGGTCGACGGCGACCGCGTGCCACTCGCGGGCGGCATCGGCGAGGTCGCGGCCGACGACGAGTAGCGGCGACGGGCCTGCCGGATCCGGGCCGGCCCGCGCTATGCTGACCCGGTCCGCAAGGGGAGTACCCCGCCACGGCGTCATCGTCAGTACGGCCTCGGCCCGGTGACGCCGGCCCCGCCCGATGGGCGCGGGTGGGGGAGACCTTCGGCGCCCGACCCCTCGTCCGCGTCGAAGGAGCCCGTCGGTGGAACCGCCCCTCTGGGCCTGGATCGCCCTCATCCTGGCCGTGCCCGTGCTCGCCTCGATCGACCTGCTCGTCTTCGGTCGCGGGGGCAAGGAGGTCTCGGTCCGCACCGCGGCCATCTGGAGCGCCTGCTGGATCACCCTCGGCCTGTCGTTCGCGGGGATCATGGGCGCGACGCAGGGGGGCACGGCCGCCGGCGAGTACCTCTCGGGTTATCTGATCGAGTGGAGTCTCTCGATCGACAACCTGTTCGTGTTCGCGGTCATCTTCGCCTACTTCGCGGTGCCGAAGGAGGTGCAGCCGCGGGTGCTGCTGCTGGGCGTGCTCGGCGCGCTCGTCTTCCGCGGTCTGTTCATCGCCATCGGCGCGGTCGCCCTTGGCGCGGCCGAATGGGTGATCTACATCTTCGGGGCGTTCCTGGTGTTCACCGCCTACCGGCTCGCGCGCAGCACCGGCGAGCACGTGGACCCCAGCAAGAACAAGCTGCTCCTGCTCGTCAACCGCTTCGTGCCGAGCACCAACCGGTACCACGGCAACCGCGTCTTCGTGCGGGAGGGCGGGCGCAAGCTGGCCACGCCGGTCTTCGCCGTGCTGCTGGTGGTGGCGAGCACCGACGTGATCTTCGCCATCGACTCGATCCCGGCGATCTTCGCCGTCACCGACGAGGCGTTCATCGTGCTCGCCGCCAACGTGTTCGCGCTCATGGGCCTGCGGGCCATGTACTTCGTGATCGTCGGCATGCTGACCCGCTTCAAGTACCTCAACTACGGGCTCGCGGTCGTGCTCGGCCTGGTCGGCACGAAGATGCTGCTGTCGGACGTCTACCACCCGCCGATCTACATCACGCTCGGGGCCGTGGTCGTCGTGCTCGGCACCGCCGTGCTGGCGTCGCTGTGGGCGACGCGCAACGACCCGGACGACCTCGACCTGCTCGCCGACCTCGAGCCCGACGACCCCGCGCCGGCGATGCGCGCGGAGCCGTAGGGGTCAGAGGGGCCGCAGCGCCGGCGCCCTGAGCCAGTCGCGGCCGAGGGTGCCCGGCTGCGCGAGGGCGCCCGCGGTCTGCCCCTGGAGGCGGAAGTCGAGGCCCGCGGCGTCGACGTCGTCGTACCAGAGCACCGCGCGGAGCAGGGGATACGACGTCCGCAGCCGCGTGAAGGTCTGCCGGATCCACGCGCGCGGGTCGCCGCCGACGTCGGTCGTGCCGATCTCCGAGATCATGATCGGCCGGTCGAAGCGGGCGAGCCGGAGGTAGGTGTGGCGGTAGAGCGGGTCGGCCGTGCGCCACGAGCTCCACTCGTAGGCGTCGCCCCAGTTGAAGCCGCTGGTCGACACCCAATCGACGTAGCGGCGTCCCGGGTAGTACTCGCCGACGATCCGGTCGGCGTCGGCCACGCGCTCGAGGTTGTTGACCGACCAGACCCAGCTCACGTTGTCGGCTCCGGCGCGCGCGAACTGGTCGTGCACGTGGCGCCATGCGCGCACGTAGTCGGCCGGGGTGTTGCCGTTGACGTGGACGCCCCAGGGGTACCAGTCGCCGTTCATCTCGTGCATGAGGCGGATCAGCACCGGTTGACCGTAGGCCGCGATGTCGCGCGCCCAGGCGCGGATGAGCGCGTCGTGGTCGCCGGCGGCGATGCGCGCCAGCGCGATGCCGGGCTGGAGCGGGGTGTGACGCTCGCCCTCGGGCGCGCTCCAGGGCTCCCAGGTGATCATCGGGACGGCGCCCGTGCGGGCGACCCGGCGCGCCCAGTCGGGACGGAAGCGGCGCTCGCCGGTGAGCCACTGCTGGTACCAGTTCACGATCGCCGGCCGGGCGCCGTTCTGGGCGGACCATTCGCGCACCGCGCCCCCCTCGGTGACGAGGCGGAAGTTGGAGACGCCGAGGTAGACGCCGTCGTCGGGGGGTCGCAGGGCGCGTCGCGGCTCGGCCGCGTCGCGCTCCGGGTCGGGCACCGGCGTGGTCACGGCCGGGGCGGACGCCTGCGGCGTGCCCGGCGCGGCCGCGCCGGGCCCCGACGACGCGTCGGGTGCGGCGATCCACGGGACGGCCAGCACGAACGCCACGACGGCGACGAGCACGGTGCCCGCGCCCGCGCCGATCAGTCGCCTACGCAGTGAGCCGGTCGCCATCCCCACCTCGTCGGCAGCTCCGGGGCGACGATTGAGCGGCGCGCGTTGTGAGCTTTCCATAGGCTCCAGTCATCGCGCGGTCTGCCGATAGGGGCGGAACGTGCGCTCCACACCCCCCACGTGATGCTCCGACCACAGCGCCGTGCCCGGCGCCCCCGTCCTCTGACGCTGCTCGCCCTCGCCCTCGTGGCCCTGGCGTCGGCGGCGGCTGGGGCGACGGCCGGCGGCGGCGGGCCGGCAGCGGCCGGCGAGAGCGCGCGCCAGGCGGCGGTCGCGGTGCGGGGAGCCGCCGTGCTGAGCGCCCGTAGCGGCTCCGCGCGCGCCGCGCGCCGGGTCAACCCCCTCGCCGACCGGCCCCTCTACGCCGAGGCCGCCGGCCCGGCCTTCGCGCAGATCCAGGAATGGCGGGGGACGCGACCGGGCGACGCCGAGCTGGTGCGCTGGATCGCGCGTCAGCCGCAGGCCCTGTGGCTCGGCGACTGGCACCGCGACGTGCGGTCCGTCGTGGCCCGCCGCATGCGCGCCGCGCGCGCGGCCGACGCGGTGCCGGTGCTCGTGGCCTACAACATCCCCGACCGCGACTGCGGCCAGCACTCGAGCGGCGGCGCGCGCGATGGCGCCGCGTACCTCCGCTGGATCGACAAGGTGGCGCGCGGCATCGGCGCCGGCCCCGCCACCGTCGTGCTCGAGCCCGATGCGCTCGCCGCGATGGGCTGCCTGTCGCGCGGGGGGCGCGCCGAGCGCACCCGCATCATGCGCGAGGCCGTGGTCCGGCTCACGGCCGGCGGCGCCACGGCCGTCTACATCGACGCGGGCAACCCGGGGTGGCTCCCGCCCGCGCTGATGGCGCGGCGGCTGCGGGCCGCGGGCGTGAGCCGTGCCCGGGGCTTCGCCCTCAACGTCGCCGGCTTCGAGACCACCCGCCGCGTGCGCGCCTACGGCCGCGCCATCTCGCGCCGCACCCGCCGCGCCCACTTCGTCATCGACACCAGCCGCAACGGCAACGGTCCCGCCCCGGGCAGGGCGTGGTGCAACCCGCAGGGGCGTGCGCTCGGCGTCGCGCCGACCACCGCGACCGGCGACGCGCTCATCGACGCGTTCCTCTGGGTCAAGCGGCCGGGCGAGTCCGACGGCAGCTGCAACGGCGGCCCCCCCGCCGGCGTCTGGTGGCCCGAGTACGCGCTGGGACTGGCCCGGGCGGCCCACCGGGCCTGACGCCCGCGCCGGCCGCGCCCCCGGGCGTCGGGCGGCGAAAGTCCGCGTGACGGGCGCCGATAGAGATCCTGCGACCCCCGGCGCACCCGGGGCGAACGGGGACGGCACGGATGCCCGAGGCCAACGGGGACGATCGATACGCGCGCCCGCGTGTGGCACCGCCGCGTGCGGTGAGCGCCTCGCGGCGCGCCCAGGCGATCGCGCTGCTCGCGCTCTCCGCCGGCCTCGGCTACCTCGTCTGGCGCTGGGGCTGGACCCTCGCCGGAGCCTCGTTGTGGATCGGCCTCCCCCTGCTGGTCGCCGAGACCTACGGCTTCGTCATGCTCCTGCTGCTCTCGTTCTCGTGCTGGCGCCTGTCCGAGCGCCCGGTGCCGCCGCCCCTGCGGGGCCGCCGCGTCGCCGTGCTCATCGCGACCTATGACGAGCACGAGGACGTGCTGCGGCCGACGGTGGTCGGCGCGCTCGCGATCCGCAACGACGTGCCGCACGAGGTCTGGGTGCTCGACGACGGCGGCCGCCCGTGGGTCGAGCGGATGGCGCGCGAGCTCGGCGCCCGCTACCTGAGCCGCCCGGCCCCCCGCGCCCACGCCAAGGCCGGCAACATCAACCACGCGCTCGCCCACGTCGACGCCGAGTTCATCGTCACGCTCGACGCCGACCACGTTCCGCGCCCCGAGCTCGTCGAGCGGATGATGGGCCACATGCGCGACCCGGGCGTCGCGGTCGTGCAGGCGCCGCAGGCGTTCTACAACCGCGGGTTCGGCCACCCGCGGGCCGCCGCCGACGACCCGCTGCGCAACGAGCAGAGCATCTTCTTCGACGTGGTCTGCCGCGGGAAGGACCGCCACGACGCCGCCTTCTGGTGCGGGTGCCCGTCGCTCATCCGGCGCGCCGCGCTGGTCGACGCCGGCGGCGTGGCCACCGACACGGTCGTCGAGGACGCCCACACCAGCCTGCGGCTCGCCTCGCTCGGCTGGCGGATCGTCTACCACCACGAGGTCATGGCGCTCGGCCTGGCCCCCGAGGAGATCGGCGCGTTCGTGGTGCAGCGCGCCCGCTGGGCCCGCGGCTCGTTGCAGATGCTGCGGCTGGACCCCCCGTTCCTGATGCCCGGCCTCACGTGGCGCCAGCGCATCGAGTACAGCGCGAGCTGCCTGCACTTCCTCGAGGGCCCCCAGCGGCTGGTCAGCCTGCTCGTGCCGGCCGTCGTGCTGGCGACCGGCGCCGTGCCGATCGACGCCGACCCGGCGCTGTACCTGATGGTCTTCCTGCCGCAGATCGTCCTCGTGCCGCTGGCCTCCCGCGCGCTCACCCGCGGGCGCTACCGCGTGCTCGAGGGCGAGCGCTACTCGATCGTGCGCATCGAGGCCTACGTCCGCGCCCTCGCGGCGCTGCCCCGCGGTCGCGGGGCCGGGTTCGCGGTGACCCCCAAGGGCGCCCGCGCGGGCGGCTCGCCGGTGGCCCGTGCGCTGCGCGTGCCGATCGCCATCGCGGTCGCCATCGTCGCGGCGATCGGATACCAGACGGCGGCCCAGCTGCTCGACCTGCCCGGACGGCTGCCCCCGGGCGCGTCGAACATCACCACGCTCTGGGCGCTCGTCAACGCGGGCCTGGTCGCCTACGTCTACGTGTGGGCGCGCGCGGTCCAGCACCGGCGCCGCAGCCACCGCTTCCCCGTGGCCGTGCACGCGGCCTACGCCGCCGACGGCGACCCGATCCCGGCATCTGCGGGCCGTCTCGCGGACCTCAGCCGGCACGGCGCCCGCCTGTGGGTGCCGGTACGCCGCGCACCCGGCGAGCGGCTGCGGCTGGTGCTGCTGCTCGACGACGGACCGATCGAGGTGACCGGGCGCGTGCGCCTGGTGACGCCCGACGAGGCCGGCGAGGGGTGGATGCTCGGCATCGACCTCGACGCGCTCGACCCGCGCACCGCCGACGCCGTCGTCGCCTGGTGCTTCCGCCACCCGTTCGGCGCCGAGGGGGCCCCGGCGCCCGCCGCGTCGCCGGCGCACCGGCGCACGCAGCCCGCATCCCCCCCGCTGCTCGCCGCGGCCGAGATCGCGACCACCCAGGCCGAGGACGGAGGACCGGCCGCGCCCGGCGGGCCGGAGGTCGAGCCCGCGACCTGAGCGGCGCGTCGGCTACGCTGGCCCACGCGGGACGTGGCGCAGCCTGGTAGCGCACCGCCTTTGGGTGGCGGGGGTCCCCGGTTCGAATCCGGGCGTCCCGATGTGGTCCTCGCTGCCGCGGCGTCGAGGGCGCCGCAGACCCACGGCCGGCGACGGCGTCAGGCGCGGTCCGGGCGGTGGGACACGACGTTCACGACCGTGCCGCTCGGCTCGCGCAGCATGAACCGCCGCACGCCCCACTCCTCGTCGCGCAGCGGGTAGACGATGTCGACGCCCTGCTCCACGGCCGCGGCGTGCACGACGTTGACGTCCGCCACCTCCACCGAGATGCCCGGGGCCGCCGTGTCGTCGTTGCCGATGATGTTCACCTGGACGGCGGCGTCGGTCGGTGAGACGACGGTCACGACCCAGCCCAGGTCCATCGCCACCTCGAAGCCGAGCAGGTCGACGAAGAAGTCGCGGGTCTCGGCGGGTCGCTCCGCCCGTATGTTCGGCACCGCCCTGCGTATCGTCACGCTCCGCGTTCTATCGGACGACCCGCGGATCACGCAACGTGTGCCCCGAGGCACGACGCGTCAGCGCCCACCCTCGCCGAGCAGCCGCTCGAGCGCGTCGAGCGCCGGCACCTGACCCGCGACGAGCCGCTCGCGCGCGCGCGCCGGAGCCGTCCACTCGGCCCGGTCGATCTCGGGGAAGCTGCGCATCCGGCCCGAGCCGCGCGGCCACTCCATCTCGAACTCGCCGGGGCTGCAGGCCGCCGAGGTCGAGGTCGCCGCCCAGGGCGAAGATCACCACGCGCTTGCCGCCGCCCTGGCGGAACTCGCCGAGCTCCACGGGCGACCCGGGGGGAGGGGAGAGGCCGAGCTCCTCGGCGAACTCGCGCAGGGCGGCGGCCAGGGGGTCCTCGCCGTCCTCGATCAGGCCCTTCGGGATCGACCAGGCGCCCGCGTCGCGGCGCGCCCAGAAGGGGCCGCCCATGTGGGCGATCAGCACCTCGACGCCCTCGGCGGCCGGGCGGTGCAGCAGCAGGCCGGCGCTGCGGGCCGCCACCTCAGGCGGGCGGGTTCCGACGGGCGCGGCTCGGGGCGACACGCGGCGCCTCGTCGGGCATCTTGGGATAGACGGGCGGCCACGGGTTGTCGGGGATGCCCGCCGCGAGGTCGGCCGTGTAGCGCTCGACGAGAGGGGCGATCGAGCAGGCGGCGTCGTCGATGCCGGCCCACGGGTCGCCCAGTCGCTCCAGGCGCTCCGGCACGGTCCGCATCGTCAGCTCGTCGGGCACGATCGCGGGCAGCTCGTCCCAGGCGAAGGGGGTCGACACCTGCGCCCCGACCCGGGCCCGCACGCACCACGCCCCGAACACGGTCTTGTGCGGGGCGTTCTGGTTGAAGTCGATGAACACCCGCGCGCCGCGCTCCTCCTTCCACCACGACCCCGTCACGAGGTCGGGCCTGCGGCGCTCCATCTCGCGCGCGACCGCCACGGCGGCCTGCCGGACCGCGAACGAGTCCCACCCCGGCTCCACCCGCACGTAGAGGTGCAGGCCGCGGTTGCCGGTCGTCTTGGGGAACGCCGCGATGCCGAGCTCCGTCAGCAACGCGCGGACGTCCACGGCGGCCTCGCGGACCATCTCGAACGTGACGCCCGGCGAGGGGTCGAGGTCGAGACGGAGCTCGTCGGCGTCGTCGGGGGCCGCGGCGCGGTAGGGCCAGGGGTGGAAGCCGAGGCACCCCTGGTTGGCCGCCCAGAGCACGTGGGCGATGTCGGCCATCACGATGGCGCGCGACGTGGTGCCGTTGGGCGTCGACACCGTCGTCGTGCGCAACCAGTCGGGCGCCGAGGCCGGGATGCGCTTCTGGAAGAACGACTGGCCCGTCGCCCCGTTCGGGAACCGCTGCAGCATGCGTGGGCCGGTCGCGGACCGTCCGCATCAGCGGGTCGGCGACCGCGAGGTAGTACCGGGCGAGATCGGCCTTCGTCTCGCCGTGCTCCGGGAACATCACCTTGTGCGGGTTGCTGACGGCGATCGTCCGCCCGGCGGCGTCCAGCTCGAGGTGCTCGGCCTCGGGGGGCATCGGTGACGACGCTACCGCACGCCGCCCCGGCCGGGGCGGCCTCAGCGGGTGGCGGCGCCCGCCGGCCGGCGGGCCGCGAGCATCGCGACGATCGCGGCGGCCACGAGCACGGCGATCGCGAACTCGAGCAGCGAGCCCACGTCGAGCGCGTTGGCGATCACGCCGCCGAGCAGGGCACCGGCGATGCCCGACAGTGCGGTGATCAGCAGACCGAGACCCTCCGTGCCGGGCACGATCACGCGGGCCAGCGCCCCGATCACGAGGCCGATGATCGCCCACCAGACCAGGCTGAGGACGGCCCCGAGCACGGCCGCGCCGACGATGACGAGCCCGATGACGATCAGCAGGAGGATGATCAACTCCACACCCGGCCCTCCCCGATCGGGCGTGGTCCCAAACCGGCCCGACGCGTCTCGCGAGTGCCGTCTCGGGCCCCGATCAGCCGCTGTGGGCCGTGCGGTGACGCCCCCGTCGCGGCCCGATAGCCGCGTGACGTCCGGCCGATCGCGCTACTGTGCCGACTGCGGCCCCGCCCGGGGCCCGCTAAGGACGCGTGGATGAGCAGACGTCGGTGGGCTTTCAGCTCGGCGGGTCAGCGTTTCCTCGCTGAGCGATAAGGAATGGTTATGCCCGAAGGCGTCGTGAAGTGGTTCTCGCAGGAGAAGGGTTACGGGTTCATCACCCCGGACGACGGAGGCAAGGACCTCTTCGTCCACTTCTCCGAGATCCAGGGCTCCGGTTTCCGGAACCTGGACGAGGGCCAGCGGGTCAGCTTCGAGAGCCAGGAGGGCCCGAAGGGTCCCCAGGCCGCGAACGTCGCCGGCCTCTAGGTCGGAGTCACCCGCATCGACGGATCACCGAGGCCGCCCTCCGGGGCGGCCTCGGCCGTTGTGGGGGCACCCGCCCCGTGAAGGGTCTACGCTCGCCCACGTGAGCACCGCCCGCCTCTATCACCGCTGGAAGTGCCCGTGGTGCGCGGCCGCCCGCCAGGCGATCGAGAACGTCGGCGCCCCGGTCGAGCTGATCGAGGTGCCGTATCCGCGCGAGGAGCGCGACATGGTCGACGCCGCCAGCGGCCAGCGACGCGTCCCGGTGCTGGTCGACGGCGACACCGTCGTGGTCGACTCGCGGCGCATCGTGCGCCACCTCTACGCCACCTACGGCGACGCCTCGTTCACGCGGTCGATCGGCGAGCTCGACGACGACATCGCCATGGACGGCGAGCCCGGCGCACCCGCCGACGACGCCTGCGAGCTGCCCCGCTCCTGAGTCGCATACGGTTCGGGCCGGTTGCGGCGTCCCCCGTCGGGGAAAGACGTCGTGTCACTCCGATCGAAGGGAACACCTGTGGGCAACGGAAAGCTCGGCGGCATCGGTCTCGGCGGCATCCTGGTGATCGTCGGCATCCTCGTCGCGATCTTCGGATCGACGCTCCTCGGCATCATCATCGCCCTGGTCGGCCTGATCGCGTTCGGCGGCTTCGCCAAGGGGAAGTGGTACTAGCGGCCGGCGGATGACCCTCGCGCGGCCGGCCCAGCAGGGACGGGCCGGGCGCGGGGGCCGGCACCGCGGCGGGCGCACGGTGGTACGGGACCCGGACCCGGGCGAGTCCGGGTCCCCGGTGGTCGATCAGCCGCCGCCCGGCGCGCCGGGCATCTCCACGACCTCGGCGACCTCGAACACCGCATCGACGCCGGTGTGGCGCACGTAGGGCTCCATCGCCTCGAAGCGGGCCCGTTGGCGGCTCGCCAGCTCCGGTGTCGCGCGAAGGCGCTCGAACTGCTCGCGATCGATGTCGACGAGGCCGAACGAGATCACGTGGTCGGGGTCGGACAGGTCGCGCAGGTGGTAGGCGCGCACGGCGAACGGGGTGTCGTCGGTCGGCTGCCACGCGCGCCGGAAGTCGTCGTAGGCGCCGGGGGCCAACCGGCGCTCGGTCATGAGGCAGATCACTGTGCTCTCCTCCCGCGGGGTGGTCGGCTCGGACGCGCAGGCGATGACAGCCCCGTGACGGGTCGTCCATCGCGGCCTCGTCGGCGCCGCCGACGCCCGCCCTCCGAGCGTAGTCCCACGGCACCTCCGGGCGCACCTCCGCGCCGGCACCCGGCCGCGTGCGGTGGGCTCCTCGCGCACCCCGGGGCCGCGTCGCCTCACGCCCGGACGCCCTCTCTGCGAATATGCCCGTCGTGCGCCGACGGGTCGTAGTCACTGGAGCTGGTGTCGTGAGCCCGATCGGCGCCGGGGTGGACGCCTTCTGGGACGCCCTGGCGGCCGGGCGCAGCGGCGCAGCGCACGTGGACCTGGAGGCCGTCGGCACCATCTGCGCCTTCCCCGTGACCGAGGGCGAGGACGCCCGCGAGCGGTTCGGCCAGCGCGACGCCCGCCGGATGGACCGGGCGGGGCGCTTCGCCGCCGTCGCCGCGGCCCTGGCACTCGAGGACGCGGGCGATCTCGGCCTCGATCCCGAGCGCGTCGGCGTGTCGATCGGCAGCGTCCACGGCGGCGCCGACACCCTGCTCGAGGCCCACCGGGCCTTCCTGCAGCGCGGACCCGACCGGGTCGGCCCGCTGTCGATCCCCCTGTCGCTCGCCAACCACCCGTGCGCGACCGCCGCCCGCGTGCTCGGCCTGCGCGGGCCCACGACGTCGCCGGCGACGGCCTGCGCGGCCGGCTCCGACGCGATCGGCGGGGCGCTGTCGCTGCTGCGCGAGGGACGCGCCGACGCGATGATCGCGGGCGGCGCCGACGCCCCGCTCTCGCCGCTCGTGATCGCCGGCTACCAGCGCGTCGGCGCGCTGAGTCCGAGCACCCGGCCCCCGGAGCAGTCGTCGTCGCCCTTCGACGTGGGTCGCGACGGCTTCGTGATGGGCGAGGGAGCTGGCGTGCTGATGCTCGAGGAGCGCGAGCACGCCCTGGCCCGCGGCGCCCGCATCTACGCCGAGCTGATCGGCTACGGCAGCTCGTGCGACGCCGGCCACCTGACCGACCCCGACGCCACCGGCGACGGCCCCGCGCGGGCGATGGCGATCGCCATCGCCGACGCGGACCTCACCCCGCCGGACATCGGCTACGTCAACGCCCACGCCACCTCGACCATGGCCGGCGACATCGCCGAGTCGCGCGCCCTGACGCGCGCCGGCCTCGGCGGCGCCGCGGTCTCGTCGACCAAGTCGGCCCACGGCCACGCGCTGGGCGGCGCCGGAGGGGTCGAGGCCGTCGCGACGCTGATGGCCTTCGCGCGCGACCTGCTGCCGGCCACGCTCAATCTCCGCGAGCCCGACCCCGAGGCGCCCTTCGACCACGTCCTCGAGCCGCGCGCGGCGCACGTCGAGGCCGCGGCGTCGAACTCCTTCGGCTTCGGCGGCCACAACGCCTGCCTGGTGCTGGGCCGCCACCACCCCGCCTGAGCGGGGCATGAGCGAGGCGCCCGACCTGCGGGAGATCGCCGCGCGGGTGAGCTGCTCGGCCATCTGCGACGCGATGATGCGCCGCCACGGTCACCGGGCGCACGTGGTCGATCTGGTCAGTCCGGCCCCGGAGCGCGCGCTGCTCGGCCCGGCGGTGACGATGCAGTTCATGCCGCTGCGGGCCGACCTGCTCGATCCGGCCCGACACGACTTCGGCGCCATGCTCGACCTCGCGGTCGCCGGCCGCGATCCGCGGGGCGCCGTGCTGGTGGTGTCGAGTTGGGGGCACCCCGACGAGCCGGTCGCCGGGGGCAAGAAGCTGTCGCGGCTCGCCAACCTGGGCCTCGCCGGGCTGGTCGCCGACGCCCGCCTGCGCGACTTCGACGAGGTCGTCGACCTCGGTCTCGGTGCATGGTGCCGGGGCGAGACGGTGCGGCAGGGGGGAGAGGCGATCATGCCGTGGGCCGCCGACGTGCCCGTGGCCGTCGGCGGGGTGACGGTGGTGCCCGGCGACCACGTCTACGCCGACCGCTCGGGCACCGTCGTGATCCCGGCGGGCGACCTGCGCCCGATCCTGGAGGAGGCCGCGCGCATCGAGGAGCGCGACGCGGCCGAGGTCGCGCGCATGCGGCGAGCGTGACCTGGGCGGCTGAGCCGCCCGGTCAGTCGCGGAACGCCCCCGCGCGGAACGGGACCGGGCGCGAGGTCGCCGTCGCCAGGTTCCGGTGCTCGGGAACCACCACCCGGTAGACCCCCGGGCTGAGCAGCCGGAAGCGCGTCCCGCCGGTTGGCAGCGGACGCGCGGCGAGAGACGCCCAACGGTAGGTGTCGAGGTCCAGGCGCTCGAGATGGGCCGATCCGCCCGCCGGGCGCACGCTCACCAGCACCCGCGACCCCCGACGCCGGACCCTCAACAGCGGGCGCGCCCCCCGCGGACGCTCGGGCTGACCTCGTCGCCGGCGATGGCGCGGAACGCGGTGCGACCAAGGATGGGCGTGCCGGTCAGGTGGAAGGCGCCCGCGGCGTCGGTGACCGCGCGCCCGGCCTCCTCCCAGGCGCCCGGCACCCGCCGCTCCACCCGCACCACGGTGCCCGCCGCCGCCCCCGGGACCTCGCCGGTCAGCACCGGTCGCCGTCCGACCACCACGTCCACCGGTGTCGCCAGGGACACGGTCGACACCGTCAGGGTGCCGCGGATGTAGCCGTGGAACCGGCAGTGGTAGGCGTAGGTGCCGGGGGCGTCGGGCGCGCTGAGGCGGAACGTCGCGCCGGGGGCGAGCGTCCCCGACTCGAACCGCGCCGAGTCCTCGGTCACGGTATGGCGGTTGCGGCCCACGTTGGTCCATGCGATCGCGGTTCCCGGCGCCACCACGAGCGCGGTCGGGTCGTACGCCCGGTCGGTCACCGCCACCGCCCGCGTCAGGGCGGGGGCGGCGTCGGGGGGCGGATGGGCGACCTGGTCGGCGATCATCGCGTGACCCGGTAGAGCCCGATCATGCCGTTGTGCTGGTGGGAGTCGACGTGGCAGTGGTAGAACCAGGTGCCCGGCGCGTCCTCCCTCCACCGGATCCTGAGCGTGCTCGATGGCCCGATGAGCTCCGAATCGACCGGGACCCCGCCGCGCCTCCACCGGTGGCCGTGGGGATGGAACACGTGGAAGTCGTCGCCCAGCCCGAGCACGTTCCACTGGATGGTCTCGCCGACCCGGCCCCGGAACGTCGGCGTGTTGCCGATGAAGGCGCGCCCGTTGATGGTGTCGAAGCCGATGTGCCGGCCGAAGAAGACGACCTGCTCGCGATCGGGTGGGGCATCGCCGGGCTTTGGTACGACGATCGCTCCGTAGAGCCCGAGCTCGATCGAGCGCGAGACGCTGCGCGAGTGGTCGTGGTACGGCCAGACCCCGTACGAGTCGGCGACGGCGCGCAGCCGGTAGGTGAACCTGCCTCCCACGGGTACGTCGCCCCCCGGACCGCTTCGGTAGGGGATGAAGGCGCCGTCGCTCGAGGGGGCGTACCGGAACGCGTGGAAGTGCATCGAGTGGGGCAGCCGGTGGTGCATGTCGCGGTTGCGGAAGTGGACCACGACCGTGTCGCCGATCTCGGCGCGGATCGTCGGCCCCGGGATGCCATCGTTGTCGCCCGAGCGGGCGGTGTTCGGCCAGGGCCGTCGGAAGTCGGCGGTGTAGCGCCGGTAGACGACGGCCATGAAGCTCCGCTGCGCTGCGGGGATGGTCGTGTCCATGAGCGGGTCGCCGCCGTTCGGAGCGACGTCCCACATCACGTTCTCGGCAGAGATCCAGTACTCGCGCACGGCCGCGGCCGCCGAGGCGGTGCCGGCCGCGAGCCCTCCGACGAGGGCGAGCAGGACCCCGGCGGCCGCGATGATCCGCCGGGGTCCGCCGCGCGAGGGCCTAGCCGACAGCGACCGTGCCCCTCATGTCGGGGTGCACCAGGCACCGGTAGTCGTACGTCCCCGCCGTCGGGAAGGTCACCCGGAACCTATGGACACCGGGCTGCCCGGGCTCGGTGAGGACGCCGCTGTTGAGGAAGCCGTTGCCGTGGCTCACCGGCGTCAGGGCCGGCACCGCGGCGGGCGGGTCGCTCGGGTACGCCCCTTCCGGGTCGAGCGTCGCGCCGCTGCCCTCGAACGTGCGCTTGCCGACCGCGTCGAGGAAGTCGCTCGGGCCGAACGTGACCGTGTGGATCTCGTTCCTCCCGGCCATCCGGAAGGTGAGGGTGCCCCCGGGGGCGACGGTTGACCGCGCGGGGAAGAAGCGGAACGCCTCCTGGCGCGTGTCGCCGGGGCCGATCAGCACGGCCTGGGTGGACGTGCGCCGGCCGGCCGCCTTGGCGGTGCGCCGAGCCGCCCGAAGGTCCGACGCGCGGTCGCGCGACGCCCTGCGTCGCACCTCGGCGCGCGTGTCGGCGGCGGCCGAGCCCTTTCGGACCACCCTCACCACGCCACGCATGGCGGGGTGCACGTTGCAGTGGACCTGGAACGTTCCGCGCTTCGGGAAGGTCACGGTGAAGCTCGGGGCGCGGCCCGCGAGAAACCGGAGCTCACCGTCCTCGCGCCGGTCACCCGCGTGCCCCCCGAGGGCCCCGGAACGACCGGGTTGAGGCCGAGCACCGGGGTCGTCCCACCCCACCAGTAGGGCTGGCCCGCCGGGTCGTTGGTCGGCGGGTTGAGGGTCGCGCCCGGGATCACCAGTGCCGCCGGCCGGGTCCCGCGCTTCGGGAAGACGACGGTGTGGAAGCCCTTGAGCACGAACTTCACGGAGCTGCCCTGCTCGACGGTCAGGGTCCGCGGATAGAAGGTGTTGTAGCCCACCAGCAGCGGCTCGTTGAAGCCACCCGCATCGACCGCGGGCGGAGCACCCACGCCGAGCGCCGGCCCGGACAAAGCGGCCGCCAGGACGATCACGGCCGGCGCCCCTCGCCGTACGCGCCTCGCCAGGTTCATCGCGATCCTCCTCGAGATGCGTCGCCGGCCGGGTCCGCCACGGGGGGCGAAAAGGGCGACGTGCGCGCGATCATACGTCCGGCCCGCGCCGATCCGCCAGCGCCTGAAGTGCACACCGAGATGCACGTCGCGGCCGGCCGGTCGCGCTCCGCCCGCGGGTCCGCGGGCGGCCCGCAGACCCGGTGTCTACGAGGCGGCCAGGCGCGGCAGGTCGCGGGCCACGGCGGCGGCGTCGAAGCCCACCGGGTACGCGGTCACCAGCTCGCCGGAGGCGCTCACCCCGTAGATGAGCGAGGTGTGCTCGATGAGCTCCGGGTCGTCGGTCGGGGTGTCGGTGGCGACCCCCCAGTCCCTCCACGTCGCCTCGAGCCGGGGGCGCGAGCCGATGAGGTAATCGACGAACCCGGCGACGCCGCGACGCTGCAGGAAGCGGCGCACGACCGGCGGCGTGTCGCCCTCGGGGTCGACCGAGACGGCGATCACGCGAGTCGATCGGCCGGCTGCGCCGGCGTCGCGTCGGGCTTTGGCCAGGTTGGCCATGATGAGCGGGCAGACGTCGGGGCAGTTGGCGTAGACGAATGTGACCAGCACGGGGGCGCCGCGGAAATCGCGGATGTCCACCCGCCGGCCGTCGATGTCGGTGAGCGCCAGGCCCGGCGCCGCGCGGACGGGACTGATCGTGCCGCCCTCGTAGGTGACGTCGCCGATCGTGCGGCCGTCGGTCGGCGTGCCCGCCGGGGTCCCGTGGTGGTCCGCCGCGCGGGCCGTGCCCGGCGTCGCCGCGTCGTCGGACGCGCAGCCGGTCGCGACCGCGAGAGACGCGGCGCGATCAGCAGCGCGAGCGCGGTGCGGGTACGCATGTGGTCGACTCTACGCCCGCACCGGCGCCACGGCTCGGCGGCGGATCCCGCATCGCCGCCGACCGCTTTCGCAACCGATCCTCGTCGCCGGGGACCCGGGCGATCCGCCAGATCCCCCATCGGGGGGATGGATCGGGCACCCGCCTCGTCGATGACCAGGGTGCGGGACGGCGCGCGCGGACCGGGTCTCACGACCTGCGACGTGGCGGCCTCCGATCGGCGTCCGGAGGGCACCCGGTCGTCGTTTCTCCGGAGAGGGCGGGCGGGACCCCGCCCTCTCCGCGCGATCTCAGCCGGGGATCTGCAGCACGACGAGCTTCGGCTCGGTCATGCTGCGCACCGCGAAGCGCGGCCCCTCACGCGTGTTGCCGCTGTCCTTCACGCCGCCGTAGGGCATCTGGTCGGCGCGGAAGGTGGGGGTCTCGTTGATGAGCACCCCGCCGAAGTGCAGGCGCCGGGCCCACGCCATGGCGGCGTCGGTGCGGGCGGTGAAGATGCCCGCCTGCAGGCCGAACGGCGACGAGTTGGCGAGGTCGATGGCCTCGTCGATGGTGTCGTAGGCCGCCATGCCGACGACCGGCCCGAAGACCTCCTCGCACGAGACCTTCATCTGCGGGTCGATCCCCTCGATCACCGTCGGTCGCAGCAGCCCGTCGACGACCTCGCCGCCGGTCAGCACCTCGCCGCCCGAGCGCCGGGCCTCGTCGATCCACTCGGCGACGCGATCGCGGTTGTCCTCGTCGATGACGGGGCCCATGTCGGTGGCGTCGTCCATCGGGTCGCCCACCACCAGATCCTCCACGGCGGCGATGAACAGGTCGCGGAACCGGGCGAGGGCGTCGCGGTGCACGTAGACGCGCTGCACCGAGATGCACGACTGGCCGGCGTGGGTGAAACCGGAGACGGCCAGCTTGGCGGCGGCCGTCTCGAGGTCGGCGTCGGGCTCGACGATCACCGGGGTCGAGTTGCCGAGCTCGAGCGCGACCTCCTTGCGCGGCTGGCGCTGGCGGATGCCCCAGCCGACCGGGGGTGAGCCGGTGAACGAGATCATCGGCACGTCGGGGTGGTCGACGATCGCGTTGCCCACCGTGCCGCCTCCGCCGATCACGACCGACAGGGCGCCCTCGGGCAGGCCGGCCTCGGCCAGCGTGCGGGCGAGCAGCAGCGCCGACAGGGGGGTGGCCGAGGCCGGCTTGAGCACGACCGGGCAGCCCGCCGCGATCGCCGGCGCGAGCTTGTGGCACACGAGGTTGAGCGGGAAGTTGAAGGGCGAGATCGCCCCGACCACGCCGATCGGCTCGCGCAGGATCATCGCGATCTTGCCCGCCCCGGCGGTGCTCGCCTCCATCGGCACCATCTCGCCGGCGAGGCCGCGCGCCTCGAGGGCCGAGAACGTGAGCGTGTCGACGCAGCGCGCGGCCTCGGCGCGCGCCTGCTTCATGGGCTTGCCGGCCTCGAGGCAGATGGTGCGGGCGAAGCTCTCGGAGCGCTCCGCCACGAGCCGCGCGGCGCGGTCGAGCACCTGGGCCCGCTCGGCCGACGGCCGCGCCGGCAGGTGCGCCAGTGCGCCCTCGACGGCCGTCGCCACGTCGTCCTCGTCGCCGACCGTCACGGTCGCGATCGTCTCGCCGGTGTACGGGTTGCGGACCGCCAGGTCGTCGTTGCGCTCGTCGAACGCGCCGCCGAGCAGCAACCCGGTCGGCTGCGCCGGGTCGAGTGCCGGGCTGTGGATCGCCATAGTGCGTCAACCCCGTTCCTGTTGTGGCCGGACGTTGCGCAGGATATCCCCGCGGGTAGCCTGACCCGAACGCACGCAACCTGGGAGAGCGTCCGTGCAGGCGGCCGAGCTGATGGTGCGATGCCTCGAGGCGGAGGGCGTCGAGCGGATCTTCGCGATCCCGGGCGAGGAGACACTGGAGATCGTCGACCAGCTCAGCCGGTCGTCGATCGAGATCGTCATCGTGCGCCACGAGCAGGGCGCCGCGTTCATGGCCGACGTGCACGGCCGGCTCACCGGCCGCGCCGGGACCTGCCTCGGCACGCTCGGTCCGGGGGCGACCAACCTCATCACCGGCATCGGCGACGCCTACCTCGACTACGCCCCGATGGTGGCCATCACCGGCCAGGTCCGGCTCGATCTGGTGCACAAGGAGAGCCACCAGTACGTCGACGTGGTCGACATGCTGCGCCCGGTCACCAAGTGGAACGCTCGCATCGAGCGTCCCGAGACCGTGCCCGAGGTGGTCCGCAAGGCGTTCAAGCTGGCTCAGGCCGAGCGCCCCGGACCGACCCATCTCGAGCTGTCCGAGACGATCGCGGCCGCCGAGCTGCCGTCGCGCATGCGCCCCCTCGAGCTCTCGGGGCCGGCGCCGAGCCTGCCCGACGACGCGGCGGTGCGGCAGGCCGCCGAGCTCATCCGCTCGGCCCGCCGGCCGATCGTGCTGACCGGCAACGGCGTCATCCGCACCGGGGCCGCGCCGGCGCTGCGGGCGTTCTGCGCGCACTCGGGCATCCCCGCCTCGCCCACCTTCATGGGCAAGGGGGCGCTCGACGACCGGTCGCTGCTCTCGCTGCCGGCCGTGGGCCTGCAGGCGCGCGACAGCATGACCGCCGGGCTCGACGAGGCCGACGTCGTCATCTGCGTCGGCTACGACCTGGTCGAGTTCGGGCCGGCCGCCTGGAACCCCGACAGGCGCAAGCGCATCGTGCACGTCGATGCCCGGCCGGCCGAGGTCGACGGGCACTACATCCCCGAGGTCGAGATCGTCGCCGGCATCGCCGACACGCTGCGCGCGCTCCAGGCCGAGCTGCCGGCCGGCGACGAGCCGCCGTACGCCACGCGGCTGCGGGTCGCCGTCACGACCGAGCTCGGGGCGTCGGCCGAGCGCCCCGGCGTGGTGAGCCCGCAGGCCGCGATCTCGGCGATCCGCGCCGCGATGGCCCCCGACGACATCCTCATCTCGGACGTCGGCGCCCACAAGCTCTGGCTCGGGCGGCTGTTCCCGGCCTACGAGCCCAACACGATCATCATCTCCAACGGCTTCGCGACCATGGGCATCGGGCTGCCGGGTGCCATCGCCGCCACCCTCGCGATGCCCGACCGCCGGGTGGTCACGGTCTCGGGCGACGGCGGCTTCATGATGAACGTGCAGGAGATGGAGACCGCGACCCGGCTGGGCCTGCCGGTGGTGGTCGTCGTCTGGGTGGACGGTGCCTACGGCGTGATCGGCTGGAAGCAGGAGCGCCGCTTCGGGCGCACGCACGCGATCCACTTCGGCAACCCGGAGTGGTCCGACCTCGCCCGCGCCTTCGGCTGGAGCCACCGCGAGGCCACCGACGGGGCGGCCCTGCGCACGTCGCTCGAGTCGGCCTTCGCCGAGGGCGGTCCGGCCCTGATCACCGTCCCGATCGACTACCGCCACAACGCCCGGCTCGCCAACCTGGGGGAGCCGACGCTGAGCGCCTGACGGCGAGCGCTCAGCCGGGCGTCGTGGGGTCGCCCCCGTGCACCATCCCGCGACGCCGCCCCCGCGGCTCGTCGGCGGGGGTGCGCTCGCGCGCCTCCTCGGGGAGCGTCGCGACCCAGGCGCCGTAGCGGCGCCCGAGGGGGCGGGCGCTCATGCCGTGCAGCAGCACGCTCAGCAGGATCGTCCACGTGGCGGTGGCCGTCACCTCCCCGGCGATGCCGGGCGCGGCGTCCTCCAGCTCGATCACCACCAGGAGCGCGAAGACCACCGACGCCAGGCCGCGGGGTCCGAACCAGCCCATGAACCCCTTCGTCGCCGCCCGGGTGCCGCTGCCGGCGAGTGCGAGCGCCACCGCGGCCATGCGGATGACGCCGAGGCTGAGGAGGGCGTAGGCGATCTGCCGCCACTCGACGCCATCCGCGAGCACCGGCCCCACCAGGACGGCCCCGAAGATGGTCCACACGATCAGGCTGAGCACGACCGCGACCGACTCGGAGACCTCCAGCCGCATGCAGAGCCGCTCCCGGCCGACCGCGCTCAGCGCGAGACCGCCGACGAAGGCGGCGACGAACCCGTTGCCCGACACCGCCAGGGCGGCGGCGTAGGCGAGCACGGCGAGCACGAGCACGCCGATGTCCTCCGACTCGACCGTCGTGGCGCCGTGACGCCGTCCGGCCAGCAGCATGAGCGCGCCGAGCGCCCCCACCGCGATCCCCACGCCCACGCCGAGGGCGATCTCGACCAGGGCGTCGGTCACCGCCGCCGAGCCCGAGATCTCCTCGGCCGCGACCACGGCGATGAAGAAGGCGACGACGGGCGCGGCCAGCCCGTCGTTGACGCCGCTCTCGACGTTGAGCACCCGCCGCACCCGTGCCGGGACGGCCTTGTTGGTGAACACGGCGAGGCCGAGGGCGGCGTCGGTCGGTGCGACGACCGCGGCCAGCAGGGCCGCCCCCGCCAGGCCGAGGTCCGGGATGAGCGCCCAGCCCAGGAGGGCGCCCCCCACGATCGCCAGCGGCAGGCCGCCGCCCAGCATCCGGCCCACCAGGCCGACGTCCTCCCGCGCCGCCCGCGCGTTGACGGTCGCCGCGTCGGAGAACAGCAGGATCGCGAGGGTCACCTCGGTCAGCAGCTTGGTGGTCTCGGTGCCGACCTCCAGCGGCAGCACGTCGAGCACCTCGGCGCCGAGCACCAGCCCGACGGCCGTGAAGGCCATCGCCCCCGTGACCGAGAGCCGGTCGAGCCGGCCCGCCGAGGCCGAGTAGAGCGCGAGCAGGCCGAGGAGGACGGCGATGCCCGCCGCGTCGGCCTCCATCACCCCGCCCGGTTCTCGGTCGCCGGTGCCATCGACGCGCCGGAGTCTAGTCCGGCGCCCTCAGCCTCCCGAGATGGCCCCGACCACCCGCAGGGGCGCCCGGCCGTGCGCGACCGCGGCGGGCAGCGGCGCGTCGAGGGGCGCGTGGGTCAGGTTGACGCCGTCGGCCGCGAAGCGCAGGTGGGCGCGGCGCGCGCCCGAGAGGGGGTCGCGGACGGTCCCCGCGAGGCCCGGGTGCGCCGCCTCGAGGGCCTCGAGCGCGTCGCGGATCGTCGGCGCGTCGGGCACCCGCACCCGCACCTCGGCCCCCACGCCCGCGAGCGTGCGCAGGTGCGCCGGCAGGGCCACGCGCACCGTCCTCACGCGACCGCCTGCACCTCGACCGACAGCACCGAGGGCAGGTGCTCGGCGATCGCCGTCCAGGTGTCGCCCCCGTCCGGCGACGCGTACACCTGCCCGCCGGTGGTGCCGAAGTAGACGCCGCAGTCGTCGAGGTCGTCGACCGCCATCGCGTCGCGGAGCACGTTGACGTAGCAGTCGCGCTGCGGCAGCCCGCGGGTCAGCAGCTCCCACTCGCCGCCGCCGGAGCGGCTGCGGGCCACGCGCAGCCGGCCGTCGGGCGGGTAGTGCAGCGCGTCGCTCGTGATCGGCACCACGTACACCGTGTCCGGCTCGTGCGCGTGCACGGCGACCGGGAAGCCGAAGTCGGACGGCAGGTCGCCGCTGACCTCGGTCCAGTGCTCGCCGCCGTCGTCGCTGCGGCAGACGTCCCAGTGCTTCTGCATGAACAGCGTGTCCGGCCGCGAGGGGTGCATGGCGAGGCGGTGCACGCAGTGACCGACCGAGACCTCCGGATCGGGCAGGAAGTCGGAGCGCAGGCCACCCGTCGCGAGGCGCCAGCTGGCGCCCTCGTCCTCGGTGCGCAGCACGCCGGCCGCCGAGATCGCGACCCACATGCGCCGCTCGTCGGCCGGATCGATGAGGACGGTGTGCAGGCACATCCCACCGGCCCCGGGGTGCCAGCCCTCGGCGGTGCGGTGGGTGCGCACGCCCGGCACCTCGTTCCAGGTGGCTCCGGCGTCGTCCGAGCGGAAGAGGCCGGCGTCCTCGACCCCCGCGAACAGGCGGTCGGGGTCGCTCGGCGAGGGCTCGATGTGCCAGACGCGGGAGAACTCCCACGGGTGGGGGGTGTCGTCGTACCAGCGGTGCGTGCCCGTCTCGCCCGTGTACGCGAACCGGTTGCCGACGGGGGTCCAGGTGAGCCCGCCGTCGTCCGAGCGCTGCACCACCTGGCCGTGCCAGTCGGTCCACTGGGCCGCCCAGATCCGGTCGGGGTCGGCCGGCGAGCCGGTCACGTGCATCACCTGCCAGCCCGCGAAGTGCGGACCCTCGATCCGCCAGTCCCGACGGGCGCCGTCTGATCTCAGGACGAACGCGCCCTTGCGCGTCCCCACCAGCACCCGCACCTCGGTCATGCCGCCTCCTCGCCGACGACCACGTCGCCGATTCTCTCCCGGCGGGCGGCCCCGGCGAAAGCGCCGGTGGTCGGAGGGACGCTAGGGGCCGACCTGCGCGACGCGGCGCCCGAACGCCGTGGCCGAGGGCCAGTAGTCGTCGAGGTGGCTCAGCGAGACCCCGGACCGCGAGCCCGAGGAGTGGATCATCCAGCCGTTGCCGACGGCGATGCCGGCGTGGCCGATCGTGCCGGCCCGGGCCGCCGGGCCGCCCGCGCCGAAGAAGACGAGGTCGCCGGGCAGCAGCGCCGCGACGGGCACCCGCTCAGCGGGGCGCTCGAAGGCCATCGCGTCGGCGGTGCGGCCGAGCAGCCCCGTGCCGAGCGCCAGGCGCGCCGCGGCCGTCCGTCCCTTGAACGACCACCAGATCAGGCCCGAGCAGTCGAACCCGCCGTGGCCCTGGGCGCCCCACGGCGATCGCACCCCCGGCCAGTCGCCCCCCCAGACATAGGGCTGGCCGATCTGCCATGCGGCGGCCTGCACGGCGGCGAGGCGCCGCGGGGTCATGGCGGGCAGCACGACGCTGCGGAAGCGGGCGAGGCGCGCGCGCTGCCACGAGCCGATCATGCGGGCGCGGTCGAGCGCGTAGACGACGTCGGCCAGGCGCGCGGTCTCGCCGCGCCCGCGCTCGCGGGCGTCCTGGGAGGAGGGGCGGTTGTAGACGAGGCCCGCCTCGCGGGCGAGGATCTCCGCCGGGGCGCTGCGCGGCATGCGCAGGCGCTGACCGCCGTCGATCGCGATCGCCTTCAGGCCGCGGAGCTCCGCCTCGAGGCCGAGGGCGCGCACGACGCCCAGGTTCACCGACCAGACGGTCGCCGGAGCCGAGGGGTTCGCGCTCGGGCGGGCCACGCCGGTGAGGATGGCGAGGGCGCGGTCGAGGTCGGCGCGGGTGGCGTCGCGCGAGAGCTCCTGGCCGGCGAGCTCCGGCCAGACGTCGCGCAGGCGCGTGGCCGACGGCACCGCCCAGGCGTCGAGGCCGCCGCCCGGCGCCGCGGGGGCGGCCGGAGCGGTGGTCGCGGGCGGCGGGGCCGTGACGGGCGCCACCGGGGGAGGTGGGGAGGGGGGAGGGGGCTGTGACGCTGCCACCGCCGCCCCGGACCCCCAGAGGGAGGCCAGGGCGACGGCGACCGGCAGGAGGATGCGACGCGTCACGAGGGGTCTCTCGGCCGCCCGGACCGCGCCCTTCACCTCCGAGGTCGCGCGAGACCCGACCTGTGCGACATTTGGTGTGGACATTCCGCGACGACCGCTGGAGGCGATATGGCCGACGACCAGGACCCGCGCGACGCGCAGTGGCGCGAGCGCCTCTCTCCCGAGCAGTACGCCGTCACCCGCACCGGGGCGACCGAGCGTCCGTTCACGGGTGAGTTCTGGGACCACCACGAGGACGGCGTGTACACGTGCGTGTGCTGTGGCGAGCCGCTCTTCGACGCCCAGACCAAGTTCGAGTCGGGCACGGGGTGGCCGAGCTTCTTCCAGCCGGCCGACGCGACCAAGGTCGAGGGCCGGGAGGACCGCAGCCACGGGATGGTGCGCGTCGAGGCGGTCTGCTCGAGCTGCGGTGCCCACCTGGGGCACGTGTTCCCGGACGGGCCGGCTCCGACGGGGCTGCGCTACTGCATCAACTCGGCCTCGCTCGACTTCGACGAGCGGGGCGGGGACTGACCCTCGGCCTCGTCGGGAGCCTGGTCGCGCTCGCGCTGACCGGCGCCGCGGCGGGAGCACCCGCCGCGGCGCCGGGCGAGCTGTCGTCGCTGTCGCCGGCGCAGCTCGCCGGGCAGCGGATGGTCGTCGGCTTCCCGGGCACGCGCCCCTCCGCCGGCCTGGTGCGCCGCATCCGGCGCGGCGAGGTCGGCGCCGTCATCCTGCTCGGGTCGAACGTGCCCACGCGGGAGGCGGCGCGGGCGCTGATCGCGCGCCTGCAGGCGATCCCGCGACCGGATGCCGTGGACGAGCCGCTGCTCGTCATGATCGACCAGGAGGGGGGACGCGTGCGGCGCCTCGCCGGCCCCCCGGCGCGCACGGCCGCGCAGATCGGCGCCGCCGGTCCGCGTGCCGCCCGCGCCACCGGGCGCGCCACCGGGCGTCTGCTCGCCGGGGTGGGCGTCAACGTCGATCTGGCCCCGGTCGTGGACGTCGCGCGGCCCGGCTCCGCGCTGGCGCGCGACGGGCGCATCTTCGGCCGCTCGCCCGGGCGGGTGGCCGGCGTGGGCGTCAGCTTCGCGGCGGGGTTGCGCGACGCGGGCGTGGCCGCCGCCGCCAAGCACTTCCCCGGCATCGGGGCCGCGACGGTCAGCACCGACGTCGCCCCGGTGCGCATCCGCCTGTCCGACGCGCAGCTGCGCCGCGTCGATCTGCTCCCGTTCCGGGCGATGGTGGCCCACGACGTGCCGCTCGTGATGCTCGGCACCGCGATCTACCCGGCGCTCGATCCGGGCCGGCCCGCCGCGCTGTCGCGCACGATCTCCACCGGGCTGCTGCGCGGCGAGCTCGGCTTCGAGGGCGTCACGGTCACCGACGCGCTCGACACCCCCGCGCTCGACCCGGTGGGCGGGCCGGGCACGGTCGCCGTGCGCGCCGCGGCGGCGGGGTCCGACCTGCTCATCCACACCGGCTACGCGCCGGGCGTCACGGCGGCGTCCGCCCTGGCGCGCGAGATCCGGCGGGGCACGCTGCCGCGCGCCGAGGCCGAGGCGGCGGTCGCCCGGGTGCTCGCCCTGCGGAGGGACCTGCGCTGAGCCTGCGCGACGTCACCTTCGACCGGGCGCGCGAGGAGATGCGCTCGCGCGCCCCCCTCCCGGCGCCCGAGACGGTGCGGCTCGAGGCCCTGCCCGGGCGGCGCCTCGCGCGCGACCTGCGGGCGCGCACCGACAACCCGGCGTTCACCAACTCGGCGATGGACGGCTTCGCCGTGCGGGCGGCCGACGCGGCCGCCGGCACGATGCGGGTCGTGGGCGAGAGCCGGGCGGGCGCCCCGTTCACGGGCACGCTCGAGCCGGGCGACGCGGTGCGCATCTCGACCGGCGCCGTGCTGCCGGACGGCCTCGACGCGGTGCTGCGGGTGGAGGACGCCGACGAGGACGGCGGGCGGGTGTCGGCCCGGGTGCCCCCCGGCCCGGGCGCCTTCGTGCGGGCGCGCGGCGAGGACGTGCGCCGGGGTGACCTGCTGCTGCCGGCCGGCCACCGCGTGGCCGCTCACGAGATCGCCACGATCGCCGCGATGGGCCTCGGCGAGGCCCTCTGCGACCGCCGCCCGCGGGTGACCGTGATGGGCAGCGGCGACGAGGTGGTCGGCCACGACCGCGTGTTGGCGCCGGGTCAGGTCTACGACGCGAACCTGCCCGGCATCGCCGCCCAGGCGCGCGCGGCGGGGGCCGAGGTGCGCACCGGCGGCACGGTGCCCGACGATCGCGACGCCACGATCGCGGCCGTCGCGGCGGCCCTCGACGCCGACCCCCCGCCCGACCTGCTGGTGAGCGCCGGCGGCGTGTCGGTGGGGCGCCACGACCACCTGCGCCCGGCCTTCGAGGCCCTCGGCGTGCGCGAGACGCTGTTCGGCGTGAGCATCCGCCCCGGCCACCCGCTGTGGCTCGGAGTGCGCGGTGCGCAGGTCGCGATCGGCCTGCCCGGCAACCCGGTCTCAGCGGCCGTGTGCTTCCACGCCTTCGCGCGGCCGCTGCTGAGCGTCGACGACGACTGGGACACCCGTCTGCCGCTGGGCGCGCCCTACCGCTCCGGCACGCCGCGCACCGAGCTGATCCGCTGCCGCGAGATCGACGGCGCGCTCCACCCGATGGCGCGCCAGGCGTCGCACGATCTCACCTCGCTCGCGGGCGCGACCCACCTCGCCGTCATCCCGGCCGAGGCCGATGCCCTCGAGATCGGCGCGCGCGTGCGCTGCTGCCGCCTGCGGTAGGGCTCGCCAGGCGGTCTCGCCGCGGCCATGGTAGACCGGTGTCGCACGCCACCCGAGAGGAGTCGACCGTGGACCCCCGCCCGCCCGTCCCGCCGTTCACCCGCGAGACCGCCATGGCCAAGGTGCAGGCCGCCGAGGACGGCTGGAACACACGCGACCCCGAGCGGGTCGCGCTCGCCTACAGCGAGCACTCGGTGTGGCGCAATCGCGACGCGTTCGTCACCGGGCGCGAGGAGATCGCCCGCCTGCTGACCGAGAAGTGGGAGCGCGAGATCGACTACGCGCTGCGCAAGTCGCTGTGGGCGTTCGAGGGCGATCGCATCGCGGTGCGCTACCAGTACGAGTCGCGCGACGCCGGCGGCACCTGGTGGCGCTCCTACGGCAACGAGCTCTGGGAGTTCGACGAGCTCGGCTACATGAGCCGGCGCGAGGCGAGCATCAACGACGTCGTCATCGACGCGTCCGAGCGCCGCATCCTCGGCCCCCGGCCGGCCGACGAGCACGGCCGCGACATCCCGCTGAGATAGGGGGGTGGGCCCGGGTGCGCGCGGCGCCCGGGCCCGGGTGCGTCAGGCGACCGCCACCGGTGTGCCAAGGGCGGCGATCACGTCCAGCAGCACCTCGGCGGTGCGCTCGTGCGGCACCTGGCAGGTGCCCGCCGCCGGGTGCCCGCCGCCGCCGTGGCGCAGCATGACCTCGCCGATGTCGGCGGTCGAGGAGCGGTCGATGATCGACCGCCCGGCGGCGAGCACGGTGTTGCGGCGCTCGCGGCCCCACATCACGTGCACCGAGACGCCGGCGGCGGGGAAGAGGGCGTAGACCACGAAGCGGTTGCCCGCGTGGATGATCTCCTCCTCGCGCAGGTCGAGCACGACCACGCCGCGCTGCATCACGCCCACCCGGCGCAGCTGGGCCACGAACAGCTCGCTCTGGGCCTCGTACAGCGCCACCCGCTCGGCGACGTCGGGCAGCGCGAGGATCTCGTCGACCGAGTCGCAGCGCAGGCACGCCTCGATCAGGTGCATCATCAGGTCGTAGTTCGAGATGCGGAAGTCGCGGAAGCGCCCCAGACCGGTGCGGCTGTCCATGATGAAGTTGAGGAGCGTCCACCCCCGCGGGGCGAGGATGTCCTCGCGCGAGAACGCGGCCGAGTCGGCGCGGTCGACGGCCTCCATCAGCTCAGGCGAGACCTGCGGGAAGCGCTCGGCGCCCCCGAAGTGCTCGTACACCACCCGTGCGGCGGAGGGCGCGCCGGACGAGATGTGGTGGTTCTCGCGGGCCGCGCCGTCGGCGCGCAGCGTCTCGGAGTGGTGGTGGTCGAACACCATCGAGGCCTCGGGCGCGTAGGGCAGGTTCGTGAGGATGTCGCGCCCGGTGATCTCGATGACGCCGTCCTGCACGTCCTTGGGATGGACGAAGGCGATCTCGTCGATCAGGTCGAGATGGCGCAGCAGCACGGCGCAGACGAGGCCGTCGAAGTCGCTGCGGGTCACCAGGCGATGCGTCACGGGACTCCTCCTCGGGCGTCGCCGGTCAAGGTCCGGCGTCGAGTCCCCATCGGCCGCCGCGATGGCGTCCTGAACGCGGCGGCCGACCGGCACGTGCCGCCGTCGGCGGCCGCTACGCTCGGCGACCGATGCCCGATCCCACCGCCCGCCCGCCCGGTCCCGACTGGGACGCCCGGTTCGCCCGTGAGGAGTACGTCTTCGGCACCGAGCCGAACCGGTTCCTCGCGTCGTGCCGGGAGCTCATACCCGAGGGCGGTCGCGTGCTCTGCGTGGCCGACGGCGAGGGCCGCAACGGCGTGTGGCTCGCCGGGCAGGGGTTCCGGGTGGACGCCTTCGACCGCTCGCCCACCGGCGTCGCCAAGGCGGAGCGACTGGCGCGGGCCCGCGGGGTCGAGGTGCGGGTGGCCGTCGCGTCCACCGACGACTGGCCGTGGCCGGAGGCGGTCTACGACGCCGTGGCCGCGATCTTCATCCAGTTCGCCCCGCCCGAGATGCGCCGCCGCCTCTGGGCGAACGCCCTGGCCGCCCTCCGCCCGGGGGGCCTGCTGCTGCTGGAGGGCTACGGCCTCGACCAGCTCGCCCACGGCACCGGGGGGCCGAGGGTCGCCGACCAGCTCTACACCGAGGATCAGCTCCGCGACGAGCTCGCGGCGTTCACCCTCGAGCGGCTCGACGTCTACGAGGCGCCGATCGAGGAGGGCCCCCTGCACTCGGGCATGTCCGCGCTGATCGACGTCGTCGCCCGGCGCCCGGGCGGCCCGGGCGCCTGACGACCCACGGGACCCTCAGGTCCCGGCCGGCCTCGCCCAGACGTGGGCGCCGCCCCAGTCGATCGCGACCACCGTCTCGTCGCCGATCACCCAGGCGTCGTGGCCGGGCTCCAGCACCGAGACCTGCCCGGGCCCGAGCTCCAGCTCCGTGCCGTCCGCCATCCGCACCCCCACGCGGCCGGACAGCACGTACTGGAAGTGCGGCGCCTCGCACAGCTCGGTCCCGGCGATCGGCTTGATGTGCTCCGACCACCGCCAGCCGGGCTCGACGACGAGGCGCCCGACCTCGCCACCCCCGATCTTCAGGATGTCCGCGTGACCGAGGGGGAACTCCCGCACCTCGTCCGGGCTGTCGAAGCTCTTCTGCTCCGCTCCTGCCATGTCCGCCCCTTTCCGAGAGCCGGTGGACGCGATCCTAAGCCCAGCCCCCGCCGCGGCACCACCACCGACGCGCGAGCCGAGAGGGGATACTGAGGCCGACGCCGGAGTAGCTCAGCTGGTAGAGCAGCCGCCTTGTAAGCGGCAGGTCAGGGGTTCGAGTCCCCTCTCCGGCTCTCGGTTTCTCCCTGGCCCCCATTCCAGTCGAAGGAGCTCACAGGTCCCGGAGAATCAGAGTAAGCCGTCTCTTTGCGCCTTCCTTTCGCGCCTCGGGGGGCACGACCGTGAGCGTCCTGGCAGCTCCGCGGCTCGGTGAGCGGGCCCAAACGTCGAGGTCTCCGCAACCGGATGGGCGGCAGCTCCGAGGTCGCTCGACGACGCGTGCTCGCCGTGAGACGACTATGGACGTGGTGTCAGGGGGGTCGCTCTCCGTGAGCTCCAGCGTCCGGCGGCGGCTGCCGAACGGACCAGCGAGCGCGGCGCCCGCGAGCGGGACGAGCAGACGATAGGACCAGCCCGCTCGATCTCGTGGGCGCGGGTTAGTGCTCGCCGTCGGATCGCCGCGCCTCCATAGTGTGGTACGACTACTCGTCCACCTGTCGATACCTCTCCCGCCCCGGCGGCCAGGGACGTCCATGGGACTCGCCTGACTGCCAGGAGGAGTTGTGGGGCCGTTCACCCGGTGGGTTCACCCGGCGACCGGTGACCCGGGTGCGCGCGCGCTGCGACGCTCCCTCCGCGCCCGGCCCGGCCTTCTCATCGGCGTCGGTCTCATCGGCATCGGCCTCGTCGGTTCGACCGCCGCGTGCGGGACGGATCCGGCACCGTCGCCTCCGCCGGCCGCGTCGCCCGCGAGCACCTCGACGGTGCCGGCCTCGGAGACCGTCGATCAGCTGGTCCGTGTGGGCGACGGGCGTTTGCACGTCCGGTGCGTCGGTGGCGGAGCCACGACCGTCCTGTTGATCGCCGGCTTCAACGACGGGGGAGACAACTGGGGCGAGATCGAGCCCTCCCTCGCCCGCCAGGCCCGTGTCTGCTCCTATGCCCGGTTCGGGACCGGCGCCAGCGACCCGCCCACCCGCACCCAGACCTTCGCGTCGTCGGCGCAGACCCTCCACGCCCTGCTGACCGCGATCGGTCAGCGGGGGCCCTACGTCGTCGTCGGCCACTCGTACGGGGGTGGCGAGGCCGTGACCTTCGCGTCGCGATACCGTCCGGAGGTCGTCGGCCTCGTGCTGCTCGACGCGACCCCGCCGGGCTGGATCGCCGCCGGCTGTGCGGTACCCGATGACGGCAGCGAGGCGGCCGCCGGATTCCAGGACAGGTGCCCCGATCCGGCCGACCCGACCGACAACCCCGAGCGAATGGACGAGGTCGCCGCCTTCGCCGCTGTCGGCGCGATCGATTCCCTCGGCGCGCTGCCGCTCGCGATCGTCACCGCCGCGGACCATCCGTTCCCCGGGCTCGAATCCTCCGCCACCGCCCGACTGAACGAGGTGTGGGATGACGGCCAGGACGGCTGGCTGTCGCTCTCCTCGGACGCTCACCTGCGACCCGTCGAGGACACCGGCCACTACATCCAGCTCGACCGCCCCGAAGTCGTCCTCTCCGAGATCCGAGGCCTGCTGCCGTGAGCCCCACACGGCCGCACCGCGTCGCCGGCGCAACCCGCCGCGCACTGAGATGGACGGGCTGGGTCGCCATGCTGCTCGTCGTGACGGCCTGCTCCTCCGGTGATGACGCCACCCGTACCGCGGGCACCGCGCCCGGCGCGACGGAGGAGATGCTCCTCGGCTCTGCCTCGCTGCGATGGGAGAGCTGCGGTAGCCGGCTGCAGTGCGGGTCGCTCGAGGTGCCGCTCGACTACGACGACCCGAGCGGGTCGACGATCACGCTGGCGGTGGCCATGCTCCCGGCCGCAGATCCGGACGCGAGGATCGGCGTGCTGGTGACCAACCCCGGCGGGCCCGGGGGCTCGGGGATCGACTTCCTCGACGGCGACGGACCCTTCACCGACGACATCGCCCGCCGGTTCGACATCGTGTCCTGGGATCCGCGCGGGGTCGACCGCACCGAGCCCCTTGACTGCGGCGAGCAATTGGCCGAGTTGTTCCTCACCGTGGACCTCGCGCCAACCGATCGGGCGGGCCGTGACGCCCTCGAACGTGCCGCGCGCGAGGATGCCGCCGCCTGCGCCACGGCCAACGGGACCCTCCTCGACCACGTCGGGACGGCCGACGCGGTCATGGACGTCGAGTCCATCCGGCTCGCCCTCGGCGGCGCGCCGATCACCTACGTCGGGTTCTCCTACGGCACCCTGATCGGGCTCCGCTACGCCGAGCGGTTCCCGAGCAGCCTGCGTGCCATGGCGCTCGACGGGATCGTCGACCCCCGCCAGACGCTCGGCGTCCAGCTCACCACCACCGCGGCGTCCATCGACCGCAGCCTCGCCGCCGTTCTCGCCGCGTGCGATGCCGATTGTCCGATCGAGGGCGATGCGCTCGAGGGGTACAGGGACGTCGTCGAGATGGCCCGAGACGAGCCGCTCCGCACCGACGACGGCCGGGAGGTCGCGCCCAATGCCGTCATCCTCGCCGGCATCGCGGTGACCTACGACGATGCTCTGCGAGACACGTTCTACGCGGCCATCGCCGAGGGCCAGGGCGGCCGTGGGAACCTCTTCGAGCAGTTCGCTGAGGGGTTCGTCGGCGAGTTCGACCTCGCTCCCACCATCGCCGTGTACTGCGGCGACCTGCCCCATCCCACCTCCACCGACCAGGTCGAGGAGCTCGCCACCGGGGCGGCTCGCGAGGCCACCGTCGTGCCGGGGCTCGTCAGCGGCTACGTCCGGGCGTTCGCGCTGCCGTGCCTCGGCTGGCCGGTGAGGCCGCCGGACGCGCTCGGGGTCGTCACGGCTGCTGGGAGCCCGCCGATCCTCGTCGTCGGCAACACCGGTGACCCGGTCACCCCGTACGAGGCCGCCCGCCGGGTGGTCGGCTCGCTCCGGAGGGGACGGCTGCTGACCTACGTGGGCGGCGGCCACACCATCTACAGCAAGGACGACTGCGCCGACGCCTATATCGACTCCTACCTGACGGACCTCGCCCTTCCGCCGATCGGCGCCTCCTGTGAGGGGCCCGGCGGGTAGGCGAGCGCCTCGGGGTGGCTCGTGCGACGCGCACCCTGGGCCGGCGATATGCGCCCCGGCCCGGCGACGGCGCACCGGTGGGGCGCGCTCAGCCGGCGCACGTGGCGTGGACCAGCCCGCGCAGCCATCGGTGCGCCGGGTCGGCGTCGAGGCGCGGGTGCCAGAGCATCGAGACCGCGAACTCCGGCGTCGCGACCGGGAGCGGGAAGCTGTGCATCCCCTCACGCAGGTTCGCCGTGTGCCGCTCGGGGACGCTCGCGATCAGATCCGATGCCCGGGCGAGGCCGACCGCGGTCGCGAAGCCCGAGACGACCGTGGTGATCTCGCGCTCGAGGGCGAGGGCCTCGAGGGCGTCGTCGATCGGCCACTGCCGGGATCCCCCGCGGGTGACGGAGATGTGCCGGCCCCGGAGATAGCGGGCCCGCGTCACCTCGGCCGCGGGCGAGGGGGTGCCCGGCGCGGACGACGCCGACGAGTCGGTCGCGGAAGAGCGCCCGCGCGCGCAGCTCCGGACCGGTCGTCGGCTCGACGACGCCCGTCTCCAGATCGACGCTCCCCTCACGCAGGGGCGCGGCCTCCTTGTCGGGCTTCGGGCACGAACCGCAGGCGCACGCGTGGCGCCTCGCGCCGCGACGCGGGCGATGAGCGCGGGGCCGAAGTTCTCGACGAAGCCCTCGCTGGTGCGCAGCGTGAAGGTCCGCACCAGCCGGCCGAGGTCGGGCTCCTCGGCGGGGCGAAGGACGGACTGGGCGTCCTCGCACCAGCCGGCCGACGCGCTCGCGCAGCTCGAGCGCTCGCGGGGTCGGGACGAGACCACGCCCGGCCCGCACCAGGAGCGGGTCGCCCGTCGTCTCGCGAAGGCGCGCCAATGAGCGGCTCATCGCCGACGGGCTCAGCCCGAGCCGGCGGGCCGCGCGGGTAACGCTGCCCTCGGCGAGCACCACGTCGAGGGTGACGAGCAGGTTGAGGTCGGGTCGCGACACGCCGCCACGCTCGCACGGTGTGGCGTCAGACGCAACGATCGAGTGCAACTCGTGCGTCTTCCGCCACTGCAGGGGTCGGCCCTAGCGTCGTCGGTGATGACACGACGAGCGGCCCATCCGATGCCTTCCGCACCGCCTCCCGGGCATGGCGTGGCGGACGTGCGATGGGCCCTCGCCGGGCTCTCGCTGTCGATGCTGCTCTCGTCGCTCGGCACCAGCAGCGCCAACGTCGCCCTTCCGACTCTGGCGCAGGCGTTCGGCGCCTCGTTCGGGCAGGTCCAGTGGATCGTGCTCGCCTACCTGCTCGCGATCACCACCGTCATCGTGGGCGTCGGGCGGCTCGGTGACACCGCGGGCCGTCGGCGGCTGCTGCTGGCGGGGATCGCCCTGTTCACTCTGGCCTCGGCGCTGAGCGGCCTCGCGCCGACGCTCTGGCTGCTGATCGGGGCCCGGGCGGCGCAGGGCGTGGGGGCGGCCGCGATGATGGCCCTCACCCTGGCGTTCGTCGCCGAGACGGTCCCGCGGGCGAGGATCGGTCGCGCGATGGGGCTGCTCGGCACGACGTCCGCGCTCGGCACGGCGCTCGGCCCATCGCTCGGCGGCCTCCTCATCGCCGGGCTCGGCTGGCGGGCGATCTTCCTCGTCAACGTGCCGCTGGGCATCGTGGCCCTCCTGCTCGGGCGTCGTCACCTGCCGGTCGATCGGCCGCGGCCGACGGCCGCTGGGGCCGGCGTCGACGCCGTGGGCACCCTGCTGCTCGCCCTGACGCTCGCGGCCTACACCCTCGCCATGACGATCGGGAGCGGCGACCTCGGCCCGCTCAACGTCGCCCTGCTGTCGGCCGCCGCGGTGGGGGCGGGCCTCTTCGCGCTCGCGGAGAGGAGGGCCGCCGCCCCCCTGATCCGGCCGGGGATGCTGCGAGGCGACGCGCTCGGCGCGGGCCTCGCGACGACCGCGCTCGTCTCGACGGTGATGATGACCACGCTGGTGGTCGGGCCGTTCTACCTCGTCGGCGCCCTCGGCCTCGGCGCGGCCCAGGCCGGGCTCGTGCTGTCGATCGGCCCGCTCGTGGTCGCCGTGAGCGGCATGCCGGCCGGCCGGATGGCGGACCGCTTCGGCGCGCGTCGCATGACCCTGCTCGGGCTCGTCGCCATGGCGGGCGGAGCCCTGATCCTCTCGTCGGCGCCCGTGACGCCGGGCGTACCCGGCTACATCGCCCCCATCGTCGTCATCACCGTCGGCTATGCGCTCTTCCAGACGGCGAACAACACCGCCGTCATGGCCGGCAGCACCGGGGACCAGCGCGGCGTCGTCTCGGGGATGCTCAACCTCTCGCGCAATCTCGGGCTCATCACCGGCGCCTCCGTCATGGGTGCGGTGTTCGCGCTCGCCTCGGGCACGGGCGACTTCACGACGGCGAGTGCCGACGCCCTCACGAGCGGAATGCGGGCGACGTTCGCGGTCGCGGCGTCGCTCATGGCCGGCGCGATCGCGATCGGCCTCGGAGGCCACCGCCGCACGTGGCGCGATCGCGCGGTCGCTGCGCAGGCGGGCCCGCGCGCATGAGCCCGGCATCGAGCCTGGCCCGGCGGCGCCCCGCCACCCCGCCACGGGCGCACCGCTCAGGCCGCGTCGCGGCGTTGCTCGAGAGCGTCGAGGATGAGGTCGAGGCCGTACTCGAACGCGGCCGCGGCGTCGTAGCCGACGGTGGCGACGTGTCCGCCGACGACCTCGGCGAGGTGGGGGAACTCGTCCGCGAGCGCCGCCATCCGCCGCTCGTCGGCGAGCTCGGCGAACTGGCGGACCTGCTCGGTCGCGACCGCCGCGGCCTGCTCGGCGCTCTCGAACGGCAGGCCCTTCTCCTGCAGGGCGAAGCCGTAGATGTAGGCGTCCTGCACCGAGTAGGCCTGGATGGTCATCTCGATCGAGAATCCGCCTCCACGAAGGCAACCCAGCACGGCGTCGTGGAGTCGCAGGCTGGCGGGTCCCGGCGTCACGCGCGACTCCATCAGCCCGACGGCCCACCGATGGCGGTTGAGCACCTCACGGGTCGAGAGCGCCCGCCGCCGCATCGCGGTCTTCCAGGGGAGGTCGGTCGATGGCGGCTCGATCTCGCCGAAGACGATGTCGACCATGCCGTCGAGCAGCTCCTCCTTGTTCGGCACGTGGTGGTAGAGCGACATCGCGCCCGCGCCGAGCTCGTCGGCGAGCTTTCGCATCGTCAGCGACTCGATCCCGTCGCGAACCGCGAGCGCGACGGCGGCGCGGAGCACCCGCTCCCTGCTCAACGCCTCGCGCTGCCCGGTTCCCCGTCTCGCTCCGGCCATGGATCGGCTCACCCCCTTGCCAGATCGTACACCGTACGAATACGCTGGTGTCCGTACAGCGTACGAAACTCTCGTTGAGGAGATCGGATGACCGCCCTCACCCGCTTCGTGCTCGGCCACAAACGATCCGTCATCGCGTTCTGGCTCGTCGTCACGATCGCCGCGCTCGCGGCGATCCAGCCCGCGGGCAACGCCCTCTCGCAGCAGTTCGGCGTACCGGGCCGCGAGGGCTTCGAGACGAACGAGCAGCTCGCCGAGATCTACGGGAACGGCGGCGACGTCGCCCCGATCGTCCCCGTGGTGACGCTTCCCGAGGGCGTGACGGTCGACTCGCCCGGCGTCGTCGAGCAGCTCGATGCGGTCGTCGCGAGGGTGGAGGCCGCCCTGCCGGAGGCCAGGACCGCCTCGTACGCCTCGACCGGCGACAGGGCGCTCGTCTCCGACGACGGGCGCACCACCTTCGCGCTCGTCTACATCCCCGCGCGGGGTGGTACCGCCCAGGGGCAGGCCGAGGCGCGGCTCGCGCAGGACGCGCTGACCGGCGCCACCGTCGGCGGATCCCCGATCGAGGTCACCGGGCTCGATGCCCTGCGCGCCTCCGCGGGCGAGGACGAGGGTGACGGAGCCGGTGTGCTCCTCGGCACGCTGCTGGCGGCGCTGGGCGCGCTGCTCGTCCTGATCGTCGTCTTCCGGTCGTTCATGGCGATCGTGCCGCTGGTGATGGCGCTCGTCGCCGTCCCGACCACCTTCCTGCTCGTCTGGCCGATCGCCGCCGTCACCGAGGTGTCCGTCATCGTCCAGTTCCTCGTCGCGCTGATCGGGCTGGGCATCGCGATCGACTACGCCCTGCTCGTGGTCGTCCGCTGGCGCGAGGAACGGCTGCGGGCGGACGTGACGAACGATGGGGCGGTGCGCACCGCCATGCAGCACGCCGGTTCGGCGGTGGTGTTCAGCGGCACGACCGTGGCGATCTCCCTGCTCGCGCTGCTCGCCCTGCCGGTGCCGGCCCTGCGCAGCATCGGCATCGCGGGCCTGCTGATCGCCCTCGTCAGCGTCGCCGTCGCGACCACGCTGCTGCCGGTCGTCCTCGCCACGGTCGGGCCCCGGCTCGACTGGCCGCGCAACCGACGCGAGGCCCGCGCGAGCCGCGGCTGGTCGGCCTGGGCCCGCCTGATCATCCGCCACCGCTGGGTCGCGGCCGCGACATCGACCGCCGCGCTCGTCGCGCTCGTCGTCGCCGCCTCATCGATCCAGCTCGGCAACCCGCGCGCCGACTCGCTCGCGCAGGACGGGCCGGCGCGCTCGGGCCTGCAGAAGCTGGAGGACTCGGGCATCGGCACCGGCCCGCTCTCGCCCTTCGACGCACTGGTCCGCTCGAGGCGACCCGGACGCCGTCGCGACGGCGCTCGCCGGGGTCGAGGGCGTGCGCGCCGCCGCGGCGCCCGCGGACTGGCGACGCGGCGGCACCGCGCTCATCACCGTGATCCCGACCGAGGACGGCAACTCGCCGGCCGGCCGGGCGACGCTCGAGCGCATCCGCGCCGACGAGCGTCCCCGGCGAGGTGACGATCGGCGGCGAGGCGGCCCAGAGCGCCGACTTCCTCGAGGCCGTCTACGGCAGCTTCCCGCTCCTGCTCGGCCTGATCGCGCTCCTGACCTTCATCCTGCTCGCGCGCGCCTTCCGCTCGCTGATCCTGCCGCTCGAAGGCCGTGCTCCTGAACCTGCTCTCGGTGGCCGCCGCCTGGGGGCTGATCGTGCTCGTCTTCCAGAGGGGCGTCGGCTCCGACGAGATCTGGGGCATCGGGGCGACGGGGGCGATCAACGTCGAGCTGCCGATCGTCGTCTTCGCCTTCCTCTTCGGCGTCTCGATGGACTACCAGGTCTTCATCATCAGCCGGATGCGGGAGGCGTACGACCGCAGCGGCTCGACCGGGACGGCGGTCGTCGAGGGCATCGGCCGCACCGGTCGCCTCGTCACGAGCGCCGCTCTGATCCTCGGCCTCGCGTTCGTCGCCTTCAGCGCCCAGCCGGGCACCGAGGCCAAGATCTTCGCCACCGCACTCGGCGGCGGCATCCTGATCGACGCCACCATCATCCGCGGCGTCCTCGCCCCGGCCGCGGTCGCCATCCTCGGCCGCTGGAACTGGTGGCTCCCCACCTGGGCCGCGCGCATCCTCCGCGTCGAACCGTCGCCCGTGCGGCCGGAGGCGACCACCGACCCGGCCCCCACGCCGGCGTGGATCGACCAGCCGGTCCGCTGAGAGGGCCGCTCCGTCCCCGCCCTCGCACCGCCCACCCCTGACCGCTCGAATCGAAGGAGCACAGCACGATGACCTCTCCGCACACCGCGTTCCCGGTTCGCCTCACCGGCGAGCTCGACCCCGACGTCGGGCGCTGGCAGTGGATCTTCAAGTGGTTGCTCGCCATCCCGCACTTCGTGGCGCTCGTCGTCCTCTGGATCGGCTTCCTGCTCTCGACCGTCGTCGCAGGCGTCGCGATACTCGTCACCGGCCGCTACCCCCGCGGCATCTTCGACTTCAACGTCGGCGTGCTGCGCTGGACGTGGCGCGTCGGCTTCTACTCGTACAGCGCGCTCGGCACGGACAGGTACCCGCCCTTCTCGCTCGCCGATGACCCGGCGTACCCGGCGAGGCTCGAGGTCGAGTATCCCGAGCGGCTCTCGCGCGGGCGCGTCCTCGTCAAGTGGTGGCTGCTCGCGATCCCGCAGTACCTGATCGTCGCGATCTTCACCGGCGGGGCCTGGTCGGCATGGTCGGGCGACGGCGACGGCGTGCTCTACGCCACCGCCGGCGGCCTGATCGGGCTGCTCGTGCTGTTCGCCGGGCCGGCGCTGCTCTTCACGAGCCGCTACCCCGGAGGGATCTACGACCTCGTCATCGGCCTGAACCGCTGGGTCTTCCGCGTCGTGGCCTACGCGGGCCTGATGACCGACACCTACCCGCCGTTCCGGCTCGACCCCGGCAGCACCGAGCCGTCCCCGGCGTCGGGAACCGGCCCCGTGTTCTCATCGGCCCCGGTGCCGACCGCGTAGCGCGCCGTCGGCCCGCCCGGGGCTCGGGCGGGCCGACGGGACGCGGGGGCTCCGACGGTGCGCCTCTCGCCACGCCTCTGAGAGGCTCGCTCCCGCTCCCGCGAGCAACCGTCGTCAGCGCGTTCCGCCGGGCGAGGAGTGCAGGGAGAGGCAGACCACCGTCGCGTCGTCGCGCAGCGCCGACGGGCTCGCCCGCAGGACGGCGGCGTGGATCTCACGGACGGTGGACGGGGCACTCCGGCTCGTCGCGCGCAGCGCAGCCTCGACGAGGGCATCGAGCCCGAGGCCGACCTGGTCCGCGCCGGACCCGAGGACGCCGTCCGAGACCATCACCAATCGATCACCGCGATCGAGCATGGACGTCCTCTCGACCGGGCTCGGCCCCGCTCGGCCGCCCAGGCCTCGCCCCCTTGGGAAGTGCACCTTCTCGACGCCGCCGTCGCGCCGGATGATCGTCGGAGGGACGTGGCCGCAGTTGACCATCCGCAGCCGGCGGGTGGACGTGTCCCAGTGCACGCCGAGGGCGGTCATCTCCTGGCGGGCACCCGGCATCTCGCGCAGTGTCTGGTGCATCGCGACGAGAGCCTCGGTGATGTCGGCGCCGCTGCGTCGACTCGCGCGCAGCGCACCCAGCGCGACGGCGCTGCTCGCCGCGGCACGTGTCGAATCGCCGAGCCCGTCGGCGATCGTGATCCAGAGGCCATCGGCGTTCTCGACCACGTCGAACCAGTCTCCGGCGACCTCGTAGCTGGGGAGGACGTTGCCCGCGACCTCGCCTCCCGGGATCCGGACGATGCGGGGGGGCAGCAGGCTCTGCTGGATCTCGGCCGCTGCGCTCGGACGCTTGCGTCTCTGGGAGCGGGCGAAGACGTCGGTGTAGCGGTCGGCGAGGGTGACGGCGGCGGCAGCCTGTCGAGCCATGTCGAGCAGTGGTCGCGCCGGGCGGCCGAAGGCGAACATCACGCCGACCGCCCGGCCCCGCAACCACAGGGGGACGACGTGGATCGCCGGATCCGCCACCTGCCGGCACAGATGCCGGAGCCCGTCGGCATCGAGCTCGGGACCGATGGCGAGCGGTGCCTCGATCAGGCGCGGCAGCCCCGCCGGGCCGGCGATGCGCAGCAGGTGGGTGCCGTCGATGTCGAGCACGTAGAGGGCCACCGGCACCTCCGCGATGAGGCTCGCCTCAGCGACCAGCTGCTCGGGAAGCTGAGCGGGTGGGACCGCGTCGAGCACGTGGATCGCGTCGAGTGCGACGGGATGCGCCCGGCCGAGGCGTCCCGCCGCGAACGGCGTCGAGCCGTCAACCGGGGCCTGCGACGACTGCCCGTCCGAGACCTCCGCGACGAGATTTCGTCGATCGGCGAAATGCCGGTAGACGGTCGTCCGAGAGGTGCCGGCCGCGGCGGCGATGTCGCCGATCGTGGCGGTGGGGGACTGATTCAGGAGCCGCTCGGCGGCCGCGAGGATGCGCTCGCGGCTGCGTATCGCATCAGCCCTACGGTGGCGCCTCATCGCCGAGTCGCCGTCATGGGGCGGGCGTGATCGCCTGGTCGCCACGCCGCCAGCCTGACGCAAACGGGGCGTCCATGCGGCCGAGGCCGGCGGAAATGGCACACCCTGAGACTCATCCGTGGCGCACTTCGGCGACGTCGGGCGGTCGGCGGTTCGAGGCGGGGGGCCGGGGTAAGCAACGCCCGAACGCGATCACCGTCGTCGTCGGCACGTCGATCCGTGCCGGTCGTCCGCCGGCCTCCAGGGGCGGCCGGTTGCGGTTGCCGATCTCGCGCGCGCGGTGATCCACGCCTTTCCCCGACACGGAGGTACACCCATGATCTTCGCCCTCGACATCGGCGACAGCTTCCAGAACTTCACCGATGAGCTGTTCACCTGGCTGCCTCGCCTGATCGGCGCCCTGGTGATCCTGCTCATCTTCTATGTGGTGGCCAAGATCGTCCGAAAGGTCATCGCCAAGGTCCTCTCCTCGGCGGGCATCGACCGGGCCGTGAGGTCCGGCAAGTACGGTGAATACGTCACCCAGTACGCGTCGGGGTTCACCCCGAGCGCGGTGATCGCCGCGATCGCCTTCTGGTTCGTCTTCCTCACCGGCGTCCTGCTGGCCCTCTCGACCCTCGGCATCGAGGCGCTCAACAACGCTGTGGCGGCCGTCGTGGGCTACCTGCCCAACGTCGTGGCCGCCATCATCATCCTGGTCGTCGCCATCGCGATCGCGGGCATCGTCGGAGGGGCGATCGCCAAGCTGATGGGTGACACCGCCCTCGGCAAGATCGCGGCGAGCATCGTCCCCGTACTCGTCCTCACCGTCGCCGTCTTCATGGCGCTGGTCCAGCTCGAGATCGCGACGCAGATCGTCGTCGGGATGTTCTACATCGTGCTCGGCGGCATCACCCTGGCCGCCGCCCTGGCCTTCGGGCTCGGAGGCCGCAACGCCGCTCAGCGGCTGTTGGACGGGGCCTACGAGAAGGGCCAGCAGGCGATGCCACAGGCCAAGGAGGAGCTCGCCCTCGCGAAGGACCGGGCCTCCGAGCGCAAGGACGAGGCCGGGCAGCGGGTGGCCGAGCAGCGCTCCGAGGTGGAGGGCGGCGGTAGCGGACCCGAAGGGACGGCCCCGGACCCCCCGCGCTGAGGATCTCCGGTTACCGAGCGTCTCCCGGTCACGCGCGTCGTGGCCGGGAGACGCCCTCGCCGCGCCGGCGGGCACCGCGGCCAGGACGGGGCGGCGTGCGGCGACGTCTCGCTTCCTTCAGCCCGCCTTCTGCCGGGTCGAGCCCGGGTCGCGGGTCGGGCGGGGCCGGTCGCGGGAGTGCGCCAGTCGCAGCGGGCGCGGGGGCTCGGCGAGCAGGGCGCGGCCCTCCTCGGAGAGTGCGCCGCCCGCCCGGCCCTTGCCCGCGCCGATGAGGATGCCCACCGTCCGCGCCCGGCCCAACCGTGAGCGGGTGCGCGCGACGGTCCACTCACGCTGCTCGGCGAGCTGCAGCACGGGACGGGTGCTGCCGGCGGCGACCAGCTCGAGGTAGTCGGCCGCCAGGCGCGCGAGCTCGCGTCGCGATCGCTCGAGGGCCTCGCGCGTCCCGGGGGGAACGGCGGAGAGGTCCGGCAGCGGCTCGACCTCGCTGGGCGCCGCGGCCTCTGCGGCGACGGGCACCGCGGGGAGGGAGGGCTCGGTGGGGGCGGGGGGGTCGGTCGCCGCCGCCTCCGTCACCTCCCGCTCGGAGGCCGCGTCGGAGGGGTCCGCCGCCGCCGGGAACTGCCCGAGGCCGGGTGAGGCGCCCTCGGTGGGATCGCGCCGCGACCGGCGCAGCAGCAGGATGCCCGCCACGGAGACCACGGCGACCGCCGCGCCGAGCGCGATCATCGCCCAGGGCACCGACGACGAGTCGGTCGTCCCGGAGGCCGGTGACGCGGCGGGGGTCTGCGATCCACCCCCGGCGGCCGGCGCAGGGGTGGCGGGCGCGGGGGTCAGCTCGTCGGTCACCACCGGGTCGAGCGGGAAGGCCTCCCAGAGCTCCGTCGGGGGCCCGACGGCGATGAGCGGTGGCCCGACGGCGGCGGCGGTGAACGGCATGAGCGCCACGAGGGCGAGCGCGATGACGACGACGATCCGTCTCACAGGATCACCACCGGGGTTCCCACGGTCAGGAGTCTCGCGAGATGCACGATGTCGCCATTCCTCATCCGGATGCACCCGTGCGAGGGACGCCCGGGCAGTAGGTCGGGACGGTCGGTCCCGTGGATGCCGATGAAGCCGCCGCCCGGCCAGTCGCTCAGCGCGGAGCGGGCGCTCGTGCCGAAGGCCACGGGCCCGTAGGTCGGGCTCGCGTAGCGGCTCAGCCTGTTACGGATGTAGAACCGCCCGGCGGGTGTCGGGGTGCCGGGCGCGCCGGTCCCCACCGGGGCGCGGAACACCGTGCGGCCGCCGCGGACGAGCGTCAGGGTCAGCGCCCGGCGGTCGATGATCAGTCGCGATCGCGACACCCCCCGCGGACCGAGCGTCGTCGAGGGGATCCATCCGTCGCGGCGCTCCCCTCCGCGTCCCGAGCCCTCGACCCTGCTCCACGCGCGCCCGCGCGCGTCGTGCCGGATGTCGTGGATCAGCACGATGTTGCTGGTCCCCTCCGGGGTCCGGGCGGGCAGACGGCCGATCGCGGCAGCGCTTGCCGAGGGTGCCGCGCGGAGGGTCGCCTCGGACGGCACCGTGGCCCACATCGCCGTGATGCCGCGTTCGTCGAGCAGCCGCGGCTCGGGGATGACGATCGCCATCGGGTCGGCCGCCGCGCCGCGAGGGCCCGGGCGCGCGGGGGAGGGGGTGTCGGTGGTCGCGGCCGAGGCCGGGGAGGACGTGCCGGACGTGAGCGCCATCACGCCGCCGGCGATGCTCGCCGCCGACGCGCCGACGAGCAACACGACCGCCACGGCGCAGCCCGTGACGAGGAGCCGTCGCGGGCGCCGTGCCTCGCGCCGCACGGCGCCGCGGAGCCGGCGCGGTCGGCGGTGCGCCGCTCGACGGTCGGGACGGCTCATCCTCAGCCGGTGAACGACGGCCGGCGCACGGTCTCCACCACCGGGCGCGGCACGATGAAGCCCGTCAACGTCACGAGCGCCTCGACCCTCGGCCGCGACAGCTCCTCGTCGAACGCGTTCGCCGCCGGCCTCTTGGACGCGAGGTACCGGATCCACGCCGCGTGCCGCGCCTCGACGCTGTGGATGCCCACGGCCGCCTCGAGGTACCCGCGGGTGCGGATCTGCGAGAGCTGACCCTTGTAGGCGGCGGTGGCGAGATCCTCGAAGGCCACCGCGGTGCGCAGGAAGTCGGCGCCGCCAGAGGTCGCGCCCTCGAAGTCGAAGGCGGGACGGGCGACCGCGTGGGCACCGAGGGCGTCGCGGAGCGCCGTGACGTGTCCCCGCTCGACGGCTCCGATCTGGCGCGCCGCGCGGGCGGCGACGCCCGTGAGCATGCCGTTGCGCTCGGCCTCGGTGTAGAAGGCGGACTGGAGGTACTCGAGCGTCAGGGCGTAATTCAGGATGTCGACGTCGCCGCCACCCCCGCCCCGGGCGCCGGCGCTGAGGGCCAGGCCTCCGAGCAGCGTGCCGGCGATCCCGGTGCCGGCGCGGGCGAGGAAGTCACGCCGCGTCGCGTGGGGGAGCCGGCTGGCGCACTCGCGGAGCGCCCCGTCGCGATCGAGCGTCTCGAGGGTCGGCTCGCTCATGGCGTGACCTCCGCGATCAGTCCGGTCTCGGCCAGCGCTTTCTGCGCCTGCGCCACGGTCAGCGGGGAGTCGGTCGCGTCCTCGGCGGGGTCGCGGCCCATGATGGCCCGCACCCACGCGGCGTGACGCGCCTCGACCGAGACGATGCGGGCGGCCGCGCCGAGGCGGGCCCCCGACAGCGTCGGGATCATCCCGTTGTAGGCCGCGACGGCGAGATCCTCGAGCGTCGCGGCGGTCGTCGCGAAGGCGTCCTCGTCGGCCGTGGCGGCGCCGAAGGCGTAGGTGTCCGGCGTGCCTCCGCCGTCCACCAGGCCGGTCAGGTGGGAGACGTGATCGTCCTCCTGGCGGGCCGCGACCCGGGCGAAGTCCTGCAGCTCGCCCGACAGGCCGCCCGACGAAACCGCCTCGGCGTAGAAGGCGGCCTGGAGGCGCTCGAGCCGCAGCGCGAGGGCGAGCGGAGCGACCGCCGCCGGCTCCTCCTCGGCCACGAGCAGACCCGCCTCCGATGCGGCCACGACGATCAGTACGCCCGCGCCGGCCGCCCCGGCGATGAAGCGTCGGCGCGATACCGCGCCCGGCTCTGCGCTCACGAGCCCTCCTCCGCTGAACTTGCGATATCCGCCAATCCACCACGGCGGATATTGTCCGCGCAACTAGACTTCTGTAGGGGTTCCGGCGGTCGCGCCCGCGTCTCATTCAGGCAGCCGTGAGCGCCTCCGCGGGCCGGGGGCGCCCCCCGCGGAGCGCCGAGGCCGACACCAGCGACAGCGCGGCGCCGGCGATGAGCACGGCGAAGCCGGTGCGGAACTGCCCCGACGACGACACCGCCGCGGCGAGGCCGGCGGCGGCGATGCCGCCCGTGTAGCGCATCGTCGTGAACACGCCGGTGGCCACGCCGACGCCGTGCTCGGGGGCCGACTCGACGGCCGTCGTCTGCAGCGAGGCGGCGGCGAGCCCGATGCCGGCGCCCGCCACGGCGACCATCATGGCCGTGCCGACGGTGCCGGGAGGGCCGCCGGCGACCAGGCCGGCGGTGGCGGCGATCGCCAGCAGACCTCCCGCGAGGGCCGGCCGCCGGCGGCCGAGGCGGTCGCTCAGGTGGCCGCCGACGGGGGAGAGCAGCATCATCGCCCCGGTCATCGATCCGATCAGCAATCCGCTTCCCGACGCGCCGAGGCCGAGCTCGCGCTCGGCGTAGATCGGCACGATCAGCAGCAGCGAGTACATCACCAGGTTGTGCAGCAGCACCGTCGCGGTCGCGCCCACGTAGGCCCGCTGCCCGAAGAGGGACAGCTCGACGAACGGGTCGTCGGCGCGGCGCTCGATGCGGACGAAGACGGCGGCAAGCACGGCTCCCGCGCCGACCGCCGGCAGCCATCGGCCGATGCCGTCGGTGGCGAGGAAGAGCGCGGTGACGAGGGCGCCGAGCAGGGCGGTGAAGGCGACGGCCCCCGCCAGGTCGAAGGTCGTCCGCGCCCGTCGTCGCGGGGGGTCGGGTCGCAGGGCGCGGCGCGTCAGCGCGAGGGCCGCGGCGCCGATCGGGACGTTGACGAGGAAGATCGCCCGCCAGCCGGCGACGGCGACCAGGCCGCCGCCGACCACCGGGCCGACGGCCGCCGCGAGGCCGACGGCGGTGCCGAACCACCCGAACACCCGCCCACGGCGCTCCGGTCCGGAGATGTCGCGCAGCAGGGCCGACGCCGCCGGCCACATGAGGCCGGCGAAGAGGGCCTGCGCCAGCCGCATCACCGCGAGGGCGGCGAACCAGGGGGCGAGGGTCGCGAGCGCCGACGCCACGAGGAAGCCGGCGAGGCCGATGACGAAGACGCGCCGGTGCCCGATGGCGTCGCCGATGCGGCCGCCGATCGGTTGCGACAGGGCGACCACGACGAGGTAGCCGCTGACGAGCCACAGCACCGTGCCGACGCTCACGTCGAGGTCGCGCTCGATGTCGAGCAGCGCCACCACGATCATCGTCGAGTTGAGCGGGATCAGGGCCGCCGCGAGGCACAGCCCGGCGATCCCGGCGCCCCGGTGCGCGGCGCGCCGGATCATGGGCGCGCCCGGGCGTTCAGGACGGGTTCGCGGGGGCCGCCATCGCCGTGATGGCGCGCCGCTGCAGCAGCAGCACGTCGCCGCCCGCGAACCCCCACTCGACGTCGTGCGGCCCGGGGCCGAACGCCCGCTCGCAGCCGGTCGCGAGGTCGGCGAGCGCGCCGAGCATCGCGTCGTCGAGGCAGAGCGCCTCGACGAGATCGCCGTCCACGGTCCGCTGCTCGGTCTCGCCCGCCTCGCTCGGACGCACCGCCAGGTCCTTGCGGCCGGCCCGCCGCTCGAGCACCTCGCCGTCGCGCGAGACGCGGAACAGGTCCGGCACCACCAGCCCCTGCACGATCGCCTCGCCGAGGCCCCAGCTCGCCTCGATCACCCTCTGGTCGGCGCCGGTCACCGGGTCGCGTGTGAACATCACCCCCGCCACGTCGGCGGCCGCCAGACGCTGCACCACGACGCCCATCCGGGGTGCCTCGTCGTCGCCGACGCGGCGTCGGTAGGCGAGCGCCGACGGGGACGATCCCGAGCGCCAGACCCGTGCCACGGCGTCGGCCACGTCGCTCCCGCCGACGTTGAGGACGGTCGCGTGCTGTCCGGCGAAGCTGGCCTCGGCCGAGTCCTCGCCGACCGCCGACGACCTCACGGCCAGCGGGCCGCCGAGCTCGTCGCAGAGGTCCTCGAGGTGATCGCGCACGGCGCGGTCGCCGCGGGCGAGGGCCTCGACCGTCTCGACCGACAGCGCGAGTCCGGCGGGCACCGGCAGCCCGGCGCGGATGGCCGCGCCGAGCTGCACCGCCTTGCCCCCGTACCGCCTCTCGTCGCGGGCATCGGCGAGGGGCACCGCGCTCACGATCGCAGCACCGCCACCTCGCCGGTCGTGCCGTCCACGCGCACCCGCGCGCCGTCGGCGATGAGCGAGGTCGCATCGCGGCAGCCCACGACGCTCGGGATGCCGTACTCGCGGCTCACGATCGCCGCGTGCGAGAGCAGCCCGCCGGAATCGGTGACGATGGCGCCGAGCAGCGAGAGCACGATGTTGAACGACTCGGTCGTCGTCGTGGTGACCAGCACGTCGCCGACCTGCAGCCGGCCGAACTCGGACGGGCTGCGGATCAGGCGGGCGGTGCCGGTGTAGTCGCCCGGGCTCGCGCCGATCCCGCGCACGAGGGTGGCCTCGCTCTCGGCGTCGGAGCCGCGGAAGAGCGCGTCGATGCCGGCGCCGAGGCCCCGCATGACCCGCGCGACGTGCGGAGGCAGGCCGTCGAGCGGAGGCGGCGGCTGGGGCGGCGAGCCGAGGAAGGGGGGCGCGTCGGCGGCCGCGTGCGAGGAGCGGTACGCCGCGCGGCCGGCGAGCTCGTCGGCGGACGGGCCGTCGCCGCCGCTCATCAGGGCGCGCATCTCGTCGTAGCCGGCCTCCACGAGGTGCTCCGGCTCGTGGACGCGGCCGTCGGCGGCGCACCGCGCCCCCGCGGCGAGGATCGCGCGACGGGTGATGCCGCCGGCCCAGACCTCGCCGAAGAGCCCCCGCTCGTCGCGCACGAGCGACACGGACCGGGCCTCGTCGAGCAGGGTGTCGAAGGCGTCGCGGTGCTGCGACGGGACCAGCCCCCGCACGCGGGCGACCTCCTCGGCCGACGCGACGTCCGACGCCGGCGCCCCCGTGTCGACCGCCTTCTGGATGCCCTCGACGAGCACCGCCGGCACCTCGAGCGCGTAGGGGTCGCCGACGTCGAGGCTGTCGAGCAGCCGGTACCCAACGGTGTCGAGGTAGGCGCCGGCGGCGTCGCCGGCGGCTCCCGGCGCGAGGCGCAGGCGGTCGAGGGTCTCGCCCGGGTCACCCCCGGAGGCGAGGATCGCGCGGGCGCCCGCGTCGTCGCGGAGGGCCGCGACGAGGTCGTCGAGCTCCTCCGACGCCCCGGCCGATGCGGGCGCGTGCCCCCTCACGAGCGCGAGGAACTCGCCGGCGGGCAGGCCGGTCCACTCCGTGACCGACGCGATGAAGTCGCCGGCCGGGATCATCGCCGTGCAGCTGTAGCGGTGGTGCTGTCGGATCATCGCCGCCTGGTGCTCCCGGCAGCGATCGAGGTGGGCGACGAGCTCGGTGTCGTCGAGCGTCGTCGGGTCGATCGCCTGGAGGGCGCGGTGGGCCCGGATGGACGCCGGTTTGTCGACCGTCTGCCAGCGCGCCAGGTCGTCGCGCCAGACGCGGGTCTCCAGCGCCCGCTCGGCGGTCGCGAACCGCTCGGGGATCTCGGCCTCCGGCGCCGGCGGGACGCTGAAGTAGGCGAAGCCGTTGACCATGCGCCAGTCGAGCGTGTCGATCAGCAGCCCGTACTGCCGGGCGCCGTGGCGGAAGCCCTCCGCGAGGTTGGGCGGATGGATCTCCGCCTCGAAGAGCGACCAGGGCCTCGGCACGTGGACCGCGTCCTGGATCCATGAGCCGGGGCCGGGCGGGGTGAAGGCCAGCGGGGTCATCGGACGTCCTCTCGACGGCGCGGGAGTCGCTCGGGAGCTGACCTTCCGCGAGCGGTTGCAGAATTGCAACATCCCGACCGCCGTTCCCCTCGCGGGGGCCGTCTCAGCCCAGACCCACCCCGGCCGGCCAGAGCCCGCGCGCCGTGATCCGCTCGAGCGGGCCACCGGTCGCGGGCACGCGCAGGATCGTCCCGGCCGCGTTGCGCGGACTGGTGCGCGCGAAGTAGACGTACGCGCCGTCCGGGGAGAAGACCGGGTGCGAGTCGCGCGCCGAGAAGCCGTTCGGCAGCCCCGGGGTGAGGCGCCGCACGGGACCGCCCGCGAGGGTGATCACCCTCACCGAGCCGCGCCGGGTGAAGGCGATGCGCGCGCCGTCCGCCGAGAACGAGGGCGAGCCGGCCCCCTCGGCGAGCGCCCGATCGAACCGCGCGACCGGCGGCAGGCCCTCCGACGACGGCGTCAGGCGCAGGAGCGTCAGGGTGAACGCCGGCTCGCCGGGCATGCGCCGCGCCAGGGCGAGCCACCGCCCGTCGCGCGAGAGGGCGGGGGTGGCGTTGACGGCGCCCGCGGGAGTGACGATCGAGGTCGCGCCGCCCGGCCGCGCGACGAGCGTGACCTGTCCGGCGGTGGCGTCGCGGTAGGCGATGAGCGAGCCGTCGCCCGAGACGCTCGGCGAGAGGAGGAGGGCGAACGGGCGCGTGACCGCCCGCGCCGGCCGACCGGGCGCGCGCAGGACGATGCGGGCCCGGCCGGGCCGTGCCCGCTGCGCCCAGACCAGCAGCCCGCCGCCGACCGCCGGCTGCAGCACGTCGGCGCCGCGCGCGGCCGCGATGGTCGAGACGGAGCCGTCGCTCCCGAGCCGCTGCACCACCGCCCGGCCCGCCACGGTGCCCCCGAACACGAGGCCCGCCCCCGGGACGGGGGCGGCGGCGAGCGAGGGCGCGCCCGCGGCGAGCATCGCGCCGGCGAGGACCCCCGTCGCCGCCCGGCGGCGTCGGCGCGCGCGTACGACGGTATCCGGGGTCATCGGCCGGCTCCTCGTGAGGACCGTGGGACGGACGCCCACATCATCCTCCATGACCGCGATCGACGCGCGCGTGGAGGGGTGCGCCGGCGCGTCCGGCGGGGCCTCCGCCCGTCCGCAGCAGCGGCTAGGCTGCGCCGAACGCGCTGTACCCGGCCAACGGGGAGGTCGTGTCGGGTGGCACTCGTCTCGCTCGAGAAGGTGAACAAGCGCTTCGGCGACATCCACGCGCTGCGCGACGTCGACCTCACGGTGAGCGCGGGTGAGGTCGTGGTGGTGATCGGGCCGTCGGGATCGGGCAAGTCGACCCTCTGCCGCTGCATCAACCGGCTCGAGGTCATCGACAGCGGCCGCATCGTCTTCGACGGCAAGCCGCTGCCCCAGGAGGGGCGGGAGCTCGCCCGCATGCGCGCGGACATCGGCATGGTCTTCCAGTCGTTCAACCTGTTCGCGCACAAGACCATCCTCGACAACGTCACCCTGGGCCGCATCAAGGCCCGGGGCAGGTCGCGGGACGAGGCGCGCGAGAAGGCCATGGCCCTGCTCACGCGCGTCGGCATCGCCGACAAGGCCGAGCGGTACCCGGCCGAGCTCTCGGGAGGCCAGCAGCAGCGCGCGGCGATCGCGCGGGCGCTGGCCATGGACCCGAAGGTGATGCTGTTCGACGAGCCGACCTCGGCGCTCGACCCGGAGATGATCAAGGAGGTGCTCGACGTGATGCGCGAGCTCGCGGACGAGGGCACGACGATGGTCGTCGTCTCGCACGAGATGGGCTTCGCGCGGTCGGCGGCCAACCGGGTGGTGTTCATGGACGAGGGGGCCGTCATCGAGGAGGCGCCCCCGGAGCGGTTCTTCTCGGCGCCGGCCACCGAGCGCGCGCGCGATTTCCTGTCGAAGGTCCTGTCGCACTGAACCGGAGCGAACGGCTCCCGAGGAGGTTGAGCATGGTGAAGCACCGGCGGTGGTGGATCGCAGTACTCGCGGTATGCGCGCTCGCGCTCGTCGCGGCGGGCTGCGGCGACGACGACGCCGGCTCGGGCGGCGACACCTCGGGGGCCGGCGCCGTGCCCCAGTTCCCGGCCGGATCGACCATGGCGGAGATCCAGGCGAAGGGCACGATCGTGGTGGGCACCAAGTTCGACCAGCCCCTCTTCGGGCTCAAGAACCCCACCAACGACGAGATCGAGGGCTTCGACGTCGAGATCGCCCGGGCCGTCGCCGAGGGCATCTTCGGAGAGGGCAACGCCGACGGCAAGGTCCAGTTCGTCGAGACCCCCTCGAAGGTGCGCGAGACCCGCATCAGGCAGGGGCGCGTCGACATGGTGGTGGCGACCTACACCATCAACGACGAGCGCAAGGCGCAGGTCGGCTTCGCCGGCCCGTACTACGTGGCCGGCCAGGACATCATGGTCAGGGTCGACGACGACTCGATCGCGAGCGTCGAGGACCTGAACGGCAAGAAGGTCTGCTCGGTGCAGGGCTCGACCTCGATCGACAACGTGCGCGAGCAGGCGCCCGACGCCGATCTGTCGATCACCTTCGACGTCTACTCGCTGTGCGCCGAGGCGCTCGCCGACGGCCGCGTCGATGCCGTGTCGACCGACAACGTCATCCTGCTCGGGCTCATCGACGAGGACAACGGCGAGACCTTCAAGCTCGTCGGCGCCCCGTTCACCGAGGAGCCCTACGGGATCGGCGTCCGCAAGGCGGACACCGCGTTCCGCACGTTCATCAACGATCGCCTCGAGGAGATGTACGCGGACGGCACGTGGGCGTCCGCCTTCGAGTCGACCGTCGGAGTCGTCGAGGAGGAGACCCCGGAGCCCCCGGCGGTCGACCGCTACTGAGTTGAGCCCCCGCGTACGCCGTCGGGCCCGCCGGGGTCCGGCGGCGTACGCGGAGCCCTCCCCGGGGACCGCCCGTGGACCTGATCCTCGACAACTTCGACCGCTTCGCCAGCGGTTTCTGGGTGACCGTCCAGCTCACCCTGCTCTCGTTCGCGTTCGCCTTCATCATCGGCGTGCTGATCGCGAGCTTCCGGGTCAGCCCCATCCCCCCGCTGCGCGCCGCGGGGGCGGTGTACGTCGAGACGGTGCGCAACACCCCGCTGCTGGTGCTGCTGATCCTGGCCTTCTTCGGGCTGCCCAAGCTCGGGTTCACCTGGTCGCCGTTCGTGACCGCGGTCGTGATCATGTCGGTCTACACCGGGGCCTTCGTCGGCGAGGCGGTCCGGGCCGGCATCAACACCGTCGCGGCCGGCCAGGCCGAGGCGGCGCGTGCGCTGGGGCTGACCTTCTCGCAGGTGCTCGGCCACGTGGTGCTGCCACAGGCCCTGCGCTCCGTGGTGCAGCCGCTCGGCAGCCTGTTCAGCGCCCTCGTACGCAACACGTCGCTCGCCTACGCGATCTCGGTGCTCGACCTGACCGGCACCGCCGACCGCCTCGGCAACGAGTCGGCGCGCTACCTGCCGGCGTTCATCGGGGCGTTCATCGGCTACCTGATCCTCACCCTCCCCTCCGGCTACGTCATCGGCCTGATCGAGCGCCGCGTGGCGGTGCGCCGGTGAGCGCCCGCGCCACGCCGCTCGGCGACGTGCTCGGACCGCGCGGACGCCGGCGGACCCTGGTCGGGTCGGTCGTCGCCACCGTCGTGCTCGGCGGCCTGCTCGCGCTCGCCGTCTACCGCTTCCACGAGAAGGGTCAGCTCGAGGCCGAGAAGTGGGAGGTCTTCACCGACTGGGACGTGCTGCGCTTCCTGCTGATCGGTCTGCGCAGCACGATGTACCTGTTCCTCGTCTCCGCCGCGCTGACGTTCGTGGTGGGGATGCTCGGGGCCCTCGGCCGGCTGGCGCGGTCGCGGCCCATCCGCTGGGTCGCGACGACGTACGTCGAGCTGCTGCGGGCGACCCCCCTGCTGCTGCTGATCCTCTTCGCCTCGCTCGTGCTGCCCGACTACGGCATCGACCTGCCGCTCTTCTGGTACGCCGTCATCGGGCTCACCCTCTACAACGGCGCGGTCATGGCCGAGATCTTCCGCGCCGGCATCCTCTCGCTCGAGAAGGGGCAGACCGAGGCGGCCTACGCGGTGGGCCTGCGCTACTGGCAGGCGATGCGGCTGGTCGTGATCCCACAGGCCGTGCGGCGGATGGTGCCGGCGCTCATCAGCGCCAACGTCACCCTGCTGAAGGACACCTCGCTGGCCTACGTGGTCGCCTTCGAGGAGCTGCTGCGACGCGGGCGCATCGTCGGCGAGTTCTCCAACAACCCCCTCCAGGCGCTGATGGTGGTGGCGGTGATGTTCATCATCGTCAACTACACCCTCGGCAGCATCGCGCGGCGCCTCGAGACGCGTCAGAGCCGCCGCTTCGGGGGACCTGTCGCCATCCCCGGCGGGCCGGAGGACCTCGTCGTGCCGGGGGGCCGCGCCGCCTGAGGCCGCCGGTCAGCCGATGTCGGCCCGCGCGATCTGGCGCAGCAGGGCCGTCGCCGCACACGCCACGAGATCGCGGTCGTAGGTGACCGCATAGGTGAAGTCCGGCCGCGCGGAGGCCGAGGCGATCTCCCGGGCGACGAGGGCGCCCGCGAAATGCGGGCCGAGCACCACCACGCTCCACTCGCCGCGCAGCGGGTCGTCGGGGCGCAGCCGGGCGCCCCGCACGCCCGGTGTCGGCTCGGCGGGCATGCCGACGCCGAGGGCGGCCACGAACGCCGCGTCGCGCGCCAGGGCCCGGTAGCGCTCGGCGGTGAGGGCCGTGAACCGGCCGGCGTCCTGGAACGCCGAGACGACGAGCGCCTCCGCGCCCTGCGCGCGGCCGTGCGTCTCGAGCGTGGCGCTCACCTCCAGCAGGAATCGCCAGCCGGCCCGGCGCACGGGCCGCGCCGGCGCGACGACGGTGTACGGGGTGGAGAGGTCGGACGGCGCGTGCAGCTCGGCGATCCGGGGTGGGAGCCACGAGCCCCGCAGACCCGGCGCCAGCGGGCCCGGCCGGCCGAGGTGGTACCCCTGGCCGAGGGTGGCCCCGGCGGCGAGAGCCCGATCGCGGTGGCGGTCGTTCTCGATGCCCTCGCCCACGATCACGGCGCCCGAGCGCTCGCACTCGGCGGCGACCGCGGTCAGGATGGCCGCGGCGTCGGCGCCCTGAGCGCCCTGCACCAGGCTGCGGTCGAGCTTCACGATGTCGGGCCGCACGATCGGGAGCAGCGCGAGCGAGCAGGGGTTGACGCCGACGTCGTCGAGTGCGATGCCCCACCCCATGCTCCGGACCCGCGCCAGGAAGTCGATCAGCTCCGCCGGACGGGCGGTGAGGGCCCGCTCGGTGATCTCCATCACCAGCGGGACGCGCCCGCCGAGCATGGCCGACGTGCGCGCCGGCTCGCGCAGCCCGCGCTCGAGCACCTCGGCCTCGACGTTGACGAAGAGCGGCACGCCGAGCGCCGACCGGCACGCCCCGGCGACCGCCGCCGTCTGGCACAGGGCATCGAGCTCGGCCAGGCGCCCGTGGCGGCGTGCCGCCGCGAACAGGGCGTCGGGCGCCGCGAGCGGCCCGCGGGGCCCGCGCGCGAGCGCCTCGACGGCCACCGTCGCGCCCGACGCCAGGTCGACGACCGGCTGGTAGACCGCGTGGACGTCGCCGCGGGCGAGGATGTCGTCGAGCACGGCCGCGGTCGTGGTGTCGGCGGGAGTGTCGCCGGGGCGGGCGAGGGTGGCGGTCACGGGGCTCCGTGGGAGGTCGGCGGTCGCGAGGGCCGGCGCACCGGCGTGCGCGCCCCCGCGACATCGAATCGATCTCTCCCCGCGCCGAACTGAGGTCGGATGTGCGCGCGGAACCGCGCCCGGGGCGACGACCTACCCGGCGACCCGGTCGGGGGCCTCCCGGTAGCAGGCGCGACAGCGCGCCTCGTAGCGCTCGCCGTTGCCGATCTCGACGGTCGGGCCGGCGTCGCTGGCGGGGGTGCCGTCGACCTCGATGCGCTGGCTCAGGGTCGCCGGCCCGCCGCAGACGAGGCAGACGGCCTGGAGCTTGTCGGCGAACTCGGCCCGGGCCAGCAGGGCCTGGGTGATCGGCCACGGGCGCCGGCGGTAGTCCATGTCGAGCCCCGAGCAGACGACGCGCACCCCGCGGCCGGTGAGGTCGTCCACCACCTCGACGACCCCGTCGGGGAAGAACTGGACCTCGTCGAACCCGACGACGTCTGCCTCGAGCGCGCGGATCGCCTCGAGATCGGCGATGCGCCGGCCGCGCATCCTCTGGCCGGCGTGGCTGACCAGCTCGTCCGACTCGTGGCGGGTGTTGACGGCGGGGCGCAGCAGCTCGACGCGCTGCCGCGCGATGGTGGCCCGCGTCAGGCGGCGCATCAGCTCCTCGGACTTGCCCGAGAACATCGGGCCGCAGACCACCTCGAGCCAGCCGCCGTGGCGCGGGACGATGCGCATCGGGCAGACCCTAGGGAACGTCCCGGACGGGCTCGCCGGCCGGTGGCGCGATCGTCAGGCGGGCACCGCCGCGGGCAGCACGAACGAGACGCGGGCGCCGCCCTCCGGGCGCGCCTCGGCCCAGATGCGTCCGCCGTGCGCCTCGACGAGGCCGCGGGCGATCGCGAGGCCGAGACCGGCCCCCGAGCCGTCGCGCCGGCGCGCGTCGTCGGCGCGCCAGAACCGCTCGAACGCGTGCTCGAGGTCGCCGGCCGGGATGCCCTCGCCGGTGTCCTCCACGCTCACGCGCACCCCCTGTCCGTCGGGGCGCACGACGACGGCCACCGAGCCGTCGGACGGGGTGTGGCGCAGGGCGTTGGTGAGCAGGTTGAGCAGCACCCGCTCGAGATGGTCGTGCGCGCCCCGCACCGGGGGCAGGCCGTGGTCGACGCTCGACTCGACGCGCACGCCACGGGCCTCGGCCCGCGCGCCGACGCCGCGCACGCAGTCGCTCACCAGGCTCTCGATGCTCACCTCGCCGAGCTCGAGCGTGAGCGCGCCCGCGTCGATGCGCGCCAGCTCGAACAGGTCGTCGACCAGCCGGCTCAGGTGCCGCACCTGCGCGTGCATCTCGCCCATGTAGCGCTCGGGCGGGGCGAGGCCGTCCTCGATCGCCTCGATCATCGCCTGGAGCGAGGCGAGCGGCGTGCGCAGGTCGTGGCTCGCGTGCGCCACGAGCTGGCGGCGGGCGTCGAACAGTCGCTCGAGCTCGCCCGCCATGTGGTTGAAGGTCGCGCCGAGACCCGCCATCTCGAGGGGCCCGTCCTCGGGGGCCCGCGCGCCGAGGTCGCCGCCGGCGAGCCGCTCGCTGGCGGCCCGCACCCGCTCGACCGGCCCCATGATCGAGCGGGCCACGAGCAGGGCGCCCGCCAGCGCGGCCGCGCCCGAGCCGGCGGCCGCGGCGAGGATGGCGAGGTCGTGGCCCGAGTCGAACATGATCGCGCCCGAGAGCAGCACCGCCGCGAGCGGCAGCGCGACCGCCACGAGCCCGAGCGCCACCATCTGCAGGCGCAGCGTGGGCAGGCGCCGGGCGAGGAGGGCGAGCACCAGGCCCGCGGCGAGCGTGCCCGCCGCGACGGCCACGGCGGTCAGCGTCACGGTGTGAACCGGTAGCCGACGCCCCACACGGTCTGCACGTGGCGGGGGTGCGAGGGGTCGTCCTCGATCTTCTCCCGCAGCCGGCGCACGTGCACGGTCACCGTGCCGGTGTCGGCCGCGCGCGCGTCCGCCCACACGCGGTCCATGAGCTGATCGCGCGAGAACACCAGGCGGGGGTGGCTCGCGAGGAACAGCAGCAGGTCGAACTCGCGCGCCGTCAGCCGGATCGGCAGACCGTCGCGACGCAGCTCACGGGTGCCCGCGTCGATCTCGAAGCAGCCCACGGCGATGCGCCGCCGCGCCAGGGTCTCGGGCGCCCGGCGCAGCACGCTGCGCACCCGGGCCACCAGCTCCCGCGGCGAGAACGGCTTGATGACGTAGTCGTCGGCGCCCAGGTCGAGCCCGACGACCCGGTCGGCCTCCTCGCCCCGCGCGGTCAGCATGATGATCGGGGTGCCCGACCGTCCGCGGATCCACCGGCAGAGGTCCAGCCCGTCCATGCCGGGGAGCATCACGTCGAGCACGACCAGCGAGGGCGGGTCGTCCTCGATCATGCGCCGGGCGACGTTGCCGTCGCCGGCCTCGAGGGCGCGGTAGCCCTCGCGGCGCAGGTAGGTGGCGACGACCTCGCGCACGATCGGCTCGTCGTCGACGACGAGCACGGTGGAGGGCGGCGCTCCGGTCACTGCGGTCATGTGCCACCCGTCGTGGCGCGGGAACCGTGCGCGGAGCTTACGCCGCCCCGCACGATCCCCGCGCGGCGCAGGCCGCGCTCGGCCTCGGCGAAGTACTCGGCGACGTCTCCCTGGCCGGAGATCCATGCGACGTAGCGCGCGATGCCCTCCTCCAGGCCGACCGTCGGCGTCCAGCCGGCCGCGGCGGCGCGCGAGATGTCGGAGGTGAGATGGCGCATCTCGCCGGGCCGGAACTCGCCGCGCAGCTCCGGGGCGATCGCCACGCCGAGCGCCTCGCCCACGATGCGGGTCACCTCGCGCACCTCGGTCCCGTGGCCGCTGCCGACGTTGACCGGCAGGCCGTCGAGGGCGTCCGTCGTGAGCGCAACGAGGTTCGCCCGCGCCACGTCCTCCACGAACACCAGGTCGCGCGTCTGGCGCCCGTCCTCGTAGAGCACCGGCGCCAGTCCGTTGAGCAGGCGCGTCGCGACGATCGCGATGAGGCCGGTGTAGGGGTTCATCAGGGACTGCCGCGGACCGTAGGTGCACGAGTAGCGCAGGGCCACCGCGGGGATGCCGGTCTGGCGCGACCACGCCAGCGTCAGTCGCTCCTGGTCGACCTTCGTGATGGCGTAGGTGCTCTCGCCGCCGAGCGGCGCGCTCTCGGGCGTGGGCACGGGTCGGGTGTCGCGGCCGCACAGCGGGCACGGCACCGCCCAGAGGCCCGCCGCCATGCGCGCGTCGTCGCGTGGCCCGGGCGTCACGGCGCCGTGGTCGGGGCAGTGCGCGGCGCCCTCCCGGTAGACGGCCTGGGAGGAAGCCACCACCACCTTGCGCACCGGCAGCCGCTCGTCGCGCACGATCTCGAGCAGGTTGGCCGTGCCGAGGCTGTTGACCTCCACGAACTTGGCGATCTCGGGCATGTAGCCGCCGTAGGCCGCCTGGTGCACCACGACATCGACGCCGTCGAGCGCCGTCCGCAGCGCCACGCGATCGCGCACGTCGGCATTCGCGAACTCGGCCTCGGAGGCGAGCCAGGGCGGACGGCGGCCGCGGTGGGTGACCGGCTCCAGGTTGTCGAGCACCCGCACCGCCCACCCCTCGGCCAGAAGGAGGTCGGTCACGTGCGAGCCGATCAGGCCGGCGCCGCCGGTGACGAGCGCGCGCGGTCGGCGGCTCACGCGGCGCCCGCCCCGTCGAGGGCGGCGAGCGCCGCCGCGGTCGCCGGCAGGTCGGCGCGGCCGGGCAGCAGCCCGCGCAGGTGGCGCAGGTCGTCGGCGACGTCCAGATCGAAGGTGGGGGGGAGCACGGCCATCCGCCGCCCGAGCGCCTCCGCCCGCGCGGTGATGTCGCGCAGCGCCGAGTCGCCGCCCATGGGGACGCCGCGCAGCACGTCGTGCCGTCCGCGCATGCCGATCAGCGAGTAGCCGCCGTCGTGCGTCGGCGACACCACGATGTCGTGGTCGTCGAGCGCCCGCAGGGCGTCGGCCACCGTCGCGACCTCGAGGTGGGGCGAGTCGGACGCGATCAGCACGGTGCGGTCCTCGCCGCGCGCCCGCGCGCCGCGGAAGAGGAAGTCCTGTCGCTCCGCCCAGTCGCCCGCGGGCTGGGCGAGCATCGACAGCGGGCTGCCGGGACGGGTCAGCAGCGGGGTCAGCTCGGCGCACGCGTCGGGCGGCGTCACGTACCACCCGACCGGGAACGGCGCGGTCGCGAAGCGGTCGGCCAGGTCGGAGAGGAAGCCTCGGTAGAGGAGCAGGGCGGCCTGCGACCCGACGCCCGCCGCCAGCCGCGTCTTGGCGAACCCGGCGCGGGGGGCCTTCGCGGCGATGTGGCACACGGCGTTCATCGCGCCTCCGGCGGTCGCCAGGCGCCGGCCCGCACGAGCGCCCGGGCGATCCGCACGCCCACGCCGGCGGCCCCGAGCACCGTGCCCCCCACCTTCGAGGCCCCCGCCTCGCGCCGGCGGTAGGCCACCGGCACCTCCGCGTAGCGCAGGCCGGCGCGGGCGGCCTTCACCGCCATCTCGGTCGACCACCCGTAGGTCATCTCCCGCATCTCCAGCGCCAGCAGGTCGTCGCGCCAGATCGCGCGCATCGGGCCGAGGTCGGTCACCTCGACGCCGTGCAGCGCGCTCATCAGCCGAGCCGCCACCCGGTTGCCGCTCACCTGGCACCGGGTCATCGATCCGGCCTCCCGCGAGCCGAGCGCCCGCGAGCCGACCACGAGGTCGGCCCGGTCGTCCAGCAGCGGTGCCAGCACCCGCGGCAGGTCGGCGGGGTCGTCGGCGGCGTCGCCGTCGAGCAGCACCACCACGTCGGCGTCGGCGGCGGCGCGCACGCCGGTCCAGCAGGCGCGCCCGTATCCGCGGCGCGGCTCGTGCACCACGCGCGCGCCGGCGCCGCGCGCGATCGCCCCGGTGCCGTCGGTGGAGCCGTTGTCGACGACCACCACGCAGTCGATCAGCGGCTGGGCGCGGACCGCCGCGACCACCGTCGCGATCGAGCCGGCCTCGTCGAGCGCCGGCACCACGGCCACCACGCGGGGAGCGGGCAGGTCGCGGGCCGATGCGCTCCCGGCGCTCCGCCGGCGGGGGAGGTCGTGCGTCCGCATCCGGCACATCCTGCCCGGCGGATCTGAACGCGGCCTTACACCGGCGCCTCGTCGACGGCGTAGACGGCCTCGGCCGGCGCCGCCATGACGCGGTCGGCCATCTCGCGCTTGAGCCGGTCGAGGCGCCGCTCGTCGGCCGCCGAGCGCGGCTCCTGCCGCGCCAGCACGACGAACTCGTCGGTGACGTACCCCTCCCGCACGCTGAGCATCACCGTCCGGTCGCCGAGGGAGAGGGAGAAGACGAAGCGCTCCATCGCGGGGCCCCGCGCGGGCCGCGCCATGCCGGGGTCGACCGTGTAGCGGCCGCCGGTCACGGCGCGGGTCACGAACTCGAAGCCGTCGCGCGCGCCGGGACCCCCGAAGGCGGTGCGGACCACGATGCCACGTCGCTGCGGGGGCCCGCCGTCGCCCAGCAGCGGCAGCGCCCGCTCGAGCACCGTGTACGCGTGCGCCACGCCGCCGGGCGACCCGGGGCCGTGATACCGCATCAGGTCGTCGAACCCGAAGGTGAGTCGTGCGCGTCCGTCGAGGACCGTGAGCCCCCCGTCGGCCGTCGGCCGGTGCGCCCCCATCGTGGACCCCCGTCCCTCGTGTCGCGCCCCGACCCTACGTCGCCGCGCGGCGGGAGGTCCACCGACGGCCCGTCCGTACCGGGTACCGTGCGCGCCCCCGACCGGAGGCACGACCATGCCGCTCAAGTCCGTCATCAACGACGGTGTCCACCGCTTCGCGCTCCATTGCGACGCGTGCGACCGACCGATCACCGACGCCGCCCAGGCCAACAGCGTCTGGCAGGACGCCGAGGGCACCGGGCCGGCGTACACCGTGCACAAGGGCGACTGTCAGCGCGCCCTGGCCGCGACGCTCGGCGTCGACGCGGGAGCGCTCGCGACCGACGAGCTCGCGTACCTCCCGACGCGCCTCGAGTCGGCGATGGCGATCGACCCCGAGAAGGCGCGGGCCGGTGCGGCATTCCTCGACCGCCTCCGGGCGATCCCCAGCAAGAGGGTCTAGTCGCTCCGATATCACCGGCCCCGCCGTCGCGGCCTGATCACGTATCAGCCGCGGCCGGCGCGGGGCCGATGGCGAGCCGTTTCGGTATCACCTCGCCGATCGCGCCCCCACACGGATCGTTACGTGAGGGCGCGATCTCTCAAGTCTCGATCACACATCGAAGCTTCGAAAGCCCTGTGGGGAGGGGATCGGAGACGACGAACGGCAAGTCTCGACCTGAGATAGAGAGTCACGGAGCGCGCCGGCGACCGGGTCGAGCGCCGATACCGAAAGCCCGGCGGCGCCGGCGCACGTCGCACACCGCGACTCACGTAGGGGGTCGGGTGCCCCGCGGGGTGATCCGCAAGGACGCTCCGTCGATGCCGCACCGCGTCGCGCACGGGCCCGGAGATCGTGCATCCGGCGCGTCCGTGCCGTCGGCGGCGGCGGGCCGACCCGGTACCGACGCGAGGGTGGCGCACGCCCCCGCCTCGCGCGGGCGCGGGCGCGGGCGCGCGTGAACGCGCGCGCGTGTGCGCGCGAGACGCGTGCGCGTGCCTGCGCGCGCACGTAGGCGCGCGAGACCCCGCCGTCACCTCAGGAGTCGGGAGGCCGCCCGTCGCTCGCGCCCGCCAGCTCCTGCGGCCCCGTGGCGGAGTGGTCCCGGCGCTCGAGGCTCGTCCGCACGAGTCGCTGCATCCGGGCCCCCGCCAGCCGCGCGAAGCGCAGCTGCAGGCGGCGTCCCAGGAAACGGAACCCGATCCGCACCACGGGGTTGCGGATCGGGGCCCGGCGCGAGACGGCGTGGATGCGGAACTCCACCGCGCCCGTCTCGAGGAACTTGACCACCTGGAAGTCCATCTGCCCGCTCTCGAGGTGGCCCTCGAGGGTCCGGTAGCTCCACCCCCAGATGCGTGCCGGGCGGCCCTCGACCAGGCCGGCCTCCTCGTCGACGACGGCGTTCACTCGTACACCGAACAGGAATCGCAGACCCAGGAACTTGCCCTGGAGCAGCATGTTCCGCCCCTCCATGCGCTCGTCGGGCACGAAGACGCCCTCGATCAGATCAGGGGGCGCGAAGCGGTAGTGGCGGGTGTGATCCCGCGCGATCTCCCACGGCCCGTCCGGTCGCGGCGGCCCGGGGGCCTCGGCGGGCAGCTCGACGCGGTGGTCGTCGACCGTCCAGCCGCTCGCCGGGCCGGCGTCCGAGAGCTCGTCGGGGTCGAAGTTGAGCTGGCGGTCCTGGAGGCCGTCGAGCGCGCGTCTCGCCCGCCGCGACGGGTTTCCGACCGGCTCCCCGCGGTCGTCCGGGAAGTTGCGGGTCTCCACCCGGACCGGGGCGGTGGGGCGGCCCCCCGAGATGCGTGCGGCGTTCTCGCAGAACTCCGCCCACATGTGCAGCTGCACCTCCTTCGCGGCGCGCAGGGGGCCGTAGACCAGCCAGAACGTGGAGCTGCCGCTGCGGGCCACCGATTCGATCTCGAATACGAGCGACCCGCCGTCGTCACGGGCGCGGAACTCGATCTCCCCGGCCTCCATGTGCCCTTCGAGGGTCGCCAGGCGGAACGAGGTCGGAGTGCGCTCGGCGACCCGCACGGGCCCGTTCCAGGGGCCCGCCAGCCAGACGAGGTACTCGTCACCCTCCACGAGCTCACCGAGGCGCCCCGAGATCTTGACGAAACGGGCGATCTCGAAGGGCGAGGCGCGGTTGGGATCGCGCGCGATCGCGTCCATGAGCTCCTCGGGGGTGAGGGTGGGGGCGGCGATCACCGTGCGGTACAGCCGGCGCAGCGAGGGGCCGGCTCCGTCGGCGCGGCGCTGGACCGACTCCTGGTCGCCTCCCACCGGCCGGTCGGCCGGACCGAGATCCGGCCCCCGCTCGGTCGTCTCCTCGCGGATGACCCTCGTTGTCCGCATCAGATAACGCCACGAGGCGATCGCCCCGCCGACGCCCCAGCGCGCGGTGCTGCGGGCCGCGAGCGCGCGCTCGTGCACCGCGTTGACCATCCCGGCGACGCTCACGGCGCCGCCATCGCGCTGCGCGGGCGAAGGGCGCGCGAGGCGGCGCCGAGCCGCGCCTCGTCGATGAGGGCGGCGAGTTCGGCGCATCGGTCGATGTGGGCGCGCACGGGAGCCTCTGCGGCGAACCCCGCCCGCTCGACCGCCCGCCAGAAGGCGCCGCTCGCGGTGACCGCGCCGCCCAGGGCCTCGAGCTCGTAGAGGTCCGACACCGGAGAGCGCGTCAGCAGTCGGCCGTTGAGCTTGAACCGCCCGAGCCGTTCGCCGAGCGCCATCGCGCCGAGCTTGAGTCGGGGGGGCGATCCTCCGAGCTGGCCGAGGAAGGCCTCGATCGTGCGCCCGCCCGCGGTCATCTCGTCGGCGACGTCGCCGACGAGGGGCGCGTTCTCCCCGTGGTGCCCCGACGCGAGCATGCGTCCGGCGAGCGCCCGCCCACCGCGCATGAGGGCCATGTGGTCCCCGAGGTAGATGCGGATGATGTTGCGGTCGTCGGCGGGATGGCGGGTGCGCGGGGTCACGTGAGCATGGCGGTACCCATGCGGCGGCATCGCCGAACACGCCGGAGGTGGATCGTCGGCCGCCGCGGGTCCGGGACGCGCCCGGGGAGCGGTTCGGGCATGATCCGTCACACATCGCATCGGAAGGCGGGAGGCGGAGTGGAGATTCTGCTCGGGATCGTGGTGCTGGTGCTCGTGCTCGGTGTTATCGGCGTCGTGGTACAGCGCCGCCGACGCTCGGGCGGGGTCGTCGCCTCGCGCCGCCGACGCCGATGAGCGTCCTCATGAGGGCCCGCGAGGTCAACGGCCGCCCGGTGGTGACGCTCGACGGCGCCGACGCGATCGCCGAGGTGAAGGACGTGGTCATCTCCCACGGCTCGTCCTCGGTGATCGGGTTCACGCTCAACAAGCGGGGTTTCCTCGGATCGCCGCTCAAGGAGGTGCTGCCGTGGCGCGCCGTGCGCGCGCTCGGACGTGACGCCGTGATGATCGACTCCGCCTCGTCGCTCGTCTCGGGCGACGCGGACATCGACGAGGCCATGTCCGAGGCGAAGGACCGCAACGTCATCGGAGCGACGGTCATGACCGACGCCGGTACGGCGCTCGGCACGGTGGAGGACGTCATCATCGAGATCGCGGCCGAGGCCGACATCGTGGGTTTCGAGGTCAACGGCCCGGACGTCGAGCGCGGGAAGGGCTCGGCCACGCTCCTGATACCGGTCGGCGACACGATCGCGCTCTCGGGCGAGACACTGATGGTGCCGGCCGCGACGGAGGGCTTCATGCGCGACGACCTGTCGGGATTCGGCAGCGCGGTCGCCGATTTCCGGTCGCGTCTCGCGGAGGGGGGCTCGTGATGCGCCTGAGCGAGGCGGACGGCCGCCGGGTCCTGAGTCGTGGGAGCGCGGAGGAGGTGGGCGAGCTGAAGCACGTGGTCGTGGACGCCGACGCCCGCAGGATCACGGCCCTGCACGTCGCCGGTCGCAAGAAGAAGGCCGAGCTGGTCGACTGGTCCGAGATCGTGGGCTTCGGCGCCGACGGCATCATCGTCAGCGACGAGCGGGCCCTGCGGGCCCCCGGCGACGAGCTCGAGCGTGCGGTGACCGCCGGCGATCTCGACCTCGACGGGCGGCTGGTGCTCGACGACGCCGGGGTATCCCCCGGGGTCCTCACCGACGTGGTCTTCGACGAGGCGACCGGCGAGCTGATCGCCTTCGTCTGCGACGAGCAGGAGATCGCGGCGTCCCGGCTGCGCGCCGTGGGACCGTACTGCGTCATCGTCCGCGCGGCGGGCGACGCCGGCGAGGGCTGAGCCGGACGCTGTGCGCGGGGCCGGGAGGACCACCCTTCCCGGCCCCGTGGTACCGCCTGACAGCCGCGGCGCCTCCGCGGCACGGCCCAGACTACGTCCGCCCCGCCCGCCGCGTCGAGGGGCATGCGTCGCCCGTTGCGGTATCCGGCGAATGCGGCCGTTCATGACATGGGGCGCGATCGTGCCGCCGTCGCGCCGATCGTGCATCACCCGGGGGGTCCGGACGTGCCCGCCCGCCCGGCGTCCGAGGCTCCGTCGTCCGTCTCCGACTCCCCGCGTCGACACTCGACTGTGCATCGAGAGTTTCACCTTGCCGCCCCCGTGGCGCCGAGCGAGCTCATGACGCAGTCGCCGGTAGCTGCTGGCGCATCCGCCGCCGACCGGTCCCGGATCACACTCCCGGATGTGCGGCAGCACACCCATGGCGGCGGGCATCCGGGTCGTTGCGGGAACCGGCCCGCGAATCCGGCATCACTCGAGGCCGGCTACGGCACTCGCGGGGTGTGGCGACGCGAAATGCGATCGCCGGAGGGCGCGGGGGCTCGATCGATGGTCGAGGGTCGGTGCCGCGAGGGAGCATCGACGTGGCGCACGCATGCCGCCCCCGGCCGCCTGATGCCTCCGGATTCGACGTGATACGCGATCTCCGGGCGCGCGCGGGCGGCGCGGTGCACGCCCTCCGGCATCGCGAGCGCGGGGTACGACAGCACATGCGCCGGTTACGTGTCATCGGGGAGCTGCCGCTGCCGTGCTCCCCCGAGCGCGCCTGGGAGGTGTTCGCGCGCGTCGAGGACTGGCCCGCCTGGGACTGGATGGGCTCGGCCGACGCCCGCTGGCTCTCGGGCGAGCCGTGGACCGCGGGCGCGCGCCTGCGGCTGGGCCACCGGCCCTTCACCTTCGACGGCGTCCTGGTCGTGGCCGATCCGCCCCGTGAGGTGATGTGGGAGGCGCCCGGCTTCGGCATCCAGGGCCACCACGCCTTCCGTTTCCGGCGGCGGCCCGGCGGGGGCTGCGTCATGCAGAGCGCCGAGACGTTCACCGGACCTGGCGCGCGGGCGCTGCGGCCGCTCGTGCGCTGGTACTGGCGACGCCAGATGCTCGGCTTCCGCCGCCACCTGGCGGCGGCGCCGCCGGCCGGGCCGCGCCGGCCCGGTGTCAGCCCCGCGGCGCGCCGGCGGCGGCTCCCCCGCCGCCCCGGTGGCCGAGACGGCGGCGCATGACGGCGATCGCGTCCGGGCTCTCGTCGACGAGCACGTAGCGCCGGCCGAGGCCCGACGCGACGGCGCCGAGCGTGCCGCTGCCCGCGAAGAAGTCGAGGCACCAGCCGCCCGGTCGCGACGAGGCCGCGACGATGCGCCGCACGACGCCCTCGGGCTTCTGGGTGGGGTACCCGGTCTTCTCCCGGCTGCTGGTGCCGACGATCGTGTGCCACCACACGTCGGTCGGCAGCTTTCCCCGCGCGGCCTTCTCCGCCGTGACGAGGCCGGGCGCCATGTACGGCTCGCGGTTGACCTCGGCCGAGTCGAAGTGGTAGGCCGTCCGGTCCTTGACGTAGACGAGGATGGTGTCGTGCTTGGCGGGCCAACGCCGCGTGGCGCGCGCGCCGTAGTCGTAGGCCCACACCAGCTCGTTGAGGAAGTGATCGCGGCCGAACAGCCCGTCGAGCAGCACCTTGCAGTAGTGCGACTCGCGCGGGTCCAGGTGCAGGTAGAGCGTGCCCCAGGGGGCGAGCAGCCGTCGCGCGTGCTCGAGGCGCGGTGCGATGAACGCGGGGTAGTCGTCGATGGCGTCGGCGTAGGAGACGTCGCCGAGGGCCCGCGTGCGGTACCGCCGGCCGCCGAATCCCGTGCGGTCGCCGTCGTCGGCGCGCTCGGTGGCGATGCCGCGGCGCGTGCGCGACGACCCGGTGTTGAAGGGCGGGTCGATGTAGATCAGGTCGAAGTGCCCGTCGGGCAGCAGCGGCAGCACGCGCATGTTGTCGGCCGCGACGACGAGGTCGTCGTCGAGCTCGAGCCCTCCGTCGCCGAGGGAGGTGACGACCCGCACCGGGCGAGCGTACCGGGGCCCGCGGCCGGGGGTCGCCGGCGGACGCCCCGGTCGCGGCATGGCGCGGGCCATCGCTGGCACACTGCGGGTTCGCCGGGTCAGGGGGGCGCCGTGCACGAGGGGGTTCGGTGGAGGTGAGGGACCGGCTCGCGGCCGTCGCCCTGGCGGCGGCCGTCGCCCTGGCGTTCGCCGACTCCTCGATCGTCATGCTCGGGCTGCCGGAGATCTACGGCGAGCTCGACGCGTCGATCCCCGGCGTGTCGCTCGTCATCACGGGCTACAACCTGGCGGTCGCCGTCGTCGCCTTCGCGCTGGTGCCGCTGCTGCGCGGCATCCGCCCGGCCGCGCTGCTGGGCACCGGCCTGGTTATCTTCCTGGCGGCCTCGCTGGCGTGCGGCCTGGTCGACGATCTCACCCTCCTCGTCGCGATGCGGGGTGTCCAGGGCCTCGGCGGCGCCCTGCTGCTGGCGGCCTCCCTGCCGGTGATGGCGGTGCTCGCCGGCTCACCACGCTCCGGCCGGGCGTGGTGGGGGCTGGCCGGCACGCTCGGCGCGGTGCTCGGCCCCGCCGTCGGCGGCGTCCTGACCGAGGCGTTCGACTGGCGCGCGATCTTCGTCGCGCAGGCGCCCGTCGCCCTGCTCGCCGTGGCGGTGCTGGCCGACCCGCGGGTGCGCCGGCTGCCGCCGGAGCCGCGCGTGGGCCGGGTGTCGATCTGGCCGAACCTCGGGCTCGTGTTCGCGTTCGGCGCCCTCGTCGGCGCCCTCTTCCTCGCGGTGCTGATGATCGTGACGGTCTGGGGGCTCGGGCCGCTGCCGGGGGCCGTCGTCGTCAGCGCGCTACCCCTGGCCGCCGTGCTGGTGCGGCCGCTCTCGCGGCGCGCCGGAGCGGTCGGGAGCGCCGTCGCGGGGGCGCCGCTGCTCGCCGCCGGGCTGGTGGCCCTCGCGTTGCTGCCCGCCGTCTCGTCGTGGTGGGCCGCGGCGGCGCTCGTGGTCTGCGGGGCCGGCTTCGGACTGCTGGTGCCGCCGCTCACGGCCGCCTCGGTGGAGGGCGCCGCGGGTCTCGCGGGGGCCGGCTCGATCTCGGTGGGGGCGCGTCACGTCGGCCTGGTGCTCGCCCTCGCGGTGGTGGCGCCGGTGCTCGCCGGCGATCTCGCGGACGCCGGTGACCGCGCGACCCTCAACGCCACGCAGGTGATCCTCGACGCGCGCCTCGGTCTGCCGCAGAAGGTCCCCGTGGCGCTCGACCTCTCGGACGAGTTCGCCCGCACCCCCCGGGGTGCGGTGCCCGACCTGGAGGGCGTGTTCGCCGCCAACGGCGCGGCCGACGACGCCGAGGTGGCGACGGTGCGCGACGACCTGCTGGGGGCGATCGAGTCGGCCATCACCCGTGGCTTCCGCGCCGGGTACCTGCTCGCGGCGCTCTTCGCCCTGCTCGCCGTCGGCCCCGTGCTCGCCGGATGGCGGGTGATCGCGGGGCCCGCACCGGCGCGCCCGCCGCCCTGGGCCACGGCCGCGCTGGGGGCGATGGTGCTCGCCGGCGGCGGGGTGATCGTCGCGGCGCTCGCGGCGGGCGGTGCCGACCTCGGCCGCTCGACGACCGTCGATCCGTGCGCCGTGCAGTCGCGACCGGGCGCAGACGGCATCGACGCCACGGTCCAGGGCATCGTGCGCGACGGCCTCGCCGGGGCGGCCTGCGAGCTCGACGTGGGACGCGAGGAGCTCGTGCTGTCGTTCGGCTCGGGCGCCGGCGCGCGCGAGATCCCCTGGGACGCCCCGCAGGTGGAGCGGGCGGTGCGGTCCGGCCTCGTGCGGGCCATCGACGACGCCGAGGGGCGTGGATCGCTCAACCCCCTCGTGGCCGGCGTGCTGGCGGCCGTGGCGCGCCGGGCGCCGATCGAGGAGCTCGTGCGCGGCGGCGGCGCCCTGCGCGACGCCGCGGCCCGGGCCGGCGACATCGACGTCGACCCGGGCGCGCTCCTCGACCGGCTGGGCGGCCTGCTGCCCTGACCTACGGCGTGGGTGCCGCCTGCGAGCCTCTCTCGCCGTGCCTGCGCCCCGTGTCGTCGGCGATGTGGGCGGCCAGCTCCGCCGTGCGCGCCGCGGGCACCCCGTCGGCCTTCAGCGCGGCGCGGATGGTGGTGATGAGCTGCGCGCGCGTCACGCCCTGGGCCTTTGCGATGGCCGTCAGCGTCGTGCCCGCCCGCAGCCGCGTGCGCAGCTGCTCCTCGGTCAGCTCGACCCGTGTGGCGACCTCGTCGAGCACCTGGGCGTGCGGTCCGCCGTGGCCGCCCCGTCCGGGACCCCCGGGCCGGCCGGAACCGGGCAGGCCGGGGGCGTCGGCGGCCCGCGCCAGCATCTCGTCGGCCTGCGCCTGCGTGATGCGGCCGGCCGTCACGGCCTCGGCGAGCCGCTCCTTGAGCACGTCGGTGTAGGCGGCCTCGAGGTCGGCGGCGGTGATCTGCGTCCCGGCGCGGGCGTTGATCGCGGCGGCCAGGTCGTCGGCCTCGTCGCCGCCCCCGTTCGTGGCCGCCACCGCGCCGCCGGCGATGCCGGCGGTGGCGATGGCCCCTGCGGCGACCAGCGCGATCTTGCGTCGTCCTACCATGGTGCCCCTCCTCGGTCGGTGCGTGGGTACGCATCGAACCTAGGCGGGCGACGTGTGGGCGCCCGGGGCGCTTCTGAGGAGTTTGCTGTGGATCGCGGGCGCGGCGCCGGGAGCCCGGCGCCGCGCCCCGCGTCTGCGCTCAGGCCGTGGCGGCCGCGAGCGCCTGGTCGATGTCGGCCAGGATGTCGTCGATGTGCTCGATGCCGACCGACAGCCGGACCATGTCCTGCGTCACGCCCGCCAGAGCCAGCTCGGCCTCGTCGAGCTGGGAGTGGGTGGTCGTGGCCGGGTGGATCGCCAGCGACTTGGCGTCGCCGATGTTGGCCAGGTGGCTGTGGAGGGTGAGGGCCTCGATGAAGCGCTGTCCGGCCTCGCGGCCCCCCTCGATGCCGAAGGTGAGGATCGAGCCGTATCCGCCGGAGAGGATGCGCCCGGCCACCTCGTGGTTGTCGGACTGCTCGAGGCCGGGGTAGAGCACCCACGAGACCTTCGGGTTCGCCTGCAGGTGACGGGCGACCGCATCCGCGTTCTCGGTGTGGCGCTCCATGCGCAGCGGCAGTGTCTCGACGCCCTGGAGGAACAGGAACGCGTTGAACGGCGAGAGCGCGGCGCCGGTGTTGCGCAGTAGCACCGTCCGGACGCGGCCGATGTAGGCGGCCGGACCGAGCGCGTCGCTCCAGACCACGCCGTGGTACGAGGGGTCGGGCGTCGTCAGCCCGGGGTAGCGGTCGCTGTGGGCGACCCAGTCGAACGTGCCCGAGTCGACGATGATGCCGCCGATCGAGGTGCCGTGGCCGCCGATGAACTTGGTCAGCGAGTGCACGACGATGTCGGCGCCGTGCTCGAACGGCCGGCACAGGATCGGGGTGGCGACGGTGTTGTCGACGACGAGGGGCAGACCCTCGGCGTGCGCGGCCTCGGACCACGCCTCCAGATCGACCACGTTGACGCGCGGGTTGCCGATCGTCTCGGCGAACACCAGGCGGGTGCGCTCGTCGACGCGCGAGGCCAGCTCGTCGGGCGACTCGGGATCGACGAAGCGCACCTCGATGCCGAACTGCGGGAGGGTGTGGGCGAACAGGTTGTACGTGCCGCCGTACAGGGTCGAGATCGCGACGATGTTGTCGCCGGCGCGGCAGAGGTTCTGCACCGAGTAGTGGACGGCCGACTGTCCCGACGCGGTGACGCAGGCGGCGATGCCGCCCTCGAGCGCCGCGATGCGCTTCTCGAGGACGTCCCAGGTGGGGTTCATGATGCGGCTGTAGATGTTCCCCGGGACCCGGAGCCCGAAGAGGTCGGCGGCGTGCTGCGTGTCGTCGAACACGTAGGACGTGGTCTGGTAGATCGGGACCGCGCGGGCGTTGGTCGTCGGGTCGACCTCCTGGCCGCCGTGCAGGCAGACGGTCTCGGGACGCGGGGAGGACGTGCTCGTGCTCATCGATCTCCTTCGGGTGGTGGAAACCCGGTGAATGACGTGGGAATCGCGGGATAACGTACGCCCTCTCCGGGGACGCGTCGACGCGACCGGGAGGATGACTCACCACGACGTCGAACATGTGTTCGTCCCGGCGGCGGGTAGGATCGCCGCCCATCGGTCACGCGGAGGGCTCGGATGATGGATCGGACAGCGGGGGAGACGACGGGCGACAGGCACCTGCGCGCCGTCGGCGACGGCCCGGTCCGCGACGCCGCGGCGCTCGGCGCGGCGCTCGAGGCGGTCGTCGCGGCGGCACACGGCGGCATCGCGCCGCGGAGCCTCGGCCCCGCGGTGGCCGCCCACCTCGGCGTACCCGTCGACGCGATCGTGCCGGAGGCGCTGACGGCGGCTCTCGGCCTGCTCATCGCGACCAGCCGCGTCGACGAGATCGGCGGCCGGCTGGTGGCCGTCGCGCGCGAGCGCCGGCAGGCCGGCTGACGCGTCCGCTGCGGCGTATGGGGGCCGGGCGCGTACCATGGCTCCCGTGAACACACGAGACGATCTCAGAAACGTGGCCATCGTGGCCCACGTCGACCACGGCAAGACGACGCTGGTCGACGCGATGCTCTGGCAGTCGGGCGCGTTCCGCGCCAACCAGGACGTCAACGAGCGGGTGATGGACTCGACCGACCTGGAGCGTGAGAAGGGCATCACGATCCTGGCCAAGAACACCGCCGTGCTCCACGGCGGCATCACCATCAACATCATCGACACACCCGGCCACGCCGACTTCGGCGGCGAGGTCGAACGCGGCCTGCACATGGTCGACGGCGTGCTGCTGCTCGTCGACGCCTCCGAGGGGCCGCTGCCCCAGACCCGGTTCGTGCTGCGCAAGGCGCTGGCGGCGCGGCTGCCGGTGGTGCTGGTGGTCAACAAGATCGACCGCCCCGACGCGCGGGTGGCCGAGGTCGTCGACGAGGTCTACGAGCTGTTCCTCGATCTCGACGCCGACGAGGCGCAGATCGACTTCCCCATCGTCTACTGCGTCGCCCGCGAGGGCACGGCGTCGCTGACCCCGGACGAGCGCGGCGACGACCTCGAGCCCCTGTTCGACGTGCTGCGCGACACCGTCCCGCCGCCCTCGTACGTCGAGGGCGCGCCGCTGCAGGCGCTGGTGACCAACCTGGCGGCGTCGAGCTACGTCGGCCGCCTCGCGATCTGCCGCGTGCACGAGGGTGAGATCCGCTCGGGCCAGACCGTCGCATGGTGCCGCGCCGACGGCACGATCGCGCCGGCCAAGGTGACGGAGATCTACATCACCGAGGCGCTCGACCGCGTGCCCGCCGAACGGGCCTGGGCCGGTGACATCGTCGCCGTGGCCGGCCTGCCGGACGTCACGATCGGCGAGACCCTCGCCGACCTCGACGACCCGCGGCCGCTACCGGTCATCTCGGTCGACGAGCCGAGCCTCTCTCTCACGATCGGCATCAACACGTCGCCCCTCTCGGGGCGCGACGGCAACCGCCTCACCGCCCGCCAGATCTCGGACCGGCTCGACCAGGAGCTGGTCGGCAACGTCTCGCTGCGCGTGCTGCCGACCGAGCGCCCGGACGCGTGGGAGGTGCAGGGGCGCGGCGAGCTGCAGCTCGCCGTGCTCGTCGAGACGATGCGTCGCGAGGGCTTCGAACTGACCGTCGGCAAGCCCACCGTGCTGACGCGCGACATCGACGGCGTCGTGCACGAGCCGCTCGAGCGGGCCTCGATCGACGTGCCCGAGGAGTTCCTCGGCGTGGTGACCCAGCTCCTCGCGCTGCGCAAGGGGCGTCTCGAGCAGATCGTCAACCACGGCACCGGCTGGGCGCGCATGGAGTACACGCTGCCCGCGCGCGGGCTGGTCGGCTTCCGCACGGAGTTCCTCACCGAGACCCGCGGCACCGGTCTGCTGCACCACGTGTTCGACCGATGGGAGCCGTGGATGGGGGAGATCCGCACCCGTCCGCGCGGCAGCCTGGTGGCCGATCGCTCGGGCGCGACGACCAACTTCGCGCTCTTCGGGCTCCAGGAGCGTGGCACGCTCTTCGTGGGCCCCGGGGAGGCCGTCTACGAGGGCGTGATCATCGGTGAGAACGGGCGTGGCGACGACCTCGACGTCAACCCGACGAAGGAGAAGAAGCTCACCAACATGCGCTCGTCCACCAGCGACGAGCTGGTGCGCCTGGTGCCCCCGCGGCGCATCTCGCTCGACCAGGCGCTCGAGTTCGTGCGCGACGACGAGTGCGTCGAGGTGACGCCCACGTCGGTGCGTCTGCGCAAGGTCGAGCTCGTCGGGCACGCTCGCGCGAAGCTCTCCAAGCGCTCGAGCGCGGCGCCGCCCCGGACCTGAGCCTCACGGCGGGTGGCCCGGCGGGCGCGCCGGCGGGTCGCCGGCGCGCCCCCTGACGGTCAGGAGCCGGCGGGCACGTCCCCGCGCCATCCGCCGCTCTCGCGCCCGCGCGTCTCCATCATCTCGCGGAAGCGCTCCAGGTCGCCCTTGGCGCGCCGCTTGACGAAGCCGAGCGCGTCGCCCGCCGTGTCGATGAGCCCCTCGGGCTCGTGGTCGAGCTGCAGCATGACCTTCGTGCGGTCGTCGTCGATGCGGTGGAACGTCACCACGCCCGCGTGCTTCTGACCGCTCGTGCTGACCCACGCGACCCGCTCGTCCGGGTGCTGCTCGGTGATCTTCGCGTCCCATTCACGGCGCTGGCCGGCGATCTCGGCCACCCAGTGCATGTTGAGGTCGTCGATCTGGGTGACCGACTCGATGCCCTCCATGAACTGGGGGAACTCCTCGAACTGGGTCCATTGGTTGTACGCGGCGCGCACCGGGACCCCGACCTCGATCGACTCTTCGATCGACGACATGGGCGTCTCCCCTCATTGTGTCAATGGCTGGTTGGGTACCCGGGGGCGGGACGCGCAAACGGGGTCCGGCGGCCGATCCGGTCGGCCGGGAACGGCCGGTGGCACCCCCCTGGCCGGGCACGATCGGCGTCCACGTGACGCCACTCGCGGTCCCGGATCGGGCGTGGTCCGACGCAGCATCGGCCCTCCGCTGTCGCGTCGCGACACCGGAGGGATTGGATCGCGCGGTGGCGTGGAAATCCTGCGCCGAACGGCGCGGCGGCATCTCGGGCGTCGCGCCGTGGCGGGACCCCTTTCCGGGCTGGACGCCGAGCGCGAGGGCCGGGGTGCGAAGGGGGGAGCCGGGGCGCCGGTGCTCCACCGACCGGCGCCCTCCGCATGCGGAGGGCGCCGTGACGCACGGCCGGGCGGGTCTATCGCGGGGTGAGGTCCCGTTCGGGTGAGCTCGGGTCGCCCGGCCCTTCCGGGCCGCGCCCGGTCGTCTGCTCGACCTCCCGCTCCACCCGGCCGTCCTCGCGGGCGAGGGCGATCAGGACGCTCAGCACGAGCGCGGCGAGGGCGAGCGCTCCGCCGAGCAACGCCATGTAGCCGAAGGTCTCTCCGGCCCCGCTGGTCTCGAACGGCCCCGGCGAGATGCTCAGCACCAGGCCGGCGATCGCGCCGACCACCAGCCCGGCGAGCGCGGCCATGCCGGCGACGCGCCAGACGATGCGCTGCACCCCGCGCCGCGTGCTCGGGTCGGGTGATCCGCCGCGGTCGGCGCCCACCGACTCCTCGGCGTCGACCACCCGCGCGATCGTCTCCTCCCGCGTCTCGGCATCGGGCTTCGCCGGCAGGTCCTGCTGCACGTTGCGCGGCTCGGGGGGGTTCGGATCTTCCGCCATGCTCTCGCCTCCAGGTCTCGTCCCGGTTGCGGCTACCCGCGGCCGTCGCCCGGCAAACGGATACCCGCCGTTGGTTTCGATGTGCGCGCCGCGGGTAGACCGCACGCGCGGCGATGGCGCTGACGGGCCGCCATCGCCGGGGGACGGGGCAGCACGATCCCCGGGCGTCCACCCCCTGGGCGCCCGGGGCGTCCCGCGTTCCGGCGCTACCGATCGCGCCCCGCGACGTCCATCTCCTCCCGCGATAGCCGGCCGAGCATCTCGGTGATCACGGGCGCCCCGGGCGTCACGGCGTCCGGGGCTACTGCTCGCGATCGGCGGCATCCGTCCGCGCCCCCTGAGCATCGGGCGTGTCGGGTTTGCGGCGCTACTGCTCGCGGGCCGCGGCGTCCGTCTCCGTCCCCGGCAGCCGGCTGAGCATCTCGGTGAGCATCGCCAGCTCCTCGTCGCTGTAGCGCTCCGAGAAGAGGGTGGTCAGGTCGCCCAGGTGGCCCTGTGAGGCAGCGCTGAGCACGTTGCGTCCCTCCGGGGTGATGATCGCCCAGGTGACGCGGGCGTCGGTCTCGCACTGGCGCTTGCTCACCATGCCCCCGGCGTGCAGGCCGTCGAGCAGGCGGGTGACGCCCGACGGGGTCAGCCCGATCGCCACCGCGAGATCCACCCGTCGCATGCCCGACTCGCCGGCCTCCCCGAGCCGGCGCAGTACCTCGAAGTCGGTCACCGTTATCGAGTGCGCCGCGAGCAGGCGGGCGTTGAACGCGCGCGTCATCGACGAGTGCGCTCCCATCAGGTGGACCCAGGCGTTGACGGCGTCGTTCACCCGCGGGTTCGATGCGTCCGGCATCCGGAGCTGTCCTTACGCTCGTTGGGAGGATCCAGGCGGGGCTCTCCGACCGCCGCCGGCCGACCTATACCCCGTAAGGCACGATCAGACACGGGCGGTCGCCAGACCTGCCACCGCCGGGTGCCGTCAGGTCGCGCGGTCGTCGGCCAGGGCGTCGGCGCGACGTACGAGGTCGGCGGCGTCCAGGCGGCGGCACATCTCGGCGAAGCCCTCGCCCGGCCCGCGCCATTCGATGGAATCGACGCCTTCCTCGAGGACTCCCTCGGCGTCCTGGCGCAGCGTGGCGAGCAGGCGGAAGAGCTGCGCGCGCTCCCGTCCCTCGCGGAGGGCCGACGCCAACCGACCCGCGCCGCGCACGGTCACGTCCCAGGAGGCCGGGTCGTCGGGGATCGCGTCGAGGTGACCGTGGCGGGCGAGCAGGGTGGCGGCGCTCTTGGCGCCCCAGCCGGGCAGCCCGGGGAAGCCGTCGGCCGCGTCGCCCACGAGCGCCAGGTAGTCGGGGATCGATGCGGGGGCGACGCCGAACCGCCCCCACACGCCGTCCTCGTCGCGCACCGTCCCGGAGCGGCGGTCGAGCTGCACGACCCTGCGCCCCCGGACGCACTGCGCCAGGTCCTTGTCGGGCGTGCAGACGATCACCTGATCCACCCGCTCGTCGGCGCTCGCGCGCTCGGCCGCGGTCGCCAGCGCGTCGTCGGCCTCGACCGCGATCATCCCCCACACCGTGACCCCCGCCGCGGCGAGGGCCTCCTCGACCAGGGGGAACTGGTCGAGCAGCGCCGGCTCGATCCCCGCCCCGGTCTTGTACCCCGGCCACAGGTCGTTGCGAAACGACTCGATGACCGTGTCGGTCGCCACCGCGACGTGCGTCGCGCCCTCCTCGAGGAGCTCGAGCACCGATCGCACCACCCCGCGCGTCGCGGCGCGGGGAGAGGAGGCCGCCACGTCGCGGGGCAGGCCCATGTGATGGCGGAACAGCTCGTACGTGCCGTCGATCAGGTGTACCCGCACCCGCGCATCATCGCGCACCGGGGCGGTCCCGGCGGCGCACGCCCCCCGAGGGGGCGCTACCCTCGCCCGGGAGGCCGCGACGGCGTTGGGGGAGACCATGGCCGAGGGGGACGACGGGGCGCGTCGGGTGGCGGTCGAGCGCGACGGTCCTGTCGCCACGCTCGTGCTCGATCACCCCGAGCGGCGCAACCCGCTCTCGCGCGCGACCATGGGCGCGTTGCACGCGGCGCTCTCCGACGCCGGGGCCGACCCCGGCGTGCGCGTCGTCGTGCTGGGCGCGCGCGGCCCGGTCTTCTGCGCCGGTCACGACCTGCGCGAGCTGGCCGAGGCCGACGCGGCCGAGACCGAGCGGCTGTTCGCCGACTGTGCCGGGCTGATGCTGGCCATCCATCGCCTACCCGTCCCGGTGATCGCCCGCGTGGGGGGGCTGGCGACCGCGGCGGGCTGCCAGCTGGTCGCCGCCTGCGACCTGGCGGTGGCGTCGGAGGATGCGCGGTTCGCCACGCCGGGCGTGCGGATCGGGTTGTTCTGCTCCACCCCGATGGTGGAGGTGATCCGGTCGGTGGGGCGCACGCGGGCGATGGAGATGCTGCTGACGGGCGACCCGATCGACGCGGCGACCGCGCTCGACTGGGGTCTGGTCAACCGGGTGGCGCCGGCCGAGCGGCTCGACGCGGCGACGGCGGAGCTGGCCGGGCGCGTGGCCACGGCGAGCCGTGCGACCCTCAGCGTCGGCAAGCGCGCCGTCGCCGACACGCAGGGCCTCCCGCTCGACGAGGCGTACCGGCACGCGTCGGGGGTGATGTGCCGCAACGCGACGCAGCCGGACGCCCGCGAGGGCATCGCCGCCTTCCTCGGCAAGCGGGCCCCGGAGTGGTCGCACACCGCCGGCGATCCGTGACCCTCCGGACGGCCGCATCGCGTAGCCTGGCCCGGTGACGACGGGCAGGAGCGATCCGGCAGCCGCGTTCGGGGCGCTGCGGTCGGATCTGGCCGAGCTCGCCGCGATCGTCCTCGCGCAGGTCGAGCGGGCCGTCGCCGGGTGGGACGACTCCGACGCCCGGGTCGCCGAGGTGATCGCCGCCGCCGACGTCGACATCGACCTGCGCAGCGCCGAGATCGAGCGGCGCATCCTCGGCCTGCATCGCGACTGGAGCGCGTTCGCCGGCGATCTGCGCCTGCTCCACGTCGGGCTGATCGCCGCCGTGGCCCTCGAGAGGGTCGGCAACCTGGCGGTGCAGATCGCGCGGCTCGCGGGCTCGGTGCCCCCGCCGGACGAGGCCCTCGACCCGGTGCGGTCGCTCATCCGCGCCATGGGCGAGCGCGCCGTCGATGCGCTGGCCGACGCGGTTCAGGCGATCGCGCGCGGCGACCTCGAGGCGGGCGAGAGGGCGGTGGCCGACGCGCGCGCGGTCAGCCCGATGCTCGACCGGGTGCTCCGCGAGGTGACCCGCACGGCATCCGGTCCCGGTATGCGGGCCTGGTCGGCCGCCGCGGTGCTGGCGGCCCGCCACGTCGAGCGGGTCGCCAACAACGCCGCCGAGCTCGGCGCACGCGTGCGGTTCCTGGTCACGGGCGAGAGCGAGGCCGAGATCCGGTGAGCGGCCCGCCGCTGCTGGTCGCGCACCGCGCGGGCAACGACCCGGCGCACGTGGCGCCGGCGCTGGCGGCCGGAGCCGACCTGATCGAGATCGACGTCCACCTGCACCGCGGCACGCTCGAGGTGCGCCACCCGCGCCGCTTCGGCCCGGTCCTCTGGGACCGTCACGGCGTGCGCCTGGTGGGGCGCCGCCCGCCGCCCACGCTCGACGAGGTGCTGCAGCGCCTGCCCGCCGGCTCCGAGCCCATGCTCGACCTCAAGCAGGGCGGCGCCGAGATCGGCGGCGCGGCGCTCGAGGCGTGCCGGCGACGGGGGTTCGGCGCGGTCACGGTGGCGTCCCGGCGATGGGCGCTGGTCGACCGCCTGGCCGGCCAGGAGGGGGTCCGGGCGGTGCACTCGGCGGCCGGCCGTCGCGAGCTCGGGCGCCTGCTGGCACGCCCCCCGGCACGGGCGCCCCGGGTCGTCTGCGCCCGGCGCGACCTGCTCGACGCCGGGTCGGCGCGGTCCATCCTCGCCGTCGCGGGCGCGCTCATGACGTGGCCGGTCGACGACCGCGACGACGCCGCGACCCTCGCCGGGTGGGGCGTCGGCGGGCTCATCTGCGACGACCTCGCTCTCGTCGCGACCCTCGCGGCCGCCCGGGGGCGCCCCGCGGCCTAGGGTCGCGCCGCGCGGGCGGGGTCGCGGCCCCGCCGATCAGGCGTTGGGCGGGGGTGGGGCCGAGAGGGCGTGCTCGAGCGCCTCCGCCAGGATCTGCACGTGCGCCCAGACGGCGGCGGCCTCCTTCACGCGCACCTCGTCGGTCTCGGGCGCGGCCGTCATGGGCTGGTCGGCGCCCGGGTGCGGTCCGGCGCCCCACGCCGCGACCGCTTCGGCCTCCACCTCGCGCCGGTGCGCCTCCTGGCCGCGGGCCCACCCGGCGAGGCGGCGCGAGAAGTCGGGTGGCGACTCGGGCGACTCGGCGAGGGTCGCGGACCGGGTGGCGAGGCCCTCGGCGAACAGCCGGCAGTGCGCAGCGAGCGCGGCGTCGCGATCGTCGGCGAGGGGGTCGCCCGACGCGCCCCGGCGCTCGGCGACGGCGTTCTCCTCGAGCACGAGCGCCTCGAGCCGCTCACGGTGCTCGGCGGTCCACTGCTCGATGCGATCGGCCAGCTCGGGATCGGCCCCCGGCCAGACCGCGGTGAGGCCCCGGCCGAGATGCCGCATCCAGGCGCGGGCGCTGGCGCCGCGGGCGCGCTCGATGCGCGTGGTGCGGTCGGGGAGCGTCCCGCCCTCGGCGAGCATGAACTCCTCGTGCACCGCCCGGGAGCCCTCCTGCGCCATGAGGGCGTCGAGCCCGGGCCGGTTCTCGGCCATCCAGCGGACGAGCTGGTCCGCGAGGCCCTCGTCGGTCGTCGTCATCGGTCCACCGTACCCGTCGTCCCGGGGCCTCGCCGGGCATCCGTCGCCGCGTCGGCGATGCCCCGCACCATGCCGCGGAAGACGAATCCGTGGATGGGCCAGATCGAGTACCAGTAGAGGCGCCCGAGCAGTCCCGAGGGGTCGAAGATGGCCGTCTGGCGGATGATCGAGCCGCCCGGGTCCTCCTCGACCTCGAACTGCAGCCAGGCGCGTCCCGGCACCCACATCTCGGAGCTCAGGCGCAGCAGGCGATCCTGCTCGATCGCCTCGACGCGCCAGAAGTCGACCGTGTCGCCCGGCAGCAGGTGCACGGGGTCACGCCGTCCCCGGCGGGTGCCGGCGCCGCCGAAGGGCAGGTCGAGCAGCCCGCGGAGCCGCCAGAGGAAGTTGCCGTAGTACCAGCCGCGCCGTCCCCCGATGCGCTGGATGGGGTCGAAGGCGACCTCGGGCGGCACGGGCACCCGGGCGACGCGCGAGTCGAGCAGCCGCGAGCCGACGGCCTCGCCGCCGAAGGCGCGGGTGCCGGGGGACGACGACAGCGCGTCGGACCACCGCGTGGCGGCGAACTCGCGGTCCTCGTTGACCAGGGCGCGGGCGACGGCGGCGCGCACGCCGCGGGGGCGCACCCGGAACGCGCGCCGGGCCCCGGTGTCGTGCACCACGGTCGGGTTGCGCAGACCCTCGACCAGCTCGCGGCCGACCCGCGCGTAGACCGGCGTGACCAGCCCGAGCCACAGGCTCGAGAGGTGCGGCGTGAGCACCGGCACCGAGATCATCAGGCGCTTCAGCGCAACGCTGGCGCGCGTACTCGCGCATCAGCTCGCCGTACGAGACCGTGTCGGGCCCCCCGATCTCGAAGATGGTGCTGCCGTCCACCGCGATCTCGGCGGCCTCGGCGAGGTACGCGAGCACGTCCTCGATGGCGATCGGCTGCGTGAGGGTGGCGACCCAGCGGGGCGTGATCATCACGGGCAGGCGATCCACCAGCGCGCGGATCATCTCGAACGAGGTGCTGCCCGAGCCGATGACGATCGCGGCCCGCAGCTCGATCGTCTCGACGCCCGACGCCGCCAGCGCGCGCCCGACCTCCTGGCGGCTCTCGAGATGGCCCGACAGGTCGTCGCCGTGCCCGAGCCCGCCGAGGTAGACGATGCGCCGCACCCCGGCCTCGCGCGCCGCACGCCCGAACGCCTCGGCCCCCGCGCGGTCGACCTCGCGGTAGTCGTCCGAGCCGGACATCGAGTGGATGAGGTAGTAGGCCACGTCGACGCCCTCGAGCGCCGCCTCGAGGGAGGCGGGGTCCTGCACGTCGCCCTCCACGACCTCGGTCGTCGGGGCGGTGCGCGCGGCGAGCTGATCGGGCCGCCGGCTCATGCACCGCAGGCGGCGACCCGCTCTCTCGAGCCGCGTCAGAGGCGTCCGCCGACGTAGCCGGTGGCGCCGGTGAGGAGCACGAGGGGCTGCGCGGAGCGGGGCGGGGGCGTGGGGTCCGGGACGCTGTTCATGCGACGGAGGGTAACCTCGATGGGCAACGGCAGTCGGGGGATCGGGGCGCGGGCATGGTGGTCGCGGTGATCGGGGCGGGTCTCGCGGGCATCGCCGCCGCGCGCGAGCTGGTGTCCGGCGGGCACGATGTCGTGGTCTTCGAGAAGAGCCGCGGGCTCGGCGGGCGGCTGGCCGCGCGGCGCGCCGAGGGCACCGTGCTCGACCACGGCAGCCCGGTGATCGCCGCGCCCGCCGACACGGCGCTGGGCGCGCTCGTCGCGGCCACCGCGGCCGACGACCGGGTCGAACTGGACGACGGGGTCGCCTACGCGGGCGGCGCCACGCGACTGCCCAAGCTGCTCGCCGCCGGCCTCGACGTGCGCCTCGGCGTCCGGCTGGCGGCGCTGCGGCCGGCCGGCGGCCGGATCGAGCTCGGCGACGAGCAGGGCAACACGCACGGCGCGGCCGACGCCGTGGTCGTCACGGCGCCCGCGCCGCAGGCCGCCGACCTGCTCGCGCGGAGCCCCGAGCCCGACGCGCGGGTCGCCGCGCTGCGCACGCTCGCCTACGCCCCCGCGGTGATGGTGCTCGTGGGGGTCGCCGCCGGGGCGGGCGGGAATCGGGCGGTGCACCGGCCCGACCGGGGGCCGGTGGCCGAGATCCGCCGGGAGGCGGTCAAGGGCCGCGCGCCGATCGACGGCGTCGAGCCCGTCGTTGTGCGCCTCGACGCCGCCGCCTCGGCCCGGCTGCTCGACGCGTCCGACGAGGACGTGCTGTCGGTGGCGCTGCCCGCCCTCGCGGCGGCCCTCGGCGCCGGGGGGTCCGAGCCGGCCTGGGCGCAGGTGAAGCGCTGGCGCTTCGCGGTGCCCGAGGGCAGGCTCGACGAGGACGCCCTCAACCCGCCCGGGGCGCGCGTGATCCTGGCCGGCGACACGGTGACGGGAGCGAGCTTCGGGGGCGCCGACCACCACCGCGTGTTCGACAGCGGGGTCCGCGCGGCCCGACGGGTGGCCTCGATCGCGGTGCCCGGGGCGGTCCGATGAGCCGCCGCCGCACGGCTCTGCGGGGCGCGGCCGCCGGCGCCGCGGCCACCGCGGCCTGGGCGGCCCTCGAGCCGCTCGCGGCACGGATGCTCGGCACCGACTACACCGACGTGCGCCTGCTCGGGCGGATGGTCTCGGAGCGCCATTGGCGGGTGGCCGGGCTCGTCGTGCACACCGGCAACGGCGCCGCCTTCGGCGCCGCGTTCGCGCTGGCCGGACGACACGGCGCGCGCGCCGGGCTGACCTGGACGGCCGCCGAGACGCTGGCCACCTGGCCCGGCATGGCGCTGCTCGACCGGATCCACCCCGACCGGCGCTCCGGGCGCTGGCCCCGGCTGGTCACCGACCGGCGGGTCTTCGCGCAGGAGGTGGCCATGCACGCGGTCTTCGGGCTTGTGCTCGGCGTGCTGGTCGCCGAGGAGGCCTGACCGCCCCCGCGCTCACCAGCGCTCGGGTACACGCTCCACGCTCGCGGGGGCGGGCGAGGGCTCGGCGGAGATGTCGCGCTTCGGCAGCTTCACCTTCTTCGCCTCGGCGCGCACCGGGATCGTGTCGAGCAGGTGCTGCATCAGGTTGAGGCGGGCCCGCTTCTGGTCGTCGGCGTCCACGATCGCCCAGGGCGCCTCGGGGGTGTCGGTGCGCAGCAGCATCTCGTCGCGCGCGGCCGTGTAGTCGTCGTATCGCGTGCGCGCCTCGGCGTCGATGGGACTCAGCTTCCACCGCTTCGATGGCTTCGTGGCGCGCTTCTGGAACCGCTTCTCCTGCTCCTCGGGGCCCACCTCGAGCCAGTACTTGAGCAGGATCAGACCGCCCGCGACCAGCACGCGCTCGAACGCGGGGACCGCCCGCAGGAAGGCCTCGACCTCCTCGTCCGTGCTGAAGCCCATCACCCTCTCGACCCCGGCACGGTTGTACCAGGAGCGATCGAAGAGGGCGACGTGCCCGCGGGCCGGCAGCCGGGCGACGTAGCGCTGGAAGTACCACTCTGCCGCCTCGCGCTCGGTCGGCACGCCCAGCGCCACCACGTCGTACCAGCGCGGGTTGAGCAGCTTGACGACGCGTTGGATGGTGCCGCCCTTGCCGGCGGTGTCGCGGCCCTCGAAGAGGATCGCGACGCGCAGGCCGTCGGCTTTCACCCCCTCCTGCATGTCGAGCAGCTCGAGCTGCATGCGCTCGAGCTCCTCGTGGTACTCGTCCTTGCTCAGCGTGTCGCCCATCGGGGCCTCCGGGATCGCGGCGTGCGCAGACCTTAGCCCCGCCATCCCGCGCCGCCAGGAGTCGCGCCGCGCGACGCGAACTGCTCCGGGGTGAGGTCCGACGGCATCTCGACGCGCGCGCTCCTGCGCATGGTGGGCGTGCTGCTCGCGGCCTCGCTCGTCGTGTACCTGCTCTGGCTGTCGCGCAGCGTCATCACCTGGGTGATGATCGGCGCGTTCCTGGCGGTGGCCATCAACCCGCTCGTCACCGCGCTGCAGGGGCGTCTGCGCATGCGACGGGCGGCGGCGATCCTCGTCATCTACCTGGGCGTGATCGGCGGCGTCACCGGCGCGGCGCTCGTGTTCGTGCCCCCCCTGATCGGAGCGGGCGAGCGCCTCGGCGAGCAGGTGCCGACCTACGTCGAGCAGCTCTCGGAGTCGGAGCTCGTGCAGCGCCTCGACCGGGAGTACGACGTGCTCGACCGGATCGAGGAGGAGGCGACCTCGGCGCTCGGCAACATCGCCGGTCCCGACACGGCCGTCGAGCTGGCGACGCGGGTCATCAACGGGCTGGTCGCCCTCATCAGCATCGCGGTCATCGCCTTCCTGATCAGCCTCTACGGCCCCCGGGCCCACGCCTGGACGCTCGAGCAGCAGCGGGGCGATCGGCGCGAGCGCCTGCAGCGCGTCAGCGACCGCATCTACCGCGTCATCTCGGGCTACGTCGTCGGCATCTTCCTGGTCGCGATGACCGGCGGGGTCGCGGTGTGGGTGTTCCTCACGATCGTCGACGTGCCGTTCGCGCTGCTGCTGGCGTTCTGGGCGGGCCTGGCCTCGCTCGTCCCCCTGATCGGCGCGACGATCGGCGGCATCCCCTACATCGTCGTCGCCTTCTTCCAGGGCTGGCCGATCGGCGTCGCGGCGATCGTCTTCCTGGTCGTCTACCAGCAGATCGAGAACAACGTCTTCCAGCCGATGATCCACCGCTTCACGGTGCAGCTCAACGCGCTGTGGATCATCCTCGCCGTACTGGTCGGCGCGACGCTGCTCGGCGTGATCGGGGCGCTGATGGCGATTCCGGCCGCCGGCATCGCGCAGGTGCTGATCCAGGAGTGGTGGGCGGCCCGCCAGGGCGGGGAGCCGCCGTCGCCCGCACACCGGCAGGCGGCGCCCGAGCCCTAACATCCGGGCGATGGATCCGCGCAGCGCCGACCTGCTGGAGCTGCCTGCCGTGCGCGAGCGGCTCGCCGGGATGACCTCCTTCGCGGGCGGACGCGACCTCGCGCTGGCGCTCACCCCGTCCGCTGACACCCATGTGGTGGCGACGCGGGCGGCGCTCACCGAGGAGGCCGTGCGGCTGCGGGAGCTCGGCGTGTCCGGTCCGGGGGGCGCCTTCGACATCCGCCCGGCGGTCGCCGAGGCCGCCCGCGACGCGGCACTCGACGCCGAGGACCTGCTCGAGGTGCTGGTGACGGTGCGCACCTGGCGCGAGCTGCGCGAGCACCTCGCCGAGCACGAGGAGGCCGCCCCCGGGCTCGCCGAGATCGCCACGCTCCCCGACGCCGCCGCCGCGCGTCGCATCGAGGCGGCCCTCGAGCGCGCCGTCGACCCCCGCGGTGGCCTGCTCGACTCGGCGTCGGCCGAGCTGGCGTCGGTGCGCCGCCGCCTCGTCGGCGCGCGCCGGGCGGCGGCCGATCTGCTGCGCGACCTGGCGGCGCGGTTGCGCCCGCACCTGCAGGAGTCGTTCACCACCCTGCGCGGCGGCCGTCCGGTGCTCGCGGTGAAGGCCTCGTCGCGGTCGGCGGTGCCCGGCATCGTGCACGACAGTTCCGGGTCGGGCGAGACGATCTTCGTCGAGCCGATGGCGCTGGTGGAGGCCAACAACCTCACCCGGGAGCTCGTCGCCCGGGAGGCCGAGGAGCGGGAGCGCATATTGCGCATGCTCTCGCGGGCGGTCGCGGAGGAGCGCGTGACCCTCGACGGGTTGACCGGGGCGCTGGCGGCCGTCGACCTCGCGTTGGCGGGCGCGGCGCTGTCGCTGGCGTGGGACGGCTGCCCGGTCGAGCGGGCCGACGAGGTGCAGCTGACGGGGGCGCGCCACCCGTTGCTCCACCCCGGCACGGCGGTGCCCATCGACCTGCCGCTGACCGGCGTGCGCGCCCTCGTCGTGTCGGGGCCCAACACGGGCGGCAAGACGGTCGCCCTCAAGACGCTCGGGCTGCTGGCCATGCTGCACCAGTGCGGGCTGCGCGTGCCCGCCGAGAGCGCGCGCCTGCCGGTGTTCGACCGCGTGCTCGCGGACATCGGCGACGACCAGTCGATCGCCGAGAGCCTGTCGAACGTTCTCGGCGCACGTGCGGCGGCTGATCGCGATCATGGAGGCGGCCGGCGCCGACTCGCTCGTGCTGCTCGACGAGCCCGCGGCCGGCACCGACCCCGACGAGGGCTCGCGGCTCGCCCAGGCCGTGGTGGAGCGTCTGGTCGTGCAGGGCGCCCTCGTGCTGGCCACCACCCACCACCCCGAGATGAAGGCCTGGGCCAGTGCCACGCCGCGCGCCGTCAACGCCGCCGTGGGCGTCGATCTGCGGACGCTTCGGCCCCTCTACGCGCTCCAGGTCGGCGAGCCTGGCGCGTCGCACGCGCTCGGCATCGCGGAGGGGCTCGGGCTCGATCCGGCGGTGGTCGAGGCCGCGCGCATGGCCGGCCCGCCCGAGCGCCGGGCGCTCGAGGCGCTGCTGGCCGAGGCCGGGGCGGCGCGGGCGTCGGCCGACGAGGAGCTCGAGGCGGCCCGAGCGGCGCGCGCCGCCGCCGAGGAGGCCGAGCGCGCCGCGCGCATACGCGAGGCCGAGCTCGAGCGGCGCATCGCGCGGGTGCGCGAGGGGGCCGAGGCCGAGCGCGCCGCCGCCCGCGCGAGGGCCGAGGCCGACCTGACCGGCCTCACCCGCGAGCTGTCGCAGCTCCGGCGCGCGATCGCCGACGCCCGCCGCGCCGAGGCCTCACGCGCCGCCGAGGCCGCCGCGCCGGCCTCGGAGCGTGCGCGCGAGCGCGACCGCCGGCTGGAGGGCGCCTCGCGGGCGGCCTCGCGAGCGCGGGAGTCGCTCCGGGATCCGAGGCCGGGCCCGCCCGAGCCCGCCGGCCCGCCGCCGGTCGTCGGCGATCACGTGCACGACCCGGTGCTCGGGTTCCGCGGCCGCGTGCTGTCGATCGACGGCGACCGGGCCGAGGTGCAGGGGGGGTCGGCGCGCATGCGCATCCCGCTCGCGCGTCTCGAGCGCGACCGCGCGGCGGCCCGCCGCGCCGAGTTCGAGGAGGCTCCGGCGCCCGTCGCCATCGTGTCGGCGCCCTCGGCGACGCTCGAGGTGGACGTGCGCGGCCACCGCGTCGAGGAGGCGCGGGCCACGGTGCGCGAGCGCATGGACGCGGCGGCGATGGCCGGGCTGCCCCAGGTGAGGGTGATCCACGGGCACGGCACCGGGGCCCTGCGCACGGTCGTGCGCGAGGAGCTTCGTCGCCACCCACTGGTGGCGCGCGCCGAGCCGGCCCCGCCCGAGGGGGGCGGGGACGGCGCGACGATCGCTCACCTCACCGACGACGAGACGCCGGCGCGGGGTCGCTCAGGACGGGAGAGGTAGCTCCCCGACGCCCTTCAGGACCTCGACCTCGGGCGCCATGGTGCGGAACGCCTCGTCCTTCTGCATGACGCCGACGGTGTAGACCGGCGTCTCCTGCATGCGGGCGAGCATGGAGGCGGCGTCGCGCGAGCGCGGTGCGGCCTTCCACGTCGACACCAGGATGGCGTCGTAGGCGCCTGTCTTGGCGGCCTCGAGCGGCTTGGGCCAGGTCGGGTCGATGACCTCGACCTCCCACCCCGCGTCGGTGAGTTTGGCGATGGCGGCCTCGGTGCCGGGGAAGCGGACCTTCCCCTCCTTGCCGAGGACCTCATCGGTGGGAACGGTGGCGAAGAGAAGTTTTGGCATGGCGCGGGAGCCTACCGAGTCGCCGCGCGGTCCGCCGGATGGTCAACCTCGCCACGCGATACAGCGGGCGACGGACGGGATCGCAACGGTCGCCACGAGCGTCGGCGCCGGTGTAGATTGCCCTCGCCGGGCGGGTCCCGTGTGCAACCCGCCTGCTGTCACACATCGAACCAACCCCAGGGGGGCCCATGTCCGTATCCGCATCCGAAATCCCCGACAAGAGCTTTCTTCAGACGGTCGGGGACCGTCGGAGCATCCGGTACTACGACCCGGACAAGAAGGTCGAGGACTGGAAGATCCAGACGATGCTCATGGCCGGGCGGCTCGCCTCCTGCCAGGGGAACATCAACGCGACCGAGGCGATCGTCGTCAACCGCGAGACCTGTGATCTCTGGGACGAGATCGAGGAGTGCGTCTCCGGCTTCAACGTGCAGATCATCAACCAGAGCTCGCACCTGATCTTCTGGCTGACGAACCTGAACGCCTGGTACGGCCGCGCCAACGACGGTCTCTCGACGCTCGCCCTCTCGGGCGCGCTGACCAAGTACCACGGCTGGAACTACGAGTTCACGATGACGCAGACCGTTCCGCGTCTGATGAGCTTCCCGACCGAGCGGACCGAGAACCTGCTCCGCTTCGAGACGGGTCTCGCGGTGTGCCAGTCGATCCTCACGGCCACCTCGCTCGACATCGGCTCGATCCTCATCGCCTTCGGCCGCAAGCCGGGCGGCATCGAGAAGGCCTTCGGCCTTCCGCCCCACTACAAGCTCACCTGGGGCCACGCCGTCGGCTATCCGCTCGAGGATGCCAAGGCCGGCGGGCAGCGTCCGCGTCTCAAGTTCGAGAAGCTGTTCCACAAGGACGCGCACGGCACGCCCTACCCGCTCGACTCCTCGCTCGCGGACGCCCTGAAGGAGAAGGGCATGATCCAGGAGCAGGCGCCGACCGGTGGCCGCATGGACGAGATCGAGGCCCTCGCCTCGAAGTTCTCCCGCGAGCCCGGCGTGGTGTCGTGGCCCGAGAAGGAAGTCCGCCGTCTGATCAACGACGAGGACTGGGACTTCGGCCCGAACATCAAGAAGCGCGCCGAGGAGGTCCTCGCGCAGGGTGGCCTGCCGGACTACCCCGAGGAGATGCGCGAGACGTTCACCAAGCTCATGGAGGAGCACGGGATCGACGCGAGCAAGTACCTCAGCTAGCACCACCCGCTGAGCGCGCGTCCCGCGGCCCCCGCCTCACATCGAGGCGGGGGCCGCGGCCGTTCCGGGGGCCTGTTCGCGCACCCGGCGCCCCCCGACCCACCACGTGGACGTCGCGCGGCGGGATGAGCGACGGCCGGGCCGAGCCGTTGGCCGCAGATTCGAACCCCGTCGAGCAGGTCTCCCCCCGAGACCGTCGTCACGACTGACCGAGTGGGGGGGCGAATCCGTCGCGGCCGCCGATAGCGTCCGCGGCGATCGGCACCCGACCGCTCGGGTGGCCGCGACGTGGAGGAGTCGCCATGCGCGCACGGTTGACCGCACTACTGGTCTCGGCGGCGCTCGCGGTCGCCGCGGGGCTGGGCGCAGCGGCGTCCGCGGCACCGGCACCGGCACCGCCGGCGTCGTCCTACGCGCAGGACGCCTACCCGCAGACGAAGCCGAAGGCCGGCCAGTTCTGCAAGGGCGTCCATCGGGGCGTTGTGACCCGGGCCTCGAACGGCCGCAAGGTCCGGTGCACGCCCGACGGCTCGCGGCACCGCTGGCGCTACGTCCGGTGATCCTGGGGTGACCCGGCGAGGCCGCCGCCTCGTGGCCGCGGTCGCCCTGGGGGCCGCCGCTCTCGCCGCCGGCTGCGCCGGCGACCCCGAACCCCCGGTCGCGCAGGGCCCCCCGGGAGCCGCCGGGACGGCCACGCCCGTGCGCGAGGTCGCGCTGGCGCGCCGGTCGGGGGTGACGGTGTTGCGGGGGACGGTCGAGCGGGTGATCGACGGGGACACGGTGCGGGTGCGCGTCCGGGGATTCCAGGACACGGTGCGCCTCGTCGGCATCGACACGCCGGAGACGAGGCACCCGCGCACGGGGGTCCAGTGCTTCGGCCCCGAGGCGTCGGCGCGCGCGGAACGCCTGCTGCCGCAGGGCGCGGCGGTCCGCATCGAGAGCGACCCGGCCCAGGGGCTGCGCGACCGCTACGGCCGCTTCCTGGGGTTCGTCTACCGCGGGGACAGGGCCGGCCTGCGATCGGTCAACCACGCGCTGGTGGCCACCGGCCACGCGCGCGACTACGTCTACGACCGGTCGTCCCCACACCCCTACGCCGCGCGCTTCGCCGCGGCGGAGCGCGCGGCGCGGGCGGCGCGGCGCGGCCTCTGGGGCCCACCCTGCAACGGCCGCACGGAGCGTCCGGTCACCGTGCAGCGCCCGTCCGGGCCCCCGCCGCCGGGATCCTGCGACCCGGCGTACCGCGGCGCCTGCGTGCCGCCCGCGCCGCCCGACCTCGACTGCGGCGACATCCCGGCCCGGCGCTTCGCATCGGTGGGCGACGACCCGCACCGCCTGGACGGCGACGGCAACGGGGTGGCCTGCGAGAGCTGACCCGGTCGCGTGCGCGTCGTCGCGCACGGGCCGGGAGGAAGGGGGCACCCGGCCGACGACGTAGTCCCCCGGGAATGGACTCGCGACAGGAACCCTCATGGATGGGCCCGCGCGCCGCCGCCCTCGCGGACCGCATCGAGCCGTGGATGTTCGGCGCGGCCCTGCTGACCATCCCGGTGCTCGCCCTCGAGGAGTTCGCCCCCTCGGGCATGGGGCGGTCGATCGCCCTCGTCCTCAACTGGACGATCTGGATCGCCTTCACGGCCGAGATGGTGGCGATGCTGGCCCTCGTCGAGAACCGCTCGCGCTGGCTCCGCACGCACCCGATCGAGGTCGCCGTGGTGCTGCTGACGCCCCCGTTCCTGCCGGCGGCGTTCGGCGCGCTGAGGATCCTGCGCCTGCTGCCGCTGCTGCGCGCCGTGGTGTCGGCCCGCCGCGTCCTCTCACTCGAAGGGCTGCGGTTCGTCGGCCTGATCACCCTGTCGCTCATCTTCGTGGCCGGCGTCGCCTTCTCGCGGCTGGAGTCAGCCCCCGATGGGTCCGACCTCAGTACGTGGGATGGCGTCTGGTGGGCGGTCACCACGGTGACGACCGTCGGCTACGGCGATCTCTCGCCGGTGTCCGGCTCCGGCAGGGCGCTGGCGGTCGTGGTGATGGTGCTCGGCATCGGTTTCGTCGCCATGCTGACCGCGGCGGCAGCCGAGCACTTCGTCCGCACGGCGGGTTCGGCCGGCGACGACGAGGGTGCCATGGGGGTGGAGGACGTCTGCGCCCGGCTCGACGAGCTCAACGCCCGGATGGATCGCATCGAGGCCGCGCTCACCGGCGGCGACGCGCGCCGCGGCGGCACGGGGCGGCGCGGGTAGGAGGGCCGCGGCCGTTCCGGGGTCCCCGTCGAGACCCGTCCGCGCTACCGTCCCGCTTCGGGCGCCCGTAGCTCAGCTGGATAGAGCGACGGCCTTCTAAGCCGTTGGTCGCAGGTTCGAATCCTGCCGGGCGCGCTGCTCCATCGCGGTCGTACCGGGCCACCCCGCCCGGCGCGTCGGGCGGGCCGACGGCACGCCCCCCCGGCCGGACCGAGCAGACCTCGGCCGCCCCGTGGGGGCGATTCGACCTCGTCGTCGAGGGCCGTCCCGGGGCGACGACTAGCAAAAATTTCGGCGGATCCCCTATCGCGCCCACGAGATGCGGTCATCCTTACCCGGACCGTTCACGCTTGCGCGAAACCCGCGCACGATGACGCAAAGGAACCGATCCCGTGTCGCACCACACCCCTCTGAACGACATCGACCCGTCTGGCGCCGTGTCCGAGGCCGCCCACGCGGTGGCCGCGAACACGCAGCTCGAGGAGGCCGCGGCCCAGGGTGACACCCGCGCCCAGCTCCTCCGCAAGGCCGCCCTCGGCGGTGGCGCACTGATGGGTGGTGGCCTGCTGCTCGGCCTGCCCTCCATCGCCGCAGCGGCCGACAGCCGCTCGAGCAAGCAGGACGTCGAGATCCTGAACTACGCCCTGACCCTCGAGTACCTCGAGGCCGCCTTCTACGCCGAGGCGAACCAGAAGGCCGGCCTGACCGGAGAGGCCTCCGACTTCGCGAAGACGGCGGGCGCGCACGAGGCGGCGCACGTCACGTTCCTGCAGGGCGCCCTGGGCAACGCCGCCGTCAAGAGCCCGACCTTCGCGTTCGGCGACACGACCTCCACCCAGGCCAAGGTGCTCTCGACCGCCGTCGTCCTCGAGGACACCGGCGTGGCCGCGTACATCGGCCAGCTCTACCGCATCAAGAGCCCCCGCACGATCCTGATCGCCTCGCACGTGCTCGCCGTCGAGGCGCGTCACGCCGCGTGGGTGCGCTCCCTCGTGCCGGGCCGCAGCCCGTCCGAGGACGCCTTCAACAACAGCAAGTTCGGCGCCGACGGCTTCCCGCGTGGCGGCTACGCGCGCATGGCCCAGGTGCTCGCGGGCGTCAAGCCCTTCATCGCCTAGGTTCGAGACCACCCGGAGCGTCGTTGACGCATCCGGGTTGAGGTAGGGGGGGACCCCCGGGCTCTGTGGAGGCGTGAACGCCACCACATCCCGGGGGTCTTCTGCGTTCGGGCCGAGCCTAGGCGCGTCCCGGGTCGCGCCGTCTCCCGGTCGGGGAGGCCGGGCGATCGGCACGATCGCCGAGATGCGGGAGCGGGTCGACCGCGACCCCCCGGCGCCGGACCTCGAAGTGCAGATGGACGCCCCGGGCGTTGCCGGTCGCGCCCATGCGGCCGAGCATCCGTCCCCGCTCGACGGGCCGTCCGCGGGTCACCGAGGTCGATGACAGATGGGCGTAGATCGTCCGCAGGCCGTCCGGGTGGCGCACCACGACGGTCAGGCCGTAGCCCCCCGACCAGCCGGCCGCCGCCACGACGCCGTCGGCCGCCGCGCGCACGGGTGCGCCGCTCGTGGCCCCGCCGCCGATGTCGATGCCCTCGTGGGCGCGACCGCCGCGGAACCCGAAGGGCGATGACAGGGGGCCCTCCGCCGGTCGTGTCAGGGGCCGCTCCACGTCGCGCGGCGCCTCGTGACGCCGGGCGAGCCAGCGGGCGATGTCGTGCCAGCGGCGCGCCTCGTCGCCGTGCGGGGCGACCCGGGAGTCGGGCCGGTCGAGGCCGAGGTGGCGGCTCAGTCGCACCACGTCGCCGCGCGTGCTCGCTCCGCGCCCCCGCGGCGCGATGCGGCCGTGGTCGCGCGCGCGCACCGTCTCGCGGCGCCGCCCGAGGAAGGTCGCGACGTCGCGCAGCGCCCGGACGCGGTAGGCCATGCCCTCGGGGGTGGCCGGCAGCGCGCGCCGCCGCTCGGGGCGCAGGCCGAGGCGTTGCGCGCGGCTCTCCGTGCGCGCCTCGAGGGCACGGACGAGATCGCCCACGGCGGTGGGCTCGGAGCGGGCGCGCTCGACCAGGGCGTCCACCGGCTCGGCGGCGCCGATGGGCGCCAGCCGGACGACCTGTACCAGCGCGACCGCGGTCAGCGCCAGGGCGAGCGCGGCCCGCGTGATCGGGGCGCGCGCGATCCGGGCACATTAGGGACCTCGGCCGCCGGGCGCCCCGTCGGCCCGCCTGCCGGACGGCGCGCGCGCGGTGGCCCGCCTGCCGTCCGGGCCGATCTGGAGCGACGACCGGGGGGGAACAGTGCGCGGGATCGGCGACATCATCGTGAGCAGCCGCCCGTACGAGGAGTACCGGGACATGTTCGGCCTGACCGACGCGGAGCTGCTCGCCGGCCCCGTGCTGGACTGCCCCGGCGGGGCGGGGGGTTTCGCCGCCGGCCTGCGCGCCCGGGGTGGCGAGGTCGTGAGCGTCGACCCCGCCTACTCCGGCGACCCGGCCGAGCTCGTGCGCCGCTCGCGCGCGGGGCTCGAGCACGGCCTGCGCTACCTGGAGCAGAACCGCGACAGCTACGTCTGGACGTACTTCGCCTCGGCGGAGGAACTGACCGCGCGGCGGCTGGCGGCCCTCGACGAGTTCGCCCGCGACTACCGTGGTCCCGACGGGCGCTACGTCGCCGCCGAGCTGCCGCGGCTGCCCTTCGCGCGACGGGGCCTTCCGGCTGGCCCTCTGCGGTTACCTGCTGTTCGCGTATCCCGACCATCTGGACCGGGCGGCGCACGAGGCCGCCCTCCGCGAGCTGCTGCGGGTGGCGGGCGAGGTGCGCGTGTACCCCCTCATCGACACCGCCTACGTCCGCTACCCCGGCATCGACGACCTGCGCGCGGCGTTGTCCGCCGCGGGCGTGCGGAGCGAGATCCGGACGGTGGACTACGCGTTCCAGGCGGGTGCCGACGAGGTGCTCGTGCTGTGGGGGCCGCACGACGCGCGCGGGACGTCCTCCGGGGGCTGACCGCGCGGCGGTGACCGGCCCCGTCCCGATCGCCGCCGCCCCGCCCGTACGGCCGTGCCGGACCCCCCGATCGGCCGGGTTGGACGCGGTCGGCCTCGGGAACGACCACCACGCGGCCGGGGGTGCCCGCCGCCGTCAAAACTACGAGAGGACACGCATGTCCATCGGATTCGGGCTGTTCCTGATCGCCGCCGGCGCCATCCTGCGGTGGGGCGTCACACGCGGCGTCGAGGGGGCGAACCTCGACACGATCGGTCTCATCCTCATCGTCATCGGCGCGGTCACCGCGGTGATCGGCGCCGCCATGAGCGGCACCTTCCGGCGCACGCGGACCGTCGAGCAGACCGATGTGACGCCCACCGGCCGCCGGCGTGTGGTCGAGGAGGACCGCCGCCTCTGAGCCGGCGCGGTGCCGCGGGGCCGCCGGTGCGTGACACGGCGGTCCCGCCGTCGCGAGCGGGTGAGCGCGGGCGGTCCCCTCCGTCGTAAGCTCCCCCCATGGCCGGAGGCACCGAGGCCACGCTCGCGACCGCGGCCGCCGCCGCGCGGAACGGTGAGTGGACCGCGGCCCGCGACGGGTTCGCCGCGATCGCCGACGAGGCGGGCCCGCGCGCCGAGCTCGGCCTCGCGGAGGCCCTCATGTGGCTGGGCGACACGACGGGGGCGGTGGAGCGCGGCCGACGTGCGTACGCGGGGTTCCGGCGCGTCCCCGACCCGAGCGGCGCCGCCGAGGCGGCGATCCTCCTCTACTTCCTCTACCGGGAGAGCCTCGGCAACGTGGCGGCGGCGCGGGGGTGGCGCGGCCGGCTCGAGCGGCTGGTCAACGAGGCCGACCTCGAGCCGTTGCGCGGCTGGGTGCTGCTGGTGCGGGCCCACGACCGCAGCGAGAGCGGCGACGTCGAGGAGGGCCGCGCCCTGGCCGCGCAGTCGCTCGCACGGGCGCGCGCGGGCGGAGATGCCGATCTCGAGCTGTGCGCGCTCGCCGGGCTGGGGAGCCTGCTGGTCGAGGGCGGACGCCTCGAGGAGGGGCTCGGACTGCTCGACGAGGCCATGGCGGGCGCGTTCGCCGGCGAGGGCGTGCGCCTCGACACGGTCGTCTTCACGAGCTGCTGCCTGATCACCTCCTGCAGCCGCGCCGCGCAGTTCGCGCGGGCCGCCCAGTGGATCCGGGTCGCCGAGGCCTTCGCGGAGCGGAGCGGCTCGTTCCACGTCCACACGATCTGCCGGCTGCACTACGGAGGCGTGCTCGTCGCGACGGGCCGCTGGACCGAGGCCGAGGAGGAGATCGCCGAGGCCCTGCGCGTCTCCCGCTCGGCCGAGCCGGCGGTGTTCGCCGAGGCCCTGGCCAAGCTGGCCGAGCTGCGCCTCGCCCAGGGGCGCATCGACGAGGCGGCGGCGCTGCTGGAGGGCGTCGAGGACCGCGCCACCTCGGTCGCGGCCCTCGCCGGGGTGCTCCTGGCCCGAGGCGACGCCCGGGCAGCGGCCGCGGTGCTGCGTCGCCGGCTGCGGTCGATCGGCGACCTCTGCGTCGAGGGCGCGCTGCTCGTCGAGCTGACGGCCGAGGCGGGGGTGGCGCTCGGGACGGGCCGCGCGGCCGCGCGGCGGGCACGGGCCGCCGCGCGGCTCGGCGCCGAGATGGGCTGCGACGTCATGACGGCGCGCGCGGAGCGGGCGCTCGGCAGGGTGGCCGCCGCCGCCGCCCGCCCGTCGGCGATCGGCCACCTGGAGCGCGCGCTCGAGGCCTTCTGCCGCCTCGAGATGCCCTTCGAGGCCGGCCGCACCCATCTGCTGCTGGCCGAGGCGCTCGCGACGGTCGATCCGGAGGAGGCGATCGGGGAGGCGCGGGCCGCGGCGTCGGCGGCCGATGCGCTCGGCGCCGCGGCGCTCTCCGACGCCGCGCGGTCCGTGCTGCGCCGGCTCGGCGTGCGCGTGGGCGCGACGGGCCCGCGGAGCCTCGCCCTGCTCACCCGCCGCGAGCTCGCCGTGCTCGAGCTGCTCGGCCAGGGGCTCCCGAACCGCGACATCGCCGCCCGCCTGTACGTCACCCGCAAGACGGTCGAGCACCACGTCCACAACGTGCTCACCAAGCTCGAGCTGCGCAATCGCGCCGAGGCGGCCGCCTACGCCGTGCGTCACCCCGACGCCGACCGCGCCACCACCCGGGGGTAACCCCCGATGTCTCCGGCCGCCCGCGCGTCGCACGATGGCCCTGCACCGGCATCCGACGAGAGGAGAGGGAGATGGCCCGTGCGACCACCCTGACCGACGCGCTGACGACCCAGCGCGCGATGCTCGCCGCCGTCCAGCGCGGCGACATCGGCGCCCTGCGCGACATGCTCCACCCCGAGTACACCTACACGGCGAGCGACGGCGTGGAGCAACACGGACCCGAGGCCGGCGTGGCCGTCGCCGAGCTCTACACGACCGCCTTCCCCGATCTGGTCCTGGAGGAGGTGCGCGCGTGGTCGCCGGCCCCGGACACGGCGATCATGGAGTTCCGGTTCCGCGGCACCCACACCGGCCCGCTCGGCGACGTGCCGCCGACCGGCCGCCGGGCCGAGGGCACGGTCTGCAACATCCTCGAGGTCCGCGACGGCAGGATCTGGCGCGAGCGCGAGTACTTCGACTCGCTGGCGCTCATGCGCCAGCTCGGCCTGGCCGAGGCGTGAGCGACGGGGTCGCCGGGGCGGCCGCCACCGCCCCGGCGACCCCGTGCGGTCCTCACGTTCCTCTCATCGTCCCGGGCGTATGAACCGGGTCGAGAGCGGCCACCCGGCCGCCGGCACCGGGAGGATCGAGATGAGCGTCCGCCGCAGGCCCGCCGTCGCCGCCATCGCCTGCGCCGCCGCCGCGCTGGCGCTGGGCGCCTGCGGCGGGGGTGACCCACCGGGCACGCCGGTCGCCGAGCGCACCGCGCCGACCGGCGGGCTCCCCCAGGGCTCCGAGCCCGTCGTCCTCGACCCGGCCGACTTCACGACGACCATCGACAACCCGTACTGGCCGATGGCGCCCGGCAACCGATGGGTCTACCTCGAGACGGCCCCGGACGGCACCCGCCAGAGGGTCGTCGTGACCGTCACCCCGACGATCAGGCGGATCGCCAACGGCATCGACGCCCGGGTCGTCCGCGACGTCGTGACGGAGGACGGCGCGCCGGTCGAGATCACCGACGACTGGTACGCCCAGGACCGCGCCGGCAACATCTGGTACCTCGGAGAGGCGGTCCGCAACTTCGAGGGGGGCGTCCTCGTCGATCGCGACGGGTCCTTCGAGGCGGGCGTCGACGGCGCGCAGGCCGGCATCGCCATGCCCGCCGATCCGACCCCCGGGTTGACCTACCGCCAGGAGTACTACGCGGGCGAGGCCGAGGACCGGGCCGCCGTGATCACGGTGGGGGAGGAGCGGGTCGAGGTGCCCGCCGGGTTCTACGACGAGGGCGTGCTGATGACCCGCGACCTCGTCCCGACCGAGCCCCGCGTCCAGGAGCTGAAGTTCTACGCGCCCGGCGTCGGTCCGTTGCTCTCGATGCACACCGACGGCCCGGGCGGGCGGGCGGCCCTCGTGAGCTTCACGGCCGGCGGAACGTGAGACCATCGCTCCCATGCGGGTGCTGATCGTCGAAGACGACGCCAAGCTGGCCGGCATCATCCGCCGGGGGCTGAAGGCCCAGGGGGAGGGGGCCGACGTCGCCGCGGCGGGCGAGGACGCGCTGTGGATGGCCGAGGCGACCGACTACGGCGCCATCGTGCTCGACGTCGGGCTGCCCGGCATCGACGGCTTCGAGACCTGCCGGCGCCTGCGCGAGGCGGGGGTGGCGACCCCGGTGCTCATGCTGACGGCCCGGACGGCCGTGGCCGACCGCGTCGCCGGGCTGGACCACGGCGCCGACGACTACCTCGCGAAGCCGTTCGCCTTCGAGGAGCTGATGGCGCGGCTGCGGGCGATCGCCCGCCGGGCCGCGGTGTCGCGGTCGCCGGTCGTGACGGTCGGCGACCTGCGGCTCGATCCGGCCGCGCGCGCGGTCACCCGCGGCGGCGTGGCCGTCGATCTGACCCCCAAGGAGTTCGCCCTGCTGCAGGCGCTGATGGCCCGTCCCGGGCAGGCGCTGTCGCGGTTCCAGCTCCTCGAGACGGCCTGGGACGACGCCTACGAGAACCGCTCGAACGTCATCGACGTCTACATGGGCTACCTGCGCGAGAAGATCGACCGGCCGTTCGGGACCGCCTCGATCGAGACCGTACGCGGGGTCGGCTACCGCCTGCGGGACCCGGGGGGGCCGTGAGCCGCCTGCCCATCCGGTGGAGGATGACGCTGGCGTTCTCGCTCGCGATGCTCGTCGTGCTCGTCGCGGTGGGCGCGTTCATCTACCTGCGCTTCGCCGACGACCTCGAGCGCTCGCTCGACCGCGGGCTGCGCGTGCGATCGGCGGAGGTCTCGGCCCTGGTGACGCGCTCGCCCGACGCCACCGACCGCCTTGCCACGCCGGCTCCCGAGTCGGACGAGAGCGTCGCGCAGGTGCTCGGCCCCGGGGGCGCCATCCGCGCGTCCACCTCGGGGGTGGCCGTCCCCCTGCTGGGCCCGGCCGACCTGCGCCGCGCCGGCGCCGGGCCGCTCGTGGTCAACCGGCCCGGCGACGCCGACATCGACGAGGACCTGCGGTTGCTGGCGACCCCCGTCACCGTCGCGGGCGAGCGGGTGGTCGTGGTCGTCGGCGCCAGCCGCGACGAGAACCGCGAGGCCCTGGCCTCGCTGCTCGTGCTCGAGCTGGCCGGTCTCGTCGCGGCGCTGGTCGTGACCGGCGTCGTGGGCCACCTCGTCGGCGGCGTGGCGCTGCGGCCGCTCGAGGAGATGCGCCGCCGCGCCGAGGAGATCAGCGACCGTCCCGATCTGCGCCTGCCCCCGCCGGGCGTCGACGACGAGCTGGGGCGCCTCGCCGTCACCCTCAACGCCATGCTCGACCGGCTCGGTCGCGCGGCCGCCGCCGAGCGCGCCGCCATCGCCACCGAACGACGCTTCGTGGCCGACGCGAGTCACGAGCTGCGCACGCCGCTGACGATCCTCAAGAGCGAGGTGGAGGTGGCGCTGATGGACGGCCGGACCCCCGCCGAGCTCGAGGCGGCCCTCGCCTCGGTCGGCGAGGAGACCGATCGCCTCTGCCGGCTCGCCGAGGACCTGCTGGTGCTCGCCCAGGCCGACGACGGCCACGTGCCGGTCCGGCTCGGCGATGTCGATGCCGGCGAGCTGCTGCGCACCGTCGCCGCGCGCGAGCGACGGCGCGCGGCCTCGGCCGGACGGGCGCTGTCGGTGAGCGCTCCCGACGACCTGCGCCTGCACGCCGACCGGTCGCACCTCGAGCGGGCGCTCGGCGATCTCGTCAACAACGCCCTGCGGCATGGCGCCGGCGCGATCGAGCTCGGCGCCGGCCGCGGTGCGGATGGCCCCCGTCTGTGGGTGCGCGACGAGGGCGCCGGCTTCCCGGCCGACTTCCGCGATCGCGCCTTCGAGCGCTTCAGCCGTGCCGATCCGGGACGCGGCGGCGATGGCGCCGGCCTCGGCCTGGCGCTCGTGCAGGCCGTCGCCCGCGCGCACGGCGGCCGCGCGAGCGTGCACGACGCGCATCCGGGCGCATGCGTGCGCATCTCGCTCCCCGAGGCACGCCCCGGGGTGATGGCCGCCGAGGGCGATACCCGGGTCGAGCACGGCATCGGATGGCCGGCGAGCGGGCACCCTGGAGCATGACCGCGACAGGGGAGGGACCATGAGCGAGGACGAGAAGCCCGAGGAGACGCCCGAGACGACGCCCGAGAGTCGGCCACCGGCGGCACGGGCGCGCGCGACGACGAGCGCCAGCACCGGTTCTCGGCCGACGAGGAGCGCCGCGACGGCGCGGCCGGAGCGGAGGAGGCGCGAACGGCCGGCATGGGGAGCTGACGGCCGCCGTCCGGGGCGCTCCTCAGACTGCCCCGGCATGGACGTGTGCCCGCTCTGCGGAGGACCCCTCGTCGAGGTGCGCGCCAAGGCCGTGTGCGCGGTCTGCGGCCGCATCTGCGAGGGGTGCTGCGAGGGCGCTCCCACCGCGACCCCGGCGCCCGGGGGGGCCGGGCGGGCCCGCGGGGCGGGGCGGAACGCACCGGATCGCGCGGGCCGGGGGCGCTAGGGTCGAAAGCGGTCCCGACCGCCCGCCTCCCGGAGCGCCCACGTCCCCGTGTCCCCGCGCCTGCCCCGCATCCTCGCTCTCGTCGCCGCGGCCACCGCGACGGTCGCCGCGCTCTCCCTCGTGCTGCTCGGGGTGGCGTCGCGCGGCGACGGCGGGGCGGATCGCTTCGTCGCGGCCGAGATCAGGCCGTCCCGGGAGGCCCCGGCGACGCGCGGCACCGGCTTCGACGGGCGCCCCGTGGTCGTGCCGACGTCGGGGCGCCCGGCGCTCGTGAGCTTCCTCTTCGCCGATTGCCCCGACGTGTGCCCCACCATCGCCGCGACGATCGCCTCGGCCCTCGACGCGATCGGGCCCGACGCCGAGCAGCTCGACGTGGTGGCGATCAGCGTGGATCCGGTGGGCGACACGCCGGTGGCGGTGGGCGACTTCCTCGAGCGGTTCCGCCTGCGCGGCCGGATGAGCTACATCACGGGTACGCGCGCCGAGCTGATGCCGCTGTGGAAGGACTGGCTGATCACGGCGCAGCCCGAGGGCGAGGACGCGTCGATCCACTCGGCCCGGGTCGTGCTGATCGACCGCGACGGCCGGCAGGTGGCGTCGTACGCCGCCGGCGTGACGGTGCCGGTCGCCGATCTGACCGCCGACCTGCGGACGCTCGTCGGCGACTCCTGAGGCTGAAGGGCCGCGCCCGGCGGGGCGCGGTCGCACGTTAGGCTGAGGCGGCACCACGCGCACGCGGGCATCGCCCGCCCCGCCCCGATACGCGCAGAGGAGACGATGGCCGAGACCCGGGCTGCCACGCGCCCTCCGCGGCTGACGGCGGCCCGACGCTCGCTCGCTCTCACGTTCGGCATCCTCGTCGCCCTGCTGCTGGTGCTGCTCGCGGTGGGGATCGGCGTCTCCCGCGGCATCCACGACAGCGCGACCGAGGAGTTCGTCGAGGACGCCATCCCCCTCAAGGCCGCGGTGCAGGATCTCGCGTTCCAGATGGCCGCTCAGCAGAACGCCGTGCGCGGGTTCCTGCTGACCGACGACCGGTCGGCGCTGGCCGCGTACGACGCGGCGCGAGAGGGCGCCGACGCCGATCTCGCCTACATCCGCGCGAACGTCGTCAAGCATCCCGAGCTCGCCGGCCGGCTGCGCGAGGCCGAGCCGATCATCGCCGAGCTGCAGCGGTTCCTCGAGCGCCAGGCCGAGCTGAGGGGCGGCACCGAGGCCCAGCGGGCCGAGGCCTTCCGCCGGGTGGCGGGCGGTGAAACCCGGTTCGCCGCGTTCCGGTCGGTGGCCGCGCGTATGGTCGCCGACACCGACGCCTTCGTGCGCGACGCGCAGGGCGATCAGCAGCGGCTGACGGACATCCTGACCATCGCGCTGCTGGTGCTGGGCGCTCTGTCGATCGCCGCGGCGGCACGGATGTCGGTCGTGGTGCGCCGCCGGGTGGCCGGCCTGCTGGACGACATCGACGCCGAGCGCGAGGTGAGCGCCGACGCCGCGGTCCGGGCCGCCGCGCTGCAGCGCGTCACCGCCGCGCTGGCCCCGGCGCTCGACGAGGACGCCGTGCTCGCGGCCCTGCCGCTCGCGGCCTCCGCGGTCGCCGGCATCGACGACGTGGTGATCGCCCGCGTGGGTCCGGGTGGCCAGTACCTCGACCGCCGCAGCCTGCGCGGCGACGGGTCCCTGGACCGGCGCATCCCCATGGACGTCGATCTGCCGGTGACCCGCGCGGTCCGCACCGGCGTCGCGGCGTTCTACCCCAGCACCCGCGAGATGACGGAGGTCCACCCGGAGCTCGCCGAGAGCGCCGCCGACGTGCCCGGCCGCAGTTGGGCGGTGCTGCCGCTGAGCGCGGGCCGGGGCGCCGCCGGCGCGCTGGCGCTGCGCTTCGACAGCCCGCGCGATTTCGGGCCCGCCGAGCGCGAGTTCCTCCTCACGCTGGCCGACCAGGTCGCCCAGGCGATCGAGCGGGTGCGGCTGCACCGGGAACAGGGGGAGATCGCACGCGTCCTCCAGACGAGCCTGCTGCCGCGCGCCCTGCCGGAGATCCGCGGCGTGCGCATGGCCGCCCGCTACGTGGCCGCGGCGGAGGGTCAGACCGTCGGCGGCGACTTCTACGACGTGTTCGAGGACGGCGGCGGCCGGCTCACGGTGATGATGGGCGACGCCTGCGGCAAGGGCCCGGAGGCCGTGGCCCTGACCGCGCTCGCCCGCTACACGGTGCGCGCCCTCGCCGACGGCCGACTGAGCCCCGCGGGCGCCCTCGGGCGCCTCAACCGGGCCATGCGCCAGCAGGGCTTCGGCACGCTCTTCCTCACCGCGGCCGATCTGAGCTTCCGGCTCGACGGCGACACGGCCTCGGTCACCGTCTGCCGGGCGGGGCACCCGCATCCCCTGCTCGTGCGGGCGTCGGGCGCGGTCGAGGAGCTCGGAGGCCCCGGCACCATCCTCGGCGTCTTCGACGATCCGCCCCTGGTCGATCGCGAGTCCGCGCTGGCGCCCGGCGACACCGTGGTCGTGTTCACCGACGGCCTCACCGAGGCGCGCCAGGGCACCTCACTGCTCGGCGAGGAGCGCCTCCGCGACGCGGCGGCGCGGTGCGCGGGGATGGAGGTGGAGGAGGCCGCCACGCACCTGCTGCGCACGGCGTCGGACTTCGCGGGGGGCCGCCTGCGCGACGACGTCGCCGTGGTCATCGTGCGCATCACCGACCCCTGAGGGCCGGGTGTCACCTCCGTCGCCGCCGCGGGTCGTCATGATGGCGTCGAGGGGTCCCGGGACGAGGAGACGGTGGTGAGCGAGCACGTTGACGTGGCCGTGGTGGGCGCCGGGCCGGGGGGGTCAACCACCGCCTACCGGCTCGCCCGGGCCGGGGCGAGGGTGGTGCTGCTCGATCGCCAGACCTTCCCCCGCGACAAGCCCTGCGGTGGCGGTCTGACCATCCGGGCCACGACCCTGCTGCCGATCGACGTCTCGTCGGTGGTCGAGGACGAGGTCAACCAGCTCGACCTGCGCCTGCGCTACGGGCCGTCCACCCGTCAGAGCTTCGCGAGCCCGATCGCGCTGATGACCCAGCGCCGGCGGCTGGACGCGCTGCTCGCCGAGGCGGCGGCGTCGGCCGGCGCCGACTTCCGTGACGGCGTGCGGGTGCGCGACATCGAGACCTCGGCGCGCGGCGCGGTGGTGGCGCTCGACGGCGGCGGGCGCATCGACGCCGACGTCGTCGTGGGCGCCGACGGCGCCAACGGGGTCAGCGCGAAGGCCCTGCGGCTCGGCGCCGACCGGCTCTTCGGCGTCGCGCTCGAGGGCAACGCCCCCCTCACGCCCGAGCGCGAGGCGTGGCACCGCTCCCGCGTGACGCTCGAGATGGCGACCGTCCCCGGGGGCTACGGCTGGGTCTTCCCGAAGGCCGACCACATGAACCTGGGCGTCGGCGGTTGGGAGGCCGAGGGCCCGCGCCTGCGCCGGCACCTCGACCGGCTCTGCCAGGCGCACGGGGTCAACCCGGACGAGCTGACCCAGGTGCGCGGGCACCGGATGCCGCTGCGCCGGGCGTGGACCGGGGTGGCGCGTGGCCGCGCCGCCGTCGTGGGCGACGCCGCCGGCCTCATCGACCCGCTGTCCGGAGACGGCATGTTCGAGGCGTTCCTCAGCTCCGAGCTGGTCAGCGAGGCCGCCCTCGACGTGCTGGCCGGACGCGCCGCCGGCATGGAGCCCTACGGGCGCCGCCTGCAGCTCTCGCTCGCCGGGCACGCGGCCACGGCGTGGGCGGCCCGCGCCGCGCTCGAGCGCATCCCGTCGGTCACCTGGAGGGTCCTGCGCACCCGCGCCGCCGGTCGCCTGCTGGCGCACCGCCTCGCCACCCGGCCCCCCGAGGTGCGCGTGCCGCTGATCGGCGGCGTCGAGCGCGCGGCGCGCCGCGCGCTGGGACCGGCGGCGGCATAGCCCTGCGGGGCGGGGCCGCGCGGCACGGGCGGCCGATCGCCCGCACGACCGCGCCGTAGAGTCCCGCCGTGTCCCGCCGCCGCCGTGAGCAGCAGGGGCTCGAGCGCGTCCTCGGCGCGCCGGCTCTCTTCGCGACCGCCTACGGCAACGTGGGGTCGTCGATCTACTACGCCCTCGGCGTCACGGCGGCACTGGCCCTCGGGCTGACGCCCCTGGTGTTCGTCATCGCGGGCCTGATCTTCGCCGCGACGGCGGCCACGTACGCCGAGGGGACGGTGCGCTACCCCGAGGCGGGCGGCTCGGCCAGCTTCGCCCGCCACGCCTTCAACGAGGTGGTGAGCTTCGGGGCGGCATGGGCCCAGATGCTCAACTACATCATCACCATCGCGATCTCGGCGTTCTTCGTCCCGCACTACCTCTCGATCTTCTGGGAGCCCCTCAAGCAGAACCCGTGGGACGTGATCGTCGGCGCGGCGGTGATCGTGCTGCTGGTCGGCATCAACATCATCGGCGTCAAGGAGGCGGCGAAGCTCAACATCCTGCTCGCGGTCGTCGACTTCGCGACCCAGGCCCTGCTCGTGGCCCTCGGCTTCGTGCTGATCTTCTCGCCGGGCATCCTGACCGCCAACGTCTCCTTCGGCGTGGCGCCCACCTGGGGCAGCTTCTTCCTGGCCATCCCGGTGGCGATGATCGCCTACACCGGCATCGAGACGATCTCGAACCTCTCCGAGGAGGCGCGCGACCCGTCGCGCGACATCCCGAGGTCGATCCGGATGGTCGCGATCGCCGTCTACGCGATCTACTTCACCCTTCCGGCGATCGCGCTCTCGGCGCTGCCCGTGACGCTCGGGCCGGACGGCTACACCACGCCGCTCGGGCTGCCACCCGAGGAGGGCGGGTTCGCCAACGACCCGGTGCTCGGGATCGTCGACAACCTCGGCCTCACGGGTGTGACGCTCAGCGCCCTCGAGATCTACGTCGGCCTGCTCGCCGCGACGATCCTCTTCATCGCGGCCAACGCCGGCGTGATCGGGGCCTCGCGCATCACCTACTCGATGGCGAGCTATCGCCAGCTCCCCGAGGTCTTCCGCCGCCTGCACCCGCGCTTCCGCACGCCCTGGCTGGCCCTCGTGCTGTTCGCCGGCGTGGCCTCGATCATCGCCCTGCTGCCGGGGCAGACCGACTTCCTCGGCACCATGTACTCGTTCGGCGCCATGCTCTCGTTCACCGTGGCGCACGTCTCCCTGGTCGCCCTGCGGGTGCGCCGCCGCGACGACGAGCTCGTCTACCGGGCCCGGCCCAACCTGCGCATCGCCGGCATCGACTGGCCGCTGTTCGCCATCCTCGGCGGTCTCGCGACCGGCGCGGCCTGGGCGATCGTGGTCATCCAGGAGCCGTTGACGCGCTGGGCCGGCCTCGCGTGGCTGGCGCTCGGGTTCGCCGTCTACGTCGTCTACCGGCGCCGGGTGCTGCATCTCCCGCTCGCGGCCACGGTGCGGGCTCCCGCCCTCGTGCTGGGCGCCGGGCTGAGGATCGAGTACCGGTCGATCGTGGTGCCGGTCGTCCGGTCGGCCGAGAGCGAGGAGGCGCTGGTGGCGGCAGCCCGACTCGCGGGCGAGCGGCGGGCGCGGGTGGCGGTCGTGCACGTGCTCGAGATCCCCATGACCCTCCCGCTGACCGCCGATCTGCCCGACGAGGAGCGCCAGGCCGGTGAGCTGCTCGACGACGCCCGGGCCCTGGTGGAGAGCCACGGCGTGCGGGCCGTGACCCGCCTCGAGCGCGCCCGCAGCGCCGGACCGGCCATCGTCGCCGACGCCGTCGCACGCGGCGCCGAGCTGATCGTGATCGGTGCGCCGCGCCCGGGCATGCACCGCCGGGCACCGGTGTTCGGCAGCACGACCCGGCACGTGCTCAAGCACAGCCCGGTGCGGGCCATCGTCGTCGGCGGGCGCGTGGCCGAGGCCGTGGCGTGAGCCGGCGGGGCCCGGCGCCCGCGGCGGTCGCCCTCGTGGTGCTCGTGCTCGGCGTGATCGTCGTGGCCCGCACGATCGCGCTCGGGATCGGCGGCGGCCTGGGGCTGCTGCTCGGCGGGCTGATGATCGCCGGCGGCGCGCTGCGCCTCTACCTGGTGGGCACATGGCGCCGCGGCTGAGCGCCCCGCCCCGGGGCGTCCGCGCGCGGTCCCTGGCGCTGGTCGCCTACGGCGAGATCGGCTCGTCGCTGATCTTCGCCCTCGGCATCGTGGCGTTCTACGCGGTCGGGCTCACCCCGTGGGTGCTCCTGGCCGTCGGGGCCCTGGTGCTGGTGGTGGGCCTCTCGTACGCCGAGGGGTCGGCGGCCATGCCCGAGGCCGGCGGCGCCGCCACCTTCGTGCGGCGCGCCTTCAGCGACCCGGCGGGCTTCGCCACCGGCTGGCTGCTCTTCCTCGACTACCTGGTGGTCATCGCTCTCGCGGCGATCTTCGTCCCGGCCTACATCGGCATGGCCTTCGGGTGGGAGGGTCTCGCCGCCGGGCCGTGGGACGCGGTCGTCGGCATCCTGGTGATCGGCGTGCTGGCCGGTGTGCGCCGCATCCGCCGCATCCGCCTCTTCGCGATCGCCGCCGTCGCGGCGGGCGTCGCGCTGGTGCTGCAGACCGTGATCGCGGTGCTCGGGTTCGCGCTGGTCTTCACGTCCGACGGCCTGACCGTGGGCATCGACATCGGGCGCACGCCGTCCTGGACGTCGATCGCGCTCGCCCTGTCGCTCGCGACGCTGGCCTACACCGGCCTCGAGACCGTCACCAACTTCGCCGCCGAGGTGCGCGAGCCCGGCCGCACGCTGCCGCGCAGCCTGTTCATCGGCATCGGGACCGTCGTCGTGGTCAACGTGGCGGTCTCGATGATCGGCGTGTCGGCCTATCCGACCCTGCCCGACCCCGCCGAGAGCGACGGGGTGGCGACGGCGCTGGCGACCGACTGGCTGCAGGCGCCGCTGGTCGGCATCGCCCGCGCGATCGGCGGCGAGCTGCCGGGCGGCGCCGACGCGCTGGTCGGGGTCGTCGGGATCACCAACGCCCTGATCCTCGTCACGGCCATCGCCACCTCGCTCGCCGGGGCCGAGCGCCTGGCGTACTCGATGGCGCGCTACGACATGCTCCCGCACGCGTTCGCCCGCCCGGAGCGGGGCACCTCGCCGGCACCGGCGGCGACGCTCGCCGCCGCGGTGATCGCCCCGGTGCTCATCATCGTCGCCGACGCCGTCGGCGACGGCGCCCTGTTCCTCGCCGGGCTCTACAGCTTCGGCGTGCTGATCGCGATGACCGCCGCCCAGTTCGCGGTCGTCCGCCTGCGCCTCCACGAGCCCGCGCTGGCGCGTCCCTTCCGGGTGCCGTTCGGGGTGCCCTGGCGCGGCGCGGTCATCCCGATCCCGTCGCTCGTCGGCGGCCTGCTCACCCTGGCCCTCTGGATCGCCTCCCTCTTCACGCACGGCGGGGCCGCGGTGGTGGGGCCGATCTGGCTCGCGATCGGGGCGGTCGTCTACCTCGTCTCGCGCCGGGCCGGGGGCGAGACCCTGCTCGGCCGCGCCACGCCGCCCGTGCCCGATCTCGTGCCCGATGCCCACGAGGGCGAGGCGCGCCGCATCCTCGTGCCGCTGAAGCTCGCGGACGTCGGCGAGGAGGTCCTCGCCACGGCCCTACGACTCGCCGAGGAGCGGGGCGCCGAGGTGCGCGTGCTGCACGTCGTGCGGGTGCCGATGTCGCTCGCGCTCGACGATGCGTCCGGCCCCGACGACGAGGGTCCCGCCCGCGCGGCGATGGAGGAGGCGCGCGAGATCGCCGCCGAGCAGGGGGTGGACGTGGTCCCCCATCTCGTGCGCGCCCGCTCGCTGAGCGAGGCGATCGTGGCCGAGGCGGAGGCCATCGACGCCGACCTGATCCTCATGGGGTCGTCGGCCCGCTGGCGCAACCATCGCCGCTTCTTCAGCCCCACGGTTGACAAGGTGCTGCGAAACGCCCGGTGCGAGGTGATGATCGTCACCTATCCCGCGGGCGTCCTCGACGATGGGGACGCGTCATGATGCACGGATGAAGGCGATCGTGATCGGGTGCGGGCGGGTGGGCGCGACGCTCGCGCGGATCCTGTCCGACGAGGGCTGGAGGGTCGTGGTCGTCGAGATGCGCGAGGAGAACCTCAACCGCCTCGGGGCCGAATGGCGCGACCCGGTCGTGATCGGTCACGGCATGGACACCGCGGTGCTCGAGGACGCGGGGGTCGCCGGCGCCGACGTGCTCATCGCGGCGACCGACGGCGACAACACGAACCTGGTCATCGCCCAGGTCGCGGTCAAGAAGTACCGGGTGCGGCACGTGGCGGCGAGGATCCAGGATCCCGCGCGGGCCGACGCCTACGCCGGCCGCGGCTTCGAGGTGATCTCGCCGGTGAGGATGGCGATCGATGGCCTGGCGGGCTGGGCGCTCGCGGCGGGCCGGGAGGCGGCGGGCTGATGTTCGCGATCATCGTCGGGGGCGGCAAGATCGGCGCCAACGTGACGCGCTCGCTCATGGAGCGCGACCAGGAGGCGGTGCTGATCGAGTGCGACGGCGAGCGGGCCGACACCCTCGAGTCGGAGTTCGGCCACCGGGTGATCCACGGCGACGGCACCGAGCTCTACGTGCTCGAGCGGGCGGGCGTCGCACGGCCGCCGGACATCGTCGTGGCGGTGACCGGCGACGACGAGGACAACCTCGTCATCGCCCAGCTCTCGCAGGAGCGGTTCGGGGTCACGAAGGTGATCGCGCGCGTCAACGACCCCCGCAACCAGGAGCACTTCGACCTGCTCGGCATCGCCCCGACCGTCTGCCCGACGCAGCGGATCATGGCGTTGATCGAGCACGAGGTCCCCGAGCACGACCTCGTCCACCTGCTCGAGCTGCGCAACGAGAACCTCGAGATCATCGAGGTCGCCATCGACGCGAACTGCCCCTGCATCGGCCGCGCGGTCGACGACATCGGTCTGCCGGAGGGCTCGCGCCTGATCTCGGTGGTGCGCGAGGGCACGGCCGAGATCGCCGCGGGCCGCACGGTGCTGAGGGCCGGCGACCAGGTGCTCGCCATCCTCGAGCCCGGGCGCGAGGCCGAGGTGCGCGGGATCCTGCTCGGCCGCTGAGCCCCCGCGTTTGGGGTCCGGCCGCCGTGGGTAGCCCGCGACAATGACCCCGCCGGCGATCGTCGATCGCGTGCTGCTGGTCCTCTCGCCGTCGCCCGTGCGGACCATGATGGGCGAGTGGCTCGCCACCGCGGGCTTCCAGGTGCGCACCGCGCCCGTCTGGGAGGTCGATCCGCTCGTCGAGTCCGGCGAGGCCGGCGTCGTGGTCACCTCCGACGACCTCGACGGCGAGTGGGGCTGGTCGGACCGGCACGGCCGCGACGTGCTGGTGCTCTCGCTGCCGGAGCCGAGCAGCAACTAGCGGCCGGGTGACAGGATGGCGGGGTGACCGCCGCCGAGATCGCCGAGCGCCGCGCCCGCGTGCTGGCCGCCCTCGTGACGGCCGGCCCCGGGGGTGCATCGGGGGAGGTGCTGGCGACCGGGATCGGGTGCTCGCGCGCCGCCGTGCACCGCCACGTCGAGGCGCTGCGGCGCGAGGGGGTGGAGGTGGTCAGCGCACACGACGGCTACCGGCTGGGCGACGACGAGGACCCCGTCATCCCCGCATCGGTCGAGGCCCGCCTCTCGCCGCCGCTCGGCGGCCCGGTGCACTGGTCCCCGCAGACGGGCTCGACCAACGACGACCTCGCCGCGCGGGCGCGGGCCGGCGCGCCCGAGGGGACGATCCTCGGGGCCGACCGCCAGACCGCCGGCAGGGGGCGGCGGGGACGCGCGTGGCTCGCCGAGCGCGGCGACGCGCTGCTCGTGTCGGTGCTCATGCGCCCGCCGGTGGCGCCGGTCGACGTCGCGCTGCTGCCGATCGTCGTGGCGGTGGGGGTCGCGGAGGCGCTCGGCGAGGACGCGCGGATCGTCTGGCCCAACGACATCCTGATCGGCGACGCGAAGGTGGCCGGGATCCTCTGCGAGATGTCCGGCGACCAGGACCGCGTCGCCTGGGCGATCGCGGGCATCGGCGTCAACGTGCGGGCCGCGCCGGCGCTCGACGACGCGCGCTGGCGACCGGGGTCGCTCGCCGACGCCGGCGCCCCGCCGGCGCGCGGCGACCTGCTGGTCGCGCTCATCGAGGCCGTGGGGCGCCGCTACGCCGGGTGGATCGCCGCCGGCGCCGGGGAGATCCTCGCCGCCTACGCCGACCGCGATGCGCTGACGGGGTGCGGGGTCACCGTGAGCCTCGGCGACGAGGAGGTCGTCGGCACGTGCGCGGGCACCGACGACCTCGGCCGCCTGAGGGTCATCACCGCCGCCGGGGAGAGGCTCCTCGGCGCCGGCGAGGTGGTGCGGGTCACCCGGTAGGCGCGGCTAGTGGTGGTGCGGGGCGTCGCACGAGTCGTGGTGGCAGTGGCACTCGTCGGCCTTCGGGTTGTCCGCGCAGAAGTCGGAGCAGAAGCGCTCGTCCTTGCGCGCCTCGCAGGTGCAGGTGGTGTGGGCGCACTGGGCCATCGGGTCGTCCCGTCGTCGGGGTGGAACCGGCGCACCCGTTCAGGGCCGCCGAGGTACCCGCAACCCTGGCAGGCTGCCGGGCGATCCGTCCAGCCGCCGACGGCACCCAAGGAGCGCACGTGGACCCGACCTCGAGCGATCTCTTCCTCACCGACGACCTGCTGTCGGACGAGGAACGCGCGGTGCGCGACCGGGTGCGGAGGTTCTGCGACGGCGAGGTGCTGCCGATCATCAACGGCTACTGGGAGCGCGCCGAGTTCCCCCACGAGCTGATCCCGAAGATGGCGGAGCTCGGGATCTGCGGCGGCACGTTCACCGGTCACGGCCTCCCCGGGCTGTCGCCGCTCGCCGCCGGCCTGGTGTCGATGGAGCTCGCGCGCGGGGACGGCAGCGTCAGCACCTTCCACGGCGTCCACTCGGGCCTCGCGATGACCGCGATCGCCCTGCTCGGATCGGACGAGCAGAAGGAGCGGTGGCTGGGGCCGATGGCGCGCCTGGAGCTGGTGGGCGCCTTCGCCCTGACCGAGCCCGATCACGGCTCGGACGCGGTCACGCTCGAGACGACGGCCCGCCACCTGGGCGACGGCTACGTGCTCGACGGGGACAAGCGCTGGATCGGCAACGCGGTCTTCGCCGACCTCATGGTCGTGTGGGCCCGCGACGGGGCGGGCGACGTCGGGGCCTACGTGGTGGAGAGGGGCACCGAGGGGGTCGAGGCGCGTCCCATCACCGGCAAGATGGCCAAGCGCGCGTCGCTGCAGGCCGACGTGACCCTGCGCGACGTGCGCGTGCCGGCCGAGAACCGACTGCCCGGCGCGACCTCGTTCGACGACGCCGCGAGCGTGCTCGCCCGGGCGCGTCCCGGCATCGCCTGGGGCGCCCTCGGTCACGCGACCGCCGCCTACGAGATGGCCGTGGCCTACAGCCTCGACCGGGAGCAGTTCGGCACCCCGATCGCGGGGTACCAGCTCACCCAGTTCCGCCTCGCCAAGATGCTCGCCGACGTGACCGCCATGCGCCTGATCTGCCTGCGGCTGGCGACGCTGCTCGACGAGGGGCGGCTGACGGCGCCGATGGCCTCGCTCGCGAAGATGCACAACGCCGCACGCGCCCGGTCGGTCGTGGCCGAGGCGCGCGACCTCCTCGGTGGCAACGGCATCCTGCTCGAGAACCACGTCGGGCGGCACCTCGGAGACGTCGAGGTGGTCTCGACGGTCGAGGGCACCGACGTCGTGCACGCCCTGATCGTGGGCCGCGAGATCACCGGCCTCAGCGCCTTCTCGTAGGCACCGCGACCCCGCCCGCGCGTCGCGGCGCGCGGGCGGGGTTCCCGCTCAGCGGGCGGCGACCCGGGCGATCACCTCGGCCAGCTCGGCCGAGCGCGAGAGCTGCGGGATGTGCCCCGAATCGAGCTCCACGACCTCCCCGGCGTTGGCGGCCATGCGCCGCTGCAGCTCGGGGGAGAAGACGCGATCCTGCGTCGTCAGCACGTAGGTGGCCGGGTGCTCCTTCCAGCCGATCGCCGTCGGGGCCTCGCCGAACACCGACATCCGGTGCGTGCCGAGCGCGGCGATGATCGGGTCGGCCGTCTCCTGGCTGACGTCGTTGAAGAGGATCTCCTTCGCGCCCTCGGCCGTCAGGGTCGACAGACCGTCGTCGGTCGCCTGGATCGCCTCGCCGATGCGGCTCGGAGTCGGATCCTCGGCCATCAGCGAGCCGGTCGACTGGCCCTCGTCGGCCATGGCGGCGCACACGTAGACCAGGTGCCCGACGCCGGGGTTGGCCGCGGCCGCCTCGGTCACGGGGACGCCCGAATACGAGTGGCCCACGACCACGGCGGGAGCGCCGAGACCCTCGATGGCCGTGCGGATCGCGGCGGCGTCGTCGGCCATCGTGCTCGGTGCGGCGTCGGACGAGGGCAGGTCGATGACGACGGATTCCACACCCCTCTTCTCCAACTCGGCCTGCACGAAGCCCCACGCCCAGCCCTTCGCCCATGCCCCGTGGACCAGCAGCACCGGTGCAGCGCTCATCTCGTGTCCCCCGTCCTGGTTTTGACCAGCCACCGGGCTACGTGCGCCGGGGCGCGACGGTTCAGTCGCCCCGCGCGATCGCGCGGGCCGCGCGGCGCGCGGAGGCCACCACGGTCTGCCGGCCGAGCCCGAGCGTCTCGAGCCCGTGGCGCACCAGCGCCGGCTCGATCAGCGCGAGGATCGCGTCCGGCAGGTACCCCTCGTCGTCGGCGACCGCGCGCTCGCCGGCGCGCGCCGCCTCGGTGAGCAGGCCGCCCACCACCATGCGGTGCCAGAGGTAGGGCGCCGACGCCCGCGGGTCGTCACGGCGGCCCTCGCGGGCCATGCACAGCAGATCGAGGTTGTCGGCGACGAACTCCGCGGCCATCGCGACGAAGCCCCCGAGCCGGTCGAGGGCCGGCGCGTCGGGCCGCGCCGCGGCGGCGAGCGCGCGGCCCTGCAGGTCGCGGGCGAGCCCGTCCAGGAGGGCCTCGGCCAGGACGGCGCGGCTCGAGTAGTTGCGGTAGAGGGTGCCCTTGCCGACGCCGGCCGCGGCGCTCACGTCCTCCATCCGCAGCGCCTCGCCGCGGTCGCGCACGAGGTCGGCGGCGACCCGCAGGATCCGCGCGCGATTCGCCGAGGCGTCCCGGCGGCGCCGGCGCACGGGCCGCCCGTCCATGCCCAGGCGCGCCACGGGTTGCCCTCGGCGGCCCGACCCGGCATCATTCGGTTCAGTCAAAACGGACGCACGTCCACTTTTCTACCACGGGAGCTCACAGCATGGCGAAGGTCGCGATCATCTACTACAGCGCCACCGGCAACGTGCACCAACTCGCGCATGCCGTCGAGGAGGGCGCCCGGGGCGCCGGGGCCGAGACCCGGCTGCGCCACGTGGCCGAGCTCGCGCCCGAGGAGGCGATCGCCCAGAACCAGGCGTGGGCCGCCCACCGCGACGAGGTGCGGGACGACCCGATCGCGACCCTCGACGACCTCGAGTGGGCCGACGCCTACGTGCTCGGGTCGCCGACCCGGTTCGGCAACATCTCGTCGCAGCTCAAGCAGTTCATCGACACCGCCGGCGGCCTCTGGGCGCAGGGCAAGCTCGCCGACAAGGTCGCGGCCGGCTTCACGAGCAGCCAGAACGCCCACGGCGGGCAGGAGTTGACGCTGCTGGCGCTCTACAACTCGCTGTACCACTGGGGCGCCATCGTCGCGGCCCCGGGCTACACGAGCGAGCGCGGCTACCCGGCCGGCGGCAACCCGTACGGCGCGAGCAGCGTCGGCGACGCCTCCGAGGCCGAGCTCGACTACGCGCGGTACGTGGGCGAGCGGGTCGCCACGCTGGCGGAGCGCCTGGCGCCGGTGCCGGCGATGGTCGCCGGATAACCTCGTGGGGTGAGGGTCGCGGTGTACCACGGCGGGGGACGGATCGCTCTCGAGGAGCGGCCCGACCCCGTCGTGGGCGCCGGCGAGCTGCTGGTGCGGATGAGCGCCTGCGGGCTCTGCGGCAGCGATCTGATGGGCTGGTACCAGGACCCGCGGGCGCCGGTCGTCCTGGGTCACGAGCCGGTCGGCGAGGTGGTCGATGCCGGCGCCGGGGCGCCCGTGGCGGTGGGGGCGCGGGTGCACGTGCACCACCACGTCCCGTGCATGACCTGCGCGCTGTGCCGGGCGGGGCGGCACACTCTCTGCGCGACCTTCCGGGCCACGCGCATCGATCCGGGGGGCCTCGCCGAGCTCATCCGGGTGCCCGCCGAGAACGCCCGTCTCGACGTGCTGGCCCTGCCCGGGCACCTGCCGGACTGGGCCGCCACGCTGATCGAGCCGCTCGGGTGCGTGCTGCGCGGCCAGCGCTGGGCGGGGGTGGGCGCGGGGTCGCGCGTGGCCGTGGTCGGCTGCGGCGCGATGGGCCTGCTCGAGATCGGCGCCGCCCGCGCGGCCGGCGCGGAGGCCGTCGCCGCCCTCGACCCGCGCGCCGAGCGGCGCGCCCTCGCGGCCGCCGCCGGTGCGGCCGTGCCGTCGTCCGACGACCCCGCCGCGGTGGCCGAGGCCCTCGGCGGACCGGCCGATCAGGTCTTCGTCTGCACGTCCGACCCGCGAGCGATCGCCGGCGCCCTGCACCTGGCCGGGCCCGCCGGGGTGGTCCAGCTCTTCGCGCCGCCCCGGCCCGGCACCCCCGTGCCGCTCGACCTCGGGGCGGTGTTCTTCCGCGAGGTCACCATCCAGTTCGACCTACTCGGCCGGCCCACTCGACACGCGCGACGCCCTGGCGCTGCTCGCCGAGGGCGCCATCGACGCCGCGACGATCGTGTCGCACCGCGTGCCGCTGGCCGAGGTGGGGGAGGCCTTCCGCCTGGCCCGCTCGGGCGAGGCCCTCAAGGTCGTCGTCGAGCCCTGACGGTGCGGGGCGGGCGCGCTCAGCCCCGCTTGCGCGCGACTCCGGCGTCGAAGCGCGCGCGATCGACCACGAAGCGGCGGTGCGTGCCGGCGCAGATCCGCTCGTGGGCGTCCTCGGCCTCGACCGAGAACGTCAGCGCGCGACCCGCGACCTCCTCGAGCCGCACGCGCGCCACGATCTCCATGCCCGGCGGGGTGGCCGCGTCGTGGCTGAGGTCGACGTGCACGCCGAGGGACAGCTCGCCCTCGTCGAGGTGGGGGGCGATGGCCCGGATGCAGGCCCACTCCACGAAGCCCACCAAGTAGCCGGTCGCGAGCACCTCGGGCATGGCCGCGAACTCGGGCGACTCGGGGTAGAGGCGGGGCACGGTCTTGTTGACGGGCACGACGAAGCGCAGCTCGTGCTCGATGCCGGGGACGAGGGTGTCGCGCACGGGGGCCTCCGGACGGCGGGTGGGCGCCCATCATGCCGTGCACCGGACGCCCCGGCGGCGGACGGCCACGGCCACGGCCGCGGTGCGGCGCGACTCGCTATGCTCCGGCCGGTGGGCCTCCGGGCCTGCATCGTGGTGGACGTAGCTCAGCTGGTAGAGCTCCTGGTTGTGGTCCAGGCGGTCGTGGGTTCGAATCCCATCGTTCACCCCTCGGACGCCTCCTCCTGGCGGGTGTGGCGGAACTGGCAGACGCGCTAGGTTTAGGTCCTAGTGGGGCAACCCTTGGAGGTTCGAGTCCTCTCACCCGCATACATCAACCCGCGTCGGGCGAGGACCTGCACATGCCGTTGACCGCCGAAGTGACCACCCTCGAGGAGAACCGCGTCCGTCTGGACGTCGCCGTTCCCGAGGACGAGGTGCAGCGCCGCATGGACCGGGCGATCCGCCGTCTCGGACGCGAGGTGCGCGTCCCCGGCTTCCGGCCCGGCAAGGCGCCGGCCGAGGTCATCGTGCAGCGGGTGGGGCACGACGCGATCGTGCAGGAGATGCTCAAGAGCGCCCTGGGCGACTGGTACTCCGAGGCGGTGGCCGAGACCGGCATCGTCCCGATCGACGACCCCGACCTCGACCTCGAGGGCGTCCCCGACGAGGGCGACCTCACCTTCAAGGCGACGGTGCAGGTGCGTCCGACGGCGACGCTCGGCGACATCACCGGTCTCGAGGTCGGCAAGGCCGACGCGGAGGTGCCCGAGGGCGCCCTCGACGAGCAGCTCGACCGGCTGCGCCAGCAGGCCGCGCGCCTGCAGGTGGTCGAGCGGGCCTCGGCGACCGGCGACTTCGTCGTGATCGACTTCGACGGCTCCGTCGGCGGCAAGAAGATGAAGAACGCCACGGCGCGCGACTACCTGGTCGAGCTCGGCGGCGGCCGGCTGGTGCCCGAGTTCGACACGGCCCTCACCGGCGTGAGCGCCGGCGAGTCGGTGTCGTTCCCCGTCTCCTACGGCGAGGGCGACGGGCGCCCCGAGCTGCGCGGAACCACGGTTGACTACTCCGTGACGGTGAAGGCCGTGCAGGAGAAGGTGCTGCCCGAGCTCGATGACGAGCTCGCGGTCGGCGTGAGCGAGTTCGACACGCTCGACGAGCTGACCGCCGATCTCGGGCGTCGCCTGCAGGAGTCGGCGGACGCCCAGGCCGAGGAGCTCTTCCGCCGCATGGTGATCGACGCGGCGACCGAGCGGTCGACCGTCGAGGTGCCGGCCATCATGGTTGACCGCCGCATCGGCACGATCCTCCAGCAGACGGCCGAGCAGCTGCCCGAGGGCGTCTCGTTCGACCAGTACCTCGCCGCCACCGGCCGCACCATCGAGGAGATCGTCGAGGAGCTGCGCCCGGACGCCGAGCAGGCCATCCGCCGCGAGCTGGTCGTCGAGGCCGTTGCCGAGTCCGCGGGCATCGAGGTCTCCGACGAGGAGATCGAGGAGCAGGTGCGGACCGACGCCGAGGCCACCGGCCGCGCGCCCGAGCGCCTCATGCACGACCTGCGCAACCACGGCGGTGGCTGGGACGCGCTGCGCCAGGACATGCGCCTGCGCAAGGCCGTCGACCACCTGATCGCGAGCGCGACCGCCATCCCCATGGCCCAGGCCGAGGCGCGCGAGCGCCTCTGGACCCCGGAGGACGAGCGCCGCTCGGCCGCCGCGGGCACCTCCACCGCTCCCGCGGAAGGGAAGCCGGCGCCCGCGGGGAAGCTCTGGACGCCCGGCGACCCCCGTTGACCCGCACGACCCGAACGGAGCCCACCGCATGAGTCCCCTGATCCCCATGGTCGTCGAGCAGACCTCGCGCGGCGAGCGCTCCTTCGACATCTACTCGCGTCTGCTCAACGAGCGGATCGTCTTCCTCGGCACGCCGGTCGACGACCAGATCGCCAACCTGATCGTGGCCCAGCTCCTGCACCTCGAGAGCGAGGACCCCGACAAGGACATCTCGCTCTACATCAACTCGCCCGGCGGGTCGGTGTACGCGGGCCTGGCGATCTACGACACGATGCAGTTCATCAAGCCGGACGTCTCGACCATCTGCGTCGGCATCGCGATGAGCATGGGCGCCCTGCTGCTGGCCGGCGGCGCGGCGGGCAAGCGCATGGCGCTGCCGAACGCCAAGATCCTGATCCACCAGGTCTCGAGCGGCTTCAGCGGGCAGGCGACGGACATCGAGATCCACGCCCGCGAGATCCTCGACCTGCGCACCCGGCTCGACGAGATCATCGCCAAGCACAGCGGCCAGGAGCTCGCGAAGGTCGCGAAGGACACGGAGCGCGACTTCTTCATGAGCAGCCCGGAGGCCAAGGAGTACGGCATCGTCGACCGGGTCATCGAGAGCCACTAGCCGGCTCCGGCCCGCGAACCGATGGCGAAGACCTCCGAGACGAACGAGCAGCTCCTCTGCAGCTTCTGCGGCAAGTCGCAGCGGCAGGTCAAGAAGCTGATCGCCGGACCGGGCGTCTACATCTGCGACGAGTGCATCGACCTCTGCAACGAGATCATCGATGAGGAGCTGACGACCCCGGTCACGTTCGACCCGGAGTCGCTGCCGCGCCCGCGCGAGATCTACGGCGTGCTGAACGACTACGTGGTGGGGCAGGAGGAGGCCAAGCGCACGCTGGCCGTCGCCGTCTACAACCACTACAAGCGCGTCAACATGATGAACGCCGGGGACTCGGACATCGAGCTCCAGAAGAGCAACATCCTGTTGCTGGGCCCCACCGGCTGTGGCAAGACGCTGCTGGCCCAGACCCTGGCGCGCATCCTCAACGTGCCCTTCGCCATCGCCGACGCGACCGCCCTCACCGAGGCCGGCTACGTGGGCGAGGACGTCGAGAACATCCTCCTCAAGCTGATCCAGGCCGCCGACTTCGACGTGAAGAAGGCCGAGACCGGGATCATCTACATCGACGAGGTCGACAAGATCGCGCGCAAGGCGGACAACCCGTCGATCACGCGCGACGTGTCGGGCGAGGGCGTGCAGCAGGCGCTGCTGAAGATCCTGGAGGGCACGGTGGCCTCGGTGCCGCCGCAGGGGGGGCGCAAGCACCCCCATCAGGAGTTCCTCACGATCGACACGACCAACGTGCTGTTCATCTGCGGCGGCGCGTTCGCGAACCTCGAGCGGATCATCGAGCGGCGGATCGGCCACAAGGGCGTCGGCTTCGCGGCCGAGGTGCGCAGCCGTCACGAGGAGGACCCGCACGACCTGTTCAGCGAGGTGCTCCCCGAGGACCTCATGAACTACGGGCTGATCCCGGAGTTCATCGGTCGCCTGCCGGTGATCTCGGCCGTGCACCAGCTCTCGCGCGACGACCTCGTGCAGATCCTGACCGAGCCGAAGAACGCGCTCGTGCGCCAGTACCGCCGCTTCTTCAGCTTCGACGACGTCGACCTCGTCTTCGCCGACGACTCGCTCAACGCGATCGCCGACAAGGCCCTCGAGCGCGAGACCGGCGCCCGCGGCCTGCGCTCCATCATGGAGGCGGCCCTCCTCAACGTCATGTTCGAGCTCCCGTCCCGCGACGACGTGCGCAAGTGCGTGGTCACCCGCGAGACCATCGAGAAGGGGCTGCCGCCGACCCTCGTCACCGAGGCGCCCGACCGGGCCGCCGAGGCCGGCGGGGAGTCCGCCTAACCCCCTGGGATCCCTGTGACCACCGCTCCGACCCGGTTCGACCCTGCGCAGGTCGAAGCCCGGTGGGAGGCCGCCTGGCGTGAGGCCGGGGTCGGTCACGCCGACCCGGCGGCCGACCGGCCGCCCTACGCGATCGCGATCCCGCCGCCCAACGTGACCGGCGCGCTGCACATGGGGCACGCCCTCAACAACACGATCCAGGACGTGCTCATCCGCACCCGGCGCATGTCGGGGCACGAGACGATGTGGATCTGCGGCACCGACCACGCCGGCATCGCCACCCAGGCGGTCGTCGAGAAGGCGCTCGCCTCCGAGGGCGTGCGCCGCGCCGACCTCGGCCGCGACGAGTTCGTGCGCCGCGTCTGGGAGTGGAAGGCCGAGTACGGCGGTCGCATCATCGGGCAGCTCCGTCGCCTGGGGTGCACGCTCGACTTCGAGCGCGAGCGGTTCACGATGGACGACGCCTACGCCCGCGCGGTGCAGCACGTCTTCGTCGACCTGCACCGCAAGGGGCACATCTACCGCGACCGCTACATGGTGAACTGGGACCCCGGTCTGGGGTCGGCCATCTCCGACCTGGAGGTCGAGGACCGCGAGGTCACCGACCGCCTGATCGGCATCGCCTATCCGCTCAGCGACGGGACGGGCGAGATCGTGGTGGCCACGGTGCGCCCCGAGACGATGCTCGGCGACACCGCGGTCGCCGTCAGCCCCGGTGACGACCGCTACCGCGACCTGGTCGGCCGCACCGTCACGCTGCCGCTCGTGGGCCGCGAGATCCCGATCATCGCCGACGACCACGTCCAGCCCGAGTTCGGCACCGGCGCGCTCAAGGTCACCCCCGCCCACGCCGGCGACGACTTCGAGATCGCCCGCCGCCACGGGCTCGAGGCGATCAACGTGATCGGCGAGGACGGGCGCATGACGGCGGCGGCCGGCGAGCGGTACGCCGGCCTCACGCCGGCCGAGTGCGCCGAGCGCGTGGTCGACGACCTGCGATCGCAGGGGCTGATCCGGTCCGAGCGCGACTACACGCACGTCGTGCCCTTCTCGCACCGCTCGGGCGCGCGCGTCGAGCCGCTGGTGTCGCTGCAGTGGTTCTGCGACATGACGCGCCTGGCCGAGCCCGCCATCTCGGCCGTCGAGGAGGGGCGGGTGCGCTTCACGCCCGCCAAGTGGGGTGAGGTCTACCTCGACTGGATGCGCGAGATCCGCCCCTGGTGCGTGTCGCGCCAGCTCTGGTGGGGGCACCGCATCCCGGTCTGGTACCGCGGCGACGAGATCCACGTGGGGCTCGAGGCGCCCGAGGGCGCGGGCTGGGAGCGCGATCCCGACGTGCTCGACACCTGGTTCAGCTCGGCGCTGTGGCCGTTCGCCACGCTCGGCTGGCCCGACCGCACGCCCGAGCTCGAGCGCTTCTACCCGACGCAGGTGCTCTCGACGGCCCGCGACATCATCTTCCTCTGGGTCGCGCGGATGGTGATGATGGGCGTCGAGTACATGGGCACCGAGCCGTTCTCGGACGTGTACATCCACTCGGTCGTGCAGGCGCCGGACGGGCGCCGCATGAGCAAGTCGCTCGGCACCGGCATCGACCCGCTCGAGCTGATCGACCGCAACGGGGCCGACGCGCTGCGGTTCGGCCTGCTGATGATGTCGAGCACCCAGGACGTGCGGTTCAGCGCCGATCGCATCGACCAGGGCCGCCAGCTCGTGACCAAGCTCTGGAACGCGTCGCGCCTGGTCATCGACCGCGGGGGGCGCGTCGTCGCCGAGGCGCCGCCCGCCACGACGCTCGCGGATCGCTGGATCGCCTCGCGCGTCGACGACGCGGTGGCCCGCGCGCGGACCCTGACCGACCAGTTCAACCTGTCGCAGCTCGCCGACCTCGTCTACCACCTCGTCTTCGACGACTACTGCGACTGGTACCTCGAGCTGCTCAAGGCCGGCGAGGCGACGGCCGAGATGGCGGGCTACGCGCTCGAGCAGGTGCTCGCCCTCGCGCACCCCCTGATGCCGTTCGTGACCGAGGAGACCTGGTCGCGCCTGCCCGGGTCGGAGGGGCTGATGGCGCTCCACCCGCCCCCGGTCGCGCCGGGCCCGCGCGACGAGGCCGCCGAGGACGAGGTCGCCGCCGTGCGCGAGGTCGTCGCCGCGCTGCGGGCCTACCGCTCGACCCGCAACCTGCCGCCCCGCACACCCCTCGTGATGAGCCCCGCCCCGCACCCGGCGGTGGCGGCGCTCGACGCCGTCGGCGCGGCCGACGCCGAGGTGGTGCCGACCCTGGTGGCCACGCTGCTCGGCGACGGACGCTCGATCTCGGTCGGCTCCGCCGCCGACGCGGTCGACCCCGAGGTCGAGCGCGCCCGCGTCGCCGACGAGCTGTCGCGCGCCGAGGGCGAGCTCGCGCGCGCCGAGCGCAAGCTCGCCGACGCCCGTTTCGTCGAGCGCGCACCGGCCCACCTGGTCGACGGCGAGCGTGACAAGGCCGCCCGCTACGCGGCCGAGCGCGACGCCCTCGCCGCCCGGCTCGCGCTGCTGGGGTGACCCCCGACCAGGCCCGCGCGTGGATCGCGGGACTCGAGATCCTGGGCATGCGCTTCGGGCTCGAGCGCATGACGGCCCTGCTCGGTGCGCTCGGCGACCCGCACCTGGCGGCGCCCGCCCTGCACGTGGTGGGCACCAACGGCAAGTCGTCGACCACCCGCCTCGCCGCCGCGGCGCTGGCGAGCGGGGGGCGGTCGGTCGGCGCGTACCTCTCGCCCCACGTCACCGACTGGGCCGAGCGCATCCAGGTCGACGGTGAGCCGATCCCGCCGGCCGGCCTGGCCGAGGCGGCCACCGCGGTGCGCGAGGCCGCCGAGGGCCTCGGGCTCGAGGCGGGCGACGCGGTGACCCAGTTCGAGGCGCTCACGGCCATGGCGTTCCACACCTTCCGCGCCCGCGCCGTCGATGCGATGGTGATCGAGGCGGGTCTCGGAGGTCGCTACGACGCCACGAACGTGCTCGCTCCCGGAGCCGCCGTGGCGCTCACGAACATCTCGCTCGAGCACACGCAGTTCCTCGGGGACACCGAGGCGGCCATCGCGGTCGAGAAGCTCGCGGTCTGCGCCGACGGCTCGGACCGCCTGGTGGTCGGCCGGCTGTCGGCGAGCGCCCGCGACGCGGTCGCGGCCGAATGCGCGGCCCGCGGGCTGCGCCCGCTACGGCACGGGGAGGGACTGGAGGCGCGCGACACCCCCGAGGGGGTCGAGGTGACCACCCCCCGGGCCCGCTACGGCGCGCTGCCGCTCGGGCTCCGCGGACCCCACCAGCGCGACAACCTGGCCGTCGCGGTGGCGGGGGCGGAGATGGTGGTCGGCGGTCCGCTCGATCCCGCGCCCCTGCGCGAGGCGATCGCCCGCGTCGAGGTGCCCGGCCGCCTCGAGCTCTTCGCCGGGCGCCCCGACGTGCTGCTCGACGGCGCCCACAACCCGGCCGGCATGCTCGCCCTCGCCACCGCCCTGCCGCCGGTGGTCGCCGGACGCGGCCCCGTGACCGCCGTCGTCTCGGTGCTGGGCGACAAGCGGGTGCTCGAGATGGTGGGGGCCCTCGGCGGCGTCGTCGACCTCCTCTTCGCGACCCGCTCGAGCCACGCGCGGGCGATCCACGCGTCCGAGCTGGCCGGCCTCGCCGGCGACATGGGCGTGCCGGCCTGGGCCGTGGACGATCCGGTCGAGGCGCTCGCGGCGGCGCGGGACGCGGCCGGCCCCGACGGGGTCGTCGTGGTGGCCGGATCGCTCTACCTCCTCGCCGACCTGCGCGCCGCGCTGGTGCGGGAGCGCGCGGAACCCCCTGCTACACTCGCGCCCGCCCAAGAGGGCATCGACCCGACCGAGGCGAACTAGACCGTATGGCCAGAGCATCAGCGTGATGGCGCCCATATTCACGGCGCAGGCGGGGGCGGGCGACACCAGCGACCCCTTCGAGTCCATCTCGAGCTTCTTCGACTCGGGGTTGTGGAGCGCGATCAGCGTGCTCCTGCAGATCTTCGTCGTCCTGCTCTGGGTGGCGCTGGTCTACTGGACCTACCAGGACTCCCGCCGCCGCATCGAGGCCCCGCCGTTCGCGGCCGCCTGCGTCGCGCTCTCGGTCCTGATCCCGTTCCTCGGCACGATCATCTACCTCATCGTGCGCCCGCCCGAGTACCTCGACGAGGCGCGCGAGCGGGAGCTCGAGCTGCTGGCGCTCGAGCATCGGCTGAGCGAGCTGGGCGACGCCGAGGGCCAGAAGATCGTGGGGCGGCTGCTCGCCCGTGAGGGCATGGCCGCCGGGGGCGACTCCATCTCGACCTCGCGCGCGCTGCGGCAGGCCGGGGTGGCCTCGCACGACGACGTCCGCGACATCGACCAGCGCCTGACCGAGCTCGAGTTCCGGATGCGGCTCGTCGACCGTCCGGCGACCGGGCGCGACCAGGCGGCGCCGCCGCCGGCGCGCTCGCGGCGCGTTCGCGAGCTGCCCGAGAGCAGCGCGACAGACAGCGGCAGCTCCGACACCGGCAGGACCGGACGCTGGCGACGACCCCGAGGTGACCAGGAGTCCTATGAGTGAGCGATCGTTCGTGATGGTGAAGCCGGACGGTGTGGCCCGCGGCCTCACCGGGGAGATCGTGGCGCGCATCGAGCGACGCGGCTTCACGATCCTCGCGATGCGCAAGGCCGTCATGGACCGGGCCGTCGCCGAGGAGCACTACGGCGAGCACAGCGAGCGCCCGTTCTTCGGCGAGCTGGTGGAGTTCATCACCTCCGGCCCGGTGGTCATGATGGCCGTCGAGGGTCGCGACGGCGCCGTCGCCGCGCTCCGCACGATGATGGGCGCGACCAACCCGCTCGACTCCGCCCCGGGAACGATCCGGGGCGACTACGCGCTCGAGGTGGGCGAGAACGTGATCCACGGATCGGACAGCCCCGAGTCGGGCGTCCGTGAGCTCGGGCTCCACTTCCCCGACCTCGGCTGAGGGCCCCGGCCTGATCCTGCTGGCCTCGCGGTCCCCGCAGCGGCGCGGCCTGCTGGGCTCGCTGGGCGTGCCGTTCCGGGTGATGGTGTCGAACGCGCCCGAGGGGGACGACGCGCTCGCCAACGCCCGCGCCAAGGCGCGGGCGGTCGCCGAGCGGGCGGGCGTGCCCCCCGGGGGCGCGGTGCTCGGCGCCGACACCGAGGTACTGCTCGACGGCCGGGCGCTCGGCAAGCCCGCCGACGCCGACGACGCGCGACGCATGCTCGGCGCCCTCGGCGGCCGGTCGCACGTGGTCGAGACCGCGATGGTGCTGCTCACCGGTGGGGGGGAGCGGGAGGTGCGCGACCGCACCGTCGTGCACGTGCGCCCGCTCGACGACGCGCGCATCGACTGGTACGTCGGCACCGGCGAGTGGCGCGAGCGCGCCGGCGCCTACGCCATCCAGGGCGCGGGCGCCGCGCTGGTCGAGCGCATCGAGGGCGACCACTCGACCGTGGTCGGCCTCGGCATCGGAGCCCTGACGACGATGCTCGACGCCGCCGGACTCGCGCCCTGGTCAGGCGCTAGCGTTGCGACCGACACCCGGGCGGAGGGACGATGACCGAGAAGCTCTACGCGATCATCCACGAGGCCGACGGCGACACGATCTGGCGCTGGCAGACCGGTCGCAAGGCGCGATTCGTGGAGTACGGCGGCTACCAGAAGGCCAGGGGCCTCGCCGAGGCGGCGGGCTCCATCCTCGCGCTCTGGGGCTCCCAGTACGGCCACCGGGGCGTGCCGGGCGACGCGAGCGAGGACGACATCCGCGCGGCCGTCGAGTACGCGATGGAGCGCCGCGACACCCACTCCTGAGCGGCGCCGGGGCGGCCCTCGCGGGCCGCGGGGGACCTGTGGGACGCACGCGCCGTGCACCCAGCGCCGGCCGTGACGGACCGCTTCGGGGCGCAGGGCGGCACGGCCCGAGACGCCGGGGTGACCGTCTCGGGTGCTCCGGGGGTTGCCCTCCGCCACGGCGGGGGGGAGGATCGCGACGCCGATGCTCACCGACCCGGGCCCCCTCGTGCTGCGCCTCGACGGCGAATCGCCGACCGGCCTCGCCCACGGAGGCGGGCGCCCGCGCGCCCTCGCGAGCCGGCTCGGGTCGATCGCCGCGGTCGAGGCGTCGGCCGCCGGGGAGGCCGTTGACGGACCCGACGCCGGGCCCCCGGACGCGCAGACGGAGTCCTGACGGGAGGAGGGCGGATGACACTCGCATACGGCCAGCGCATCTCCGGGCTCGCCGTGGACGGCAGGGAGCTGCGGGCCGCGGTGTTCAACGAGCGCGAGGTGCGGGCGTCGGCGGGCCTGCTGCTGATGCTCGGGACCGTCGCCTTCTTCTACGCGCTCCTCGATGGGGAATACCTGCTGCTGCGCGTCGCCTCGGGCTTCTTCCTGGTCGAGTTCCTCATCCGCGTCACCGTCGGGCTGCACCGCAGCCCCGCGGGCCTGGTCGCGCGCGTCCTGACGCGCCGGTACCCCGCCGAGTGGACCTCCGCGAAGCCCAAGCGGTTCGCGTGGACGCTCGGCGTGGTGATCGCCTCTGCCATGACCGTCATCACGAACGCCGGGATCACCGGGGCGCTGCCGCGCACCCTCTGTCTCGTCTGCATGACGCTCCTCTGGCTCGAATCCGTCCTCGGCTTCTGCGTGGGGTGCGAAGTCCACGCGCTGCTCGTCCGGCACGGGCGGGCGAGCAGGGATCCCGCGTTCGAGGTGTGCGCGGGCGGCGTCTGCGCGATCCCGTCCCCGCCCGTGGGCGCGGCGGCGCCCGCGGGCGCGCTCGCCGACGTCCCCGGGCCGTCCGGTTGACGCGGCGCGCGGGCGGGACGGCCCGCCGGTCAGCGCTCGGTGATCGTCGCCCGGATCGTGTCGAGGATCTCGGGCGGCACCTCGTGCATCCCGTGCTCGTCGCGCGCGTGCGCGGCGATCTGGTCGAGCAGCTCCTCCTCGGTGTCCGCCTCGAACGCCGCGTCGCATCCGGGGACGAGCGCGCCGCACACGAACGCCTTCATCGGGCACTCCCTCCTGGTGGGGTGGGTGCGAGGCTAACCCCGGGACCGGCGTCCGGACAACAGGCCGGCTGAGGCGTCGCGTGTGCCGCATCCTCGGATACCTCGGTGAGCCCATCGACCTCGCGCACGTGCTCTACGAGACCGACAGCTCGCTGGTGCGGCAGTCGTACAGCCCGCGGATGATGGCGGGCTTCCTGAACCTCGCGGGCTTCGGGATGGTGGCGTGGGACCCGCGCTCGGTGCGCTGCGACGACCCGTTCAGCTATCGCGTCACCACGCTGCCGGCCTTCGACCGCAACCTGCGGGCGCTGTCGGGCAAGCTCGCCCCGACGTGCCTGATCGCGCACGTCCGCGGCGTCAGCCACAGCCCCCGGGAGGTGATCGCCGAGACCAACGTCCACCCGTTCCGGTTCCCCGGGGCACGGGTGTCGCTCGCGCACAACGGGCACCTGCGCGAGTTCGGTCGCATGCGCTACGGGCTGCTCGCCGACATCCGCCCCGAGATCGCGCGCCTGATCCAGGGGACGACGGACTCGGAGTGGATCTACGCCCTCGTCCTGTCGCAGCTCGACGACCCGTGGGGCGTGCCGGGGGCGGACGAGATGGGGGCCGCCGTGCAGTCCGCGCTGCGCATCCTGCGCGACGCGCGCGCGCGGGAGGGCATCGACACGTCGTCCCCGGTGAACCTGTGCCTCGCGACCGGCGACGCGATCGTCGCCACCCGGTTCAGCTTCGACTACGGCTGGTATCCCGACGACGACACGCTGCTCGAGACCGACCTGCCGTACGTGAGCCTGTGGTACACGGTCGGCGGCGAGTACGTGGAGCGCGACGGGAGCTCGGCGATGGTCGCCGGCGAGGGGCTGCGCTCGCTGCTGATCGCCTCGGAGCCGCTGACGGTGGACATCTCGACCTGGCTCGAGGTCCCCGAGTACTCGATGCTCACCGCCTCCCGCGTGGAGGGGCGTCTGGAGTTCGAGACGCTCGACCTCGATGTCTGACGGGGCGGTGGCCGCGGCCGAGCGCGACGAGGCCGGCGCGCTCGCCGCCGTCCCGCTCCTGGCCGGCATCCCCGGACCCGAGCTGGAGGAGCTCGCGCGGGTGGTGCGCCGGCGCACGGCGCGCGCGGGGGAGGTTCTCTGGCGCGCGGGCGACGAGGCCGGGGCGATGATGATCGTCCTGGACGGACGGGTCGCCATCTCGCTGCGGCTGCCGGGCGACCGGGAGGTGGACATCGCCGTCCGGGGGAGCGGGGAGATCATGGGCGAGATCCCGCTGCTCGACGGCGGCCGGCACCCCACCGCGGCCCGCGTGGTCGAGCCGGCGACGCTGCTGGCCCTGAGTCGTAGCGACTTCGCCGCCCTCGTGCTGCGCAACCACCCCACCGCCTTCGCCCTCAAGCGGCGCATCGCCGAGGTGGCGTGCACGCGCCTGCGGCTGCAGCTCGGCGCCATCGCCGCCCCGCTCGGGGACGCCCCCGCCGAGGGGCTCCCGGCGATCCCCCGGGCCGACGCGGACCTCGAGGCCTGCGGGCCCCCCGACAGCCGCTACGTGCGCCGCCTCGCGACGTTCCAGGCCTTCGACTCGCTCGCGCTCTGGGGGTTCCTCACGGCCGGGCGCTTCGCCCGCTGTCCCCGCCGCCGCGTGCTCATCGACGAGGGCGAGTCGTCGCCGAGCTGCTACCTGACGATCAACGGGGCGGTGGAGCGGGTGATCGTCCGCGGCGGCCGGCGCATCCGGGTCGGCCTCGCGGGCCCCGGCCACGCCTTCGGATACGAGAGCCTCGTGGACGGCGGGTCGTCCCCGGTCACCGCCGTCACGCGGGAGCGCACGCTGCTGCTGATCCTGCCCCACGAGGCGTTCGCGCGCCTCTTCACCGAGGAGACCTCCGGCTCCCGCGCCTTCCTGGACGTGCTGCTGCGCAACCTCACCGCCTCGATGCGCCAGGCCCTGCGGCCTCAGGCGCGGCTGGCGTCTAGCACGCCAGCCGCGGGGGCAGGCCCGCCGGGACCTCCGTGATGTCGAGGAAGGTCCGCGCGAAGCCGGTGAAGCGGTGGACGTCGGCGAAGTTCGTGGCCACGCCGAGCGACACGCGGATGGCGCCGCCCGTCGGCATGCCGGCCAGGCGGAGGTAGTCGTCGAGGATCATGCCCGCCGCGAACTCGGTGCCGATCAGCGTGTCCTTCGAGATCGAGAACGCGGTCTCGCCGGCACCCGAGTTGCAGAAGCAGCCCGTCCGCAGCGAGATCCGGTGCTCCGCGGCGACGATGTCGACGAAGCGCTCGTCCACGGCGCGGCCGTCGGGGTGGAGGAAGTTGAACGAGATGGTGCCGCCGCGACGGTCCCACGCCCGGGGGCCGTAGACGCGGCAGGCCGGGCTGCCGTCCGAGTGCCGCAGCTCCTGCAGGGAGGCGAGCAGCCAGGTGCCGAGGGCCTCCACCCGGAGGGAGACGACGTCCAGGCCGATCCGCTCCAGGTGTCGCAGGCCGATCCCCGCCGCCGGGATGCCGAGGTAGTCCACCGTGCCGTCCTCGAAGTGGGCGTGCCCGCTCAGCGGCACCACCATGTCCCCCTGCACGTTGGCCGCCACGACCGTCCCGCCGCTGAACCACGGCCGTCGCAGCCGCTCGAGCGCCTCGCGTCGCGCGAGCAGGGCGCCGAGGCCGGTGGGGTAGCCGAACATCTTGTAGAAGGAGACCGGGACGAAGTCGGGGCTCCACGTCGAGAGGTCGAGCCGGCTGGTCGGGACGAAGGCGGCGCCGTCCACGATCACGTCCCACCCGCGGTCCCGGGCCCGGGCGATCCATTCGAGCGGGTGCTTCACGCCCGAGAAGTTCGACTGGGCGGGGTAGGCGAACAGGTTGTGCGCCGCGGGGTCGGCCTCGTCCAGGTAGCGCTCGAGGAGGCCCTCGGCCACCCGCAGGTCGGGCGCCTCGAGCGGCACGTAGGCCGTCCGGGCTCCCCGCGCCCGGGCGAACTCGCGGATCCCGTTCACCGAGTTGTGGTTGTCGAACGTCAACAGGAAGCGGTCGCCCGGCCCGAACGGGTACGCCTCGCCGACCAGCCGCAGGGCGCCGGTGGCGTTGGCGGTGAAGATGCAGGCGTACTCGTCCTCGGAGGCCCCGAAGTACCCCAGCACCGCCGCGCGCGTCTCCTCCACCAGCACGGTCGCGGCCGAGGAGGTGGGGTTGAACGAATGGGGGTTGCCGAAGACCCGCCCGCCCAGCAGCCGATGGTGCTCCTCGATCTGCGACGTCGCGTACAGGCTGCCGCCGGTGTAGTCGAGGTACACGTCGCCGGAGGCGTCCAGCCGGCCGTACTCGGACGCCCGCAGCTCGTCCACGAGCCGGGTGGCGGCGAAGCCGGGCTGCGCGGCGAGGAAGGCGCGCTCGGCCCGCGCCAGCTCGCCCGCGTCGCTCGGCGGCGGCGCCGTCCCGGGCTCGTCGGCGGCCTGCATCGGCACGTCGCAGACACTACGACCGGGGCCGGGGCGCCGTCCATCGGTCGTCGGCCGGAGCCTCAGAACAGGGGCGGGTACCGGTCGAGCAGGTCGGCGTGGCGGCGGGCCCGCTCGCGCTCGGCGAGCAGGGCGGGGTCGGCCGCCTCCTGCTTGAGCCGCCGCAGCGTCTCGAGGATCTGCCGGCGGCGCTCCTCGCGCACCTTCTCCTCGCGCTCGGCGCGCTTCGCGGCACGTCGGTACGAGCTGTTGTCGTCCGCGAAGAGGGGGGGCGGGGGCATCCGACAAACGGTAGCGGAGCCGGTCCCCGCCGCCGCGGCACGAGGCACGAGTGGCGGGGAGGCGTGGCGGGCGGTACGGTAGCCGCGACCCGGGCTCGTCACGCCGGACGCCCCAAGTGGTGTCGGTTCGGCTAGAATCCCGCGCTTTGCGGGGTCGCTTGCGGCCGCAGACGCCACACTCAGGGGAGGCGACCGATCGGCTTCTGGAGCTACCTGACCGGTTTCGGCGGACGTGACATGGCCGTCGACCTCGGCACCGCGAACACGCTGGTGTACGTCCGAGGCCGCGGCATCGTGCTCTCCGAGCCGTCCGTGGTCGCCATCGATCAGCGCTCGGGCGAGGTCCACGCCGTGGGCATCGAGGCCAAGCGCATGCTCGGCCGCACCCCCGGCAACATCAGCGCGATCCGCCCGCTCAAGGACGGCGTGATCGCCGACTTCGACGTGACCGAGCAGATGCTCCGCCACTTCATCCAGAAGGTGCACCAGAACCGGTGGGCCCACCCGCGCGTCGTCGTCTGCGTGCCCTCGGGCGTCACCGGCGTCGAGAAGCGGGCCGTCGAGGAGGCCACCCTCTCGGCGGGCGCCCGCAGCGCCTTCCTCATCGAGGAGCCGATGGCGGCCGCCATCGGGGCGGGTCTGCCCGTGGCCGAGCCGACCGGCAACATGGTCGTGGACATCGGCGGCGGCACCACCGAGGTCGCGGTCATCTCGCTCGGCGGCATCGTCGTCGCGCAGTCGATCCGCGTCGGGGGCGACGAGCTCGACGAGGCGATCATCAGCTACGTCAAGAAGGAGTACAAGCTGATGATCGGCAGCCAGACCGCCGAGGAGGTCAAGCTCGAGATCGGCTCCGCCTACCCCCTCCGCGAGGAGGTCCAGGCGGAGATCCGAGGGCGCGACATGATCACGGGCCTCCCCAAGACCGTCGTGCTGTCGTCCGAGGACGTCCGCGAGGCCCTCGAGGAGCCCATGCTCCAGATCATCGACGCCGTCAAGAGCACGCTCGACAAGACCCCGCCCGAGCTGGCGTCGGACATCATGGATCGCGGGATCATGCTGGCCGGGGGCGGCTCGCTGCTCCAGGGCCTGGACGAGCGCCTGCGTCGTGAGACCGAGATGCCGATCCACGTCGCCGAGTCGCCGCTGACCTGCGTCGCGGTGGGCTCGGGCCGGTCGCTGGAGGAGTTCGAGGTGATGCAGAAGGCCTCGTCGAACGGACGGCACCGGAAGCGCTACTGAGGCCGGCCGTCTGATGTCGACGACCGGGAGCACCGGGATCGCACGCCGGCGGGCCAACCTTCGCCGCGGAGTGATCGCCGCACTCGTCATCGCCTGTCTCGTCATCTTCACCGGGTACTTCCGCGAGGCCTCCGGCGGCCCGCTGCACGGGGCGCAGAGCGCCGCGGCCAGCGTGGTGGCGCCGGTGCAGGAGGGGGCGACGCGCGCCGTCGAGCCGTTCCGCGACGCCTGGGGCTGGCTCACGAGCCTGCGCGACGCGCGCGCCCGCGCCTCGAGTCTGCAGGCCGAGGTCGAGGAGCTGCGGGGCCGCCAGGTCTTCGACGCCATCCGCGAGCAGCGCCTCATCGAGCTCGAGTCGCTCCTCGGGGTGGAGCAGCTCGTCGACGCCGAGAAGGGCCTCGGCGGGTACCGGGTCGAGGTCGCCCTGGTCAACACCCGCTCGATCACCGACTGGTACCGCAACGCCCGCATCACGAAGGGCTCGTCCGACGGCATCGTGCGCAACTCGCCCGTCGTGGCCGGCACCGGCCGCGGCGCCGCGCTGGTCGGCGTGGTCACCTCGGTCACGGCCAACTCGGCCGACATCGCGTTCATCACCGACGGGCGCACCGAGGTGGGGGCGACCGTGCCCGAGGCCGGCGCCTACCCGGGCCTCGTGCGCTCGGCGAGCCCCGGCCAGCTCAGCCTCTCCGACATCCCGCGCGAGGCGCCCGTCAAGGCCCTGCAGGCCGTGGTGACCCGCGGCTTCTCGGGGGGCGGACTGCCGTCGATCTATCCTCCCGGGATACCGATCGGGCAGATCACGAGCGTCGGCCGCCAGGAGGTGGACGTCTCCTTCACGGTCCAGGTGACGCCATACGTCGACGCCCGCAAGCTCGCCTACCTCGCCGTGCTGGTGCCCGAGAGCGACGCCGCCAGGCGGCGCGCCGCCGGACGATGACCACCGACACGCGCACGCGCGTCGTCGGCCCGGCGACCCGCCGTCCGGCCCAGCGCCCCGGCGGGGCGTCGCTCGGGTGGGTCGCCGCGATGGTGGTCGCCGCCGTGCTGCTCGAGGTCTCGGTGATGCCCTACGTCAACGTGGCCGACGGCATCCCCGACCTCATCGCACCGACCGTCGTCGTGGTCGCCCTGCTGCGCGGCACGCTCGTGGGCGCCGTCACCGGCTTCGCGGCCGGCATGCTCGTGGAGCTGACCGCGCCGGTCGGCACCCTCGGCGTGCTCGCCCTGCTCTACCTGGCCGTCGGCGCCTGGTGCGGCCAGTACTGCGAGCGCGAGGAGTCGTCGAGCCTGCTGGCGCCGCTCGGGCTGACGGTCATCGCGGCCCTCGGCGTGCAGATCGGGTACATGCTCTTCCAGCTCCTGCTGGGCAACCGCATGCCCGCATCTGATTTCGTGGCCCAGGTGCTGCTGCCGACCGTCGCCCTGACCGCGCTGCTGAGCCCGCCGGTGCTGCTCGTGGCCCGCCGGCTGCTCGGCCGGCCGCGCGTGGTCGAGTTCTACGGGACGACGACGTGAGCACCGTGCGCCCGCGCCGCGGACCGGGGGCGGGGGGCGGATGGGCACCGGCCCTCACGCCCCGCACCGCCGTGCGCATCGCCATCCTCGGCGGCATCGCCATGTCGCTGCTCGGGCTGCTGCTCGTGCGGCTCTGGTTCCTGCAGGTGATCGCCGGCGAGCAGTACGCCGAGCGCGCCGACGGCAACCGGCTGCGCACGGTCATCACCGAGCCCCCCCGCGGCAACATCCTCGACCGCAACGGCACCGCGCTGGTCACCAACCGCACCGGCGAGAACGTGACGGCCCGCCCCCGCGAGCTCACCGGCACCCGCCGCCGCCAGGTGCTCACGCGCCTGTCGCCGCTGCTCGGCACCCCGGTGCCCGAGCTGCTCGAACGCATGGAGCAGGGCGACGCGCGACCCCTCGAGCCGGTCATCCTGGCCCGCAACATCGAGGGCCCGCTCTATCGCTACCTCGCCGAGTACCGCCGCGACTTCCCCGGCATCTCGCTCGACGAGACGTACCTGCGCGCCTACCCCGAGAGCAGCGTCGCCGCCCACGTGCTCGGCTCGACCGGCCGCATCACGCCCGAGCAGATCGCCGACTACCGGGCGCGGGGCTACTCGGGCAACGAGACCATCGGCACCGACGGCATCGAGCAGCGGTACGAGCGCTTCCTGTCGGGCCAGCCCGGCCGGGCGGTCGTCGAGGTCGACGCCAGCGGCGAGCCGCGCGGGCGCGAGTACGTCTCGCTCGACAGCCCGGTGCCAGGGCGCGACATCCAGCTCTCGATCGACCTGCCGACCCAGAGGGCCCTCGAGGCCGCGTTGGCCGAGGCCGCCGAGAACCAGGGCGCCCCGGGCGCGTCCGGCGTGGCGCTCGACCCCAACACCGGGGAGGTGCTCGCGATCGCCTCCTACCCGACGTACTCGCCCGAGGTCTTCGTCAAGCGCGATCAGAAGACGGTCGCGACGCTGCTCGAGGACGAGCGCACGCCCCTGCTCAACCGGGCAATCGGCGGTGTCTATCCGGCCGGTTCGACCTTCAAGCCGATCACGGCCGCCGCCGCGCTGCAGACCGGCAAGCTCAGCGTGGGCGAGCAGATCGAGTCGCCCTCGCAGGTCACCCTCTACAAGCAGGTCTTCAGGAACTTCCGCGGCAACTCGCAGGGGTTCGTGACGCTGCCCACGGCGCTGCAGGTCTCGAGCGACACCTACTTCTACCAGGTGGCCGACCGGCTCTACCGGGCCCAGAGCGAGCGCGATCGGGACTACCCGCTCATGGAGGAGGCGCGTGACTTCGGCCTCGGCGACACGACGGGCATCGACGTGCCCGGCGAGCGGGCCGGCACGGTACCCGACCCCGAGTGGAAGAAGCGCGCCTTCTCGGGAGTCAATCCCGCGACCGGGCGCAAGTTCACCGACTTCGACCGCAGCTGGCTGGCGGGCGACACCATCCAGCTCGGCATCGGGCAGGGCTATCTGCTGACCACCCCGCTGCAGATGGCCGTGGCCTACTCCGCCATCGCCAACGGGGGGACGGTCGTGACCCCGAGCGTCGCCCGGGAGGTGCGCGATCCGAACGGCCGGGTGGTGCAGGAGCTGGCCGCGGGGCGCCCGACGCAGCAGCTCGACCTCCGCCCGGAGTACATCGACGCCCTGCGACAGGGCCTCTTCGAGGCGGCCAACGGACCCGACGGCACGGGCACCGCGGTGTTCGGCAACCTGCCCGAGAGCGCGAAGGTCGCGGGCAAGACCGGCACCGCCGAGCAGTTCAGCGGCGACGACAAGCGCGACCACTCGTGGTTCGTCGGCTACGCCCCGTTCGAGGACCCCGACATCGTCGTCTCGATCGTGATCGAGCGCGGCGGCACCGGCGCCAACGCCGCCGCCCCGGCGGTGTGCACGACGATGGCCGCCTGGGTCGATTTCGACCCCGCCCTGTGCGGAGTGCCCGTCGAGGAGACCAACTGATGACGACGATCGCCCCCCCGCGGTCCACCCGCAGCGGCATCCCCGACCGCGTCCGCTCGGCCGTCGCCGGCATGGACTGGGTCCTGCTGCTCGCCGTGGCCGGCATCACCGCCTTCAGCGTCTTCGTCGTCGGCAGGACGACCGAGAACGACGTGCCCGGCGACCCGCGCTACTACCTCGACCGGCAGCTCCTGTTCGTCGCGATGGGCTCCCTGATGCTGATCGTGGCGATGCGGGTCAACCTCGAGCGGCTGGCCCGCTGGTCATGGGGTCTGTGGGGGAGCCTGCTCGGCGCCCTCGCGGTGGTGTTCGTGGTGGGCTCCGCGGTCAAGGGCTCGAACCGGTGGATCACGATCGGCCCGCTCAACATCCAGCCTTCAGAGGTCGGCAAGGTGGCGATCGCGGTCATCCTCGCCGGCATCGCCATCGAGCGGATCGACGCGGTCGGCACCGCGCGGTTCACGCTCTTCCTGACCGCGGTCGCCGCCTTCCCCGCGATCGTCGTCTTCCTGCAACCGGACCTCGGCACGTCGCTCGTCTACGGCGCGGTGCTGGCGGCCGTCCTCTTCCTCGTGGGCGTGCCGTGGTCGCACTTCGCCGTCGCCGGATCCCTGCTGGCGATCCTGATCCTGGCGGTGCTGTGGGTGCTGCCCACGGCCGGGGTGAAGGTGCTGCAGGACTACCAGGTGGAGCGGCTGACGGCGTTCATCGGCGCCGACCGCGACACGAGCGACGCCGGCTACCAGCTCGACCAGAGCAAGACGGCGATCGGATCGGGCGGGGCGATCGGCAAGGGCCCCGACGGCGCGACGCAGGCCAACGGCGACTTCATCCCCGAGCACCACACCGACTTCATCTTCGCCGTCACGTCCGAGATGTTCGGCTTCGTCGGCGGCGGGGTGCTGATCCTGTGCTTCGGGCTGGTGCTCTGGAGGGGGCTGCGCACGATGGCGCGCGCCTCCAGTCAGGTCGACATGCTCGTGGCCGGAGCCATCGTCGCCATGCTCGGCTTCCAGGTGTTCGTTAACATCGGCATGACCGTGGGCATCATGCCGATCACAGGGATCCCCCTGCCGCTGATGAGCTACGGCGGGAGCCACACCATCTCGACGCTGATCGCCGTGGGTCTGCTGCTCGGCATCCATCAGCGCCGCTCGGCCGTGCCGGGCTAGGCGGGGCGATGGGAGCACTGGGACTCGCCTCGCGCGGAGTGAAGGCCATCCGGCCCGTCGCCGAGGCGATCCGCATGGCCGACGACCTGTCGCAGGACGGCGGCGAGATCGCGATCATCCCGGCCGGCCCCGCCGCGACCGCGCGTCTGCGGGAGATCCTCGGCACCCCGGCGCCGACCCCGAGCGAGGACGCGCTCGCCGTCGCCGTGCTCACCCCCGGCGACGACGTCGAGTCGGTGCTCGCCGCGCTGGCGCACCGCCGGCGCTCGGGCGGCGGTGCCCTCGCCGTGCTGAGCGGTGACGGCGCCGAGCGCGTGGCCCTCGAGGCACGCGTGCTCGCCGGGCACCGGCTCGAGCCGTCCAACGTGGCCCACGTGGCCGGTCTCGACGACGAGGGGGCGCGGAGGATCGTCGAGGCGGTGCTGAGGGCGCTCGACGACGACGCCATCGCCGCCGGCCGGCGCAATCCGGGACTGCGGCCGCAGGTCGGCCGCACGCTCGTCGACTCGGCCGCGCGACGCGCGGCCGCGATCGGCGCGCTGCCGCTGCCCGGCATCGACATGCCCGTCCTGGCGCTCATCCAGGTCCGCCTGGTCGCCGACCTGGCGGCCCTGCACGACCGCTCCTTCAGCGCCGAGCGCGCCGTCGAGGCGCTGGCCGTCATCGGCGCCGGCTTCGGCTGGCGCGCGGTGGGACGCAGCGCCTCCGCGTTCATCCCGGTCGCCGGGTGGGCCGTGCGCGGCACGGTCGCCTACGGCGCCACACGGGCCATCGGCGAGGCCGCGCTCGCGCGCCTCTCCGCGGGCCACGACCTCATCGAGGGCGCGCCCATCGACGCGGCGCGCCCCCTGATCGATCGCGTCGCCGGCAGGCTCCGCCGGTGACGCCACATCTTGAGAGGGGATTCCCCTGAAGAAGCAGATCCTGGTGTCGGTGGACCGTGCCGAGACGCGAGTCGCGATACTCGAGGACGGCCGCGCGGCCGAGTGCTACATCGAACGGCGTGGCCACCGCTCCGTGGTGGGCCACGTGTGGAAGGGCCGGGTCGAGAACGTCCTCGCCGGCATGGAGGCCGCCTTCATCGAGATCGGCCTCGAGAAGAACGGCTTCCTCCACGTGGACGAGGTCGTCGCGATGGGCGTCCCCAAGCGCAAGCGCCAGATCGCCGAGCTGCTCAAGCGCGGCGACGAGGTGCTGGTGCAGGCGACGAAGGACCCCATGGGCACGAAGGGCGTGCGCCTGACCATGCAGCTGTCGCTCGCCGGGCGCTTCGTGGTCTACGTGCCGTTCGGCGACGGGGTGGGCGTCAGCAAGCGCCTGCCCGACGACGAGCGGGTGCGGCTGCGCGCCATCTGCGGAGCGCTGCCGCTCGAGACCGGCGGCCTGATCGTGCGCACCGCGGCGGCGGGGGCCTCGGCCCGCGAGATCGCCCGCGACCTGGCGTTCCTCAAGCGCCTCTGGCAGACGCTGCAGGAGCGTGGCGACCTCGCCAAGGCCCCGACGCTCATGTACTCCGAGGCCGACATCTCGCTCCGGGTCATCCGCGACCTCCTCAACACCGACGTCCAGGAGGTGCTGGTCGACGACGAGGCGCAGTACGAGCGCATCACCGGCTTCCTGCGCCGCACCTCGCCCGAGATGGCCGACCGCGTGCGCCACTGGACCGGGTCGGGCACGGTGTTCGAGGAGTTCGGGGTCGAGGCGTCCGTGCGCGCGACCATGGAGCGCCGGGTGCCGCTGTCGTCGGGCGGCTACCTCGTGATCGACGACACCGAGGCCATGACGGTCATCGACGTCAACAGCGGCCGCAACGTCGGGCGCGGCGGCTCGCGCCTCGAGGACACCATCACGAAGACCAACCTCGAGGCGGCCACCGAGGTCGTGCGCCAGCTGCGCCTGCGCGACATCGGCGGCATCATCATCATCGACTTCATCGACATGGACGACGAGCGCAACCGCAAGGCGGTCAAGTCGGCGCTCGACACCGCGCTCGCGGGCGACCGCACGCGCACGTTCGTCGTCGACATCTCCCCGCTCGGACTGGTCGAGATGACGCGCCAGAACATCTCGGACGGTCCGCGCGAGATCATGACCGAGGTCTGCCCGACCTGCATCGGGGTGGGTGTGGTGCCGAGCGACGAGACCCACGCCATCACGATCGAGCGCGAGCTGCGCAAGACGCTGACCGGGCGCGCCGCCGACAGCGTCACGGTGGTCGTCAACCCCCGCATCGCCGACGTGCTGCTGGGCGAGGACGGCGAGCGGCTGGCGCACCTCGGCCGGGAGGTCGGCCTCACGATCGACCTGCAGCGCGACGGATCGCTCGGCCACGACGCCTTCCGGGTGCGTGCGCTCGAGGAGCCGGCCGCGGCCGGGTCGCAGAAGCCGGCGCCGGCCGCCGCCGGCGCGAGCCGCGGCCCGTCGGCCCGCCGCCGGGTCTCCACCCGCTCCGGGTCGTGACTCCGCTCACCGCCGGGCCCCTGCGCGGGCCCGGCGGCGCCCCGGGGGGTGCGCCCCCCCGTGGCGATCGGGGCCCTCGCCCGCTAACATCCGCCGTCGCTCGTCAATCGGTCAGGACAGGGAACGTGCCGAACTACGCCGTGATCGCCCTCGGGGGCAAGCAGTACCGTGTGCGCGCGGGGGAGACCCTGCTCGTCGACCGGCTCGCGGAGGACGAGGGCGCGACCTTCGCGCCGCGCGTGCTCGCGACCGGTGACTCCGACGGGATCGCCGACGGCGGTACCGTCAGCGCGACCGTCGAGGAGCACGTGCTCGGCACCAAGATCCGCGTCTTCACCTACAAGCCGAAGCGCAACTCACGGAAGACCCGCGGGCACCGCTCGCGCCTCTCCCGGGTGCGCATCGAGTCGATCACCGCCGGCTGAGGGCAGGGGAGCTCCGAAATGGCACATAAGAAGGGTGGCGGCTCCAGCCGCAACGGTCGCGACTCCAAGCCGAAGATGCTCGGCGTGAAGGCCTTCGGCGGGCAGGTCGTGCCCGCCGGGTCGATCATCGTGCGCCAGCGCGGCACCCGGTTCAACCCGGGTCCCGGCACCGGCATCGGGCGCGACCACACGATCTTCGCGACCGTCACCGGCCGCATCGAGTTCACGACGGGGCGCAAGGGACGCCGCATCGCGGTGCACCCCGAGGAGCCCGCGACCGTCTGAGAGAGGGCGCGGCCGGACGGTGCCCTTCACGGATACGGCTCAGATCAACGTCGAGGGCGGCCACGGCGGCAACGGCTGCATGTCGTTCCGACGTGAGCCGAAGATCCCGCGCGGAGGCCCCGACGGTGGCAACGGCGGACGCGGCGGACGGGTCGTGCTCGTCGCCGACGAGCAGGTGACCGACCTCTCGCGCTTCCGTCATGCCGTGCACCACAAGGCGGCGCCGGGGGGGCACGGCGAGGGCAAGAACCGCCACGGCCACGCCGGCCCCGAGCTCGTCGTCGGGGTGCCCCCCGGCACCCGCGTCATCCGCGACGGTCACACCATCGCCCAGCTCGACGCGATCGGCGACCGCGTGCCGGTGGCGCGCGGCGGCGACGGCGGAGTGGGCAACCGTGCCTTCCGCAGCTCGACCCACCGCGCCCCGCGCAACACGGTGCCGGGCGCGCCGGGCGAGGAGGCATGGATCACCCTCGAGCTGAGGCTCCCGGTGGACGTGGCGTTGGTGGGCCTGCCGAACTCGGGCAAGAGCGCGCTGCTGGCGGCCCTCGCGCCCGGCGCGGCGGTCGTCGTGGCGGCGTACCCGCAGTCGACGCGCGAACCGGCCTTCGGGCCGATCGAGAACGGCGACGGCACCCTCTTCCTCGTCGCCGACCTGCCCGGGCTGGCGGCCGACGGGGAGCATCGCCGCGACGGCCACCTGCAGCAGCTCGAGCGCGCCCGCGTGATCGTGCACTGCGTCGATGCCACCGATCCCGAGCCCGCGGCCGACCGCATCGCACGGGCCGAGGCCGGCCTCGCCACCTTCATCCCGCCCGACGTGACGCGCCTGCTGGTGGCCACGAAGGCCGCCGACCCCGACGCGGACACCGGGTTCGCCGACACCGCCGTGGACGCGGTCACGGGCGAGGGCATCGCGGAGCTGCGCGCGCGCATCCTGTCGGCCCTGGGCTAGGGCCGTGGCCGTCATCGTCGTGAAGCTCGGCTCGTCGACGCTCGTCGACGCCGCCGGCCAGCTGCGCCACGAGGTGCTCGAGGCCCGCGTCCGCGACCTCGTGCGCGTGCGCCGCCAGGGTCATCACCCCATCCTCGTCACGAGCGGCGCCATCGCCTGCGGGCTCGGCCGCCTCGGCATGCGCGACCGCCCCACGGCGCTGCCCGACCTGCAGGCGGCCTCGGCCGTGGGGCAGGGCGTGCTCTTCCAGCGCTACGCCGAGGCCTTCGCGCCCCATGGCGTCGTGCCGGCCCAGGTGCTGCTGACCTCCGGCGACCTGGCGGCGCGCTCCTCGTACCTGAACGCCCGCACCACGCTCCGGCGTCTCACCGAGCTCGGCGCCGTGCCGGTCGTCAACGAGAACGACACCACGGCCACCGACGAGCTGACGTTCGGCGACAACGACGTCCTCGCGGCGCAGGTGGCCCTGCTGACCGGCGCCACCTGGCTGCTGCTGCTCACCGATCAGGACGGCCTCTACGTCGCGGGGCACGACGGTCCGGAGCTGCTCGGCGACGTGCCCGCCGGCACCCCGCCCGACCGCGTCCCCCTCGCGGCGATGCCCGGCTCGGGGCGCGGCCGCGGGGGCATCGCCAGCAAGATCGCCTCGGCCAGCATGGCGACCGGGGGAGGGGTGACCTGCGTGATCGCCTCGGGCAGCGCCGACGGCGTCATCCCCGCGGTGGCGTCCGGTCACCACGTCGGAACCCGGTTCGGTGCGGCGCCCCGGCCCGAGGCGGCCTTCAAGCTGTGGCTGCGCCACGCCAAGCCCACCCTCGGTCGCATCCTCGTCGACCCCGGGGCCGCGCGGGCGCTGCGCGAGCGGGGGACCTCCCTGCTCGCCGTCGGCGTGCTCGGCAGCGAGGGGGCGTTCCAGGCGGGCGACGCGGTCGAGGTGGTGTCGTCCGACACCGCGGCGCTGGTGGGCAAGGGCATCTCGGCGATGTCGGCCGACGAGGTGCGCCTGGTCGCGGGGCTGCGGTCGGATGACGTGCGCGCCCGGGTCCCCGACGCCGCGCCCCAGGTGATCCATCGCGATGCGTTCGTGCTCACGGATCCGGGCCCCGATGACACGGCCGTGATGTGATGGGCCGATCGTGACCGACCTCGAACGAGTCGTCGCCGACGTCCGCGCGGCGAGCCGCGTGCTCGCGCGCATGCCCGGCCGGCACCGCGACGCCGTGCTGCTCGAGATGGCCGATGCCCTCGAGCGTCGATCGGCCGAGATCCTGCGGGACAACCGCGAGGACGTGCAGGCCGCCAAGCGCGCACGCACGGCGCCGGCGCTCATCGACCGGCTGCTGCTCGACGACGACCGCGTGGCCGACATGGCGGCCGGGCTGCGGGCGGTGGCGGCCCTGCCCGACCCCGTCGGGGTGGTGGACGGCGGCCGTCGCCTGCCCAACGGCCTCGACATCGTGCGCCGGCGGGTCCCGCTCGGTGTCGTGGCGGTCATCTACGAGGGCCGTCCCAACGTGACGGCCGACGCGGTCGGGCTCTGCCTCAAGAGCGGCAACGCCGTGATCCTGCGCGGCAGCCGGTTGGCCATGCGGTCGAACCTGATCATCGCCGAGGTGCTGACGGGCGCGCTCATCGAGGCCGACGCCCCGCGGTGGGCGGTCGCGCTGCTGGGCGCCGAGCGCGACGAGATGCGCCGGCTGGTGCAGATGGACGGTCGGGTCGACCTCGTCGTGCCGCGCGGCGGCGAGGAGCTCAAGGGGTTCCTGCGCGAGCACGCGCGGGTGCCGGTCATCTACGCCGCCTCGGGCAACAACCACGTCTACGTGCACGCCGACGCCGACCCCGGGATGGCGGTGCGGATCATCGCCAACGCCAAGGCGCAGCGTCCGGGGGTGTGCAACGCGGCCGAGACCCTCCTCGTGCATCGCGACGCGGCCCCGGCGGTGCTGCCGGCGGCGGCGGAGCGGCTCGGCCAGCTCGGCGTCGAGCTGCGCATCGACCGGGCCGGCCTCGACGTGCTCGGCGCCGAGGCGGCGGCGGGCGTGGCCGAGGCGACCGACGCCGACTACGCGGAGGAGTTCCTCGACCTGGTGCTCGCGGTGCGGGTGGTCGACTCGCTCGACGAGGCCGTCGCCCACATCGCCCGCTTCGGCTCCGGCCACTCGGAGGCCATCGTGACCGCGTCGCTCGACGCGGCGCGGGAGTTCCAGGAGTCGGTCAACGCGGCCGTGATCTACGTCAACGCATCCACCCGCTTCACCGACGGCGGTGAGTTCGGGATGGGCGCGGAGATCGGCATCTCCACGCAGAAGCTCCATGCGCGCGGCCCGATCGGGCTCGCCGAGCTGACGAGCCACACCTACCTCGTGACCGGTGACGGGCACATCCGCTAGAGCCCGGGCGGTGGGGGTGCTCGGGGGGACCTTCGACCCCCCGCACATCGGCCACCTGATCGTGGCGTGCGAGGCCCTCTGGCAGCTCTCCCTCGACGAGGTCCGCCTCGTCCCGGCGCACCGGCCCCCCCACAAGCCGGGCGTCGCCATCGCGCCGGCCGACCGGCGCGCCGCCTGGCTGGAGGCGGCGGTGGCCGACCGGCCCGGTCTCGTCGTGTCGCGCATCGAGCTCGAGCGCGAGGGCCCCAGCTACACCGCCGACACGCTCGACGCGATGGCCCAGGCCGAGCCCGGAATCGCGCTCTGGTTCGTGCTCGGCGCCGACCAGCTCGAGGGCTTCGCCGGCTGGCACGACCCGGCGCGCATCCTCGGCCGGGCGCGGCTCGCCGTGGTCGGCCGCGACGGCAGCGGCGCGGCCGACCTCGCGGCGCTGGCCGAGCGCGTCGCGCCCGGGAGGGCCGACATCCTCGACATGCCGTCGATCGGCGTGTCGGCCAGCATGATCCGCGCGCGCATCGCCGCCGGGCAGCCGGTCGGGCATCTGCTGCCGCCCGCCGTCGAGCGGGAGCTCATCCGTGAGGGCGTGACAGCACCACCCGGCTGACCGGCCCGGCTACCGCGCGCCGCGGGCGGCCGGCCTCCGGGGGGAGGTCACCCGGCGCGCCGCGGGGCTGCGGGTCGCGGGCTCCGGGGCCGCCGCCGGCGCCGTGTTGCCGACCTGTCCCCGGCTCGACTCGATGAGCTGGAAGATCCACGAGCCGTCGCGCGCGTAGAGCGTCCAGAACTGCGGCGAGGCCTCGAGGGCGTCGGCCAGCCGGCGCATCGCCCCGGGCGGGAAGACCCCGTACAGGCGGGTGAACGCCTCCTGCGAGGGGGTCAGGATGACATAGCGGGCCGTCGCCTCCTCGGCCAGCAGCACCTGACGCAGCGGCTCGACCGACTCGGGGCCGAGCGGCCGGCCGGCGAACTGGGGCAGCGTCGCGAGCGAGGGGTCCGGGTCGGGCAGGATCTCCCTGGGGATGTACTGGTCGGTGAGGCTCTGCGGCAGGTTGGGCGAGAAGAGCGCCCGCACCGCGTCGCCCTCGACGTTCTGCTCGTACCAGGTCTCCGCCGCCACGTCGCTGGCGGTCACCCTGGTGCGCAGCTCCTGACCGAAGTAGTTCGCGATCCCGAGCGCCCCGATGAGGCCGATCACGCCGACGGCGATCGCCGGCTGCAGGCGCGGCCGCGGCCTGCCCGGCCGTGGTGCCGGCGCCGCGAGGGCGTGCACGATGAGCACCGCCGCCCACGGAAGGGCGAACAGGTAGGTGCGCAGGATCCCCTCGCCGCCGTAGGACTGCAGGCCGAGCACCGCCACGGCGCTCGCCACGAGCACGGAGGGGGTGACGTCGAGCCGTGCCCGGATCGCGCGGTACACCCCGACGGCGGCGAGACCGAGTATCAACGCCAGCAGCAGGCGGGACGCCTGCGCCATCTCCGTGACCCCCGGCAGCCCGATCTGATCGGGGACCCCGGCGTCGGGCTGGGCGACCGGGTTGAACTCCACCAGCACGAACCTGCCGCCGATGAACGACCAGGCGGTCGAGATCCACACCAGGTTCGCCACGACCATCGCCGCCGGAACCCACCAGCGGAGGCCGGTCACGAGGGCGAGCGCCGAGACCTGCAGGATGAGGATGACCGGTGAGAGCTGGTGGCTGACGGCGATGGCCCCGAAGCAGAGCGCGCCCGCGAACAGGGCGCCGCGGCCGGAGAGCGGCGGCGGCGGCCGCTCGGCGACGCGTCGCCGGTCGGCGTCGCGCAGGCGCGTCAGCGGGCCGCGTCGTCGCCGGCGCCCCGGCCGGGGCCTCGGCGTCGCCTTCACCGCCCGCGCCGGCGCGCAGCGCAGCACCAGGCCCAGCACGGCGATCGCCAGCACGAACGCGAGCGCCTGCGGCGCGAAGTAGTTCTGGCCGATCCAGTCGGCGCCGACGAACAGCCAGATCGCCGTCCAGCGCGTGCGCTCGCCGATGGCCAGTCCGCGGAGGACGAACAGCAGTACGGCGACCGCGACGATCGAGAACGTGACCTGGCTCCACGCCGCGTACGCGAGCGGCCCGACCTCCGAGGCGCTGCTCAGCCACGCCGTCAGCGCGAAGAACCCCGGCCAGTTGTTGTAGACGTCCACCGAGCCGTCCACCGCGCCGTTCGCGATGATGTACTGGGTGACCCCGATGTGCTTGTAGGTCCACGTGTAGCGCGGGACGTCGTAGAGGATCGGCGTGGTGGCGTGCAGCATCACCACGAAACCGAGCACGTAGGCGGCCAGGGTGGTGGGGGAGAGCCGCGGGCGGGAGACGGCCACCAGGAAGCCGGCGAGCAGGAGGGCCGGGCCGGCGAACCACGCCGGACCGAGGGCGGTGATGAGGCCGTAGCCGGCGATGTCGCCGAGATCGGTGGTCGCGAGGCCGACGCCCCAGGCGGCGAACGCGACGGCGATCACCGCGGCGTGTCGCACCGCCCTACCGTCGATGCGCGGCTGGGGGCCGCGCGCCCCCGTCGCCCTCGTGCGCTTCGACGACCGCATCGCCCCCGTCCGCGACCACGGGTCCCTGCGGCTGCCCCGTACCGCCCAGGTCACCAGCATGATCGCCGGGCAGGCGATCGCCACCCCGTAGGCCATCTTGACCGGGTGCCACCCGAGCCAGACCATCGTCTGCGCGATGAGCGTGCTCACGGAGAGGCCGACGGCGATCGTGAGGCCCCAGCCGCGGCCGTCGTGTCGCGCCCCCATCAGCGGCAGCAGGGCGGCTCCGGGCGCCACGGCGAAGAGCACGGCGAAGACGAGCGCCGACCACACGCCCCAGTCGAGATCGAGCGACATGAGGACGATCGCCAGCAGGCTCGCCGCGACGGCGACCGGCCCGATGGCACGGCTGGACGGCGGTGCGGCGGGCGCGGGGAGGGCGCCGTCGTCCGGGAGGGGCACGCGCGGCGCACCGGGCTCGCGCAGGATGGTCGTCAACCCCGGGCGGGCCGGCCGGCGCGTCACGACACCGCCGCGCGCCTCGCCGCCCCGCAGGAAGCGCACGAACGTCGGCGCGCATCCGACGGCCACGACGACGCTCGCGACCAGCCAGGCGATGCCGACCCCCTCGAGCCCGAACCGGGGCGCAAGCACGACGGTGAGCCCGATGATGAGGGAGAAGAGCGTGACGTCGATCGCCAGGAGGGTGCGACCGCGCGTCTGCGAGCGCGAGATCGCCTGGAACAGCGCGATGAACGTGCGGAACACCAGCGCGACGGCGAGCAGTCGCAGCAGGGTCGTCCCGCCGCTCGCGTACTCGGAGCCGAACGGCGCGAGCACGAACGGCGCGGCCACGAACAGCAGCGTGGCGAGGGGCAGCATCACCAGCAGCATGCGGCGCACGACCATGCGGGCCATCGACGGCAGCCGCTCGGGGTCGATGGCGCTCTCGACCATGAGCGAGGTCCCGGCGTTGGTCGCGAACGCCTCGAAGGCCAGCACGATGGTGAGCGCGATGTAGAAGTAGGCGTTCTGCTCGCTGCCGACGAGCGTCAGCACGAGCAGCGGCAGCACGGCGACGGCGCCGATCGCCAGGGTCGTCGCCATGTAGTCCTGGATCAGGAAGCGCATCAGCGGCCGGCGCGCGATCCCCGGCGGCCGCACGCCCCGAGCCGCCTCGCGGCGTTTGTGCTGCGGGATGATCCGCAGGAAGAGCAGGGCGTTGACCGGGATCAGCATCAGCGCCATCGGCCCGATCCACGCCACGAAGGCCCCGTGGGAGAGGCCGACGACGAGGGCCAGCGGCAGCGCGAGCAGCTTGAGGGTGCCGAAGACGGCGTTCTCGATGGGCACCCACGGCGCCTGCCGCATGCCGGTCAGGGCCCCGTCCTGGAGGGCGAAGACGCCCCACAGGGCGGTGCCGACCACGAAGGCCGCGGCGAGCCGGACGTCGCCGAGCATGCTCAGGGGCCCCGAGAACCGCGAGGCGACGACGACGAAGATGCCGGCGGCCACGAGGGCGAGGCCGACGCTCGCCCCGTAGGCCATGCGCACCGTGCGGGCGGGGTCGGACACCTGCGGCAGGAACCGGGGCAGCGCGTTGCCCAGGTTGAGCTGGCAGATGGTCAACAGCGTCACCATCGTCGCGATCAGGGCGCTGTCGCGGCCGAGCTCGTCGGCGGGCAACAGGCGGGCCGCCAGGATCCAGAAGGCGACACCGAGCAGCGAGGTGAGCGCCGAGTTGATCATCAGGCTGTAGGCGTTGCGGAAGAGGGGCACCGAGAGGTGCGCCCGCAGGGCCGCGCGGCGCCGGCGGCCGGCCGGACCGGGGCTGACGAACGACGGCACCGTCTCGGCGCCGCCCACGAGCTGTCCCGACGCGCGCGCGTCGGCGACCGGGAGCGGGGGCGCGAGGGCCGTGCCACCGCCGGCCAGCTGGGCCTTGCCGCGGCGGTCGACCGCGGCGGTGAGCGTCAGCAGCAACCGCCCGATCGCGAACACAGCCGCCATGACCGAGCGCATCGCCCTCAGCACGGGGGGCCCCCGTCGTGCGCGGACGCCCCACCACCGGGCACGCGTCCGCACTCCATCCGGTCGGACGTGACCGCGGGCTCGCGCCTCGTCACGGCTCGAGCGGCGGTGTCGGCGCGTGCGAGCACTCGTCCCATGATTGCGGGGTCAGGCGTCGCACGCGACTCCCCGATCGAGGGGGGCGTGCGCGCCGCTCACCCCCGGCTCCCCGCGGGTCGATGGGGGGTCGGCCGGGTGGGCCTGCGGCATAATCGCCCCCATCCCGACGCCCGCCCCCACGACGACGGAGGACCCGTGAGCCCGGACCGGTGGGGCGAGCGCACCGAGACGGCCGCGGGTGGCCCGCCGGCGGCGGAGGGCGCGGCGATGCACGCGCTCGCCACCGAGTTGTTCCCGATCACCCGGAGCCTCACGGGCGAGGGGGTGCGGGCGACGTTGGCGGCCCTCGGGCGCGTGGCGCCGATCACGGTGCACGAGGTGCCCTCCGGCACCCCGGTCGGCGACTGGACCGTGCCGCCCGAGTGGCGCATCGGCGAGGCCTACGTCATCGACCCCGACGGCCGGCGCATCATCGACATCGCCGACAACAACCTGCACGTCGTCGGCTACTCGACGCCCGTCGACGACGAGCTCTCCCTCGAGGACCTGCAGGGGCACCTGTACTCGCTGCCCGACCAGCCCGACGCCATCCCGTACGTCACGTCGTACTACGCGCGGCGGTGGGGCTTCTGCATGGCGCACGCCGACCGGGAGCGGCTGCGCCCGGGGACCTACCGGGTGCGGATCGACAGCGAGCTGTTCGACGGATCGCTCAGCTACGGAGAGCTGGTGATCCCGGGCGCGTCCGCGCAGGAGGTGTTCGTCTCGACGTACGTCTGCCACCCGTCGATGGCCAACAACGAGCTCTCGGGTCCGGTCGTCGCCGCGTTCCTGGCGCGCTGGATCGCCGCCGCGCCGCGCCGCTACACCTACCGCCTCGTGTTCGCGCCCGAGACGATCGGCGCGATCACCTACCTCAGCCGCAACCTGGCGCACCTGCGGCGCAACGTCGTCGCCGGCTTCGTCGTGACCTGCATCGGGGACGATCGCGATCACTCGTTCCTGCCGTCCCGCCGCGGCGGCACCCTGGCCGACCGCGTGGCGCTGCACGTGCTCGGATCGCGGCATCCGGGATTCTCCCGGTACACGTACCTCGACCGCGGAAGCGACGAGCGGCAGTACTGCAGTCCCGGGGTCAACCTGCCGATGGTGAGCGTGATGCGCAGCAAGTACCGGGAGTACCCCGAGTACCACACCTCGCTCGACGACCTGGATCTCGTGACGGCGAGCGGTCTGCAGGGCGGGCTCGACGTCGTGCGTGAGTGCATCCGGGTGATCGAGGCCAACCGGCGGTACCGGCTGACGACGGTGGGCGAGCCCCAGCTCGGCCGCCGCGGCCTGTACCCCGACCTCAGCATGAAGGGCTCGGCGCAGGCGGCGCGGACGCTCGTCAACCTGCTGGCCCACGCCGACGGCGATCACGACCTCGTCGAGATCGCCGAAATAATCGGAGTGCCCGCGATCGACCTGATCCCTCACGTGGAGCGGCTTCTGGCCGAGGATCTGCTCGAGACGGTACCCGGGTAGCGCGTGTTCCGGGCGTCGGGTCGGTTGACGCGCCGGATCCGAGCCATCAGCATGCCGTCGCGTCTGATCGTCCGCGCGCGGCGGACCGGTCGCACGACACTCGCGCGCCCCTCCGTGGCGCGCCCAACACGGGAGATGTGCCCATCCCGACGATGAAGAGCGTGAGATACGCCCTCGGCCTGGTCGCCGTCACGGCGCCGGTCATGGTCCTGGCCCTCGGTGCGACGTCGTCCGACGGCGCCACCGCGACCGCCCGTGGAGGGGGTCTGGCCGCCTCGTTCGGCTTCGCCGACGGCGGCGAGCGCCTGCGCGACGGCTCGGGTCGTCGCACCGCGACGACCGCCCGCGCGGTGAGCGCAGTGAAGGGCAGGTTCGGCTCCGGGCTCGCCTTCAGGGGTCCGAAGGCCCACCTGACGGTGCGCACGCGACCGGCCGTCGCCGTGGAGCGCGGGATCACCTTCGAGGCCTGGGTGCGCCCGACGACCACGAGCGGCCGGCGCGCCGTGCTGGCGAAGGTCGGCGCGGGGTCGCGCACGGTCGTCGGCCTGTCGCTGTCGCGTGGCGCCGCCACCGCCGAGGCCCGCGTGGGCGGCCGGCGGGTCGTGCTGCGCGGCGGCGCGACGGTGCGCCGCGGGCGGTGGACCCATCTCGCCCTGACGTACGACGGATCCGTGCTGCGGCTCCTGCAGGACGGGCGGGTCACCCGGGCCTCCGTGGTCCGAGGCGAGATCGCCGACTCCTCCGGGCCGGTGCGCGTCGGCGGCGCCGTGAGGTCGCTGACATCGTTCCGGGGCGTCATCGACGAGGTGCGGGTGTACCGGCGAGCGCTCAGCCCCTCGGGCATCCGGCGCGACATGAGGAGCGCGGTCGGCTCGGCCGGCGCGCTCGGGGGTGCGGCACCCGCCCCGGCCACCGGGCCCGCCGCGCCGACCGCGCCGGCGCCCGCCGCGCCGCCCGCGAGCCAGCCCGGCCCGTCCGGGGTGCCGATCCCGGCGGGGCAGCAGCCCTCGGGGTGGCGCGAGATCTTCTCCGACGACTTCTCCACCGACGTCCGCGAGGGTGGCTGGACGGGGTGCAACCGCAACACGCGGCGCTGCTCCGGCCTGCCCGCCGCCGTGCGCGACAAGTGGTACAGCTACCCCGAGGGGTACACCGACACCTCGGGCAACGGCAAGTACATCCCCTCCGAGGTCAACTCGATCTCGAACTCGATGCTGCGGCTGCGGATGCGCAACGAGGGCGGGGTGACCAAGGTGGCGGCCCCGATCCCGCTCCTGTCCGGTCCCGGGACGATCAACGGAGGCCTCCGGTACGGGCGCTACGCCGTGCGGTTCAAGGCCGATCCGACGCCCGGATACAAGGTGGCCTGGCTGCTCTGGCCCCACAGCGACGTGACCCCGCGCGACGGTGAGATCGACTTCCCCGAGGGCGATCTCGACGGTGAGATCAGCGCCTTCATGCACCGTCAGAACGGCACGTCGGGCTCGGACCAGGACGCCTACGTCACGCGGTCGCTTTTCGCCTCCGGGTGGCACACGGCCGTGATGGAATGGGGTCCCGACGAGATGGTCTTCATCCTCGACGGCAACGTGATCGGCCGCTCGACCTCCCGCATCCCCAACACGCCGATGGACTACGTCATGCAGTCCGAGACCGTCCTCAGCGGGGCCCCCCCGGCGCCGGGATCGGTCGCCAACGTGTACGTCGAACTGGGTGGTCATCTCGGCCCGGTCCTGAGCGGCGGCGGACCGCCCGGGTGCCCGGGCGGTCCGTCACGCCGAGGCGATCGCCTCGGCGGCGCGTCGCGCCGAGTCGCCGACGTGGGCCATGTAGTCGTCGCGCAGCGACGCGACGGTGGGGGCGGCGGCCGCGCCCGCCGCCAGCAGCGCGCCCACGTCCGGGTCGGCGCGGAAGTCCGTGCGCGCCACCCGTGGGTCCTCGAGGAAGGCGTTGGCGGCGAACCGTCCCCAGATCGCCGTACCGCCGGCGCTGACCGGGATGCGGCCGGCCGCGACCGCCTCGACCAGGATCGACGAATAGGGCGCCACCACCACGTCCGCCCACGCGAGGTCGTCGCGCAGAGCCGCGGCGGGGGAGCGGGCGAGCGTCTCGAGTTCGGCGGGCAGCGCGTAGCGCGGGGAGCGCTCGCTGGGGTGCAGCCGCACCCGGGCCCGCGGGTCGGAGACCCCCGCGATCCGTGCGAGCCAGTCGTACCAGGCGAGCGACTCGGCGACAGGCGCCTCGGTCGGGGGCAGCAGCAGCGGTTGGCTGCAGATCAGCACACGCTCGACGCCGGTGCGCGGCGGTATGCCCGCCAGCGCGTCGGACCGCGGTGAGCCGCAGCTCACGATGCGGGCCCCCGGCGCGCGGCCCTGCAGGGACCTCTGCCAGCCGGGTCCCCAGCCGAGGATCGCGTCGGGTCGCGTCGAGCCGAAGTCGGTGCGCCGGCCGCTCAGCACGCGGGCGGCCACGAGCAGCCGGTCGGCCACGTCGAATGCCCGCGACGCCGGGGTGCGCGCGTTGAGCGGCTCGAACCGCAGCGTCGTGCGCACGCCGTCGGGCAGGATGACCACCGCGGCGCCGAGGCGCTTCGCCGTCGTGACGGCCACGCGCTCGAGCGTGCCCTCGTCCTGTCCGACGACGAGGATCGGCCGCGCACCCGCGGGTGCCGCCAGCGCCTGGCGGGTCGTGCGCCGGGTGCCGGCAAGCCGACCCGGGGTGGGGAAGACCCCGACGGGGCGTTCGATGCGCTCGACGTCGGCGAGCGGCGCGACCAGCGCGTGGTAGGGGTCGAGCAGCGTCGCGGCGCCCGGCAGGTGCTCCGCCACCGCCCGGGCGGCCTGCAGCTGCTCCGTGCTGGTGACGAGGAACACCACCCACGGCGCCGGCGCCGCGCCGCCGCGGGCGGGACTCACGGCCGGCGCCGGATCGGGGCGATGCGCGATGGGCTCAGACGAGCGCGTCGTGGGTGAGGACGGTGCCCGCGGGCGTCGCCTCCTTCAGCCGGCGGCCGACCACCGCGCCGAGTTCGGCCGGGGCGATGCCGGTGCCCGGCCGCTTGATCGCGAGGTGCTCGGGGGTGAGCGGCTCGTCGGCCGCGACGTCGCGCTGCAGCACGACCGACCGGCGGGCGTAGGTGCGGGCGGGGATCTCCGAGTCGCGCACGCCGATCCACGCGTCGCCCCGGAGCGTCGCGGCCCGGTCGGCCGCCGCCACCATCTCGGCGAGCTGGTCGGGGGTCACGCTGATCGAGTGGTCCGGCACGTCGGGCAGGCCGGGGTCGAGGGTGTAGTGCTTCTCGATGCAGACCCCGCCGAGCGCCGCCGTCATCCAGGCGCCGGCGATGCCGAGCGTGTGGTCGGACGAGCCGATCAGGTAGGGGTCCATCTCGCGCCGGAAGCCCTCGATGCGGGCGAAGTGGCCGTCCTCGTCGGGCGTCGGGTAGGTGAGCGTGCAGGCGAGGATCACCAGCTTGTCGGGCCCGAGGCCCATCCACTCGACCGCGTCGCGCACCTCCTCGAGGGTCGAGGCGCCCGTGGCCAGCATCACCGGCTTGCCGGTGGACGCCACGGCCTCCAGCAGGGGGCGGTTGGTGATGTCGGCGCTCGCCACCTTGTGGATCGCCACGTCCAGCCGCTCCAGGGCCTCGAGGGCGTCGTGGTCGAAGGGCGTCGCGAAGAAGACGATGCCGGCCTCGGCGCACGCCGCGGCGATCTCCCCGTAGGCGCCGTAGTCGATGCCGTCCGAGAGCGAGTAGGCCTCGTACTGGGTCGAGGTGCCGATGTCGTCGCTCCAGAACTTGGGCGACTCGCGGACGGCGATGGAGCCCGCCTTGTAGAGCTGGTACTTGACCCCCCAGGCGCCGGCCTCGGCGGCCCGCTGCGCGAGCTCGATCGCGCGGTCGATGCTGTTGTTGTGGTTGACGCCGGCCTCGGCGATGACCCGGCAGGCGCCGGCCCGGATGGGCTCGGCTCCGGCGACCGTGACTTCGACTCTCTCGCTCATCAAAGACCTCTGATCAGGCAGTGGATACGGTTGGCGATGCGCTCGGCGCCGAGGGCGTTGACGGATCTGCGGAGGCGGTTGCTCAGCTCGCGGCGCAGGGAGTGGTCGCCCAGCATGCGCCGCACGACCGACACGAGGTGGTCGTCGTCGACGAACGCGCCGAGGCCGAGGTGCACCACGCCGGTCGTCGGGTTGAGGTGGGCGTGCGTCGCCTCGCGGGCGTTCGCCGCCACGGTCACCACCGGCGTGCCGGTCATCGCCGCCTCGTAGACGGTGCGCCCGGCGGCGGTCACGGCGATGTCGGCCTCGAGCATCTCGGCGGCCATGCTCGGCGTGCGCCGTGCCGCCTCGACGCCCGGGGGGAACGTCTGGTCGGCGGCGCCCGGCCCCAGCAGCACCTTCAGGTGCACGCCGAGATCGGCCGCGTGCAGCGCGGTCGCGAACCGCTCCGAGAAGTGCGCCGGGTCGGTGCCGCCGAACACCAGCAGCACTCGCTCGGGCACCTCCCGCACGATCTTGGGCGGCACGTTGTGGAACTCCCGGCGCACCTGGGTCCAGGGCGCGCCGCTCACCACGCGCGTGCCGTCCTCGAGGTTGCCCGGGTACAGCGGGTTGATCACGAGGTCGGCGTACTTGGCGCCCGGCCCGAGGTCGTTGACGTTGACCACGATGTAGCCGAGGGCCTTCGCCATCAGCACGCCGGCCTCGTCGGTGTCGAGCAGGTCGTTCACGAGCAGGGTCGGGCCGTCCTCGACCTTCAGGCGCGTGAGGTCGGCGACCAGGTCGCCGGCCGACGACCACGCGTAGCCGAGCCGATCGAGGGCCTCCGACACGAACGGGTCGCACTTCCACAGCAGGAAGTGCAGGTCGTGCTCGGCGAGCTCCTCGGCGAGCACGAGGCAGTTGAAGAGGTGGGCCGATCCCACCTCGCGGTTGGCCCGCAGGCGGAACACGATGCGACCCCGCTCGGCGACCCGCCGGGCGGCATAGAGGTCGTCGAGGGTGTCGATGTCGATCGCCTCGTCCTCCGACAGCTCCATCAGCGCGTGGCGCTCGCCGATCATCTCGCCGCTCCTCGCGAGCGCCTCGGTGTCGATGATGCCGACCGCCCCGACCTCGCGCAGCACCCCATGGGTGGCGAACTGCCGGTTGCGGCGCTCGGTGTGCAGCGGCCGGGGGTCGGACAGGTCGTCGGACTCGTCGAACCAGAACAGGTGCTTCTCGCGCACGACGGTCGCCAGCGAGTCGAGCCCCTCGTCGTGGAAGCGGCCGACGGCGCGCTGGATCGAGGCGGCCCCGCGCATCGGGGACGTCGGCAGCATCACCGCGACGCCGCCGGTCCACCCGAGCTGCTCGACCACGTGGAGGGTCACCTGGGAGATCGTGGCGGCGTCGTCGGCGAGCTCGGCCGGGCGCATCACGACCTCGTACCCGTGCAGGCGGCACCAGCTCTCGATCTCGGTGCCGTCCGTCGAGACCACCAGGCGGTCGAACACGCCGGCCGCGCGCGCGGCCTCGAGCGTGTGCTGGATGAGGGGCCGGCGCGCCAGCAGGCGCATGTTCTTGCCGACGACCCCCTTGCTGCCCGCGCGGGCCGGCACCAGGCCCAGCATGGGGCGTCGATCGGTCGTCACGTGCTCTCCTCCTCCGGCGCGGCCGTCGCGGCGCGGCCCGTCGCGATCCCTAGCATCGGGTCCGTGTCCACCGACCGCGGAGCCCGCCCGTGACGACCTCCGTCGTGATCTGCGCCTACTCCGACGAGCGCTGGGACGACCTTGTGGCCGCCGTGCGCTCGGTGGCCGGTCAGAGCCCGGCGCCCCACCAGGTCATCGTCGTGATCGATCACAACGACGACCTCCGCGCGCGCGCGGCCGAGCGGCTCGGCTGCACGGTCGTCGCCAACGCCGGACCACGCGGCCTCTCGGGCGGGCGCAACACCGGTCTCGCGACCGCGACGGGCGACATCGTGGCGTTCCTCGACGACGACGCCGTCGCCGCGCCCGGCTGGCTCGCGTCGCTCACGTCGCACTTCGCCGACCCGGCGGTTGCGGGCGTGGGCGGGCGCGTGCTCCCCTCGTGGGACGAGCCGCCGCCGGCCTGGCTGCCGGAGGAGTTCTGGTGGGTGATCGGCTGCTCCTATCGCGGATTGCCGACGGAAGTGGCGCGCGTCCGCAACCCTATCGGCGCCAACATGGCCTTCCGGCGCGAGGTGCTCGACGACGTCGGCGGCTTCGACACCGACTTCGGCCGCGTCGGCACGAGCACGGGCCACAACGAGGAGACCGAGCTCGGCGTGCGCGTCGCGGCCCGCCGCCCGGGCGCGGTGATCCTCTACGAGCCGGCCGCCGTCGTCGACCACCGCGTCCCCGCGGCGCGGCTGTCGTGGGACTACTTCCGTCACCGCTGCTACACGGAGGGGCTCGCCAAGGCCCAGCTCTCGCGCCTGCGGGGCGCGCGCGAGGGGCTGTCGGCCGAGCGCTCCTACGTGACTCACGCGCTGCCGTGGGCGGTCGGCACGGGGGTCGCCGAGTCGCTGCGCACCCGCACCGCCCCTGGGCTCACGCGCTCGGCGGCGGTCGCCGCGGGTCTCGCGCTGACGACCGCCGGATACGTCGTGGGGCGCGTCACCGCTCTCTCGGGTCGAGGGCGGTCCCCGCGCTGAGGGCCTCGTCGGCGGCGATGCGGGGATCGTCGATCGACAGGGCGCCCGGGGGAGGGGAGACGACCGGGGCGGGCCGACGGCGCCGGGGGCGCAGCACGTGCTCGCCCGACAGCACGGTACCGAGCACGCGCAGGCCGTCGCGGACGGCGTTCAGGTTGCTGCGCCCGTAGAGGCGCACGCCCTCGAAGCTCGGCACCTCGGCCGACCTCGAGCCCGGCCTCGGCGGCCCGGATGTTGAGCATGCGTCTCGACCTCGAAGCCGTCGCACGTCGACGTCGATGCGCGGCAGGCAGTCGCGCCCAGAAGGCGTTGTAGCCGTAGCAGAGGTCGGTGTAGCGGGTGCGGTAGAGCGCGGTTGACCGATGCCGGTGAGCGCCTTGTTGCCGAGGCTGGCGCAGCGCGCGTCAGGTCGCCGCTGCCGCCGCCCTGCGAGGTACCGCGAGCCCTTGGCGAAGTCGGCGCCGGCCACCAGCGCCTCGACGAAGCGCGGGATCTCCGCGGGGTCGGCCGAGCCGTCGGCGTCGAGCATCACGATGATGTCGCCGCGGCTCGCCCGGAAACCGCTGAGGAGCGCGTTGCCCTTGCCGCGGCGGCGCTCCATCACGACCCGCACGTCGGGCAGCAGGCGACGGGCCACCTCGACCGTGCCGTCGGTCGAGCGTCCGTCGACGAGGATCACCTCGAAGACGTCCTCGGGGATCCGCGGCAGCACGTGCGGGCAGGTTCTCGGCCTCGTTGAGCGTCGGCACGATCACGCTCACACGGGGCACGTCGGGGCGCCGGGGGGGGTCGACGAGGCCGGCGCCCTGCGAGGAGAGCAGCGTGTGGAAGCGCCGCTCGGGCCGGGCGCGGCGACGGCCGAACCCGCGGCTGCGCGGCGGGGCGTGGGTGACCGGAGGGAGAGGAGGATCTGGCGGACCATATGGCGTCGTCATGGGCGGGGGGCCCCTCTCGTCGAATCGGCGTCCGGTTCAGGGCGACAGAATCACGGAGAAGGTTGAGGAGGAAACCGGTCGAACGGCGAGGCCGGTCGGCGTCTCGGCCCCTCCCGATGGGGGGTAGACGGCTTCCGGTCGTTGATTTCGGTGCTACACGACCGTCACATCCACATGCGTTCCGAGGCGGGTTGCGCGCGTGATGCGCGCCCCGCTCGCCGGTGCCGGAGGCGCGTCCGAGGGGGTCTGGTACCCTCGCCGTCAGTCGATCCGCAGAAAGGAACCATCGCGAACCCGCTCGAGCTGACCCTCGCCGCCGCCGCTCTGGCCGAGTCCAAGAACGCCAGGGACATCGTGATCCTGGACATGCGCGGGCTGGTGTCCTACACGGACTACATCGTGGTCTGCACCGGCCAGACGCCCCGTCAGACCAAGGCGATCGCCGACGAGCTGCGCCTGCGGATGAAGAACGACCACGGCGTCGTCCCCCGCACGATCGAGGGGGCGCGTGAGGGCGAGTGGATCCTGGTCGACCTGCTCGACTGCGTCGTGCACGTCTTCACGCCCGAGTCGCGCGACTTCTACCGGCTCGACCGCCTCTGGCGGGAGGCCCCCCGCCAGGAGTACGCGGCCGCCGCCTCGTAGGTCGGAGCGGCGCCGGGCGTTTTGCGAGCGGAGGGGAGGCTCCGTATACTCCCCACGTTCCCCGGGGGATTAGCTCAGCTGGGAGAGCGCTACGCTGGCAGCGTAGAGGTCACCGGTTCGATCCCGGTATCCTCCATCCGACGAGAGCCCCGCATCCGCGGGGCTCTCGTCGTTTCGGGCGCGGGCATCCGCCCTGCACGGTGCGCCGTCACGGTCCCGATATCCTCACGCCGTGGCGAACACCGCGGATGGGCGCCGGCGCGTCCTCCAGATCTTCGAGCCCGTCATCGGAGGCGTTCCGGCCTACGTCCTGGCGCTCTGCGGCGGCCTACGCGAGCGGGGATGGGACGTGCTCGTGGCGTGCCCGCCGGACGACGCCCTGCACGACGCCATCCGCTCGGTCGGTGCCCGCGTCCACCCCGTCGCGATGTCGCATCGGCCGGCGCCCGGCGACGCCCACTCCGTGCGCGCCCTCGCCGCGCTCATCCGGGCCCAGCGGCCGGCGGTCGTGCACGCCCACTCCACCAAGGCCGGCATGCTGGGCGGCCTCGCCGCGCGAGCGCGGGGCGTGCCCTGCATCTACACGCCTCACGGCTGGGCGTTCGCGCGACGTGACATCGGGCCGGTCGCCCGCTCCGCCTTCGCCACGGTCGAGCGCGGGCTCGGCCGCTTCTGCCACCGCGCGATCGTCACGGTGTCGGATGAGGAGCGCGAGATCGGCGAGGCGCGCGGCATCGGCGCGCCGGGCGGCGTGCACGCCGTGCGCACGGGCCTGCGGCCGACCATGCCCACCCCGCGCCCGGTCGCGCGTGGCCGGCTGGGGCTCGATCCGGACGAGGTGGTCGCGGTGTGGATCGGCCGCGACGCTCCCCAGAAGCGCCCCGGCGACCTCGCCGAGCTCGCGCGGCGGATCGGCGATCGCGTCCGCGTCGTGGCGCTCGGCCACGGGCTCGCCGAGAGCGAGGCGGGCCGGCGACTGGTCGCGGCGGGGGGGATGGTCGCCGGTGCCGCGGCGACGCCCGATGACCTGCTCGGCGCGGGCGACGTGTTCGTGCAGACCTCCGGTTGGGAGGGGCTCTCCCTCGCGGTGCTCGAGGCCATGGCGGCGGGGCTGCCGGTGGTCGCCTACGGTGTCGGGGGCCTCTCCGAGCAGGTGCGCGAGGGGCACGGGGGCTTCCTCGTCGCCCCGGGGGCGGTCGGCGCGCTCGCGAGCTGCCTCGCGCGTCTGGCGGCCGAGCCCGCCACCCGGGCGGGCATGGCGAGCGAGGCGCGCGATCGCTTCGCCGCGCAGTTCACGTTCGAGGGGATGATCGACGGTGTCGAGGCCCGGTACGCGGCGCATGCGGGCTGACGCGGGCGACGAGCCCCTGCTCGACGTGCTCTACCTGTCCGCGTGCGACTGGCGCGCGCCCTGGCACGGTCCGCAGGAGATCGCCACCCGGCTCGGCGGACGGGGTCACCGCGTCACGTACGTCGAGACGCTCGGGCGGCGGCGCCCGGGTCGCCACGATCTGACCAGGGTCGCGCGACGTATCGGGAGCAGTGTCCGGCGCACCGCCCAGTCGCCCCCCGCACCCGGTGTCTCGCTCGTCAGCCCGGTCGTCATCCCGGGGGCCCGGTCGCGCATCGAGCGGCGCGTCAACCTCGCCCTCCTGCGACGGGCTCTGCGCCGGTGGCCCGGCGGGACGGGCTCGCGTCCGCGCGTGCTCTGGATCTACACGCCCACCCCGCTCGCGCTCGATCTCGCGAGGGGTTGGTCCGGTGGGCCCGTCGTCTACCACTGCACGCAGTCGCACCGCCACCGGCCCGGCGCCGGCGCGGGCACGGCCGCCCTCGAGGGCGAGGTCATGGCGCGGGCCGACCTCGTGATCGTCGACGGCATCGAGCTGCTGCGCGAGCGAGAGGGACGGCATCCGAACATCCACCGGGTTCCGAGCGGCGTCAACCTGTGGGACGCGGCCGAGGCCGACGCGCCCGACTGGCTCCGCACGCTGCCCGCACCGGTCGTCGGGTTCCTCGGCAGCATCGACCACCGTGTGGACGCGTCCCTGCTCGAGGCGCTGGCGCGCCGCCGCCCCGAATGGACGATCGCGATGGTCGGGCCCCTGGGCGATGCCGCGTCTCGGTGCCCTCACGAGCCTGCCGAACGTCGTCATGCGACCCCAGGTGGGCCCCGAGGCCGTGCCGGGGGTGCTGGCGGGCTTCGCCGCCGGCCTCATGCCCTACGCCGACATCGCGATGACCCGCTACACGTATCCGGCGAAGCTCCACCAGTACCTGGCCGCCGATCTGCCGATCGCCTCGACCCCGCTGCCCGACCTCGACGAGTTCGGCGATCTGGTCGAGGTCGGCGCCGGCGCCGACGAGTTCGTGGCGGCGGTCGAGCGCGCGCTGGAGGCGCCGCCGCGCGCCGGACGCCGCGCGGTCGCCGCGCAGAACACCTGGGACGCCCGCTACGAGCGCATCTGGAACCTGCTCAGACAGGCGGTCGCGACGACCGGTGATCGCCGATGACCGTTGCCGACGTCCCGCGGCTGAGCGTCGTGGTGCTGGTCACGGCCGGCGAGCGCGAGGCGCTCGCGGCGTGCCTCGCGTCGGTGGCGCGGCATCCGGTCGTGGGCGGCCAGGAGGTGATCGTCGTCGACAACGCGTCCGGCGACGGCTCGGTGGCGATGGTCGAGCAGGGCTTCCCCGACGCCCGGATCGTCCGCAACGCCCGCAATCTCGGCGTGGCCGTCGGCCGCAACCAGGGGATCGCGCACGCCCGGGGCCGCTACGTCGCGATGCTCGACTCGGACGTGGTCGTGCACGAGGGCGCGCTCGCGCGGCTCTGCCGGCTGCTCGACGAGCGCCCCGATGCGGGACTGGTCGGACCCCGCCTCGAGTTCCCCGACGGGCGCCTGCAGCGTTCCGCGCGCCGTATCCCGTCGCCCGCGGCCCTCGTGGCCAACCGGGCGACACGGCTTCCGGGCATGGCGAGCCTTCCGGCCCGCCGCCGTCACCTGATGATGGACGAGCCGCACGACCGCACGATGGAGGTCGAGTACCTGCTCGGCGCGGCCATGGTCTTCCCGCGGGCGCTCGCGGCGGAGGTCGGCGGCTTCGACGGCGACGTGACGCTGCGCGGCTACGGCTTCGACGACGCCGACTGGGCGCTGCGCGTCCGGGCCGCGGGCCGGCGCGTGATCTACCACCCGGCGGCGCGGGTGACGCACACGTATCGGCGCCGCCTGAGCGGCCAGGGGATGTCGGTCGGCAACGTCGCCATGGTCCTGAGCTACCTGCGGCTGCGCGTCAAGCACGCGCCCCGTCGTGGGCGGCTGCGACGACCGGCCGACCGGCTCGCACGCCGGGCGGGGGTGCCCGTCGCCCGCATCGCGATGGCGCTGGCCCGCCTCTCGGGCCGGCGGGCGGGTGTCGCCCTCGTCTACCACCGGTTCGCCCCCCGCTCGGGCGACCCCGCGCGAGAGCTCGTGCCCGCCCATTCCGCGCAGCTGGTCGAGGCGCAACTCCGGCACGTCGCCGCGACGTACCGCGTCGTCGGCGCCGACGACCTGCTGCCGGCGGTGCGCCGCCGGAGGCGGGGCGAGCGGTTCCCGGTGGCGATCACCTTCGACGACGATCTGCTCTCGCACGCGACCTTCGCGCTGCCCCTGCTGCGCGATCACGGTCTGAGCGCCACCTTCTTCCTCTGCGGGGCCTCCCTCGGGGGTCCGCACTCCTTCTGGTGGGAGCGCCTCCAGGCCGCGGCCGACGATCGCCGTGCCGATGCCCTCGCCGGCATCGGCGTCGAGGTCGTCCCGGACGGCGACGGCATCCACCGCATCGCGGCACGCATCGAGTCGCAGCCGCCCGAGTCGCGGGCCGCCGCCGCACGCGCTCTCGCGGACCTGATCCCGGCGCCCGTCGGGGCGGGCCTGAGGGCGGTCGACGTCGCGGCCCTCGCCGCGGAGGGCATGCGCATCGGCTTCCACACCCGTGACCACGACGCGCTCCCGACTCTCGACGACGACCGGCTGCGCGATGCGCTCGTGACGGGCCGGGCGGAGCTCGAGTCGGCGAGCGGCCACCCCCTGCGGGCGATCGCCTACCCGCACGGCAAGGCGGGCCCGCGCGAGGCGGAGGCCGCGGCCTCGGCGGGGTTCGCGAGCGGCTTCACCACGGCGCCGGGCGCCGTCACCCCCGAGTCCGATCCGCTCCTGCTCGGCCGCGTCGAGCCGTCATTCGTCTCGGCCGGGCACCTCGCCCTGCGCGTCGCGGCGACCGTCCTCCGGCCGCGCGCTACAGCGACTGGCTGACCCACCTCGGCGTCGGGGGCGGACCCGTCGCCGTTCCTCCCCGTCGGTACCGCCCCGCGGCGATCAGGGCCCTCTCGCCGAGCAACGTGCCCGCCGCTCGCGCGAGGTTCCCTCTCGAGCGGTACCGCACGCCACTCGCCAGGTAGACGCCGGCCGCGCGCAGGCGTCGTCCCGCGCGGCGGTGCCCCCAGGCCTGCCATGCCGCGAGACCCGCCTGGCGCACCGCCGAGAGCCGGGCGTCGGCCGGGTCGCCGTGCTTGGCGGCCACCCGCGCGAACTCGTCCGCCACGGGGCGCCAGTTGCGCACGAGCATGCTGCCCGGATGCAGGCGGTATGCGACGAGGACCTCCTCGCAGATCGCGGCGGGCCCGCAGTTCGCGAGGCGGATCCAGAGATCCCAGTCGGCGAAGTGGTCGAGAGTGGTGTCGAAGCCGCCGAGCCGCCGGACCAGGTCGGTGGGCGCGATGACGTTGGAGGCTCCGGCCGGGATGACGTTGCCCGGCAGCAGCGCCTCGACGCAGCCCGTCGCGCAGGCGGTGGGTCGAGCACGTGCAGGACGCTGCCGTCGGTCTCGACCGTGATCGCGGCGGAGTAGACGAGCGCGGCATCCGCCGCTCGTCCGCGGGCGAGCTGGGTCGCGAGCTTGCTCGGCGCCCAGAGGTCGTCGTCGTCGAGGAAGGCGAGCCAGTCGCCGCGCGCCTCGGCGATACCGGCGTTCCGCGCGGCCGCGACGCCGCGCCGAGACCTCGTGGCGGACGAACTCGTACCCGGGGGTCGGCGACGCCGCGATCTTCGCGGCCGTGTCCGCCGTCCGACCCGTCGTCCACCACGACGACCTCGAGGTCGACGTCCCCGCTGCGCGAGGGCCGACTCCAGCGTGCTGCCCGAGCAGCTCCCACCGATCGCGCGTCGGGATGACCACCGTGACCTCGGGCGCCTGCCCGGTCACGGTCGCCGGGCGGTCAGCAGCAGGTTCATCGGCAGCGTCGTCGTGCCGCGCGGCGATTCGCCTCTCGGCCCGGTCGGCGAGGGCGCCGATCGCCGTTGAGGCCGAGGTAGAGACCCGCGAAGCCGGCCCTCAGTGCGGGGCGCCTGGCGACGACCCGTTCCTCGACCAGGTTCGAGCATGCGTCCGGTCAGCGTCGCCCAGGCAATCGCACGCTCTCCGTTGGCCACGACCCGGACGTCCTCCCAGTCGGCGAACAGTCGGGTGAGCTCGGGACCGGTGTAGCGGTGCTCGAGGATGGTCGGGTCGTACTCCCAGACCAGCGGGACGCTGACGATGGCGGCCCCGCCCGGGCGCAGCACGCGGCGCAGATTCGTCCACGCCACGGTCCGGATCCTCGACGTAGTGAAAGGCCTCGAGCGCACAGGACGAGATCGAACGATTCGTCGGGGAACGGGAGGAACTCGTCCGTCACCACGTCCGTCACGCCGTGCCGGTCGTCGATGTCCATGCCGGTGACCACCGCGCCGGGTGGCAGCAGCTCGTCGTACGGCCGGGTCCCGCAGAAGACGTCGAGGACGTCGGCCACCGGCCGTCGGAGCCCGCGTATCGCGGCCTCCAGATCGACGCGCAAGGCCCGCAGGTGCAGGTAGTCCCATCGAATCGGACGGGGTCGGCGGCGGTCCTCGCGGATGCGCTCGCTCGCCTCGCGATAGCCCCGGCGCCGGCTGAGGCATCGCGGAACGTGCGCCATCCCGCCGGGAGCCCCGCCGCACATGCCGGCCGGAACTGCCAGACGGGGATCGGGCCAGCCACTCCGGGTCCGGCCAGCCGGTCTTCACGACGCCGGCCGTCGCCCACCCCAGGTCTCGCCCGAGGAAGCGCAGCACGCGTAGGTCACCCCGGCGAAGGTGCTTGGCGTAGAACGCGCGCTTGCCAGCGGGCGTACCGCCGGTACTGGTCGCGCATCTGAGCGGGCGTGCGCCAGTCGAGGTGCCAGACCACGATCCCCGGTTCGTAGAGGATCCGTCGCCCTAGGGCCAGCCAGCGGTAGCAGAGGTCGTTGTCCTCGGCGACGGTCGTGAACCGTTCGTCGAATCCGCCGACACGCATGATCTCGGCCCGCCGCACGGCCATGTTGTTGGTGTAGAGACGGTCGCACGCGAGCGCGTTGACCCACTCGTGACGGGTCATGTCGTCGATGTGGGACGGCACCGCGCAGGGGGTTGCCGGCCGCGAGCACCGGACCGGTGACGAGAGCCCGCGGGTTGGCGTCGAGCAGCGTTGCGGCGGTCCGGACCCAATCGGCGCGCACCGTGCAGTCGTCGTTGGTCACGAGGATCCGTTCGTGCGCGGCCTCGCGGATCCCGAGGTTGAAGGCCGCGGCGATCCCCCGGCCCTCGCCCGGCACCCGGCGCGCGCCCACGACACCCGACCTCGCGATCACGCGCTCGGTCTCGTCACCCGGTCCGTCGTCCACCACGAGCACCTCGGATGCGGGTGGCGCGCATTCCGCGAGAGAGGTCAGGCAGACCTCCAGCTGAGAGGGTCGCCCGAGCGTCGGGATCACCACGGTGACGGGAAGGGCGTCGTTCATCGGCGCCCGGGGATACGTGACCGCGTCCGCGCTTTGGCTCCGCGCCATCCGGACGGGAACCCGCGCGCGATCCCGGGGATGACGACGGTGCGCTCGTCCGGCCACTCTCCATCGCCGAGGCGCCGGCGGTCGCGAAGCCCTCGGAGCGCGGAGACGATGTCGTCCGCGAGGAAGCGCAGAACGCCGAGGTCGCCCTGGCGCAGGAATTTGCCGTAGAAGACTCCGCGTCCGCGGGCGTAGCGCACGTACTGCTCCCGCAGCTGGTCGGGTGAACGCCAGTCGTGATGGGTGATCACGAGCCCCGGCTCATACCGCATCGGTCGATCGTCGCGCAGCCACCGGTAACCGAAGTCGTTGTCCGATGCGGCTTCCGTGTACAAAGCGTCGAAGCCGCCGATGGCGAGAGCGGCGTCCCGCGAGACGACCATGTTGGCACCGTAGAGCCGGTCGCATACGCGGCGCCCCGTCAGGTCCTCCGGCGTCTCGTTCGTGATCAGCGACGGCACCCCGCGGGCGTCACCGCCCGGCAGTACCCGACCGGTGGCCAACACGTCGGGTGACTCACTCAGCAGACGTGCGCCGACGCGGATCCATTCAGGCTCCACCGTGCAGTCGTCGTTCGTCACGAAGACGACGCGATGAGCTGCCTGCCGCAGGCCGACGTTCACCGCCTGCGGGATGCCGCGGACCGCACACGTCACGGTCCGGGCGCCCTCGAGGCCGACCGCGGCGACGACCTCGCCGGTGTCGGGCCGCCCGCTCTGGTCCAGCACGAGCACCTCGGCGGGCCGCGGGTCGCAGGCAGCCAGAGAGGCGAGGCAGGCCCGGAGCAGGGCGGGACGGCCGATCGTGGGGATGAGCACGGTCACAGCCGCGACGTCACTCACGGCCGGGCCGGCCCGCTCACAGCGATGCATCGATCTCGTCCAACACGTCCGAATCGACCTCCACGTCGAACTTCTTGGCGAACAGTCGGTCGGAAGCCGCGAGGTCGGGGAGGTCCCGCACCGTCAGGACGGCCGGGTGTGGCGCATCGTCCTCCCACCGTTCGAAGCGCATGTCGTCGTTCACGATCCGGCTGCCTGCCGGGGACGCCATGGCGACCGTCTGGAAGAACGACTCGTCCGGAAACGCGGTGTGACGGAAGAAGCGAAGGAGGGAGGGGTTCTCGTCGACGATGCTGCAGACCTGGACCGCACATTCGCGCGACATGGTCCAGAATTGACCGCCCTGGTAGGGCGTCATGTGGCAGGGCACGCGCCGGGGCAGGCCGAGCCGCGACAGGGGCAGCCGCATGCGCCGACCGGACACATGGAGGTGATGATCCGCGATCCGCCAGAGGCCCCCGTCCTCCCAGCCCGGCCGGGGGAGGGAGTGGTGCTCGATGAACGAGTCGCCGACGTGAGACCTGAAGAAGTCGCGGATCTCGGCCGGCGGCTTGATCGGGTAGTCCTGACCGGAGAGCACGCAGATGTGAGTGGCACCGGGGTGGGCCTGGATCGTGTGAGCCAGCCCGGCCAACGTCGCGCGCACCAGGCCGATACCGCCCCATGGGGTGCGGTGGCGCGGCAGCAGTGACAGGCGCGGCACCCGCGTCAGGAGCTCGAGGTGGGCCACCTCGGTCCGAAGATCGGTGCGCGCGTCGATGTGCACGGCGAACGCGGTGTCCGGGCCGGCCAGACGACGGATCAGGCGTCCGAGCTGCCCCAGCCGGTGGTGGGCGAGGACGAGGTAGACGATCACGGCGAGGCGGAGGAGTTCTTGACGGCACGCACCGTGATCGTGACCTCGTAGTCGGGATCGCGGTGCTCCAGTTGACGCGCGCTCAGGTCGTTGATCGACAGGCCGGTAAGGAAGGCGATGGCGCTCACGACGTTGCCGTGGGCCTCGACGGTGGTCGCGTCGTCACCGAAGACCTCGCCGAACAGGCGGTTCGCGGCGAGGGAGGTGAATCTCCAGAAGTCTCCCCACTGATGGAGGTCCTCCGAGATGACCCGGTGACACCCGCCGGGGACGGTGGCCAAGACCACGCCTCCCGGGCGCAGGACACGATGGACGGTGCGGACCGCGGCCGCCACATCCCAGATTACGAGAAGGGTCTGCGTGAGGATGATGCAGTCGTAGGCGTCGGACTCGAGGCCTGTTCCGTCGGTCAGGTCGCCGACGATCGTGGCCTGCGGATTACCGGGCACCGCATGGAGCACGTCGGATCGCGTAACGCGCCCGCCGCCGAAACGGCGCGTATAGCCCGGGTCGCCGATCTCCAGCACGCGGCCCCCGATGTCGGCGGCGTTGCGCTCGAGGAAGCTCTCGACGTAGTGGCGGTCGACGGGCAGCCCGCGCTCGTAGCCGAACTCGCGCGACACCGGCTCGAGGCGGCCCAGGTCGCCCATCCTCACCCTCCGCCGCGACAGGCGTCGGCGGGCGCGGGCGGCGCCGAGGGCGAACCGATGCGGCAGGCGGCTGCGCAGCGCGTCCCTCAGCACGCGCGCCTCCCGGCGCGCTGCGATCGGCCGCTGTCGGGGCGGAAGGCCGGAGCGATCCACGCCGGCACCTCCTCGGGCCGCACGACCGGCGGCATCTCGTCGGCGGGCGCCTCACGGCCCAGCACCCGCCGCGTGAGCGCGACGCCCCGGCGACCTGCCAGAGTGCCGACGGCCTCCCGCACGTCCGTCACGGCACGGCCGCTCGCAGCGGTGTACAGGCTGAGCGCCGCCGAGCGGACTCTGTGGCCGGCCTGTTTGTGCTCCGAGGCGAGCCACCGGAAATAGTCGTGCCCGCCGAAATCCTCGCCGGGACCGTGCGTGGCGATGAGCCTACGGCGGTCGGCCAGACTGGCGCGGACGCTCGCCGTGGTCAGCGAGCCGGGATGCCGGCGAAGACCGACCAGGACCTCCTCGCACACCGCAGGCCGTGCCGTCCGGAGCAGGCGCAGCCACATGTCGCGATCCGCCATCACCGTGTAGCCGGCGTCGAAGGGGCCAGAGCGGCGAAGTGCCGACGCCCGCACCATCACGCTCGACGGCCCGCCCGGCACCGCGGTGTACTCCCGCATGAGCGCCGCGATCTCCGAGGGCCTCGGGGGTGGCGGTGTGAACTGGACTCGGTCACCGAAGATCTCGACCGCGCCCGTGTAGACGAAGTCCGCCTCGGCGCCCGTCGTGAGTTGACGTCGCAGCTTCTCCGGCGCCCACAGGTCGTCGTCGTCGAGGAACGCGATCCAGGGCGCGCGGGCGTGCTCGATGCCCATGTTGCGGGCGCGGGCCGCTCCGCCCGGGCTCTCGCGACGCACGAACCGCAGGCGGCTGTCCCGGATCTGGGCGAGCCACCGCGGCGTGGCGTCCGTCGAACCGTCGTCGACGACGATGACCTCGAACTCGACGTCTCTCTGTGCGAGGGCGCTGCCGACGGTGGTCTCCAGCAGGTCGCGACGATTGTGGGTCGGGATGACGACGCTCACCTCGGGAGGCGCTGCACGCGTCGAGGTCCCCGGCGATGTCATCGCGCCCCCCCGCCGACGCTCCATCGGGCGACGGGATGGACCGTCCGCTCGCGATCGGTGATCGTCGCGGTGTCGTCGGGCATCGGCAGCACGCGGAACGTGAGGTACTCCCGGTTGACGAAATCCTCGAGCCGCGTGCCGATCCAGGCGCCGAGCGAATAGGTCCCCGCCGCGAGGATCGCCGGCACCACGATCCGCGCCGTGTTCACGCCCGCGGTCAACTCTCCGGCGTCGGCCGCGCGCCGGTCGGTCCAGGAATCGTGGAGCACCTGGACCCCCCGCGCGTTCTTCACCCAGAGAGAGATGTCGAGATCGGGCCGCGCCCGCGCGGACTCGAAGTCGATCCGCACCACGAGCGGCTCGTCGCGCCGGATCCCGCCGGTCGGCTGATCGTCCGCCCCGAGCACCGCCACGCCGCGCATGCGCACCTCCCAGTGAGCATCGTCGGTGTCCGGGGTCGCGTATGCCTCGTACGACCGGGGCAGATCCGCCGTATAGGCGGCGACGATGCGGCCGGCCGGCCCCTCGTCGCGCACGCGGCCCGCATCCAACCAGACCGCGCGCTCGCAGAGCCGCGTCACCGAGCCGAGATCGTGACTCACGAAGATGACCGTGCGGCCCTCGCCGGCGAGTTCGGTCATGCGGCCGAGACACCGGCGCTGGAACTCGGCATCCCCGACGGCGAGGACCTCGTCGACGATCAGTATGCCGGGGTCGAGATGGGCGGCGACTGCGAACGCCAGGCGCAGCTGCATACCCGATGAGTAGCGCTTGAGCGGTGTGTCGAGAAATGCCTCCACCCCGGCGAACTCGACGATCTCGTCGAACCTGCCGCGGACCTCGCGGCGCGACATGCCGAGGATCACTCCGTTCAGGAGCACGTTCTCCCGGCCCGTGAGCTCGGGGTGGAAGCCGGTGCCCACCTCGAGCAGGGTTCCGACCCGTCCACGGGTACGGCAGAAGCCCTCGGTCGGCTGCGTGATCCTCGAGAGCAGCCTCAGGAGGGTGCTCTTGCCCGCGCCATTTCGGCCGACGACACCGACCGATTCGCCCTCCCGCACCGTGAGATCGACGTCTCGCAGAGCCCAGAAGTCGCGGTCGGGGCCTACGGCCGCGGCGTCTGATCCCCTCGGCTATGGCCTCTCGCAGTCCGCCGGGTGACGCGCCGCCGACCTGGTAGAGCTTTCCGAGCCGCGCGTCTCGACGATCGGGCGGGGCACTCAGATGACGTCCGCGAAATAGCGCTCGGACCGGCTGAAGTACCAGGCGCCCCCGGCAGCAGCGCGAGGGCCATGAGCGATACAACCAGCTCGACGCCGGGCGCCGGCCCGCCGATGAGCGACCAGCTAAGTCCGTCGACTACGCCGCTGACGGGATTGAGGGCCAGCACGTACGCCCAACCGTCCTCGGCGAGCGAGCTCGGAAATACCACCGGGGTTGCGAAGAACCACAGCTGCAGCAGGTACGGCAGGGCGTGGCGGACGTCGCGATACCTGACGTTAAGGCGGAGAGCCAGACGCCGGCCGCCAGCGACCGTGACGATGAGCGATGATCAGCCAGACTGGCAGCCATCACGAGCGCCAGGCCCGGGGCGACGCCGTAGGCCGTCATGATCGCCGCCCAGGATGACCAGCGAGACGCCGAGATCGACGAGTGGCGGTAGCAGGGCGGAGAAGGGCGCGAGCAGGCGCGGGAAGAAGATCTTCGTGACGAGCTCGGTGTTGTCAACCAGAACCTGCGAGGCCTCCGAGACGCTCGCGGTGAAGTACGTCCAGGCCAGCAGGCCCGACGAAGACGAACACGGCGTACGGGAGCCCATCGCTCGGCAGGTCGGCCAGCCGTCCGAAGACGCCGGTGAAGAGGACTGGCGGCGGCCAGGGCTGGATGATGGCCCATGCGACGCCGAAGACCGTCTGGCGATATCGCGCCGTGAATTCGCGCGGCGCGAGGACCATTGCCAACTCGCGGTGACGACCACAGCTCGCGGGCGCGTGACGCAGGCCCGCCGCCCGCCGGCCCGGTTCTCGATCCAGGGGGCGGTCGGGGCGCGGACGTCGCGGGTCGCCTCGCCCTCCTCGGTCCGCGTCCTCACGGCCGGATCCTTCCATGAGTTCATCCGAGTCCATAATCCCGCAGACCCCGGCGCATCCGTGACGCCCCGTCCTGGCGTGGAGTCGCTGTCCCTCTCATCCGCCAGATCCGCCGAAGGAAATCCGGATTGTGCGCACAATGTAAGCGTTCGGGTGGCCAGAACAGGCGACCTGCACCATGGGGGGGTATGCCCTGCCCGTCTAGGGGGTGGGCGCGGGCGCCCGAATTGCGCAGACTGCGCAAGCATTTCCACCCCATCGCACGTAGACATCAGACCCTTCGGGCTCCCGACCCGTCGGCTCACTCTCGTTGAGAGGTACGGGCAGACGTGACATTCGACGAGCACCACAAATTCGGCGCGCCGCGCAGGCAGCCGATCGACGACGGCGTCGCGTCCGCGCGCACCCTCAGTCGGCGCCGGGCCGTCGTAGCCTCGGGCGACCGTCGCCGTCCCGTGGCCGGCGGGGTGTCCCAGGGCCCGCGCGGGGGCGGTATCGGCGGACTGCTGATGATGTGGGATGTGCTTGCCACCATCGTGGTGTTCGGCATCGCCTCGGGAGGCGACACGGCGGGTGGTGGGGGCTGGCGCGTTCTGTTGGCGGCGTCCGCCGCGGCGGCCCTCATCCCGCTGAGCGCCGCACGTCTCGTCGGCTACGAGCCGAGGGCCCACGTCTTCGGGGGCAGCGTGGTGCTGCTCGGCCGCATGCTGCTCCTGGCTCTCGCGTGCTCCGGTCTCGCGTGGATGGTCGCCGGCGCGCTCGGAGTCACCTTCGACCCGGGCCGCATCGCGGCGTCGACGCTCCTGCTCGCGGTCCTCTGGCTGGCCGGCCGCATCGTGGCCGATCGCAAGCGCCGCACGCGCCCCGAACGGACCTTGATCGTCGGCACCGGACCCACCGCGCGGGCTGTGCTCGAGCTCACCCGCCGCCACCCGGAGCACAACCTCACGGTCGTCGGGTTCATCGACGACGAGCCCCTCGACCTCGGCCCCGGCGACCCCCCGGTCATCGGGGGCCTCGCCGGCCTGTGGCAGGCGAGCGCGGAGCTCGCCATCGACCGCGTCATCGTGGCCTTCGGCCACGCACCCGACGCCGAGGTGCTCGATCACGTCCGCCGCTGCGACGGGCTCGGCGTGCAGATCGACGTCGTCCCGCGGCTGTTCGACCTCGTGGGCAACGCGCCCTCGGTGAGCGCCATCGGGGGATTGCCCCTCGTGCGCATCAAGCCGATCGGGGCGCGGCGCGCTGAGCGGGCGACCAAGAGGGCGTTCGACCTGGTGGTCGCGGGCGTGCTGCTGGTGCCCGCGGCACCGGTGATGCTCGCCATCGCGGTCGCCATCGCCGTGTCGGACGGCCGGCCCGTGCTGTTCCGCCAGCCGCGGGTGGGCCGCGGGGGGGCCCACTTCCGAATCGTCAAGTTCCGGACGATGCGGAATCGTCCAGACGGTCACGACGAGGCCGGTGCGCTCGAGCCGCTCCGCGATGACCCCGTCGCCGCGTATCTGCTCGACAACCTGAAGAGGAACTCCCTCGATCGCGTCACCCCGCTGGGGGGGTGGCTCCGGCGCACCAGCCTCGACGAGCTGCCGCAGTTGTGGAACGTGCTCCGGGGCGAGATGAGCCTCGTCGGTCCGCGGCCGCTCTCCCCGTACGAGAACCGCGGCCTCGAACCGTGGCAGCGCAGGCGGCAGGACGCGCGGCCCGGGATCACCGGCCTGTGGCAGGTGCTCGGACGCAGCGACGTGCTCTGGAGCGAGCGCATGCAGCTCGACTACACCTATGTGCGACACTGGTCGCTTGCGGCGGACATGAGGATCCTGGCGCGCACCGTGCGAGCGGTCGTGCGGCGCCACGGAGCCCTGTGAACCGGCGCTCGGCGAGTCAGGGGATCCAGAGACGGCCGGACGGAGAACATCCCAGGGAATCATCGCGACGGGACGAAGCCTTCTGGGCGCGGTCGCGCTGCTGCAGATGGGGAGGACCATGTTCGGCACAGGGCGGCGCCATGAACCCGTCGGGGACGATCTGATGACGCGTGCGATCGAGACGGACGACCGCGAGCGGCTCGAGCCGCCGCGCACCGAGCATCCCGGCCGCCCGAGTCGCCCGAGTCGCGACCGGACGTCCCGGCCCCCCCCGGCGACCCGATTCCGCCCGATCGCACCGCGCTGGTGTGGCGGGCCAAGGGCGTCATCCTGCTGGTCGCATCCCTCGCGGGCGCCGCGACCCTGGCGCTCTGCACGGTGCTGCCGGCCACCTACGAGTTGACCGCGACGGTGCGTGTGGCCGCCCAGGCGGGCTCGACGTCGCAGGAGGCCGTGCTGGCCTCCAACGACCTCGCCAGCCAGTACGCCCAGCTGGTGACGTCCGGGCCGGTATTGCGCGCCAGCGAGGAGGACCTGAGTCTGGCGCCCGGCACCCTCGACAGCGTCACGTCGGGCGGCACGGTCGGGGAGCAGAATCTCATCGCGGTGAGCGTGCGCGCTCCGGACGCCCAGGAGGCGGGCGTGCGGGCCGACGCGGTGGCCGTCAATCTGGTCGTCGAGCTGCAGCGCGCCAACCGCGCACAGGCGCAGGCCTATACGGAACGCGTCGAGGCGCAGCTCGCGCCGCTCGACCGTCGCATCGCCGCCGCGCGCGAGGAGGTCGATCTCCTCACCCAGCAGGTCGCCGAGGGTGGCACGGCCGGCGCATCGGCGGCGACGATCCTCGCCTCGCGTCAGTCCAACCTCAGCCTGTTGGAGTCGCAGCGCGACAACGTGGCGAGCAACGTCGCCCAGGTGGCCGCGGTGGTCCAGCCGAGCGTCTCGGTGTGGTCGGGCGCGGGGGCCGGGGGCCAGGTGCAGCCGAAGCCGCTGCTCTACACCGTCGTCGCCGTCATCATCGCCGCGCTCGTGACCGCCCAGCTCGCCGTCGTGGTCGGTACCCGCCGGGGGCGCCGGGCGTCATGAGCTCGGCGATCGTCGCCGGGACATCGAGCGTGCGGGCCATCGAGCGTCTACGGCTGACGATCGCGTTCGCGGCCGGCCTCCTCGCCATCCTCGGCGCGGCGGGCCTCACGGCGCCTTTCCTCTTCGCGGATCCCGACCGCATCAAGTACGCGGCGACGGTCGTCGGCCCGCTCGTCGTGCTCGCCGCCTGCGTGGCCGACGATCCCCTGAGGGTCTTCGTCGGCGCGTCGATCGTCGCGGCGCCGTTCTCGAGCCTCGTGGCGACCTTCGCGGGCCAGGAGGTCTCGGTGATCACCCCGCTGCTCATCGCCTCGGTCGGACTGGCGGTTGCGACGGGCCGCGTCGGCTCGAGCATCTCCCCGGTGGGTGCCGCGGCCGTCCTGGCGGGGGCCCTCTTGATCGTCCCGCTCGCCTCAGGCGACTGGGGCCCGTACCTGACGCTGATCCTGGTCGCGTCGGCGTTGGCGTACACCGTGGCCCGGGTCGCGCGCCAGGGACCCGGCGGGCTCCGCTTCGTGCTCGGTGCGCTCGTCGCCTCCGCGGCGACCCAGGCCGTCATCGCCCTCTGGGAGTTCCAGACCGGCAACCAGTTCAACCCGTACCGCGAGAGCGCCAGCGCCGTGTTCGGCCGCAACTACTTCTTCGGCTTCGAGGATCTCAACCGGCCCTCGGCAGCGCTCTTCGACCCGATCTCCCTCGGCAACGTGCTCGCCCTCGCGCTGCCGGTCGCCATCGCCCTCGGGGTCACGGCGAAGCGGAACGATCACCGTTTCGTGGCCCTCACCGGGCGCGGCCGTCATCACGATGGGGTTGACGATCACGTTCTCCCGCATGAGCTGGATCGGGGCGATCGTCGGCGTGATCGTGATGCTGGCGCTGCTGCCGCGCGGCACCCGCGGCCGGGCGGCGGGCACCGTGAGCCTCATGCTGGCCGCCGTGATCGCTGATCGCCGCGGTGACGGCAGGGCCGGAGCTCGCGACCCGGTTCGAGTCGATCGCCAACCCGACGGCGGCGACGACGAAGACCTCGGACGGCGACCGCGAGCGGCTCGAGCTGTGGCAGGGCGCGACGGGTGCGGCGGAGGGGAGCCCGGTCGCCGGTGTCGGCATCGGTGAGATCGGCCCGGCCCTCGCGCGCCAGGGGGCGCCGAGCGGGCCCGGCGCCCACGCCCACTCGACGTACCTCCAGCTGCTGGCGGAAGGCGGAGCACTCGGCGCGACGGCGCTGCTGCTCGTCGTGCTCGGAACGCTCCGTGGGGTCGGCGCGGGCCTCCGGCTCGCCGGCGCATCATTCGCGGGCGTCGCGGGAGGCGTCGTCTGCGTCCTGGTCGTGTGGATCACCGACTACACGGTGCGGTACACCGCGGTCGCCGCGTTCATGGCGGTGCTGGTCGGCATCGCCGCGTCGCAGGGCCCGGCCCTGCGGGGCATCGCCCTTGCCCGCCGGGACACGTCTCGAATGAACGTCACCACGGAGGCCGGCGCGGCACGTTGAGGGTGACCCTTGCACTGACGGCGCGTCAGCCGGGCGGCGTCTGGCGCCACGTCTGCGACCTGGCGCTCGGGTTGGTGGGGCGCGGCGTAGACGTCTGTATAGCTCTGGACCCGGCCGCAAACGATATCCGCAGGGCGGCCTCGCATCTGGGGCTCGCATGCCTTCCGCTTTCTCGTGCGGTCCGTAACCCGTGCGATGTATGGCACCAGCATCTGCACGACACCTACGACTACGGCGTTCCGCCTGATTGCGTCGCGGCTGCCGAGGTCCGGGATACGCGTCGCGACCGAGCACCTGCCCCGACCAACGCGTCCGATCCGAGACTGCTCCCCGGGCCGAGACGCCGCGGATCATTCACGGCAAAAACCGCGTTCAAGCGCCAACAGGTGCGGCTGCTCCATCGCTCATCACCGTCAGCGATGATAGCCGCCGATTCATGCTCGACCGCTATGGGCTGCGTCGGCTCCGTCGTGACCGTTGCCAACGGCGTGTCGCCGTCGGCGTCGCGACCCGTGTCCACCGCGACGACCCCGGTGAGGGTGCTTGCGCTTGGCAGCCTCATACTGCAGAAGGGATTTGAGACGATTGTCGAGGCGCGCGCCAGAGCCCGCGAAGCCGACTGGACGCGTGACATCGCGGGCACCGGTCCCGCGCGCGAACGACTTGAGAGGCTGATCGAGAGAACTCACGACGTCCCACATCCGCCTGCTCGGCTGGCGCGACGATGTCGATGCGCTCATGGCGCTGCGCACGTCGTCTGCGTCCCGTCGCGATGGGAGGCTCGCTCCTTACGTCGCGCTCGACGCCATGGGCGCCGGGCTACCGGTTGTCGCGAGTTCGGTGGACGGCCTGCGAGACATCGTCGCCGACGGCGTGTCCGGGCACCTCGTCGCGCCCGGCGATCCCGCGGAGCTCGCCGCCGTCCTCGACCGCCTCTCGGGTGACGCCGATCATCGACGCGAGGCGGGCAGACGCGGCCGCGAGCGCGTCGAGGAGCTCTTCGGCCTCGATCGGATGGTCGACGGCACCCTGGCCGTCTATCGAGATGCGGTGCGGTCCCGATGACGAGCACGCCGAGCGTCGACCTTCTGATCGTGTCCTACAACACGCGCGAGCTGTTGCGGGACTGCCTGACATCGGTGCGGCAGCACATGCCGGATCCGCGCGACCTTGCCCTCACCGTCTCCGTGCTCGACAACGCATCCACCGACGGCAGCGCCGACATGGTGGCCGATGCGTTCCCGGATGTCCGGCTGGTCCGCTCCGACGTCAATCTCGGCTTCGGCGGAGGGACCAACAGGCTCGCCGCGACGAGCGCCGCCGACTACCTCATGCCGCTCAACTCCGACACCGTGTGGACCGGCGATGTCGTCAGTCCCCTCCTCGAGGTCCTGCGCGCCGATCCCGCGATCGCGATCGTCGGGCCGCGACTCGTGTGGCCGGACGGCCGTCTCCAGCTCTCGAGTCAGCAGTTCCCGACCATCGGGTTCGAGATCGCGCTTGCCCTGAAGGGCACGAAGGCGGCGCGCATGCCCTTCGGCCTGTGGGACGCGGAGAGCGTCATCGGACGGGTGCACCAACAGCACGAGCCCGCCGATGGCCCACCGCGCGATACGGAGTTCCTCTGGGCAACCTGCTGGCTGCTGCGGTCGGACGACTTCCCTGACGGGGAGATCTTCGATGACGGGTTCCCGATGTACGACGAGGATCTCGATCTCTGCAAGAGGTTGAGAGCCCGAGGACGCCGCATCGTGTACGTGCCGTCGATCGAGCTGTGCCATGTCGGTGGCGCGAGCAGCACCGCGAGATCGAAGCAGGCGCTGATGCGCCGGGCACGCCTGCGTTTCTACCGCCGCCATGCGGGATCTCTCGCCGGCGCCGCGTTCGTGCTCAGCGGCCGGGTCTCGGAGGCGATCAAGGAGCTGAACGGCAGGCGCCGTTCGATGCTCGGCGGGCGATGAGGGTCGCCCTCATCCACAACGTCCTCGCCGGCGGCGGGTTTCGCCGAATGCGGGAACAGATCACACGTCTCGACGCAGAGGTGGTCGAGTTCTGCCTCGCCGGCGCGGCACACGTCACCGGCGAGCCACGTGAGACGCCATACCGGCAATGGGCGTCCCGCGCTCCCCGCGCAGCGCGTCCTCCTCTCCGATACGCCGACCTGTTCAGGCTCCGCACGGCATGGCGGGAATTGTCATCCCGAGTTGACGACTGGCGCCCCGATGTCGTGCTCGCGAACTCCTGTCGCTTCCTACAGGCGCCCCTCGCGCTGCTCTGGGTTGCCGCGCCGACGGTGTACTTCTGCGACGAGCCCCGACGCGTCTACTACGAACCCGAGGCCGCGGCGACACGCAACCCGTGGACGCGCGGGCTCTACAGCGGTCTGTACTCCATGGAGCGGAGGCTCGACCGGGGCGCCGTGGCGTCGGCGGACGTGCTGGTCGGCAACTCCGAGTACGGGGCGCGACAGATCGCCGCCGCATACGGCCGCCCGGTGACCACCGTCGCGATGGGCGTCTCCGATTTCTTCTCGCCCGGGGTCCCGCGGGTCGCGCGCCGCCACGTGCTGTCGGTCGGAACGCTCATCCCGGGCAAGGGGCACGATCTGGTCATCGAGGCGTGCGCCTCGTCCGGTTGCGGCCGGCCCGTGATGGTCGTCGCGCCGCGTCCCTCGCCCCAGGAGGCCGAGAGGTTGCGGGGGATCGCCGCGCGGCTGGGCGTGGACCTCGAGATCCGGGTCGCCATCTCCGACGACGACCTGCGCGAGGCGTACCGGACGGCCTTCGCCACCCTGTACCTGTCGCGGATGGAGCCCCTCGGACTCGCGTCGCTCGAGGCCCAGGCGTGCGGTTCGCCGGTCGTAGTCTCGGACGAGGGTGGTCTGCCGGAGACGCTCGGCGGCCACCGCGGCGGCGGCTGGGCCGTTCCACGCGACGCCGAATCCGCCGCGGCGCGCCTACGCGAGCTGGCCGAACCCGCGGTCTGGGAGCGGGCGTCCGCGGGCGCGTCGGAGGTCGGGAGGGAGCGCTCCTGGGAGCGCTCCGCCCGCCATCTGGGCGGCATCCTCCAGGATGCCTGCGCGGCGAGTCGCACGCCGATGGGGCGCGCCTCGTGAGCGAGCTGCTCGTGATCAACTCGAAGAGCGAGTGGGATCCGCCGATCCGGCGGGAACACGCCCTCGCTCGGCTCGCCGCGGCCGACGGCGCCGACGTCGTGTTCGTCGAACGACCCGTTGACGTGCGGTCGGCGACCCACCGTCCACTTCGCTGGACCAGGGGTCTCCTCCGTCCACGACGTCGCACCGTCGCGCCGGGGATCGAGGTGGTGAGCCCCTCGGTCGTCGCGCCCGGTCATCGCGGTCGTCTGTCGCTCGCCGCAGAGGCGGCGGTCGTCGGGCGGGTGCTCCGCCGCGCGTCCGAGGCGGACGCGACGATCCTGACGACGGTGCCCTGGCAATGGCCCGCGGCGGCGGCCACTCCCGCGCGCCGACACGTGCACGACTGCGCCGACGACTGGGCGGCACTCATCCCCGGCTCCGCAGGTCGGATCGACGATCTGACGCGGCGGGTGGTCAGAGAAGCCGACGAGATCCTGGTGGTCAACGAGCGACTCGGCCGGCTGTTCGCGGGACGCTCGACCGTTCTCGTCCCGAACGGGGTCGATCCCGCCCTCCTCGACGCGCCACCGAGCGGTGCGCCCGAATCGCGCACCATGGCGTACGTCGGCACCATCTCCGAGCGGGTCGACCTGCCGTTGCTGGCGGGCGTACTGAGAGAGCTGCCCGACTGGCGACTCGATCTGTGGGGCCAGTGCCGGTTCGCCGGCCGCGGCGAACGCCCGTCACAGCATCTCACCGATCTTCTGGAAGCGGCGGGGGGGCGCGTGGTGTGGCGAGGTGTCGTGCCCCGCGACAGGCTCGCCTCGGTCCTCGACCGCGCCGAGGTGCTGATCGTTCCGTTCGTACCGGGGCAGGCGGACGGCAACGTGATGAAGCTCTTCGACTACGCGGCTCGCGGCCGGCCCATCGTGGCGAGCCGATTCCAGGAGGGGCTCGGTGACAGCGGCCCCCCCGGCCTGGTCCTTGCTGACGGGGCGACGGAGTTCGCGGTCGCCGTCGCTCGCGCGGGAGCCGAGCCCGATCTCGCGTCGGCCCGGCGCCGATGGGCGGCGGAGCAGACCTGGCAGACTCGCTGGCCGCGATGGCGCCGGGCGCTGTTCGGTGACGAGGGCGGATCATCGAGGCCGTGAGACCTATCGGGACGCTCTGCCCGCAAGTCGAGATGCCTGCCTTTCAGTTGTTCCTGAGTCCCGCGCTCACTCGAGCCCTGGTGCGGGAGAAGCGATGCTAGATCAGCGTGCTGCCCCGCCGTGGGCCGTTTTCGGCTCAGCGCAAGGCGGGAGACGTTCGATCCCGTCTTCCGGTTCGCCTCGAGCTGGTCGGGCTGCTCAAGCATGAGCGGATCGCCCACACGGCTTCACGCGGGGCCATCTCCGTTAGGCACTGGCCCCCCATGCACGGCATCGCGATGCGCGAGGTTCTCGTGCTCCGGCGTCTGCGCCGCGGTGCTCGTGCCTCTCCGCCGCGCAGCGCATAGCGCGACGCGCGGACCCTTCTACTTGGTGCTGGACGGGGCGGACATCGCCTGAAGCAGGGCGCGGCGCCTCACCGGGCGAGGGGCTTGTCGCCGGATGCGCGGGCGCGCCGGAACTCCTCCGGCCAGTCCCTGAGCAGCAGGACCGCGCCGACGAAGGTGAGGCCCGCGACGGGGATGCCGGCGAGCGGGACGTTCGACGAGTGCCAAACCGACGGCCGCGAGAGCGGTCGTAGCGACGATGGGTCGCCCCATCGTCGCGACGACCGGCGCGAGCGGCAAGCGGTGGCGTAGCGCGTGAGCTGCCCACGCCACGACGATGAACTCTGTCGCCACGGTGACCCACGCCGCGGCGATCACCCCGTAGACAGGAACCAGTGCCACGTTCCCGACGACGTTGAACGTCAGGGCGAACGAGTTCGCGAGTATCTGAGGCCGCACGAGCGAGAGTGCCACGAGGAGCGTTCCGAGGATGTTCGCGACGAGGCCGAGAGCTCCGGCCAGGACGAGCACCCTCACGATCGGCACGGCGCCCGCGTACTCATCTCCGAATGCGGTGCGCACCAGCGGATCGGCGAACACGAACGCGCCGGCGCACAGCGGTAGTCCGGCGAGCACGAGCCAATGCGACACCCGTCCCGCGAGGCGCGACATCGCCTGGGGGTCGCCGACGGTCGTTGAGAGTCCGGGCAGCGCGAGGCCGGCGAGCAGCATCGGGACGGCGACGAGCAGTGATAGGAACTTGACGGCGACGGCGTACTCGCCGAGCACCGCTCCCTCGACGAGCCATCCGAGCACGACGAGATCGATGGTGAAGTACGCGCTGGCCATGATCGACGCGATGCCGAGCGGCGCCGCACCGCGGAACACCGAACGACGCTGCCGCGGCCCGGGTCTCGCGTCGTCGAGGTGGCCGAAACCGCGAGCCGCGATGATCAACGTGTTCACGACGCTGGTGAGCACGAATGCGACCGCGGTGATCGACGGCTCGTGCGTCAGCGCCGCCGCGGTCACGACGACGGCGGATCCGATTACGTTGGTCGTGAGATCCACCGCGGCGACGAAACGGACGCGGTACATGACCATGTAGACCTGGCGCACGCTGCCGAGCCCAGAGATCAACACCATCGGGCTGGCGATCAGCATCACCTGGCCGCGGGGGTCGTCGAGCCCGGCCGCGAGGGCGAGTGCGACGACGACCGAGAAGGGCAGCAGCGACCAGAGCGTCTGCACCCGTACGCTGGCGCGCATGAGCGCGCCGCGGCCCTCGGGGTCGCGCGCGAGTTCACGGCCGAGGAGCTGGCTGAAGCCAAGATCAGCGAGCGCTAGGAGGAGCTGAACGGTGCCGATGGCTGCTGCGTAGGCGCCGAACTCCTCCGAGCCGAGCAGCCGCGCGACCATTACCGAGGTAGCCGCCAGAACGACCATGATCGCGATCCGACGCACAACGAGAATGAGCCCGGCGCGGCCGACGGTGCGAGCCAGGCCCCGCTCGCCCGGATCGCCGCGGTCGGCCTGCGGGGGGCCGCTACCGCCGCGAGGCTCTCTGGTCAGGTCAGGCTCCTGCGAATGCCGCCGACTGTACCATCGGACTGTGGCGCGCCCGCAACGCCGACCTGTTCTCCGCGACTGGGGCGCTGCAGGCGCTGGCGAGCTGGCACACCGGACGATCGTCACCCCGGAGGCACGGCTTGCGCAAAGGCTTCCCCCCCATGAGTGACGACGTCTTCGCCGTGGGGCCACATCGAGGAGGTGTCCGCGACGCGTTCACCGCGCTGATGGCGACCATGGCTCGCAAGGGCGTAGCAGTGCAAAGCGTGCACATCGGCTCTCACCGTCCCGCGATCGTCGATGCGGTGCGGGCAGTTCTGAGGCACCGACGGGCGCTGCGACGCGCCTCCGCAGTGCATGTCGAGTTCGGTTCCAATGACCGGGCCGCGTTCTGGTTTGGCCTGATTGCAGTTCACCTTCGGCGCGACGTGGTGCTCGTGGCGCACGACGTGCCGAAGATCGCCCTCGCGCCGGCAGCCGGACTGATCTCCGTACGCCACCGCGTCGGGTCGTTGATCGCCTTTCGTGTCCTGTCACCGTTGCTCGATCGACGTCTCATCGATCGAGCGCTGTCGCGGGCTCGGTTCGTCGTCGTGCTAAGCGACGACGCGGCCCGCCAGGTAGCCGGCCGCGGCGGCCGGCCCGCAGCCGTGGGCCTTGGAGGGCACCCGGCTTCCATCGGGGCACCTCCACCGTCGTCTGGCGAGCACGTCCTGTTCGCTGGGCACATCGGGCCGAGCAAGGGGCTCCACGTGCTGGTGGCGGCCTGGGAGGCGCTCTCGCCGAACGAGCACAATCTGGTAATCGCCGGCCCCGTCGAGGCCCAGGCGGAGTCTTATGCGGCGCCTCTTCGGCGTCGGGCCGAGGCAATGGGCGGGGTGACCTGGCGCGGCGCGGTCGAGAGCGAGGTGGAGTTTCAGGACCTCTTCGCCCGGGCTTCGGTGGTCGTGCTGCCTTACTCGTCCTCGAACCCGGCGAGCAGCATCCTCGTTCGCGCCATGGTCGAGGGGAGGTGTGTAATCGCGACGCAGGTGCCGGCGGTGGAAGCAATCATCGCTCACGAACCCAGCGCGCTCTATGTCGTGCCGATCGATGACGTGGGGGCAATGGCACACGCTCTACGAGATGTACTTGGCGACCCCGGCAGACGTGACGTGCTCGGCGACCGGGCGGCTGTCGCCGCGCAGCGCTTCAACTGGGAGACGACGGCCGACTCGGTCCGAGCTCTCTATTCCCGCGGACCCGCGACGAGGGCACCGTTGCCCGGGCGCGTCGGGTCCGACGATTTGTGGTAGTCGAGCGTCGAGTGTGCATCCGTCGTAGACTCTTGGGCTCCGGCGCGCCCGGACGAGTGGACTCGAACATGACCGCCGCCTGCAGTCCGAGTCCGCGGTAGTAGTTGCGGTGGCTGTAGGTGAGAGCCCCTCGGAACGCAGCATCAATCATCGCTCGCTGGCCCCCGAGCTTCGCTATTAGATCCGTGCGCCCACCCTGAGCAACCATCACATGTAGGGCGGGGGTGTTGAAAGGGACTCTGCGGCCGGGCGTCCCGTGGCGGCTGCCACCGCTGGTGTTGACTGTCCAGTCGGCCGCAGTGCGGGTGAGGACCGCGTTGACAGTGAGGTTCGCGATTCTCCTAGCCCGTGGATCTCCGGAAAGGAGGAAGAGTCTGCTTGCGATGTCGGCTTGGAGGTGTGTGTACTCCGGGTCAAACCCCGGAGCCTCGCCCCCCGACTCCGCGAGATAGCCGGCGCCGTCGCGACCGTCGGCGGCCGTCGGCCGCTTCATGTACTGGAGACCGAATCCAGGCCAGCGGGCTTGGGGAGGGTTCAGCAGGAAGCGCCACGACTCCTCGTAGGCGTCGATGAATCGTTTGTGGCCGGTTGCACGCCACGCAAGGTAGAAGAGCGTGGTGTTTCCGAGGTTGATGTTCCCGTTCGTGTACCAGTGCACGTTGCCGTTTGCGATCAGGAAGTCGGCCCCCCCCGCGAGCGCGGCACGCCAACGTCGCGCACGCCCACGCTCGAGAGACGGCTCCAGCAGCAGGTAGGAGTGGCCCAGCTCAAGACCGAAGAACATCGTCGCGATGTCGGGGGAGTCGTCGGCGCGGCCGAACGAGCCGTTGCGCATCCGGAAGCGGCGGATCGCCGTGTCGAAGGTGGTGACGGCCAGCCAGCGGTGGAAGTCGCTCCGGTTCTCCCGCCAGAGGGCGGCGGCCGCCGTCGCGGGACCCACCTGGCAGCTCCAGCAGCCCGGGTCGCCGCTGCGCCACACCCCGCCCGAGAAGTACTGGGGGTCGGTCGGGCCTCGCTTCGCGGACAACTCGGTCAGCGAGTCCTCGATCAGGCTCGCGAACTCGTCGTGCGCCTCCGAGACGCCGGCCAGGGCAGGGGTTGCCAGGGACGAGAGCAGGCACAGGAGAAGGGCGAGCAGCCGCCATGGATGACGACGGATACCAGGCGGCACGGTATGGCACTCCGGAGGTCGCGGACGGTGCGGTTCGCCGTCGACATCGGCAACTCGGGCCGCGCCCTCGCGAGGGGAGGTCCGCGCCCGACGGGCATAGGCCCGCGCGGCAGACAGGTCGTCGCGTCGCCGCTAACCTCTGCGGCCGTCGGATCGACGAGTGCCCTGGGGCGTGCCGAGGTGCCCCATGGGGCGCGGGTCGTCGCGCCCGGCCACGTCCCGCGCAGGAGCATCGCGCAGAAAGGTCTCGATGGCCGCGGATATCCTTTTCGTCACGAACGCCATCACGCCGGATCGCATCGGCGGCCTCGAGCGCTACGTGCGCGAGCTCGCCGAGGGGCTCGTCGCGCACGGCCGATCGGCGCGGATCCTGACGAAGCAGGTTGACCCGTCACACCCCCGGTTCGAGCGCGCCGCGAGCGGCGTCGAGATCCATCGCTACGGCGTGCCCGACAAGTCCGATCCCCTCTTCGCGGTGCGCCGCGGCATCGGCCCGGTGCGCGAGGTGCTGCGAGAGGCGCGCGGCCGGCCGGGGGTCATCCACGCCCAATTCCCCGTGCCGGCACTGCCGCTCGCGCTGAGAGGCATCCCCTTCGTGTACACGTTCCAAGCCCCCGTCTGGCGGGAGCTCCTGAGGGAGCGCCAGGGCAGCTACGCGCTGCCAGAGAGGATCCAACCCGCCGCCGTGGCGCTGCTTCGCCGCGTCGAGGCGTTCGTCGTCCGCCGAGCGACCCAGATCATCGTGCTCTCCGAGTTCATGCGCGGTCAGCTCGGCGACCTCGACGCCGCCGCGGGGCGCCGCGCGCGTCTCATCCCCGGGGGAATCGATACGCATCGGTTCAGCCTCGGTCCGCGGGTGCCCGACGAGTGGGCGACCGGCGCGTCGCCCCTGTTGTTCACCGCACGTCGTCTGACGCCCCGGACGGGTGTCCGCGAGCTGGTCGAGTCGCTACCCCGCGTCGTCGCACGCCATCCCGGGCTGCGGCTCGCGATCTCCGGGAGCGGGGGCGAGGAGGGGGCCATCCGAGCGGCCATCGCGCGAGAAGGACTCGAGGAGAAGGTGAGGCTGCTCGGTCGGGTGAGCGATGCCGAGCTGATCGACTGGTACCGCCGCGCCGATCTCGTGGTGATGCCCACCCAGGAGCTGGAGGGCTTCGGGCTGACGACCGCCGAGGCCCTCGCGTGCGGAACTCCGGTCCTCGGAACGCCCCAGGGCGCGACGCCCGAGATCCTCGCGCCGCTCGATCGACGCCTGGTCAGCCGCGGACCGTCGCCCGCCGACCTCTCGGCGGCGCTCCTCGACGTCCTCGGTGATACCGCCCTGCTCGCGTCGGTGCGCGACCGCGCGCGCGATCACGCCGTCACCTACTCATGGGAGTCGGTCATCGCGGCGCATCTCGACACGTATGCCGCGATGGCCCCGCCCGCCGGCGCGCGGAGGAGCCTCACGTCCCGCGGACGGATCGGCGCGCGCAGGGGCGGCCCGCCGGCCCCCCACTGACACTCGGTCAGGGCCCGGAACGGGTCGTGCCGGCAGCCTCGACGAGGTAGTCGGTCCGCGGGGCTAGTGGGTTCAGGGCCTTCGCGCGCCGTGCCGCCGGGCGGGCCGCGGCCCCTTCGCCGCGCGCGATGAGGGCGGCGGCCCAGTCGGCCGGGATCGTCCAGTCGCGCGGCGAGCGGGCGATCGCGCTCGCGAAGGCCCGGTCGGCGTCGGCGGGGCGACCGAGGTCGGCGAGGATGTTCGCCTCGAGGTGCCAGCCGTCGGCCTCGCCGGGATGCAGCGCCCGTGCGGTGCCGGCCCGGTCGAGCGCTCCGACCAGGTCTCCGTCGCGAGCTAGCTTCGCCGCCTGTTCACGCACCAGCGCCGCCGCGACCGGGAACGACACGAGCGCGATGCCCGCCAGCGCGAGCACGGCGACCGCGGCGCGTGACGTCGGGCCGGCCATGCGGCGGGCGGATCCGAGCTCGGCCGCCCGCAGCGCCGCCGCGCCGAGCACGATGGCCGGCAGCACGACCGCCGGGAGCTGCCAGTCCCAGTCGCCGGCCATGTGGATCGCGACGACCGCCCCGCCGGCGACGGCGATGCCGAGGTCGCGCCCGTGGGCGTGCGGCGTGCGGCGCCGCAGAGGCCCGGCGACCGCGCCGACGACGCAGACGACGGGCAGCAGAAGCAGCGCGAGGCCGATGAGGCCCGATTCTCCCAGCGTCTCGAGGTAGAGGGAGTGGGCGTTCTGGACGGTAAGGTCGATGCTGCGGCGCTCGTCCCACCAGAAGCGATAGTCCCCGGCCCCGGTGCCGACGACCGGGTCGGCCCGGAACTCCTGCGCCGCCACCTGCCAGTTCTGCCACCGTCCCGACCCGGCGGCCGCCAGCAGCCGGTCCGACACCGAGGCGGCATCGTTGCGGGCGGCCACGTCGAACGACTGGAACTGGTCGATCTGCCGCTCGCTCCATGCGACCGGCCCCTCGTCGGGTCCGGCGACGAGCAGGCCGCCGATCATGGCCACCCCCGCCAGGGCGGCGATGCCGGCGCCGAGCGGCCGGCGGACCGCGCCCGGCAGCCGGCTCATCGACCAGCTCGCCGCGATCGAGACCGCCGCCGCGGCGAGCATGGTGGCGATCAGCAGCAGCAGCACCCGTCGCCCGGCCGCGTCGTGAGGCGGTACCGGCCCGCTGATCACGGCGATCGACGTCTCGCCGTTCGCGACCAGCAGCAGCGGCACCGCGACACCCGCCGAGAGCGCGAAGGCGGCGATCGTCTCGATGCGGCCGGGGGCGATGAGGACGAGGAGCAGCATCGCGACGGCCAGGGCGGCCACAGCCCCGCGCGAGAACGTCAGCAACAGCACCAGCGCGAACAGGGGTACGAGCGCGGCGTGCGCCGCCCGTACGCCGCGACGCATCGTCGGATGGCCCGCGCAGCCGAGCGCGAGCAGCAGGCCCATCGCCGCCACCACGCCGAGCCCGTTCCAGTACGAGATCGGTGCCGAGAGGCGGCTCTGCGTGTCGCCGCCCACCAGCGAGGGCACCAGGCGTGAGAGCAGGCCGGCGCCGGCGACCACCGCTGCGGCGGCGGTCGCGGCGTGGATGACCAGCCGCAGGTCGGATGCACGGCGGACTCCCACGAGCACGAGGACGAAGGCGGCTGCGTAGAGCAGCGTGGCGTTCATCGCGTCGAGGGCCGCCGCCGGCTCGGCAGCCCACGCGCTCGACGATCCCTGCCAGACGGCCAGGCCGGCCCATCCCGCCATCGCGGCCAGGCTCCAGCGGCCGACCCTCGGGATGCCGCCCGCGACGGCCGCGATCGCGAGAAGGCCCGCCAGGGCGATGCTCGCGATACCCCACGACCGCAGGAAGTAGCCCCCCGACGAGAACGCGAGCACCGTCAACGCGGCCAGCGGCGCGAGCAGCACCCCGCGCACGACCAGCGCCCCGACGCCGGCCGGGCGGACGCGCGCCCAGGCGACCCGGCTCAGCGTGCTCGTCGGCGGATCTCGATCGCGGCGCCGGCCACGAGGAGCGCGGCGATGCCTCCGAGCAGCGCGACGAGGCCCGTCGGTATGCCCGAGGCGGACGACGGGGTGGCGACGGCCGGCACCGCGGCGGGCCGGTCGATCGCCTGGCGGACGTCCGCGGCGGTCGCGGCCGGCCTGCGCGCCTCCGGCGTGGCCCCCGGCTCCGTCTCGGCTCCCGGTTGCCCCGGCGCCGTCGCGCCGCTCCCCGGGGGGCTGCCCGTCCCGGCGTCCGCGTCCGGCGGCGCGGCGGCGTCGCCACCCGAGGGCGTGAACTGCACGTCGGCGTCGTCGCCCTCGAGCTGCGCCCGGCATGCGGTCTCGATGTCCTGGTACTGGGCGACCACGGCGCTGCCGGGAGTGGAGTAGCGCACCAGGTTGCGCTCGACGCACGCGCGGATCTGCTCGGGGGTAGCGGCGGAGGCGGGCGTCGCCGCGACCCCGGCCAGACCCACGAGCGCCAGCACGGTGGCGATCACCCGTCGGCGCCCCGTCCGCGCGGGGCCCCGGCGGTGCTCAGCGGACGGCACGGGCGCGCCTTCGGCACGCGGACGATCCTCGCGACCCGCCAGCCGGCCCTGCCGGGCACCGTCGCCCTCATACGGATCGCCAGGTAGGCCTTGTCGGGGAACCGCAGGGTGACGGTGCCGGAGCGTGGGATGCGGACCGCGGTGACGCGGTGCCAGCGGCGGCCACGGTAGCCGTCCACCCGCACCGTCGTCGGGCCCCCTCGCACCGTGATGCGCACCCGCAGACGCAGCGTTCCGCGTCGCGCGCTCAGCCGCGGCGTGCCGATCGCGGTGCGACCGCGGACCGACGAGGCGCGGGCGGCCAGCGGCGACCTGAGGGCGGCCGGGGGAAGGAGCGCCGGCGTCGCGGTCGGCGGGCCGGCGACGGGCGGCTCCGTCGCGCCCGGCGAGGCGATCTCCACGCCCACGCTGCGCAGTGCGGCGAATGCGGGCTTGGGGGAGAAGTCGCGGCGCAGCAGGCCCTGCCGGTGCTCCCAGTTGCGCGGGTCGTCGCCCTCGTCGCGCAGCGAGTACCAGAAGATGCGCTCGGTCACCCCGGTCAGGTAGCGGCGCCGGAAGGTGAACGCCCGGCGCAGGTAGTCGGCCTGCTGCGCCTCCGAGGCGGCGTTCGCGGCGAAGCCGGTGCACCGTGTGCAGGTGCTCCACGAGAGCTCCATGATCCAGATCCTGCGGCCCGGGTCGAGGCGGGCGAGCAGGTCGCCCAGGTACAGCTGCCCAGGAAGGGACGACCCCGAGGGCAGCCCGTTCTCGTCGGAGTAGGCGCTCTCGGGCTCGCCGTGCGGATAGGTGTTCCAGCCGATCGCGTCGGCGGATCCGCGCAGACCGGCGGCGTAGGCGCGCTCGAGGTAGCGGTAGGCGTTCGGGTACGTGCCGACGATCGGCGCCGAGAGCACGGTCGCCGTGGGATCGGCGCGCTTGATCGACCGGTAGGCGATCCGCTGCACGGCCGTGTACGCCTCCGGGTCCACCGGGTTCCAGTAGTTCGACAGGTTCGGTTCGTTCCACGGCGAGTACGCGTCGATGTGGGAGCCCAGCCGACCCGCGAGGTGCTCGAGGAACGCCCCGTAGTCACCCGCATTGGCGGGGCGGGGCGGGTCGTCGGCGCGACCGGGCCTGCCGCTGGCCCAACCGGGCGCGTCGTTGACGCGCAGCTCGACGCTCATCCCCCTGGAGCTGGCGTAGCGCAACCGCTCCTCGAGTGTCCGCCAGGCGAGGGCGGCGGGGTCGTCGGGTCGCACGTAGCTCAACCGCTCGGGCTCGAGCGATTCCCAGCGAGCGCCGAGACTGACCCATCGGATCCCCGCGTCGTGGGCGAGATCGATGCCCCGCTGGATCTCGGCGGTCGAGCCGCGCAGGGCGACGCCTCCGTCGGGCACCACGGTCTCGGCGCCGAGGGACGCCGCCGGCCACGCCAGCGTCGCCGCGACGAAGGCGACCGCGACCGACGCGACCCGCCGCGCCGCGGCCCGTGCCCGGCGACGACGGGCATCGGCCCTCCGAGGCCCTGCGCTCTCGGTCTCCGTCATCGGGGGGCGTGCCATCGGGGGCAGTAAGTCAGGCGACGCAGCCGGTGTGAACTGCTCGAAGGGGTAGGGCCACCGCCCGGGTCGGGATGGCCGCGACGACGGGAGCCCTGCCATACAGTCCGCAGGGTCGCCGGTGTGGACCGTTCGCCGGGGTCGTCCACGAGGGCCAGTATGGTCGTCGCCATGCACCGGAGGCCCCGATTCGCGTGACCGCGCGGCACTCCCGCGTCGCCTCGATCCGGAGCTCGGGCGCTACGATGCCGATCACGAAGCTTCCTCGCCGGCGTGCCCGACTGACATCGAGCGAGCGATCGCGAGTCGTCGTCCCCGACGCGCTCTTCCCGAGCGCAATCGACTTCCGCGAATCCGAGCACGTCGAGCTCGTCGGTCCGCTTCGGAGACTGAGTTCGTCACGGATCGATGCGCAGCGACCCCTCGATCTCGCCCTCGAGCTCGCCGTGGCCGCATCCACGACGTCGCAGAACCCGACCGCCGGACGCGCGCGATCTACGCGGACGGTGATCGCGACGCGCAGGCCGTAGCACGATCATCGCGATCGTCGCCGGCTACAGCACCGGATCGCGCGACGCACGATCGAGCGCTCGCTACCGGGCCCTCCAGTTCGCCGGACCGCCTCGGTGCCCTCTCGGACGATGATCGCCGACTTCGTGATCCCCGGCGATCGAGCTCCGCGACACGGCCCCTCGCGTCGGTCAGACGAGACTTCTTCGGAGCCCATCCCCTGAGGTATGTCCGTCGCCGCGCAGAGCTGCAGTAGGGCTCTCCGTGCCGAGTTGACGCGGTCTTCGTTCAGCGAGGTGCCTATCCGATGGGTCCCGGGTGGGTGGTCTCCGCCATCGGCGCTTCGACGGCGGGTCGTCTTGATCTGGATGACGCGGTCCACCTCGGTCTTCCGGCACTCGCCGGGCGCGGCCCTCTGACGCGATGGCTCTACGCGCCGCAGCAGGCGTCTCGGTTGTTGCCGCGCGCGAACGCCATCGTCGTCGCGAGTCCCGAGCTCGCCCGCACGCTTCCTGCCGGGCTCGTACCCGCGCACGTGCTCCCGACGGTGCCGGACCCCTCGAACCACGTGCCGGTGACCCACGGACCCCGCCGGCCGGCGCGCATCGGATGAGCGGCAATGCCGCCGACCGCGTCTACCTCGACCGCCTGCGGGCGACCTTTGCGGACCTGGCCCGCGACGGCATCGCCGAGGCTCGAGGTGGTCGTCGTCCGAGCCGGACTGGGCGTTCAGCGGGCTTTCGTCGCTGGTCGATCGACGCGGAAGCGAGCGTCGTTCTACCCGTCGCGACATCGGGATCGATGCCTCTGCCGGATCGAGCCATACGCCCGCGCGAAGGCCGGATTCAAGCTCCTCCACGACGATGGCCGCGCGGACGTTCCGGATTGTTGCACAGCCCTGTGGTGAGTGAACGACGCATCTGGTCGACGAGCTCGTCCGGTGAGGGAGATGCTCGCGAGCACGCCCACGACGAGTGGCGATCCGCTCTCGTCCGCCTGGCCGGCGGACCATGTCCTACGCGCGGAGATGGGCGCCCGCGAGGCGCGACTTCATCCTGGTCGCTACGTTGATGCTCGACCGGCACGCACGCGCGCTCGCGCAATCGCTCTCGGGTCGCCTCGTCAAGTCGGGCGAATGGGGCCCACGCGCCTCTCGCCGAACCGCTCTGAGGAAAAGGGGGTGTTTGCGGACGGGACGCCATTGCGTGATGCAAGTCTTCGGGTTAGGTTGGCTTTCATCACGCAAGCCAAGGGGGAACCGACGTGGACGCACTCGAGGCCATCCGCTGCCGACGCGCGGTGCGGCGGTACACCGATCGTGAGGTTCCCGAGGCGACCGTCGCGCGACTGCTGCGCCTGGCGCTGCTGGCGCCGACCGGTCACGGCGCGCAGTCGTGGGGGTTCGTGGTGGTGCGCGACCCGGGGCGTCGGGCCGCGTTGGCCGAGCTGGTGATCGACGGGGCGAGCGACTACTTCCGGATCTTCCGGGCCGCCGGCGAGGGGGTCACCGCCGACCAGCACGCGCTCTGGGCGCGCGAGTACGCCGAGGAGGTGCTCGGCACCTACCGCCGCGTGCCGGTGTGGATCTGCGCGGTCACGGTGCCGCGCTTCCGGCACGACGACCCGCTGATGGAGCACGTGGAGCGCTTCAGCGACGTCACGTCGGTCGCCTTCGCCCTCGAGAACCTGCTGGTCGGCGCGCGCGCCCTCGGCCTCGGCACCACGCCGACCAACTTCCACTTCTTCCGCGAGGCGCGCTATCGCGAGCTGCTCGAGCTGCCCGACGACGTCGGGGTGCACTACCTGACGCCGCTCGGCTATCCGCCCGAGTTCCCGGTCGGCCTGCGGCCCGCCCAGGCGAAGGCCCGGCGGCCGTGGCGCACGCTCGTGCACGACGAGACGTTCGGTGCCACCTGGCAGCCGGAGCCGGCGGTCGCGTGATCGGTCGCCGGGGGCCCGGCCCGCCGGGCCGCGGGAGCCTCAGCGCCCGGCGCGGATGAAGGCGGTCAGCCCGTAGGAGGTGACCGGCACCATGCCGAGGCGCCGGTAGAAGCCCTCGGCGCCGCGCTCGGCCACCAGCACCTGGTGGTGGAAGCGGTCCATCGGATAGTGGTCGAGGATCGACGTGGCCAGGGTGCGGCCGATGCCCTGGCGCTGGCGGTCGGGGCTCACGAGGATGTCGGCGATGTAGACGGCGAAGGCCTCGTCGGACATCGCGCGGGCGAACCCGACCACGCGGGAGCCCTCCATCGCGACGACCGCATACGACGAGCACTCGATGGCGGTGCGCAGCCGGGTGGGGTCGCCGGCGTGCGTCCATCCATGGGCCCGGTAGAGGCCGATGATGCCGCCGAAGTGCTCGGCGATGTCGGCTTCCCGGATCAGCACCGGTGGGCGGGTCGTGGTCATGGGGCCCCTGAACCGTATGCGATACTCGCGCCGATGTCGGCGCCCGCGCGAATCCTGCCGGAACGGTACGACCCCGCGCCCGTCGAGTCCAAATGGCAGGCGGCCTGGGAGCGCGAGGACGCCTTCCGCGCGGCGCCGGTCTCGCGCGACGGGCAGACGCCCGAGCGCCCCGACCGGCCCAAGGCCTACGTGCTCGAGATGCTCCCGTACCCCTCGGGCGAGATCCACATGGGTCACGTCAAGAACTACACGATGGGCGACGTGGTGGCGCACTTCCGGCGCCGCACCGGGGCCGAGGTGTTCCACCCGATGGGCTACGACGCCTTCGGGCTTCCGGCCGAGAACGCCGCCATCCGCACCGGCGAGCCGCCGGCGACGGTCACGGCCCGCAACATCGCCCGCATCCGCGAGCAGCTCAAGGGCCTCGGCTTCGCGATCGACTGGGACACCGAGATCGCCACGAGCGATCCCGAGTACTACCGCTGGACCCAGTGGCTGTTCCTGCGCTTCCTCGAGCGCGGCCTGGCCGAGCGGCGCGAGGCGGCGGTCAACTGGTGCCCCAACGACCAGACGGTGCTCGCCAACGAGCAGGTCGTGGACGGGCGCTGCGAGCGCTGCGGGCACGAGGTGGAGCTGCGCCAGCTCACCCAGTGGTTCCTGCGCATCACCGACTACGCGCAGGCGCTGCTCGACGACATGTCCGAGCTGGTCGACTGGCCCGAGCGCGTGCTCACGATGCAGCGCAACTGGATCGGCCGCTCGGAGGGCGCGCGGGTCGTCTTCCGCCTCGACGACGGTTCCGAGGAGCTGCCGGTCTTCACGACGCGCCCCGACACCCTCTTCGGCGCGACCTTCTTCATCCTGGCGCCCGAGCACCCGGCGGTCGGGCGGCTGGTGGCGGGCGGTCCGGCCGAGGCCGAGGTGCGCACCTACGTGGCCGCCGCCGCACGCGCGTCGGCCGCCGACCGCGGCGACGCCGACCGGCCGAAGACCGGCGTCGACACCGGGCGCAGCGTGATCAACCCGGTCACGGGGGAGCCGATCCCGGTCTGGGTGGCCGACTACGTCCTGATGGACTACGGCACCGGCGCGATCATGGCCGTGCCCGGGCACGACGAGCGCGACTTCGCCTTCGCCACGGCGCACGGCCTGCCGGTGAGCCGCGTGATCGCGCCCGACGACACGGACCCGTCCGAGCCGCTCGCCGAGGCCTACTCCGGCCCCGGGCGCCTCGTGAACTCCGGCTTCCTCGACGGCCTGGAGGTCGACGACGCGAAGCGGGCGATGGCCGACTGGCTGTCCGAGCGCGACCTCGGCGAGGCGACCGTCGGTTACCGCCTTCGCGACTGGCTGATCTCGCGTCAGCGCTACTGGGGCGCGCCGATCCCGGTCGTCCACTGCCCGGCCTGCGGCGTGGTGCCCGTGCCCGACGACCAGCTCCCGGTGCTGCTTCCCGAGGTGGCCGACTACGCCCCCCGTGGGCGCAGCCCGCTGGCCTCGGCCGAGGACTTCGTCAGGGTCCCGTGCCCGGCCTGCGGCGGCCCGGCGGAGCGCGAGACGGACACGATGGACACGTTCGTCAACTCCTCCTGGTACTTCCTGCGCTACACCGCGCCCCACCTGTCGGGCAATCCGTTCGAGCGCGAGGTGCTCGACTACTGGCTGCCGGTCAACCAGTACATCGGCGGCGTCGAGCACGCGGTGCTGCACCTGCTCTACGCCCGGTTCTTCACCAAGGTGCTGCACGACGCGGGCCTGGTGGGCGTGCGCGAGCCTTTCGCGCGCCTCTTCACGCAGGGGATGATCTACCGCGACGGCGCGAAGATGAGCAAGAGCAAGGGCAACGTTGTGGCGCCCGACGAGATCGTGAGCCGCTTCGGGGCCGACACGCTGCGCCTCTACGTGCTGTTCATGGGGCCGGCCGCCGACGACATCGAGTGGAGCGACCGGGGCGTCGAGGGGCAGCGCCGCTTCATCGACCGCCTCTGGCGGCTGGTGGGCGGGCTCGAGCCCGGCCCGTCGGCGCCCCGCCCCGCCCTCGGGTCGCTCGACGGCGAGCCGGCGGCGCTCGAGCTGGTGCGCAAGGCCGAGGCGACCGTCGCCAAGGTCACCGACGACATCTCCGAGCGCTTCTCGTTCCACACCGCCATCTCGGCGGTGCAGGAGCTTGTCAACCTCGCGACCAAGCAGGTGTCCGAGGGCGCGCTGGAGGGCGAGCGCGCGCGCGGCGCGCTGCGCCACGCCGCGCAGACGGCCGTGTCGCTGCTGTTCCCGTTCGCCCCGCACGTGTCGAGCGAGCTGTGGGAGGCGCTCGGCGGGTCCGACCTGTGGCGCGAGCCCTGGCCGGTCGCCGACCCCGACTTCCTGGCGCGCGACACCGTGACGATCGTCGTGCAGGTCAACGGCAAGCTGCGCGACCGGGTGGAGGTGGCCGCCGGCAGCGACGACGCCGCCGTGCTGGCGCTGGCGCGGGCGCTGCCGAAGGTCGCCCAGGCGATCGAGGGCCGCACGGTCGTGCGCGAGGTGGTCGTCCCCGGCCGGCTGGTGAACCTCGTCGTGAAGTGAGCGCGGCGCCGGCACGGGCCGGCGCGTGATCCGGCGCATCCCGGGCGCCGCCGGCGCGGCCGCGGCGCCTACGGTCGGCGCATGGATCGACTGCTCCCGTGGCTGCGCCGCTCGGGCTGGGCCTACATCGCCGTGGCGGTGGCCCTGGCCCTCGTGGCGTGGCGACTCGGGCCGGGCGGGGGCGGGGGCGGCCAGCCCGCCCCGGCGGCCGGCGCGGCGACGGCTTCGTCGGTCGTCTCCGAGGCGCCCGCGCCCGAGGCCCTGGTGCACGTGGCGGGGGAGGTCCGGCGCCCGGGCGTGTACCCGCTGGCGCCGGGCGAGCGCGTCATCGCCGCCATTCGCCGCGCCGGCGGCCCCACCCGTCGCGCCGACATGTCGGCGCTCAACCTGGCGGCGACCCTCATCGACGGTCAGCAGGTGCGGGTGCCGCGTCGCGTCGCCCCGGGAACGGCCGGCGCGGGGAGTGGGGGAGCGGACGCGGCGGCCGGGCCGGTGAGCCTGTCGTCGGCGAGCGCCGACGACCTCGACGCCCTCGACGGCATCGGCCCGACCCTGGCGGCGCGCATCGTCGAGTGGCGCGACGCGCACGGCGGGTTCGCCACGATCGACCAGCTCCTCGAGGTGCCGGGCATCGGCCCCGGCCGGCTCGAGGCGCTGCGCGCGCGGGTGGTCCCATAGGGGTGGGCCGGTCGCCGCCGGGGTGGTCTATCCTCGATCAAAGGCGCAGCGAGAGAACGCTGCTCCGCGGTGGCCGGGGGCCAAGCTGAACAAGTTCCTCAAGAGCGCGGCGTTCCCGATCCTGATCGTGATCCTGCTGGTGTTCGTGGCCCAGCGGCTGGTGGTCTCCTCCGAGCCCTCGACGCCGGCGCCCACCTTCGACCAGTTCATCACCGCCATCTCGGCCGACCGGGTCGCCGAGGCGACGATCAAGGTCGAGTCCAAGGAGGTGGAGGTCCGCCTCAAGGACGACACCCGCTTCACCACCGGCTACCCCGAGGACTACTCGAGCACCCTGGTCAACCAGCTCGAGGCCGCCGATGTGCCCTTCCAGGTCAAGGGCATCCCGAGCTCGCCCTGGTGGTCGAGCCTGATCTGGCTGGCGCCCTTCATCCTGTTCATCGGTTTCTGGATCTACCTGATGAACCGCATGCAGGGCGGCGGCTCGAAGGTGATGAGCTTCGGCAAGAGCCGCGCCAAGCGGATGGCGGTCGATGCGCCCAAGATCACCTTCCGCGATGTCGCCGGCGCCGACGAGGCGGTCGAGGAGCTGCACGAGATCAAGGAGTTCCTCGAGAACCCGAAGAAGTTCCAGGCCCTGGGGGCCCGCATCCCCAAGGGGGTGCTCCTGTTCGGGCCCCCCGGCACCGGCAAGACGCTGCTGGCGCGCGCGGTGGCCGGCGAGGCCGGGGTGCCCTTCTTCTCGATCTCGGGATCGGATTTCGTCGAGATGTTCGTCGGCGTCGGCGCCAGCCGGGTGCGCGACCTGTTCGAGCAGGCCAAGCAGTCGAGCCCCTGCATCATCTTCATGGACGAGATCGACGCCGTCGGCCGCCACCGCGGCGCGGGCCTGGGCGGTGGCCATGACGAGCGCGAGCAGACCCTCAACCAGCTGCTGGTCGAGATGGACGGCTTCGAGGCCAAGGACAACATCATCCTGATCGCGGCCACCAACCGACCCGACATCCTCGACCCGGCCCTGCTTCGGCCCGGGCGCTTCGATCGCCAGATCGTCGTCAACCGCCCCGACCGCGACGGGCGCGCCCACATCCTGCGCGTCCACACCAAGGGCAAGCCGATCGCCAAGTCGATCGACCTGATGACCCTGGCCGGCCAGACCCCCGGCTTCACCGGCGCCGACCTGGCCAACCTGGTCAACGAGGCGGCGCTGCTGGCGGCCCGAAAGGGCAAGCGCCTGATCGAGCAGGCCGAGCTCGAGGAGGGGATCATGCGCGTGATCGCCGGCCCCGAGAAGAAGTCGCGCCTGCTCTCCGAGAAAGAGCGGGTGGTGACCGCCTACCACGAGATGGGCCATGCCCTGGTCGGCCACTTCCTGCCCGACGCCGACCCGGTCCACAAGATCTCGGTGGTCAGCCGCGGCCAGGCCCTCGGCTACACGATCTCGATGCCGCTCGAGGACAAGTTCCTCACCACCCGCGCCCAGCTCGAGGACCAGATGGCGATGACCCTCGGCGGCCGGGCCGCCGAGGAGCTGGTGTTCAGTGAGATCACCACCGGCGCCGCCAACGACCTCGAGAAGGTCACCTCGACCGCCAAGCAGATGACGATGCGCTTCGGCATGTCCGACAAGCTCGGGCCGCGGGTGCTCGGCCACAACCACGGCGCGCCCTTCCTCGGGCGCGACATGCACTCTGAGCCCGACTACTCGGACGACCTGGCGCGCACGATCGACTCGGAGATCCGCAGGATCATCGAGGAGGCCCACCAGCGGGCCCGCGACATCCTCACCGAGCACCGCACCGACCTCGAGAACCTCTCCCAGATCCTCCTGCGCCGCGAGACGATCGAGCGCACCGAGTTCATCGCCCTGCTCGAGGGCCGCGACGAGGCCGAGGTCTTCGCCGAGCACGACCGCCGCGCCGCCGAGCTGGCCGCCGAGTCCGAGCGCGCCAACGCCCCCGAGCCCTCCAAGCACAAGCGCCTTCCCTACCCCGGAGCGGGCGAGCCCCTGACCGAGGGGTAGCCCTGGGCGGTCTCCCCGGCGGCCGGGTAGAGCTGGTTGGAGCCGCGCGGGGTCCTGGTGGGGCCCGGCGGCCGTGCCCCCGCCGGCGGCCCCGGCGGCACCGGGTCGGCGGCCTCCCCGTGCAGTTGCGACGGAGCCCCGCCCAACCACGGCTCCGTCGCCCGCGATGCCCTCTGGCTGTCCCCTGTCCAAATGGGCGTCGGTCTTTCGTCCAAGTGAGCGCCTGGCCCTCCGCCCAAGTGAGCGCCGGCCCTCCGCCCAAGTGAGCGCCGGTCCTCCGCCCAAGTGAGCGCGCCGCCGCCTCCTCCTCAGCCGTCCGGACCGACGGCAAAGCGGTCTCGTACCCAGGTCCCCCGGTGTCCCGTGACCAAATGGACCTCGCGGCGAGGGTCCATTTGGCCTCGCGTCTACCGATCGGAGCGCGACCCGGACCGGGGGCCGGCGCCCGCCGCCGAGATCGATCGCCCGCCGGCCCCGTGACCAAATGGACCTCGCGCCGAGGTCCATTTGGACCCCCAGCCGGCGGCACGGGCCCGAACCTCCTGCGGCACGGTGGGGGCGCCCAGGGTGCGCCGGGCGCTCGTAGCGTCGTCGGATGGCCCCGTATCCGCAGGCGCCCCTCGCGCTCAGGGTCGCGCCCCACCTGGTGCTCGGCGCCGGGTGCCTCGGGCTGGTGAGCGGCCTGGTGGTCGCCGTGCCGACGGGGCCGGCGGCGCTCGGGTGCGTCGTGGTCGCGCTCGCGGCGGGCGTGTGTGCGGTGACCGGCCGGGCGAGGGCGGCGCTCGCGCTGCTGGTGGCGACCGCGCTCCTCGCCGGCGCCGCCTGGGGGGCGGTGCGGATCGCCCGTACCGAGGTGCCCCGACTGACGCTGCCGGCGCGGGTGGCGGGGACGATCGTGGTCGACACGCCGCCGGTGCCCGATCGGCACGGAGGCCGGCGGGCGCGGGCGGTTGTCGAGCGGCTCGAGGCGGGAGGGGACGTCGACATCCCGGCGGGCACCCGGCTGTTGCTGGAGCTGCCCGCCGACGACCCTCCCGCGATCGGGACCCGGCTGCGGGTGGCGGGCACGATGCGGCCGGCGGCGTCGTCGGCGTCGCCCGGGTGGTGGCGGCGCTGGCTCGCCCGCCAGGGAATCGCCGGACGACTCAGGCCCGCGTCGGCGCGCGCGGAGGGCCGCCGGGGCGGGCCGGCGGGCGTCCGCGACCGATGGCGGGAGTGGGCGGGGCGCAACGCGGGCGCCGGGCTCTCGGGCGATCGCGCCGCGCTGGTGCGGGGCATGGCGCTCGGGGGCGGGGCCGGCCTCTCGGAGGGCGCCGCCGACGCCTTCCGCGATGCGGGGGTGTGGCACCTGCTCGCCGTCTCGGGTCAGAACGTGACCGTGGTGGCGGTGGCGACGCTCGCCCTGCTGATGGCGCTCGGGCTGCGGCGCAGGCCCGCGGTGGCGGGGGCGGCGCTGGTGATGGGCGCCTACTGCCTGGCCTGCGACGGCGGCGCGTCGGTGGGCCGGGCCGGCATCGTGGGCGCCCTCGGCCTCCTGGCCGAGCTGCGGTCGGCCCCGCGCGAGCGCTGGTACCTGCTGCTGGCCGGTCTCGCGCTGCTGCTCGGGCATCAGCCCCGGGCGGTCGCCGACCCCGGTCTTCAGCTGTCGTTCGCCGCGGTCGCGGGGCTGTTCACGCTCGCGCCGCCGCTCGCCGGGTGGCTGAGGGGATGGATGCCCGGGCGCGTCGCCGACCTGGCCGCCCTGGCGGGCGCCGCGAGCCTGGCGACGGCTCCGGTGGTCGTGGCCCAGTTCGGACGCCTGTCGATCGCGGGACTGCTCGTCAACGTGGTGGCGGTGCCTTTGGCGGCGCCGATCGTGGTGATCGCGCTGGCGGGACTCGGCGCCGGCGCGCTGCTGCCGACGGCGGGCGTCGCGCTCGCGTGGGTCGCCGGCGCCGGCGCGTGGCTGCTGCTGGCGCTGGCGCGGGTGGCCGCCGCGGTGCCCGGCGCCGCGGTCGACCTGCCGGCGATGGCCGCGGTGCCGATCGCGATCGCGGGGCTCGCGACGCTCGGGCTCGCCCACCTGCTGCGCCCGGGGGACGCCGACCGGCACGCGCGGGTGCGGCGCCGGGCACCTGCCCTCGCGCTCGTCACGGTGGCCGTCGTCGCCGCGGGGTGGGCGCTCACGCGACCCGGTCCGCCCGTTCCGTGGCCGTTGCGGCCCGCGCTGACCGTCCTCGACATCGGCCAGGGCGACGCCATACTGCTGCGCAGCCCCGACGGCGCCGCCGCCCTGTTCGACGCCGGCCCGCCGGGAACACCGGCGGCCACGGTCGGCCGGTTGCGCGGCCTCGGGGTGCGCCGCCTCGATGCGCTCGTGCTGACCCACGACTCGCTCGACCACGTCGGCGGTGCGCCCGACGTGCTCGGGGGGATGACGGTCGGCGTGGTCGTGACGCCGCCGGAGCCGGTCGACGGCTGGGCGCCCCATGCGGCCGGCGTCCTCGACCTGGCACGGCGGCGGGGGGTGCCGGTGCGGGAGATCGCGGCGGGCGACGCGCTGCGGGTCGGCGCGTGGAGGGTGCGCGTGCTCTCGCCCGCGGTCGCCCGGCCGCGGGGCGCCGACCCCAACCCCTACAGCCTGGTGGTGCGTGCCTCGGCGGGCGACCTCGACGCGCTGCTCACCGCCGACGCCGAGAGCGACGCGCTCGCCGCGCTGCCGACCGGCGCCGTCGACGTGCTGAAGGTCTCGCACCACGGCTCGGAGGATCCGGGACTCGCCGCCGTGCTCGATCGGCTGCGGCCGCGCGTGGCCGTGGTGTCGTCGGGGGAGGGGAACCCCTTCGGCCACCCGCGCGCGCCCACCCTCGCGGCGCTGGCCGCGGCCGGCGCCGCGACCTGGCGCACCGACCTGGCGGGGGACGTCACGGTGACGAGCGCCGACGGCGTGCTGAGCGTCGCCGGCCGCAGGTGAGCGGCGTCGTCGCCAGCCGGTAACCTGGCCGGTCGATGGCACCCGAGCCCCTGAAGCCCGCCTACGTGATCTGGGGCGAGGACCGCGCGACGATCGACCGGGCGGTCGCGCGGCTGATCGCCCGCGTGGCGCGCGAGGGCGGCATGCCGCCCGAGCGCGTGCGGGCCGAGGAGACGCCGGCCGAGGATGTCGTCGCCATGTGCGACGCGCTCTCGTTCGCCGGGCAGCGCCTGGTGATCGTGGACGGCGCCGACGGGTGGAAGGCCGCCGACGCCGCCGCCCTGCTGCCGTACCTCGGGGCGCCGAACGCGGCGACGGTGCTCGCACTCGTCGGGTCGACCGCCCTGACGCCCAAGCTGCACGCGGCGGTGAACGCCCTCGGCGGCGAGCTGCGCTACGGGCCCGACCCCAAGGCCAAGAAGGCGGACCGCACGAAGTGGCTGGTCGAGCACTTCCGCGACGAGGTCAAGCGGGCGGGCGGATCGGTGACGCCGGCGCTCGCGCGGTCGGTGGTCGACCGGGTCGCGGTCGACCGCGCCGACGCCCGGCGCGCCGGCCTGACCCCGATGGAGCTCGCGCGCGAGGCCGAGAAGCTCGTCGCCTACGCCGACGGCGAGCCGGTGAGCGCGGAGATGATCGAGGAGCTGGTGCCGCGCCAGCCCGACGCCAAGGTCTACGAGCTGGCCGACGCCATCGTGCAGGTCGACGCCGCCCGCACCTACGACCTGCTCCAGGACCTCGCCACCGGCGACGACCCGGTGGCCCCGATCCTCGTGCAGGTGCAGTTGACCAACCGGTTCCGCTCGCTGGCGCTCGCCCAGGCCCTCGGCCCGAGCCCCTCGGCCGAGGCGGTGAGCGCGGCGACCGGCATCGGCGGCTACCCGGGGCGCATCCTCGCCGAGCAGGTGCGGGCGCTGCCGCCGGGCGCCGCCCAGCGCGCCGTGGCGCGCCTGGCGGCGCTGGAGCTCGACCTGCGGGTGTCGAGCCTGCGCGATCTCGGCCGCACCCGAGACGACGGGGAGCGGCTGGTGCTCGAGACCGCGGCGCGCGACCTGCTCGCCCTGGCGCGCGGCGGAGCGCCGGCGCCGGGGGGCGAGGGCTAGGTGGCGGTGGTGCTCCGCGACGAGATGCGGGCCACGCGGCTCTTCTTGCGCGCTGCGTTGTTGCGGTGAATCACGCCCTCGGCGGCAGCCCGGTCGATCAGGTGCTCGAGCTCGCGCGCACGCGCGCCGAGCTGGTCGGCGTCGTCGCCCTTGGCGGCGTCGTCGAGACGGCGGAAGAGCGTCTTGATCGTCGAGCGGTACCTCAGGTTGCGGTCGCGCTGCTCGAGGGAGCGGCGGTTGCGCTTGATCTGCTGCTTGATGTTCGCCACGCGGGGCGTCCTCCATCGATCGGTCGGCCGTGCATGCTAGCGGCCCGGATGGACACCGGCCACCTGTGAGCGACGATCGGCGCCCCGCGCCCCGCCGCGGCGGCCTCGGGCGCTCGACGGCGATCTTCGCCTTCTGGACCGGCATCAGCCGGATCGCGGGCCTCGTGCGCGAGATCGCGGCCGCCGCCATCTTCGGCACCTCGGGGCAGATCAGCGCGTTCGTGGTGGCCTTCAACGTGCCCAACCTTCTGCGCAGCCTCGTGGCCGATTCGGCCCTCTCGGCGGCCTTCGTGCCGGTGTTCACCGAGCTCGAGGAGCAGGGCCGCCACCGCGAGGCGCAGCGCCTGGCGGGGTCGTTCATCGGCCTGATCACGATGGCGCTCGGGCTCGTGAGCCTGCTCGCGGTGATCGCCGCGCCGTGGGTGATGCCGCTCTTCGCCCCCGGCCTCGACGACGCGCTCGTCGACGACACCGTCCGCATGGCCCGGATCATGTTCCCGATCGTCGTGCTGCTGGGACTGACCGGGCTGGTGGCGGCGCTGCTGCAGGCCGGCGGGCGCTTCGGCGCCACCGCCTTCGCCCCGGTGCTGTGGAACGTCGTGATCGTCGTCGGGCTGGTCGGCGTGACGCCGTTCGTGCCCGACGACGACCGCATCACGATCTACGCGATCGCCATCGTGGTGGGCACGCTGGCGCAGCTGCTCTACCTGCTGCCGTCGCTGCGCGGCATGGGGCGCTTCCCGCTCTCGCTCGGCCTGGGCGACGGGCTGGTGCGCAAGGTGCTGGTGCTGATGCTGCCGGTCACGCTCGGCCTGGGCCTGATCAACGTCAACCTGACCGTCGACACGGTGTTCGCGACGCTCGTCAGCGAGGAGGCCCCGCGGGCGATCGACGCCGCCTTCCGCCTCTACCTGCTGCCGCAGGGCATCTTCAGCGTGGCGATCGCGACGGTGCTGTTCCCGACGATCTCCCGGCTCTCGGCCCGCGGCGACCTGGTCGGCATGCGCTCGACCATCGCCGAGGGGCTGCGCCAGATCTTCTTCATGCTGCTGCCGGCCTCGGCCTTCCTGCTCGTGCTCGCCGAGCCGGTCACGCGGCTGGTGTTCCAGCGCGGCGAGTTCGGCGTGGCCAGCACCGACCTCACCTCGGGCGCGCTGGTCTTCTTCGCGATCGGGCTGGCCTTCAACGGCGCCAGCCTGCTCGTCATCCGGGCCTTCTTCAGCATGCAGATCCCGTGGCTGCCGACGAAGGTGGCCGGGCTCGGCGTCGTGCTCAACCTCGTGCTCGACGCCCTGCTGTACCGGCCCCTCGGCACCGGCGGCATCCCGCTGGCGACCTCGATCGCCAGCGTGGTCACCTTCGCCGTGCTGCTGCGCCTGCTCGACCGGGAGCTCGGCGGCCTGCACGGCGCCTGGGTGCTCGACGGCGTCGCCCGCACGCTGGTCGCGACCGGCGTGTCGGTGCTGCTCGCCTGGAGCACCTGGCGGGTGCTCGACGACGCCCTCGGCCGCGGCACGGCGGGGCAGATCGTGAGCATGGCGGCCGCCGTCGGCGCGGCCGCGCTTGCCCATCTGGCGGCCGCCCAGGCCTTCGAGATGCGCGAGCTGAAGGCGCTGTCGCGGCTCAGGCGGCCGCTACAGTAGGTCGCGTGGACCAGCCGCACATCCGCAACTTCTGCATCATCGCGCACATCGACCACGGCAAATCGACGCTGGCCGACCGCATCCTGCAGTCGACCGGCGCGGTGGCCGAGCGCGACATGCGCAGCCAGGTGCTCGACTCGATGGACCTCGAGCGCGAGCGCGGCATCACGATCAAGGCGCAGGCGGTGCGCGTGGCCTACACGGCCGCCGACGGGGAGACCTACCAGCTCAACCTGATCGACACCCCCGGCCACGTCGACTTCAGCTACGAGGTCTCGCGCAGCCTCGCCGCCTGCGAGGGCGCGCTGCTGGTGGTGGACGCCAGCCAGGGCATCGAGGCCCAGACGCTCGCCAACACCTACCTGGCGATCGAGGGCGACCTCGAGGTCGTGCCGGTGCTCAACAAGATCGACCTGCCCGCCGCCGATCCCGAGCTGCACGGCCGCGCCGTGGCCGACCTGATCGGCGACGACGCCGAGAACGTGCTGCGCATCTCGGCGAAGACCGGCGAGGGCGTCGCCGAGGTGCTCGAGGCGATCGTCGCGCGGGTGCCGCCGCCGAGCGGCGACCCCGACGCCCCCGCCCGCGCCCTCATCTTCGACTCGGTCTACGACCCGTACCGCGGCGTCGTGGCGTTCGTGCGCGTCGTCGACGGCGCCTTCGCGAAGGGCGACCGCCTGCGCGCGATGCAGACCGCGCTGGTGGTCGAGGCCGACGAGGTCGGGGTGATGGCGCCGGTCATGACGCCCATCGGACGGCTCGCGGCGGGGGAGACGGGCTACCTGGTGACGGGGCTCAAGAGCCTCGGCGACCTGCGGGTCGGCGACACCCTCACCCGCGTCGCCGAGCCGGCGGCCGAGGCGCTGCCCGGCTACCGCGAGGTCAAGCCGATGGTCTTCTGCGGCCTCTTCCCGGTCGACGCCGACGACTACCCCGACCTGCGCGACGCCCTCGAGAAGCTGTCGCTCAACGACGCCTCGCTGCGCTGGGAGCCCGAGAGCTCGCAGGCCCTCGGCTTCGGCTTCCGGTGCGGGTTCCTCGGGCTGCTGCACATGGACATCGTGCGCGAGCGCCTCGAGCGCGAGTACGACCTCGAGCTGCTCGCCACGACCCCGAACGTCGAGTACCAGGTGACCGGCACCAACGGCGAGCGCCGTCCGGTGCGCTCGCCGGTCGACCTGCCGCCCGTGACGAGCATCGAGACGATCGAGGAGCCCTTCGTCCGCTGCACCGTGCTGGTGCCCAAGGAGGGCGTCGGCGCCGTCATGGGCCTCTGCCAGGACCGGCGCGGCGTGTTCGTGACGATGGAGCCGATCGAGAACCGCCAGCAGATCGTCTACGACCTGCCGCTGGCCGAGATCGTGCTCGACTTCTACGACCAGCTCAAGAGCCGCACCCGGGGCTACGCCTCGCTCGACTACGAGGTGATCGGCTACCGCGAGAGCCCGCTCGTGAAGCTCGACATCCTGCTGGCGGGCGACCCGGTGGACGCCCTCTCGATGATCGTGCACCGCGACCAGGCCTACGTGCGCGGCAAGGCCCTCGTGGAGCGGCTGTTCAAGACGATCCCGCGCCAGCTCTACGAGGTGCCGATCCAGGCGGCCATCGGGGGCAAGATCCTCGCCCGCGAGACGGTCAAGGCGCGGCGCAAGGACGTGCTGGCCAAGTGCTACGGCGGCGACATCAGCCGCAAGCGCAAGCTGCTGGAGCGCCAGAAGGAGGGAAAGAAGCGCATGAAGCAGGTGGGGTCGATCGAGGTCCCCCAGGAGGCCTTCCTGTCGGTGCTGCAGCTGGGCGACGAGCCGCGCAACGGCAAGTGAGCCCGGTCCGCCACCTGTACGCGCACCTGCCCTTCTGCGCCTCGCGCTGCGGCTACTGCGCGTTCGTGGTGCACGTCGGGGCGCTCGGCCGGCGCGACGAGTACCTCGCGGCCCTGCTGGGTGAGCTCGACCGCCAGGGCGGTGCGCTCGGCCCGCTCGACACCGTCTACCTGGGCGGCGGCACCCCGACGCTGATGCGCCCCCGCCGGCTGCGCGCCCTCATGGAGCGCGTCGGGCCCCTGCTCGGCCCGGGCGCCGAGGTCAGCATCGAGGCCAACCCCGAGACCGTCGACGCGCGGGCGCTGCGGGAGCTGCGCGCGATGGGGATCACGCGCCTGTCGCTCGGCGTCCAGTCGTTCCAGCCCCACCTGCTGCGGGCGCTCGACCGCGCGGCCACGCCCGACCAGGCCCGGCGCGCCGCCGACTGCGCCCGCGCCGCCGGCTTCGACGATCTGTCGATCGACCTGATCTTCGGTGTCCCCGGCCAGTCCCCGGCCGACCTCGAAGCCGACCTCGCCGACGCCCTGGCCCTCGGCCCCGACCACCTGTCGTGGTACGAGCTGGAGATCAAGCCCGGCTCGGCCCTCGCGCGGTCGGGCACGGAGCCGGTCGACGAGGACGAGGGCGCCGACGCCTACCACCGCATCGTGGAGGGCCTCGAGAGCGCCGGCCTCGCCTGGTACGAGACGGCCAACTTCGCCCGGCCCGGGCACGAGTGCCGTCACAGCCTCGCCACCTGGGGCGCCGCCGACTACCTCGGCATCGGCGTGGGCGCGGTGAGCACGATCGGCGGCCGGCGGCATCGCAACGCGCCCGGGCTCGAGGGCTACCTGCGCGCGCACGCCGCCGGCGAGCGCCCCCCGCACACCGACGAGGATCTCGACGCGGACGACCTGCGACGCGAGCGCTGGATGCTCGGCCTGCGCCTGGCGCGGGGCATGGATCTCGACTGGGCCGGACCGCCCGACCGCCCGGCGGCGCTCGACCGGCTCGAGTCGGCCGGGCTGGTGCGGCGCGAGGGCGAGCGCCTGCTGCTCACCCGGCGCGGCCGCTTCGTGCAGAACGCCATCCTCCACGAGCTGATGGAGTACGCGTGAGCGACGCGCAGCCCGTCGGCGGTGGCGAGCCGGACCGGCTGACCACCCGCCAGGAGACGATCCTGCGCACGGTCGTCGAGGAGCACATCGCCACCGGCACGCCGGTGGGCAGCAAGAACATCGCCGGCCGCGAGGGCATCGACTTCGCCTCGTCCACCGTGCGGTACGAGTTGGCGCGCCTCGAGGAGCTCGGCCACCTCGACCACCCCCACACCTCGGCCGGCCGCATCCCCACCGACCGGGGCTACCGCTACTACGTTGACACCCTGCTCACGCGCGACCCGCCGGCCCAGGCGCCCGCCCAGGTCGAGTCGGCGCTCGACCTCACCGAGATGCGCCGCGAGGTCGACGCCGCGCTCTCGCGCCTGGCCGACGTCGTCGCGCAGGTGACCAACCTGCTCGGCATCGTCACCGCGCCCGCGCCCCAGACCTCGACCGTGCGCCACGTCGAGGTGCTGCCGCTGCAGCCGCAGGTCGTGATGGTCGTGGTGATCACCTCGACCGGGGCCGTCACGAAGCGCGTGTTCGCCTTCGAGTCGGCCGTCGACCCCGGGCTGTGCGAGTGGGCCGGTGCCTTCCTCAACGAGCAGCTCACCGGCACGACGGTCGGGTCGCGGCAGGTCGAGACCCGCCTCGCCGACCCGTCGCTGGGCGTGCGCGAGCGCGGCTTCCTCGGTGTGCTCGCCCCGGCGATCACCGACCTCGACCCGGGCGTCTCCGAGAGCATCTTCATCGGCGGCCGCGCGCGGTTCCTCGCCGACCAGCGGCACCTCGACCTGCTGGCGATCGACGCGCTGATGGAGAGCCTGGAGGAGCGCTACGCCCTGCTCGCCCTGCTGAGGGGCGCCCTCAGCCGCAACCAGGTCTACCTGCGCATCGGGGCCGAGCTGCCCGATCAGAGCCTCTCGGGGCTCAGTATGGTGGCCGCCAACTACGGCGTGGCCCGGCGCAATCTCGGCACGGTCTCCCTGATCGGCCCGACGCGCATGGACTACCGCCTGGCGATGGCGACGGTCCGCGGGGCCGCGCACCTGCTGTCGCGTTACGTGGAGGGCGTCTATGAGTGACGAAGAGCGTGAGGGGCGCGCGATCGACGATCGCTTCGAGATCCTCGAGGTCTGGAGGCGCCCCCTGCGCGGTGACGCCTCGGCCGCCGTCCGCGTGCTCGCCAAGGTCGAGGCCGGCGCCTACGGCCCGGAGGAGTACGCCGTGGGCGTGAGCACCCGCCCCGACGCCCACCTCGCGCCGCTGCTCGACGAGGCCGACCTCTTCACGGGCCTGTCGTTCGCCGAGGCCCACTGGGTCGCGGCCGTCCTGGCGAGCGCGGCCGACCGGGTCGAGGACGCCGAGAGCCTGCTGTTCGACCTGCGGGTGCCGGTCGACCTGGCCTGGCGCGAGGTCGAGCTCGCCTCCGAGGTGATCGAGCCCGGCGGCCTGCGCTCGGCGCCCCTGGTGCCCTGGGAGCCCGACGCCGAGTCGAGCACCCCCGGCCGCTACGCCATCGCCACCTACACGCTCGACTGCGGCCACCAGGCCGTCGAGCTGCTGCGCCAGGACCCCGATGCCGCCCCCTTCTGGGTGGAGGACGGCGCGGTCGACCACCTGGTCGCGCGTGACGCGCGCAGCCTCACCCGGCTGCTGCACGGGGCGGCCAACCTCGAGGACGCGCACCAACTGATCGAGGCCGCCCAGGCCAACCTGGCGCGCCACTCCGACGACGAGGACGACGACGACGATCGTGGGTAGGCGCGACGCCGTGATCGACCGGGTGATGTGGTTCATCGCCCACCTGGTCGTACTGCCCCTGCTCTACGTGCCGCCGCTGCGCATGCGCCGGCGCGGCACCGAGCACGTGCCCGACTCCGGGCCGCTGCTGATCGTGTGCAACCACGTCTCGGTGTGCGACCCGATCGTGCTGACGGCCGCCGCCCGGCCGCGACGCACCTCGATGATGGCCAAGGCGGAGCTGTTCGCGAACCCCCTCTTCTCGTTCCTGCTGCGGCTGCAGCGCGCCTTCCCGATCCGCCGCGGCGTGGGCGACGTGTCGGCGATCAGGCACGCGCTGGCGCAGCTCGACCGGGGCGAGTGCATCGTCGTCTTCCCCGAGGGCCATGTCAGCCGCACCGGCCACATGCGCCGCGGGCACCCCGGCGCCGGCTTCTTCGCCCAGCGCCCGGGCGTGACCGTGGTGCCCGCCGTCTGCTGGGACACGCAGCTCTTCCGCGGTCCGGTGCGCGTGACGTTCGGGCCGCCCGTCGACGTCTCGGGCCTCACCGGCACGTCGCGCAAGGCCCGCAACCGGGAGGCGACCGACCGCATCATGACCGCGCTCTGCGATCTGGCGATCGCGGCCGGCGCCCCGGTGCAGGACCCCCCGGTGGGGCCGATCCGGCCGAAGGACCTGAAGCGCGGGTTCGTGGAGCCCGACCCCGTCGTGATGGCGATCCCGCCGGCGTCCGAGACCGCCCCGCACTAGCTCCAGCACCGGCCGCGCGCCGCCGATAGGGGGTGGGGTGGGCGGCGGAGCCCCTTGCTAACCTGCGACCGGACTCGATGAAGCGCGACTACTACGAGGTCCTCGGCGTCTCCCGCGACGCGGACGAGGCGGAGATCAAGAAGGCCTTCCGGCGGAAGGCCCGCGAGCTCCATCCCGACGTCAACCCGGATCCCGCGGCCGAGGCGCAGTTCAAGGAGGCCGCCGAGGCCTACGAGACGCTCTCGGGCGCCGAGACGCGCGACCTCTACGACCGCTACGGCCACGACGGGCTGAAGGGCCGGACCGCCGGCGCCGGCGGGTTCGCCGACTTCGGCTCGTTCCAGGATCTCTTCGACGCGTTCTTCGGCGGCGACGCCTTCGGCCGCGCCGGGGCCGCCGCGAGCGGCGACGACGTCGCCGTGGCCGTGCAGCTCACGTTCGCCGAGTCGGCCGCCGGGGTCACCCGGGAGCTGGAGTACGGCGTGGTGGGCGCCTGCGACACCTGCGACGGCGCGGGGTCGGCGCCCGGCAGCCACATGGTGCGCTGCGCGACGTGCGGCGGCCAGGGCCAGGTGCGCGCGGTCGCGCGCGGTCCCTTCGGGCAGTTCCTGCGCACCCAGGTCTGCCCCGACTGCCGCGGCCGGGGCGAGCGGCCGGCCGAGCCCTGTCCCGAGTGCCACGGCAGCGGGCGTCGTCCCGCCACCCTCACCCTGACCGTCGACGTGCCGGCCGGCATCGCCAACGGCCAGCGCATCCGCGTGCCCGGGCGCGGGGCGGCCGGCGAGCGGGGCGCTCCCCCCGGCGACCTCTACGTGCAGGTGCTGGTCGCCGAGGACGAGCGGTTCCGCCGCGAGGGCCTCGACGTCGTGACCCGGGTCGCGGTGCCGGTGACCGACGCGATGGTGGGCGCCACCGTCGCCGTGCCCACGGTCGATGGCGAGGCGCACGTCGAGCTGCGGCCGGGCACCCAGCCCAACGACGAGTACGTGCTGCGCGGCAAGGGCTTCCCCGCGCTGACGGGCCGCGGCCGCGGCGACCAGCGGGTGGTCGTCGAGGTGCGGGTGCCGCGCGTGCAGACCGACGACGGGCGCAAGGCCGTCGAGCGCCTCGCCGAGAACCTCGACGCCCGCAGCTACCGCGAGGACGAGGGCTTCTTCGACCGGCTCAAGCACGCCTTCCGCTGACCCCCTGACGCGGCTCACGGTGACCGTGGCCGCCGCGGACGCCGAGATCGCGGCGATCGAGGCCGCGGAGATCCTGGGCGGCGGGTGCCGGGAGTCGGCGGGGGCGGGGGGAGAGGCGGTGCTCGACTTCTGGGTGGCATCCGGCCCGGCCGCCGACCCGGCCGCGCTGCGGGCCGCCCTGCGTCTGCGCGGCGTCGCGGCCGCGGTGAGCGCCGCGGCCGAGGACCCGTCGTGGATCGATGCGATGCACCGCTTCCACCGCCCGGTCGAGGTGGCCGGGCGGCTGCTGGTGCGGCCCCCCTGGGAGCCGCCCCGGCCGCCGCTGCTGGACGTCGAGATCGACCCCGGGATGGCCTTCGGCACGGCCCAGCACGCCACCACGCGCTCGTGCCTCGAGCTGCTGGCGGCGCTGCCGGCCGGCGGGCCGGCGCTCGATGCCGGGTGCGGCAGCGGCATCCTGGCGATCGCCGCCCGCCGGCTCGGCTTCGACCCGGTCTGGGCGGTCGATTCGGATCCGCTGTGCGTGAGCGCGACGATCGCGAACGCCCGCGTCAACGGCGTGGGGCTGCGCGTGGGCCGGCGCACGGTCGGCGCCGACCGGCTGCCGGCGGCGCCCGTGCTGCTCGCCAACCTCACCGGCACGGTGCTGCGCCTGCTCGCCGGGGCGCTGCCGACGCCCGCTCCGCGGGCGCTGATCGCCTCGGGCATGCGCCCGGACGAGGTCGCCGGCGTGGTGGCCGCCTTCGGGGCGCGGGGCCTGGCCGAGCGGCGCACGATCACGGCCGAGGGGTGGGCCACGGTCCTGATGGAGCGTGCGTGAGGCACGTCTTCCGCTACGTCGTCGCGGCGGCGCCCGCCCCGGGTGACGAGGTCACCCTCGGCGCGGCCGACTCACACCACCTCGCCCGCGTGGTGCGGCGCCGGGCCGGCGACGAGGTGCAGCTGATCGACCCCGACGGCGGGCTCTGGTCGGCGGTCGTGGTGCGCGCCGGCCCGGCCGCGGCGGTGAGGGTCGTGGCGGCGTCCGCCCCCGCGCCGGGAGCCCGGCGGATCACCCTCTACCAGGGGCTCGCCGAGTGGGGCCGGCTCGACACGGCGGTCGAGAAGGCGGTCGAGCTCGGGGTGGACGAGATCGTGCTGTTCACCTCCGAGCGGGTGCGGCGGGTTCCCGACGCGGCCGCCTGGGAGCGGCGCCGGGAGCGCCTCGGACGGGTCGCCGCGGCCGCGGCCCGCCAGTGCGGCCGTGCGCCGGTTCCCGGGGTGCGGGGGCTGGTACCGTTCGAGCGTGTCACCGGCGAGATCCCCGATGGGGAGGGCTTCCTGATCGACCCCCGAGGCGCGACGACCCTACCGGCCGCACTCGGCGCGCTCGGCGCGTCCGCGGAGGGGATGGCCCTCGTCGTCGGCCCGGAGGCCGGTTTCTCGCAACCCGAGGTCGAGGCCGCGTCGGCGGGCGGCCTGGCCGTGTGCCGTCTCGGGCCCTCGGTGCTGCGGGCCGAGACGGCCGCGATCGTCGCGGTGACGCTCGCGGCCGCGAGCGCATGGGAGCGCCGCGTGAGCGACCGGGACTGCCTCTTCTGCCGCATCGTCGCCGGTGAGATCCCGGCCGAGGTGGCGGCCCGCGACGACGACTTCGTGGCCTTCGCCGACATCGCGCCGAAGGCGCCGGTGCACCTGCTGGTCGTCCCGACCCGCCACGTCGCCTCGATCGCCGGTGTCGACGGCCTCGACGAGCGGGCGCGCGCGGCGATGCTGCCGTTCGTCGCCGCCGTCGCGACCGCCGCCGGCCTCGACGACTCGGGGTACCGCGTGACCACCAACCACGGGCCGGACGCCCGGCAGAGCGTGGGCCACCTGCACTGGCACGTCATGGGCGGAGGACCGCTATCCGAGAGCATGTGAGCGCCGCCGAGACGAGCACCCGCACCATCGAGCTCGACGACAGGGTGGCCGTCGAGCTGGCCGGCGAGCACGACCGGGTGCTGCGCGCGCTCGAGGAGCGCCTCGCGCTCGAGATCAGCCTGAGGGGCAACGTGCTGACGCTCGCCGGGGACGAGGTGCGCGTCAGCGCGGCCGCCGACGTGGTGGGCGAGCTGGCCCAGCTCGTGCGGCTGGGCCGCACGATCGCCCCGGGCACCATCGACACGATCGCCGACGCCATCGAGGGCGCCGAGCCGGTCGGGGCGATGCTCGACGACGTGATCTGGCGCAACGGCCGCTTCCTCGTCACGCCGCGCACCGGCGGCCAGAAGCGCTACGTCGACGCCGTCCGGAACAACACGATCACCTTCGGCATCGGCCCGGCCGGCACCGGCAAGACCTATCTCGCCGTCGCCATCGCCACGGCCGCGCTCATGCGCCGGGAGGTGGCCCGCATCATCCTCACCCGTCCGGCCGTGGAGGCCGGCGAGCGCCTGGGTTTCCTGCCGGGGGACCTCGCCGCCAAGGTCGACCCCTACCTGCGGCCCCTGTTCGACGCCCTCTACGACATGCTCGACGCCGAGAGGGTCGAGGCGCTGCTCGAGCGCGGCCAGGTCGAGGTGGCGCCCCTCGCCTTCATGCGGGGCCGCTCGCTCAACGACAGCTTCATCATCCTCGACGAGGCCCAGAACACCACGCCCGAGCAGATGAAGATGTTCCTGACCCGTCTCGGCTTCGGCTCGCGGATGGTCGTGAACGGCGACATCACGCAGGTCAACCTGCCCCGAGCCCAGCGCTCGGGCCTGGTCAGCGCCACCGACATCCTCGAGGGCGTCGAGGACATCGGCTTCGTGCGCCTCGACCGCCGCGACGTGGTGCGCCACCGCCTCGTGCAGCGGATCGTTGACGCCTACGGGGCCGCGGAGGAGCCGGCGTCGTGATCGAGATCGAGGCGCGGGGCGCCGACACCGAGCCCCTCGTGGCGCGCCTGGAGTGGGCCTGCGGGCGCCTCGGCGTCGCCCGGGCGAGCATGGGCCTGATGGTGGTCGGCGCCGACGAGATGGCGCGGATCAACGGCGCGCACCGGGGCACGCCGCGGGCGACCGACGTGCTCGCCTTCCCGGTCGACGGCCCCGAGGCCCTCGACTGGCCGGCCGACGGCCCGCCGCCCGAGCTCGGCGACGTCGTGATCTGCCCCGAGGCGGCCCTCGAGCCGCTCGGCACCCTGGCCGTGCACGGCCTGCTGCACCTGCTCGGCTACGACCACGAGGTGGACGGCGGGGAGATGCTCGCCCTGCAGGACCGCCTGGTCGACGAGGCCCCGTGACCACCTCCAAGACGCCGCCCACCGACGCGCCGCCCGATCCCGAGCCCCGGCGGCGGGCGATCGCGACGCTGCTGCGGCGCGCCTCGCACTCGAGCCTGCCCCGCCAGGGCTCCCTGCGCTGGTCGTTCAACTGGGCGTTCGAGGGCATCGTCTACGTGCTCCGCACGCAGCGGAACATGCAGATCCACGTGGCCGCCGCGGTGGTCGTGCTGGTGATGGGCCTGCTGCTCGACTTCTCGCGCCTCGAGCTGGCCGCCGTGCTCGGCGCGATCAGCCTCGTGCTGGTGGCCGAGATGATGAACACGGCCATCGAGGCCGCGATCGACGCCGTCGTCACCACCTACCACCCGCTCGTGAAGATCGCCAAGGACGTCGCCGCGGGCGCGGTGCTGGTGGCCACGGTCAACGCGCTCGCGATCGCCTACTTCGTCTTCTACGACCGGCTCACCGACGGCGGCCGCGACCTGCTGGTGGGGGTGCGACGCTCGCCGACCCACCTGGTCGTGGTGACGATGATCGTGACGGTCATCGCCGTCATCGCCATCAAGGCCTGGACCGGGCGGGGGACGCCCCTGCGCGGGGGCCTGCCGTCGGGGCACGCCTCGGCGGCCTTCGCGGCGTGGGCCGCCATCACGATCATCGCCGAGCCGCTGCGCCACGCGGTGCTGGTCTCGACCCTGGCCTTCCTCATGGCCCTGCTGGTCGCGCAGTCGCGCGTCGAGGCGGGCATCCACTCGGTGGTCGAGACCGTGGCGGGCGCGGTGCTCGGCACCTGCGTGGCCATCGTGATCTTCCAACTCTGGGGATGAGCTACCTCTCGGGCCTGGTCGCGCTGGCCGGGCGGCCCAACGTGGGCAAGTCGACGCTGGCCAACGCCCTGGCCGGCAGCCAGGTGGCGGCGGTCTCGCCCCGGCCGCAGACCACCCGCCGGCGCATCACGGCGGTCGCCCACGGCGACGGATGGCAGGCCGTCATGCTCGACCTGCCCGGCTTCCAGCGACCCGCCGACGGGCTGACGGCGCGGATGCAGGCGACGGTCAACACCAGCCTCGGGGACTGCGACGCCGCCCTCTTCGTGCTCAACGCGGCCGAGCCGGTCGGGGGAGGGGACCGCTTCATCGCCGAGCGGCTGCGCGCCTCGCGGCTGCCGGTCATCACGGTGCTCAACCAGATCGACCGCCTCTCGTCCGACGAGACGGCGGCGGCGATCGCCCGCGCCGCGACCCTCGTCGACTTCGTCGAGCTGCACCCGGTGAGCGCGCGCGACGGCGCGGGCGTCGCCGAGCTGCGCGCCGACCTGCCCCAGTTGCTGAGCGAGGGGCCGCGCTACTTCCCCGAGGGCATGGCGACCGACCAGACCGAGGAGGAGCTCGCCGCCGAGCTCATCCGCGAGGCGGCCCTGCTGCGCCTGCGCCAGGAGATCCCGCACGCGCTGGCGATCGACGTGCGGGAGATCGAGCCCGCCCGTCACGGCATCGTCGTGCGGGCCGCGGTGCTCGTCGAGACCGAGTCGCAGAAGGGGATCGTCGTCGGCAAGGGCGGCGGCATGATCCGCGACATCGGCGCGGCAGCCCGGTCGGCGCTCGGGCGGCTGTGGGGCACCGAGGTGCACCTCGACCTGACCGTCCGGGTGCGGAAGCGCTGGCGCGACGACGAGTCGATGCTCACGCGCCTCGGCCTGTAGGGCCGCCGGGCCGCCTCAGTCGAGGAACCTGCTCATGCGGCGGTCGCGGTAGACGCGGCCCTCGGTCTGGCAGGCGGGGCAGTAGACGAGGTCGTATTCGCGGAAGCCCACGTGCTCGAGCCGCGTGCCGCACCGCAGGCACGGCTCGCCGTGATGGCCGTGCACCGCGGTGACGCGCGCCTCGCGGTTGGGCAGGTCGGTGGTGATGCGCTCCCGGGCCCGCTCGAGGGCCTGGCCCAGCACGGCGTCGGCGGCGCCCGCCAGGCGGGCGACCTGGTCCGCGTCGAGCCCGCCGGCCCGCGCGAAGGGCGCGAGCCGGGCCGCCCACATGATGTCGCTCGCGTAGGCCCGGCCGATGCCGGCCACGCGCCGGCCGTCGCGCAGGGCGGTGTGCAGCACCGCGCCGTCGCCGCCGAGCGCCGCGCGCCAGCTCTCGGGGGACAGCCCGATCGGCTCGGGTCCGAGCCGCGTCAGCGGACGGTGCGCGGCGAGGCCCTCGGCGTCGAGCACGTGGGCCGAGGCCCGGCGCGTGGACGACAGCTCGCGCAGCCGCAGCACCTGCGCCTCGCCGATGCCCAGGTCGAGCGCGGCGGCCCTCCCGGGGCGTCCCGCGGGGGCGGGCGCGACCCCGAGGCGCCCGGCCTGCATCAGGTGGACGACGAGGCTGAGGCCCCCCTCGACACCCACGCCGATGATCTTGCCGCGCCGCCAGACCCCCTCGATGCGGCGCCCGACGAGGTCGTCGACCGGCGGCACCGCCGTCTTGAGCGTGGCCGCCTGGTGCACGCGCACGCTCTCGACGCCGCGCCCGGCGAGGGCCGTGTCGAGCCCCTCGGCGAGCGCCTGCAGCTCGGGCAGCTCAGGCACGGGCCCCGGTCCGACCCGTCGCTATACTCGCCCGGATGATCGTAACGCCACGTCCCGCGCGCTCCTGATGCGGGCCGAGGACCTCACCAAGACGCTCGATCTCACCGTCGTCAACGCCGACATGACGGAAGAGGATCTCGAGCGATACTGCGCCGAGGCGCGCGAGCATCACTTCGCGACCCTCTGCTCGCACCCGCGGTTCATCCCGCGCATGGCCGAGCTGCTGCGCGGATGCGACGTCAAGACCTGCGCGGTGATCGACTTCCCCGCAGGCGAGTCGTCGCCGCTGGAGCGGGCGCAGGAGGCCGACCGGGCGGTGGCCGAGGGTGCGGACGAGCTCGACGTGGTCATGAACTACCGGGCCATGCTCCGGGGCGACTTCAAGGGCGTGCGCGACGACCTGACGCGCGTCGTGCGCGCGGTGCGGGGACGCGCGGCCAACGACGCGCGCGGCGACGTGCTGGTGAAGGTCATCATCGAGGCGCCCCTGCTGCACGACAAGGTCAAGAGACTCGCCTGCAAGATCGTCGACGACGTCGGGGCGGACTTCGCCAAGACCTGCACCGGGGTCGCCACGCGCGCCACCGTGCACGACGTGGAGCTCATGCGCGACGCGCTGCCCGAGCGCGTGGGCGTGAACGCCGCCGGCGGCATCGACACGCTGCAGGCCGTGCAGGCCATGATCGGCGCCGGGGCCGCCCGCGTGAGCACCTCCCGGGCCCTGGCGGTGATGGCGGAGCTGGCCGTGCTCAACGGGGAGGCGGCGTGAGCCCCGCCGGCGCCGAGGGCGCCGCGCAGGAGCTGCTCGAGGCGGTCCGCTTCGACGCCGACGGCCTCGTCGCCGCGATCGTGCAGGATGCCGGCGACGGTCGGGTGCTCACCCAGGCCTGGATGAACCGCGAATCGCTCGCCCTGACGCTCGAGCGCCGCGAGACCTGGTTCTGGAGCCGGTCGCGGCAGGAGCTGTGGCACAAGGGCGCCACGAGCGGCAACACCCAGCGCGTGCGCTCGGTGGTGCTCGACTGCGACGGCGACAGCCTGCTCGTGCTCGTCAACCCGGCCGGGCCGGCGTGCCACACCGGGGCCCGCACCTGCTTCCACCGACCCCTGACCGATGCGGCCCCGGAGCCGTTCGCGGCGCTCGCCGACCTCGAGCGCACCGTCACCGCCCGCGCCGCCGACGCGGACCCCGCCTCGTCGTACACGGCGCAGCTGCTGGCCAAGGGCATCGACACCGTGTGCAAGAAGGTGGGCGAGGAGGCGACCGAGGTCGTCATCGCGGCCAAGGGGCGCGAGCACGGCCAGGTCGTCTACGAGAGCGCCGACCTGCTCTACCACCTCGCCGTGCTGTGGCAGGCCGCCGGGGTGACCCTCGACGAGGTGGCGGCCGAGCTGGCCTCGCGACGGCGGCCGGCATGACCCGCCTGCGGTTGGAGGTGCCCGCGCGCCACGGCGCGCGGCTCGACGTGCGCCCGGGCATCGACCACGTGCGCGCGCTCGCCGGCGGCGAGTACGGGCAGGTGCCGCTGGCGCACACGTGGATCGCCGACTGCGAGACGCCGGTCAGCGCCTTCCTCAAGCTGCGCGACGGCGGCCCCGCCTTCCTGCTCGAGTCGGTCGAGCAGGGGCGGCTCGGCCGCTACTCGATGATCGGCGTGCGCCCCCAGGCGGTGATCCGCGGCGCCGACGGCGCCCTCGCGGTGACGGACGAGCACGGCACGACCCGCCCCCTCGACGCACGCGACCCGTTCGGCGCGGTCGAGGACGTGGTGCGCGAGGTGGGGATGGCGCCGCCCCACGAGCCGCTCTCGTTCTGGGGGGGCGCGGTCGGCTACTTCGGCTACGACCTCGTGCGCACCGTCGAGCACCTGCCCGGGCAGCCCCCCGACGACGTCGGGGTGCCCGACCTGATCGCCCTGGTCACCGGTCCGGTGGTCGTCTTCGACCACCTGCGGCGCTCGCTCACGATCGTCGCGCCCTGCCCGCTCGACGCCGACGGCGACGTCGAGTCCGCGTACGGACGGACGGTCGACACCCTCACCGAGCTCAAGGCCCGGCTCTCGGGCCCGCTGCCGCCCCGCGCCGAGCGCGACGACTCGCCGACGCTCGGACCGGTGACGAGCAACGTCGCCCGTGAGGTGTTCGAGGCCAACGTGGAGCGGGCGCGCGAGTACATCTTCGCCGGCGACGCCTTCCAGGTCGTCCCCTCGCAGCGGTTCTCGGCGCCGATGACGCTCGATCCCTTCGCCGTCTACCGGGGCCTGCGCACCGTCAACCCGTCGCCCTACATGTACTTCCTCGAGACCGACGAGGTGACGCTCGTGGGCTCGTCCCCCGAGTTGCTGGTCAAGGTCGAGGGCGGCACGGTCGAGATGCACCCGATCGCCGGCAGCCGTCCGCGCGGCGCGACCGACGAGGAGGACGAACGCCTCGGCGCCGAGCTGCTCGAGGATCCGAAGGAGCGGGCCGAGCACGTGATGCTCGTCAACCTCGGCCGCAACGACCTCGGCCGCGTGTCCGAGATCGGCACGGTGCGGGTGACCGAGCTGATGGACGTGCGGCGGTACAGCCATGTGATGCACATCGAGAGCTCGGTCGTGGGGCGGCTCGCCGCGGGCCGGCGGGCGTCCGACGCCCTGCGGGCGACCTTCCCCGCGGGGACGCTCTCGGGAGCGCCCAAGGTGCGTGCGATGGAGATCATCGACGAGCTCGAGACGACCAAGCGCGGCCCCTACGGCGGCGCCGTCGGCTGGCTCGGGTGGGACGGCGGCCTCGACACCTGCATCACGATCCGCACCATCGTGTGCCGCGACGGCGTCGCCCACGTGCAGGCGGGTGCGGGGATCGTCGCCGACTCGGTCCCGGCGACCGAGTACGAGGAGACCCAGAACAAGGCGGCCGCGCTCTTCCGCGCCATCGAGGTCGCCGCGGCCCAGACCGACTGGTAGGCCGATGGCCCGCGTCGTCCTCATCGACAACTACGACAGCTTCACCTACAACCTCGTCCAGTACCTGGGCGAGCTCGGCGCCGAGGTGCTGGTGCACCGCCACGACGCGATCGACGTCGCCGGCATCGCCGCCCTCGCGCCGACCCACCTGGTCGTGTCGCCGGGCCCGAAGACGCCCGACGAGGCCGGGATCTCGGTCGAGGCGATACGCGAGCTCGCCGGCAGGGTGCCGATCCTCGGCGTGTGCCTGGGCCACCAGGCGATCGGGCAGGCGTTCGGCGGCGCGGTCGTGCGCGGGCGCGAGCCGGTGCACGGCAAGACGAGCGAGATCCACCACGACGGCCGCGCGCTCTTCGCCGGGCTCGCCAACCCGATGGTCGCGACCCGCTACCACTCGCTGGTCGTCGATCCGGTCGCGGCGCCCGACCTGGTCGTCACGGCCCGGTGCGACGGGGACGTGGTGATGGGGCTGCGCCACCGCGACCTGCCCGTCGAGGGCGTGCAGTTCCACCCCGAGTCGATCCTCACCGGGGCCGGGCTGCCCCTGCTCTCGAACTTCCTCGCGCTCACCGTCTGAGTACGATCGCACCGTGCCCAGCGAGCTGATCTCCGAGGTCATCGACCGCCTGCTCGCCGGAGAGGATCTCGGCCGGGCGCGCGCGTCGGCCGCCCTCGACGCCGTCCTGTCGGGCGAGGCGGGCGACGCCCAGACGGCCGGGTTCCTGATCGCGCTGCGGGCCAAGGGTGAGACGGCCGACGAGCTCGCCGGCCTGGCCGAGACGGTCCGCAGCCACGCCCAGCCGGTCGCCGCCCCCGCCGGCCCGTTCATCGACACCTGCGGCACCGGCGGCGGCCGGTCGACGTTCAACATCTCCACCACCGCGACGTTCGTGGTCGCCGGCGCCGGGGTCGCGGTGGCCAAGCACGGCAACCGCTCGGCGACCTCGCGGTGCGGCAGCGCCGACGTGCTCGAGGCCCTCGGGGCGCGCATCGACCTCGACCCCGACGGCGTCTCGCGCTGCCTCGAGGAGACCGGCCTCGGCTTCATGTTCGCGCCGGCGCACCACCCCGCGTTCCGCCACATCGTGCCGGTGCGGCGGGCCCTCGGCGTGCGGACGATCTTCAACCTGCTCGGCCCCCTCACCAACCCGGCGGGAGCTCCGCGGCAGCTGCTCGGCGTGAGCGACCCGGCTTACCTCGAGCGCATGGGCAGGGCCCTGGAGCTGCTCGGCTGCGAGCGGGCGCTGCTGGTGAGCGGGCGCGACGGGATGGACGAGGTCTCGTCGGGCGCCGTCACCGACACGGTCGAGGTGGGCGAGGGGGTGCGGCGCGGCGAGATCGACCCGGCCGCGCTGGGGTTCACGCCGCCTGGCGACGACGACCTGCGCGGGGGCGACCCGTCGCACAACGCCGAGGTGCTGCGGGCGGTGCTCGACGGCACGGCCGGCCCGGCGCGGGACGTGGTGGTGCTCAACGCGGCCGCGGCGATCTGGCTGGCCGGCGGCACCGACACGCTCGCGGCCGCGTTGCCGCTGGCAGAGACCAGCATCGACGAGGGCGCCGCCCGCGACCGGCTCGACGCGTTCGTCGGGGCCACCCGCCGCCTCGCCGCGGCCGCGTAGGGTTCGGGGCGTGCCGACCTTCCTCGAGACCGTCGTCGAGCGGACGCGGGCCGACCTGGCGGCCCGGAAGCGCGCCGTCCCGGCCGACGCGCTGCGCGAGCGCCTCGGCCCCGTGCGCCGGGGGCGTCCCTTCTCGGAGGCCCTCATCGCCGAAGGCATCTCGCTGATCGCCGAGATGAAGCGGGCCAGCCCCTCGCGCGGCCCCATCCGGCCCGACGCCGGCGTGAGCGAGATCGTCTCCGCCTACCAGACGGCGGGCGCCCGGGCGGTGTCGGTGCTGACCGAGCCCGAGTGGTTCGGGGGGAGTCTCGACGACCTGGTCGAGGCGCGTGCCGCCTGCGAGCTCCCGCTGCTCCGCAAGGACTTCGTGATCGACGAGTACCAGATCCTCGAGGCGCGGGCGGCCGGAGCCGACGCCGTGCTGCTGATCGTCGCCGCGATGCCGGTCGCGCAGCTCGGGGCGCTGATGGGCGTCGCCTCCGATCTCGGCATGGACTGCCTGGTCGAGGTGCACGACGAGGGCGAGGTCGAGGCGGCGGTGGACGCCGGGGCCGAGGTGATCGGCGTGAACAACCGCGACCTCCACAGCCTCGAGGTCGACCTCGACACGACGTTCCGGCTGCTGGCCGACGTCCCCGCCGGCACGGTGGTGGTGGCCGAGTCGGGCATCACGCGCGCCGACGACGTCGAGCGCCTCGAGCGGGCGGGCGTCGACGCGATCCTGGTGGGGGAGGCCCTCATGCGCGCCGACGACCCGGTGCGGGCGGTGCGGGAGCTGCTCGGGTAGGACGGGGGGCGAGGCCGGCTCCGCCCGCCTCAAGACCATCGCCGTGGCCGCCGATGCGCGAGGGGTGAGCGTCGAGGCGGCATCCGGACTGACGGCGACCCTCGCGCGCATCCGCGAGATCACCGGCGGCCTGGCGCCCACCCCCCCGGTCACCGCGGCGACGTCCGCCGGCACGGCCGCGGCGACCACCCCCGCATCCGGCGGGTCGGCGGTGCAGAACGCCTTCGCGTCGGCTCTGCAGGGGGCCATGGCGCCGGCCGGGACGACCGCCGCGGCGACGCCCGCGCCCGGGGCGGGCGGGGCGGACGTGACCGGGGCCCAGCTCGACGCGTGGATGGCCTCGAAGAACCCGGGCGCCCCGCTGGTGGGCCTCGGCGACGTGTTCGTGCGCGAGGGCGTGAAGAACGGCATCGATCCCCGGGCGCTGGTGGCGATCGCCCGCGCCGAGAGCTCGCTCGGCTCCGACCCCGGCGCGCGCGCCCGCAACAACGCGTTCGGCTGGGGACCGCACCGCACGTTCGCGAGCTGGGAGGACAACATCGCGACCGTCGCCCGCGGCCTGCGCACGGGCTATCTCGACGACGGCCTGGTGACCCTGCCGCAGATCCAGGCGCGCTACGCGCCCCTCGGCGTCGGCAACGACCCGACCAACCTGAACTCGAACTGGCTGCGCAACACCACGCTGCTCTACCGCGAGCTCGGCGGCGACCCGTCCGGCTCGGTGGCCCTCACAGCGGCGGGCTGAGTCGGAGCCGACCCACGATCGGGAGGGGACACCCTCCGGAGCGCGAAGATGAGGCGGTGCGCCGCCGCCGCCGCTACGAGGTCGTCGTCGAGGGTCTCTCCGGTCACGCCGCGTCCCAGCGCAGCGTGATCGCCGAGCACCGCTCGGAATCCGAGGCGCGCGAGACCGCCGCCCACGAGCGCGCGCGCCTGGAGGTCATCTACGGCGACGCCGCGAGCGCCTGGCGCATCGTCGTGATCCGGGACGGCGAGATCGTCGCCGAGGAGCGGCCGGCGGCCGCTCCCGACCGGTCCGCGCCCGCGCCGACCGAGGCGACCGACGAGCCGCCCGGCGCGACCGGCCGCCAGGAGTGGCCCGACATGGACCTGAGCGGTCCGGTCCCCGACTGGGTGATCACCCGCGTCGAGGAGTCGATCGCCCGCCGGCGCGACCGCGAGCGCGCCGACGCCCCCGACGAGCCCGAGACGCCGGCGACCCCCGAGACCTGACGGGCGCGCCGATCGGCCGTGTCGATCGTCCCCGCTCGGCCCGGGCCGCGGCGGCGTGTCCCGCTACCCTGGGGATGTGGAGGAGACGCCCGACCCGACCCCGCCGCACGAGAGCGGCTGGGACCGGCGACGCACCGTCGCCGCCGCCGTGGGCGGCGCCGTCGTGCTGGGCGTCCTCCTGCTCCTCGTCGTCGGCCTCGCCAACAAGGACGCCATCGGCACCTCGATCCAGGACGCCCTGGCCGCGGGCGATCGCCCCGACGCCCCGTCCATCACGTTGCCCGTGCTGGTGGCGGGAGACGGCATCGGCCCGGCGGGCGCCCGGGTCTCCACCGACGACCTGCGCGGGAAGACCGTCGTCCTCAACTTCTGGGCCTCGTGGTGCGAGCCGTGCGAGGCCGAGGCGCCGGTGCTCGAGGCCGTGGCCCGCCGCTACCGCGGCGAGGCGGACGTGGTCGTCCTCGGGGTCGACGTGCAGGACCTGCGCGGTGAGGCCCTCGAGTTCGTGCGGCGCAACGGCATCACGTACCCCACGCTGCGCGACGGCGAGGACGGCGCGAAGAACGCCTACCAGGTGCCCGCGCTGCCCGAGACGTTCGTGATCGACCCGGACGGCCGCATCGCCCTCAAGATCCGCGGTGTCGTCGTGCAGCCCGAGCAGCTCACGACGGCCGTCGACCAGGTGCGGGCGGAGCGGGCGTGATGCGCCGGGCGCTCGTCGTCGTGCTGCTGGTGCTGGCCGCCCTGCCGGCGACGGCACTCGGCCTGACCGTCAACGAGGTGGCCCGCGAGGTGCGCTGTCCCACCTGCAACACGCCGCTCGACGTCTCGAACGCCCCCGTGGCGCAGGACATGAAGCGCTACATCGCCCAGCGCATCGAGGCGGACTGGGACAAGGACCGCATCATCGCCGGGCTGGTCGACGAGTTCGGCGCCGGGGTGCTCGCCACCCCGCCGAAGTCGGGCTTCGACCTGATCGCCTGGCTCGTTCCCGCGATCGCCGTCGCGCTCGGGCTGGCGGCCATCCCGGTGGTCGCGCGCACGTGGTCGCGACGGTCCCCGCCCGAGGCCCCCGCCGGCCCCGCGGCGAGCCCCGACGAGGCGCGCCGGCTCGACGAGGAGCTGCGCCGCCTGGGATAGGTCGCGCGGCTTCATTTCGCCCGCGCGGTGGTCGATATCGACCCCGAGCGACGGCGGGAGGCCGCGAGTGTCCGCATGGAAGCGGAGTTCCTGGAGTGTGATCAGCCCGGCGCGGCTGGCGGAGATCGTCGAGCGCATGGCGGCCGAGCGCCGCCCCGAGCGGGTCGCTCCGGCCGCCCTCGAGGCCGCGCTGGCGGCCACCGGGGCGCGCGGCGGGCGCATCGTCGGTCCGACCGGGGCGATCCTGGCCCGCGAGGGTGAGGGCGACGACCACGACGTCGTCTCGGCCGACCTGACCGGCGGCGACGGGGTGATCGGGCGCCTGGAGATCTGGGACGTGGCCGACGGGGCCGAGGCCGAGGCCGCCCTGCGGCTGGTGGCGACCGTCTGCGCGCGCAGCCTCGAGAACGAGTCGCTGCGGCGCTCGCACGCCGCCGCCGGCGAGCGCGCCCGCCGGCTCGGCGCGGCGACGGCGGCCGTCTCCCGCACGCGCGAGCCCCGCGAGGCGGTCGCGCGCGTGCTGGCCGAGGCCCGGGCGCTGCTCGACGCGCCCGCCGCCGCGCTCATGGCGGCCGGCTCGCCCAGCCCGGAGGTCGCCGCCTACGACGGCATCGAGCCGCTCCCCGCGGCGGCTCTCGGGGAACTCGTGCCGCCGTCGCTGCGCGCGGCGATCCGCGACGGCGAGCGCTGGACCGGCCCCCTCCCGGCGGGGGAGCTGCGCGCGCAGGGCCTCGGCGGCGCGGCGCTCGTGGGCGTCGGCGCGCAGGCCTCGCTGGGGGTGCTCGCCGTCTTCGGCGCGTCCGACTCCGGCTTCACCGCCCCCGACCTCGACGCGCTCGCGCAACTCGCCGACCACGCCGCGGCGTCGCTCACCCTCTCGGTGCTGCACCAGGAGGTGCGCGACCTCGGCGCCGTCGATCCGCTGACGCGGTTCTTCAACGCGCGCTACTTCCACGGCCGTCTCGAGCAGGAGTGCCCGCGCGCGCTGCGCGCCGGCGTCCCGCTGAGCGTGGCGATCGTCTCGCTCGACGGGCTGTCCGAGCTGCGGGCGCAGGGGCGCGAGACCGCTGCCGAGGCCGCGGTCGAGGCGCTCTCCCGGCATCTCGCCGAGCGGCTGCGCGCGATGGACGTCGGGTGCCGGCTGGGCCCCGACGAGCTCGCGGCCATCCTGCCCGAGGTCGAGGGCCTCGACGCCCTGCGCGTCGGCGAGCGCCTGCGCGCCGCCCTCGGCCGGGTGGCGGGCCTCGAGGACTTCACCCTCTCGATCGGGATCGCGAGCTTCCCCGCGCAGGCCGGCCGGCCCGAGTCGCTCGTCGAGAACGCCCGCAGCGCGCTCGACTGGGCGCGCGAGCACGGTGGCGACCGCACCTTCCTCTTCCACTCCGACACCGCCGAGATCCTGCGCGGCGAGGAGCCGGGGCGCGCCACCGACGACGAGGCGGTGCTCACGACGGTCGCCTCGATCGCCGCCGCCATCGACGCCCGCCACCCCGCCACGGTGTTCCACTCCGAGAACGTGGGCCGCGTGGGCGCGCTGCTGGCCGCCGAGCTCGGCCTGCCGCCCGACCGGGCGGAGGACGTCCGCGTGGCCGGCCTGCTGCACGACGTCGGCAAGATCGGCGTCCCGGAGGACCTCGTCACCGCCGATCGCCCGCTCACCGAGGCCGAGGAGCGGGAGCTGAGGCGTCACCCCGAGATCGGCGAGCGCATGCTCGCCGGCAGCCGGCTCGCGTCGGTCGCGCCGTGGGTGCTGCACCACCACGAGCGGATGGACGGGGGCGGCTACCCCGCGGGCCTGCGGGGCGAGGACATCCCGCTCGAGGCGCGCATCCTGGCGGTCGCCGACGCCTTCGACCGACTGCTCAGTGGCGGCCCGGCTCGATTCCCGATGTCCGCGGCCGATGTCATGGATGAGCTCGAGCGTCGCTCGGGCAGCGAGTTCGACGCGGTCGTGGTGGCGGCGCTGCGGTCCCTGGTCGGCAGGGGGGCCACCGGCGCCACGCGGCCCGCCGGCTGACGGAGGCGCCCCGATGACCACCTCCCGCATACCGATGGTCGAGGCACCGGCCACACCCCCCCGGGTGACGGCCCGGGTCGTGGCCGAGGCGGCCGACCGGCTGTCGGCGCCCTCGCCGGTCGTGGCCGGGGTGCTCGGGCTGCTCGACGAGGGCTCGGCCCCGGTGCGCCTGATCGCCGCGCGCGTCGCCCAGAGCCCCGAGATCGCCACCCGGGTGCTGCGGCTGGGCAACTCGGCGCACTTCGCCGAGCCGGCCGACACCATCGAGGCGGCCATCGTGCGCATCGGCGAGCAGACGCTGCGCGGCCTGCTGCTCGCCGCGACCACGTATCGCCTGCTCGGCGGGGCCCTGACGGTGTACGGATTCCCCCGGCTCTACCTCCTGCGCCACAGCGGCGAGGTGGCGGCGATGGCCCAGTCGCTGGCGCGGCGCGGCCCGGCGGCGCTGGCGGCCCAGGTGTACCTGGCGGGGTTGCTCCACGACCTCGGCAAGCCGATCCTCGCGACGGTCGCCGAGGACGGCGGGCTCGACGTGGGGACGGCGGGCATCGTGACGGTCGCGCAGGAGCGCGAGATCTTCGGCACCGACCACTCGCGGGTGGGGGCGTGGATCGCCCGTCGCTGGAGTCTCCCCGAGGCCCTCTGCCTCGCCATGGAGCGCCACCACGACGACGCTCCGCCGGACGATCCGGTCGCGCGGACGGTGTGGCTGGCCGACATCGTGGTGCGCGCGTCGGCGGGCGACGAGTCGGCCGTCGGGCGCCTGCCCGCCGCGGCCGCCGCCTGCGGTCTGGCCGACGACGCGCTCGAGGCGGTGATGATGTCGTCGCCCGAGACCGAGGGCCCGCGGCGCCCGCCGGGTCTCACCGACCGCGAGGTGCAGGTGCTGCGGCTGCTCGCCCGGGGCTCGACCGTCAAGCAGGCGGCCCAGGAGCTCGGGTGCTCGGCCTCGACCATCCACAACCACCTGCACCACGTCTACCGCAAGCTCGACGTGTCGGGGCAGTCGCAGGCTCTGCTGCTGGCCCGGGAGAAGGGCTGGGTCTGAACCCGGTCGCGACGGCCACCCGCGCGCCGGGCGTCGCCACATGATCTGATACCGCCTGTGGCGACGAGCGCAGTGCGGGTGGGGACGGCCTCGTGGACCGACCCGGAGTTCATCAAGGCGGGCTGGTACCCCGCGGGCGTGAAGGACGACGCCGAGGGGCGCCTGCGGTACTACGCCGAGCGCTTCCCGATGGTCGAGGTCAACGCCAGCTTCTACGCGTTGCCGACGGTCGTGACCACGGAGGCCTGGGCCGAGCGCACGCCCGCCGCGTTCCGTTTCCACGTGAAGGCGCACGGGGTCATCTCGGGGCACCCGTCCGAGCCCGGCCGCCTGCCGCCGCCGCTGCGCGAGCTGCCGTACGAGCCCGACCGGCGGGGGCGCATCCGCAAACCGAGCCGCGAGCTGCGCGACGCGGTGATCGACGCGCTGCTCGAGGCCTGCGGGCCGCTCGGCGACAAGCTCGGGGCGATCCTGCTGCAGATGCCGCCGTACGTGGTCGCCGGCGACGCGCAGCGGCGCGAGATCGCGCGCATCGTCGAGCGGCTGCGTCCCGCGCGCACCGCCGTGGAGTTCCGCCACCGCTCGTGGGCCGAGCCCGACGAGCGCCGCGCCACGGCCGACATGCTCGGCGAGCGCGACGCGGCGTGGGTCTGCGTCGATGCCCCCCGCAGCGACGCGAAGAACCTCATGCCGCCGATCGTCGAGGTGACCAGCCCGGGTCTCGCCTATCTGCGCCTGCACGGCCGCAACGCCGCGACCTGGAACACCGGCCGCACGGTCGCGGAGCGCTTCGACCACGTCTACACCGATGAGGAGATGGAGGAGTGGGTGGGCCCGGTCCTCGAGATGGCCGAGCGCGCCCAGGAGGTCGCCGTCGTCTTCAACAACAACGCCCGCGACTACGCCCTCCGGAACGCGTCCCGGTTCTCGGAGCTGCTGAACCCGCCCGCCTGAGGCGCCGTCCGCCGCGACGGCGCCTCACGTCGCGGCTCAGCCGGTCGCGACCTCCGCCCAGGTGGTCGTGCTCTCGTCGCTCGTGAGCCCCCAGCGGGCGCTCAGCGCCGCCACGAGCCGCAACCCCCGGCCCCCGTGCGGGTCGCTCCTGAGGCCCGAGAGCCCGAATCTCGTGCCGTTGTGCGCGACCTCGATGCCGAGCACCCCCGGTTCCCGGCGGACACGCAGCTTCAGCTTGTCGCGCGGCGTGGCGCCGCTGTGGATCACGGCGTTGCTGACGAGCTCCGAGGTCACCAGCAGGGCCGTCTCGAGCGCCGCCGGCCCGATGGCGGGGCCGAACCGCTCACGGACGGTGGCGCGCGCCTGCGCGGGGGCGGTCTCGTCGGCCGCCAGGCACATCTCCACGCCGCGTGGCGTGGTCACGGTGCACATCCTGGGCTCCCTCTCTGTCGACGCCGACCGATGCCGACGGCGGTACCCGGCCGCGATCCGGCGGACGCCACCGGCGGTTGCGCAGGAACCTCCCGGCCCGCACGCGTCGAGGCGGGAGGTGGCGCGGCCCGGCCGCGATCGACCCGCCCGCGGGCGGGGGTCGTTTGGACCTCGGCGAGGCGGGGACCTGCCCGGTGTCACGATTCTCGTCCCTGGGGAGCGCTCATGCCGTTCGCGCGAGGTGATCACGTCCGCCTGACGCGGCCCACGCCGGTCGCCGGCGAGAGCCTGATCAGGTTCCAGGCGGGCGACGAGGGGGTGGTCGAGACCGCCGGCCAGGCCGGGTGCCTCATCCGCATCCACGGCGTCGCGGTCATCGTGCCGCACACGGCCCTGGAGCCGGTCTCCCGCGTCGGAGCGGCGGACCCGGCCGCACCGCCGGACGCGGACTTGGCGCTCGCCGACGGCGACCTGGACCTCAGCTTCCTGGACTGACCCGCGGGCCGGTCAGGGGCCGGCGGTCGCCCCCAGCACGGCAGGACCGGGACCGGGCCCGGGTCCCGCGCTCGGTCCGGCCCGGAGGTCGATGCGGGCCGTCTCGGGCAGACCCCTCAGGGCGAGCACCGCGGGCGCCAGGCAGCCGCCGAGCACGAGCATCAGCAGCGAGCTGCCGACGACCCCGGAGAGCGATCCGAGCGCGGCCAGACCCACGGAGCCCGCGACCACCTGGCACGTCAGGACGAAGGCCGTCGTGGTGGCCCGCACCTCGGTCGGGAAGAGCTCGGCCATGTAGGCGACGGACGAGGCGATGAAGCAGGAGCCCGCGGTCGCGAGCAGGAAGAAGCCCGGCGCGAAGAGCCCACGGACCTCCGTGAAGACGAGCACGGTGCCGGCGGCGCCCATCAGGATCGCGAGGGCGATCATGGGCCGCCGCCCGACGATGTCTCCGATGCGCCCGCCGAGCCAGAACCCGGCCACCCCGAAGACGGCCGAGACCAGGATCAGCCCGGTGAAGACGCCGTTCCACCCGTACTCGGTCTGCGCCAGCTCCGACGCGTAGAAGAAGCCGCTCGTCTGCACGAGCCCGAAGGCGGCGACGACGGCCACGACGCGCCACAGGCGTGCCCGGTCGCCGGGGGCGATGCGCGGCCACAGGGAATGCTGCACCCGGTTCTCCGCGCGGGCCGTCTCGAAGCAGCGCGTCTCGGGCAGCCGCCGGCGGAGCACGGCCGCCACGGCCAGGGGGGCGAGGGCCACCACGTAGAAGAGCCGCCAGTCGAGCGGGGTGAGCGGTATCAGCAGCAGCAGACCCGCGACCGCGCCGTAGCCGAGGCCCGAGATGATGCCGAGCGCCGCGAGACCGGTGCCGCGGCGGTCCGGGCGCAGCTCCTCGGCGACGACGAGGTTGGCGAGAGCGGCCTCGGACGCCAGGAAGACGCGCGCGGCGCTCTGGAGCACGACGAACGCCACCAGGCTCCACGCCAGCGCCGTCGCGCCGGTGAGGAGGGTGAAGATGGCCAGCGAGGCGATGAGCACGGAGCGCCGTCCCCGACGGTCGGCCAGGCGCAGCAGCGGGAGGCTCCCGAGGGTCGCGAGCCGGATGATCGCCACGCCGATGCCGAAGGCCGCGATGCTCACGCCGAGGCCGCCGGCGATCTGCGGCGCCGCCAGCGTCAGCAGCGCGACGTCGTAGACCTCGAAGAACCCGGCCGTCGCGAGCGGGGCGAGCACGCTCCACTCCCGCCTGCTGAAGTCCACGATCGACCACATCGCCCGGGCCCCTCCGCCGCCGCGATGACCGGCCGCGATGCAGGGCCGCCACGGCGGCCGAACAGCGAAGACGCTTCCAGGGGCGGAGGGTACGCTCCCCGCCCGCCGGACGCGAGCGGCCGGTCAGGCGGGGCGCCGGCCCCGACGGCGGGGCCGGCCGCGTCGGGCGCGTCAGCCGGGGAAGGGCTCGGGAACCCGCGGCTCGGGGTTGTAGGCGGCGGCGTCCTCGAGCATCTCCCTCACCTGGGCCCGCAGCTCGGGCGAGTCGGGGTGGCCGTGGACGCTGACCGCGTGCTCGGCCGCCGCCCTCGCGACCTCGTCCTCGTCGCCGATGATCGTCAGGCTGCAGTCCATGTCGTTCGCGAAGCGACGGCAGTCGGCCATCATGCGAGCCATCTCTGCATCTCCTTCGTCCGGGGTCCGCCCAGGGGCGGGGCTCGATCTACGCCCGGCCCGGCGCGGCTGTCAACGCGATCGCGGCGGGCCCCCGACCGGGGTTCGGCATGCGAGACGACCGGCCTACTCGTCCTCGGAGACGTCCTCCTCGTCGGCCTCTCCGTAGACGGCGCGGTCACGCTCGGCCTCGGCGGGGAACGCGTCGTCGATGATGCGGTCGGTGCCGGCATCGGCCCCGTGGGTCGCGTTGTTGACGAGCTGCGCCTCGGACTGCTCGAAGCCCTCGGCGACGCCGCCGCCCGCCTCGATCACGGGTGCCATCGCGGGATCGAGCGCCTCGTCGGACTGGGCGCCGTCCACCGTGCGGAACGCGTCGTCGTCGAGCTCGCGCGGCGCGAGGCCGGGCTCCTCGACCAGGTCGTCCGGATCGATGCCGGCATACGGGTCGTCCGCGGGCTGATCGGTGCCCATCGGGCCTCCTCGGTGTCGATGACGGTCAGGGGGTGCCTACCCCCCGCATCCCGTTCCGACGCACCCGCGCCCGCCCGCCGCGGCCCCGGTCAGCCCGGCGCCGGCTCCGCGCCCCGCGCCGTCGGGCGGTCGACCGGCGCACCGGCCTCGGCGGCCATGGCCTCGATCATGACGGCCGTGTCGACCGCGGCGGGCGTGTCGGCGTCGTCGGCCCGGTCGGCCACGAACCACGCCTCGCGGGCGAAGTACCCGAGACGCGAGGCGGCGTCCGGGCGCCCGACGCTGGCCCGGGCCTGCTCCTCGAGGTACGCGAGGATCTCGCCGGTCTCGCCGCTCGACCACCCCCCACCGCCCGGCGGGTCGCGGCGTCGCGAGAGGATCCACCACACGACCATCAGGAAGGGGACCTTCACGAAGAGGAAGGCCGCGGTCACCCAGACGGCGAGGGTCTCGGGACTGCCCGCGCCGGCCGCGAGCAGCGCGCCGAACATGCCGAGCGCCAGCACGACGATCGCCGCGGCGGTCAGGCTGAGCAGCAACCCGGTGCGCAGGTTCCCGTCGCGATCGGCGAACGCACGGGCGAAGGGGGAGCGTCGCGCGGAGGGATCTCGACCGGTCGGGGCCACCCGTCGAGGGTACTCCTCGCCGCCGATCCCGGGTCGGGACGCGGCGGCGGCGCCGCGGGTGTCCCGCCCCGGTCGTTAATGGGCGAACGAGGTTGCGGGGCGGCCGGGGCCTCTGCCACACTCGACGAAGGACACGCACCGTCAGGAGGACGCAGATGGTCACGCTCACGCCGCAGGCCACCGACAAGCTCCGCACGCTGATCGCGGAGGAGGCCGACCCGACGACGGGTCTGCGCGTCACGGTGGTCCCGGGCGGATGCTCCGGCTTCGAGTACGACCTCTCGCTGGCCGCGCCCGGTGACGGCGACGAGGTGGTCGAGGGCGACGGCGTGCGCGTCATCATCGACCGCTTCAGCGTGCCCTACCTGCTCGGCGTCGAGCTGGACTACGAGGAGGGCTTCCAGGGGGCCGGGTTCCTCATCAACAACCCGAACGCCTCGGCCTCGTGCGGGTGCGGCAAGAGCTTCCAGGCCTGACCCGGCCGCCGCGGCGGCCGGCGCCCCCCGCGCACTACGAGCCGTAGTCCGCCGTGATGTAGGTGGCGGAGCAGTCCGACGTGCTCGCCGCCCCCGTGCCGACGAAGCGCACGCGGCGATCGAGCAGGTTGGCCCGGTGTCCGGGGCTTCGCATCCAGAGGGCGACGGTGCGACGCGCGGCGGCGATCTCGCACCCCGACACCATCGCGAGGTTCTCGGCCATCACCCGGTTGGCCGGGTAGCCGGCCGCGAGCAGGCGGGTCCAGAACGGGGAGCCGTCGCTGCTCTCGTGCCGCAGGTCGGCGATCGACCGCAGGTAGCGGCTCTGGGCGCGCGCGGGGCGCCGTAGCGAGGCGATCGGGCGCAGGGCGACGCGACCGCGCTGCGTGCGGACCCTGTTCATCTCGGCCAGCAGGGCGCCCTCGATCTGGCTCGCCGTGGCGGGACCGGCCGGCGCCCCGCCCTGTGGGCGCGCGTCGTCGGCGAGGGGTCCCGCGCAGACCAGCGCGGCGGCCATCGTGGCCAGTGCGGCGAAGCGTCCGTGCATCCCCATCTACATCGGCGGGCCGCGCCCGCGGCTGAACGGAGCGGGACCACCTTCGTGCGGGTAGGTTCCGGCTCCCGTAACCAACCTGTGAGGGCCCCGTGTCGGACGACGTGGTGATCGCCAGCGCGGTGCGCACGCCGATCGGCGGGTTCATGGGCGGGCTGGCATCCGTGCCGGCCACCGAGCTCGGGGCGCTCGTGATCGCCGAGGCCCTGCGACGGGCGGCGGTGCCCGGCGCGCGCGTCGACGAGGTGCTGATGGGCAACGTCCTCTCGGCCGGGCTGGGGCAGAATCCCGCGCGGCAGGCGGCCCTCGGCGGGGGGGTGCCCGAGACCGTGCCGGCGACCACCGTCAACATGGTCTGCGGATCCGGGCTGCGCGCCGTCGCCCTCGCCGCCCAGGCGATCTCGGCCGGTGACGCGTCGATCGTCGTGGCCGGCGGCATGGAGAACATGAGCGCCGCTCCCCACCTGCTGCCGGCGATGCGCGCCGGGCGGCGGATGGGCGACGCCTCCGCCATCGACTCGATGGTCCACGACGGGCTCTGGTGCGCGATGTGCGACACCCACATGGGCATCACGGCCGAGAACATCGCGGCCGAGGACCACATCACCCGCGAGGACCAGGACGCCTTCGCGCTGCGCAGCCAGCAGCGGGCCGCGCGGGCGATCGCGGACGGGGTCTTCTCGGACGAGGTGCTGCCGGTCAGCGTGCCCGGGCGCCGGGGGTCGGTCACCGTCGACCGCGACGAGGGCCCCCGGCCCGACAGCACCCTCGACGCCCTCGCGCGGCTGCGGCCCGCGTTCGACCCGGCCGGCACCGTCACCGCCGGGTCCTCGTCGGGCATCAACGACGGGGCGGCCGCGACGGTCGTGATGAGCGCCGAGGCCGCTCGCGCGTCCGGCGCCCCGGTGCTCGGCGTGGTGCGGGGCTACGCGTCGGTGGGCGTGGCGCCCCGGGTCATGGGGCTCGGGCCGGTCGGCGCCGTGCGCGGCGCCCTCACGCGGGCCGGGGTGACCCTCGCCGACATCGACCTGATCGAGCTCAACGAGGCCTTCGCCGCGCAGTCGCTCGCCGTGTGCCGGAGGCTCGGCCTCGACCCCGAGCGCACCAACGTGCACGGCGGGGCGATCGCGCTCGGGCATCCGATCGGGGCGTCGGGCGCGCGTGTGCTCACGACCCTGCTGCACTCGATGGCGCGCGAGGGGGCGCGCCTCGGCTTGGCGTCGCTGTGCATCGGCGGCGGCCAGGGCATCGCGATGGTCGTCGAGAGGCCCGGCACCCCGGGATGACGCCGGGGGAGGGGGAGGCCGCGATCCACTGGAGGCCGCCCCCGGGAGGGGTCCGCGCGCCGGTCTGGTGGTTCGGGCGCCTCCTGCTCGGCGCGCTCGCGCCCCGGCTGCTCGGGTTCCGGGTCGCCGGCCGCGCCCACGTCCCGGACCGCGGCGGGGTGCTCGTGATCGTCAACCACCCGGCCGACATCGACCCCGCCGCCATCGGCCTCGCCTGCGTCCCGCGTCCGGCCCTCTACATGGCGGCCGCCCGCCACTTCCGCGGATGGCCGCTGGCCACCCTGCTCTTCTCGCTCGGCGCCTTCCCGATCCGATCCGGTCGCCCCGATCTCCGCGCGATGCGCCACGCGCGCGACCAGCTCACGGCCGGACGGCTCGTCGTCGTGTTCCCCGAGGGCGGGGCGAGCGGCGACGGGCGCCTGCGCACCTTCCACGAGGGCGCCGGCCACCTGGCCCTGACGCCGGGTGTCACGGTGATCCCGGTCGCCATCTGGGGCAGCCAGCGCGTCCTGCGCGGGTGGCGGCCCGTCGGGCGGGGGCCGATCCGGATCGCCTTCGGCGAGCCCCTCGCGGTCCCGTCCGCCGGCTCCCCCCGCGCGCGGGCGGCCGAGGTGACGCGGAGCGTCCGCGCGGCGATCGAGGGCCTTCTCGACCCGATGATCCGGGAGCGGCCGTGATCGCGCGTCCGGCGTGCCGGGTGCCGTCGGTGACCGCCCGATCGCCCGGGAGGCGACCGCCGCGCGCCACCGCCTGGGACGGGGCGGCTCGTGCCGGGGCCTGCCCCTCACGCGTGTCCCGTCCGCCGGGTAGCGTTCGGCGCGGCGACCAGAGAGGGGATCCAGTGGCGAGTGCGGGCTGGTACGACGATCCGACGCGCGGAGGCCGTCTGCGGTACTGGGACGGCAACGGCTGGACCGAGCACGTGAGCGAGGGCGGGGGCACGGCGACCGAGCCCATCACCGGCATCCCGCCCGCGCCCCCGGCCGGGCAGGTCGCGGGGGGCGGATCGGCGGCCACGGCCACGTCCGCCGGCGACGCGGGGGTGACCCGCGTCAGCCCGGCCGTCGAGCCCGTCGCGGACGCCTCGTCGCCCTCCGCTGCGGGCATCGGCGGGTACGACGCGCCGGGTGCCTCGGGCACGGCCTACGCCGGCACCATCCCCGGCCGCGCCGGGTTCGTCGTCGCCGCGATCGGTGGCGTGCTCATGGCCGTCACCGCCGGGTTGACGGCGGTTGACCAGGGGGGCTTCATCACCATCGAGGTCGCGGGCGGCTGGTGGCTGGGCGTCGTGGCCGCCGTGCTCTGCATCGCCGCCGCCGCCGCGCCGTGGGCGTGGGCGCGCATCGCGGGCGTCACCGTGTCCGGGGCGTTCGCCCTGCTCGTCGCGTTCGCGCTGATCGGCTTCCGCTCGTCCGACGACCTCGCCGCGGGCGTCGATGTCAGCCTCGGCCCGGCCGGATACCTGATGCTGTTCTCGTCGATCCTGCTCTTCGCGGGCACGGCCATCGCCCTCGTGGGACTGCGGGTGCCGGCGCGCGGTCCCGATCCCGCGCGCACCCCGTCCTCGGGCAAGGCGGTCGCCTCGCTGATCCTCGGCATCGTGGGCGTCGTCATCCCCGTCGCCGCGGCGCCGGCGGTGGCCACGGGCCTGTTCGCCCTCGACGACGACACCGTGACCGAGGGACGCACCGGCGGTCGCGGCCTCGCGAAGGCCGGGATCATCCTGGGCGCGATCTCGCTCGCGCTCTGGGCCACCGGCCTGGTGCTCGGGATGCTGCTGACCCAGCCCTAGACGCGAGCCTCGTCCGGTCGGTCCGGCTCAGCCTGCGGAGCGCCGCCCCACGCCGCGCAGTCGTGGGCGGCGCTCCTCGAGGAGCGCGCGCCAGTCGAGGCGGGTGATCAGCCAGAGCACGCCGGCGACGGCAGCGAGGCCGAGGCCGACCGACAGCGGGCCGACCGTACCGCGCAGGCGGTCGGCGACCTCGTCGGCGGCTCCGCCGACGAGGGCGACCCCGAGGCCGTAGCTCACGAGCCGCCCGGCGAAGCACGATGCGGCGACCAGGCGCAGATCGAGTCGCAGCAGGCCCGCGGCCGTGTAGAGGGCGCCCGCCGGCGGCGGTGAGACGGCGAGCAGCACCGCCACGCCGCGCCACGACCGCGGGCGGCGCAGGCGCTCGGAGAGGTACTCGAGGTTCTCCCGGCTCGCGGACCCGAGCAGGCGCGGGCCGAGGGCGCCGGTCCAGGCGACGAGGCCCACGCGGCCGGCGGTCGCGCCGAGCGCCCCCGCCACCACGACCCCGGCGGCCTCGGCCTCGAGCTCGAGGCTGATGAAGGCGAGCACGAGCCACGACGGGGGGAGCGGCACCGGCGTCACGGTCATCCCGGCGACGATCGCCGCGGCGATCAGGTATGCCACGCCGCGAGCGTAGCGCCGCGCCGTGGCGCCTCAGCGCCGTCCGCGGCCGAAGTGCTGGCTCTCGGGCGCCGCGGCGCGCATGCGGGCCATCTCGGCGACCCCCTCGGTGACGCCCTCGGCCGCGCTCTCGACGGGCGGCTCGATGCGCGCCATGCGGTCCACCAGGACGTTGTGGTTGCGGTCCCGGCGCTCGAGCCGCCCCCAGACCAGGATGAGGGGGTCGGCCCGCACGACCGCCCGGTGGCGCTCGTAGACCTCGGGCGTGACGATGCAGTTGACCATGCCGGTCTCGTCCTCCAGCAACAGGAAGACGATGCCGTGCGCGGTGGCGGGGCGCTGGCGCGCGATCACCAGCCCGGCCACCACCACGGGGGATCCGCTGCGGGTCTCGCGCAGGCGCGCCGCAGTGAGCGTGTTCGGCGGCAGGCCCGGGCGCACGAGCGTCACCAGGTGCCAGCCGGTCGACAGGCCGGTGGTCTCGTAGTCGGTGATCGTGCGCTCGAAGCGTCCCAGCTCGGGCAGCGGCGGCGCGTCGCCGGCCGGGATGGGCAGGGCGAGCTGCGTGCCCCCGGCGCCCACGTGCGGGCGCGACAGCACCCCGAGCTCCCAGAGCATCGCCCGCCGCGGCCGCTCCAGCACGTCGCAGGCGCCGGCCCGCACGAGCTGGGCGAGCTGCTCGCGACGCAGGTCGGCCCGCGCGGCGAGGTCGGCGATGTCGCGGAAGCGTCCGTCCGCGTTCCTCTCGGCCACCAGGCGGCCGGCGGCCTCGTCGCGCACGCCGCGCACGTAGCCGAGGCCGATGCGCACGGCGCCGTCCTCCATGGAGCACACCGGCTCCGAGCGCGCGATGCACGGCGGCAGCACCCGCACGCCCCGCCGCTGGGCGTCGCGCACCAGGCTCGCGGGCGGGTAGAAGCCCATCGGCTGGGCGTTGAGCAGCGACGCGAGGAACTCGGCCGGATAACGCCGCCGCAGCCAGGCGCTCTGGTAGGCGAGCACCGCGAACGCCGACGAGTGCGCCTTGGGGAAGCCGAAGTTGGAGAAGCCGATCAGCTTGGTGAAGACGGTCCGGATCGTCGTGTCGTCGACACCCCGCTCGCGCGCGCCGTCGCGGAAGTCGCGCCAGAGGGCGATCATCGCCTCGCGGCTGCGCGTGCGGCTCATCGCGCGGCGCAGCGCCTCGGCCTGCCCGGGGGTGAACCCCGCCAGCGCCATCGCCACCTCGAGCACCTGCTCCTGGAAGACGACGACGCCCAGCGTCTCGCGCAGCACGTCGGCGAGCAGCGGATGATCGTAGGGGGGCTCGAACGCCGGGTCGGCACGACGGGCGCGCCGGTGCTTCACGTAGGGATGGACCGCCCCACCGCTCACCGGCCCGGGGCGGATCAGGGCAACCTGGATCGTCAGGTCGTCGAGGTTCTCGGGCCGGGTCTGCAGCAGGCTCTGCATCTGGGCCCGGCTCTCGATCTGGAAGACCCCGACGGTGTCGGCGTCCTGGATCTCGGCGTAGACCGCGGGGTCCGTGAAGCCGATCCGCGACAGGTCGACGCTCTCGCCGCGCGCCCGCGCGACCAGGTCGATGCACTCCTCGACGGACGAGAGCATCCCCAGCCCGAGCAGGTCGATCTTGACGAAGCCGGCGTCGGCGCAGGAGTCCTTGTCCCACTGGCAGATCTGCCGGCCGGGGAACGCGGCCGGCACCACCGGCACCAGCTCCACCAGGGGGCGCGCGCTCACGACCATCCCGCCCGAGTGCTGGGAGAGGTGGCGGGGGAGGCCCGCGGCCTCGCGGGCGAGGGCGGCGAGGGCCCGCCAGCGCGGCGAGGCCATCTTCGCCTCGCCGTCGGGCAGGCGCCGGATCTCCTCCTCGACCGCCACTGCCGAGGACCACCCGTCCGAGAGGCGCGCGAGCCGCTCGAGGTCGGCCTCGGGCAGCGCCAGCGCCCCTCCGAGCTGGCGGATGGCCATGCGGATGCGGAACGTGGGGAAGGCCGCCACCAGCGCGGCGTGCTCGGGCCCGTAGCGCGCGATCACCTCCTCGATCAGCCGCTCGCGCACGTCGCGGGGGAAGTCGAGGTCGATGTCGGGCACCGAGACCATGTCGCGGTTGAGGAAGCGCCCCAGGAAGAGCTCGTTCTCGACCGGGTCGATGTGGGACAGCCCGCTCAGGTAGCAGACGATCGAGCCGACCGACGACCCCCGTCCCCGGCCCGGCGGGAGCCAGCGGCGCGCCGAGCCGGCCGGGCGCACCTGCAGGGCGACCTCGCGTGCGAGCTCGAGGATGTCGCGGTGGAGCAGGAAGAACCCGGCCAGATCGTGATGGGCGATCAGGGCCAGCTCCTCGTCGAGTCGCGCCCGGGCGAGGACGCGTTTGCGCGCGTTGGGATAGCGCGCGCCGAGCTGGTGGATGCAGAGGGCGGCGAGGGCCTGCTGGGCGGTCTCGCCGGGGTGCGAGCCGGTGAAGTCGGGGAAGCGGTAGCCGAGGTCCCGGGTGAGGTCGAACTCGATGCGCTCGGCGATGCGCGCGCTCTGGGATACGGCGCCGGGGTGATCGGCGAAGAGCGCCGCCGTCTCGGCCGGCGGGCGCAGCACCGACCGGCGGTTGCCGCGGCGCACGTCCTCGGACCCGTCGAGCGTCAGCCGGTTGCGGATCGCCACGAAGGCGTCCTGCAGGAGGGCGCGCTCGGACGAGTGGGAGTGGGGGTCGCCCGTCGCAACGCACGGCACCCCCGCCGCCTCGGCCAGCCGGGCCAGGTCGCGCGCCAGGCGCCGGTCGCCTCGCGCGAACGGGCGCTGGATCTCCACGTGCACGTTGTCCGGCCCGAAGTCGCGCACCAGGTCGCGCACCGCCTCGAGCGCCGCCCGCCGCTCGCCGGCGGCCACCAACCGCGGCACGAGGCCGTGCCGGGCGCATCCGGTGAGGCAGACGATGCCCCCGGCCAGCGGGCCGATCGCCTCCCGGTCGAGCGCGGGGGGCAGGGCGCGCCGGTCGGGCGGGGGCCGGGTCCCGGCGTGGGCGATCGTGATCAGGCGGCAGAGGTTGCCGTAGCCGCGGGCGTCGGCCGCGAGCAGCGTGAGGTGGGAACCGTCGCGCAGGGTGACCTCGGCGCCCGTGATCGGCCGCACGCCCGCGGCGCGGGCGGCGTGGGCGAAGGCCAGCGATCCGCTCAGCCCGTCGTGGTCGGTGAGCGCGAGGACCGAGTGGCCCATCTCGGCCGCCGTCACGGCCATCTCCTCGGGCGACGAGGCCCCGTCGAGGAAGCTGAACGCCGAGTGGGCATGGAGCTCGACGTAGGGGAGGGGCGCCATGCGAACACATGTTCGCCTCCCGTGAGCGCCGATTCAACCCCGGCCGCGCGTGGCGCGGACGGCGCGGCCGGCCCGGGGCGGACCCGGACCGGCGCCTACCGTGCCGGGTCGGGCGAGAAGCTCGGGTAGCGGTCGGTGAGCAGCGCCACGTAGCCGTGCGTCTGGACCGTGAAGCGGAGGATCCACGCGGTCAGGTTGAGCAGCCCGAGCGGCATCGCACCGGTGAACAGGCAGGCGAACCACGAGATCACCGCCAGCACCTCCACCAGGTAGCCGAGGATCTGCGCGACGACCAGGGCCGGGATGGCCAGGATCACGCGGAACGCGGTCTTCCAGCGGTTCTGCGGCATGGCGGGCGCGATGGCGACATCCGCGGCGTACGGCCGATCCCCGAGGAAGCCGGGATAGGGGTCGGCGAGGAAGAGCAGATAGCCCGACACGTGGATGCCGTAACGCAGGTACTGGGCGATGAACGCGTGCAGACCGTCCGGCGTGCGCCCCGCGAACAGGGTCGCGAACCAGCTCACGACGATCGCGAGAACGGCCGCGATGCCCCACAGGCTCAGCCAGACGATGTGGGGGATCGCGAGGATCAGCCGGAACGCCACGGTCAGGCGGCTGCGGCGCAGGTCGTCGCTCACGGTCAGCACGATCGGGTGTCCCACGCCCCGAGTCTACGGACCGCATCGATGGGCGATCTGCGGCCGGACATGCCGAGAGAGCGCCGGTGCCCGCGGCGCTCCCTCGTGTTCTGCGTCCCCCGGGTGCCCTCCGGGAGTCGCGGTGATGTGGTGTGTCCGTCCTGCACCACATGCATCGGCCGGAGGCCGTGGCCCCCGCGGATGCATAGAGAGCGTGCCCACGCCCCTGCGTTGCGAAACCGCCCGGGGTCGCCTGCGGACCCGCATGCGTTGGGCCCGGCGGGGGTGCGTCACTACGATCGCCGCGCACGGTCCCACCACCCGGGAGAGACATCCGACTCCGCCCGCTCCTGCTCGGCCTGCTCGCGCTCGCGCTCGCCGCCCCCGCGTCCTCCCTGGCAGCCCTTCCGTACGTCGCGGTCGACGCCGGTCACGGCGGGGGCGACACCGGAGCCGTGGGCGAGTTGCCGCGGGGCACCGTCACCGGCCTGCCGCCGCGCACAGACTCCGGCGGCCGGACCCTGCTCTACGAGAAGGACCTCAACCTCGACATCGCCGTCCGCCTCGACGCGTGGCTGCGCGCCCAGGGGGCGAGGACGCTCATGACGCGCACGGCCGACCTGGCCGGCGGCGACCGCGCGTACACGACGGTGGGCGCGGACCTGCGGGCGCGGGTGGACGCCGCCAACGAGGCGGGCGTCGAGCTGTTCGTCTCGGTGCACAACAACGCGCTCGGGCCGACCACCAGCGGCACCGAGACGTTCCACTACTACTACTCGAGCGCCGCCTCGCGGCTGCTGGCGCAGGACGTGCAGGCCGAGATGGTCGCGGCGCTCGGGCTGCCCGACCGCGGCGTCAAGTCGGCGGGCTTCTACGTGCTGCGCAACACCCGGATGCCGGCGATCCTGGTCGAGGGTGGGTTCCTGACCAACCCCGCGGAGGCGCTTCTGCTGGCCGATCCGGCGACCCGTCAGCGCATGGCGGAGGCCGTCGGCCGCGGCGTGGTCCGCTTCGCCGCGCGCTCGGTCGCCGCCCCCCCGCGCCTGTCGCCGACCATCGGGCCGTGGCGCACGCGGCCGGCGCGCGTGCCGGCCGGCTACCGGTTGGTCAAGACGGGTCGCACGAACCCGGTCGGCCGCGGGGGGTGGCTGGCGGTCATCGCCGGCTTCCGGCAGCCCGTCGGCGTCGCGGTTGCTGCCCGCCACGATCGGCCCGTGGCGCACGCGGCCGGCGCGCGTGCCGGCCGGTTACCGGCTGGTCAAGACGGGTCGCACGAACCCCGTCGGCCGGGGTGGGTGGCTCGCCGTCTCACACCTCGCCGGTCCGCAGGGAACGCGAGGTTGACGACGTCGTGACGATGAACTGATCCAAACGCCGCGCTGGTCAGTATCACTTCCGATCGATCACAACGGACGAGGGCGGCACCGCCGCCCGCGACCTGACGAGAGGACAACGATCACATGACCGAGCTGCCTATGGATATCTCCCAGATCGACCGCGATGGTGCCGTGGCCGAGGCCGCCCACCGCGTCGCCGGCGACTCCGCTCTCGCGGACTCCGCCTCGCATGGCGACACCCGCGCCCAGATCCTCCGCAAGTTCGCCGTCGGCGGCGGCGCCCTCGTGGGTGGCGGCCTGCTGCTCGGCGGCCTCACGAGCACGGCCATCGGTGCCGACACGCGTTCTGCCAAGCAGGACCAGGACATCCTGAACTACGCCCTCACCCTCGAGTACCTCGAGGCGGCGTTCTACGCCGAGGCCGTGGCGTCCAACAAGCTGACCGGCGAGACGAAGCAGTTCGCCGAGATCGTCGCCGGCCACGAGGCCGCGCACGTCGACTTCCTGAAGAACGCGCTCGGCAGCAACGCCGTCGCCTCGCCGAAGTTCGACTTCAAGGGCATCCCGTCGAACCCGGACGCGTTCATGCGCACGGCCGTCGTCCTCGAGGACACCGGCGTGGCCGCCTACATCGGCCAGAGCTTCCGGCTCAAGAAGACGGCCTTCATCCTCGTCGCCGCGCAGGTGCTGGCCGTCGAGGCGCGGCACGCCGCATGGGCCCGTGGCATGGTCGGCTCGCGTCTGCCGGCCGAGAAGGACGAGGTCCTCAACGCGCGCGCGAACATGAAGCAGGTGCTCGCCGCCGTGACGTTCGACGGGCTTCATCGTCCCGTAGGCATCGCTCGGACGACGTCGGCGCCGGGGCCCTGCCCCGGCGCCGCGTCATCCGTGGACGTACCAGCATCCGTCGACGCGGTCGCAGTAGGTCAGCACGACGCGACCGGGATCGACCACCAGCTCGTAGTAGTGGCGATCGACCGGGCGATCGGTCCACCAGAGGTCCTGCACCAGCCAGTCGTCGCGGACGGCGACGACACCGCGATGCCCTCCGCGCAGGCCGATCGAGCGGGGGACCCCACCGGCATCGACCTCCACCCCGGCGCGCCGTGGCACGCGCAGCGCGCGCAGCGTCATGGATCGAGCGGGGTCAGGGCCCAGCGGCGCTCGGGCAGCCGCGACCAGGGCTCGATCTCGACCAGGCGCAGCATCGCCTCGTCGCCCTGCGCGGCGCGCACCTGGCGCACCGCCTCACCGGCCCGTGCGCGGCGCTCCTCCGCGGGCGAGGGGATCGCCGTGAGCTGATGGCCGCCGAGCGCGCCCGATGCGTCGCCGCCGATCCACAGCTCGCTGACGGGGGCCGGGATCTCGCCGAGTCGCGGCAGCGCCGAGAGGGCCAGTCGCGCCCGGTCCGACGTCGCCTCGCGGAGCGTGATGTCGCGCGTCCACGAGCCGCCGTCGGCCAGGCGGGCGCGCAGCGACAGCGTCCGTAGGGCCGCCCCGCGGCCGTGCGCCGCCCCGGCGAGCTCGCCCAGCAGCAACCGGGCCGCGGCCTCGAGCGCCGGAAGGGCGGCCACCGGCTCGGGGAAGTCGATCGACGCCCGCAGCGGGCACGGTGGCACGCGGGGACGCGGTGCGCGGCCGGCCTCGCCGCGGGCGAGACGCCATGCCTCGAGACCCGGGAAGCCGAGCCGGTCGAGCGCGGCCGCGCGAGGGAGCGCGGCCACCTGGCCGATCGTGCGCAGACCCAGATCGTCGAGCGCGGTCACCAGGTCGCGGGCGAGCGGGAGGCGGGAGGCGGGGAGGGGGGCGAGGAAGGCCGGCACCTCGTCGTCGGCGAGCACCAGCGGATGCCCGGGTGCAGCCTCGCGGGCAGCCTGGCGGGCGGCGAACAGCGCGTGCGCCGCGCCCACCCTCCCGCCCGCGCCCACCGGCAGCGCGGCGCGGACCCGTCGCAGCGCGGCCTCCAGCCCTCCGTGCATCCGCAGGGTGCTGCGCAGGTCGAACGCGGCGCCCTCGAGGCCGCAGGGCTCGACCGCGAACCCCGCCGCCTCGAGCCGCTCCAGCATGCGCTCGGAGGCGTCGGCCGCCGCGTCGGGGTCGGCCACGACCAGCTCGAGCGCCGGGCAGCGGGCGAGCGCCTCGCCCACGCGCAGCCCGGGACGCACCCCGGCGGCCTCCGCCGCGGGGGTGCAGAGGCCGATGACCTGCGGCCCCCCGGGTGCCGGGCCGAGCGCCACCGGCGCGTCGAGCGCGCGGCGTGCGCGCAGCAGGGCGACCAGCAGCGGGAGACGGGGGACGTGGACGGCCGCGATCATCGAACACATGTTCGCTCACCACCCGGACGGCATCAACCTCGCCGGTCGGTCCCCTCGACCGCGACCACCGAGTCCACGTCCGCCGCCGCGCGGATCGGATCGCCCACCAGCACGCGCGCCCCCACGGATCGCCCGAGCGCCTCGCCGGCGCCCGGCCCGGCCAGCGCCACCCGGTGCCCGCCCGCCAGCCGCGCGAGCTCGCCCCGCGCGTCCTCCAGCGACTCCGCCTGCATCGCGGCGATCACGACGATGTCGGGGCGCAGGTGGCCGGCCGCCTCGTCGATCGTGTCGATGGGCGTGTTCGGACCGAGCAGGGCGATCCTCCAGCCGCGCTCCCGCAGCACCAGGCCGAAGCAGATCAACCCGAGGTCGTGCTGCTCGCCCGGCGGACAGGCGAGCAGCGCCAGCGGCCCGCGGTCACCCCCCCAGTTGCGGGCCAGCGCCAGCAGGCGCCCGCGCACGATCGTGGTGGCGAAGTGCTCCTGGGCGATCGACACCTCTCCCGTCTCCCAGCGCTCGCCGAGGCGGCCCAGGTACCAGAGCACCCCGTCCGAGAGCGCCGTCTCGAGGCTGAACGCCCCGAACAGCCGGTCGAGGGCGTCGTGTGCGGCGCGCTCGTCGAACCGCTCCAGCGCGCCGCCGAGGGCCTCGCGGATCGCCGCGAGCGCCGCGCCGGCGTCGGGGGCGGCGGCGGGCGACGCCGCCAGCACGGCCGCGGCCGCGAGCGACGCCGACATCCCCTCGCCCCGCCGGGCCCGCATGGCGAGCACACGGCTCTCGTCGTCGGGCCCGTACACGCGGAAGCCCCCGGCGGTGCGCTGCGGCGACAGCAGCCCGTAGCGGCGCTCCCAGGCGCGCAGCAGGGGCTCGCTCACGCCGGTGCGGCGAGCCAGCTCGCCGATACGGAAACGCATATGGGGATCCGGGTCCATCCCGGCAGTATGCGGAATCTGAACAGATTTGTCGAGGTTGACCTATGTGCACCTCCTCGGTGATGCTCCCACGAAAGGAATTTCGTCCCGGGGCTGGACAACCGCCCACCTTCTGTCTAGGTTCTGTCCAACTTCTGTTCCACTCAATCGGAGGCGACATGAGCGACGCGACGAAGACCTGGCCCGACCTCGCCGAGGGGCTCTACGAGCGGCTGACCGGCCGCGGCACCACCATCTCGTACGAGTTCGAGGACCTCTCGGTCGAGGTGCCGGACCGGACGGGCTCCGACGCCCCCCGTGCGACCTGGAAGCTCAACGGCACCATGAGCATCCGCACCAGCGAGCCGGCCTCCTGACACCGGCCCAGCTCATCCTGGCCGGTGATCTGACGATCACCGGCCCGGGGGTGTCCGCCCGGCTGACCGGGTCGGGGGAGGGTCCCGCGGTGCTGACCGTCGAGGGCCATCTGCGCCCCGGCCCGGCCGGCGCCCGGCGGGTCGCCTCCCGGCTCGCCGCGACCGGCGTGGAGTTGCGCATCGATGACGGCCGAGGGCGCCGCCTCGCGGCGTTCGGCCCGTCCGTCCGCTCGCCCCTGGGCCGCGCGCTGCTGGGCACCGCCCGGGCGCGACCCACTCCGCGCGGCCTCGTCGCCGCACTGCGCGGCGCGGCCGCCGACACCCGCGGTCCCACCGATCCCGAAGGAGAGACATGACCCCGCAGGCGCCCACCATCGGCTCCACGCCCCGCCGCGACCTCGTCGCGAACCGACGACGACGGGAGGACCTCGCCCGCGGGCTGATCCTCGTCGCCGCCTTCATCTCGTTCGTGCTCTCCGTGTCGCTCTGGTTCGCCGGAAACGAGCTCGAGGGGGTATTCGTCGGCATCTGGGTGCCGTCGATCATCTCGCTCGGCGCGTTCCTGCTGCCGCGCGGCGGCGCATCGTGAACACCCCCGGACTCTTCATCATCGGCGTGGTCGTCACCCTGATCGTCGGCGCGGCCATCGCCCTACTGCTCTACGGCGCGGTCCTCGACGGCCGCGACGAGCGACGCGGCGCGGTCGGCGCCGGCGGGGGACCGGGCTCGGCGACCGACGCGGAGGGCTAGGCGCCCTCGACTCCCCGGTCCGCGCGGTCAACTCGGGCCGCGGGGGGCCGACAGTAGGGAGGGATGCCGGCCTCACGCGACCAGGTCGCGGCGCGCGCTCCCCGCGCGCTGCTGCTCGACGGCGACCGCACATCGCGGTCGTCCGTGCGCGACATGCTCGAGCGGGAGGGCTGGCGGGCCGACGTGAGCGCGGGCGACGCCGGATCGGTCCGGGCCCGGGGGCTCCCGCCCGTGCGGATCGTGATCGCGGACTGGCCCCGCCTCGAGCCGCTCTGGCCCGACCTGCTCGCCCACCGCGCGGCGGGCGGTGGCGTGCCCCGGCTCGTCGCGCTCGTCGACGCGGGCGCCGACCACCACGCGCGCGACGCGATCGCCGCCGGCGCGGACGACTGCCTCGCGCGTCCCGTGCGACCGGCCGACCTGAGCGCGCGTCTCCAGGTGGCCGCCCGCGCGGCGGCCGAGCGCCGTGGAGCCCGCGGGGCGCTGAGCGATGCCCTCGGCGAGCGCGACCGCCTCGCGACCGTGCTGGCGGCCCTGCCGGACGGTCTCGTCATCCTCGGCCCCGACCACACCGTGATCGAGGTCAACGAGGTCTTCTGCGCCATGACCGGCGTGGATCGCGACGATCTCGTCGGTCGCCGCTCGCTCTTCCCGGACTGGCCGGAGGAGGAGCGCCCCCGCCTGGCCGCGGTCCTCGAGGAGTCGTCGCACGGCGCCACCGGTGAGCGCGACGTGGTGCTGCCCCGCCGCGACGGCAGCCGGTTCCCGGCGATCGTCGGCGCGGCTCCGGTCCGGGGCGCCGACGGCCGGATCGGCGCCCACGTGGTCACGGTCAAGGACGTCAGCACCCGGGTGCGCGCCGAGCGCGTGCGCGCCGCGCTGCGCAGGGTGTCCGCCCTCGCGGGCGCCGGGGTCGGCGCCGAGACCATCCTCGACCGGATCGCCATCGAGATCGCGGTGCTCGGCGGCGCGGGCGCGATCGCCCGCCGCCGTCCCGCGGGCGTCCCGCTCGTCGTCGCATCGTCCCCGGGTCTGACGCGCGGCGCCCCCGTGCCGCCGGGCCTGATGTCGCTCGAGGCGCCGATCCGCCTCGGGACCGAGATCTGGGGGACGGTCGCGGCCGGTCCGGCCGCCGGGGCACCCGTGCCGGGGGGCATGGACGAGGTGCTCGAGACCCTCGCCGACGCCGCGGCCGCGGCGATCGCGTCGGACCGCGAGCGCATCGTGCGATCGCGACGCGCGGGCGCCGACGCCGTCACGGGGCTCCCCGACGCCCAGGGCTTCTCGGACATCATGGGCCGCGAGGTCGAGCGGGCACGGCGCTACGGACGACCGGTCTCGCTGGTGCTGATCGACGTTCACGGCTTCCGCCACGTGAACGACGCGGGGGGCTCGCGGGCCGGCGACCGGGTGCTCGGCGAGATGGCCGAGCGGCTGCGCGCCCACGTGCGGGCACCCGACTCGCTCGGGCGCACCGGCGGCGACGAGTTCGCCTGGCTGCTGCCCGAGACGGGGGAGCGGGACGCCCACGACGCCGCAGCGCGGCTGCGGCGCGGCCTGGCGGAGATCCCGTTCGCCGGTGCCGGGCCGCTCACGGTCTCGGTCGGCATCGCCTCGGGCGCGGCGCTGGGCGCGGCCGACCTCTACCGGCAGGCCGAGGTCGCGCTGCACTGGGCCAAGGTGTCCGGCCGCGACCGCACCGTCGGCTACTCGTTCGCGGTCGCCGAGGAGGTCTTCGCGCGGCGGGAGGGGGAGCGCGCCGAGACGCCCAGCCTGCGGGCGATGCGCGCCCTCGCCTGGGCCGTCGATGCCAAGGACCCCTACACGCAGCGGCACTCCACCCGGGTGGCCGATCTCGCCGTGCGCCTGGCCACGGCGCTCGGCTGGGGGGTGAACCGTGCGGCCATGCTGCGGGAGGCGGGCCTGGTGCACGACGTGGGCAAGGTCGCCGTCCCCGACGCCATCCTCTTCAAGCCCGGTCCCCTGACCGGCCCCGAGCGCGAGGAGGTCTCGCGCCACGCGGAGATCGGCGCCCGCATCGTCGCCGACGTGCTCTCGTCCGAGCAGGCCGCCTGGGTGCGCGGCCACCACGAGCGCTGGGACGGCGCCGGCTACCCCGACGGGCTCGCGGGTGACGAGATCCCCGAGGAGGCCCGGCTGCTGGCCCTCGCGGACTCGTGGGACGTGATCGTGAGCTCGCGCTCCTACAAGCCGCGCCTCGGGCTCGAGGACGCCCTCGCGGAGGTGCGGCGCTGTGCGGGATCGCAGTTCTGGCCCGACGCCGTCGGGGCCCTCGAGCGCCTGGTGGCGGCGGGCGCCATCGTGACGCCGGAGGCGGGTCTGCCCGAGTCGGACGACGCGCACCGTCCTCCTCTCCCCGCGGTCACCCGCGCCCTGGCCGCCCCGCCGGTCTGACGGTCGCGACAGGGCGGTGCGTCGGCGCCGTCAGGCCTCCGCGCGGGATGCGCCCCAGCGGTCGTCGTGCACGAGCGAGCGCCACGGCCGCCGGATCGCCGCGAGGGCCGGCGGCAGGCCGGTCGGGAACTCCTCCGGATGGCCGAGCGGGGTGAGCAGCGGGATCTCGACCTCTGGCGGGAGACCGACGAGGTCGCGCACCTCGTCCTCGACGAACCACTGGAAGACCGTCGGCACCGTCCCGAGGCCCATGGCGCGGGCCGCGACCATCAGGTTCTCGATCATGAAGCCCACCGACACGAGGTCGGCGTCGCGCTCGAACGCGCGCAGGTCGGGCGGGAACACGTTGCGCGGGACGAGCAGGCCCATGATCCAGACCGGCACGGCGCGGTAGGTCCCGAGGGCCTGCTCGGCATAGCCGCGCGCCCACTCCGCGTGCGACTCGGGCGTCGCGCCGGGGGCGGGCGGGCGCACGGTGCGGAAGTACTCGGCACCGCCGCGCATGACCAGCTCGGCCAGCGCCGCGCGGGTGGCGGGGTCGCGCACGACGAGGATGCTCCACGCCTGGGCCATGCCCCCGGTGGGCGCGAGCAGCGCCAGCTTCAGCAGCCGGTTGACGTCCTCGTCGGAGACCGGTGCGTCGGTGTACCGGCGCACGCTCCGCCGTGCTCGGATCGCCGTGAACGCGTCCATCCATCCCCCCGGGGTCGCCGTGCCGACCCGGTCACCCTAGGGGACGCGCGACCCCGCCGGTCGGAGCGGGCGGGGCGGCCGGATCGGGCGTGTGCCCCGGCAGGGTGTCTGAGAGACTGGCCGCGTGGAGCTCGACTGGGGCGACGGTGACTACGGGCGGACGGCCGAGGTGCTCGCGCCGGCCGCCGAGGCCGTGATCGAGGCCGCCGGGGTCGCGGCCGGCCACTGGGTGCTCGACGTCGCCTGCGGCACCGGCAACGCCGCGCTGGCCGCGGCGGCCCGCGGCGCGAGCGTGGTGGGCGTCGACCTGTCGGCATCGCTGGTCGACATGGCGCGGGCCCGCGCGCGGCTCGCCCGGGCGCCCGACGCGACCTTCATCGTCGGCGACGCCGGCAGCCTCCCGGTCGAGTCCGGCGCGTTCGACGCCGCCGTCAGCGTGTTCGGGGTCATCTTCGCGCCGGATCCCGACGAGGCGGTGGCCCAGATGATGAGCGCGCTGCGACCGGGCGGGACGATGGTGATCGCGACCTGGGTGTCCGCGGGACCGGTGTACGAGGCGGGGGCGATCCTGCGCCGGGCCTTCCCCGAGTCGAGCCGCCCCGCCCCGGCCGCCTGGGACGACGCCGGCTGGGTCTCCGACCTGCTCGCGCGGGCGGGCGCGCGCGGGGTGACCCGCCGTGAGGGGGCCCTGCCCTTCGCCGCCGACTCGCCCGAGGGCTGGTTCGCCGAGCACGAGGAGCACCACCCCGTGTGGCGGTGGGCCCGCCGTCTGCTGCCCCCCGCGCGCTGGGACGCCCTGCGCGACGAGACCGTCGCGGTCCTGCGCGCGGGCAGCGACGACGCCGTCGCGTTCCGGGCCCTCAGCCCGTATGCGGTGTTCCGCGCCCGGCGCTGAACGGCCGGCGGCGGGTCAGTCGTCGGAGGGGGGCCGGCGGGCCGCCTTGACGCCCGCGCGCCGCGCCTTGTCGGCCAGCCGCCGCTCGCGAGCCCCCCGCGTCGGCCGCGTGGGACGGCGGTCGGGCGACGGCGGCGCGAGGGCCTCGGCGACACGCGCCGTGAGACGCGCGATCACGATCTCGCGGTTGCGCTCACGCGAGCGCTCGGCCTGGCTCGCGAGCCTCAGGGACCGGCGCTCGAGGCCGAGCGCGGACCGCAGGCGCGCGGCGACCGGGTGGGGGAGCTCGTCGAGATCGCGCGCGCGGAGCGTGAGCTCGGCACGCGTCTCGGCGTGGTCGCGCCGCTGGCCGCCCGGGCCGGACGAGCGCGAGTAGGTCCAGGCGGCGCGCTCGGCGAGCAGCCGCGCGACCCGCTCGGGGGTCACGCCGTGGGCGCGGCCACCTTGGGCGCGTCGCCGGCGGCGGCCCGGGCCTCCTCGAGCCGCGCCGTGGCCTCCTCGCGCGTCACCTCGTGGCCCTTCTCGCGCTTCCAGATGACGAAGCCGCACCCCGGGTTCTTGCGGCTCTTCCAGCTCGTGCAGCCGTAGGCGCGGCTGTTCTCGACGATCTGCCCCGGGCAGCCGGGCGTGGCGCAGGCCCCGATCGGCTCCTTCACCGCGACGGGGGCGGCGTTCGTCTCGCCGGCCGCCACCATCCGCTGGGCGGTCTCCGCGTTGACCTCGCCCTTCTGCCCGCGCACGCGCTTCCAGATGACGTACCCGCAGCCCGGCTCGGAGCGGCTCTTCCAGCTCGTGCAGCCGTAGCTCTTGGTGCGCTCGACGATCTCGCCGCCGCAGTCCGGGGTGGGGCAGGGGCCGATGATCTCGCGCTCGCTCTCGAGGTCCTTGCTCGAGCGACCCGCGGCGATGTGCTCGAGGGCCTCGTCGCGCGTGATCGTGCGCCCGTTCTGCTGCTTCCACAGCGTGTAGCCGCAGCCGGGGTCGTCCTTGCCGTGGTACGTGTTGCACCCGTAGCTCTTGGGATACTCGACGATCTGGCCCTCGCAGGCCGGGGTGGGGCAGGGCGCGAGCGGGGCGCGGTCGATCTTGAGGTCGCCGCGCTCCTTGTCGGCGAACCAGGCGACGACCTCGCGGGTGAACCCGTCGATCTCGGTGCGGAAGGCCTCGGCCCGCTCCTCGCCCCGCTCGATGCGGTTGAGGCGCTGCTCCCAGCGGCCGGTCAGCTCGGGGCTCGTCAGCACGTGGTCGCCGAGCATCTTGACCAGGCCGACGCCCTTCTCGGTCGCCCGCAGCCCACGTCCCTCGCGCTCGACGTACTCGGCGTCGACCAGGCGCTCGATCGTGGCCGCGCGGGTCGCCGGGGTGCCGATGCCGGCGTCCTTCATCGCCTCGGCGGCCTCGTCGTCATCGACCAGCTTGCCGGCCGTCTCCATCGCCCGCAGCAGCGTGCCCTCCGAGTACCGGCCCGGCGGCTTGGTGCGCTTGGCCAGGGCCTCGGCCGACAGGCACGCGACCGCCTGGCCGACAGTGAGCGGCGGAAGGGACTGGTCGTCCTCGACCTCGGCCTTCGCGGGCGCCTCGCCCCCGGCGTCGGGCGGGCGGGCCGTCGCCTTCTCGACCGACTCGCCGTAGGCGGCGCGCCAGCCGGCCTCGATCATCACCTTGCCGCGGCTGCGGAAGAGGTGCTCCGCGCAGCGGGTCTCGACGACGGTGCGCTCGAACCGGGCGGCCGGGTGGAACACGGCGAGGAAGCGGCGCGCGACCATGTCGTAGATGCGCCGTTCGTCGCGGCTCAGGCCGGAGAGGTCGTGGTCGCCCTCGGTGGGGATGATGGCGTGATGGTCGGTGACGCGGGCGTCGTTGACGACGCGGCCGAGCGGCAGGCGGTCGAGTCCGAGCACGTACCGGGCGGGGTCGGCGTACTCGCGCGCCGCGGCGCCGACGCCGCTGACGATGGACTTGAGCTGCCCCGCCATGTCGCCGGAGAGGTAGCGCGAGCTCGTCCGCGGATACGTGAGCAGCTTGTGCTGGTCGTACAGCGCCTGGGCGCCGCTCAGCGTGCGGCTGGCCGAGTACCCGTAACGCGAGTTGGCCTCGCGCTGGAGCGTGGTCAGGTCGTAGAGCAGCGGCGGCTGCTCGACCTGCGGCTTGGTCTCGAGCGCCTCGACCACGCCGGGCGCTCCCGTCGCGGCGGCGGCGATGGCCTCGGCGGGGGCGGCCTCGGCCAGGCGGGTCGTCGCGCCCTCGTGCCACATGCCGGTGTAGCGGGCGCCGCCGGCCTCGAACGCGGCCTCGACCTCCCAGAAGTCCTCGGGCACGAACGCGGCGATCGCGAGGTCGCGATTGACGATCAGCGCGAGCGTCGGCGTCTGCACGCGTCCGAGCGACAGGACCTTGCGGATGCCGCCGGCCTTCGTCGTGGCGGCCCGCGTGGCGTTCATCCCCACGAGCCAGTCGGCCTCGCTGCGGGCACGGGCGGCGGCCTCGAGGGGCAGCATCACCTCGTCGTCGCGCAGCGCGTCGAAGGCGTCGCGGATCGCCTTCTGCGTCATCGAGCTGAACCAGGCGCGCTTGACCGGCTTCTCGCGCGCCGCCTTCGGGGCGGTCTCGAGGATGAGCTTGAAGATGAGCTCGCCCTCGCGTCCGGCGTCGCACGCGTTGATGATCAGGTCCACGTCGGGGCGCTTCATCAGCGCGTGCAGCGACTTGAGCGTCTTCGCCGCCCGGGCGTCACGCGGCTGGTAGCGGAAGCTGTCGGGCAGGATCGGGAGGTCGTCGTACTTCCACTTCTTGTACCGCTCGTCGTACTTGTCGGGGTCGACCTGCTCGACGAGATGGCCGACGGCGAAGGCGATCAACGCGTCCGGCCCCTCCCAGTGGTCGCCGACCCGCTTGGCCTTGGAGCCGAGCAGGGCCTTCGCCACGTCCTGGGCGACGGATGGCTTCTCGCAGATGACCAGAGACGGCATGGCGGAGGACAGTAGCACCGGCCCCGGCGCGTCCGTCCGCCGCCGTCACGGGCCCCCCGGCCGGCCCCTCAGGGTCCGGCGACCACCTCGGCGACGCGGGCGTACACGCTCTCGGGGACCGTCTTGAGCTCGCTCACCGCGTCCGAGAGGGGTATGCCCTCGACCGCGGGACCGCGCAGGGCGACCATGTGGCCGAAGGTGCCCTCGGCCACCAGATCGGCCGCGCGCATGCCGAAGCGGGTCGCCAGGGCGCGGTCGAACGCGGTGGGCGAGCCGCCCCGCTGCACGTGGCCCAGCACCACACCCCGGGCCTCGGCCCCGGTGCGCTCGGTGATGGCGTCGGCGATGCGCTCGCCCACCCCGGCCCTGGCGAGCTGCGCGTGGCCGAAGTCGTCGAGCTCGCCCGTCGCGGCGTCGTCCTCGCAGCACCACGCCCTCGCTCACGACGATGATCGCGAAGCGCCGCCCACGGGCGCGACGCTCCTCGACGCGCGCGCAGACCGCGTCCATCGACGGGGACACCTCGGGGATGAGGATGGCGTGGGCCCCCGAGGCCAGGCCCGACTCGAGGGCGATCCAGCCGGCGTGGCGACCCATCACCTCGACCACGATCACGCGGTCGTGCGACTCGGCGGTCGTGTGGAGGCGGTCGATGGCGTCGGTCGCGATCTGCACGGCGGTCCAGAAGCCGAACGTGTAGTCGGTACCCGAGAGGTCGTTGTCGATCGTCTTCGGCACGCCCACCACGGGCAGGCCGTGCTCGCCGTGGAGCCGGCGGGCCACGCCGAGGGTGTCCTCGCCGCCGATGGCGATGAGCGCGTCGAGGCCGAGGTCGGCGAAGGCGCGGGCGCACTCCTCGCCGCCGCCCGCGTCCTTGAAGGGGTTGGTGCGGGAGCTCCCGAGGATGGTGCCGCCCGCGCGGGAGGATGGGGGCGACGACGTCCCGGTCGAGGGGCATGGTCTCGCGCTGCAGCAGGCCGCGCCAGCCGCCCCGCAGACCGACGTGCTCGTGGCCGTACGTCGCCGCGCCGACGCGCACGGCGCCGCGGATCACCGCGTTGAGCCCGGGGCAGTCCCCTCCACCGGTGAGCAATCCGACGCGCATACGACAGGTTACCCCGCGCGCCGCCGCGCGTGGGTGCGGCGCACCCGCTGCAGCATCCCGGTCATCAGCGCCACCGCCCCGGCGCAGGCCGCCATGCAGACGGCCGCCGCCGCGGCGAGGGAGGTGCGGTCGCCCACGGTCGCCCGCACGTCGAGCCGTCGCTCGGCGGCGACCACCGCCACCACGGCGAAGGCGATGGCGAGCGCGGCCGCCACCGCGGCGCCGGCGCGTGCGCGGCGCCCGCGCGAGGCCGCCAGCTCGCCGGGCCCCCGCGCGGCGAGCAGGACGGCCGCCGCCAGGGCGGTCCAGGCGACGGCGACCAGGTACGCCCCGATCACCTCGCTGGGGCGGTGCCAGCCGAGCACCAGCACGGCGACCCCGATGCCCGCCGCGTACGCGCCCCCGAGGAGCGCCGCCGGCCAGCGCGCCGCCGGGCGGCGCCACCAGCACGAGCGCGAGGGCGAGCGACGCCGCCACGGTCACGTGCCCGCTGGGGAAGGCCCCGGCTCCGGCGCCGAACCCGTCCACGAGGTCGGGCCGGTCGATGTGCCGCTTCATCGCCTGCGTCGTCAGGTTGGCCCCGCCGACCACCGAACCCGCGGCGACCGCGAGCCAGGGCCGGTCGCGCAGCACCGCGACCAGCATGACGGCCACCCCGAGCAGGGCGAGCGACGACACGCTGATCGTGTCGAGCAGGCGCTGCGTGGCGTCGCCCGCGGCGCCCAGGGTCGCCCCGGGGTCGACGCGCCCGGCGTCGTCGAGCCGCTGTCCGGCGGCGGTGTGCACCGCGGCGAGGAGCAGCGCGGCCACCGCCGCGGCGGCCGCCGCCGACACCCCCGCGAAGCGCGCCGCGATCGCCCGTCGGGTCGGAGGGGTGCCCATGGACGGCAATCTACGGCTCCTCAAGTCGCCGCCCCGGGCGGCCGACGTCGAGAGGGCATGGATGCACTCCCACCGGCTGAGGACACCGCGGCCGACCGGCTCCTCGTGGCTCACGCCGGGGATGCGGTCCGCGCCGCCCTGCGCAGCTCGCTCGAACGGGCCGGCCACCGGGTGGTCGAGGCGCGCGACGCGCCGTCCGCGCTCGCCGCGCTGGCCGCGTCGCCCGTCCGCCTCGTGCTCGCCGCGGCCGATCTGCGCGACGACGAGGGCCGCAGCCTGCCGCTGGCGGTCCGCGAGACCACCGGCGCCGACGCGGCGGTGATCGCGCTGGTCTCCGCCGGCGACGCCGCCGCCGCGCTGGCGGCGATCGACGACGGCGCCGACGACCACCTGGCGCTGCCCTTCGCGACCCCCGACCTGCTCCTGCGCGTCGAGGCATGCCTGCGCGGGGGGCGCCGTCGCGCCTCCCGCGAGCAGGCGGCCCTGCGCCGCATCGCCGAGGCGGTCGCCCGCGACGTCGCCCCGCAGGACGTCTTCGACCTCGTGGCGGAGGAGCTCGCCCAGGTCCACGGCGCGGCCGGCGCGGCGGTCGTGCGCTTCGACGACGGCGAGGCGACCTTCATCGGCCGCTGGTCGAAGCGGCCCGACTCGTGGCCGCCGCGCGAGCTGACCGTCCCGCTCACGCGTCCGCTCACGGCCGCCGAACCGGCCCGCCTCGACGAGGCCGTCCGCGCGGACGACTTCCGGGCGTTCGCGGGCGCGGTCCCGTGGGTGCTCGACCGCGACGCGTTCCGCGCGAGCGTGGAGGCGCCGGTGAGGGTGCGCGACCGCCTGTGGGGAGCCGTCGTGGTGGCGACCGACGGTGACGCGGAGCTCCCGGCGGGCACCGAGCTGCGCCTGACCCGCTTCGCCGATCTCGTGTCGCTCGCGATCGCCACCGCCGAGGTGCGCACCGAGCTCGCATGGAGGGCCGCGACCGATCCGCTGACCGGCCTCGTCAACCGCCACGTCTTCGAGGAGCGCCTGGCCGAGGAGGTGTCGCGGTCGCGTCGCCACGGCCGCGACCTGGCGCTCGCCATCCTCGACCTCGACGACTTCAAGGAGGTCAACGACACGCACGGCCACGTGGCCGGCGACGCCGTGTTGCGCGAGGCCGCGCTGCGGCTGGGCGCGCTGGCGCGCGAGGGCGATGTCATCGGCCGGCTGGGCGGCGAGGAGTTCGGCTGGCTCATGCCCGAGACCGACGGGATGGAGGCCTGGCAGGCCGCCGAGCGCGCCCGCGCCGCCCTCGCCGGGGCCCCCTTCGCCGGGGTCGGGCGGGTGACGACCTCTGCCGGCGTCTGCGACCTCGCCCTGCGCGGACGGGGCGCTCGAGCTCTACCGCTGCGCCGACATGGCGCTGTACTGGGCGAAGCGCAACGGGCGCGACGTGGTGTTCCTCTACACGCCCGAGGCCATGGAGGCGCTCAGCGACGAGGAGCGCGCGGCCGAGGTGCGCCGCGGCCAGGCGTTCGGGAGCATCCGCGTGCTGGCGCGCGCCGTCGACGCCAAGGACCCCTCCACGCGCCGCCACTCGGAGCGCGTCGCGGGGCTCGCGGCGGGCATCGCCGGGGCGATGGGATGGGACCGGCGCCGCGTCGCCCTGCTGCACGAGGCCGCGCTGGTGCACGACGTCGGCAAGATCGCCGTCTCCGACGCGATCCTGTTCAAGCCCGTCCGGCTGACCGCCGCCGAGATGGCGAAGGTCGCCCAGCACTCCGCGCTGGGTGCCGAGATGGTGTCGGGGGTGCTGACCGCCGAGCAGGCGGCCTGGGTGCGCGGTCATCACGAGCGATGGGACGGCTCGGGCTACCCGGACGGCCTCGCGGGCGAGGCCGTCCCCGCGGGCGCCCTCATCCTCCACCTCGCCGACGCCTGGGACGTCATGACCAGCACGCGGCCCTACGTCGCGCCGATGTCGCAGCGCGACGCCATCGAGGAGTGCCGCCGCCAGGCGGGGCGGCAGTTCTGGGACCGCGCGGTGGAGGCGCTCGAGGAGCTGCACGGCCGCGGTGCGCTCGACGCCGGCGCGCTCGAGCGGCGCGGCGCCGCGGAGCGCGTCTAGCCCGAGGGCGCCCCGGCCGTCGTGAAGCGGCGCACGGCGTCGCGGCCGTCGGCCTTCGCCCGGTAGAGCATCAGGTCGGCCAGGCGCATCATCTCGGCGCCGTCGCCCGCGTCGGCCAGCTCGCAGACGCCCCCCGACACCGTCAGCCGGCCGGCCTCGCCGAACGCGCTCCCGGCGATCGCGGCGAGAGCGCGGCGCGCCACGATCTCGGCACCCTCGCCCGGGGTGCGCGGCAGCAGCCAGGCGAACTCCTCGCCACCGATGCGCGCGATCGCCTCGCCCCGGCGCGCGACGGCGACGAGGCGCCGCCCGACCTCGATCAGGACGGCGTCGCCGAACTGGTGGCCGAAGCGGTCGTTGACGGTCTTGAAGTGGTCGATGTCGAGCAGCACGAGGGAGAGGGGATCGCCGTACCGGCGCGCGCGGCCCACCTCGAGCGCGAGGAGGTCGTCGAACGCACGGCGGTTGCCGAGTCCGGTCAGCGCGTCGGTGCCGGCCAGCGACGCGAGGCGCGCCCGCGTCTCGTCGGTGGCGGCCGCGAGCGAGAGCAGATCGGCGAAGGGCGCCAGGCGCTCCGCCGGGTGCGACGGCAGCGCGACGGCCGGCCCGGACAGCAGCAGCGCTCCCCAGACCGACTCCCGCAGCACGATCGGCGCGGCCACCTCGGCGATGCCCGCCCGGCTGCTCGCCTGGGCGCGGCCGAGCCCCATCGCCGCGGCGAGGGTGCCCGTCGCCAACATGGCCTGGCCCCGCGCCGGCGCGCCCCGGCCCGAGGCGGACGCGACGACCGGGTCGCCGCCGTCGATGCGCACGACGATGGCGCGATCGGCGCCGAGCAGCCCGGCGGCGCACCCACCGATCAGCCCGGCGGCGGCCGCGAAATCGGGCGCGTCGGCGAGCCCGCGGATGGCCGCCCCCAGCGCCGCGCGGTCGCGATGCCCGGGCGCGGTGCCGCGCACGGCTCCGCCCCGTCCCACCCCCGTGCCCTCCGCTCCGAGGAGCCCTGTGCCCACCGCGCCTCCGCCTCCGCCTGCGCCATTCGCGCCGGCAGTCTGCGCGACCCCTCGCCGTCCGTCACCCCCCCGTGCGACGATCGAGCCCGCTCAGAGCGGAGACGGGGCGTGACACGCGGTCGGTGCGATCCCGCTTGCAGATGCGGGTCGGTAGCGATTCGATAGTCGGTGAACGCGGGGCGAGAGGAGCGCGATGCAGGGGGACCGACGGACGCTCGTGCTGGCGGCCGGGGTGGTGGGCGCGGCCTGCTGCGCCGCCGCGGCCGCGGTGCGACGCGAGCGCGTCGCCCTGGCGCTGCGCCGGGTGCGCGCGGGCGCCCCGCCCGAGCCGCCCGACCCCGTCGACGAGGCGTCCATGGAGTCGTTCCCGGCGTCCGATCCGCCGGCCGCGGGCGGCCCCGGGATCTGACGGCCTCGCGGGCCGGATCAGGCCGGCTCGACCCCGCAGCGCCGATCGACGGGCGCGCCGCCGGCCGCGAGCGACTCGCCGGCACGCAGCGGACCCGCCACGACGCCGGTCGCGACCGGCCCGAGGTCGCGGATGCGCATCTTGGCCCGGCACACCGGCTGGGCGACGTCGGCGAACGCCCCCTCGGCCAGCAGGCGCGCCTCGTCGGCGCCGTGGGCGGCCACCAGCACCTGCTCGTGCTGGAACGGCCCCTCCCACCCGCTGGTCGCCGCGAAGAGCCGGATGCTCGCCTCGTCGGACACGCCCCTACGGTAGCTAAGGATTCGGTCCCCGATGTCGAAGAGGCGCTGGAGAGCAGACCGACCGGGAGAGGCGCATGCGGCTCACATCACGTCAGGCCATCCTCGCGGGCGCCGTGGTGGCGCTCGCCGTGCCGGGCACCGGGGCCGCCCAGGCCCCGGCGGGCGTGCACGTGTCGGCCTTCGGCGCGCCACCCTCGGTGCTCGCCGGCGAACGGGCTCGGATAGAGGGCCGCGTCGCGCCCGCCGCCGCCGTGCCCGTCGTGGTGGAGCGCCTTCGGGACGACGCCTGGGTGCCGGTCGCGACCGTCCGCAGCGGTCCCGACGGGCGCTTCGCGACCCGGCTCCGCGTCTCCGGCCCGGGCAACCTGCGCGCGAGCGTCACCGCGGCCGACGGCACCGTGTCGTCGAGCCGCCGCCGGTTCGTGTCGGTCCGGCGGCGGGTGAGCCTCGCGGTCGCCGCCGCCCCGCTCGAGAGCATCGCGGGCCGCCCGTTCACGGCGCGCGGGGCCGTGCCGGCGTCCACGCGGGGGGAGCGGGTGGCCCTCGAGGGCTCGGTCGACGGCGGTCCGTTCCGCGTCATCGCGCGGGTGCCGGTGCGCGCCGGGCGCGTGCGCGCCACCTTCACGCCGCCCGCCGGGGGCGTCTGGCGGTTCCGCCTGTCGGCCGCCGCGCGCCCGGGGCGCGACTCGGGGGGGTCGGCGACGACCGGCCGCATGAGCGTCGCCGGCTCGAACCCCCACGGCGTGCCGGCCTCGGCCGAGCACTACCTCGTGCAGAAGATCTCGGAGTTCCGGCTCTACTACTACCAGCGGGGCCGGCTGCGCCGGGTGTTCCCGGTCGTCTTCGGCGCGCCCGCCACGCCCACGCCCGTCGGCAGCTACCGCGTCTACTCCAAGACGGCCGGGCCGCGTGCCGCCTTCGGCCCGCGCGTGCTCTGGTACCACCGCGGCTACGGGATCCACGGGACCGATCAGGAGTACCTGCTGGCGCACGCCACGCGCTACTACTCGCACGGCTGCACCCGCAACTACAACGCCAACATCCTCTGGCTCTGGGACCGCGTGCCCGTGGGCACCCCGGTGGTGAACCTGGCGTGACCGCGGCGCCGGCCGGGTCGGTCCCGTGGCGGACCGGACCCGGCCGGGCGGGCGGGCGGGGGGCAGGTGGTACCGTCGCCCGGATGCGGATGCGGGCAGTCGCCTTCGCCGGGTCGGCGCTCGTCGCGCTCGCCCCGGCCACCGCCCACGCGGACTGGTCGCCCCCGGCGGTGCTGACGCCGCGCGACGGTGCCGCCTACGCCGTCCCCCGGGTGGCGGCCGACGGCGGCCGCGCGCTGGCCGTGTGGGTGCGCGCCCCCGCCGGCACCCGGGGCCGTGCCCGGGTGCACGTCGCCGTCCGTGCCGATCCCGCCTCCCGCTGGGGCGCGCCCCTGGCCCTCTCGCCGCCCGGGGCCGACGCACCGCAGGTCGCCCTCAACGCCCGCGGCGACGCGGTCGTGGTCTGGGTGGCCGGACGCCGCCTGGTCGCCGCGGTGCGCCGCGGCGCGGCGGGCGACTGGGTCGTCGCCGGCGTGGCGGACGCGCGCGGCCCGGTGCAGGAGACCGGGGTCGCCATCGACCGCTCCGGCCGCCCCCGCGTGATCTGGAGCGAGGGGGCCGGCGGCCCGTTCGCGGTGCGGGTCGCGGCCCGCGCCTCGGCCCGCGCGGGCTGGACGATCCGCTCGCCCCGCATCACCACCCCCGGACCGGCGCCGCCCGCGATCGCGCTCAGCCGCGCCGGGGCGATGGTGGCCTGGACCGAGGAGGCCGGCACGCGGGCCGCCCGCACCGTCGCGGGGGCGTTCGAGAGCCCGGTCGAGCTGTCGCGGGACGCCGGCGCCCCGGCCGCCGCGGTCAACGGCGCCGGCGACGCGCTCGGGGCCTGGAGCGCGGCCCTGCCCGGCGGCACGTCGGTGGTGCTCGGGTCGGGCCGCCCGTCCCGCACGACGAGCTGGGGCGCCTCCGAGGACCTCGGCATCGGTCTGCGGCCGGTGGCGGCGCTCAACGACCGCGGGGACGCGGTCGTGGCGTGGAGCCTGGACGAGACCGGCGAGCCGCAGGGGATCGAGGCGGCCATCCGCCGCGGTGCCCGGGGCGGCTGGCGGGCGACGACGGTGGTTCCGCGGCGCACCTGCGAGTGCACGCTCCTCGCCGGGAGCGCGGCGGTCGACGGCGACGGCTCCGCCCTCGTCGGCTGGCGCCGTGACGACGCGGGCGGGATCGGCGGGGGCGGGGCCGCGGCGCTCGCCCGGGGCGACGCCCGCTGGCGCATCGCGCGGGTCTCGCCGGGCCGCACCCCGGCCGCGCCCGTCGTCGCCGCCGACGGCTCGGGCGGCGGTCTCGCCGTCTGGATCGAGGCCGGTCCCCGCGGGGGGGTGCGGGCCGTCACGCTCCGGCCGTGAGCGCCTTGGATTCGTCCCCCCCGGCTGCTTCGATACCCGGGTCCGCGACGCGCCGAGGAGGCACATGACCACGCAGGTCCATCAGGAGCCCGTGGCCGTGCCGTGGTCGCTGGCGCGGAGGATCGTCTCGGGCGTGGTGCGCCCCGGGGGCGAGGCCATGGTGCGGCGGGCGATGGAGGGGGCCGGCGTCGGCGAGGGCGACCGGATCGTCGAGTTGGCACCCGGACTCGGGCTCACCTCGCGGGCCCTGCTGGCCGCGCGGCCGCGGACGTGGACCGGGGTGGAGCCCGACCCGCTCGCCGCCGGCCACCTGCGCCGCGCCTTCGGCGGCGCGGGGCGCGAGGTGCGGGAGGCCCCGGTCGACGCGACCGGGTTGCCCGACGCGGAGGCGTCGATCGTCGTCGTCGACGGTCTGCTGAGCACGCTCGACGGTCCGGCCCGCTCCGCCGTGCTGGGCGAGGCGGCCCGGCTGCTGCGCTCCGGCGGCCGCCTCGTGCTGCACGAGCTCGCGCCCGCCGCCGACGCCGCCCCGTCGGCCATCGCGCGCATCGCCGACGCCGGTCTGCGCGCGCTCGACGAGTCCGGGTGGCGCGCCGAGGCCGAGCGCGCGGGCCTGGTGATCGTGGGCTCGCTGGTCGCGCGCCTCGACATGCCCGAGCAGAAGGACCTCATGCGCGAGGCCGGGCCCCGCGGCGCCCTGCGGCTCACGCGGGAGCTCGCCCTCGACGCAACCGAGCGGAACCCCGCCCTGCGGGTGCGTCAGGTCCTCGAGGGAGACGCCATCGCGCTGCGGTCGGTGGTCGTCGTCGCCGAGGTGCCCCTGATCTTGGGTCTGCGACGCCCGCGCCGATAGCGTTGGCGTCATGAACGTCCGCCGCCTCCTCGTCGCGGTGGCCATCTGCGTCGGACTGGCCCTCGCGGCCGCCGGCGGAGCCGCGGCCGCCCCCTCATCCGAGCCCGCCGCGCCCACCCGGGCGAAGGCGTGGGTCGGGCGGGTGCTGGCGCCCGTGACCGCCCGGCGCGCGCCGCGGCGCAACGCCGCCCGCGTCGCCGTCGTGCAGCCCGTCGCGCCGTTCGCGAACGGCCCGACCGAACTCCTCGTGACCCGCACGGTCGTCATCGACGGGGACCGGTGGGTCGAGGTGCTGCTGCCGAAGCGCCCGAACGGCACCCGGGGGTGGATCCCGGCCGACGTGGTGCGCCTGCGCACCACGGCGCTGCGGATCACCATCGACCTGAGCTCGCGTCGCCTCACCGTGACGCGACGGGGGCGGCGCATCATCTCGGCGCGCGTCGCGGTGGGCCGGTCGGCCACGCCGACGCCGATCGGCTCGTTCGCGGTCGCGGAGGTCGTGCGCACCGGTCTGCCGGGCGCCTTCCTGGGGCCCTTCGTGCTGCCGCTGACGGGCTTCTCGGAGACGCTCAACGAGTTCGCGGGCGGTGACGGCCGCGTGGCCGTGCACGGCACCAGCCGGCCGGAGCTGATCGGCACGAAGGCGAGTAACGGCTGCATCCGGATGCACAACCGCGACATCGTGCGCCTCTCGCGGATCATCCGACCCGGCACGCCGGTCGTCATCAGACGCTGACCGGCGGCGGCGTCGTGCTCCCCCTGCCCGACCCTCCCCTCCACGACGACCTGGTCCGCCTCCGCCCGCTCCGCGCGGGCGACCTCCCCGCGCTGGTGGCGGGCTGCGCCGACCCGCTGACCCAGCTCTACACGCGCATCCCGAGCCCGTACACCGAGGAGGACGCCCGGGCCTTCATCGGCAGCGCCGCGGGCCGGCGCCTGCTGGGGGAGTCGATCGACCTGGCGATCACCGGATCCGGGGCCGACCGCCTCGCCGGCGTCGTGGGCATCACGATGGACCGTCACGACGCTCGGCGCGGTGAGATCGGCTACTGGGTCGGGCCGGAGGAGCGGGGGAGGGGCATGGCCGCGCGCGCGCTGGCCCTCATGTCGCGATGGGCGCTCACGGTCGCCGGGCTCGAGCGGCTCGACCTGCAGGCCGCGCTGACCAACGTCCCGTCGATCCGCGCCGCCGAGCGCTGCGGCTACGTGCGCGAGGGCACCCTGCGCGCGGCCTGGTACCGGACCCCCGAGCGCATCGACATGGCGCTCTTCTCGCTCCTGCCCGCCGATCTCGCCGACTAGGATCCCCGCACCGGCACCGGGGGGGGCGCATGAGCGAGCGGGCGGACGGCGGATCGATCTGGGAGGACGGCCTCGGCCGCCACGACGACGACGCCACGGTGCTGTGGGAGGGCGGGGTGCGTCTCACGGACGACCCCCAGTCGGTCCGTTACGGCGACGGCCAGGGGGCCCGGGCCGTGGTGCAGGCGGTGGTGGCGGGGCCGGTCTTCCGCGGCAGGCCGCACGTGGACGTGCTCTGGAGCGAGGGACTGCGGCCGGTGCACGCGCGGCTGACGCCCGCGCAGGCCCGGCAGGTGGCGGAGCTGCTCGGCCGCGCCGCCGACCTCGCCGAGGCAGGGGATCCGTCCGGCACGGGGAACCCCGCAGATCGATGAGGACAGGTCGAGCCGGTCACGTCGTGGCCCCCAGGTGCGCCAGATGCCGCGTCGTCTGACCGACCTGCCCGCCGGGGCGTTGGCGCGGGCGCTGTTCGAGGCCGTCCCGGAGGGCGTCCTCGTGCTCGATCCCGAGGGCGTGGTCGTCGACGCCAGCGCGGCGTTCGCCGAGATGCTCGGCTACCCGCGCGACGAGGTCATCGGCCGGGCGCCTCCCCACCCGTGGTGGGTCGACGGCATGCTCCCGTCGGTCTCGCGGCGCTTCCCGCCGGGGGCGGCCCGCCAGGCGCCGGCCGTGCTGGTGCGCCGTGACGGCACGACGCTGCCGGCGACGGTGCGGTCGGCCACGCCCGAGGGCCCCGACGGCCCCACGGTGGTCGTGATCGGACGGGTGTCGTCGGCGCCGGGCCTGCCGCTCGGCGACGAGAGCTATCGCGCGATCGTCGCCGCCGTCCACGAGGGCGTGGTCGTGCACGGCCCGGACGGGCGCATCGTCTCGTGCAACCCCAGTGCCGAGCGCATCCTGCGCGTACCGGCGGGCGAGATCGTCGGTCGCGACTGGACCGACTGGGGCGCGGTGCGCGAGGACGGCACCGCCATGCCGCCGCACGAGGACCCGTCGGCGCTCGCCTCGGTGACCGGCCGGCCGCAGAACGACGTCGTGATGGGTCTGCACACCGCCGACGGCGAGGTGCGCTGGATCGCCGTCAACGCCGAGCCGGTGATGGGTGACGACGGCGTCGTGACGGCCGTCGTCGCGACCTTCGCCGACATCGGCGAGCGCCGGCAGCGCGAGGAGATGGTCAGCCGCCTGGGCCGGATCCTCGAGCAGTCGCGCGACGAGGTGCACGTGTTCGACTCGCGGACCCTGCAGCTGGTGCAGGTGAACCGCGCCGCCGTGACCAACACCGGCTACCCCATGGCCGACCTGCACCGCATGACGCCCCTCGACCTGCTGCCGGAGCTCGACCCGTCCGCCTTCGCGGCGATCGTCGAGCCGCTGCGCACGGGCGACGTCGAGCGGGTGCAGTTCGAGACGGTGCACCGGCGTCGCGACGGCAGCACGTACCCGGTCGAGGTGCGCATGCAGCTCGTCGGGTCGGAGACCCCTCCGGTCGTCGCCGCGGTCGTCCTGGACATCACCGCACGCCACGCCGCCGAGGTCGAGCTGCGCGGTCGCGAGGCCGAGAACCGTCGTCTCGCCAACGAGCAGGGCGCCCTGCGCAGGGTGGCGACCGCCGTCGCCCTCGAGGGCGATCCGCAGACGGTCTTCGACCTCGTCTGCGAGGAGGCCGTGCGCCTGATCGGCGCGTTGGGCGGGGGCCTGGTGCGCTTCGAGGACGACCGCACCGCGACCGCGGTGGGCGCGTGGTCGGTGGTGGGGGCCGCCCCGGCCTTCGCCGAGCGGGAGTCGCTCGACGACGACGGCCTGGCCGCCCTCGTGCGGCGCACGGAGCGCCCGGCGCGACGCGACGGCGGCGCCCGGGGCGACGGGTCGAGCGACGTGGCGGTCGCCGCGCCGGTGCGCGCCGGCGAGCGCCTGTGGGGGGCGATCGGGGTGACCGGCATCGCCCACGAGCGGGCGGCGCCGGACGCGGTCGAGCGTCTCGGCCGCTTCGCCGAGCTCGTCGGCATCGCCGTCAGCAACGCCGAGGCGCGGGCCCGCCTGGCCGCCCTGGCGGCCACCGACCACCTGACCGGCCTCGCGAACCACCGCACCTTCCAGGAGCGGCTGGCCGAGGAGGTCGTGCGCGCGGCCCGTCACGACCGCCGCTTCTCGCTCGTGCTGCTCGACCTCGACCACTTCAAGCGGGTCAACGACGACCTCGGGCATCAGATGGGCGACGCCGTGCTGCGCGAGGCGGCCCGGCGCCTCGGTGGCCTCGCGCGCGCCGGCGACCTGGTCGCGCGCGTGGGGGGCGACGAGTTCGCATGGCTGATGCCCGAGACGGGCGGCATGGAGGCCTGGCGCGCCGCCGACCGCGCCCGCGAGGCCATCTCGGCCGATCCGTTCCCCGGGGTGGGCCGGCTCTCGATATCGGCCGGGGTCTGCGACCTCGACCAGGCGCCCCAGCAGAGCGAGCTGTTCCGGCTCGCCGACGGCGCCCTCTACTGGGCCAAGCAGCACGGCCGCGACGTCACCTTCCTGTACTCGCCCGAGGTCGTCGAGGTGCTCTCGGACGCCGAGCACGCCGAGCGGCTGACGCGGCTGCAGGCCCTGCAGAGCATCCGCGTCCTCGCCCGCGCCGTGGACGCGAAGGACCCCTCGACCCGCCAGCACTCCGAGCGGGTGGCCGAGGTCGCCAAGGTGCTGGCGACCGTCCTCGGCTGGTCGGCCGACGACGCGTCGGCGCTGCGCGACGCCGGCCTCGTGCACGACGTCGGCAAGATCGCCGTGCCCGACGCGATCCTCTTCAAGCCCGACCGCCTGACCGACCTGGAGTTCCGGAGGGTGCGCGCGCACGCGGCCCTCGGGGCGGAGATCGTGGCCGACGTGCTCTCGGACGCGCAGGTCGCCTGGGTGCGGGGCCACCACGAGCGCTGGGACGGCGACGGATATCCCGACCGGCTCTCGGGTGAGGGCATCCCGGTGGGCGCCCGCATCCTCACGCTGGCCGACGCCTGGGACGTCATGACCTCGGCCCGCCCCTACGGCGCTCCCCTCGCGCGCGAGGACGCCCTGGCCGAGTGCCGGCGCTGCTCGGGGAGGCAGTTCTGGCCCGCGGCGGTCGCCGCCCTCGAGCGGGTGCTGGCCGACGGCCTGCTGTCCGCCGATCTGCTGAGCGCCCGCCCGCGAGGCGGGCGGGCGCGGCGCTGAGGTAGGTTCGTCACCACCGCGACGAGGGGGACGAGATGGACCTGCGAGGCAACACCGTGACCTGGCTCGGGCACGGCACATGGCTGTGGCAGAGCTCCGAGGGGAGCACGATCCTCATCGACTGCTGGCTCGAGGGCAACCCGGCCACCCCCGAGGAGTTCAAGGACCCGGCGGCGCTCGGGCTCGACGGCATCCTCATCACCCACGGGCACTTCGACCACATCGGCCAGGGCGGCTCGGAGGCCCTGCGGTGCATCCAGGGCAGCGGCGCCGCCACGTTCGCCCAGTTCGAGGTCGCGGCCTACCTCGGCGCCAAGGGCGCGGAGGTGACCGGGTTCAACGTCGGCGGCACCGTCGAGGTGGCGGGCGTGAAGGCAACGATGGTCACCGCCGCGCACAGCGCCGGGATCACCGACGACGACGGCTCGATGGTCTACGGCGGCGTCGCGGCCGGCTTCGTCCTCGAGTTCCCCGACGGCCTGGTCGTGTACCAGGCGGGCGACACGGACGTGTTCTCGGACATGTCCCTGATCGCGGAGCGCTTCTCGCCGCACGTCAGCGTGCTGCCGATCGGCGACTTCTACACGATGGGGCCGGCCGGGGCGGCGCACGCCATCCGGCTGCTCGGCGCCACGCAGGTGCTGTGCGGGCACTTCGGCACCTTCCCCGCGCTCGACGGCACGCCGGCCGCCGTGCGCGAGCTGGTGGGCTCCGGCGTGGACGTCCCGGACATCTCGCCCGGGGACCGCTTCGGCGCCTAGTCCGGCGGAGGGCCCCCCGCCCCGCCGGGGCGGGGGGCCGGCAGGCCGTCGCGGACGACCCCGTCGATGAAGGCGTCGTCGATCGGCTCGCGGCAGATCATCGCGCGGTAGAAGAGGGGCCCGGCGAGCAGGGCGACGGCGAGGTCCACGTCGAGGTCGGACGGCAGCTCGCCGGCGGCGATGCCGCGTGCGAGAGCGTCGGTCAGCGGGCGCCGGCGCTCGGCGACCGTCGCGACATGGAGGCGCTCGAGATCCCCGTCCCGGCTCGCGGCGTCGATGAGCGAGCTCATGGTCGCGCACCAGTCCGGGTCGTTGAGCCGGGCGGCCAGGCCGCGCAGGACGCCGCGGACATCCTCGCGCACCGACCCACTCGGCGGGCCGCAGCCCTGGGGGCCCGGGCACGCGCCGAAGGCCTCGACCAGCAGCGCCTCGCGGCTGGCCCAGTGGCGGTAGATCGTGGTCTTGGCCGTACCCGAGCGGGCGGCCACGGCCTCGATGGTCACGCCGGCGTACCCCTCCTCGGCGATCAGATCGGCGCAGGCATCGAGTATCGACGCCCGCGACCGGGCGACGCGCGGATCTGTCCGCATGCTCTGTCCCCTCGCCTCGACCGGCGCGCACCCCGACGCAGGGGTTGCGCGCTCTGCTACGCGGCCGTATCGTAACGACCGCTTCGCTACGGAAGCGTAGCGTAGCTCCGGCCCGCGTCGCGGAAGGCACATCGAATGAGCTCGACGGACAGCCGCAAGTGGATCGCGCTGGTGCTCCTGTGCGCGACGCAGTTCCTGGTGGTGCTGGACGTGGCCATCGTCAACGTCGCCCTGCCCTCGATCCAGACGGCGCTGGACTTCGCCCAGCAGGACCTGCAGTGGGTCGTGAGCGCCTACACCCTGACCTTCGGCGGCCTGCTGCTGCTCGGCGGGCGCATGGCCGACCTGCTCGGGCGCCGCCGCGTCTTCCTCATCGGGCTGCTGGTCTTCTCGCTCGCCTCGCTGGCCTGCGGGTTCGCGACGAGCGACGCCCTGCTGATCGCCGCCCGCGCGGTGCAGGGCGTCGGCGCCGCGATCATCTCGCCGGCCGCGCTCTCGATCCTCGTCACCACCTTCGAGGAGGGCGCCGAGCGCAACAAGGCCCTCGGCATCTGGGGTGCGATCGCCGGTATCGGCGGCGCCGCCGGCGTGCTGCTCGGCGGGGTCCTCACCGACGCACTCGGCTGGGAGTGGATCTTCTTCGTCAACGTGCCCGTCGGCATCGCCGTGATCGCGCTGGTGCCGCGCTTCATCGCCGAGAGCCGCGCCGACGGCGCGACGCGCGACTTCGACGTCGCGGGAGCCGTCTCGGTGACGGCGGGTCTCGCCCTTCTCGTCTACGCGCTCGTCAACACCGACTCGGCCGGCTGGGCGTCGGCCGAGACGATCGCCCTGATGGGCGCGGCGATCGCCCTGATCGCGGCGTTCCTGGTCATCGAGACGCGGGCGCGCTCCCCGCTGATGCCCCTCGGCATCTTCCGGCTGCGCTCCCTGAGCGGCGCGAACGTGGTCGGGCTGCTGCTCGGCGCGTCGATCTTCTCGATGTTCTTCTTCCTGTCGCTCTACATGCAGCAGGTGCTCGGCTACTCGGCGCTGCGGTCGGGATTCGCCTACCTGCTCGTGGCGCTCGTCATCGTCGTCGCGGCGGGCGTCTCGCAGGCGCTCGTGACGCGTTTCGGCACGAAGCTGATCCTCGCCATCGGGATGAGCCTGCTCACGCTCGGTCTGCTCTGGTTCACGCAGATCTCGGTGGGCGGCAGCTACCTGGTCGACCTGGTCCCGGGCTTCATCCTCGCCGGCATCGGCCTCGGCTTCGCGTTCGTGCCGGTCTCGATCGCCGCGCTGCAGGGCGTGCGCTCACGCGAGGCGGGGGTGGCGTCGGGCCTCATCAACACCTCGCAGCAGGTTGGCGGCGCGCTCGGCATCGCGATCCTGTCCACCATCGCGACCACGCACACGGAGTCGCTCGTCGCCGACGCCGGGGGCGCGCGGTCGGCCCTGCCCGGCGCCCTCACGGAGGGTTTCCAGTACGCGTTCGCCGTCGGCGCGCTGATGGCCGTCATCGGCCTCGTCGCCACCCTCGTGTTCCTCGACCGCGACGTGCGGCCCGAGGAGGTCCCGGAGCCGACGGGCGAGGCGGCCTGAGACCGGGCGGACGGGTCGCGCGGCGCCGCCGCGCGACCCCTCCGCCGCTACGGCGCGGCGGCCTCGCCGGCCGGGGCGGGCCGGTCGCCCGACGCGTAGAGGTCGGGCTCGAGGTAGATGACCCGTGCGATCGGCACCGCCGACCGCACGCGCTGCTCGGCCTCGTTGATCGCGCCGGCGATCGCGGCGGCCTCGAGCGACGGGCCCAGCTCGATCTTGGCGGCCACGAGCAGCTCGTCGGGGCCGAGGTGCAGGGTGCGCATGTGGATGAGCCGCCGCACGTCGTCGCCGGCCTCGATCTGCGCCCGGATCGCGACCTGCTGCTCGGGGGTCGCCGACTCGCCGATCAGCAGGCTCTTCATCTCGATGACCAGGATCACCGCGATGGTCACGAGCAGCAGACCGATGGCGAGGGTCGCGGCACCGTCGAAGCGGGGCTCGTCGGTGATCACGGCCAGGCTGACGCCCACGAGCGCGAACACGAGGCCGAACAGCGCCCCGAGGTCCTCGAGCAGCACGACCGGCAGCTCCGGGCTCTTGGAGCGGCGGATGTAGGCCACCCACGAGCGGCCCGCCTTCTCGGGCCGGGCCGCGCGGATCGCGGTGCGCAGCGAGAAGATCTCGAGCACGACGGCGACGCCCAGGATCACGATGGCGACGGCGGGCGACGTCAGCTCGTGGGGGTCGCGCAGCTTGCTGACGCCCTCGTAGAGCGCGAAGAGCCCGCCGACGCTGAACAGGACCAGCGCGACGACGAACGACCAGAAGTAGCGATCGCGACCGTAGCCGAAGGGGTGCTCGGGAGTCGGCGGCCGGGCGGCGGTACGGCCGCCGAGCAGCAGCAGGCCCTGGTTGCTCGTGTCGGCCAGCGAGTGGATCGACTCGGCGAGCATCGACGAGGCGCCCGTCACCAGGAACCCGGCGAACTTGGCCACCGCGATGCCGAGGTTGGCGAAGAACGCGGCGAAGATGGCTTTCTTGCTGCCCTCGTGCATCGATCTCCGCTCGTCGGCGTCTCCGGGACCGCGGCGTGGTCGCACGCGGCGGCGGCGGCATGATGCCCCGTCGGCGCCCTCCCGACGCCCCGCCGGAGTTCAGATGTGGAGCTCCTCGGGCTGAAGTTCGCCCGCGCCCGCGAACCGGGCGCCCGACAAGCGGGCCGCCGAGGGGAAGGTGCGGTACGCGCCGGTCGCGATCAGCTCGGCCAGGCTCAGCGCGGCCGCCCACGACTGCATCACCCCGCGGCCCGAGAAGGAGTGGATCTCGTAGGCGCCCTCCAGCCCGCCGACCGCGCCGACCAGCGCGGAGTTGTCGGGCGAGAGCTCGTACAGGCCGGCCCATCCGCGCACGTGCTCGAGGCGGTCGAAGGCGCTGACGCGGTGTGCCAGCCGGGGCCAGATCTCGCGCTCGAAGAACGCCGCCCCCTCGTAGTCGAAGCGGTACGAGGGCGGGTCGCCCGGCGGCGAGTACCCGGCCAGGAAGAGCCCCTCGGCCTCGTGGTGCAGGTAGACGTCGCTCGTGTTGACGATCATCCCGTGGGGCGACAGGTTGACGTCGCGGGTGGCGACCAGGCAGATCTGGCGCGGCACGGCCCTGCAGGGGACCGGCGCGCCCATCAGCTCGGCGAGCGGGGCCGCCCACGGACCGGCCGCATTGACGATGCGCTCGCAGGCGACCGTGGTCGTCGCGCCCCGCGCCGGTCCGCCGCGCAGCGCGGCGTCGGCGTCGCCGGCGTCCACCTCGGTCAGCTCGGCGCCGGTGACGCGCCCGTCGGAGCGGCGCACGGCGGTGACCAGGAGCCGGTCGCGGAAGACCGCCCCCGCCGCCCGCGCCCGGGCGCGGTAGTGCTCGCGGACCGCGTGGGGATCGACCAGCCCGTCGCGGGGCGAGAACGTCGCCCCGGCGATGTCCGCACGGCGGTCGATGAAGGGCCATCGCCGGCCGACCTCCGCCGCGTCGAGCAGCTCGACCTCGCGGCCGTGGCGGTTCTGCAGGTCGACGTGTGCGACCGCCTCCTCCCAGCGCCCGGGGCCGTGCAGCCAGAGGTAGCCGCGCCCCCGGAAGCCGACGGCGTCGCCGAGCCGGGCGAGCTCGTCGATCGTCGCCGCGCAGAGCTCGACGTTGACCGGCCGCCACCAGGTGGCGCGCACGCCGCCGGCGTTGAGCTCGGACGACGAGCGGACGCCCGCCAGGTCGGGGTCGACCACGACCACTCCGTCCTCGCCACGCTCGGCCAGGTGCATCGCGACCGCGCTGCCGGCGAGCCCGGCACCGACGATGAGCGTTCGCGCGACGTCCGGCACGGCGGTCCTCCCGCTTCGCTGTCCCGGCATGAATACCCCATACCGGCCATGGGGGCGGGCCGGGGGAGGGGGAGGGGGTCGGCGGGGGAGGGGGAGGGGCGAAAAAGAGGGGGGCGGGGAGGGGGGCGGAGGCCTGGAAATCCCCGTCCGAGGGCCGATAGTGGCGCGCATGAGAGCTCTCCGACCGACCTCCCTCGCGGGCCTCCTGCTGCTCGCCCTCGTCCTGCTGAGCCCGTTGCTGCCGAACCCGGACGCCGCGTCCGCGGCCTCGGTGACGGTGCGCCCGGGCGACACGCTCGGGGCCATCGCCGCGCGCCACGGCACCTCGATCGGGGCGCTCGCCCGTGCCAACGGGGTGGCCGATCCCGACCTCGTGCGCGCCGGCGCCCGGCTGACGCTGCCGGGCTCGGGCGGGGCGGCGGGCGTCGCCGCGCCGGCCGGGGGCGGGTACACCGTCCGGTCCGGGGACACCCTCGGCGGCATCGCGGCCCGCCACGGCACGAGCGTGGGGGCGCTCGCGCGCGCGAACGGCATCCGCGATCCGAACGTGCTCGCCGTCGGCCGGCGCCTGGTCGTCCCCGGAGGCGGCGGCGGCACCGTCACGACGGGCTCGGGCGGCGGCGCGAGCGGCGGCTACACCGTGCGCCCGGGGGACACCCTCGGCGCGATCGCGGCCCGCCACGGCACCACCGTGGCGGCGCTGGCCGCCCTCAACGGCATCTCCGACCCCAACCGCCTGGCGGTCGGCCGCACTCTCTCGGTGCCCGGGGCGGGGCCGGCGCGACCGGGCACGGCGCCCACCTCGTCCGCGGACGTCGCGACCCTGCTGCAGCACTACTCGCAGCGGCACGGCGTCGACCCATCGCTGGCCAGGGCGATCGCCTGGCAGGAGAGCCGCTGGATCCAGAGCGCCCGCTCGTCGGTCGGTGCCATCGGGGTGATGCAGCTCATGCCGGAGACCGCCCGGTGGTTCGGCCCCGCAGTGCTCGGCCGCCGCATCGACCCGACGGTGCTCGCCGACAACATCGAGGGCGGCGTCGCCTACCTGGGCTGGTTGCAGCGCCAGTCGGGCGACACCCGCACCACGATCGGGGCGTACTACCAGGGGCTCACCGCCATGCGGGCGCGCGGCCCGTACGACGACACCCGCGACTACATCGCCAGCGTGCTCTCGTTCAGGGGGCGCGTGTAGATCGGGCGGCGCCCGGCCGAGAACGGGGAGCGCCCGAGCTCGCGGTAGAGGGCCTCGCCGGTGGCGTCCTCGCGGGCGCGGACGCGGCGGTGGTTGACGAGGTCGACCGCGCCGACGGCGGCCACCACGCCGCCGAGCACCGCGGCCAGCCCGGGTCCCGCGGCGCCGACGAGGCCGACCGCGAGCAGCGCCAGGGCGAGGCTGACGACCGTGCGGCGCATCGTCCCGGACGGGGCCTCGACGCGCGCCCCCGGCGCGGCCGGCGGCACCGGGGCGTCCGACCGCATCCAGCGGGTGCCGTGGAGGCTCAACCCGCCGATCAGCAGCACGACCACGGCGAAGGGCACGAGCGCCCGGGCCGGGGCGACGTCGCCGCCCACGATGGCGACCAGCAGGCCCGCGACGCCGATCGCGACCTGGCCGACACCCGTGATGCGCAACTCGGTGGCCAGCCGCGCGATGGGCCGTGCGGGTGGGGTGGACGCCACGGGCTGGGATAATGGCAGACGTGACACGACCGCTCACCGGTGCGCGGGAGACCTCCGGCGTCCGCTGACCTGAGCGACTACCGCGGGCGACGCGACTTCGGCGCCACCCCCGAGCCCGCCCCCGGGGTCCGCGACGACGGCGCCGACGGGGCGCCGCGCTTCGTGGTGCAGCGCCACGACGCGCGCGCCCTGCACTTCGACCTGCGGCTCGAGGTCGACGGCGCGCTGGCCTCGTGGGCGGTGCCGAAGGGGCCGCCGCTGCGCTCCGGGATGACGCGCCTGGCGGTGCGCACCGAGGACCATCCGCTCGAGTACCTCGACTTCGCCGCGGTGATCCCCGAGGGCCAGTACGGGGCGGGGCGCATGACGATCTGGGACCGCGGCACGTGGAGCGAGGTGCTGCGCACCGACGACGAGTGGAAGGTCGTGCTCGAGGGCGGGATCCTGCGCGGCGAGTACCACCTCGTGCGCACCCGACGACGCTCGGGCAAGGACGAGTGGCTGATCCTCCGCTCGGCGAAGGGGGCGGCCGGGCCCGACGACCCCGGCCCGCGCTTCCGCGCCATGCGGCCGATGCTCTCCGGGTCGGCCGGACGCCCCGTTCGACGACCCGGCCTGGGCGTTCGAGCTCAAGTGGGACGGCTACCGGGCACTCGCCCTGGTCACCTCCGACGCCACCGAGCTGCGCAGCCGGACCGGTCGCGACCTGACGGCGTCGTACCCGGCGCTCGCCGACCTGCGCCGGCGCCTGATGGGCCAGGAGCTCGTGCTCGACGGCGAGGTGGTCGTGCTCGGCCCCGACGGCGCGCCCGACTTCAACGCCCTCCAGAACGGCCGCGGCCCGTTCACCTACGTCGTCTTCGACCTGCTCCACCTGGACGGCCGCTGGACCACCGACCTGCCCTGGAGCGAGCGCCGCGCGCTGCTCGCCGGGGTCGTCGCGCCCGAGGGCCCGCCGGTGCTGATGATGAGCGACCACGTGGAGGGCGCCGGCACCGGCCTCTTCGGGCTCGCCGCCGCGCGCGGGCTGGAGGGGGTGATCGCGAAGCGGAGGGATGCGGCCTACCGGCCGGGCCGGCGCGTGGGCGACTGGCTCAAGATCAAGGCGCGGCGCGAGATGACCGCCGTGATCGGCGGCTTCACCGAGGGGAGCGGATCACGGCGTGGCCGGGTGGGCGCGCTGCTCGTCGGCGAGCGGGGCGAGGACGGCGCGCTGACCTACCTCTCGCACGTCGGCTCGGGGTTCTCGGACGTGCTCGCGCGCTCGCTGTGGGACCGGCTGCGCGCCCTCGAGACCGACGCGTCGCCCTTCGCCAACGACGTCCCCGCCGCGCCCGCGCGACCGCGCTGGGTGCGCCCCGAGCTGCGCTGCGAGGTCGTCTTCAGCGAGCGCACGCCCGACAACCGCCTGCGCGCGCCCGTGTTCCACGGCCTCGCCGAGCCCGAGGAGGACTCGGTCCCGGACGTACCCGACGGACCGTTCGGAGGGACGCGCGGCGACCACGCGGTGCAGGAGGGCGGGCGCAGGGTGCTGCTCACCAACCTGGACAAGGTCTTCTGGCCGCGGGAGGGGATCACGAAGGGCCATCTGCTCGACCACTACCTGCGCGTGGCGCCCGTGCTGGTGCCGCACCTGGCGGGGCGGCCGATGATCCTGAAGCGCTACCCGAACGGCGTGGACGAGGACTTCTTCTTCCAGCACACGGTCACCGACGGGCCCGACTGGCTCACGCGGGCCGACCTCTCGCGCAGCGGGCGCCCGGGCGACGCGACGAGCCGCTACGTCGTGGTCGACGACCCGATGGCCCTGCTGTGGCTGGTCAACCTCGGCTGCATCGACCTCAACCCCTGGCAGAGCCGCGCCGACGCACCCGACGAGCCCACCCACGTGCTCTTCGACCTCGACCCCGCCGACGGCCTCTCGTTCGACCGGGTGGTCGAGTCGGCGCAGCTCGTGCGCGAGGCCCTCGACTCGCTCGGGCTTCGCGGCCACCCGCGCACCTCGGGGGCGACGGGCATGCACATCCTCGTCCCGGTCGAGCCGGGGCTCACGTTCGACGAGGTGCGGCGGTTCGCCCGCATCGTGTGCGAGGGCATCGTGCGGGCGCGGCCCGACCTCGCGACGACCGTCACCACCGTCCGCGACCGCGGGCCGCGCGTCTACCTCGACCACAACCAGAACGGCCGCGGGCGCAGCATCAGCAGCGTGTACTCCGTCCGCCCCCGCCCCGGCGCCCCCGTGGCCACGCCCCTGCGCTGGGACGAGGTGCTGCCGGGCCTCAGCCCCCGCGACTTCACGATGGGCGTGGTCGCCCGGCGGGTCGAGCGCCACGGCGACCTGGCGCGCGGCCTGATCGACGACCGCCAGTCGCTCGCCGCCGCCCTCGCCGCCCTGGCGGGATCGTGAGGCGCACCGGCGTGCTGATGGCGTGCGTGCTCGGCCTCGTCGTGGCCGCGGGGGGGTGCGCATCGGGTGACGCGCGGACGACCGACGCGGAGCGCCCGCCGGTGCGCGAGCCCGGATCGGGCTTCTTCGTCGGGACGGGCGCCGGCGGGATCGGCGCCACGCTCGACCTCGAGGGGCAGGATCGCGTGACCGCGGCGGTCGACGCGGCGCTGCGGGCCCGCGGCGGCGAGCCCGGCACGGGGCCGGTCGTGGGGGTCGCGTCAGTGGTCAACGAGGGTCCGGTCGCGGTGCCCGCGCCATCCTTCATCGCCGACTTCGCGGGGGGCGGGGCGCTGCCGATGCCGCCCGCCGCCCGCGTGGTCGGCCAGGTCGGGGGCCCGGCCGCGCGCCGGGCCGCGGCCCTGCTCGCGCGCCCGCCCACGAGCGTGCCGGCCGGGGGGGCCGCGACGATCTACGTGGTGCTGCCCGGGGTCGCCCCGGGGGATGTCGCGTCGGTGCGGATGGTGATCGGGCCGGGTCGGGTCGTGACCATGGAGGCGCGCCGCCGGTAGGGGACCGGGCCCCGACGGCGAACAGGTGGCGCGTGCCCCCCGACGTCCACGCCCTCGCCGAACGGCTCAAGCGCGACTACGAGCGCTTCAGCCCGGCCCAGCAGTCGTTGGCGCGCTACCTGGCCGACCACCTCGCGGACGTCCCGCTGCTCTCGGCCCACGAGGTCGCGCGGGCATCGCACTGCAGCCCCGCCACCGTCGTGCGCTTCGCGCAGGCCCTCGGGTACTCGGGCTACCCCGAGATGCAGGGCATGGTGCGCAGGGCTCAGCGACCCGGCCTGCCGCCCCGGCCGGGCGACCGGCAGCTCGGGCTGCCCTTCTCTGCCGACGGCCTCGACGCGGCCATGGCCGCCGAGCGCCTGGCGCTCGACGACGCCGCCGAGCGCCTGACGACGTCCGGCCTGGGCGCGATCGTCACGGCGTTGGCGCCCCGCACCCCCCTGGTCATCGCCGGCGAGGGCCACGCCCGCACGATCGTCACGCTCATCGAGGAGCGGCTCGCGCGGGCCGGTCGCCCGGTCGCCGCGGTCACCTCGCTCGACCCTGCGGCGCGGGCCTGGCTCGATGCGCTCGGCCCCGGCGGCGCCGTCCTGGCGATCGCCATCGGCCGCGAGAGCCGGGTCGCGCAGGCGGCCGTCGCGGCCGCCCGCACGGCGGGGGTCCCCGCCGCGGCGCTGGTCGATTCGAGCCTCAGCCCGCTGGCGCGCTCGCCCCTCGCGCGGGTGGTGCCGGCCGACGCGCGCGACGGCTCACCGACCCTCGTGGCCATGGTGGCCGTGGCGCAGGCGCTCGCGGGCGCCCTGACCCCCTCGCACGCCCGCGCCGACCTGGCGGCCGTCGGGGCCTGACTCGGGCCGTCAGGGCCGGGGGTGGGCGGACGCCGTCGCCGCGTGCCGCGCCGGCGGCTCGCCGGCGAGGATCGGGACGGCCGACGCCGGGGTGCCGGCGGCGACGACGCGGGCGCGCAGTGCCAGCGCCAGCGCGAGGCGGGCGTGCGGATCGTCGAGACGTCGGCCGAGGAGCGTCTCGGCGCGCCCGAGGCGGTAGAGCAGCGTGTTGACGTGCACACCGAGGCGGCGGGCGGCGCCCCTCATGTTCCACGACTCCGCCACGAGGGCGTCGAGCGAGTCCAGCAGCGGCGCCGCGCCGCTGCGCGCCCCGCCGTCGTGGCGCAGGAGGGGGCCGATCCAGTCCTCGATGAATGCCGCGACCGGCTCCGGGTCGTCGATCGCGAGCAGCAGGCGCTCGATGCCGAGGCGCCGGTACGAGGCGACCGTGCCGCGCCCGCCCAGGCGCCGCGACACGCGCAGGGCGTGGCGGGCCTGCTCGGCGAGCCGGTGCAGCGTCGCGGGCGCCCCCGCCTCGCCGCTGATGCCGCACGAGACCGACCCGTCGGGCGCGAGCGCCGCGGCCGTGCGCAGGGCCGCGGCGGCGAAGTCCTCGGCGTCGGCGGCGCCGTCGAGGCCCGACACGATCAGCGCGATGCCCGCGCCGCGCTCGACGACGATCGCGTCGGCGCCGCGGGCCGCGGCGAGGCCCGAGAGCTCCCGCGCCGCCCGGATGCGCGTGGCCGGAGCGGCCAGCGCGTGACCGGCGGGCGCGTCGTCGCCCTCGATCGCCATCACCCACGCCGGGCCGTCCAGCCGGTGCCCCAGTCGCGCGGCGCGCTCGGCGAGTCGGTCGGCGTCGCCGGCGTCGAGACCCGGGGAGAGCAGCTCGTCGAGCAGGTCCCCGCTGACCCGGTGGCGCGCCTCGTCGGCCGCGCGGGTGCGGATCAGCTCGAGGGCCAGCACCGTCGCCCCGTGCTCGAGCGTCTGGCGCCGACCGATCTCGCCGGGGTGCGGGGCCGGTCCGACGGCCAGCCAGCCGAGCGTCTCGCGTCCGGCGCTCAGCGGCGCGACCTCCGGTCCGCCCTCCTCGGCGCCGCCGGGCAGCCGCGCGGGCATCCCGCGTCCGCTCGTGACCACCGCGCCGCCGTCGATGTCGTACACCGCGACCGACGACCCGGTGAGCCGCGCGATCTCCTCGCAGACGGCGCGCAGGCCCGCTCCGGCCAGGACGAGACCGCTCAGGCGGCGGTGCACCTCCTCGGAGCGGCCGAGGTCGGCGACCCGTCGCTCGAGTCGCTCCTGCAGCTCGGCGCGGGCCAGGACGCCCGCGACCTGCGCGGCGATCGCCGACAGCAGCCCGACATCGGCGGCCGAGAAGGCCCGCTCGCGCTCGCTCTGCACGTTCAGGACCCCCACGAGGCGGTCGCCGGCGATGATGGGCACCGAGGCCATCGCCACGAAGCGCGCCTGATCGACCCCGTCGAGCCAGCGGAAGCGCGGCTCGCGGCGCACGTCGGGCACGACGACCGCCTCGCGCGCCTGGGCGGCCCATCCCGTCACCCCCTCGCCGAGGGCGAGGCGCACCCGCCCGACCCCCTCGTGCGAGAGGCCGTTGGTCGCGCCCAGCACGAGCCGGCCGTCGTCGGGGTCGAGCAGGTAGACCGAGCAGACGTCGGTGGCCAGGGCCTCGGTGGTCTCGGAGATGACGAGCCGCACGAGCTCGCCCCGGCTGGCGGCCGACGCCGCCGTGAGGGCCAGCCGCTGCAGGAAGGCGATCTCCGGGTCGCGTGCCACGTGCGGCACGGTAAGGGGCGATCCCGACGCGTTCCTTGGCCCGGCGGCCAAAGCCGTCCGCCGACGGGCGTGACCGGGATGGGTGGGGTGTCCGGTAGACTTTTCGGCCGGGCAATCGACGGACGAGGGGATCGCGTGGCAGACACGGACGGCCGCACCGGAACGACACGCGTCAAGACCGGTCTCGCGCAGATGCTCAAGGGCGGCGTCATCATGGACGTGACGACACCCGAGCAGGCGCGGATCGCCGAGGAGTCCGGGGCCTGCGCGGTCATGGCCCTCGAGCGGATCCCCGCGGACATCCGGGCCGACGGCGGCGTGGCGCGCATGAGCGACCCCGAGATGATCTCGGGCATCCAGGACGCCGTGTCGATCCCGGTGATGGCCAAGTGCCGCATCGGACACTTCGTCGAGGCGCAGGTGCTGCAGGCCCTCGACGTTGACTTCATCGACGAGTCGGAGGTGCTGACCCCGGCCGACGAGGCGCACCACATCGACAAGCACGGGTTCACCATCCCGTTCGTCTGCGGCGCGACCGACCTCGGGGAGGCGCTGCGGCGCATCTCGGAGGGCGCGGCGATGATCCGCAGCAAGGGCGAGGCCGGCACCGGCAACGTCGTCGAGGCCGTGCGGCACATGCGCGCGATCCGGGGCGGCATCGCCCGCCTGGCGGGCCTTCCCCCCGAGGAGCTGCACGCGGCGGCGAAGGACCTGCGGGCCCCCTACGAGCTCGTGGCCCGGGTGGCCGCCGACGGCGGCCTGCCGGTGGTGCTGTTCTGCGCCGGCGGCATCGCCACCCCGGCCGACGCGGCCCTCATGCTGCAGCTCGGCGCCGAGGGCGTGTTCGTGGGCTCGGGCATCTACAAGAGCGACGATCCGGCCGGTCGCGCCCGGGCGATCGTCGAGGCGGCGACGCACTACCGCGACCCCGAGGTGCTGGCGCGGGTCTCGCGCGGCCTCAAGGGAGCGATGACCGGCATCGAGATGTCCAGCCTCGCCCCGGCCGAGATGCTCCAGGGCCGGGGGTGGTGAGCGGGGTCCCCGCGACGGGCTTCGGGCTGCCCCGCGTCGGCGTGCTGTCGGTGCAGGGGGCGTTCGCGGAGCACGCGCGGGTGCTCGCCGGCGTCGGCGCCGAGCCGGTCGATGTGCGGGCGCCCGGCGACCTGGTGGGCGTCGAGGCCGTCGTGCTGCCGGGCGGCGAGAGCACGACGCTCGGTCTGGTGGCGCAGCAGTCGGGGCTGCTCGACGCCCTGCGCACGCTCCTGGAGGACGGCCTGCCCGCGCTCGGCACCTGCGCGGGCATGATCGTGCTGGCGCGCCGCACGACGGGCGGCGCACAGCCGCTGCTGGGCGGCATGGACATCGTGGTGCGCCGCAACGCGTTCGGCCGCCAGCGCGCCTCGTTCGAGACGGAGCTGCCGGTGCCGGCGCTCGGCGCCGAGCCGGTCGACGCGGTCTTCATCCGGGCGCCCTGGATCGAGGAGGCGGGCCCGGGGGTCGAGGTGCTGGCCCACCACTCCGGCCACGGGGTGGCGGCACGGCAGGGGGATCTGATGGTGACGGCGTTCCACCCCGAGCTCTCGGGCGAGCGCCGCTTCCACGAGTGGTTGGTGGCCCGGGCGCGCGAGCGCCGCGCGGGCGCCGCGGAGAGGAGGCAGGATCGTGTCCGGGCACAGTAAGTGGGCCACCATCAAGCGCAAGAAGGGCGCCGCCGACGCGAAGCGGGGGCAGCTCTTCTCCAAGCTCTCGCGCGCGATCATCGTCGCGGCGAAGGAGGGTGGGGGCGACCCCGAATCGAACGCCGCGCTCGCCAACGCCATCCAGAAGGCGCGCGACAACTCGATGCCGAAGGACAACATCGAGCGCGCGATCCAGCGCGGCGCGGGCGCCGGCGAGGGCGACGCGTACGAGTCGATGCTCTACGAGGGCTACGCGGCCGGCGGCGTCGCGGTGATCTGCACCATCCTCACCGACAACCGCAACCGCACCGCGAGCGACCTGCGCTTCATCTTCACCAAGAACGGCGGGTCCCTCGGCACGCCCGGCAGCGTGGCCTGGCAGTTCGACCGCAAGGGGCTCGTGGTCGTCGACCGCGAGGGCGTCGATGAGGACGCGCTGATGGAGGCCGCCCTCGAGGGCGGCGCCGAGGACGTGGCCGACGACGGCGCCCAGTGGCAGATCACGATGGACCCGTCCGACTTCATGACCGTGCGCGGGGCCCTCGAGGACGCGGGCATCGCGTTCGTCACCGCCGAGCTGACGATGGTCCCGAAGACGACGATCGCCCCCAGCGAGAGCGAGGCGCGCCAGATCCTGCGGATGGTCGATCAGCTCGAGGACAACGACGACGTGCAGGACGTCTACGCCAACTTCGACATCTCCGACGAGGTGCTGGAGGCCGTCGCGGGCTGACCGCGCCGGCGGAGGTCGTCCGAGCGGATCGGTTGACTGGGGGCATGACGGGCCGCCCCGCCGCGCAGGATCCGCCGGGCGTGCCGCGAAGCCCCTGGGTCGTGCAGACCACCATCATCGGGGTCGACCCCGGTCTGGCCTCGACCGGCTACGCCGTCGTGAGCGGGCCGCCGGCGCGACCGCGTCCCCTGGTCGTGGGCACCGTGACGACCTCGCCCCGCACCGCCCACGCCGAGCGCCTGCGGGCGATCCACGACGCGGTCGCGGCGCTCGTGGCCGAGCACCGGGTCGAGGCGGCCGCCATCGAGTCGTGGTTCATCCACCCGATGAGCCGCGCGGCGATGGCGATGGCCGAGGCGCGCGGCGCCATCATCGTCGCCCTGGCCGTCGCCGGGGTGGAGGTGGTCGAGTACTCCCCCAACACGATCAAGCAGTCGGTGACCGGGTCGGGCTCGGCCGGCAAGGCCCAGGTGCGCGACATGGTGACGCGGCTCACCGGCGCCCGGCCCACGACCGATCACGCGGCCGACGCCCTGGCCGCGGCGATCTGCCACATGAGCTCGGCCCCGTTGCGGGGGGCCATCCGCCGGGCGCGCTAGTTTCCCCCCGATGATCCGCTCCATCAGGGGGCGCGTGCAGGCGCTCGAGCCCGACGGCCCCGTGATCGAGGTCGGCGGTGTCGGCATGCTCGTGCGCGTCTCGGCCAGCACGGCCGCCTCGCTGCCGGCCGCGGGGGGCGAGGCCGCGCTCTCGACCGTGCTCGTGGTGCGCGAGGAGTCGCTCGACCTCTACGGGTTCGCGAGCCCTGCCGAGCGCTCGCTGTTCGAGGCGTTCACGTCGGTGAGCGGGGTGGGCCCGCGCCTGGCGCTCGCGATCTGCGGCGTGGGCAGCGCCGACGAGCTGCACCTCGCGGTGGCCCGGGGCGACAGCGCCCGGCTGCAGACGGCGAGCGGCGTCGGCAAGCGCACGGCCGAGCGCATCGTGCTGGAGCTTCGCGACCGGCTCGGCGCGCTCGCCGGGGCGGCCGCGCCGACGTCCGGCTCGCCGGCCGACGCGCACATCTCCGCGCGCGACGGCCTGGTCGCTCTCGGCTTCGCGCCCGACGAGGCCGACGCCGCCCTCACCGACGCGCCGCCCGGCCTCGACGCCGAGGGCCTCGTGCGCCACGGCCTCGCCCGCCTGAGGCGCCGGTGAGCGACGACGACAGGGGCGCCTGGGGCACCGACCCCGAGGCGGCGGGCGCCGACGAGCGCCTGCAGGCCGGTACGCCGATCGGCGCCGAGGACGAGCTCGACCGCTCCCTGCGCCCGCGCCGTCTCGCCGACTTCATCGGGCAGGACGGGGTCAAGGCCCAGCTCGCGATCTTCCTCGAGGCCGCGCGGCAGCGGGGCGAGGCGCTCGACCACGTGCTGCTGGCCGGACCGCCCGGGCTCGGCAAGACCTCGCTGGCGGGCATCGTCGCCGCGGAGCTCGGCGTGGCGTTCCACGTCACGAGCGGCCCGGTGCTCGAGCGCAAGGGCGACCTGGCGGCGGTGCTGACCGCGCTCGAGCCCCACGACGTGCTGTTCATCGACGAGATCCACCGCCTCAACCGCTCCATCGAGGAGGTGCTCTACCCGGCGATGGAGGACTTCCAGCTCGACGTGGTGCTGGGGCAGGGCCCGTCGGCGCGCACGCTGCGTCTCGATCTGCCGAAGTTCACCCTCATCGGGGCGACCACCCGCACCGGTCTGCTGACGACCCCGCTGCGGGCCCGCTTCGGCGTCTTCCACCGGCTCGACTACTACACCGCAGCCGACCTCGGCAGCATCGTCCGCCGCTCGGCGCGGCTGCTCGACGTGGCGATCGACGACGACGCCGCGGGCGCCCTCGCCGCCCGGTCGCGGGGCACGCCGCGCATCGCCAACCGCCTGCTGCGCCGCGTGCGCGACGTCGCGCAGGTGCGCGGCCGTCCGCGGGTTGACCGGGGGGTCGCCGAGGAGGCGCTCGAGCTGCTCGAGGTCGACGCCCTCGGGCTCGAGGAGCTCGACCGCCAGATCCTGCGCCGCCTGGCCGAGACGTTCGAGGGCCGCCCGGTCGGGCTGGGCACGCTCGCCGACAGCGTGGGCGAGGCCCCCGACACGATCGAGGACGTCTACGAGCCGTACCTGCTCCAGGAGGGGCTGCTCACGCGCACGCCGCGCGGCCGCGTGGCCACGGCGCGCGCCTACCGGCACCTGGGCCTCGCCCCGCCGGCCGAGGTGGGCCAGCCGGGCCTCTTCTAGGCCGCCTCACCCGCGCCGGTGGGGTATGGTCGGCCGCATGGACGGTCCGGTGCGCGACGTGATGGCGAAGGTGAAGGTGCGGCTGTCGCCCGGGGCGACGCTCCGGTCGGCCGCGGTCGACCTCGCCGCGGCCCGCACCGGGCTCGGCATCGTCGAGGCCGACGGCGGCGGCGTGATCACCGAGCGCGACGTGCTGCGCGCGATCGCCTCGGGCACCGACCTCGACACCGCCCTGGTCGCCGACCACATGACGCCCCAGCCGGTCTCGGTGCCACCCGATACGCCGCTCCGCGCGGCCTGCGACCTGATGATCTCCCGCGGTGTGCGCCACCTGCTCGTGTCGGAGGACGACCGGCTGGTCGGGGTGCTCAACATGCGCGACGTGGTCGGCGTGCTGTCCGGGGCCGCGGCCTTCGGCGCCGTGCCGCCGGCCCGGGAGGGCGGCGGAGGCTAGTCCCGCTCGCGCGGGAAGCCCTCGCGCAGCGCCGCGGGGATGTTGCGCACGAGCTCGACCGGATTGCGGCGCAGGTTGGCGCGCAGCCCGATCGGGGGCGTGACGAGCGCCCGCCCGCCCTGCGCGAGCACCTCGTGGTAGACGGCCTCGACGCGCGTGGCCACCCGGTCCCAGGAGTAGCGCTCGACGACCAGCTCGCGACCGGTCCGCCCCCAGCTCTCGCGCCGCGCCGGGTCGTCGAGCAGCTCCCCGATGCCGGTCGCCAGGTCGCGGGCGTCGTGGGGCCGCACGAACCGGCCCGGGACCCCGTCGCGGATGACCTGGCGGAACCCGATGTTGTCGGCGCAGACCACCGGCGTGCCGCTGGCCATCGCCTCGAGCAGCACGACGCCGAACGACGCGAGCACGCAGGGGGAGGCGAAGACGGTGGCCTCCCGGTAGAGGCGCGGGCGCTCCTTGTCGAGCAGCCCGAGCCACTCGATGCGGTCCCAGACCCCCAGCGAACGGGCCTGGTGGTGGTAGCGCGGCCGCAGGGGGCCGTCGCCGACGACCTGCACCACGAACTCGCGGCCCTCGTCCATGAGGATGCGCGTCGCCTCGAGCAGGGTGTCGAGCCCGTTGCGCGGGTCGAACCGCCCCATGAACAGGATGCGCGGCGGCCCGGCCGGACGCGTCTCGTCGCCCTCGAGGGGGCGGTAGAGACCGGTGTCGACGCCGTTCGGCACGATGTCGAAGGGCGCGTCGCCGAAGTAGGGGCTGAGCGCCTCCACGCAGGCGTCCGACACCGCGATGAGCCGGTCGGTGCGCCCCATCGTGGCCCGGACGTACGCGAAGAAGTACTTGTAGGCGCGGTGGCCGCCCTCGAAGTAGGTGTGGAAGGTCCCGAGGTTGACCGGCGCGGTCGAGGTGCGCAGGGCCCAGAGGCAGATCGACGGGTGGGCGAGGCCCTGGGCGTGCACGACGTCCATGCCCCGCAGCGCCCGGGCGACGCGGGCCTTGAGCCCGACCCCCACGCTCACACGCGCGATCGAGCCGTTCTGGTAGACGGGCATCGAGGTGCCGACCCGCACGGTGCGGTAGCCGTGCACCGCGAGGTTCTCGGCGTCGATCGTCCGCGCCCGCCCGCGCGTGCCCAGCGGCGCCTTGCTGGTGAGCACCGTGACCTCGTGCCCGCGCGTCACCAGCTCGCGGCTGAGGTTGTGGACGTGCTCGGCGACGCCCCCCAGCACCGGGTAGGCGTACTCGGTGACCATCGCGACCCTCATGTGGCGCGGGCCCACGGGCGGGGCAGGTCGCCGGCGAGCCGGTCGGCCGCGAGCAGGCCGAGGCCGACCGCCACCGCCCCGCCCACGGCGTCGAGCCACCAGTGGTTGGCCGTGGCCATCACCACGAAGAGCATCCCGGCCGGCCACAGCAGGGCGAGCCACCGCCACCGCGAGGGGCGCAGCAGCCAGATGAGGGTGAGCGCGAAGATGAGCGTGTAGCCGACGTGCATCGACGGCATGGCGGCGAACTCGTTGCGGAAGGGCTGGAACCACGTGAGCGCGCCGCCCAGCTCGAGGCTCTCCGCCGTGGGGTCGGCCAGGCCGAGGTCGGTCAGGCGGGGTGGCGCGAGCGGGTAGGCCCAGTAGCCGAGCACGGCGACGACGTGGGTGATCCAGAACCAGTTGCGGAACATGGCGAACTGCTCGCGGCGCGCGAACCAGACCCACAGGAACATGATCACGAAGCCGGTCGTGTGCCCGAGCGTGTAGAGCCAGGTGGTGGTGAACTCGAGGGCGCCGATCGACTGCACCCACTCGTGCAGGTCGACCTCGACGAACAGCCCGAGGGCCTTCTCGGCGTCGACGATCTGCCGCGCGTGGCGCAGGGGGGCGGCCAGGTCCTCGACCGCGACCAGGTCGCGGAAGAACTCGTAGGCCGCGGTCAGCGCGACGAAGAGGGCCACCTCCGCGCCGACGGGCCACCGGGCCGACCAAGCGCGCGCGGGCGGAGTGGAGCGGGCGGCGACCGTCACGGCGGCTCAAGCTAGCACGCCCCCGCGCCGATCCCGGGCACGACCTCGACCTGCCGGGAGCCGCCGTGCCCTTTGCTATCGTCGCCCCCGCCGGACGCGGTACTCCGGCCGCCTCCCCTCGCCTCTTTCAGAAGGTGCCCAGAGCTCATGGCTCTCCTGCTCCCGATCTACATCCTGATCTTCATCGGGCTCATCTACGTGTTCGGCGTGCGTCCCCAGAAGCGGCGACGCCAGGAGCTCGACCGCATCATGAGCAGCCTCGCGCCGGGCGACGAGATCGTGACCGTCTCCGGGATCTACGGCACGGTCACGGAGGTCGAGGACGGTGAGACGATCCTGCTCGAGGTCGCCGAGGACACCGACATCCGCATCGCGAAGGCCGCGGTGGCGCGCGTCATCTCGGGGAGCGGGGCCGCAGAGGCCACCGCGCCCGACGATGTCGTCGCCTAGGACCGGAGCCGTCCGCCGATGAGGCGACCGCTCCTCCTGCTGCTGCTCGTGCTCGGCCTCGTGGCCGGGTCGATCGTGGCGATCGCGCTCAAGCCGGCCGTGCTGGGCCTCGACCTGCAGGGCGGGGTCGAGGTGGTGCTGCAGGGCCAGCCGACCGACGAGAGCCAGGTCACCGAGCAGGCGATCGAGCGCTCGGTCGAGATCATCCGCAGCCGGGTTCGACTCGTTCGGCGTCGCCGAGCCCGAGATCCAGACCCAGGGCGACGATCAGATCGTGGTCTCGCTGCCCGGGGCCGAGAACCCCGATCAGGTCGTCCGCGACCTGATCCAGCCGGCTCAGCTCGTCTTCATCAACTTCGAGCGCAACGTGGTCAGCGAGGCCGGGACGACGGATCTACGGGCGGCGGTGAAGGCGGCCCAGAGCGCGACCCCGGAGGGCCGGCGCGGCCTGCCGACGTTCTACGCGTTCGACGCCGACGGAGCGCTCGCGGCCGGGCCGGCGACCGACCGGGCCACCCTCGTCGAGGGCTTCCCCGACAACACGAAGCCGGCCGGCGTGACCATCGAGATCGTCCCGCGGGGCCTGTTCATCGCCTACGAGGAGCAGCCCGCCCTCGCGACGCGGCCCGACGCGGGGATGCGGCGCACGTACTACGTCTTCCAGAACGTGCCCGGCCTCACCGGCCGCGACGTCACCGAGGCCAGCACGACGATCCAGACCGGCGCCCTCGGCAGCCGCGAGCGCGTGGTGACCCTGCAGTTCACCGACGACGGGCGCCAGCGGTTCGCCGACATCACCCGCCAGCTCGCCCAGGACGGGGCGCTCAAGCGGGAGCTCCAGCGCTTCGCCATCATCCTCGACGGGCGCATCGTCTCGAACCCGACGATCGACTACGAGCAGCTGCCGACCGGCATCGACGGGCGCAACGGCGCGGTCATCGAGGGCGAGTTCAGCCAGGGCGAGGCCGAGACGCTCGCCAAGCAGATCAACTCCGGCGCCCTGCCGATCCAGCTCGACGTGATCAGCCAGAAGCAGGTGGGCGCGACGCTCGGCCGCGAGTCGCTCAACCAGGGGCTGATCGCCGGCACCACCGGTCTCGTCCTCGTCATCCTCTTCCTGATCGCGTACTACCGCTTCCTCGGCGTCGTCGCCGCGGCCGGGCTGATGGTCTACGCCGCGCTCCTGTACGCGGTGGTCGTGCTGGTGCCGATCACCCTCACGCTGCCGGGCATCGCGGGCATCATCCTCACGATCGGCGTCGCGTCCGACGCCAACGTCGTGATCTTCGAGCGCGTCCGGGAGGAGGCCCGCTCGGGCAAATCGCCCCGCGCCGCGATCCTCGCCGGATACCGCAAGGGCATCTCGGCGATCATCGACGCCAACGTCGTCACCCTCGCGACGGCGGCCATCCTGTTCCTGTTCGCCACCTCGGGCGTCAAGGGCTTCGCCTTCACGCTCTTCATCGGCGTGCTGCTGTCGCTCTTCACCGCCGTCGTGGCGACCCGGGCGGCGTTCAACGCGTTGGCCGAGACCCGGTTCCTGCGCGACGACAGGTACATGGCGCTCAACCAGCGCGAGCCGAAGTGGAAGCTCGACTTCGTCGGCAAGTGGAAGCTCTGGATGGCGATCTCGTTCGTCCCGCTGGCGATCGGCGCGGCCTGGATCGGGGTGAACGGCCTCAACCTCGGCCTCGACTTCGAGAGCGGCACGCGCATCACGACGTCGTTCGACCGCCAGCCCAGCGAGGGCGCGGTGCGTCAGGTCTTCGGGGACCTCGGCTACGGCTCCGCCAAGATCCAGACCACCAGCGAGACCGTCGACGGCCGCGAGGTCGTCGGCTTCCAGATGCAGACCGAGACGCTCACGGTGCCCGAGCGGACCGAGCTCCAGCGCGCGCTCGACGGGGCGTTCGGCATCAACGAGGAGACCCTGCAGATCGACGTGGTGGGGCCGACCTTCGGCGAGCAGATCATCCGCAACGCGATCTGGGCGATCCTGCTCAGCTTCGCCGTCATCATCATCTACCTCTCGATCCGCTTCGAGTACAAGCTGGCCCTGCCGGCGCTGCTGTCGGTCGTGCACGACGTGTGGCTGTCGATCTCGATCTACTCGTTCACGGGGCGCGAGGTCACGAGCGCCACGGTCGCCGCCCTGCTGACGATCCTCGGCTATTCGCTCTACGACGTCGTGATCGTCTTCGACCGCATCCGCGAGAACGTGCCGATCCTGCGCAAGGCGACCTACCGCCAGGTGGTCAACACCTCGATCCACGAGGTGCTGACGCGGACGGTCATCACCCAGATCACGACGCTCGTGCCGATCATCGCCCTGCTGCTGTTCGGCGGCGAGACGCTGAAGGACTTCGCCTTCGCGCTGCTCGTCGGCATCCTCTCGGGCGGCCTCTCGTCGATCGCGATCGCCGCGCCGCTGGCCGCCCTCTGGAAGGAGCGCGAGCCCGAGAACAAGCGGCGTTCGGTCAAGAGCGAGCGGCGCGCCGCGGTCATCGCGGGAGACGCCGACGTCGTCGACCTGGTCGCGCTCGAGCGCGCCGAGGCCGCCCTCGCCGCCGAGATCCGGATCGACGAGGGCGACGACGACGCCGACGAGTACCGGGACGAGGAGACCGAGGGGGACGCGGAGGAGGAGGAGGAGGAGGTCCGCGCCCTGCCGTCGGCGACCACCGAGCCCGACGAGGGCCTCGCCCCCGACGGCACCGGCGACGACGGGGCCGAGCCGCCCGAGGCGGCCGTCACTCCCGCGGGCGATGGCGACGCGGCACAGCCCGGGCGCCGACCGCGGAGCGATCCGGACAGGGTGCGCCGTCACCGCAACGTGCAGCGCAAGCGGCGCCGGTGAGCGCCATGCGCGAGGGCATCGAGCAGGCGGTGCTGCTGTCGATCGGCGCCGCGTCGCTCACCCGCGAACGCGCCGAGGCGGCCGTCGCCGACCTCGTCCGCAAGGGGCAGGTCGGGGGCGAGGAGGGCGCCGCGATCGTCGAGCGCCTGCTGGCGCGCGTGCGCGGCGAGGGATCGCCCGGGGAGGGCCTGGTCGGCCGTCTCGAGGGCGGGGTGCAGGGCGTGCTGCGCGAGTTCGGCGTCGTCACCCGCGCCGAGCTCGAGGACGTGCAGCTGCGCCTGATGGAGCTGGAGCACCGGCTGGGCCTGCTCGAGCGCGCCGCGGAGCCCCCGCCCGGCTGACGGCGGCGCCGCGCGCGGCTAAAGCCGCGCCGCGAGGGCCCGATACCCACTGCGAGGGCTTCCATCCGGAGGTCATCGAGTGCCCATGCGTCGGGCGGAACGGAGGCCCCTTGCGCACCCGTCTGGTCATCCCCGCGGCCCTGCTGGTGGCCGCCGCATACGTCAAGGGACGCCAGGACTCCCCGCCCGCGCACGGCATGACGCCGCCGGCCTGCGAGGTGTCGGACGAGGTCCGGCGCCGCGCCGAGGCCGAGGCCGCCGACGCCGCCGAGATCGCCGCCGACGCCGGGGTCCTGCGCCCGGACGCCCCGACCCCGGCACGGGCGGCGTCCGAGAGCGCCGCGACCCTGGCCCCGCCCCGACCCGTGCGCGCCGGCGCCGGGGTCTGGGACGCGCCCGAGTTCCCCATCCCGCCGCGCCGCCCCGTCGCGGCGGCGACGCCGCCGGTCATCGCGCCCGAGGTCGCGGCCCCGCTCGTCGAGCCCGCGCCGCGGCCGCCCGCCGTCGAGCCCGAAGCCCCGCCCCCGCCGTCGAGCCCGAAGCCCCGGCCCCCGCCGTCGCGCCCGAGATTCCGGCCCCCGCCGTCGCGCCCGAGACCCCGGCGTCGGTCGGCTCCGACCCCCGCGACCCCGACCCGGCCCTCCTCGCCGAGTGGTGCGGGAGCCCCGCGACCTGGCGACCCGCCCGACCGGCCACCGACGCAGCGGTGCTGAGCGAGTGGGCGACGCACGTCGTCGCCGCCTCGGGCGCGGTGCCGGTCGGCGATGCGCCCCCGCTCACGTCGCCCGACGCCCTCGAGGTCGAGATCGAGATCGACGAGCACGGTCACTTCTCGCTCGGCGGGTGGGCGGTGCAGGCCGGTCAGATGGCGCTCGTCGGCGTGACCTTCCGCGCCCGCCGCGGCGGGCCGGTGGCAGTCGGCGACATCCGCATCGTCGCCGAGGGCCTCGTCAACATCGCGGGTGGCGGTCCGACCGTGCTGGGCGACGCCGGATTCGCCCCCGACGGCGAGGGCTTCACCCTGATCGTCGCGGCGAGCGCACCTGGTGCCTTCGCCGCCACGGGCCGGTACGAGCTGGCGGCCGCCTGAGCCCACCCGGCGCGGCGCTCAACCATCGGCCGGTCCGGCCGATGACCAGGGGGGGCGCCGACCACGCGACCCGGTCGCCGGACCGCGGCGGCCCGCAGCAACCCAAGGAGATCGCGGCACATGACGACGAACAACATCGCCATCCTCGGTGGCGTCGTCCTCCTCCTCCTCCTGCTGATCAAGATGAAGCGGGACAAGAGGAGAAGCTCGTCGGAGAGCGCCGCGGCCCCCGCGGCCGCGGGCGACACGCGTCGCCGCCGTCGCCGCCGCGGTCGCAAGAACGCGCCGCCGGCCCCCCCGGAGCCCATGCCGCTCGCCGCGGCGGGCGCCTCGCCGGAGGGCTCGGACTGGTCCGATGACGGGCCGCTGTCGGAGGGGCCCGACTGGCCTGCCGCCGACGCCTCGGCTCCGGCCGAGTGGCCTCCCGTCGCCGATGACGCCCCGGCCGAGTGGCCGCCCGTCGCCGATGACGCCCCGGCCGAGTGGCCGCCCGCCGCGCCCGCCGAGGACGACGAGTCCATCGTCATCTCGGCCGCCGACGAGTCGGAGACGCCGACGGGGCAGTGGTCGGAGGCCGAGCTGGTGACCGCTCCGGGCTGGCCGATGCCGGGCGAGGTCGACATGGGATGGTCGCCGCCCGCCGCCGGCGCCGGCGCGTCCGGTCCGTCCATGGTGGCCGGTCCCACCGGCGCCTACGCCGAGCAGGCCGCGACGTCCGCGCCCGCCGCGGGGCTGGATTGGAAGAACGACGACCCCGCCGCGTCCGACGAGATCCCGCAGTGGTCGCCGCCGCCCTCCGTCGAGCCACTGACGTCCTGGACGCCCGGCGCCGAGGACGTGTCGTTCTCCGACGTCAACACGGTCGAGGAGTTCCCGGATCCGGTCCTGGTCGAGCCGTCCCCCGACCCGGTCCCGGTGGCGTCGTACGCCGACGCGGCCGTGGTCGAGGCGATCGACGGCGAGCCGCCGGCGGGCGACGCCGCTCTCAAGCCCCCGGTGGAGCCGTTCGTCTTCGCGCACCCGGAGGACGACGGCACGGCCGCCCCGCCGGTCGTCGAGGTGTCGTTCGGCGCCGGCGACGAGGTGATCCCCGAGATCAGCTTCGGGCCGGACGCCGCGACCGAGATCCCCGCCGCCTACGTGCCCGAGCCCGAGGCCACCGTCGAGGACCCGTACGCCCCCGCCGGGGACGCCTGGGCGCCCGTGGCGGAGACGCCCGCCGTCGAGCCCCCGGCCGAGGACCCGGCCGCGGCGTCCGACTGGGCTCCCGCACCCGAGGCATACGCGCCGGCGCCGGTCGTCGATGACCACGCCGGGTCCCCCTGGGACCCCGCGCCGGCCGGGGTGGCGCCGATCCCGGTCGCCGCCCCGCCCGTCGCCGCCGGCCCCGCCGTCGCGTGGTGGGACGACGACCCGGACGCGTCCGCCGTCGCCGCCCCGTCGGACGACCCCGCCCGCACCGGTCGCTTCGCGCTCGGGGGGCTCGCCCTCCAGGCGGGTCAGCAGGCCCTCAGCGGCGTCTCGTTCCGCGCCGGGCTGCCGGCGGCTCCCCGGGCCTGGGCCGTCGCGCCCGCGCCGGGCGTGCCGGACACGATCGTGCTGACGCTCGACGGCGCCATCAACTGCGCCCCCGGCGACCTCGAGGTCGTCATGGAGCCCGGCTTCGCCCCCACCACGGAGGGCTTCACCGTGCGGGTCGCCGCGTCGGCGCCCGGCCCGTTCGCCGCGAGCGGGAGCTTCCGGGTGCTGTGATCCGGGGGGTGGGGCCCGCCCGTCGGGCGGGCCCCGCCGCACCGGGTGGCGCGTCCGCGCGTGCTGCTACCTTGGCCCGCATGGCGCGAGGCGAACGGCGGCAGAACCTGGCGCGTCTCGGGGAGATCGCCCAGGTGGCGGCTCGCCACGGCTTCGGCTACGCCTTCGGGCGCAAGGAGGCCGACGAGGGCCTCGACGGCGAGGCCGCGGGCCGCAACCGCGGGCGGCGCGTGCGCGACATGCTCGACGAGCTCGGGCCGACCTTCGTCAAGTTCGGCCAGCTCCTGTCGACCCGGCCCGACATCGTCCCGCCCGGACATCCTCCAGGAGCTCCGCGGGCTGCAGGACGACGCCCGGCCCGAGCCCTTCGAGCGGGTGCGGTCGGTCATCCACGCCGAGCTCGGCCTGACGATCGAGCAGGTCTTCGCCGAGTTCGACGAGCAGCCCATCGCCGCGGCCTCGATCGGTCAGGTGCACCGGGCGACCCTGCCCGGGGGGCAGGAGGTGGTGGTCAAGGTGCAGCGGCCCGACGCCGAGCGCCAGATCGCCGCCGACATCCAGCTGCTCTACCAGGCCGCCCGCGTCGCCCGGGAGCGCATCCGCAAGCTCCAGTTCATCGACCTGGTGGGCACGGTCGACGAGTTCGCGCGCACCGTGCGCCGCGAGCTCGACTACGGCGTCGAGGCGCGCAACGCCGAGGTCTTCCGCCGCAACTTCGCCGGCGACGACACGGTCGCCGTCCCGAAGATCTACTGGCGCTACACGACCTCGCGGGTGCTCACGATGGAGCGCGTCGAGGGGACCGTGCTCAGCCACCTCGACCTCTCGTCGTGGTCGCCCGACGACCGGCGCAGGCTCGCCAACCGGCTCACCGAGACGTGGATGCGCCAGCTGTTCGTCCACGGCTTCTTCCACGCCGATCCGCACCCGGCGAACGTGCTCGTGCGCGACCCCGACCGGCTCAGCCTCGTCAACTTCGGCATGACCGAGCAGCTCACGCCCCGCGACCGCGAGGCGGCGGTGCGCCTGCTGATGGACATCCTCGACCAGAACGCCGAGCGGCTGCCGCGGCGCCTGCGCGCCCTCGGCATCCGCTACCCGCGGGCGATGGAGGAGGAGCTCGGCGATCGCCTCGGGGTGATCCTGCAGCGCTACTCGGCGAGCGCGATCGGCGAGATCGACGCCCGCGAGGTGCTGCGCGAGATCTTCCAGACGATCTACCGCCTCGACATCACCCTGCCCGCCCGCTGGGTGATGCTCGACAAGACGCTCGCCACGCTGGCCGGGGTCGCCCTGGAGATCTATCCCGACTTCAACGTCTTCGAGGTCGCGCGGCCCTACGCCGTGCGCATGGCCGCCTCGCGCTTCCGCCCCGACAACATCGCCGGCCGGGCCGGCACCGAGATGGGCCGCTACGCCGAGGCCTTCCGCGACTACCCGTTCCAGCTCTCGGAGCTGCTCGACGAGTTCAAGGACGGTCAGCTCGAGATCACGATCCGCCCCGAGGGCTTCACCGAGGCGGTCGACAAGGTGCAGGCGAGCGCGAACCGGGTCGTGCTGGGCCTGGTGGCGTCGGCGCTGATCGTGGGCTCGGCGATCGTGGCGGTGTTCGCCCGCTCGGCCGATCTGGCCGGGCTGTCGCTGATCGCGGTGCCCGGCGCGCTCATCGCCCTGGCGATCGTCGGGTGGCTGTGCGTCGGGATCTTCCGGTCGGGGCGCTGGTGAGCTGGCGCACGGCGCGCGTCGCCTTCGCCGACGTGGCCGCCCTGCAGGGCGCGCTCGACGTGCCCGAGCCGGTGGCCTGGGCCCTCGTGCGCCGCGGCCTGGCCGATCCGGAGGCGGCGCGCGAGTTCATGCGCTCGGACGGCCCGCTGGCGCCCGCCGAGGACCTGGCCGGCATCCCCGAGGCCGCCGACCGGCTCGCGCGGGCCGTGCGGGCCGGAGAGCGCATCGCCGTGCACGGCGACTACGACTGCGACGGCGTGTGCTCGACCGCGATCCTGGTCAGCGCCCTGAGGGGCCGCGGCGCCGACGTGATCGCGTTCCTGCCGAGCCGCTTCCGCGAGGGGTACGGGGTCGCGGTCGCGAGCGTCGAGGCCCTGGCCGCGCAGGGCGCGCGGGTGCTGGTGTGCGTCGACTGCGGGACGTCGGCCATCGAGGCCCTCACCCGGGCGGTCGATCTCGGCATGGACCCGGTGGTCGTCGACCACCACCTCGCCGGGGGCCGCCGCCCTCCCGGCATCCTCGCCAACCCCGCGGTCGGCCGGCCGCCGGACGACCTGCCCGCGGCCGCGGGCGTCGTGCACATGCTCGTCCGCGCCCTCGCGGCCCGCCTCGACGGCGGGGGGCTCGCGCCCGACCCCGACGAGTGCATCGACCTGGTCGCGCTGGCCACGGTCGCCGACGCCGTGCCCCTCGTGGGCGACAACCGTCGCCGCGTGGCCCGGGGCCTGCGGGCGATGCGCGACCGCCCCCGCCCGGGGATCGCCGCCCTGTGCGCCGCGGCGTCGCTCGAGCCGCGCACGATCGGCGCCCGCGCCCTCGGCTTCACCCTCGCGCCCTGCATCAACGCCGCGGGCCGCCTGGCGCACCCCGATCGCGCGCTCGAGCTGCTGCTGGCCCCCGACCTGGAGACCGCCGGGCCGATCGGCGACGAGCTCTGGGCCCTCAACGCCGAGCGGCGCGAGGTGGAGCGCGACATCGTCGAGCAGGCGATCGCCCGGTTCGAGCGCGAGCCCGACGAGATCCGTGGCGCCGACATCGTGCTCGTGAGCGGCGACGGCTGGCACGAGGGCGTCGTCGGCATCGTGGCGTCGCGCCTCGTCGAGCGGTTCGAGCGGCCCGCGATCGTGCTCTCGCGGCAGGGCGACACCGCGAAGGGCTCCGGACGCAGCATGCCGGGCGTCAACCTCCACGCGCTCGTCGGCGCGGCCTCGACGACCCTCTCGCGGTGGGGCGGTCACCCCGGCGCCGTGGGCCTCGAGCTGCCGGCGGCCGCGGTGGCGCGCTTCCGCGACGACCTGATCGCCGCGGCCGCGGGGTCGCGCGCGTCGATCGCGCGCGCCCGGGTGCGGGTGGTCGACGCGGTGGTGGGGGGCCGTGACCTGACGCTCGCGACGGCCGAGGCCCTCGAGGCGCTCGCCCCGTTCGGCCGCGGCAACCCCGCCGTGCGGCTCGTGGTGACGGGCGCCGCCCTCGAGTCGCCGTCGCGGGTGGGGCAGGGGCGCCACCTGCAGGTGCGGCTGCGCTCGGGCGGCGTCCACGCGCGCGCGATCGGCTTCCGCATGGGCGAGCGGGCTCCCGGCCTCGACCTCGACGAGCGACACGACGCCGTCGTCTCGCTCGAGATCGAGCGCTGGCAGGGCCTCGTGGGTCCGCGGGTCACCCTCGAGGCGCTCGAGCCGCTCGGACCACGCGACGTGCTGCCCGCCCAGTGCGCCCAGGCGTGCGACGCCGCCTGCCCCCGGCGCCTGACGCTGGCGGACCTGCGGGCCACGGTGGGCGACGACCCCGGGCCCTCCGCTGCCGCCGGCCGGCGCGCCGGCCCCGGCGGGCGTGCGCGACCGCCGGGGCGAGGGCGCGTCGCTGTCGTCGCTCGCGGCCCTGGCCGGCGCCGACCGCGGGGTGGTCGCCGTGGTGAGCGACATCGCGCGCCGCCGCTCGGCCCTGACGAGCGCGCTCGAGCCGGGCCGGCTCGGCGTGGAGGTCGCGGTGCTGGCCGGCGCGCGGTGCGACCCGGGCGCCATGATGGCAGCGTCTCGCACAGGCGCGCGGGGTGCCCGCGCTGGCGATGCTCGACTACGCGCGTCTGGCCGAGGTCGAGCTGCCGGACGGCGTGCACGTGGTGCTCGTCGATCCGCCGGCCTCGCCGGCCGACGCCGCCTGGGCGATGCACCGGGCGGGCGGCCGGTGGCTGCACCTGGTGTGGGGCGAGGCCGAGACCGAGCTCGCGCTGCGGGTCGCCGAGGACGAGTGGGAGCTGCGACCGGCCGTGACGGCGATCTGGACCGGGCTGCGCGACGGGGTCGCCCGGCCGTGGGGCGACGAGCTCGAGCGCATCCTGCTCGGTGGTGGCGAGGTCTCGCGGCCGCCCCGCGTCGCGGCCCGCGCGCTGACGGTGCTCGCCGAGATCGGGCTGGTGGAGGTGGGGGAGGCCGGCGTGCGGGCCGTGCCCGACCCCCCGCGGCGCGAGCTCGACGGCTCGGCGCGGTACCGCTCCTGCCAGGTCCGGCTCGAGGCGTCCCGCGCCTACCTGGCGCTCGCGCCGACGCTCGACATCGCCTCGGTCGGGCACGAGCGGGCGGCCGCGCTGGCCGTCTGAGGGCGGGACGGCGGGGCCGTCTGGCGCGGGGCGGTATCGTTGGTGCATGGCGAAGGACCTCGCAGACCTCGATCTCGCCGTCGCCCCGGAGGTCCCGGAGCTCGACCAGGTGATCGCCGAGGTCGCCGAGCACCACCCCAACGTCGACCGCGACGCCATCCGGCGCGCCTACGCGTACGCCGAGCAGCACCACCGCAGCCAGGTGCGCAACTCGGGCGAGCCCTTCATCACCCACCCCCTCGGGTGCGCCCGCATCTGCGCCGGGCTCGGGCTCGACGGCACCGCCGTCGTGGCGGCCCTGCTGCACGACACGGTCGAGGACACCACGGCCACGCTCGACGAGATCGAGCGCGCCTTCGGCGCCGAGACCGCCCAGCTCGTGGACGGGGTCACGAAGCTCTCGAAGATCCACTTCGAGAGCCAGGAGGAGCACCAGGCCGAGAACTACCGCAAGCTGATCGTCTCGATGTCGAGCGACATCCGGGTGCTGGTGGTCAAGCTCGCCGACCGGCTGCACAACATGCGCACGCTGGCGTACATGACCAAGCCCAAGCAGATCCAGAAGGCGAAGGAGACGCTCGAGGTCTACGCCCCGCTGGCCCACCGGCTCGGCATCCACTCCCTCAAGTGGGAGCTCGAGGACCTGGCGTTCGCCACGCTGCACCCGCGCCGGTACAGCGAGATCCAGCAGATGGTCAACCAGCGCCGGCCCGACCGCGAGGCGTTCATCGCCGAGGCCGGCACGATCCTGCACGACCAGCTCGGGGCCGTGGGCATCACCGGCGTCGACATCACCGGGCGGGCGAAGCACTTCTACTCGATCTACGAGAAGATGACCCGCAAGGGCAAGGAGTTCAACGAGATCTACGACCTCACCGCGATGCGGGTGCTGGTCGACTCGGTGAAGGACTGCTACGGGGCGGTGGGCATCATCCACTCGCTCTGGAAGCCCCTGCCCGGGCGCTTCAAGGACTACATCGCGATGCCCAAGCTCAACATGTACCAGAGCCTGCACACGACGGTGATCGGGCCCGGGGGCAAGCCGCTCGAGATCCAGATCCGCACCTACGCGATGCACGCGACGGCCGAGTTCGGGGTCGCCGCGCACTGGCTCTACAAGGCGGCCAAGGGCGACCAGCCGACCTGGGTCGCGCGCATGATGGACTGGCAGCGCGAGACGCACGACCCGGGCGAGTTCCTGGACGCCCTGCGCTCCGACCTCTACTCGGACGAGGTCTACGTCTTCACGCCGAAGGGCGACGTGCGCGACCTGCCGGTGGGCGCCACGCCGCTCGACTTCGCCTACGACGTCCACACCGACGTGGGTCACCGCTGCGTGGGCGCGAAGGTCAACGGCCGCATCGTGCCGCTCACCTACACGCTGCAGTCGGGCGACTTCGTCGAGATCCTCACCTCGAAGGCCCCCCGGGCGCCGTCGCGCGACTGGCTGCAGCTCGTCACCACGACGAAGGCGCGCTCGAAGATCAGCCAGTTCTTCCGGCGCGAGCGCCGCGAGGACGCCGAGCACCGCGGGCGCGAGGCGCTGCAGGATCAGCTGCGGAAGTCGGGCCTGCCGAGCCAGCGACTCGCCGGGTCGCCCCTCCTCGTCGAGGTGATGCGGGAGATGGGCTTCCGCAAGGCCGACGAGTTCTACATCTCGCTCGGCCTCGGCAAGACCTCGGTCCAGGTGGTCGTCAACAAGATCCTGCAGCGGCTGAAGGCCGGGCAGGGCGTGGCCGACGACGCCGCCCCGGTCGCGCCGCGGGGCCGGCGCCCGCACACCTCGGCCGCCTCGAGCGACCTCGGCATCGAGATCGACGGGCTGGCCGACGTCCTGGTGCGCCTCGCCAAGTGCTGCAAGCCGGTGCCGGGCGACCCGATCCTCGGCTACATCTCGCTCGGTCGCGGCATCACGATCCACCGCGGGGACTGCCCGAACGCGAAGGCGCTGCAGAAGAGCCCCGAGCGCTTCACGCCGGTGAGCTGGGGCGGGACCAACCAGAAGAGCTTCAGGGTCGAGATCGCGATCGACGCCTGGGATCGCTCGCGGTTGCTCGAGGACCTCTCGCGGGCCTTCGCCGAGGCCGGCGTCAACATCGTCTCGGCCAACTGCTCGATGGAGGACCAGATGGTCCACGACCGCTTCACGGTCGACGTCGGCGACGTCGAGACGCTCAAATCGTGCATCAGCGGATTGCGGCAGGTCGAGTCGGTCTTCGACGCGTACCGGGTGACGCCCGGCTCCTGAGCGGGCCGCCGGCGGTGGCGTGGACCGTGGCACCTGCTACCGTCCCGCGCCGTGGAATGGGTCGATCTCGTCGCTCCCTCGGCGGCCATCCTCTCCGTCTTCGGGGTCGTGGCACTGGTCGTGGTGGCGATCCTCCAGGGCCGCCGGATCCGCCGGCTCGAGCAGCGGCTCGCGCAGGTCGGCGAGTCGGCCGTCGAGGCGCCGCTGCAGCGCATCGCCGAGCTGCAGGCCCGCCATTCGGTCTCGGACGCGACGCCCCCTCCCGACCGCGAGGGTCAGCTGCGCACCCTGGGTGCCGTCGCGATGGTGGCCCTCGTGCTGGTCGCCGCCGCCGGGGGTGTCTGGTACCTGTTCGTGCGCGACGACGGGGGCACGGCGACCGCCGGCGTGACCCCCGCCGCGACGACGGCCGCCCAGACGACGGCCAACCCGCCCGAGCCGGTTGACACCACGCTGGTGCCCGACCAGGTGACGCCCCTGCCCGATCGCAGCATCTACACCGTCGCCGTGTTCAACGCGAGCGGCATCCAGGGCGCGGCCGGTGAGGTCATCGCGCCGCGGCTGCAGAACGAGGGCTGGACGACCGGCACCGTCGCCAACGCGCCGAGCACGCGCGACGAGTCGGTCGTGATGTTCACCGGCGGCAAGAAGCGCGTCGCCCAGAACGTCGCGAAGGACCTCGACATCGCCCGCACCCCGCCGATCGACGGCCTCACGCCCGACGAGATCGGCAACGCCGACGTCGTGGTGCTCGTGGGCCTCGACCTCGCCAACAACGGGACGGCACCCGCCCCCTGACACGGCGTCGGGGGGCGGTCAGCCGGTGTCCGGCGCCCCGTGTCCGCCGCCGCCCGGCGTCTCGATGCCGAGCACCTGCCCGGCACGGACCGTGCCGCGCCACTTGGCGGGCAGCGCGACGCCGTCGAGCGTGGTGCGCCCCGGGCTGCCGTCGTGCCCCCCGCGGGCGCCCGCCGGCGCCCGCCGCCGCCGCTCGGCGATGACCGACGCATCGACGTCCTCCAGCGCGACCAGGCGGCGCTCGACGCCGTCGCCGCCGCGCCGCGCGCCGGCTCCGCCCGAGCCGCGGCGCAGGCGATACGCCTCGACCCGCAGGGGATAGGCGGTCTCGAGCGCCTCGACGGGCGTGTTGAGCGTGTTGCTCATCGCGACGTGCACGCCCGAGGGGCCGTCGGCAGTCGCGCGACGCCCCCTGGCCGCCGCCGAGCGTCTCGTAGTAGGTGAAGCCGGCGCCGCCGATCGTGAGGTTGTTCATCGTGCCCTGGCCCTGGGCCGGCACGTCGATCGCGCCGCCCATGGCGGCGAACACGACGTTGACGATGCGGCTCGAGGTCTCGACGTTGCCACCGGCGACGGCGGCCGGCGCGGAGGCGTTGACGAGGCTGCCCTCGGGGGCGATCACCTCGACCGGCGCGAACGCGCCCGCCGATGCCGGGATGTCGGGGTCGGTGAGGCAGCGGATGACGAAGTAGACCGCCGACCGGGTGACCGCCGGCGGGCAGTTGCAGTTGCCGGGGCCGGTGGGGTCGGTGCCGGTGAAGTCGACCGTGATCGTCTCGCCGGCGATCGTGACGGCCACCCGGATCCAGAGGTCGTCGTCGGTCACGCCGTCCCCCTCGAGCGCCTCGGCCGCGGTGTACCGGCCGTCGGGCATGGCGGCGATGGCGGCGCGGGTGCGGCGCTCGGCGTAGTCGAGCAGGTCGTCGAAGGACGCTCGCACCCGGGCCGTGCCGTGGCGCGCGGCCACCTCGGCCAGGCGCCGGTCGCCGAGCCGGTGCGCGGAGAGCTGCGCCCGCAGGTCGCCCTCGCGCTCGTCGGGGGTGCGGGTGTTGGCGAGCAGCAGGTCGAGCACGTCGCGCACGGGCTCGCCGCCGACCACCAGCCGCACCGGGGGGATCACCAGCCCCTCCTGGAGCAGCTCGCGCGATCCGGCCGGCATGCTGCCCGGCGCCATCCCTCCGATGTCGGCGTGGTGGGCGCGTGTGACCGTGTAGGCGGCGACGACGCCGTCGAGCGCGACCGGGGCGATCATGGTCAGGTCGGGCAGGTGGGTGCCGCCGCGGTAGGGATCGTTGACGACCCACACCTCGCCGGTCGCCGCCCCCCGGGCGCGCACCGCCGCGACCGCCTCCGGCATGGCCCCGAGGTGCACGGGGATCGAGGCCGACTGCACCACCATCCGTCCCGCCGCGTCGAACACGGCGGTGCTGCAGTCGCGCCGCTCCTTGATGTTGGGGCTGAAGGCGCTGCGCACGAGGGCCGCCTCCATCTCCTCGGCCACGGCCCGCAGGGCGTTGGCCATCACCTGCAGGGTGACCGGGTCGAGCGTCATCCCTCGCGCTCCATCACGATCGACCCGATCGCGTCGCGCCGCGCCGTCCAGCCCGGGCGCGACCCAGCAGGTCGCGCCGTCCATGGGCAGAACCGCGGGGCCCGGCGACCGGCGCGCCGGGCTCCGACGCCGGCAGCTCCGGATCGACCCCGGGGCGCTCGGCCGCGAGGCGCAGGTTGACGGCCTGCACCGCGCGGTCGTCGTCGGCGTCGCCGTATCGCTCGCGGTGCGCGGCGTGGAACGCGCTCGCGAGGGCGCTCTCGGGCTCGGCGGGGTCCCACGGCACCGTGAGCGAGTGGCTCTGGCCGGCGTACCGGCAGTCGGCCGCGGCCGACCGGGGCGCTCCCGGCAGGTCGGCCGCGGCGCGCGCCCGCAGCGGTTCGAGCAGGCCGGCGAGGCCGGCGCCCGCATCGACCGGGGCCAGCACCGTCTGGACGTAGTCGCGCCGCTCCCCGGCCATGACGAGCCCGAGCGCGGCGAGCACCCCGGCCGCGGGCGGCGCGACCACCCGCCGCACGCCGAGCTCGTCGGCGACCGGGCACGCGTGCAGGGGGCCCGCCCCGCCGAAGGCGATCAGCACCGCCTCGCGCGCGTCCTCGCCCCGCTCGACGCTCACGCGGCGCAGCGCCCGCACCATCTCCTGCACGGCAACCGTGATGATCCCCTCGGCGCACTCCTCGAGGCCGAGCCCCAGCGCGTCGCCGAGCGCGCCGACGGCGGCGCGGGCCGCCGTGACGTCGAGGGCGATGCGCCCGCCGAGGGACGTGTCGCCGGGCAGCCGTCCGAGCACCACGTCGGCGTCGGTCACGGTCGGGCGCGTGCCGCCCAGCCCATAGGCGGCGGGGCCGGGGCGCGCCCCGGCCGACATCGGCCCGACGCGCAGCGCTCCCCCGGAGTCGGCCCAGGCGATGCTGCCGCCGCCGGCCGAGACGGTGGCGATGTCGAGCATCGGCAGGTGCAGCGGATGCCCGGCGATCTCGGTCAGGCCGGTGCGCGCGGGCACCCCGTCGCTCACGAGGGCGACGTCGCACGACGTGCCGCCCATGTCGAACGTGAGGGCCAGCCGCCGCTGCTCCCGCGCGGCGAGTCGGGCCGCGCCGATCACCCCGCCCGCCGGGCCGCTCAGCACGGTCCACGCCGCGTGCTCGGATGACTCCCCGATCGGCAGCACGCCGCCGCTCGACTGCATGATGGCGGGAGCGGGCAGGCCCTCGCGGCCGGCGCGGTCGGCCAGCCGGCCGAGGTAGGTCCGCAGCACCGGGGTGAGGTAGGCGTCGACCACCGTGGTCGAGATGCGCTCGTACTCGCGGAACTCGGGCAGCACCTCGCTCGACGCGCTGACGTGCACGCCGGGCAGCGCCGCCCGCAGGGCCGCTGCGACGGCGGCCTCGTGGGCGGGATGGGCGAACGAGAACAGCAGACCCACCGCGACGGCCTCGGCCCCGTCGGCGCGCACCGCCGCGACGGCCCGCTCGAGCGACTCCGCGTCGAGCGGCGTGAGCACGCCCTCGGGGCCGCAGCGCTCACGCACCTCGTGCACCCGCTCGTGGGGCACGAGCGGCGGCGGGTGGTGGGCGTCGAGGCGGTAGAGGTGGGCCCGCGACTGGCGGCGCAGCTCGAGCACGTCGCCGAAGCCCTCGGTCGCCACCAGGCTCGTGCGGGCCCCGCCGGCCCTCGAGCAGGGCGTTCGTGCCGACGGTCATCCCGTGGCAGAAGCCTGCCGACGTCGGCCGGCGCGAGGCCGGCCCGCTCGAGCGCGGCGAGCACGGCGACCACGACGCCCTCGCTCTGGTCGTCCGGGGTCGTGGGCACCTTGGCGGTGACGAGCCGTCCGCGATGCACCACGACGGCGTCGGTGAAGGTGCCGCCCACGTCCACGCCCACCAGGGCGCCTTCCGTGGGCGCGACGGTCGCCTCTATCATCGCGGCGACTCTACCGGGGAGACCCCGTCCGACCGCTCGCCATCGCCCTCGGGGCCCTCGTCGTCTGCGCCGCTCCGGCGGGAGCCGCCCCGCTCGCCGTTCCGGGCGGGCTGCTGGACGCACCGCCCCTCGAGCTGTCGCCCGGGCCCGCCCAACGGCGACCTGTCGCTCGGGCTGGCCGGCTGGGACGTGCTCGGCCGCGACGCGCCGCAGCCGCTGCCGGGCGGACGGGGCGTGATCGTGGCCGGCAACGTCACGCTCGTCTCACCGCCGCTCGAGGTGCCGCCCGGCGCCCAGACGCTGCGCGTGGCCCTCGCCGCGCCGGGCGGCGGCGGGCTGGTGGCCGTGCGCGCCCGGCCCGTCGGCGGGGGGCCCGAGGTCGCCCTCGCGCTGCTCGAGCCGGGGGCGGCGCGGAGGTCGCTGCCCGTGGGGGTGGCGGCGCTCGCGGGCAGCACCGTGCGGATCGTGATCGACCCGGTGCCCGCGCTCGGCACCCGGCTCGAGGTGCGGCGGGTCGGCCCGGTGACCGCCCCGCTCGTCGCGGTGGGGCGTCGAGCGGGGCACGCTCGAGGTGGCGGGCGCCCGCGGACGCCGCACGGTGCGCGTGAGCGGGGCTCCGCTGCGCATGAGCTCGCCGCCGCTGCGGGCCCCCGCCGCGGCGCGCGCGCTGAGCGTCGAGGTGCGCGGCGACGGGGTCGTGCGGGCCGTCGCGGCGGGCCGGGCGGCGGGCGCCCGGGCCCGGGCGGGCTGGAGGACGCTGCGCGTGCCCCTGCGGCCCCGGCGCGCCGGACCGGTGACCCTGCGCCTGACCGCCGTCCCCGGCGTCGGCGGGCTCGAGCTCCGCCGTCTCGGGATCGTCCTCAGAAGTCCTGGACGGTCGGGCGGATCAGCACCTCGTTGACGTCCACGCGCGACGGCTGGTCGATGGCGAACACGACCGCGCGCGCGATGTCGTCGGCGGTGAGCTGCTCTCCGCCCACGGGCTCGTCGTAGAAGGGCGTCTCGACGGTGCCCGGCGAGATCAGCGTGACGCGCACCCCCGAGTCGTTGAGCTCCGCGCGGGCGGCCTCGGCCATGGCGGTGACCGCCCACTTCGTGGCGCCGTAGACCGACCCCGGCGGCACCTTGCGGCCGGCGACCGACCCCATCAGCACGAGGTGGCCGCGGCGGACCTTCAGCTCGTCCATGCACGCCCGCACGGTGAGCGCCACGCCGTAGACGTTGGTGAGCACCATCGCGCGCCAGTGCTCGGGCGTCTCCGACTGGAAGCCGCGCGTGGCCCCGAAACCGGCGTTCGCGAACGCGACGTCGATGCGGCCGAACGCGTCGAGGGCGCGGGCGACCATCGCGACCTGGTCGTCCCACTCGGTCACGTCGCATGTCACCGCCAGCGCGCGCTCCGGTCCGCCGAGCTCGTCGGCGAGGCCGTCGAGGCGGTCGGTGGACCGGGCGGCCAGCACCACCCGCGCGCCGCCCGCCGCCGCGGCCCGCGCGGTCGCGGCGCCGATGCCGCTCGAGGCGCCCGTGATCAGGACCACCCTGTCGTCGCTCATCCGCTCAATCTCCTCGCGTAGGCGCCGGGGAACGTGCTCCGCAACCGCGTCGCCTGCGCGATGGCGGCGCTGCGCTCGGAGTACCGGCCGGAGAAGACCACCCAGTAGCCGGGACGGAGCTCCGCGAAGTCGGACGACGGCAGCACGCCCGCCGGCTGGCCGTCGCCGGCCACCCGGCTCTTGGCCGCCCGCGCGTCGAGCTCGCTGCGCACCGACGAGAGGATCGCGGTCCAGGCGGTCGTCCCCGCGGGCCAGTCCGAGGCGCCGGTGGCGGGGTCGGGCGGCGGCGGAGCGACCGTCGTCGTCGGATCGCTCGTCGTGGTCGCCGGGGGCGGCGCCGTCACGATGACCGGGGGGCCCGTCACGGTGTCGAAGCCGGTGGTCGCCCCGGGGAGGGGCACCGTGGCGCCCGGAGCCGTCGGCGTCGTGAACGAGGTGTCCGGAGGCAGCGCCCCGGTGGTGGGCCCGGTCTCGGGCGGCAGCGGCACCAGGGGGACGGTCGCCGTGGACGCGGCGGTCACCACCGTCGCGCCGCCTCCGTCGTCGTCCTCGCTCACCGCGTAGGCGAGCGCCCCGGCGCCGAGGCCGAGGATCGCGAGGGCGCCCGCGAGCATCGCCAGGTTGCGCCCGCCCCGGCGCAGCCGGGGGGCGAGGGGGGTGGGGGACCCGCACTCGAGGCAGTAGGTCTGATCGGCCTCGAGCAGCGCCCCGCACACCTCGCAGCGCAGCTCGGGCGCCGGCCCCTCCCCTTCGACCGGTGCCGGGCCGGCGGGCTCGACCGGGTCCGGGCCCGCGGCGTCGCCGGGGGTGCGACGGGCACCGGCGCCCGGCGCGAACCACTTGTCGGCGCCCTCCCAGCCCGTCGGGCGCTCGGCGCTCACGGCAGCGGCCCGGCGCTGATGACGGCCGTCACCTGCTCGTCGCCCATCGACGGCGGGATCACCTGCGTGCCGCACTGCCAGCAGAAGCGGGCCTCGGCGCGGAACGGGGTGCGGCATACGAGGCAGCAGCCGATCGAGGGATCGAGGGGCTCGCGCCGGCGCCGATCGCGCCGATCGCGGTCGATCTCGCCGAGGCGCGCATCGATGTCGCGGACCGTGTCGTCGATCTCGGCGATCTCGTCCCCGCGCCGACGCATGACGTCCTCGGAGAGCTGGTCGCGCCGGTAGAGCTCGAAGGCGAGGCCACCGAGGTGGTAGACGACCTCCTCGCGGCGGGCGATCAGCCGCCGCCGGTCGCGGCGCAGGCGGCGGGGACCTCCGACGCCCGGCACGGGCTCGGCCGGCGCGGCCGTGGGGTCGGCGGGGGCGTCGGGGGCGGGCGGCGGGACCGTCGCCTCGGGGATCGCCGCCTCGGCGACGCCGGCGGTGGCGCGGCGGCGGCGCCACCGGCGCCGCGGGGCCGGTGTCGCGTCGTCCGGCGCGGCCGGGTCCTCGTGGGGCTCGGCGGGGAGGGGGGTGTCGCTCATCTGGCCGCGCCCATGCTAGCGGCACTCCCGGCCGACTCGGCGGCGCCGGGGGCGGCCGATAGTCTCGCGCCCGTGAGCGCCCCACCCGCGCTGCCGTGGTCCACCGCGCCCTTCGGCCCCGCCCTGCGCGCGGCGCTGGCCGCCCGCGGGATGAGCTTCCGCGAGCTCGAGAGCCGCACGCTCGTGCCGGTGGGCAACCTTCACGATCACGTCACCGGCAAGCGCGGAGCGCCCGGCGACGACCTGCTCGCCCGCATCGCCGCGGGCCTGGCGGTCGCGCCGTGGCACTTCCGCGAGTGGCGCGAGCGGCGTCTCATCGACGCGCTGCGCGAGGTGCCCGACCTCGAGCTCGATCTGTCGCGGCAGGTCGAGGCGGGGCGGCTCGCGGACTGGCGCCCCCCGCCGGCGGGGGGCGATTGACGCCGTCCCGCCGCCGGTCCTATACTCCCGGGCGCATCAAGAGCGGTGGAGGGACTGGCCCTGTGAAACCGCGGCAACCAGCGCAATACGCGCCAGGTGCCAATTCCACCAGGTACGCCTGGGAGATGCGAGTGTCCGATCGGTCGCGACCCGTCGCCCCTCGCCCCTCCCGGTTCTGAGGGGCTTTTCCATGCGACGCGGAGATCGGGAGGACGGGTGACGGACCACGAGACGGCGGCCACGGCGCTGCGCTGCAAGGAGTGCGAGCGCACGAGCGAGCTGACGGCCGCCTACGTCTGCGAGTACTGCTTCGGCCCGCTCGAGGTCGTGTACGACACCGAGCGCATCGCCGCGCGGGTCACCCGCGAGCGCATCGCCGCGGGTCCCCTGTCCCTCTGGCGGTACCGCGACTTCCTGCCGTGCGCGCCGGACGACCCGACCGCCGGCCTGCCGAGCGGCATGACCCCCCTGGTCCGCGCCCCGCGCCTGGCCGAGGCGCTCGGCCTGCGTGACGTCTGGGTCAAGAACGACACCGCGAACCCCACGCACAGCTTCAAGGACCGCGTGGTCTCCGTCGCCCTCGAGAAGGCCAAGCAGCTCGGCTACCGGGTCGTCGCGTGCGCCTCGACGGGCAACCTGGCCAACTCGGTCGCGGCGCACGCCGCCGCGCACGGTCTCGAGAGCTACGTGTTCGTGCCGGCCGATCTCGAGGAGCAGAAGATCGTCGCCACGGCGGTCTACGGCACCACCCTGCTCGCGGTCGACGGCAACTACGACGACGTCAACCGCCTGTGCATGGAGATCGCGAACGACCGCGCCTGGGCGTTCGTCAACGTCAACGTGCGCCCGTACTACAGCGAGGGCTCCAAGACCCTCGCCTACGAGGTCGCCGAGCAGCTCGGCTGGCGCATGCCGGACCGGTGCATCGTGCCGATCGCCTCGGGGTCGCTCTACACCAAGATCAACCGCGGGTTCCGCGACCTGGTCGAGACCGGGCTGGTGGAGGACACCGGCATACCGGTGATGAACGGCGCGCAGGCGGCCGGCTGCGGCCCGGTCGCGACCGCCTGGGACCAGGACCTCGACTTCGTCTCGCCGGTCCGGCCCGACACGATCGCCAGGAGCCTGGCGATCGGCAACCCGGCCGACGGCGTCTTCGCCCTCGACGTGGCCCGCACGACCGGCGGCGCGATCACCGCGGTCTCCGAGGAGGAGATCCTCGAGGGGATCGAGCTGCTCGCCCGCACCACCGGCATCTTCACCGAGACGGCCGGGGGCGTGACCACGGCGGTGCTCCGGCGGCTCGCCGAGGCGGGCGCCATCGGGGCCGACGAGCGCGTCGTCGTCTACATCACCGGCGACGGCCTCAAGACGCTCGACGCGATCGCGCCGCGCGTGGTGCGCCACCCCATCCAGCCCACCGTCGCGAGCTTCGAGGCCGCGATCGGCGAGGCCCGCCTGACCGCCTGACCGATCGCGACCGAGGAGACCACATTGCCCGTGACCGTCCGCATCCCGGCCCCGCTGCGCCCCGTCGTGGGCGGTGCCTCGACCATCGAGTGCACCCCCGGCACCGTGCGCGAGGTGATCGACCAGCTCGAGGCCGGTCACGCCGGATTCCGCGACCGCATCATGGAGAACGGCGTGCTGCGCCGGTTCGTCAACGTGTTCGTGGCCGGTGAGGACGTCCGCTTCGGCGCCGGCATCGACACCGTCGTGAGCGAGGGCCAGGAGGTCACGATCCTCCCGGCCGTGGCCGGGGGCTGAGCTGACCCAGCCGGGGGTCGCCCTCGTCACCGGGGCGACCGGGCTCGTCGGCGGGGAGCTGGTCCGGAGCCTCCGCGCGGACGGCGTGCGCGTGCTCGCGACCGCCCGCACCCACGCCGCGGAGCTCGCCCTGCGGGAGCTCGGCGCGGAGCCGCTCCACACCGACCTCGCCAACGTCGGCTCGTGGGCCCGTGAGGCCGCGGCGGCCGATGTGATCTTCCACCTGGCGCTGCCCCGACTCGATCCGCCCGTGCGCCGCGGCGCCGCGCGGCGGCGGGGGAGGGGAGCCGAGGCCGGTGCCGCCGCCCTGCGTGAGCTGGCCGGCGACCGGCCGGTCGTGATGCTCTCGTCGGGGCTGGTCTACGGCGAGCGCCCGACGCCGGCGGTCGACGACGACCCGGCGTCCGACGCGATCGCGCTCGCCCGCGCGCCGGCGCGGGCCGAGGCCGGGCTCGCGGGCGCCTCCCTACGGGTGGTGCGGGTGCCCTGGGTGCACGGCCCGGGCGGGCTGCTGCGCGATCTGATCGTCGGTCTGCGGGTACGCCGCTTCCGCATCGTCGGGACGGGCGACGAACGCCTGGGCGATGCTGGGGTCGCAGGACGCGGCGCACGCGCTGCGCGCGGCCCTCGACGCCCCGCCCGGCGTCTACTCGGCGGCCGAGGCCGACGTGCCGACCCAGGAGCAGGTCGTCGGGGCGATCTGCACGGTGCCCGGGCACCGCCACCCCGACCGGTCCCCGCTCGCGCTCGCGGCCCTGTCCATGGGCGGCGCCATGAGCCAGGCGCTCGCGGCCTCGATGTCGCTTCGCACCGGGCGGCTGGCCGACCACGGCTGGACCCCGCGCCAGAGCTGGCGGGACGAGGTCGTCAGGCTGGCGGAGGGTCCGCTTCCGCGCGCGGGCTGAGGGGCACGGGGGTCATGTGGGTGCGCCCCCCCGATCGGTACTGGAGGTCGAGGGTGTCACCCTTGAGGTCTCCGTAGACGCCGATGCCGACGGCGAGCATGAGCGATCGGCCGAAGCCGAGCCGGGGCTGGGCGCGGAGCCGGCGCGCGAAGCGCACCCGCCCGTCCTCGACGGTGAAGTCGGCGCCCTCGCGCCACTCCTCGCCGTTCACGTAGATCCGGATCGGCGGCTCGGCGCCCGGAGGCAGGTCGATCGAGTGGACCAGGTCGACGTCGGGCGCCATCGCTCGCGGACCCTAGCGCCGCGACGCTAAAGGCGCACGCGCCCCCACCGATGAGGGCGGTGCCAGGCGCCCCGCGCGACCCGGCGACCGCACCCTCCGATCTCCGAGGAAACCCTCATGAGCCACCACGGTCCACCGCTGCGCCGGCTCATCGCCGCCGCGCTGCTCGCCCTGACGGCCCTCGCCCTCGTCCCGGTCTCGGCCGGCGCGGCGCAGGCGGCGAAGGTCCGCCTGCTCGACGTCGAACCGGCCTACTCGAGCGTGGTCATCACGGCGACGGACGGCTCGAAGCACACCGGCGCGCCGGGGCTGATGCGCCTGCGCGTCACGCCCTCGGGGGGCGTGGCGACCGATCGACCCGGCTTCTGCGCCGACCTCAAGCACGTCATCGGAGAGGGGCGCGACTACGACGTCGTCACCAAGACGGCGTCCGACCTGCCGGCCCTCGCGTCGGCCCGCCACGGTGAGGCCGCATGGCTGATCCAGCAGGCCGAGGCGATGATCGCGGCCCGCCCGGCCTCCTCCCGGGCCCTCGAGGCCGGTGCCCTGCAGGTCGCCGTCTGGCAGCTCGTCGGCGAGGCCCGCGAGACCGCGCCGACCAGCGACGCCGCGCTCAACGCCCGCGTCGCGCAGATCCGTCTGCTCGCGGCGGGCCGCGCCATCGGCGGTCCGCTGACCGTCGTGCCCGACATGCCGCGCGGCTGCGCCGGGCGCGGCTCCGTCCGCATGAAGCTGACCGGCGTGCCCGGCAGCTCGGCCACCCTCACCGCGACCGGCGCGTCCGGCGTGGTCAGTCCCGCCGAGGTGCGCTTCGCCGCCGACGGCACCGCCTCGGCCGCGGTCTCCTCGGCCACCGGCGGCACCGTGACGGTCACCGTCCGCGCCTCGGGCGGCACCCTCACCCGCATCGCCCGTGGTACCTCCGGCGCCACCACCCCGCAGGAGACGATGGTGCTGAACCCGCCCGCGCAGTACGCGGCCACGGCCACCATCGTGTTCGAGAACTGCCCGGCCGTCCCGCTCGAGGAGGACACGGGCACCCCGGTCGTCCCCACGACCCCCACGACGCCCACGACCCCCGCGACGCCCCCGGGCACCGACTCCCCGGTGGCGCCGCTCGAGACCCCGACGTCGGCCCCCGTCTCGCCGCCGGTGACCACCCCGGCCCCCGCGCCGCCGGCCGAGTCGATCCCGCGTGAGCCCACCCAGACGACGCCCCGACTGCGCCTTCTCAAGACCGGCCCCGCCCGGGCGACGGCCGGCGCCCGCACCCGGTACACCATCCGGGTGACCAACCGCGGCACGGCGCGCGCCACCGGCATCACGGTCACCGACCGGCTGCCCGAGGGGATGTCGCTCGCGAGCGTCCCCGCCGGCGCCCGTCTGCGAGGCGGCCGGGTCATCTGGACCATCGGCGCGCTGCGCGCCGGTGCCACGCGCGTCCTCAACGTGTCGGTGCGATTCGACGCCGACATCTCCGGCCGCCGATGCAACCGGGCGACCGCCGCCCTGCCGGGCGGCACCACCGTCGCGGCGACGGCCTGCACCCGCGTGGTGTCGCTGCCGCGGACGCTGCTGCCGGCCGTCACGGCCTGAGGGGCGCGCTCCGGCGCGCGGGACGGGGGGCGGGTCGGGCGGCGTACCGGCCCGCCCCCCGCGTCGTCGGGGGTGACGCGCGGGGGGTCGCGGGTCCATGCTGGCCGCGAGGCACTCTCACGCGGAGGCACCACATGAGCACCACCGAACCGCAGCAGTTCTCCTCGGAAGCGCTCGGTGAGCGCTTCTTCGGCGCCCTGATCGGGACGCTGGAGCTCGCCTGCGTCCATCTCGGGGACCGTCTCGGCCTCTACGCGGCGCTCGACGCCGGCGGGCCCCAGACCAGCGCCGAGCTCTCCGCCCGGGCCGGCATCGACGAGCGATACGCCCGCGAGTGGCTCGAGCAGCAGGCCGTGGCGTCGGTGCTGATCGTCGACGACGCCGCCGCCCCCGCGACCGCGCGCCGCTACGCGCTGCCCGAGGGCCACCACGACGCGCTGCTCGAACCCGACAGCCTGCTCTACGCCACCTCGATCGCGCGGGCGGCGGTCGGCACGCTCGTCCCGATCGACCAGCTCATCGGCGCGTACCGCACGGGCGAGGGCGTTCCCTACTCGGGCTACGGCGCGGCGTGCCGTGAGGGCATCGCCGCCTTCAACCGCCCCATGTTCGTCAACCTGCTCGCCCGGGAGTGGATCCCCGGGGTGCCCGGGCTCGAGGCTCTGCTGAGCTCCGGCGATGCCCGCGTCGCCGACATGGGGTGCGGCTCGGGATGGTCGAGCGTGAGCATGGCGCTCGGATTCCCGGGCGTCCGTGTGGACGGCTTCGACTCCGACGTCGCCTCGATCGCCGCCGCCGGCGATCTCGCGGCGGCCCAGGGGGTGGCCGATCGGGTGCGCTTCCTCACGGCGGACGTCAGCGGGGACGTGGCCGGCGAGTACGACCTGGTCACGATCTTCGAGGCGCTGCACGACATGGCCCATCCGGTCGAGGCGCTCCGGACCGCCCGGGCGCTGCTGCGTCCGGGCGGGCGGGTCCTGATCGCCGACGAGCGGGTGGCCGACGCCTTCGACGCCCCGGCCGACGAGATCGAGCGCCTCAACTACGGCTTCAGCGTGCTGCACTGCCTCGCGGTGGGCCGTGAGGACGACACGTCGTCGGCCACCGGAGCGGTGATGCGCGCGAGCACCGTCGATGCGTATGCCCGCGCGGCGGGGTTCGACGGGGCGGAGGTGCTGCCGATCGAGCACGACTTCTGGCGGTTCTACCTGCTGGGCGCCTGAACCCCGGCCCGGCCCCGCCGCCGCGGCGGGGCCGGGCCCTCAGTGGGCGGCGGGCGGGGTGGGTGCCCCCGGCGTGGTGGGCGCCTCGGGCGTGGCGTCGGCGTCGGGCGTCTCCGGCATCTCGGTCGTGTCGGGTGCCCGGGGCGGCGAGAGCGTGGCCGGGGTCTCGGGGCCGTCCACCCCGACCTCCTCCGGCTCGGGCGCCTCGACCTCCTGCGCGGCGGCCGGGGACACGACGTTGACGACGCCGACGTTGACCCGCGCGACCGTCATCCCGGTGATGAACTCCACGCGGTCGACGACCCGTGCGCGGGTCGCGGCGACCACCTCGGGGATGGCCACGTCATCGCGCACCACGAGCTTCATGGCGATGGTCGCGATGCCGTCGGCGACCGCCACGTCGGCCCCGCCGCCGCCGCGCTCCGAGGCGCGCACCCAGCCGCGCCGGACCCCGCCTCCGCCGCGCAGGTTGACCACGCCCTCGACCTCGCGCGCGGCGGTCGCGGCCACCTTGGCGACGATGCTGTCGGCGATCCACGTCTCGCCGGCGACGGCGCGGGGTGTCGCCATGTCGGTGGCGGTGGGGTGGTCCTGGAACATCGGCGTCTTCCCTCCTTCGGGTCCCGCGATTATGCCCGCTCCGCGATCCCGATCGGACCCGGGGCGCTCGGAACCCCTCGGGCGGGGGGGTTCCGGCGCGGCGCGCGATCGTCCATCCTCCGACGGTGGCGCGACGGATACCCGACTGGAGAGCGATCCTCCTCGCGGGCGCGGCGCTGGCGGTGCTGCTGGCGTGCGTGGGGTTCGCGCTCGACCGCTCGGCCTACGGCGTGCCGAGCCGCAAGGCGGTGCCCTACCAGCGCCTGCTCCCCACGCCGTTCGAGGTGGGGCTGTACCTCGAGAGCGACCACTCGATCGTGGTCGCCGACGGCGACGAGGACATCTGGTACTTCGCCTCGGCCGCCGTGCTCGTGCTGACGCTCGGCGGCACGCCCCTGCTGCGCGCACGCCAGGCCGCGGGCCGCGCGCGACGCTAGCCTGCCCGGCGTGAGCGACGACGACGACCTGCGGGCCCTGCGCGCCGCCGTGCTGGCCCGCGCGGGCGCCCCCGACCTGACGGCGCTGGCCCGCTCGGCCGCGGTCGGGCGGCTCGAGCCCGATCTCGCCGCCGTGCTGCGCCTGCGGCTGGGCCTCGATCGCACCCCCGTCCGGCCCCGGACGCGGCCCGAGGTCGCGGAGCAGCTCGGGCTGGGCGGCGCGCGCGTCGAGCAGATGATCGCCGCCCTCGAGGAGGACGTCGTCGCCGCGCTCGGCCCGGCGCCGCCGGAGCGATGACCACCACCCCACGACGGAGGAACCGCCCGTGCCCGAGCTGACCGAAGGACGACGCGGCGAGCTGAGGGCGGCGATCGAGGACGCCGCCCGCCGCCACGCCGGCGAGCCCACCGAGCGGCCCTCGCTCGCGCAGGCGATGCGCAGCGGCTACTCCGCGGGCCTCGATCGCCAGGACGTCATCGACCGCTCCGGGCTCTCCCAGGCCGACGGGGAACGCGTGCTCGACGGCTGACCCGCCCCCGGCCGGGCGGTGTGGCTCGCGCGCGAGGGGCCGGTGTAGTGTCGATCGGCCGGCCGGTCCCGCGCATCACAGGGAGTCTCGGGCGGTACAACGACCAGAGGGAGTCACACTCATGGCGTTCGAGATGAAGTGCGCGGACTGCGACGAGACCTTCCGTGAGGACACCGCCGCCGGGCTGATCAAGCGCGCGGCCGCCCACAACCACGAGCATCACGGCGGGCCCGCCGAGATCACCCCGGAGCTCGAGGCGGCGCTCTCGGGGCGCGTGCGCGAGGTCTGACCGCGGCGGCGCCGCTCACCCCCGGGACGACTCCGGGGGTGCGCGGCGCCGCGGGGGGACGGGCCCGGGTCGGGACCCGCGGCGGGTCACAGGCCGTACGCCTCCAGCAGCTTCAGCCACACCTCGCTGCGCGTGGGGAAGCACGGCACCGCGTGTCCGAGGCGGTCGATCGGGACGTCGCCGATGATCGCGATCGTCGCCGCATGGAGGAACTCGGCCACCTCGATGCCGGTGAACGTGGCGCCCACGATCACGCGCCGGTTCTGATCGACCACCAGGCGCGCGTCGCCCGGCACCCCGCGCCCGACGAACGAGGCGCCGGCCGTCGCGCCGATGTCGGCATCGACCGCGCGCGCGTCGATGCCCGCGTCTCGGGCGGTGGCGAGGGTGTGTCCCACCGCGGCCACCTGGGGCTCGGTGAAGATCACCCGGGGCGACAGCGGCCCGCCCTGCACGATGCCGCTGCCCGGGCGGCCGAGCACGTGGTCGGCCGCGATGCGCCCCTGGTACTTGCCCTGATGGGTCAGGGGCGCGCGGCCGTTGACGTCGCCGATCGCGTAGAGCCAGTCCTCGTTCGGCCCGCTCACCCGCAGGTGGCGGTCGGCCTCGAGGGGCCGGTCCGCCGGCAGTCCCAGCGTCTCGAGCCCGAGTCCCGCCACGTTGGGCCTGCGGCCGGCGGCCACGAGGATCACGTCGGCGTTGACGGTCTCGCCGCCGTCGAGGGTGACCCGCACGCCCCCATCCGGCCACTCGACGGCCGACGCCTGCGCGTCGAGGCGCACGTTGACCCCCATCGCGCCGAGCCCCTCCGCGACCCGTGCCGCGGCGAAGGGCTCCTCCCGACCCAGCAGCCGCGCGCCGCGCTCGATCAACGTGACCGAGCTGCCGAGCGACTGGAGCGCCTGGCCGAGTTCGCAGGCCACGACCCCGCCGCCGAGCACGACCATCCGCTCCGGGATCGAGGTCGCGGTGGTGGCGTCGCGGCTGGTCCAGAACGGGCCCGCGTCGAGCCCGGGGACGGGCGGCAGCGACGCGGAGCTGCCGGTCGCGACGATCACCGCGCGCCGCGCCACCAGCACGTCGTCGCCGACGCGGACCCGGCGCTCCCCGTCGAGCCGACCGCGACCGCGGTGCAGGGCGATGCCACGCGACTCGAGCCACGGGATCTGCGCGTCGTCGTCGAGGCCGTGCACGACCCGGTCGCGGCGCTCGAGCACGGCGGCCACGTCGAGCGTGCCGGCGACCGCCTCCCGGGCGCCCGGGATCCGGCGGGCCTCGTCGACGGCCTGGGCCGGGCGCAGCAGCGCCTTCGACGGCATGCAGGCGTAGAACGAGCACTCGCCGCCGACCAGGTGCTCCTCGACGATCGCGACCTCGAGTCCGGCGTCGGCGAGCCGCCCCGCGGCGACCTCGCCCCCGGGTCCGGCACCGATCACGACGACGTCGTAGGTCTTCTCGCTCATGTCCGCAGGCTCCGGGGATCGGGGACGTGCGAGGCATGCTAGAGCGGCCGGGTGGACCGGTGCCGGGGTGATCGGCGCGGCGGTCCCCCGCCCCCGGCACGGGGGCGGGGTGCGTGCTCACGACGTCAGAAGGTGCCGATCCCGGGGTCCGAGTCCACGCCGGCGTCGATCGAGGGGGCGCAGGCCTTGCGGGGCGGGTTCGCGTTGCCGGGGACGTAGATCACGACCACGGGGTTCTTCGCGCTCCCGGTGATGTGGCAGACGGCGCTTCGCTCGGCCGGGTTCGAATCGGACGGGGCCGGGGGGGCGGCGAGTGCCGATCCGGCGCCGATGCCCGTGACCGCGAGTGCGAGGGTCAGGATCGCGAGGGGCTTCTTCATGGTGGGATTCCCTTCCGCAGCGATTCGGAGAAGACGGCGGCGAGTCGTTCGCCGCCAGGTGAAGATAGCCCCCCACCGTCGCCGGGGCGGCGGGCGTAGAGGAACGACCCGGGCAGACCGCGCCGCCTCCCGGACCGTCACGGGATGGTCCATGGCGTAGGCGCCGACCGCGCCGCCGCCCAGCCTGGTGCCGCGGCCGCGGGGTGCGCGACCCCTGCAGAGGCCGTCGGGCGACCATCGAACTATACGAAAGGCTAGTTGGCGAACAGGGGGTGAGAGGAGCGAACTAGCACAGAGCCTGCCCAAGGTGAGTGGAGTCGGCATGAGACGCGGAACGACAGTCCTCGTCCGGTCACCCTGGGACCTCGCACGCCGAGAGCCGCCCTCGCAGCCCTCTCCCGGACCGGTGCGCGCGGGGACGCGGTCGTGATCCACCGGCTGGTCGGCTCCAGCATCAGGTTCCGCCTGATCGTGCTCGCCTGCGCCATCGGGCTCATGGTGGTGGGCGTCGTCCAGCTCCGCGACTCCCGGGCCGACGTGCTGCCCGAGTTCGCGCCGCCGTCGGTGGAGATCCAGACGGAGGCCATCGGGCTGTCCGCGTCCGAGGTCGAGAGCCTCGTGAGCCTCAACATCGAGGAGCTGCTCGCGGCGACGCCGTGGATCGAGTCGATCGAGTCCACGTCCGTCCCGGGCCTCTCGTCGGTCGTCCTCACCTTCGAGCCCGGTACCGACGTGCTGCGCGCGCGCCAGCTCGTCGCGGAGCGCCTGGCGCTGGCCTACGCCCTCCCCAACGTGTCGCAGCCGCCGTCGATCCTGCAGCCGCGCTCGGCCACGAGCCGGGTGATGATGGTCGGTCTCAGCTCCCGGGAGGCGTCGCCGATCGCCGTGTCGGTGCTCACGCGCTGGACGATCAGGCCGGCCCTGCTGGCCGTCCCCGGCGTCGCGAACGTGGCCATCTGGGGGTACAAGGACCGCCAGCTCCAGGTGCAGGTCGACCCCCGGCAACTCGCCGCCGAGGGCGTCACGATCGCCCAGATCGTCAGCACCGTCGGAAACGCGATGTGGGTCTCGCCGCTGTCCTTCCTCGAGGCCTCGACGCCGGGGTCGGGCGGCTGGATCGACACCCCGCAGCAGCGTCTCGAGGTGCGGCACGTCTTCCCGATCAGCAGTCCCGAGGACCTCGCCCGCATCAGGGTCGAGCGACGGGACGAGCGCCTGGGCGCCCTGTCCGAGGTCGTCGAGGGCCACCCGCCGCTGATCGGCGACTCGGTGATGAGGGACGGCCCGGGCGTGCTGCTCGTGATCGAGAAGTTCCCGGGCGCCGACACGCTCGGGGTCACCCGCGACGTGCAGGCGGTCCTCGACGACCTCCGCCCCGGTCTGGCCGGCATCACGGTCGACGCGAACGTCTTCCGGCCGTCCGCCTACATCGTCGACGCGGTCGACAACCTCACGATCGTGATCATCGCCGGCGCCGTCCTGGGCATCCTGCTGCTGGTCGCCCTGCTGTACGACTGGCGCGCGGCGGTGGTGTGCGCCGTCGCGATCTCCGTCGCCATGACCACGGCGGCGCTGGTCGTCCACCTGTTGGGGCACACGATCAACGCCTACGTCATGGCCGGCCTCGCGATCGCGCTGGTCGTCGTGGTGGACATGGTCGTCTCGGGCGCCGAGAACGTGATGTTCCGGCTGCGCGAGGCGCGGGCCGCGGGCGACGGCCGCCCCGCGGCGGAGGTCGTGCTCGACGGGACCGTCCAGGTGCAGCGCTTCCTCATCACGGCGGCGCTCATCGCGGTGCTGCCGCTGCTGCCGGTCGCCGTCATGGCGGGAGTCTCCGGGCGGCTGCTCGAGCCGCTCGCCGTCGCCTACGCGCTCGCCGTCGGCGCGGCCGTGCTGGCGGCGCTCACGGTGGCGCCGGCTCTCGCCGCCCTGCTGTTCGTCCGCCGCGGCCCGGTGCGCGAGTCGCCCCTCGCGCGGCGACTGCGGGCGGTCTACGGCTCGGTGATCGCCGCGGTGATGGGCAGGCCCGGTCTGACGGTCGGGGTGGCGGCGCTCGTCGCGCTCGTCGGCCTGGTGAGCGCGCCGTCGCTGGGGCGCAGCCAGCTGCCGGAGTTCGAGGACCGCAACCTCGTCGTGAGATGGGACGGCGCGCCCGGCACGTCGGCGCCCGAGATGACCCGCATCACGGAGACCTTCACGCGCGAGCTGCGCCGCACTCCGGGTGTCGAGAGCGCGACGGGCCAGGTCGGCCGCGCCGTGCTCGGCGACCAGATCGGCGACATCAACTCGGCCGAGGTGTTCGTGCGGATCGCGCCCGACGCGGACTACGGCGCCACCAGAGCCGCGGTCGAGCGCACGGCCGCGGGCTACCCCGGCATGACGAGCGCCGTGGAGACCTACGAGCGCGTGAGCGTGCGGCGGGCGGAGCGGGGCACCGACGACCCGGTCGTCGTGACGGTCTACGGCCCCCGGCTCGACGTGCTCCGGACCACGGGCACCCGCATCGCCGAGATCGTCGCCGGGGTCGACGGCGTGCGGCGCGCCGAGCTCGAGCGCGAGGTGCTCCAGCCGCACGTGCAGATCGAGGTCGACCTGGCGCGCGCCCAGCGCCACGGCCTCTCGCCGGGGGACGTCCGCCGCGAGGCGGCGACGCTCATGGCGGGCCTCGAGGTGGGGAGCCTGTTCGAGGAGCAGAAGGTCTTCCAGGTCGCGGTCTGGGCCCAGCCGGAGGCCCGGCACAGCGTGTCCGACATCGCGCGCCTGCCCATCGGCACGCCGGGTGGCGACACCGTCCCGCTCGGCGCGGTGGCCGACGTCGCGCTGGCCTCGAGCCCGGCCGTCATCCGGCACGACGCCATCTCGCGCAGGGTCCGCATCGGGGTCACGCTCGACGGCCGCGACGCGGGCGCGGTGATGGACGACATCCGGGACGGCCTGGCGGGGGTGCAGTTCCCGCTCGAGTACCACGCCGAGGTGCGCGGGGAGCCCTCCGCCGAGGCGGACGCCCGGACGCTGATGATCGGGGCGGGCGTCGTCGCGGGCATCGGCATCTTCCTCCTGCTGCAGGCCGCGCTCGGGAGCTGGCTGCTCGCAGGGGTGCTGTTCCTGAGCCTGCCCGCCGCGCTGGCCGGGGGCGTCCTGGCCGCGGGCGTGGCCGGCGACGCGATCACGTCGGCGTCGCTCGTCGCGTTCGTCGCGGTGCTCGCCATCGCCGCGCGCAACGGGGTGCTGCTGTTCTCCCACCTCCGCCGGCTCGAGGACGAGGGCGGGACGCTCGGCCGCGACCTCGTCGTCAGGGGCGCACGAGACCGCGTGGTCCCGGTGGTGCTGACGGCGCTCGCCGTCATCGTGGCGCTGATCCCGATCCTCGCCACCGGCTCGCGGGCGGGGCAGGAGCTCGTGCACCCGATCGCCGTGATCACGCTGGGCGGCCTGATCACCACGACCGCGATGACCCTCATCGTGCTGCCCGTCCTGTATCTCCTCGCCGGCTCGCGGCGGCCCGCCGGAGCGGGCCGCGGTCCCGGGTCCGAGGCCGTGTCCGCATCCGGAGGAGGTTGAGAGATGGCGACCACCGGGACACCGCGTGCCCGAGGCGGTCCCGGGCTCGGCGCGCTCGTGATGGGGCTCGTCGTGGCCGGGGTGGTGGCGGTGGGCCTGTTCGCCGCGCTGACCGTCGATCCCGGTTCCGCCGGCGACGAGCTCGACTCGCCCGTCGCGCTCGGGCCGGTCCGGTCCACGGGCGTGTCCGAGCTGACGCTCGACCCCGAGGCCCTCGAGCGGCTGGGCCTCGTGACCGCCCCGGTGCGCGCCGCCGGGGAGGGCCGCCGCATCGTCCCCTACTCGGCGGTCCTCTACGACCCCGAGGGGGTGCCGTGGACGTACGTCGCCACGAGCCCGCTCACCTTCGTCCGGCAGCGGCTGCGGATCGTGGCGATCGACGGGGTGGTGGCCGTGATGAACCGGGGGCCGGCGGTGGGCACGAAGGTCGTCTCGATCGGCGGCGCCGAGCTCTACGGGGCCGAGATCGACTTCGGCAGCGGCTAGGCGCGGGACCGGCCGTCGATGCTGCGCTGGATCATCGGCTCGAGCCTGAAGCTGAGGTTCCTCGTCCTCGCGGCGGCCGTGGCGCTCATGGCGTACGGGGCCGACCGGGTCGACGACATGCCGGTGGACGTGTTCCCCGAGTTCGCGCCCCCGTTCGTCGAGGTGCAGACCGAGGGCTTCGGGATGTCCACCGAGGAGGTGGAGTCGCTGATCACGGTGCCGCTGGAGCAGTCGCTCAACGCGACGCCCGGGGTCGAGACGCTGCGCTCCAAGTCGGTACCGGGGCTCTCGTCCATCAAGCTGATCTTCGCGCCGGGCACCGACCCGCTGGCGGCCCGGCAGTTCGTGAACGAGCGCGTGGCCGGCGCGGTGCCCACGCTCTCGTCGGCGGCCGGCCTGCCGTGGACCCTGCCGCCCCTCTCCGCGACCAGCCGCGCGATGAAGATCGGGATCTCGTCGGACGTCCACACCCTCGACGACCTCTCGATGATCACCTACTGGAAGATCCGCTGGCGGCTGCTGCGCGTGCCCGGAGTCGCCAACGTGGTCATCTGGGGCAACCGCTTCAAGCAGATCCAGCTCCAGACCGACCCGGCCCTGCTCCGCCGGCACGGGGTCTCGCTCGAGGAGGCGTCACAGGTCACCTCCGAGGCCCTCGAGTTCGGGCTCCTCCAGTACACGACGGCGGCCAAGACGCGCGCCGGCGGCATCATCGAGACGCCGAACCAGCGACTGACGGTGGAGCACCGGCTGCGCTCCCCGGGGCCCGCGGGGCTCGCGCGGGTGGCGGTCAACGACCGCCGCAAGGCGGACGGCTCGCCGCTGCTGCTCGGCGACCTCGGCGAGGTCGTCTACGGCCACCAGCCCCTCGTCGGGGACGCCGTCATCAACCGCACGCCCGGTCTCATGCTCATCGTCGAGAAGCTGCCGTGGGGCAACACGCTCGATGTCACCCGGGGGGTCGAGCAGGCCATCGACGAGATGCGGCCCGGCCTGCGCGACATCGAGATCGACACGACGATCTTCCGGCCGGCGACGTTCATCGAGACCTCGATCGACAACCTGACCGAGGCGATGCTGATCGGCTCGCTGCTCGTGGTGCTGGTGCTGATCGCGTTCCTCTTCGAGTGGCGCGCCGCCGTCATCAGCCTCGTGTCGATCCCGCTGTCGCTGACGGCCGCCGTCCTGGTGCTCCAGGCGACCGGCGCGAGCATCAACACGATGGTGCTGGCCGGGTTCGTGATCGCGGTCGGCGTCGTGGTCGACGACTCGATCATCGACATCGAGAACGTCGTGCGGCGACTGCGGGCCGCCCGCCGCGCCGGGCCCGTCGACCATGCATCGACGGCGCGCGTGATCCTCGACGCCTCGCTCGAGGTCCGCAACGCGATGGTCTACGCGACCCTGATCATCGTCCTGGCGGTCGCGCCGATCTTCTTCCTGACCGGGCTGTCGGGATCGTTCTTCCGCCCGCTGGTGCTCTCGTACGGCCTCGCGGTGCTGGCCTCGATGCTGGTCGCGATCACGATCACGCCCGCGCTCAGCCTGATCCTGCTGCGCGGGGTGCCGCTCGAGCGGCGCGATCCGCCGCTGACCCGCGCGCTGCAGCGCGCCTACGGCGCCGCCCTCCGGGCGGTCGTGCGCCGGCCGATGCCGGCCCTGGCCGCCACCGGGTTCACGATCCTCGCCGGCCTGGCGGTCATCCCGTCCCTCGGGCAGTCGCTCCTGCCCGAGTTCAAGGAGCGCGACTTCCTCATGCACTGGGTCACGAAGCCCGGGACCTCGCACGCGGAGAACGTGCGCATCGGCATCCAGGCCGGCAACGAGCTGCTCGCGATCCCGGGGGTCCGCAACTTCGGCGAGCACATCGGCCGCGCCATCGAGGGCGACGAGGTCTACGGCATCAACTTCAGCGAGAACTGGATCAGCATCGAGCCGGAGGCCGACTACGAGGAGACCCGCACCGCGGTGGAGGAGACGGTCGCCGGCTATCCCGGTCTGCGGCGCGACGTCCAGACCTACCTGAGCGAGCGGATCAAGGAGGTCGTGGCCGGGTCGAGCAACGCCATCGTGGTGCGTGTGTTCGGGCCCGACGTGCGCGGCCTCGGACGCACCGCCGCCGAGATCGAGGAGGCGCTGGCCGGCATCCCCGGCACGAAGGACCTGCACACCGACCTCCAGGTGGAGCTGCCGCACATCTCGGTCGTGCCCGACCTCGAGAAGGCCGCCCGGCACGGGCTGAAGCCGGGCGACATCCGCCGGGCCGCGGCCACCGTCGTGTCGGGCGACGAGGTCAGCGACATCCACCGCGACGGCAAGGTCTACGACATCATGGTCTGGAGCCTCCCGCGGCACCGCTCCAGCGTCCCGGCGATCCGCAACCTGATGCTCGACACCCCCGGGGGCGGGCAGGTGCGCCTGGCGGACGTCGCCGACATCAGCGTCGGACCGACGCAGAACGCGATCGCCCGCGAGGACAACTCGCGCAGCATCGACGTGAGCCTCAGCCCGGACGGGCGCGACCTCGGGTCCGTCGCCGCCGACGTCGAGGCGGCGCTCTCCCGCGTCGACCTGCCGCTCGGCTACCACACGCAGGTGCTCGGCGAGTACGCCGAGCGCCGGAGCGCGGTTCAGCGCATGACGCTCCTCGGCATCGGCGCGATCATCGGGATCGCCCTCATGCTGCATGCCTCGTTCGCGTCCGCGCGGCTCGCCGTCATCTCGTTCCTGACGCTCCCCTTCGCCCTGGTGGGAGGGGTGCTCGTCGCGGCCTGGACCGGCGGGGTCATCTCCCTGGGGTCGATGGTCGGCTTCTTCACCGTCTTCGGCATCGCCGCCCGCAACGGGATCCTCCTGATCAACCACTTCCAGCACCTGGAGCGCGAGGAGGGGATGGCGTTCGGCCCCGAGCTGGTGCTGCGCGGGGCCCGCGAGCGGCTGGCCCCCATCCTCATGACGGCGCTCGCGACCGGGCTCGCCCTCGTGCCGCTGGTCATCGCGGGTGAGATCCCGGGCGCCGAGATCGAGTACCCGATGGCCATCGTGATCCTGGGAGGCCTCGTGACATCGACGCTGCTCAACCTGTTCGTCGTGCCGAGCCTGTACCTGCGCTACGGGCGGGCCGGGCGGCCCTCCGTGGCGCCGCGGGGGGCCTGAGCCGCGGTCGTGAGCGAGATCCCTCACCGCAAGGCCCTCGTCATCGGCCTCGCGGGTGCGATCGCGCTCGCCGCGGTCGCGTGGGCCATCGGGGGTCAGATCCGGTCGCCCGCCCAGATCGCCGCCGACACGCAGGCGCCCGACCCCTCCCTCATCACCGTCCCGGTCGAGCGCCGCACGCTGGCGACCGAGGTGGTCGTGCGCGGTTCGGTCCGCTACGGCGCCCCGCAGAGCGTGGCCCTCGCGACCTCCGCCCTGAAGGCCTCGAGCGACATCGTGACGCGGGCGCCCCGCCGGGGCGAGCAGCTGCGCGAGGGCTCGGTCGCGCTCTCGATGAGCGGCCGCCCGGTGTTCGTGCTGCGCGGTGCGCAGCCGATGCACCGCGACCTCGTCCCCGGGGCGAGCGGGCCCGACGTCGAGCAGCTCGAGCGGGCCCTGGAACGTGCCGGCATCCCGCCCGGACCGATCGACGGGCGATACGACGCCGCCACCGCGCAGGCGGTGGGCACGTGGTACCGCGCCCGGGGATGGACGCCCTTCGGCGCCACCGACGCGCAGGTCGAGCAGCTGCGCGCCGCCGAGGCGGCCGTCGCGGCGGCGCGCGACGCCAGCCTGCAGGCGCGCATGACCCTCGAGACGGCCCGCAGGGGCGCGACCCCCGGCGAGGTGAACCAGGCCCGCCTCGACGCCGTGAGCGCCGAGGACGCGCTCGCCGCGGCGACCCTCGAGGTCGCGACGGCGGGCACGCGGGCGCGCGCGGCGGGCGACGCCGCGGACCGTGCCCGCCCGGCGGTGGCGCTGGCCGCGGCCAACGGCGCCCGCGAGGTCAACGTGGCCCGCGCCGACCTCGCGAACAAGGAGGCCGCGCTGACGGCGGCGCGCGCCACCCAGGCCGAGGCCCAGCGGCGGGTCGACGTGCTCGGGCCCGACACGCGCCCCGCCGAGCTCGAGGCCCTGAAGGTGGCCCTTCGCCAGGCCACCGAGCAGGCGGCGATCGCGCGCCAGGCCGTTGACGCCGGCATCAGCAACCTGGCGGCGAGCCAGGCCGCGCTCGACGAGGCCAATGCCGGTGGCACGCCCGCGGCGATCGCCCGCGCCGAGGCCGACCTGGCGCAGGCCGCGAACGAGCTCGCGACGCGCCAGGCCGCCCTCGGCGCGGCCATCGACGCCCAGACCGAGGCCCAGCGGCTCGTGGACCAGCCGCCGCCCGACACCCGCGTGGCCGACGTGCAGGCGGCCCGATCGGCCCTCAGCCAGGCCGACGGCAACGTGCCCGCGGCGCAGGCCGAGGTGCGCGCCGCCCGTACGACCCTCGCCGCGACCCGCGCCGGGGCGAAGGGGGCGGTCGCCCAGGCGCGCGCGGACTGGCGCGCGGCGCGACGCGACGCGGGTCTCGCCCGCGCGGAGGTGACCAAGGCACAGCGGGCGCGTGCCAACGCCGCCCGCCTGGTCTCGCTGGCCCATGCCCGCGTGGCGATCCTCAGCGCACCCGAGGACACCGCGCTCCAGGCGGAGCTCGTGAGCGCCGCCCAGGCGGAGCTCGCCCGCGCCGACGCCGAGGTGGCGCGGCTCGCGGCGAGGAGCGACATCCAGGTGCCGGCCGACGAGCTGATCTTCTTCCCGACCCTGCCCCTCCGCGTCGACTCGGTCCGGGCCAGGCGCGGGGACACCGCCTCGGGCCGGGTGATGACCGTCAGCAGCTCCCGGCTGGTGGCCGACTCGTCGCTGTCGGTCAACGACGCGAAGCTGGTCCGCGTCGGCGCGCGCGTGAGCATCGAGGAACAGGATCTCCGGATCACGGTGCGGGGGAGGGTGTCGCGGATCGCCGACCGTCCCGGCACGAACGGGGCCGATCCGACGCGCGTCCACTTCGAGGTCACGCCGGCCGAGGCGCCGGCCCGGCTCGTGGGGGCGTCGGTGCGCCTGGCCATCCAGGTCGAGAGCACGCGGGGAGCGGTGCTGGCGGTGCCGCTCAGCGCGCTCACCGTGGGCGCCGACGGCAGCTCCCGGGTGCAGGTCGTCCGCGGCGCCGACACCGACTACGTGACCGTCACGCCGGGGTTGGTCGCCAATGGCCTCGTCGAGGTGCGCCCGATCGTGGCCGCGGAGCTCGAGGCCGGCGACCTGGTCGTGGTGGGCGCCCGCGGCAGCGTCTCGCCGAGCGCGCCGCCGCCGGTGACATCCCCCGGCGCGGCGACGACCCCCGGCGCGGCGACATCCCCCGGCACGGCCCCGACGGGCGGCGTGACCGCCCCGGGCGCGGTGACGTCGCCGTCGGGTGCGCCGTGAGCCCCGACGCGACGGCGCGCCGGCGACGCCCGCTCGGTCGCCGGGCCGGACGACCCGACGAGGACGGCGCGAGCGGCCCGGTCGCGCCGACGCCCGGCGCGCCGGTGGTCGAGATGCGCGGCCTGTGGCGCACCTACGACGCCGTGCCCCCGGTCCACGCCCTCCGCGACGTCGACCTGGTCATCGAGCGGGGCGATTTCATCGCCGTCGTGGGACCGTCGGGATCGGGCAAGTCGACCCTCCTGAACGTCCTCGGCTGCCTCGACCAGCAGACCGCCGGCAGCTACCGCATCGACGGCATCGAGGTCGACACGCTCGGCGACCGTGAGCGCGCGGCACTCCGCGGGGGGCGCATCGGGTTCGTCTTCCAGACGTTCCACCTGCTCTCGCACCGCAGTGCCGTCGACAACGTGATGCTCGCCGAGGTCTACCTCGGGCGCCCCCGGGCGGGACGTCGCGAGCGCTCGATGGCGGCGCTCGCCCGCGTGGGACTCGCGGACAGGGCGGACTTCGTCCCGACCCGCCTGTCGGGCGGCCAGCGCCAGCGGGTCGCGATCGCACGCGCGCTCATGGGCTCTCCGAGCTTCCTGCTCTGCGACGAGCCCACGGGCAACCTGGACTCCGCCAACACCGAGTCGGTGCTGCGGCTGTTCGAGGAGCTCGGAGCCGACGGGCTGACCATCGTCGTGGTGACCCATGACGAGGAGGTCGCGCGGCGGGCGCGCCGCGAGGTCGGCATCATCGACGGCCGTCTCGCGGAGACGTCGCGGTGAGACGGCGGCCGAGAGGGCGCCGTCGCGGCCCCGTGCCGTCCCTCCGCGAGTCGGGCTCGCGCCTGTCGGCGCGCGACCTGCTGGTCGAGGCGGCCGCGGGTCTGCTCGCCCGCCCGGCGCGCGTCGCCCTCACGGTGCTCGGCACGGTGGTGGGGGTGGCCGCCCTCGTGGCGACACTCGGGCTCTCGTTCGACGGCCGCGAACCAGATCGTGGGCAGGTTCGACGAGGTCGCCGCGACCGACGTGGTCGTGACGCCGCTCGCCGCGCACGGCACGGGCGCGGCCGCGACGGCGATCCCCTGGGACGCGGAGGAGCGGCTGCGACGACTCAACGGCGTCGTGGCCGCCGGCACCCTGTCGGACGTCGACGCCCGCGGCGCGCTCCTGCACTCGGTGCCCGTGAACGACCCGCGCGGCCAGACCGAGGTGCAGTTGCCCCTCAAGGCCGCATCGCCGGGACTCTGGCGCGCCGTCCGCGCCGAGCTGGCCGCCGGGCGCCTGCCCGACCGGCGTCACTCCGAGCGCGGCGACCGGGTCATGGTGCTGGGGGTCAACGCCGCCGCGCGCCTCGGGGTGAGCCGCGTCGACGCGCAGCCCGGGGTCTACATCGGCGACCGGCTCTACCTCGTGGTCGGCCTGATCGGGAAGGTCGATCGACAGGCCTCGCTGCTCGGCTCGGCGATCATCCCCGAGGGCACGGCGCGCGCGGAGTTCGGCCTCGCCGCGCCGGGCGCCGCGCAGATCGAGACGCGCATCGGCGCGGTCGAGGCGGTGGTGCGCGAGGCGCCGCGCGCCCTCAGCCCGGAGGCCTCGGGCCTGCTGCGGGTCGCGGCGCCCCCGAGTCCCGAGACGCTGCGCGGCAACGTCGAGAACGACCTCAACGCGCTCTTCCTCCTGCTCGGCGGGGTCTCGCTGCTCGTCGGCGCGCTCGGCATCGCCAACGTCACCCTGGTCTCGGTGCTCGAGCGAACAGGCGAGATCGGCCTGCGGCGGGCCCTCGGCGCCGGGCGTCGCCACATCGCCGCGCAGTTCCTCCTCGAGAGCACGGTGATGGGGATCCTCGGCGGGATCGTCGGCGCCAGCCTCGGCGTGCTGGTCGTCGTCGCCGTCGCGGCCGGTCGCACCTGGACGCCGGTCCTCGACCCCTGGGTGCCGCTGCTCGCGCCCGTGGCCGGCGGCATCGTCGGCCTCCTGTCCGGCACCTATCCATCACTCCGCGCGGCCTCGCTCCAGCCGGTCGAGGCGCTGCGCTCCGGAACCTGACCATGGCGAAAGGAACGGACATGACGCACGCACCTCCCGGGCGGGTCCTCCGGTCGGCCCTCGCGCTGGTGATCGCCGCGGCGGCGCTCGCCGTGTCCGCCTGCGGCGGTGACGGCGGCTCGGCGGCCGCCGAGCCGCGGGGCGACGGCTCGGTCGAGGACCAGATCGGCTTCGACGCCGCGGGCATCGCGGAGCGTCAGACGCGGGTCGAGGCCGCCATCCAGCAGTGCATGGCGGCGCAGGGCTTCGAGTACGTGCCGGTTGACCCCCTGGCGCAGCGGGCGGCCATCACGGGCTCGACGCGCCTGAGCGAGGACGAGTTCAACGAGCAGTTCGGGTACGGCATCAGCACCCTCTTCGGCCGAGGAGGCGAGAGCACCGACCCCAACGCGGCGATCCGGGCGGGGCTGCGCGCGGCCGACCGCGGGGCGTACGACCGCACCCTCTGGGGCGAGAGCACCGGGCTCACCTTCGCCCAGGCCGTCGACTCGGGCGACTTCACCGAGCTCGGAGGGTGCACCAAGGACTCGACCGAGACGGTCTTCGGCGGAGCCGCGACCCTGACGACCCTGCAGGGCAAGCTCGACGAGCTCGACGAGCAGATCGCCGCCGACCAGCGGATGGTCCGCGCCAACGAGGCCTGGGTGGCGTGCATGGCCGAGGGCGGCTACGAGTTCGAGGAGCCCGACGAGATCGACGGCGACGTGCTCGAGCGCTTCCAGGAGGTCGTGCCCGGGGTCGAACCGGGTGCGACCGCCCCGCCCGACCCCGGCGCCGGCTACGACCGGGCGGCGCTCCAGGCCGTCCAGACCTACGAGGTCCAGGTCGTCGGTGCCGACATCGCGTGCGAGGACGAGCACATCACTCCGGTCGAGGCCGTGGTGCGACCCGAGTACGAGTCGTCGTTCCGCGGTGAGAACCAGGCGCTCATCGATCGCCTGCAGCCGGGCTGACGAGCACCCGTCCCGCGCCCGCCGGCGTGATGCCGGCGGGCGCGGGACGATCCGGCGTGCCCTACGGCAGCGACCCCACCTGGATCGCCTCGATCTGGCGGTCGCGGAAGTGCCCCGACGGGCCGCCGTTGCACGTCACGGCGACCGATCCGGCCGCCGCGAGGCTGCCGCGACCCGAGAGCGGGAAGTAGTCGCGGTCGGTCGTGTCGAGCGAGAGCGGGAACGCCGTGTCGATCACGCTCTGCCCGAGGGAGAGGTTGCACGACACCGTCACCAGCGCGCCGTCGTTCGTGGCGAGCACCTTCGCCGACAGCACGTAGTTCCCCGCCGGCAGGGGCAGCGTCGCGACCACCTGGTCCAGGTCGTTCCAGGCGAGGTCGCTCGGGCCCGAGTCGTACGCGAAGCCCGCGCTCGGGCCGGGGGCTCCGGCCGGGCCGGCGGGGCCCGCGGCGCCGGCCGGTCCGGCGGGGCCGGAGCGGCCGCGGGCGGCCGCCGTGAGGTCGGCCGGACCGATGCTCCGGTTCCTGATGTCGGCGCCCGAGATCGAGTTGTTCCTGATGTCGGCGCCCGTGAGCGAGTTGTTCTTGACCCCCGCGCTCGTCACGAGCGCATCGGCCGCGATCGCCCCGCCCGCGGTGGCGGCGACGAGCGCGACGAACGCGACGAGCATCGCCGGTGATGGCCGGAACCTGGTGAGTCCTCGCATGGCTCCTCCGGGATCGGGATGGCGGATCTCGCCGCCGTGCCCGGCGACCTCGCCGACGCCCCGCGGCTGCGCTCATCCTCGTCCCCTCCCGGCCCCGGCGTCCACGCCCGGAGGCGGCGTGGACGCACCACGTGCTGCGGCGGGCGCCGCGTCCCCGCCCGCCCCTAGAACGGAAGCGCCCCGCGCGCCGCTCTGCCGAGGCTGCCGACCGTCGCGACGGGGCGCTGCTGCTCTCCCTGGAGCGCGGCCAGCACGATCACGCCACCGGTGAGCGCGGGGGTGACCCACTGCATGATGCGCTGACGGTCCATCGCCTCGCGCACGTCGCGCGGGGTGGACTCCGAGGGCACCGTGCCCCCCTCGGCCGGCACGCGCCCGGCCGAGGCGATGTCGCGCCCCAGCTTGCCGCTGTAGACGGTCGAGGCGAGGGCCGCGACCGTGAGGGCCGTCTTCGCCGCCGAGGTCGCGCCGGCGCCGGGCTGGTGGCGCACCCGGGTGCGGTTGGCGGCGAGCAGGGCCAGGCCGCCCGCGAGATGGAGGCCGATCGCCGCGGCGCTGACGGGCGTCCAGCGCGCCCAACCGGCGCTCGCGATGCGCGGCGCGTCGGCGGGGTCCGAGGCTTCGCCGGCGGCCCCGTTCAGGCCGATCGCGCCCATCAGCGAGCCGCCGAACCACGCGGCGAGGCCGAGGTCGTGCAGCGAGCGGACCACCGTGTTCTTCTCGGACATGAGCGCCCTTTCGGTCGGGGGACGGCGCAGGGTCGATACCCGCGCGCGCCCCGTCGCCAACCGGCGCCACGGCCGCCGGAACACTCCTCAGGCGGCGTCGACCTCGGCCAGCCGCTCGGCGCACCACCGGCGCCAGCTCTCGGGCAGGGCCGCCGCGCCGAGGGCGCGGAGCAGCGCCTCCCGATCCCGTCCGCGTCCGACGAACAGGCCATTGAGATCGGCGATGCTGAACCCCGCCGGATCGCGTGCGACGACCTCGACCGGATCCCCGGCGGCGACCGCCCCCTCCTCGAGCACCCGCACGTAGAAGCCGCAGCGGCCCGCCTCGCGGAAGCGCGCGGGGAATCGGTGGTCGCCCATCCGCACCCCGAGCTTGACGCATGGCACGCGGGGGCTCGTCGGCTGCACGAGCGCGCCGCCGACGCGGATCAGGTCGCCGATCAGCACGTCGTCGTCGCGCAGGCCCGTCACGGTGATGTTCTCCCCGAGGGTGCCCGGCGGGACGGGGCGACCGAGCTCGCCGCCCCACCACGCCAGGTCGTCGGCCGAGTAGAGGTAGGCCGCCCGCTCGGGCCCGCCGTGCACGGCGAGGTCGGCCTGGGCGTCGCCGTCGAGCCCGTGCGCGCGCAGGGTCAGCCGGCCGTCGGCGGGGCGCTTCACGATCCCGCTCGTCACCGTCTGCTCGCCGTGGGTGAGCGTCCGCACCCCGCCGACGTTGACCGAGACGACCCGCTCGCGGACGACGCCCATCTACGGACGGGCCTCGTAGACGATGTTGAAGGGCGTCTCGGCGACGCGACGGAAGCGCGTGAACCCGCCCGCGGTCGCGACGTCGCGGATCCGCGCCTCGCCGGCCTGGGCGCCGAGCGCGAGCCCGACCTCCTGATCGAGCGAGGCGGGGGTGCAGAGCAGGGTCGAGAAGCCGTAGTAGGCGCGCCCGACCGGGTTGAGGTTGTCCTCGACGCGGTCGCCGGCGGCCGGCTCGACGATCATCCAGACGCCGTCCGGGGCGAGGGCCTCGCGCACGGCGGCGGCCGCGCCCACCGGGTCGCCCATGTCGTGCAGGCAGTCGAACATCGTCACGAGATCGAAGTCCCCGCCGGGGATCGCCCGGGCGGGCGCCACCTCGAAGCGGACGCTCTCGCCGAGGCCGGCCGCCGCCGCGCGGGCGCGCGCGCTCTCGATCGAGCCCGCGTGGTAGTCGATGCCCGTGAACGTCGAGCGGGGGTACGCCTGCGCCATCAGGATCGTCGAGGCCCCGTGGCCGCAGCCCACATCAGCGACCCGCGCGCCACGCTCCAGCCGCTGCACGACGCCGTCGAGCGCCGGCAGCCAGGAGTCCCGCAGGTGGGCGTTGTAGCCCGGCCGGAAGAAGCGCTCGCATCCGTCGAAGACGTCGTGGCCGTGCTCGTGCCAGCCGACCCCGGAGCCCGACCGGGCGGCCTCGGTGATGCGGGGCGCGTCGAGCACCGAGCCGAGGGCGATCTGGAAGAACCCCGGCAGGTAGGCCGGGCTGCTCTCGTCGGTCAGCGCGACGGCGTGCTCGGGCGGCAGCTCGTAGCGCCCCGTGGCGGGGTCGTAGGTCACGAAGCCGCCGGCCGCCTGAGCGTTGAGCCACTCCCGGGCGTAGCGCTCGGCGATCCCGGCGCGCTCGGCCAGCTCGGGCGGATCGATGGGGCCGGCGCCGGCCATCGCCCGGTAGAGGCCCAGCTCGTCGCCCATCACCACGAGCGCGGTGTTGAGGGCGGCGCCGACCTCGTCGACCGCGCGGTGGACGAACGCCATCAATCGGTCGCCGTCGATGGACGGGGAGGGGGGCGGGGGTGCGGTGGTCACGGTGGGCCTCCTCGGTTCGGCGTGCGCATCCGGGACGGGTGCCGCGCCATTGTCCGGGCCGCGCCTTGGCGATACGTTGGCAGCACCCTGGACGACCCTGGTGGCCCGCTGTGGCAGTGCGCATCCAGATCTGCGGCCGGGTGGTCGCGGAGGTCAACGGCCGGCGCGTGGAGGCCGGCCTCCCCGGACGCCAGGGCCCGCGTCTGCTCGCGTACCTCGCGGCGCACCGCACCCGGGCGGCCAGCCGCGACGAGCTCGTCGAGGCGCTCTGGTCCGGCGACATCCCGCCGAAGGCCGACGCGGCCCTCAGCGTGCTGCTGTCGCGCCTGCGCGGGGCGCTCGGGCCGGGGGCGCTGCAGGGCCGCTCCGAGCTGCGGCTGGCGCCGCCCGGCGTGCGGATCGACCTGGAGGACGCGTCCCTCGGCGTCCACCGGGCCGAGTCGGCGATCGCGCTCGGCGACTGGGCGGGCGCGGCCGGCCCCGCGCGGGTCGCGCTCTGCACCTCCGCCCGGGGCGTCCTGCCGGGCCAGGACGCCCCGTGGATCGACGAGCTGCGCCGCCGGGTCGAGGACGTCCGCACCCGCGCGCTGACGTGCGTCGTGATCTCCAGCCTGCACATCGGCGGCGCCGAGCTGCCCGCCGCCGAGCGCGCGGCGCGGACGCTCGTGGCGCTCGCCCCCTACCGCGAGAGCGCCCACCGGCTGCTCATGGAGACGCTCGTCGCCCAGGGCGACGGCGCCGAGGCGCTGCGGGTGTACGACGTCCTGCGGCGCCGGCTGCGCGACGAGCTCGGCAGCGCCCCGGGCGCCGAGCTCCGAGCGCTGCACATCGGCCTGCTGGGCGCGCGGCTGCCGATGGCACGCCGGGCGACGCCGGCCTGAGCGGACGGAGGGAGCGCGACGTGGCCCTGATGCTGATCTGCGAGTGCGGCGAGGTCGTGCGCGCCGAGACCGACGACGACCTGGTCGCCCGCGTCGAGTCGCACCTGCGCGCCCAGCACCCCGACCTGGTCGGGAGGGTCTCGCGCGACGACATCATCGCGATGGCGGAGATGGTCTAGGCGCGGGCCGCGCATCGGGGGCCACCGGCCCGGGGGGCAGATCCTCCGCTCGCCGATCCGGCGTGCTGACCCAGGACCATGGGGACGACGCCGCCGCGGCCCATGCGGTCGGCTCGTCTGCGAGTCGGCGCAACTCCTCTCGAACTCCCAGCCGCGTCCGATCCGCGTCGCAGGTGCGCCGGCGATGGTGGGTCCATGACCGACCCACCCCGTCTCGACCGCCGGGCCCGCACGAGCCGCCGCCTCCGTCGCGCCGTCGCCACGATCGTCGCCACCGTCGCGGTCGGTGGCGGCACGATCGCCTGCGCACCGTTCGGGGACGACCTGGCGGGTGCGCTCGCCGACGGCCGGACCCTCGACGGGTCGGGCAACAACCCGACCTCGAGCGGCCTGGGTCAGGCGGGCACCGCCTACACGCGCCTGGCGGCGGCGAACTACGCCGACGGCCTCGGCGAGCCGGTCGAGGCTCCGCCGGAGCGGTACCTGAGCAACCGGATCTTCAACGACTCGAACCAGAACATCTTCTCCGAGAACGGCGTCACCCACTGGAGCTTCGTGTGGGGTCAGTTCCTCGACCACACCATCGGCCTGCGCGAGGGCAGCGACGACGAGGTGCAGATCGCGTTCGACGACGCGGACCCGCTGGAGGAGTTCACGAACGACCTCGGCCCCATCACCTCGACGCGGTCCGCGGCCGCCGACGGCACCGGAGCCGACTCGGCTCGCGAACAGGTGAACACGATCAGCTCGTTCATCGACGCGTGGGCCGTGTACGGCGGCTCGGACGAGCGGCTGGACTGGTTGCGCGCCGGGCCGGTCGACGGCGATCCGACCAACAACGACGCGACGCTCCTCGACGTCGACGGCTACCTGCCGACCGCCGCGGCCCGCCCCGACGACGACGCGCCTGCGATGGATCTGATGGGCCGGCTGTTCGCCGACCCCTCCGCGGCGGTGATCGCCGGCGACGTCCGGGCGAACGAGAACCTGGGCCTCACCGCGGTGCAGACGCTGTTCCTGCGCGAGCACAACCGCATCGTCGAGTCGTTGCCCGACGACATGGACGAGCAGACCAAGTTCGAGATCGCCCGCCGGGTGGTGTCCGCGCTGCAGCAGTACATCACCTACAACGAGTTCCTCCCGTCGATGGGCGTGGAGCTGCCCGCGTACGAGGGCTACGACGCGACGGTCGATCCGTCGATCACCAACGAGTTCGCCACGGTCGGCTACCGGGCGCACTCGCAGATCCACGGTGAGTTCGAGGCGGAGATCGCGCTGTCGGAGCTGAGCGACGAGGTGCGGGAGGCTCTCGAGGCACAGGGTGTCGAGGTGGACGTCGTCGGTGACGTCGCGGAGGTGGCGCTGCCGCTGAACGTCGCGTTCGGCAACCCCGCGCTGCTGGAGCGGATCGGGCTCGGCAACCTGCTCGCCGGGCTCGGGTCCGAGGCGGCGTACGCGAACGACGAGATGATCGACAACCAGCTCCGGAGCGTGCTGTTCCAGGTTCCCGGGCCCGACGTGGAGGACCCGTCGAGCTGTCTCGACGGCACCGCCATCGCGGGGTGCTTCACCGGCGTCAACGACCTGGGAGCGCTCGACGTGATGCGCGGCGCGGATCACGGCATGCCCGGCTACAACGATCTGCGCGAGGCGCTCGGGCTCTCCCGGGTCGAGTCGTTCGCCGAGCTGACCGGTGAGGCCACCGAGGAGTTCCCCGACGATCCGCAGATCGATGCCGCGAACCCGATCGACGACCCCGACATCCTGGACTTCACCGAGCTGCGCGACGGCGACGGGAACGTGCTCGAGCCGGGAAGCGACGCCGCGGACACCACCACGGTGTCGGCGACGCGTCGCACGACGACCGCGGCGCGGCTCAAGGCGATCTTCGGCGACACGGACGCCGTCGATGCGTTCACCGGCATGGTCTCCGAGCCCCACGTCGCCGGCACCGAGTTCGGAGAGCTCCAGCTCGCCATGTGGACGGACCAGTTCCAGGCGCTGCGCGACGGCGACCGGTTCTTCTACGCGAACGACCCGGTGCTCGACGACATCGCCACGAGCTACGGCATCGACTACCAGCGCACCCTCACCGAGGTGATCGCCGACAACACCGACGTGGATCCGTCCACGCTCCAGGCGAACATGTTCTTCACGCCGTCCGCCCTGGCCGACGCCACCGATGAGGCCGCCGATGAGGCCACGGCCGAGACGACGCAGCCGGAGTCCGACCAGGGGGAGGCCCTGCCACCTGCGGAGCGGTCCAGGGATGAGGGCCGGCGAGTCGGTCGACGCGGCCGCCACGGCGCGCCGGACCGGCAGGCCTCGTGAGGCGCCGCGCCCGCGCGAGCGCCCCACGGGCCGTTCTCCTCGTCCTCCTCCTCGTGGTCGCCCTCTCCGGGCTGGCCGCCCTCTCCGGGCTGGCCGCCGGCTGCGGCACCTCGCCGGAGGCCGACGGGTCCGGCGTCGATCCGGTCCCGGCCGGCGAGACGACGTCGTCCGAGGCCGCCGACCCGGCGACCCGGTCGACGTTCAGGGTCGATGTGTGGGCCGACAACTGGATGGCCGTCTCCGTCGACGGCGAGCTCATCGGCGAGGACTCGGTCCCGATCAGCACCGAGCGTTCGTTCAACGCCGAGACGTTCACCTTCGAGGCGACGTACCCGTTCACGATCGCGATCGAGGCCGAGGACTTCAAAGAGACCGACTCCGGCATCGAGTACATCGGTCTGCCGAACCAGCAGATGGGCGATGGCGGCCTGATCGCACAGGTCACCGACACCTCCACCGGTGAGGTGGTGGCCACGACGGGTTCCGACTGGTCGGTGCTGGTGGTGCAGCGGGCGCCGCTCAACACCGATTGCGCCGACGATCCCGATCCCGACGCCACCTGTGAGCACGAGAGCATCGACACGCCCTCCGGCTGGGCCGAGGCCGACTTCGACGACACCGGCTGGGACGCCGCCACCGAGTGGACCGCGCAGGAGGTGAGCCCCAAGGACGGCTACGAGGAGATCGCCTGGGACAGCCGTGCCGCGCTGATCTGGGGCTCCGACCTGGAGGTCGACAATTCCGTTCTCATGCGCGTCTCCGTCGGGCCGATCTCGGATGGCGCGGTGAAGCCGTGAGAATCCTGTACCCGCTCCCACAGGCAAAGCACAGGTGCGTCGGTCAGGGTGCAACCCAGCGGCCCACCTCGGTCCGCCAGTCCAGGAGGTCTCGATGTTCTCTGCTCCGCGCGCCCTGTCACTCGTGGTGTCGGCGGCCGCGCTGCTCGTGCTCGCGGCGTGCGGGTCGTCCGATCCGGATTCCGCCGACACGGTCGGCACCGGCTCGACGATCGAGTCGCCCACGACGCGTCGACGACATCGGGTGGTCTGGATGTGGGGAGCTTCCTCGAGGGCGCGCTCGCCGAGGAAGTGACGACGGAGGACTGCACCCTCAGCGGTGGCGAGCAGACCACCTGCTACCGCATCACCGTCGCCGGCTACCCGGCCGACCGTGACACCGGTCCGTTCTGCCCCGCCACGATCACCGACGGCGCGGACGCCGGGGGCATCTGGTTCGACGGTGAGTCGGTGTACGACCTCAGCGGCGAGTTCATCGAGAACCTGGCCACGACCTACGGCGATGACAACTGGCGCATGTACGACGACGAGGGCGACGTCCTGGTCACCGAGACCGCCGAGGAGTTCGCGGCCGCCGCGCGACCCGACGTCGATCCCGCCCTCGAGAACCACTGCGTCGAAGGGCGACTCGAATGGCTCGAGGACGGCGAGCCGATCACGACCGAGGTGCTGATCCCCGTGACTCCCGTGGCGGCGGACGCCGGCGCCGTGCCCCGGGGCAACCAGGGGGTCTCGCTCGACGGTGTCGTCATCGCGGCGTCCGCTCCGGTGGACGCGATCCTCGGCGCCTACACGATCGCGGCGTTCGACGACTGCGGCGGCCACTACAACCCGACCGAGGGCTACCACATGCACGGCGCGGTCGGCTGCTCGGAGGTCGGCGAGGCCGCCGAGGGTGACACCCCGATCTTCGGCTACGCATTGGACGGCTACGCGTTGCACAGCCCGTTCGAGGCCGGCGAGGAGCCGGCGGACCTGGACGAGTGCAACGGCCACACGACCGCGGCCGACGGCTACCACTACCACGCCAACGACGCGGCGGAGAACCAGGTCGTGCAGTGCCTGGTGGGTCAGACCGTGGCCGGCACCGATGCCGGCGCCGGAGCGGGCGGACCGCCCGGCGGTGGCCCGCCGGGCTGATCCCGGGTCCGTCATCACGACGACCGGTTGCGCGCCCCACGCCCGTCGCGACCATCTCGAGGAGCACACGTGTCCTCTTCCGCCCGACCCGCCTCGAGAACGCTCCTGACGCTCGTCGCGCTCGTGACGCTCGGCGCGCTCGCGCTGGTCGCCGCCGCGTGCGGATCATCGAGCGACAGCTCGGGGGAGCAGGCATCCACCACGGCCCAGACGACCGGCGAGGGGTCCTCGGGCGGGGACGGGAGCAGCGACATCTCGTCGCTGTTCGCCGACGCCGCGCTCACCTCCGACCCGAGCGTGGTCGACTGCACGCTCGAGAACGGCACCGAGACGACCTGCCACCAGCTGGAGGTCGCGAGCCTGGCGTCCACCGTCGACACCGACGGGCCCTACTGCCCGGAGACGGTCGACGAGGTGGGCGGGATCTGGGTCTGGGACGGCGACGAGCCCGGCCTGTACGCGCTCGACGACGACTTCTGGGCGCTGATGGAGTCGCAGGGCTACGAGTTCGTCAACGCCGACGGCACGATCTCGATCACCGACCCCGCGGCCGGCGCGGCGGACTCGTCCGGCACCGCCAACTCGTGCCTCGAGGCGAGTCCGGACGGGTCGTTCCACCTCCGGGTGCTCCTCCCGACGACACCCGAGCTCCTGGAGGACCCGACCGATCTGTCGACGATCGCCCAGGTCGGCCTGGCGCTCGACGGGGTGACGATCTTCGGGGACGCACCGTCGGTCGCCGACCGGGGCGGGCTCCCGGCACTCGACGCGTGTGGCGGTCACATCGATCCGTCGGGCTACTACCACTGGCACTTCGGAGCCGAGTCGATCCAGACGAACCTCGACGCCGCCGGCGCGGAGGTCACCTGCGGGGTCGAGCAGGACCCCGAGACCCTCGTCGGGTTCGCGTTCGACGGCTACGGCATCTACGGCCCCGAGGAGGACGGGGCGGTTCCGTCGGATCTCGACGCGTGCTCGGGTCACGTCTCCGACACCGAGGAGTTCGGTGAGCGCTACCACTACCACCTCACCTACGACTCCCCGAACCTGCCGGCCTGTCGCGTCGGTGCCGCTGCCGACTCCAAGCTGACCAGCCCCGACAACAGCGCCGTGGCACTGCCCGACGGGGAGGGCGGTGGCGGTGGTGGCCCCCCCGGTGGCTGAGATGACGAGCGGATCCGGCGCAGCGCTGGCGCGGCGGTCCCTCGTGGTGATGCTGGCGGTGCTGATCGCCTGCGTGGCGGGGGCGACCCCGGCCTCGGCCCACGACTCGACGAGCCAGAGCGTCCTACTCGAACTGGACGAGGAGCGGATCGTCGTCGCCGCGTCGGTTCCCTTCGCGGAGATCGGCTACGCCGACACCTCGGGCGATGGCCTCCTCGACGCCGACGAGCTCCGCGCCCAGGAGGCAGCGGTGTCCTCGACGATCGTCAACACGGTGCGCAGCAACGTCGTGCTGAGCGCCGACGGCGAGGACCTCCGGATCGCCGGCGCCGGCGTCCCCGGCCTCAGCCGGATCGGGAGCGAGGCTTCGGGATCCGAGAACGTCGCGCTCGCGTTCGTCACCGGCCCTCACGACGGCGACGTCGGGACCGTGGCGCTCGAGTGGGCCTTCGACTCGCCCACGCCGGACGTCGTGCTGTCGCATCCCGGCGGGGTCGTGGCCGCTCGGCTGAGCGATGACCGGACGGTCGCCTTCACACTCGGCACGTGGGCCAGCATGACCTCGTTCTTCGCCCTCGGCATCGACCACATCCGGTTCGGTCCCGATCACCTGCTGTTCCTGCTGGTGCTGACCCTGGCGGTTGCGGGAACGACGGTCACCACCTCGACGGCGTGGCGGACGGTCACGCTCGTCACCGCCTTCACCGTCGGCCACGCCACCAGCCTGTGCCTCGCGTACTTCGACGTGATCTCGGTCCCGGCACGTCTGGTGGAGCCGGCGATCGCCTTGTCGATCGTCGCGGCCGCCGTGTTGGTGGTGGGTGGCCGGACCGACGGAGTGCGGCCCTGGCTCGCCGGGTCGATCGGTCTGGTCCACGGGCTCGGTTTCGCGTCCAGCCTCGCCGGCCTCGGCCTCGTCACCTCGCAGAGGGTTCCGGCGCTTGCCGCATTCAACATCGGGATCGACGTCGCCCAGACCGCGGTCGTGTTGACGATCGTCGCGGCGCTCTGGCTCGCGTCGAAGTGCCTGGTCGATCGAATGGCCTGGGTCCGGGTACCGATCGCGGCCGTTTCAGCGGTGGTCGGACTGGCCTGGATGGCAACCCGGCTCATCGACGTCGCCGCCTGAGAGAACCGGCTCGACGCACGTCGATCGGCGACGCTCCAGAACGACCGGGATCACCCACGGTCACGGTGGCCACGAGCGCCGGGCCGGCTCCTCGTCGGGCGGTGTCCATCGGCGCGGCGTCCGTCCGCGGACCTCACGGTGTGCGGACCCTCCGACTCCAGTGGCCCGGTGTGGTTCCACGCGCGCTGTCCTCGACGCGGCCCGGGCCCTCCCGGAGACGGTGGAGCGTCCTCATCGGGAGAGCAAAGCGCGCGCGGCAGGATTCGAACCTGCGACCTCTGGCTCCGGAGGCCAGCGCTCTATCCACTGAGCTACGCGCGCTCGGGGGACAGCATAGGGCACCGCCGGCCGGGCGGGCTCAGGCGGAGGCGCCGTCCGTGGGCAGGCCGAGCTCGCCGGCGATCGGCTGGAGGGCGGCCACGACGTTGGCGATGTGGGCGTCGAGCTCGAGGCCGAGCAGCTCGGCGCCCGCGAGCACCTCGTCGCGGTGGACGCCGGCGGCGAACGACGGCTGCTTGAGCTTCTTGCGGACCGACTTCGGGGTGAGCCCCTCGAGGCCGGTGGGGCGCACGAGGCCGCAGGCGTGCACGAAGCCCGAGATCTCGTCGCAGGCGAAGAGCGTCCTCTCGAGGGGCGTGTCGCGGCTCATCCCGAGGTGCTCGGCGTGGGAGAGCACCGCCCGCACGAGCTCCTCGGGGTATCCCTCCTCGCGCAGGATCGGCGCGCCGTCCTGCGGGTGCTCCTCCAGGGTCGGGTGCATCTCGTAGTCGAAGTCGTGGAGCAGGGCGGTGCAGCCCCAGAACTCCTCGTCCTCGCCCCCGGCGCGGGCGTACCAGCGCACCGACGCCTCGACGGCGAGGGCGTGTCGCAGCAGCGACTCGTTCGTCGTGTACCGGGTCAAGGTGGCCCAGGCCCTCTCGCGGGTGACGTCCATCACCGGGACGATACCGGCGCGGCCGGCGGGCGCCCGAGCACCTCGCGGTGCAGGGCACCGACGAGCCAGGCCTCGTAGCGCGCGGCCGTCCATCCCCGGCCGACGACGAGCAGCTGCCAGACGTCGGGGTGGGTGAGCGTCCAGATGAGGTCCGTGGCGGTCTCGCGGTCGAGGCCGGGCGCGAGCGCGCCCCCCTCGTCGAGCGATCCGGCGAGTCCCCCGAGCAGCTCGTGGAACTCGCTGCCGATCCGCTGCCACAGCGCCGCCGCGTCCGGTTCGGCGGCCGCGGCCGAGCGGATGACCTCCATCAGCGTGCCGGCGCGCTCCTTGACCTCGCGCGAGACCCCCGCCATGACGATCAGCTGACGCCCGGGGTCGGGCTCCTCGAGCACGGAGACGTACCACGGGCGCCCGCCCATCGGCGTGTCCTCGTCGTCGCCCCGCAGGCGCAGGTGCCAGAGCGCCCGCAGCACGCCGCTCTTGCCCGTGAAGGCGACGTAGACGGTCTTGAGGGCGACCCCGGCCTCGGCGGCGATCGCCGCCATGGTCGTCGCCGTGAAGCCGTGCGCGGCGAACAGCCGCTCCGCCGCGATGAGTATCTCGCGCCGGGTCGCGGCCGCCTGTGCGCGCCGGCGCGGGGAGTCGTAACGGCGACGGGGGTTGACAGGCTCCGCGGGCATTCGAGTAGTCTGGCACAGTATTCGATACACCCACAATGCACTCGAATGGGGGCGTCATGACCACACGCACGGCGGCCACGCAGACGCGGGACCCGGCGCGCGCGCACCTGCACGGGATGTGGGACGCCGTCGCGGCCGGCTGGGGTGACCACGCCGACTACGCGGACGCCCGCGCCGCGGCCGTGACCGGGGAGATGCTCGCGCGCACCGCCCCGGCACCCGGGGAGCACGTCATCGACCTCGCGTGCGGGCCGGGCGGGGCGGGCATCGCCGCGGCCCACCGGGTGGGGCCGGCCGGACGGGTGCTGCTGTCGGACGTCGCGCCGGCGATGGTCGCGGTCGCGGCCGGGCGCGCGGCGGCGGCCGGTCTCGGGCAGGTCGCGGCGGCGGTCCGCGACCTCGAGGCGATCGCCGACCCCGAGGGCGCGTACGACGTGGCGCTCTGCCGCGAGGGCCTCATGTTCGTGCCCGACCCGGCCCGGGCCGTGCGCGAGATGCTGCGCGTCCTGCGGCCCGGCGGGCGCATGGCCGTGGCCGTCTGGGGATCGCGAGGGCGCAACCCGTGGCTGGGCATCGTGTTCGACGCCGTGGCCGCCGAGCTCGGCCGGCCGGTCCCGCCGCCCGGCGTGCCCGGCCCGTTCGCGCTCTCGGACGCGCCGGCGCTCGCCCGCCTGCTGTCCGACGCCGGGGTCGCGGACGTCCGCGTCGATGCGCGGCCGGTGCCCCTGCGCGCGACGTCCCCCGCGGAGTGGTGGGACCGCACGACCGCCCTCGCCGGGCCGCTCTCCGGGATCATCGCCGGCCTGCCGCCCGCGGGGGTCGCGCGCCTGCGCGACCGTGCCCTGGCGGCGGCCGTCCCGTACGCCGCGGGCGACGGCCTCGAGTTCCCGGGCGAGACGATCGTCGCGTCGGGACGCCGCCCCGGCTGACTCGCCCGGGGACGGGTCGGGCATCATCGGCGCGTGCGCATCGCGGTGATCTCCGACACCCACCTGCCGCGCCGCGGCGCGCTGCCGCCGGGGTGCCTCGCGCGGCTGCGCGCGGCGGACGCGATCGTGCACGCGGGCGACTGGTCCGACGCCGGCACCCTCGCCGTCGTGCGCTCCCTCGGGCCGCCGCTGGTCGCCGTGCACGGCAACGTGGAGGAGCGCGAGGTGCGCGCGGCGCTGCCGCCCGCCGCCGAGATGGAGGCGGCAGGCCTGCGCATCGGGGTGGTGCACGACGCGGGGCCCGAGGCCGGTCGCCTCGAGCGCATGCGACGCCGGTTCCCGGGGGCGGCGGGCGTGGTGTTCGGCCACTCGCACATCCCGCTGCACCAGACCGCGCCGGACGGCTTCTTCATCCTCAACCCCGGCAGCCCGACCGATCGCCGCCGCGCACCCCGTCACTCCATGGCCGAGCTGGAGCTGCGGCCGGGAGCGCCACCGCGGGTCGCGTTCTGGTGCGTGGACGCCCCCGAGGGGCCGCTCGACCCCGCGCTCGTGCGCGGCTGAGGATGTCCCGGCCGGGGGGTCGCGGGCACGGTCACTAGGATCGCCCGGTGGACCTCTTCGTCACGTTCGTCGGCACGGCGGCATCGGTCCCCACCGCGGCCCGCGGCACGGCGGCCACCCTCATCGCCCGCGGCGGCGAGCGCTGGTTGGTCGACTGCGGCGAGGGCACCCAGCGCCAGCTGCTGCGCTCGGGCCTCGGCCTGGCCGACCTCGACCTGATCCTCCTGACCCACATGCACGGCGACCACTACCTGGGTCTGCCGGGCATGCTCAAGACGTTCGGGCTGCGCGGCCGCGAGCGCGCGCTGCTGGTGATCGGCCCCCCCGGCATGGTGCGCACCATGGAGCGGCTGGCGCCGATCATCGGCCGCCTGCCGTTCCCCGTCGACATGGAGGAGGTCGGCGCGGACGGCGCCGAGACCGCCTGGGCGGGCGACGGATTCCACATCGGCGCCTTCCCGACCGCGCACTCGGTGTCGTCGATCGGCTACGTGCTGGCCGAGGAGGACCGCCCCGGCGCGTTCGACATCGCGGCCGCCCGTGCGCTCGGCGTCCCCGAGGGGCCCGAGTTCGGCGTGCTCCAGCGCGGCGGGGAGGTGACCACGCCCGACGGCCGCCTCGTGCGGCCCGCCGAGGTGATGGGCGCGCCGCGCCCGGGCCGCGCGGTGGTGCTGAGCGGCGACACCGGACCCTGCGACGCGACGCGCGAGGCCGCCCGCGGCGCGTCGTTGCTCGTGCACGAGGCCACCTTCCTCGACGAGGACCGCGCCCGCGCCCGCGAGACGCGCCACTCGACCGCCGGCGAGGCGGCCGAGATCGGCCGCGAGGCCGACGTCGGGCTGCTGGCGCTCACCCACCTGTCGGCCCGCTTCGCCCCCCGGGACGTGCGCGCCGAGGCCACCGCGGTCTTCGAGCGCGTCGTCGTGCCCCGTGACTTCGACCGGGTCGAGGTGCCGCTGCCCGAGCGGGGGCCGCCGATCGTGCACCCGGCGCCGATGCGACGCGACGAGCCCGCGGGGGTGCCCGACGCCGACGACGCCGACGACGCCGGGTGGGACGACGCGGAATGAGGCGACGGGTCTCGGGGTGCGACGGGCTGTCGGGCCCCTCTGATACGGTCCTCGCGGTTGGCCTTTAACCCGGTCCCGAGAGGCCGAGAAGGAGCGACGATGAGCCACTGCAGCGCCCGCGCCCGCACCACCGCGCGGACCTAGCCATGGCAGACAAGGTCCTGGTCGACGACGACCAGGTCCGCCGCACGCTCGCCCGCATCGCCCACGAGATCGTGGAGCGGCACGGGGCGCCCTCGCGGCTGGCCCTGGTCGGCATCCACACCCGCGGCGTGCCCCTGGCGGCACGGCTGGCGGACCTCATCGGCCAGTTCGCCGGCACGCCGCCGGCGACGGGCACCGTGGACATCGCGCTCTACCGCGACGACGTCGGGCTGGACGCCCGGCGCGGCGCGCTCCCGGTCGTCGGCGACACGATCCTCGACTTCGACGTCTCCGAGCGCGCCGTCATCCTGGTCGACGACGTGCTCTTCACCGGGCGCACGATCCGGGCGGCGATCGACGCGATCTTCGACTACGGCCGACCGCCCATGGTGCAGCTCGCGGTGCTGGTGGACCGCGGTCACCGCGAGCTGCCGATCCGCCCCGACTACGTGGGCAAGAACCTGCCGACCGCGCGCTCGGAGCGGATCAGCGTGCGCCTCGCCGAGATCGACGGTCGCGACGAGGTCGTCCTCGAGAACGAGGGAGGGGTGAGCCGATGACGCGGCGCTCGCTGCTGACGATCGGGGATCTCGACCGGGCGGAGATCGCGCGCATCCTGCGCGTGGGCAACCGCTTCGCCGAGGTCATGAAGCGCGACATCAAGAAGGTGCCGACCCTGCGCGGCCGCACCGTCATCAACATGTTCTTCGAGGCGTCCACGCGTACGTCCACCTCGTTCGAGCTGGCGGGCAAGCGCCTCTCGGCCGACGTGGTCAACGTCAAGGGCTCGGGCTCGAGCGTGGAGAAGGGGGAGACCCTCAAGGACACGGTCATCACCCTCAACTCCTACGCGCCCGACGTGCTGGTGATCCGCCACGCGTCGGTCGGCGCCTGCCGGATGGCGGCGCGGTACACCGACGCCGCGGTGATCAACGCCGGTGACGGCAAGCACGAGCACCCGACCCAGACGCTGCTCGACCTCTACACGATCGAGCGCGAGGTCGGGCCGCTCGACGGCCTGCACGTCGCCTTCGTCGGCGACATCGCCCACTCGCGGGTGGCGCGCTCGGGCATCCGCGGCTTCCAGATGATGGGCGCGCGCGTGACGCTGATCGCCCCGCCCACCCTGCTGCCCCGCGACGCCGAGGCGGCACTCGGTGTGAGCACATCGACCGACGTGCGCGACGTGGCAGACGCCGACGTGGTCTACGTGCTGCGTATGCAGCTCGAGCGGATGGGCCCGGGCGGCTTCGTCCCCTCGCTGCGCGAGTACGCGATGACCTACGGCATCAACCACGGGCGCCTGCGTCCCGGCCAGCGCGTGATGCACGCCGGGCCGATCAACCGCGGCGTCGAGATCTCGGGGGATCTGGCGGACGACCCCGCGACGCTCATCGAACGACAGGCCGCGAACGGGATGGTGGTGAGGATGGCGGTGCTCTACGACGTGCTGGCCGGGCCCGGGGGCAGCTCGGAGCCCGCCGACGTGCCGCTCGGCGCCGTGGCGGTCTCGTGAGCGTCCGGCTGGTGCAGAAGCCGGGCCCCGGTGCCTCGCTGGTCATCCGCGGCGCGCGCGTGCTCGACCCCGCCGCGGGCATCGACGAGGTGCGCGACCTGGTCGTGCGCGACGGCGTCATCGGCGGCGACCCGGACGGCCTGGAGGTCGTGGACGGCACGGGGATGGTCGCCCTGCCCGGGTTCGTCAACCCCCACGTGCACCTGCGCACGCCCGGTCGCGAGGACCTGGAGGACATCGCCACGGGCAGCCTCGCGGCGGCCGCCGGCGGGTTCGTGACCATCGTGGCCATGCCCAACACCACCCCCGTGGTCGACACCGCGGCGGTGCTCGGCGCGCTGCTCGAGCGCGGCGAGCAGGAGGCGGTGATCCGGGTCGGCTTCCTGGCGGCCATCACGGTGGGGCAGGAGGGCCGGGAGCTGACCGAGCAGGTCGAGCTGGCGGGCCTCGGCGCGGTGGGCTTCAGCGACGACGGCCATCCCGTCTCCGACGCCCGGGTGATGCGCCGCGCGCTGCAGTACCAGCAGATCACCGGCGTCCCCCTCGTGCTGCACGAGGAGGACGTGCGGCTGTCGGGCCGCGGGGTCGCGCACGAGGGCGCGGTCGCGAGCCGCCTCGGCCTGGAGGGCATCCCCTCCATCTCCGAGAGCGTCGCCGTCGCCCGCGACGCCGCCCTCGCCGAGTACGAGGGCGGCTGGATCCACATCTGCCACGTCTCGGCGGCCGAGACGGTCGAGGAGATCCGCCGCGCGAAGGCGCGCGGGGTGCGGATCACCGGCGAGGTGACCCCGCACCACCTGGCGCTCACCGACGAGGCGGTCATGTCGCTCGACGCGAGCCGGCACAAGATGAACCCGCCCCTGCGCGAGGAGTCGGACCGCCGGTCGCTGATCGCCGCGCTGGTCGACGGCACGCTCGACTGCGTGGCGACCGACCACGCCCCCCACGACGCCGACGAGAAGGAGGTGCCCTTCGAGGAGGCCCCCTTCGGCATCACCGGCCTCGAGACGGCCTTCGCCGTCTGCAACACGGCGCTGGTGCGTCCGGGGCACGTGGACCTGGCGACGCTCGCGCGGCGCATGAGCACCGACGCGGCGGCCGTGCTGGGCCTGCCGGCGCCCACGCTCGCCGACGGGGCGGTGGCCGACGTGGCCCTGGTCGACCCCGAGGCGACGGTGGTGGTCGGGCAGGGGGGGTTCCGGAGCAAGTCGCGCAACTCGGCGTGGCTCGGCGAGGAGCTCGCCGGCCGCGTGGCGCTCACGATCGCGGGAGGGAGGGTCGCATGGCGGATGTAGGCGTGCGGAGGCACCCGGCGCTGCTGCGCCGGGAGGCGGTGGGGCTGGTGGTGGTCGACGTGCAGGAGGGCTTCCGGCCGGTGATCGACGCCTTCGACGCGACGGTCGCCGCCTGCGGCCTGCTCGCGGAGGGCTTCGGGGTGCTGGGCCGCCCGGTGCTCGTGAGCGAGCAGTACCCGAAGGGGCTCGGCTCGACGGTCGGCGAGGTCGCCGGGCGGCTGCCCGAGGGGGTCGAGCCGGTCGAGAAGCTGCGCTTCTCGGCGTGCGGGGTCGACGCCTTCGACGCGGCGCTCGCGGCGGCCGGGTGCACGGCGTGGGTGGTGGCCGGCATCGAGGCGCACGTCTGCGTCAACCAGACCGTCCTCGACCTGCTGGACCGCGGCTACGAGGTGCACGTGGCCGCCGACGCCACCTCGTCGCGGGCGCCGGCGAACAAGGCCCTCGCGCTCGAGCGCATGGCGGCGGCCGGCGCACACGTCACGAGCTCGGAGATGGCCCTCTTCGAGATGCTCGAGGTGGCCGGCTCCCCCGAGTTCAAGGCGATCTCGAAGCTGGTGCGGTGACGGCCGCGCTCGTCGTGCTCGAGGACGGCCTCGTGCTCGAGGCGCGCGGCGTGGCCGCGCCGGGCACGGCGCTCGGGGAGATGGTCTTCACGACCGGCATGACCGGCTACCAGGAGGCCGTCACCGACCCCTCCTACATGGGCCAGATCCTCTGCTTCACCGCGCCCATGATCGGCAACTACGGCGCCGGGCCCGGGCACGACGAGAGCGCGCGGCCGTGGACCGAGGGCGTCATCATGGCCCGCGCCGGCGATGGGCCGGGCGCCGCGGGGTCCGAGGGCTGGTGCGCATGGCTGCGCGCCCGGGGCGTCGTGGCGGTCGACGACTGCGACACGCGCCGCCTCGTGCGCCATCTGCGCGATCGCGGCGCGATGCGCGGGGGCATCAGCACCGAGCTGGGCGCCGAGGAGCTGCTGGCGCGGGTGCGGGCGCACCCCGTCCTCGACGGGCGCGATCTGGCGTCCGCCGCGGCCGCCGCCCCCCACACTCGGGGCGAGGACGGCCCCCGGGTGGTCGCCATCGACTGCGGCATGAAGGAGAGCATCGCCGCCGGCCTGGTCGCCGCCGGCTGCCGCCTCGACGTGGTGCCGGCCGGGACCGGTGCCGACGAGGTGCTGGCGCGCGGCCCGGACGGCGTGTTCGTCTCCAACGGGCCCGGCGACCCGGCCGCGGTGACGCCGGTCATCGAGACGGTGCGGGGGCTGCTCGGCCAGGTGCCCGTGTTCGGCATCTGCCTCGGCCACCAGATGCTCGCCCACGCCCTGGGGCTGCGCACCGAGAAGCTGGCCTTCGGGCACCGCGGCGCCAACCACCCCGTGCGCCGCAGCGACGACGGCCGCGTCGAGATCACGGTGCAGAACCACGGCTACGCGGTGGTGGCCGACGACCTCCCCGATGCCGTCGAGGTCACCCGCACGAGCCTGTTCGACGGTTCGGTCGAGGGCATCGCCGCCCCCGAGCTGCGGGCCTGGTCGGTGCAGTACCACCCCGAGGCGCGGCCCGGGCCGCGGGACGCCCGCTACATGTTCCGCGAGTTCGTCACCGCGATCGGCGGTGCCCGCTAGTGCCCCGCCGCGACGACCTGCACACGATCCTCATCCTCGGCAGCGGACCGATCGTCATCGGCCAGGCCGGCGAGTTCGACTACTCGGGGACCCAGGGCGCCCGCGCGCTGCGCGCCGAGGGCTACCGCGTGGTGCTCGTCAACTCGAACCCGGCCACGATCATGACCGACCCCTCGGTCGCCGACCGCACCTACGTCGAGCCGCTCGACATCGAGACGGTCGAGGCCGTCATCGCGCTGGAGCGCCCGGACGCCCTGCTGCCCACCCTCGGCGGCCAGACCGCCCTCAACCTGGCGATGGAGCTGGCGGCCGCCGGCGTGCTCGAGCGGCACGGGGTCGAGCTGATCGGCGCCGACGTCGCGGCCATCCGTCGCGCGGAGGACCGCGAGGTCTTCCGCGACACGATGACGGCGGCCGGCCTCGCGGTGCCCGAGAACCGCGTCGTCTCCGACCTCGAGGACGGCCTCGCGGCCGGCCGCGAGCTGGGCCTGCCGGTCATCCTGCGGCCCGCCTACACCCTCGGCGGCGAGGGCGGCGGCGTCGCGCACTCGATGGACGAGCTCGCGCGGATGCTCGCCGGCGCGCTCGCCGCCAGTCCCATCGGCCAGGTGCTCGTCGATCGCTCGCTGATCGGCTGGGCCGAGATCGAGCTCGAGGTCGTCCGCGACAGCGCCGACAACGCGATCATCGTCTGCGCCATCGAGAACATCGACCCGATGGGCGTGCACACCGGCGACTCCGTGACCGTCGCGCCGACCATGACCCTCACCGACGGGGAGCTGCAGGGCCTGCGCGACGCCGCGATCACCGTGATCCGGGCGGTCGGCGTGGCCACCGGGGGCGCCAACGTGCAGTTCGCGCTCGACCGGGCGACCGGCGAGGTCGTGGTGATCGAGATGAACCCGCGCGTCTCGCGCAGCTCGGCGCTGGCGTCGAAGGCCACCGGCTTCCCGATCGCCAAGATCGCCGCCCGGCTGGCGGTGGGGTACACGCTCGACGAGCTGCCCAACGAGATCACCGGCGTCACGCCGGCCAGCTTCGAGCCGACCCTCGACTACGTCGCCGTCAAGGTGCCGCGCTTCGCCTTCGAGAAGGTGCCGGGCGCATCGACCGAGCTGACCACGCACATGAAGAGCGTCGGCGAGGTGCTCGCCCTCGGCCGCACGTTCGGCGAGGCGTTCGGCAAGGCGATGGCCGGGCGCGAGCTCGACGTGCGCTCGGTCACGCCCGCCGGTCTCGACGAGGCCATCGCCCGCCTGCGCACCCCCTCCGCCGACCGCTACGACGTGCTGCTGTGGGCGCTGCGCAACGGCGCGACCGTCGACGACCTGCACGCGGCCACGCTCATCGACCCGTGGTTCCTCGCCGAGCTCGCCGCGCTGGCCGCCGCGGGCGCCGAGATCGCCGGCACGCCGCTCGGCGAGCTCGACGGGCCGGCCCTGCGGCGGGCCCGTCGCGCCGGGCTCACCGACCGCGACATCGCGGCCGAGACCGGCGCGGGGGAGCGCGAGGTGGGCGACCGGCGGCGCGCGCTCGGCGTGCGCCCGACCTACCACGCCGTCGACACCTGCGGCGCCGAGTTCGCCGCGCTGACGCCCTACTACTACGCCGCCTTCGAGTCCGAGACCGAGCTGGCCCGCGACGACCGTCCGTCGATCGTGGTGCTGGGGTCCGGGCCCAACCGGATCGGCCAGGGGATCGAGTTCGACTACTGCTGCGTCCACGCCGCCGAGACCGCGCGCGCGCTCGGGCACGCCGCGGTGATGATCAACTGCAACCCCGAGACCGTCTCGACCGACCACGGGGTCAGCGACCGGCTCTACATGGAGCCGGTCACCATCGACTCGGTGCTCGACATCTGCGCCGTCGAGCGGCCGGTCGGCGTGATCGCCCAGCTCGGCGGCCAGACGCCGCTGCGCCTCGCCCGCGGCCTGAGCGAGGCCGGCGTGCCGATCCTCGGCACGTCGCCGGACGCCATCGACCTGGCAGAGGACCGCGGGCGCTTCGGCGCGCTGCTCTCGAGGCTCGGGCTCGACGCGCCGCCGTGGGCGATCGCGCACGGCGGGGCCGAGGCGCTCGCGGCGGCCGACGAGGTCGGCTACCCGGTGCTCGTGCGCCCCTCGTACGTGCTCGGCGGGCGCGCGATGGCGGTCTGCGACTCGCCGGCCGCGCTGCGCGCCTACCTCGAGCGCGAGCGTCCCGAGGGCGTCCTGCTGGTCGACCGCTTCCTCGAGAACGCCGTCGAGCTCGACGTGGACGCGCTCGCCGACGGCAGCGACTGCTGGGTCGCCGCGGTCATGGAGCACGTCGAGGCGGCCGGTGTCCACTCGGGCGACTCGGCGTGCGTGCTGCCGGCCCAGACCGCGGGGCCCGGCCTCGTGGCCGAGCTCGAGGAGCAGACGGCGGCGCTGGCCGCGGGCCTCGGCGTCGTGGGGCTGCTCAACGTGCAGTTCGCGGTGCGCGACGGGCGCATCCACGTGATCGAGGCCAACCCGCGCGCCTCGCGCACCGTGCCCTTCGTCTCGAAGGCCACCGGGGTGCCCCTCGTGCCCCACGCCGTGCGCCTGATGCTGGGCGCGCGCCTGGGCGAGCTCGACCTGCCCGCGGCCTCGGCGCCGCGGCAGGTGGCCGTCAAGGAGGCCGTGCTGCCGTTCTCGCGGTTCCCCGGCGCCGATCCGGTGCTCGGGCCCGAGATGCGCGCGACGGGCGAGGTGATGGGCCTCGGCGGCAGCTTCGCCGAGGCGTTCGCGAAGGCCCAGCGCGGGGCCGGGCAGGCCCTGCCGAGCACCGGGGGCGCGTTCGTGTCGGCGCGCGACGCCGACAAGCCCCGCGCCGTGGCCGTCGCCGCGCGGCTCGCCCGCTCGGGACTGTCGCTCGCCGCGACGGCGGGCACGGCCGCCGCGCTGACGGCGGCGGGCCTCGAGGTGCGCACGGTGCGCAAGATCGACGAGGGGTCGCCGAACGCCCTCGACCTGATCGGGGCCGGCGAGATCGCGATGGTCGTCAACACCCCGCGCGGCGGTCAGGGGGCCCGCACCGACGGATACGAGATCCGGGCGTCCGCCGTGCGCGCCGGGATCCCGTGCATCACCACCATCGAGGCGGCCGAGGCCGCGGCCGCGGCCATCGCCTCGGGGCCCGGTTCCCCTCCCCGCGCGCTCCAGGACGGCGGCCGCCCGGCGCGCGCCGGCACCGCCTTCCGGCCGGGGGCGCCGGCACGCTCAGGCTCTACCTGAGGGCGAGATTCTGTAAGAACGCCGACTGCGTAACTTCGCCTGCAACATGCGTGAATCTGTGTAAAACGGCTGCAAAATGGAACTTGCCAGAGCCTTGGCAGGGCACCTAGAATGGCGCGGCGATGGCGACGGCAACCACCAAGTCCGCGACTCAGGCTCCCGAGCGCTCGCTCGACCAGCGGATGGAGGCGTTGCGACGCGCCAACGAGATCCGTTCGCGACGCGCCCAGCTCAAGAAGGACCTCAAGAGCGGGCGGGCGTCCATCGGCAGCGTCATCTCCCAGCCGCCCGACTTCGTCCAGACGGCCAAGGTGTTTGACATGCTGATGGCCGTCCCGAAATACGGCAAGGTCAAGGCCACGAGATTCCTCAACACCTGCCGCATATCGCAGGGCAAGACCATCGGGGGGCTCTCCGACCGTCAGCGCACGGAGCTGCTGGAGCTGCTGCAGCGCTAGCGACGCGCGCGCGCGTGGTCATCGTCTCCGGGCCCTCGGGCGCGGGGAAGGGGACGCTCATCGAGGGGGTCCTCGCCGGCTTCCCCGAACTCGCCCTCGAGGTCGCGATCTCCGCGACGACGCGGCGCATCCGGCCCGGCGAGCGGGACGGCGACCACTACCACTTCCTCACGCCGGACGAGTTCGCGCGGCGCGTCGGGGCCGGGGACTTCCTCGAGCACGTCACCTACGCGGGCAACCGCTACGGCACCCTCCGCTCCGAGATCGAGCGCATCCTCGGGGCCGGGCGCTCGCCGATCGTCGAGATCGAGCTCCAGGGCGCCCGCGCGGTCCACGAGTCGATCCCCGGCGCGGTCTCGGTGTTCATCAGCCCGCCGTCGGCGGAGGAGCTCGCGGCGCGCCTCGCCGGCCGCGGCACCGACACGGCCGAGGAGATCGCCGCGCGCATGCGGACGAGCCGCGACGAGCTCGACGCGCGCGACGAATTCGACCACGTGGTGCTCAACGACGACGTCTCGCGCGCCGTGCGCGAGCTCGCGGCGGTCCTGCGCCGGGCGCTCTCCGGGGAGGCGCATGGCTGAGGTCCTGCTCGGGGTCTCGGGCGGCATCGCCGCCTACAAGGCGATCGACATCATGCGGATCCTGCAGCACCACGGTCACGGCGTGACCGTGGTGATGACCCGCTCGGCGCAGCGCTTCGTCGGCCCGGCCACCTTCGCCGCGCTCTCGGGCCGACCGGTCGGGGTGGATCTCTTCGGGGCCGAGGACCGTCCCGGCTACGGCCACCTCGAGCTGGCGCGGGCGCACGATCTGATGCTGGTCGCCCCGGCGTCCGCCAACACGATCGCGCGCATGGCCGCCGGCCTCGGCGACGGCCTGCTCGGCTCGGTGCACCTCGCCTTCGACAAGCCGGTCGTCATCGCGCCCGCCATGAACACCCGCATGTGGGCGCACCCCGCCACCGCAGCGAACATGCGGACGCTCGTCGAGCGGGGCGTGCAGGTGGTGGCGCCCACCTCCGGGCTGCTCGCCGACGGCGACGTCGGCATGGGGAGGCTCGCCGACCCCGTGCAGGTGGTCGACGCGGTCGAGGCACGGCTCGCCGGCGCCTCGACGCTCGCCGGGCGTCGCGTGCTGGTCACGGCCGGGGGCACCCAGGAGCCGATCGATCCGGTCCGGTTCGTCGGCAACCGGTCGAGCGGGCGCATGGGCTGGGCGGTCGCGCGTGCGGCTCACCGGCACGGCGCGGAGGTGACGGTGCTGGCCTCCAACGTCGCGCTGCCGCGCGACCCCGGCATCCGCTACATCGAGGCGCCCACCGCCGCCGACCTGCACCGCGCGGCCCTCGAGGCCTTCCCCGCCAGCGACCTGCTCGTCATGGCCGCCGCCGTGGCCGACTTCCGTCCCCGGTCCGCCCGCGACGGAAAGATCGACAAGGGCGCCGAGGGCCGCCTGGTGCTCGACCTCGAGCCGACGAGCGACATCCTCTCCGACCTCGCCGGCCGGCGCGACCGCCAGGTCGTCGTCGGCTTCGCCGCCGAGCACGGGCCGGTGGGGCTCGAGCGGGCGCGGGGAAAGCGCGAGCGCAAGCGCCTCGACCTCATCGTGCACAACGACGTCTCGGTCGAGGGCATCGGCTTCGGCGCCGACGACAACGCGATCACGATCATCGGCCCGGCGGGCGAGGAGGTGGTGCCCCGCGCGAGCAAGGACCTCTGCGCCGAGCGCATCCTCGCCGCCGCCGCCGCCCTGCTGCCGCCCCCCTAGGGCCGCCCCCCGGAGGGGGTCGGAGGCGCGGCGCGATGCATTACCCTCGCACCACGTCCTCCTCGCTCGCCACCCCGCCGCTCCGGGCCGATGAGCTCGACCCGGCCGTCGCCCTCGCGGGCGCGTTGGCCGACGCCTGCGCCCGCGCCGTACGGGCGCCGCGCGCCACCATCGAGACCTGCGTGATCGCCCTCCTGTCGGGCGGGCACGTGATGATCGAGGACGTCCCCGGCGTGGGCAAGACGGTGCTCGCGAAGAGCCTCGCCCGGGCCGCCGGCTGCGACTACTCGCGGCTGCAGTGCACGGCCGACCTGCTGCCCGCCGACGTGACCGGCGTGACGGTGTGGGATCAGAACGCGGCGCAGTTCCTCTTCCGCCCGGGGCCGGTGTTCGCCAACGTCGTGCTGGTCGATGAGATCAACCGCGCCTCGCCGAAGACCCAGTCGGCCCTGCTCGAGTGCATGGAGGAGGGCCAGGTGACGGTCGACGGCGACACGCGCGTGCTGCCGCTGCCCTTCATGATCATCGCCACCCAGAACCCGGTGGAGTACGAGGGCACGTTCCCGCTGCCGGAGGCGCAGCTCGACCGTTTCGCCGTGAGGGTCGCCATCGGCTACCCCGCGCCCGACGACGAGGCCGGCCTGCTGCTCGACCTCGCGGCGCGCGACGCGCTCGACGGCCTCGTGGCCGTCACCGACGAGCGCGGCGTGGTGGCGGCCCGCGCCGTGGTCGACCGGGTGCACGTCGATCCCGCGCTGGCGCGCTACGTGGTCGGGCTGGTCGACGCCACCCGGCGCGATGCGCGCGTGCAGCTCGGCGCGAGCCCGCGGGCCGGGCTGGCCCTGCTGCGGGCCGCCAAGGCGCGGGCGGTCGTCGCCGGACGCGGGTACGCGCTGCCCGAGGACGTCCGCGAGCTCGGGCGCAGCGTGCTGGCCCACCGGCTGATCCTGACGCCCGACGCCCGGGCGCGCGCCATCGTCGCCGAGGAGGTCGTGGCGGACGCCCTCGACGCGGTGCCCGTCCCGCTGTGAGGGGGGCCCCGACCCGGTCGCTGGGGCTGGTCGGCGCCGGGGCCGCCGCCCTCGTCGCGAGCCGGGGCTTCGGCACGCCGGCCCTCGCAACCCTGGGGGCCGGTCTGGTCACGCTGCCGCTGCTGGTCGCCGCCATCGTCCGGATCGCCGCCGCCGGCATGCGCATCGACCGGCGCATCCAGCCGCCGCGCTGCCGGGCGGGCGACCCGGTGGAGATCGTCGTGCGACGCTCCGGATGGGCCGTGCGGGCCGGGCTCGACCGCCTGCTCGACGTGGCGATCGATCCCGGTCTCGGCACCGCCGGAGCCGCCGCGTCGGCGGCGCGCTCCGGCGACACGTGGCGCACGACCGCGGTGCGGGGCGACCACGAGCTCCCCCCGTCGCGGGTGACGATCCGCGACCCGTTCGGGCTCTCCGCCCGCACTCGCGAGGGCGGCGGGGACGACCGCCTGCTCGTCGTGCCGGCGGCGCCGGCCATCGACCGGGTGCCGGCGGGATCGCGCATGGGCGGCCGGGGCGCGCGCCGTCGGCGGGCCGCCTCGGGCTTCGGCGAGCTCGACCGGGTGCGGGAGTACCAGACGGGCGATCCGCTCTCGCGCGTCCACTGGGCGCAGACGGCGAAGCGGGGACGGCTGCAGACGAAGGAGCTGCGCGCGCACGAGAGCGCCGGACGCTCGACGCTCGTGCTGCTCGACGGGGCCGGGCCGCCGGGTGCCGACCTCGAGACGGCGGTGACCGCCGCGGCCGCGCTGCTGCGCCATCTCTGCGGGAGGGGCGAGCGGGTGACGCTCTCACACACCGGTCGCCGGCCGGCCCGCGTCGTCGCGACGGCGGCCGCCTGGCCGCTGCTCGAGGTCGCGCTCGCCCGGGTCGAGGGCGGCAGCGGCAGGCCGCTGGCGCCGGCGCTGGCCGGCGAGGCGGGGGCGTCCGAGCGCCCCGAGGCCGCGATCGTGGTGACGAGCGCCGGCGACCCGGCCCTGCCGGGTGCCGTCGCGCGGATGCGCGCGCACGGGATCGGCGTGGCGGTGGTGCTGTCGGGGCCGGCCGCCGCCGGCGCGGGCGATCTGATCACGGCCGGGGCCGAGGTGGTCGTCATCCCGTCCCCCGACCGGGTCGCGTCGGCGCTCTGCGCGGCCGCCCCCGCGGCGGCGGTGGCGGGGTGAGCACGCCCGCCCGCGTGCCGGCCGCGGGTGCGGCGACCGCGGCCCTGGTCGCGGTGGCGGTGCTCGGCATCTCGTGGACCGGCCTCTACTCGGGCGTCTCCGGGGCGCGCACCGTCCTGCTCTGCATCGTCGCCTGCCTCCCCGCGGCCGCGTCGCTCGCGCCACGCCAGCGGGCCGCGGTCGTCACGGCCGCCCTCGTCGTCGCCGCCCTGGCCGGGCTCGCCCTCGCCCTGCGGCTGTCGCCCCTCGCGCTGCCGGCGCTCGACCGCGACGCCTGGTCGGCGGTGCGGACGCTGATCCCCGAGGGGCTGGCCAGCGGATCCGACTCCGGGCTGCCCGTCGATCCCGCGACGACGCCGCAGCTCGTGGCGCTGCTCGACGTGGCCCTGGCCACCCTGGCGGGGGCCGCCGCGTGGCAGATCCTCGCCCGCCGCCGGCCCGTGGCCGGCCTGGCGATCGTCGGGGTCGGCCTCGCGTACCGCTGGACCGTGGAGCCGCCCGCCTCGGGGGCGGCCGCGGGGGCCCTGGCCCTGGCCGCCCTCGTGGCGGTGCTGGCCCTCGGCGCGGGCGGGGTGGGCACCGGCACCGCTCTGCGCCGGGGCGCCGGGGCGGCGGCCTTCGGCGCGATCGCCGTGGCGCTCGCCACCGGGCTCGGCTCGGGCCCGGCACAGGCCGGCGACGGGTGGTGGCGCTGGAAGGACTGGGAGGTCGGCGCGCCCGGGCCGAGCGCGAGCGCCGGACTCGATCTGCGGCAGCGCTACGGCAGGCTCGACTGGCCGACCACGCCGCGCGTCGCCGTGACCGTCGAGGCCGACGACCCGGCGCCGCTGCGGGCGGTGAGCCTCGACGCCTTCGACGGGATCGCCTTCACGCTGTCGTCGTCCGGCGCGTCCGCGGCCCTGCCCGTGGAGGACGGCCGCCTGCTGTTGCCCGCCGACCCGACCGTCGCCGACGAGCCCGACACGTTCCAGACCATCACCCTGCGCGGGGCCCGCACCCAGGTGGTGATGGCGTCGGGACGGCCCCGGCGCGTGAGCGGTCCGATCGACGGGACCGCCGACCTGGTCGGTGACTCCATCCGGCTCGACTCCACGCTCGAGCCGGGCGACCGCTACACCGTGCGCACGCGCATCCCGCGCCCGCGACCGTCCGAGCTGGTGGCCGCGCCGGCCTACCGTGCCGGGCAGGTCCCCGCGGGGTCGACCACGTTGCGGGCCGGCGGCGGCGGCGCGGACGTGCGGGTGCCCCTGTGGGGCAGCGGAGCGCGCGTTGACCCGGAGCTGCTCGGCCCGTACGCCGACGTCGCGCGGCGCGCGCGCGAGACCGCCGGCGACGCCGCCACGCCCTATGCGGCCGTCAACCGCATCGAGGCGCAGCTGCGCCGCGCGTACGTCTACGACGAGGCGCCGCCCTCCGCCACGATCCTCCCCGGCGACCCCACGTCGTCGGCCGCGACGCCGCCCCCGTTGGTCGAGTTCCTGTTCGGCAGCCGGCGCGGGTTCTGCCAGCACTTCGCCGGTTCGATGGCGGTGATGGTGCGCTCGCTCGGCATCCCGGCGCGGGTCGCCGTGGGCTACACGGGCGGGCGCTACGACGCCGAGGCCGAGCGCTGGGTCGTGCTCGACCGGGACGCCCACTCGTGGGTGGAGGTCTGGTTCCCCGGCCAGGGCTGGATCCCCTTCGACCCGACGCCGGGACGCTCGGTGCCCAACCCGGCGTCCGTGTCGTCGCCCGACTACGCGCCGACCCCGATCGACATCGACCTCGGGGGCATCGCCGACTCCGCCGTGTCGCCGTCCGGGGGCGAGCCGCCGGCGACGCCGGTCGCGCCGCAGCCGATCCCGGCCGATCCGGTGCCGGTGTCGGCGTCCCCTCGGGGCGACGGGGCCACGACCTGGCCATGGGCCCTGGCCGCCGCCGCGCTGCTGCTCGTGCTGGTGGCGCCGCTCGGGCGGGCGGTCCGGCGCGCGCGGGGCCGGCACGGGGGAGACGAGCGCGACCGGGTGGCCGCCGCCGCGCGCGAGCTCGAGGCGTCGCTGGCGCCGCTCGGATGGGCGCCGGCGTCGTCGGCGTCGGCCTCCGAGCGGGCCGCGGCGATCCTGGCGGCGACGGGGGTTGACGCGTCCCGCCTCTACGGGCGCGCCGCCCGCGCGCGCTACGCGCCCGGAGCCCCGTCCGCGGGCGACGTCGCCGCCGCCTGGCGCGAGTCCGGGCGCATCCGCCGCGCCGTGCGTCGCCAGGCCCCCCTGACGGTCCGCATCCTCACCGGGCTGGGACTGCCGGGACGGCGGCGCGCTACCGTGGTCCGATGACCGAGGGAGCCGACGCCTACGAGGCCTTCTGCAACGGCCAGTGGCTGCTGCAGGTGCGCGAGTTCGACCAGGCGGCCGTCGCGCTCGAGCGCGCGAAGGCGCTCGAGCCGGACAAGGGCTCGATCCGGGAGGCCCTCGGCCGGGCCTACCTCGCGGCCCGCGCCTACGCCCGCGCGGCCGAGGAGTTCGGCGCCGCCGTCGAGCTGTCGCCGACCGACGGCTACGCCCACTACGGACTGGCCCGGTCGCTCTCGCGCCTCGGCGACCCGCTGGCCGCCCGCCACTACCGCCTGGCCCGCCTCTTCGGCACCGGCCTCGAGGGTGCCGCGGGCCGCTGAGGCCGGCTACCCGGTCGGCGCGGCCGCGCCGGGCGGTGGCCGGAACTCGGTCCCCTCGGGCACGTCGAAGCCCATCCGCACGATGCTCTCGAACGTCTCGTCGACGAGCGTGCTGAGCGCCCCGAGCAGGCCGTCGATGCGGTCGGCGTCGAGCCCGTCCAGCGGGGTGTCGGCCACGGCGTAGATGTCGCCCGGACCGTCGATGCCGAATCGCCAGTCGCGCACGGCGAGGTTCTTGTGGAGCAGCCGCGCGTACACGTCGGCGTGGGCGCGGTCGGGGCCGCGCACCACGAAGGCGCGCAGACTCAGCGTGCGCTCGCCGGCCTTCAGCAGCACCGCGATCGCGCCGCGCTTCGTGCAGGGCACCTGCACGCTCCACTCGCGCGCGTCGCGGCGCTCGGTGTCGGCGCCGATCTCGTCGAGGTGGGCGGAGATCAGTGCGGGGGCGGCGTCGTCCATGGGCGCGATGGTACCCAGCGCGGACGCCCCCGGGACGGGCCGCGGCACACGTAGGCTGACGCGGTGCGCGTCGTGCTCCAGCGGGTCGGGTGGGCGCGGGTCGAGGTCGCCGGCGAGACCGTGGGCGAGATCGGCGCCGGCCTGCTGGCGCTGGTCGGCGTCGCCGACGGCGACACGGCCGACGACGCGCGGCGCCTCGCCGACAAGACGGTGCGCCTGCGCCTGTTCGCCGGGCCCGAGCGCCCCTTCGACCGCGCCCTGACGGCCGTGCCCGGCGCCGGTCTGCTCTGCGTCAGCCAGTTCACGCTGCTCGCCGACGTGCGCCGCGGCAACCGTCCCTCGTGGTCCCGGGCGGCCCGGCCCGAGCATGCGGCCCCCCTCGTCGAGCGGTACGCGGCGGCCGTGGCCGCCCACGGCGTGCCGGTCGCGCGCGGCCGGTTCGGCGAGGCGATGGCCGTCAGCCTCGAGAACGACGGGCCGGTCACCCTCGTGCTCGACAGCGACGCGCTCTCCGCGCCCCGCGGCGGGGGGTAGGTCAGCCCGGCAGCGGCCCCAGGCCGAACGGGCTCCCCTCGGAGTCGCGGCAGATCGCCCAGCGCCCGCCGGCGTGCACGACCGAGCCCCCCAGCTCGGCCACGCGGGCGAGGGCGGCGTCGAGATCGCCGACGGCGAAGTAGGGCAGCGACACCCGGTCGCCCGGGCCGCTGGCGCGGGGATGGACCCCCATGGCGGCGCCGGCGTCACCGGTCTGCCAGCCCTCTCCCTGATCGTCGCGGCGCGGATGCAGGGGGCGGTCGAGCACGCCCTCCCAGAACCGGACCGCGCGCGCGGGATCGTCCGCGGGGAACTCGACCAGCATCCGGGGGGCGTCGGCGGAGGGTTCGCTCATGCGGCGGATGGTAGTCGCAACGGCGCCCCCGGGGTCGGTCGGGAGGCCGCCGCGCCCCTCTCGCCGGCGGACGCCGACGGGGCGGAGTGCTATCGTCGGCTGTCCGCGAGAGAGATGTGACGGTGGCGACGTGAGGTGGGTGAGATACCCACCTTTTTTGTGGGCGCGGACACCGTTCCCGAAGGGGGTGCAGCCGATGGCGGTCACGGACGAGATCGAGCGTCGCGTCGAGACGGCGCTGGCCGCTGCCCTGCCCGAGGTCGATCTGCTGGACCTGAGGGTGGTCCGCGAGGGGGGCGGCATGCTGCGCCTGGTGGTCGACCACCCGGATGGCGTGACACATGAGCTCTGCGCCTCGGTGACGCGTGTGCTCGACGAGGCGGGGCTGCTGGAGGATCACGGCGCCGAGGTCTGGTCGCCGGGCCCCGAGCCGCCGCTGCGCCGCCCCGAGCACTTCCGCCGGGCGGTGGGCCGCGATGTGCGCCTGAGGGTCGAGCGCGAGGATGGGACGACGTCGGTCACGGGCAGGCTCGTGGACGCCGACGACCACGCCGTGCGCGTCGAGCTCGCGGACGGGGTCGTCGAGATCCCGTTCGAGCGGGTCCGCCGCGCGAACGCCGTGGAGGAGGTCGGGGCATGGTGACCGGGCTGCGCGGGATCGTCCCGCCGCACCGGGCGTCGTCGCCCACGGCCGTTCAGTTCGTTGGGGGGAGCAGAAGGTGAACCGAGAGATCATCGAGGCGATCAAGCAGATCGAGCGCGAGAAGGGGATCGACTCCGAGACCCTCCTCGTGGCGCTCGAGGATGCCCTGCTCGCCGCCTACAAGAAGACGCCCGATCCGGCCGAGTTCGCGCGGGTCGACATCGATCGCGAGACCGGCGAGATGCGCGTCTGGCAGGTGATCCTCCCCGAGGGCGAGGAGCTGCGGGTGCTGCCGCGCGAGGAGCCCGTCATCCCGGAGGGCGTCGATCCGGAGGAGTACGAGCCGCCGCCGCCCGACATCGACTGGGCGGCCTACGCCGACGACGAGATCGAGGCGATCGACGTCACCCCGGACAACTTCGGGCGCATCGCCGCGCAGACGGCCAAGCAGGTCATCCTGCAGCGGATCCGCGAGGCCGAGCGCGAGATGATGTACGACGAGTACGTCGACCGGGTCGGCGACGTCGTGACCGGCATCATCCAGCAGTCCGACTCGCGCTACACCCTCGTCGACCTGGGCCGCGTCGAGGCTCTGCTGCCCGAGAGCGAGCAGGTCCACAACGAGCGGTACGACCACGGCGCCCGCATCAAGGCCGTCATCATCGAGGTGCGCAGCTCCACGAAGGGCCCGCAGGTCATCGTCAGCCGCCGCTCCGACCAGCTCGTGCGCGAGCTGTTCAAGCTCGAGGTGCCCGAGATGGCCGACGGCCTCGTCGAGATCCGCGGCGTCGCCCGCGAGCCGGGGTGGCGGTCGAAGATCGCCGTCATCTCGCACGTGCAGGGCGTCGACCCGGTCGGCGCCTGCGTCGGCCCGCGGGGGTCGCGGGTGCGCATGGTCGTGTCCGAGCTGCGGGGCGAGAAGATCGACATCATCCCGTTCAACGAGGAGCCCGCGCGCTACGTGGCCAAGGCGCTCTCGCCGGCCCGGGTGCGCGAGGTGCTGGTCGACGACGACAACCGTCAGGCGACGGTCATCGTGCCCGACGACCAGCTGTCGCTCTCGATCGGCCGCGAGGGCATGAACGCGCGGCTGGCCGCGCGCCTCACCGGCTGGCACATCGACATCAAGAGCGAGTCGACGTTCGCCCGCGAGGAGGAGAACGACGAGTTCGGCGACGAGACCGAGTCGGGGACGCTGCGCTGCGCGGCCATGCTGCGCACCGGCAAGCGCTGCCCGAACGCCGCCGTCACGGGGACGCGCTACTGTGCCGTGCCCACACATGCCCGCCTCGCCGAGGTGGAGGTCTCCCTCGGGCGGCCGCTGACCGGCGAGGAGGTCGAGGAGGCCGGCACCGAGACGGGCTGGGCACGTGTGTCGGAGCTCGCTCCCGCCGTGGCCACGGCCGCGGGTGAGGGCGCCACGGAGGAGGAGGGGTAGCGGCAGGACGTAACTCGACGGAACGCGCCCGGCACGTGCCGGAGCGCCGCTGCCTCGGCTGCGGCGCCCGACACGAGAAGTCGGCGCTCGCCCGCTTCGTCGCCGCTCCGGGCGACGGGACGCACCGCCTGGTGCGGGACGATGCGTCCCGCCTCGGCGGGCGTGGGTTGTACGTGTGCCGGCGGGATGAGTGCTTCGGGAAGGCGGTCGCGCGGCGCGCTTTCCATCGTGGAGCGAAGATACGGCGGCGAGCTCGTGATCGATCCGGAGCTTGGCGCGCAAGTCGGCGGGGAGGGTCAATGGGGGACGTGATGGAGAAGAAGAGGATCTACGAGATCGCGAAGGAGGAGGGGCTTCCGAGCTCCCTGCTCCTGCAGCGTCTGCAGCGGGCCGGCGTCAACGTGAAGACGGCCTCGTCGACGGTCAACGTCGCCGAGGCCCTCCACGTGCTGAACCCCAACCGCTACCCGAAGCCCGAGCGCGCCCCCGAGCCGCCGAAGGTCGAGAAGGCCGCCGAGCCGGCGCCCCGGCCGGCCCCGGTGCGCCAGCCCCTGCCCGCGCGCCCCGGCGCGCACCGCAGCGCCCAGGTCCCGCCCCCGCCGCCGGTCGAGGAGCCGCCCGCCGCGGAGCCCGCCCCGGTCGCGCAGACCCCCGCGGCCCCCGCGCCGGCTCCGGCGCCCGCCGCCGAGGCCCCCGCGTCGCCGGCCCCCGAGCCGCCGGCTCCGCCGGCTGCGGCCCCCGAGGCCGCCGCACCCGAGGCCGCCGCCCCCGAGGCGCCGGTCACGGCCCCCGCGGCGCCGGCACCGGCCCCCGCCGCGGAGGCACCGGCCCCCGCCGCGGAGGCACCGGCGCCCGCCGCGGAGGCACCGGCCCCCGCCACGCCCGCGCCCGCCCCCGAGACCCCCGCCGTCGAGGCGTCGGCGGACGCCCCGGCGATCGAGACACCCGCGGCTCCGGCTCCGGCCGAGGCGCCCGCGGCCGAGGCCCCCGCCGCCCCCGAGGCGGCCGCGCCCGAGGCCCCGGCGACGCGCCGGCCCGACCCCGCGAAGCCGAAGCCCCCGCTCTACCGGCCGCCTCCGGCCCCCGCCCGGCCCGCCGGTGGCGGACGTCCCGGCGGCGGCGGTCCCGGACCGCGACCGGGCGGCGGTGGCGCCCCCGGCGGCCCCGGCCCCCGCGTGGGCGGTGGCGGCGCACCGGGTGGCCCCGGTGGCGGCGGCGGTGGTGGCGGTGGTGGCGGTGGCGGTCCGCGCGGCAAGCGCCGTCGCGTCGTCATCGACCCGCAGGCCGGCCGACGCGGGCCGGCCCAGGGAGGGCGCGACCGCCGTGGCGGCCGTCCCGGCCCGCGCCAGGAGGAGAAGCCCGCCGTCGTCATCGCGCCGGCGGACATGCCGATGGTCGAGGTGCCCTCGGGCTCCACGGTCAAGGACTTCGCCGAGATCCTCGACGTGCCGACCTCGCAGATCATCAAGCTCCTGATGGGGCTCGGCGAGCTCGCCACGATCACGCAGTCCCTCTCCGACGACGCGATCGAGCTGATCGCCGGCGAGATGGAGCGCAAGGTCACCGTCGTCCACGCCGAGGAGGAGGCCGAGCGGCCCGAGGAGTTCGACGACGACGAGGCCGACCTCATCTCGCGGGCCCCGGTCGTGGCCGTCATGGGTCACGTCGACCACGGCAAGACGTCGCTGCTCGACGCCATCCGCTCGACCGAGGTCGCCGCGGGCGAGGCCGGCGGCATCACGCAGCACATCGGCGCCTACCAGGTGCACCACGACGGGCGCGAGATCACCTTCCTCGACACGCCGGGTCACGAGGCGTTCACCGCCATGCGCGCCCGCGGCGCCAAGATCACCGACGTCGCCGTCATCGTCGTGGCGGCCGACGACGGCGTCATGCCGCAGACGATCGAGGCGATCGACCACGCGCGCGCCGCCGAGGTGCCCTTCATGGTCGCCGTCAACAAGATCGACAAGGTCGGCGCCAACCCGGACCGGGTCAAGCAGGAGCTCTCCCAGCGCGAGGTCATCCCCTCGGACTGGGGCGGCACCCACGAGTTCGTGCCCGTCTCCGCCCTGGAGCGGACCGGCATCGAGACCCTGCTCGAGACCATCCTGCTCGTCGCCGACGCCGACGCCGAGCCGAAGGCCAACCCGAAGCCCGAGGCCTCGGGCACGGTCATCGAGTCGCGCCTCGACCCGGGCCGCGGCCCGGTCGCGTCGCTGCTCGTGCAGCGCGGCACCCTCAAGGTCGGCGACGTGATCGTCGCCGGCGACGTCTACGGGCGCGTGCGGGCGATGTCCGACTACACGGGCTCCGACCTCACCGCGGCCGGGCCCTCGGTGCCGGTCGAGATCCTCGGCCTCGGCGGCGTCGTGGACGCCGGCGAGCGCTTCCGGGTGGTCGAGAACGAGCGCGCCGCCCGCCAGCGCGCGTCGGAGCGCAGTCAGCGCCTCCGCGCCGAGGAGCTGGCCAACAAGCGGCCCGTCTCGCTCGACGACCTCTTCGCGCGCATCAAGGAGGGTGGGCTCAAGGAGCTCAACATCATCATCAAGGGCGACGTGCAGGGCTCCGTCGGCGCCCTGGAGGACGCCCTCAACAAGATCGAGCAGACCGAGGTGCGCCTGCGGGTCATCCTCACCGGCGTCGGCGCGATCACCGAGTCGGACGTCTCGCTGGCCTCGGCCTCCGAGGCCGTCATCATCGGCTTCAACGTGCGGCCCCGTCCCGAGGCCAGCGCGCTGGCCGAGCGCGAGGGCGTGGACGTCCGCACCTACCGCGTCATCTACCGCGCCATCGAGGACGTCCGCGACGCGCTCGTCGGCCTGCTCGAGCCGGACATCGTCGAGGACGTGATCGGTCAGCTCGAGGTGCGCGCCACCTTCCGCGCGAGCCGCATCGGCACCATCGCCGGTTGCTACGTGACCGACGGCATCGTGCGCCGCAACGCGCACGTGCGCCTGCTGCGCGACGGCGTCGTCATCCACGAGGGCAAGATCGCGTCGCTCAAGCGCTTCAACGAGGACACCCGCGAGGTGGCGTCCGGCTTCGAGTGCGGCGTCCTGATCGAGGACTTCAACGACGTGAAGGAGGCCGACACCATCGAGGCCTTCGAGCTCCGCGAGGTCGCCCGCACCGCGCAGGCGGCGGCGCCGGCTCCGGCCCCGAAGCCGGTCGCACCGGCCCCCGGTCCGGACGACGCCGACGAGGAGTAGGCCCGGGGTGGTCATGGAGTGCGGCTACGTGGGCGTCCTGAGCGTCGACCTCCACCTTCCGGACGGTGCGTCCCTCAAGACCAAGCGCAAGGAGCTCCTGCGGGTGAAGGCCGGCCTCGCCCGCAGGTTCTCCTGCGCGGTCGCCGAGGTCAACCACCACGACCTCTGGCAGCGCGCGGGCCTGACGCTGGCGCTCGTCGGGCGTTCCGCGTCCGAGACCGGCGACCGCATCGACGACGCGGCGCGCTGGCTGCACGCCGACGAGGCGTTCCAGGTCGTGGGCGAGGCGCGCGACCTGATCGCGGTGGAGCCCGGCGACGCCGCGCCGTGGGACGCCTGATGGCGAAGCGGCCGCGCAGCACCCGCATGCGCCGCGTCGACACCGCGCTGCGGCAGGTCCTCGCCGAGGTGATCGCGCGCGAGCTGTCCGACCCGCGCCTCGGGTTCGTCACGATCACCCACGTCGAGGCGACGCAGGACGTGCGCGAGGCCAAGGTCTTCTTCACCACGCTGCGCACGCGCGAGCGGAGGGGCAGCCAGGAGGCACTCGACTCGGCCCGCGGCCTGCTCCAGTCCCGCCTCGCGGCCGAGCTGCGGGCGCGCCACACCCCCCAGCTCACCTTCCACTACGACCAGACGCAGCAGGACGCCGTCGAGCTGACACGCTTCATCGACGAGGTCACGGGCGGCCCCGAGGAGACCCCATGAGCGAGCGCACCCGGCGGGACGCGACGACGGCCGAGGTCGCCGAGGTGCTGTCGCGGCCGGGCGAGCGCCTCGTGGTCACCGCGCACCACAACCCGGACGGCGATGCGATCGGCTCGATCCTGGGGCTGGCGCGCGCCCTGCGCGCCGCCGGCCAGGACGTGATCGTGGCGCACCCCGACGTGCCCGCCGTGCCGAGCGACCTCACGTTCCTGCCCGCCGCGGACGAGACGTTCGCCGCGACGCTGCCCGACGACATCGACGAGCGCGTGCTCGTCGCGGTCGACTGCGCCACCGAGCGCCGCATGTGGCCCGAGCCGGTGCACGAGGCGGCGCGCCTGGTCGTCAACATCGACCACCACCAGGACAACACCCGCTTCGGCGACCTCAACCTCATCGAGCCCGACGCCTCGAGCACCGCGGAGGTGCTGGTGGGCGTCATCGACGCCGCCGGGTGGCCGCTCACCCGCGAGGTGGCCGAGGCCCTCTACGTGGGCCTGGTCACCGACACCGGCCGGTTCGGATACACCAACACACGCCCCCGGGCCCACGAGATCGCCGGTCGCATGATCGCGGCGGGGGTCGATCCGGCCGCCATGTCGCGCCGCCTCTTCGAGGAGCAGCCGCTCGACCGCCTGCGGTTGACCGGCCGCGCGATCGAAGGTGCGACCTCGCTCGCCGGCGGGCGGATGCTGGCGGCGGTGCTGACGGCCGACGACTTCCGGCGCGCCGGCGGCGACGACTGCGAGGGCATCGTCGAGGTGATGCGCGGCGTGCGCGGGGTCAGCGCGGCGGCGCTCGTGCGCGAGGCGGGGCCGCCCGGGCTCTACCGAGTCTCGCTGCGGTCGGTCGACCCGGCCGTCGATGTCGCGATGATCGCCCGGGAGGAGGGCGGCGGAGGCCATCGCGCGGCGGCCGGCTTCAGCACGAGCCGGCCGCCCGAGGATCTGCTGCCGTGGCTGGAGTCCCGCATGCGCGAGCGCCTCGACGCGAACGGGGCCGGTGGCTGAGGCGACCGCTCCGCTCGGTCCCGCCCTCTGGTTGGTCGACAAGCCGGCCGGGCCGACCTCGCACGACGTGGTGGCCACGGCCCGCCGCCGGCTGCCCCGCCGCGCCAAGGTGGGGCACAGCGGCACGCTCGATCCCTTCGCGACCGGGCTGCTCGTGTTGATGGGGGGCCGCGCCACCCGGCTCGCGCCGCTGCTCACCGGGTTGGACAAGACCTACCTGGCCACCGTGCGCACCGGCTTCCGCTCCGAGAGCGGCGATCCCGAGGGACCGATCACCGCGGCGGGCCAGCCCGCGAGCGCCGCCGCGGTCGCCGAGGTGCTGCCGGAGTTCGTGGGCGTCGTGCGCCAGCGCGTGCCGGCCCTGTCGGCGGTCCGCGTCGGCGGCGAGCGGCTCTACGCCCGCACGCGCCGCGGCGAGGACGTCGGCGACCTGCCCGTGCGCGACATCGCCGTCCACTCCCTGCGGCTGGTGGGGGAGCCGGCTCCGGGCGAGTTCGAGATCGAGGTGCACTGCGGCTCGGGCACGTACGTGCGGCGCCTCGCCCAGGACATCGGCGAGGCGCTCGGCAGCGGCGCGTACTGCTCCGCCCTGCGGCGGACGAGCGTGGGGGCTCTGTCGGTCGACGACGCGATCGGCCCCGACGAGGTCTCGCCCGACAACGGCCTCGACCCGATGCGCGGGCTGGGGCACCTGCGCCGACGCGACCTCTCGGCCGCCGAGGCCGCCGACGTGCTTCACGGCCGCGCGGTGCCGTCCGGCGAGGCGGCGCCTGCCGAGGGTCCGGTCGCCCTCGTCGCCGGGGGGCGGCTGATCGCCGTGGCCGCGGCCGACGGCCCCCTGCTGCGCCCGTCGATCGTGCTCGGGGGCGGGGCGTGAGGCGCTACAACTCGCTCGGCGACCTCCCCCTGGGCGGGCCCCGGCGGGTCGTCGCGATCGGGACGTTCGACGGCGTCCACATCGGCCACCAGGAGGTCATCGGCCGCGCCATCGAGCTGGCCGCCGAGCGCGGCCTCGGCTCCATGGCGCTCACGTTCGAGCCCCAGCCGATCGCCGTCCTGCGCCCGGAGCTGAAGCCGGCGGTGCTGACGCACATCGGCTTCAAGCGGCAGCTCATCGAGCGGCTCGGCGTCGATGAGCTGCTCGTCGTGCCCTTCACCCGCGCCTTCGCCCGCATCCGGGCCGAGCGCTTCGCCGAGATGCTGGTCGGCGCACCGGTGGGCGCCGACGCGGTCGTCGTGGGCGAGAACTTCCGCTTCGGGCACGGGGGCGCCGGCACCGTCGAGATGCTGGCCCAGTTCGGCCGCTCCCGGGCCCTGCGCGTCGAGTCGCCGGAGACCGTCACCAGCGGCGACGGCAAGCCGGTCTCGTCAACCCGCATCCGGCGCCTGGTGGCGACCGGCCAGGTCGCCGCCGTCATCCCGCTCCTCGGACGCATGCACTCGATCGAGGGCGTCGTCGTCGCCGGCGAGGGCCGTGGCCGTGGCATGGGCATCCCGACCGCCAACCTCGAGATCCCGGCGGACTCGGCCCTGCCGAGCCGCGGCGTCTACGCGGGCCGCGCGGTGATGGCGGGCGGCCGCAGCGCGGCCGCGATCAACATCGGCGTGGCGCCCACCTTCACGTCGTCCGACGCCCGCTCGACGCTGCGGCTCGAGGCGTTCCTCCTCGACCACGACGGCGGCGACATCTACGGGCAGACGATGCGCATCGACTTCATCGAGCGCCTGCGCGACGAGAAGCGCTTCGCCTCGGTCGACGAGTTGATGGCGCAGGTCCACCAGGACATCGGGCGCACCCGCGACCTGGCCGCCCGTCCCCCGGGGGACCCCTCCACCTGATCCGCGTCCCCCCCGGCCCACCCCCTCCATCCGTGGGGAGGGTGGGGCCGCGGAGACCGCTCCCCCTAGAGCGGGGGGCGGGCCTTGTGGAAGTCGGTCGCCAGCTGGAAGCCGTGGGCCACCAGCAGCGCCTCGGCGTCGTTGCCGGGCGCCGCGGCGCACTGCATCGACAGCGGCATGCCCTCGGCGGATGAGATCCCGGTGGGGATCGCGATCGCCGGTGCGCCGGTGAGGTTCCACACGTTCGTCTTGCTGCCCGACGAGGGCCGCGCCGACGGCGTCCCGCCGCCGGTCTTGAGCCCGGCGATGTTGTCGGCGGGGTGGATGAGGACGTCCACCTCGTCGAACACGGTCAGGATCGCCTCGGACCACAACCGGCGCACGCGCTGCGCCTGGGCGTAGGCGTGCCCCGGCATCAGCACGCCCGCCGAGACGCGGCTCAGGTACGCGGGCGACATGTTCTGCGGCTGCGAGATCAGGTTGACGTACTGGTAGGCCGCGACCTCGTGGCTGCGGATGATGTCGTAGAACGACGCGGTGCTGGTGAGGCCGGGGATGAGGACCCTGGTGGTGACCTCGCGCACCGTGGCGCCCTGACGGCGCACCACGTCGACCGCGGCGGCGAAGGCCGCGATCTGCTCGTCGTTCGGCACACCGAGGAAGTAGTCGCCCGCGGCGGGCACGCCGACCACCACCCCGCGCAGCGGCTTGCGTGACGGCGCCTCCATCAGCCGCTTCGCCAGCCGGTACCTCTTGACCGGCCGCGTGTACGGGTCCTTCGGGTCCTGGCCGCCGATCACGTCCGTCACGAGGGCGCAGTCGAGGGCGGAGTGCGCCAGCGGGCCGGGGTGGTCCATCGTCCACGCGAGGGGGAAGATCCCGTGGAGGCTGACCGTGCCGTAGGTCGGCTTGAAGCCGCTGAGGCCGACGTTCGCGGCCGGGCCGCGGATCGAGCCGCCGGTGCAGGTGCCCATGCCGACCATGAACTCCGAGGCGCCGACACCCGCCGCCGAGCCGGAGCTGGACCCGCCCGGCGTGCGCAGCAGGTCCCACGGGTTGTTCGCCGCCGACACGGTCGCCGTCGCCAGCTCGCTCGTGCCCACCTTGCCGAGCACCACCGCGCCGCCGGCCTTCATGCGGGCGACGGACTCGGCGTCGAAGCCCGGCACGAAGCCGGCGTAGAGCTTCGAGTTGCCCTCGGTGACCTTGCCCTCGGTGAGGTAGATGTCCTTCAGGCCGACCGTGATGCCGTGGAGGGGACCGAGGTAGGTCCCCCGCCGGATCAGCTTCTCCGCCCTGCGGGCCTGGGCGAGGATCTCGGCGTCGGGGTACCTGTTGACGAACGCGAGCACCCTCGGCTCGACGGCCTCGATGCGCTCGAGGGTCGCGACCGCGAGATCCACCGGCGACAGCTTCCCGGCGCGGATGAGGCGGCCGGCCTCCGACAGCTCCAGGTCGTGGAGGGGCACGTCGGGGACGCCGGAGCCCGTGCCGGGCGGCGGCTTCTTCGACGCGCCGAGGGCGGACATCGGGGACGCGAGCACCGACGCGGCCGCGGCGGCCGCCGCCGCGCCCTTCACGAAGTCGCGGCGGCTGACGGAGGGGGACGGGGGCGGGGGCGGGGCGGCCGTCGTCACGGCGTCCATCCCTTCGCGGTCGGCTCGACGACGACGGTCGCCTGGTACTCGGTGAGCGGCGAGGGCGTCTCCTGCTGGGGGATCGCGTCGAGGATCGCCTGGCACTGCTCCAGGCCGTTGAGGACGCCATCGAACACGCTCGTGGGGAGCTGGTCCGGGCGCAGTCCGTTCAGGGGGCCGAGCTGGGCGGCGAGCGCCGCGGCCTGTTCGGGCGTGTAGGGCACGTCTCCTGCCTCCATGGGTGCGGTTCTCTCGGGCGCCGTGAGGCGCCGCCGCTTCCGGGACCCCGGGTGGGGAAGCGGGCGCAGTCTGCCGCCGCCCGCGGGGGTCCCGCCATTGGTCCGGGGGCCAGGATCGCGGGGCGCCCGTTTATCCCGGCCGGTGCGCCACGGGTCGCGACGGGGGGCCGCAGGGGGTCTCTGATACCCTCGCCACGCGCCGGGGTGCGCGTCGCGGACCACGTGACCCCCCTTCGCGCATCACGAGACGACCCGGGGTGGCTCAGGCTGCGCCGCGGCTGAGACAGGAGAGGTACATGCTCGACAAGGACGCGAAGGCCGAGGTCATCGGTGGGCACCGCCGCCACGAGACCGACACCGGCTCGCCGCAGGTGCAGGTGGCCATCCTCACGGAGAGGATCAACGGCCTCACCGAGCACCTCAAGATGCACAAGAAGGACCACCACTCGCGACGCGGCCTGCTCCAGATGGTCGGGCGCCGCCGGCGTCTCCTGAACTACCTTCAGAAGACCGATCTGGACGGCTATCGCGAGCTGACGAAGAAGCTCGGCCTGCGCCGCTAGGCGCCGGCCGCACGACGAACGGACGGACCGGCGCACAGGGCGCCGGGCTGAGGCGCCCCGGCCGAACAGGTCGGCGGGGCAGACAAGGGATGTGACATGGGTGTAGAGGTCGTTACCGCGAAGGTCGGCGACGCGCCGATCTCGTTCGAGACCGGCAAGCTGGCCAAGCAGGCCAATGGAGCGGTGCTCGTCCGCTCGGGCGACACGGTGGTCCTCGTGACCGCGACGGGCGCCCAGTCGCCCCGGCCGGGGGCGGACTTCTTCCCCCTGACGGTCGATGTCGAGGAGCGGATGTACGCCGCGGGCAAGATCCCGGGCGGCTTCATCAAGCGGGAGTCGCGACCGAGCGACCGCGCCACCCTCACCGCGCGCATGACCGACCGGCCGATCCGTCCGCTGTGGCCCAAGGGCTACCGCAACGAGACGCAGGTCGTCGCGACCGTCCTCTCGGTGGATCAGGTCAACGCGTTCGACATCCTCGCGCTCAACGGCGCGTCGGCCGCCCTCATGATCTCCGAGCTGCCCTTCCAGGGCCCCGTCGGCGCCGTCCGCATCGGCCTGATCGGCGACGAGTTCATCATCAACCCGACGCTGCAGGAGACGGAGGAGTCGGAGCTCGACCTCGTCGTGGCCGGCACCGCCGAGGCCATCTCGATGGTCGAGGCGGGCGCCCGCGAGGTCGACGAGGAGACGATGCTCGAGGCCCTCCAGATCGCCCACGAGGAGATCCGGAACCTCTGCGCCGTCCAGCTCGAGCTGGTCGAGAAGGCCGGCAAGCCCAAGTGGGACGTCGCCCCGATCACGGTCGACGAGGCGATCTCCGCCGCGATCGAGAAGGCCGCCGGCGCGGACCTCGCCGAGGCCACCTCCGAGCAGGCCAAGCTGCTGCGCCGCGACAAGGTCGCCGCCGTGCGCGAGGCCGCGAAGCAGGCCGTGGTCGCCGCGGACGCCGACCCCGAGGACGTCGCCGCCTTCGGCCGCGCCTTCGACGCGCTGCAGAAGAGCCTCATCCGCAAGCGGATCGCGGTCGACAAGCACCGCCCCGACGGCCGCAAGGCCGACGAGATCCGGCCGATCGCCTGCGAGGCCGGCATCCTGCCGCGCGTCCACGGCTCGGGCCTGTTCACGCGCGGTGAGACCCAGGTGCTGACGAGCCTCGCGCTCGGCACCACGAAGGAGGCGCAGCGCATCGACGGCCTCGGCATCGAGACCACGAAGCGCTACATCCACCACTACAACTTCCCGCCGTTCAGCGTGGGGGAGACCGGGTTCATGCGCGGCCCCAAGCGCCGCGACATCGGTCACGGCGCGCTCGCCGAGCGGGCCCTGCTGCCGATGATCCCGGACGACGTGGAGTTCCCCTACACGCTGCGGCTGGTGTCGGAGACCCTCGAGAGCAACGGCTCGTCGTCGATGGCGTCGGTCTGCGGCTCGACCCTCGCCCTGCTGGACGCGGGCGTGGCGATCACCCGGCCGGTGGCCGGCATCGCGATGGGCCTCATCAAGGAGGGTGACGACCACATCATCCTGAGCGACATCCAGGGCGACGAGGACCACCTCGGCGACATGGACTTCAAGGTCGCCGGCACCTCCGAGGGCATCAACGCCCTGCAGATGGACATCAAGATCACGGGCGTCACCTTCGAGGTGCTCCGCGAGGCCCTCGCCCAGGCGAAGGCCGGCCGCGAGCACATCCTCGGCATCATGGCCGAGACGCTCGCGAGCCCCCGCGAGGAGCTGTCGGCCTGGGCGCCGCGCATCACGGCGATCCAGATCGACCCCGAGCGCATCGGCACCGTCATCGGCAAGGGCGGCGAGACGATCCGCGGCCTCGAGGCCGACTACGAGGTCGAGATCTCGATCGAGGACGACGGCACGGTCAAGGTCTACGGCGTCAACGGCGAGAAGGCCGACGCGGCCGTGGAGCAGATCCGCGCCATGACGAAGGACGTCGAGATCGGCGACACCTACCTCGGGGCGAAGGTCGTCAAGACCACTACCTTCGGCGCGTTCGTCGAGCTCACGAAGGGCGTCGACGGCCTGCTGCACATCTCGAACCTCGGCCGCGGCCGGGTCGAGAAGGTGGAGGACGTGGTCAACCGCGGCGACACGGTCAACGTGACCGTCGTCGAGGTCGACAAGGCCCGTGGCCGGATCGGCCTGCGCATCGTCGGCATGGAGGACGTCGACGGCGGCGGCGGGGGCAACGAAGGCTCGGCCGAGGGTGACGACGGGGACGGCGAGCGTCCGCGCCGCCGCCGCCGGCGTCTGACCGCCGCGGAGTAGGGGATGAGCGCGCCGGCAACGCCCGCGCCGGTGCTCGGCGTCACCCCGGGGGGTCTCCGTGTCGTCACGGAGGCCGTCCCCGGGGTGCGCTCGGTCGCCCTCGGCATCTGGATCGGGGTCGGCTCGCGCTTCGAGCGCGACGAGGAGGCGGGCATCTCCCACTTCCTCGAGCACATGCTGTTCAAGGGCACGCCCTCCCATTCGCCCGAGCAGATCGCCCAGGCGTTCGACGGCCTCGGCGGCGAGGTCAACGCGGCGACGGGCAAGGACTACACGGTGCTCTACTGCCGGGTCCTCGACGAGCTGCTCGACCAGGCGATGCCGCTGCTGACCGACATGGCGCAGCGGCCCTCGTTCCTCGATCTCGATCAGGAGCGCGAGGTCGTGCTCGAGGAGATCGCCATGTACGAGGACGATCCCCAGGACCAGATCCACGACCTCGCGAGTCGCGCGGTGTTCCCCGAGCAGGCCCTCGGCCGGCCGGTCATCGGCACCGCGCACGTCATCGGCACCGTCCCCGAGGCGGGGGTGCGCGCGTACCACGCCGGGCACTACACGGCTCCCAACATGGTCGTGGCCGCGGCGGGCAACGTGACCCACGAGCGGGTGATGGAGCTGTCCGAGCGCCTTCTCGGCGGCCTGTCGTCGGCGTCGGGCGACGGGGTGTACGAGCCCGCCAGCCCCGGCGCGCCCACGCTCGTGCTCAAGGAGAAGGCGACCGAGCAGTACCACATCTGCCTGGGCGGGCCGGGGCTGTCGCGCAACGACCCGCGCCGGCACGCGCAGTCGGTGCTCGACACCATCCTCGGCGGGTCGATGAGCAGCCGCCTCTTCCAGGAGGTGCGCGAGAAGCGCGGGCTGGCGTACTCGGTCGGCTCGTACGTCGTCGGCTACGCCGACGCCGGGCAGGTCGGCGTCTACCTGGGCACCCGCGAGGACAACCTGCCGGTGTCCTGCGAGATCATCGCCACCGAGCTGCGCCGGATCGGCGACGAGCCGATGCCGGCCGACGAGCTGCGCCGCGCCAAGGACCACCTCAAGGGGCGGCTCGTGCTCGGCATGGAGAGCTCGGGCACGCGCATGAACCGCATCGGCCGCGCCGTCCTGACGGGCACCGAGATGCTGACGGTCGACGAGATCGTCGAGCGCATCGAGGCCGTGACGGCCGACGACGTGCAGGCGCTCGCGCGCGAGCACTGGTCGCCCGAGGCGATGTCGGTGGCGGCGATCGGGCCGAAGGCCGACGCGATCCGGGCCGCCGTCGCCAAGCTCAGCCCGGAGCTCGCGGCCGCCTGAGCGCCGGCCGGGTCGGGCCTCAGCCGACCAGCAGGACCTTCCCCGAGCGCCCCGGGCGCTCGGAGTGCGCGACGGCCTCGCGCACGTCGGCGAGGTCGTACGTGGCCTCGACCGGCGGGTCGACGTCGCCGGCCGCCATCAGCCCGAGCACGGTCGCGATCGTCCCGCTGACGTGCTCCGGCGACGACTCGCGGAACCAGTGCGCGAGCCAGAACCCGCGCACCGTCGTGCCCCCGAAGATCTGCAGGCCGGTCGCCATCGGCGCCGGCTCGCGCGACAGGAGCCCGTAGACCACGAGGGTGCCGCGGGTCGCGAGCGACGCCGCCATGGCCCCTCCGACCGCTCCTCCGACGGCGTCCATGGCCTTCGCCACCCCGGCGCCGCCGGTGATCGCGCGCACCCGCCCCGGGATGTCGTCGTCGCCGACGATCACCTCGTCGGCGCCGAGGGCGCGCAGCTCGGCCGCCTGGTCCTCGCGCCGCACCAGGTTGATCGTGCGGAAACCGCGGAGTCGGGCGAGCTGCAGCACCACCCGGCCGAGCGTCGAGCCGGCGGCGCTCTGCAGCAGCCACTCGCCGGGCTGCACGTCGAGCTCGTTCAACCAGCAGCGCCCACGCGCTGAGCGGGTTGACGACGAGCTGGGCGGCGGCCTCGTCGGACACGCCGTCCGGAACGGGCACGAGCGTGGCGGCGGGCGCGGTCATGTGCTCGGCCCAGGTGCCGGGGCTGATGCCGAGCGGCACCACCCGGTCGCCGGCGCCCACGCCGGTGACGCCCTCGCCGAGGGCCTCCACCTCGCCCATCCCCTCCAGGCCCGGCGTCGCGGGCAGGCCGGGCAGGTCGCCGTAGCGGCCGCGCACGACCGAGAGGTCCGACGGGTTGATCGGTCGCGCGCGCATGCGCAGCACCACCTCGCCGGGTCCGGGCACCGGCACCGGGACGCGCGAGGTGGAGAGCACCGACGCGGGCTCGCCGAACTCCTCGAAGCGCACGGCGCGGCTGGTGGCGGCGGGGGCGGGCATGGGTCTCCTCGGTGGGGGTCGCACGCAGTCTCGCGGATGGCATCACGAACACATGTTCGATAGGATGGCACAGGTCGCGAGCGGAGGAGGCGAGGGTGATCGGGACGGGTGGCAGGCCGAGGCGGGCACGGGCGCACGGGCGCTGGACGGCGGGGGACATGGCCGCGGTGGTCGAGGCGGTGCTGCGCTCGCGCGAGGGGGGCGTGTGGAGCGCGGAGGACGTGCGTGACCGGCTGGCCTTCGGGCGGCCGGCGGGCGGGCCCGCGCTGTCGTCGGTGCGGGAGGCGCTGCGGCTGCTGGCCGACGACGGGCGCGCCGAGCGCGTCGAGGTCTGGGGACTGCGCGGCTGGGGCAACACGGCCCACGCCTACCGAGCGATCGACGGCGCGGCGCAGCTCCGGATGGGGGTCGCGGCGTAGGGCGCCGCCCCGGCCCGAGGTGCGGGGCCGGGGCGGCGGGGTCGGGGTAGCATCGCCCCCGGAGACCGTCCCCGGAGCAGGAGGTCGCGATGCCCGCCGAACTGATCCACACGATGATCCGCGTGCTCGACGAGGGGCGTTCGCTGGCGTTCTACGGGGCGCTCGGCTTCGTGGAGAGGGGCCGCGCGCGCGTCGGCGGCGACACCGCGACGGTGATCTTCCTGGCCCTGCCCGGCGACGGCGCCCGGCTCGAGCTGACCCTCAACGACGGACGCACCGAGCCGTACGGGCTCGGGGACGGCTACGGCCACATCGCCCTGACCGTGGGCGACGACATGGACGCCGAGCTCGCCCGCCTCGCCGAGGCGGGCGTCCGCCCCGAGAAGGAGCCGTACGCGGCCTATCCGGGCGGTCCCCGCATCTGCTTCGTGCGCGACCCCGACGGCTACCGCATCGAGCTGCTCGAGCGCAACCCGGCGGACGATCTCTGAGCGGCGCCGTCGGGCGCGGCCCCCCGGCCGGGGGGCTCACCCCAGGTGGCGGTCGGCCGGCGGCGCGACGGGGCTCATGCCGAGGGCCCGCAGGTGGGGGCGGGGGGCGGTCTCGAAGATCGTGACGGTGGCGTTCGCCACGGGGACCAGGTTCTCGGGGTCGAGGCCGGCCAGCTCGTGGCAGAGGGCGCGCACGGGCCCGCCGTGGGTCACGACGACGACCCGCCGGGCGCCGGTGCCCTCGAGGGCCCGGGCCGCCGCGCCCACGCGCGCCCGGGTGCCGGCCCAGCTCTCGCCGCCGGGCGGGGTGTGCAGGCCGATCCGCCAGCGCAGGAAGGCGGCGTGCTCATCCGGATCGAGCTCGGAGGGGGTGCGGCCGGTCCATGCGCCGAGGTCCGCCTCGCGCCAGCGGGGATCCGGGTCCCGCGGCTCCAACCCCAGCCCCATCAGCTCGAGGGTCTCGACGGCGCGGCACAGGTCCGAGCTGAGGGCCGCGTCGGGGCGCAGCGCGGCGACGAACGCGCCGAGCGCTCGGGCCTCGTCGCGGCCCGCCGGCGCTGAGGGGCGGGTCGGAGACCCCCTGCAGCCGCCCGAGGGCGTTCCACTCCGACTGGCCGTGGCGGACGAGGATCAGGCGCACCCCGCCCACGATAGGGGCCGGGCCCCCCCTGTAGGCTCGACCGCGTGATCGACGTCTGTGTCTCGGGAGCCGGTGGCCGCATGGGCCGCGCCGTCGTCGGCGCCGTCTCGCGCGAGGACGACATGCGGGTGGCGATGTCGATCGACCCGGCCATCGCGGCCGCGCCCGGTGTCTACGGCGACCTGGCGAGCGCGCTCGCGGCCGGCACCCCCGAGGTGATGGTCGACTTCACGATCCCCGACACCGTCTTCGCCAACGTGACGGCCGCGCTGCGGGCCGGGGTGCACGTGGTGGTCGGCACCACCGGCCTCACCGACGCGCAGGTCGGCGAGATCCGCGACCTCGCCGAGGGCGGTGCGGCCAACGCGCTCATCGCGCCCAACTTCGCGGTCGGCGCGGTGCTGATGATGCGCTTCGCCGCCGAGGCCTCGCGCCACATGGCGAAGGCCGAGATCATCGAGCTGCACCACGACCGCAAGCTCGACGCCCCCTCGGGCACCGCCCTGCGCACGGCCGGCCTCATGCAGGGCGACCCCGCGGTGCACTCGGTGCGCCTCCCCGGGCTCGTGGCGCACCAGGAGGTCATCCTGGGCGGTCACGACGAGACGCTCACCATCCGTCACGACTCCCTCTCGCGCGAGAGCTTCATGCCGGGGGTGGTGATGGCCGTCCGCGCCGTCCGCACGCGACCGGGCCTGACGGTGGGGCTCGAGCCGGTCCTCTTCGGCGAGCCATGAGCCCGGGGCCGGCCTCCCGGCGCATCCGCAAGCTCCTGGTGGCCAACCGGAGCGAGATCGCCATCCGGGTCTTCCGCGCCGCCACCGAGCTGGGCCTGCGGACCGTGGCGATCTACTCGCTCGAGGACCGGTTCGCGCTCCACCGCTTCAAGGCCGACGAGGCGTACCAGGTCGGCCGCGGCGCCGAGCCGGTGCGGGCCTACCTCGGCATCGAGGAGATCATCCGCGTCGCCCACGACTGCGGAGCCGACGCGATCCATCCCGGGTACGGCTTCCTGGCCGAGAACCCCGAGCTCGCCGAGGCCTGCGTCCGCGAGGGCATCACCTGGGTCGGCCCGCCCCGCATGGTGATGGACCGCCTCGGCAACAAGGTCGAGGCCCGCGCGCTGGCCGAGCGGGCCGGCGTGCCGGTGATGCCGGCGACCGGCGCGCTCCCCGACGACCGGGCGGAGTGGCGCCGCCAGGCCGACGAGGTGGGCTTCCCGCTGATGGTCAAGGCGAGCTGGGGGGGTGGGGGCCGGGGCATGCGCATGGTCCACGACCCGGCCGAGCTGGAGGAGGCGGTCGCGACCGGGCGCCGCGAGGCGCGCGCGGCCTTCGGCAACGACGAGGTGTTCCTCGAGCGGCTCGTCGAGCGCGCCTGGCACATCGAGGTGCAGATGCTCGCCGACGAGCACGGCAACGTCGTGCACCTGCACGAGCGCGACTGCACCGTGCAGCGGCGCCACCAGAAGGTGGTCGAGATGGCGCCGTCGCCGCGCCTCGACCCCGGGCTGCGGCGGGACATCTGCGCCGCGGCCGTGCGCCTGATGGGCGAGGCCCGCTACGTGTGCGCCGGCACCGTCGAGTTCCTCGTCGACGCCGACGCCGGCGAGTTCTTCTTCATCGAGGTGAACCCGCGGGTCCAGGTCGAGCACACCGTCACCGAGGTCGTGACCGGGATCGACATCGTCAAGGCCCAGATCCGGATCGCGCAGGGCGGGGTGATCGGCGGGCCCGACAGCGGCGTGCCGCCCCAGGACGAGATCGTCGTCAACGGCTCGGCGATGCAGTGCCGCATCACCACCGAGGACCCCGAGAACAACTTCATCCCCGACTACGGGCGCATCAGCGCGTACCGCGAGGCGACCGGGTTCGGCATCCGCCTCGACGGGGGCACCGCCTACTCGTCGGCCGTCATCACGCCGTTCTACGACTCGCTGCTCGAGAAGGTGACGGCCTGGGCGCCGACCCACGACGAGTCCGTGCGCCGCATGGACCGGGCGCTGCGCGAGTTCCGCATCCGCGGGGTGCGCACCAACCTGCCGTTCCTCGAGGCGCTGATCTCGCACCCGCGCTTCCGCTCGGGCGACTACACGACCCGCTTCATCGACGAGACGCCCGAGCTCTTCCGCTTCCGCCCGCGGCGCGACCGCGCCACGCGGCTGCTGCGGTTCATCGGCGACGTGATCGTCAACGGCAACCCCGAGGTGCAGGGACGCCCGCGCCCGGAGCACCTGCGCGTGCCGCGTCATCCCGGCGGTGCCGGCGCGTCCCGACGAGCCGCGCGGCACCCGCGACATCCTGCGACGAGCTCGGTCCCGACCGGCTTCTCGCGCTGGATGCGCGACGAGCGCCGTCTGCTGCTCACCGACACGACCTTCCGCGACGCCCACCAGTCGCTGCTGGCGACGCGCTTCCGCACCCACGACCTGGTCGCCCCCGCCGCCTACTACGCGCGCACCCTCTCCGGGCTGTTCTCGCTCGAGGCGTGGGGCGGCGCCACCTTCGACGTCGCGATGCGCTTCCTGCGCGAGGACCCCTGGGACCGGCTGGCCGCGCCTGCGCGCGCGCCGTGCCGAACGTGCTCATCCAGATGCTGCTGCGCGTCGTCGAACGCGGTCGGCTACACCAACTACCCCGACAACGTGGTGCGGTTCTTCGTCGCAGCAGGCCGCCGAGGCGGGCGTCGACCTGTTCCGCGTCTTCGACAGCCTCAACTGGGTCGAGAACATGCGCGTCGCGATGGACGCGGTGCTCGAGAGCGGCAGGCTGCTCGAGGCGACCATCTGCTACACGGGCGACCTCACCGACCCGTCCCGCGCCAAGTACGACCTCGCCTACTACACGCGCATGGCGCGCGAGCTCGAGGACGCCGGCGCGCACATCCTCGGCATCAAGGACATGGCCGGCCTCTGCAAGCCCGAGGCCGCCCGCCTGCTGGTGACGGCCTTGAAGGCCGAGGTGGGCATCCCGATCCACTTCCACACCCACGACACGAGCGGCATCGCGGCCGCGTCGGTGCTGGCGGCGGCGGCGGCCGGGGTGGATGCGGCCGACGCGGCGATGGACCCGATGAGCGGCCTCACCTCGCAGCCCAACCTCGGCTCGATCGTCGAGGCCCTGCGCGGCGGCGATCGCGACACCGGCCTCGAGCGCGAGCCGCTCGCGCGCGTGGCCGCCTACTGGGAGGCCGTGCGCGACGCCTACGCCGGGTTCGAGAGCGACATGCGCGCCGGCGCCGCCGAGGTCTACGAGCACGAGATGCCCGGCGGCCAGTACACCAACCTGCGCCAGCAGGCGCGCGCCCTCGGCATCGAGTCGCGGTGGCGCGAGGTCGCCGGCACCTACGCCGCCGTCAACCGCATGTTCGGCGACATCGTCAAGGTCACCCCGACCTCGAAGGTGGTCGGCGACCTCGCCGTCTACATGGTCACCAACGACCTGACGCCCGAGGACGTGCTCGACCCCGACCGCGACATCGCGTTCCCCGACTCGGTGGTCGAGTTCTTCCACGGCGACCTGGGCCAGCCGCACGGGGGCTTCCCGGCCGATCTCCAGCGCAAGGTGCTCAAGGGCGAGCCGCCCCTGACCGTGCGCCCGGGCGAGGTGCTCGCGCCGGTCGACATCGACGCGGCCCGCGCCGAGGTCGAGAAGGAGGTGCGGCCGGCGCGTGTCCGACCACGAGCTGGCCGGCTACCTGATGTACCCGAAGGTGTTCACCGAGTTCGCCGAGCACCAGCGCAGGTTCGGCGACGTCAGCGTGCTGCCCACGCCGGTCTTCCTCCACGGGCTCACCCGCGACGAGGAGCTCTTCGTCAACATCGAGCGGGGCAAGACGCTCGTCATCCGCTTCCTGGCGGTCGGCGAGGCCGACGAGGAGGGCCGGCGCACCGATCTTCTTCGAGCTCAACGGGCAGCCGCGGGAGGTCAAGGTCGTCGACCGCGCGGTCGCGCCGACCGGGCCCGGGCACGCGGATGGCCGACGAGGGCGACCCCTCCCACGTGCCGGCGCCGATGCCCGGCCTGATCGTCGCGGTGCTCGGCCCGCGAGGGCGACCGCGTCGAACGCGGGGACCGGCTGCTGTCGATCGAGGCGATGAAGATGGAGACCGGGGTCTTCGCCGATCGCGACGGCGTCGTGCGCGAGGTGCTGGTGGGCGCCGGGACGCAGGTCGACACGAAGCAGCTCCTGCTCGTCGTCGTGGCCGAGGACGAGGTCGACGAGGCGGACGGGGACGCCGCCGCCGACGGGGGCGCCTCCGGCGAGCGGTAGCATCCCGTCAAATCGAGGGAGGGTGCCATGAGCGACTGGAACAAGGTCTCCGAGGCCGACGTCGAGGAGCGCGAGCGCCGCGGTGGCGGTGCCGCCTCGCGCGACCTCGCCGGCGCCCTCGGCGCGGTCGGCATCGCCGTGCGCGTCTGGCGCTACCAGCCCGGCAACGAGATGGCCTACCACCGCCACCAGGAGCAGGAGGAGGTCTACCAGCTGATCTCGGGCGGCCCCCAGGAGGTGTTCGTCGAGGGCGAGGTCGTCACGGTGCAGGACGGCGAGTGGCTGCGCTTCGACCGCGGCGTCGCCCGACGCATCCAGAACCACACCGACCGCGAGGCCGTCTGGCTCACCGTCGGCGCGCCGCTCGGCACGGGCATCACCGACGGCATCCGCATCGACCCCGAGACGGGCGAGGAGATCCCGCGGAAGTGAGTCGCTGATGGGACCCCGCCTGATCGGCCTCGCCGCCCTCCTCGCCCGCCGCCAGGGCCCCGCCGTGGCCCAGGCCCTGCTGCGCAGCGGCCGGGCCTGGCTCGCCGACCCGGCCAACGAGGGCACCAAGCGCGCCCTCGTCACCCAGCTCCGCTCGGCCGCGGAGGTCGCGGGCGGAGCGGCCGGCGTGCTGAGCGCCCGGCTCGCCCGCGAGGTCGAGAGGCGCAAGGTCTCGATCGCCGTCCTGGGAGCGCGACCTGATGTCGTTGCGCTACGAGGTGGCCGACATGGCGCCGGGACCGGTGCGCGACGCCGCCATCGACGCCTACGCCTCGCAGGCCTCGGCGGCGGTGCACCTCGTGCGTGGCGCGCGCGACGTCGAGAAGGCGCGCGCCGAGGTCATCGGCGCGCTCGACGCCGAGGAGAAGATGCTGCGCGCCGAGCGGCTCTCGATCGACGAGAAGAAGCGCGCCATCCTCGCCGTCGCGCTCGCGCGGCGCGACTGCTCCGAGATCGCGGGACCCCCGGCGCGCGCGTGAACGCACCGGCGACCGCCTACGACGCCATCGTCTGCGGCGGCTCGTTCGCCGGGCCTGGCCGCCGCCGGCCAGATCGGCGGCCGCGTGCTGGTGATCGACCGCCTCGAGATCGGCGACGGCGAGACGTCGGCCTCGGCCGTGCCGCTCGCGTGCCTCGAGCGGCTGGAGCCTCACCGGCCACATCCAGCAGGTGCACCGCGACATCGTGCCTGCACACACGGCCGCCGGTCCCAGCGCCTGCGTCTCTTCGACTTCGCGACGTTCGACTACCGCGGCCTCTGCGAGGAGATGTTCGCCCGCTCCGGCGCCGACTTCCTGCGCGCGCGCGTCACCGGCGCGGGCGACGGCGACGGTGCGCACGACGGCGCGGGGCGGTTCACCGCCCCGATCGTGATCGAGGCCGCCGGCTGGCGCACCTCGGTGCCGCGCGGCCCCGCCCGGCGACGCGCCCGGGCCGGGCGCCGCAGCTTCGGCGTCGAGTCGCGTCGCCCGCTGCGCGGCGATGGACTGCACTTCTACGTCGGCCCCGCCCACGGACGGCGCATGTTCTCGTGGGTCTTCCCCGCGGGCGACCACGTGCGCGCGGGCCTCGCGGCATACGACGGCCGCTCGTCGCTGTCGGGCGACCTCGCGTCGTTCCTCGACCGCCATGGGCTCGGCGAGTCCGGGCGCCACGCACGGCGGCTACTTCACCTCGCGCTTCGGCGAGCCCGTCCGCGACGGGCATGTTCGTGGTCGGCGACGCGGCGGGCCACTGCCTGCCGGTCTCGGGCGAGGGCATCCGCCCCGCGCTCGTCTTCGGTCAGATCGCCGGGCGCCTCGCCGAGCGGGTGCGCACCGGCGAGCTGACCCTCGACGTCGCGCTCTCGCGCTACCGGGCCTTCGTGCTCTCGCGGAGGCGCGGCTTCGACGCCCTCGACCGCCTGCAGAGCGTGCTCGACCGCTCGCCGGACGCCGCTGTTCGCGCTGCTCGCGCGGGCCATCGCGCACCCCCGGGTGCGTCCCTGGGCGGTGCGCCACTACTGGGAGGTCGCCGACCCCGGCCTCCTGACGTCGTCGGCCGCCCGCGAGCCGATGCCGGTCGCCGCCGCCGGCTGACCGCCCGGCGCCCCGGGGTGCCCGCGGGGGGTCGTGCCGCGCGCGCGGATCTGCCGATAGCAGGGGCGTCACGACGCTCGCGCCGCGCGTCGCCGTCTCGCCGCTCGGAGGTCCGCCGATGTGCCCACGCCCCGCCCGTTCCGCCCTCGCCGCCGTCGTCGCCACCTGCGCGCTCGTGGCCTCCCCGCAGGCGATGTCCGCGGGCTGATGCGCACGTCCAGGCCTCCGCGGCCCGGCCGACCGCGAAGGCCGCCGTCTCGCCGGCGCTGACCAAGCAGCTGAAGGTGCTGCCCAAGCAGGCGAAGCGGCTCGAGGTGCAGGTGCGCGGGCTCGCGCTCCAGCTCCAGGCGCTGACGGGACGCGTCGACGCGCTCGAGGCGCGGCTCGCCAAGGCCGGCGGGGCCGGCGGCGTCGGGCCCGGCGGGGCCCGCCGGCGCGCCCGGCGCCGCGGGGCCCGCCGGTCCGGCCGGCCCCCAGGGCCCCGCGGGGCCGAAGGGCTCGACCGGCGACACGGGCGCCAGCGGCGCCGCAGGGGGCCCGCGGACTCACCTGGCGGGGCCCCTGGTCGTCGGGCAACGCCTACGCCAAGGACGACGCCGTGCAGTACGCCGGATCGTCGTACGTCGCCTCGGGGCCCGCCTCGGCCGGCGCGGTCCCGGGCGCGGCGCCGGTGTGGACCCTGCTCGCCGCCAAGGGCGCACGGGCAGCGGCGGTGGTGGTGGTCGGCGGCGGCGGGCCGATCACCGGCTTCCGGGTGGAGGTGCTCGACACGACGGTCGCCGCCAACGCCGACCAGAACGTCAGCGTCGGCCACACGTGCCCGGACGGCGGCATCGCGACCGGCGGCACGGCGAGCCTCGTCAACAGCGTCGACGGCACGATCATCGGCGGCCAGGTCGGCGCCGACCTCAACGACGTGCCGCGCACCTGGTTCACGATCTTCACGTCCAACTTCACCAAGAACGTGCCCGTCAGGATCTGGGTGATCTGCGCGACGACGAGCTGAGGCCCGTCGGGGGGCGGCCGGGCACGCGTCTATACTCATGCGCGTGCTCGGCACCGTACTGACCGCCATGGTGACGCCGTTCGACGCCGACCTGCGGGTCGACGAGACGGCCGCCGCCGCACTCGCGAACCACCTCGTGGCGCACGGATCCGATGGGCTCGTGATGGCGGGCACCACCGGCGAGGCGTCGACGCTGACCGACGACGAGAAGGTCGCGCTCTACCGCCTCGCGGTCCGTGAGGTCGGCGGGCGCGCGAGCGTCGTCGCCGGCACCGGCAGCAACGACACGGCCCACTCGGTGCACCTCACCCGGCTCGCCGCCGAGGCCGGGCGCCGACGCGGCGCTGGTCGTGACGCCGTACTACAACCGGCCGCCGCGCGCCGGCATCGTCGGCCACGTCGCGGCGATCGCCGAGGTCGGCCTGCCGGTCGTGCTCTACAACATCCCCGGCCGCGCCGGCATCAACATGGAGCCCGACCTCATCGGGGAGCTCGCGGGCATCCCCAACGTGACGTCGCTCAAGCAGGCCAACCCCGACCTCGACCAGCTCCGCGCCGTCGCCACGACGACCGACCTGGCGATCTACGCGGGCAACGACGACATGACGCTGGACGTCGCCCGGCTGGGCGGCGCCGGCGTCATCTCGGTCGCATCACATCTCGTGGGCGACGCGATGCAGGCCGTCATCGAGGCCGAGCGTCGCGGCGACCACGACGAGGCGCATCGGCGGGACGCCGATCTCGCCGACCTGTATTCCGGGCTCTTCGTCACGACGAGCCCCATCCTGATCAAGTCGGCGCTCGAGATGATCGGACTGATCCCCTCGGGCCGACTGCGCCTCCCCCTGGTCGAGGCGACGCCCGTGCAGCGCGACATCCTGCGCTCCGTGCTCGAGCGCCAGGGCATTCTCTCGCGGGCATAGATCCCGCGCTCGAAACAGACTGAGGAGGGTCGCATGGCGACCAGCGCCGGCGTGCGCGTCATCCCGCTCGGGGGAGCGGGGGAGATCGGCAAGAACATGTACGTGGTCGAGCACGGGGACCGAATGGTCCTCATCGACTGCGGCATCACGTTCCCCAAGAACGACCAGATGGGCGTGGACATCGTCCTGCCCGACTTCACCTACGTGCTCGAGCGCGCCGACAACCTCGAGGGCCTCATCCTCACGCACGGGCACGAGGACCACATCGGCGCCGTGCCGTTCCTCCTGCGTGCGCTCGGGCGGCCCGTCGCGATCTACGCCCGGCGCTTCACGCTCGGCCTGCTGCGCGCGAAGCTCGAGGAGCACCGCCTGCAGGACGTGGCCCAGCTGACCGAGGTGCCCTACAACACGCGGATGACGGTGGGCCCCTTCGACGTCCAGTTCATCCCGCTCACCCACAGCACCCCCGACTGCGCCGCCGTGGCCCTCGGGACCCCGGCCGGCACGATCGTCCACACCGGCGACTTCGGCATCGAGTACGCGCCCGTCGGCGGCCGCCGCAGCGACCTTGCCGCGCTCGCGCGCCTCGGCGAGTCGGGTGTGCAGCTGCTGCTGGCCGACTCGACCAACGCCGAGGAGGGCCCGACCGGCTCGCCGCTGCCGACCCGCGACGTGCGCAACGAGCTGACGCGCATCTTCGCGACGGCGCGGGCGCGGGTGCTCGTGACGACCTTCTCGTCGCACATCCACCGCGTGCAGCAGGTGCTCGACGCGGCCTACGAGGACGGCCGCGTGGTCGCGCTCGTCGGGCGGTCGCTGACGCGCAACGTCAACATGGCGACCAACCTGATCGACCCCGAGACCGGGCGCGCCTACCTGACGCCGCCGCCGGGCACCCTGGTCAAGCTGCGCGAGCTCGAGAGCCGCCCCCGCGACGAGCAGGTGCTCATCTGCACCGGGTCGCAGGGCGAGCCGATGGCCGCGCTGAGCCGCATCGCCCGGGGCGAGCACAACCAGGTCAGGATCGAGAAGGGCGACACGGTCCTCTACTCGTCGAGCACCGTCCCCGGCAACGAGCTGGCGGTCAACGAGATCGTCAACCGGCTGGTGCGCGCCGAGGCCGACTTCATCACCGAGCGCCAGAACCCGCGCGTGCACGTCTCGGGCCACGGCAGCGCGAGCGACCTGCTGCTGATGCTCGAGCTGCTGCGCCCGCGCTTCTTCGCGCCGATCCACGGCGAGGCGCGCCACCAGCGCGCCCACGCCGACCTGGCCAACGCGCTGGGCTACGGCGACGACCGCATCACGATCCTCGACAACGGCGACGTGCTCGAGGTGACGGCCGACACGGCCCTCATCGCCGACCGCGTGGTGGCGGGGCTGACCTACGTCGACCAGGGCGGCGGCGGCGACATCACCGAGAGCGTGCTGCGCGACCGCCGGCACCTCTCCGACGACGGCCTCGTCGTCGTGATCGCCCGCGTGGACGCCGCCGACGGCAGCGTGGTCGGCGACGTCGAGGTGATCACCCGCGGCTTCGGCTCGGGGGAGGACCGCGAGCTCATCGAGGAGACCCGCCTCGCCGTGGAGCGCAGCCTCGCGTCGTCGGCCGAGCAGCGCATCACCGAGGTCGGCGTGCTGCAGCACCAGCTCCACGACGCGGTCGCCGGGCTGGTGCGCAAGCGCACCCAGCAGCGGCCGATGGTGCTGCCGGTGATCGTCGAGGTCTGAGCCCGGTCCGGGGCGCCTGCGCGAGCGGGCGCCCCGGCGACGCCGGCGCCCACGACATCGTCAACATGATGCGGCGCGGCGGCCGGCTGCACCGGGCCGCCGCGCGGAGCGAGCTCGACGCGGAGCCCAAGCGGCTCCAGCGGCTGGGGAACCTCACCTCGCGCCGCGAGCCCGGGCGCACCGGCCCGCGCTCGGTGTACGCGCTCACACCGCAGGGGGAGGCGGCCCTCCGGGAGTGGATCGCCCTGCCGACGTCGTTCCCGCGCATCCAGTCCGAGCCGGCGGTGCGGCTGCTGGCGGGCGACCTCGGCGACGAGGCGGCCCTGAGGGCGAGCCTGCGCGATGCGGGTCGAGATCGCGGCGCTGCGCGATGCCGCCGTCGAATCGGAGGGCCGCGCCGAGGAGATCACCCACCGCACGCGCTACCCGCGTCTGGTGCACTCGCTCGGGCGGCGCGTGCTCGACGCCCACGACGACCGGCTCGACGAGGTGGAGCGTGAGCTCGGCGAGGGGGACGGGGCGCCGGGCGGCCCGGCGACGCCCGCTGAGCGCAGGGGCCGCCGGGCGCGCGCCCGGTGCTACAGCTCCTTCGCGATGCGCTCCCAGCGCGAGGAGACGTCGGCCCAGTCGATGTTGGCGACGAAGGCCTCGATGTACTTCGGGCGGGCGGTCGAGAAGTCGCGGATGTACGAGTGCTCGTACACGTCGAGCGCCAGGATCGGGGTCGCGTTCCACACCGGGAACGAGTTCTGGGCGTCGCCGATGTAGACGTCGAGGCGGCTCCAGTCCCAGTCCCAGGCGACCCAGGCCCACCCGCGACCGGCCATGCCGCCCGCGCGCAGCTCGGTGATCATCGCGTCGTGGGAGCCGAAGTCCTTCTCGACCTGACCGGCGAGCACGTCGGACGGCGAGCCGCCCTGGTTGCCGAGGTTCGAGAAGTAGAGCTCGTGGTTCTTGATGCCGCCGATGGCGAACGTGAGCTGCTCGCGGAGCCCGCGGTACTCGGAGTAGATCTGGTTGGCCGCGGAGCGGTCGGCGCCCCCCAGCTTCTCCTGGACCTCGTTGTACTTCTTGACGTATGCCTCGTAGAGACCCCAGTGGGCCTCGACGGACTCGGCCGAGATCCCATCGAGCTTCAGGATCTTGTCCGGCTTGGAGATGGGGGAGAGCTGGTGAGGGGCGTTGGCCACGGAAAGCGCCTCCTGATGGGTTCTCGTCCTGTTCGGAATGGTGACCGAACCCTAGCCCGGCAGGAACACGGGCGCCCACGGCCAATCTCCCCGACGCGGGCGTGCGCCCGTACGTCGCGCATCCGGGAGGTGTGAGATCGGCACGCAGGTCGCCCATCCGAATCGTCGTCGCCGCCCCGCGAAGCCCGCGGGCCGCGGGAAGCGCGACGACACCCAGACGCGGGAGCTGATCGGCCTCGGCCTGGTGGCCGTCGGCGTCTTCCTCGCGGTATCGCTGTTCCTCGGCGTCGGCGGCCCCGTGGGCGGATGGCTGGAGGAGGCCCTGCGGCTGCTCATCGGCCGCGCCGTCGCGCTCGCGCCGCTCGCGCTCATCCTCATCGGCATCGCCCTGATCCTCGACCACCCCCTGCTGGCCGCGCGCCCCATGCGGCTCGGGGTGGGGGTCGGCGCGGTCGCCCTCGTGATCGCCCTCGCCGGGGGCAGCCTCGGCATCGGCGGCGTGGCGCGCGAGAGCTGGTTCGACGGCGGCCTCGGCGCGCGCGGCGGGTACATCGGCGAGCTCGGCTACTGGGCCACCAGCACGCACGGTGGGCGGCTTCGGCACGGCGCTGCTCGTGGCCGTCGCGTTGATCGCCTCGGCGATCCTCATCTCGGGCGCCTCCCTCGGCGTGGCCGTCCGGCGCGGCGGTGAGGGTGCGGTGATCGCCTCTCGCCAGGTCGGCCGGGTCGCGACCACGGCGACGGCGGGCGCCGTCCGGGGCGTGCGCGAGCGCATGGACGCGATGGAGCCCCCCACCCTGATCGGCCGCCGGCGCGCGAAGCCGGTCGCGGCGCGGCCGCTCGTCGACGGCGCCGACGCGTTCTCCGACCTGTTCGACGGGCCCTCCGAGATGCCGCCGTCGCCGGCGCTGGTCGGCGAGCGCATCGACGACGATCCGCTGTCGCGCGGCGCCGGGGCCCCCACGGGGGCCGTCGCGGCGCCGGCGGAGCCCGACCTCGACGACGACCAGCTCGGGCTGGCCGACGAGGCGCCCGAGCTCGAGCGCGTCTTCGCGCCGACGCCCGCACCGGCGCGCCCCGTGACGGTGCGGGGCGCGCGCACCGGCGCGGTGTACCGCCGTCCGCCGCTCAGCCTGCTGCGCCGCTCCAGCGGGCCGATCAGCCAGCCCGAGGAGCTGATCCGCCGCACGAGCCAGATGCTCGAGGAGGCCCTCGGGCACTTCGGCATCGAGGCGAAGGTCGCCGACACCGTCGGCGGCCCGCGGGTCACGCGCTACGAGCTGCAGCTCGCCCCCGGCACGAAGGTCGGGCGCATCACGGCGCTGCGCGACGACCTCGCCTACGCCCTCGCCTCGCGCGAGGAGCTGCGCATCATCGCCCCGATCCCCGGCAAGCAGGCGGTCGGCGTCGAGGTGCCGAACCCCGAGGCCTCCCTGGTCACCCTCGGCGACATCACCCGCGAGTTCCCGGCCCACGCCGGGCCGCTCATGGCGTGGCTCGGCCTCGACCTGGGCGGCAAGCCGGTCTACATCGACCTCGCCAAGATGCCCCACCTGCTGATCGCGGGCTCGACCGGCACCGGCAAGAGCGTCTGCCTGAACGCGCTGCTGGCGTCGGTGCTGCTGCGCTCGACGCCCGAGGACCTGCGGATGATCCTCATCGACCCCAAGAAGGTCGAGCTCAACCACTACGAGAGCATCCCGCACCTGCTCACGCCGGTCGTCACCAACATGAAGGACGCCGCGGCGGTGCTCTCCAACATCGTGCGCGAGATGGAGAGCCGCTACGAGCTGATGGGCATGAAGCGGGCCCGCAACCTGCGCGACTGGAACGAGGCGCGGGCCGCGTCGGGCGAGCCGCCGATGCCGACGATCCTCGTCGTCATCGACGAGCTGGCCGACCTGATGATGGTCTCGCCCGCCGAGGTCGAGGACTCGATCATCCGGCTGGCGCAGAAGAGCCGCGCGGTCGGCATCCACCTCGTGCTGGCGACCCAGCGGCCCTCGGCCGACGTCATCACGGGGATGATCAAGGCCAACGTCCCCTCGCGGATCGCCTTCGCGGTCTCGTCGCAGGTCGACTCCCGGGTCGTGCTCGACGCGGGCGGCGCCGAGTCGCTGCTCGGCCACGGCGACATGCTGTTCCGGCCGGTCGGCACGTCCCGCCTGCAGCGCCTGCAGGGCGCGTACGTGGGCGAGGACGAGATCCTCGCCATCACCGATCACTGGCGCGCGCAGGGCAAGCCGGAGATGCGCCGGGAGCTGATGGACCGGCCGGACCCGGTCGACGACCCGGTCGACACCGACGCCGACGACATGATCGAGCGGGCGATCGACATGGTCGTCGAGCAGGGCACCGCCTCGGTGTCGCTGCTGCAGCGCCGCCTGGGGGTGGGCTACGCCCGCGCCGGCCGGCTCGTCGACTCGATGGAGCGCATGGGGATCGTGTCGGGCCACGAGGGCTCGAAGCCCCGCACCGTCCTGGTGGGCGCGGGCGACGTCGACCGCATCCTGCGCCGCTCCCCGGAGCCCGAGGAGGCCGAGGTGGAGTGACGCCGGGTTGCGCGGCCCGCGCGTACTGGGCTAGGGTGCCGCTCCGAGCGGGAGGACGTCGCTCGCACCCTCGCCATGTTCGAAATCGGAAACACACTCCGTGAGGCTCGCCTGCGCCGAGGGTTCGACATCCTCGACTGCGAGGCCGAGACCAAGATCCGGGCCAAATACCTCCGGGCGATGGAAGAGGAGCAGTTCGACCTCATGCCGTCGCCCACCTACGTGCGCGGCTTCCTCCGCACGTACGCGGACTTCCTCGACCTCGACGGGCGGCTCGTGCTCGACGAGTACGAGTCGCGGTTCGGCGAGTTCCGCGAGTTCCGGACCGCGTCGGACGCCCGGCCGCACATGCCGCGCCCCGCGGCGCGGTCGCACCGCCCCCCCGCGACGGCCCGCGGCCCAGGCGGCGTCCCGCCCCGGCGTCGCGCCCGTCCCCGCCGCACCGAGGTCCAGCTGCTGTGGCTGGCGATCGGCGGGGTCATGTCGGTCGCCGTGCTGGTCTGGCTCGGGGTGGGGGAGGGCTCGACGCCCAAGGTCGTCTCGCCGGTCTCGACCCCCCCGGCGGCGAGCGGGGTGACCGCCCCGGCCGTCGTCGAGCCCGACACCGACTCCACCGAGCGCCCCCAGCAGGCGCGGCGCACGGCGATCGTGCTCACCGGCACGGGGGTCAACGGCTGCTGGGTCAAGGTGCGCAGCCGCAACGAGGCGGGCCGCGTGGTCTTCGAGGGCGTCATCGTCCCGGGCTCCTCGCAGACCTTCCGCGTGTCGCAGGGCATCTGGGTGCAGGCCGCCAACCCGGCGGAGCTCGACGTCAAGATCGGCAAGAAGGCCTCGACCACCCTCGGCGCCGAGGGTGGCACCTGGACCCTGACTCCGAACGGGGTCGAGGACGCCTGACCCCGCCGCCCCCGTGCGGGCGGCGATCCTCGTCACCGGCGACGAGGTGCTGCGCGGCCGCATCCAGGAGCGCAACGCCGGGTTCCTGGCGCGGTCGCTGGAGTCGCTCGGGGTCGAGATCGCCGTCTGGGAGATGGTCTCGGACGAGATGGACGAGATCGCGGGCGCCCTCGGGCGGCTGATGGCGTCGGGGGTGGCGCTCGTGTGCGTGTCGGGGGGCCTCGGGCCGACCCACGACGACCGCACGATGGAGGCGGTGGCGCGCGCCACGGGGCGCGAGCTCGCGATCGACGCGGCGGCCCTGGCGATGGTCGAGGAGCGCAGCATCGGCATCTCCGGCGACGGGGGGGTGCGGCGACGGGTGCAGCGCAAGCAGGCGTCGTTGCCGGCGGGATCCCGCGTGCTGCCGCCGCCCGGCACGGCGCCGGGGTGCCTGCTCACGCACGAGGGAGTCGTGGTCGCCGTGCTGCCAGGACCGCCCTGGGAGCTCGCGCGGATGTGGCGGGACGCGCTCGGCGAGGAGCCGCTGGCCGGGGTGATCGCCCGCGCCGACGGGGCGCACGAGCGCGTGCTGCGCATCCACGCGGTGCCCGAGTCGCAGCTGGTCGCGGCGCTCGAGGGGTTCGACCCCCGGGACTGGGCGCGCCTGCGGGTCGGCATCTGCGCCCGCGACGGCGAGCTGGAGGTGACCGTGCGGTCGGCTCCCGGCGACACCGACGCCGCCGACGCCCTCGAGCGGACCATCGCGGCCGGGTTGGGCGACGCGCTCTTCAGCCGCGACGGGGCGGGCGTTCGACGAGGTCGTGGCCCGGCGGCTGCGCGCGGCGGGCCAGACGGTGGCCGTCGCCGAGTCGTGCACCGGCGGGGGCCTCGGTGCCCGCCTCACCGCGCTCCCGGGCTCGTCGGCCTACGTGCTCGGCGGCGTCATCGCCTACTCCGACGCGGTCAAGACCGGCCTGCTCGGCGTTGACCCGGCCGTCATCGCCGCGCACGGCGCGGTCTCGCCCGAGTGCGCCGAGGCGATGGCCCTGGGCGCGCGCGAGCTGATCGGCAGCGACTGGGCGCTGTCGATCACGGGCGTCGCCGGGCCGGACGGCGGCACGCCCCGCACTCCGGTGGGCCTGGTCCACGTCGGCCTCGCCGGGCCCGACGGCGTGCGCCACGTCACCCAGCGGAGAGGGGGCGAGCGCGAGGGCATCCGCGCCCGGTCGGTCGCGACCGCGCTCCACCTGCTCCGCGAGGCGCTGCCGGAGCCGCCCGCGGCGTGACGGCCGCCGGCGCGCCCGCGGCGCGCTCTCGGCACCCCCGACAGGAACACGTGTTCGATATCCGACCGGGCCCCGCACTATGATCTCCACCAGTCGCCGGGTGGGTCGTCCGATGGGGGGCTCCGCCGGCAGTCATCGAACACCCCCTCGAGGAGGCCCTCCGTGGAGAAGCACGAGGCGCTGGGCTCGGCTGTCGCGCAGATCGAGCGCCAGTTCGGCAAGGGCGCGATCATGAAGATGAGCGACAGCGCGCTGACCGAGGTGTCCGCGGTCCCGACGGGGTCGCTCGCGCTGGACATCGCCCTCGGCATCGGCGGCATCCCGCGCGGGCGGATCGTCGAGGTCTTCGGCCCGGAGAGCTCCGGCAAGACGACGATGCTCTACCACCTCATCGCGCAGGCCCAGAAGCGCGGCGGGCTCTGCGCCTTCATCGACGCCGAGCACGCGATGGACCCGACCTACGCGAAGGCGATCGGCGTCGATGTCGACGAGCTGCTGCTGTCGCAGCCCGACCACGGCGAGCAGGCGCTCGAGATCGCCGACCTCCTCGTCCGCTCGGCGGCGCTCGACGTCGTGGCGATCGACTCGGTGGCGGCGCTCGTGCCGAAGGCCGAGATCGAGGGCGAGATGGGGGACACCCACGTGGGCCTCCAGGCCCGCCTGATGTCCCAGGCGCTCCGCAAGCTGGCCGGCAACCTGAACCGCGCCGGCACGATCTGCATCTTCACGAACCAGCTCCGGGAGAAGATCGGGGTCATGTTCGGCTCGCCCGAGACCACCCCCGGTGGCCGCGCCCTCAAGTTCTACGCCTCGGTGAGGCTGGACATCCGGCGCATCGAGACGCTCAAGGAGGGCACCGAGGCCGTCGGCAACCGGGCCCGCGTCAAGGTCGTCAAGAACAAGGTGGCGCCGCCGTTCCGCCAGGCCGAGTTCGACATCATCTACGGCGAGGGCATCTCCCACGAGGGCAACCTCATCGACCTCGGGGTCGAGCGCGGGATGGTGCAGAAGAGCGGCGCCTACTTCTCGTTCGGCGACGAGCGGCTCGGGCAGGGACGGCACGCGGCACGGGCCTTCCTGCGGGAGCACTCCGACATCGCCGACCAGCTCGAGGCGCGCATCCGCGAGGACGCGGGCGTGCCGGGGCACCCGGCGTTCGATCCGGCAACGGGTGAGATCATCGAGCAGGCCGCGGGCACCCCGACGCCGAAGGCCCCGCCGAAGCTGGCGGCCGCCAAGCGCTGACCGGGTGACGCCTCCGCGCCCGCCCCCGACACCTGTGTCGAGGGCGGGCGCGCCGGGTCACCCGCCGACCGGCGGTGCCGCCACGGGCCCGTCCCCGCCGCGAGTGGCGACGGGGACCGACGCCGCGTCAGGCGGGACGCGTCGCGACCACGAGGAGGGCCTCGGCGGGCACGACGATCCCCTCTCCTCCGGGCTCGGCGATCTCCTCGACGTGGGCGCGCAGCACCCGGCGGACCTCGTCCTGCAGGTCGGGGGCGAGCCGGCGCTCGAAGATGCCGGCGAGGGGGCAGCCATGGATGGCGGTGTTGACGGCGTAGTCGATGTCGGGGAACGACATGGGTGCGTCGTGGGTCACCAGCTCGGCCAGCTCGAGCCCGGCCTCCTCGACCATGCGCGGCATGACCCCCGGCAGGCCGTAGAAGAACATCATCGGGCAGACGGCCGAGAAGTACTGCGCCCGGCTCTCGATGAGCTCGATCACCGGCACCCACCAGACCCGCGGGGCGGGGCCCCACACCACCTGCAGCATGCGTCCGCCGGGGCGAAGGGTGCGCAGCGCGCCCGCCAGCGCCGCGCGCGCGTCGTAGAAGTACATGAGGCCGAACGAGCAGGTCAGCACGTCCGCCGAGCCCGGCGCGAGCGAGAGGTGCTCGGCGTCGTCGACGGCGAACGCGACGCCCGGGCGGTCGCCGAACCGCTCCGTCGCGCGGGCGACCATCTCCGGGGCGAAATCGACCCCGAGGGCGGTGCCTCCCGCGAGACTCTCCGCGAGGGCCAGCGTGGTGAGGCCCGGGCCGCAGGCGACGTCCACCCCGCGTGAGCCCGGCGCCGGGGCCAGCAGGTCGAGTCCGGCGGCGGTGACACGGACGGTGCGGGCCGCCCACATGTCGTCGTAGGCCTCGGCGACCCGCCCCCACGCGTTGCGCAGGCCGGTCTTCTCCGCTGGCTCGTGCACGACGGGCGCCTCCCTGGTCGGACCCGAGCGTATGCCCGGGACGACTCGGCGACCAGCCTCTGTCCGCACGCGAGGGGGGCCGGGTCCCGCCGGGGACCGTGATGCCCTCGTCCTGGTCGGGGGTCCGCGACCCCCTCCGGGCGGCCGAGCGCCGCGCGGACCGCCTCGCGCGCGGTCCGCCCGCCTGCTCCGCCCGCCTCGCGGCCCACCGGGAGCCCGCGCCGGTCGCGCCCGGCGTACGACCCTCGTACTCTGCGTGCGTGCCCCGTCCCGGCCCCCCCGACCTCGACGCGCTCGCGCGCGGCCTCGGCGAGCTGGTCAGCGAGCTGCTGACGCGGCACCACGCCGAGTCCCCCGACGGCGGCGAGCCCCTCGGGCCCGTCATCACCGCGCACCTCGGCGAGGGCGCCGCGCGCCTGCCGGTGGTGCGCGAGGCCTTCTCGCCGTGGGACCAGGCCAACGTGCAGATCGCCCTCGACGCGGCGTTGTCGCGCCCCGGATGGTCGTCGCGCGCCCTCGGCGTCGCCGGGCAGGCGCGCCAGTTCGACGGCATCGGGCTCAACGACATGATGAGCACCCGCCACTTCCACGTGGGGGCCCTCGAGTACGCCGTCGCGCCGGTCGGGCCCGGGCGCACGATCTCGGTGATGGACTTCGGCGTGTTGCTCGTCGACTCGCCGGAGGGACCGATCGCCGTCTTCGTGCATGCGGCACGCAACCCGTTCGGCGGCGAGAACGGCATCGCGGTCGAGGTCGCCTCCCGCGAGCGCGCCGACGCCGAGCGCCTCGTCGCCGACCTGCACGCCCTCATGCGCGAGCACGACGTCTTCCGCGGGCAGGTGGTGACGGTCGAGTCGGGACACGAGGGCCCGGCGATCGTCTTCGTCGAGCGCAGCCGGCTCGATCCGGCCGACCTGGTGCTGCCCGACGGCGTGCTCGACCGCATCGAGCGCCACCTCGTGGGGCCCACCGAGCATCGCGAGCGCCTGCTGGCGATGGGGCGCCACCTCTCGCGGGGACTGCTGCTCTGGGGTCCGCCCGGCACCGGCAAGACCCACACCGTCCGTTACCTGACGGGTCGGCTGGAGGGGGCCACGGTCATCATCCTGTCGGGCGGCGCGCTGACCGCCGTGGGCGCCTTCGCCACCATGGCGCGCCGGCTCGCGCCGAGCGTCGTGATCCTCGAGGACGTCGATCTCGTCGCCGAGGAGCGCGATTACGACGGCGGCTCCGATGTGGTGCTCTTCGAGCTGATGAACCAGATGAGCGGCTTCGGTGAGGACGCCGACGTCGCCTTCGTGCTCACGACCAACCGGCCGGAGGCCCTCGAGCCGGCGCTCGCCGCGCGGCCGGGGCGCATCGACCTCGCCGTGGAGATCCCGCTGCCCGATGCCGCCGCGCGAGGGCGCCTGCTGGAGCTCTACGGGCGGGGCCTCGACCTGCGGCTCACCGACCCCGGCACCGTGGTGACGCGCACCGAGGGCGTCACCGCCTCGTTCGTGAAGGAGCTGCTGCGCAGGGCCGCCCTCGGCGCCCTGCACGACGGCCGCGAGCACGTGACCGACGCCGACGTCGCAACGGCCCTCGACGAGCTGCTGAGCGAGACCTCGGCGCTGACGCGCGTGCTGCTGGGAGCGGGGGGAGAGGACGGCGCGTCCCCGGCGGCGGGGTGGCTGGCCCGCTTCCCGCAGCCGGGCCCCGGTCGCTGGGACGAGTTCTCCGCGGGTTCCAGCGTCTAGGATCGGGGCCGTGCGCTACCACCTGACCACGTTCGGCTGCCAGATGAACGACCACGACTCCGAGCGCATGCGCGGCCTTCTCGAGGGGCTCGGCTACGCCCCGGTCGAGCGGCGCGACGACGCCGACCTGATCCTCTTCAACACCTGCACCATCCGGGGCAGCGCCGACGAGCGCTTCCTCGGCAACCTCGGCGACGCCAAGCGCGTCAAGCGCGAGCGCCCCGAGGCGGTCGTGGCGGTCGGCGGGTGCTGGGCGCAGAGCATGAAGGAGCAGGTGTTCCGCGAGTTCCCGTTCGTCGACATCGCCTTCGGCCCGGGTGAGGTGTCGCGACTCGGCGAACTGGTCGCGCGCGAGCGCATCGAGGCCGTCGGCGCGTTCAGCTTCGACGGGCAGTTCAGCGGCGGCCTGCCGTCGCGGCGGTCGCGGCCCCATCAGGCGTGGGTGCAGATCTCGGTCGGGTGCAACTGCGTGTGCGCCTACTGCGTGGTCCCGAGCGTGCGCGGACGGGAGCGCAGCCGGCCGGCCGAGGAGGTCGTCGCCGAGGTGCGCGCGCTCGCCGCCGACGGGGTGGTCGAGGTCACCCTGCTCGGGCAGAACGTCAACTCGTACGGCCGCGACCTGCCCGCGGCGGCGCGCACGACGTTCGCCGGCCTGCTGCGGGCCGTCGCCGGCGTGGAGGGCATCGCGCGCGTCCGCTACACCAGCCCCCACCCGAAGGACATGAAGGCCGACGTGATCGCGGCGATGGCCGAGTGCCCCGAGGTCTGCGAGCACCTGCACCTGCCCGCGCAGTCGGGCAGCACCCGCATCCTCAAGGCGATGCGGCGCACCTACAGCCGCGAGCGCTACCTCGACCTCGTTGGCCGCCTGCGCGAGGCCATCCCCGACCTGTCGCTCACGACCGACCTGATCGTCGGGTTCCCGGGCGAGACCGAGGACGACTTCGCCGACACGCTGCGCCTCGTCGAGGAGGCGCGCTACGACGGCGCGTACACCTTCCTCTACTCGCCGCGGCCCGGCACCGAGGCCGCCGCGAGCCTGCCCGACGACGTGCCGCCCGCGGTCAAGCGCGAGCGCATCGGGCGCCTGATCGAGGTGGTGCAGCGCACCGCGGCCGATCGTGCCGCGCGCTTCGTCGGCACGTCCGGCGAGGTGCTGGTGGAGGGGCCCTCGCGCACCGACCCGACCCGGCTGCGGGGCCGGCTGCGGCAGAACATCGCCGTCAACTTCACCGGCACGGCCGCGCCCGGTCAGCTCGTGCGCGTGACCATCGACGGGGCGACGTCGACGACCCTCTCCGGCGCTCAGGCCGGCTCCCCGGTGCGGGCGGACCTCGTCCCGGCCTGAGCCCCCCCGGGTGCTGGCGCTCGTCGGGCCGACGGCGAGCGGCAAGAGCGCCCTCGCGCACGCCGCGGCGCTCGCCCTGGGCGGCGAGATCGTGGTCGCCGATCCCTTCCAGCGCTACCGCGGGCTCGAGATCGCCGCCGACGCCCCGTCGGCCGCCGAGCGGTCGCGGGTGCGCCACCACGCCCTCGGCGACCTCGCCCTGACCGAGGGCTCGACCGCCGCCGGCTTCGCCCGCGTGGCGCACGCGGCCATCGACGCGGCGCTGGCCGCCGGGCGCACGCCGGTCGTCAGCGGCGGCACCGGGCTCTACCTGCGGGCGGCCCTCGGGCGGCTGGAGTTCGGCGCCGAGGCCGACCCGGAGATCCGCGCATGGGCCGACGCGCTGGCGCGCGCCGACCCCGCCGCCGCCCTCGCCGAGCTGCGGCGCCACGACCCGGCGGCCGCCGACCGGGTCGACGCCGCCAACCCCCGCCGCGTCGCGCGCGCGCTCGAGATCGCCGCCGCCGGGCCCGGGGCGGCGCCGGGGGGCCCCGGGGGGCTCTGGGGATCCGCCACCCGCCATCCCACGCTGCTGGTCGGCATCGCCCGCCCCCGCGAGGTGCTCGACCGCCGCATCGCCGCGCGGGTGGCGCGCGAGCTCGGCGGACGGCCTGGTCGCCGAGCTGTCGCGCGCGCTCGACACGCCGGGCGTCTCGCGCGAGGCGCTGCAGGTGATCGGGGCCCGCGAGGTCGCCGCCGTGCGCGCGGGCGCGCTGTCGCCCGCTGAGCTGCCCGAGCGCCTGGCGGCGCGCACCCGGCGGCTGGCCCGCAAGCAGCTCACCTGGCTGCGCAAGACGCCCGGGGTGGTGACCCTCGAGCTCGGCGACGGCCCGGCCGAGGGGGCGCTGCCGCTGCTGCTCGGGCTGTGGCGGGAGCGGCACGACGATCCGGTACCCTCCGGCGGATGAGCCCGTCCTTCGCGAAGTGGCAGGGACTCGGCAACCACCACCTCGTGGTCGAGCGCTCCGAGTGGGCGCTGCCGATCTCCCCCGCCCGCGCCCGCCGCATCCTCGACCCGGCCTTCGGCGTCGGCGGCGACGGCATCCTCGAGGTGTCGCACGAGCCCGACGGGACGCCCCGCATGACCGTCTGGAACCCGGACGGCAGCCAGGCGGAGAACTGCGGCAACGGCATCCGCATCATCGCCCTGCACCTGCGCGACGCCGGTCGCCTGCCGGCCGACGGGCGCATCCTGACCGGCGACGGCACGGTGCGCGTGCGGGTGCTCGACGACGACCGCGTCGAGGTGCGGATGGGCCGCGCGGTGTTCCCGTCGGGCGAGACGCGCGAGACCCTCGCGGTCGACGGAGACGGCGTCGTGTTCGCCGAGGTCTCGATGGGCAACCCGCACGCGATCATCGAGCACGACGATCCCGATGCGGTCGTGCGCGCGCTGGGGCCCGTGATCGAGACGTCCGCACGCTTCCCCGACCGCACCAACGTCGAGTTCGTCCGGGCCGACGGCCCGTCCGAGCTGACGATGCGGGTCTGGGAGCGAGGCGTGGGCGAGACCCTGGCCTGCGGCACCGGCGCGTGCGCCGCGGCCGTCGCCGGGGTGCGCCTGGGGGGCTCGCGAGCCCCGTGACCGTGCACCTCGCGGGCGGCGATCTGGAGATCGCCGTCGGCGACGACCTGGAGGTGACGATGACCGGTCCGGCCGAGGAGATCTACCGGGGCACCCTGTCCCCGGAGCTCGTGCGCGCGCTGGAGGAGCTCTGACGGGGCGCGCCGTCGGCGCCGAGAGGCTCCGCCGGCTCCCCCCGTACCTGTTCGCGCAGATCGAGCAGAAGATCGCGGCCAAGCGGGCCGAGGGCGTCGACATCATCTCCCTGGGCATCGGCGACCCCGACACGCCGACCCCCGGCCTGGTCGTCGAGGCGATGCGCGCGCAGGTGCTCCGGCCCGACACGCACCAGTACCCCTCCAACCGCGGCCGGGCGAGCTTCCGCGACGCCGTGGCGGGCTTCTACTCCGACCGCTTCGGGGTGGCGCTCGATCCGGCGACCCAGATCATCCCCGCGATGGGCGCCAAGGAGGCGGTCGCCAACGTCAACCTGGCGTTCCTCGACCCGGGCGACGTCGCCCTGGCGAGCGATCCCGGGTACCCGGTCTACACCACCGGCCCGCTGCTGGCGGGCGCCGAGCCCGTGCCGATGCCGCTGCTGCCCGAGCTCGGCTTCCAGCCCGACCTGACGGCGATCCCGGCCGACGTCGCCCGCCGCGCCCGCGTGATGTTCATCAACTACCCCAACAACCCGACCGGCGGGGTGATCGACGACGACTTCTTCGCCCGCGTCGTCGCGTTCGCACGGGCGCACGACATCATCGTCGTGCACGACAACGCGTACTCGGAGATCACCTACGACGGCTACCGCGCGCCGTCGTTCCTCGAGACGCCGGGGGCCGTGGACGTCGGCATCGAGATCTTCTCGCTCTCGAAGACCTACAACATGACCGGCTGGCGGGCCGGGGCCGTCGTCGGCAACGCCGACCTCGTCTCCGCCTACTGGCAGCTCAAGACGAACATCGACAGCGGCATGTTCGAGGCGCTGCAGGAGGCCGCGGCCGCCGCGCTCGCGTCCGACCAGTCGTCGGTCGCCGAGATGTGCGCGATCTACCAGCGCCGCCGCGACGTCCTCGTCGGCGCGCTCCAGCGCATCGGGCTCCGCGTTGACCCCCCGAAGGGGGCCATCTACGTCTGGGCGCGCGTGCCCGAGGGGGAGACGTCGGCGTCGTTCACCGAGCGCGTGCTCGAGGAGGCCGCCGTGGTGATCTCGCCCGGGGCCGCCTACGGGCCGAGCGGCGAGGGGTTCGTGCGTATGAGCCTCACCGTGCCGGACGAGCGGCTCAACGAGGCCGCCGACCGGATCGCAAAGCTCGTGGAGTAGGGGGGTGGTCGAGGAGCTCCGGGTGCGGCGGTTGGACCCGCGCGCAGTCGTGCCCGCCCGCGCCCACCCCGGCGACGCAGGCCTCGACCTCGTCGCGATCGAGGCCTGCGACCTGCCCCCGGGCGGCCGCGCGGCGGTCCCGACCGGCCTCGCGGTGGCCGTCCCGGCGGGGCACGCCGGCCTGGTGGTGCCCCGATCGGGCCTCGCCCGCCGCCAGGGGGTCACCGTCGCCAACGCGCCGGGCCTGATCGACTCGGGCTACCGGGGTGAGCTGGTCGTGCTGCTGGTCAATCTCGGCGCCGAGGCGCACCGCGTCGCCGCGGGCGACCGGGTGGCGCAGCTCGTGGTGACGCCGGTCGCCCTGCCGCCGGCCGTCGAGGTGGACGAGCTGCCACCCTCCGACGGCCGCGGCGCGGGCGGCTTCGGATCGACCGGCGGATGACCGGGACGCGCCCTCTCGCCGCCGCCCGCCAGGCCGCCGGCCTCTGGCGGGTCGCCCGTGCCGGCGCGGGCGCGCACCGATCGAACCCCCTGCGCGTCGCCCGCATCGCCCGCCGCGTGCGCCGCCGGCAGGGGTTCGAGTACGCCGAGGCCCTGCGGGTCGGCGCACTCGACCCGCGCCTTCCCGACCCGGCCCGCGCCGCCCTGGTGAGCCGGCACGCGTTCATCGAGGCGCAGCGACCGCTCAACGCCGGCAACGAGGTGGGGACGCTCACGGGCGACAAGGTGGTCTTCCATCGACTCTGCGAGGCGGCGGGGATCCCCGTGCCCCGCCTGTTCGGGGTGCTGGACACACGTGGGTCGGGATACGCCGCGTCAGGGCGCATCATCGCCGGGCCGGCCGACCGCGCCGCGTTCGTCGCCGAGGACCTCCCGCCCCGGTTCGTGGTCAAGCCCTCGGAGGGCTACGCCGGGCGCGGGGTGCGGATCGTGACGCGCCGTCCGGACGGCACCCTGGAGTGCGAGGGGCGGTCGCTGACGGTCGAGGAGCTGTGGGCCGAGCTGCGGGCGCAGACGGAGTTCGCGACGTGGATCGTGCAGGAGCGCCTCGTCAACCACGCCGCGCTCGTCGGCCTCGGGGGCGATGCCGGCCTGCACGGCGTGCGCGTCACCACGCTCGTGGGCCGCGACGGGGCGCCGCGCATCCTCTTCGCGATGCTCAAGCTGGCCCTCGGCGGCGGGGTGTCCGACAACTTCGTCGGGGGGGCGGCGGGCAACGGCGTCGCCGAGGTGTCGATCCCCGACGGGCGCCTCCGGGGGCTGAGGACGGCCCGGCCCGACGCCGCCGGGTACGACCACCTCAGCGACAGCCCCCTGACCGGCGCGCGGCTCGAGGGCATGACCCTCCCGGACTGGGACGCGGCGACGGCGACCGTGCTGGCGGCCGCCCCGCACTTCCTGCCCTACCGGGCGCTCGGGTGGGACGTCGCGCTGACGCCCGACGGCCCGGTCGTCATCGAGGCGAACATCAGATGGCTGCCCATGCCGTTCCCGTCGATGCGCGGGGTGCTCGACCAGCTCGTCGCCGAGGGCGGGGAGCGGACGTGAGGGCGCTGCGCGCGGCGGCCCAGCTCGCCGAGCTCGTCCGGGTCAGCCGCGAGGGCGCCCGCGTCTACGGGACCGGGGCCGTCCGCATCGCCGCGAATGCCCGCCGGGCGCGCCGGCGCCAGGGGTACGAGTACCGCGAGGCGCTCGACGAGGGGCTGCTCGATCCCGGTCTGAGCGCCGCCGAGCGCGCGCTCTTCGGCAGCCGGCACGCGACCGTGGAGCTGCAGCGCACGCTCAACTCGGAGGCCGTCGCGGTCCTCGCCGGCGAGAAGGCGGCCTTCTACCGGTACTGCGCGGGCCTCGGCATCCGCATCCCGGCGCTCTACGGCGTCATCGACGCTGCGGCATCGTCGTGGGGAGCGGGCCGGCCGATCGTGGGCGCCGACGACTTCGCGCGGTTCGTCGCCGACGACCTGCCCGACGAGTGGGTGGTCAAGCCGTCGGGGGGCTACCACGGCCTGGGCGTCCGGCTGCTGCGTCGCTCCGGGGACCGGCTGATCGACGACACCGGCAGGCACCTCGACGCCGCCGAGCTCTACGGCGAGCTCCGCTCCCACTCCGAGTTCGGCGCGTGGGTGGTGCAGGAGCGCCTGCGCAACCACGAGACCATCGTGGGGCTCGTCAACGTCCCGACCCTCCAGACGGTGCGCATCGTCACCCTCGTGGATCGCGACGGCGCGGTCGAGGTGCTCTACGCGGTCCTGCGCCTGGCCGTGTCGGGCGGTGTCAGCGACAACTTCGTACGGGGCAGCACCGGCAACGGGCTGGTCGACATCTCGGTGGCCGACGGCCGGCTGGGATCGGTCAAGCTGGCGCGCGACGACGGGTACGGGTTCGTGCGCGCCTCCCGGCTGCCGGGCAGCGGCGTGCAGGTCGAGGGGACGTCGCTGCCCGACTGGGACGCGACGGTCGCGTTGGTGAGGAGCGCCGCCGAGGCCTTCCTGCCCGCGCGCACGCTCGGATGGGACGTCGCCCTCACCCCGGAGGGGCCGGTGCTGGTCGAGGCGAACATGTTCTGGTGGCCTCGCTCGGGACCCGACCAGGGGCCGGTGCTCGACCGCCTTCGCCGGGCCTGATCGACCGCCGCGCCGGGGCCTAGCCGTATGAGGGGGGCGACCCGGGCGCGGCGCTCCTAGCGTGGAGGCCGACCGTTCGCGAGGAGAAGAGCCAGATGCCTCCCAAGGAGTACGCACCGAACCCGATCCGGCCCTACGACCCGCTGATCATCAACGCGGCGATCACCGGCATGGTGCCGACGCGGGATCGCGTGCCGCACGTCCCGGTGACCCCCGACCAGATCGTCCGCGAGGCGGTCCGCTGCGCCGACGCCGGCGCCGCCATCGTCCACCTGCACGCACGCGACGACGACGGCCGGCCGACCTGGCGCAAGGATGTGTACGCCGAGTTCATCCCCCGCATCCGCGAGCAGGTGCCCGACCTCGTCATCTGCGTGACGACCAGCGGCCGCAACTACCCCGAGGTGGCGAAGCGCGGCGAGGCGCTGACGATGGAGGGCGACTGCGCCCCCGACATGGCGAGCCTCACGCTCAGCTCGCTCAACTTCATCACCGGGCCGAGCATCAACGCCCCGGAGACCATCCAGGCGCTGGCCGAGATGATGCGCGACCGGGGCATCCGCCCCGAGCTCGAGGTGTTCGACGCCGGGATGGCCTACGTCGCCGAGCACCTCGCCGACAAGGGCATCCTCGAACCGCCCTTCTACGCCAACCTGATGATGGGGTCGCTCGGCACGGCGGCCGCCCGCATGTCCGACCTCGCGCACATCGTGGGCTCGCTGCCGCGTGGCACCACGTGGGCGGCGGCCGGCCTCGGGGGCACCCAGCTGCCGATGAACGCGATGGCGATCTTCGCCGGCGGCCACGTCCGCACCGGTCTCGAGGACAACCCCTATCTCGACTACGCCGAGCGCACGCCGGCGACCAACTCGGCGCTCGTGCGCCGGGTGGCCGAGCTCGCGGCGATCGCGGGCCGGCCGGTCGCGACGCCCGCCCAGGTGCGCGAGCGCCTCGGCCTGCGCCGGATGTCCGGCGCGGGGCACGCGATCCGCCCGGCGCGGCTGCCCGACGACCGCGACGACGTGCTCACGGTGCTCGCGACGGCCAACATGCACCACGTGCCGTCGGCCGAGATGCACGACCTCGACGTGGGCGAGTGGCACGTCGCCGAGATGGACGGGCGCATCGTCGGGGTCTGCGGCTTCGACATGGCGCGCGACGACCGCGGGCTGCACGGCAAGACGACCCTCATGGCGGTGCACCCCGAGGCGCGCGGGAGCGGGGTCGGCGTGGCCCTCCAGCGTCTGCGCATGGCGCGGATGCGCGACGAGGGCGCCACGCGCGTGGTGACGAACGCCGACCGGCCCGAGACGATCGCCTGGTACGAGCGCCACTTCGGCTACCGGCGCGTCGGCGAGGTGCCCAAGCTCCTCGAGTTCGGCCACCCGGAGGTCAACCGCTGGACCACCCTCGAGGCTCCCCTGGAGTAGACGCACGGCGCCGGGACGGCGCCGCCCCGTCAGGGCGCGGCGTCCGCCCCGCCGACCGCGGCGCCGCCCGGCCCGATGTACCGGACCGGGAGGGCCGTCGCCGGCGGATCGAGCCGCGCCATCGTGATCCACGCCCCGCGCGCCACGACGGCGCTCGCCCGCCGGCCCCCCACCAGCACCTCGGCGGCGTCGGCCCCGCCGGGCAGCAGCCCGCCGGCCACCCCGTGCCCGTCGGGCCAGACCAGCAGTCCGGGGCGATCGCCCTGCAGGCGTGCCCAGCCGGCGCCCGAGGACCGCAGGTCGCGGACCAGCAGGACGCCCTCGTCGCCGATCACGACCGCGGAGTGCCCGTGGCTGTGGTGCAGCGACACGAGCACCCTCCTCACCGGCGGCGCCCCCCGGCCGCGCGGGCGAGCGCGGCGGCGTGTGCCCGCTCCTCCAGGTCGTCGTCGATGGGATCGAGCGGCGGCGCCGCGCCGCCGAGGCGGTGGGCGAGCGCCCACCGGATGAGGGTGTCGGCGATCCACGGGTTCTTGGGCAGCAGCGGGCCGTGCAGGTACGTGCCGATCACGTGGCCGCCGACGCCGCCCTCGGCGCCGTCCTCGCCGTTGTTGCCGTGGCCGTGCACCACGCGCCCGAGCGGCCGGCAGCCCGGTCCGAGCCGGGTGCGCCCGGCGTGGTTCTCGAACCCGACGACGCTTCGCCGCTCGCCGTCGAGGTCGGCCTCGATCGCGAGGTCGCCGATCAGGCGGGTGGGCCCCGCGACCGTGTCGAGGTCGAGGAGGCCGATGCCGGGCATGCGCGCGCCGTCGACGCCCGTGTAGCCGTGTCCGGCGAGCTGGAAGCCGCCGCAGACGCAGAGCGCCGCGGCGCCGCCGGCCACCGCGGCGCGCAGGCCGTCGGCCTTCGTGGCCGCGAGGTCCGCCGCGACGATGACCTGGTCGCGGTCCTGCCCGCCGCCCAGGTAGTAGAGGTCGTGGGCGCCCGGCTCCACCGGCGCACCCATGCCGAGGCCGGTCACCTCGAGCCCCATGCCGCGCCAGGCCAGGCGGCGCTCGAGCACGGCGATGTTGCCGCGATCGGCGTAGATGTTCATCTCGGCCGGATAGAGATGGCCGAGGCGCACGGCGGGGGAGGGGGCGCTCACGCCGCGACCCGGCAGCGGTGGATCTGGCGCTCGCACCGGGCGTCGAGCGGCGACCCGTCGAAGTCGCCGAGCACCGCGATCTGCTCCATGCCGGCCGCGGCGACCAGATCCGAGAGCTCGTCGGGCGTGAAGAGGTGCACGCGGTGGTGCCGGAGGGCCTCGGAGGCCGGGCCCCGACGCGGTCGCTCGCGGATGCGCAGGGTGAACTCCAGCGTGTGGGTCGCGGGGTCCCACCGGTCGTACCAGCCCGAGTGGTGCAGGGTCGTGCCGGTCGCCGGGTCCCGGTGGACGCCTCCCGGGCGCTCGATCCCCACCGAGCCGGCGATCTCGTCCGGGTCGGGCAGCGCGACGTCGAAGATCAGCTCGCCGCCGTCGGCCAGGTGGCCGGCGCACCCCGCGCAGGCAGGCCACGCGATCGGCCGGGTCGGTCAGCACCTGCAGCGTGTTCATGGCCACCATCACGAGGCCGAAGCGCCGGGGCAGGTCGATGCGCGCGAGGTCGCCCACGACCGTCCGCACCCGCTCGGCCACGGTGGGCGGCTCGGCCGCGAGGCGCCGGCGGAGCTCGTCGAGCATGTGCGGGGAGCGGTCGAGTGCCCACACCTCGTGACCGTCGCGGGCGAGGGGGATGGCCAGCCGGCCGGCCGCGGCGCCGAGATCGAGCACCGGCGGGCCGAGGCGCGACGCCGCGGCGCGCCAGAAGCGCAGGTCCTCGGTGTAGTGGGCGTGCTCGGCGGCGAAGCGCCGGGCCTCGTCATCGCTCACGCCAGAACGCCTCGGCCGCGCCCCGGCGCACGAGCGTCTCGCGCAGCCCGAGCATCGCGGTGTAGGTGGGGAGGACGTAGAGGGTCCCGCCGGCGGGCACGCGGGCGACGGCGCGGTCGAGGGCGTCCGCCGGGTCGGGCACGACGTCCATCGACCCGGAGGGCACACCGGCGTAGCGCATGCGCAGGGCGAGGTCGTGGGCGCGGTCGCCCGTGAGGGTGAGCGATGCCGCGCGCTCGAGCAGTGGCTCGTAGTCAACGTCCCAGATCCACGAGACGTCGTTGCCGTCGGCCGTGCGGTCGTTGAGCGCGATCAGCAGATGGGGCGGTTCGGGGTCGAGCAGCACCGTGCGCACCGTCTCGTTGGCGCCGGTCGGGTTCTTGGCGAGCAGCAGCACCAGCTCGCGGCCCGCGAGCGCCACCCGCTCCGCCCGCCCGAACGCCGCGGTGGTCGTGGCCAGGCCGCGCCGGATCGCCGCGATGTCGATGCCCATGGCGAGCGCGCCCGCCGTCGCCGCGGTGACGTTGTAGGCGTTGTGCAGACCCGGCAGCGGGAGCCGGGCCGTCACCTCCCCGGCGGGTGTCGCGATCTCGACGGTGATGCCGCGCGTGCCGTGCAGCTCGACCCGCGTCGCCCGCACGTCGGGCGTCGCCCGGGAGGCGCCGCACGCGTCGCACCTCCAGTGCCCGAGGTGCCCGATGGTCACGAGCGAGTACGCGAGCGGCGCCTCGCACGTGCGGCAGCGCGTCGAGTCGGCGGCGTGGGGCAGCGCCGGCAGCGCCATCTCCGGGTCGTCGATGCCGAAGGTCACGACCCCCGCGCGACCGGCGCCGAGGGCCGCGATCGCCGGGTCGTCGGCGTTGAGCACGGGGACCGCCGCCCCCGGCAGGTCGGCGACCATCGCCGCCCAGAGCGCGGCCAGGTGCTCGAGCTCGCCGTAGCGGTCGAGCTGGTCGCGGAACAGGTTCATGAGCACGAGGACGCGGGGCCTCAGCTGCCGGGTCACCTCCACGAGCGCCGCCTCGTCAACCTCGAAGAGCCCGGCGTCGGGCCGGGGCCGGCGCCCGCGCGCGTCGAGCAGGGCCGTCGCCAGACCCGACAGCAGGTTCGCGCCCGAGGTGTTGGCGACCAGATCCCATCCGGCGGCGCGGGCGCAGTCGGCCAGCAGGCGGGAGGTGGTCGTCTTGCCGTTGGTCGCCGACACGACGGTCACGCCCCGGGGCAGCTCGCCGCCGAGCTCCGCCAGCGCGCCCGGGCGCATGCGCAGCAGCAGCTTGCCGGGCAGGCTGGTCCCCCCGCCGCGGCCCAGCCGGCGCGAGAGCGTCCCCGCGGCGCGGGCGATCGTCAGCGAGGGCGTGGGCACTCCGGGATGGTAGCGGCGGCCCCCGGCTACCCGGCCGGGTCGCAGCCGCCGTCGGGGCGCCCGACGAGGACGTGCCCGAGCGGGACCCGGAAGAGGCCGTGGTCAACGACCCCCGCGAGGCCGTCGGCGCGTGCGGCGAGCGCCTCCCAGTCGGTGCCCGCGGGGACGCGCAGGTCGATGATCACCAGTCCGTCGTCGTTGCGTCCCGGTCGCCGGGTCGCCCCGACGCCGCCCAGCTCCTCGAGCACCCGCCCGGCCCCGAACGGCACGACCGCGATCGGCAGCACGCCCCAGTCGTCGAGCCCGGCGACCACCTTCGGCGCGTCAACCAGCACCAGGAAGAGCGCGGCCGCGTCGGCGACGATGCGCTCGCGCACCATCGCGCCGCCCGCCCCCTTGACCACCAGCCCCCGGGGATCGACCGCGTCGGCGCCGTCGAAGGCCAGGTCGAGCGGTCCCCGCAGGCGCCCGAGCGGGATGGCGAGGCTCGCGCGCGAGCGCGGCGCTCGCGCGCGAGGTCGGCACCCCCGTGCAGCGCAGACCCCCGGCGACCCGCCGGCCGAGCGCGCGGATGCCCGCCGCCGCCGCGCGGCCGGTCCCGAGCCCCACCCGCATGCCGTCCTCGACCCGCGCGGCAGCGGCCTCGCCGGCCGCGTCCCACGCGCGATTGGCGTCCGCTCCTCCACGGCACGGAAGGCTATGCGACGATCCGGCCGTGCAGGAGGTCGCCCCCGGCATCGCGATGATCGACACGCTCCTCGGCGGTCACGACCGGGGATCACCGCCGCCTACCTGGTCGACGGCGACAGCGCCCGCGCTCGTCGACCCGGGCGCCCGCACCTCGGCGCCCGCCGTGCGGGCGGCGCTCGCCGACGCGGGCCTCGGGCCGGACGACCTCGCGCTGGATCGTGCTGACCCACGTCCACCTCGACCACTGCGGGGGCACGGGCATCCTGGCCGCGCGCCTTCCCGCGGCGCGCGCGTGGTCGTGCACGAGCGCGGCGCCCGCCACCTCGCCGATCCCGCGCCGCCTGGTCGCCGGCGACGGCCGCCGTGCACGGGCACCGCTGGTCGCTCTACGGCGGCCTCGACGCGCACGGCGGCGGAGCGCATCGACGCCGTCGAGCGACGGGCACGAGGTCGACCTCGGCGGCGGGCGTGCGCCTCACGCATGATCGCGACGCCGGGTCACGCCCGGCACCACATGTCGGTGCTCGACGAGTGGACCGGCACGGTGCTCGCCGGCGACGCGGTCGGCGTGCGGATGCGCGGGGGCGGGCTCTACCCGGCGCTGCCGCCGCCCGAGATCGATCCCGCCGGCGGGCGACGCCAGCCTCGCGCCGGCTCGCCGCCGCTGGCGCCCGCCGTGCTCTGTCTCGTCCCACTTCGGGCCGGTGCCCGACCCCGCCGGGACGATCGCCGCTCGCGCGAGCGCCAGCTGGCGCTCGTGGCCGAGGCCGCGCTGGCGCACGCCCGACCGGCGCCGACCTGGCCGCGCGCGCATCGACGACGCCCTGCCGCTCGCGGCGGCGGTCGGCGACCCGGCCGCGCTCGCCCGCTGGCGCATGCTCGGGTGGGCCGAGGCATCATCGACGGGCTGGCCGTCTGGCGGGCGCGGCGCTCCGCCGCGGCGGTGCGGGGCGGACGGCCTCTCGACAATAATCCCGAGAGGTTTATTGTCCGTATGACATGAAGAACGTCCGGGTCGAGCTCGTGGTCATCAGCGTGCACGACGCGGCAGACGCGCGTGCTGCTGGTGCGGCTGCCCGGCAGCGTCTGGGCGCTGCCCGGGGCGGCGGTGCCCGCCGGCGACGACGCCTGGAGAGGGCCGCCTGCGCGGCGCTCTCCGATCAGACCGGCGTGCGGGGCGTCGGCCTGGAGCAGCTCTACACCTTCGACCGCGAGGCGGGGGAGGGCGTGAGCGTCGCCCACCTCGGCCTGGTGGACGCCGGGCGCCACCCGCTGGCCCCCGGCCCCGGCGGTCGTCGAGGTGCGCTGGTTCCCGACGGACGACCCGCCGGCGCTCGCCCCGGACGCCGCCGAGGTACTGGACTACGGCGTCGCGCGCCTGCGGGCGAAGGCGGCCTACGCGCCCGATCGCCCTCCAGCTGCTGCCGGAGACCTTCACGCTCGGCGAGCTGCAGACGGTCTACGAGGCCGTGCTCGGCCAGCGAGCTCGACACCCGCAACTTCCGTCGCGACGTGCTGGCCGCCGGCATCGTCGAGCCCGTCGGGCGCATCGCGCGCCGACGGGCCGGGCCGCCCCGCGGGCCTCTACCACTCGCGCGGGGGCGACTTCCAGGTGCTCGCCCGCGAGCGGCGCATCGCCCGCGCGATCGCGACCACACCCACCGCACAGGGAGAACAGGCATGAACCCCGCCGTCGTCATCGTCGACATGCTCGACGACTTCGTGACCGGCGCGCTCGCCAACCCGCGCTCGGCACGGATCATCCCGAACATCGCGACGTCTGGCCGACCATGCGCGCGACCGCGGGTGGCCGGTGGTCTACGCCAACGACGCCCACCTGCCGGGCGACTTCGAGGAGCGCGTCTGGGGTCCGCACGCGCTGGCCGGCATCACCCGGCGCCCGGGTCATCCCGGAGCTCGCGCCCCGGGAGGGCGACGTCGTCCTCCCCAAGCGCTTCTACTCGGCCTTCCACGAGACCGGGCTCGACCCACTGCTGCGCCAGAGCGAGGTCGACACGATCATCCTCTGCGGCCAGCACACGCACATCTGCGTCCGCCACACCTCGGCCGACGCCTTCTACCGCGGCTACCGCATCGTCGTGCCGCCGGACGCGGTGGACTCGTTCACGGAGGAGGACCACGAGGCGGGCCTCGCGTACCTGCAGGCGATCTACGGCGCCGAGCCGACCCCGGTGGCCGAGATCGTCGCGCCGGTGTCCGCCGGCCGCGACGTCCGGTGACGACCGGCCCTCCCAGGGGGTCCGGCAGGGCAGCTGGTGCCGCCGGACCCCGTGGTAGCCTTCGATCGCTCTCGGAGACGCGGAAAGGACCACGGGGTTGGCGCAGAATTCGAAGTACGAGGGGCTCCCGGCCACGTGGCCGTTTCGCGCGGCCGCGACGGTGTTCATCGCGGCGTTCTCCTGGTTCTGCCTCGGCTTCGCCGTCGAGGACATCGGCGACGAGCTCGCGAACCACAAGCCCGTCTTCTGGCTCCTGGTGCTCGTGGGCGTGCTGCTGATCGTCGGCGGTGCCCTCTACAACCTCGGCCAGTCCCGGTCCCGGAAGCGCACCGGGGGGTGAACCGGCCGTCCGCCCGTGCGGACGGTGGGCCCGAGAGCTACCGCGACGTCGCGCGTGGCGGGCTCGACCGCGTGCTGTCCCTGACCGGGGCGGGGGAGTGGGCGGCGGCGGCCGACGAGGCGCGCCGGCTCAAGCGCATCTTCGCCGAGGCGGCCGGCAGCTTCGGCCCGATCCCCTCGCAGGTCTTCGACGGGGTGCTCGCGGCGTGCATGGCACGCGACCCCGACGAGCTCGCCGACTTCGTGGAGCTGGTCGCGGAGATCTTCCCGTGAGCACCGACGGGCCGCGCAACCGGCGCGGGCGCCTGCTGCTCGCCGCTCCCGCGCTGGTTGACCCGAACTTCCAGCGGGCCGTCGTGCTGATGTTGGAGCACTCGGCCGACGGCGCGCTGGGGCTGGTGCTCAACCGCCCGACGCCTCTGGTGTCGCGCGAGGCCCTCCCCGCGCCGCTCGCCGACCTGATGCCGGACGACGAGCGGGTCTTCGAGGGAGGGCCGGTGCAGCCGGAGGCCGTGATCCTGCTGGGCGACTTCGAGGACCCCGCGGGCGCCGCGACGCTCGCCTTCGGCAGCGTCGGCATCGTCGACCCCGACGCGGCCGCCGGCGGGTCCACCGCGCTGCGGGCGGTGCGCGCCTTCGGGGGCTACGCCGGCTGGGCCGGCGGACAGCTCGAGCGGGAGGTGGAGGAGGAGGCCTGGGTCGATGCGTCCCCCGAGGTCGCCGACGTCTTCACCGACGACCACGAGGGGCTCTGGGCGCGCGTCATGGACCGCAAGGGCGGGTCGTGGCGCCTCATCGCCCGGATGCCGGAGGACCCGAGCCGCAACTAGCGCCGCGGCGCCCCACCCGGCCCCGCAACGAACGACGCCGGCCCCCTCGGGGGCCGGCGTCGGCGATCGTCGTGCACTCCCCGCCTCGGCGGGGCGTCCGTCAGCCCAGGCGGCCCGAGTCTGGCAGCGAGCCGAGCTTCTGCAGCGACTGGCTCTCGACCTGGCGGATCCGCTCGCGGGTGACGTTGAACATGCGGCCGAGCTCGTCGAGCGTGCGGGGCTTCTCGCCGCGCAGGCCGTACCGGAGCTCGAGCACCCGACGCTCGCGGTAGCTGAGCTGGTCGAGCAGGTCGCGCAACGCCTGCTCCCGCAGGCTGGTCTCCGCCGACATCTCGGGGGCGACCGAGTTCTCGTCGGCCAGGAACCGCCCGAGCTCCGACTCCTCCTCCTCGCCGACCGGCTTCTCCAGCGACACCGTCGGCTGGGCCGAGCGCAGGATCTCCTCGACCTCATCCGGCGGCAGGCCGGCGGCCTCGCCGATCTCCTCGACGGTGGGCTCGCGGCCGAGCTGGCCGATCAGCACGCGCTCGGCGCGGCTGATCTGGTTGAGCTTCTCGACGACGTGCACGGGGATGCGGATCGTGCGGCCCTTGTCGGCCAGCGCGCGGGTGACCGCCTGCCGGATCCACCAGGTGGCGTAGGTCGAGAACTTGAACCCGCGCCGCCAGTCGAACTTCTCGACGGCGCGCACGAGGCCGAGGGTGCCCTCCTGGATCAGGTCGAGGAAGGGGAGGCCGCGGCCGCGGTACCCCTTGGCGATCGACACGACGAGCCGCAGGTTGGCCTCGACCATCTGCTGCTTGGCCGCCTGGTCGCCCAGCTCGATGCGCTTGGCGAGGCGCACCTCGTCGGCGGCGGTGAGCAGCGGCACGCGACCGATGTCCTTCAGGAAGAGCTGGAGGGCGTCGGTCGTCTGCTCGACGGTCGTGGTGGTCTTGCGCGGGCGCTCGACCTCCTCGGCCATCTGCGCGGCGCGGGCGCCCGCCTCCGACTGCTCGAGGAGGTCCACGCCGGCTTCCTCGAGATGCTGGTAGATCGCCTCGACGGCGTCGGCGTCCAGGCCGAGGCCGTCGATGACCTCCGCGACCTCCTCCATGCCGAGGAAGCCCATCTCCTGGCCGCGTTGGATCAGCTCGCGCAGCTCTCCGTCACGCGTCAGACCGGTAACCTGCTGGGTCGTCATCCGCCTCCGTTCGCACGTCGTGTCCCCATACCTGTCCGACCGCACCACCCCGCTGTCGGCCGGGCGCTAACGCGCGTTCCGGCGTGACGGAGGGGCACGGGGCCGAATCCGGAGTCGAGTGCCGCGGAGCCCCGTCGGCGTGACGGCGCCTGGTGGACACACCGCCCGTATCCTCGACCCTCATCGGCCAGCACGAGACTATGTTCGGACCTGAGCGCCCCGTCAAGTGGCAGATATCCCGGGCGACGAGCGGTCATGCGACCTACCGGTATCCGCAGACGGGCCAGGGCGCCGGGCCGCTGCGCGCGTACAGCAGGGCCGCGAGGCGGTCCTGCTCCGCCTCCGGGGCGGCCGCCGGGTCGCCCGTGCCGCCGAGCCCCTGCCACGTGGCGACGGCGAACTGGTACTTGCCGCGGTAGAGGCCGCTGGACGAGACGGCCCGGGGGTTGCCGCCCGACTCGCAGAGGGCGATGCGCTGGAGGTGCTCGGAGACCCCTCCCGACGAGGTGCTCGGGGCGGCGTCGGTCGGGCCCGGGGCGTCGGCCGGGGCCGGGGAGACCGGCCGGGGCGCCGGCCCGGGGGGGTCGGCCGGATCGGCCCGCCGCAGCAGATCGCGCTCGGCCCGCTGCTCGCCCGCCGCGGCGGCGGCCCGGGCGCGCGCGGCGACGGCGGCCGAGCGTCGCCGCTCCTCGCGGACGATGAGGTCGTCGAGCACGCCCTGCGCCTCGTCGAGCACGGCGCGACGGTCGCCGATCAGGCCCCTCAGCTCGGCGAGCCGCCCGGCCTTCTCCGCCACCCGGGCCCGCGCCTCGGCGCGGTCCCGCGTGAGCGAGGCGCGCAGGCCCGCCAGCCGGGTCCGGGTCCGTCCGAGCTGATCCACGATGCGGCGGTCGTTGACCCCGATCTGCTCGAGCGAGCGGCGGGCGTCGAGCGCGTCCGAGAGGTCACCCGAGCTCAGCACGATCTCGACCAGCGAGGGATCGTCGGAGCGGTAGAGCGCGACCACGCGGTCCGCGAGGCGCTGCACCGACACCGCGTGGGCCCGGCGTGCCTCGGCGAGCGACGCCGTGGCGTCGGCGATGCGGATCTCGAGCTCCTCGGCCCTGCGGACGGCCGCGGCATGCGCGTCGGCGGCCGCCGCCGCCGCGCCGTCGATGCGTTGCACCTCGGCCTCGAGGGAGCGGATGCGCTCGCGCGTGGCGTCGATCGCCTCGGTGGGCGGGGCGGCGCGGCCCGCGATCGCGCCGGCCGCCCCCGCGAGCAGGGCGACGCCCAGGACCGCGAGGGCCAGGCGATAGAGCGGGCGTGACCCCGTACTCGGGCCGTGGGGGGAGGAGCGATCCATGGTGGGGGTCGCGCGGGGTGCGGACCGTCGGGTGCCGGTCCGCGAACCGGGGGACCGTACCACGGGCCCGGCGGGCCATCCCTACCCCCTCATGCGCCGCGCGAACCCGGCCGATCCTTAGCGGTACCGGGTGCCCACCCATCGCACACAGCCGACGTCCCATCGGCCCGCAGCCCTCGTGGTGTCGGACAGCGCGCTCGAGCGCTTCCGCCTCCAGAGGCGCCTGCGCGGCGCCGGTGCCGACGCCGAGCGCGCGGTCGATCCCTGGGCCGCCGAGGCCGAGCTCGCGCGCCGCGACTGGGACGTCGTCGTCTGGGCCGCGCCCCGTCACGAGGGGCTGGGGCGGTCCCTCCTGGCCCACGCCGGCCCCGCGGCCACGCTGCTCGTCGTCGAGCCGCGCGCGGCGACGGGGCGGGTCGCCGACGCCCTCGACGCCGGCTTCGAGGACGTCGTGAGAGCGGGCGTCGCGCCCTCGGAGATCGTCGTGCGGGCGATGGCACTGGCGCGGCGCGCCCGACGCCGCGCGGACCGGGAGCGGCGCGGCGAGGCGTTCCGCGAGCTGGCCGAGGGCAGCCGCGATCTGCTGATGAGGATCGATCCCGACGGTGTGGTGCTCTTCGCCTCGGCCGCGGCGCGCGAGGTGCTCGGCCGCGAGCCCCGCGAGCTGCAGGGACGGCGCATCCTCGACCTGTGCCATCCGGACGAGCGCGGCGACCTCCTCCGGACGCTCGAGGGGGAGTCGCCGCCGGACCGCCCGGCGCCCGTCGCGCACCGCCTGCGGACCCGCCGGGGCGGCTGGGTCTGGATGGAGACCACCGTGCGATCCGTGCGCGACCCCACCGGCCGGCTCTCGGAGGCCCACACCGACTCGCGCGACGTCACCGAGCGCATGCGCGTGGACGCCGAGCGCGCCGCCCTCGCCCGCGTGACCGCCGCCGTCGCCGGGGGCGAGGCGCTCGAGCCGGTCTGCGCGCTCGTCGCGCGCGACGCCGTCGCGCTCTCGGGCGCCGAGAGCGGGGCGGTGGTGCGCCTGCACGGCGACGAGGGGCTGGTGACGGGCGCCGCCGGGCCGGCATGGCGCGTCGGCGACCGGGTGGCGCTGGCCGTCGCGGCGCCACGCGTGGCGGTGGCGCCGGTGACCGTCGCGGACCGCATCTGGGGCGTCGTCATGACCCGGGGGGCCGACCGGGCTCCGGGGAGCCGCCTGCAACCGCTCGCCGACCTGCTCGGGCTCGCGGTCGCCAACCGGCGTGCGCGGGAGCGGCTGGTCGCGCTCGCGACGACCGACCCCCTCACCGGGCTGGCCAACCACCGGACCTTCCACCACCGGCTGCAGGTCGAATGCGGCCGGGTGGAGCGCGCCGGCGGGGCGCTCGCGCTGGTGATGATCGACCTCGACCACTTCAAGCGCGTCAACGACACGCACGGGCACCCGGCGGGCGACGCCGTGCTGCGCGAGGTGGCCCGCCGCCTGCGGGCGCGCTCGCGCGGCGAGGACGTGGTCGCCCGGATCGGCGGGGAGGAGCTGGCGTGGCTGCTGCCGGGGGCCGGGCCCGACGCGGCCGCGGAGGCGGCCGAGCGGCTGCGTCGCGACATCCGCGAGACCCGGTTCGCGGGGGTCGGGCGGGTGACCGCCTCGATGGGCGTCGCCGGACACGGCGCCGACGGGCCCGCGGGCCTCCTGCGACGCGCCGACCTCGCGCTCTACCGGGCCAAGGAGGGCGGTCGCGACGCCTGCGTGAGGTGGGACGAGGACATCTCGCTCACGGCAGCTCCGTCCGGGTGATGCGGCGGGCGGCCAGCCACACGGCCGCCACGACGACGATCGCCAGCACGATGACGGACGCGGTCGCCGAGGCGTCGGGGGCGTTGACGTTGACCACGCCCTCGACCGCGATCGCGCGGCCGTAGGCGGCGATCGACAGCCGGTCGGCCGACGCCGCGAAGGTGGCGATCGACCCCTCCCACAGCAGGATGTAGAGCACGCCGATCACCGCGGGGCGCCGGCTGACCATCGCCAGCAGCACCCCCACCGCGCAGTAGGCGAGCGACGACAGCGCCACCCCGAGGAGCGGCCAGGCGAGCATGCCCGGCTCGGCGCGATCGCCCAGGGCGATCGTGCCCGAGACCAGCACCGAGGGCGCCAGCAGGGCCATCGCGGCCGTCCAGGCCGCGAGCACCTTCGTGGCGATGAGGGCGGGCCGCGGGACCGGCGTGGAGACCAGGTACAGGATGGTCCCGTCCTCGCGTTCGTCGCCCACCGCGCTGGCGGCGATCACCACTGCGACGAACGCCGCGACCGTGGGGATGATCAGGCGCTGCGCGAGGCGGGCCCAGAAGATGCGCGGGTCGATGTCGCCGGCCGCGGCGAAGGCCGTGGCGGCGAGCACGGGCACGGCGGCCAGCAGCGCCAGCGCGAGGTAGCGGCGCCCGTCGAGCAGGCTCCGGAGCGACAGCCGGTAGATCGGCGCGCTGAGACCGAGCGCGCTCACCGGCCCGCGCCCCGGGCGCGCTCGTGCAGGTAGGCGTAGACGCTCTCGAGGTCGTCGCCCACCGGCTCGACGCGGTGCAGGCGCGCGCCGACGTCGCGGGCGAGGCCGGGCAGCGACCGGCTGAACCGCTCGATGTCGCCGGCCTCGACGATCATCGCGCCGTCGTCGAAGCGCACCGAGTCGACCAGCCCGGCGCCGACGAGCTCGCGCGCGAGCGCGCGTCCCTCCACGGCCGCCTCCACGCGGATCGACCGCGGCCGGTCGGCGATGAGGTCGCGGATGCCCGCGGTGGCGCCGCTCGCGACGAGGTGACCGTTGACGAGCACGAGCACGGCCGGCGCCATGCGCTCGACCTCGTGCAGCACGTGCGACGAGACGAGCACGGTGCGGCCCTCCTCGCCGAGGCGCTCGATCAGCGCAACGACCCCGCGCCGCTGCGCGGGGTCGAGCCCGTTGAGGGGCTCGTCGAGCAGCAGGAGCTCCGGGTCGTGGGCGAGGGCCTGGGCGAGCTTCGCCCGCTGGCGCATGCCGTGCGAGAACCCCTTGAGCTTGCGGTCGGCCGCGTCGGTCAGGCCGACCTGGCCGAGCGCGCGGTCGGCCGCGGCCTCGGGGTCGGCGACCCCCCGCAGGCGGGCGCACATGGCCACCATCGACCGGGCGGTGAGGAACGGCCAGAGCGCGTCGCGGTCGTGCGAGATGCCGATGCGCCGGTAGGCGTCGGGACTCTCCGCGAGGTCGGTGCCGAGCACGCGCACGCGGCCGCTGCTCGGCGGCGTGAAGCCGGCGCAGAGCTTGAGGGCGGTCGACTTGCCGGCGCCGTTGTGGCCGAGCAGGCCGGTGACCCCCGGTCCCAGCGAGAAGGAGACGTCGGCCAGCGCGACGGTGTCGCCGTACCAGCGGGAGACGCCCTCGAACACGAGTCGCTGCGGGCCGCTCACCCGTCGGCCGTCCGCCGGTAGCGCCACGCGAGCACCGCCGCCGCCGCGCCCACCACGAGGGCGTAGACCAGCCCGAGCTGCCAGAGGTCGTTGGGGATGTCATCGCGGGCGTCGGGGAAGATCTCGCCGGCGAACGCGATCGGCAGAGTCGACAGGTTGATGAGCTGGATCGCCTCCGTGTCGCGGAAGACCTCCGAGAGCAGGCCCCCGACGACCGTCGGCGCGACCAGCAGCAGCAGGTAGCCCCCGACGGCGAACGAGCGCCGGCCGGTGAGCGACGAGACGGCCAGCCCGATCAGCCCGTAGTAGGTGGCGAGGATCAGCCCGGCGGCGAGGATGCGGGGCAGCTCGGCCCAGTTGTCCCCGAGCCAGGCGAGCGGGAAGTCCTCGAACACCATGATCCCCGCGAAGAGCACCAGCAGGGGCACGAGGGTGACCAGCAGCAGCGGGACCACGGCGGCGAGTACGCGGCCGAGCAGGTACTCGTGCCGGCTGACCGCGGTCGAGAAGTAGAGGGACAGGGTCCCGTCGCGGCGGTCGGGGCAGAGCAGCTCGGGCGTGGTGACGGCCGCGAACACGAGGATGACGATGCCGATGATCGCCTGGTAGCCCGAGAACGGCAGGGCGTCGGACAGGTCGATGCCGCTCTGCTCGGCGAACAGCGCCCGCACTCCCAGCACGATCACGGCCGGCGCCGTGGCCAGCAGGATCAGTGCGATCGGCACCGCCTTGGCCTTCCATCCGCGGCGGGCGCCCAGCGACCGCAGGGCCCCCCAGCGGGCCAGCGAGACGACGCCGGCCGAGTTGCCGCGGCGCGCGCCCGCATAGCGCTGGTACCGCACATCGCGGATCTCGGCGTCGGGCGGGGACTGGCTCATTCGAGGGCGTCCACGAGAGCGTCCTCGAGCGTCGGCCCGGCCGGCCGCAGCTCCCGCAGCGCCACCCCGGTGTCGGCGGCGGCGTCGCGGATGCCGTCGAGCAGGGCCTCCTCCGACGCGCCGCCGGTGACCGTGAGCGACCCGTCGCGCTGCTCCCCGCGGAGCCCCCGCCGCTCGAGCGCGGCCCGGAATCCGTTGACGTCGCCGACGACCCGGGCCAGCACCCCGTCGCGGGCGATCCCCCGCATCTCGTCGATGCGCCCGGCGGTGACCAGCCGCCCCTCGCGCAGCACGACCACCGCGTCGCAGGTGCGGGTCACGTCCTCGAGGACGTGCGACGACAGCAGCACGGCGATGCCGAGGTCGGTCGAGAGCCGCCGCACGAGCGACAGCATCTCGTCGCGGCCGGACGGGTCGAGGCCGTTGGTGGGCTCGTCGAGGATCACCAGCTCGGGTGAGTGCACGAGGGCCTGGGCCAGCTTCGTGCGCTGCTTCATGCCGGTCGAGTAGGTGCGGATCAGGCGCGAGCGCTCCTCCTCGAGGCCCACCTGGAAGAGCACCTCGGAGGCGCGCAGCACGGCGTCGCGCCGCGGAAGCCCCCGCAACTCGGCCATGTGGACCACGATGTCGCGCGCGGTCATGTCGAGCGGCAGGCAGTCGAGCTCGGGCATGTAGCCGAGCCGCCGGCGGATCTGGCCCGGGTCGCGGGCGGCGTCGATGCCCAGCACCTCGACGGTGCCCTCGTCGGGGGTGAGCAGGCCGAGGACCGCCTTCATGAGGGTGGACTTGCCGGCCCCGTTGGCGCCGAGCAGGCCGGTGGCCGCGGCGCGGAGATCGACGCTCACCCCGTCGAGCGCCTGCACCCGGCCGAATCTCTTGGACACCCCCTCGGTGACGATCAGCCGCGTCGCGCCCGGGGCGGCGGGGGTGGGGGAGGGGGCGATCGCGCTCACGCCCTCGCAGTCTAGGGCGCACCCCCCGGCCCCGGCCGTCGCGCGGCGGGGCCGGGGGTGGCCCGGCGGATCAGGAGGCGGAGCCCGTCTCCGCGAAGTCGCCGACCAGCGCCGACGAGTCGGCGCCGCTGATGAACGCCTCGGTCAGCTCGTGCGCCTGGGCGTCGGGGTGCTGCACCGGCGGGCTCTTCATGAAGTAGGACGAGGGACCCTCGAGGGTGCCGCCGATGCCGCGGTCGAGCGCCAGCTTGGCGCAGCGCACGGCGTCGATGACGATGCCGGCCGAGTTGGGGGAGTCCCAGACCTCGAGCTTGAGCTCGATGTTGATCGGCACGTCGCCGAAGCCCTGGCCCTCGAGGCGGATGTGGGCCCACTTGCGGTCCGTCAGCCACGGCACGTAGTCGCTCGGGCCGATGTGGACGTCCTCCTTCGCGATCTCGTCGTTGAGGATCGACGTGACCGCGTTGGTCTTCGAGATCTTCTTCGACTCGAGGCGCTCGCGCTCGAGCATGTTGAGGAAGTCGGTGTTGCCGCCGAAGTTGAGCTGCGAGGTGTGGGCGAGCTTGACGCCCCGGTCGCGCATCAGGCGGGCGAGCTGACGGTGCACGATCGTCGCGCCGACCTGGCTCTTGATGTCGTCGCCGACGATCGGCAGGCCGCGCTCGCGGAACCGCTCCTGCCAGTACGCCTCGCGACCGATGAAGACCGGCACGCAGTTCACGAAGCCGCAGCCGGCCCGGAGGATCTGCTCGACGTACCACTTGGTGGCGTTCTCGGAGCCGACCGGCAGGTAGCTGACGACCACGTGCGTGTTGGTGTCGCGGAGGATGCCGGCGATGTCGGCGGTCGGGCCCGGCGCCTTCGTGATGACCTCGGACAGGTACTTGCCGAGACCGTCGTGGGTCATGCCGCGGTGCACCTCGACGCCGAGATGCGGGACGTCGGCGAGGTGGATCGTGTTGTTCGGCTCGGCGACGATCGCCGCGGAGAGGTCCGTGCCCACCTTCGTCACGTTGATGTCGAAGGCCGCGGTGAAGTTGATGTCGCGGATGTGGTAGCCACCCAGGTCCACGTGCATCAGCCCGGGGACGAACTGGTCCGGGTCGGCGTCCTTGTAGTACTGGACGCCCTGCACGAGGGACGAGGCGCAGTTGCCCACCCCGATGATCGCTACGTTGACGGTGTCGCTCACGGGCGGCTGCTCCTTCACTGGTCGATCCGGCTTACACGAACGTCTTTCGTGTTTTTACACGAAACGGAGATTAGTGTAAAGTTGCCGCCGTGGGACGCCCCCTCATCGGATACGTCCGTGTCGCCCCCCGCGAGCGCGCCGGCGAGCGTCCCGGGCTCGACGCGCAGCGCAGCGCCCTGGAGGCGGCTGCCCGGTCGCGCGACTGGGACCTCGTGGCGATCGAGGAGGACGTGCGCTCCGGGCGCACGCTGCGCCGCCCGGGTCTGCGGGCCGCCCTGGCCGCGTGCCGCGCGGGCGACGCCGAGGGCATCGTGGTGTCGCGACTCGACCGGTTGACGTACGCGCTCACCGACCTCGCCGAGCTCGTGCGCGAGGCCATGGAGGGAGGCTTCACGGTCGTGTCGCTCGCGCCCGACGTGGACCTGACGGCCGACGGCGGGCGGGCGGTCGGCGAGGTGCTCGCCGAGGCGGCCACATGGCAGCCGCGCGCCATCACGAGCGCCGGCCGCGCTCTCGCCGGCCGTCCCGGCCGGCCCTCGTTGACGCCTCCCGCGGTGGCGGAGCGCATCCGCGAGCTGCGCGGGCAGGGCATGACGCTGCAGGGCATCTGCGACACGCTCAACGCCGAGCAGGTGCCGACGCCACGCGGAGGCGCCGAGTGGCGCCCGACGTCGCTGAGGTCCGTCCTGCGCTGAGTCGGGCGCGCGGCCGGCGGGCGGCCCGGGCCTCGGCCTCGACCCGAGCTGCAGCCCGCGAGGTGCGACCCGGCGCCTCGGGCTCGGGCTCAGGTCGAGACGGCGCCGTCCGGATCGGCCTCAGAGGCCGGACCATCCGCGGTAGATCTCGTCGGGCCACGGGCGCGGCGCGCTCGCGGCCGGCGGCGCTGCCGCCGCCCATGGCGCGGGCGCCGGATCGGCCGCCACGGGCGCGACGTACTCGGGTGGGATGCTCGGGCTCATCGGTGCCTCCGACCGGGGTCACGGGTCGGCGCGCACGCTAGACCCTGCGTCGGACGTACGCCCCCCCTTCCGCCAAACGCACGGGAACTGATGTTATGTCGTTTACGAGCGCAGCGGATGGTGTGGCGGCGCGACGGCCCGACGTGAGAGGCTGCCCCGGGCATGTCCACCACCGCCACCCAGACCTCGGACGACCGGCGCCGCGCTCCGCGACTGCCGATGGACACCACGGTCACGCTCACGGGGACCGGCGGCCGCAGCTCCGCGCGCACCGTCAACGCCAGCGAACGCGGTCTGTTGCTGCAGGTCGCGGACGTCGCGTGGATCGAGGCCGACGCCGAGGTGCGCGTGCGCATCGACCTCGAGAGCGGTCCGACGGACGTCCCGTGCCAGGTCGTGCGGGTCGAGGGCGAGCGCCGCTGGGTGGCCGTGCGGTTCAGCGGGCCTCCCCAGACGGCCGCCAGCGGGCCGCGTCGCCGGGTGCGCAAGAGCCGCGCCGCCCCCAAGGCCCCGCGCGCCTTCCCCGAGATACGCGCCGAGCTGAGGTCGCTGTCGGCGCTGGTCTACGAGCAGGCGCTCATGGATGCCGGTGCGGCACCGGTCGAGACCGTGCTCACCTGGGCCGACCGCCTGGCCGGTGAGCTCGGCGTCGAGGGCGTCGCCCGGCCGCCCGACAACCGCGCGCTGCTGCACTCGATGGTGCGCCTGTCGCACGATGCGGACGGCGTCGCGCCCGGTGGCTAGGCACGGGCGCGGGGCGCGTCCGCGCGGTGGCGAGGTGCGATGCGACTGACCCTCGTGCGGCACGCGACCCTCCTGCTCGACATCGGGGGCCGGCGCCTGATGGTCGACCCGATGCTCGACGCCGCCGCCGCCCGCGGCCCCGTGCGCGGGACGCCCGAGGAGCGGCCCAACCCGCTCGTCGATCTCCCGATGCCGGTCGCCGAGGCGACCGCGGGTGTGGAGGCCGTGCTGCTGACCCATACGCACGTTGACCACCTCGACGCCGCGGGCGTCAACGCCCTGACAGCCGGTGTCGCATGGTTCTGCCAGCCGGAGGACATGGACGACCTGACGCCGATCGGCATCCCGGACGTGCGGCCCGTGCCCATGGGCGGCGCGGTCGAGTGGCAGGGGCTCCGCATCACCCGCACCGGCGGGCGTCATGGTCGCGAGGAGGCCGCGGTGCAGGGGCTCGGCCCGGTGAGCGGCTACGTCGTCGCCGCCGAGGGCGAGCCCACGGTCTACGTGGCCGGCGACACCGTCTGGTGCCCCGAGGTCGCGCAGGCGCTGGCCGACCACCGGCCGGACGTGGTGGTGGTGAACGCGGGGGGCGCCCGGTTCCTGCACGGGGGGACCATCACGATGGAGACCGGCGACGTGGTCGCGGTGTGCGGCGCGGCACCCGGCGCCCGGGTCGTCGCCGTGCACATGGAGGCGATCAACCACTGCCTCGAGACCCGCGCCGAGCTGATCGCCGGCGTGGCCGCCGCCGGTCTGGCCGATCGCGTGAGCGTGCCGGCCGACGGAGAGACGGTGACGGCCGGCCCATGACGGGCCGGGACGTGGTCGGAGGCGCCGACGAGGATGCCCGGGCGGACGACGGCCGCCCGCGGCTCACCCGGGCGGCGATCCTGGCGGCCGCCCTCGAGGTCATCGACGAGGGGGGCGTCGAGGCCTGCACCATGCGGGCCGTCGCGCACGAGCTCGGGGTCGAGGCGATGTCGCTCTACTGGCACGTGGCGAACAAGGAGGCGCTGCTCGACGGCGTCATCGAGATGGTCATGGCCGAGGTGGAGGTCGAGCACCTGGCGGACGGCGGATGGCGGGAGTCGCTCGCGGGGTTCGCCATCACCTTCCGGCGCGTCGTGCTGCGGCACGCGAACGTCATCAACCTGCTCACCGCGCGACCGCTCGGCGCCTACGCCGCCGCGGGCCGCATGATCGAGGCGTCGCTGGCCCATCTCGAGGCCGGCGGCTTCGACCGCCAGACCGCCATCCGCGCCGCCCGCTCGATCGCCCGGTACGCCGTCGGGTTCACCCTGGCCGAGGGAGGGGCGCTGCGCACCCCGCCCCTCCCCACCGGCTCACCCGCGGTTCGACGAGCTGCTCGCCCAGCTCGGTCGCGACGATCCCGACGAGCTCTTCACCTTCGGTCTCGGGGCGATGCTCGACGGCTTCGACGTGCTGCTCAGACGGGCATGACCCGACTGCCCAGGCCGTGCGGCATGACGGTCTCGTGCAGGCCGAACAGCTCGTCGGTGTAGGGCGCGGCGCCGACCGAGGCCGAGGTGCCGCCGTTGACCGTGATGGTCGATCCGGTCATGTAGCTCGAGGCGTCCGACGCCAGCAGCAGCAGCGCGCCCAGCAGCTCCTCGGGCCGGCCGGCGCGTCCGAGCGGCGCCTGCGAGTCGATGCGGGCGCGGAACATCGGGGCGGCGAGCACCGCCTCGGTCATCTCGCTGGGGAACCACCCGGGCGCGAGGGCGTTGACACGCACCCCGCGGTCGCCCCAGCTCGCCGCGAGCTGCTGGGTGACGTTGAAGAGGGCGGCCTTCGACGCCTGGTAGGCCGGCGGGAAGTGCGGCACCCCGGCGACGCCCGTGTACGACGAGACGACCACGATCGACCCCCCGCCCTGTCCGAGCATGCGGCGACCGACCGACTGCAGGGTGGTCCACGTGCCGATCAGGTTCACCCGGACCGACTGCTCGAACAGCTCGAGCGGGATGCGCTCGGGCATGCTGAAGCCGTCGGGCACCGAACCGGCGTTGGCGACGAGCACGTCGATGCGCCCGAACTCCCCCACCGCCGCCTCGACAGCCGCCTCGACCTGCGCCGGGTCGGTGACGTCGCAGGCCACGGGCAGCGCCCGGCGACCGGTCGCCCGGATGCGCTCGGCGACCTCCTCGAGGCGATCGACCCGGCGGGCGGCGAGCACCACGTCCGCGCCGGCCGCGGCCAGGCCCTCCGCGAAGGTCACGCCGAGGCCGGACGAGGCCCCCGTGACGAAGGCCACGCGGCCACCGAGGTCGAACAGGGTCGTCGGGTCGGTCATCGTCATCCCCCACCGTAGGTTTACGCAGTAAACCTACACCGGTGCGGCGCACGCCGCCGCCTCGCGGTCGGTGACCGCGCTCGGGGCGTCGTCCCGGGAGTAGGGTGCGCTGCGTGCGCATGAGGTTCGGTGTCTTCCTCGCCCCGTTCCACGAGCCGGGCGAGAACCCCACGCTGGCGCTCGAGCGCGACCTCGAGTTGATCGTCCGGCTGGACGAGCTCGGCTACGACGAGGCCTGGGTCGGCGAGCACCACAGCACCGGGTGGGAGACGATCGCCTCGCCCGAGCTGTTCCTCGCCGTCGCCGCGGAGCGCACCCGCCACATCCGCCTCGGCACCGGCGTGGTCAGCCTGCCCTACCACCACCCCCTCATGGTGGCCGACCGCATCGTCCTGCTCGACCACCTGACCCGCGGGCGCATCAACTTCGGCGTCGGTCCGGGAGGCCACCTCACCGACGCCCGCATGCTCGGCATCGCGCCCGACGCCCTGCGGCCCCGGATGGCCGAGGCGCTCGACGTGATCGTGCGCCTGTTCACCGAGACCGAGCCGCTCAGCGTGCGCAGCGACTGGTTCTCGCTCACCGACGCGGTGCTGCAGCTGAGGCCCTACCAGTGGCCGTATCCCCCGATCGCCGTCACGAGCATGGAGTCGCCCGCCGGCATGGTCCTCGCGGGCCGCCACGGCGCCGGGGTGTTGTCGCTGACCGTCGCCAAGGGCCCGCGCGGGCCGATCGACCTGGCCGCCCAGTGGCGCGTGGCGGAGGAGGAGGCGGAGCGCGCGGGGACCGTGGTGCGGCGCGCCGACTGGCGCCTCGCGCTGCCCGTGCACGTGGCCGAGACCCGCCGCGAGGCCTTCGACGACGCCCGCAGGGGCGCCGCGGCGTACCTGCTCGACTACGCCGAGGCGGTCACGGGACGGCCGCGGCCGGTGCCCGGCCCGCGCGACCTGATCATCGAGCAGATGGTCGAGGCCGGCAGCTGGGTGGTCGGCACGCCCGACGACGCGGTCGCGGCGATCGAGCGGCTGCGCGAGCGGTCAGGGGGCTTCGGGGGCCTCATGTGCTGGGCCAACGAATGGGCGCCCCGCGAGAAGGTGCACCGCAGCTACGAGCTGCTGGCGCGGCACGTGATCCCGCGCTTCGGGGACTCGCTGACGGGCATCGAGGCCTCGAACCGCGTCGCCCGGGAGCGGGCCGGGCTGACCGGCGAGCAGCGCACCGCCGCGGTCGAGCGGGCCCAGCGGGACTACGAGGAGGAGCGGGACACGGGCGCGGCCTGACCGCGCGGGTTCACCGGCTGACCCTGGGGCACGCCGGCGATGCGCCGGTAGAGCCGGATGCCCCGCTCCTCGTACACGAGGGTCCACTTCTTGCTGTAGAGCAGCTGGCGCGAGCGCGGCCTGATCCCCAGCGGGATCGACGGGCGCAGCGTCGGCCGGTCGGCGGCGATCGCGCGGGGGCGGCGGCCGTCCGACACGAGCGCCCACTCGGCGTCGCGCAGCACCGGGAACAGGTGGATCCGCCGGCGCGCCGACAGGTGCGCCCCGGCGTCGTTCGTGGCCGACACCGCGTCGCCGGGCGGGATCAGATCGACCGCGCCCTGGATGGCGCGCGCGTCGGCGTTGATCGTGAAGGCATGGAGCGGGCTCCCGCCCCAGCCCCCCGGCACCCAGCCCCAGAGAGGCAGCGGGCCCTGCCAGACGCCCGGGAGCGCGGCGGCGACCACCATGAGGGCGGCCACCGCCCCCGTGCGCGACGTGATGCGGCCCAGGGGGTCGTCGGGGCCGCGCGCGCGCAGCCGGCTGAGGCCGAGCAGCGCGGCCGCCACGAGCACGGGCGCCAGCAGCACCGCGTAGTGGTAGTGGAAGCTCTGGGCCGGACCCCACGCGGCGAAGAGGTTGACGAGCAGCTGGGGCAGCGCCACCGCCGCCAGCAGCGGCGCGGCGAGGGGTAACAGCAGCAGCGGCAGCAGCAGTGCGGCCACGTACCCGATCCGGCCGGGGGTGAGCAGCAGCTCGATCGCCTCCCAGGGCCGGGTGAGGAGGGTCTGCAGGATGTCACCGGGCCCGTCCCCGAGGCGGGAGTAGCGGTTGATGTGGGGGTTGCCGCCCTCGATCGCGAACCGCGGCATGATGATGCCGATCGCGATCGCGACCCACGCGACCCCCCCGCCCACGAGCGCGGCCGCCTGTCGCCGGCGGTCGGGATGCCGGAACCAGAGCCAGACGCCGATGCCCGCGATCAGCAGTCCGACCTGCTCCTGGGTGACCAGCGCGAGGCCGGCGCAGACGGCGAGGATGATCCAGCGCGCCTCCTCGGCGGCCCAGATGCAGAAGAGCAGCAGGGGCGCCGCGAGGGTCACCGGGTGGAAGTCGAAGAGCGTGGCGCTCTGCAGGCCGGGCAAGACCAGGTAGACCGCGGCGCCCGCGACCGCGAGGCGGGTGTCGCCGAGCCAGCGACGGCCGAGCCAGTAGGCGGGCAGGGCCCCGAGCGAGACGATCACCGCCTGGGCGACCAGCAGGGCCTCCGGGCTCGACCAGATCCACCAGAGCGGCACGAACAGCACGAGGATCGGGTTGACGTGCGCGCCGAGGCGCGAGAACTGCACGCCCGAGACGTCGGTCGTGCCGAGGAGGTCGCCCTGCGACGTGCTCCAGACGGCCTGGACCATGTTGCCGAGGTCGAACCTGCCGGCCGAGAAGCCGCGGTAGCGCATGACGGACAACCACGAGAAGACCGCGGCGTAGACGGCCGTCAGGGCCCAGGTCGCGACGAGGCCCGTGTCGGGCCGCCACGACCGGGGGGAGGCGGCCGGGGACGTCGGGCCGGCCGGTCGGCCGTGCCGGCCGGTGTCCCCCCGCGGGTCGACCTGTGTGGCCATGCGCCCCCCTGCCGCCCCGCCCCGGGGCAGATCGCTGCGACGGGCGGGACTGTACCGCTCGGCGGGCCTACGATCCTCCGAAGACGCGGTTGTACTCGGCCCGCCACGCCCCGGCCTCGCCCGCGAGGCGGTACGCCCCGGGGCCGTTGCGGAGCATCGCCGCCCCCGCCGGGGTCGCGCCGGCGAGCGCCCACTGGCACTGCATCGGGGCCCCGCACGCCCGGGCGCCCGCGGGCGCGGAGCCGGCCGCGCTCATGACGAGGTGCATCCGCGTCGCGTCGGCGCCGAACCCGGCGGCGTAGCCCGACATGGCCGACGGCACGGTGCGCCACTCGCGGGCGGTCATCGGGTAGACGCCGCGTCCGCGCGAGTGGTGGTACATCTCGAGCCACACGCCGCCGGCCCGGGCGAGCGCCGGCATCACCCCGCGCCACGTGGCGCGATGCGGCTTGCCGTCCTTGCCGAGGTGCCGGTGCGGCCCGCGTCCCGCCGCGATCGAGGTGCTGAAGGCGGGGGCGATGTAGAGGTGGACCCGGTCGGCGTAGCTGCCCCCGGAGGGGTACGGCCGGCCGTCGAGGATCTCCATCGCCACCGAGAGGCGGGACCCGGGGCCGGCCGGGTCGATGACGGGCAGCGGTGCCGCCCCCTTCGCGATCCGGTACCCGGTGCGCGTCACGACCAGGCGGTTGTGGGACGCCACGCGGATCCGCGTGCCGCGCACCGACTTCCACGAGTAGCTGATCCGTGCGCGCCCGTCGTTGAACGTGTTGCCGATCTCGTCGATCGCCACCAGACCCGAGCTGTTGCCGATCTCGGGGTCGTCGATCTCGTCCTGGATGCGGTCGGCCAGCGCCTCGGGCGCGAGCCCGCTGATCTCCGAGGCCGAGATCTTCGCGATGCGGAAGGAGTCGTCGCGACCGGCGGGATCGAAGATGCCGCCGCTGCCCGGGTCCTGGCGGAACGCCCCGCGTTCCGCGTCGATCGGCGCCCCCGGTCCGCTGGGGTCGGTCAGCACCCGCACCGGATCCTTCTCGTCGTAGAAGATCGACATGCGGGCCGCCGCGGCGGTGGGCAGCGCCCCGAGGGCGGCGACGGCGATGGCGAGCGGGACGAGGCGACGGGGACGGCGCACGATGGGGGCTCCTGCGAAGGGGTCACCCCCCTATCGGCGCGACGGGCCCGGAGGTGGATACCCCCGCATCGCCACCGGTGGCGCCGCGCCGCAGGTCAGCCCCGGACGGCGCCCGCGCCCATCCGCATCAGCCCGGCCACCAGGCCCACGATCTTCCCGGCGACGAAGAGCGGCGCCGTGAGGACGCCGAACGCGACCGTGACGCCGGCCGACCGCACCAGCCAGCGCACGGCGGCCCCGCGACGGCCGGCCCGCCAGAACCCCGGCACGGCCCGGTACTGGCCGTTGCGGTGCGGCTCGACGAGCTGCGTGTACGGCCAGATGAGGATGCGCCGGACGAAGAACGCCCAGGAGATCCGCACCTCGGCGCCGCCCCGGGCGCGTTCGGGCGCCACCGCCCCGGCGATCTGCCACCGGCCGTTCCCGAGGTCGGCCTCGAGCGCGGGCCGGGGCCAGGGCAGGCCACCGAGCGCGACGTCGGCGACGAAGGCCGGGCCCGCGCGCCGGAAGAGGGCCAGCGTGTGCAGCACGTCGTCGCGGTCGAGTCCGACCATCTCGTAGACCCCGGTCTCGCGGCGGTAGAGGATCGTGCCCACCCCCACCCGCCCGCCCCCCGCATGCGTCGTCCGGCTCATCGGGTGATCGTAGGGACCGCGGGCCCGGCGGGCGGCGCGATCCCCGGCCCGATCCGCCGCGCCGGGTCTAGGATCACACCATGGCCGACCCCTCCGTCTTCGAGCGATCGGTCGAGATCGCCGCCCCCGTAGACGAGGTGTTCGAGTTCCACCTCGACACGCGCAACGCGTCGCAGATCTCCCCGCGCTCGACGCGCATCCTCGAGGTCCGCGGCACGTTCCCCGTCGTGACCGGTTCGGTGATCGAGATGAAGATGCGCCAGGCGCCCTCCCCCATCGCCATGACCTGGCGGGTCCTGATCGAGACGGTCGAGCGGCCGGCCCGGGTCGTCGACGTCGCCCAGCGCTCGCCGTTCGCGAGCTGGCGCCACGAGCACCTGTTCCGGCCCCTCGGCCCGGAGCGGACCGTCATGACGGACCGCCTGACCTATGCGCTGCCGGCCGGGCCGCTGGGGCGGCTCGCCGACCGTCTCCTCGTGCGGCGCCAGCTCGCGAGCGCGTTCGCCGAGCGGCAGCGACTGACGAAGGAGCTGCTCGAGGGGCGCGCGCGGTGACATCCGCGACGGTCGTGTGGTTCCGCCGCGACCTGCGGGTGGCCGACCACCCCGCTCTGCGCGCCGCCGTCGACGCCGGGCCGACCGTCTGCCTGTTCGTGCTCGATCCGGCGCTGCTCGGCCGGCGCCACCACCGCGCCCCGACGCGCCTGCGGTTCATGAGGGCCGGGCTGGAGGCCCTCGACCGGGAGCTGCGCACGCGCGGCTCGCGCCTGGTGGTGCGCGAGGGCGCTCCCGCGCGCGTGGTGCCGGAGGTCGCGGCCGAGGCGGGGGCGACACGGGTGACCTGGACCCGCGAGGTCTCACCGCTCGGCCGCGCCCGGGACGAGAGGGTGCGGCGGGCCCTCGGGCGCGCGCGGATCGAGGTCGTCGAGACCGGGGGCGACCTGGTGGTCGAGCCGGAGGACCTCACCGGTGCCTCGGGTCGCGGCTACCTGGTCTTCTCCGCCTTCCACCGCGCATGGCGCGACGTCGCCCTGCCCGACCACCTCCCCGCGCCGCGGGAGATCGCCGGTCCCCCCCTGCCGGGGGTAGACCTCGGCCGGCTCCCCGACGGCGACCCGCCGATCGAGGCCGGACCCCTCGCCGCGAGGCGGAGGATCGTGGAGTTCGTCCGGGACGGCGGCGCCGACGGCTACCCCGACCACCGCGACGCCCTGGCCGAGGATGCGACCTCGCGCCTGTCGGCCTACCTGCGGTTCGGCATGTGCACGAGCGCCCAGATCGGCCGCGCGCTGGGGCTCCCGGGGCGGCTGTCGGACGGCCGCGAGGCCTTCTGGCGCCAGCTCGGCTGGCGCGAGTTCTACCACCACCACCTCGCCCGCCATCCGGAGGTGGCGCGCGCCTCGCTCAACCCGGCCCTGCGCGGCATCGACTGGGACGACGACGCGGCCGGCCTGGCCGCGTGGGCCCGCGGCGAGACCGGCTTCCCGGTCGTCGACGCCGGCATGCGTCAGCTGGCGTCCACGGGCTGGATCCACAACCGCGCCCGCCTGATCGTCTCCTCGTTCCTCGTCAAGGACCTGCTGGTCGACTGGCGGCGGGGGGAGACCGTCTTCATGCAGGGCCTCGTCAACGGCGATCCCGCCAACAACAACGGCGGGTGGCAGTGGACGGCGGGCACGGGCACCGATGCGGCGCCCTACTTCCGCGTCCTCAACCCGATCCGCCAGGCGACGCGGTTCGATCCCGACGGCGAGTACGTGCGGCGTTACGTGCCGGAGCTCCGCGACGTGCCGACCGCGCGCATCCACGAGCCCTGGCGGATGACCGATGAGGAGCAGCGCGGCGCCGGGTGCCGCATCGGAAGCGACTACCCGGCGCCGCGGGTGGACCATCGCGAGCGCCGCGAGCTGATGCTCGAGCGCTACCGGAGGGCCCGGGAGGCGGCCGGCTGATCACCGCCGGCCGCGGTCAGGCGACGAGCGACCCCGCGTCGAGCACGCGCGCCACGTCGAGCACCTTCACCCGACGGCCGTCCTCGGTGCGCACCGAGCCGGAGAACACGACGGCGCCGTCGGCCAGGGGGGCCGGGCCGGCGCGGGTGGCGTCGAGCGGCAGCAGCTCCTGCACCTCGTCGACGAGGATGCCGACCGGCGCCTCCCCGAGCGTCACGATCAGCACGACGGCCTCGCGCGGCGCGATGCCGCCGATGCCGAAGCGGGCCCGCAGGTCGACCACCGGGACGATGCGGCCGCCCAGCGACATCACGCCGAGCACGTACGACGGGCTGCCCGGCACCGGTCGCGTCGGGACGGGTCGGACCACCTCCCGGACGATGCCCATCGGCACCGCGTACTCGGCGCCCGCGAGGCGGAAGACCAGCAGCCTGCGCGTGTCGTCGCCGACGCTCTGCGTGCCCACCTCACCCCCTCGCCCCGGTCGCGTCCCCACCGTCATCGGCGGTGCGCACAGCCCGCCTGAGCGTCGGGGAGGCGCGTCCGCCCGCGGCTGGTAGGCTCCTCGGGCACCAGGGGAGCTGCCGTCAGGCGGCTGAGAGGAGGCGCAGGCCTCGACCCTTGAACCTGATCTGGGTAATGCCAGCGAAGGGAGGACGGCTCCGCAATGACGGAGATCGCGCTCATCGAGCGCATCGCGCGCCACACCACGATCCGTGCGGGCACCTCGCTCGGCATCGGTGACGACGCCGCGGTGCTGGGGCTCGGCGAGGAGGCCCTCGCCACCCACGACATGCTCGTCGAGGGGGTGCACTTCCGCCTCGCGACCACCTCGCTCCGCGACCTCGGCGCCAAGGCGCTCGCGGTCAACGTCTCGGACATCGCGGCGATGGGCGGCCTCCCGGTCGCCGCGCTCGTCGGCCTCGGGGTGCCCCCGGGGATGACGCCGGCCGAGGTGGACGATCTCTACGCCGGCATGGACGAGCTCGCGGCCGTCCACGGCCTCACCGTGGCCGGCGGCGACGTGACCACCGCTCCGGTGCTCGTGCTCGCCGTCACGGCTCTCGGGCGCCCCGCGGCCGGGGTGGATCCGGTGCGCCGCTCGGGCGGGCGCGCGGGGGACGTGCTCTGCGTCACCGGCCCCCTCGGCGCGGCGGCCGCCGGGCTCTCGCTGCTCGACGACCCCGGCCTGGTGCCGCGGCTGCCGGCCCGCGCCGCCCTGATCACCGCCCACCGGCGCCCGACCCCCCGCGTGGACGCCGGCGTCGCGCTGGCGCGCGCCGGCGCAACGGCGATGCTCGACCTCTCGGACGGGCTCGCGCTCGACGCCCGGCGCCTCGCCACCGCCGGCGGGCTGCGGGCGCGCATCGACCTCGCCGCCCTCCCGCTCGCCGACGGCGTCGCCGAGGTCGCCGCGGCCACCGGCCATGAGCCGCGGGTGCGGGCCGCGACGGGCGGCGAGGACTACGAGCTGCTGGTGGCGCTGCCACCCGGTCGGGTCGAGGCGGCGCGCGGGCGACTCGGCGGCCGTCTGCACGTCGTGGGTCGCCTGGTGGCGGGGCCCCCCGGCGTCGACCTCGTCGCGGAGGACGGCGCGACCGTGCCCGTGGAGCGACTCGGTTGGGAGCACGGTGTCTGAGACGGCACCCACGATCGAGGCGGTCAACCTGCGCCTGCGGCTCGGCGCCACGCCGGTGCTCGACGGCATCGACCTGCGCGTCGGGCCCGGCGAGCTGGTGGCCATGGTCGGCCCCTCCGGGTGCGGCAAGAGCACGCTGCTGTCGGTGCTCGCGGGCCTCCAGGAGCCCGACTCGGGCGCCGTGCTGATCGACGGCGCTCCCGACGGGCGTCGCCTCGGCCGCCTGACGCTCATGCCGCAGCGCGACGCGCTGCTGCCCTGGCGCACCCTGCGCGACAACGTCGCCCTCGGCGCGGGTCTCGCCGGAGCCGACCGCGAGGTGGCCCGCGACGAGGCCCGGCGGGTGATCGCCCGCCTCGGGCTGGCGGGCTTCGAGGAGCACTACCCCCATGCGCTCTCGGGGGGCATGCGCCAGCGCGCCGCCCTCGCCCGCACGCTGGTCGGTGCCGGCCGCTGCTGGCTGCTCGACGAGCCGTTCGGTGCCCTCGACGCGCTCACCCGGAGCGACCTGCGGGATGTCCTCGCCCGGACGTGGGACCGCGACCGCCCGAGCATCCTGCTCGTCACGCACGACCTGGACGAGGCGATCCTGCTCGCCGACCGCGTGCTGGTGTGCGGTCCGCGACCGGCCCGGGTGGTCGCCGAGATCGCCGTCAACCTGCCGCGTCCGCGACGCCTCGACGATCTCGCGGGCCCCGGTGTGGCCGACCTGCGCGGCGATCTGCTGGCGGCCCTCCGCGGAGCGGGGGCTCTGGCATGAGCACCGACCGGATCGCGCTCGGCGTCGACCCCGCCCCGCGTGCGGAGGGGCGCCGACCGTTGAGCCGGCTGCCCCTGCTCCTGCTGCCGCTCGCGGGCCTGGCGGCCTGGCAGGCGGTGATCTGGCTCGCGTCGCCCCGCGAATGGCTGCTGCCCTCCCCCGCCGCCGTCGCCGAGGTGCTCTGGACCGATCGCGACCGGCTCTGGTTCCACGCGCAGGCGACCATCGCCGAGGCGCTGGTCGGCTTCGCCCTCGCGGCCGCCCTCGGCACCCTGCTCGCCGTGGCAATCGCCGGCTCGCCGCACGTCGAGCGCGTGCTCTATCCGTGGATCGTCGCCAGCCAGGCCATCCCGATCCTGGCGGTCGCGCCGATCGTGGCCGTCTGGCTCGACTACGGCACGGCGCAGGTGATGGTCGCCTTCGTCATCGCGTTCTTCCCCGTCGTCGTGACCGGCGTCGACGGCCTCCGCTCCGTCGATCCCGCGCTCGCGCGCGCCGTCCGCACCCTCGGGGCCTCGCGCGCCTGGACCTTCCGGCGCGTGACGCTGCCGGCCGCCCTGCCGTCGTTGTTCTCCGGCCTGAGGATGGCCGCGGTCTTCGCCGTGACCGGAGCCGTGGTCGCGGAGTACGTCGGCGCCGACCGGGGGCTCGGCTACCTCTCCGAGTTCTCGACGGCCGAGTTCCGCACCGCCCGCAGCTTCGCCGCCATCGTCCTGCTGGCCGTGATCGGCATGGCGTTCTTCGCCGCCGTCGGGCTGGCCGAGCGCCTCACCCTCCCCCACCGCGCCCATCCCGCCCGCCCCACCTGGAGACGTCGATGATCCGCCCCCGCCTGGCCGTCCTCGCCGCCGCCCTCGCGGCGTGCGCCCTTCTCGCCGCCGGTTGCGGGGGGGACGACGGCCCGCCGTCGGCCGACGCCGAGAAGGTCGAGCTGATCCTCGACTGGTTCCCGAACGCCGACCACGCCGGCGTCTACGGGGCCGTCGAGGAGGGCTACTTCGCCGACGAGGGGCTCGACGTCTCGCCGACCGTGCCGAGCGATCCCGCCGCGGCGCTCAAGCGGGTGGGGGCCGGGCGGGCGCCCTTCGCGATCTCGTACGAGCCGGAGGTGCTGATCGCGCGCTCGCAGGGCGTGCCGGTGGTCGCCGTGGGCGCCCTGGTGCCCCACCCCCTCAACAGCGTCATCGTCCGGACGGACCGCGGCATCACCACCCCGAAGGACCTCGAGGGCATGACCGTCGGCGCCGCCGGGGTCCCCTCGGACCGGCCCCTGCTCGACGCGGTGGTGCGCTCCGCCGGCGGCGACCCGGCCAAGGTGAGGATGCGCAACATCGGCTTCACCCTCGCCCCCGCCCTGGCCGCCGGCACGGTCGACGCGGTCATCGGCGCGTACTGGAACGTCGAGCTCGTCGAGCTCGAGGCCCAGGGCGTCGAGGTGGCGGCGTTGCGGCTGGAGGAGAACGGCGTCCCCGACTACGACGAGCTGGTCGTCGTCACCAGCGACGAGGTCGCGCGCGACCGCCCCGACCTGGTCCGTTCCTTCCTCGCCGGACTGCGCGCCGGCCAGGACTGGGCGGCCACCGACCAGACCGGCGCCGTCGAGCACCTGCTCGAGGCGAACGCCGACCTCGACCCCGAGGTGCTGGCCGACCAGGTGCGGATGACCGCCGACCTGCTCTCGCCGCCCGACGAGCCGACGCTCCACCTCGACCCCGCCGAGTGGCGCGCCTACGCGCGGTGGATGCGCGACAACGGGCTCCTGACCGAGCCGCTCGACGTCGGGGCGGCGGTGACGGACGAGTTCCTGCCCCCGGCACCCTGAGCGGGGCCCCCGACATCCTGGTGGTGGGGGCGGGGCCGTGGGGCCTCATGAGCGCCTGGCGAGCGGCCCGCGCCGGTGCCCGGGTGACCCTCGTGGACGACGGCCGCCCACCCGCGGCGCGGGTGGCGGCGGGCATGCTCGCCCCCTGGGCCGAGGCCGACGAGCGCGAGCGTCCGCTGCACGACCTGATGCGACGGGCGCTCGACCTGTGGCCCGATACGGCCGGGGCGATCTCCGCCGACGCGGGCCGCGACGCGGGTTTCCGCCGGTCGGGGTCGGTGCTGGCCGCCTCCCGTCCCGAGCACGTCGCCGAGGTGCGACGCCGGCTCGCGACCCTCGACGACTGGGGCGAGCCCGCCGCCTGGTCGACCGGCTCGCAGCTACGCGCCCTCGAGCCCGGCCTCGGGGCCGACGTCGCGGGGGGCATCGACCTGCCGCACGAGCACCAGGTCGAGCCGCGGGCGCTGCTCGACGCCCTCGCGCGCGCCTGCGCCGCGGTCGGCGTGAGACGGGTCGCGGGGGCGGTGGCCGGCACCGTGGGCCGGCCGGTGCGCGGCGTGCGCCTGCGCGACGGCGAGCAGCTCGCGGCGGATCGGGTGGTCCTGGCCGCCGGTCACGCCGCGGGGACGGTGGCGAGCCGGGTGCCGGTGCGGCCGGTGAAGGGCCAGATCCTCCGGCTTCGGGTCCGCGAGGGGACGGCGGCACCCGTGACCCGGACCGTGCGGACCCCCTCGGTCTACCTGGCCCCCCGAGACGGCGAGGTCGTGGTGGGCGCGACCACCGAGGAGCGCTCCGACACCACCGTCACGGCCTCCGCGGTCGCCGAGCTGCTCGAGGAGGCCCTGCGCGCCGCGCCCGAGTGCGGCGAGCTCTCGCTCGCCGAGGCCGCGGCGGGCCTGCGCCCCGCGACCCCCGACGGGATGCCCGCGATCGGCGCAGATCCCGACGACGGTCTGGTCTGGGCCGTCGGGGGCTACCGCCACGGCGTGCTGCTCGCCCCCCTCGCCGCCGACGCGGTCGTGGCCGCGGCCACGGGCGGTCCGGTCGCGTCGTGGGCGTCCGCCCTCTCGCCGGAGCGGTTCACGCCGTGAGGATCGTCGCCAACGGCTCCGAGCGCGAGCTGCCCGACCGGTCGACGCTGGCCGACGTGGCGCGGGTGCTCGGCGTGGGGCCCGACGAACCGGGCGTCGCCGCGGCCGTCGACGGCGAGGTCGTGCCACGCGCGTCGTGGCGGGCGCGGGCGCTGCCCGATGGCGCGCGTGTCGAGGTGGTGCGCGCGGCGGCGGGCGGATGAGCGAAGATCCGCTGGTCGTCGGTGGGCGCGAGCTCGGCGGCAGGCTGTTGCTGGGATCGGGTGGGTTCCGCCACCCCGATCTCCTCGCCGCGGCCATCCGGGCCGCCGGCGCCGACCTCGTGACCGTCGCGGTGCGCCGGGTCGAGGCGGCCCCCGGGGGGATGCTCGAGGCGATCACGGGCGCGGGCGCCCGGGTGCTGCCGAACACCGCCGGGTGCATGACGGCCCGCGAGGCCGTCGCCACGGCACGGCTCGCCCGCGAGGCCTTCGCCACCGACTGGGTGAAGCTCGAGGTCATCGGCGACCGCCGCACCCTCCTGCCCGATGCGGTCGAGCTGCTCGCGGCCGCCGAGATCCTCGCGGCCGACGGCTTCACCGTGCTCGCCTACACGACCGACGATCCGGTGCTGGGCCGCCGCCTCGAGGGCGCCGGGTGCGCGGCCGTCATGCCGCTCGGCGCGCCGATCGGCAGCGGCGGGGGCATCCGCAACCCGCAGGCGATCGCGATGATGCGGGACGCCGTGTCGGTGCCGCTGGTTCTCGACGCCGGCATCGGGACGGCGTCGGACGCCGCGCTCGCCATGGAGCTCGGCTGCGACGCGGTGCTCGCGGCCACGGCGGTGGCCCGTGCGCGCGTGCCCGAGCTGATGGCGCGGGCGCTCGCCGGCGGGGTGCGGGCGGGTCGCGACGCCTGGCGGGCCGGTCGCGCTCCGCGGGTGGCCCACGCCCGCGCCTCCACGAGCGACGAGGGCATGCCCGAGTGGGCGTGAGCGCCGCCTCGGAGCGCCGCCGGGCGCGGCTGCGCGATGCGCGCCTCTACGTCGTCTGCGAGGCGCGCACCGCCGCCGGGCCGTTGTCGGCGGTCATCCCGGAGCTCGCGCGCGCGGGGGTCGACGTCGTCCAGCTGCGCGAGCGCGGACTCGCCGAGGCCGATCTGCTCGAGCAGGCGCGCGCCTGCGCCGCCGCGGCGTCGGCGGCGGGCATCCTCTTCATCGTCAACGACTCGCCGGAGCTGGCCCGCGCCTGCGGGGCCGACGGGGTGCACATCGGCCAGGACGACGGCGACGTGGCCGGCGCGCGCGCCCTGCTCGGTCCCGAGCGCATCGTCGGCCGCTCGACCCGGGGCGGCGAGATGCTCGATCGCGCGGCGGCCGAGGGGGCCGACTACGCGTCCGTGGGCCCGGTGTGGGCCACGCCGACGAAGCCCGGCCGCCCCGCCGTCGGCCTCGGCGCGGTGTCCGACGCCGCCCGGCGTGCCCGCATCCCCTGGTTCGCCATCGGCGGCATCGACGCGCGACGCGTCCTGCGCGTCGGGGCGCTCGGGGCCGAGCGGTGCGTCGTGGTGAGGGCGGTGCGCGACGCCCTCGATCCGGCCGCCGCGGCCGCCCTGCTGCGCGAGCGGCTGGTGCGCGCGGTGCCCCGGGTTCTCGCGATCGCCAGCACCGACTCGGGCGGCGGAGCGGGCCTCTTGGCGGACACGAAGGCGATCGTGCGCGCGGGCGGCTTCCCGCTCTGCGCCGTCGCCGCCGTGACCGCCCAGACGACGATCGGCGTCGATGCCCAGGCGCCGATCGACGCCGGGCTGGTGGCGCGGCAGATCACCGCGGTCGCGGGCGATCTCGGGATCGACGGCATCAAGACCGGGATGCTCGCCGTGCCGAGGATCGTGGAGGTGGTCGCCGCCGCCCTGGCCGATCTCGATCCCGACGACGAGGTGCCGGTCGTCGTCGATCCGGTCCTCCGGGCGGAGTCGGGCGCGTCGCTGCTCGCCGCCGGCGGGGAGGACGCATATCGGCGGCTCCTGCTGGAGCGGGCGCGCGTGGTGACGCCGAACCTGTTCGAGGCGCAGGCGCTGGTCGGCCGGGACGTTGACGACCCCGAGCTGCTGGCGCGCGAGATCCACGCCCGGCACGGCTGCGCCGTCATCGTCACCGGGGGGCACGGGGCGCGCTCGGCCGACACGCTCTGCGATGCCGGCGAGGTCGTCGAGATCGCCGGTCCCCGCCTGGCGCTGTCGGCCACCCACGGCGCCGGCTGCACCCACTCCTCCACCCTCGCGACCCTGCTCGCGCACGGCATCCCGCTGCCGGCGGCGGCCGCGGGCGCGAAGGCCGCCGCCACGGCCGCCGTCGCGGCGGGTCTACCCCTCGGCGCGGGTGCCGGGCCGGTGGACGTGACGGGGGCGCCGTGAGCCGTCCCTCCCGTCAAGCGACCCACAGCCCGCCGAACCGACTCTTGCATGACGAAAGTGTCCATTCCGCCCCCTCCCCCGAGTGACCCGCGCGCCCCCCCACCGCCACGGCGGTGAGGGGGCGTCCCGCCGGGGAGCGTCCCCGCGACGTCGGCCGGCGCGGTCGCTAGGCGGCGTCCGCCCGGGGGCGCGGATCGAGCCGCGGCGTCCGCGGCCGCGGGCCGAAGATCTCGGCGATGTCGTCGCGCTCCAGCGCCTCGGCCTCGATCAGCCGGGCCGCCCCCGCGTGCAGCAGGTCGAGGTTCTGCTCGAGCATGCGCCGGGCGGTCGCGAAGGCCTCCTCGATGAGGGCGCGCGCCGCCGCCTCGACCCGCTCCGACGCCTGCGACGCCTCCGCCCCGGGCAGCCCCGTGGCGAGGCTCTCCGCCGTCGTCGCGCCGCCCATCCCGAACTCCCCGGCCATCCGGCGGGCGAGCGTGGACGCACGCGCGAGGTCGTCCGTCGCGCCGCTCGTGAACTCCCCGAAGACGAGCTCCTCGGCGGCGCGCCCGGCCATCATCATCGCCATGCGGTTGACGCACTCGCCGCGGGTGGCGAGGTAGCGGTCCTCGGCGGGCAGCGCCACCGTGACACCGAGCGCCTGGCCCTGCGGGATCACCGTCACGCGCTCGACGGCGTCGCAGCGCGGCGAGAGGTGCCCGACGAGCGCGTGGCCGATCTCGTGGTAGGCGACCAGCAGGCGCTCGTCGTCCGACAGCAGACGGCTGCGCCGCTCGGGGCCGCCCGCGAGGCGCATGAGCGCGCGCCGGAACTGCGGCAGCGTGATCTCGTCGGTGCCGGCCCGGGCGGCCTCGAAGGAGGCCTCGTTGCAGAGCGCGGCGAGGTCGGCGCCGGCCATCCCCACCGTGAAGGCGGCGATGGCGGCCGCGTCGGTGCCGGGCGACAGCGGGCGCCCGCGCAGGTGCACGTCGAGGATCTCGCGACGGGCCTCGCGCCCCGGCAGGCCGACCGCGATCTTGCGGTCGAAGCGGCCCGATCGCACGAGCGCCGGGTCGAGGGCCTCCAGGCGGTTGGTCGATGCGAGCACGACGACCGGCCGGTCCGGGTCGGCGGCGAAGCCGTCCATCTCGGACAGGAGCTGGTCGAGCGTCTGCTCGCGCTCGCTCGAGGATGCGTGACCCGTGCGGCTGCCGCCGACCGCGTCGATCTCGTCGATGTAGACGACCGCCGGCGCGGCCTTGCGAGCGGCGGCGAACAGCGCGCGGATGCGCTTCGAGCCGAGCCCGGAGTAGACCTCGACGAACTCCGAGCCGGACGCGCTGAAGAAGGGCACGCCGGCCTCGCCCGCCACCGCCCGGGCGAGCAGCGTCTTGCCGGTCCCGGGGGGGCCGTGGAGGATGATGCCCTTGGGCAGGGCGGCGCCGACCTTGCGGTAGCGGGCGGGATCGCGCAGCACGTCGGCGATCTCGGCGACCTCGTCGCGGATCTCGTCGACCCCCGCCACGTCGCTGAAGCTCGCCCGCGAGCGGACGGGCTTGACCTGCTGGGTGAAGCGCGCCCCGCCGGCCATCCGCAGCGCGAGCGCCGAGACGATGACGAGGCCGGCGAGCAGGATGAGCGGTCCCCAGGTCTGGACCCACGCCTCGATGTCGGGGCCTCCCCCACCGTCGGACGACGGCACGTCGGCGGGCGTGGCGGCCGGCGCCACGACGCGCAGCGGCACGTCGCCGGTCTGGGCCGCGGTGATGACGGTCTCGGTGAGCCCGGCGGGGAGCGGGGTCTGCCGGTCGCGGCCGTCGACCCGCACGATGAGGGTGGTGGCACCCGGGCCACCGGTCAGGCGCGCCGCGTCGGCGTCGCCGCTCGTCAGCAGCTGCAGGGCCCGCGACAGCGGGATCGGGGCGGGCTCCTCCGCCGCTCCGGCCGGCGCCGCCCCCACGGTCGTCGCGACGATCGCGATCGTCGCCGCCACCCTCGCCCACCACGCTCGTCTGCGCATCCGCCGCTCCTGTCGGGTCCGTCCGATGCAGCGAGGAAAGCGCCTCCCCGGCGGGGGCGGAACCGCCGGAGGGAGGGCTCCCGGGGCTCCCCGAACGGGGGGAGTGGATACGATCGGATCGTGAGCATGGGTCAGGACAGGTTCGCGGAGCTGGTCGGCGAGGCCATCGACGGGGTGCCCGAGCCCTTCGCCTCGGCCCTCGACGAGGTCGCCGTGGTGGTCGAGGAGCGGGCCCCCCGCGAGATGGGATCGCTCTACGGCCTCTACACGGGGGTCCCGCTCTCGGAGGGCGTGATCGCGTCGGGGGTGCTGCCGGCGCGCATCTCGGTCTACATGCACCCCCTCGTCGACCACTTCCCGGACGCGCCGGAGCTGATCGAGCAGGTCCGCATCACGGTCCTGCACGAGCTCGGCCACCACCTCGGGTTCGACGAGGATCAGCTCGAGGAGCTGGGCTACGCCTGATCGGGGCGACGAGGTGCTGGCGGCGATCCGCGGTCGGCGCAGCGTCGGACGGGTCGCGCCCGAGCCGCCGCCCCGCGAGGTCGTCGCGGAGCTGATCGAGGCCGCGGTCTGCGCGCCCAACCACCACCTGACCGCCCCGTGGCGCTTCGTCGTGCTCGCCGGCGACGCGCGCGCAGAGCTGGGCGCGGCGCACGCCGCGGCGATCGCGCGCCGCCGCCCCGACGCCGCGGCGGAGGCCCTCTCCAAGGAGGCCGCCCGCCTCGAGCGCGCCCCGGTGGTGATCGTGTGCGTGGTCGTCGCCGGCGACGACCCGCTGCAGGCGCGCGAGGACCGCGACGCCGTGGCCGCCGGAGTCCAGAACCTCCTGCTCGCGGCGCACGCGAGGGGGCTCGCCGCCATGTGGCGGACCGGGGCGATGGCCGACGAGCCCGAGGTGCGCTCGGCCCTCGGCCTGGGCGACCACGAGGCGATCGTGGCCTTCGTCTACCTGGGCCGCCCCGTCGCCCCGCCTCCCCCGCGCGACGATCCCGGTCGGCGCGCCGAGGAGGCGACCCAGTGGCGCGGGTGGTGACGGAGCGCCCGCGGCGCTACGGTTGACGTCCCGCCCGGAGGAGCCGCACCGGTGACGACAACGGTGGCGCATCAGGTCGTCGAGCGCGTCGAGGCGCTGATGCGCGACGAGGGCGTGGCGACGCAGGCCGAGGCCATCCGCCGCGTGGCGGCCGAGATGAACCGCTCGGTCGCGGCGACCTCCTCCGCCTTCTACGCGGGGCGCCGCGCGGCGGGGGATGACGACGAGCCCCCGGCGCCGTCGTCGGCCGCGCGGCGGTCGGGGGCGCCGCAGCTCCGCCCGCGGCTGTTCGCCGAGATGCTCCCCCTGGTCGAGGCCGGGGCGAGCATCGAGCAGGCGGCGCGGCGCTTCGGCGACGAGGACGACGCCGACGACATCGCGGCCGGCTTCGCCCGCTGGCTGCTCAGCGAGCGCGCCTCGGGCGCCGAGGGGTCCGCGCTCGTCGATGCGCGCCGGCGCGTCACCGCGCTCGAAGCCGAGGTCCGCGGCCTGCGCCGCGATCTGGCGCGCGCCACCCAGGTCCTCGCGCGGATCCGGGCGATCGCCGACGACGTGCTCCGGGAGCCCGCCGACCGATAGCCGCATCGCCGTCGACCGGCGCCGTGCCCGCGCGCCGGTCGGCGCGCGGGCACGGACGGGGTCAGGCGGGGCGCTCCGGGGCGTTCTCGAGACCGGAGATGGAGAGGCTGGCCTCGCCGCCGTAGCGCTTGTTCAGGTTGATGATGACGGCCGTCATCCCCTCGAGGATGAGGGCGTTCGCCAGCGGCCCGGCGTCGAGGGCGCGGGTGCCGGGGATCGCGCCGGTCAGCTCGATGACCTTCTCGCGCGCCTCGCGCGACTTGCCGCAGACGAGCACGTCCGCGCCGAGGTGGTGCTGGGCCTGGAGACCGGCGGCGGGCAGGTTGTTGTACGCCACGACGACCTTCGCCTCGGGCGCGAGGTCCTGGATGCGGTGGGCGCAGGACGCCGCGCCGAGAGCCTCGCCCTGCTCCGCGATGGCCCCGCTCTTGCCGAACCTGAGGGCGTTGACCACCGAGATGAGGACCTTGCCGGCGAGCGCGTCGGCCATCGGCGGGATGGTCCCCTCGATGCCCTCCCAGGGAATCGAGACCACGGCCATCTCGCCCTGCTCGGCGGCGGCCACGTTCTCCAGCGGGGTGAAGGTGCCCGACGGGAGCGCCTCCGCCAGCGTCGCGGCGGCCTGGTCGGCGCGCTCCTGGCTGCGCGACCCGACCAGGATCTCGTGGCCGGCGGCCGCGAAGTTGATGGCGAGGCCGCGACCGAGGTCGCCCGTGCCGCCGAAGATCGCGATTCTCATCAGGTCACTCGTCTCCCGTATCGATGTGCTCGCCGACCCTGCGTCGGGCCGCGTCGAGTGTGTTGGCCAGCAGATAGGCGATGGTCATGGGCCCCACGCCGCCGGGGACCGGGGTGAGCCACCCGGCGACCTCGGCCGCCTCGTCGCCCGCCACGTCCCCGCGCAGCCCGGCGTCGGTGCGGTTGATCCCGACGTCGATGACCGCTGCCCCCGGCTTGATCCAGTCGCCCCGGATCATCTCCGGACGGCCGACCGCGGCCACGAGGATATCCGCCGAGCGACAGAGTGCGGGGAGGTCCCGCGTGCGCGAGTGCGCCACGGTGACCGTCGCGCTGCGCGCGGTCAGCAGGAGGGCCATCGGCTTGCCGACGATCAGGCTGCGGCCGACCACGACCGCGTGGGCCCCCTCGATCTCCACCCCCGCCCGGTCGAGCAGCCACATCACGCCCGCGGGCGTGCAGGGGAGGGCGCCGGGCTCGCCGCGCACGAGGCGGCCGAGGTTGATCGGCGCGAAGCCGTCCACGTCCTTGTCGGGGTGGATGCGGTTCGCGATCAGGACCTCCGACAGCTGATCGGGCACCGGGAGCTGCACCAGCATGCCGTCGACCGCGTCGTCGGCGTTGAGCTCGTCGATGATGGCGTCGAGCTCGGCCTGGGTGGTGTCGGCGCCGAGCACGACGCGGCGGGAGATCATCCCCGCCTCCTCGGCCGCGCGCGCCTTGCCCGCCTGGTAGAGCTCCGAGGCCGGATCGTCGCCGACCTGGATGCCGACCAGCCCCGGGGGCCGGCCGTGGCGGGCCCGGAAGGCCTCGCTTCCCTGCCCGACGCGGGCGCGCAGCTCCGCCGCCGCCGCCTTGCCGTCGATGATCGTCGCCGCCATTCAGTCCACCTTCCTCATGGGCGCCGCACCGGCCATCAGCCGGCGCTCCGCTCCGTCCTGTGCGAACCGGACGCGCACCAGGTCGCCGCCGCCCTCGATCCCGGTCACCACACCCTCTCCGAACGTCGCGTGCAGCACCGAGTCGCCGGTGGCGAGCGACGCCCGGGCGGCGACCGTCGCATGCGCCGCCGATCCCCGCGACGCCGAGCTCCAGCCACCGGCCGGCGACGACCGCGCACGGCGCGCGCCCTGGGGCTCGGTGATGGCGTCGGCGGGCAGCTCGCCGACGAAGCGCGAGGGCAGCCGGTACTCGCGGCCGCCGTGCAGGGCGCGGCTCTCGGCGTGGGTCAGCGTGAGATGACGCCGCGCGCGGGTCAGGCCGACGTAGAAGAGACGGCGCTCCTCCTCCAGCGTCTCGGGCGTGTCCGAGCGGGCGTGCGGGAAGAGCCCCTCCTCGAGCCCGGTGATGACCACCGTGTCGAACTCGAGGCCCTTGGCGTTGTGGATGGTCATGAGGGTCACCGAGCCGCCGGAGTCGTCGACCAGGTCGGCGTCGGCCTGCAGGGCGATCCCCTCCAGGAAGCCGGCGAGGTCGGCGTCCTCGGTCGATGCCGCGTACTCGGCGGCGACCCGCACCATCTCCTCCAGGTTCTCGAGGCGGCCCTGGGCCTCGAAGGTGCCCTCGCGGGCGAGCGCCTCGCGCAGCCCCGAGCGGTCGAGCACCTCCTCGAGGATGCGCTCGAGCGGGGCCCCGGCGGCGGCCCGCTGGCGGATGTCGGCGACCAGCGATCCGGTGGCGGCGACCGTCGACCGCTGGGAGGGCTGCAGACCGGCCACCTCGTCCGGGCGCATGAGGGCGTCGGAGAGGGGCAGCGCGTGGGCGGTGGCGAAGGCCTCCAGCCGCGCCACGCACCCCGGACCGAGGCCGCGCTTGGGCGCCCCGAGCATGCGGGCGAGGCTGACGCCGTCGAGCGGGTTGGCGACGACGCGCAGGTACGAGAGCAGGTCGCGCACCTCGGCGCGCTCGTAGAAGCGCGGCCCCCCGACGACGGTGTACGCGACCGCGCGCCGCACGAGCTGGTCCTCGATCGAGCGGCTCTGCGCGTTGGTGCGGTAGAAGACCGCGACATCGGACAGGCTGCCGCCCCGCGCCAGCGTGCGGTCGATCTCGCCGGCGACCGTGCGCGCCTCCTCGTGCTCGTCGCGGCAGGTGACGACCCGGATGGGCTCGCCGTCGCCGAGGTCGGTCCAGAGGCGCTTGGGGTGGCGGTGGGGGTTGCGCTCGACCACCGCGTTGGCGGCGCGCAGGATCGTGCCCGTCGAGCGGTAGTTCTGCTCGAGCGCCACGACGTGCGTGTCGGGGTAGTCCCGCTCGAAGTCGAGGATGTTGCGGACGTCGGCTCCGCGCCACGAGTAGATGCCCTGGTCGTCGTCGCCCACGGCCACGACGTTGCGCTGGGGCTCGGCGAGGGCGCGCACGAGGCGGTACTGGGCGTGGTTGGTGTCCTGGTACTCGTCGACCAGCACGTGCGCGAAGCGGGTCTGCCAGCGCGCCCGGACGGCCGGGTCGCCCTCCATCAACTGTGCCGTCACCATCAGCAGGTCGTCGAAGTCCATGGCCCCGTTCGCCCGCAGGGCGTCGGCGTACCGGCGGTAGACGCGCGCGACGATCTCGTCGTTGAAGGATCCCGACAGCGCGGCCATCTCGTCGGGGCCCTGCAGCAGGCTCTTGGCGTCCGAGATCCGGGCCTGCACGGCCCGTGGCGGGGTGCGCTTGGGGTCGATGTCCTCCTCGACCAGGCACCGGCGGATCAGGCGCACCTGGTCGTCGGCGTCGTAGATCGAGAAGTCGCGGGCGTAACCCGCCGCGGGCGCCTCGCGGCGCAGGATGCGCACGCACGCCGAGTGGAACGTCGAGGCCCAGATCGACCGGGCCTCGGGGCCGACCAGGTGGCCGATGCGCTCCCGCATCTCCCCCGCCGCCTTGTTGGTGAAGGTGATGGCGAGGACGGCGTGGGGCGGGACCCCCGCCTCGCCGATCAGCCGTGCGACGCGGTGGGTGAGCACGCGGGTCTTGCCGCTGCCCGCGCCGGCCAGCACGAGGAGCGGCCCATCCCCGTGGAGGACGGCCTCACGCTGCGGAGGATTGAGGCCGGCGAGCAGGTCGGACACCACCGTGATCCTACCGGAGGTCGTCGACGACCCGGCTCGGGTAACGTCTGCCGCCATGACCGAGCCCGCGATCACCCTGCACCCGCCAGACGCCCGGTTGCTCGAGGGCCGCACGGCGATCGTGAGCGGGGCGACGTCGGGCATCGGGCACGGCATCGCCCTCGAGCTGGCCGCGCACGGCGCGGGCCTCGCGATCGGCTACCTCAGCGATCCCGACACGGCGAACCGGATGGCCGAGGCGCTCGTGGCGCTGGGCCGCCGGGCGGTGCCCGTGCGGATGGACGTCACGAGCGAGCAGGAGGTGCGCGAGGCCTTCGCACGGGCGCGCACCGAGCTCGGCGCCGTCGATCTCGTGGTGGCCAACGCCGGGCGCGAGGCCGAGCGTCCGCTCGTCGACATGTCGCTCGAGGACTGGCGCGACGTCATCGACACCAACCTCACCGGCACGTTCCTGTGCTGCCGCGAGGGCGCACGGCAGATGATCGAGCGCGGCCGCGGCGGGGTGCTGCTCGGGGTGACGAGCGTCCACGACCGCATGCCCTGGACCGGGTACTCCCACTACGCCGCCTCGAAGGGCGGGCAGCGGCTGTTCCTCGAGTCGATCGCGAAGGAGCTCGCCCCGCACGGCATCCGGGTCGTCGCCGTCGCGCCCGGGGCGATCGCGACCCCGATCAACCAGGAGATCCTCGACGATCCGGAGCAGCGCGAGGCCGTCGAGGCGCAGATCCCGATGTCGCGGATGGGCCGCACCGAGGAGGTCGCCCGCGCCACCGCGTGGCTGGCGTCGGACCAGGCGTCCTACGTCACCGGGGCGACCCTGGTCGTCGACGGCGGCATGACCCTCTACCCGCCCGACGCGGGGTGAGCCGCCCGCGCGACTGAGCGGGCGCCGGGCGCGCCGCGCCGGCGCCCCGATCCGCGCACCTCAGATACCGGCTCCGGGGTTGAGCCCCAGGATGGTCGAGATCTCCTCCTGGGCCGTCGGCAGGCAGTCCCCGTCGTCGTGGGAGCGGCGCGCCATCGGACGGCCGGCGCTGACGTCGGCCAGATCGCGCTCGAGCTCGGTGACGCGGCGCACGAGGCAGGCCATCGCCTCGGCGACCGGGTCGGGCAGCCGGGTGTGCTCGATGTCGGGGTGGTGCACGTCGCGGGGCACCTTCTGCCCGTCGACGATCACCGCGCGTCCCGGGTTGCCGACGACGGTCGAGTTCGGCGGGACGTCCTTGATCACGATGGAGCCCGCACCCACCTTGGCGCCCTCGCCGACGACCACCGGGCCGAGCACGCTCGCGCCCGTGCCGACGATGACGCCGGCCTGCACCGTGGGGTGGCGCTTGCCGACGTCCTTGCCGGTGCCCCCGAGGGTCACGCCCTGGTAGATGGTGACGTCCTCGCCGATCTCGGTCGTCTCGCCGATGACGACGCCCATGCCGTGATCGATGAAGAAGCCGGGGCCGATGCGCGCGCCCGGGTGGATCTCGATGCCCGTCAGGAAGCGCGAGGCCTGGCTCACGATCCGCGCCGGCGTCCGCATGCCCCGCCCGTACAGGGCGTGGGCCCCCCGGTGCAGCCACACGGCGTGGAGGCCGGGGTAGCAGAGGAGGATCTCCGTGAGGGAGGTGGCCGCCGGATCGCGCTCGCGAGCGACCTCGATGTCGCGCTGGAACGAGCGCTTCGCGCCGGAGAGCCACCCGACCAGCGAGCGCCGTGACATGCGGGCTAGTATAGGTCCCCCTCGTCAGGAGACGCCCGACTGGCCCGCCGGAGACTGAAGCTGACCTTCCCGGAGCAGCTCATACAGGAGCCGATCGTCTACACGCTCGGCAAGCGCTTCGACGTGGTCACGAACATCCGGCGCGCCGACGTGCGCGAGACGACCGGCTGGATCGTGATGGAGGTCACCGGGACCGAGCAGCGGCTCGGCGAGGCACGCCGCCACCTCGAGGGCCTCGGGGTGCGCGTCGACGACCTGGATGCCTACCTCGAGTAGCGTCGCCGTCGCCGGGGCCTCGTGTCAGCCAGGCCCGTCGCCGACGGCCCGCGCCCTCCGTCTCGAGGGGTTGCGCGCCGACGGCCCCGAGCCCCTGCGCGAGTTGCTCGGGAGGCTCGGCGACCCCCCCTGGGACGCGGAGATCCCGGACGGGGACCCCCTCGCCCCCATGCTCGCCGCCGAGGGGTTCGAGGCCTACGCCCGTGTCGCGGTCATGGCGCGGGCGGTCGAGGGCCTGCCGCGCCCGCCCTTCGTGCCGGGCGTGAGCGTCGAGCCCTACCGCAACGACTGGTCCGAGGCCTTCACGGCCGCCGAGGCGATGGCGATGGCCGGCCTCGCGGCGTTCGAGGAGATGGGTCAGCCCACCGGCTACGAGCAGGCCGAGGGGTTCGACGCCTTCAGCATCGTCCGCGACGAGCGCGACATGCTCGGGTTCGCCCAGGCGATGGTCCCCGAGGGCTGGATCAACTGGATGGGCGTGGTCCCCGACGCGCGTCGCCGTGGCCTCGGGCACATGCTGGTGACCGACCTCGCCCGACAGGTGCGCGAGGCCCGCGGCACCCATCTCGCCGCGCTGGTCGAGACCGACACGCCCGGCCAGGCGTTCCTCGCCGCGCTGGGCTTCCGGGAGCGCGGCACGCGCCGCACCCTCGTGATCCGCCGGGCCTGAGCGACGTCAGGGCAGGACGTCGGGCACGAACGTCTGGTCGGACATCGGCGGACGTACGTAGGAGCGCCCGTCCTGGCGGGGCGGCAGCGAGATCGCCTCGGGGGTGAGGTCCTGGTAGGGCACCTTGCTCAGCAGGTGCGAGATGCAGTTGATGCGCGCCCGGCGCTTGTCGTCGGCCTCGACCACGTACCAGGGCGCCTGCTTCGTGTCGGTGTGGGCGAACATGGCGTCCTTGGCCACCGAGTAGTCGATCCAGTTCTCGCGCGACCTGAGGTCCATCGGGCTCAGCTTCCAGCGCTTGGTGGGGTCGTCGATGCGGTCCTGGAACCGCCGCTCCTGCTCGGCGTCGCTGACCGAGAACCAGTACTTGACCAGCAGGATCCCCGACCGGATGAGCATGCGCTCGAAGTCCGGGCAGCTGCGCAGGAACTCCCGGTACTCCTCCTCGCTGCAGAAGCCCATCACCCGCTCGACGCCGGCGCGGTTGTACCAGGAGCGGTCGAACAGCACCATCTCGCCCGCCGAGGGCAGGTGGGCGGCGTACCGCTGGAAGTACCACTGGTGGCGCTCGCGCTCGGTCGGGGCGCTCAGGGCGACCACGCGGCAGATGCGCGGCGACAGCGACTCGGTGATGCGCTTGATCACGCCGCCCTTGCCGGCGGCGTCGCGCCCCTCGAAGATCACGAGCACCTTCAGGCCCTCGTGCTTGACCCACTCGTGCATCTTCACCAGCTCGACCTGCAGCCGGGCGAGCTCGCTCTCGTAGAGCGCCTTCGCCAGGCGCGGCCGCGTCGCCGGCGCGCGGCCGTCCGCCGCGGGATCGCCGGATGCCTTCGCCTTCTTCGCCATCCCCGCCTCCGAGCCGCCGCCGGGACGGGCGGGCGCTACCCCTCGTCGAAGAGGGGCGTCGTCAGGTAGCGCTCACCCGTGTCGCACAGGAAGGTAACGATGACCTTGCCGGCGTTCTCCGGCCGCCGGGCCAACTCGAGCGCGGCCCATACGTTCGCTCCGGCGCTGATGCCCACCAGGATGCCCTCCTCGCGGGCGAGCCGGCGGGCGGTCGCGAAGGCGTCGTCGCTCGAGCAGGTCACCACCTCGTCGTACACCTCGGTGTTGAGCACTCCCGGCACGAAGCCGGCGCCGATGCCCTGGATCTTGTGGGGCCCGGGGGTGCCGCCCGACAGGATCGGCGAGTCGGTGGGCTCGACCGCCACGGCCCGGAAGCCCGGCCGGCGCTCGCGCAGCACCTCGCCGACGCCCGTGATCGAGCCGCCCGTGCCCACGCCCGCGACCAGGATGTCGATCTCCCCGCCGGTGTCCGCCCAGATCTCCTCGGCGGTCGTGCGCCGGTGCACGTCGGGGTTGGCGGGGTTCTGGAACTGCTGGGGCACGAAGGCGCCCTCGGTCTGTGCCGCGATCTCCTCGGCGCGGGCGATCGCGCCGCGCATCCCCTCGGAGCCGGGGGTCAGCACGAGCTCGGCGCCGTAGGCCCGCAGCAGCGTGCGCCGCTCGACGCTCATCGTCTCGGGCATCGTGAGGATGCAGCGGTAGCCGCGCGCCGCGCAGACGAAGGCGAGCGCGATGCCGGTGTTTCCGGAGGTGGGCTCGACGATGACGCTCGTGCCCGGGACCAGCCGCCCGTCGGCCTCGGCGGCCTCGATCATCGCCAGGCCGATGCGGTCCTTGACCGAGCCGGCGGGGTTCATCGACTCGAGCTTGCCCAGCACCGTGGCGCCGGCGCCATCGGTGATCCGGTTCAGGCGCACCAGGGGGGTGCGCCCGATGAGATCGGTGATGGAATCGGCGATCGGCACGGGCGCGAGCCTACAGGTCGACCGGGACGGCCCGCGCGTCAGCGGGCGGGCACGCTGAGGCCGGCGAGATCGGTCTGCGGCCGGGCTCCGAGGTGCGAGATGACCTCGGCCGCCGCCAGCGACCCGAGGGCCGCGCACTCGGGCAGCGGCCGGCCGTGGCTGAGGCCGTGCAGGAAGCCCGACGCGTACAGGTCGCCCGCGCCGGTCGTGTCGACCAGGTGCTCCACCGGCGCCGCGTCCACCTCGAACGTGTCGTCGGCCGTGAGCACCATCGAGCCGTGCTCGGAGCGGGTGATGACGACGATCTCGGCCCGTCCCCGAACCGCGTCGGCCGCCGCGGAGAGATCCCGCGTCTGCGTGAGCGAGAAGATCTCCTCCTCGTTGGCGAACAGGAGGTCCACCTCGTTCTCGACCAGGCCGCGGAACTCCTCGCGGTGGCGGTCGACGCAGAAGGAGTCGGAGAGCGTCAGTGAGATGCGCCGGCCGGCGCGGTGGGCGGTCGCCATCGCGACCCGGAAGGCGTCCTTCGCGCGGGGCTTGTCCCAGAGGTAGCCCTCCAGGTAGGTGATCGCGGAGTCGGCGACGAGGTCGGCGTCGATGTCCTCGGGCCCGAGCTCCACGGCCGCGCCGAGGTAGGTCGACATGGTCCGGTGGGCGTCCGGGGTCACGAGGATCAGGCTGCGGGCGGTCGGCGGGCCGTCCGGGGCGATGGGCGTGTCGAAGTGCACCCCGGCCGCGCGGATGTCGTGGGCGAAGATCGCGCCGAGCTCGTCGTCGCGGACCTTGCCGATGTAGGCCACCCGGCTGCCGAACGACGCCGCCCCCACCATGCTGTTGGCGGCCGCGCCCCCCGAGATCTCGACGGCCGGACCCATGCGCGCGTAGAGGCCGGCCGAGCGCGCCACCTCGATGAGGTTCATGGAGCCCTTGACGAGCCCCTCGGCCTCGAGGAAGCCGTCGTCGCAGTGCGCGAGCACGTCGACGATCGCGTTGCCGATGCCGAGCACGTCGTAGGTCGCCGAGTCGCTGGCGCGCGTCATCCGTCTCCTCCGCTGGGGGTGCCGCCGGGGAGGTTAGCCGCCCCGGCCGGCGTTACGCCGCCGTGAAGTGCCCACCGGTCCCTCCACAGCCTGTGGACGACGACGGGGTGCCCACTGCCGGCCGCGGCCGCGCCTCAGATGTGGAACATCGGCGCGTCCTGCAGACGCGCCTCGCGCTCGACCATGTCGGCGATCGTGAGCCCCTCGAGCAGCCCCGCCAGCACCGCCCGGGCCTCGGCCCAGACGAACTCGGTGCCGCGCGCGGCCTCCCCCGCTCCCCGCGGCGGCGTGATGCGCCCGTCGACCGTCTCGACGACCTCGAGGATGGTGACGTCGGAGGGCGGGCGACCGAAGGAGTAGCCCCCCTTGACGCCGCGCTGGCTCTGCAGGATCCCCGCCCGGCGCAGCCCGGCGAAGAGCTGTTCCAGGAAGTGCAGCGGGATCGCCCGGGCCTCGGCGACCTCGAGGATCGGGATCGGCCCCGACGAGCCCCGCTGCGCGAGCTCGGTGAGCGCCAGGACCGCGGACCGGCTCTTGTCGGTGATGGTGATCAGCGCGAACCCCCGTAAAACTCGTGGAGGATCGGGAGTTTATCCGAGTCGGGCCGGGGCGGCGGCTACTCCTCGGTGAGCAGCAGGTTGACGTAGTTCTCGCGGGTGAACTTCGGCACGTGCGGCTTGCCCTGCGCGGCCCGGCGCTGGTACACGCGCTCGAGGCTGTCGATCCACGAGTCGAGGTCGCCCACCATCAGCTCGTAGACGCACTCGTCGGTGTGCACGAGCATGCGCGGGCGGCGTCCGCCGGTGGCGTGACCGCCCGGCGCGACGGGCCAGCGCTCGATCTCCGTGATCGCGTCGAGGGAGATCTCACGACGGCGCGCGCGCAGGATGGTGTCGAGGATCGTCGGCACGAAGACCAGGCGGTCGTCGGTGACGGTGAGGTCGCCGTGACGGCCCAGCCAGCCGTTCTGCAGATCCGCCCCGCCCTGCTTGAGGATCGTCTCGTCCGGACGCGGCTTGTCGGCGTTCGGCCGGCGCGGCAGCTTGCGGTTGCCCTCCCCCATCAGGCCGCCCCCACGCTCAGAGGAATCGCTGCCGGTTCTCCCATATCTGACGTCGCTCCTTCAGCGAGGCCATCCAGTCGTCCAGTCCGGTGGGGAAGACGAAGTCGTAGCGACGCGACGTCGTGTGCAGTCGCATGCGCGGCGCGACCCCTCCGGGCAGGACCTCGCCGTCCCGGGAAGGGAGGCGCTCGAGGGCCGTGATCTGCCCGAAGTCTATCCGCACCGGCCGCGCGAGGAGCAGGCGCTCCATGGGGCTCGGGGTGAAGGAGAGGTGGTCGGCGTGCAGGCGCAGCAGCCCGCCGCGCGCGAGCCAGCCGTTGTTCAGCGATGCCAGGGTGCGCCGGTACACGCCCTCCTCGAGCTCTCGGGGGCCGTCGCGGGCGATGATGAACGCCGCGTCCCACCGATCGGGATCGAAGTCGTCGGGACGGTTCGCGTCGGGCATGTCGGCTCCACGAGGGCTCTGACACGGTGTCGCGACGAACGTAGCACCGGGTCCGTCCGAGGTGCACGTTAGCGTCCGATGGCGATCAGGCCGTTTCCGCCACCGGGGTTCCGATGGACACCTACGCCGCCTGGCTCGTCGACTTCCGCAGCAGACTCGCCCAGCACGACGCGGGCGTCGCGGCTCTGGCGCGCGATCTGGCCTCGCGGACTCCCTGGACCGTGCTGGCGCGCGACGCCCCCGAGTTCCCCGCGCCGCCGCCGACGGCCGGCGAGCCGGCCGACGTCCACTGCGTGCGGGGGGTGGCGACGCGCCCGATCTGCTTCGAGGTCGAGCTGCCCGAGACCCTCGTGCGCCGCGCGACGGTCGCGCGGCTCCGTGCGCTGGCGCTGACCGGCATCGAGTCGCGGGTCGTCCTGGTGGGCGAGTCCTCGGCCCACGAGCGCCAGATCGCCGAGGCCCGGCGCATGCTCCTGCGCGCCGGCCTGCAGCTCGAGGTCGCCGCCATCTGCCCCGCGGGAGAGACCATCACGGGGGCCGACTGGTAGGGGGTCCGACCGGGCCGCCGGCGGCCGTCTCCCCCTTCGATCGCCGGTCCCGCCCCGAAACAGCGAGGGCGCCGTGTCGGACGGCGCCCTCGCAGAACCCACCCGCTCAGCCGGATCTCAGTCCAGGAACGGGATGATGAGCAGAGCGACGATGTTCGCCACCTTGATCATCGGGTTGATCGCCGGGCCGGCGGTGTCCTTGTAGGGGTCGCCGACGGTGTCGCCGGTGATGGCGGCCTTGTGGGCGATGGAGCCCTTCCCGCCGTGGTGACCGTCCTCGATCATCTTCTTGGCGTTGTCCCACGCGCCCCCGCCGGAGGTCATGGAGATCGCCACGAAGATGCCGGTGACGATGACGCCGAGGAGCAGGCCGCCGAGCATCTCGCGGCCGTTGTTCACGCCGAAGACGAAGGCCGTGACGATCGGGAAGAGGATCGGGATCGCCGCGGGCAGCAGCATCTCGCGCTGTGCCGAGGCGGTCACGATGCGCACGCAGCGCGCATAGTCGGGCCGCTCGGTGCCCTCCATGATGCCGGGGTGCTCGCGGAACTGGCGGCGGACCTCCTCGACCACCTGCCCGCCGGCCTTGCCCACGGCCTCCATGGAGAAGGCGGCGAACAGGAACGGCATCATGCCGCCGATGAAGAGCCCGATCACCACGTAGGGGTTGATGAGGCTGAAGTCGATCACCGTGCCGGCGCCGACGACCTCACCCAGCTCCTCGACGTACGAGACGAAGAGGACCACGGCCGCGAGACCGGCGGAGCCGATCGCGTAGCCCTTCGTGACGGCCTTCGTGGTGTTGCCGACCGCGTCGAGCGGGTCGGTGACCGCGCGGACGCTCTCGGGCAGCTCCGCCATCTCGGCGATGCCGCCGGCGTTGTCGGTGATCGGCCCGAACGCGTCGAGTGCCACGACCACCCCGGCCATCGAGAGCATCGCCATGACGGCGACGCCGATGCCGTAGAAGTCGCCGAGCTCGTACGAGCCGGCGATCGCGAGACCGATGACCACGATCGGGGCGGCCGTCGCCTTCAGGCCGACGGCGAGGCCCGCGATGATGTTGGTCGCGTCGCCGGTCTCGGACGCCGCGGCGATCTTGCGCACCGGCGGCCACGCGGTGCCGGTGAAGTACTCGGTGATGCCCACGAGGGCGATGGTGACGCCGATGCCGATCACCGCGCACCAGAAGTAGTCGATCCACTCGCCGGCCCCGGGGACCACCTCGGCCCCGTCCATGAGCCAGTACGTGATGGGCAGGAACCCGGCCACCGCGAGCACCGCGGCGACCGCCAGCCCGGTGTAGAGGGCGCCGGTGACCGAGCCCTTCGGGCCGACGCGCACGAACCAGGTGCCGACGATCGACGCGATGATCGAGACCCCGCCCAGCGCGAGCGGGTAGACCAGGGCGTTGGCGAAGTCGGCGAGGAACAGCGAGCCGAGGAACATGACGGCGACCGTCGTGACCGCGTAGGTCTCGAAGAGGTCGGCGGCCATGCCGGCGCAGTCGCCGACGTTGTCGCCGACGTTGTCCGCGATGACGGCCGGGTTGCGCGGGTCGTCCTCGGGGATGCCGGCCTCGACCTTGCCGACCAGGTCGGCGCCGACGTCGGCGCCCTTCGTGAAGATGCCGCCGCCCAGACGGGCGAAGACGCTGATGAGGCTCGAGCCGAAGGCGAGGCCGACGAGCGGGAGCACGTCGTCCGGGCCCTCGCCGAGGATCAGGAAGTAGCCGGCGACGGACAGCAGTCCGAGACCGACCACCAGCAGGCCGGTGACCGCGCCGCCCTTGAAGGCGACGCCGAGGGCCGGCGAGAGGCCGCCCTTGGCCGCCTCCGCGGTGCGCACGTTGGTGCGCACCGAGACGTTCATGCCGATGAAGCCGGCGGCGGCCGAGGCCACGGCGCCGATCAGGAAGCCGATGGCGGCCTTCCAGCCGAGCAGGGACGAGTCGACGGACTCACCGAGTACGCCGATGACCACGAAGAGGACGGCGGCGACACCGGCGATGATGGTGTACTGCCGCGTCAGATAGGCCTGAGCGCCCTCCTGCACGGCCGCGGCGATCTCGCGCATGCGGTCGTCACCGGTGGGCTTCTTGAGCAGGTAGAAGGTCAGGCCGATGCCGTACGCCACGGCCACGAGGCCGAGCACAACGGCGAGCCAGGTTGTGTTGTCCGACAGGAAGTCGGCCAAATCGCTGCCTCCGAGATCGGGATGAGACGAGCGCGCGGCGATGCCCGATCAGGGGCAGAGCGCTCCGGGTCGCAGCCGCGCGGCCCCCAGAGGCCGCTCGACCAGCGGGGTTTTCTACCACACCGCCGCGGACGGCGTCAGCCGGGGGAGCCCCCGCGTGGCGTTCCGGGCGGCACCCAGAGGCGCGCCGCCGGATCGGGTCCCTGGCGCCGGGGGGGCGGGCTCGGGTCGGCGTCCGGCCCGGGGCGGTCGTCGTCGCCCTCGCCGGCGGCCGCCGGCGGCTCCTCGGCGGCGCGGGCGTAGGCCATCTGGAGGACGGCCAACGGCTCCTTGAACGGGCGCACCTGGGCCGCCCCGAGCTCCCGCTCGGCCACGCCGAGCAGGGCGCGCAGCGCCTCGATCGACTGGCGTGCCTGCACGAGGTCGCGCGCCGCGGCCCCGGTCGGGCCCATGCCCAGGCGGATGCCGGCCATGTCGATGAACGTGGCCATGGCCTGCAGCAGCACGTCGCGCACCGGTGTGTGGGCCAGGCGCTCGGCGAGGGCGGCGGCCAGGTCGGCGCCGGTGGGCTCGGGGGGCGGAGTCGCGGGCTCGGTCATGCCGGGGCCGCCGTCAGCGCGAGCGCCTCGTGCGCCGACCGGCGCGTGCGATCGACGATCTCGGCCTGCAGCGCGACGACGTCCCCGCCGAGGGCGGCGAGCCGCGCCTCCTGGCGCATGGCCCCGTTGCCCTCGGTGAGCATGCGGGGCACACCGCCGAGGTACGGCGTGAGGCCGAGCGGCTCGTGCACCGACGCCGACCAGTCGAGCAACTGCTCGACGGCGGTGGTCGTGGGGCGCACCGCGCCGCGGTCCAGATCGATCAACGCACCCTCCAGTCCGTAGCGCTGCGCGCGCCAGATGTTCTCGTCGATCAGCCCGCGGGAGTGGGCGGGGAGCGTGCGGCCCTCGTCGTGATCGCGGGCGAACGCCGCGACGCACGCCATGGCGAGGGCGGTCACGGCCATCGCGTCGCCCATCTCGGTCTGCCCGTCGCAGATGCGGATCTCGACCGTGCCGAAGGCGTGGTGCGGGCGCACGCTCCACCAGATCTGCGTGCTCTCGACGATCGAGCCGGTGCGCTCGAGCAGGTCGACCATGGCGGCGTACTCGTCCCACGACCCGTAGGCGTCCGGCACGCCGCACCGCGGGAAGCTCTTGGTGAAGACCTGCATCCGGGTCGAGTGCAGGCGGGTCGCCCGCCCGTGGAACACGGCGCTGTTGGCCGAGAGCGCGAGCAGCTCGGGCAGCACGCTGCGCATGGCCGTCGACACCGCGACGGCCCGATCGGCCCCGCGGACCCCCACGTGGAGATGGATCGACCAGGTGTTGTTGGTCCAGGCGATGTAGCCGAGCTCCTCCTCGACGCGCCGGTAGTGCGGCGTGTCGATGATGCGCTGGTCGGTCCAGTGGCTGAACGGGTGGACGCCGGCGACCCCGAGCGTGATGCCGAGGCGGTCGGCCAGCGCCAGGGTGGCGAGGCGGCCCTCGACGAGCTCGCGGGCCGCGTCGGCGAACGTCTCGTTGCGGCGGGTGCGGAACTCGATCTCGCTCGCGATCAGCTCACCCGCGAGACGCTCGCGCAGCGGCTCGTCGGCCGCGGCGATCAGCTCCTCGAAGCGGTTGGCGAGGGCGAGGGTGGAGGGATCGAGGAGCTGGTACTCCTCCTCGAGGCCGACGGTGAAGTCGGTCGATTCCTCGAAGCGTTCGCGGGCACCGCTCAGGATGCCGCCGGGGGCGTGGCCGTCTCCCATCCGCGGCGAGCATAGCAACGGCCCCCCGCGCCCCGACCGGGCGCCGCCGGCCGCCCGCGCCCCGGGCGCCCCACCGGCCGGCGGCCGCCGCCGCCGGGGCTCACGACAGGTAGAAGTAGAGCGCGTACAGCAGCTCGACCGCCGGGCTCGAGGTGTGCACCGTCACGTCCGACGGCACCGTCAGCAGGGCGTCGGAGTAGTTGAAGATGATCTTCACCCCCGCCGCCACGAGGTCGTCGGCGACCTCCTGGGCCGCGCCCCCGGGCACGGCGAGCACCCCGACCATGATCCCGTCGCCGCTCACGACCTCCTGGAGGTCGCGGTAGTGGCGCACCGGCATGTCCGCCACCTTCGTGCCCACCCGCTCGGGGTCGACGTCGAAGATCGCCGAGATGCGGAAGCCGTGGTCGGCGAACACGCCCGACGTCGCGATCGCCTGACCGAGGTTGCCCGCGCCGAAGAGGCCGATGTTGTGCTGCCCGGACGTCCGCAGGATCTTGCGGATCTGCTCGATGAGCGAGTCGATGTCGTAGCCGACGCCGCGCTTGCCGAACTTGCCGAAGCCGGACAGGTCGCGGCGGATCTGCGTCGGGTTGACGTTCGTGTACTCGGAGATCGCCTGCGAGGAGATGCTGCTCTTCCCCATCTTCTTGGCCTGCGTCAGCACCTGGAGATAGCGCGAGAGCCGCGCGGCGACGCCGAGGGTGAGGCGATCTGTGGCCATGCGACCGGGTGTCCCCTGAGACGACTTTGTGACAGTTTGGTCAATCTACGGCGCGCGTGGGGCGGTCCGCAAGTGCGTCTCGTAACGAAGTCGGGCGGTCCGCGGCGCCCGCCCGCCGGTCAGCCGATGCGGAACGGGGCGCTCACGCGCCGCGCGGGCGTGCCGTCGGGGGCGACCGCCGAGACGCGCAGGCGGTAGCGGCCGGACGGTACGGCGAGACCCGACGCGAGGCGCCGCGAGACGAGGAAGCGGTAGGTCCCGGCGGGCCACGACGCCCCCCTGCTTGGCGCCCCCGACCGGCAGCGGCGCGCCGCCGGCTGCCGGCAGCAGGGTGAGCCGCACGCCGTGCACGCGCGCGCCGCGCAGGCGCGCGCCCTGCCGTCGCAGCAGCCCGAGCCGCACGCGCACCTCGACCAGAGCGGCGTCGGCGCGCACCTCCGGCACTCCGAGGGCGTCGGCGACGGGACGGGCCGGGCGCCGGGCCACGACCGGCGTGCGCGCGAGGGCGGCGCCGTCCTCGTCGCGGACCACGAGGTGGCCGTCGGCCGCCGGCAGCGCGAGCCTCACGCGCCGGTGGCCTCCGGGGGCGAGGGCGACCCCCGCACGCAGCGCGGTCTCGCCGTTGCCGTCCTCGAAGGAGATGGTGTACGGCCCACCGCCGCCGGCGAGGTCGGTCAGCGTCACCTCGGCGACCGCCGTGCCCGCCCGGGTACCGGCGGGCACGATCGGCGGCTCGATGCGCAGCGCGCCGCCCGCCGGGGGCACCGCGACGCCGGCTCCCTGGCGGGCGGCGGGCACGCCGGGCAGCGGCCGGGCGGCCTGCACGAGCAGGGAGTGGACCGCCCGTGGTCCGAGCTCGGGGCGGTCGACGCGCAGGCGCAGGGCGATGGCCGCGACCTCCGCGGCCGCCGCGCTGGTGCCGGTGATGGGGCGCGGTCTGGGGTCCGCCGTCCGGCCGCGCGCCCCGGCCACGCGGCCTCCCGGTCGACGGCGGGAGCCACGAGGTCGGGCTTCTGGCGGCCGTCGATGGTCGGACCCCACGACGAGAAGGAGGCGACGACCGGCGCGGCCGCCACCGCCGGGGCCTCGGTGACGACCACCCGCACGTCGGGCCGGGCGGTGGCGAGGTCGACGAGCGCTCGGCCCTGCCGCGCGCCGAGGCCGACGAGCGGGATGGGCAGGCCGGAGTCGCCGGGGATCGCGGGGAAGCCGCCGCTGCCGTCCTCGTCCCACACGGCCAGCGCCAGCGCGCCCGCATCGGCTGCGCGGGCCGCGGCCTCGGCCAGCGGGGCTCCGCCCCGGCTGACGACGACGAGCGCCCCCGACGCGCGGGCGGTGCCGTCGGACGCCAGGAAGTCCTCGGGCGCCCCGCCCTGCGAGATCCCGGCGTCGTCGCGCAGCACCACGACCGGCAGCCCGGCGCCGGGGGGCGCGGTGCCCATCAGCGGCAGCGGACCGAGCCGGGCCCCGGCCGGTCCCAGACGGACGTCGAGGTGGGCCGTCCGCGGCGCCACCGGCGCCGAGACGCCTCCGACGGCGATGCACCGTCGGGCCGGCCGCCGGCCCGCCCACCGATCCGGGGCGATCGAACGTGGGGCCGTCGTTGCCCGCGGGCGCGACCACCGTGCGCCCGGCGCGATCGGCCGCGGCGAGGGCCGCGGCGACCGGGTCGGCGCCGCCCCCCTCGAAGCCGGCGGCGACGCCGAGCAGGATCACCTCGGGCGGCGTCGGAGGTGTCGCCGTCCGCGTCCGGGTCGACGGCCCGCTCGAGCGCGGCGAGCACCCGGTCGGTGCGCGCCAGGGGGCGCAGCCGGCCGCCGACGGCCTCGCGGGCGACCACCCGGTAGGCGAGCAGGCGCGGCGAGTCGGCCGCCGTCAGTCCCGCGCAGCGCGGGCGATCGCAGCACGAGGCTCGCCATCTGCGTGCCGTGCGCCTCGGCGGCGGGATCGTCCGGGTCGGCGGCTCGGGTCGCCGTCCCCGTCGACGAGATCGGCGCCCCCGATGACCGGGAAGGTCGGGCCGATGCCGCCGCCGAGCCACGGGTGGGAGGCGTCGACGCCGGCGTCGATCAGGGCGATGTGCGCCGGTCCGACGGCGTCGGCGCCGGCCGGCGCCGACGGGCGGGCGGCGTCGGCGGCCGCGGTCGCGGTCGCCGTGGGCGCGGCGGGCGTGCCCGTCAGGGCGGGCGCCAGGAAGCCGACCGGCACCACCGCCGCGACCTCGGGCAGGGCGGCGAGCGCCTCGAGCCGCCCGGCGGGCAGGCGGACGCCGATCGCGTTGACCAGGACCCGGTAGCGGAATGTCACCGTCGCCCCGAGGCTCGCGAGCACCGGCGCGATCTCGTCCTGCCGCGCGCTGATCGCCGCGGCGGCCGCGGCCCGTTCGTCCGGGTCGGCGGCGATGGCGGCGGGGCCGGCCAGCACGAGGATCACGGACTCGGTGTCGCCCGGAGTCGGCAGCTGCGGGGCCCGGTGAGCCTCCAGCGTCTCGCGCCAGGCCGCGGCCGCGTCGAGGGCGGTCCCCCGGGCGGCGGCGGGCGTCCCCGCGAGCTGCAGCTCGACGGGCGAGGCCTGTGCGGCCGCGACGGCGGGCACGGCCAGCGCGACCGCTCCGACGGCGAGCAGCGCGACCCGGCGCCGGCCCGGTCTCACGCGGCGATCCCCCCCGGCGGCGCCGAGGCGACGGCGTCGAGGCCGAGGTAGTCGGGCCAGGCCACGGCGTCGGTGAACTGAGCCGCGGCGCCGATCATGGCGGCGTTGTCGGTGCAGAGGGACCGGTCGGGCACGGCGACCCGCAGCCCCGCGCGCTCGGCCCCCTCGGCCACCAGCTCGCGCAGGCGTCCGTTGGCGGCGACCCCTCCGCCGAGCGCGACGGCGGGCACCCCCTCGTCGCGGGCCGCGGCGATCAGGCGGTCGGCCAGCGGGCGCACGACCGCCTCCTGGTACGACGCGGCGAGATCGGCACGCTCGGCCTCCGTCAGGGCGTCCTCGCCGCGCTCGCGGACCGCGTAGAGCAGCGCCGTCTTGACGCCGGCGAACGAGAAGTCGCGCACCGCCGCCCCCGCGCAGGCCGACCGGGAAGGCGTGCGCGGTGCGCGAGCCGTCGGCCGCGAGCCGCTCGAGGGCGGGCCCGCCCGGAGTAGCCCAGGCCGAGCAGCCGCGCGCCCTTGTCGATCGCCTCGCCGGCCGCGTCGTCGATCGTCTGGCCGAGCGGGCGCGGGGACCGCAGGTCGGTCGACGAGGTCGAGGCGCGTGTGGCCGCCCGAGGCGATCAGGCTCACGAAGGGCGGGATCGAGCGCGACCGGATCGAGCCAGCTCGCCGCGATGTGCCCGTGCAGGTGGTCGACCATCACGAGCGGCTTTCGTGCTGCGTAGGCGATCGCCTTCGCCGTGGCGACACCGATCAGCAGGGCGCCGATCAGTCCCGGGCGCTGGGTGACCGCGACCTTCTCGATCGTCGCGAGCTCGAGGCCGGCCGCGTCGAGCGCCTCCGTCGACGACCCCGTTGACCGTGCCGAGGTGGTGCCGCGCGGCCACCTCGGGGACGACCCCGCCGTAGGGCGAGTGGAGCTCGGCCTGCGACGCGATCACGCTCGACAGCACCCGCCGGCCGTCCACGACGGCGGCCGCCGTCTCGTCGCACGATGTCTCGATCGCCAGGATCGGCCCGCTCATGGGAACGCCACGTCCTCCGGTGAGCCACTGCGCCACATGATGATCGCGTCCTCGCCGTTGTCCGAGTAGTAGCCCGGGCGGATGCCGTGCTCGAGGAAGCCCTTGCGCCGGTAGAGGCGCACCGCGACGTCGTTGGAGACCCGCACCTCGAGGGTGAAGCCCAGGTGCGGCCTGCCGCCCGCGCGCTCGAAGAGCTGCGTCGAGCAGGCGGGCGCCGATGCCCTGTCCCCGATGGGCGTCGCGGACGACCACGTTGAGGATGTGCCAGACGTCGGCGTAGCGCGACACCATGATGTAGCCGAGCACGTCCCCCCCGCGGTCGGCGACGAGGTCGATCGTGCCCGGTCGTCCGAGCTCGGCGAGGAACATGGCCCGCGTCCAGGGCGTGGCGGAGCTCGACGCCTCGATCACGAGCACCTGCGGCACGTCGCCGCGGCGCATCTCCCGGATCTTGAGCGCCGGCGCGGCCGGGGGGCGCTTGCCCCGCGGCACGTTCAGGATCCCGTCCCGGCGAGGGCCCGGCGGCGGTTGACCTCGGCGTCGGGCAGCCGGGCGTACACCGGGCGCGCGGGCAGCCCGGCCCCCTGGGCGACGCGCAGCGCGAGGGCGCGGGCCGACATCCGGTGCCGGGGCGAGCGCGCCGGCGGGCTCGTGAAGGGCGCGCCCGAGAGCGCCTCCCCCGCCGCCGCGATCCCGTCGCCGCCCACGACGACGGGCCCGCCGAGGGCGCGCAGTCGCGACGCGAGCTCATCGGGGGCGATGGCCACCGGGGCGAGCACCTGCTCCAGGCCGGCGCCGCGCACGCGGTAGACCGCGGCGAACAGCTCCCGCCGGCGGGCGTCGAGCAGGGGGGCGACCAACGCCCCTTCGTCGCACCCCTCGCCGAGCCCGAGGGCGAGCCCCTCGAGCGACGAGGCGCCGATCACGGGAACCGCGAGCGCCTGGCCGAGACCGAGCGCGGTCGCGAGGCCGATGCGCAGGCCCGTGAAGCCGCCGGGGCCGACCCCGACGACGACGGTGTCGATGTCCTCGGTGCGGAGACCGCAGGAGGACAGCAGACCGTGCGCCGCCTCGAGCACCCGCCGGCCGGAGCCGGGCTCGGGCGCCAGCCAGAGCTCGGCGATGGGGTCCTCACCCCGAACGAGTGCCAGGCTCGGGCTCGCTGTTGATGTGTCGAGCGCGAAGGTCGGCAAGCTGTCGGCCGAGAAGCTCCAGATCGCGGGCGTCCCGGGACGTCAACAGTACCAGCCGCCGGTCGCCGCCCCCGTGCTGCAGCTCGACCTCCAGGCGCGCGTCCGGCAGGGCGGCGATGACCGCGTCCGGCCACTCCACGAAGGCGATGGCGTCGCCGGCGACGGCGTCGCCCAGCAGCTCGGCCTCCTCGGCGTCGGGACCCTCGAGCCGGTAGGCGTCCATGTGCGCCAACTCGACCTCGCGCCCCCGGTACCGCTGGGCGACGGTGAAGGTGGGGCTCGTGACCGGTCCCTCGACCCCGAGCGCGCGGGCGACCGCCCGCACGAGGGTGGTCTTACCGGCGCCGAGCTCGCCGCGCAGCAGCACCAGGTCGCCGGGCGCGAGCAGGCCGGCCAGCACGGAGCCGAGCGCCTCGGTCTGCTCGGGGCCGTCGCTGCGCCACCTGAGGGCCCCGCTCAGAACAGACCGAGCTGCTCGTCGGCCGCCGGCGCGCCGCCGTCGGCCGCGGTGGGCGCCGCCGCCCCCGCGGGGGCCGCCCCCGGCGGGGGCCCGGCGTGCTCGGCGTCGGTCCCCGCGGCGTGCCGCTCCCCCTCGGGCCGCACGAGCTCGGGGATGCGCGCGAAGTCGGCCTCGAGCGTCGAGAGCATGGCGCGGGTGTAGAGCGCCGCGGCCGGATGGAAGAGCGGGTAGAGCAGCAGCGGGTGCCCGCCGATCTCGATCGGCAGCTCGTGCCCGTGGACCTGGGTGATGCCCTCCGGGCGACCCGACAGGAGCTTGGTCGCGAAGTTGCCGAGCGTGCAGATCATCCGGGGGCGCACGAGGGAGACCTGGCGGAAGAGGTGCGGCTCGCACGATCGGATCTCGGCGGGAGCCGGGTCGCGGTTGCCCGGGGGGCGGCACTTGAGGACGTTGGCGATGAACACGTCGTCGCGGGTCAGGCCGATGCCCTCGAGCAGCGTCGTCAGCAGCTTGCCGGACTGGCCAACGAAGGGGATGCCCTGCGCGTCCTCGTGGTATCCGGGCGCCTCCCCGACGAACATCAGGTCGGCATCGAGCGCCCCGCTGCCGACGACCACCTGGGTGCGCGACTCGCTGAGCGCGCAGCGGGTGCACGAGACCACCTCGTCCTGGTGGTACCGCTCGAGGGCGCGGACGCGGTCGGCGGGCTCCGGCATCGGGGTCAGGCTAGCGGTCCGTGCGACCGTGGTCACCGGCCGCTTGTCGCGCCGCGCGGCGCGGCGGTACACTCGCCGGGCCGTCAGCGCACAGCCCGGCATCCCGTCACGGGAGTTGGAGCGGAGGCGCCGGGTGAGCGGGCCGCGAGAGCGGAGTGTCCGCGCGTCCCGGGGCCGGTGGCGACGGTTCCCGAATGCCGTCATCCCCTCCCTCCTCCCCCCCGCACCGCACTCCGGCCGTCGTCCGCACGGTCGCCGAGTTGCGCGACGCCGTGGCGGGGATGCGCGCCGCCGGCCGCCGGGTCGCCGTCGTCCCGACCATGGGGGCCTTCCACGAGGGGCACCTCGAGCTGATGCGCATCGCGGGTCGCGACGGCCATGCGGTCGTCGTCACGCTGTTCGTCAACCCGACCCAGTTCGCCCCGACCGAGGACCTCTCGACGTACCCGCGCGACGAGGACCGCGACCTCGCTCTCGCCGGCTCCGTCGGGACCGACCTCGTGTTCGCCCCGGGGGCGCGCGAGATGTACCCGGAGGGCTTCGGCACGGCGATCGTCGTCGGCGGCCCGAGCGCCGGCTTCGAGGGCGCCGCGCGGCCCGAGCACTTCGGCGGCGTCGCCACCGTCGTGGCGAAGCTGCTGCTCGCCGTGCGTCCCGACCGCGCCGTGTTCGGCCGCAAGGACGCCCAGCAGGTCGCCGTCGTGAGGCGCCTGATGGCCGATCTGCACCTCGACGACGTCGAGATGGTCGTCGGTCCGGTCGTGCGCGAGGCGGACGGGCTCGCCATGAGCAGCCGCAACGCGTACCTGGGGCCCGAGGACCGCGCCGCGGCGGTCACCCTCAGCCGCGCGCTCGGCGCCGCGGAGGCCATGGTCACCGAGGGCGAGCGCGACGCCGTGCGCATCGCGGCCGCCGCGGGGGCGCTCATCGCGGCGGAGCCGCGCTGCTCCCTCGAGTACTCCGCCGTCGTGCATCCCGACACCTTCCAGCCCCTGACCCGACTCGAGGGCCCGGCCCTCCTCTGCGTCTGCGCCCGGGTCGGTCCCGCGCGCCTGATCGACAACATCCCGCTCCACACCCACCCCCGGAGGGCCGACGTGCCGCCGCGTTCCCGCACGATGCTCAAGAGCAAGATCCACCGCGCCACCGTCACCGACGCCGACCTCAACTACGTCGGGAGCATCACGGTCGACACCGACCTGCTCGAGGCCGCCGACATCCGGCCCTACGAGCACGTCTGCGTGCTCAACATCAACACCGGCGCGCGCTTCGAGACCTATGCGATCGAGGGCCCCGCCGGTGGTGGCGACATCTGCCTGAACGGCGCCGCGGCGCGGCTGGCGCAGCCGGGTGACCTCGTGATCGTGCTCACCTACGCCCAGTTCGAGGAGGCGGAGCTCGAGGGCTACGAGCCGATCGTGGTGCACGTGGACGCGTCGAACCGCCAGGTCGACGTGACCTCGCCGGGCACGGTCCCCGTCATGTGGGAGAAGCGGTGAGCACCGGGCTCTCGCCGGCCGCGATCCGGGCGCGCAAGGGCGGCGCGCGGCTGGTCATGCTCACGGCGTACGACTACCCGACGGCGTGCGCGCTCGACGGCAGCGGGCTCGACATCCTGCTGGTGGGCGACAGCCTGGGCGAGGTCGAGCTCGGCTACGACACCACCCGCGCGGTCACGCTCGAGATGATGGCCCACCATGTCCGGGCGGTCCGCAACGGCACCGCGCGCACCCACGTCTGCGGCGACCTGACGGCCGGCTCGTACCGTACGGCCGCCGAGGCCGTGGAGAGCGCCCGCGTCCTCGTGGCGGCGGGCGCCGACTCGGTGAAGCTCGAGGGCGGCCTCATCGATCAGGTCCGCGCGATCGTCGCCGCCGGCATCCCGGTGATGGGCCACGTCGGTCTGCTGCCGCAGACGGCCGCGGTCTACCGGCGCGAGGGGACGACCCCGGCCGAGGCCGACCGGATCGCCGCCGAGGCGCGCGCGCTCGACGCGGCGGGGTGCTTCGCGATCGTCATCGAGGCGGTGCCCGCGGACCTGGCCACCCGCATCACGGCGGAGGTGGGTGCGCCCACCATCGGGATCGCGGCGGGCCCCGAATGCGACGGGCAGGTGCTGGTGGTGACCGACCTGGTGGGGGGGCTGCCGGACCCCCCGCGGTTCGTGAAGCCGAAGGCCGACGTGTTCGGCATCGTCCGCGCCGCGGCGCGGGAGTTCGCCGACGAGGTGCGCGGGGCGCGGGAGGGCGCGGCGCGGGAGGCCGTCTGAGCCTGCCCCCGCGCGCCGTCACACGGGAGCCGCCCCGCGCCGACGTCGCAGCCGGGGTGGCCGGCTAGAACACGATCGTGAGGGTGGCCTGGACGGTCACGTTGCCGCCCTCCCCCGTGACCGCGACGCCGAACCTCGGTCCGGCGTGCCGGGCGGCCACGGCGGAGACGGCCGAGACCGCGTCCTTGACCGGGGCCAGGTGGCGCTTCGCGCGGTCGAGCGCACCGGCGCCGCCCGCCCGCGCCTCACCCGCCGCGTCGCGCACGCCCCGCTCGGCCGCCGAGAAGACGCGTGGCAGCGTCGCGAGGATCGGGACCATCGCGTCCTCGCCCGGGAACTGCAGGCCGATCTCCCACGGCACGTCGCCGCCCTCGCGCTCCGGGGCGCTGATCCTGGCCTCGAAGACGACGCCGGGCGCGCGCGTGGTGAGCCTGACCGACCGGTCCCAGCCGCCGGTGACCTCGACCGGGCGCTCCCCGCCGGAGCCCCCCTCGCGGGGGCCGATGCCCGCGGTCACGCCCGACACGCCGACCGTGAGCGCGCCGTTGCGGCCCGCGCCGATGCGCACCCCGTCCTTCAGGGGCCCGAAGGCGTTGCGCGCCATCGCGGAGATCTCGTCGAGCGCTCCCGCGCGGTTGACCGGATCGCGGTGGGTGGCGATGTCGAGGGGGCGGAAGAAGGCGCGCAGCATGCCCTCGAGATCGGCGGGGACGAGCCGCCGCGCGTCGGGCACCGCGGTCACGACCCTGTCGACGAGCTCGGCGATCGACACGCCCGATCGGATGGCACCCTCGAGCGCCGCGCGCCGCTCGGTCAGGTGGGCGCGCACCTGGGTGCGCACGCCCTCCTGCCGGCGCTCGACGTAGTCGGCCGGCAGGCGCAGGTCGGGCGCCGCCGGTGCCGGGGGGCGCAACCCCCAACCGGCGGCGTCGCGCGCCACCAGGGCGGCCATCGCCCGGTTGCCGACCAGCGGCCCGAGCCCGAGGAGCGGCGAGCGCTCCTCGGGCTCGGGCGCTCGTCCGCTACGCGGAGCTTCCCGCGGCGATCTTCCGGAGGTCGAGCGCCTCATCGAGCACAGACTCCTCCACTCCGTGCTCGCGCGCCACCTCGCGCAGCGGCCGGCCCGACGCCGTCGCCTCCTTCACGATGGCGGCGCCCTTGTCGTAGCCGATGTGCGGGTTGAGGGCCGTGGCGACCTGGAGGTTGCCCTCGGCCAGCTCCGTGAGGCGCGGCAGGTTGGGCTCGATGCCCGCGATGCAGCGGTCGGCGAACAGACGCGACGTCGTCGTGAGCAGGTGGATGGAGCCCAGCAGGTTGCGTGCGAGCAGCGGGATGCGCACGTTGAGCTCGAAGTTGCCCTGCATGCCGCCGATCGTGATGGCGGTGTCGTTCCCGATGACCTGGGCGGCGACCTGCAGCACGACCTCGGGGATGACCGGGTTGACCTTGCCCGGCATGATCGACGAGCCCTTCTGCAGCTCGGGGAGGAAGATCTCGGCGAGGCCGGCGCGCGGCCCGCTGCCGAGGATCGCGATGTCGTTGGCGATCTTGGTGAGCGAGACCGCGACGACCTTGAGGGCTCCGGAGACCTCGACGAGGCCGTCGCGGGCGCCCTGTGCCTCGAAGCCGTCGGCCGGGGCCGCGATCGGAAGGCCCGTCTCCTCGACGAGCCGGGCGCGGACGCGCTCGGCGAACTCGGGGTGGGTGTTGAGGCCCGTGCCGGCGGCGGTGCCGCCGAGCGGTATCTGGCCGAGGCGCGTCGTGGCGTCGGAGACGCGGGCGCGGCCCTGGCGGATCTGGGCGGCGTAGCCGGCGAACTCCTGGCCGAGCGTCACGGGGACCGCGTCCATGAGGTGCGTGCGGCCCGTCTTGACGATGTCCTTCCAGTCCTCCGCCTTCGCGGCGAGGGTGTCGCCGAGCTGGTCGAGGGCCGGGAGCAGGCGGTCGACGACCTCCTGCAGGGCGGCCCCGTGGACGGCCGACGGGAACACGTCGTTCGAGCTCTGCCCCATGTTGACGTGGTCGTTGGGGTGGGCACCGTCGCCCGCGAGGTTCGCGATGACCTCGTTCGCGTTCATGTTCGACGAGGTGCCGGAGCCCGTCTGGAAGACGTTGACCGGGAACTGGTCGTCGTGCTCGCCCGCCGCCACGGCGTCGGCGGCGGCGGCGATGCGCTCGGCCAGGCCGGCGTCGAGGAGCCCCAGGTCGCCGTTCACCCGCGCGGCGGCACCCTTGATGCGCCCCAGCCAACGGACGACCGGGAGCGGCACGCGCTCCCCTGATACCGGGAAGTTCTCGACCGCCTTACGGGTTTCCCCGCCCCAGAGCTCCGCCACGTGTCCCCCCTCGATCGGTTTCGGTGCGACCGCCGATCCTACAGCGGGACGGGGGCCCCGAGGTCGCCCAGGCACTGCAGGATGCCGATCGCCGCGCGGGTGCCGATCTCGAGGTGCTCGACGCGCAGGTGCTCGTCGACCGCGTGGATGGCGTCGTCGGGGAGCCCGAACCCGGTCAGGATGGTGGGCACGCCGCGGGCGGCGAGCACGGCGACGACCGGGAGGGTGCCGCCGAGCCTCACCGGGGCCGGGCGCCAGCCCGTGCCGCGCTCCATGCCGTCGGCGGCGGCGACCAGCACGGGGTGGGTGGGATCGAGCGCGGCCGGCAGGGCGAGCCCCAGGTCCTCGATGTCGATCTCGGCGCCCTCGGGCGCGGCGTCCCGCAGCAGCGCGTCGAGGATGGCGGCGACCGCCGCGGCGTCCTGCCCCGGCGCGAGTCGCAGCGACAGGGTGGCGACGGCCTCACCCGGGACGTTCGTCTTCACGGCGTCCGGCTCGCCACACGCCAGGCCGTGCACGTCGAGCGACGGCGAGGCCAGCGTGCGCATGTAGAAGCCCTCGGCCGCGCCGGCGTCGGCGGGCCGCAGGCCGGCTCCGGCCAGCGCCTCGCCGCCGGGCGGCAGGTCGGCCCAGGCGGCGACCTCCGCCGGTCCGGCGGGGGCGACGCCCGCGTACAGCGCGTCGGGCAGGCGGCCCTCGTGGGGGGTGACGGCGGAGAGCACCGCCAGCAGGGCGTGGGCCGCGTTCATGGCGGCGCCGCCGTAGAGGCCGCTGTGGGCGTCGGTGCGCGCCGAGCGCACCCGCACCCGGCGGTAGACCATGCCGCGAACGCCGGTGCAGATCGACGGGCGACCGGGCGCGATCATCGGGCTGTCGAAGATCACCGTCGCGAGGGCCGGCTCCAGGTCGGCGGTCAGGTGGTCGAGCGCCGACGTCCCGCCGCTCTCCTCCTCCCCCTCGATCACGAAGGCGGCCCGCACCGGCAGCGCCCCCTCGGCGGCGAGGCGCTGGACCGCGACGATCAGCATGAAGAGGTTGCCCTTGTCGTCGCTCGCCCCGCGGGCGTAGAGGTCGCCGTCGCGGACCGTCGGCTCGAAGGGGGGCGAGGTCCAATCGGCCGCCCGGCCGGCGGGCTGCACGTCGTAGTGGCCGTAGAGGATGACGCGCGGCGCGGCGGGGTCGCCGGAGCTGGCGGGCACCTCGCCCAGCACGAGCGGGTGGCGATCGGTCGCCCGCACCTCGGCCGTGCCCCCCGCGCGGCGGATCTCGTCGGCGACCAGCTCGGCGGCCGCCGCCATGTCGGGGGCGTGGGCCGGGTCGGCGCTGACGCTGGGGACGCGCAGCAGCGCGTGGAGTCGGTCGAGCTCGTCGGTGGTCATCGGGCGAGTCTACGGTCGGGGCCCCCGACCCGACCCGGGGCCGACGTCCCCGACCTCCGTGCGGCTACCCCTGTGGGCGGAGGCGCAGCCGCAGCCGCCGCGGGTGGCGGCGCCCGGCGGCCGCCGTGTCGCCGCCGGGCGGCGCGGCGACGGCCGGCCCGTCGACCGGCGCCCCACGGCCGGCGCCGAGGGCGTGCCGCACCAGGCGGGCGTTGCGGGCCTCGGCCAGGCGCCGGCTCGCGCTGTCGGCGGCGAGATCGCGGTGGAGGTGCGGGTGCAGGTGCATGATGGCCTCCGGCGGGGGCGTGCGATGACGCCACCGACGCTAGGGGTGCACCGGGATGCCGCGCATCGGCGGCGCCCACCTACATCGGCCCGGGGCCCTGCCCATCCCCCACCGGGGCATCCCCATGCCCGACGGCTCCCGCGCGGGCCGCGGCCTCGGCCCGGGTCGACACGCCGAGCGCGCGCAGGATCGCCGAGACGTGGTGGTCGACGGTCCGCGTCGAGAGCACCAGCCGGGCCGCGATCGCGGTGTTGGTCATCCCCCCCGCCACCATGTCGAGGATCTCGCGCTGACGGGGTGTCAGGCCATCGGGATCGCTGCGCGTCGCCGGTCGCGGCCCCGCGGGGACGACGCCCCCGCCCCGGCGCAGCCGCCGCCGCACGCGTGCCGCCGGTACCGTGGCGCCCAGCCGGTCGAAGATCGCGAGCGCCCGCAGGAGGTCGTCGTCGTCGTCCGACTCCCAGAGGGCGTCGGCCGCCGCGTAGGGGCACCCGGCCTCCTCCCAGGCCGCGGCCGCACCGCGCGGGTCGCCGGCGATCGCGAGGCGGAAGCCGGGCTCGAAGCCCGAGATGTCGCCGGCGTCCCCTCCCCCCCGCCAGCTCCAGAAGCCGGCCTCGCCCGCCATGCGGCCCGGGGTGCCCGCGAGGGCCGCGAGCGCCGCGGCGCCGTGGGCGCGCACCGCCGATGGGTCGTCGTCGAGCCAGGCCAGCTCCGCGAGGGCGCACGCGCTCGGCGCCAGCCGCTGGGGCTCGTCGGCCGCGGTGGCGCGCCGCCACGCGTCCTCCAGCAGCTCCCGTCCCCCGGGGTCGCCGCGCCGCGCCAGCAGGAGTCCCAGCCGGATCATCCCGGGATGGGCGCTGATGGTCGGCCGCGCGGCGTCGATCGCCATGACCGCGCGACCGTCCTCCTCGGCGCCGGCCCAGTCCCCCGTGTCGAGGCGCTGCCAGGCCCGCATGCCCAGCAGGTACTGGTCGTAGGCGCGCAGGTCGTTGGCCCGCGCGAACGCGAGACCCCGCTCGAGCACGTCGGTGCTCTCGGCGTAGCGGCGGCGCGAGAGCAGGCCCCATGTGAGGTTCACCATCGCCCGCACGGCGTGGTCGGGCTCGCCGTCGGCGCAGGCGAGCGCGGCGGCCTCCTCGAGCATCGCGGCGCCCTCGTCGTCGCCGCTCTCCATGAGGGCGGTGCCGACGTTGTTGAGGGCGTGCGAGAGGGTCGAGCGGTCCCCCAGATCGCGCGACATGGCGATCGCCCGGCGTCCCCACTCCACCGCGCCCTCGGTCCGCCAGGCGAGCATCAGCAGCTGCGAGAGCGTGCTGTAGGCCATCGCGAGACCGCTCGTCGGGCCGAGCGGCTCCAGCAGGGAGATGGACCGCGCCGCGGCGGCCTCCGACTCCGCGCGACGGCCGATCCACCAGAAGAGGCGCGACAGCCAGCGTTCGTCCTCCCCGGCCTCGGCCGCCTGCCCCAGCCGCACGCGGATCGCGAGCCCGCGGCGACGGGCGTCGAGGGCCTCCTGGGGCGATCCGGAGAGGTAGGCCTCGTAGGACAGGCCCTCCAGGAGATCGGCCAGGTCGGACGGCTCCAGATCGTCGGCGGCCTCGAGCGCCGACCGGTAGTGGGCCGCGGCCTCGATGTGGGCCCCCGCCTGCGCGGCGCGTCGCGCCGCGGCCGGCGCGGCGGTCAGGATCGCCGCCCGGTCGCCCGCCTGGCGGGCGTGGTGCACGAGGCGCGCGGGGTCGGTCCCCGGGTGCGCGGCGAGCGCCGCGAGCACGTCGGCGGCCAGTTGGCGCCGTCGCATCGGGGTCAGCTCCTCCTCCACGCTCGAGCGGGCGATCTCGTGGCGGAAGCGCAGCCACATCCCGTCGAGCTCGAGCATCCCGATCGCCAGGCACTCGTCGATCGGACCGGCCGGGTCGCCGGCCAGCACGGCGCCGACGAGCCAGGTCTCGGCGCGCCCGGGGACCACGGCCACGATCTCCAGCACCCGGCGCGCGGTGTCGCCGAGGCGCCGCGCGCGGGCCAGCACGGCGTCGCGCACCGAGCCGGGGGTCTCGTCGTGCCCGGACGCCAGCACCTCCGTCACGTAGAAGGGGTTGCCCCCGGTGGTGTCGTGCAGGTCGCCCGGCTCGCGTCCCGCGCGCCGCGCGAGCTCGGCGACCGACGCCGGCCCGAGCGGCCCCAGCTCGATCCGCCGCACGGCGCCGGAGGGCATCTCGCCGAGCGCCGCCCGCAACCGGTCGTCGGCCTGGTCGGGGCGCAGCGTCACCACGAGGGTGCCCGTCGTGGTGCCGATCCGCCGCCCGATGACGGCCAGCAGGTCGAGCGTGCCCTCGTCGGCCCAGTGGGCGTCCTCGATCACCAGCACGCGCGGCGGCGTGCCGCCCAGCTCGGACAGCAGCGCCGTCACCAGCTCCTCACGACGCACGGGCTCGCGGGCGGCGGCGACGAGCGGCTCGCCCGCCTGCCGGGCGATGTCGTGGAACGGTCCGAGCGCGCGCGGCGTGAGCAGGGGATCGCACGCACCCACGAGCACGCGGTGGGTCGCCTCGCGCGCGCGCAGGACGGCGGCGAGCAGCGCCGACTTGCCGACCCCGGCCTCGCCCGTGACCACCACGACCCGGCCCTCTCCGGCCACGGCCTCGCCGAGCGCCGTGTCCACCACGGCGCGCGCGCCGTCGCGCTCCAGGAGGTCCATGGCGCGATCGTAGGACAGGCGGCGGTCGCCCGCGCGGGCTCAGCCGGCCGAGGACCGCTCCCGCGCGCGCACCAGGAGCGTCTCGAACTCCTCGAGCCGCCGTGCGGCCTCCTCGTAGTCGCCGGCCGCCCAGGCGGTGCGGTAGGCGTCGTACGCGGCGCCGGCGCGGCGCACCAGCTCGCGCACGTCGGTCGGCAGCGCGTCGGGAGGCCCGGTGCCGTCACCCTCCCCTGCGGCGCCCCCGCCGCCCGGCGACTGGGCGGTCAGCGCGCGCTCGAGCGCCTGGGGGAAGCTCGACCCCGAGTAGATCTGGCCGTCGCCGAGCGAGACCACCACCTGGAAGAGGGTCGGCAGGCTGTCCGCCGAGGTGTCCAGGTAGAGCGGCTGCACGTAGAGCAGGCCCTCGCCGATGGGGACCACGATGGTGTTGCCGCGCAGGACCTGGTCGCGGCGCAGGCCGATCTGCGCCGACAGCTCGGAGTCGCGTGCCACGCTCGAGACGAAGGTGTCGACCGAGTCGAGGGCGTCCTCGGCGACGTCGAAGCGCAGCAGGCGCAGCTGGCCGAACCGGTCGGGGTCGCTCTCGGCCGTCAGCCACGCCGAGAAGGCGATGCCGCGCCCCTCGGTGGCCGGCTTGAAGTAGCGCAGGAGCAGGAACCGCTCCTCGGACTCCCCCGGGAGCACGGCGTAGCTGTAGCGGGCGGGCGAGACGATGCGCTGCCCCTCCGTGCCCCGCCCGGTGGTCTCGACGGTGGGCGCCCACGCGTCGTCGTTGGCGAAGAAGCGGTCGACGTCGGTCACGTGGAAGCGCCCGAGCGCGGCGGCCTGGTAGTCGAACTGGTCCTCCCCGTAGCGCAGGTGCGCCGCGATGCCGGCGGGCATCTCGGCCCGGTCGGTGAAGAGCTCGGGGTAGACCGCGCGCCAGGTGGCGATGATCGGATCCTCGTCGTCCATGACGTAGAGGGCGGTCTCGCCGCTGTAGGCGTCCATCACCGCGGTGACGGCGTGGCGCTGGTAGCCGGTGTCGTCGAAGTGCGCCGCGTAGGGGTAGCGATCGGTGCGGGTGTAGGCGTTCTGCATCACGTACATGCGCCCGCCCTCGGCCACGAACCACGGGTCGGCGTCGAGGCGCAGGAACGGCGCCAGGCGCGCGAGCCGGCTCGCCATGTCGCGGTGGACGAGCAGCTTGGCGTCGGTCGTCTCGACCCGCGAGAGGGCGTTCCAGAGCTGGCGCCCGCCGCCCAGGTAGGGCAGGCCGCCGAGCTCGAGCGTGAGCGCGAGCCGGTTGTCCTCCACGTCGATCCCGGCGCCCTCCCACGTCCGCGGGCGCTCGTCGGTGAACCCGTCGGGCTGGTCGGTGTTCACGATGGCGAAGGGCATGTCGCGCTGCGCGCCGTGGTAGATCTCGGGCCGGGCGAGCGGCGGGGCGAGGCCCCGGGTCGGCAGTCCCCCGACGACGAACGACGGGCGACCCGCCGCGTCGATGCGGTTGACCGGGGCCATCGCGATGCCTCGTCCGTGCGTGAACGAGAAGTGGCGACGCTGGAAGTCGGTGATCGCGCCGTAGTCGACCTCCCGCCCGAAGACGAAGAGCGTCTGCTTGCGGCCGTCGCGCTCGTACCGGTCGAGGTCGGCGTCCTGGCAGGTGTAGAAGCGATTGAGCGCCTGCAGGCGACGGCATGCCGCGAGAGCGGCCTCGAGGTCGAGGAAGCGCAGCGAGCCGACCGACGCCGGCGCGGCGTCGATCGCCGCGCGACTGACCCCGCCGCGCCGGTAGGTGGCACGCGAGGTGTCGATGCCGTCCAGGCCGGCCGCGGTGCGCGTGGCCTGCAGCGTCGCCTCGATGTTGGCCCGCTCCACCTGGAGCGTGGAGCCGCGCAGGCCGATCGCGTCGTAGATCGCCGTGCCGGCCGGGGCGAGGATCAGCAGCACCACCGACACGGCCGCGGCCCCCGCGCCGAGCGACCACGGGGGGACGCGGAACGGGGCCTCGTTGCCGCGCAGCGCGGTGGCGGCCTGTTGGTTGACCGCGAGGGTCACCGCGCCGCCCGGACGCAGCGCCGCGGCGAGCGGCGCGAGCGGCACGAGCAGCACGAGCCACCACGCGGTGGCGAAGACGACGAGGGCGACGACGATGAGACCGAGCAGCGCGACGGCCGCGCGGGCCACGGTCGTCGTGCGCGTGCCGGCGAGGCGCCGGCGCACCGGCGCGAGCGCCAGGGCCGGCAGCGCCAGGCCGAGCAGGCCGATGACCACGGCGGCGACCGTCGTCGTCGGGATGCCCACGTCGCGCGTCGCGCGACCGGCGCCGGCGATCAGCTCGCCCCCCGAGTGCACGGCCGCGTAGCGGCGGAACCAGACGAGCACGGCCAACGCGATGAGGGCCAGCCCGCCGTAGACGGCGGCCAGGGCACCCGCCCGCGCCAGCAGTCGCTGCGAGACGCCGAGCGGCGACTCGACCGCCACCGCGTAGACGGTGATCCCCGCCAGCGCGAGCAGGGCGACGGCCAGCGCTCCGAGCGCGAGGCCGGCCAGGTCGGCGACCAGGGGCGCGGTGAAGACGAAGAAGCTGACGTCGCGCCCGAAGACCGGATCGGTGCGGCCGAACGACACCGCCTCGCCGGCTGCCAGGATCGCGTCCCGCTGGGCGAGCAGCGACGGGATCAGCACCAACAGCCCCACGACGAAGACCGCCGCCCCCGTGACCAGTCCCAGCCGGCGCAGCGGCAGCAGGCCGACGCGGCGGCCCACCACGAGACCGATCGGCACCGCCAGCGCGGCCGACCCGACGACCCCGGCGACCCCGAGCAGCACCGCGGTGCGGATCAGCGTCGAGTAGGCGCCGCCCATCTCGAGGCTGTCGAAGAAGGCCGAGGTGATCGTGATGTGCGCCCAGAGCCGCAGCACCAGGTACGCCACGACGAACCCGACGACCACGACGATGGCGACGGGGGCGATCCATGCGCTCGTCGGCCGGCGGCGACCGGGCGGGCGGGGGAACGGGCGGACGTCGGCCACTGCGGGTGCTCCTCTCTCATGAGGCGCAACCGCCCCCCATCCACCCTAGCCGAGCCCCGGCGACCCGCCCGGGGGTCGGCCGTCCCCCGTCAGCCGAGCGCGATCATCACCACGCCGCCGAGGGCCAGCGCGCCGCCGGCCGCCTGGAGGCGGCTCAGGCGCTCGTGGAGGACGGCGCTCGCGAGAGCGACCGTGACGATCGGGTAGAGCGAGCCGAGCACGGCGACGATGCTCACGAGCCCGCGCTGGCTGCCGAGCGCGAACAGCAGGTTGGCGCTCGCGTCGAGCATCCCGGCCAGGCACACCGGCACGAGCGTGCCCCGTCCCAGGGCCTTCCCCGCCCCGACGACGGCGAGCGCCACGAGCGCCAGGGGCACCGAGCCGAGGCGCGCCGACGTGAGCCCCCACAGGGCGCTCTCGGACGCCGCCTCGCCGAGCAGCACGAAGAAGCCGCCGAAGCCCGCCGCGGCGACGAGCGCGAGACCCACGCCACGGCGCGACCCCGGCCCGGGCGCCCGCGCGGCCAGGCTCGCCCCGGCCAGCGCCACGAGCATCCCGGCCATCGCGAGGGCGCTCGGAGAGCGCCCGGCGATGACATCGGCCGCCAGGGGCACGATCGCCCCCAACGCGCCGAACGGCGCGACGATGCTGATGCTGCCGACCGCCATGGCGCGGTAGAAGGCGACCAGCCCGACACCGCCGGTGATGCCGGCGAGGACGCCCAGCACCAGGTCCCGGCCGCTCGGCGGGTCGGGCCGCACCACCGCGAGGGCGACGAGCGCGAGCGCGAGCCCGGCGCCCTGCGAGACGGCGACCACCACCAGCGCCGCGGCGCGCCGGCTCGCCACGCCCCCGAGGAAGTCGGCGACGCCCCAGGACAGGCTCGACACCAGGCCGAGCGCCAGCGCGAGCACGACGGCGGCTCAGCCGCGGAGGTGCGGGCGGGTCAGGTCGAGCTCGGGCCCCTTGGGGACGATGCCGGTCGGGTTGATGGAGTCGTGCGTGACGTAGTAGTGGCGCTTGATGTGATCGAAGTCGACCGTCTCCGCCACACCCGGCTGCTGGTACAGATCGCGCAGGTACGGCCCGAGGTTGACGTGGTCGGAGATCCGGCGCAGGTTGCACTTGAAGTGCAGCGCGTAGACGGCGTCGAAGCGCACGAGGGTGGTGAAGAGGCGCCAGTCGGCCTCGGTCGGGCGGTCGCCGACCAGGAACCGCCGATCGCCGAGCCGCGCGTCGAGGTCGGCCAGCGTGGCGAAGAGCGCGTCGAAGGCCTCCTCGTACGCCCCCTGGGTCGTCGCGAAGCCCGCCCGGTACACGCCGTTGTTCACGTCGCGGTAGACGACGTCGTTGACGGCGTCGATCTCGTCCCGCAGCTCCGGCGGGTAGAGGTCGAGCGCCGCGTCGCCCCACTCGTCGAAGGCCGTGTTGAGGATCCGGATGACGTCCGCCGACTCGTTGTTGACGACGCGGTGGGTCTCTCGGTCCCACAGCACGGGCACGGTGATGCGCCCCGAGAACCGGGGGTCCGTCGCGGCGTACGCCTGCGACAGGAACCGGAAGCCGTTGACCGGATCGGGCCCGTGCCCGTCCCCGGGTCGGAACGCCCATCCGCGGTCGTCGCGCACCGGGTCGACGACCGACATCGTCACGACGTCCTCGAGGCGCTTGAGGCGGCGCACGATGATCGCCCGGTGCGCCCAGGGGCAGGCCAGCGAGACGTACAGGTGGTAGCGGCCGGGCGCGGCGGGGAAACCGGTCGTCCCGTCGGCGGTGACCCAGTCGCGGAACCGGCTCTCCTGGCGCACGAAACGCCCGCCGTCGTCGGTCTCGGCCCCGAACTGGGCGCGCTCGCGCGCCGACGACGTGCTCATCGGCCCCCCGCTCCGACGAGCGCGTCGCCGGTGGGCGCGGCCATGAGGATCGGGCGCAGGTACTCGCCGGTGTGGGAGCCCGGCGCGGCCGCGATCTCCTCGGGCGTGCCCACGGCGATCAGCGCGCCCCCGCCCGAGCCGCCCTCGGGTCCGAGGTCGATGACGTGGTCCGCGCACTTGATGACGTCGAGGTTGTGCTCGATCACGACCACCGTGTTCCCCTGGTCGACCAGCCGTTGCAGCACCTCGAGGAGCTTCTCGATGTCGGCGAAGTGCAGGCCCGTCGTCGGTTCGTCGAGCACGTAGAGCGTACGCCCGGTGGCGACCTTCGAGAGCTCGGTCGCGAGCTTGACGCGCTGGGCCTCGCCGCCGGAGAGGGTCGTGGCCGGCTGCCCGAGTCGCACGTAGCCCAGGCCCACGTCGTGCAGCGTCTGCAGCCGGCGGTGGATCTTGGGCACCGCCGAGAACACGTCGACGGCCTCCTCCACGCTCAGCTCGAGCACCTCGTGGATCGTGCGGCCGCCGTAGTGCACGGCGAGCGTCTCGCGGTTGTAGCGCTTGCCGCCGCAGACCTCGCACGGCACGTACACGTCGGGCAGGAAGTGCATCTCGATCGTGATCGTGCCGTCGCCCTTGCAGGCCTCGCAGCGGCCGCCCTTCACGTTGAAGCTGAAGCGGCCCGGCCCGTACCCCCGGGAGCGGGCCTCCTGGGTGCGGGAGAAGAGCTGCCGGATGTGGTCGAACAGGCCGGTGTAGGTGGCCGGGTTGCTGCGCGGCGTGCGGCCGATGGGCGACTGGTCGATGTCGATCACCTTGTCGATGTGATCGAGGCCCTCGATCGCGTCGTGCGCGCCGGGGCGCCGGGGCCGCCGGCCGAGGCGGCCGGCGAGGGCCTTGAGCAGCACCTCGTTGACGAGGGTGCTCTTGCCCGACCCCGAGACGCCGGTGACGCAGGTGAGCGCCCCCACCGGGAAGCCCGCGTCGATGCCGCGCAGGTTGTTCTCGCGCGCGCCCCGCACGGTGACCCACCCGCGCGGCTCGCGCCGCACCTCCGGCACGACCACGCCGCGCCGGCCCGAGAGGAACGCCCCCGTGACCGACGAGGGCTCGGCCTCGAGGTCGGCGACCGAGCCCTCGGCCACGACCCGCCCGCCGTGCTGCCCGGCGCCCGGTCCCATGTCGATGACGTGACCGGCGCTCCGGATCATGTCCTCGTCGTGCTCGACCACCAGCACGGTGTTGCCCTGGTCGCGCAGGCGCTCGAGCGTCGCGATCAGCTTGCGGTTGTCGCGCTGGTGCAGGCCGATCGACGGCTCGTCGAGGATGTAGAGCACGCCCACGAGCCCCGACCCGATCTGCGTCGCGAGCCGTATCCGCTGGGCCTCGCCGCCCGACAGCGAGCCGGCCGCGCGCGCCAGCGTGAGGTACCCGACGCCCACGTCGTCGAGGAAGCGCAGCCGCTCGGTGATCTCCTGGATGATGCGGGCGCCGATGAAGGCCTGGGTCGTGCCCAGCTCGAGGCCGGAGAAGAACGCCAGCGAGTCGGCGACCGACAGGAGCGTGAGGTCGTGGATGCTGCGCCCGGCCACGGTCACCGCGAGCGCCTCGGGCTTGAGGCGCGCGCCCCCGCACGCCGGGCAGGGGCGCAGCGACATGAACTGCTCGGCGCCGTCGCGCACGGCCTGCGACATCGAGGTGGTGTGCTGGCGCCGCAGCTGCGGCAGGACGCCCTCGAACCAGCCCCAGCTGCCGCCCTTGCGCCGGGAGCCGAGGAACACCCGCTCGCGCCGGCGCGGGCCCTCGAGGATGAGCGTCCGCTGCTTCTCGGGCAGCGCCCGCCAGGGGGTGTCCAGGTCGATGCCGTGCTGCTCGGAGACCGCGTCGAGCATGAGGTCGTAGTAGTCGGTGGTGCGGTCGGTCCAGGGCAGCACCGCTCCGCCGGAGAGGCTGCGCTCGGGGTCGATGACGAGCTGCGGGTCGACCTCGGGGCGGAACCCCAGCCCCGTGCACGTGGGGCACGCGCCGTGGGGGGAGTTGAACGAGAAGGTGCGCGGCGCGAGCTCGGGCAGCGAGGCGCCGTGCTCGGGGCAGGCGAAGCGCTCGGAATAGGTCCACGAGCCGGGCGGCGCGTCGTCGCGGCGCACCTCCTCGATGCGCACGAGGCCGTCGGTGAGGCCGGTCGCCGTCTCGAGGCTGTCGGTCAGGCGACGGCGCAGGTCGTCGCGCATCACGAGACGGTTGACCACCACCTCGATGGTGTGGTTGAACTTCTTGTCGAGGGCCGGGACCTCGTCGATGCCGTACAGGGCGCCGTCGACCATCACCCGCGAGAAGCCCTCGCCACGGATGTGCTCGAGCAGGTCGCGGTGCTCCCCCTTGCGCCCGCGCACCAGCGGCGCGAGCACCATGAACCGCGTGCCCTCCGCGAGCGCGAGCACGTGGTCGGCGATCTGCTCGACGGTCTGCCCGGTGATCGGCCGGCCGCAGATCGGGCAGTGGGGCTCGCCGACGCGGGCGTAGAGCAGGCGCATGTAGTCGTAGATCTCGGTGACGGTCGCCACCGTCGAGCGCGGGTTGCGGCTGGTCGTCTTCTGGTCGATCGAGATCGCCGGGGACAGGCCCTCGATGTGATCGACGTCGGGCTTGTCCATCTGCCCGAGGAACTGCCGCGCGTAGGCCGAGAGGCTCTCGACGTAGCGGCGCTGGCCCTCGGCGTAGAGCGTGTCGAAGGCGAGGCTCGACTTGCCGCTGCCCGACAGGCCCGTGATGACGACCAGGTCGTCGCGCGGGATGTCGACCGACACGTCGCGCAGGTTGTGCTCGCGGGCGCCCATCACCCGGATGACGTTGGCGGGTACGGGGCGGCGCGGGGGCATCCGGAGAGTCTAGTGCGGCGACCGGCGCCCCCGCCGTGGCCGTCCGGTGGACGTCGGGGCCCAACGCCCGCGTGGTCGGTTGGCCCTGGGGACATACGCCGTCCGACCCCCTCGGCTTACCGTTGCCGCGGTGCTATCACCCCTGCTCAGGGGTCGGCGGCCTCGGCCCTACAGACCGCCCGATCCTCCGCCGATGGGCGGGCACGCAGAGCCCGTCGGCAACGACCCGTCCCGGACACAGCCGCCGACGCCGACCCCAAGGAACCTGCCGGTGCTCCGACAGCCCCCGGGCCCGCCGGGCCCCCCGTCCCTCCGCCGCGCGCTCGTGACAGCCGCCCTCGCCCTCGTGGCGCTCGTCGCCCTCGTGGGCCCCGCGGCCGCCGCCGACCCCGTGCAGGTGCCCCCGAGCGTGATCGAGCCGCTCGGCGGCGTCGAGGCGCCGGCCGTCGTGCCCTACGCACAGCTGCTGGGTGCCGCCGACGCGCGCAACCTGAACGCGGCGGTGGTGGACACGTCGAGCTACTGGGTCGCGGCCATCGATCGCGAGGGACGCGTGATCGCGGCGCAGATCCCGCGCCCGAGGGCCGGGCGCGACTACGCCCAGGCCGCCGGCACGCCGGCCGCCTCCCGCGACGCCCGGGACGCGCCCCCGGGCGCGTTCGACCTGGCGTCGCACCTGCGCGGTGACGGCATCGCGGTGCTCGGCCCGGCCGCCGTCCCGACGGAGTCCGGCTCGGGCATGGGCGCGCTGATGAGGTACCTGATGATCCCGCTCGGCGTGGCGCTGCTCGCGGTCTTCGTGATCGGCGGGATGATGCTCATCCGGGGCCGCAACCCCAACGGGCGTGGCGCCAACGGCCGCGGGGGCGCCGCCGGGCACGGCAAGATCCGCAAGAACGCCCAGGTCGAGCCGCCGTCGGTCCGCTTCGGCGACGTCGCCGGCTGCGACGAGGCCGTCGAGGAGCTGAACGAGGTCGTCACCTTCCTGCGCGAGCCGGAGCGGTTCAGCGCCGTCGGCGCCCGCATGCCCCGCGGCGTCATCCTGCACGGGCCCCCCGGGACCGGCAAGACGCTGCTCGCCAAGGCCGTCGCCGGCGAGGCCGGCGTCCCCTTCTTCGCCCTCTCGGGGTCCGACTTCGTCGACACGTTCGTCGGCGTCGGCGCGTCCCGCGTGCGCGACCTGTTCGCCATGGCGCGCAAGGACGAGAAGGGCGCGATCATCTTCTTCGACGAGATCGACGCCATCGGCCGCGCGCGCGGCGGGGGCATGTCGGGCGGCGACTCCGAGCGCGAGGGCACCCTCAACCAGCTCCTGGTCGAGCTCGACGGCTTCGGCGACCGCGACCGGGTCGTGGTCATCGCGGCCACGAACCGCCTCGACATGCTCGACGCGGCGCTGCTGCGCCCCGGGCGCTTCGACCGGCGCGTGCAGGTCGGGCTGCCGGCCGAGGGCGGGCGCCTCGCCATCCTCAGGCTGCACTCGCGCCGCATGCCGATCGCCGAGCCCGAGGCCCTCGCGTCGCTGGCGCGGGTCACGGCCGGCTTCGCCGGGGCCGACCTCTCCAACATGGTCAACGAGGCCGCCATCATGGCCGCCCGCGCCGGCCGGGTCACGATCCTGCCGGAGGACCTCGACGAGGGCATGCTGCGCGCCGTCGCCGGGCCGCAGAAGGCCGACCGCCGCATCGGCGAGGGCGAGCTCGAGGTGATCGCCTTCCACGAGGCCGGCCACGCGCTCGCGGCGGAGCTCTGCCCGACCCACCAGAAGGCCCAGAAGGTCACGATCCTCGCCCGCGGCGACGCCGGCGGCCTCGCGCTGTACGGCAACCAGGACCGCATCCTGACCTCGCAGCAGCACCTGCACGAGAAGATGGTCGTGGCGATGGCCGGTCGCGCGGCGGAGCAGATCGGTTTCGGCGTCATCTCGTCCGGCGCCGCCAACGACCTCGAGCAGGTCAACCGCATGGCCCACGAGGCCGTCGAGCGGCTCGGCTTCTCGCCGCGGGTGGGCCAGATCGTCATGGCCTCCGGCGCGCACCAGATCCCCCGCTCGGGCGAGACCCGGCGGGCGATCGACGAGGAGGTCGGCCGCATGATCGACGCGGCCTACTCCGACGCGGTCGCGCTGCTGAGCGACCACCGCGCGGAGCTCGACGCGCTGGCCGGGGTCCTGCTCGAGCGCGAGCAGGTCGACCGCGCCGAGATCGACGAGGTGCTCGCCGGCATCCGCGGCGGTGGCCGGCGCCTGCCCGCCCGCGCCGACGCGCTGCCGGGCTCCCGCGAGCCCGGGACGGTGCCCGTGGCGGCGCACCCCATCCCCGTCGCCGAGCCGGTGTCGGACGCGGATGCGCCCGTCGAGGGGCGTCGGCGCCGTGGCCGCGCGGCCGCCGGCGACCCGCCGCGCCGGCCCCGTGTGCGCACCGGCATCGAGGCGGCGGCCGCCACGGTCTACGCCATCGCGCTGCCGCGCGTCGGGGTGCGCCGCCGCCGCCGCAAGGGCGCCGGCCTGGCCTGATCCACGCCCTCGCCCGGCGCGCCGTCGCGTGCCCGGGCGGGGTGCCGGTGCCGCCGGGCGCAGCGAGGGGGCCTCTCCGCTCCGCGGGGTGAGAGGATCCCCCCATGCCCGAACTGACGCCCGACGAGCTCCTCTCCACCACCCGTACCGTCCGCCGCCGCCTCGACCTCGCGCGCCCGGTCGACCGCACCCTCATCGAGGAGTGCCTCGAGATGGCCCAGCAGGCGCCGAGCGGGGGCAACCGCCAGGGGGCCGTCTTCGTCGTGGTGACCGACGCCGAGCGCCGCGCGGCCCTCGGCGAGATCTACCGGCGCGCCTGGGACCAGTACGTCGAGCAGGGCGTCGCCGCCGGGCGCCCCGGGGCGACGACCACCCCCGGCGGGCGCGACCTGCAGCGCCGCATCGGCCGCTCGGCGGCCTACCTCGCCGAGCACCTCGCCGAGGTGCCGGTCCTCATCGTCCCCTGCCATCCGGGGCGCACCGAGGACCGCGACCAGGTGGTGCAGGCCTCGGCGTTCGGGTCGACCCTGCCGGCGGTCTGGAGCCTGATGCTCGCCGCCCGGGCCCGCGGCCTCGGCACCGCCTGGACGACGATCCACCTGTTCCACGAGCGCGAGGCCGCCGAGGTGCTCGGCATCCCCTACGACGAGTACTCGCAGATGGCGCTCATCCCCCTGGCGCACACGATCGGGACCGACTTCGCCCCGGGCCCGCGCAAGGGCCTCGACGAGTTCGTGCGCTGGGACGCGTGGTAGCGCCGGCGCACCGGGCGGTCGACTCGCGGCACCCGGAGGCCGACTAGGCCCTCGCCTCGGGCTCCTCGCGCTCGGCCCGCCACCTCGCGAGCAGCTCCTCGTGCCGGCGACGGCGCTCCGACTCCTCGCTCCACGGCTGCTCGGGGCCGAGGGCCCGGGGCCAGTCCTGCCCCCAGAACGGTCCCGGCATCGGCAGGCCGAGCAGTGTCGCGAAGACGTCGTCCTCCTCGAGCCCGGGCGCCGCGAGCGAGCGGAACTGGAGGTCGTCGGGCACCGGCTCGCTCATCGTCGTCTGCGGCCCGTCCCCGCCGCCCGCCGGCCCTGCTTGCGCGGCACCGGCGCCGATCCCCGCCTCGGCGGCCCGGCGCCGTGCTCGGGGTCGTGGCCACCCGAGCGCTCGAGCTGCTCGCGTCGCAGGTCGGCGATCTCGTCGCGCAGCCTCGCGGCCTGCTCGAACTTGAGGCCCTCGGCGGCGGCGAACATCTGCTGCTCGCGGTCGACGATCATCGTCTCGAGCTCGTCGGGCGACACGTCGGCGAGCGCGTCGACCTCGCCGCGGCGGCCGGTGCGGGCCGCGACCGGCGCATCGCCGAGGCCGAGCAGCTCGACGATGTCGGACACGCCCTTCACGATCGAGGTCGGCGTGATGCCGTGCTCCTCGTTGTGGGCCACCTGGATCGCGCGACGGCGGTTGGTCTCGCCGATCGCCGTCCGCATCGCCTCGGTCTCGCGGTCGGCGTACATCACGACGCGTCCGTGCACGTTGCGGGCCGCCCGGCCGATCGTCTGGATGAGCGAGGTGGTCCCGCGCAGGAACCCCTCCTTGTCGGCGTCGAGGATCGCGACCAGGGTGACCTCGGGCAGGTCGAGGCCCTCGCGCAGCAGGTTGACCCCCACCAGCACGTCGAACTCGCCGAGGCGCAGCGACCGCACGATGCGGATCCGCTCGAGCGTGTCGATCTCCGAGTGCAGGTAGCGGGCCCGGACGCCCGCCTCGATCAGGTACTCGGTGAGGTCCTCGGCCATCTTCTTCGTCAGCGTCGTGACCAGGGCGCGCTCGCCGCGGTCGGAGCGGTCGCGGATCTCGCCGAGCAGGTCGTCGATCTGGTGCGTCGTCGGCCGCACCGACACCTCGGGATCGACGAGGCCGGTCGGGCGGATGATCTGCTCGACGACGTTCTCGGACGTCCGCCGCTCGAAGTCGCCCGGAGTGGCCGAGACGAACACCGTCTGGCCGACGCGCTCGAGGAACTCCGGCAGCTGCAGCGGACGGTTGTCGAGCGCCGAGGGCAGCCGGAAACCGGCGTCGATCAGCGCCAGCTTGCGCGAGCGGTCGCCCTCGTACATGCCCCGCAGCTGACCCATCGTGTTGTGGGACTCGTCGATGAAGCAGAGGAAGTCGGCGGGGAAGAAGTCGAGCAGCGTGTGCGGCGGCTCGCCCGGCCGCCGGCCGTCGAGGATGCGCGAGTAGTTCTCGATGCCCGAGCAGAAGCCGAGCTCGCGGATCATCTCCATGTCGTACTCGGTGCGCTGGCGCAGCCGGTGCGCCTCGACGAGCTTGCCCGACGACTCGAACAACTCGAGCTGCTGCTCGAGCTCGTCGCGGATCTCGCGGATCGAGCGGTCGATCGTCTCGGGCGGCGTGATGTAGTGGGTCGCCGGATAGATCGCCAGGTGCTTGAGCTCGCCGAACACCTCGCCCGTGAGCGGGTCGTACTCGGTGATGCTCTCGACCTCGTCGCCGAACATCGACACGCGGTACGCGGTCTCCGAGTCGGCCGGCTGCACCTCGAGCGTGTCGCCCTTGACCCGGAACCGGCCGCGCTCGAGCACCGTGTCGTTGCGCTGGTACTGGGTCTCGACGAGCCGCCGGAAGATGCGCTCGCGGGCGTGCTCCTCCCCCACCGTCAGCACGAGCACCCGGTCGCGGTAGACCTCGGCCGAGCCGAGGCCGTAGATGCAGCTCACCGACGCCACGATCACCACGTCGCGGCGGCCCAGCAGGGCGGCGGTCGCCGCGTGGCGCAGGCGGTCGATCTCGTCGTTGATCGACGAGTCCTTCTCGATGTAGGTGTCGGTCGCCGCGATGTACGCCTCGGGCTGGTAGTAGTCGTAGTACGAGACGAAGTACTCGACCGCCGCCGAGGGCAGCAGCTCGCGGAACTCGTTGCAGAGCTGCGCGGCGAGGGTCTTGTTGTGCGCGATGACCAGCGCCGGCCGCGCCGACCCCGCGATCACCTGCGCCATCGTGAAGGTCTTGCCCGACCCGGTGACGCCCAGCAGCGTCTGGTACCGGTCGCCCCGGGTGAGGCCCTCGGAGAGTTCCGCGATCGCCTTCGGCTGGTCGCCCGTCGGCGCGTACGCGGGGGACACATCGAAGGGGACGACGGCCATCACGCAAGGTTAGCGCCGACACCCACGGAGGCGACGGCACGCGCCGATAGCGGCTCGATGCCGCCCGATGAACCCGCCGGGAGGCCAATACGGGGCGGGCGCGATTCGGTGCGGGGGCCAAAGAGCGCCACCCACCCCTGCGCCTATCGTCCCGGTCGTGAAGTGACGGTGACTCGGGAGGAAGCCTTCACCTCACACCAGGCCCCGCGACCGGGACGCGGGGCTTCGCACCCCAGCCGCCGGCGTCGTCCAGACGCCGGCGGCTGCCCCCATTGGACGGGCCGTCCGGCGGCCGCCGCGGGTACCCTCGGCGGGACACCCCCGCCGCCGGAGGCCCCTCATGCCGATGCAGTTCGACCACACCATGATCCGCGTCGTCGACGAGGAGCGGTCGATCGCGTTCTACCGCACCCTCGGCTTCGCGGAGGTCCGGCGGGCGCGGGTCGGGGGCGACACCGCGACGGTCGTGTTCCTCGGCCTCCCGGGCGACGAGCCGCGACTCGAGCTGACGCTGAACGACGGCCGGACCGAGCCGTACACCCAGGGCGAGGGCTACGGGCACATCGCGCTGACGACGGACGACCTCGACGCCGAGCTGGCGGCGCTCGCCGAGGGGGGCATCGCTCCCGAGAAGCCGCCGTACGCCTCCCGACCCGGCGGCTCGCGCATCTGCTTCGTGCGCGACCCCGACGGCTACCGCATCGAGCTCATCGAGCGGCGCCCCGAGGCCTGATGGGCCGCCCGCGCACGGGCGGCACGCCGGCGACGGTCGCGCTGACCCGGGCCGGCATCGCCTTCACGCCCCGGCCCTACGCGCACGACCCGAGGGCCGCCTCGTACGGCCTCGAAGCCGCGGCCGCGCTGGGGGCCGCTCCCGGGCGCGTCCTCAAGACCCTCCTCGCCACGGTTGACGGCGCGCTCGTCGTGGCCGTGGTGCCCGTGGACGGCCGCCTCGACCTCAAGGCGCTCGCCCGCGCCCTCGGCGGCTCGCGCGCCGCCATGGCCGAGCCCGCCGCCGCGGAGCGCGCCACGGGCTACGTCGTCGGCGGCATCTCGCCCATCGGCCAGCGGCGGGCGCACCCCACGGTGATCGACGTCTCGGCGCTCGACCACGAGACGGTCCTCGTATCGGGCGGCCGGCGCGGCCTCGACCTGGAGCTCTCCCCCGCCGACCTCGTGCGGGCGACCGAGGCGGTGACGGCGGAGATCGCCCGGGACTGAGGCGCACGCCCGCGGATGGGCGCGGCTCATCCCCCCGGTGGCGGGTCCAGCCGGTCGCCGTAGGTGCGGCGATAGATCGGGGCCGTGTCGAGCACGCGCGACACGAACGAGCGCGTCTCGCTGAAGGGGATGTCGTCGGGGATCCGGAGCGGCTCACCCCGCGCCGAGGCGTCGTCGAGCCACTCGGTCAGGTTCGTCTCGCCGCCGTTGTAGGCGGCGAGCGCGAGCGGGACGGTGCCGTGGCGGTCGATCAGGTAGCGCAGGTAGCGGGTTCCGTAGGCCACGTTGACCGCGGGGTCCTCCAACCGGTCGGGCGGCGGGCTCGGCCGGTTCGGCTGCGTCGCGATGAACCGCGCCGTGTCGGGGAGCATCTGCATCAGCCCGACGGCGCCCTGACTGGAGCGCGAGTCGGGCAGGAAGCCGCTCTCGGCGTTCACGACCGCCGCGACGAGGGCGGGGTCGAGGCCCTGCCGAGCGGCCTGCTCGTTGATGGCGTCCTCGTACTCCAGGGGGTACCAGAGGCGCGCGTACCAGGCCGGCATCTGCTGGTGCACCTGGTACCAGCCCCCGAGCAGGGCCGCCACGAACCCCAGCGCGAGGGCGATCGCGGCCAGGCGGCGGCGACCGCGGCCGCGCGCGGCGCCGCGCGGTGAGGGCGTGGGCCCGGCGTCGCCGGGGCGTACGGGGGCGTGCTCAGTGAGGGTCGCGCGGCGCATCGCAGGGACGTCCAGCGTACTCGGCGTACCGGTCGGCAACCCACGCCCGCAGGTCGGGGAGGTCGCCGTCGTTGACGTAGGCCCGGTCGGCGCGCGCCACCTTCTCGTGCTCGGGCGTCTGGCGGCCGCTGAGGGCGTCGTAGTCCTGTCCCCGGGCCTCGACCCGGGCCCGGCGGACCGCCTCCGACGCCGTCACGACGAGGACGGCGTCGAACTGGTCGGCGATCCCCGCCTCGAACAGCACGGGCACCTCGCAGATCAGGAGCGCCGGCGCGGGCGTGCGCGCGGCCTCGCGGGCGATCCAGTCGCGCCGGGCGGCCCCGACACGGGGGTGCAGCAGCGACTCGAGGAAGGTCAGCCCCCCCTCGTCGGCCAGGGCCCGCCGCCCGAGCAGCCGTCGCACGACAGTGCCGGCGTCGTTGACGACGTCGTCACCGAACCGCGCCCGCACGGCCGCCACCACCTCGGCATCGCCGTAGACCTCGTGCACCACGGCGTCGCTCGAGAGCGTGGCCGCCCCGCAGGCGGCGAACGCCGCGAGCGCCTCGGACTTGCCCGCGCCGATGCCGCCCGTCAGGGCGACGCAGGGGGGCGCGGCGGTGCCGCGCCCCCCCGTCGCGTCAGGCCTCGGCGGGGGCGTCGTCCGCGTCGCCGTCCGGGGCGGCGTCCACCGGGACGGCGGCGTCCTCGGCCGGAGCGGTCTCGGGCTCGATCGCGTCGAGCTCGGCTGCCTCCGGGGCCTCCTCGGCGGCCGGGGCCTCCGGGGCCTCCTCGGCGGGTGCCTCCACCTCGGCGGCGGGGGCCTCCGCGGACCCCTCCGCCGGCGCGTCCGCCTCGGCGGCCGTGGCGTCGTCGGAGGTGGGCGCCTCGTCCAGGTCGGCCGGCGCGTCGTCGACGGCCGCGTCGCCCGCCTCGGCGGCCTCGGCCGCCTGGGCCTCGGCAGCGGCGAGCGCGGCGGGACCGGTCGGGCCGCTGACCTCGGCGATGGCCGCCCGGACGTCGTCGGGCAGGTGGTGCTGGATGGCGTCGCTGTCGGCCACGCGCTTGAGGCTGAGCGACAGGCGCCGGCGATCGGCGTCGATCTCGATCACCCGGACGGCGAGCACGTCGCCCTGGTTGACGACCTCGCGCGGGTTCTCGACGTGGTGCGCGGCGAGCTCCGAGATGTGCACGAGGCCCTCGACGCCGGCGTGGATCTCGACGAAGGCGCCGAAGGTGACCACCTTCGTGACCTTGCCCTCGACCACGTCGTTGACCTGGTAGCTCTCGATGACGCTCTGCCACGGGTCGGCCTGCGTCTGCTTGAGGCCGAGCGAGATGCGCTGGCGGTCGCGGTCGATGTCGAGCACCTTGACCTTGACCTTCTCGCCGATCGCGAGCACCTCGGACGGGTGGTTGACGTGGCTCCACGAGAGCTCGGAGATGTGGATGAGGCCGTCGATGCCGTCGAGGTCCACGAACGCGCCGAACTCGACGATGTTGGAGATGACGCCCTCCACCACCTGGCTGGGCTGCAGGTCGTCGAGGATCTTCTGGCGCACCTCGCGCCGCTCGTCCTCGAGCACCGCGCGCCGCGACAGCACCACGTTGTTGCGGTTGCGGTTGAGCTCGATGACCTTGCACTCGAGCTTGCGGCCGAGGAACTCGTCGAGGTCCTGCACGCGGCGGATGTCGACCAGCGAGGCGGGCAGGAAGCCCCGCACCCCGAGGTCGAGGATCAGGCCGCCCTTGACGACCTCGATGACGGTGCCCTCGACGTTCTCGCCGGCGGCGGCGGCGGCCTCGATGCGCTTCCAGGCCTTCTCGAACCGGGCCCGCTTCTTCGAGAGGATCAGGCGGCCGTCCTGGTCCTCCTTCTGCATGACCAGTGCGTCGACCCACTCGCCGAGCTGGACCTCGTCCTCGGGCTTGACGCTCTTGCGGATCGAGAGCTCGGGGAGGGGGATGACCCCCTCGCTCTTGTAGCCGATGTTGACGAGGACCTCGTCCTTGTCGATGCGGACCACCCTCCCGCTGACGACGTCCCCCTCCGCGAAGACCGGCAGGGTGCCGTCGTAGTTGGGCACCATCTCGCCGTCGATCTCGATGTACTCGGGCCCGTCGAGCGTGCGGACGGGGGTGTCGAAGTCGAGGTCGATCACGGGGGCGTCGAGGTCGATGGCCTCGGCGCTGGTGCTGATGAGGTCGGGAGAGTCGGTGGTCATGGGTGGGGTTGTCCTCGTCGGTAAATGGCTCCGGGCACGGACCGGCGGACCGGTCGTGCCGGGGGCGGCAGTATAGACCGGTCGGTGCCGGGCGGCGACCCCGCGGCACCCCGGATGGCACGCGCCGGACGGCTCGCGCAGGTGCCGCTCAGACCGCGGCGAGCACCTGCGCGATCTCCGACGGGTCGAGGCGTCCGGCCCGCGCCATGCGCAGGCGGCCGTCGTGCCCGACGGCCAGCGCGGCGGGGACGCTGCGCACGGGCAGCGAGGCCGCGCGCGGGCGCTGCGCGAGGTCGACCCGCACGACCTCCCGGTCGCCGGCGGCGCTCTGCATCTGCCGGGCGACGGGCTCGCATCGGGCGCACCCGGGCGCGGTCAGCACGACGAGCCACGGCCCGGCGCCCGTGAGGCCGAGGTCGGCGCGCACGTCCTCCGAGTCGCCGCGCCGCAGGGCCAGCACCAGCCGGTAGGCCTCGCACCCGATGCACACGCCGGTGATCGCCGAGACGAGCGCGACCGCGGAGACCATCCCGGCGACGATCGCGGAGGCGACGCCCGCACCCAGGGCGAGCAGCGCGAGGGAGGTGGTGAGGAAGGCGGCGGCGAGGCCCTGCGAGAACCGCACCGGCGCGGCCGGCTCGAGCTCGGTGGCGGGGGGAGCGATGCGCCGGAACACCCACCCGACCGGCGACCAGCGCGGTCCGGCGAGCGAGAGCAGCACCAGCGCGAGCGCCACGACGAGCGCGGCGGGGGTGTCGAAGACGATCGCCTCGAGGGCGAGGACCCCCGTGATCGCCTGGGCGAACCGGGGCTGGAGGGGGTGTACCGCGGGCAAAGGCGTCATTCCCGGAAAGATAGCGGTCTTTACGGGTCCCCGCCGGGCTCGCCCCCTCCGGGCGGCGTGCCCTCCCCCACCTCCGCGTCGTGGGCCGCGCGGCGGGCCGGGTCGCTCAGGGTGCGGTGGGCGCGGTTGAGCTCGGCCAGGCGCCGGGGCGCGTCCTCGGCGTCGTCGGCCAGCACCATCTCGCGCAGCACGCCGAAGGCCGCGGCCACCACCTCGGGGCACGCGTGCGGCGCCACCTGGAGCACCCGGTAGGGGTCGCCGCCGGCCCCTACGACTTCGCGTCCAGCCACGTCTCCCCGGTGCCGACGTCGACCGCGAGCGGCGGATCGAGCGGGTATGCGCCGACCATGGCCGAGCGCACGAGCGAGGCCGCCCGCGCCGCCTCGGCGGCCGGCGCCTCGAGCACCAGCTCGTCGTGGATCTGGAGGATCAGGCGCGCCTGCATCCCCGCGTCGGCCAGCGCGGCGTGGGCCGCGACCATCGCGGCCTTGATGATGTCGGCCGCGGTCCCCTGGATGACCGTGTTGACGGCCAGGCGCTCGCCGAGCTGGCGCTGCTGCACCGTGGCGCCCGTCAGCTCGGGGATCGGCCGGCGACGGCCGAGCAGCGTCGTGACATAGCCGTCCTGCGCCGCCGCGGCGACCGTCGTGTCGATGAAGCTGCGCACCCGCGGGTAGCGCGCGAGGTAGGCGTCGATGTAGTTGCGGGCGTCGGCGCGCGGTATGCCGAGCTGCTCGGACAGGCCGAAGTCGCTGATGCCGTAGACGATGCCGAAGTTGACGGCCTTCGCCCGGTCGCGGGTCTGCCGGTCGACGTCGGCGGGGGCCATGCCGAAGACCTCGGCGGCCGTCGCCCGGTGCACGTCCTCCCCGCGGCGGAAGGCGTCGGCGAGGGCCGGCTCGCCCGAGCAGTGGGCGAGGATGCGCAGCTCCACCTGGCTGTAGTCGCAGCTCACGAGGGTCCAGCCGGGGTCGGTGGTGAAGGCGCTGCGGATCTCGCGCCCGAGCGGCGTGCGCACCGGGATGTTCTGCAGGTTGGGGTTGGTCGATGACAGGCGCCCGGTCTCGGCGACGGTCTGGTTGAACGTCGTGTGCAGCCGGCCTGTGTCGTCCACGAGCTCCGGCAGCGCCGAGAGGTAGGTGTTGTCGAGCTTGGTCAGCTCGCGGTACTGCCCGATCAGCGGCACGATCGGGTGCTTGTCCTCGAGCAGCCGCAGCACCTTGCGGTCGGTGCTCCAGCCGGTCTTGCCCTTGCGGAAGGTCGGCAGCCCCAGCCGCTCGAAGAGCACCTGCCCGAGCTGCTTGGGCGACTCGATGACGAACTCGCCCCCGGCCAGCTCCCAGATGCGGTCGCGCAGCTCGTCGGCGCTGTCGCGCACGCGGGCCGCGATCTCGCCGAGCCGGTGCACGTCGAGGCGCACCCCCACGCGCTCCATCGCGGCGAGCACGCGCGTCGTGGGCAGCTCGATCTCGCGGTAGAGCGACTCGAGGCCCTCGCGCGCGAGGCCGGCCCGCTGGCGCTCGGCCAGCTCCCGCACCAGGGCGGCGTCGCGCACCGCGTCGGGCACCTCGCCCTCGACGCCGATGCCGGCGTCGGCGGCGAGCTCGCCGAGCGCGTAGCCGCGCCGGCGCGGCTCGAGCAGGTACGCCGCGATGAGGGTGTCGTGCTCCGGGCGCAGCTCGTCGGCCGTGTCGCGCACGACGGCCTTGGCGTCGTGGCAGGCGACCGCCGCGCCGGCCAGCGAGCGCGCCAGCGCGGCGCCGACGCCCTCGCCGAGGGCTCCCGTGGCGACCTCGTGGCCGGGCGCGGCGACGGCCCACGCGTCGTCCGACAGCGCCAGGCTCAGGCCGGACGCCCCGGCGAAGCGCATGGCCAGGTCCTCGGGCGACGCCTCGGCCACGGTCACCGACACCGTGTGGGCGGCCGGCGCGGCGACCGGCTCGGCCCCCTCGGCCAGCTCGCCGAGCCGGCGCTCGAGGCTGCCGAACTGGAAGCGCCCGAAGACCTCGCGCAGGGTCGCGAGGCGCTCCGGGCCGAAGTCGAGGGACGGCACGTCGCCGAGGTCGAGCTCGACCGGCGCCTCGGTGTCGATGAGCGCCAGGTCGCGGGTCTTGCGCGCGTCGTCGGCGTGCACGGTGAGGGCCTCGCGCCGCTTGGGGGTCTGCTCGGCGGCGTGGTCGAGCACCGCGTCGAGGCTGCCGTACTTCTGCAGCAGCTGCGAGGCGCCCTTCTCCCCGATGCCGGGCACCCCGGGCAGGTTGTCGCTCGGGTCACCGACCATGCCGCGGAAGTCGGTCATCAGCTCGGGCCCGATGCCGTACCGCTCGATCACCGCGGCGGGCGTGTAGAGCGTGGTGTCGGTGACGCCGCGGCCCGTGGCCATCACGCTCACGCCCTCGCTGACGAGCTGGAAGGCGTCGCGGTCGCCGGTGAGGATGACGACGGGTATGCCGGCCGCCTCGGCCCGGCGGGCCAGGGTGCCGAGCACGTCGTCGGCCTCGAAGCCGGTGACCTCGGTGTTGACGAAGCCGAAGGCCTCCATGAGGGGGCGGAAGTGCGCCTGCTGCTCCCGCAGCAGGTCGGGCGTCGCCGAGCGGTTCGCCTTGTAGGTGGGCTCGCGCTCGTGCCGGAACGTCTTGCCCTTGGGATCCCACGCCACGACCACCCGCGCCGGCCGCTCGTCGGCCAGCATCTTCATCATCATCGCCGCGAGGCCGTAGAGCGCGTTGGTGGGAAAGCCCTCGTCCGTGGCGATCGTGTCGGGCAGGGCGTGGAAGGCCCGGTACGCCAGGCTGTTGCCGTCGATCAGCAGGAGCGGTCCCGTGACCGGCGGTGCGGCGGTGTCCGGCATCCCGGCCAGGATACCCGGGCCGCCCGTTATGCTGGCCAACCGCACGAACCCGGTCCCGACCACGCATCAGAGGAGCCCCCGTGGCCGTCACGCCGAGCGCCCAGTACAGCGTCACCATCCGCGTCGAGATGGCCTCGTCCCAGACCACCCCCCTGGTGGCGCTGACGACGGCGATCGGCGCGGTGGGCGGCGACATCGGGGCGATCGACATCGTCGGCTCGGGCGACGGGGCGGTGACCCGCGCCATCGTGGTGAACGCGTCCGACCAGGAGCACGCCGACGCCATCGTGGCCGCCGCGGGCGCGGTCGAGGGCGTCGCGGTGCTGTCGTCCCACGACCGCACCTTCCGCATGCACCAGGGCGGCAAGATCGAGATGACCACGCGGGTGCCGCTCGAGACGCGCGACGACCTCTCGGCGGCCTACATGCCGGGCGTCGCGCGGGTGTGCACCGCGATCGCCGAGGACCGCTCGAAGGTCTTCGACTTCACGCTCAAGCGCAACATGGTCGCGGTCATCACCAACGGCACGGCGGTGCTCGGCCTCGGCGACATCGGCGCGGCGGCCGGCATGCCGGTGATGGAGGGCAAGTCGATGCTCTTCAAGGAGTTCGGCGACGTCAACTCCTACCCCATCTGCATCGACTCGAAGGACCCCGAGGTCCTCATCAGGACGATCACGGCCATCGCGCCGGCGTGGGGGGGCATCAACCTCGAGGACATCGCCGCCCCGGTCTGCTTCGAGGTGGAGGACCGCCTCAAGGAGACCCTCGACATCCCGGTCTTCCACGACGACCAGCACGGCACCGCGATCGTGGTGCTCGCGGCGCTGCTCAACTCGCTGAAGATCACCGGCGAGAGCATCGGCAACCTGAAGGTGGTGGTGTCGGGGGTCGGCGCGTCGGGTGTCGCCTGCTCGAAGATCCTCATGAACGCCGGCGTCACGAACATCATCGGGTGCGACTCGAAGGGCGCGATCTACAAGGGCCGCACCGAGAACATGAACTTCATGAAGGACTGGTACGCCGAGAACACCAACCCGGAGGGGGTGCGGGGCGGCCTCACCGAGGCCGTGGCCGGCGCCAACCTGTTCCTCGGCCTGTCCGGGCCCGGCACCTTCTCGGTCGAGCAGCTCCAGACGATGGCGAAGGACCCGATCGTGTTCGCCATGGCCAACCCGACGCCCGAGATCATGCCCGAGATCGCCGCGCCGTACGTCCGCGTGATGGCGACGGGGCGGTCGGACTACCCGAACCAGATCAACAACGTCCTGGCCTTCCCGGGCATCTTCAAGGGCGCGCTCGCCTGCCGCGCCACCCAGATCTCGGAGGGCATGAAGGTGGCCGCCGCCCAGGCCATCGCCGACTGCATCTCGGACGACGAGCTCAACGAGGACTACATCATCCCGAGCGTGTTCAACCGCAACGTCGCCCCGACGGTGGCGGCGAAGGTGATCGAGGTCGCCCAGGCCGAGGGGCTCGCCCGCCGGGTGCCCACCATGGGCGAGGACCCACACGACATGTAGTCCGGACGGCCGCGATGCCGGCCCGGACGGAGAGGCCCAGGATGAGCGACGAGACCCCGATCGACCCCGAGGGCGGCTGGGTGGCCGACCACCTGCGACGGTACGTCGAGACCGGCGGTGACGAGGGGCACCTCTGGCGCGGCGTCCCGACCCTGCTGCTGACCACCCGCGGCCGGCGCAGCGGCCGGCTCCGGCGCACCCCCCTGATCTACGGACGCTCCGACGACGCCTACGTGGTCGTCGCCTCGAAGGGCGGCACGCCCGAGCACCCCGCCTGGTACCTCAACCTGAGCGACGAGCCGCGGGTCACGGTCCAGGTCGGCCCCGACGTCTTCGAGGCCCGCGCCCGCACCGTCGACGACGCGCACCGCGACGATGTCTGGGCGCAGATGGCGCAGATCTGGCCCGACTACGAGAAGTACCAGGCGAAGACCGACCGCACGATCCCGCTGGTGCGCCTGGAGCCGCTCGCGGGCTGACCCGCGAGCCACCCGATCGCGACGGGTGGCGGATCCGAGGCAAACGGCAACCGCGAGCTACCCAGCTGCAGGGGACCTCTTGCTCAGAATCGCCCGCTGCGGCGATCGGGGGCACCCCGGACGGGTGATCTTGCATGCGGCGAGCCACCTACCAGGGCTTGGAACGGGCGTGCCCCCCCGAATAGGGGGTTTACGGACGCCCTATTCGTCTAGTTGTCGTCTCAAGCATAGGCGGCGGAGAGTCAGGGGCGTGCTTCACCCGTAGTCGGCCCGGACGAAACGGGGCGCGCATGGTCGCCATGAGCGGTACGGCTGTGGGATCGCTGTTCGTCGGCGCGAGCGTGGCGCACAGCGAGATCGAGGTGCTCGGCCTCGGCGTCACGGTGGTGTGGGCGGAGGTGGGCCTGCTGGCGGTGCTGATCGCGCTGCTGGTCGTGACCGAGACCCTCCGGCGGCGCGCGGTGACACCCGGGCGCGGGTGAGTGGTGCACTCCGTGGCGGCCGCCGTGGCGATCGTGATACCGCTGCTGGCCCTGCTCGACGCCGAGAACCTCTTCTCGCGCTTCCGGCGCGCGCTGAGCCCGGCCGAGGGGCCGAGCGACGACTTCACGATCCTCGTGCCGCTGTACGGCCATCCCCGGTACCTGAAGAACTCCGCGTACCTGGAGCGGCACAAGCCGAACGTGATGCTCGTCGTCGCCGCGACGACGCCGGAGTTGCGCCGGTTCGCGCTGCGCAAGGCCGCCGCCGGATGGCGGGTGCACCGGGTCGCGGTCGTCGGGACGCATTCGCCCATGGACATGCTCGCCTCCGCCCTCGACGTCGTGACGACGACGTACGTGGTGCGCCTCGACGCCGACACATGGGCCACCGGGGACATCGGTTGCGCCATCGCCGCCATGGACGCCGCGGGGGCCGACCTCTGCAGCGCGAAGGTCGTCCCGGCGACCGACGAGACCATCGCCGAGAAGATGCAGCGCATCGAGTACGGGCTGGCCATGCAGGGCCGGCACCTGCGCCCCTGGATGACGAGCGGCGCGATCACCCTGGCCCGCACCCGGGCGCTGCGCCAGATCATGGCGATGCACTCCAACTACTTCTACGGGGAGGACATCGAGGTCGGGAAGATCGCGAAGTGCTACGGGCAGTCGGTCCTGCACGTCAACTTCACGGTCTACACCGAGACTCCGCGCACCTTCCGCGAGCTCTTCCAGCAGCGCAGGGGCTGGTGGTGCGGATCGTTCCGCTCCGCGTTCGTCAACTGCGACAAGAACCTGCGCTTCCCGGTGTTCTGGGCCTACAACACCGCCCTCGTCTGGCTGCTGCTCACCCAGAAGCTCGGCTCGGGCGCCCGGTGGCCGGAGGTGATCCCGGCTCTGATCCTGCTCTACACGGGGCTGGTGATCGTCTGCGCGTGGCCGAGCCGCTCGCGCTGGATGATCCTCTACCCCTACTACAGCCTCGCGCAGGTGGTCGTGATGCCGCTGTTCGGGGTGATCAGGTACCTCGCGCTCGTCCGCTCCACGGGGCACTGGGGCCGCTACCGGTTCCGGACCCTGGGGCGCATGCGCCCGCCCGCGCTCGAGCCGCCGCCGGCCGTCGGGAGCGCCCATGGCTAGCGGCCTCGAGTCGCGCGACTCCTCCCGGGGGATGTCACGATGAACACCGAGAGCAGACGACCGGTCCGCCCGCGCGTGGTCGGCATGGTGCTGGCCGCGGCGGGGGCGGCGACGCTGGCCGTCGCGCCCGCGTTCAGCGGCCCGGGGGCCCCCGCCCGAGAGTACCTGCGCGGCTACGAGCCGCCCGCGCTGGCGGGCCACCTGCACGACCGTGCCGCCTTCATCCGCCGCGACGCCGCCCGGCTGGCCCGTTGCGCGAACCCGGACGTGGCGCGCAACGAACGCGGTCGCTGCCCGCGGCGACTGCGCAACCTACCGCCGCCGGGCACGGGCGAGACCCGCGCCGCGGGCAGCGGCGAGGCCGGGGTCGCCGCGCTCGCGGTCGCCGACGACGGGCGCTGGGGCGAGCCCTTCGCGCTGCCGGTCATCGGCATCAACTCGGTCGTGCTCGCCACCGGGAAGGTGCTGATCTTCGCCTACCCCACGGCGGACCTCACGCAGAACGAGGCGACGGCCTGGGTGTGGGACCCCGCGAGCCGCACCGGCCGGCGCGTGGACCCGCCCGTCAACCCCGCGACGGGGCGGCCGTACAACATCTGGTGCGCGGGCCAGGCGGTCCTCGGGGACGGCCGCGTCCTGGTGGCCGGGGGCAATCTCGAGTACCCGGCCAACGGGCTCGACTTCAAGGGCCTGCGCACCGTGCTGACCTTCGACCCCTTCACCGAGACCTGGACCAGGCAGCCGGACATGGCGCACGGCCGCTGGTACCCGACGGTCACGACCCTGCCCGACGGGCGGGCCATCATCTACAACGGCTACGACGAGCGGGGCACGTTCCGCATCAACCAGGACGTCGAGGTCTTCACCCCCTCGGCCGCCCCGACGGGGGTCGGCACCATCGAGCTCAAGCCGACGGCCCGGCGCTACAGCGAGCTCTACCCGCACATGTTCGTGGTGCCGGGCGGGAAGGTGCTTCAGGTCGGCCCCGATCAGACCGCCGCGCTGCTCGACACGGGGAGCTGGACCTGGCAGGCCCTCCCCCTGCCCCCGGTCAACCGCGTCTGGGGCAGCGCGCAGCTGATGCCGAGCGGCCCGGGCGGGCCGACGACGCTGATGATGACCGGCGGCACCGACCTGCCCGAGACCGAGAACGCGACCGCGACGAGCATCACGATGGACCTCCGCAACCCGGCCGCGGGCTGGAGCGCGGGCCCGGCGATGGAGTTCGGCCGCGCGCACCACAACACCGTGATCCTCGCCGACGAGTCCCTGCTGACCGTCGGCGGCGGCTCGCGGCGCGACGGGGACCTCGGCCTCTGGGCGGGGCCGATCTACTCCTCGGAGATCCTCGACGCGGGCGCGCCGGGATGGCGCACCGTCGCCACCGCGATCGAGGAGAGGACGTACCACTCGACTGCGGTCCTGCTGCCCGATGCGACGGTGCTCGCCGCCGGTGACGACCGCCCGGGCGCGCGGTACTCGGACAGCGGGGAGATCTACGAGCCGCCGTACCTCTTCCGGGGAGCGCGGCCCACGATCGACTTCGCCCCCTCGTCGGTGCGCTACGGCAGCGCCTTCCGCGTCGCGACCGGCTCGCCGGGCGCGATCGCGCGTGCCGTCCTCGTGCGGGCCGGGTCGACGACGCACGCGAACGACATGGACCAGCGCAGCATCCGCCTGGCGATGACCGCCGAGCCCGACGGCCTGACGCTGACCTCGCCGGCCGACGCCACGCTCGCGCCGCCCGGCTACTACATGCTCTTCCTGCTCGACGGGTCCGGGGTCCCGTCGGTCGCCGCGATGGTGCGCCTCGACCCGAACGCCCCCGACGCGCCCCCGTTGCCGGGCGGCAACCAGCCACCGTCCGCGTCGTTCTCCCAGGCGCCCGCGAGCCCCGTCGCGAACGAGGGCGTCACCTTCACCGACACCTCCCAGGACGGCGACGGGGTCGTCGCCTCGCGCGCCTGGGACCTCGACGACGACGGCGACTTCGACGACGGCGCCGGCACGAGCGCCTCCCGCAGCTTCCCGGCGGCCGGCAGCTTCGTGGTGCGTCTGAGGGTGGTCGACGACGACGGGGCGGCCGCCACGGCGTCCCGGACGGTCACGGTGACGGCGGGGGCGGGCCCGAACCTGACGAGCAACCCATCGTTCGAGGTGAACACGGCGGGCTGGTTCAACTACCGCTCGACGATCGTCCGCGAGGTGATCGCGGGGGCTCCGGACGGCGCGGCGGTCGCGAAGGTCACGCGCACGACCGGGGCCGATTACAGCATCGACGACTCGCCGGACACGGTGAAGCCGGCCACGGCGGGCGACCGGTACACGGCGCGGGCCGTCGTCAGGGCGGCCGGCCCGTCCTCGGTCGGCAAGCCCGCGCGCATCACGATCCGCGAACGACGCCCGAACAACGCGGTGCTCGCCCAGACGACGGCGACGGTGACGCTGACGGGCTCCTTCCAGCCGGTATCCGTGACGGCGACCGTCCGCACCACCGGCAACACGATCGACGTCTACGTCATGCAGCAGTCGGCGGGGACCGGCAACGCCTTCCACGTCGACGACATCACGCTCAGGAGGGAGTGAGACGCGCGCGCGCCGCCTCGCCTGGACGGCGGCGGCCATCGTCGCCGTCCTGCTGGTCTCCCCCCTCACGGTGCCGCCGGGCGACGGCCGGGGCGTCACGGGTGACGACGTGTCGGCGGCGATCGCCCGGATCCCGGGTGCCGACGAGAGCCGGGCCCGCGCGCTGGCGTGGCTGCGGTCGCAGGGAGACGAGAGCGAGGGCTTCCGCGTGAGGCTCTCCGCCGACCACCCGGTCGAGTACGTCGGGCCCGTGTCGGGCACCGTCGACGACGTCGCGCTGCTCGATCCCGGCGCCGGACCCCCGGAGACGCGCGTGGCGTTCGACCGCGTCTACGAGGCCGGCGAGCGCGTCCCCCTCGCCGGGACGTGGGCGGCGGTCGACCCCGCGGCGCACGTGGCCGAGGTGTCCGTGCGCGACGGGGACGCCGTGACGATCGTCGGGCGGTATCCGCTGCGGCCCGGGGGGACCTGGACGACCGGGACCGACGCGGCCCCCGCCGGGACCAAGGTGGTCGGCCTGGTCGAGGTGGCGACCGGAGTCGTCGTGGCGGTCGCGCAGAGCCCGGCCCCGGCCGTGGCCGGAGTCGAGGTGCACGTCTTCTCGCGCACCGACATCGACAACCTGCAGGCCATCGTCCCGCTGCGCCGCGACGGGACGTTCCACGCCCCTCTCGCCCGGCGCGGCGAGAAGATCGCCCGGCTGATCCGGTCATCCGACCGGCGCGTCGTCAACTCGAGCGAGTGGGGCGGCTCGGTCGGCCTCCGGGGCCTCCCGCGGTCGTTCCGGATCCCCCTGGACGATCCCGACTACGGATACCTCGAGTCGGAGGTCCCGCGCCGGGGCTACCGGCTCGAGCAGCGCTCGTTCACCTACGACGCGGCGCTGGCCGCCCTCGCCTTCACCCAGGAGGGCGACCTCGCGCGGGCCGCGTCGATCCTCCAGAGGCTGCGGGCGTTGCAGGAGCCGGACGGATCGCTGGCCTTCTCGCACGACGTGTTCCTCGGCCGGGTCGCCGATCGCTACGTCCGCAGCGGGACGCTCGCCTGGGTGGGCACCGCCGCCCTCGAGTACGAGCGCGCGAGCGGCGACACCCGGTTCCGGCCCCTGGCCACCGGCCTCGCCGGCTACCTGCTCGGCCGCCAGGTCACGGCCGCCAACGGGTACCGCGCCGACGACCCGCGCCACGGCAGCGTGCTCGGCGGCGAGGGCCGCTACGCGGCCGGCTACGAGTACGTCCCCGAGGAGATCGCCTGGGCCTCGACCGAGCACAACATCGACGCCTACTTCTTCCTGCGCGACCTGGGCTATGTCGTCCCGGCGGACGACCGCTACGCGCGGGCGGCGCGGCTCGTGAGGAGGAGCCTGCTGGTCAACCACTGGAACGAGGCCCGGGGGCGCTTCGACCAGGGGGTCGGGGACCCGGCGCGGGCGCTCGACCTCGTCTCGTGGGGAGGCCTCTTCCTCCGCGCCGTGGGCGAGCACGAGAAGGCCCGCCGCCAGCTCGCGCTGCTCGGCGACTTCCGCCTCGACGTCAACGGGGTCGCGCTCTCGCCGGACCCCGAGAGCTACAACCTGACCTACCACGGCCCCGGCCCGATCGGCGGCTACCGGCCCTACGCCGAGAGCCCCGGCACCTATGACGACCCGCCCGAGGCGGTGTGGGCGGAGGGCACGTGGGGGGCGCTGCTGCTGCGACTGCGGCTCGGCGCCGACGCGCGCGCCGACGTGGAGGGCATGTTCCGGCTCCAGGCGGCCGATCCGGCGGGCGGCGTGCTGCAGGTCACCCGGGGGCGGCGCTCGCCGCCCTACGAGTTCCACGCATGGCCGGCGATCGGCGGCACGGCCTGGAGCGTGATCGTGCTCGGCGGCTCGGAGATCCTCTGGCGCGCCGACGGCTGGGCCGGCTCCGCCGCGAGCCACGATCGCCTCGCGCGCGGCCCGGCCGGTCCGACGGCCCGCACGGGCGCGCGCCGCGCGCCCGTGCGGGCGACGCGGCGGGCCGCGAAGCTGGCGCGCGATCGGCGGCGCGCCGTCGCCCGTCCCGCTCCGGGTGACGGCGCGGTCACGAGCCTCCGGCCGCTGCGCCCCGGCCGGCGCTGAGCGCCTCGTCTCGGCCCCGTCCGCCGCGGTTACACTCGCCGCGTGGGGATGTGGCGGAACGGTAGACGCGGCGGTCTCAAACACCGCTGGGGGGCGACCCCCGTGTGGGTTCGATTCCCACCGTCCCCATGGGGTTCCCGGCGCATGGAGGGGGATCCCGGGACGGTGGCCGCCGACCGATGACACCGGGACGCCCGAGGGGGGGCGATGAACCCCTGCCGCCGCCCTCTCCACGACCCGACATCCGACCGAGGGGCGGGCACATGGCACGCACGCGGATCCACAACCTCTCCATCTCGCTGGACGGCTTCGCCACCGGCGAGGGCCAGAGCGCGGACGCCCCCTTCGGGCATGCCGGAGAACGGCTGCACGAGTGGATGTTCGCCACGCGCTTCGGTGCGTCGATCGTGGGTGGCGCCGGGGGCGGCGCGGGCGCCGACGATGCGCTCGCCCGACAGCACGGGCCCGGGATCGGCGCCGAGATCATGGGCGCGGGCAAGTTCGGTCCGCCGGGCTGGCAGGACGACGCCGGGTGGAGGGGGTGGTGGGGTCCCGACCCGCCCTTCCACACGCCGACCTTCGTGCTCACCCATCGGCCGGGTCCCTCGATCGAGATGGAGGGCGGCACCACCTTCCACTTCCTCGACGCCTCACCGGCCGAGGCGCTCGACGTCGCCCGCGAGGCGGCAGGCGGGCAGGACGTGCGCATCGGCGGTGGGCCGAGCATCGCGCGCGACTTCATCGCGGCGGGCCTCGTCGACCACATCCACGTGGTCCAGGTGCCGATCGTGCTCGGCCGCGGGGTGCGGCTGTGGGACGGCCTCGAGGGGTTCGAGGCGGACTACGCCGTCGAGGCGGTCTCGACGCCGGGCGGCGTCACGCACCTCACCTTCACGCGATGACCAGACCTCTGTCATGGCACGCGTCCGTGTGAATCGACACGTCGGGCCGATGTGTCCCCGTCGCCCCGACCGGGCACGTCAACCGGCGCGGGCCTCCGTGCCCGCTCCCCCACCCCCGACCCGCGGCGATCGATGACCCCCGACCCACCTGACGACCACACCGGCGGCGCCCTGCCCGCCCGGTACCGGGACCCGGTCAGGATCGGCACCGGCGGGATGGGCGCGGTCTACCGCGCCCACGACGAGCGCCTCGGACGCCCCGTCGCGGTCAAGGTGCAGACCGTCGACGTCGGCGACGAGCGCGTCTTCCGCGCCCGCTTCCGGCGCGAGGCCACGTCGGCCGCCCGCATCCACCACCCGCGGGTCGCGACGATCTACGACGTCGGCGAGCACCGGGGCGCCCCCTATCTGGTGATGGAGCTCGTGCCGGGCGGCAACCTCCAGGAGCGGCTCGCCGGCGGACGGCCCCCGCTCGCGCAGGCGCTCGACTGGATCTCGCAGGCCGCAGAGGCGCTGGACGCCGCCCATGCCGCGGGCGTCGTGCACCGCGACGTGAAGCCGGCCAACCTGTTGCTCGACGCCGATGACGGCATCAAGGTCGCCGACTTCGGCATCGCCCGGGTGCTCGAGGACACCGCCGGCGGGCTGACGGCCGCCGGCACGGTGCTGGGGACCTCGGGGTACACCTCGCCCGAGCAGGCGGAGGGCCGGCCGGTGGGCCCGCCGGGCGACGTCTACTCGCTGGCGGCGGTTGCGTTCGAGCTCGTCACCGGCGAGCGCCCCTTCGCCGGGCGCACGGGCGTCGCGGAGCTCGCGGCGCACGTCAACGACCCGGTGCCGAGCGCCCGTGACCGGCGCGACGACCTGCCGCCGGGCATCGACGCGGTGCTCGCCCGCGGCCTCGCGAAGGATCCCGACGACCGCGTACGCGACCGCGGGCGGGCTGGCCGCCGCGCTGCGGGCGGCGGTCGCGCGGGGCGCGGCGCCGCCGGTCACCGCCGTGCAGTACTGGCTCGCGGACGACTCCGCGAGCGCGCGCCGCCGCGGACGCCGCTCGTGGCGGCCGGTGGCGATCGCCGTGGCGGTCGCGCTCGCGGGCGCGGCGGTGGCCGCGGGCGTGGTCGCGGCGGGCCGGGGTGACGAGCCGTCGTCCGCCCAGACGACCTCGCCCGCCACGCGCACCACCACGCGCACGACCACCCGGACCGCGCCGCTGCCGCCGCCGCGCACCGTCGTCGAGACCGTCACCCAGGAGGTGCCGGTCACCCCGCCCGCCGCGCCGCCGGACGACACCCCGGCGCCGAGCGGCGCGGACGCCGTCGCCCTGACCGACCGGTCGACGGCCGCGCTGGAGGACGGCGACAGCGCGACCGGTCTCGCGCTGGCCGAGCAGGCGCTCACGACCCTCGCCGACACCGGGGAGCCGTACGAGGGCAACGCCCGGTACAACGCCGGCCGGGCGCTGATCGACCTCGGCCGCTGCGACGAGGCCGTTCCGCAACTCGAGCGCTCCGTCGCCGTCGGCGGCAGCGAGTGGCAGCTCGGCGTGCGGCGCGCCGCCCTCCGCGAGGCCGGAGCCTGCTGACCGGCGCCGCCGCACCCCCCGGTCGGCGGGCCGGGCGTTAGCCGCCGGAGGGGTGTCGGGCGTCCGGATCGGGGGATATTCTCGCCGCCAGACGTACCCGGACCGCGCCGTCGAGAGGAGCCTCGCCATGGACAGCGAGCACTACTGCGCCGAGTGTGGTGACCTGCGCGACGCCCCCGGCGTCTGCTCGGCGTGCGTCGTGTTCGAGCTCGTGGACCTGACCGAGCACGAGGCCCGCACGCTCGAGGGCTGAACCCCGGCCCCCGCCCGGACCCCTCCGCCGGCACGGTCGTGTGACGTCCCGCCGCGCGGCGGCGGAGATACCAGGGACGGCCGATCACGAGGCGGGGGCGCAGATGCGGACTGGGACGACGGCGACGCTGACCGCGGTGCTGGTGGCGGGGGCGCTCGCCCTCGGTGGCTGCGGGGGCGACGGGGATGCGGCGGCGCCGATACCGACGACCGGCGGCGGTTCACCGGCGGCCGGCGCCATGCTCGCCGACGGGGGCCTCGGCGTGGTCGAGGCGCGCGCGGCCGAGGGCGCCGGGATCGTGGCCGTGCGGGCCTACCTGTTCGTCGCCGCCGATGGCGCCGCACGGTTGTGCGACGCGGTGCGCGAGTCGTTCCCGCCGCAGTGCGGTGGGGCGGCGATGGCCGTGACGGGCCTGCCGCCCGAGATGCTCGACGCGCTGCCCGTGGACGGCGGCAGGCGCTGGTCGGACGGGCCGGTGCAGCTGCTCGGCACGGTGCGCGACGGCGTGTTCGTCAACGACCCGGCCGCCCTGGCCGCCGGCTGAGCCGGGACCCGCGGGGTCAGCGCCGGCGGGGCCTCGCCTCGGCGGCGTAGCGGGTGAGGTCGATCACGAACAGCCACGCCAGCCGGGTGAGCCCGTCGCGCGATCGCGCCACGGCGACGTTGACGGCCACCTCGCTGCCGTCGGGTGGCGACTCGAGGCCGACGGCGCGCGCGAACTGGTCGGGGCCGAGCTCCTCGAGCGGCCCGGACAGGCTCGCGACGTGCAGCGGCGTGATGAAGACCCGAGAGTTCTCGCTGTAGTACGAGAGCCCGAAGCGGGTCAGGAGCGTCGCGAGCGCGCGGGCCGGATCGCGTGCCAGCTCGGCGGCGTGCTCCGGCGAGTCGGCGGGGACGCGGAAGCCGGCGTCGACGACGATGCCCCGATCGATGCGGGTCACGCTCGTCGCCAGCGCGACCCACGGGCCCCCGTCGGGGCCGCGCGCGGCTCCACAGGTGGAGCGTCGCCACCGACTGCTCGTAGGTCGGCCGAGGCATCGGGGCGCTCGACGGTCTCGTGCGCGTGCGCCTGGCGGAGCACGTCGTGGGTCATGCTCGTGTATCGCGGGGCCGGGACGCGGACGTAGGGACCCGCGGGCGGATCCGGCAGGCGCGTGGTCTCGAGGGCCGTCCACGATCTCGTCGATTGTCTGCCGGGCCACGGCGGCGGATGCTAGCGGGCGGGGACCCGGTCGCGCTGGGTGAAACCGCCCGCTCGCGATAGGGTGCCGCTGCATGACGGCCTCCCCGAACCGTTCGCCTCTCGCTGCCGTCCCTGGCGCGTGCGCCGTCGCCCTGCTCGGCCTGCCCGCGCTCGCGCTCGCGGCGCCGGCGATCTCCGGCACCGACGGCGATCAGTGGAACACGACGCCGACCTATCTGGTGACGCCGGACGCGGACGCCAAGGCGATCGGCTGGCAGGCCTCGAACGGCCAGGCCGACGGATCCATCCGCGACGCGTCCACCCCGTTCACCGTCACGCTCGCCGCGATCGCGGAGGGGCCGCACACGCTCACCGTGTACCAGCGTCGCGGATCGGGACCGAGGCTCGAGACGGTCGTGCCGACGCTTCGTGGTCGACCGCACGGCGCCGCCCCCGGTCAGCGTCTTCGGCCCCCAGGCCGTCTCGGTCGGCACCGCCTTCGGCGTGTCGTGGAGCGGTCAGGAGGCGGGCGCCCGGGCCACCTGGAGCGTCGTGACCCGAGTCGGCGCCGAGCCCCAGGCGACGACCGTCGTGGGGCCGGTCGCCGCCGACGCGCCGCGCGCCGACATCGCGGGGCTCCCCGCCGGGGCCTACGCCGTCCGGGTGACGCAGACCGACCCGGCGGGCAACGCCGGCCCCGCCGCCTACCTGGCGGTCAACGTGGTGGCGACCGCCGCGCCGGCACCGAACCCCGCGGTCGTCGTGACGCCGCCCGCCCCCACCCCACCGGCCACCCCCGCCCAGCTGACGCCGCCCCCCGCGCCGTCGGCGCGCACGGTCGTGCTGCGGCTGCCCGCCCTGCGCGCCGCGCGCCTCCAGCCCCGCCGCGCGGCGGTCGTCCGCAAGGTGCGGCCGATGCTGAGGTGGACGCGCGGTCCCGCCGGTACGACCATCTACAACGTCCAGATCTTCAGGGTCGGCACGCCGGACGCCGCGCGCGCGAACGCGGTGCCGCTGCGCAAGATCCGCTCCGCGTTCCCGCGCGCACGCCAGCTGCGCGCCCCGCGGCTCGTGCGCGGCGCCTGCTACGTCTGGCGGGTCTGGCCGTACCGGGGCGCGACCTTCACGACGAAGCCGCTCGCCGTCAGCCACTTCTGCGTCGCCCGCCGCGCCCGCGCGCGCTGAGCCGGCGCCCGGGTCGACCCGGGATGGCAGGATGCCGCTCGTGAGCGCGCTGCACGTCCACGCCTTCGGCCCGCCGACCGCCCCGGTCGTGCTCGTTATCCACGGCATCACCAACACCGGGGCGCGGTTCCGGCGCCTCGCCGACGACCACCTGGACGGGCTGCGGGTGATCGCGCCCGACCTGCGCGGCCACGGGCACTCGACCTGGGACCCCCCCTGGACGATCGAGCGTCACGTCGCCGACCTGATCGACACCCTCGACGCGCTGGGCGTCGATCGCGCGACGGTCGTCGGCCACTCCTTCGGAGGGGTCATCGCCCTCCATCTGGCCGCCGCCGCGCCCACGCGGGTCACGGGCATGGTGCTGCTCGATCCGGCGGGGGCGCTCGCGCCGGAGCGGGCCGCGCGCGAGGCCGAGGACGCACGCCGCGACGAGGGGTGGGAGTCGGTCGCCGACGCCCGCGCCGCCCGCCTGGCCCTGCGCCCCGCGCACAGCCGCGACACCGTCGAGGAGGACCTCGACGCCTTCCTCGTCGCCGGTCCCGACGGACGGGTGCGGTTCGCTTTCAGCCGGGGGGCCTCGGTGACGGCGTGGAGCGAGATGGCGCGGCCGCTCCCGTCGCTGGCCGGGTATCCGGGGCCGGTCGCTCTGGCCACGGCGCTGCAGGCCGACTACGTGAGCGACGCCCTGCGGTCGTCCTTGCGCGCCGACCTCGGCGACCGCCTGACCGAGCACGGCATCGACGCCGGGCACATGCTGTTCTGGGACGCCCCCGCGGAGACCGCCGCCCTCGTGCGGGCGGCGGCGGGCGCGTGAGCGGCGCGCGGGCCACCCGGCGCCTCGCCTTCGCGTCGTACGGGGCCGGCATCGGTCTGGCGCTCGGCACCGTCGCCGCGCTCGCCCTCGAGAGCGAGATCGCGGCGGCCGCGGGCGCGGCGCTCGGCGCGGTGGCCGGCGTGGTCATCGGTCGCATGCGCGAGCGGAGGGCGGGGCGGTGAAGGCGATCCTCGCCGACCGGCCGGGCGGCCCCGAGGTGCTCCGGCTCGGGCAGGCGCCCGACCCGCGGCCCGCACCCGGTGAGGTGGTGCTCGCGGTCGTGGCGACGGCGGTCAACCGGGCCGACCTCGCGCAGCGCGAGGGCCACTACCCCCCACCGCCGGGGGCCTCCGACATCCTCGGGCTCGAGGCGTCGGGGACCGTCGCCGAGATCGGCGAGGGGGTCCGCGGCTGGGCCGCAGGCGACCGGGCGATGGCCCTGCTCGCGGGCGGCGGCTACGCCGAGCGCGTCGCGGTGCCGGCCGGGCAGCTCATGCCGGTTCCCGAGGGCCTCGACCTCGTCACCGCGGCCGCCGTGCCCGAGGTCTTCCTGACCGTCTGGCAGTCGCTGCGCCTGCTGACCCGCCTGGTCGCCGGCGAGACGCTGCTGGTGCACGCCGCGGCGAGCGGGGTGGGCACCGCCGCGCTGCAGGTCGCGCGCGAGCTCGGCGCGCGTCGCATCGGCACGGTGCGCGCGCCGTCGAAGGCGGCGGCGGTCGAGGGGCTGGGCGGCGAGGCGATGGTCGTGGAGGACGGGCGGTTCGCCGATGCCGTGCTGACGGCCACCGACGGCCACGGCGCCGACGTCGTGCTCGACCTGGTCGGCGCCTCGTACTGGGACGAGAACGTGCGCGCGCTGGCGCGGCGCGGGCGCATCTCGCTGGTCGGGCTGGTGGGCGGCAGGACGGCCCGGGTCGACCTCTCCGCGCTGCTCGCGCGGCAGGCGACGGTGTACGCCAGCACGCTCCGCGCGCGCACCCTCGACGAGAAGGCCGCGCTCGCCGCCGACTTCGCCGCGTGGGGCGTGCCCCGGCTCGCCGACGGACGCCTGCGGCCGGTCGTGCACGACGTGCTCGAGCTGGCCGACGCCGCCGGGGCGCATCGCATGGTCGGAGACGACGAGAACGTCGGCAAGGTGCTGCTGCGGGTGGCGGAGGGCTGACGGTCATGCGATACGGTTCTCGTCCGCTCGTGGAACCGCCCGGATCGGAGAACACATGAAGAAGCTCCTCCTCCTGCTCGCCCTCGGTGGACTCGCCTATTGGCTGGTCAAGGACCGCCTCGGTGGCGAGCCCGACGAGTTCGTGTTCACCGAGGCCCCGCCCGCCGGCGAGGCCGAGGTCGCCCCACCGCCGACGGTCTGACGCCGCCGCGCGCGCGCTCCGAGTGGGCCTCCGCCTCACCGACGCCCACTCGGAGCTGCTCGACGCTCTCGAGCCGGAGCTGCGCCCGGCCGCCGAGGCCCTCGGCGTCGCCCTCGGACCCCAGCTGACGCGACTCGCCCCCGCCATGACGCGCCCGCGCGCGGACGGCGGCGACGACGCCGGCGCCCTGCTGGTGTCGCTCGAGCTCGACCGTGAGGGCGAGCCGGACGGGTTGTCGCTGACGGCCTGCCTGGCGGCTCACCGGGCCTACGTGAGCGGACGCGGACAGCCCGAGGGTGCGAGCGCCGGAGCGCTGGCGTTGGCGCGGCTGCTGATCTGGGCGCAGCGGGCGGCGATGCTCGGACCCGCGCCGCGCATCGAGTGGATCGGCCCCGCACCGCGTCGTCCCGAGGGGTCGGACGACCGGCTGTCGCTGGCGGCCCGCTGCCGCATCGAGGTGGCCGGCGAGGTCCGGCGGGCGGAGGCGCTGGCGCTCATCGCGCGCCCGGAGGCGCCCCCCGGTTAGTCCAGGAACTCCCGCAGCCGCTGCGTGTCGCGGTAGGCCTGCAGCTTGGTGAGGGTCTTGGCCTCGATCTGACGGATGCGCTCGCGGGTGACGCCGAAGCGCTGACCGACCTCCTCGAGCGTGCGCGGCTCCTCGCCCCGCAGGCCGAAGCGCAGCTCGAGCACCTTGCGCTCGCGATGGGTCAGCTGGCCGAGGATGCCCTCCAGCTCCTCGCTGCGCAGCGTGATGGCCACCGCGTCCGCGGGACTCTGGATGCCGGAGTCCTCGATCAGGTCGCCGAGCTCGGAGTCCTCGTCCTCGCCGACGGGCGTCTCGAGCGAGACCGGCTCCTGGGCGACCTTCTGGATCTCGCGCACGCGCTCGGGCGTGACCTCGAGCTCCTCGGCGACCTCCTCGATGGTCGGCTCACGACCGAGGTCCTGTAGGAGCTGCCGCTGCACCCGCGAGAGGCGGTTGATGGTCTCGACCATGTGCACCGGCACCCGGATCGTGCGGGCCTGGTCGGCGATCGCCCGCGTGATGGCCTGCCGGATCCACCACGTCGCGTAGGTCGAGAACTTGTACCCCTTGCGGTAGTCGAACTTCTCGACCGCGCGGATGAGACCGAGGTTGCCCTCCTGGATGAGGTCGAGGAAGGCGAGGCCGCGGCCGACGTAGCGTTTGGCCACCGAGACCACCAGACGCAGGTTGGCCTCGATCAGCGCGGCCTTGGCGGCCATGTCGCGGCGCTCGATGCGCTTGGCCAGCGACACCTCCTGCGCCGCGGTCAGCAGCGGCACGCGTCCGATCTCCCGCAGGTACATCCGGACCGGGTCGCTCGAGCTCGATTTGACGCTCAGGTCGAGGCGCGGCGACGCCCCCGGCGGGGTCGGATCGGCCCCCTCGCCCAGCACCTCGATGTTGAGCTCGGCCAGCACCTGCAGGAGTCGCTCCTGCTGCTCCTCGGAGAGGTCGGCGGCCTCGACGACGTCCGCGATCCTGTTGAGGGGGACGGCGCCGAGCTCGCGGCCCTCGTCGAGGAGCTCGCGTACCTCCTCGAGGCCGGTGACCGATACGTCGGTGCTCACCGCTCGGCCCTCAGGGCCGCCCGTACGCGGCGGGCGAGGTCGCTGGCCTCGAGGCTGCCCTGCTCGTCACCGCGCGCCCGAAGGTCGGCCGCGCGCCGCTCGAGCACCGGCAGCTCGACCCGGTAGGCGGCCTCGCGCAGCTCGGCCTCGGAGGGCGCGGCGTCGGCCAGCTCGACGCGCAGCGCCAGCGCGACCTCCGCCAGCTCGTCGGGCCAGGCGTCGAGGTCGGACGCGCCGTCGCGGATCATCGCGAAGGCGCGGCGGTGCGACTCGACCCCGAAGGCGTCGGCCGGCATGCCCTCGACGTAGCGCGCGGCGGGGCCGGGCAGCGCGACGGCCATGGCGAGGAACCGCAGCTCCCTGACCTCGGCGGGCGAGGAGGCGCGGGCCGGCAGCACCGTGGCGGTGGGCGCCTCGCTGCGCGACGAGCGGCGCAGACGCTCCTCGAGACCCTGGGACAGCTGAAGTAGGCCGGCGGTCAAGCGAACCCCTTCGTCCTTCTCCACCGAGTCGGGAAAGCGTCGTAGGAGCTCGGCGATCGCCTCGAGCGCCGACTCCCTCTCCCGAGGAGATCGTCCCGCCCGGGTGATGCGTGAGCGGATCAAGGAAGTTACCAGAGGTTCGGACTCCTGCACGGCGCGCACGAGCATCGACGACCCGGCCGCGTCGGCGGCGAGGTCGCCGGGGTCGCGCCCGACCGGCAGCCGCACGGCCGACCAGGCGAGGTTGACGTCGGCCCCCGCCTCGACGCTGCGCCACGCCGCGAGCTCTCCGGCGGCGTCGGCGTCGAAGCACAGCCTGCACCTCGGGCGCCCACCGGCGCAGCAGGCGGATCTGCTCGTTCGTGAGCGACGTGCCCATGCAGGCCACCGCCGAGTCGATGCCGGCCGCGGCGAGCCCCATCACGTCGGTGTAGCCCTCGACGACGACGAAGTACTTCGCCTTCGCGGCGGCGACCCGCGCGGCGGCGAGGTTGAACAGCAGGGTGCGCTTGCGGAACTGCGGGCTCTCGGGCGAGTTGACGTACTTCGCGCGCTCGGCCGGGTCGAGGGTGCGGCCGCCGAAGCCCTGCACCCTGCCCTGGCTGTCGGCGATGGGGAACATGATGCGCGAGGCGAAGAAGTCGGCCACCTGGCCGCCCCGCCGGCGCGCGAGGCCCGCGTCGACCAGCTCGTCGCGGCGGAAGCCCTCGCGCGTCGCGCGCTCGGCCAGCACCGCCCCGCCGCCGGGCGCGTATCCGACCCCGAGGCGGCGCACCAGGTCCTCGGCGAAGCCGCGCCCGGCGAGGTAGTCGCGGGCCGGCGCGGCCTCGGCCGCCCGCCAGAGGTACTCGGCGTAGAAGGCCGCGGCGCGGTCGAGCAGGCGTCGGCGGCGCTCGGCGGCCTCGCGCCGGGCCGCGTCCTGGGGGCTCTCCTCGTCGAACGAGATCGGGATGCCGAAGCGCTCGGCGAGCTGCTGGATCGCCTCGCCGAACGTCGCCGCCCCCTCCTGCTCGCGCATCCAGGTGATCGCGTCCCCGCTGACGCCGCAGCCGTGGCAGTAGTAGCGGCGGAAGTCGGGCGGCAGCAGGCTGAACGAGGGCGAGCGCTCCTCGTGGAAGGGGCATCTCCCCCACCACCGCCCGCCGCGGCGGGCGAGCTCGACCCGGCCGCGCACGAGGTCGATCAGATCGGCGCCCTGGCGCACGGCCTCGACGCTCTGGGGGGAGATCAGCGCCATGGAGTGAGACGGATCGCGGACAGGCCCGACAGGATACGGGGCGGGGCGACCGGGCCCGTCGTATCCTCGGACGCAGGTCATCAACAGGAGGAACGCGAATGGGCCTCTTCTCGCGCGCGAAGGAGCGGATGGTCGACCCGGAGGACGCCCTCCCCGGTCGCGACCGGGCGATGCCGGTGGACGCGCCGCACTTCGTGCTCGGCACGCCCATCACGCCGCCGTTCCCGGAGGGCACGGAGCAGGCGGTGGTGGGCATGGGCTGCTTCTGGGGCGCCGAGCGCGTCTTCTGGCAGCTCGACGGCGTCCACACGACGGCGGTCGGGTACGCGGGCGGCCACACCCCCAACCCCACCTACGAGGAGGTCTGCTCGGGGCGGACCGGCCACAACGAGGTCGTGCTCGTGGTGTTCGATCCGGCGCTCGTGAGCTACGAGACCGTCCTGCGGGCCTTCTGGGAGAACCACGACCCGACCCAGGGCATGCGCCAGGGCAACGACGTCGGCACCCAGTACCGGTCGGGCGTCTACGTCGGCTCGGACGCGCAGCGGATGGTCGCCGAGGCCACGCGCGAGGCGTACGGCGCCCGGCTCGCCGAGGCCGGACTCGGGCCCATCTCCACCGAGATCGTCAACGGCGGCCCGTTCTACTACGCCGAGGACTACCACCAGCAGTACCTCGCCAAGGTCCCGAACGGCTACTGCGGCCTGGGCGGCACCGGCGTGAGCTGTCCGGTGGGGGTCGTGCCGGCCGACGGGGCGGCCTCGGCCTGAGCAGTCGTGTCCTCCCGCGACCCGGGCACGGGGTCGCGGGAGGTCGCACCCCGCTCCCGCGGGGGGCGTGTGGCCCGGCGCGCCCGCCCGGCCGACGTGCGGCCACGGCGGCCGTTCGCGCCATCATCCGCCGCGGGACCCCGCCGCGGCAACCCTCAGAGGGGCCCCTCCTGGGGCATGAAGGCCTCCCGGTAGCGTCGTAGCGCGTAGCGGTCGGTCATACCGGCGACGAAGTCGGTGACGCGACGCACGGGATCAGCCTCGGCCGCCGGGGGCAGGGCCTCGGGGTGCTCGAGGCACCAGGAGAACAGCGCCCGCACGACGCCGCGGGCCCGATCGGCCTCGTCGCGGGCCGGCGACGCCAGGTAGACGTTCTGGAACATGAAGCGGCGCAGGCGCAGGAACGACGCCCCGATCCCGGGCGACAGGCGGATCTCGTCGCCGTCGGCGCTCGCGGCCACGCAGTCGGCGACCAGCGTCGCCAGGCGCTCGGCCGTGGTGGAGCCGAGCACCGCCACCTCGTCGGCCGGCAGATCGCCCGGCGAGAGGATGCCGGCCCGCAGGGCGTCCTCGATGTCGTGGTTCACGTAGGCGACGCGGTCGAGCAGGCGCACGATCTGGCCCTCGAGCGTCGACGGCCGGCCCGGCCCGGTGTGGTGCAGGATGCCGTCGCGTACCGGGCCGGTCAGGTTGAGGCCGGCCCCGCCCCGCTCGAGCGCGTCGACGACGCGCAGGCTCTGCACGTTGTGCTCGAAGCGCCGTCCGTGGCGCTCGCGGAGGATGGCGTCGAGGGCGGCCTCCCCGGCGTGGCCGAACGGGGCGTGACCCAGGTCGTGGCCCATCGCGATCGCCTCGACGAGGTCCTCGTTGAGGGCCAGCGCCCGGGCCACGGTGCGGGCCACGGCCGAGACCTCCAGCGTGTGCGTGAGCCGGGTGCGGTAGTGGTCGCCCGCGGGCGCCACGAAGACCTGGGTCTTGTGCTTGAGCCGGCGGAACGAGGTCGTGTGCAGTATCCGGTCGCGGTCGCGCTGGAACGCGGTGCGCAGCGGATCGGGCTCCTCGGGCCGGGCGCGTACCGCCTGCTCGGCGCGCGCCGCGCGGGGGCCGAGCGGGGGCTCCCGGGCGATCACGACCGGCCCCTCACCCCCCGGGGGAGAGCGGGATCGGGAAGACCCAGGGCCCCGAGGTCTGACGCGACCCGTCGTCGTCGCCCCAGATCGTCCCGATCGTGAGGGTGAGGCGACGGGTCGCCTGCGGGATGGCGGGCGCGATCAGCACCGCGCCCTCGAGGCGATTGCCCTCGGGGCTGCCCTCGACGCAGGCGGTGCGGTAGAGCCGTCCGCCGTCGTCGACGGCGAGCATGTCGAGCATGCACACCTCGGTGCGGGGGCGACCGTCGGAGGCGTGGCACATGTAGCGCAGGCGGGCGCCCCGGTCGTGGCGCTCGAGCGCGACCATCGCCACGTCGAGGCCGCCGGCGGACTGGATCTGGTTGACCGGCACGACGTCGCGCAACGTGGACGGGACCAGCGGCAGGGCGTCCGGGAACGGCTCCGCCACGTCCCCCCACCCCTCGAGCGCCTCGACGCTCTCGATGCCGGGCGGCATGATGGTGCCCGGCGAGCGGTGCTTCCAGATGCCGGGGCTCTCGCGGAAGAGCTCGACGAGGGCGCGGTGCGAGAACGCGCGGCCGTCGTCGGGCACGTACACGCCGCGCGCCTCGCCCGGCCCGCGGATCAGCGCGAAGTACGCGGCCGGCGGGCCGGACGGGCCCGAGCGGTCGGCGAAGTGCATCCGCGACACCCGCCACCCCTCGACGACCAGCGCGAGCAGGTCCCCCAGGCTCGCGAGCTCGTACGGCCCACCTTCGGACGTCACCTCTCGCCCCCCCGGCTCAGGCGTCGAGCGCCGCGCGCGCGGCGGCGATGCGGGCGGTCTGGACGCGGAACGGCGAGCACGAGACGTAGTCGAGCCCGGCGCGGTGGAAGAACATGACCGAGGCCGGGTCGCCGCCGTGCTCGCCGCAGATGCCCAGCTTGATGCCGGGCTTCACGGCCCGCGACTCGGACACCGCGATCTCGACCAGGCGGCCGACGCCGTCCCGGTCGATCGTCTCGAAGGGGTTGAAGGTGATCACGTTGTTCTGCAGGTAGTGCGTGAGGAAGGTCTGCTCGGCGTCGTCACGGCTGAACCCCAGGGTGGTCTGGGTGAGGTCGTTGGTGCCGAACGAGAAGAAGTCGGCCTCCCGCGAGATGTCGGCCGCCCGCAGGGCGGCCCGCGGGAGCTCGATCATCGTCCCGACCGCGTACTCGATCTCCATGCGCTGCTCCAGCAGCACCTGCTCGGCGACGTCGATCACCTGGGCGCGCATGATCCGCAGCTCCTCCTCGAAGCCGACGAGCGGGATCATGATCTCGACGATCGGGGCCCGGCCGGTCTCGCGCTTGATCGTGCAGGCCGCCGCCATGATCGCGGCCACCTGCATGCGGTAGACGTCGGGCCACTCGATGCCCAGCCGGCAACCGCGCATGCCGAGCATCGGGTTGACCTCGTGCAGCTGCTGCACGGCGGCCAGCTGCTCCACCGCCTCCGGGTCGGAGCGGCCGGTCGCCTTCGCCACCGCGACCCGCTCGGAGAGCTCGATCAGGCTCGGCAGGAACTCGTGCAGCGGCGGGTCGAGCAGGCGGATGGTGACCGGCAGGCCCGCCATCGCCCGGAAGATCCCCTCGAAGTCGGCCTGCTGGAAGGCGCGCAGGGTGTGCAGGTACTGCACGCGGTCCTCGGCGTCCTCGGCCATGATCATGCGCTGCACGATCGGCAGGCGGTCATCGCCCTGGAACATGTGCTCGGTGCGGCAGAGCCCGATGCCCTCGGCTCCGAAGGCGCGGGCGCGCGTCGCGTCGTCCGGGGTGTCCGCGTTGGCCCGCACCGACAGGGTGCGCGCGCGGTCGGCCCACTCCAGCAGGGTCACCAGATACGGGTTCTCGGGGTCGGGCGGCACCAGGGGCGCGTCGCCGGCGAAGACCGTGCCGGTCGTGCCGTCGATGGTGATGCGGTCGCCCTCACGGAAGACCGTCGCGCCGATCCGGATCGTCCCGTCGTCCAGGAAGCGGATGGCGGTGACCCCGCAGACGGCCGGTTTGCCCATGCCGACGGCGACGATCGCCGCGTGGCTGGTCTTGCCGCCGCGGGCGGTCAGGATGCCCTGCGCCTCGATCATCCCGTGGAAGTCGTCGGGCGTCGTCTCGTCGCGCACGAGGATGACGTGCTCGCCGGCGGCCCCGAGGCGCTCGGCCTCGTCGGCGGTGAACACCACCGCGCCCACGGCCGCGCCGGGGGAGGCGTTGACCCCCTTGCCGAGGGGCTCGGGGGCGCGCTCGACGTCGAGCTGCGGTAGCAGCAGCTGCCGGACCTGGTCGGGGTCGACGAGGGTGACGAGCGCCTCCTGCTCGGAGAGCACGTCCTCGCTCACGAGATCGACGGCGATGCGCACCATCGCCTGCGCGCTGCGCTTGCCGTTGCGGGTCTGCAGCATGTAGAGCGCACCGTCCTCGATGGTGAACTCGACGTCCTGCATGTTGCGGTACGTCCGCTCCAGCCGGTCCATGGTGCGGATGAGCTGGTCGTAGGCGGCGGGGATCTCGTCCCTCAGCTCGATCAGGGGCCGGGGCGTGCGGATGCCGGCGACCACGTCCTCGCCCTGGGCGTTGATGAGGAAGTCGCCGAAGGGCTCGCCCTTCTCGCCGGTCACGTTGTTGCGGGTGAACGCCACCCCCGTCCCCGAGTTGGGGCCGGTGTTGCCGAACACCATCTGCTGCACGTTGACCGCCGTGCCGAGGTCGTGGTCGATGCGGTTGAGGCGGCGGTAGTCGCGCGCCCGCCGGTTGTCCCACGACTCGAAGACGGCCCGGATCGCCGCGTCGAGCTGCACGCGCGGATCCTGGGGGAACGGCTCGCCACGGTGCTCGCGGTAGATGTCCTTGAAGATCTCCGTGAGCGTGGTCAGGTCGGCGGCCGACAGATCGACGTCCTGCTCGACGCGCCGGCGGTGCTTCATGGCGGACAGCGCACGCTCGAAGTGGTCCTTGGACACCTCGGCCACGACGTCGCCGAACATCTGGATGAACCGGCGGTACGAGTCGTAGGCGAAGCGCGGGTTGCCCGTGCGCGCCGCCAGCCCCTCGACGCTCGTGTCGTTGAGCCCGAGGTTGAGGACCGTGTCCATCATGCCGGGCATCGAGAACTTCGCACCGCTCCGCACCGACACGAGCAGGGGGTTCTCCGCGTCGCCCAGGCGCTTGCCGACGGCCTCCTCGAGTGTCTCGAGGTGGGCGGTGACCTCGCGCGTGAGCCCGAGGGGGAAGGCGTGGCCGCCGCGCAGGTACTCGATGCAGGTCTCGGTGGTGATGGTGAAGCCGCGGGGCACCGGGAGGCCGAGACGCGTCATCTCCGCGACGTTCGCCCCCTTGCCGCCGAGCAGGTCGCGCATCTCGCGGCCGCCCTCCGAGAAGTCGTACACGCGTTTCGCGATCACCCCGGTGGACCCCACATCACCCTCCCACGTCGGTCACCCGTCCGAAGTCGGCCACGCGCGCGAACGCCGCGGCGGCGTCGCGCACCAGCCCGTAGCGCCGCGCCCGCACGCCGGCCTCCTCGGCGTTCACCAGCACGTCCACGAAGAAGCGGTCGACCGCCTCGGCGAGCGCGGCGGCCGCCTCCAGCGCCCCGGCGAGGTCGCCCCGCCCGCGCGCCTCCTCGACGAGCGGCAGGGCGCGCGCGATGGCGTCGCGCAGGGCGCGCTCGCCCGGGTCGTCGCCGGGCGTCTCGGGCGTACCCGCCTCGGGGCCGCTGCGTGCGAGCCGGCCGAGCCGGGTGCTCGCGGTCCAGGCGGCGCCGAACGCGGTGCCGCCGCGAGCGGCCTCGATGCCGCGGGCCCAGGCGGCGGTCACCGCCACGCCGCCGAGCCCGGCGCCGATCGCGGCCATGGCGGCCTCGGCACCGACGCCCTCGCGGCCCAGCACGTAGACGAACCGATCGCCGAGGAAGGCCTCGATCGCCGCGACCGTCTCGTCGGCCCCGAGGGCGAGGTCGGCATCCTGTGCGGCGAGGCGCGCGTGCGCCCCGCTCACGAGGTCGCGATGGTCGACGTCCCAGCCCCGGTCGAGCGAGATGCGGATCAGGCCGAGGGCCGCACGGCGCAGCCCGTAGGGGTCCTTCGAGCCGGTCGGCGCCTCGCCGACGGCGAAGGCGCCGACGAGGTTGTCGACGCGCTCGGCGGCGGCGAGGAGCGCTCCGGGCCCGCTGCCCGGCAGGGGCGAGTCGGCCCCCTCGGGCAGGTACTGCTCCTCGACGGCACGGGTCACGACCTCGTCGATGCCCGCCCGCCGGGCGTACTCGGCCGCCACGTAGCCCTCGAGCTCGGAGAACTCGGCCACGAGGACCGCGCCCTGGTCCACCTTGGCGAGCCGCGCGGCGCGCTCGGCGGCGTCGCGCTCGGCGGCGTCGGCCCCGGTGGCGTCGGCCAGCGCGCCCACGCCCTCGACCAGCCGGTCGCGCTTCTGCGCCATCGTGCCCAGCCGCGCGTGGAAGACGATCGCGTCGAGGCGGGCGTCGAGGTCGTCGAGGCCGGCCTCGAGGTCCTTGTCGAAGCTGAACTCCGCGTCCTGCAGCCGCGCGTCGAGCACGCCCTCGTTGCCGCGGGTGATGATCGCCGCGTGGGCGGGGTCGCCGTTCGACACCGCCAGGAACGCCGGCAGCAGGTCGCCGCCCCCGTCGACGAGCGGGAAGTACCGCTGATGGCTCTGCATCGCCGTCACCAGCACCCGGGCCGGCAGGCGCAGGTGGCGGTCGTCGAAGGCCCCGGTGATGACGCTCGGCCGCTCCACGAGGAAGACGACCTCCTCCATCTTGCCGCCCGGATCGCGCCAGGAGCCCCCGGCGGCGGCGGCCGCGGCGTCGAGGCCGGCGACGATCTCGGCGCGGCGGGCGTCGTGGCTCGCGGTGACGCCGACCGCCGCGAGGGCCGCGGCGTAGGCGCCGGGTGAGTCGATCACCGCCGGCCCGCCGAGGAACCGGTGACCCTGGCTGACGTCTCCGGCGCTCAGGCCGTGCAGCTCGAAGGGCACCGTCCGCGCGTCGAGCTTGGCCACGATCCAGCGCACGGGGCGCGAGAAGCGCAGGCCGGTGCCCGCGCCCCAGCGCATCGTCTTGGAGAACCTCAGGCCGTCGACCAGGCGGGCGGCGATCTCGGGCACGAGGTCGGCGGTGGGCCGGCTCTCGGAGGTCAGCTCGGCGAAGACGAACTCGCGGCCGCCGTCCTCGCGCCGCACGAGGTCGGCCGCGGTGATGCCCTGCGCCCGCGCGAAGCCCTCGGCGGCCTTCGTCGGCGCGCCGTCCGGGCCGAACGCGGCGGCGGCCGCCGGCCCGCGCACGCTGCGCGCGCGGGCGGGGAGCTCGGCCGGCAGGCCGGTCACGTGGACCGCGAAGCGGCGCGGGGCGACCGACACCTCGACCGCCTCGGCGGCATCGAGGCCGAGCGACGCGATCGCCCCGGTCACGAGCCCGGGGGCCTGCTCGACGATCTCCCGGCAGGCGCTCGAGGGGAGCTCCTCGCACCCGATCTCGAGCAGCAGGTCAGGCATCGGCGGCCTCGGGGGCGGGCGATACGAGGTCGAGCCAGGCGCGCGAGCAGCGCGCCGCGAGCGCCCGGACCCGCCAGATGTAGGCGCCCCGCTCGGTCACGCTGACGACGCCGCGCGCGTCGAGCAGGTTGAAGGAGTGGCTGCACTTGAGCACCTGGTCGTAGGCCGGCAGCACCAGCCCCTCCTCGAGGCACCGGGCGCACTCGGCCTCGTGGCGCGCGAAGGCGGCGAACAGCGCGTCGGTGTCGGCCACCTCGAAGTTGTAGCGGCTCCACTGCGCCTCGTTGCGCTGGTAGAGGTCGCCGTACGTGACGCCGTGCCCCCACTCGAGGTCGTAGACCGAGCGGACGTCCTGGAGGTACATCGCGATGCGCTCGAGCCCGTAGGTCAGCTCGACCGAGATCGGCGTGAGGTCGATGCCGCCGGCCTGCTGGAAGTAGGTGAACTGGGTGATCTCCATCCCGTCCATCCAGACCTCCCAGCCGAGCCCCCAGGCGCCGAGCGTGGGGCCCTCCCAGTCGTCCTCGACGAAGCGGATGTCGTGCTCCTCGGGCCGGATGCCGAGCGCGCGCAGCGAGCCGAGGTAGAGGTCCTGCACGTCGTCCGGGGACGGCTTGAGGAGCACCTGGTACTGGAAGTAGTGCTGCAGGCGGAAGGGGTTCTCGCCGTAGCGCCCGTCGGTCGGCCGGATCGAGGGCTCGACGTACGCCACCCGCCAGGGGTCGGGCCCGAGCGACCGCAGCAGGGTGAACGGGTTGAACGTGCCCGCCCCGACCTCGGTGTGGTACGGGGTCGTGACCAGGCACCCCCGGTCGGCCCAGTAGCCCGAGAGTCGCGCGATCACGTCCTGGAAGCTGGCCCCGGCCACGACCGGGGAGTGTACCCGTGGCGGCGCGGCGGTCGGGGCCCCTTGACCGGCGCGCCCCGCACCGCGTGAATCCTCGGGGTGAGCACCCTCCCCGCCCCCGTCCTCACCGAGACGAAGCTGCGCCCTCCCGACCCGCGCGCGGGCCTGGTGGCGCGCGGGTCGCTGCTGGGGCGGCTCGGGGCCGCCGTCGACGCCCACGCGCTGACGCTGGTCAGCGCCGCGGCCGGGTGGGGCAAGACGACGCTCGTGGGCGCCTGGCTGGCCCGCTCCGCGCAGCCGGCCGCCTGGGTGGCCCTCGACGCCACCGACAACGACCCGGCGCGCTTCTGGCGGTACATCGCCGAGGCGCTGCGCCGCGCGGGCGTGCCGGTCGACGACCAGGCGGCCGCCGCCCTCGCCGGCGACGACGAGGTGCGCGAGGCGGGCCTCACGGCGATGCTCAACGCGATGAGCGCCGGCGACGGCCGGGTGGTGCTGGCCCTCGACGACTACCACGCCATCGTGGACGAGGGCATCCACGAGACGATGGCCTTCCTCGTCGAGCGCCTTCCCGACCCGGTCCGGCTGGTGGTGACCACGCGGGCCGACCCGCCGTTCTCGCTCGCCCGGCTCCGGGCGCGCGGCGCGCTGGCCGAGATCCGCTCGGACGATCTGCGCTTCGACGACGCCGAGGCCGAGTCGCTGCTGAACGACGGCGTCGGGCTCGCGCTCGACCGCGGCGACGTCTCGAGGTTGCGCGCTCGCACCGAGGGCTGGGCCGCCGGGCTCTACCTCGCCGGCCTGTCGCTGCGCGGCCGGGACGACCCCGCCGCCTTCATCCGGGAGTTCGCCGGCGACGACCGCCTGGTGGTCGACTACCTGGCCGAGGAGGTGCTCGGCGGCCAGACCCCCGCGCGGCGCGCCTTCCTGCTGCGCACGTCGGTGCTCGCGCGCCTCACCGGCACGCTCTGCGACGCGGTGGCCGGGACGACCGGGTCGGCGCGGGTGCTGGCGGAGCTCGAGGCGTCGAACTTCTTCCTCGTCCCCCTCGACAGCCGTCGCCGGTGGTACCGCTACCACCACCTCTTCGGCGAGCTGCTGCGCCACGAGCTCTCCCTGAGCGCGCCCGGGGAGGTCGCCGACCTGCACCGGCGGGCCGCGGCCTGGTACCTGGCGGCCGACGACGTGGACGAGGCGGTCCACCACCTCGCCGCCGCGGGCGAGATGGAGGGAGCGGCCGACCTGATCGCCGAGCGGTGGGCCGGGTTCCACGCGAGCGGCTGGACGGCGACGACCCAGCACTGGCTCTCGCTGCTGCCCCGGGAGCGCGTGTGCGCCGATCCGCGCCTCTGCATGGCCGAGGCCCTGATCCTCATCAACCTCGGTCGGCCCGAGGACGCGCGCCCCTGGCTCGACCGGATGGAGGCCGCGATGGCATCGCCGGACGCGCCGGGGGACCGGCGGCTGCTCGAGTCGAGCCTCGCCGCCGGGCGGTCGCTCGAGCGGCTGCTGTCGGGCGACGGCCCGGGGGCGGTCGACCAGGGCCGCACGGCCGTGGGCCTCGACCCCGGCGCCGCCGGCCCGTGGAGCGCCGTCGCCAACCTCGCCCTCGGCATCGCCCTGCACGCGGTCGGCGACATGGACGGCGCCCGGCCCATCCTGGAGAAGGTGGTCGAGATCGGCCGCCGCGCCGGCCCCCTGCCGCCCGTCGTCGTCTCGCTGAGCCACCTGGCCAACCAGGCGATCGACCGGGGCGATCTCGACGAGGGCGAGCGGCTGGCGCGCGACGGCATCGAGACGGCCGCCGCCGACCGCCACGCCGAGTACCCCCACGCGGCCGGATCGCACGCCGCCCTCGGGCGGGTGCACGCCGCCCGCGGGCGGATCGACGAGGCGGTCGGGGAGGGGGAGCGGGCCGTCCGGCTGGCGCGGCGCGGGCGCTCCCGCACCGAGACCGCCGCCTCGGTCGTGGCGCTGGCCGAGATCCTCGCGGTCGCGGGCGACGCGACGGGGGCACGCGAGCGGCTCGGCGAGGCCCGGTCGCTGCTCGCGGGCGCCCGGCGGGCCGTGGCGCTGGAGCGGTCGATCCGGCGGCTCGAGGATCGCCTGGCGGCCGTCCCGCCGCCGCGGGCCGCCCCGTCGCCCGGGGATCTCACGGACCGCGAGCTCGCGGTGCTGCGGCGCCTGGCGGGCGACGGCTCGCTTCGCGAGATCGCGGCCGATCTGTTCGTGTCGCACAACACCGTCAAGACCCAGGCCCGCGCCGTCTACCGCAAGCTCGGCGCCGCCACGCGGCAGGAGGCCGTCGCCCGCGGCCGCGAGCGCGGCCTGCTCACGGCCGGCCTCACGGGGCGCTGAGCGCGGCGCCGTCGACCCCGGCGCCGCGCCCCGGTGACGGGGTCAGGCCCGCACGGGACTCGCCGTCTCGTCGTCGGCGCCCTCGCTGAACCCGATGCGCCCGTGCAGCCGGCGCAGCGGTGCCGGCGCCCACCAGTTCCACCTGCCGAACAGGCCCATCAGCGACGGCACCAGCAGCGCCCGGATGATCGTCGCGTCGATGAGCACCGCCAGGGCGGTGCCGACGCCCAGCTCCTTGATGAGGGTGATCTGGGAGGTCGCGAAGGCGCCGATGGCGATCGCGAACAGCAGGGCGGCGGCCGTGACGATGCGACCGGTCCGCTGGAGGCCGATCGCCACCGCGTCGCGGGTGTCGGCGCCGGAATCGTGGGCCTCCTTGATGCGCGACAGCAGGAACACGGCGTAGTCGGTGGACAGGCCGAACGCCATCGCCCCCAGCAGGATCGGCTGCGTCAGGTCGAGCGCGCCCACGCCCTCGTAGTCGAGCAGGCCCTCGAGGCGCCCGTCCTGGAAGATGAACACGAGGATGCCGAGGGTCGCGCCGAGCGTCAGCAGGTTCATCAGCACGGCCTTGACCGGCAGGATCACCGACCCGGTCATCACGAACAGCGCGACGATCGTGGTCGCCGCGATCAGCAGGATGGCCCAGGGCAGGTGGGCCCCGATGCTGTCCTTCTGGTCGACGAAGCTGGCGGCCAGCCCCCCCACCTCGGTCGGATAGGGCGCGGGCGTCCCGCGGATGTCCGTGACCAGGCGCTGGGAGAGCTCGGTGAGCCCGCCCTCGGCGGAGTACACGTCGATCCTCCACGTCCCCTCGCCGACGATCGCGGGCGGGGCGACGGCGGCCACGCCGGGCAGGCCGCGGAGGTCGTCGGCGTACGCACCCAGGGCGGCGGCGACCTCCGGGCCGGCCGGAGCCGAGACGGCGATGAAGTTCGGCTGGCTGCGGTCCTGCGGGAACTCCGCCTCGATCGTGTCGGAGACCTGGCGCGCGCTCGCGCTCGTCGGCAGCACGCTCGCGTTGACCGACGTGAAGTTGATGCCCAGGGCGGGCAGCGCCACCACGACCAGCACGGCGGCCGTCGCGGCCGCGACGCGGCCGGGGCGGCGCATCACGGCGCGCGAGAGCCGGAACCAGAAGCCCGACGTCAGCACGCGGTCGGCCTCCTCGCTGCGCCGGCGCCAGGCCCGCGGGGCGAGGGCGTTGATGCGCATGCCGAGCACCGCCAGCACCGCCGGCAGCACGACAAGCGCCACGCCCGCGGCGATCAGGGCCACGAGCACTCCGGCGACCCCCATCGAGAACAGGAAGCGCTGGGGGAACACCATCAGGCCCGCCAGCGCGGCGCCGACCGTGATGGCGCTGAAGAGCACGCTCTTGCCGGCGGTGCGCATCGTGCGCGCCATCGCCTCGGCGCCGGGTCCGTGGGCGGCGATCTCCTCCCGGTGGCGCGAGATGATCAGCAGGCTGTAGTCGATCGCCAGGCCCAGGCTGAGGCCGATCGCGAGGTTGAGGGCGTAGATCGAGAGGGTGGTGGCCTCGTTGACGAGGCCGATCGCGAGGAAGGCGCCGAAGATGACCAGCCCGCCCATGAGGGAGGGCAGCAGCGCCGCGACCAGGCCGCGGAACACCCAGAGCGAGAGCAGGAAGATCAGGGGGAACGCGAGCAGCTCGGCGGTCGCCAGGTCCCTGCCGATGATCGACCCGACCTCCTCCCCCACCGCGACCGCTCCGCCGAGCGTCACGCCGGGCTGCGACGCGAGCTGGTCGCGCAGGCGCACCGCCACGTCCTCGGCGGCGTCGTCGCTGATCGGCTCGAGGAACGTCGCGATGTACGACGAGGTGCCGTCCCTCGAGATCAGCGCGTCGCCGCCGCCCGAGTAGGCGGTCACCACACCGGCGACGTCGGGGTCGGCCGAGATGGTGGCGGCGGCCCTCTCGACGGCGGCCCGGCCCGGCCCGCTCCGCACGTCGGACCCGGCCTCGACCAGCGCGATGATGCCGGGGTTCGGGTTCACGCCCGCGGCCCCCTGCAGGCGGTCGCGGGCGGCGACGAACTCGGCGTCGGGGTCCTCGAAGCCCGAGCTGGTGAGGTTGCCGGTGAGCGGTCCACCGACGACGACCGCGATCGCGAAGAACGCGACCGCCAGGCCGATCACCCGCCAGGGCCGGAGCGAGGCGAGAGCGGCGAGGCGTGACATCAGATCTCCTTCGAAACGGTTGGCGTCACGACCTCGATGACCTCGAGGCCCAGGTTCCCGAGCGTGGCGAGCAGATCCCGGACCGGCGTGCCGTCGCCGGCGTCGCCCCGGAGCACCGTGCGGCCGTGGGCCACGTCGCGGCGCAGGCCGGGACGGCCCTGGCAGAAGCGTTCGCTCATGATGCCGCGCACCGTGATCCGGAAGTCCGTGTCCATCGTCCGTCCCCTCGCCGGGTGTCCATGGGCGCACGCTCGCGCGCCACGGGGTGAGTCGTCATCACCCCGTCGCCCATTTCACCCCGGGTGATCCGGCCGGGGACGTCGGTCGATGCGGTCAGGCCCCCGCCGCCGGATCGTCCGCCCCCGCGCCGCGCCACACGTGCACCGGCCCGGCCGCCCGGCCCGACCCGGGCCCCCACCACCATTCGACCTGGGTGCTCGCGGCATCGGCGCCGCAGGTGCCGCAGCGGGCCCGCTCGTCGACCTCGCCCCCGCACCCCGAGTGGCGGGCGACCACCGGCGCCCCCCCGGGCGACATCTCGTCGCCCCATCGCATCAGCCCCATGATCACGGGGAACAGCTCACGCCCCCGATCGGTGAGGTGGTACTCGAAGCGGTCGGCGCGCTCGGCCGAGGGGACGCGCTGCATCACCCCGGCGTCGCAGAGCGTTCGCAGTCGCCGCGTGAGGATGTTGGGCGCGATCCCCAGCTTGCGGGCGAAGCGGTCGAACCGCGTGACGCCGAGGAAGGCGTCGCGCAGGATCAGGAGGCTCCAGCGCTCGCCCACCACCTCGAGCGCGCGGGCGATCGAGCAGTTCTGCCCGGTGTAGTCACGACCCAGCACGCCGAGATGGTAACGCGACCGCTTGCATCATAGAAGCGTCCGGGTCGCCGGGAGCGGCTACAGGGGTGCGGCCGAGCGCAGGCGCACCCCCATGTGCTCGCGGAAGACCAGGCCGATCAGCCGCTCGACCCCCGCGGCGTCCTCGGCCGGGAGGGCCTCGGCCGCCTCGGCGAGCGGGCGGCCCACGAGTCCGGCGAGGGCGGCGAGGGCGGCGGGGGCGACCGGCTCGGCGCCCGCGCCGCAGTGGGCGCACACGGCGCCGCCGGCCGACGGCGAGAACGCGCGCAGCGGCGGGCCGGCGCCGCAGCGGGCGCACGACCCGAGCACGGGCAGCAGGCCGCTCACCACCAGCAGCTTCGCCTGGCAGCCGAGCACGAGGGGGTCGAGGCGCGCGGGGCCGGGGGGCGCGGGGGCGCGGGCGAGCAGTCCGAGGGTGCGCACGAGCAGGTGCCACGCCTCGTCGGACGGCTCGTGCTCGGGCATCACCCGCATCACCGTCTCGAGCACGCACCCGGCGGCCTGCAGCCGGTGCCCCGCCACCCAGAGCCCGGCATGCGCGTCGATGACCGACGCGGCACGGATCGTGCCGAGGTCGCCCCGGCCCTCGTGGATGGTGAGCTGCACCAGGACCCCCGGCTGCAGCCGTCCGCCGAGGCGCGACGTCGTGCGCCGGGCGCCCTTCGCGATCGCCGACACCCTCCCCCGCTCCCGTGTCGACAGCGCGAGCACCGCGTCGGCCTCGGAGTAGCGGATGCTCCGCAGCACGATCGCCTCGGTGTCGTACGTCGCCACCCGGCGATCATGACGCCCGCCGCGGACCCCCGGGGCGGGCTCCGCGGGCCATCCCTACCCTCTTCGTATGACGACACCCCGCATCCTCATCTACACCGGCGAGGCGTGCGCCTTCTGCGTGCGCGCCAAGAACCTCCTCACGAAGAAGGGCGTGGCCTTCGAGGAGATCCCGCTGTCGCGGACCGACCACACCGCCCGCCAGACGCTCGTGGAGCTCACGGGCCGCTACACGGTCCCGCAGATCCTCGTCGACGACCGGCCCGTCGGCGGCTACGACGACATCAAGGCGCTCGACGACGACGGCCGGCTCGACGCCTTGCTGGGCGTGGCGTAGGGCCGACCGCTACCGGGGTGGTGCGGCGGGCGGGGCCGCAGACGGGATGATGCCGAGCTGCTGCAGCATCCCGAGGTCGTCGCGCGTCGCCCAGTGCTCGCAGGAGCGCCCGTCGCGCATCCGCAGCATGTGCATGTGCTGCACGCGGAAGGTGCGGCCGGTGGGCGCCATGCCGAGCAGCTCGCCCCGGTGCGTGCCGGACAGCGTGGCCCGGTAGGCCACGAGGTCGTCGCCCGCGACGACCTCGTGCACCTCCATGTGCATGTCGGGCACGGCCGCGTGCAACCGCCCCAGACGCAGACGGAAGCCCTCGTACCCGGGGTCCTCGCCCGGCCAGGCCTCGTGGTTGACGAAGTCCGGCGTCACGAACTCCTCGACGCGCTCGAGCTCGCCCCGGTTGAAGAGCGCCTCGACGCGCTCGCGGGCGAACCGCTTCATGGCCTCGGCGTCCACGGCTCTCCCCTACCCGTCGGCCGCGCCCACCCGGGTGGGCGCGACGTCGCTCATCGGTCCGGTCGGCATGCCGGCGCGGAGGTTAGCGGCCCGCCGCCGCGCGGCGCTCGGCGCCCGTGGGGACGCCCCGCACCGCGGTCGCCGAGCGGACGGCGTCACGGATGGCCGCGGCGGTCGCGTCGGCCGCGGCCACCCCGCATGCGAAGGCCGAGGCCGGCCGCTCGCCCGTGGCCAGGCAGAAGGCCGCGTCGCCGTCGATCGTGGTGTGCACCGGCGAGATCGCGCGCGCCATCCCGGCGTGCGCCATCCGGGCGACGATCGCCGCCTCGGTCTTGGTGAGGCGGCCGTCGGTGACCACGCAGACGAGCGTGGTGTTGCCCCCCGCCGCGAGCCGCGGATGCTCGGGCGGGTGGGTGATGACCCGCTCGGCCGCCCCGATGAACCGGCCGTCGGCCCCGACGGCGCCGGCGAGCACCTCGTTGCGCTCGTCGAGCACGTCGCCCCACGCGTTGACGACGGCGAGCGCGGCGACGGTGACCCCGTCGTGCAGGCGCCGCGCGCCCGCCCCGAGCCCGCCCTTGCACCAGCCGGCCTGACCGCGCAGCTTCCCGCAGGTGGCCCCGGTGCCGGCGCCCACGCTGCCCACGGCGTGCGGCCCGGACCGGGAGGCCTCGCAGGCCGCGTAGCCGTCGTCGGGCCCCGGGCGGCGGGCGTTGCCCGTGATGCCGAGGTCGAAGACGCACGCGGTGGGCACGATCGGCACGTCGGCCGGCCCGGTGGGGTGACCGAGTCCGTGCTGCTCGCACCAGCGCACGACGCCCCCGGCCGCGTCGAGCCCGAAGGCGCTGCCGCCCGAGAAGAGCAGCGCCGTGAGCGACGGCACCGAGGCCAGCGGCGAGAGCACGTCGACATCGCGCGTCGCGGGGCCGCCGCCGCGCACCTCGACGGCGCCGACCGTGCCGGGCGGGGGGATGACGACGGTGCAGCCGGTGCCCGCCTCGCGGTCGGTCCAGTGCCCCACCCGCACACCCGCGATCTCGCTCACCATCGCGGCGGCTCCGGCTGGCAGCGGGGGCACCAGTACGTGCCGCGCTGCGCCACGCGGGTCTTGAGGATCTCGGTGCCGCAGCGGGGGCAGGGCTCGCCCCGGTGCAGGTGGACCCTGAGCAGGTCCTGCATGCCGCCCTTCTCGCCCAGCCCGTCGCGGTAGCTGTCGATCGAGGCGCCCCCCGCCGCGACGGCGGCGGCCAGCCGGTCGCGGATGGCGCGGTGCAGGCGCCGGATCTCGTCGGCGCCGAGCGTGCCGGCGGCGCGCTCGGGGTGGATGCGGGCCCCGAAGAGGGCCTCGTCGACGTACATGTTGCCGAGGCCGGCCACCAGGGCCTGGTTGAGCAGCACGGCCTTGATCGGCCCGCGTCGGCCCTCGAGCAGGCCCTCGAGCACGCGCGCGGTGAACCGGGCCGTCAGCGGCTCGACCCCCACCCGCGCGGTCCAGTACCCCTCACGCTCGGCCGGCGTGCCGGGGACGATCCAGGCGCGGCCGAACCGGCGCATGTCGCCGAAGGTGAGCGTGCTGCCGTCGTCGAGGTGGAAGCGGGCGCGCAGGAAGCGCTCGGGCTCGCCCTCGTCGCCCGGCGCGCGCCAGTGCAGCCTCCCGGTCATGCGCAGGTGCACGGCGAGGGTGTCCTGCTCGTCGAGGTCGATGAGCAGGTACTTGCCGCGACGGTCGAGGCCGGCGACGCGGCGGCCGGCGACCTGGGCGGCGAAGCCCTCGGGCGTCTCGGGCGCCACCAGCTTCGGGTCGTGCACCTCGACGTGCGCGAAGGCGCGGCCGGGGATGCGCGCGGCGAGCTGCGCACGGATCGTCTCGACCTCGGGCAGCTCAGGCACCGCTCCTCCCCTCCCCGATCACGGGGGGGCGCGGGGCGGCGGGAGGGGCGCCGATCGTGAAGGCGGCCTCGATCATGTCGCGGGCGTGCGCGCCGGCGCCGTCGTCGCGGGCGTGGACCACGGCGAGCGGCCGGCCCTCCTCGACCGTGTCCCCCACCTTCACCAGGACCTCCAGACCGGCCACCGGGTCGATCGACTGCGACGCGTGCAGGCGGCCGGCGCCGAGCCACCGGGCGGCCTCGCCGAGGGCCCGGGCGTCGGCGCCGTGGATCGCCCCGGAGCGGGGCGACTCGACGTCGATGCGCAGGGGCGCGACCGGCAGGGCGTCCGGGTCGCTCCAGACCCCCGGGTCGCCCCCGTGCGCCTCGACCCAGCGCTCGGCGGCCGCCAGGGCCGATCCGTCCGCGAGGGCGGCGGTCGCGCGCTGCCGACCCTCTCCCGCGGGCACGACCGCCGCCGCCTCGGCCAGGTCGCCCGCCATCCGCACCGCAAGGTCCCGGATGTCGTCGGGCCCCTCCCCGCACAGCACCCGGCCGGCCTCGGCCACCTCGAGCGCGGTCCCGATCGCGCGCCCGAGCGGCTGGTCGACGTCGGCCACGGTCCAGCGCACGTCGCGTGCCCACGGCGCGGCGATGCGCTCCACGAGGCGCACCGCCTCGTCGGCGGCCTCGGGGCCGCCGAGCGGACCGCCGCCGCCGGCGCCGACCTGCAGGGCCAGCGCCGGCGCGCCGCCCGCCAGCCGCGAGGCGGCGAGCGACGCCGCGACGAGGCCGACGGCGGTCACGGTGCCGGTGGCGTCGCGCAGGGCCGCCAGGCGCCGCACGCCGGGCGCGAGGCGGTCGGGCGCCAGCACCACGGCGATGCCGACGTCGCGCACCTGGCGCACGAACTCGGCGAGCGACAGGTCGGCCTCGTACCCGGGGATCGCCTCGAGCTTGTCGATCAGCCCCACGAGGTGACCGAGCCCGCGGTCGCCGGTCGCCGCCACCCTCACGCCGAGCGCCGCGGCGAGGGGCGCGGCCACCAGCGGGACGCTGTCGCCCACCGCGCCCGTCGAGCCGAGGTCGCCGGCCGGTCCCAGCGACGCGAGCTCGAGCCGGTCGCCGGAGGCGATCAGCGCCCGTGCCATCGCCTCGGCGTGCTCGGGCTCCATCCCCCGCAGGCAGGCGGCCATGCACCACGCCGACATGAGGGCGTCCGGCGAGTCGCCGCCGAGCCAGGAGCGGACGAAGGCCTCGACGCTGTCCGCATCGACCGGCTCACCGCGCCGGCTCCGCTCGAGCACCTGGACGGGGGCGAGTGGGGCGGCCATGATCGCGCGGCACTCTACTCCCGCTCCGGACGGGGGGACCGGGCCCCGGTGGTGGCCGCGCGATGCGCTGGTAGGCTGCCGCCCGTGCCGAGGGGGACCACCACCGCGCTGGCGCTGTCTCTGCTCGGCCTCGGGCCCGCCGTGGCGCTCGCGCAGGCGCCGGCCGCGCCTCCGGCCACGGCCCCCGCGCCGGTCGCGGCCCCGAGCCTCGACTCGCTGCGCCTGCCGAAGGTCGTCACCGCCCAGCAGGGGCACGCGCGATTCCTGGTCGGGGTGCGGCTCGCGACGCCCGCCCGCCTGACCGTGCAGGTGCTGAGGGCGAAGGACGGCTCGGTGGCGCGCACCAGCACCGACGCGACGGCGCGCGCGGCGGGCCGCTCCTACCTGCGGGTCGAGGCCATCGACAGCGGCAACTTCCAGCTGCTGAAGGGCGCCTACCGCCTCCGCATCCAGGCCACCGACGACCAGGGGCGCGTGTCGCCCGCCGTGGAGGCGCCCTTCCGGCTGCGCCTCACGACGCCCCGCGGTCTCTTCACGGCCTACACGATCCCGCTCTGGAGGACCTTCCGGCGCCAGGCGGGCACGGGCGCGCCCGGCCAGCTCGTCGCCGTGGTCGCGCCGAAGGGCGCGGTGGCGCAGGCCGGCATCCGCCGGGGCGACGTCATCACCTCGATCGACGGGCACGCCGTCGCGACCCCCGGCGCGTGGACCGCCGCCCTGCGCGCGCTGCCCGCGGAGAAGGACGTCGCCGTCGAGCTCGTGCGCGCCGGCGCCCCCCTCTCGGTCACCCTGACGGCCCGCCCCGACTGGGAGGCCGCCCCCGACTACGCACCCGCGCTCGCGGTCGCGACCCGGCGCGACCCGAAGAACATCGCCTACGCCGTGGCCCGCGCCCGCCAGCTCGTGGAGTCGGGGGAGCCGCGCGCCGCGCGCGCCCTCGTCACCGGCTGGCCCACCAGTTGGCGCGCGAGCGCCCCGGGCCAGCTCGTGCAGGCCGAGATCCTCCGCGCGGACTCGCGGTGGAAGCAGGCGCTGGGGGCCTACAACCGCGCACGGCGGCGCGATCCCGGCATGGCGGCCGCCGAGTTCGGTCGCGGGCTCGCGTACCAGGAGCTCGACAAGACGGCCCTGTCGGCGGTCGCGTTCCGCGCCGCCGGCCGGCTCGACCCCGCCGATCCGGGCGCCGCCGGCTTCCGGGCGTACGCGCTGCTCGGTCTCGACCGCACCGCCGACGCGGTCGCCGAGGGACGGCGCGCCGTGGGCCTCGACCCCCGCTACGCCGACGCCTTCCTGCCGCTCGGCATCGGCCTGCTCGCCCAGGGCGAGCGGTCGGCGGGCGTGCGCTTCCTCCGGCGCGGGCTGATCCTGCTCGAGGAGCCCGAGCGCGCCGGCCGCCTGATCAGCGAGCACCTGGACCCGGCCGACCCCTGATCGCCCGGGGGCCGCGACCCCCGGACCGTCAGATCTCGCCGGTGGGCTCGTTGCCCTCGTCGTAGCCGCCCGGACGGGCGCGACGCGCCCGCGGAGGACGCGAGCGGCCGCCGCCGCCCCCGCCGATGCCGCCGACGAGGAACAGCACGGTGAGCACCCCGGCCGCGAGGCCGGCCCACATCTCCCACCGCACCAGCGGGTTGGCCGCGAAGATGCCGTACAGCAGGAAGACGGCGAGCACCCCCACGAGGGCGAGCGCGCGCTGGCGCGGCGCGGCGAGATGCACGACCCACGGAGCCAGGATCGCGATGATCAGCAGGAGGATCGTGCTCACGTGGCCCTCCAGGGGCGGCACGGCGCGGGAACGGGCATCGGGGCAGCGTAGTCGGCGGCGGTCCCCGTCGTCCAGCGCGCGGCCCGGCGCCGGTAGCGTTGGGGCGTGAACGACGTCCTCGGGCTGCACCTGGTGGCCCACATCGACCTGATCGACTCGCCCCGGCGCTCCGTCGTGGCGCGGGTCGACGCGCGGGGGCGCCTGCAGTCACTGGAGGAGGCGTCCCACGACGACGAGGTGGTCGCCCTCATGGCCGCCGACGCCGCGGCCCTCGTCGTCGACGCGCCCCTGGTGGTGCCCGGGGGGGCCGGGCGGCGCGACGCCGAGACCGTGCTCGCATGGTGCGACGTCACCGCGTTCCCGGTCACGGAGCGCCGGCTACGGCAGGTGACCGGCGGCGTCCGCGGCGTCTCGCTCGCGCCGTCCCTCGAGCGCCCCGGCCGCCTGCTGGCGGAGTGCCTCCCCGACCTCGTGCTGCGCCAGATCGTCTGGGAGCGCGCCCACCCGCTCGGCGCACCGGCGCTCGACCTGGCCGACTACCGGGCCGCCTGGATCGGCGTCCGCGCCCCGGTCTACCGGCCCAAGGGAGCCGGGCGCGCGCGCCCGGCGGGCGTGGCGGCGGCGTGGGATCTGCTGGCGGGCGTCCTCGACCTCGCCGGGTGGACCCCGTCCGCCGGCGACGACGACTGGACGGCCATCCGCGACGCCGCCGTGCTCGACGCGCTCTGCTGCGCCTATGCCGCGCTGCGGGTGACGGCCGGCGACGGGCTGTTGCTCGGCTCGCCCGAGCGCGGCCGCGTGGCCGTGCCCGCCGACGCGAACCTGCGGGGGCGCATCTCGCTGACCCTCGACCGCATGCGCGGCGAGGGTGCGATCGGCATTTAGGCATCCGGGGTTGCCCCTGGCCCCGCGGATCGTGAGAATCAGCACGAGCCCCTCGTGGGCACCGTGTCCCAGCATCCGGATGAAAAGGACGGTCCCCGTATGGGCAACAGCGTCTACAAGGTCATCGAGATCGTCGGCACCAGCGAGTCCTCGTGGGAGGACGCCACGGCGACGGCCGTCGCCACGGCGGCCAAGACCCTCCGCGACCTGCGGGTGGCCGAAGTGGTCGAGCAGGACGTGACCATCAACGACGACGGCTCGATCGACCAGTACCGGTCGCGCCTCTCGGTGTCCTTCAAGTACCAGGACGACTGAGCCGTCCTCGTCCGCACGACCGGCGGCACCGCCTCAGCGCGGCGCCGCCGGTCGTGCCGGGCGCACCACCTGGGTGACGGTGCGCCAGGGAGCCGCGGCCAGCGCCGCCGCCAGCTCGCCGTCGTCGCGGTACGCGACCGCCGGGATCTCCCTCAGCCGGACCGGCAACTCGACCCGGTCGCCCGTGAACGGCCATGGGTCGCAGGTGCAGGCCTCGGGGCCGTCGGGGCGCAGCCGGAGACCGACACCCGCATCGCCGGGGGCGCGCGGCACCTGCGGCAGCAGCCCGTCGCGACCCTGCGGCAGCGATCGCCAGGTGAGGTAGAGGCTGAGGGCGTCCCAGGTCTGGAGCAGCCGGTAGGCGGCCCACTCCCAGTCGTCGGCCGCCGGCCCGAGCCCGCGCCGCAGACGGGCCTGCACCGCATCCTGCTCGACGAGGAACTCCCGCACCGCCGGGCGCTGGGCGGTGCGCGGGCGGGGCGGCCCGGGGTCGAGCCCGCCGCGACCCTCGTACAGGCCCTGTCCGTGCATGCTCACCAGCAGACCGGTCCGCGGGTCGGCGGCGACCGCCCGTGCGATGGACGCACGGTAGAGGGCGACGTGGGTCTCGCGATCGATGTCGGGGAAGTCGACCGGGAGACCGCCGGCGACGGCGGGGGCGTCCTCCCAGGCCCGCCAGCCCTCGTCGTGCAGGGCGGCCGCGGCCCTCAGCGGGGCGAACGGCTCGGGGCGCGCGAACGTGGGGTTGCCCCACGCATCGGCCATCAGGGCGCACTGCTCCTGGTGGTCGACCTGACGCACCATCACGAGCGAGCCGTCGCGGGGCGAGACGATCACCCCCGCAACCTAACTCAGCGCACCGACCACTCCTCGACGAGACCGGCGAGGTCGCGATCGAGGAATCCCTGGCCCGAGTTGAGCACGACGGCGTCGGCCCCGGTGTCCCACGGCCGTCGTGCCGCGATCGGGCGACAGAGGTAGAGCTCGTCGGCCGCGCGGGTGACCGCGACGTAGAACAGCCGCTCCTCCTCGTCGAGGTTGCCCTCGCTCACCGCCCAGCCCGAGGGGAACGACCCGGGCTCGACCTGCAGCACGAACACGACCGGCCACTCGAGGCCCTTGGCCTGGTGGACGCTCGACAGCGCGACGCGCCGCGCCGGGCCCGAGACGTCCTCGTCGGCCTCGAGGCGCTCCGCGAGCTGCAGGTCGCCGAGGAAGCGGTCGAGGCCGGGCGCCCGCGCCGCGAGCTCGGCCAGCCGCGCGAGGTCGCCCTCGCGGTCGCGCCAGTTCGGATACGCGCGCTGCAGGTGGTCGCGGTACCAGTCGGCACGCGCCACGTGCAGCACGATCTCGTCGGGGCGCGCGGTCGCGGCGACCGCCGCGATCGTCTGCGAGAACCGTCGCAGGCCGGCGTCGGCCGCGCCGCCGTGACGCAGGGCGGCGGCGGCCGCGAGGGGGTCGGGCTCGGTGCCGATGCGCGCCCAGATGCGGGCCGCCGTCGCCGCCCCGACCCGGTCGAACAGCCGCAGGGCGCGGTGCCAGGCGAGCTCGTCGCGCGGGTTGTGGCGCAGCCGGCAGAACGCCATCACGTCCTTCACGTGGGCGCTCTCGACGAAGCGGGCCCCCGAGAAGAGCTCGAACTCCACGCCGGCCTGCGCCAGCGCGAGCTGCAGGTCGACCGAGTGGTGGTGGGCCCGGTAGAGCACCGCGATGTCGCCGGGCGCCCGGCCGTCGGTGATGAGGTCGGCGATGCGCTGCACGACGAACCGCGCCTCGTCCTGGACCGTCGCGAGGTGGGCGATCACCGGGGCCTCGCCCGAGGCCGGCCGGCGGGCGCGCAGCCGCTTGCCGAAGGGGTTGCCCGCCGGCAGGGTGGCCTGGGCGAGGGCCACGACCTCGGGCGTCGAGCGGTAGTTGGTCTGGAGCGGGAACACCCGCGTGCCGGGCGCGTCGGCGAACCGCGTGACCACGCCCGGGTCGGCGCCGCGCCAGGAGTAGATCGACTGGTCGGGGTCGGCGACCGCGATCAGGTTGGCCCCCTCGGCCGCCAGCGACTCGACGATGCGCGCCTGCACCGGGTTGACGTCGTGGAGCTCGTCGACGAGCACCCAGCGGTGCGTCGCGGCGAGGCGCGCGCGCACCCGCGGATGCTCCGCGAGCAGGCGCGCCACCAGCACCAGCAGGTCGGCGTAGTCGAGGGCCGCCATCGCCCGCTTGCGCTCGGCGTACCCCTCGGCGATCGCCTCGATGATCGCGATGCGGTCGCCGAGACGCGGGTTCGCGGCGAGCACGACCTCGCCGACCCCCCGGCCGCTCTCGGCGGCGAGCGACGCCCAGCCGACGATGGCCTGGGGCTTCGGCAGCGAGGGGCGCTCCTCCCTGCCCTCCATCACGGCGTCACGGGCCATCGCCGCGACCTGGCCCTGATCCTCGGCGTCGAGGATCGAGAACGACGACGGGACGCCCACCAGGGGGCCGTACCGGTGGAGGATGCGCCGGCAGACCGAGTGGAACGTGCCGGCGGTCATGCGCGACAGGTCGGCACCCGCCAGCCGCTCGGCGCGATCGGTCATCTCGCGCGCCGCCCGCCGGGTGAAGGTGACGAGCAGGATCTCCTCGGGCGGGACCCCGGTCTCGATGAGGTGGGCGACCGTGGCGACGATCGTGCGGGTCTTGCCGGAGCCGGCCGACGCCAGCACGAGCGCTCGGCCGCGCGCCCCCTCGACCGCCGCGAGCTGCTCGGGGTCGAGCATCGCCCGCAGCCGCTCGGACGCCCCGGGCGCGGCGATGGCGGGCGGCCGCAGCGCGTAGACCCGCCGCCGCGAGGGCTCGGCCGCCAGCGGGTCGCGCGGGGAGCGGGCGTCGCGCGCCGCCTTCTGGGCCTCGATGTGGGGCGCCGTGGGCGGTGCCGACTGCCAGCGCGGATAGCCGGGGGCGGTGGACACGGGCGCGGGAGGCTACCGGGCACCCCGGACGGCCTCGCGCGGCGCAACCGGGCAGACTGCGTCGACAACGAATCGCATCGACGAGGAGACGCATATGGCTGCGAGAGGCAACGCCGAGTGGCAGGGCGACCTGAAGGGCGGGAAGGGCACGTTCACCGCCGGCGACACGGGCATCAATGGCGACTACTCGTTCCACACCCGCTTCGAGGACGGGCCGGGGGCCAACCCCGAGCAGCTCATCGCCGCGGCGCACGCCGCCTGCTTCTCGATGGCGCTCTCCAACACCCTCGCGCAGGCCGGGTTGACCCCCGAGTCGGTCCGCACCGAGGCGGTGATCAGCCTCGGCAAGACCGACCAGGGGACGGGGATCGTGAAGATCGCCCTCACCACCGTCGGTCGGGTGCCGGGTCTCGACGACGCGACCTTCCAGGAGCACGTGCAGGCCGCGAAGACGGGCTGCCCTGTCTCCCGTGCGCTCGCCGCGGTGCCCGAGATCACGGTCGAGGCCACGCTCGAGGGCTGAGCGACCGGCGCCTGCCGGACCGGGCCCCCGGGGGCCCGGTCCGGCGGGCGCGCCCCCCGGGGTCAGCCCGCGCGCAGCTCCCGTTCGAGCCGCAGCAGCCCGATCAGCGTCTTCGCGTCCTGCACCCGGTCGATCAGCGCACCGAGATCGGCCAGCGGCCAGGAGACCACCTCGATCATCTCGTCCTCGTCGGCGCTGACGCCCTCGGCGGGCGTCAGGTCGGTGGCGATGAAGCAGTGGATGAACTCGGTGAGGATCGCCGGGGCGGTCCAGAACCCCCCGACGTCGCGCCAGGTCGCGGCCGCACGTCCGACCTCCTCGGCGAGCTCCCGCCGGGCGCACTCGAGCGGCTCCTCGCCCGGGTGGTCGAGCTTCCCCGCCGGGAGCTCGAGGGTGAACCGCTCCACCGCCTCGCGCGGCTGGCGCACCAGCAGGACGTGCGCGTCCTCGACCGGCACCATGACGACCGCACCGGGGTGGTCCATCACCTCGCGGGTGACCACCGAGCCGTCGGGGCGCCGGTAGTCCGACGAGCGCAGGTTGACGATGACGCCCTCGTGCAGCCTGCGGGTGCGGATCGGCGGGCCGAGCTCGGGCCGGCCGCTCACGTCGCCCGCGCCGCCTCGATGATCCCGAGCGTCACGTCGAGCATCGACTCCAGGCTGGCCACGGCGATGCTCTCGTCGGGCGTGTGGACGTCGGCCATCCCGTTGCAGAGGTTGACCGCCGGGAAGCCGTTGAGGATGAAGGCGTTGACGTCCGAGCCGCCCCCGCTCGCCACGAGCCGCCCGGGCAGGCCGAGCGCCTGCAGCACGCCGACCGCCAGGGCGACCTGGGGGGCGCTCGCGCCGAGCCGGTAGGCCGTGAACTCCTTCTCGACGTGCGTCTCGAGGTCGACCTCGCACTCGCTCGCGGCCCACGTCAGCGCGTCGAGCATCGCGGTGAGCTGCACGGCGAGGGAGCGCTCGTCGCGGCTGCGCGCCTCGGCCGTCACCGTGCACCGCTCGGCGATCACGTTGGTCGCCGTGCCTCCCGCGATCGTGCCGATGTTGGCCGTGGTCTCGGCGTCGATCCGCCCGAGCGGCATGCGCGCGATCGCCTTGGCCGCGGCGAGCACGGCGCTCCGGCCGCTCTCGGGCGCGATGCCGGCGTGGGCGCTGCGCCCGACGAAGGTCGCGGTGATGCGGTGCAGGCTGGGCGCCGATGTGACCACGTCGCCGACCGGGCCGGTGTGGTCGTAGACGAACCCCATGCGGGCGACGAGGGGCGCCGGATCGAACGCGTGGGCGCCACGCAGCCCGATCTCCTCGCAGGGGGTGAAGACGAGCTCGACCCCGGCGTGGGGCCGCTCTTCGTCGACCACGCGCCGCATCGCCTCGAGGATGACGGCGACGGCCGACTTGTCGTCGCCGCCGAGGATCGCCTCGTGGCGGTTCGAGAGCACACCCTCGTCGAGCCGGACCTCGATCGGGCCGGTCACCGGCACGGTGTCGAGGTGGGCGGCGAACATCACCGGGGTGCCGGGGGCCGTGGCCGGGAAGCGCCCGACGATGTTGCCGCAGCCGGCCGGCAGGCTCGCCGCCGCCCCGTCCTCGTGCACCTCGGCCCCGAGCGCGCGCAGCTCGGCCCGCACGACCTCGGCGACGGCCGCCTCCTGTCGCGACGGGGAGGGGATCTCGCACAGGCGCACCATCAGGCGCGCCACCGGTGGCAGCTCCGCGAGCTCCTCGGGGCTCACCCGCCGAGCGAGGCGGGCGTCCGCGCGTCCGCCGAGAGGGCGCGGGCGCGCTCGGCGGCGGCCCCCACGAACTCGCGGAACAGCGGCTGGGGCCGGGTCGGGCGGCTCTTGAACTCGGGGTGGAACTGCGAGGCGCAGAACCACGGGTGGTCGGGGAGCTCGACGACCTCGACGAGCCGTCCGTTGGGCGAGCGGCCGCTCATCACGAGGCCGGCGCGCTCGATCTCGTCGCGCATCGAGGGGTTGACCTCGTAGCGGTGGCGGTGGCGCTCGTAGATGACGGCCTGGTCGCCGTAGGCCGCGCGCGCACGCGTGCCCTCGGCCAGGTGCACCGGGTCGGCGCCGAGGCGCATCGTGCCGCCGCGCTCCTCGATCGCCCGCTGCTCGGGGAGGAGGTCGATGACGGGGTACGGCGTCTCGGGATCGAACTCGCTCGAGTTGGCGCCGTCCATCGCGCAGACGTGCCGTGCGTACTCGATCACCGCCACCTGCATCCCGAGGCAGATGCCGAGGAACGGCACGCGGCCCTCGCGGGCGTACCGCGTGGCCGCGATCTTGCCCTCGATGCCGCGTCCGCCGAAGCCGCCCGGCACCAGGATGCCGTCGGCCCGGCGCAGCAGTTCGTCGAGGTCGGGCGCCTCGGCGTTGACCCAGTCGATCTCGAGCTCGATGCCGTGGTGGATGGCCGCGTGCTTGAGCGCCTCGGCGACCGACAGGTAGGCGTCGTGCAGCTGCACGTACTTGCCGACGAGCGCGATGCGCACCCGCCCCTCGCACGCGTGGATGCGCTCGACGAGGGTGCGCCAGTCGGTCAGGTCGGGAGACGGGGCCGGGCGCCCGAGGCGCTGGCAGACCACGCGGGCGAAGCCCTCGGCCTCGAGGTTGAGCGGCACCTCGTAGATGTCGCCCGCGTTGACGGCCGAGATCACGGCCTGCGTCGGGATGCCGCCGTAGAGGGCGATCTTCTGGCGGATGTCGTCGGTGATCGGCCGGTTCGAGCGCAGCACGAGGACGTCGGGCTCGATGCCGATGCGCCGCAGCTCGTTGACCGAGTGCTGGGTCGTCTTGCTCTTGAGCTCGCCCGACGCGTCGAGGTACGGCACGAGGGTGACGTGCACGAAGCAGACGTGCTCGCGGCCGACGTCGTTGCGGAACTGCCGGATCGCCTCGAGGAACGGGAGCGACTCGATGTCGCCGACCGTGCCGCCGATCTCGATGATCACCACCTCGGCGTTGCTGCTGGCCGCCGCCTGGCGGATGCGCGCCTTGATCTCGTCGGTGACGTGCGGGATCACCTGGATCGTCGCGCCGAGGAAGTCGCCGCGGCGCTCCTTCTTGATCACCTGGTCGTAGACCGCGCCCGTGGTCACGTTGGAGATGCGCGAGAGCATCTCGTCGGTGAAGCGCTCGTAGTGCCCGAGGTCGAGGTCGGTCTCGGCCCCGTCCTCGGTGACGAAGACCTCGCCGTGCTGGAAGGGGCTCATGGTGCCCGGATCCACGTTGAGGTAGGGGTCGCACTTCTGCAGCGACACGCGGATGCCGCGGGCCTTCAGCAACGTGCCGAGGGATGCTGCGGAGATCCCCTTGCCGAGCCCGGAGACCACCCCCCCGGTCACGAAGACGTACTTCACCGGCGTGTCGGCCACGTGGTCCTCCCATCGCCCTGCGGACGGCCCCCACCTTAGCGGCCCGGGCGGAGGGCATGACGAGGCGTCACGCCCCCGCGGCGCGCACCGCCTACGCCGTCGCGCGGATCCGCCGGCCCAGCCCCTCCGGGATCACCTCGGCCAGCGTCTCCTCGAGCTCGGCCGAGTGGCGTGCGGCCCCGTACGACGCCGACATGCCGCCGTCGACGACCAGGGTGGTGCCGCTCACGTAGCTCGAGGCGTCCGACGCCAGGAACAAGATGGGCCCGACGAGCTCCTGCGGATCGCCGAGCCTGCCCGATGGCTGCTGGTCCAAGATCGTCCGCAGGAAGGGCGGCATCGAGAAGTAGGGCTCCGTCATCTCGCTCGGGAACCACCCCGGGGCGAGCGCGTTGACGCGCACCCCGCGATCGCCCCAGCTCAACGCCAGCGTGCGGGTCAGGTTGATGACCGCGGCCTTGGTCGCCTGGTACGCGGGCGGGTAGTTCTGCTGCGCCCCGGTCCCGAGCACCGACGAGACGTTGACGATCGACCCGCCCGCGCCGTCGGCCAGCATGCGCGCGCCCGCGCCCCGGCAGCCGTACCAGACGCCCAGCAGGTTCACCCGCACCGTCTCCTCGAACATCGCGTGCGGCAGCCGCTCGGGCACCGGTCCCCCGTCGCCCGCGGTGCCGGCGTTGTTCACCATCACGTCCACCCGCCCGAAGCGCGCGGCCGCGGCGTCGAGCAGTCCCTCGACCCCGTCGGGATCGGTCACGTCGCACGGGACGGCGAGCGCCGCCCCGCCGTCCTCGGCGATCTCCCCGGCCAGCCGGCGGATGCGATCGGCCCGGCGCGCGGCCAGCACGACGTTGGCCCCGCGCTCGGCGAGGGCGCGCGCGAACACCACCCCGAGGCCCGACGAGGCCCCCGTGATCACCGCGGTCCTCCCGTCCACCGCGAACACGTCCGTCGTCGTCATCGTGCACCCCCCGGTTCGGGCGGGCGCCCATGACCCGCCTCGACGCGAGGCTATGTCCGCCACTCGCCCCGGCGCCACGCCGGGTTCACCTGGTGCGACCGAGGCCCCGCCCGGGGCGGAGCGCGATCAGCCGGCGCGGCGGGCGAGCAGCTCCTCCGCGTGCCGGCGCGCGCCCGCGTCGCCGGGGGCCGATCCGAGCATGCGGCAGAGCTCGGCCACCAGCGCGTCGCCCTCGACCGGCTCGATGCGCGTCGTGGCGCGCCCGTCGTCGTCGAGTCCCTTGACGAGCCGGTAGTGGGCGTCGGCCATCGCCGCGACCTGCGGCAGGTGCGTGATGACGATCACCTGCCGTCCGCTCGCGAACGCGCGCAGACGGGAGGCCACCGCCGTCGCCGTGACGCCGCCGATGCCGGCATCCACCTCGTCGAGCACCCAGGCGGCCGTGTCGCCCGCGGCGGCGATGCCGTGCAGCGCCAGCAGGACGCGCGACAGCTCACCGCCCGAGGCCGTCGCGGCGAGCGGCGCCTCGGGCAGTCCGGGATTGGCCCGCAGCCAGATGACGCACGAGTCGGCGGGCGGGTCGGCGTCGTCCTCGATCAGCTCCACCCGCAGCTCGGCGCGGGGCATGGCGAGATCGGCGAGCTGCGCCCGGACGGCATCGGCCAGGCGCGGGGCGGCCTCGGCGCGCGCGGCCCGCAGGGCGATGGCGACGTCGATCGCCTCCCCGAGCACCGCCTCGTGCTCCTGGGCGAGCGCGAGCACCGCCCCCGCTCCCTCGTCGAGCCCGCGCAGCGCCTCGCGGGCCTCGCCGGCGCGCGCCAGCACCTGGGCGGTGCCCGGTCCGTACCGGCGGTCGAGGCGGGAGTAGGCCTCGAGCCGCTCCTCGACCATCGCCAGCCGGCCGGGCTCCGCGTCGATGTCCTGGAGGTACGCCCGCAGCGACAGGCCGGCCTCCTGCAGCGAGGCCTCGGCCGACGCGAGGTCGGCGTGCGCGCGGCGCGAGGCCGGGGTCGACGGCGATCATGGCGGCGAGCGCGGCCAGCGCCCCGCCCACGGCCTCGATCGCGCCGCCCTCGCCGTCGCTCGGCGACAGGGCCTCGGCCGCGAGGCGAGGCGGCCGCCGCCAGGCCCTCGGCGTGCATCAGCCGGGCGCGCTCGGCGCGCAGGTCGTCCTCCTCGGCGATGTCGGGGGCGACCTCGTCGACCGCGGCGATCAGCTCCTCGAGCTCCGCCCGCTCCCGCTCGGCGCTCTCGCGGCGGCCCCGGGCCGCGGCGAGGGCCCGGTCGACGCCCGACGAGCCGACGGCGCAGCGCCCCGAGGCGCTCCGCCCCGGCGACGGCCCCCGCGCCCGCGAACGCATCCAGCACGGCCATCTGACTGGCCGGGCTCACCAGGCGCCGGTGCTCGTGCTGCGCCGAGAACCTCACGAGCGCCCGGGCGAGGGCGGCGACGGCCTCGCGCGGGGCGGCCTGGCCGTCGACCAGCGCCCGGGCGCGCCCCTCGGCGGGCACCCGGCGCGCGATCACGACCTCGTCCTCGTTCTCGGCGAGCTCGCGCAGCGCCCGCGCCGGGTCGTCCTCGTCGAGCCGGTCCCAGAAGCCGGGGGGCAGCGCGAGGGTCGCCTGCACGAGGGCGTGACGCGCCCCCGGTCGGACCGACCCCGCGTCGGCCGGCGCGCCCGCCAGCAGGCCGAGGGCCTGGGCGAGCACCGTCTTGCCGGCCCCGGTCTCACCCGTGATGGCGGTGAGGCCCGGGGGCGGGGCCAGCTCGGCGCGCTCGATCACGACGAGGTCGCGCACCTCGAGCGCACGGATCATGACCGGCCGAACTTCTCCCGGTAGCGCCGGAAGAAGGACGCCTCGGGGAACGTCGCCAGATGGACCTCGGACCCGCCGAGGCCGACCGTGATCGAGCGGCCCGGGCCGGAGCGCGCCGATGTGCTGGCCGTCGGCCTGCACGTCGACGTCGCCCACCAGCGCGCTGTTGGTGACGGTGAGGGTCTCCTCGGCGCCGATCACGAGCGGGCGGCTGTCGAGGTGGTGGAGGGCGATGAACGACAGCACGAAGCAGCGCACGCGCCACGACACCGTGGGCCCGCCCGCGGCGAGGTTGTAGGCCGTCGAGCCCACGGGCGTGCTCAGGATGACCCCGTCGCAGCGCACCGTCGCCACCAGCTCCTCGTCGACCGCGTAGGTGAGGTCGGCGATGCGCGACTCGCCGCTGCGGAACAGCGCCAGGTCGTTGACCGCCTCGACCTCGCCGTCGGCCCACTCCGCGCGCAGCGAGGGCAGGCCCGAGCACGACGTACTCGCCGGCGATGGCCCTCCGCAGGTCGCGCTCGAGGGTCTCGCGCTCGATCGACGCGAGGAACCCGACCCGCCCGAAGTTGACGCCGATCACCGGTGCGCCCGAGCCGGCCTCGCGCGCCAGGGCGCGCAGGATGCTGCCGTCTCCGCCGAGCACGAGGATCAGGTCCTCGCCGCCGGGCCGCATGCGCATGCCGTCGCCGGACGAGTAGGGCGCCAGCGACGCGGTGCTTGACCACCTCGCCGGCCGGCACGAGCACCTGCACGCCCGCGTCCGAGAGGATCGACAGCACCGCCGGCAGCGACGACGTCGTCACGCTCGGCTCGCGGTGCGTGAGCAGCAGCACCCGCTTGACCGGCACCGCGGCCTCGATCGAGATGGGGACGCCGCTGCCCAGGGGGTCGCCCCGGCTCATCCGGCCACCGCCGCGTCGACCGCGTGCACGAAGACCTCGCGATTGCCCTTCGGCCCCGGCAGCCCGGCGTCGGCCGTACCCGTCACTCGCCCCCCCAGATCCTCGATGACCTCGACCACGCCGCGCACCGCATCCTCCCGGGCGGCCTCGTCGCGCACCACCCCGCCCGAGCCGACCCGCTCGCGTCCGACCTCGAACTGCGGCTTGACCATCACCATGGCACGCCAGCCGCGCGCCAGGCAGGGCACCACCGCCCCCCAGACCGTGCCGATCGAGATGAACGAGAGGTCACAGGTCACCAGGTCCGGCGCGTACGGGCAGGTCGCCCGGCGGACAGATAGCGGGCGTTGGTGCGCTCCATCACGTGCACGCGCGGGTCCTGGCGCAGGGCCCAGGCGAGCTGGCCGTAGCCGACGTCGAGCGCGATCACGCGCTCGGCGCCGCGGCGCAGCAGGCAGTCGGTGAACCCGCCGGTCGACGCGCCGAGGTCGAGCGCGCGGGACCCGGCGACGTCCACGCGCAGCGCGTCGAGGGCGCTCGCCAGCTTGACGCCGCCCCGGGAGACGAACTCCGTCCCCTCGGCGACCTCGAGGCTCGCGCCCGGCGCGACCCCGGTGCCCGGCTTGTCCACCGGCCGGCCGTCGACCCTCACGCGTCCGGCCATCACCGCGGCCTGGGCACGCGAGCGGTTCGGGAAGAGTCCCCGCTCCACCAGCGCGACGTCGAGTCGTGAGCGAGGCATGCGGGCGGGATGATAGCCCCGGCCGCGGACCGTGCCGACGCCCCGGCCGAGCGGCGGGGCGGCGCGGGCGGCGTCGGCGCGCCGGCGGATCAGCCCTCGGCGACCAGCATCCGCGTGCGCGACCCGACGGCGCGGATGGTGCGCGCCGCGATCTGCGGAGCGGTGAGGCCGGCGTCCTCGAGCAGCAGCTCGCGCTTGCCGTGGTCGATGAAGCGGTCGGGGATGCCGAGGCGCAGCACCCGGGCGGGGGTGTCCTCGAGCACCTCCAGCACGGCGCTGCCGAAGCCCGCGAGGGTCGCGTGGTCCTCGATCGTCACGAGCAGCTCGTGGCGCTCGGCGAGCTGGCGGATGAGGGCGGCGTCGATCGGCTTGCAGAAGCGGGCGTTGACGACCGTCGGACGCGTGCCGATACCGTCGGCGACCAGGTCGGCGGCCGCCGCGGCCAGTGACGCCGCCGTGGCCGTAGCCGATCAGCGCGACCCGCTCGCCCGCCTCGAGCACGACGCCCCGGCCGATCTCGACCGGCTCGGGCCGCTCGGGCACGGGCACCCCGAGACCGGCGCCGCGCGGGTAGCGCAGCGCGACCGGTCCATCCATCCGCAGCGCGGTGTGCAGCATCGCCACCAGCTCGGCCTCGTCCATCGGCGCCATCACCGTCATGCCGGGGATGGCGCGCAGGTAGGCCAGGTCGAAGACGCCGTGGTGGGTCGGGCCGTCGTCGCCGACGAGGCCGCCGCGGTCGATCGCGAAGACGACCGGCAGCTCCTGGATCGCCACGTCGTGCACGATCGGGTCGAACGCCCGCTGCAGGAACGTCGAGTAGATCGCGCACACCGGCCGGTAGCCGGCGATCGCGAGGCCGCAGGCGAAGACCACCGCGTGCTGCTCGGCGATGCCGACGTCGTACGTGCGCTCGGGGAACCGCGCCATCATGTGCTGCATCCCGGTGCCCTTGAGCATGGCCGCGGTGATGCCCACGACGCGCGGGTCGCGCTCGGCCTCGGCCACGAGCGCGTGCCCGAAGACCTCGGTGTAGTTGGGCGGGCCCGGCGCCTTCTTGCCGGCGGCCTTGCCGCTCTCGATCACGAACGGGGTCGCGCCGTGCATGGCCTCGCCGTCGGCCTCGGCCGGGGCGTAGCCGCGGCCCTTGACCGTCTTGACGTGCAGCACGACCGGCCGGTTCATCTCGAGCGTGGTGCGCAGCGCGCGCCGCACCCCCTCGATGTCGTGGCCGTCGATCGGCCCCATGTAGGCGAAGCCGAGCGCCTCGAACAGGGCGCCGGGGACGAACCAGAGCGACTTGGTGGCGTCGCGGATGTGGCCGCCGATCTCGCTGGCGCCCGGCAGCCTCGCGAGCCCGCGCTCGAGCTCCTCGCGCACGCGCGTGAGGGTCGGATCGACCCGCACGCGCTGGAACAGCTTGGAGAGCGCCCCCACGTTCTCGGAGATGCTCATGCCGTTGTCGTTGAGGATCACCGTGATCGGCGAGCCCGAGGGCGCCGGCCTGGTTGAGGCCCTCGTAGGCCATGCCCCCGGTCAGGGCGCCGTCGCCGATGACGCAGACGGCGCGGCTGCCGCGCCGCGCGTGGCGCTCGGCCTCGGCGAGGCCGGTGGCGTAGCTGATCGACGTGCTCGCGTGGCCCGCGCCCATCACGTCGTGCTCGCTCTCGACCCTCCGCAGGAAGCCGCTGATGCCGCCGTGCTGGCGGAGCGTGCAGAATCCGTCGAGACGGCCCGTGAGGAGCTTGTGGCCGTAGGCCTGGTGACCGACGTCCCAGACGATCCGGTCGCGGGGCGACTCGAGCTCGGCGTGCAGCGCGACCGTCAGCTCGACCGTGCCGAGGCTCGCGCCCAGGTGGCCGCCGGTCTGCGACACGGTGTCGATGATCGCCTCGCGCATCTCGGCCGCGAGCGCCTCACGCTGGGCGTCGCTCATGGCACGGATGTCGTTGGGGGCCGCGAGCCCGGTGATCAGGGGGAAGCGCATTGATGTGTCTCCCATCCGCCCGATCTTAGAGCACCCCGGGTGTCCGGGGTCACCCCCGAGGGCTCCGGGGGACTATCGTCAGGTCGCTGATGCCCGGCCTCGTCCTCTACGACAACCCGCGCTCGTCGAACGCCCTCAAGGTGCGCTTCCTGCTTGCCGAGCTGGGGCTCCCGTACGAGCGCCGGGTCGTCGACATGGCCCGCCCCCGGCCCGAGGGGTACATGGCGCTCAACCCGGTGGGCGGCATCCCGACGCTCGACGACGACGGCTTCGTGCTGAGCGAGTCGCACGCGATCCTGCGCTACCTCGCCGGCCGGCGGTCGCGCCACGACCTGCTGCCCTCCGACCTCTTCGAGCGGGCGCGCGTCGACGAGTTCCTCGACCGCTTCCACACCGGCCTCCGCGCGGCGTTCTTCCGTCACGAGGTCGCGGCCCTGGGCTACGTGCGCGACGCCGGCTTCGGCGCCGCGCCCCCGGACGCCGAGGCCGCGGCCCGCGCCGCCGAGGCGCTCGCGCCCACGCTCGAGCTGCTCGACGCGCTGGTGAGCCCCGCCGGCGCGGTGCTCGGCCGCCTGACGCTCGCCGACTTCGCGCTCGCCCCCGTGCTGCACCGCACGACCCTGACCGGGCTCGACCTCTCCCCCGCTCCGTCGCTCGAGGCCCTGCGCGACACCCTGATCACCCACCCGGCCTTCGTCGCGGCGCATCCGATCGGCTGAGGCCGCGACGGGGCGTCCGGCGTCCGCAGCCGCCGGGGTCCGGGGCGCTCAGGCGAGCAGCACCACCCGCAGCGCCGCGTCCGGGGCGTCCGCGTCGCCCACCGCGTGGACCCCGACGAGGTACGGCAGGTCGTGGCGCAGCTGCATGATGTCGCCGTCCTCGAGCACGCCGCCGGTCAGCACGTAGGTGCCGAGCTCCTTCAGCAGGCGCACCCCGCTCTCGATGAACGCCGTCGGCACGTTGACCATCGACAGCTCGGCGTGGCCGGCGTAGAGCGACAGGCCGAGCGTCTCGAGCTCGGCGCCCCGCGCGGCGCCCCCCTGGGTGAGCCAGGGGCGCTCGGCCAGGTCGGCCATGGGCGGCCGGTCGTCGCCGCTGCCGACCCCCTGCAGCTCCTCGTGCCCCGCCGCCGTCGGCTCGTTGGGCGGCAGCACCATCACCTGGACGCGCGGGTCGAGGAGGTCGTCGGCGCGGGCCATGGCTCAGTCGCCTCCATCGGGGCGGAGCGTGCGCGGGACGCGCTCGGTGATCTCGGCGCCGAGCGCCAGCGCCTCGTCGGCGAGGGCGCGCAGCTCCTGCGGCCCCGCGTCGCCCTCGCGCAGCCGGGCGGCGACCTCCTCGAGCCGGGCGGCCGCCGCCCGCAGCGCGGCGACCTCGTCGGCGCTCACGACGCGCCCTCCGGCTGCTCGGCGACGATGCGCCCCAGGATGCCGTTCACGAGGCCGGGCGCGTCCGTCTGGCAGTACCGCTTGGCGAGGTCGACGGCCTCGTTGATCGACACGGCCGCGGGGATGTCGGGCCAGTCGAGGATCTCGTGGATGGCGACCCGCAGGATGTTGCGCTCGAGCGGCGCCAGCCGCTCGGCCGTCCAGCCCTCGGCGGCGCCCGTGATCAGCTCGTCGAGCGAGACCGGGTCGGCCGCGACCCCCTCCATCAGGGCGCGGGCGAAGGGGTTGACCGGCGTGCCGTCGCGCTCGGCGTTGCGCTCGAGCTCGTCGAGCCCGAGCCCGGTCACATCGTGCTGGTAGAGCAGGAACACCGCCTGGCGCCGGGCCGCCCGGCGGCCCCCCTCGCGCGCCTGCGCGGCCGTCACGACGACTGCGCGGCGGCCCGGAGCGTCGGCAGGAACGCCTCGCGGTCGGTGAGGTAGGACGTGGTGTACCGCCCCTCGACGAAGGGCGCGTCGTGGGCGATCTCGTTGAGCAGGGGCAGGGTGGTCGGGATGCCGGTCACCGAGGTCTCGTGCAGGGCGCGGCGCAGGCGCGCGATCGCCCGGGGGCGGTCGGCGGCCCAGACGCACAGCTTGCCCAGCAGGCTGTCGTAGTGGGGCGGGATGTTCTCGCCCGGCTCGCAGTGGGTGTTGACGCGGATCCCCGGGCCCTGCGCGATGCGGTAGTCGTCGAGCCGCCCCGCCCCGGGACGGAAGTCGCGCGAGGGGTCCTCCGCGTTGATGCGGCACTCGATGGCGTGCCCGGTCGCCTCGGCCACGCCGGTGCGCGAGAGCAGACCGCCCGCGGCCACGTGGAGCTGCTCGGCGACCAGGTCGAGGCCGGTCACGAGCTCGGTGACCGGGTGCTCCACCTGCAGCCGGGCGTTGAGCTCGAGGAAGAAGAAGTCGCCCGCGGCGTCGACCAGGAACTCGAGGGTGCCGGCGCTGCGGTAGTTCCAGGACTTCACCGCCCGCAGCGCGGCCTGCTGCATCGCCGGCGCGGGTGGCGTCGGGCAGATGCGGCGCCGGCGCCTCCTCGATCAGCTTCTGGTGGCGCCGCTGGATCGAGCACTCGCGGTCGCCGCAGACGAGGGCGCCGCCGAGGCCGTCGGCCATCACCTGGATCTCGACGTGGCGGGCCCCCTCGAGCAGGCGCTCCACGTAGAGGGCGCCGTCGCTGAAGGCCGCCTCGGCCTCCCGCTGGGCGACCTCGAACGCGTGCGCCAGGTCGGCGGCGCGCTCGACACGGCGCATGCCCTTGCCGCCGCCGCCGGCCGCGGCCTTCAGCAGCACCGGGTACCCGGCGCGCTCCGCCGCCTCGAGGGCCGCGGCGACGTCGCTGACGGGGCCGTCGGACCCCTCCAGCACCGGCAGGCCGGCCTCGCGGGCGGCCGCCTTGGCCTGGATCTTGTCGCCCATCCGCTCCATCACCTCGGGCGAGGGGCCGACGAAGGTGATCCCCGCGTCGGCGCAGGCGCGCGCGAAGTCGGCGTTCTCGGAGAGGAACCCGTACCCCGGGTGGATGGCGTCGCACCCCGTGATCTCGGCGGCGCCGAGGACGTTGGCGATGTTGAGGTACGAGTCGCGGGCGGCGGGCGGCCCGATGCAGACGGCCTCGTCGGCGAGGTCGACCGCGAGGGTGTCGGCGTCGGCCGTCGAGTAGACGGCCACGGTCGGGATGCCGAGCTCCCGTGCGGTCCGCAGGACGCGCACGGCGATCTCGCCCCGGTTGGCGACGAGGAGCTTCACGGCTCGATGAGGAACAGGAGCTGGCCGAACTCGGCCGGGGCCGCGTCGTCGAGCGCGATCGTGCGGACCGTGCCGGCCGTCTCGGCGACGATCTCGTTGAAGAGCTTCATCGCTTCGATCAGGCAGAGGGTGTCGCCGACCTCGACGGTCTGACCCTCCTCCACGAAGGCCTCCTGATCGGGTCCGGGGCGCCGGTAGAAGGTGCCCACCATCGGGCTGGTGACGCGCACCAGGCCGCCGTCCTCCTCGTCGGCGGCGGCGGCGGGGCCCGCCCCGCCCGGCGAGGCGCCGGCCGTCGCCGGGGCGGCGACGCTGCGGCGCACGGTGACCCGCGCCCCGGAGATCTCGACGCTGACCTCGGCCTCGTCGGAGGCCTCGACCACGTCCACGAGCGTCTCGAGCAGGTCGCGGTCGATCGTCGGCTGGCCGGGGCGGTTCGCGGCCTCGGCGCCGAGGGAGCGGCGGCGGGCCACGACCTGCTCCGTGCCCTCGGCGAACATCGCCCAGAGCACCAGGTCCTCCTCGGACAGCCCCGCGGGGGCCTCCTCGGTGACCGCCGAGACGTCGCGACGCGGCAAGGGGCCGGGATCGGCGGCGCGGGCGGCCTCGACGGCGGCGTCGGCCACCGGTCCGCGCAGGCGGCCCGCGCGTCCGAGCACGATCTGCACCAGCTCGGGCTCGATCTCGGCCCAGCGTCGGCCCTCGATGACGTGGCGCGCGGCCTGGGCGAGGATGGCCGCGCCGAGCGGGTATGCCAGCGTCGCGGCGCCGACGTCGCGCGCCACGGCGGCCGACTCGGTGGCGACGGCCACCAGGCTCCGCGACAGCCCGAGCCGGCCGAGGCGCGAGATCAGCCCCGGCTCGAGGGCCGGCGGCACCGCCACCGCGGGGCCGAAGACGGCGGCCGCCGCCTGGCGAAGCCGGTCGGCGGGCAGCATCGGTCCGACCACGCGGGCGGCGCGGTCGAGCGCGGACGGCTGGCAGTCGAGGGTGCGGTCGCCGCCGACGAGCGCGGCGCGCAGCGTCTCGGCCGAGGGTCGCGCCGAGACCAGGGCGACCGGACCGGCCGAGGCCTGCACCGCGGACGCGCCGGCGGCCACGGCCGCCATCGCCGACAGCGGGGCGAGGCCGCCGGGGGCCTGCACCTGCGCCTCGACCGGCAGGCCGGTCGCGGCGGAGACGGCCGCCACCAGCCGGCCGAGCGCGGCCGGCGAGACGTGTCCCGCGCCGTCGGACAGGCAGATCGTGGCGGCGCCGGGCAGCGCGGCGAGCGCGACCGCCTCCTCGATCCAGCGGGCGTCGTCGGGCCCGGGGGCCGGGCCGATGATCAGCGTCGGCACGAACTCGGCGGCGGCCTCCTCGCAGGCGCGGGCGACCGGCTCGAGCGCCTCGGGGTCGTTGAGGGGGTCGGTGGCGCGGATGCGGGACGCGCCCGAATCGACCGCGCACAGCACGAACCGGCGCACCACGTCGGGGGCCACGGGGAGGTCGCCCCAGAGGTTGCGCGCGCCGACGACGACGCCGACCGGCGTGCCGCCGGCCTCGCGCAGGACGGCCCGCAGGCGGTCCCAGGGGCTCTCGGAGCGCGCTTCGAGGGCTGCGCGGGCGCAGCGCGCGTCGAGGGCCTCCAGCACCCGCGCCCCGACCTCGGAGAGGGCGGCTGCGGCCGCGGCCAGGTCGTCGGTGCCCACCGCGGTGCCCCAGGGGAAGGGGGCCAGGTCGCGGAGGGTCGCGTTGACGTAGCCGACGGCGTCCGGGACGTGCGTCACTTGGCTCCCTTCGGCGGTGCGGTAGGGGTGCTCACGCGCGGGCAGAGTACTCGCGGGTGCGGGTGTCGATCTTGAGGCGGTCGCCCTCGTTGACGAACAGGGGCACGTCGATCGTCGCCCCGGTCTCGACCTCGGCCGGCTTGGTCACGTTCGAGACGGTGTCGCCCTTGACCCCGGGGTCGGTGCGGGTGACGGCGAGCTCGACGAACGTCGGCAGCTCGACCCGGATCGGGGCGTCGCGCACGAACAGCACCTGCACGTCCGTGTTGGGCGCGAGCAGGTCGTCGTTCTCGACGAGCGACGCCGTCACCGGGATCTGCTCGAAGGTCGCGTTGTCCATCAGGTGCAGGTCGTCGCCGTCGCGGTACAGGAACTGCATGGTGCGGCTCTCGGTCGTGACGCGCTCGACCTTCTCGCCGGCGCGGAAGGTCTTCTCGACCACCGACCCGCTCGTGAGGCTCTTGAGCTTCGTGCGGACGAAGGCGCCGCCCTTGCCCGGCTTGACGTGCTGGAACTGCACGACGCTGACGAGCTCCCCGTCGATGTCGAGCACGTAGCCGTTCTTGAGGTCGTTCGTGGTGATCATCGCGCCTGCCCCCTCACTCGACTGTCCGCAACTCCGTGGGCGATGTGGACAGCACCTCGTTGCCGTCCTCGCCCAGGATCACGAGATCCTCGATCCGCACGCCGCCCTCTCCCTCGAGGTAGATGCCCGGCTCGATCGTGATCGCCATCCCCGCGCGCAGGACGTCCGATCCATCGGGACGCACACCGGGGCGCTCGTGGATGGCGAGCCCCACCCCGTGCCCCAGGCCGTGCCCGAAGTGCGCACCGTACCCGGCCTCGGCGATGCGCGTGCGGGCGACCGCGTCCAGCTCGCCCGTCGTCATGCCCGGCCGGGCGGCCGCGAGCGCGTCCTGCTCGGCCGCCAGGCACACCCCGTGGATCTCCTCGAGCCGCGGCGGCAGCGGACCCGTCGCGACGGTGCGGGTCATGTCGGAGCAGTAGCCCCGGACCACGGCGCCGAGGTCGATGACCACCAGCGTGCCGGGCGGGACGATCTCGGCTCCCGGCACGTGGTGCGGCCGGGCGCCGCGCGGACCGGACGCCACGATCGTCGCGAAGCTCGCGCCCTCGGCGCCCTCGTCGAGCATCGCCCCGAGCAGGGCGAAGGCGACGCGGCCCTCCGTGCGGCCGACGATGCCCTGACCCAGCACGGTGGCGAGCGCGCGGTCGACGACCGCGGCCGCCTCGCGCATGGCCTGCACCTCGGCGTCGTCCTTCACGAGGCGCAGCTCCTCGACCTGGCCGCGGGTCGGCTCGACGGCCAGGCCGTCGAGCAGCTCCACCAGGCGGGAGTGCCGCGCGAGGGTCATGTCCTCCGCCTCGACGCCCACCGCCTCGCCCGCCGCCATCGACTCCGCCCGGGTGGCGACGTCGGCGAGCAGGTCGCGTCCGCCGATCACGACCTCGGCCTCGGCGACCTGCTCGCGGGCGCTGACGGAGTAGCGGGAGTCGGTCAGCAGCACGCAGGCATCCCGGCCGACCAGCGCGATGCCGTTGGAGCCGACGTACCCGGTCAGGTAGCGCACGTTGGCCGGCTCCGTGACCACCATCACGCCCAGCCCGCGCGCGGGCAGGCCGGCCGCGAGCGCGGCCTGCCGGGCGGCGTGTGCCGCGCTCATGCCAGCACCTCGGCGAGGTGGTCGAGGGCGTCGCGGTAGCCCTCGGGACCCCTGCCCCAGACGGCGTGAGAGGCGATGTCGCGCACCACCGAGACGCGCCGGTGCGGCTCGCGCGCGGTGACGTCGGACAGGTGCACCTCGACGAACGGCGCCCCCATCACCTCCAGCGCGTCGCGGATCGACCACTGGTAGTGGGTCCAGGCGCCCGGGTTGACGACGGCGCCGTCGACGATGCCGGCGAGCCCGTGGACGTGCTCGAGGAAGGAGCCCTCGTGGTTGGTCTGGAAGCACCCGACGCTCATCCCCCGCTCCCTCCCCCAGTCGCGGACGCGATCCTCGAGCTCGCGCAGCGTCAGGGTCCCGTAGTGGGCCGACGGCCGTCGGCCGAGCTGGTCGAGGTTGGGGCCGTGCAGCAGCGCGATCCGCAACGGTCCGCTCATGCGCGCAGCTCCTCGATGGCGGCGACCAGCCGCTCCCGGGGCGGGCTGACCTTCAACCTGACGTCGCCCGGGGCCCCGATCATGACCATGTTGAGCGCCCCCGCCTCGGCCTTCTTGTCGCGCCCCATCGCCGCGAGTATCGCGGCCGTCGGCACGTCGCGGTCGAGGCGCACGGGCAGGCCGTGGCGGTCGAGGACCGCCTCGGTGCGCGGGCGCCACGCCGGATCGAGGCCGACGGTCTGCTCCGACAGGCGCAGCGCGGCCAGCAGGCCGAGCGAGATCGCCTCGCCGTGGTGGTACCGGGCGTAGCCGGCGGCCGACTCGATGCCGTGCCCGACCGTGTGGCCGAGGTTGAGCGAGGCCCGCATGCCGGTCTCCCGCTCGTCGGACGCCACGACGGCGAGCTTGTGGTCGACGCAGCGGCGGATGAGCGCCGCCAGCGCCTCGGGCTCGCCCGGCAGGGCGGGCCAGCCCTCGACCACCCCGAACAGCTCGGGCGAGTCGAGCAGGCCGTACTTGACGATCTCGGCGAAGCCGCAGGCGAGCTGGCGTGCGGGCAGGCTCGCGAGGGCGTCGGTGTCCATCGCCACCATCTCGGGCTGCCAGATGGCGCCCACGTAGTTCTTGCCCTCGGGCAGGTCGACGCCGGTCTTGCCGCCGACGGCCGAATCGACCATCGCGAGCAGGGTCGTCGGCACGTGGACGAGCCGCACGCCGCGCTGGTAGCTGGCCGCCACGAACCCGGCCAGGTCGCCGACGACCCCGCCGCCCAGCGCCACCACGGTGTCGGCGCGGCGCAGCCCCGCATCGGCCGCCAGCCGGCACAGGCGCTCGACCTGGGCGAGCGTCTTCGAGCCCTCTCCGGGCGGCACGCTCGCGGTGATGACCCGCAGGCCCGCGTCCTGCAGGCCGGCGCGGGCGCGCCGGGCGAGCTCGGGGACGTTGCCGTCGCTGACCAGCAGCACCGCGCCCTGCGCGGGACCGGGCCAGATCTCGCCGAGTCGGTCGATCAGGCCGGGGGCGAGGTGCAGCGGGTAGCGGTGGTCTCCGATCTCGGCCCACCGGGCGGGCGCCGGGGCGGTCGATGTCATCGCGGCGCCTCGGCATCGGCGCGGGCCGACGCCCACAGCGCGACCCGTCCCGCCACCTCGTCGGCCGGCGCGTCGGCATCGACCTCGAGCGCGGCCGCCTCCCGGTAGCCGGCCTCGCGCGCCTGCGCGCGGCGCTCGAATCGCGCCCGGTCGCGCGCCAGCGGGCGGTCCGAGCCCTCGACGCGCGACCAGGCGACCGCGACGCTGGCGCGCAGCCAGACGACGTCGGCCACGCGCGTCACCAGGGAGCGGGTGCGATCGCTCTGCAGGGCGCCCCCTCCCAGCGCGAGCACCCCGGCCGGCTCACGCGCCAGGATGCCGCGGATCACGGTCTCCTCGGTGCGCCGGAACCACACCTCGCCCCGCCGGGAGAAGATCTCGGGGATCGGCATGCCTGCGTGCAGCTCGATCTCGCGGTCGGCGTCGACGAAGACCCGCCCGAGGCGCGACGCGACCCGCCGCCCGACCGAGGTCTTGCCGGCGCCCATGTATCCGGAGAGTACGAGCCAGCGCGGCACCGGCACCTATCCGGAGATCTCGACCCGGTAGCGCTCGACCGCGGCGTCGAGATGGGCGATGGAGTCGCCGCCGAACTTCTCGAGGAGCGCCTGGGCGAGCACGAAGGCGACGGCGGCCTCGGCCACCACGGCGGCGGCCGGCACGGCGCAGATGTCCGACCGCTCCTTGAAGGCCTTGCGCGCCTCCTTGGTCGCCACGTTGACCGACGCGAGCGGCCGCGTGAGGGTGCTGATCGGCTTCATCACGGCGCGCACGACGACCGGCGCGCCGTGGGTCATGCCGCCCTCGATGCCGCCGGAGCGGTTGGTGCGCCGGAAGAAGCCGCGCTCGGTGTCGTGGTAGATCTCGTCGTGGGCCTCGCTGCCCGGGATGGTGCCGAGCTCGAAGCCCGCGCCGATCTCGACGCCCTTGATCGCCTGGATGCCCATGATCGCCTGGCCGAAGCGGCCGTCGAGGCGCGCGTCGCCGCTCACGTGCGAGCCGAGGCCGGGCAGCGCGTCGAACGCCCACACCTCGAAGATGCCGCCGAGGGTGTTGTGGTCCTGACCGGCCGCCTTGATGGCGGCCTTCATCCGCTCGGAGGCCTCGGGGTCGAGGCACCGCACCGGGCTCTCGTCGACGCCCTCGAAGTCGTCGACGGCGAGGTCGTCCCGCAGCGGGACCGCCTCGGGGCCGATGCGCACGACGTGGCTGCGGATCTGCGTGCCGTACCGGCGCAGCAGCGCCTTGGCGACACCGCCGGCCGCCACCCGCGCGGCGGTCTCGCGGGCGCTGGCGCGCTCGAGGATGGGGCGAAGGTCGTCGGTGCCGTACTTGAGCATCCCCGCGAGGTCGGCGTGGCCGGGGCGCGGCAGCGTGATCGGCTCGACCTCGTCGTGCGCCTCCCAGATCGCCATGCGGTCCTCGGACCACTTGGGGAAGTCGAGGTTGGTGATCTCGAGCGTGAGGGGGCTGCCGATGGTGCGCCCGTGGCGCAGGCCGGTCTTGACCTGGACGCGATCGGTCTCGATCTTCATGCGCCCGCCGCGGCCGTATCCGAGCTGGCGACGCGCGAGGTCGTCGTCGATGTCCTCGGGCACCAGGGGCAGGCCGGCGGGCAGTCCCTCGACCATGGCGAAGAGGGCCGGGCCGTGGGACTCCCCGGCTGTGCGATAGGTCAGCGGCACGGGTCGGAGAGTGTAGAGCAGTCCCCGGCGGTCACGCGGCCGGATCGCGCAGCGAGGCCTCGAAGCGCTCGAGGGGCGACGGCTCGCCGCGCCGGCGGCGTCCTGCCGTCTCGACGAGGTCGGCCACGACCACCGCCACCAGGACGGCGGTCATCAGCGCGGCGGTCAGCAGCGCCGGCATCGCGAGCCCGGCCACCCCGATCGCCGCGATCGCGAGCGCGGCCGCGAGGCGGCGGGTGCTGATCGAGCCCGCCATGCGCAGGCGGAAGAGCAGGTGGCCGAGCAGATAGAGCACCGGGCCGCCCGCGAGGGCGACGAGCCCGGGACCGCTCAGCGCATCTCCGGGATGGGCGATCACCAGCTCGTCGCCGACGGCCGTGACGATGACGCCGGCGATGATCGGGATGTGCCCGTAGGTGTAGGCGTCCCGCGCCAGCCGCCCGGGATCGTCCGAGGCGGCCAGCCGGCGTCCGGCGATCCCCGCGGTGGCGTTGAAGTACAGCCACCACAACGCCGCCGAGCCGACGAACGCCACGGCGATCGCCGTGGCGCGCGCCACGTCCATCTCCAGGTCGGCCGCGGTGGCGCCCGTGATCACGATCGACTCGCCGAGCGCGATGATCACGAAGAGCTGGAAGCGCTCGGAGAAGTGACCGGCGTCGATCGCCCAGTCCTCGGTCGTGGCCCGGGCCATCCCGGGGACCCAGTAGCGGGCGGCGGGGCCGGCGTAGTCGATCAGCAGGGCCACGATCCACACCGCGACCCGTGGCCCGGCCGGCAGCAGGGCGCCCACCACGAACAGGCTCCCGCTGGCCAGCGACCAGACGAGGATGACGGTGAAGTTGAGGCGCGTCCGCGATCCCACCGGCGCGCACACGGCGATGAACGCGTTGCGCACCACCTGCAGCGCCACGTAGGCGCCCGCGAACAGGAGCGCGCGATCGCCGAAGGCCTCGGGGATCGCGATCGCCATGAGCAGGCTCAGCAGCATCACCACGAGCAGCAGGACGCGCACGGGCACCTGCTCGGGGTCCATGAAGTTCGCCATCCACGTCGTGTAGATCCACGCCCACCAGACCACGAGCAGCACGAACAGCGCCTCGCCCGCGCCCGACCACGAGAGGTGCGCGACGAGGGTGTGCGAGATCTGGGTGACGGCGACCACGAACACCAGGTCGAAGAAGAGCTCGAGGGTCGTCGCCTTCTGCTCGCGCTCGCCCCCGCGCGGCCGGAAGAGGCGCCCCATCGCGATGTCGGTCCCCGTGCTCACCGCCGCCCCTCCCCTTCGTCGCTCCGGCGGGGATTCTCGCCCACGGCCCGCACGATGACCACCCGTGCCGCCGTCCGCCGCCGGGCGGCGCGGCGCCTAGAATCAGCGCCCGTGCCCCTCGCCCCCCTCGCCATCTTCGGCCTGCCCGAGTGGGCCGCCCGCCTCACGCTGGCCGGCGCGGTGCTCGCGGGCGCCGTCGTCGTGCTGATGGCCATCTCGTGGGCGCTGGCCCGGTGGACCGCCCGGGCCGTGCCGGGCGACGGCGCCCGATCGCGCCAGCGCCAGACGGCGATCTCGGCCCTCGCCACCAGCCTGCGGTACATCGTGCTCGTCGCCGCGGCGATCGCGATCGCCTTCGCGCTCGCCGGGGGCGGCGGCATCGCGGCGGTCGGCGGCGGGGCCCTCGTCGTGGTGGTGGTCGGGTTCGCCTCGCAGCGCCTGCTCGTCGACGTGATCGCCGGCTTCTTCATCCTGTTCGAGGACCAGTACGGCGTGGGCGACGTCATCCGCCTCGAGCCGAGCGGCTACACCGGCCAGGTCGCGGCGCTCGGCCTGCGGGCGACCGAGCTGCGCGGCCCCGCGGGCGAGCGCATGATCATCCCGAACGGCGTCATCACCGCCGTCCGCACGATCCCCGGCGGCCTGCGCAGCCATCGCCTCGAGCTGTTCACGCGCGACCCCGACCGGGTGCAGGCGATCCTGCACGAGCTCGGCGCGTCGGCGGCCGGGGCCGGGGGGCCCTGGCGCTCGCCGCCGCGCGTCGTGCGGCGCGACGGGGTCGACGGGGTGGTGCGGCTGATCGCGGTCATCGAGGCGGAGGCCGCCCGCGACGAGGCCCCGGTCTGGCTCGCCGACGCGGTCGCCGCGCGGGCCGGGGACCTGCTGGTCGCCCCTCCCCTGCTCGGGGTCCACGCCACGACCGACTGACGCGGCGGGCGGCGGGGCGTGCCGTCTGCCGCGACGGCCCTCCCCGGCGATGGCCGGGGAGGGCCCTGGCTCAGACCTTGCGGACGTCCACCAGCTTGATCTTGTAGCTGCGCTTCGCGGTGGCGTTGTAGAGGGTGATCGACTCGCCCTCGTCGAGCGTCACCGTGCTCGTGCCGTCGGGCAGCAGACCGCCGCGAGAGCTCGAGCGTGACGCTCGCGGCGGCGATCGTCGTGACGACGAACTGCTGCGTGTCGGGCGGTATCGCATCGCCCTCGCGGGCGACCACCGGCTCGCCGGAGATGTCGAAGTCGGCCTCGAGCCCGAGCGGGGACTGCACCGGAGAGCCGGCGCCGGGGTCGGTCGGGGCGGAGCCGGGGGCGGGGCCGCCGCCCGCCGGCTCGGGCACCGCGACGATCGGGTCGCCGTTGATCGGGGTGTCGGCCGGGATCGCGGGGGCGTCCGACCGCGGAGCCCGGGCTGCCGCCCGACTCACCGTTGGGGTCGACCTGCTGCACGAAGGCGTCGTGCGGCGTGCCGAAGCTCTCGTACCCGGCCAGGGTGCCGCCGACCCCCGTGGGGTCGACCGCGCCGGGAGCGCCGAGGGCGGCGATCGCCTGGGTGGCCGACTGGTCGGCGCCGACGCCGGTGGCGACGGCGATGGACGCGTCGGGCGGCGGGACGTCGCCCTGCACGTCGCCCCCGCCTCCCCCGCCCCCGCAGCCGGCCAGCAGCGCCGCGGCGGCGACCGCCGCGGCGGCCGTGGTCAGATGACGGCGGTTCACTGGGTGCCTCCGGAGGTCGGGTTGGCCGTGGTCGGCTCGTTGCTGGTGCCGCCCGTGGACGGCGCGGGGGCCGGGGTCGAGACGGCGGTCACCGGCGTCACGGGCGTCACCGACGTCGATGCCGCGCCGCCCGGGACGCTCGAGAACGCCATCACCTTGACCGTGCCCACCACCTTGTCGTCGGATGACGGACCGCCCGACGACGACTGCTCGCCGGCCTCGAGGGTGAGGTCGACCGAGGTGGTCGCGAACAGGCGTCCGCCCACGATCGGCCGGTCCTTCTCGTCCACCGACACCTGGCGGTGCAGGCGGTAGAGGAAGTCGTCCACGTCGAAGAAGCGCCCCGCCACCCGGATCTCGAACTCCGTGCCGCGGATGGTCCCGTAGTCGGTGAACTGGTTGGTCTTGATCGAGGTCAGGTCGACGTTGGCGCGGTCGGCCAGCCGCTGCAGCTGGATCACGACGCCGGGCGTCTCGGTGCCCTCCGGGATGGCCTTCGACAGGCGCAGCCGCTCGGCCACGCGCCGGCCCTCGCCCTCGGTCTCGGCGGAGAGCCGGGCGAGGGTGTCGCGCAGGCCCGCCGTCTCGTCCTGCACCGCGACGAGGGCGTCCCGCTGGGCCGAGAGCTCGGCCTTGGCGGGCTTCACGACGAACCACCAGGCGCCGCCCAGGACGACGATGGCGCCGATGATCGCCATCAGGATCATGTCGCGCTTGGTGAGCTTCATGGCGTCACTCCGGAGGTCGCCGGGGCCGGCGCCGAGCTCACGGGCGTGAGGGTCGGCCGGTCCTGCGCCCGCTGGTCGATGGGGATGTCGATGACGAAGTGGATGACCGAGCGCGCGCCCTGCATCTGCGCGTCGCTCGTCGCGAGCCGGGGCTCGCCGAGACCGGGCACCGTCGCCGCGCGCGCCATCAGCAGGGCCACCTGGCTCTGCGTGTAGGCGAAGCCGTCGAGGTGGATCCCGCGCGGCACGACCGTGTTGCCGACGTTCGGCGCCGCGGTGGCGCCGGCGCCGAGTGCGGCGGCGGGGTCGGTCTCGCCCTTCAGGTTGGTCAGCCACACCTGGCGCGGCATGACCGCCGACAGGTCGCGCACGAGGCGCTCCCAGTTGACCCGGCCGGCCACGAGGCCGACGACGGCGCCGCGACGCACCGACAGGGCGGCGTCGCGGGCCTGGGCCTGCTGGAACGCGCCGAGCTGGGTGCGCAGGCCGTCGCGCTCGGCCGAGGCCGCCGCGACGTCCTCGCGCGCCTGGTCGGCCTGACCCTGCACCGAGTGGCCCCAGTAGCCGACCGCCCCGAGGGCCACGACGGCGCCGGCGACGGCGAGCGGCTTCTTCGCCCGCGTGAAGCCGGGGGCGCGGCGCTCGGTCTGGGGGAGGAGGTTGACCGCCCTCATGACCGACCGGGGGCGTCGAGCGCCAGTCCGAGGGCCACCGCGACGCGGGCCGCGACGTCGGGACCGAGGTCGCCGCTGTCGTCGAGCCGCTCGCGCGGGTCGCCGATCTCGACCGGCAGCCCCAGCCCCTGCTGGAGGTAGCGGTCGATGCCGGAGCAGAGGGCGGTGCCGCCCGAGATCACGAGGCGCTCGATCGGCCGCGCGAAGCCCTGTGAGCGGTAGTACTCGAGCGACCGGCTGATCTCGCGCACGAGCGGCCGCGCGCCGAGGGCCAGCGCGTGCCGGACCTCCGCGACCGTGTCGGCGTCCCAGCCCTCGAGGGGCTCGCCCAGCAGGCCGCACGCCGTCTTGACCGCCTCCGACTCGTCGGTCGGCAGGCCGGTGCGCTCCGAGACCGCCTTGGTCAGGTGGCTGCCGCCGAACCCGACCAGCCGCGTGAAGTGGCACCGCCGGTCGACCGCGACGATCATGTTGGTGACCTCGGCGCCCACGTGGCAGACGGCGACGGCCCCGGTGTCCTCCGAGCCCTCGTCGATCACGGTCGGCGGCGCGAGCAGCGCACGCAGGATCGCGAACGCCTCGAGGTCGATGCCGACCGGCTGCAGGCCGGCCTGACGGACGGTCGCGGCCAGCCCCTCGACCATGTCGCGGTGGGCGGCCACGACGACGTGCCGCTCGCGGTCGCCGGCGTCGTTGGTGAACCGCAGGACCGGCTGGGAGTCGACCACCGTCTGGTCGGGCGGGATCGGGATCTGCTCGGCCGCCTCGAACTCCACCGCCGCGCGGCGCTCGCGGTCGTCCTCGAGCGCGGGGAGCTCGATGGTGCGCACGACCACCCGCTGGTTGGCGACGCCGAGGCGCACGCGCTTGCCCGAGAAGTGGGCGGAGCGCCAGAAGCGCTTGATCTCACCCGCCAGCTCGTCGGGCCGCAGGATCTCTCCGTCGTGGACCAGGCCGGGGGGCAGTGGCTCAACGGCCGCGCGGGCGAGCGTGACACGCTCGCGTGCGGTCTTGAGCTCGACTCCCGCGATGGAGCTGGAGCCGATGTCGAGGGCAACAACGGTGCTCATGGTCGTGACGTCCGTGTCTCGGGGGGCAGGGGGAGGCAGAAGGGGTGGTCAGCCGAGCGTGCCGGCGTACCACCCGATCATCGAGGGACCGGTCCACAGCGCCACGAGGGCGCCGGCCGCCAGGAAGGGGCCGAAGGGCACGGCCATCTTCCGGGCGCGTGCGCCGAAGCGCGCGAGCAGTACGACGCCGAGGGTGGCGCCGAGGGCGAAGGCGATGAAGAGCGCCGGGAGCACCGACGCGCCGAGCACGGCGCCGAGCAGCAGCGCCAGGTCCGCGTCGCCGCGGCCCATCCCGCCGGGGCGGATGGTCGCGAGCAGGTGGATGAACGCCGAGGCGCCGACGGCCGCCGTCACCGGCACCCACCAGCGCGACGGCTCCGCCGCGATGGTCGCGGCCAGCGCCAGGGCGCAGGCCGGGAAGACGATGATGCTCGGGATCAGGCGGTGCTCGAGGTCGATGACGACCACCGGCACGAGCGCCACGCCGAGCAGGGCGGCCGCGAGGCCCTCCCACGTCGGGCCGAAGCCCGCGATCGCGCCGGCCGCCAGCCCGCCGGCGGCGAGCTCGATGGCCGGGTAGCGCCACGAGACGCCCTCGCCGCAGCCCCGGCAGCGCCCGCGGAGGGCGAGCCAGGACAGCACCGGGACCATCTCGAGCGGGCCCAGCGTGCGCTCGCACGAGGTGCAGTGCGAGCGCGGGCTGACGAGCGACTGCTCGGCCGGCCAGCGCGAGACGACCACGGTCGCGAACGAGCCGAGGCACAGGCCGAACAGGCCGGCGACGAACGCCCAGTAGGCGGTGGGGGCGCCGAGCAGCATCAGCGGATGAAGAACCGGTCGTAGACGAGCACGCCGCGCTGGCGGCTCGCGACGTTCACGAACCTGCGGCCCGCGTCACGCGGCACGAACAGGCGCAGGCGGTGCCGGCCCGGGTCGAGCCGGCCGGTGCCGACCGTGACCGTGAAGCGCTCGCGCGTCGGCATGATCTTGCGCACCGTCTGCCAGCCGTCGGACGTGCGCACCTGCACCAGGGCGCGGCGGCGCGGGTAGACGCTGCCCTTCACCACGAGGCCCGAGCGCCGGGCGACGCGCGAGCCCGCGACGCGGAACGTCACCCGCGGCGCGACCTGCACGGCGAAGGGCGCGACGCCCTCGGGGTTCGTCGCCGACTCACGCCAGACGAGGCGGTAGGCGGCCGAGCGGGTCATGCGCAGCCCGAACCGGAAGCGGCCGCGGTCGTCCGTGCGGACGAGGCCCGCCGCCCGGTAGTCGGCGTTCGGGTGCACGCGCCGCTCGAGGTGGAGGCGCGCCTTCCTGACGCCGGCGCCCCGGTGCACGAGCTGCCCGCCGACGACCACCCGGGTGCGGTAGTTGACCCGCGTGGGCACCGAGTTGAGGTTGAAGTCGGGCGGGACCACGCTGCGGAAGCTGCGCGTCGGCGACCACGGGCCCCGCACGCCCTCGCCGTAGTCGGCGCGGACCCTCCAGTAGTTGACGCCGGGAGTCGTGACCCCGTCGCGCGGCGGCACGAGGGCGGTCTGCATGGTGCGCAGCCCGTCGGCCGAGGTCGCGGCGGAGGCGAAGGCGGGGTCGGGGGCGACCTGCACCTCGTAGGCCGCCGCACCCGGGACGGCGTCCCATCGCAGCAGCGGCGACCGCACGACGGTGCCGCCGTCGCCGGGCTCGCGCTGGACGGGCCGCGGCGAGTTGAGGGTGAACTGCCCGACCGGGCTCCAGGTCTGGCCCTCGGCCGAGCCGTCGATGGCGCGGACGCGCCAGTTCCAGGTGCCGTCGGGAAGGCGCGTGTCGCCCGAGCGGGTGGTGCCCGGCACGACGCCGGTGCCCCAGATGACCGCCGAGCGGTCGCTCGCGTCGAACTGGCCGTCCTGACTGAGCTGCACCTCGTAGCGGGCGACGCCCGGCACCGGCGCCCAGCTCAGCAGCGGCGGGCCCTGCACGACGCCGCCGTTGGCCGGCGCGCCGAGGGTGACCCGCGTCTGCTTGCGGAACATGTCCGTGTCGACGCCGGTGTCGTCCACCATCCACTGCGGGTTGTCGAGGGTCGCCCCGTCGCCCCAGACGACCCTCCACCAGTAGCCGCTGCCGACCTGGTTGTCGGGGAGCGGCTTGCGGGAGGTCCAGGACGTGCTCTCGGTGATCTGGCTCTCGACGATGTTGTTGAACTGCGCGTCGGTCGCGATGTCGACCCGGTACATCCGGGCGCCGGCCACGGCGGTCCACTGCAGGCGCGGCATCAGCCCGGTGTCGGTGTCGGCGGCCGGGGTGAGCTGCGCGGTCGCGGTCGTCCCCGACGGGGCCTGCCAGGTGAACTTGCGGGCCGGGCTCCAGGTGCCGTTGACCCCGGCGACCTTGGGTCGCACGCGCCACCAGACGTCGCCGTAGCCGAGGCTGCTCGCGCGCGTCTCGGTGAAGTCGGGGGTGAACGACGCCGACTTGGTGACGCGACCGATGCGGAGCGGGCTGCCCGTCCACGTGTGCTGCTGGGTCGTGACCTGGATCTCGTACTCCTCGGCGCCGTCGACCGGAGCCCAGGCGAAGTGCATGTCGTGGCCGGCCGCGCCGTCGTCCGGGGAGATGACGCTCGCGCCGACCCAGCCCTTCGTGAAGGCGGTGGCGGTGGCCCACGGACCGGGGTTGTCGCCGGCGTCGCGGGCGCGGACGCGCCAGCCGTAGCCGTCGTCGGGCAGCGCGCCCGCCACGGCCGGGGTCGCGAAGGCCTCGGGGACGCCGATGGCGCTGAACGCGCTCGTCGCGAACTGGTCGCCGGAGGCGACCTGGACGTCGTACGTCCGGGCGCCCGGGACGGGCGACCAGGAGAGATAGGGGTTCAGCAGGACGTGGCTGACGGGGGCTCCCCCGGGCGTGTCGCTGAGCCGGGTGCCCGTGACCGCGCTCGGCCACGTCTTGGCGAAGCGGGCCACGTCGCTGTTGTTGCCGATCGTGCCGGCGGCGTCGATGGCCTTCACGCGCCACCAGTACTGCCCGTCGGGCAGGAGCGTCTCGGGGACGGCGATCGGCTGGACGGTGTCGGCCTTCCAGACGACGGAGCTGAACCCGGGGGTGTCGCTGACCTCGACGGTGTAGCCGACCGCCCCGGGGACCTCGCCCCAGGTGAGGATGACCGGGGTGTCGGGGAACGCGAGGGCGGTGGCCACCGTGTCCGGCGTGAGACCGGTCGGGACGCTCGCGAGCCGGTCGGCCTTGAACGGCGAGGGCGTGGGCGCGGCCGGGGCCGGGGTCTGGCCGACCGCCGCGACGGGCGCCGCCATGGCGCAGGCCGAGAGGGCGAGGGCGAGTGAGGCGGCGCGGCGCATGTTGCGGGAGCCTGGCCGCGCCGGGCGCGCGTGGGGCGCGTCGTCGGTGCCGAGGCTGTGACGCGCGCGCATCAGGTCTCGAGTCCGGTCCGGCGTGGGCACGGGGCGCTTCCTTGCGTCGGGGTGGGAGGCGGCGCCGTCGTGGCGCTGCGGGCGAAGAGGGTGGAGCGAAGGGATCCGGACGAGGGTCCGCCGGAGCGGACCCTCGTCGCGAGGTCGTGCCCGACTACCAGACGCAGCCGGCGCCACAGGTGCGCTCGACCGTGGAATCGGCCTTCTTCTCGTACTTGAACGTGGAACCGGACTTGCTCGTGCTCTCGAGCGTGTAGCCGGTGCCGGTGCCGGTGATGACGAACTTGACCTCGTTGGCACCCGCGTCGAGGTTGGTCGCGCTCCACTTGATGTTCGGCTCGACGGCCGTCAGCTTCGTGGCGTCGGCGCCGGCGTAGGTGTTGCCGTCGGTGAAGTACGCCTCCATCGTGGTGGCGCCGTTGCGCACCAGCGACTTGGCAGCCGCGTCGTTGGCCTTGTTGCGCTGGCCGAGGAACGCGGGAATGGCGATCGCGGCCAGGAGGCCGATGATGATGACCACCACGAGGAGCTCGATGAGGGTGAAACCCTTCTGCTCCTTGCGGCGGCGGAGTCGCTCAAGCATGTAGCTCTCCTCCATGAGAACGTGACGGGCCGCGGACCTCCTGCCCGTGACGCGGGCCTCCGCGGTTCACCCCTCTCATCGAGCGACATGGGTGTTCCCTTTAGGAGCCGTGCACTCCACGCGTGCGACGCGCCGTGCGAACGGCCTCCCGGCGAGCTCCCGCCCGGCCCCTCAGAGGGGGCGCCGGGCGACGCCGAACAGCTTGACGAAGGCGTACTCGAAGCCACGCGGGCCCGCCGCGCGGGTGACGCCCTCGACCACGCGCGCGCCGTGCGCCGCCGCCTCGTCGGGGTCGAGACCCGACGACAGATGGCTGGCCACCGCGTTGATGCGGGCCATGTACGCCTCGGGAGGGGTGCGGCGCACCCTCCGCTCCTCCCAGGCGTCGAGGACGTCCAGGCCCGCGTCGGCCATGTAGCCGGCGAGCTGGTCGCCCGAGCGCTGGATCTCGTCGAACACCGAGATCCAGCCGGAGGGCACCGGCGGGTCGACGGCCCTCAGCACGTCGAGGAACTCGGCGTCGGTGCCGGTGCCCGAGGCGAGCACGGCGAGCACCCCGCCGGGTCGCAGCCGCCGCGCCATCGACGCGATCGCGGCCGGCTTGTCGGGGAACCAGTGGAACGCCATCCCGCTCACCACGGCGTCGAAGGCCCCGTCGGGGATCGGCATGTCGTGGACCGTCGCCCGCACGAGGGTCGCCTGCGCGCCGATGTCGTCGAGCTTCGACCGGAACCGCTCCAGCATCGCGTCGGAGGGGTCCACGCCGGTCACCCGCGCGGTCCCGAACCGGCGCACCATCTCCTCGGTGACGAAGCCGGTGCCGCACCCCACGTCGAGGATCTCGCCGTAGTCGCCGTCGGGCAGCGAGGCCACCAGCCGGCGGGCGCCCGTGCGGTTGTGGACGAGGATCTCGTCGTACTCCCCCGCCGACCGCTCGAAGCTCTCCTCGACCCGCTGTCCGTCCGCCATGCGATGCCCCCCGTCTCGGATCAGGTCCCTAAGGTACGGGGTCGACCATGCCCGAGAACTTCACCCTCGTCACCGACGGCGCCTGCTCCGGCAACGGCACCGACGAATCGCGCGGCGGCTGGGCCGCCATCCTCACCTCGCCCGACGGCGGCGAGGAGGTCCTGACCGGCGGCGAGTACCCGACGACGAACAACCGCATGGAGCTGATGGCCGCCCTCGAGGGCCTCGCCGCCGCGCCCGACGACTCCGAGATCGAGCTCGTCACCGACTCGAGCTACCTGGCGAACGCCATCTCGAAGGGCTGGCTCGCGGGCTGGCAGCGCAAGGGCTGGCGCACGGCGTCCAAGCAGCCGGTCGCCAACCGCGATCTCTGGGAGCGGATGCTGGTGGAGCTGGCCCGCCACCGCCGCGTGCGCCCGGTGCTCGTGCGCGGACACGCCGGTCACGAGGCGAACGAGCGGGCCGACCAGCTCGCGCAGGACGCCGCGCGCCACGCGCAGCCGCGGGCCGAGGCGCCCCTGCTGCCCGGACAGGGACAGCTCGGCCTCGACGTCGGCTAGCGACGCGCCCCGGACCCTCGTCGTGGGACCGGGGGCCATCGGCGGCTACGTCGCCGCGCGCCTCACGGCCGCGGGATGGCCGATCGCGGTGCTGGCGCGGGGCGCCACGCGCCAGGCTCTCGCCGCGACCCCCCTGCGGATCACCGAGGACGGGCGCGACGAGCTCGTGCGGCTCGACGTGGTGGACGCGCCCGGCGCGGCGGCGCCGGTCGCGCTGGCCCTGATCTGCGTCAAGAGCTTCGACACCGCGGCGGCGGCCCGCGCCCTGCGCGGCGCCCTCGCCCCCGGGGCCGTCGTGCTCTCGCTGCAGAACGGGGTGGACAACCCGGAGGTCATCGCCCGGGAGTGCCCCGGGGCCGGCGTCGGCGGCGTCGCCGTCTACATGGGCTGCCAGAGACGGTCGCCGGGCCACGTGGTGCGCCGCCCGAGCCGCGACCCGGCGACCGGCCGCGAGCGCGACCTGCTGGCCGGTGGGGGCGCCGGTGCGCCCGGGGCGGCGCTCGCGCGGGTGGCGGCCGCGATCGGCGTCGCGGCGCGCATCGACGACGACCCGGCGCAGGCCCTCTGGGCGAAGCTCGTCGCCAACGTCTGCCTCAACACCGTCACGGCCCTCGGCCGGGCGCGGGTGGGCGCCGTGATGGCCGAGCCGCGGGCCGTCGACCTGATGCTCGCCCTCGGGCGGGAGGTCGTCGCCGTCGCCCGGGCGGCCGGGGTGCCGATCGCGCCCGACGCCGCCGAGGCCTACGTCGCGGACGCCCGCCGGCGCCTGCCGTCCGACGGCGGGTCGTCGACGCTCTTCGACCTCGAGGCCGGGCGGCGTCCCGAGCGCGAGGCCCTCGTCGGGACCGTCGTGCGCGAGGGCGGGCGTCTCGGGGTCGCGGTGCCGGTCGCCACGGCGTGCGACGCGCTGCTGCGGCTGGGCGAGGCGGCCGCCCGCCACGGCGGCCCCTGAGGGCGCCTCAGGGGCCGGCGGCCGGCCGCGCCGTCAGGGTGACGTCCACCTCCATCCTCTCCCCGCCGCGGGTCACGCCGACCCTCACGGTGTCGCCGGGCACGCGCTCGGCGAGCGCCGCGGCGATGGCGGCGTTCGTCGGGGTCGCACGGCCGTCCACCGCCACGACCAGGTCCTGGGGCTGCAGCGCGCCGAGGGCCGGGCCGCCGGCGAGGACGTCGGCGAGCAGCACCCCGCCGTCGACGTCCTGGCCGACGATCCCCAGGTAGGGCAGGTGGGCGCTGCCCGTCGCGATGATCCGCCGGGCGGTGCGCTCCACGACGGGGCCCGGCACGGCGAACCCGATGCCCTCGTTGCGGCCGCCCTCGCTCGCGATCTGGGTCGCGACGCCGATCACGCGGCCGGACAGGTCGAGGAGCGGACCGCCCGAGTTGCCGGGGTTGAGCGCGGCGTCTGTCTGGACGACGCCGGTGATGGCGAAGCCGTTCGGCGCGTTGATCTGGCGCCGCAGGCCCGAGACGATGCCGGTCGACAGCGACCCCTGCAGGCCGAACGGCGCGCCGATGGCCACCACCGGATCGCCGACGCGCGGATCGGCGTCGGCGAAGGCGAGCGGCGCGATGTCGCCGACCGGCTCGCCCAGCGCCAGCACCGCGACGTCCACCGACGGCTCGACGCCGCGCACCGTCGCCGTCAGCCGCCGTCCGCCGATCGACACCTGCACCTCGCGGTCGTCCCCGATCACGTGGGCGTTGGTCACCACGTGGCCGCGGTCGTCGACGAGGAAGCCCGAGCCGGTCCGGTCGCTGCCGGCCACCGTCACCACGGCCGGGGAGGCCGAGCGGTACACCGCCCGCACCTCGTCGACCCGGGCACCGGGTCCGGGGCCCGCCCCCACCCCGGCGACGGCGCCGGTCGCGAAGAGCACGAGCCCGGTCGCCAGACCGCCCACGACCGCCGCCCCGATCGTCCGCAGCGCATCCCTGCCCATGGCCATCCCGTCCCCCCGCGATCCGATCCCGTCGTCCCCCGAGTGTGCGAGGCCCCCACCCCGGGCACACCGCTCGCGCGCGGGGCGGACGACCCCCCGGGCGGCCAGTCGCGAGAGTCCTACACTGGACCCATGACCACCGTGCCGCGGAGAGGCCCCCGATGAGGAACAGCTACACGCTCGGCCGCATCGCGGGCATCGAGATCGGCATCAACTGGAGCGTCCTGGCGCTCCTGGCGCTGCTCATGTGGACCCTCGCGACCGGGGTCTTCCCCTCCACGAACCCCGGTCTCGGCGACAACACCTACTTCGCGATGGCCGTCGTCGCGTCGCTCGGCTTCTTCGGCTCGATCCTGCTGCACGAGCTCGGCCACGCGCTCCAGGCGGGCCGCGACGGCATGCAGATCGACGGCATCACGCTCTGGCTGTTCGGGGGGGTCGCCCGCTTCCGCGGCATGTTCCCCTCGGCCGGCGCGGAGTTCCGCATCGCGATCGCCGGGCCGCTGGTCTCGCTCGCGCTGGCCGGCGCCTTCATCGGCGGCGCGCTGCTCGGCCTGCCGGAGCCGGCCGACGGCGTGCTGGCATGGCTCGGCTTCACCAACGCGGCGCTGCTGCTCTTCAACCTGCTGCCCGCCCTGCCGCTCGACGGCGGTCGCATGCTGCGGGCCGCCCTCTGGCAGTGGAAGGGCGACCTGCGCGGCGCGACCCGCCTGGCGGCGGGCGGCGGGCGCGTGATCTCGATCCTCATGATCGGCGCCGGCCTCGCCATCACGGTCATCGGGGGCGTCTTCTCGGGACTCTGGCTCGCCTTCATCGGCTGGTTCCTGCTGCAGGCCTCGTCGGCCGAGGCCCGCTACGTCGCCGGGCCGTCCCGCACCGCTGCGGGTGCGCGAGATGATGCGGGCCGAGCCGGTGACCCTCTCCCCCGCCCAGACCCTCGGCGAGGTCTCCGACGAGGTGCTCTGGCGGTCGCGCCAGGCGGCGTATCCGGTGGTGAGCGACGGCGCGCCCGTCGGCCTCTTCCCCGCCGCCGCCTTCGATCTCGTGACGCGGCCGGACTGGGGCCGGGAGCGGGTCGGCGACCACATGGAGCCGCTCGGATCGGTGCCCGCCCTCGCCCCCGACGACGAGCTCCCCGCCGCCGTCGCGGCGCTCCAGGACGGCGGCGCCCAGTGGGCCCTCGTGCTCGACGGCGAGCGCCTGGTGGGCGTGCTGTCGATGGGCGACGTCGTGCGCGCCGTCGGCGCGGCGGGGGACCCGACGCCGGCCTGACCTATCCCGGCGCGGGGTCGCCCCGGTCGGAGCGTGCCCGTGACACCGCGTCGCGCAGGCGCAGGTTGCGGAGCATGAAGGCGATGCAGGTCATGCCGAGGATCGCGTTCGTGACCACGAGCGTGAGCTCCATGCCGACGCTGAACGCCAGCACGTCGGTGCGACTGGTCGTCCCCGCCAGCATGACCACGAGCAGCGCCTGCTTGGGCCCGAGCCCGCCCGGGGTCGCCGGCAGCAGGCTGGCCACGCTGCCGGCGACCTGCACGATGAGGGCGGCCTCGAGGCCGGCCGGCACGTTGAACGCGGTCAGGAAGCACGCCGCGCCCCCGATGCGGCATCCCCAGCCCACGGCCTGGTAGGGGACCACGCCGAGCAGGTAGCGCCGCGGGCGGCGCACGATGGCGAGACCCTGGCCGAACTGGGCCCAGAACGCCCGCACCCGTCGCGCCAGCAGCAGCAGCGCGATCACCGCGGCGCCGGCGACGGCGAGCGAGATCCAGGGGTGCCGCAGGGCCAGCGAGATCTCGAAGGCCGGGAGCTCGGGCAACCGCACGCCGGGCATCACGCCGGTCGAGAGGGCCCACGTCAGAAGCGCCGACGCGACGACGAAGTCGAACAGCGTCTCGGCGGCGAGCGAGCCCGCGAGGGTCGGGTAGCGCGACTCGGGCGCCGCCCGGCGCACGAGGAACATCTTCATCAGGTCGCCGGCGCGCGCGGGCACCACCGCGTTGACGCCGACCCCCGCGCAGTAGGCGCCGAACGCGGTGCGATAGCGGAGCGGCTGGTCGGGCAGGGCCGCCCGCAGGATCTGCTGCCACGCCCGCGATCGCAGCGCGAGGTTGGACACGCTGAGGAGCACCGCGGCGGCGAGCCAGCCCCAGTGGACGGCCGCCAACCGGTCGGCGAAGGCCTGGACCGCGTCGATGAAGCCGCGGATCGAGTTCACGGCTCGCGCGCCCTCAGGAGGTAGGCCGCGCCGGCCGCGAGCAGGTTGGGCCGCCGGCCCGCCCGGGCCGGCGCGGCGCGCCCGTCGGGCGCGAGCAGGGCCCGCTCGGCCACCGCCAGGCCCTCGGCGGCCGCCAGCTCCTCGAAGTCACGGATCGTGCAGAGATGGATGTTGGGGGTCTCCGACCACCGGTACGGCAGCGTGCGGCTCACCGGCATCCGGCCCCGCAGGGCGAGATCGAGCCGCAGGCGCCAGTGGCCGAAGTTGGGGAACGAGACGATGCCGACGCGGCCCACGCGCATCATCTCGCGCAGCACCGGCCCGGGTCGGCGGGTCGCCTGGAGCGTCTGCGACAGCACGACGACGTCGAACGACCCGTCCTCGAAGTCGGGCAGGCCCGCGTCGATGTCGGCCTGCACCACCGGGATGCCGCGCGCGACGCACGCGTGGAACGCCTCGGGCGACACCTCGACCCCCTGACCCCGGCAGCCGCGCTCCTCGATGAGCTCGGTGAGCAGGTCGCCGGCCCCGCACCCGAGGTCGAGTACGCGGGAGCCGTGGGGGATCATGCCCGCGACGACCATCAGGTCGGGCCTCATGCGGCATCCCGCGGCGCGCGGTGCACGCGCGACAGGAACGCGGCGACCGTGCGGTGGTAGTCGGGGATGTCGAGCAGGAACGAGTCGTGGCCGTAGGGCGAGGAGACCTCGCGGAAGGTGACCTGGGCGCCGTGGGCCGCCAGCTCGCGGACGATCCCGCGCGAGTGGGCGGTGTCGAAGCGCCAGTCGCTGTCGAACGAGATCACGAGGAAGCGCGTGGCGGCGGCCTCGAGTGCGCGCGCGACCGCGACCGGGTCGGCGAACGCGTCGAAGTAGTCCATCACCCGGGTCAGGTAGAGGTAGCTGTTGGCGTCGAAGCGCCGGAGGAACGACTCCCCCTGGTGGCGCAGGTAGCTCTCGACCTGGAAGTCGACGTCGAAGCCGAACCGCGGGACGTCGCCGTTCTGGAGCCGGCGGCCGAACTTGCGGCGCATGGACTCCTCGGAGAGATACGTGATGTGCGCCAGCATGCGCGCCGTCGCCAGACCGCGGTCCGGGCGGTCCCCGCTCTCGTAGTAGTCGCCGCCGCGGAAGTCGGGGTCGCCCATGATCGCCTCGCGCGCGACGGCCGAGAAGGCGATGTTCTGGGCCGAGAGCCGGCTGCTCGCGCACACCACGACGGCCGCGCCCAGCTCGCCCGGGGCGTCGAGCGCCCACTGCAGCGCCTGCATGCCCCCGAGCGACCCGCCCACCGCCGCCAGCGGTCGCGCGATGCCGAGATGGCCCATGAGGGCGCGGTGCACCTTCACGAGGTCCCCCACGGTGAACAGGGGGAACCGCAGGCCGTAGGGCCGCCCGGTCGCCGGGTCGGTCGAGGCGGGGCCGGTCGTGCCCCGGCAGCCGCCGAGCAGGTTCGAGCAGACGACGAAGAAGCGCTCGGTGTCGAGCGGACGGCCGGGCCCCACGATCGTGTCCCACCACCCGGGGCGGTCGGCGCCCTCGTGGTAGCCGGCGGCGTGCGCGTCGCCCGTGAGGGCATGGCAGATGACGACGGCGTTCGAGCGCGTGGCGTCGAGCGTGCCGTAGGTCTCGTAGGCCACCTCGACCGGGGCCAGCTCCGCTCCCGAGTCGAGGCGAAGCGGCGCGTCCGCGGTGAACAGGACGGCGCTCTCGGTCTCGACGCGTCCGATCGAAGCCCCCACGGCGCGGTGACGGTAGTGAGGTGCCCGGCGGGTGTCAACCGGGGTAACCTCCCGTGCGTGCAGACCGGGGTCTCCATCGCGCGTCTCGACCACGACTCGCCCGAGCGGTTCGTCTCGCTCCGGCGCGCTCTCGGGGTCACGTGCCTCGGCATCAACCAGATGATCCTCCGTCCCGGCGAGCGCGGGCGCATCCACGTGCATGCCCAGCAGGAGGAGATCTACCTCGTGCTGCGCGGCACCATGACCGTCGAGGTGCCCGGCGAGTCCCACGACCTCGGCGAGGGCGAGATGATGCGCATCGGGCCCGAGGTGCGGCGGCGCGTGCTCAACCGCGGCCCCGGCACGTGCAGCGTGCTGGCCCTCGGAGGGGCGGGCGGGCACGTCGGGCGCGACGCGACCGCGTACGCCGACTGGGACGACGAGGTCGGCGGGCCGCCCCAGGAGATCCCACTGCCCGACGACCTGCCGGCGTCGGAGCTGCGCGGCTGACCGGCCCCGCCCCCCGCGGATCGCGGGGGGCGGCAGGTCGTCAGCGGGCCGGTGACTCGGGGTCGCGGGGGGTCGCGGGGGCGTCCTCACCGGGTGCTCCGGTGTCCTTGAGGGCGGCGGCGGCGGCCTTCGCCTTGTCCGACAGGCTGCCCTCGCCGGTCGCGATGTCCTTCAGCTCCTGGGCGTCCTCCTTGAGGCCGTCCACCCCGCCGCGCCCCTCGACGAGCTTCTTCGCCTGGTCGGTCAGCTTGCCGATGTCCATGAGTGCTCCTCGGTGTCGGGTGGACCACCCACAGTAGGCGACCGGGCCCCGCTCTCCGCAGATCCGGTCACAGCTCGCGGCGCAGCAGCCGGGACAGCGCCTCGCGGGCGCGTTCGGTCACGCCCCGGCCCTCCCACTCCTCGAGGGTGATCTCGTGCGACACCCCGAGGTCGCGCTCGAAGGCCTCGGTGAGATGCCCCGCGAACTCCCGGTCCTGGGTGCAGAGGACCGCCTCGTCGTTGAGCTGGAACGACCGGTTGTCGAAGTTCGCCGAGCCGAGGGCCGACCAGACGCCGTCCACCACCAGCCCCTTGGCGTGAAGCATCGTCGGCGCGTACTCGAAGATCTGCACCCCGCCGCGCAGGAGCTGGCCGTACGTCGCCCGCCCGGCGTGGCGCACCACGTCCTTGTCGATGTGCTCGCCCGGCACGAGGACGCGCACGCGCACCCCGCGGCCGGCCGCGTCGACCAACGCCCCGAGGAAGGCCGGCCGCGGGGCGAAGTACGCCGAGGTCAGGTCGATCGAGACCCGCGCGGCGGCGATGGCGAGGTAGTAGAGGGTCTCGACGTTCGTGTCCCCCACCCCGGCGCTCGACCGGATCAACTGCATCGCGGCGCCGTCCGCGGCGTCGTCGTCGGTGGCGGTCGCGGGCGGCAGGGGCGGCAGGTCGTCCTCGCCCGCGAGCACCTGGCCGGTCGCCTCGAGCCAGTTCTCGGCGAAGGCGCCCTGCAGGCCGCGCACGACCGGACCGCGCACCCGCACGTGCGTGTCGCGCCAGTGGTCGGGGTCCTGCGCGTCGCCGGTCCACTCCTGCGCGATGCCGACGCCGCCGGTGAGGCCGACGCGCCCGTCCACGACGAGCACCTTGCGATGGGTCCGGTGGTTGAGCCGCTTGAGGGCGTAGGGCTTCAGCGGGCGGAACTGGCGCACGATGACGCCGCACTCCTCCATGCGGTCGATCAGCGAGGTGTCCATCTTCCACGCGCCCATCGCGTCGAGCAGCACCCGGCAGAGCACGCCCGCGCGGGCGCGTTCGCACACGGCGTCGGCCACCTCGACCGCGATGTCCCCCGTCCAATAGACGTAGGTGAGCAGGTTCACGGTGTGCTCGGCCGATGCGATCGTCTCGATGAAGGCCGGGAAGATCTGATCGCCGTTGACGAGCAGCTCGGCCGCGTTGCCCCGCGTGATGGGCGCCTGGGTGAGCGCCTCGGCCGCCCGCAGGAAACCCTCCGACCCGACCTCGGGGGAGTCCTCGAGCTCGTAGCCCCGGCCACCCTCGCGCCGGTGCCGCAGCGAATCGCTCGCGTACAGGAGCGCCGCGGCGGCCAGGATGCCGGCGGGCCAGCGGCGGTTCACGCCACCACCAGCCGGAACGCACCCGGCTCGACCGTGTAGGCGGGCGCGGAGTCGACCAGCTCGCCGTCCACGTTCATGGACGCCCCGGGGGGCAGCGACAGCTCGATGCGCGCGCCGCGGTCGGCGTGCACGCCCGGGCGATCCGTGATCATCCCGGCACGCAGCGCGCGCGCGTGGCGCACGAGGCGCAGCCGCGACCCGGCCGCGAGCGCCACGACGTCGAGCAGCCCGTCGCCGGGATCGGCCTCGGCGATGCGCGATCCGGCTCCGAAGGCCCCCGAGCAGGCGACCATCACCTGCCACGCCGGTCCGGAGAAGACCTCGCGGCCGTCGCACCGCACGGCGCACGCCAGCGGGCGCCCGCGGACGGCCGAGCGCACGGCGCCCGCGAAGTAGGCGGCCGGCCCGAGGGCGCCCTTGAGGGGCCCGGCGCTGCGGGCGGCCATGACGGACAGGCCGGCGGTGGCGACGTTGACGAACGGCCGCCCGTCCATGCGCCCCAGGTCCAGCGTGCGCAGCCGCTCGCCCCGCACGGCCAGGCGGCACGACTCCCGCGGGTCGTCGGGCAGGCCCATCCGCCGGGCGAAGTCGTTGGCCGTGCCGCTCGGGACGACCGCGAGGGGGATGTCCGCGGCGCCGGCCGCGTCGGCCGCCGGCGCGATGCTGCCGTCGCCGCCGGCGACGACGATCCGGTCGGGATCGCCCTCCGCGGCCCGGGCCGCCCGGTCGACCGGCAGGCGTTCGACGCGTGCTCCCGCGTCGACGAGCATCGCCTGCAGGTCCGACGCCGAGGGACCGGAGCCGGAGCCGGACCTCTCGTTGACGAGCAGGACGACGCGCACGTCGCGAGCGTACCGGGCCGCGGCGGGCGCGGGGGCGCTAGCGTGGCGCCGATGGTGCCCTGCGACCCGCCCTTCCCCTGTCGCGTCGTGCGGCATCGCGGGGCACGTCGCATGACGCTGCGGGTGAGCGACTCGGGCGTGCGCCTGACCGTCCCGCCCCGGGTCCCCGCGTCCCGCATCGACGCCTTCCTGCGCGCCTCCGCCCCCTGGGTGGCCGAGCAGTCGGCCCGGCTGCCGGCCGCGCCGCCGCCCCTGAGGGATGGGGACCAGCTGGCATGGCTCGACGAGACCCTGACGCTCGCCCTGCGCGCCGGCGACCGCGGCCGCGCCGAGCGACGGGGCGCCGAGCTGGTCGTGCCGGCCGAGCGGGCCGGCGCCCGCGTGGAGGCGTGGTACCGCGCCGAGGCACTGCGGGAGGCCGGCGAGCGCGCGAACCGACAGGCCGCGGCCCTCGATCTGCGGGTGGCGGGCGTGAGCGTGCGGGACCCCCGAACGCGCTGGGGCAGCTGCGCCGCAACCGGACGACTCTCGTTCTCGTGGCGGCTGATGCTGGCGCCGGAGTCCGTGCTCGACTACGTCGTCGTGCACGAGGTCTGCCACCTGCGCCGGCCGGACCACTCCCCCGCCTTCTGGGCCCTCGTGGCCGAGACCCTGCCGGGGCACGAGGCGGCGCGGGCGTGGCTGCGGGCGAACGGCGAGCTGCTGCGCCGCGGGCCGGCCTGGCGCGCCCTCGCCGGCCGAGGGGGGCTCAGCCCCGCCTGATCCGGGCGACGCGGTCCTCGATGTTGGCCGCGCCGAGCTGGTCGTTGCGCGCGAGGCTGTCCTTACGCAGGACCTGCAGGCCCGCGAGCACGGCGGGCACGTCGAGCCCGAGCTTCGCCATGCGCTCCCACGCGTCGCCCGCGCGGACGGTCTCGCCACGGTCGGTCAGCACGAAGGCGAGCGCGTGCCAGCCGTGCGGATCGTCCTCGTCCTCCTCGATCACCTTCATCGCGGCCTGCTCGGCGCCGTCGAGGTCGCCGCGGGCGCGCAGCGTCGCCGACAGCGCGATCCAGCCGGGCGCGTTCTCGCGCACGGTGGGCAGCAGCGCCACGCTCCTGCGCAGCGCCTCCTCGCTGCCGGCCAGGTCGCCCACGTCGCGGCGCGCGCCGCCGAGCGTGGTGAGCGAGCCGGCGGTCTCGCGCAGGGAGTGCGCCTTCTCGGCCAGGGCCAGCGCCTTCACCGCCGCACCCGCGACGCGCGCCTGCCGGGCGCCCGCCAGCGTCTGCGCGAAGTCGGTGGCCGTCGATGCCGCCCGGCGCTCGGCCGCCAGCTCCACCTCGACGTCCTCGCCCCCGAGGAACATCGCCGCGCCCGGTGCCATCCGCGCGTCGTCGGCGGTGTGGTGCTCGATGCGCTCGCGGGCCGCCCTCAGGCGCGCCTCGCGCTCGGCGACGCCGCGCTCGGCGCTCGTGCGGGGCCGCACCGGCGAGCGGCCGGCCCGCAGCAGGGCGTCGTACTCGCGCCGGATCGCCGGCCTCAGCAGTGCCTTCTCGCCCTGGTCGCAGAAGGCCCGCTCGATCGACCGGTTGTGCTGGGGCATCGGCGTATGGGCGAGCTCGCTGCGCTTGGCCTCGGCGGCCGCGCGGACGGTCTCGTCGTCGGCGTCCGGGGCGATGCCGAACCAGGCGTAGAGGTCGCGGGCGGCCAGCTCCTTGAGGAACCGGGCCCGGCGTGCGCGTGCGTCCTCGTCGGCCACGGTGAGGATCCTAGTGGCACCGGAGCCGCGCCGTCGGGGGGCGCGGCGGGGCGTCGCGCCGCCCTCCGCGGTCCGTCGATGATTGGGGCGCCCGGTGAGGGGGTACTTGCGCGTCCGGCCGGGGTGCGCTTGCATCCCCGGCCGGACGCGCCCCGCCGTCGCGGTGGATATCAGGCGCGTCCCCGGCGGACGGCATCGATGCCGACGCGACCCGCTCACGGGCCACCGGGCTCGAGATGGTCGTTCCGCGCCGCGCTCCCGGGTGCCACGACGACCCGGCGATCGTCCCCGTGCATGGATCGGCGCGGGTCCGTTCCCTGTGAAAGGCTCATGTTGAAGGCGTTCCTCTGCCTCGCCGTCGTTCTGACGGCCATCCCCTCGGTGCACGCGATCAGCGCGTCCGCGGCCCCCGGCTCGCCCGATGCCGCGGCCGGCGAGACGCCGGGCGTCACCCCGCTCAGCGGCACCCCGGCCCCCCGACCGCCGATGAGATGCGGGCCCGCGTGACCACCCTCACGCGTCGCGCGCGGGCCCAGGCCCGGCGTCTCGGGCTGTCGCCGGCGTCGATCGCGAAGGTGCCCGCCGACCCGCGGCGGCTCGCGCTGCGCGAGAAGCGCCTCGAGACGGTGCTCGGCTTCCTGTCGCGGCGCACCGAGGTGCGCTCGGCGGTCGACGAGCGCGTCCGGCCCGCGGCCCCGCCGCGCGGCCGCACGCTGTCATCCCGCGTCCGCCGCCAGCACTCGCTGGCGGTCCGCCGGTCGATCGCGCTCGGCGTCGACCGCCCGGCGCCCCTGAGGCTGGCCGCCACAGGCGAGGGCCGGCGCGCCCAGCTCTCCCACTGGCGGAGCGTGGCCCGCTGGCTGCGCGCGCGCACCGAGCGGGTGCGGCCGGAGGAGCGCCCGCTGTCGGCGCGCCTGCGGCACTACGACGCCCTCACGTGCATCGCCTCGCACGAGTCGAACGGGACCTGGGACATCAGCACGGGCAACGGCTACTACGGCGGCCTGCAGATGGACCGCACCTTCCAGCAGACCTACGCGCCGGACCTGTACCGCACGAAGGGCACGGCCGACAACTGGACCCGCGCCGAGCAGATGCGCACCGCCGAGAAGGCGGTCGCGACCCGGGGCTTCCACCCGTGGCCCAACACGGCCCGGATGTGCGGGCTGATCTAGGCGCCTCGCGACGGGCCGGACCCCGAGGGGGGTCCGGCCGCCTCGCCGCGCCTCAGCCCCGGTTGCCGCCCAGCAGCCTCAGCATGAAGAGGAACACGTTGAACGCGTCCAGGAAGATCGAGAGGGCGATGAGCGCGACGTCGCCGTTGCCGGCACGCCTCAGCCGCCAGAAGTCGAACACGGTGAGCCCCGCGAACACGACCAGGCCGCCGATGCTCCAGATCAGGTCCTCGCCGGGGATGGTCGCGAAGATCGCGACGATCCCGAACAGCAGCAGGCCGATCAGAGCGATGAACGAGACGCGCCCGAGGCCGCTCAGGTCGCGCTTCGAGAGGTACCCGACCGTTCCGAGCACGGCCATGAAGAGCGCCGTCAGGCCGGCCGCCTGGGCGATCAGCTCGCCGCCGCCCTCCAGGCCCGCGTACGAGTCGAGCGTCGGGCCGATCGCGACACCGAGCAGGGCGCCGATCGCGAACAGGAGGCCCATCTGACGCGGCGTGGCCTCATCCCCCCGGCGGCTGAACCCCATGCCGAGCGTGAGCGCGAGCGCCGCGACCCAGGCGCCGATGGCCCATCCGCCCGAGATGTCGCGGCCGATGTAGGCGCCGATCGCGGCGAAGCCCGCGGTGACGGCCACGAGGAACATGACCTTGCCGAACACGGCCCGGGCGTCCTCGCGCGCCGCGGCCGCGGTGCCGCGCTCCCAGGTCTCGGTCTCGTACCCGTACCGCTCCGGACTCTCGGCCACGCCACACCTCCCGTCGGATCGCCCGGCACGGATCGTACCGCCGGGTCAATCGGCGGGTCGCGCCCCGCCCTCCTCGGGCTCCTCGTCGGTGGGCCGGGCCGTGTAGCCGGGTCCGGCCGCGTCGTCGTGCTCCCCGGCGGTCGCCTTCTCGCGCTCCTCCTGCAGGCGCCGCTCCTGCGCGTGGGCCGGGTCGTCGCCGGGGCGCGGGGCCGGGCGTCGCTCGCTCATCGTCGGTCTCTCCCCAATGGGTTCCGGTGGTTCCCATCCTGCCGCATCGGGCCTCGGCCGGCCGCGTGCCGGGGGGCCCGCCGCGATTGCGGGCGCCGGGGGGCGCTGTGGTACTGCTGTCGGCGCGTCGGCGCGGCCCCGCCGGACGCCCTCACCCGGACGAGGAGGATCCTCTGACCGACGCACTGAGACAGAACGTGCTGCTGGCCGTGGGCGCGGTCATCGCGGCGGTCGCGCTCGCCATCGCCGTCCACGTCGCCCTCATGGCCGTGGCCTCCCGCATCGCCACCCGCATCGGCGCCGGCCGCGGCCTCGTCGCCCGCACTGCGCCGGCCCTCGATGCTCGTCGTCGCGAGCGGCACCGCCCTGGTCGGGGTGCGCGCGCTCGAGCGCGACGGACACGACCTCGGCGCCGTGCGCCACGGCGTGGCCCTCGTGATCATCGGGGCGGTCGCCTGGCTCCTGATCGCGCTCGTGGGGGCCGGCGCCGACCTGGTCGCCGGTCGCTTCGACGTCGGGTCGGCCGACAACCTCCGCGCCCGGCGCGTCCACACCCAGGCGGTGATCCTGCGCCGCATCTCGGGCGTGCTGATCGGACTCGTCGCGGCGGCCGTGATGCTGACGACGTTCCCCTCCGTGCGGACCCTCGGCGCGAGCCTGCTGGCGTCGGCCGGGATCGCCGGCATCGTCATCGGCCTCGCCGCGCAGCAGGCGCTCGGCAACCTCCTCGCGGGCGTCCAGATCGCCCTCACCGAGCCGATCCGGCTCGACGACGTCGTCGTGCTCGAGGGCGAGTACGGGCGCATCGACGAGATCACGTTCACCTACGTCGTGGTCGCGCTCTGGGATGATCGCCGCCTGATCCTGCCGATCTCCTACTTCACGACGACGCCGTTCGAGAACTGGACCCGCTCGCGGTCGCAGATCACCGGCGCGGTGCACCTGCACCTCGACCACGCGGTGCCGATGGCCGACCTGCGCGACGAGCTGCGGCGGCTGCTCGAGGCCTCCCCGCTCTGGGACGGTCGCCAGTGCGGGCTGCAGATGGTCGAGAGCCACCCGCACACCGTCGAGGTGCGCGCGCTCGTCAGCGCCCGCGACGCGCCGGACGCGTGGGACCTGCGGTGCGAGGTACGCGAGGCCCTGCTCGCCTTCCTGCGCGAGCGCCACCCCGACAGCCTGCCGCGGGTGCGCGCCGACCTCGGCGCGGGCTCCCCGCTATCGCTCGCCACCTGAGCGGCGCGGCGGCCGCGATGGCGGCCGCCGCCGCCCTCGCGGGCGCGCCGGGGCCCGCGACGGCCTCCGACGCGGCCGTGCTGCGGGCGGCGCTGGGCGCCCAACCCCTCGCCGAGCTGGCCGCCGCGCGCGCCACCTCGGCCGAGGGGTACCAGCGTGCCTACGACGCGGCGCGCGATCTGCAGGAGGAGCTGCGGGCCGCCGGGCCCGCGAGCCCGGCCTGCCGGCCCCTGGCGGGCGCGCTCGCCCGCTACGCGGCGGGGCGCGTGCGGCAGATGGAGGGCGTTCGACCGGCCGAGCCCGGCCGACGTCGCCGGGGGTCGGCGGGCCGCGACGCGCCAGCTCTCCGCCATCCGGGCCATCGACGCGCGACGCGCCTGCGGCGGCTCCGGCGGCGGCGCGCGGCAGGTGCCGGCGGCGATGAGCCCCTCCGACGGCGAGGCCTTCCTCGGACCCGTCGTCGCGCGCGCGCCCGCCGGCGCCGACGGCGCCCGACTGCTCGTCGACGGGCGGCCCGCCGCGGAGGCGGCCGTCCGCGGCGGCCGCGTCCGCTTCCGGGTGCGCGCCGCGGCCGGCCGTCGCACCGTGCGCGTCGTCTTCACGCGCCGGGGCGCGGAGGTCGGCGCGGTGGAGGCTCGCGGAGCCTGGCTGCTGCCGCCGCGCGCGGGGGCGGCCGTGCCGGGCCGCCGCACCGACGCGGCACGCGTCGCCGCCCTGCGGCGGGCGCTCGCGGGCGGCCCGGCGTACCGCGCCGCCTGGGTGCAGGACCTCACCACCGGAGCCACCGCGGGCGTCGCCGCCGGGGCGGCCTTCCCGGCCGCCTCGACCGTCAAGATCGGTCTGCTGGTCGGCGCCCTGCGACGCCTGCGAGGCGCGCCCGAGCGCTCGCCGCTCGCGTACGACCTGCGCGCGATGGCCGGCTGGTCGAGCAACCTCGCCACCAACCGCCTGCTGCGCAGGCTGGGCGGGCCGGGGGTCGCGACCGACGGCCTGCGCCGGCTGGGCGCGCGGGTCAGCACCTTCCCCGGCGAGTACATCGTGGGCACCGAGCTCCAGCCCGGGCTGCCGCCGCCCGCGGGGGGCGCCGCGCCGCCCCGGGTGTCGCGCCGGGTGACGACGCGCGCACGACCTCGGCCGCATGCTGTTCTCCCTCCACGCCGCCGCCGTCGGCGCGCCGGCAGCACGCGCGGAGGTCGGGCTCACGGCCCACCAGGCGCGCCTGGGGCTGGGCTGGCTGCTGGCGTCCCAGGGGCGCGACGACAACGCCGGACTGTTCGCGGGGGGCTCGCGCCGGGTACCCCGATCGCGCAGAAGAACGGCTGGATACGCGCCGCGCGCCACGGCGCCGCCATCGCCTACACCGATCGCGGGCCGGTCATCGCGGTGGTGCTGACGTACGACGCGGGCGGCGTATCGCACCGCGCGCGCACGCGCCCTCGGCGCCCGCGTCGCGGCGGTGGCGACGGGCGGCTGAGGCGCCCGGCGGCGGTCAGGCCGGGGCGCCGCCGCGGCGCGAGGCCCGGGCGCAGGCGCCGCACTCGAGGCCGCTGTTGTAGCGGTTGAGGATGGTGGTGCAGCTGATGCAGACCCGGGGACGGGTGGCCTTGGCGACCCGCTCGGGCGCGGGGCAGCAGCAGAGCTTGGGACGGCGGGCGCCGCGCGGACGGAACAGCTCGGCGATGAGCCCGCACGTCGGGCAGGCGACCTCGATCGGCTCGAGCGCGCGTCTCCTCATCCGTGTGCCGCCATCCCCCCATCATCGCCCCCGCGGACCGCCCACGTGAAGCCCGGGCCACCCGAGGCGCCGTCGGGGATCGATCGGCGCCTGCCACACTCCCGGCATGGAGAACATCCTCCCCGGCGTCCGCCACTGGACCACCGTGCACCCGAACATCGGGATCGAGGTGAGCTCGTATCTCCTCGTCGCCGAGCGCGTCCTCATCGACCCGCGCGTGCCGCCCGGGGGTCTCGACGCCTTCGACGACGGTGCCCCGCCGGTCGCCGCGCTGCTGACGAACCGCCACCACATGCGCGATTGCGGCGCGTTCGCCGAGCGCTTCGGCACGCGCGTGCTCGTCAGCCGCCTGGGGGCGCAGGACTTCGCGGGCGACGACCGGGTCGAGTTCTTCGCCCCGGGCGACGAGCTCCCGGGCGGTGTCACGCGCCATCGGGATCGGGGGCATCTGCGCCGACGAGACGGCCCTCTTCGCCCCGGCCCACCGCGCGATCGCGGTCGCCGACGGCCTCGTGCGCATCCCGGGCGACGGCCCGCTCGGGTTCGTGCCCGACTCGCTGATGCACGACCCCCCGAGGACGCGCGCCCGTCTGCTCGAGGCCTACCGGGGCCTCCTCGACCTCGACTTCGACACGCTGCTACTCGCACACGGCGACCCGATCGCCGGCGGCGCGCACGAGGCGCTGCGCCGGTTCGTGTCGCAGGACGCCCCGGCGGCCGGCGCCGCGGGGTGAGCGCTCAGACCTCCCGGTAGCGCGCCCACGCGACGCAGGTGAGCGCGTAGGCGACCAGACCGGCGGCGACGAGCGCGAGCAGCACCGGGCCGAGGGCGGCCGAGGCGAGACGGCCGAGAGCGCCGTCCACCCCCACCGCCTCCTTCGGGTCGTACTCGATGGCGGCCTTCATGAGGAACACGCCCGCGATGCCGAAGACGATCCCGCGCGCGACGAAGCCCACGGTGCCCAGCCGCTCGACGAGGCGCCGGCGCGGGCCCGAGACGCGCATGCGGTCCATGAACCCCCGGGTCACTCCCTGGTGGACGCCGTAGGCGCCGATGCCGATCACCACGAGGGCGACCACGCCGACGATCAGCCGTCCGCCGGTCCAGCCGAGCACGCCCGAGGTCGCCTGGCGCTCCTGCCCCCCCGAGGACGATCCGGAGTCGCTGTCGACCAGCAGCCGGATCGCGAGGACCATCAGCCCGAGGTGCGCCAGGCCGCTGCCCGCGGCGCCGACCCTCGCGGCGACCCCCGACGCGTCGGAGCCCTCGCCGTCGGTGTCCAGGGCCGCCTGGACGATCCGCCAGAGCGCGTAGCCCAGCAGGCCGGCCGCCAGCAGGGCCATCAGCAGGGTCCCGAACGACTGCCGGGCCAGGGTCTGGAGGGCTCCCGCGGTGTCGGTGGTGCGGCCCCCGACATCGAACGCCACGGCCAGCGCCAGCACGCCGATGACCAGGTAGAGCGTCGCCTTGGCGACCATGCCCGCGCGGAACAGACCCTCGGCCCACGGGTGATCGGCCGCCCGCCGTGCCTCCGTCATCGCCACGATCGCCCCCTCGCTCGCCGCATCGGCCGCATGCTGCCCCGGCGGTCGTGGCCCGAAACCGCGCTAGCCGCGGTCGCGGCGCTCGACGAGCCAGGGCTCGTCGATGCGCTCGGCGTTGTAGCGGAGCTGGTGCCAGTAGGGGTACGGGAGGCGGCCGGCCGAGAGGGCGTCGAGCCGCGCGACCTCCTCGGCCGAGAGCGTCCAGTCCGTCGCGGCGAGGTTGTCGGCGAGCTGCTCGCGGGTGCGCGCCCCGACGATCAGCGACGTGACACCGGGCTTGGCGAGCAGCCAGTTGAGGGCGACCTGGGCCGGCCCGACCGACCGGCCGGCCGCGATCTCGACCAGGGCCTCGACCACCGAGAAGGCCCGCTCGGGGTCGGCGAGCCCCCCCGGGGGTCCCATCAGGGCGGTCCGCGAGCCCTCCGGGCCTCGGTCGCCCCGGCGCACCTTGCCGGTCAGGAACCCGCCCGACAGGGGGCTCCAGACCAGGATCCCGACCCCCTGGTCGAGGCAGAGCGGCACGAGCTCGTGCTCGAGGTCGCGCGCGACGAGCGAGTAGTGGGCCTGCAGCACCTGGAAGCGCTCGAGGTGCTCGCGCTCGGAGATGCCGAGCGCCTTCATCAGGTGCCAGCCGCTGAAGTTGGAGCAGCCGGTGTAGCGGACGGTGCCGGCCCGCACGAGGTCGTCGAGTGCCCGCAGGGTCTCGTGGGCGTCGGTGCGCCCGTCGACCCCGTGCACCTGGAGCACGTCGATCCAGTCGGTGCCCAGCCGGCGGAGGCTCGCGTGGACGGCGCGCACGATGTGGTGGCGCGACTGGCCCCGGTCGTTCGGACCGGCCCCCATCTGGCCGTGCAACTTGGTCGCCACGAGCACGTCGGCGCGGCGGTCGCCGAGGGCGGCGCCGAGGATCTCCTCCGAGCGGCCGTCCGAGTACACGTCGGCCGTGTCGAAGAGGTTGACCCCGGCGTCGAGGCAGAGGTCGACCTGACGGCGGGCCTCGTCGACCTCCGTCGTGCCGACGGGGCGGAAGAACTCGCTGTCGCCGCCGCCGAAGGTCATCGCCCCGAACGAGATGGCCGAGACCTGGAGGCCGGTCCGGCCGAGGAACCTCATCTGCATGCCGTCGCCCTTCGCATCGCTCCCGCGATCGGCGGGTCCGTGCCGCAGTCTGGAGGTTCGCGGGGCGGTGCGCCCAGGCGACGGGACCCGCCCGCCGCTACCAGGGGGCCGGCTCGAAGTCCTTCAGGAAGCAGCCGTAGACGTCCTCACCGGCCTCGCCCCGCACGATCGGGTCGTAGACGCGGGCCGCCCCGTCCACGAGGTCGAGCGGCGCGTGGAAGCCCACGCCGGCGAGCCGCTCCCGGGTCGGGTGCGGGCGCTCGTCGGTGATCCAGCCGGTGTCGACGCTCGTCATGAGGATGCCGTCGGCGCGCATCTCCTGGGCGCTCGTGCGGGTGAGCATGTTGAGCGCCGCCTTGGCCATGTTGGTGTGCGGGTGCCCGGGCCCCTTGTAGCCGCGACCGAACTGCCCCTCCATCGCCGAGACGTTGACGACGTACCGGCGGCGCGCGGCGGACGCGGCCAGGGCGGCGCGCAGCCGGCCGACCAGGATGAACGGCGCCGTCATGTTGCAGAGTTGCACCTCGAGCATCTCGACCGGGTCGACCTGGTCGACCGTCTGCACCCACGAGTTGACCGCCGCCAGGTCGGGCACCAGGCCGCCGGCGTCGATCGCCCTGCGGGCCGCGATGCGGGCCGGCGAGGCCGAGCCGGCCGTCAGCGCGAGCTCGGCGAGGGCCCGCGGGGTCGGGGTCCAGTGTCCGGGCGCGCCGTCGCCGACGGCCCCGGGGGCGCCCCCGCCGAGCGAGAGCACCTCGGGCGCCGGGCCGGCCTCGAGGGGCGCGGCCTCGGCGGCGGCGAGGGGCGCGTAGGCCGCGGGCGACCGCCGGACCGTCTGGGCCGCGTTGTTGATGAGGATGTCGAGGGGTCCGCGCGCCGCGACCGCGTCGGCCAGCGCCACCACCTGTGCCGGATCGCGGAGGTCGACGCCGACGATGCGCAACCGGTGCAGCCAGTCACCGCTGTCGGGCATCGCCGCGAACCGGCGCGCCGCGTCGCGCGGGAAGCGGGTGGTGATGGTCGTGTGGGCCCCGTCGCGCAGCAGGCGCAGCGCGATGTACATGCCGATCTTGGCCCGCCCGCCGGTGAGCAGGGCGCTGCGGCCGCGCAGGTCGGTGCGCGCGTCCCGGCGCTCCCGGTTGCGGGCGGCGCACCCGGGACAGAGCTGGTGGTGGAAGGCGTCCACCTCGGTGTACCGGCGCTTGCAGACGTAGCAGCCCCGGGCCCGCATGAGCGTGCCCGCCGTGTCGCCGGGGGCGGCCGCGGCCAGGGGCAGCCCGCGGGTCTCGTCGTCGACCCGGCCCGGCGCCCCGGTCGCGGTGGCGGCCGTGACCGCCGCGTCGTTGGCAGCGATGGCCGCGCGGCGCTCCTCGCGACGGCGCAGCCTGGCCGTCTTGTAGACCCCCGCGGCGGCCCGGCGCACCGCGACGGCGTCCGGGTGCTCGGGCGGCAGGGCCTCGGCAGCCGCGATCACCCTCCGGAACACGTCCATGTCGTGGTCGTCGATGCTCACCGCGCCCCTCCGGTCGCGCGCGGACGGCACCCGCGCCGCCGCGCTAGCCGAGCGAGCGCAGCTCCCCCTCGAGCCGCTCGACGGCCCGGCGGCGGTCGACCACGTACCGCAGCCGGTTGACGATCGGGCCGATCGGCGGGGCGACGTTGACCTCGTCGGCGTCGCGCGCCGCCCTCAGCGCGTCGAGCAGCTGCTCGGTGGCCGTCCGCACCCGCTCGGTGGGGACGCCGGCGCCGACCACCTCGGCCGCGTCGGTCAGCCCCACGCGCCACGCGTCGTCGTCGGCGAGCTCGAACCACCCCAGGTGGTGTCGCTCGCCGCTCACCACGTGCAGCAGCGCGAAGCGCCGGCCGTCGTCGGCGCGCAGGTCGCGGTCGGCGAGCCGCAGGATGCGGGGGACGGTTCGCGTCATCGGCCCGGGAGGATACCGGGCGGGCGTGCGACCCCCCACGGCGCCGGTCCCGCCGGGGCCTCAGGCGAGGACGGTCGCCGCGTCGACGGCCCGCAGCTCGGGGTACGGGTTGATCGCCCGCCCCCCGCCGGGGTGCAGCTCGAAGTGCAGGTGGAACACGGTGCCGCGGGCGTCGCCCGTGCGCCCCACCGCCCCGATCCGCTGTCCCGTCGTCACGCGCGAGCCCGGAACGAGCCCGGGGGCGATCGACGACAGGTGCGCGTAGTAGTAGGTCGTGCCGGTGTCGTCACGCAGCCAGAGGTAGATGCCGCCCCGGCCCCTCTCCACGCGCGTCAGGTCGGTGATCACGCCGGGCGCGACGGCCACGACCGGGGCCCCCGGGGGGGCGATGACGTCGGTGCCCCGGTGGGGTCCCTGGGGGCGCGGTGCGCCCCAGTCGTCGCCGAACGAGTGCGGCGCCCGCACCGGGAAGGCCTGCAGGTGCCGGGCCCGGAAGGTGCCGAGCCGGCGCAGCAGTGCCGCGTCCACCGCGCCGTTGACCCGGAGCCCGAGCCGCCGCTGCAGCCGGGCCACGGCCCGCCGCGTGGCGGGGCCGTAGACGCCGTCGACCCGGATGGCGTAGCCGCGTCGGCGCAGCTCGTCCTGCAGGCGCCGGACGGCGGGCCCGCGCGTGCCCACCGACAGGGGCGTCCCGGAGGCGACGACGGGACCGGCGGGCCGGGGGCCGGTGCGCAGCCGCGCGAGCAGGCGGTCGTCGGCTACTCCGCTCGCCCGCAGCCCCAGGCGACGCTGCGCGCGCCGCACCGACTCGCGGGTGCGCGGCCCGTAGCCACCGTCGACCGCGAGTCCCCGGTCGCCGCCCCGCCGCAACGCCCGCTGCAGGGCGCACACGCGCGGCCCGTGGGCGCCGAGGCGCAGCTCCGAGCGCGGCCCTCCGCGGGCCGCGGTCGGGCCGGGCAGGCCGCACACCGACAGGCCGAGCGACCACAGGAAGGGCCGGTCGACGATGCCGTTCACCCGCAGGTCGAGGCGGCGTTGCAGGCGGGCGACGGCGCGGCGGGTCGCCGGTCCGTAGCGGCCGTCGATGCCGATCCGCAGGCCCCGTCGGCGCAACTCGCGCTGCAGGTCGCGCACGACCGCCCCCCGCGCGCCGAGCCCGAGGACGCCGGCCTCGGCGCCCGCGGGCGGCGCCGGCCGTGCCGGCGCGGAAGCCGGGATCGCGAGGACGGCGGCGAGGGCGACCAGGATCACCACCACCCCGCCGTGGCGGGCGCGTGGACTCATCGCGGGACAGGTACTTCGCCGGTCACCGGCTCCGACCTGCCGGGTGCGACCCGCGGGGCCGCCGGGCCCCGCGGCGGTCAACGGGTCGCGGCGTCCCGCGGCGGCGCATCGTCGCGCACGGCGGCGATGCGCCACGGGCTGTCGGGGGGGCCGTCGAGGGCCAGCGTCCACGTGCCGTCGAAGCGGGTCGCCCGGTTGCGTGAGCCGGCCACGACGTCGAGCGTGTTGCGGTCCTCGACGTAGCGCACGCCCTCCAGGCGCATGTGCACGGTGGCCGTCGGGGGGTCGACCTCCGTATCGACGTCCGTGAGGGCCGTCGAGAGGATGACCGGCGCCCGCACCACCAGGCGCAGGCGACGGCCGGGGCTCGGCGGGTGGAGAAGCTCCTCCAGCAGCCCGGGGTGGGCGATGTGCGCGAAGGCCGCGTCGTCGCCGTCGACCGCGTCCGCCCAGGCGGCCACCCCCCTGCGGACGGCCGCGTCGATGACGTCGGGGTCGAAGCGCTCGTCGGCCAGCGACAGGCCGCGCGCCTTCGCGAGGGCGGTCTCGTCCCCGGGATCGGCCACCTCCGCGTGCGTGAACCCCTCGGGCAGTGGGTCGGCCACGGCGGCCTCGACGCGCGCCCGGTCGGTCATGCGGCGGTCCTCGCCGGGATCGGCCTCGGCGGGCGCGTCGAGCTGGTGCGTGCCCTCCTCGTCCTGCTCGATCGACAGCAGCGTCCAGCGCCCGTCGCGCTTGCCGAGGGTCCAGTACTCGCGCAGATGCGACTCGGAGCCGCTGTTGCCCGAGTGGTTGATGCGATCGCCGTCGCGATCGAGCACGTAGTCCTCGAGCTCGGCGGCCACCCGCACGACGACGCGGTCCTCGTCGTCGTGCATGCGGTTGGTGATGCCGACGTACTCGACGGCGCACGACCGTACGGCGACGTGGTTGCGCCAGCCCTTGCCGGCGAAGTCCTCGAGCCGCAGCCGCCACTCCGTCATCAGGTCGGGCGCCACCATACGGGCGAGGGCCTCGCGATCGTCGGCGTCCCACGCGACCTGGATCGACCGGAAGAGCGCCGCGGCCTCCTCGCGCACGCGGTCGGCCGCGAAGGCCGGATCGTCCTCCGCCGCGACGAGGGCGGTGCGCTCGATCTGCTCGCGGCGCCGCTGACGGCGGGCGGCGGTGAGCCGGTCGCGGGTGGCCGCGTACCCGCGGCTCCAGGTCGCCTTTCGCTTCTCCTGGATCGCGCCGAACACCAGCACGACCGCGACGCCGCCGAACACGACGAGCGCGCCGGTCCCGCTGAGCCCTCCGCCCGATCCCGAGCCGCCGCCGCCGCCGTAGCCGCCGCCACCGCCACCCCCACCGCCACCGCCACCGCCGCCGAACCCGCCGCTGCCGCCGCCCGCGGCGCCGAGCGCGCCGGCGGCGCACACGATCAGCAGCAGGGCCGTGAGGACGGCGACGGGGAGGATGAGGGGGCGGCGGCGGCGGTGATTGCTGCGCATCGCGCGAGGGTAGCGGGCGGGATCGCACGACGCGGCGGCGGCGGGTTCGAGGGCGGCGCGCGTGGGCGGATGGGGACCGCGACGGGCGTGCGGTCCCTACCATCTGGACATGGACGCTCACACACCCGCAGGACCGATCGGCATGATCGTCGTCGACCACGGCTCGCGGCGCGCCGCGAGCAACGAGATGCTCGAGCGCATGGTCGAGCAGGTCGCCGCGGTCGTCCCCTACGAGATCGTCGAGCCCGCGCACATGGAGCTCGCCCGGCCCTCGATCGCCGACGCCTTCGACGCCTGCGTCGCCCGCGGGGCGCGGACCGTCGTCGTCTCCCCCTACTTCCTCCTGCCCGGCCGGCACTGGAGCTCCGACATCCCGGCGCTCACCGACGAGGCCGCCGAGCGTCACCCCGGCGTGTCCTACCTCGTCGCCGCTCCCTTCGGCCTGCATCCGCTCATGGCCGAGGTCGTCGGCGCCCGCGCGGCCCACTGCCTCGCGCACGCCCGCGGCGAGGTCGGCGAGTGCGAGGTCTGCGCCGGCACCGGCGTGTGCCGCATGCGTGCGGCGTCCCCGCAGGCGACGCCCGCCGGATGATCTCGGCGGGGCCGGGGTGAGAACTCCGGCTCCTCGGGGTATCCCCCGGCGACGAGGAGGTCACCATGAGCGAACGCCCCCCCGGGCACCCGCCGCCCACCCCCACTCCGCTGCCGCCGCACCCCGACCCCACGCCGGGCGTGCCGCCGGGTGGGACGCCACCGCCCTCCGGCGCCGCCCGGGGCGTGACGCCATGAGGACGGCGATGCGGCTGCTCGCGCTGGGCGCCGTCGTCGGCGCCCTCGCCGCCTACCTGCGCCGGCGCGGCGCGACCGTCTCGCTGCCGTGGACGACACCGGCCGGCGACGCCGGCGACGGCGGGCGCCTCGAGTACGACGGCCCGCGCGGCGGCGACCCGCTCGAGGTGGGCGGGGGATCCCCCGATGACGCCCGCCTGCTCGCCCGCGTGGAGTCCCTGCTCTTCCGCGACGCGACCCTGCCGAAGGGGGACATCGTGCTCGACGTGGCCGGCGGGGTCATCACCGTGCGCGGCCAGGTCGACCCGGGCCTCATCGACGACCTGCCTGTGCGCATCGGCGCCGTCGAGGGCGTGGTGCGGGTCGAGAACCTGCTGCACGCCCCGGGCGCCTCCCCCCCGGGCCGCACCACGTGAGAGCGGGGGGCGGCGCGCCCCGAGGAGCCCCCCGGCGCGACCGCGCCGCGGCGGGGGGCTCGCGGCGCGTCACCCCTCGCGCTCGCGACGGATCGTCACCTTCCTGCCCTTGATCGTGCTGCCCTTGAGGGCGACGACGACGTCGTCGGCCGATGCCAGGGGCACCTCGACGAGCGAGAACCGGTCGAAGATCTCGATCGCCCCGACGTCGCGCCCGGCCAGCGCCGACTCCCCCGTGACCGCCCCCACCAGGTCCTGCGGGCGGATGCCGGCGCTGCGCCCGGCCCCCACGAACACGCGCGTGGTGGGGCCGCCGCCGGTGCGCCCGCGGGGCGGGGTGCGTGGCGCCCCCCGCGGCCCCGGGGCGGCGGCCCGGTCGCGCGCGGGGCGCTCCGGCCGGGGCGCGACCTCCGGGATCTCCTGCTCGTCCTCCGGGCCGCCGACCGCGTCGTGGGCCAGCTTCACGGCGGCGAGCGCGACCTCCATGACGTCGAACTCGTCGGCGAGCGTCTCGACGACGACGCGGAAGCGGTCGAGCTCGCTCGCTCGAGGATCGCCTCGCGCAGCGTCGCCCGCGTCAGCTCCAGCCGGCGGGCGCGCAGGTCGGCGACGGTCGGCACCTTCTCGATCGTGGATGCGCTGGCCGGTGACGCGCTCGATGTTCTTGAGCAGGCGGTGCTCGCGCGGCTCGGCCAGCGTGATCGCGACGCCCTCGCGGCCCGGCCCGTCCGACGCGGCCGATGCGGTGCACGTACGACTCGGGCGCCGAGGGCACGTCGTAGTTGACGACGTGGGTGAGCTGGTCGATGTCGAGGCCGCGGGCGGCGACGTCGGTCGCGACGAGCAGGTCGGCGGTGCCGGAGCGCAGGCGGCTCATCACCCGGTCGCGCTGCTCCTGGCTCATGCCGCCGTGGAGCGCCTCGGCCCGGTAGCCGCGCCCGTTGAGCGTCTCGGTGAGCTGGTCGACCTCGATGCGCGTGCGGCAGAAGACGATCGCCGCGGTCGGGCGCCTCGACGTCGAGCACGCGGCCGAGCGCCGCGGCCTTGTGGGCGCGCGGCGACGACGTAGGCGCTCTGGCGCACGAGCGGCGCCTCGCCCGCCGCGCCGGCGCTCCTCGACGATCTGGATGCGGACGGGGTCGCGCAGGTGGCGGCGGGCGATCGCGTTGATGCGCGGCGGGCATCGTGGCCGAGAAGAGCACCGTCTGGCGCGCCGGCGGGGCGTCGCCGCGAGGATCGCGTCGATGTCCTCGGCGAAGCCCATGTCGAGCATCTCGTCGGCCTCGTCGAGCACGACCGTGCTCGAGCCGGTCGAGCGCGCAGCGTGCCCCGCCCGATGTGGTCGAGCGCGCGCCCGGGGGTGGCCACGACGACGTCGACGCCCGCGCTCGAGCGCCTGCAGCTGGCGGCCGATCGGCTGGCCGCCGTAGATCGGCAGCACGCGGGCGCCGAGCGTCGCGTCCGTACGGTGGATCGCCTCGGACACCTGCATCGCCAGCTCGCGGGTCGGCACGAGCACGAGGGCGGCCGGCGCCGCCGCCGCCCGGCTCGCCGGCGATGCGCTCGAGGAGCGGCAGCGCGAACGCGGCCGTCTTGCCCGTGCCGGTCGCGGCCTGCCCGAGCAGGTCGCGCCCCGCGAGCAGTGGCGGGATCGCCTCGCGCTGGATCGGGCGTGGGCTCCTCGTAGCCGAGGCCGGTCGAGCGCGCCGAGCAGCTCGGCGCGCAGGCCGAGGTCGGCGAAGCCGGTCCTCTCGTCGGTCGCGTCCGTGATCGTGTCCTCATCTCGTCGACGGTCCGGGTGACCGCGCGGTCGGAGGAGTGTGGCACGCCCCGCGGCGGACGCCCGCGGGCGCCCCGCCTCTACCCCTGCCGGTCGAGGCGCCCCAGGGCGCGGGCCGCCGGGCGGATGTCGTGCGCGTGCGCCGCGATGTCGCTCCAGGGGTCGCCGCCCGCGGCGAGCCGCCGCCCGATGGTGCGCACGGTCCAGCCACGCGGATCCAGGGCCTCGTCGTCGAGCTCCTCCCAGCGCAGGGGGGTCGCCACCGGGGCGGTCGGCAGGGGACGCACGGCGTACGGGGCGACCGCGTGCTGCCCGTACGCGGTCCGGTTGACGTCGACGAAGATCCGCTCGCCTCGGTTCTCGCGGCGGAACTCGGTCGTCAGGCGGTCGGGGTCGAGGGCGACCAGGGCGGCGGCCACGTCGCGGGCGAACGCGTGGACCGGACCGAAGTCGGCGGTGCGGCGCAGCGGCACGACCACGTGCAGGCCGCGCGAACCGGTGGTCATGACGAACGGCGCGAGGCCGATGCCGCGCAGCAGCTCGCCGAGGCGCCGGGCGGCCGCGCGCACCTCGTCGAACCGCCGCGTCGCGGGATCGAGATCGAACACGAGGCGGTCGGGCCGCTCCAGGCGATCGGCACGGCTCGTCCACACGTGGGGCGTGATCACGTTCTGCCCCGCCAGGTAGACGAGCGTGCCGGCGGCGTCGGCCAGGACGTGGTTGACCGTGCCTCCCTCGCGTTTGGGCACCTCCGCCGTGACGATCCAGCCCGGGAAGTGGCGCGGGGCGTTCTTCACGAAGTAGCCGTCGCCGGATATCCCCTGCGGGAAGCTCTGCAGCGCGAGCGGGCGACCGCGGACGTGCGGGCCCATCACCGGGGCGACGTCGGCGTAGTGGCGGGCGATGTCCAGCTTCGTCAGCCCGTCGTCGGGGAAGATCACGCGGTCGGCGTGGCTGATCGGGATCGTCCGCCGCCCGACCCTCACGGAATCGGCCACTCGCGCACCACCTCCTCCGGGGCCTTGTCGTCGCGGAGCCCGAGGAACCGGGGATGCCGCAGACGGCCGTCGCGGGTCCACTCCGTGAAGCCGATCTGCGCGACGAGGCGGGGCGCGACCCAGGTCGCGTCGCGCAACCGGGGAGCGTCGGCGAAGGGGCTGTCATCGCGGCGCAGCGGCGCCAGCAGCGCCGCCAGGTCGCGCAGGGCCTCCCGTGTGAAGCCGGTGCCGACCTTGCCGGCGTAGCGCAGCGCCCCGTCGGCGACGTGCCCGAGGAGCAGGGCGCCGAGGTCGCTGCGGGCCCCGCGCGGCGCGGTGAAGCCGCCGATCACCAGCTCCTGCTCGGCCCCGCACGGGAACTTCAACCAGTCGCGCGAGCGCCCGTGGACGTACGGCGCATCGGCGCGCTTGGCCACCAGCCCCTCCCAGCCCGCGCGGCATGCCTCGGCGAAGAACGCCTCGCCGTCCGCGTTGCGGTGCGGTACCCGGCGGATCGGCCCGCCGACCCGCGACCGCGCGGCGCAGCAGGCGCCTTGCGCGCCCGCAGCGGCAGGGCGGTCGTGTCGAACCCGTCGAGGTGCAGCACGTCGAACAGGTAGAGGAACGGCTGCGCCGGCCGCCCACCGCGCCCCTGCAGGGCGGCGAAGCTCGTGCGGGCGCCCTCGAACGCGACCACCTCGCCATCGACCACGAGGTCGGCCGCGGCAGCCGACGCGAGCGCGGCGGCGATGCGGGGGAAGCGCGCATCGAGGGGCCGGCCGTTGCGCGACCACAGGCGCACCTCCCCCCCACCGACGATCGCGACGCAGCGGATGCCGTCGAGCTTGCGCTCGAAGATCCACGCCGGATCCGAGAAGCGCTCCCGGGTGAGGGTCGCGGCCATCGGCACCACGGCCCCGGGCAACGGCGCGCGCCGCAGGGACGCCCGCGCGTCGGCCGGGAGTCGGTCGAAGTGGTCCACGACGACCATCTTCCCCCGGACGGCCCCATCCGATCGCGCCACGCCCGGCGTGGCCGCGTCCCCCGCGTACCGCCCGGGTCCGGAGACGCGGGGGTGCGCGGGGGAACGGGCGCCCTACTGCACCAGCTCGAAGATCTTGAACATCGGCATGTACATCGAGATCACGACGATGCCGACGATCACGCCGACGCCGATCATCATGAGGGGCTCGATGATCGAGGTGAGCGACTTGAGCGCCGTCGCGACCTCGTCGTCGTAGAAGTCGGCCAGCTTGTGGAGCATGCGGTCCACGGCGCCGGTCTCCTCGCCCACCGACAGCATCTGCGTGACCATCACCGGGAACACGCCGGTGCGCGCCAGCGGGGTCGCCAGGGGCTGCCCCTCGCGGACCCGCTCGGCCACCTCGGCCATCGGGTCGGAGATGACCCGGTTGCCGGCGGTGCGGGCGGTGATGTCGAGGGCCTGCAGGATGGGGACGCCGGAGGCCGTCAGGGTGCCGAGGGTGCGGGCGAAGCGGGCCACCGCGATCTTGCGCACGATGTCGCCGATGCGCATCGGGAGGCGCAGCTTGATGGTGTCCCAGAGGAAGCCGCCGCGATCGGTCGCCCTCCACTTCTTGAACGCGAAGGCGACGCCCACCGGCACGATGAAGAGCAGGTACCAGTAGCTGCGCATGGCGTCGGACAGCGTGATCATGAACTGGGTCAGCGCCGGCAGCTCGCCGCCGAGGTCGGTGAACATGTCGGCGAAGATCGGGATGATGAAGAGGATCATGCCGATGAGCACGAAGGTGGCGAAGACGCCGATCAGCACCGGATAGACCATCGCCGACTTGACCGTGCGCTTGAGGTGGTCGTCCTTCTCGAGCTGGATGGCGACCCGCTCGAGCACCTCCTCCAGGTTGCCGCCGGACTCGCCGGCGCGCACCATCGCGACGAACAGGTCGTTGAAGACCTTGGGGTGCTTGCCCATCGCCTGCGAGAGCGCGAGGCCGGCCTCGACGTCCTGCCGCACCGACATGATCGCGTGCTTGAGCTTGGGGGCCTCGGTCTGCTCCTCGAGCACGTAGAGCGCCCGCAGCAGCGAGAGGCCGCTCGCGATCATCGTGGCCAGCTGGCGTGCCATGACGGTGACGTGGCGCGCCTTGAGCCCGCGGTAGCGGTCGAGCAGCTCCTCGACCGTCGGGGTGGTCGCCTTCTGGTCGACGTTGACCACGGTGAGGCCGCGCATGCGCAGCTGGGCGGCGACGGCGGCCTTCGAGTCACCGGCGATCTCGCCCGACAGCGAGCCGCCGGCGCGGTCGAGCGCCTTGTAGACGTAGGTGGCGCTCACGCGGCCTTCACCAGCCCGAGCAGGCGCCGCAGCTCGTCGGGGTGGCCGGCGCGCTCGACCGCCATGTCCATGCTGATGATCCCCTGTCGCACGAGGCTCGCGAGGGTCGCGTCCATCGTCTGCATGCCGAACGACGACCCGGTCTGCATGACCGAGTAGATCTGGTGGGTCTTGCCCTCGCGGATGAGGTTGCGGACGGCCGGCGTCGGCATGAGCACCTCGCAGGCCACCGCGCGGCTGCCCGAGATCGTCGGTACGAGCTGCTGGCAGCACACGCCCTGCAGGCCGTTGGCGAGCATGATCCGCACCTGCTCCTGCTGGTGCGGCGGGAAGACGTCGATCACGCGGTCGATCGTCTGCGGCGCGTCCGACGTGTGCAGGGTGGCGAAGACGAGGTGGCCGGTCTCGGCCGCCGTGATCGCGATCTGCATCGTCTCGAGGTCGCGCATCTCGCCGACCAGGATCACGTCGGGGTCCTGGCGCAGCACGCTTCGCAGCGCGTTGGCGAAGCTGTGCGTGTCGGCCCCCACCTCGCGCTGGTTGATCATCGAGCGCTTGTGGCGGTGCAGGAACTCGATCGGGTCCTCGACGGTCATGATGTGGCACGAGCGGCGCTCGTTGATCTCGTTGATGAGCGAGGCCAGCGTCGTCGACTTGCCCGAGCCCGTCGGGCCGGTGACGAGCACGAGGCCGCGCGGCTTGGTGGTCCAGTCGCGCAGCGACGCGGGGAGGCTGAGCTCCTCGAGCGTCTTGAGGCCGGTGGGCACCACGCGGAACGCCGCCCCCAGCGCGGCGCGCTGGTAGTAGGCGTTGACGCGGAACCGGATCTTGCCCGGCACCGCGTACGAGAGGTCGAGCTCCAGGTCGGTCTCGAGCCGCTGGCGCTGGTCCTGGTTGAGCAGCCCGTAGACGAGCTCGCGCGTCTCCTGCGAGGTCAGTGGGGTGTCGCCGAGGCGGACGAGCTCACCGTTGAGGCGCATCACGGGCGGCGCTCCGACCGACAGGTGCAGGTCACTCGCACCGCTGGCGATCACGTTCGTGATGAGCTCGGCGAAATCGACCATGGTCACCGTCCGTGGCGTGCGGGGGGCAGGGGGATCGGGGCGACGCCCCGGGTCTTCCGATCTATCGACCGCCGATCGGCCCGGCTGAACCTTTCCGCCCGCTCCCGATCAGCCGACGGCACGTGCGATCTCCTCGATGCTCGTGTGACCGGAGAGCACCTTGAGCAGACCGTCCTCGCGCAGCGTTCGCATGCCCTCGGCGCGCGCCTGCCGGGTGATCTCGTCGGACGACGCGCCGCCCACCACCATGCGCTCGAGCGTCTCGCTCATGACGAGCATCTCGTACACGCCCACGCGGCCGTGATAGCCGGTGCTCTGGCAGCGCGCGCAGCCCCGGGGCCGGAAGACCGGGGCCGGGTCGGGCACGTTCGGCGGCAGGTGGGAGAGATCCATCAGCTCGCGCAGCCGCGCGAGCGGGATCGTCACCGGCTCCTTGCAGTGGCTGCACAGGCGCCGCGCCAGCCGCTGGGCGAGGATGCCCACCACGGCGCTGGCCGACAGGAACGGCTCCACCCCCATCTCGGCGAGGCGGGTCAGGGCGCCCGCCGCGTCGTTGGTGTGGAGGGTCGCCAGCACCATGTGACCGGTGAGCGCCGACTCGACCGCGATCTGGGCCGTCTCGCGGTCGCGCACCTCGCCGATCATCACGATGTCGGGGTCGCACCGCAGGATCGAGCGGAGGCCGGCGGCGAAGGTGAGGCCGGCCTTCGGGTTGACCTGCACCTGGTTGATACCGGTCAGGCGGTACTCGACCGGGTCCTCCACCGTGATGATGTTCTTCGCGGTGGAGTTGAGCTGGTTGAGCGCGCCGTAGAGGCTCGTGGACTTGCCCGAGCCGGTCGGGCCGGTCACGAGCACCGCGCCGTAGGGGCGCTGGTAGCACGACTCGAACTTGGCGAGCACGTCCTTCGTGAAGCCCAGCTCGGCCAGGCGCATCAGCACGTTGCTCTTGTCGAGGATGCGCATGACGATCTTCTCGCCGTAGACCGTCGGCAGCGTGGCGACCCGCAGGTCGAGCGGCCGCCCGCCCACCGTCAGGCCGACCCGGCCGTCCTGGGGCACGCGCCGCTCGGCGATGTCGAGGTCGGCCATGATCTTGACCCGGCTCGCCACGCCGATCGCCAGCCGGAACGGCACCGAGGTGACGGTGCGCAGCACCCCGTCCACCCGGTATCGCACGGCCATCTCCTTGGCCTGGGGCTCGAAGTGGATGTCGGATGCGCGCTCGTCGACCGCCCGGGCGATCAGCGAGTTGACCAGCCGCACCACCGGGGCGTCCTCGGAGGCGTCGGCGATGTCGGCCGCCGCGACCGGGTCGTCGAGGCCCCCGCTCTCCTCCACCAGGTCGGCGACGACCGCGTCGAGGCGCGAGGTCTGGCCGAGCAGGCTCTGGATCTCGGCCGGGGTGGCCAGCGCCGGGCGGATCTCGTGGCGCGTGAGGATGCGCAGGTCGTCGATGGCGAAGACGTTGGACGGGTCGGCCATCGCCACCAGCAGGCTGCCGTCGGGCTCGCGACGCACGGGCACCGCCTGGTAGCGGCGCGCGCTCTTCTCGTCGAGCAGGCGCCCCACCGACGGGTCGACGCCGTCGGCCAGGGTGAAGAAGGCGACGCCCATCCGCGCGGCCATGGCGCGGGCGAGCTGGTCGACGGTGATCTTCTCCTCGGCGACCAGCAGATCCCCGAGCTGACGGCCGTCGTCGCGCTGGCGCACGAGCGCCGCCTCGAGGTCGGCGGGCGAGAGCATGCCCATCCGCACCATCACCTGCCCGAGCGGCTCGCCGGCGGGGATGCGCGACGGCGCCCCGCGCAGCGCCGGTGGACCGGAGACGACGGCCGCCCGCGCGGGGACGGCCGCGACGGAGCCGGGCGCCCCGGCGGGTGCGGGCGTCGATCGGCGCGGCGCGGACGGCGGCCGGGCGAGCGGGGGCGCCGGGCGCGCGGGCCCGGCCGGCAGCGCGGGCGCGGACGGCGCGACCGCGCCGGGCGGAGCGGGCGAGCCCACCACGACGGCCGCCCCGGGGCGCGCCGCGGGGCGCGCGGGCGCGGAGGTCATCGGCTCCGGCGCCCCGGCGCGGGGGGCCGGCCCTTTGTGGAAGAGGGGCACGGGTACGTCCTGGGGGGAGGGCTTGCCCCCTATGGATCGACTCCGCGCGCGAAACGCTTGATGCCTACCGGCTCGTCAGCGCCGCGCGCATCACCTCCACCGGCGGGGTGCGGCCCGTCCACTGCTCGAAGGCGGCCGCGCCCTGGTGCAGCAGCATCCCCAGGCCGTCCACCGTGCGCGCCCCGCGGGCGGCCGCCGCGGCCAGCCAGGGGGTGCCGCCGGGGCGGTAGACGATGTCGGCGACCACCTGGTCGGGCCCCAGCCCGGCGAGCGGCAGCTCGGGGGGCACCGCGTCGCCGTGCAGCCCCAGGCTGGTCGCGTTGACGACCAGCGCGGCCCTCCGTGCGGCGGCGTCGAGGGCGGCGGCGGTGAAGGGCACCGCGTCACCCAGCTCGGCCGCCGCGGCCGGGGTGCGGTTGGCCACCCGCACCCGGGCGCCGCGCGAGCGCAGGGCGAAGGCCACGGCACGCGCCGCGCCCCCCGCGCCCACCAACAGCACGTCGGCCCCCCGCAGCTCGAGCGGAGCCTGCTCGTCGAGGGCCCGCAGGAAGCCCGCCGCGTCGGTGTTGTCGGCGCGGAAGCCGCCCTCGCCGTCGGGCACGAGGGTGTTGGCCGCGCCGATCGCCGCCACCGCCTCGGACGCCGACGAGCAGACCGCGATGACCGCCCGCTTGTGGGGGATCGTGACGTTCAGGCCGGCGCACCCGGCGGCGGCCAGCCCGCGAACGGCGTCGGGCACGCGGTCGGGGTGCACGGGGAAGGCCGCGTAGATCCAGTCGAGCCCCAGCGCCGCGAAGGCCGCGTTGTGCATCGCCGGCGACAGCGAGTGCGCGACCGGCCAGCCGATGATGCCCGCGACCTGGGTGCTGCCCCCGATCACCCGCCGGCGTTTGCCCGCGAGCGGGCGACGTCGGCCTCGAACTGATCGGCGCTGGTCGAGAAGTAGTGGCCGCCCGAGCCGTCGTTCTTGGCGACGTAGTAGATGAAGTCGTTGCGCTGGGGGCGGGCGGCGGCCCGGATGCTGTCGAGGCCCGGGCTCGCGATCGGGCCCGGCGGTAGCCCGCGGAAGCGACGCGTGTTGTACGGCGAGTCGATCCGGAGATCGCTCAGCGTCAGCTCGGCCTTCCACTCGCCGATGGCGTACTGCACGGTGGCGTCGATGCCGAGCATCATGTCGGCCTTCAGCCGGTTGTAGAGCACCCCGGCCACGATGCGGCGCTCGGCGGGCACGCGCACCTCGCGCTCGATCATCGACGCGAGGATGAGCACGTCGTAGCGGGTGAGGTTGCGCGAGCGGGCGTAGGAGAAGTCGACCTGCGTCTCGTTGGCCTCGAACGCGGCGACCTGCTCGTCGACCAGCTGCTGGGCGGTCGTGGCGTCGGTGATCTCGTACGTCGCCGGGAAGAGGAAGCCCTCGAGCGAGGTCGGGCGCGCGGCGCGCGCGAGCTGCCGGCCGCGTGGGCCCGGGTCGGTCAGCGCGAGGTAGCGGTCGCCCGAGATGCCGGTCTGCGCGTCCAGCAGCTCCGCGACGTCCTCGCGCCGGAGCCCCTCGCGGATGAGCAGCCGCTCGGTCGGGACGGCGACGGGCGCCGGCGCGACCGCTGTCTCGCCGTCGCCGCGGATGCGATCCCAGCCGAGGGCGAGGCCCGTCGCGGCCACCATCGCGACGATCAGCAGCAGCCAGAGCATCGTGTGCCCGCGATGGGCGCCCGAGCGCCGCGCGGGCCGGCGCCGGCGCGTCGGGGGGCGGGCGCTCACCCGTGGGCCGCCAGGTAGGCCTCGAGCACCACGCAGGCCGCGAGGCTGTCGAGGTCGGCCCGCGATCCGCCCTCGCGGCGACGGCGTCCCGCCTCGACCGTCGTCAGCCGCTCGTCCCACATCTCGACCGGCAGGCCGCTCCGCCCGCGCAGCCGGCCGGCGAAGCCCGCCGCCGCACGCGCCTGGGGACCGCGCTCGCCCGACATGGTGCGGGGCTCGCCCACCACGATCAGGTCGGGCGCCTCGGCGGCGATGACGGCGTCGAGCGCCCGGGTGCCGGCCGGGGTGTCCACCCGCGCGATGGCGGGCAGCGGACGCGCGATCGTCCCGGTGAGGTCGCTCACCGCGACCCCGGTCCGGGCGGATCCGTGGTCGAGGGCGAGAACCTTCACGCCTCCCGAGGGGCCGTCAGGATGCGCCGCGCCGCCTCGAGGGCCTCCGGCAGCCGCGCCGGATCCTTGCCCCCGGCGCGCGCCATGGCGTCCTTGCCCCCGCCCCCGCCGCCCACCATCGGGGCGACCTCGCGGATGATCGCGCCCGCCGACAGCCCGGCCGCGACGGCCGCCGGGGCCAGGTTGGCGGCGATCAGCGCCTTGCCGTCCGCGGCGGCGCCGAGCACGACCGCGGCCCCGTCGCCGAGCGACTGCTTGAGCCGGTCGGAGATCGCCAGCAGCTCGTCCATGTCGCCGGCCTCGACCTGCGCGACGAGGGCCGAGACCGGTCCGACGGTGACCGCCTCCGCGGCGATCGAGCCGACGTCGGCGCGGGATGACTTGGCCCTCTTGAGCTCGGACTGCAGCTCGCGGATGCGCTCGTCGCGCGCGGCGATCTCGGCCAGCAGGTCGCGCTCGCGGGCGCGCAGGTGCGCGACGGCGGCCGTGCCCGTGAGGGCCTCGATGCGCCGCGACCCGGCGCCGGTCGATGCCTCGCCCACGATCACGAAGGGCCCGATCTCGCCCGTGCGCGACACGTGGGTGCCGCCGCACAGCTCCTGCGAGAAGTCGCCGGTCGAGAGCACGCGCACGCGCTCTCCGTACTTCTCCTCGAACAGGCCGATCGCGCCGGCGTCGGCCGCGGCCTGGCGATCGACGATCTCCCAGGCGACCGGCTGGTCCTCGTCCACGCGCGCGTTGACCATGCGCTCGATGCGCTCGAGCACCTCCGGCGCGATGCGGCCGCGATGGGTGAAGTCGAACCGGAGCTTGTCCGGGCCCACGTACGAGCCGGCCTGCCGCACCCCCTGCCCCAGCGTCTCGCGCAGCGCCCAGTTGAGGACGTGGGTGGCCGTGTGGTTGGCCTGGGTCTGGCGGCGGCGCGGGACGTTGACGCGCGCCGTCACCTCCGACCCGACCGGCAGGGGGCCGTCGTCGAGCTGCACGCGCAGCACCTGGTCGGCGCCGAGGCGGAACGCGTCGGTCACGCGCGCCCCGCCGCCGGGGCCCTCGACGCGACCGAGATCCGACACCTGGCCGCCGCCCTCGGGGTAGAAGGGCGAGCGCTCCAGCTTGAGCAGGGCCGTGCCGTCCCCCAGCTCCTTCACGGCCGTCACCCGGGTGTCCATGAGCATCTCGTCCCAGCCGACGAACTCGGTCGGCGCGGCCTCCCTCGCGACGGCCGCCACGCGCTCGTGCACGTCGTCGGCGCCGCCGCCGCCCCCGCCGGAGCGCGAGCGCTCGCGCTGGTCCTCCATCAGGCGCTCGAAGCCGCCCGCGTCGACCTGCAGGCCCGCGTCGCCCGCCGCCTCCACCGTCAGGTCGAGGGGGAAGCCGTAGGTGTCGTGCAGGCGGAAGGCGTCCTCGCCGCTGACGGTCCCCTGCGACCGGGCGATCACCTCGCCCAGCAGGCGGCGGCCGGCGGTGAGGGTGCGGGCGAACTGCTCGGCCTCGGCACCGATGACGTCGCGCACCTCGGCGGCCTGCTCGCGCAGCTCCGGGTACGCATCGCCCCAGCCCTCGACCACGGGCTCGGTGAGCCCCACGAGGGTCTCGGGCGACAGCCCGAGCTGCCCGGCTTCGCTGACCGCGCGCCGCACGATGCGCCGCAGCACGTAGTCACGGCCCTCGTTGCCCGGGCGGACGCCGTCGGCGGCGAGGAACGTCATCGCGCGACCGTGGTCGGCGAGCACCCTCAGGGCCCGGTCGTCGCGCGGGTGCGCGCCGTAGGGACGGCCCGACGCGCGCTCGGCCCAGGCGATCAGCGGGCGGAAGGCGTCGGTCTCGAAGACCGACGGCACGTCCTGCAGGATCGCCGCGAGGCGCTCCAGCCCGGCCCCCGTGTCGATGTTCTTCGCGGGCAGCGGGCTCAGCGTGCCGTCGCCGGCCCGGTCGTACTGCATGAAGACCAGGTTCCAGTACTCCAGGTACCGGTCGCCGCCGACGGCCGGGCCCCCCTCGGGGCCGAACTGCGGGCCGCGGTCGAGGTAGAGCTCGGTGTTGGGGCCGCACGGGCCGGTCGGGCCGGCCTTCCAGAAGTTGTCGGCCTCGCCGAGCCGCTGGATGCGCTCGCGCGGCACGCCGAGGTCGACCCAGCGCTCGAGCGCCTCGTCGTCGCCGGGCACGCCCTCCATGCCCTCGAAGACGGTGATCCAGATGAGCTCGGGGTCGAGGCCGAAGACCTCCGTGGAGACCTCCCAGCCGAACCGGATCGCGTCGTCCTTGAAGTAGTCCCCGATCGAGAAGTTGCCGAGCATCTCGAAGAAGGTCAGGTGGCGGGCGGTGTGGCCGACCTGGTCGATGTCGTTGGTGCGGAAGCACTTCTGCGCGCTCGCCATGCGCGCGCGGGGCGGCGCGTCGGCGCCCATGAAGTACGACTTCAGCGGCTGCATGCCCGCGATCGTGAGCAGCACCGAGGGGTCGTCCTCGAACGGCACGAGCGAGGCCGAGGGGATGCGCAGGTGCCCCTGGCGCGCGAAATAGGCGAGGAATGCCTCGCGGATCTGGCTGGTCGTCATCCGGCCGCTCAGTCTAGAGGAGCGGTTGGGTGCTAGCCGTGGCCCTCGAACGCGTTGCGCACGTCGCGGTCGAGGTCCTCCTCGGCCTGCGCGGCGGCCCGCTTGCCGGCCGCGAGCGCCTCTTTGAGCTGGCGCGGGATGCGCTCGCGCTCGCGGGCGAACGTCTGCTTCCAGAGACCCGGATCGAGAGCGCCGATCGAGCCGAGCCAGGCGACGGCGCCACCGATGAGACCGATCTTGACGAGGCGCGCCATCTCAGTACGGGGAGTCGTGACGGTCGCCGCCCGGCGCGGGCTCCGCCGGGGACGGCGGCGTCACGGGAGGCGGCGGCGCGGCGGCGACCGGCGCCGGGGGCGGCGGCGCGGCGGCGACCGGCGCGGCGGTGCGCGCGGCGGCCGCGTCGGCGGCGCGGCGGGCGCGCAGGGTGGCGACGGCCTCCCGGGCGCCGGCGGCGAGGCCGGTGATCTTGCGGACCGGCGTCGTGACGGCGCTCGACACCGTCTGCACGGTCTTCTCGGCGCCCTTCGTGGCGCCGACGGCCGTCTTCATCATCTCGTTGACCCGCATGAGCTCCAGGTTGACGCCGTCGACCGTCGTCTGGGCCTTGTTGAGGATCGGCACCACCTCGTCGGTGATGCGCGAAACCGAGGAACCCAGTCGCTGGAACACGCCCGCGAGCCTCAGGAAGACGTACGCCAACCCGACCCCGGTCAGGATCAGGAAGATCGACAGGGCGAGCTTGAGCAGGTCGGACCAGTCCACTACGTCGTCCTCCGGTCGGTGTCGAGCGCGGCGTCGCCGATGGTACCGGCCGCGACCAGGCGACCGTCGCGATAGAGCGCGGCCGTCTGCCCCGGCGCGACCCCGTCCGCGGGATCGTCGAGGGCGATGCGCAGACCGCCCCCCTCGTCACGGGCGTGCCCGCCGAGCGTCCGGCCACGGTATCGCACGCGCACGTCGAGGGTTCCCTCGCCGAGTTCGCCGTACACGCGGGCGTCGGCGAGCGCGACCTCGGTGGTCGCCAGCATGGCGCGCGGACCCACGACCACGGCGTTGCGCGCGGCGTCGGTGGCGAGCACGTACAGGGGCTCGGCGCCCGCCAGGCCGATGCCGCGGCGCTGCCCCACGGTGAACCGCCAATGGCCCGCGTGGGTGCCGAGGCGCCGGCCCGACGGATCCTCGAGGGGCCCGGGGTCGGACGCGAGGCCGTGGCGCTCCAGGAACGGGACGTGGCCGCCCTCCCCGACGAAGCAGACCTCCTGGCTCTCGACGGCGGCGGCGCCCGGCAGACCCGCGGCGCGGGCGATCTCACGCACCCGGTCCTTCGTCAGGTCGCCGAGCGGGAAGACGAGCCGCTCGCGCTCGCGCCGGTCGAGCATCGCGAGCATGTAGCTCTGGTCCTTCGCCGCGTCGGCCGCCCGGGCGACGAGGGCACGGCCCCGGCCGTCGCGCTCGACCCGGGCGTAGTGGCCGGTCGCCAGCGACCGCGCGCCCAGCAGTGCGGCGGCGTCGGCGAGCACCGAGAACCGCACCGTCCCGTTGCAGGTGACGCACGGGTTGGGGGTCCGGCCCTCGCGGTAGCCGGCGATGAAGTCGCCGACGACGCCCGCGCGGAAGCGCTCGGCCACGTCGAGGGTGACGTGCGGGATGCCGAGGGCGTGAGCCGCGGCGCGCGCGGTCCTGACCGTCTCGGGCGAGCAGCACGAGCGCTCGGCCGCGGCGGCGCCGGGGTCGTGCCAGAGGCGCATCGTCACGCCCACCACGTCGCGTCCGGCCCGTCGCAGCAGCAGGGCCGCGACGGCGCTGTCGACGCCCCCGCTCATGGCCACCGCCACCCGCTCGGCCCGCTGCGGGATGCCCACCCCGCCGAGGCGTGCCGTATGCCAGGCCTCGAGGGCGCGACCGAGGGCGTCCGACACGATGTCGGGGCCGTGGCGGCGGTCGTCGCCGAGCCCGCCGAGATCGCGGTCGAGATCGTCGGCCGACAGCCGCATGGCGTCGTCGAGGCCGGCGCCGGTCAGCCGTGCGCAGGCCGCGCTGGCCGCCGCGGTGGCCGCCCCGCACCCGAACGCCTCGAAGCGCGCCTCGCGCACGCGACGGCCGCGGATGCGCAGCGCCACCCGCACGACGTCACCGCACGAGGCGCTGCCCGACTCGCCCAGGGCGTCGGGCCCGTGCATCGCCCCCGCCCCGATGGGAGCCGCCAGATGGCGCATGGCCTCGGGGGGGTAGGGCGGCACCGGGCGAGGCTACCACGGTGCCGCCGACCCCCCCGGTGTGTCGCTAGGAGTCGCCTCCGAGGGTGCCCGGCAGACCCGCCAGGGCGTCGGCCGGGTCGTCGCAGACCGGGGTGGCGGACACCGTCGCGGGCGCGGTGTCCAGCGCCGTGAAGGTGAGGGTGCCCTCGGGAGTGCGCACCTCGCGCAGCTCTGCCGAGGCCCGGTCGATCACGAAGGTTGCCGTTGCGCCCGCCGAGGTGACGTCCACCAGATCCGCGGCGCCCTCCTTGCGGGGGGCCGAGACCCGGCTGCCCGCCGGCAGCGCGACGGTGGGCTCCGGCGCGGAGGCCTGGGCCGCCGCCGCCGCCGGGAGGCGCGCCCAGCAGGTCGCGCCCTCGGAGCGGATGCTCGTCGCGGACGACGTCGCCACGGTCTCGAACCGGGCTCCGGCCATCGAGAACGTGCCGTTCATGGCCTCGACCCCGGTGGCCCCGAGGCGGAGGGTCGCGTCGATGCTCATGGCGCCCGACCCGGGGCGCGAGAACGTGCCCTTCACGCGGACGCCGGCGACGTCCGCGTAGGCCGCGTTGGCCGACTCGGCGAGGGCGATGCCGCGCGGGTCGCCCGCGACGGGGCGCGCCGATGCGACGTCGGCCGCGGCGCCGCGGTTGGCGGCGGCCGTGTCGGCGGCGTCCGAGATCGACTGGCGCAGGATCTCGGCGTCGGTCAGGCCGTCCCACATGTTGAGCAGCACGCGGTCCCGCCCGATCACGGCGACCGACGGGGTGCCGGTCACGCCGAGGCGGTCGGCGAGGTCGCCGAAGTCGTCGCGTCCGACGCGGTAGACGAAGAAGTCGGTGGTGGCGGCCATGCCGCGGTCGCCACGCACCGATCGCAGGGCGGCGGCGACGTTCGAGTCGTCGGCGGGGCCGTCGACCAGGAACGCCACGACGACGACCCGGGTCCCGGCGAGTGCCCTCGCCACGGGGGCGGGGGTCTCGGGCCCGGCCGAGACCATCCCACCGGGAGCGGTCGGTGCGACCGCGACCGGCGCCGCGATGGCGGCGGGCGCGGTGGCTGCGGGGGGCAGGTCGGCCGACGCGTCGTCGCCGCCGCCGAGGCATCCGGTGGCGAGCAGTGCGGTGGCCGAGATCGCGGCCAGCGCCCCGAGGGCGCGGCGCGGTTTCATGAGGCGACGGGCATGGTGCCCCGCGGTGCCGTTCCGGCTTGTGACTTGAACCTGCGGTAGCAGGTGGGATGCGACCCGCACACGCCAAGACGTGAACGAGAAGCCGCGTCCCTCATCACTCGTGTTGGCTCAAGATGTGAGCCGGTGGCGAACACAGCAGGGCACCTCCGAGTCTAGCTGCTAGAGGGTTGGTCGGCAGGCGGGGGGGTCGCCTTGAACGCGGCGCCCGCGATGGCCTGGGCATCCTCTCCACACGCCCTTCACAGGGGTATCGGCGCGCGCGACCCTCGGACGACGGCAACGCCTCCCCCGGAGATCCAGGTGCTCGTCCCCGCGCCCCGTCCCGCCTACACCCTCTCCCCCGGCGTCGGACCGCTCGACGCCGGTCAGCAGCGCGCCCTCGACGCGTGCCTCGCGGCCCTCACCGGTCGGCTGACCGCCGTCGTCGTCACGGCCGCCGGCACCACCCTCAGCCACCACGTCATCGAGCTGATGACCTCCGCCGGCTCCATGCTCGTGCTCGAGCGGGTCGATTGCGAGGCGGCCGCGACCCTCGATCTCACGCTGGTGGGCGCTCTCGACTAGCCTGGCCACGATGGCCGACGATGCGATCGGTGAGCGCCTCGAGATGCTGATCGTGGCGCGCTGGCTGGAGGAGGGCGCCGACGAGCGCGGCGAGCTCGCGCTCCCGGTCGGCACCACCGCGATCGAGCTGGGTCTCGACGAGGACCGGGACGGCCTGCTGGCCGTCATGACCGCCCTCGGCGATCTCGAGGCCCGCCGGCTCGTGCGGGTGAGCTGGCCGCAGGGCGCCGGCGGCAGCCAGGCCATGATCGTGCTGGCCGACGAGCTGCGCCGCGACGCCCGCCGGCTCTTCGGCCGGAGCCTCTAGCGCACGACCCGCCAGAGGCGGGGCTCGAACGGCTCGGGGTCGTGCACGGGCCGGTCGTCATGGGCCACGCTCACGCGCAGGTGGCCCTCGGCGGCGAGGCGCTCGAGCAGCGCGACCGTCTCCTCGGGCGCGAGCTCCGCCCCGCGCGCCACCACCCGCTCGTGCAGCACCGCCTCGCGCACGGGCTCGCCGGCGCGCCGCAGCGCGTCGAGCAGCGTCGCCTCGGGATCGGGGGCAGCGGAAGGGCCCTCCTCCTCGGCCGCGGTCGCGACGGCCGGGCGCGGAGGCGTCGTCTCGCGCACCCCGAGTTCGCGGAGCTGCAGCGGGTCGACCGGCGCCGGCGCGCCGGTGAGCGGGTCGGCCCCGGTCGCCGTCTTGGGGAAGGCCATGACGTCGCGGATCGAGCGCTCGCCGGCCAGCAGCATCACCAGCCGGTCGAGGCCCAGGGCGATGCCCCCGTGGGGCGGGGCGCCGAGGCGCAGCGCGCGCAGCAGGAACCCGAACTTGCCCTCGGCCTCCTCGGTCGTCAGGCCGATGAGCGCGAACACGCGCTCCTGCACCGCGCGATCGTGGATGCGGATGCTGCCCCCACCGATCTCGACCCCGTTGAGCACGACGTCGTACGCCAGCGACAGCACCGAGCCGGGATCCGACTCGAGGCGGTCGAGGTCCTCGGGGCGCGGCGCGGTGAAGGGGTGGTGCGTCGCGTCCCAGCGCCCCTCGGCCGGACGCCACTCGACGAGCGGGAAATCGACCACCCACACGGGTGCCCAGGTGCCCTCGGGGATCAGGCCGTGACGCTCGGCGAAGCGCCCGCGCAGGGTCCCGAGCACCGACTGGGCCACGGCCTCGTCGTCGGCGACCACCGCGATCAGGTCGCCCGGCGCCGCGCCGAGATCGTCCACCATGCCGCCGAGGAAGCGGGAGACCGGAGAGCGCAGCGAGCGGTCGTCCTCGACCGCCGCCCAGACGAGGCCCTTGGCCCCGAGCTCGCGCGCCTCGGCCATCAGCTCGTCGCCGACCCGGCGGCTCGTGCCCGCGCCGGCGCCGGGCACGACGAGGGCGCGCACGACGCCGCCCGCACCGACCGCGCCCTCGAAGACGCCGAATCCGGACGCCGCGGCCGCCGCGGTCCAGTCGAGGATCTCCATGCCGAACCGCATGTCGGGGCGGTCGGTGCCGAAGCGGCGGACCGCGTCGGCGTGGGTGATGCGCGGGAAGGGCGTGGGCACGTCGATGCCCGCCGCCGCGAACGAGGTCGCGAGCACCTCCTCGGTGACGTCCTGGACCTGCTGGGGCTCGACGAAGGAGGCCTCGACGTCGAGCTGGGTGAACTCGGGCTGGCGGTCGGCGCGCAGGTCCTCGTCGCGGAAGCAGCGGACCACCTGGTAGTAGCGCTCGAGGCCGCCGACCATGAGGAGCTGCTTGAAGAGCTGCGGGCTCTGCGGCAGCGCGTACCACGACCCCCGCTGGAGGCGGCTCGGCACGAGGAAGTCGCGGGCGCCCTCCGGCGTCGAGCGGGTGAGCATGGGCGTCTCGACCTCGAGGAAGCCCTCGTCGTCGAGCACCCGGCGCATGCCCGAGACGATGCGCGCGCGCAGCTCGAGGGCGCGCAGGCGGGGCGCCCGGCGGATGTCGAGGTAGCGGTAGGTGAGGCGCAGCTCCTCGGACGCCTCCTGGCTCTCGTCCTCGACCGAGAACGGCAGCGGGTCGGCCTCGGAGAGCATCGTCAAGGTCGTCGCGCGTACCTCGACGGCGCCCGTCGGGATGCCGGGGTTGACCGTCTCGGCCGAGCGGGCCACGACCTCGCCCTCGACCATGACGACGTCCTCGGGGCTGAGCGACCCGGCGGCGGCATGGGCCCCGGCGGCGTCGGGGTGGAAGACCAGCTGCACGATCCCCGAGCGGTCGCGCAGGTCGATGAAGACGACCCCGCCGTGGTCGCGTCGCCGGTGCACCCAGCCCGACAGGCGCACGGTCTCCCCCTGCGCCTGCGCGGCGCCCGTGCAGGTGTGGCTCCGGTATCGATCCGCGCCGATCATCCGCTCAGCTCCTCGACCAGTCGCGCGAGCGGCACCTGCCGCTGCTCGCCGCTCTGCATGTCCCGTACCGTCGCCACGCCCTCCGCGTGCTCGCGCGCGCCGACGATGACGGTCCGCCGGGCGCCGAGCGACGACGCGTGGCGCATCATGGCCTTCATGCTGCGCCCGCGCAGGTCGCTCTCGCAGCGCAGCCCGGCCGCGCGCATGGCCTCGAGCACGGGGAGCATGGGGACGCGCAGGTCGGTGTCGAGCACCGCGAGGTAGCAGTCGAGGCCCGGCGCGGGCGCCTCGCCGCCGAGCGCCAGCACGATGCGCTCGATTCCCGCCCCGAAGCCGATGCCGGGGGTCGGCGGCCCGCCGAGGTCCTCGACCAGGCCGTCGTACCGCCCTCCCCCGCCGACCGCGCTCTGGGCGCCGAGGTGGTCGCTGACGAACTCGAAGACGGTCATCGTGTAGTAGTCGAAGCCCCGCACGAGGGTCGGGTCCTCGACGTAGGCGATGCCGAGCGCGTCGAGGGCCGCGAGCACCCGGTCGTGGTGCTCGCGGGCCGCCGGGCCGAGGTTGTCGAGCAGGGTCGGCGCGTCGCGCATGACCGCGGCGACGCGGGGGTCCTTCGTGTCGAACAGCCGCAGCGGGTTGACCCGCATGCGCTCGCGGGCGTCCTCGTCGAGCGCGTCGAGGTGGTCGCCGAGGTACGCGACCAGCCGCTCCCGGTACGGCCCGCGGCTCTCCGGGTCGCCCATGCTGCCGATCCGCAGCGTGACGCCGGGGACGCCGAGCTCGCGGTAGATGCCGTCCAGGAGCGAGATCACCTCGGCGTCGAGCAGCGGGTCGTCGCTGCCGATCGCCTCGGCGCCCACCTGCCAGTGCTCGCGGAAGCGCCCGGCCTGCGGCGCCTCGTACCGGAACATGGGGGCGGCGTACCAGAGCTTCACCGGGAGCGGCTGCTTGTGCATGCCGTGCTGGACGAAGGCCCGCACCACCGGCGCGGTGCCCTCCGGGCGCAGGCTGAGGCTGCGCCCGCCCTGGTCCTCGAAGGTGTACATCTCCTTGCGCACGACGTCGGTGCTCGTGCCCACGCCGCGCACGAACAGGTCGGTCTCCTCGAACGTCGGCGTGACGACGCGCGCGTAGCCGTACCGCGCGAAGGCCTCGCGGGCGACGTCGATCACGCGCTGGCGCAGATCGCTCTCGGGGGGGAGCACGTCGCGCGTGCCCCGGGGCGCCGCCACCCGGCGGCCGGCCCCGCTCACCGGCCCGACTGCCGCGCCCGCTTCTCGGTCCAGCGCTTCATCTGGCGCGTGTAGCGGAAACGATCGAGCAGCAGGCCGAGGGGCACCATCAGCGCGAAGGCCAGCAGGCTGATGAGCGCGGCCCCCACGGGGCTCTCGTCGACGACGTAGATCAGGTACGGGTAGAAGATCGCGGCGACGATCGCCGCCCGGATGACCACACCCTTGAACGAGGGGGCGAGGGGCTCCCCGGGCCGGCGCTTGGGGGCGGGTGCCGCGGCCTCGGCGGCGGCCGCGGCGGCTGCCCGCTTCGGCACGCCCACCGGCGGCGGGCCGGCGCCCTTGCGACGTTGCTTGCGCTTGGCCATCAGGCGACGTCCGCGAGGTCGATGACCTGGCCGGGCCGGAAGCCGGCGATCCGCATCGCGGCGGGGCTGGGGCCGCCGAGCACGGCGTCACGCGGGACCAGGCCGACGAGCTCGGCGTCGCCGGCCTCGAACCCGAGCCGCCCGGCCTCGGCGCGCACGGCGGCGATGACCTGGGCGGGCGGTGCGGCGCGGTGGTCCTCGATGTTCATCGAGACCTGGGCCATGCCGGCCTCGACCAGGTAGAGGCCGAGGGCGCGCACGCCCGGCAGCCCCCCGCCCGACTCGCGCACCCGGGCGGCGATCGCGCGCGCCTCGGTCAGGGTCGCGTCGGGCAGCCAGACGTTGAGCGCGATCAGCGCCGGGCGCACGCCGACGAGCACCGTCCCGGCGCTCGGGTGCAGCCGCGGGGGGCCCGCGTCGGGGACGATCTCGCCGTCCTCGATCCGCCGCGCCAGGCCGTCGAGCCCGTCACGACGGAAGTCGCGCGGGCGCACCCGGTCCGAGGTGGCCACGGCGCCGTAGAGGAACACGGGCAGCGCGATCTCCTCCGCGAGCCGGCCCGCCAGGCCGAGGGCGATCTCGGAGGCCATGTCGATGCCGTCCTCGTCGGCCGCCACCACCGGCGCGACGTCGAGGGCCCCGGTGCGCGGGTGGGCGCCCCGGTGGCGTCGCAGGTCGATGCGGTCGACGCACTCGGCGGCCAGGCCGACGAGGGCGTCCTGCAGGGCGAGCGGCTCGCCGGTGAGGCTGATGACGCTGCGGTGGTGGTCGGGGTCGGAGTGGACGTCGAGCACCCGCACCCGCGGGACGTCGCAGGAGTCCACGAGCGCCCGGATGGTGTACGCGTCGCGCCCCTCCGAGACGTTCGGCACCGCGAGCGCGGTGGGGGGCCGCGGCGCCACGGGCAGCGCGTCGTCGTCCCACGGCGCCACGGCTTGTGCGCCCCGGGGGGCTCCCCTATCGTTCACCAGTGAATCACCTTGTCGACACTCCTCCGCCTGCTCAGATTCCTCCGTCCCCACAGGGGCCGGGTGGTCGTCACCGCCCTCAGCGCCGCAGGGCTGATGGCGTGCTCCATCACCTTGCCATACCTGACCGGACGGGTGATCGACGACGTGCTCGACTCGGGCGACCGCGGCGCGCTCGCACCGCTCGTCTGGGCCGTGGTGGCGGTCGTCGTCGCGCGGATGGCCTTCGGCGTGCTGCGGCGGTGGGTCTCGGGCCAGGTGAGCCTGGCGGTCGAGTACGACCTGCGCCAGCGCCTGTTCGCCCACCTGGGGCGCATGAGCGTCTCCTACTACGACCGGATGCCGGTCGGGCAGCTCATGTCGCGGGCGACCAGCGACCTGCAGACCGTGCGCTTCTTCCTGGGCTACGGCCTGATCTTCCTGTTCATGCAGGCCTTCACGCTGGTCATCGTGACCGGGGTGCTCGTGTGGCTGAACTGGTCGCTCGCGCTGCTCGCCCTGCTGATGGGCCCGGCGCTGCTCGTGGTGGCCTGGCGCTACAGCCGGCGGTCCAACCCGGTGCTCATCGACGTGCAGCAGCGCGTGGGCGAGGTCACCGAGATGGCCGAGGAGAGCGCCGTCGGGATCCGCGTGATCAAGGCCTTCGGGCGCGAGGGCGATCGCTCGCAGCGCTTCGGCGCGACCTCGCGGCGCGCCTTCGACCGGAGCATGGACGCGGCCCGCCTGCGCGCCCTCTACCAGCCCCTCATGGGCTTCATGCCGGTGCTCGGCCTCGGCGTCGTGCTGATCTACGGCGGCCTGCTGACCATCGACGGCGACCTGACCCTCGGCGAGTTCGTCGCCTTCTACCTCTACCTGACGCTTCTGATGGCGCCCTTCCGCTCGCTGGGCATGCTGGTCGGGCAGGCGCAGCGGGCGATCGCCGGCGGCACCCGCATCTTCGAGGTGCTCGACGCGGAGCCGGACATCGTCGAGGCTCCCGGCGCCCGGCCGCTGCCGGACGGCGGGGGCGCGATCACCTTCGAGGGCGTCGGCTTCGGCTACGGGCCGGGCGGTCCGGCCATCCTCGACGGCATCGACCTCGAGGTGCCGGCCGGGCGCACCGTCGCGTTGATCGGGCCGACCGGCTCGGGCAAGACCACCCTCACCAACCTGGTGCCCCGGCTCTACGACGTCGACTCCGGGCGCGTGCTGCTCGACGGCGCCGACGTGCGCGACCTGCGCCTGCCCGAGCTGCGCCAGGCCGTGGGCATGGTCTCGCAGGACCCGTTCCTGTTCTCCACCACGATCCGCGCCAACATCGCCTACGGGCGGCCCCACGCGACCGACGACGAGGTGCGCGAGGCGGCGCGGATGGCCCAGGCGGCGGGGTTCATCGAGGACCTGCCCGACGGGTACGACACCGTCGTGGGAGAGCGCGGCCTGACGCTCTCGGGCGGCCAGCGCCAGCGCATCGCGATCGCGCGGGCCCTCATCACCGATCCGCGCGTGCTCGTGCTCGACGAGGCCACGGCGTCGGTCGACGCCTCGACCGAGCGCGAGATCCAGGGCGCCCTGCGCGCCGCCATGCGGGGCCGCACGACGCTCGTCATCGCCCATCGCCTCTCGACCCTCTCGCTCGCCGACGAGCTGGTGGTGCTGGAGGGCGGCCGCATCGTCGCCCGGGGCACGCACGAGGAGCTCTACGGCACCAGCGAGCTGTACCGCGAGATCCGCGACGGCGGCCTCGCCCGCCCCGACCTGATCGCGCGGGACGCGTGAGCACGGCCGCGCCGCCCCTCGCCGTCGGCCTCCCCGAGCCGCCGCCCGCGCGCCGCAAGCTGCGGCGCCTGCTCCCCTACTTCCGCCCGTACGCCGGCCGGGCGATCGCCACCGTGCTGCTGATGCTCGTGGTGACGGCGTCCGGTCTGGCGATCCCCGCGCTCGCGCAGTTCGCGATCGACGACGGCATCCGCGCCGGCGACAAGGGCGTGCTGCTGCTCTCGGTCGGCCTCTTCGTGCTGGCCGGGCTCGTCGGCTGGCTGGCCGGCTACCACCAGACCTACCTGTCGAGCTGGGTCGGCGAGCGGGTGCTGCTCGACCTGCGCACCCAGACGTTCCGCCACCTGATGCGCCTGGAGATCGGGTACCACGAGCGCACGCCCACCGGACGCAGCGTCAGCCGCCTGACGAGCGACATCGAGGCCCTGCAGCAGCTCGTGACCGACGGCGTCACCTCGCTGGTCATCAACGGGCTGACGTTCATCGGCGTGGTGGTGATCCTCTTCACCTACGACGTCGAGCTCGCGCTGCTCACCTTCGTGATCTTCCCGGCCCTCGCGATCGGGACGGCCCTCTTCCGGGTGTATTCCACGCGCGCCTATCGGCGCACTCGCGAGCGCGTCGCCGACGTGCTGGCCACGTTGCAGGAGACCCTCTCGGGCATCCGCGTGGTGCAGGGGTTCGGGCGCCAGGAGCCCTCGCAGAAGGTGTTCGCCCGCGTCAACGACGAGTACCGCGAGGCCAACATGGCCACCATCCGGCTGTCGGGCGTCTACTTCCCCGGCGTCGAGCTGCTGTCGGGCATCGGCACGGCGATCATCCTCTACTTCGGCGCGACCCGGGTGCTCGACCAGGAGGTCAGCGTCGGGGTGATGGTGGCGTTCGTGGGCTACCTGTCGAGCTTCTTCGACCCGATCCAGCAGCTCTCGCAGCTCTACGCCACGTTCCAGTCGGCGATGGCCGCCCTCGAGAAGATCTTCGGCGTGCTCGACACCGAGCCCGAGCTGGCCGACGCCCCCGGGGCCGCCGCGCTGCCGCGCCTGCGCGGCGAGGTCGAGCTGCGCGGCGTCGGCTTCCGCTACGGCCGCGCGCCGGTGCTGAGCGACGTCGACCTGCACATCCGGGCCGGTGAGAGCATCGCCCTCGTGGGGACGACCGGCGCCGGCAAGTCGACGCTCGTGAAGCTGATCGCCCGGTTCTACGACCCGCGCGAGGGCACCGTGCTGATCGACGGTCACGACCTGCGCGACGTGAGCGTCGCCTCGCTGCGCGACCAGCTCGCGATCGTGCCCCAGGAGGGGCACCTGTTCTCGGGCACGATCGCCGACAACCTCTCGTTCGGCCGGCCGGACGCCACCGACGACGAGCTGCGCGCCGCGGCCGAGGCCGTCGGGGCCGACGAGTTCATCGCGAGCCTGCCCGACGGGTACGACACGCGCCTCAACGGCAAGGGCGCCGGGCTGTCGGCCGGACAGCGCCAGCTGCTCGCGTTCGCGCGCGCCCTGGTCGCCGACCCGCGCCTGCTGATCCTCGACGAGGCCACGTCGTCGGTCGATCTGCGCACCGAGCGGCGCATCGAGGAGGCCCTCGCGACGCTCCTGGCGGGGCGCACCTCGATCATCATCGCCCACCGGCTGTCGACGATCCGCGACGCCGATCGCATCGTCGTGCTGGAGCACGGGCGCATCGTCGAGGTGGGCACGCACGACGATCTCGTGGCGGGCGGCGGGCGCTACGCCGAGCTGTACGGCGACTGGGAGTCCGTCGTCACCTGAGGGCGGGCGGGTTCGGCGGTTCGGCGGCGTCCGACCGGTCCACCGGGACGCGGCCGAGTGGTAGCGTGGCGCCGGTCGTGTCATTCGGCACGATCGATGTCGGACGTCACGTGCCAGGAGGATTCGGATGGTGCCCATTCGACCGCGGACGCGGTGGTGGCGCCGGGCCGTCGGGGCGGTCGCGGCCGCGCTGGGTGCGGGAGCGCTGCTCGCCGGTTGCGGCGGCGGATCCGGCACCCCGACCCTCGTCTGGTACATCAACCCCGACCCGAACCCCCCGGCCGGGTTCTCGGGCGCCTTCGGCCAGGCCGGCATCGCCGAGCGGTGCAGCACCGACCGCTACACGGTGCGCACCGAGCTGCTCCCCCAGAGCGCCACCGAGCAGCGCATCCAGCTGCTGCGCCGGCTGGTCGCCAAGGACTCGTCGATCTCCCTCATGAGCCTCGACCCGGTCTTCACCGCCGAGTTCGCCGAGGCGGGCTTCCTCGAGCCGCTGCCGGAGGAGCTCGCCTCGTCGCTGTCGCGGGACACGCTCACGGGCGCCGTCGCGGGCGCGACGTGGGACGACCGGCTGGTCGCGGCACCCCTCTGGGCCAACACCCAGGTGCTCTGGTTCCGCAAGTCCCTCGCGCAGGAGGCCGGACTCGACATGAGCCGCCCGGTGACCTGGGACCAGATCATCCGGGCCGCCGCCGAGAACGGCGCCACGGTCGGCGTGCAGGCCAACAAGTACGAGGGCTACGTCGTCTGGATCAACGCCCTGATCGAGGGCGCCGGGGGCTCGATCGTGACCGACACCGAGGCCGGTCCCGACGCGTCCGTCGACATCGGCTCGGAGGCGGGGCGGAAGGCGGCCGAGGTCGTCCGCGCGCTCGCGTCGTCCCGGGCGGCCCAGCCGGACCTCTCGGTGTCGAACGAGGGCACCGTGCTCGGACCTCTGGGATCGGACGCCGGCGGCTTCATGGTCAACTGGACGTTCGCGTACAACAACTACGCCGGTGACGAGGACGTGCTGGGGGACCTCGGATGGGCCCGCTACCCGCAGACCGTCGCGGGCGAGCAGTCGCGGCCGCCGATCGGCGGCATCAACGTCGGCGTCAGCCCCTTCGGCAGCGACACCGATCTGGCGCTCGACGCCGTCGCGTGCATCACCTCGCAGGACAACCAGGTCGCCTACGCCGTCGAGACGGCCAACATGCCGGCCCGGCAGGCCGCCTACCAGGACCCGGAGCTGCGCGAGCAGTTCCCGGCCGACCTGCTGGCCCTGTGGCAGTCGAGCATCGAGACGGCGGGCCCGCGGCCGGCGTCGCCGTACTGGAGCACGATCGTCAACGCCACCCTGGGCCGCTGGCACCCGGCGAACTCCGTGCGACCCGACTCGACGCCCGAGGCGTCGGCGAGCTTCATCGAGAAGGCCCTCCAGGGGAAGGTGCTGCTCTGATGCCCGGTCCGAGGAGGACGCCATGACGACCGACACCGTCCGCGCCCCGGCCCCCCCGCCCGCGCGCACCACCGATCGGTCACGCGCCGAGGAGCGCCTCGGCTGGAAGCTGGTCGCGCCGGCCGTGGTGCTCATGCTCGCGGTCACGGCCTACCCGATGTTCCGGGCGCTCTACCTGTCGCTCTTCCAGTACCGCGCCACGGCGCCGGGTGACCGGGAGTTCCTCGGGCTCGACAACTACCTGACCGTCCTCACCGACTCGCTCTGGTGGCAGGACGTGTGGAACACGGTGGTGATCATGGTGGTCACCGTCGGCGTCGAGCTCGTCATCGGCTTCGCGTTCGCCTACGTCATGTGGAAGATCATCTTCGCCCGCGGGGTGATCCGCACGTCGATCCTGATCCCCTACGGCATCATCACCGTGGTCTCGGCGTTCGCCTGGCAGTTCGCCTTCAGCCTCAACAACGGCTTCGTCAACGGCTGGCTGCCCTTCGTCGACAGCGACTACAACTGGTTCGGCCAGCACTGGTCGGCGATGTCCGCGATCATGGTCTCCGAGATCTGGAAGACGACGCCGTTCATGTCGCTGCTGCTGCTCGCGGGCCTGTCGCAGGTGTCCGAGGACATGGTCGAGGCCGCGAAGGTCGACGGGGCGAGCTGGTGGCAGCGGCTCTACAAGGTGATCCTGCCCAACATGCGGGCCGCGATCATGGTCGCGGTGCTCTTCCGGGCGCTCGACGCGTTCCGCATCTTCGACAACATCTTCGTGATGACGCGTGGGGCGCAGGACACCGAGTCGGTGTCCTTCCTCACCTACCGCCAGGTCATCGAGCAGTTCGAGCTCGGCCTCGGGTCGGCGCTGTCGGTGCTGCTCTTCCTGTCGGTGCTCCTCATCGCGTTCCTGCTGGTCAAGCTGTTCCGGGTGGACCTGGCGGCCGCGAGGAGGGAGGGCTGATGAAGGCGAAGCTGGGGCCCGGCGTGATCGTCGGCGCCGTGCTCATCCTGCTGTGGTGCCTGCTCCCGATCGCCTGGATCCTCTCCCTGTCGTTCAAGCCGGTGGAGGAGACGGCCACCGGCAGCCCGCAGTTCCTGCCGGAGTCGTACACGTGGGACAACTTCAGCTCGGTGCTGCAGAACGACGACTTCCAGCGCGCGCTGATCAACTCGTTCGGCATCTCGATCATCTCGACGGTGCTCTCGGTCGTCATCGCCACCCTGTGCGCGTACGCGATCGCCCGCCTGCGGTTCCGGGGCAAGCGCCTGGTGCTGACCGTCGCGCTGGCGATCGCGATGTTCCCCGTCGTCTCGCTGATCGGGCCGCTGTTCGACCAGTGGCGCACCCTGGGCCTGTTCGACACCTGGCCCGGGCTGATCATCCCCTACATGTCGTTCACGCTGCCGCTCGCCATCTGGACCCTCACGGCCTTCTTCCGCGAGATCCCCTGGGAGCTCGAGCAGGCCGCCCAGGTCGACGGGGCGAGCTCGTGGCAGGCGTTCCGCAAGGTGATCGTGCCCCTGGCGGCGCCCGGGGTCTTCACCGCGGCGATCCTCACGTTCTTCTTCGCGTGGAACGACTTCGTCTTCGGCATCTCGCTCACATCGACCATCAACGCCCGACCGGTGCCGGCGCAGCTCGCCTTCTTCGTCGGTCCGGACCAGTTCAACCCGCCGGTGTCCACGCTGGCCGCCGCCGCCGTCATGGTCACCGTCCCGGTGATCATCCTCGTGCTGCTGTTCCAGCGGAAGATCGTCGCCGGCCTGACCGCCGGCGCGGTGAAGGGGTAGGAGACTCATGGCTGCGATCCAGATGAAGAACATCGTCAAGGAGTACGGCGACGGGTTCCCCGCCGTCAACGACGTGAGCATCGACGTCGCCGACGGCGAGTTCGTGATCCTCGTCGGCCCGTCGGGCTGCGGGAAGTCGACGCTGCTGCGCATGATCGTCGGCCTCGAGGACATCACCTCGGGCGACATGGTGATCGGCGACGAGCGCGTCAACGAGAAGGCGCCGCGCGAGCGCAACCTGGCGATGGTGTTCCAGAACTACGCGCTCTACCCGCACCTCACCGTGTACGAGAACATCGCCTTCCCGCTGCGCCTCTCGAAGAAGTTCAGCGACGCCGAGATCGACGAGAAGGTGCGCACCGCCAGCGCGACCCTCGAGCTCGACGAGCACCTCGAGCGCAAGCCGGGCAACCTGTCGGGCGGCCAGCGCCAGCGGGTGGCCATGGGCCGGGCGATCGTGCGCGACGCCCAGGCGTTCCTCTTCGACGAGCCGCTCTCGAACCTCGACGCCAAGCTGCGCGGCCAGATGCGCACCGAGATCTCCCGGCTGCAGAAGCGCCTGGGCATCACGACCGTCTACGTCACGCACGACCAGACCGAGGCGATGACCCTCGGCGACCGGGTCGCCGTGCTCCGCCGGGGCGTGCTGCAGCAGCTCGCCCCGCCGCGCGAGCTGTACGAGCAGCCGATCAACCTGTTCGTGGCCGGGTTCATCGGCTCGCCGCCGATGAACCTCATGCCGGCGACCGTGAAGGGCGACAAGGTGGAGCTGCCGTTCGCGACGGTCGACCTGCCCGAGCACGCCCGCGGCGGATCCATCCCCGAGGACACGCTGCTGATCGCCGGCATCCGGCCCGAGCACTTCGAGGACGCGGCCGTGATGGACCCCTCGAAGACCGTCGACGGGGCCACCTTCCGCGCGACGATCGACGTGGTCGAGTGGCTCGGCAACGAGGCCTTCGGCTACATCCCCTACGACGCCCCGCCCGAGGTCCAGGCGCAGCTCGACGAGCTGGCGAAGGAGCTCGACAGCGAGGCCCTGCGCACGCAGCTCATCGTCGCGCTCGACTCGGCGAGCCGCATCCGTGACGGCGAGGAGGCCGAGCTGCACATCGACTCGAGCCGCATGCACCTGTTCGAGCCCGGGTCGGGCGACAACCTCACCCTCCGCTCGGCGACCGACGAGGAGCACAGCGCCGTGGCCTGAGGACGGCCGATCAGTCCTCGCGCAGCTGCCGCTCCTCGGCCAGCCCCGGCAGCACCGAGGCCACGTACGAGTCCATCGCGGTGTCGTTGCCGACCATGTGGCCGGCCTCCGCCGAGAGGGCGTCGCGGTGGCGCAGCATCTCGTGGAACAGCTCGGCCGGCTCGCGCCGCGATCGCAGTGCGTCCGGCACCCGCTCGATGGTGGGCTCGTAGACCTCGCGCAGCCAGCGGTACGCCGCCACCGCCTCGGGCACCGGCACCCCCTCGGCGTGCTCGAGCCATGCCCCGAAGGCCGCGATGTCGTTGAGCAGCCGGCGCGCCTGGTTCTCCTGCACGCTCACCCCGGTGCGGCTGGCCAGGGCACGCGAGTGGTGCCCCTCCTCCACCAGGGTCGGGCGGATGCGCAGGCGCTCGCCGTCGGCGGAGCGCACCAGGGCCAGCTCCTGCACGTCGAAGCCGAGCGCGTTGAGCCGCTCCATCCGGCGCGTGATCTGCCACTGCTCGTCGGCGCCGACCTCGTCCTCCCGGGTCAGCTCGAGCCACAGGGCGCGGTACCGGTCGCCGAACTCCGCGGCGAGCGTCAACGGGTCGAGCTCCTCCTCGATTCGGCCCGCCGCCTGCAGGTCGATCAGCCCGCCCGCGATGTTCTCGACCGCCACCTCGACGTCGTTCTCGCGCAGGCCGTCCGACAGCGACGGGCGCATCTCACCCGTCTCGGCGTCGACCAGGTACACGATGAATGCGCCGGCGTCGCGGCGGAAGAGGGCGTTCGAGAGCGAGAAGTCGCCCCAGTAGAACCCCTCCAGGTGCAGGCGCGCCATGAGCACGACCCCGCCGTCGAGCAGGCGGTCGAGCAGGCCGGGGCGCCCCCGGCGGGCGAGCAGGTAGTGGTAGGGCAGCGAGTAGTCGAGGTAGCGGGTGATGAGCGTCGCGCGGTCCGGACCCCCGCCGCGCCCCGCCCCTCCCCCGCCGCGCCACCGCGCCACGCCGACCGGCTCGACCGCCGGCAGCCCCTCCTCGCGCAGGGCCAGCAGCAGGCGGTACTCGCGCGCGGCCGACCCCGCGTCGGTCTCCTTGAGGGCGTAGACGCGGTCGTCGTAGGCCACGAAGCGCACGATGTGGCGCGAGATGCCCCGCGCCATGCGCACGATCCGGTCCGAGTGCCACTCCTCGAGCGGCTCCGACCAGGGCAGGTCGAGGAAGTCGGGGTGCCCGGCGCGAACGACGAGCTCGAGCTCGGCGGACATCGCCCCCACGCTACCCCTCGCCGGTCGCCGGCGGCGACGGGCCGGCGAGACCCGCCGCGGTGCCGTCGATGCGCAGGCGATGGATGGGCGCGAGCGTGCCCCCGAAGTGCCGCCGCGCGACGGCGGCGCCGGCCGCGGCGACGTCGTCGGGGCTCGCACCGGCGAGCGAGTGGGCATCGATGAAGCTCGACACCCGCAGATCGCTGAGCACGAGCCACGAGTACGCCTGGTGCGGCTCGGCGTCCGGGTTCCTCAGCACGAGCCCGGACCCGTTGATCGGCGCGTACGGACCGCGGAGCGCCGGCGCCACGAAGCCGTAGAGGCCGGTCGGGCCGGTCACCCCGGGGGCGAAGGTGCGCCTCTGCGTCGAGAAGAACAGGTGGTAGCGCCCGTCGCGCACGACGACGTGCGGCCGCTCGAGCTCGTTGTTGACGCCGTCCGCGTGCAGCAGCGGCGGCGCGAGCCGGTACCCGCCGTCCCCGGTGGCCTCCGCGAGGCCGACCGCGCCGTTGAAGGCGGTGCGCGCGCCGGCCGCCGAGCCGGCGAACAGCAGCCACTCGCGCCCGTCGGCCGGGTCGCGGAACGGGAACGGATCGCGGAAGGCCGTGATGAAGCCGGGCTCGCCGTCCTCGACGTCGGTGCGCGCGTAGATCGCGCCGTCGGCGGCGAGCACCTCGCGGTGCGCCGTCCAGTCGGCGGGCCGCGGCCCGCCCCCGTCATCGACCATCCGCGCCCTCGTGGCGACGATCCTCTGGGTGAACCGCGGCATCGTGCCGTCGCGGGCGCCGGCGGCGGTGTAGAGCACCTCGAGCGACCTGCGGGAGTCGTCGTAGACCGCCGACGCCGCCCACTCGCGCGAGCCGAGGGACGCCCCATCGGGGAACAGGGGGCCGAGATCGCGCCAGCCCCCGGCGCCCTCCGCGATCAGGCGCAGGCGCGCGATGTCGTGGCGCCCCCCCGGATCGCCCACCGCCGGCGCCGACAGCGCCAGCCAGAGCGTGGCGCCGCCGATCGTCGCGGGCTCGCCGGCGGGGGTGCACACCGGACCGAGGTCCCACAGGTCCTGACCGGGGACCATCGGCGCGAGGTCCTCGGCGCGGATGACCGGCAGCGCGTCGCCCGGCATCGCGGACACCCCCGCGAGGTCGGCGGCCCGCCACGCGCTGGTCGGCATGCTCATCGCGGCGGCGCGAGGGCGAGCGCGCCGTCAACGCCCACCGTCACGGCACGCGGCCGCGCGAGCTCGCCCACGAAGGCTCCGGCGTCCCGGTGGCCGATCCAGGCGAGGAACCACAGGGCGCCGCCGTGCGGCACGACGCGGCCGGCGTAGGTCACGTGGTCGGCACCGGCGTCGAGCTCGGTGAGCGTCCCGGGCTCGAACGGGCCGAACGGCGTCGGCCCGCTCAGGCAGTAGGTGCCGGATCCGCGCAGGCCGAGCGCGTCGGACCGCGTGCCCGGATCCGACGAGAACAGCAGATGGAACCGCCCGCCGGCCTCCACGACCTGGGGCACCTCCATCTGCCCGAAACCCATCGGCTCGGTCACCGGGGGCAGCACCTCCCAGTCGACGAGATCGTGCGACCGGGCGTGCCCGATGACCCCGCGACCCCTCGGGTCGCCCTCGCGCGCGCGCGCCGTCACGTAGGCGTGCACGGCGTCGTCGCCCGGCACGCGGAAGACCCACGGATCGCGCCACGCCTGGTCGTGCCAGGCGTCGCGGTCGAGCGTCTCGTACCAGCGCGGGTCGGCCTCGAGCACCGGCTGCGGGTGGCGCTCCCAGGTGAGGAGGTCGGCCGAGGTGGCGCGGCCGACCCGCTGCACCAGGCCCTCCTCGGCCGACGAGGTGCCGGTGTAGAGCATGGTCCAGTCGCCGTCGTCGCCGATGATGCTGCCGGTCCAGGTGGAGCGGTCGTCGAAGGTGCCGGGCGCCCCCGGCGCGAGGGCGTCGGGGAGGATCTCCCAGTGCGCGAGGTCCGACGACACGGCGTGCCCGATCGTCACGTTCCAGTGGCGCAGGTCGGCGTCGCCGAGCGACCGGGGTGCGTGCAGGTAGAACGCGTGCACGTCGTCCCCGCGCGTGACCGTCCAGAAGTCCCAGATCCAGTGGTCGGGAAGCCGGAGGGTCATGGCGGCACACTAGCCACCGGCGCCCGCGGGTTGCTGTCATCCTGCGCGCGTGATCCTCGCGGGCATCGAGGCGGGTGGCACCAAGTTCGTCTGCCTGCTGGGCGACGAGCGGGGACGCGTGCTCGACGAGCACCGGTTCCCCACGCGCGGACCGCGCGAGACCCTCGACGCGGCGGTGGACGCGTTGCGGCGCATGGCGGCGTCGAGCGGGCCGCCCGAGGCGATCGGGGTGGGCGCCTTCGGACCGCTCGACCTGCGCCCCGGTCCCGGGCGGGGGCGCCTGCTCTCCACGCCGAAGCCCGGCTGGTCGGGCGTCGACCTGGTGGGCCCGCTGCGCGACGCGTTCGGGGTGCCGGTGGCGATCGACACCGACGTCACGGCCGCGGCCCTGGCGGAGGGCCGGTGGGGCGCGGCCCGCGGCCTCGGGACCTTCGCCTACATGACCGTCGGCACCGGGATCGGCGTCGGGGTGATCGCCGGGGGGCGCCCGCTCCACGGCCTCGTGCACCCGGAGGCCGGGCACGTCGTGGTCCCGCGGGTCCCCGGTGATGACTTCGCCGGCATCTGCCCCTACCACGGGGACTGCCTCGAGGGCATGGCCGGCGGCCCGGCCCTCGCGGCGCGGTGGGGCGCCGCGGCGGAGGATCTCGACGGCGACCTGCGCGCGCGCGCCGTCGAGACGGAGGCCGCCTACCTCGCGTCCGGCATCCGCACCCTCGTCTACACCGTCGCCCCCGAGCGCGTGGTGCTGGGGGGCGGCGTGGCCGGCATGCCCGGGCTGCTGCCGCGCGTGCGCGCGCACCTCGCGACGGCTCTCGGCGGATATCCCGGACTGCCCGAGCACGCCGACGAGCGCTTCGTGCAGGCCGCGGGCCTCGGCTCCATGGCCGGACCGCGCGGGGCGCTCGCGCTCGCGGAGTCGGCACCGGGCTGAGGTTCTCCGTGCCACCGCCGCCGCCGCCGGCCGGCGACCCGGCTTGAGCCGACCCGGCCGTTTGGTACGATCGCCACGGCCCGTCCGGTGGTGGGGGATCGTCTAGCGGTAGGACGCCGGGTTCTGGCCCCGGTAGCGGGGGTTCGAATCCTCCTCCCCCAGCTCTTCCCCCTCGGTTCGGTCCGTGTCCGTGGCGCATTCGTCTAGGGGCCTAGGACGCCGCCCTCTCACGGCGGTAACACGGGTTCAAATCCCGTATGCGCTACTCGTGAGTCGAGAAGCCCCGCTCCGGCGGGGCTTCTTCGTTGGCGTCCCCGCGAGCGCTCCGGCCGGTACTCGGCGCTCTGGACGCGGGCGAGTCGCGCCGCCGCCGACGGTCTCGCCGATCGGGCCGTGGATGGTGTGGTCACGGGTCATGGCTCTCCTGCGAGTGGTCCGGGAGCTTGCCGGACTCGATGAGTCCACGACGCGTCCTTTCCAGCGCGCGCGGCGCCCGACACCAAGCGAGGTGGACCACTGCGGACGCATGTTGACCGACGCATCCGTGCCATCGCCATGGGAATGGGCACCGGCTCCTGACAGACGCCGCCGTCCCATGCGGTGACGCGCGGTCGGATCCGGCTGCGCCCCCCTGGGTGCATCTCCGCTCGGATGGGGGCCGGCTCCTGCCCCGCTCCGCCCGCCGCCGGGGCCGTTGTACCGTGGCCAGGGTGTGGGCGTTGCTGCAGTCGGCCGACGAGGGGGCGGTGCGCGCCGTCCAGGCGCTGCGGTGGTCGGGCGTCTCGTGGATGTTCGTGCTGCTGTCGGCGTGGTGGGTCAAGGGCTTCGCGTTCGTGGTCGCCGCCGCGGTCGGGGACGTCCGGCGCCGCCAGCTCCCGCCCCCGGCGCTGATGGCCGTCGCGATCGCCCTGCCCGTCACCTCCCTCGTGACCGACGCGCTGAAGGACGCGTTCGACCGGGCGCGCCCGCCGGTGGCCGACCCGGGCATCAGCGCCCTCGTGGACCTGCCCGGCAACGCGTCGTTCCCGTCGGGCCACGCCTCGGTGGCCTTCGCGGGCGCCGCCGCTCTCGCGATGTTCCACCCGCGCCTCGCCGCGGCGGCCGTCGGCCTCGCCGCGGCGATCGCGGTCTCGCGCGTCTACCTCGGCGTGCACTTCTGGTCGGACGTGCTCGCCGGGGCGGCCCTCGGCATCGCGATCGGAGCCGGCACGGCCCTGCTGGTGGGCCGGGTGCTCGCCGCGCTCCGTCCCCCCGATCGACCCGCCGGCATCACGACGCCGTCGCCCGGTCTCGGCGCTCGGGGAGCGAGAAGTCCGGCGGGGCCACCGCGAACCCCGGGTTGAGCTCGGGGTGGCCGTCGAGGTCCCGACTCCCGCCGCACCGCGAGCGGGGCGGCCGCGGGCTGAGGATCACCGCTCCGGGGGATGCCTGCGACGCCTCATGGGATCTTCCGGCGATCGGCGGCGTGACCGTGGCATCTCGACGTGACAGGGGCGGTGCCGAGGGCCGAGTGTAGACCCGAACACGTCGTGGGGCACCCGTCGGGGTGCGGAGCCCGTGGAGTGGCAATGCGCCGGCACGTCGTCATCGTCCTCGCCGCCGCAGGGGTCCTGGCACCGCCGGAGGCCGCGAGGGCCGACGTGGTGGTGCGGGTGCCGGCCGCGTTCGTGGGCGGACCGATCCGGGCCTGGTCGCCCACGTTCGGACCGGGCGCGCCGGGGGGGTGGGCCGGCACGCCCGGCCTCGCCCCGGACCGCTGCCGCGACGCCGCCCCGGGCGACTGCGCGGTGCTCGGCCCCGGCGACGCGGACGACGACCCGCCTCCCGTGCCGACCCCCGGCCCCGGGGGCGTCGGCGACCCGGTCAACGGCGTCGGCGTCGAGGCCGAACCGCCCCCCGACGAGGACACCGCGGAGCTCGCGGCCGAGGCCGCGCGGGTGGGCCGGTCGCCCACCACCGCCACGACTCCCGGCGAGGCGGCGCGGGTGGAGGCCCTGCGCGGGGCGCTCGTCGGCCCGGTGGCCGCCTGGGTGGCCGGGCCGCGTCCGACCCTGCGATGGCGCGCCGCGCCCGCGGCCGCGGCCGTGCGGGTCGATGTGATGCGCGGGCCGCGGCGGGTGGTCCACGCGCGGGTGCGCGGCACGCGCCTGCGGGTGCCGGCCGGCGCGCTGCGACGCGGGCGGGCGTACCTCTGGACCGTGCGGCCGGTGGCGCGGACCGGGAGGGCCCGGGGCGATCCGCCGCTCGGATGGTCGGTGTTCGCGGTCGCCCTGCGCCCGCGCATCGTCTTCCGCACGCCCGGCGACGGCGCCGGGACGGTCGGCGAGGTGCGGCCCCGCATCCCCCTCGCGACGCTCCGCCTGTCACGGCCGGGCGCCCTCGCCCGCCGTGTGCCCCGGCTCGCGCGCCTCGACCGGCGCGGTCGGTTCCGACTGTCCATCTCCTCGCGCGCGGCCGAGCGGCTCGGCGCGGTCCTCGTGGACCGCGGCCCCACGCCGCCGGCCGGACTGCGCGGCCCCGGGCTGTGAGCCCGGACACGTCCCAGGGACGGGATCGCGGGCACGCCCGCGTCACGGTCATCACCGCCGTCCGCCGGCACCGATGCATCGCGCCGGCGCGACGGAGTCGAACGAAAGGATCGATCCCGTGCGATCACGAGCACGACGGCGTTGGATCGTCGCGACGCCGCTGGCGGTGGGCGCGGCCGCACTCGCCGTCGCCGTCGCCCCTCCCTTCGGGGGCGCCTCGAGCCACCGAGAGGCTCCCTCGATCACCGAGGACCCGACGGCCGACAACACCGACGTCTACGCGTTCCGCTCTCCCGATGCGCCCGACACGGCGACCCTGATCGCGAACTACGTGCCGTTCCAGGAGCCGGCGGGCGGCCCCAACTTCTACCGCTTCTCGGACGCGGTGAAGTACGCGATCAAGGTCAACAACACCGGCGACGGCGTGGAGGACGTCACGTACGAGCTGCGGTTCTCGACGAAGGTGGTCAACCCGGCGACCTTCCTCTACAACACCGCCGCCGTCACCTACGACGCGGCGACCGGCTCGTACGCCAACCTCAACGTCGTGCAGACGTACACGCTGCGCCGCATCACGCGCGACGGCAAGGGCCGCAGGGTGGTGCGGACGCTCGGCAGGAACCTGCTGACGCCGCCGAACAACGTCGGCCCGCGCTCGACGCCCGACTACGAGTCGCTGGTGGCCCCCGCCATCCACACGTTCAAGGACGGGACGAAGGTCTTCGCCGGCCAGCGCGACGATCCGTTCTTCGTCAACCTGGGCGGCATCTTCGACCTGCTCGGATTCCGCAGCGACCCCCCGGGCGGCTTCATCACGGGCGGCGTCAACGGGCTGCGGGGTTACAACGTCAACACCATCGCGATCCAGGTGCCGATCGGCCACCTCACCCGCACGGGGGCCATCCCGACCGATGCCAACGCCACCAGCTCCGCGGTCGGCGTCTACGCCTCGGCGTCGCGGCCGGTCTACGACCTGCGGCACAAGCGGGCGAGGGTCCGGTGGCAGCAGGTCTCGCGACTGGCCGAGCCCCTCGTCAACGAGGTCGTGATACCGCTGGGCGCGAAGGATCTCTGGAACCGCAGCGATCCGGCGGACGACCGCCAGTTCGAGAAGCACTACCTCGCGCCCGAGCTCGCGGGCATCCTGAACGCCCTCTACGACATCGGCGCGCCGACGACGGGGCGCATCGACCTGACGACGGTCCTGCTCACCGGCATCCCGCCCGACAACGGGCTCGGGCTGCCGACGACCGCCATCAGCGGCAAGCCCGCCCCGGCCGACCTGCTGCGCGTGAACCTCGCCGTCCCGCCCACGCCGTTCGCCGAGCAGGACCGGCTCGGGCTGCTGGCCGGGCAGGCCGACGGGTTCCCGAACGGCCGCCGCCTGATCGACGACGTCGTCAACATCGAGGAGCGGGCCGTGGCGGGCGTCCTCGCCTCGCCCTTCGGGCTGCCGGCGCCGAACGGCGCCAACGCCGTCCTCGCCCCCGTGCTCGGTGACGGGGTCAACGCGAACGACGTGCCGTTCCTGACGTCGTTCCCGTACGTCGCGACACCGGGATCGGGCTTCGACTCCGTCCCGCACGCAGGCTGAACGACCGCCGCGCGGCCGGGGGGCCGCTCCACCCCCCGGCCGTACGGCAGGACCACCGGCGACCGCACCCCGAGGACCCATGACACCCCCCCGACGCATGCCCCCGGCCCTCCTCGCGCTCCCCGTCGCCGTGGCGGTCTTCGCGCTCGCCCTCGTCGTCCTGGGGGACCGGCGCGGAGCCGAGCCCGTGCAGGCCGTCGCCGGCACGCGCCCCGGCCCCGAGCGGGTGATCGCCCTCGCGGAGGCGCGCGTCGCGGCCGATCCGGCGGACGTCGCCGCCCTGACGACGCTCGCCGAGGCCTACATCGCCCGCGCGGGCGCGACCGGCGACCCCGCGTGGCTCACCCGGGCCGACGAGGCCGCCCGCCGGGCGGTGCGCCACGACCCCCGGGCGTTCGCGGCGCTCGACGCGCTCGGGCACGTCGCCGCGTCGCGCCATCGTTTCGAGGAGGCCCTCGCCTGGACCTCGCGCAGCCTCGCCGTCGCCCCTGACCGGGTGGCGCCACTCGGCGTGCGCACCGACGCGCTGATCGAGCTCGGCCGGTATCGCGAGGGCTTCGCCCTGGCCCAGCGCCATCAGGACCTCCACCCGGACCTCGCCTCCTACAGTCGGGCGTCGTACGCCCGCGAGCTCGTCGGCGATCGGGCCGGGGCGGCCCTGCTGATGCGCCTGGCGGTCAACGCGGCGCCGGCAGGCAGCGGGGCGCGGGCGGCGACGCGCGCCCAGCTCGCGCTGCTGCTGCTCACGGGAGGCGACCTGGACGGCGCCGAGCGGGAGGTCCGCGGCGCGCTCGCCGAGGCGCCCGGAGACGCCGAGGCGTCGTTCGCGCTCGGGCGGGTCCGCGCCGCCCGGGGCGACCTCGAGGGCGCCGGGCGGCTGTTCGCCCGGGTCGCCGCAGAGCTGCCGGAGCCGGACCACCTCACCGCGCTCGCCGAGGTCGAGCGCGCCCTGGGTCGCGGAGAGCAGGCCGCAGCCCACGAACGACAGGCGTTGGCGGCCTTCGACCGGCTGGAGGCCAACGGCAGCGAGGTCGACCTCGACCGGGCGCTGCACGACGCCGACCGGCGCCGCCCGACGGCGGCCGACATCGCGCGCGCGCGTCGCGCCCGGTCGGCGAGGCCCGGCATCGCCGGCGATCAGGCGCTCGGCTGGGTGCTCACGCGCGCCGGCCGGTGCGCCGAGGGCGATCGCCACGCGACGCGGAGCCTGCGTCTGGGCACGCCCGATCCCCTCCTGCTCTTCCAGGCCGGCATGGCCGCGGCCTGCGCCGGCCGCAGCGGGACGGCACGCGCCCGGCTGTCGGCCGCGCTCGATCTGAACCCGGCGTTCTCGCTGCGGTGGGCCCCCGTCGCGCGCCGCGAGCTCGCACGGCTGCCGCCGTGAGCGGGGCGTCGCCGTATGCGATCCGAGTCGCCGGCGGCGGCATCGGGTACCCCTCCCCCACGCGAACGACACGGGGGGAACCCATGAACACCCACACGGTCGGACAGAGCGCGATGGTGGGATGGCGGTCCAAGCTCGGTGAGCGCATCGCCGAGCCGGTGGCGCGGCGCAGTCCGCTCGAGGCGCAGCAGGTCTACACGGGCCTCGGCCTGATCTTCCTGGGCCTATCGATCTGGTACGTCGGCTCGACCATCGCCCGGGTCGTCCGCGGCGGCGCGAGCGGCTGATCCGCGGCTCGCACCCCCGCGGGCCGGCGCGCGCCGACCGCGCCCGCGCGACCCGTGCCGTCCCCCGCGGTACCCTGGCCCCGTGGATGATGCGGCGTCCAGGCCGGGGGCCATCGGCGTTCCCGGCCTCCTCCGGCCCGGCGGGTGAGGCACGCGGCCGGCGGCGGCGCCCCTCCGGTGCAGGCGACGGGGGCGCGCCGATGAGGACGTCACCGGGTCTGGACCGGGCCCTCGGCGCCTGGCACCGCGTCGTCGCCCTCGCGGACGAGGTGCGGGCCGATCCGGAGCGACGGGGCCGATGGGCCCGGGTCTCGCTCGTCGCGGTCGTGGCCGCGGTCGCCGGCGCGATCATGTGGACCGTCGTGCTCACGCGGGCGACCGACGGACGCCCGGCGATCACCCGCGAGGGGGTCACCCCGATCGGAGGTCCCGACCTCGGCGCCGCGAGCGTCGCGGGCGGAGGGGGCACGATCTGGACGCTCGGCCTGCGCGACCGGCGCCTCGCCGCCTTCCCCGCCTCCGGCGCCGACGCCGCCACCACGTTGACGGTGGGGGCCGCCGGCGACCTCGCGACCGCCGTCGCCACGGGCGACGGCGCCGTGTGGGTGGCACTCCAGCGCTCGGGCAACGGCCTCGTCGTACGGGTCGGCGCCGATGGATCGCGGATCGTCAGACGCACGGGCGACCTCTTGCCCGAGCGGATCGCCGTGCTCCCCGCGCGGGTGGTGGCGATCGGGGGCGACCGCGTCACCGGCGTGCCGACCGGGTCGGGGCGACCGTGGTCACGCGTGGCCCCGGGGGCCATCGACGTCGCCGCGGGGTACGGCTCGGTCTGGGTGCTGTCGCGGCAGGACGGCGGCAGGGGCCTGGTGACGCGACGCGATCCGACCACCGGCCGGGTGACCGGCCGGCGGGCCGCGCCGGCGGGGCCCACGGCGATCGCGGTGGGCCTCGGCGCCGTGTGGGTCGCGAACGGCTGCCCCGACGGCGTCCTGCGCGCGCCCGTCGGACCGGGCCCCGGCGTCTGCGCACGGGTGGGCAAGGGTCCGGTCGACATCGCCGTGGGGGGAGGTTCGGCGTGGGCGGCCGACGCCGCCGGGCGCAACGTCGTCGAGCTGGACGCGGCGACCGGCGCGGTCATCGGCTCGTGGTTGACGCCCGGCCGTCCGGCCGCGCTCGCCGTGACCGGGGAGCAGGTCGTCGCGGTGACGCAGAGCGGCACCGCCCTGCGTCTCGGCCGCACGCCGGAGAGCGGCCGGTGACGGGCTCGGGCGGCGCTCGCGGGGTACTCCGCTAGTGTCGCCGGGATGATCACCTCCTCCGAGAGGGCCATCGTCGTGGACGTGCCGGTGACGGACGCCTACGCCATCGTCTCCGATCCCGCGATGTTCCCGGCGTTCCTGCACGGGGTGGCCGATGTCCGCGAGCGCGACGACGGCACCGTGGAGTTCGTCGCCGAGGCCGCCGGCGGACGCACGGGCTGGACGGGGGTGCTCACCGAGGAGATCGCCGACGTGTCGGTCGCATGGACGTCGCGCGACGAGGTCGTGTACTCCGGCGTGATCACCCTCGAGGCCGTGAGCGCCGACCGCACCCGCGTGACGCTGAGGATCGACCACGACATCTCGACGGGCATCGCCGGCGACCCGACCGCCGACCTGGACGGCCTGGCCGCCGTCGCGCGGGCGCGTGGCCACCGGCCGGGCGCCCGCCGGGTGACCTCGCTGGTCGCGGCCACCCAGGCGCGGGTCACCGACACGCTCGGCGAGCCGATCGGGGATGTGCGGGACGCCTTCGTCGATCTCGACACCCACATGGTCACGGCGATCGCGGTCGGCGTGGGTGGGTCGGACGCGAGCCATCTCGTGCCGATCCCCGCCATGCCGGTCGAGTCGGTCGCCTGGGGGCTGAGCATCCCGTACCCGCCGGACATGGTCCGCGAGGCGCCGGCGGTCGAGCCCGGTCTCGAGCCCGGCGACGGGCAGATGGAGGCCGCCCGCCGTCACTTCGGCGACGCCGCCCGATGGATCGCGGCGCGTGAGGCGGTACGGGACCGCCAGACGGCGCCGGCCCCGACTCCCGAACTACAGGCCCTCGCCGATGCCGACGGCTCCCGGCCGGGCGTGCCCGCGCCCACACCGGAGATCGCCGCGATCGAGCGGCGCGGGAGCGAGCACACCGAGCCCTGAGGCGTGGGCGCCTCCCGGCGCCCGCGGCTCGCGGGACGCCGGGGGGTGCCCGGCGTCCCGCCTCACCGCGCGATCAGGGCCGGTAGAAGAAGCGCGAGAGCCGGCAGAGCGAGATGCCGCGGGTCTCGAGCTCGCGGTTCTTGCGGGCGCAGATGTACGTGTCGACGAAGCCCGCCCCGCGCGCGCGCAGGCGCGCCGTGGGCCTCAGGTTGACGGTCGCCTCGCCGTCGACCTTCGTCAGCGTGGCGGCGGGCCGCACGAGGCCGGCCGGCACGCTGCGGACGGTGAACCGGGCCTGGCGGACCAGGAACCCGAAGTTGTCGCTGACGCTCGCCGAGAGGCGGACGCGGCCGTCGGAGGTGCGGAGGTACTTCGGCGAGTTGATGCGCAGACGGCTCGGCAGGAAGAGCCGGCTGACGGGCACCGAGACGCGGCCGTTGGGCAGGGCGAAGGCGCCGGTCGGCGCGCCGGGGCTCAGGTCGGCGGCCAGGCCCGCGGTGCAGGGCGACTGGGAGTTGACCGACAGGCGGTCGAGGAACACCGCCGAGTCGAAGAGCACATCGCCCTGGTCGAAGATCGTCAGGTACAGCGAGTGCGCGCCGGGCGTGATCGGCGTGGACGCGCGCAGCACGCGCGTGGCGCCGTCGTAGGTCGTGCCCGACGACAGCCCGGCCGAGACGCCGGCGACCCCGGCACCGTTGACCGAGATGTTGCGCCCGAGCTCGTCCTTGGCGAAGTTGTCGGGCGCGACGATCGAGGGGTTGCCCGTCCCGGAGGCGTCCCAGGTGGTCCTGTCGAGCTCGGCGATGAACGCGTCGTTGTAGATCGAGCCCACGAACTCGGGCAGCTCCTCCGAGTAGAAGCGCGACCGGAGCGAGAGGCAGCGGGCGCCGGCCGGGACCCTCAGATCGATGCGCAGCGTCACGACGTCGCGCGCGCCGCGCACGTCCGGGCCCGCGTTGTCGGTGGTCAGGTCGCCGCTGTTGTTCGGCGAGTCCGCCTTGAGGACGTCGCCCGACCCGAGGATCACGTAGGAGCCACCGCTGCGCGGGAACCCACCGAGCGGCGTCGTCGAGATCGCCGCCGGGCTGCCGTTCGGCGGGAGCTGGACGAACGCCGCCGACGTGACGATGCCGGGCGTCTGGGTCATCGCCCGCGCGACCGCGAGGGCGTCCCGCGAGGGCGTGATCGCCGCGTTGGCGACCCCCGTGGTCATCAACGCGCCGGCGACCGCCGCGGCGAGGATCGTCCGGGATCGGTGCATGTGTCCTGCTCCTCGTCGGGTGATCGGGTGAACGGAATGTGACTACAGTCACGAGCAGGCCGCTGTCAACCGCGCGCGGCAGGGCACCGGGCACCCGGGCGCCGGCGGGTCAAGCCCCGCCGTCCGCCCGCCGAAGCACTTCCCATGGCCCCATCCCGCCCCGCCGGCGTGGCGCGGCGCTCCCGCGTGCTCGCCGCCCTGCTCGCCGCCGTCCTGGCCGTGGGCATCGCCGTCGCGGCGGACGCGCTCGGCGTGCTCGGCCGCGCCGACAACGCCTCCGTCGACCTGCGGTTCGCCCTGCGCGACCCGTCCGTGCCGACCGACGTGATGGTCGTCGCGATCGACGACACCACGTTCTCGGAGCTCGGTGTGAGCTGGCCCTTTCCCCGCTCGCTCCACGCGCGGGCGGTTGACCGCCTCCGCCTGGCGGGGGCGCGGACCATCGTCTACGACGTGCAGTTCACCGAGCAGACCGTGCCCCGGGAGGACCTGGCGCTCTACGACGCGGTCGCGCGCGCCGGCGGCGTCGTCCTCGCCACGAGCGAGGTGGGCGCGGGCGGCACGACGAACATCCTCGGGGGCGACGAGAACCTCGCCGCCGCGGAGGCCTTCGGCGCCGCCGCGAACCTCCCGACCTCGGCCGGCGGCGTCATCCGGCGGGTGCAGAGGTCGATCGGCGGACTCGACACGATCGCCGTGAGGACCGCCACGAACGTGACCGGCACCCGCCCCGAGGCGGCCCGTTTCGCGGGCGGGGGCGCGCTCATCGACTACCGGGGTCCGCCCGGGACGATCCCGACCGTGCCGTTCTCCGACCTGATCGCGGGGCGCGTGCCGGCGGACCTGATCCGGGGCCGGGTCGTCGTGGTCGGCGCGTCGGCGCCGAGCCTGCAGGACGTCCACGCCACCCCGACGGTCGGGGACCGCTCGATGGCGGGCCCCGAGGTCCAGGCCAATGCGATCTGGACGGCGCTGCACGGTTTCCCGCTGCGTGACGCCCCTGCGTGGGCCGCCCTGCTGGCGGTCGCCCTGCTGGGCGCCGCGGCCCCCGCCGTCGGCCTGCGACTCGACGCCCGTGCGGCCGCCGGCGTGGCCCTCGCGCTCGGCGCGGTCTACGCCGCGGCCGCGGTCGTCGCGTTCGACCGCGGCACCGTCCTGACGATGGTCGCGCCGCTCGCGGCCTGTGCCATCGGAGCGGTGGCGAACCTCGGGATCAGCTACTGGCTCGTGAGCCGCGAGAGGCGGCGCGTCAGCGGCGAGAACGAGATCCTCGAGGAGCGGGTGCGCATGCGCACGGCCCAGCTGCGCGAGACGCAGCTCGAGATCGTCGGCCGCCTCGCGCAGGCGGCCGAGTCGCGCGACGGCGACACCGGGGTGCACATCGAGCGCATGTCGCGCATGTGCGAGGCCCTCGGGCGGGCCGTCGGCATGAGCGAGGCCGAGGCCGAGGAGCTGCGCCACGCGGCCGTGCTCCACGACGTCGGCAAGATCGGCGTCCCCGACGCCGTGCTGCTGAAGCCGGGACGCCTCGACCACGACGAGCTCGAGACCATGCGCCTCCACACCTCGATCGGCGCGACGATCCTCGCCGGCTCGTCCTCGCCGCTCATCCGGCTGGCGGAGACCATCGCGCTCACACACCACGAGCGCTGGGACGGCACCGGCTACCCCGCCGGTCTCATGGGCGAGCAGATCCCCCTGCCGGGACGCATCGCGGCGGTCTGCGACGTCTTCGACGCGCTCCTGTCCTCGCGCCCCTACAAGCAGAGCTGGTCGCTCGCGGACGCGCTGGCCGAGATGGAGTCCCTGGCGGGCTCGCACTTCGACCCCGCCCTCGTCGCCGCCTTCCTGCCGCTCGCGCCGGACCTGGCGCACCTGATGCAGACGCTGCCGGCGCCCGATCCGCACGGAGCGCTCGCCCCCGCCGCGATCGCCTGAGCGCCCGGCCCGGGGCGCGCGCCGCTCAGGCGGCGGGGCCCCCGAGTGCGCCGACCAGGGCATCGACACCGGCCACCCGGTGCTGTGGGGGGAGGAGGTGATCGGGGTAGGCGTCGCCGCCCGAGCGGTCGATCCACGCCGTACGGAGCCCCGCGCGTGCGGCACCGTCGATGTCCCACGGGTGGACCGCCACCATCATCAGGTCCTCGGGCGGGACGCCGCAGGCGGCCGCGGCGTGGAGGTAGGCGGCCCGCGCCGGCTTCCAGGATCCCGCGTCGTTGACCGACAGCACCCGCGTGAAGCGGTCGCGCAGCCCGCACGACGACAGCAGGTCGTCGGCGACCGAGGCGGAGCCGTTCGAGAGCGTGACCAGCCGATGGCCGGCGTCCGACAGGACGCGGACCCCGCGGGGCACGTCGGGGTGGACGCCGAGCGTCGCGAAACCGTCCATGACGTGCGCGACCGCATCGTCGAGCGGCCGGTTGACCGGCCGCGCGGCCAGCAGCGCGCGCAGGGCGCCCGCGGCGACCTCGGCGAACGGCCGCGAGGCGCCCGCCGCCGTCAGCGCGAAGCCGTCGCGCAGCACGCTCGCGAACCACAGCGCGGAGAGATCGGGCGCCACCCCGAGGTCGGCGAACCGCTCCGCCAGCGGCGCCATGTCCGACAGGGTCTCGTTGACGTCGAAGACGATCGCCGCCGGGCCCGTTCCGCGTGCCGCCATGCTCAGCCTCCGATCGGGTGCGCCCCCGCCCCGGCCGGATCGGTCAGGGGATCGTCGCGCGGGGCGGACGGTACCCCTCCGCGCCCGGTCACCACGAGGGCGAGCACGACCGCGAGCACGGCGGGCCCCAGGAAGACCAGCGAGAGCACGGCGGCGACCTGGGGGTCGGACGCCACGAAGGGGACCAGCTCCAGGGGCAGCATCGGGGTGCCGCCGCCGACGGCGAGGCTGAGCCCGTACTGGCTCCACGAGACGAGGAACCCGAGCAGGGCCGCCACCGCGACCACGGGGGCGAGCGCGGGCAGGGTCACCAGCAGCAGGCGCCGGGCGCGACCCGCCCCGTGCACGGCGGCGGCCTCTTCGAGATCGCGCACCTCGGGCCCGAAGCCGCTCGCCAGGATCAACACGACGTAGGGCAGCACCGGCACCAGGTGCGCGACGACCAGGCCGGCGAGCGTGTCGGACAGGCCGAGGCGGATGAACCACTCGGTCAGGCCGGATCCGGTCGCGAACGGCGGCACGAGCAGCGGCAGCCCCAGCAGCACCCAGACCGGCCCCGGCCGGCGCAGCCGCCGCTCGCCGACCACGCGGGCGGCCGGCCACGCCAGCACGAGTGCGATCGCGGTGGCGATCAGGCCGACCGTCAGCGAGTTGACGATCGCCTCCGCCGCGCCGGCGGCGTCGGCGAAGGCCTCGTTGACCCCCCGGGTGCCGTAGCGCTGGGGCAGGAGGGCCGGCGAGCGCCACTCGTCGGCCGCGGCGCGCAGCACGAGCGTGGCGATCGGGGCGAGCGCGGCGATCGCCACCGCGACCACCAGCAGGCGACCGCCGGCACGTGGGGCGCTCTCACCCACGGCGCCGCCACACCGTCGCGGCCGCGGCCGCGGCCACCAGCACCGCCAGCAGCGACGCCACCAGCAGGGCGGCGTTGGCCGCGGCGCGGCCGTCGAGGCTCGCCGTGCGGGTCGCCGACAGCGCGAGCTCGGACAGCGTCTCGGGAGAGGTCGGCCCGATCGTCAGCGGCACCTCGAAGGCGCCGATCACGAAGGCCGCGACGACCGCCGACCCGGTGACCAGGGGCCCCCGGATGGCCGGCCAGACCACCCAGCGCAGGCGTTGCAGCGGCCGGGCGCCCAGCACGGCCGCCGCCTCCTCGCGCGCCGCGACCGCCGGGCCCCACGCCGCGAGCACCAGCAGCGCCAGGAAGGGGGTCTCCTTGTAGACGTAGACCAGCACCACGCCGATCCCGGCGGGGTCGCGCACCAGGTTGACGGGCAGCCCGCCCAGCAGCCGCTCGGCGATGCCGCCGGGGCCGAGCCAGAGCACGCCGAGCACCGCCGCCACCAGATGCGGCATCGGCACGGGCACCGCCGCGAGCGCGCGCGCCGCCGGCCCGTGACGCCGCAACCCGGCGGCGAGGCCGACGGCGAGGACGGCCGAGATCGCCGTCGCCATCGCGGCGATGCGCAGGGTGAACCACAGCGACTCCCAGAACGCGGGGTCGTCGACCAGGGCGCGGTAGGCGTCGAGATCGGCCGCCGACCACCCGGTCAGGCGGCTGACGCCGAGGCTCGAGCGGACCGCGCCGACCATGCCCGCGCCCCAGAGCGCCAGCACGACGAGCAGGGCGGGCGCGAGCGCGGCGAGCGTGCGGGCGCGCCCCATCGCTCAGGGGCGCAGGGCGCCGTCGCCGGGCGCGCGCACCGCGTCGTCGGGGAATCGCCAGACGGCCTCGGCGGGCACGCTCACGCCCACCTCGTCGCCCACCTCCGGCGCGGGATCGGGCGCGACGCGGGCCTCGAGACGCAGGTCGCCGCGCTGCAGGCGCACGCGCAGGCCCGAGCCCACGAACGTGGCCTCGCGCACCGTCATGCGCAGCGGTCCCCCCTCCCCCAGCTCGATCGACTCGGCGCGGACCGACACGCGGGCGGACCCGTCGGGGCCGGGCACCGGCAGCGGCCCGGCGGCCGTCAGGAGCACCCCGCCGCGCACGTCGCCGGCCAGCAGGTTGCGCGCGCCGAAGAACCGCGCGACGGCCGGTGACGAGGGCCGCAGGAAGAGGGCGCGGGGGGTGTCGCGCTGCACGATCCTCCCCTCGATCATGAGCGCGATCTCCTCGCCCATCTCGGCCGCCTCGTCACGATCGTGGGTCACGATGACCGTCGTCACCCGGCGCTCGGCCTGCAGGCGCAGGATCAGCCGCCGCAGCGCCGTGCGCCGGTCCGGATCGACCGAGGCCATCGGCTCGTCGAGCAGGAGCAGGCGCGGATCGGCGCAGAGCGCCCGCGCGAGCGCGACGCGCTGCTGCTCGCCGCCCGACAACCCGCGCACCCCGCGGCCGCCGAGCCCGTCGAGTCCGACCTCCGCCAGCAGGGCGTCCGCCCGCGCGCGGCGCTCGCGCCGCCCGACCCCGGCCGCCCGGAGGGCGAAGGCGACGTTCTCGGCGGCGTCCATGTTGGGGAGCAGCCGCGCGTCCTGGAACACCATCGCGATCGGGCGCCGGTGCGGCGGCAGGCCGTCGAGGGACCGGCCGCCGGCCTCGACGCGGCCCGTCACCGCGGGCTCGAGGCCGGCCACGACCCGCAGCAAGGTCGTCTTGCCCGCCCCCGAGGGCCCGACGAGCGCGAGCCGGCCGCCGTCGGGGACCTCGAGGTCGACCCCGCGCAGCACGCGCGCCCCGCCGGGACGGGCCTCGATCCCCGTGAGCCGCAGACCGGCTACCGCAGCACCTCGCGCCGCCAGCGCTCCTCGAGCCGTCCGACGTCCGCCACGGGAAGCTCCGCGAGCGGCTCGCCCAGCGCGTCAGGGCCGAGCAGGTAGGGGCCGGAGCCCCCTGCCGGCGCCAGGGCCGCGCGGTCGGCGGGCTCCAGGCGGGCGGGATCGAGCACGGTCGGGATGCCGAGCACGTCGGGGTCGGCCTTCGCGGCCTGGAGCTCCGGCGAGAGCAGCAGGTCGGCCACGACCGCCGCCCCCTCGCGATTGGCGGCGTTGGCGGGGATCGTCACGTAGCTCGTGTTGACGAGGGTCCGGTCCAGAGCGAACGGACGCGCCCGCGGCGGGAAGGTGCCCGAGCGCACTCCCGAGAGCACGAAGCCCGGGTCGTAGCTCATCGCGATGTCCACCTGGCCGTCGCCGAACAGGCGGTTCAGCTCGGCCTCCGACTTCGGCAGGCTGCGGCCCTCGCGGTAGAGGAACGGCCGGACGTCGCGGAGGGCCTCGATCGCGGCGTCCTCGCCCAGCTCCTGCGCCGCCAGTCGCACGAACGCCGAGCCGGTGAAGTCGGGCGGCGCGGGGTAGGTCACCCGGCCCGGGTTCGCGCGGGCGTACGCGAGCAGATCCGCGACGGAGCGCGGGGCGGTGGCGACGCGATCGGGATCGCGGGCGAACACGAAGGCGGCGCGGCTCCAGGGCGACTCCTGCCCGTCGACCGCGACCCCGAAGTCGCGGGCGATCGAGGGGTCGTCGGGGTCGATCCCCGCGGCGTTCGGCAGCCGGCCGGCCCAGTCGTCGAGCCAGAGCCCCGCCTCCTTGCCGAGGGCGAAGTTCTCGCCGTTGATCCAGATCAGGTCGACGGCGCCCCCGGTGTCGCGCCCGGCCTCGCGCTCGGCGAGCACGCGCTGCACGGCCTCCGCCGTGTCGTCGACCGGAACCTGCTCGAGGGTGACCCCGCGGGCGCGCGCGGCCGGCACGACGACATCGCGCACGTACGCGTTGATGCGCGCGTCGCCGCCGTACATCCACCAGCGCACGGTCTGCCCGTCGGCCGTGGCCGCGACCTCGGACCACTCGGCCGGCAGGCCGGCGACGGTCCGGTCGGCCGCCGCGTCGCCGTCGCACCCGGCCGCCAGCGCCACCGCCAGCGTCGCCGCGAGCACGGCGAGCGCGGTGCGCGCCACCCGGTGACGGCCCCGTCCGATCGCGCCCGACCACATCCTCATCCCCACCCCCGCTGCCGAGGCCCCCCTCTGGACTACGCGTCCGACGTCGTGCCCGGATCACGTCCCGCCCGGCATCATGGTGCATCGCGTCGCCGCCGGGGGGGCACTAGACTCGCCGGCACCGCCCCCGAGGAGCCGTGCGATGCGCATCAGCCAGACGTCGTCCCGCGGTCTCGCCCGCGCGCTCCGGCATCTCGACGTGGCGACCCGGCCGATGGATCCCGAGCGCGCCGCGGCCCTCGCCCGCCGCTGGGACGAGCTGCCCGCCGGGGTGCGCACGCCGACGCAGATGCTGGGGCGCCGCATCGCCGGCTGCGAGGGGACCCACGGGGTGTTCCCGCGGTGCAACCTCGCGTGCTCCCCCTGCTATCACTCGCGCGATGCCAACCGGGTGCCGATCGACGGTGCCCACACGGTGCGCGAGGTGCGCGCCCAGATGGCCCTGCTGCGCGAGAGGCGGGGACCGGGCCAGCCGGCCCAGCTGATCGGCGGCGAGGTCAGCCTGCTCCCCCCCGACGACCACGCCGCGGCGCTCCGGGCGATGCTCGACGCCGGGCGCAAGCCGATGTCGATGACCCACGGCGACTTCGACTACGCGTACCTCGAGGCCCTGGCGCTCGATCCGGCGACGGGCCGGCCGCGATTCCGCCATCTGAGCTTCGCCGCGCACATCGACTCGAGCATGCGCGGGCGCCGGGGGGCGGAGCGCCCGGCCGGCGAGGCCGAGCTCGACCCGTTCCGGCGCCGATTCTGCGCCATGTTCGCCCGCCTGCGGGCCGAGCACGGCGTCACCAGCTTCCTCGCCCACAACATGACGGTGACCCCGGGCAACGTCGGCGAGGTCGCCGGCGTCGTGCGCCGCAACCGCGACGCCGGGTTCCGTCTGTTCAGCTTCCAGCCGGCGGCCTACGTCGGCAACGCGGCGCGCTGGGCGGACGGCTACCGGGCGATCGACCCGGACGCGGTCTGGACGGCGATCGAGGACGGCGTCGGGGGGCGGCTGCACCACCGTGCCCTGCAATACGGCGACCCGCGCTGCAACCGCACCGCCTACGGGGGCATGGCGGGCGACCGCTACTGGAACCTGCTCGACGAGGACGACCCGCGCGACCGCGCGGCGCTCGTCTCGTTCCTCGACGCGTACGGCGGCATGGACTTCGGCGCGGCGCCCCACCTGATCGGTGCCCGCCTCGTGCGGGGGGCGCTCGCGCACCCCCGGGTCGTGCCGCGCGTCGCGGGAGCGGCGGCGCGCGCCCTGCGCCGCATGGGCGGTCCGGTCACCGCCGTGCGCACCCCTCCCCGGCCGCTGACGTTCGTGATGCACAACTTCATGGACGCCCGCGTGGTGGCGCCCGCCTGGGAGGCGCTCGAGCGAGACGAGATCAGCGACGACCCGGAGGTGCGGGCCGCCCAGGAGCGACTGTCGGCGTGCTCGTACGCGATGGCCCACCCCGGGACCGGGCGGATCGTGCCGGCCTGCGCCCAGCACGCGGTGCTCGACCCGGACGAGAACCGGCGCCTGGTCGCCCTGCTGCGCACACCGTCTCCCGCCCCGGAGGGCGACGGGGCCTGACCGTCGCCGGCCGCGCCGGGCGGCGGCGCCTCACGCCCCGGCGCGCCGCGCGGCGTCCGCGCAACCGACCAGCAGCACGGCGGCGCCGATCCCGGCCACGACCGTCTGCGACACGAACAACCCGCCCACGATGACGAGCCCCCCGACGGCGATCACCCGGCCCGCCATGCGCGTCGGAGCACGCCGGGACACGGCGATGCCGAGCAGCACCAGGCCGGCGGCGAGCACCTCGGGCATGTAGACGAACGGCCGCAGCAGGCCCGACTGCAGCTCGTCCCACCCCGATGCGAGGCCCGGGTCCAGGGCCGGATCGTCGCCCACGTCGCCCGCGAGCTGGGCGCCGTGCAGGCCCCGCACGGCGGCGAGGCCGACGAACCCCATCGCGCCGAGCCCCGAGAGGAACCACCCCACGCGGACCATCGTGGTCCCCGGCCCGCCGGCGAGCGCGATGAGGGCGGCGGCGGCGAGGGGCGCGAGCAGGGCTCCGGCGAGCAGCAGCAGCCAGGCCGTCGTCCAGCGCCCGAGCGACGCCTCGACGTCGGCGAGCTGCTCGGCCGCCGAGCCCTCGGGCGTGGGCAGCGCCAGCCACCCCGCGGTCAGCAGTGCGGGCGCGACCAGCAACGCCGCGAGGGCGGGCGTCCGTCCCCCGACGGAGGTCCATCGGTCATCCATCTCGCCTCCGTCCATCGTGGGTGTCACGGCTCTCCGGGCTCGGTCGCCTCGACCAGCGCCCGTCCGATCGGGAACAGCTGCGAGGCCGCCTGCTGCACGCCCATGCTCGCCGTGGGGTAGGCGTGGATCGCCTGCGCGAGCCGGCCCGCGAACACGCGCGCCTGCATGGCGAGGACCGCCTCGTGCAGCATCTCGCCCGCGTGCGGTCCCACGATGTGGGCCCCCACGATCTCGCCTCCGCCGAGGCGCCCGACGATCCGGCGGCCGGCGACGATGAGCTTCACGAAGCCGACGGGCTCGCCGAGCATGCGCGCCCGGTCCACGCGGCTCATCGGGAACCTGATGACCTCGATCTCGCCGTGCTCCTCGCGGGCCTGGGCCTCGGTGAGGCCCACGCGGGCGACCTCCGGATCGAGGAAGGTGACCCAGGGCACGACCCGATAGTCGGCCTTCTCGCTCTTGCCGGCCGCGTTCTGCCCGGCGATCCGCCCCTCGTAGCCGGCGACGTGGGTGAAGAGGTGGCCCCCGGTGACGTCACCCGCGGCGAACACGTGGGACGCCGAGGTGCGCATGCGCTCGTTGACCGTCACCGCGCCGCCGCCATGGGCCACGCCGAGCGCGTCGAGGCCGAGCCGGCCCACCCGCGGCCGGCGCCCCGTGGCGACCAGCACGACGTCGGCGCGCACGGTCTGATCTCCCGGACCCGAGTGCCGCACCACGATCTCCCCGTCCTCGCGGGAGACCGCGCTCGCACGGGCGCCGAGCCGCACCTCGAGGCCCTCCCCGGTGAGCAGCTCGGCCACGAGCTCGCCGACCTCCGGCTCCTCCTTGGCCAGCAGCCGGTCCCCGCTGTGCAGCACCGTCACCGCGCTGCCCAGCCGGCCGAACGCCTGGCCGAGCTCGAGGCCGATCGGACCGCCGCCCAGCACGACCATGCGGGCGGGCAGCTCGGTCAGTGAGAAGATCGTCTCGTTGGTCAGGAAGGGCACGTCCTCGAGGCCGATCCCCCCGGGGACCGCCGGGTCGCTGCCGGTGGCGATCACCGCGCTCTCGAACCGCAGCGACCCACCGGCCACACGGGCCTCGTGGGGCCCCGCGAAGACCAGATCCCCGCGGCGCACCTCGATGCCGGCCTCCGTGAACGCCTCGATGCGCTCGTCGAACGCGATGTCGGCGATCACGGCGTCCTTGTGCGCCATGAGGGCGGCGAAGTCCATCCGCAGCCCGTCGGTGCGGATGCCGAGGCGCTCCCCCCGCCGGAGGTTCCAGAAGAGGCGGGAGACCTCGATGAGCGTCTTGCTCGGGACGCACCCCACGTAGGTGCACTCCCCCCCGAGAGCGGCGTCGCGCTCCACCAGCACCGTCCGGCGCCCCTCGGCCGCCGCGGCGCGCGCCGCCGTCATGCCGGCGGTGCCACCGCCGACCACGAGCACATCGACATCCCGGTCCGCCACCCATCCTCCCCCATCCGCATCCGTGAGCGCCGCCGCCCCGGCCGGCGCCCCGCGACGATCACACCACACCACGATCGCGGGGCGACGGTCCAGCCGATCCTCCGCGCGCGACCGGCGCGGGGGGGCGGGCCGCCGGATCGACTACCGTGGCGGTCGGGCCGACCGACCGGCGGCCGCGACCACGTGTCCCCGTCCGGATCCGAGAGGAGGTGCCCGTCGATGCCCGCGCTCGCCGTCGCGCCCCCCCACGTCCCCGAGGGGCGCGTACCCGCCAGGGGGCCCGGGTGATCGACCGGGCGTTGCGCCGGCGGACGCGGGGCGCGCTGGCCCCGCTCGTGCGCCTGACGCCGCCCGGCGTCCCCCCGACCGCGGTCACGGCGGCGGCGGCCGTGCCGGGCATCGGCGCCGCGGTGGCGGCCGGGGCGGGGGCCCCGGCGCTCGCCGTCGGGCTGTGGCTGCTGAACCGCCTGCTCGACGGCATGGACGGCGCCATCGCCCGCGCCCGCGGGCGGGGCTCCGAGCTCGGCGCCTATGCGGACATGATGCTCGACGTGGCCGTGTACGCGGCGATCCCCCTCGGCATCGCCGTCAACCAGGACAGCCGGGCCGGCTGGATCGCCGTCGCAGCGCTGCTCGCGACCTTCTACGTCAACGCCATCTCGTGGTCGTACCTCTCCGCGCTGCTCGAGCGGCGCGGGGCCGGGGCGGCCGCCCGCGGCGAGGTCACCGCGGTCACCATGCCGCCCGGCCTCGTCGAGGGGGCCGAGACGATCGTGCTCTTCGCGCTGGCCCTCGCGGTCCCCGGCTGGGCGGTCGAGATCATGTGGATCACCGCCGCCGCCGTCGCCGTGGGCGTGGGCCAGCGGGCCCTCGCCGCATCCCGCACCCTGGAGGCCCCGTGACGGCCGCGGCGCCCCGGCCCGGCCGCACCCACCGGCTGATCGCCGTCGCCGCCTGGATCGTCCTCGTCGGTGCGACGGTGGGCTGGGCGCTCGCCGCCGATGTCGGTCCCTCCGAGGCGGCGACCCGTCTGGTGGACGGCATCACGGGCAACGCGTGGGGGCCGCTCGCCTTCCTCGCCGTCTACCTCGCGCGGCCGCTGTTCTTCTTCTCGGCGACCGTCCTGACCGTGGCCGGCGGCTTCCTGTTCGGCGCCGTCGGGGGGATCGCGATCGTGGTGCTGGCGAGCAACGGCTCGGCGCTGGTGGCCTACGGGGTCGCCCGCTGGCTGGGCGCGGGCGCCGGCGCCGATCCGGCCGGGGACGGGCGCCTCGTGCGCTGGACCCGCCGGCTGCGCGAGCGCAGCTTCGAGACGGTGATCGTGATGCGGCTGCTCTACCTCCCCTACGACCTCGTCAGCTACCTCTCGGGGGCGGCCCGCATCCATCCGGTGGCGTTCCTCGCGGGCACCGCCCTCGGCAGCGCCCCGGCCACGGTGGCGTTCGTGCTCGCGGGGTCCTCGCTCGAGAGCTTCGACGGGGGCGTGCCCGCCATCGACGCCGCCGTCCTGATCGTCTCGGGGGTGCTGCTCGTGCTCGGCCTGGTGGTCGCCGAGGTGCTGCGCAGACGGGAGCGTAGCCGCGATGCCGCGCTCTGAGGGCACCCACGACGCGATCGTCATCGGGGCCGGCTCCGGCGGTCTCACCGTCGCCGTCGGGCTGGCCGCGCTCGGGCGCCGGGTGGCGCTGATCGAGGCGGAGCGGATCGGGGGCGACTGCACCAACGTGGGGTGCATCCCGTCCAAGCGGCTCATCCACCTCGCGCGCGACCCGCGCATGCGGGCCGCGCCGGAGCGCCTGCTGGAGGCCGTGCGGGCCACCCGTGACGGCCTGGCCGCCCGCGAGGACGAGGAGCTCTCGCGGATGGACGGGATCGAGCTGGTGCGGGGCCGGGCCGAGCTGCTCCCCGGCCGCCGGGTCGTGGTGAGCGCGCCCGGCGGAGCGTCGCGCGAGCTGACCGCGCCGCACGTCGTCATCGCGACCGGCTCGCGGCCGCGCACGGTGACGGTGCCGGGGCTCGACCCGGCCCGCGTGCTCACCAACGCGTCGATCTTCGAGCTGGCGCGCGCCCCCGGTCACCTGGCGATCGTCGGCGCGGGGCCCATCGGGGTCGAGATGGCGTGCGCCTTCGCCCGCATCGGCACGCGGGTGACCCTCATCGACGTCGCCGACCGGGTGCTGCCGATCGCGGATGCGACCGCGTCCGAGGTGCTGGCGGCCGCGCTGGCAGAGCAGGGGGTCACGGTCCGCATGCGCTGCTCCGTCGAGGGGGTGGCGCCGGGCGGTGACCTGCTGCTGCGGGACGGGGACGGGGTGCGCCCGCTCGCCGGGGTCGATGCCGTGCTGATGGCGATCGGGCGCGCGCCCAACGTCGAGGCGGTCGCGACGGCCGTCGCGACCGGGCCGGACGGCGTGCGGGTGGACGACTGGGGGCGGACGTCGGCCCCCGGGGTGTGGGCGGTCGGCGACGTCACGCCGCATGCGCACCAGACGCACGCGGCCAACGCCCACGGGCGACGGATCGTCCAGGCCATCGCCCTCCCCTGGATCCCGCGTCTCGGCCGCCCGCCCGCGATCCCGTCGGCGGTGTTCAGCGACCCCGAGGTGGCGTGGGTGGGGCCGGGCGCCGACGAGCGCGCGGCGCGGTGCCACCCGCGGGCGCTCGTCGAGCTCCGGGTGGAGCTCGCCGACACCGACCGCGGCCTCACCGACGGCATCGAGCGGGGCTTCGTCGCCGTGTCGGCGGTGCGCCTGACCGGCCGCGTCGTCGCGGCGACGGTCGTCGGGCCGCGGGCGTCCGAGCTGCTCCCCCTGCTGACGTTCGCCGTCGACCGGGGCGTCTCGCTGCTGCGCATCCAGCGCATGGTTCACGCGTACCCGACCCTCGCCGGGGCGATCGGCGCCGTCGCCGACGACTTCGCCCGGCGGACGCTGCCCAACCTGCCGGCCGAGGCCGCCGCCTACGGCCGCTACCGCTGGGCTCGCGCCCTCTCGGCCCGGCGGGCCCGCACGACCTGACTCCAGTACAGGCCGGGCACGCGACGGGACACCTCGACGTCGAAGCCCGCCGCCGCGACGACCGGTGCCAGGTTGACCATCGGACCGCCGCCGATCACCGCGCGCGGGAGGGCCCGGCTGAGCAGGCCCCAGACGCCCCGGTAGGCGCGCCCCGCCCGGCCGGTGGGCGACCCGTGGACCACCGCCACGAGCATCCCGCCGGGGCGCAGCAGACGATGGGCCTCGGCGAGCACCTCCGCGCGCGCCCCCGCGTCGATCAGGTGCAGCAGGTATCCGACCGTCACCACGTCGGCCCCCCCGTCGGGCAGCGGGACGGCCCGCGCGTCGGCCACCACGACCGTCGCCGCGGCGCCGAGCCGCCGGCGCGCGCGCTCCAGCATGTTCGGCGCGGCGTTCGACCGCCGTCAGAGACGACGGCGGGGAGGGCAGCGCGAGCAGGGCCGCCGCGAGGGCGCCGGTGCCGGAGGCGAGGTCGATCACCCGCAGCCCCGCGAGCGGGTGCGCGAACGCGGCGGCCGTCCGCAGTGCCCGGCGCTCGAGCAGGAGCTGCCGGTCGTAGTCACCGTGGCGCCGGTCGAAGTACGCGACGATCCCGTCGGCGTCCGACGCGACGCGCCCGCGTCCCGGGCCGTCCCCGGGGCGGCTCACCCGGCCAGCAGCCGCTCGAGCCGGACGTCGGGGTAGTCGCGCGCCACACCGTCCAGGTGGAACGACGACCGGAACAGCGCCACCCGCTCGCCGCTGCCCCGCTCGAGCACCTCGACGCCGATGCGCGTCAGCACCCGCGAGCCGTCGTCGTCGGTCTCGCGGGCGACCATCGTGCGCGGCGGGTCGATCTCGACGGGCGCGCCGAACTCGCCCTCCAGACGCGCCTTCGCGACCTCGAGCTGCATCGGTCCCACCGCGGCCAGCACCGGGGCCTGGTCGCCGCGGTCGGGACGTCGCAGCACCTGCACGACGCCCTCCTCGTCGAGCTCGCCGAGGCCACGCCGGAACTGCTTGTACCGGCGCGAGTCACGGCTCCGGGCCACCGCGAAGTGCTCGGGCGCGAACCGGGGCATCGGCGCGAAGCGCACGGGCGCCCCGTCGTGGATGACGTCGCCCGGGCGCAGGCCCGACGCGTTGACGAGGCCGATCACGTCGCCGGGGAAGGCCTCCTCGACGGCGATCCGGTCCCGGCCGAACGGCTGGTGGGCGTGACCGAGCCCGATCGGCCGCCCGGTGCGCTCGTGGCGCGAGGTCAGCCCGCGCTCGAACCGGCCCGAGCAGATGCGCAGGTAGGCGATGCGGTCGCGGTGGCGGGGGTCGGTGTTGGCCTGCACCTTGAAGACCACCGCGCAGAAGGGCTCGTCGAGGGCGCGGGCGCCCCCGTCGAGGGTCGTCCACGCCGCCGGCGGCATGCCGATGTCCTCGACGGCCTCGAGCAGCTGGCGCACGCCGCAGTTGCCGAGGGCCGAGCCGCAGAAGACCGGCGTCGAGCGGCCGGCGGCGAAGTCGGCGGCGTCGTGGTCGGCGCCCACCCCGGAGAGCAGCGCGAGGTCGTCCTCGAGCGCCCGGCGCACCTCGGCGGGCAGATCGGCGTCGTCGAGGGGGACCGGCGCGCGCTCCTCCGCCGTGGCGCCGTGGACCGGCCGGTCGTAGGGGGTGACGGTCCGGTCGCGGCGGTCCACGATGCCGAGGAACCGCCCGTGGTCGAGGATCGGCCAGGTGACCGGCGTGGCGCGCAGTCCGATCTCACGCTCGATCTCGTCGAGCAGCCCGATGACGTCGCGGGCCGGGCGGTCGAGCTTGTTGACGAACGTGATGATCGGCGTGCCGCGGGTGCGGCAGACCTGGAACAGCTTGAGGGTCTGCGGCTCGAGCCCCTTGGCGGCGTCGATCACCATCACCGCGGTGTCGGTCGCCGTGAGCACCCGGTAGGTGTCCTCCGAGAAGTCCCGGTGGCCCGGTGTGTCGAGCAGGTTGAGCACGCGCCCGCGGTGCTCGAACCGCAGGGCCGTTGACGTGACCGAGATGCCGCGGCTGCGCTCGATCTCCATCCAGTCCGATCGCGAGTGCCCGCCGCCGCCCTTGGCGCGCACGGCGCCGGCCAGGCCGATCGCGCCGCCGTACAGCAGCAGCTTCTCGGTCAGGGTGGTCTTGCCGGCGTCCGGGTGGGAGATGATCGCGAAGGTCCGCCTCCTGGCGGCCTCGGCGACCGCGCGGCCGTCGCTCACGGGGTCGGGATCACCCCCGCCCAGGCCGCCAGCGCGACCGCGACCACCGCCAGCGTCGCGGCCACGACGCCCCCGCGGCGCCAGACCGGCGGCCGCGCCCCCACCCCGCGCGCGGTGATGCGGGTGGCGCTCAGGCTCACGGGGCGCACCCGGCCGCGACCGGCGGGCACCGGCGCGTTCGTGGGCAGCTCGCGGATGGGCCCCTCGACGCGTACGCCGAGCAGGTCGGCGTACGCCCGGACGAAGCCGTTGACGTAGGCGGGGTCGGGCAGCGACTCGAAGCGTCCGTCCTCGATCGCGACCAGGTAGCGCTCGCGGATACGGGTCGCGTCGGCGCATTCGGCGATCTCGCGCCCCTGGCGCAGGCGCGCCTCGCGGAGACGCGCACCGATGGACGGCCGTTCCTCCACCGGTGCAGCCTACGCGGGTGGGGCTCACGATGCGCGATCCGTCATGCTCCACGGGCCGGTGAGCGACCTCGACGACCACTACGCCACGCTCGACGTGGCACCCGACGCCGGCGCGGACGACGTGCGTGCCGCCTGGCGGTTCCTCATGACCGCCTTCCACCCCGACCGCTTCCGCGACGAGGCCCAGCGGGAGCGGGCGCTGGAGATCACCAAGCGGGCCAACGCCGCCTGGGAGGTGCTCGGCGACCCGCAGCGCCGGAAGCGCTACGACCTGCGCCGCCGGCCCGCCGCCCCGCGCCCCCCCGGGCCCCCGATGCGCTCGCTGCCCTGCCCGAGCTGTGCCAGCCGGTGCCGCACCGCCGACGCGGGCGGCCGCACCGTTGACCTCGCCTGCCCGGCATGCGGGGAGACGTTCCCGGCCATGATCGGGGGGCGCTGCGTCGGGCGTCCACGGCTGGAGCGCGGCTGGATGGGCCTGCGCTACGAGGCGGTGTTCGCCGACGGGCGGGGCGGGCACCGGTCGGTCAGCTTCCGGCGCCTGCCGCAGGAGCTGGCGCTCTCCGAGGGCGAGCTCTTCTCGATCGTCTTCCATCCGCACCGCGCGCGACCGGTCTACGCGATCGTGCACGGCGACGGGCTGGACGTCGGCTGGCGGGTGGGCTGACCCCCTAGCGGCGCGGGCCGATCGTGACCCGCACGCTCGCGCGCAGGCGCGCGGCGCCCGCAGCCGAGACGACGTAGGTGCCCGGCGAGCCCATCCGGCGGCGGACCTTCGCGGGGAAGCGGATCGTCGACGCGCCCCGGCGGGCCGTGACGCGGAAGCGGGCGCTGGCCGCGGCCCGTCCGGCCCGCCGCACGCTCACCGTGACGCGCATCGCGCGGGGCACGGTCACGCGCAGCCGCGGCGCGGCGCCCGGCGCGAGCCGGCGCGGGACGCTCAACAGCAGCCGCGACGCGAGCGGGCGCGAGCGACGGGGGGTGGCGGCCGCCCCGCCCACGATGAGGCCGCGCTCGGCGCTCGCGGCCTCGTTGCCGAGGCCGTCCACCGCGACCACCCGCCACGTGTGGACACCCGGGGACATCCTCACCCGCGCCGTCAGTCCGGGGGCGGGGACCGACGCGACCGGGACCCCGTCGACGACGACCCGGTAGCCGGCGACGCCCGTCACGGCGTCATGCGCCGCGGACCACGACAACGGCACCATCGGCCCGGCCGCCCGTCCGCCCGGCCCCACGGGCTGGACCTGCGGGGCGCTCGGCGCCGTGCGGTCGATCGTGAGCACGCGCGGGGCCGTCGTGCGCGTGTTGCCGCTGCCGTCCACGGCCGTGACGGTCCACGTGTGGACGCCCTCGGACAGGGCCGGCGGCGTCGCCGAGCGGGCCCCGGGGCCGACCGAGGCGACCACGACGCCGTTGACCGCCAGCCGGTAGGCGGTGATGCCGCTCTGACCGTCGGACGACGGCGCCCAGGTGAAGGTCGGCCCGGACGGGGCGATCGTGCCGAAGCCGTCCGCCGGCGAGACCACGGCGAACGGGTCCGGCGGGGTGGTGTCCGGCGCGAACACGGTGCCGGCCGCGGCCAGCGCCCCCACCAGGTCGATGCGGCGTCCCGAGACCGTCCTGCCCGACAGCGCGGCGGCGGGCTGCCCGCCGGACATCAGGGCGGCCCTGAGCTGCGCGGTGACCAGACCGGGGTGCATGCCGCTCACCACCGCGGCCACGCCCGCGACGTGCGGCGCGGCCATCGACGTGCCCGACTTGTAGCCGTAGGTGAGGCTCGGCACGGTGCTGAGGACGTTCGCGCCGGGGGCACCGATGTTGACCGACGACGCGCCGAAGTTGGAGAACGCGGCCAGCTCGTCGGCGGGCGTGGTCGCCGCGACCGACAGCACGTTCGGCGCCGGGCAGTTCGACGGCCACGAGGGACCGGTGTCGTTGTCGTCGCCGCTGCCGTCCGCCCCGCCGTTGCCGGCGGCCACGACGAACAGCACCCCCGCGTCGCCCGCGAGGGCGATCGCGTCGCAGAGGGGCTGCGAGTAGACCTCTCCGCCCCACGAGGCGTTGATGATCGTCGCGCCCTCGGCGACCGCGTACTCGATGGCCGTGATGGCGTCGGACGTGTAGCCGCCGTCGGGCTTCAGGAACTTCAGCGGCATGATCCGGGCGTTGTCCGCGATACCCGCGATCCCCGTCGCGTTGCCCCGCCGGGCGGCGATCGTCCCCGCCACGTGGGTCCCGTGGCTGTCCCCGTCGGCCGGGTTGAACAGGACGTTCGTGTCGTCGTAGAAGTTCCAGCCGGACACATCGTTGACGCGGCCGTTGGCGTCGTCGTCGACACCGTTGCCGGCGACCTCGCCGGGGTTCTGCCACAGGCGCCCCGCGAGGTCGGGGTGCGCGGTCTGCACCCCGGTGTCGATCACGGCCACCACCACCGGCGCCGCCGACCCGGAGACGTCCCACCCCTCGGGCGCGTGGACGACCGGAGGGGCCCACTGCGAGGAGAAGTAGGTGTCGTCGGGCGTCTCGAGCGCCCGCAGCCGGGCGTCGAGGTGCACCGAGAGCACGGCGGGCTCGCCCGCCAGCAGCCGGCGCGCCTGCGCGAGGGTCACCTCGCCCGGCAGCTCGTACGCCCGCCAGTCCGAGACGAGGCGCCGCACGCCGTCGGCGCCGAGGGCGCGGCGCACCTCGGCGCGCTCGGACGTGCTCGCGGCCGGGTCCACCTCGACCAGCAGGGAGTCGCTGCGCGGGGCCGGCGCCGCGAGCGGGGCCGCGACCGCCGAACCGGTGGAGACGTGCGCGAAGGCGCCGAGGGCGAGGACGGTCAGCGCCCAGGCGGCCGCCGCGCATCCGCCGCCACGCGGCTCGTGCAGGGGCGGCTCTCCCGCGAAGGGTGTGTGAATCGACATCGTGACGTCCGGCCTCCTTGCCATTCGTCAACACATCTGGGTCAGCGCGACGCTCGCCCCCCGATCCGTGGGAGGCGGGGCATCGTGCAGGACTGGTATCGGCATCACCCCGACGGGGGATAACGCCCCCAGGTCTCACCGCGGCGCTCAGGGTGCGGGGCCGGGCGGCCGATACACCCGGGGAGGCCCCGTCACGAGGTGCCCCCGATGCCCCACCTGCCCGGCGTCGTCAGCGCCGGAATCCCCGAGGCGACACGCGTCGCCCAGTCCCTCATCCACCGCGGCGCCGAGGCGGGGATCGTGGTGGTCGCCGGCGTGCGCGCCGACCGGGCCCGAGCCGAGAGGATCCCGGAGGCGGGGGCGGGCGAGCGCATCGGCGAACGGCGCGGCCGCGAGCGCCGGCGCGGCCGCGAGGAGCGGGGGCGCACGCCCACCCCCCCGGACGACGCTCCGACGTCGGGCGGGCTGGTTGACGCCCAGGCCTGAGGATCAGTCCCCGGTGGCCCCCTGCAACCGGGAGTCGAAGAACGCCCGGATGGCATCGCGGCCACCCTCTGTAGCCGCCTCGGCGAAGCGCGCCGCGAGCGTCCCGCCCGAGCCCTCGTCGAGTCGGACGACCTCGGCGTCGAGCGCGTGCCAGCCCATCTCGGCCAGCTCGATCTCGATCCTCACCTGACCGGCCGACGGGAAGTCGGACCCCGCCAGCAGCACGCCGCCCTCGCTCAGGTTGAGGCTCTGGGCGCCGACCATCTCGCCGTCCGACGTGGACGCGCGCGGGCAGCGCGACCTCGGCGCGGCGGTGAGCGCGGCGGTCGTCGTGCGGTGTCGTCTCGGACATCTCGCCCCCTGCGGTCGCGTGGTGACCGGATCGGCGCGATGCTAGCGGAGTCTCCGTCGTCCGCGGCCGGCCGCCCGCCCTCAGCGGCAGCGGACGCTCGTAGACCGTGCGGTCGATGCCGGGACCGAGATATCCGGGCGCGTCGGTCCCCACGAACCCGAGGCGCTCGTGGAAGCGCCGCGACGCCGTCCGCTCGGGCGCGGCGAGGGCGCGCACGCGCCGGCAGCCCCGGGCGTGGGCCCTGTCGCAGAACTCGGCATAGAGGCGCTCACCCGCCCCGCGCCCGCGCCACGCGGGGGCCACGACGTGCATGTGGACGTAGGCGAGGTCCGGCTCGGCCTCGCTGACCAGGCCGAGCAGGAAGCCGGCCGGCACGCCGTCGGGCTCCTCCATCCACACGCCCGACGGCCCGAGCTGCTCGAAGAAGAGCCGGTGCATGACCAGGCCGACGGGATGACCGAACCACTCGTCCACCACGGCCCGGGCCCGGGCGTAGTCGCCCCCCTCCAGGCGGCGGCACACGAGGTCCGCCGCGTCGTCCACGGCCCGGGCGGCGCCGGTCACTCCCCGGACGGCAGGGACCGCGCCGCGTAGTCCTCGACCAGCAGCAGGTGGGCCTCGCCGGCGCGGCGGGTGACCTGCAGCAGCTCGCTCATCGTCGCCACCTCCTCGACCTGCTCGGTCACGAACCACTGCAGGAACGCCTGGGTGGCGTGGTCGCGCGTCTCGATCGCCAGGTCGACGAGGCGGTCGATGCTGGCCGTGACGGCCTGCTCCCATTCGAGGCTCGCCGCGACCGCCTCCTCGGCGCTCTCGAACTGCGGCTTGGGCGCCGCCAGGGCCGGGATGGCCACCGGCCCGCCGACATCCTGCACGTAGGTGAGGAACTTCATCGCGTGGGCGTGCTCCTCCGCGGCCTGCTCGGCGAAGAAGCGGGTCAGCTCCGGCAGGCCCTCGGCGTCGAACCAGCTCGAGATCGACAGGTACTGGAGGTGCGCCTCCAGCTCCTGCCCCATCTGCGCGTTGAGGGCATCGACGACGGTCTTCTCGACGGGCACGGCGGACTCCCTTGTCGGACTCCGGCGATTCTAGACTCCGCCTCGCCGGCCGGCGCCGCCCGGCGCTCCGGTGGCCTCGACCGTCGTGGGCCGAGCCCCCCCGGACGGGGGATCGCCACGCCCGCACGCCGCGGATAGGGTGCCGCCGTCCTCATCCCTGAAGGAGTATCGGAATGCCCCTCCCCCGCCGCCGGACACTCGCCGGCATCGCCACCCTCGGAGCGACGGTCGCGCTGATCGCCGGCTGTGGAGGTGGTGACTCCAGCGCCCTGAGCGCCGCCGAGTGGCGCTCGCAGGCCGACGCCGTGTGCGCCGACACCGACCGTCAGGTCGACGCCCTCGCCGAGCCCACCGCGCCCGACCAGCTCCTCACGTTCCTGCGCGCCGGTCTGCCGATCCAGCAGGCCCAGCTCGACAAGCTGCGCGACCTCGAGGCCCCGGACGAGCTGAAGTCGGACGCCGACGCGGCGCTCGGCCTGCTCGAGCAGCAGATCACGGCCGTCACGGCCGCGGCCGACCGCATCGAGGCAGGCGAGGACCCCGAGGCCGTCATCGCCGAGGTCGACAGCGAGATCTCGTCGCTCGGCGACCAGGCCGACGCCAAGGCCGAGGAGCTCGGGCTCACCGTCTGCGGCGACGACTCGAGCTCGTCCACGACCGAGAGCACCGCGACGGCCCCCGTCGTGCCCACCACGACATCGCCCGCGGCCGACACCACCGACTCGTCCACCGGCACCGGCGACACCGCGGCCTACGTGGCCGACGTGCAGCAGGCGGCCGGCGCCCTCCAGGAGTTCGGGACGCTGCTGCAGAACTCGACCGGGCTCGAGGACCTGCGCTCGAAGATCCCCTCGGCCCAGCAGTCGCTCGACGAGTTCGACTCGGCCATCGCCGAGCTCGACGGCTACACCCTCGAGACCGCCGAGCTCGAGCGGCAGCGCTCCGGCCTCGTCCGCACCGGCCCGGCCGTCAGCGACGTGCTGCGCCGCTTCCTCGACGCCGCCGACGAGGGCGACCTCGCGGCCGTCCAGGCCCTCGTGCCCGAGGTGACGTCCACGATCACCGAGTTCCAGAAGGCCGCGACGGGCTGATCGACCCGCGCCCGCGGGGAGGGGGCGTCGCGCCCCCTCCCCCGGCCGCGTCAGCGTCCCCGGCGCGCCTTCTCGGAGCGGCTCGCGCCGACCACGGCGGCGGTGGCCAGGACGCCCCAGAAGACGCCGTAGGACAGGCCCCGGCCGATCGGCTGGTTCAGCAGCGTCACGTGGACCACGAAGAGCACGGCGATCAGGACCGGCGCGGCGATGCCCACCTGCACGCCCACGTGGAGACCCTCCCACCGCAGCAGCCAGGGCGGCGGGGGTCGGCGGGGCGGTGGGCTCACGGGGGGAGGATACCGCTCGTCCCGGCCGCGCCCCGCCGACTATCATCCCGCCCGTGCAGCGGTCGTCGCCATCCGGTCTCGCGCTCGTCCGCGACTGGATGGGCACGCTCGCCGATCTCGCGGGCGCGGCCGGGCTGATGGGCTGGGACCGCGAGACGCTCATGCCGCCGGCCGGCGCCGAGGGCCGCGCCGTGCAGATGGGCACGCTTGCCGCGCTGCACCATCGCGAGCTGATCCGCCCCGATGCCGGGGAGGCGCTCGACGCGCTGTCGGCCCGCGACGACCTCGACGGCGACACCCGCGCGGCGGTGCGCCTGGCCATGAGGGCCCGCGACCGCGCCCTGCGCGTGCCCGAGGAACTCGTGCGCGAGATCAGCGAGGCGTCGTCGCGCAGCGTGAGCGCCTGGGCCGAGGCCCGCGCCACCGACGACTTCGACGCCTACGCGGGGCCCCTCGCCGCCGTGCTGGCCCTCAAGCGCCGCGAGGCCGAGGCCATCGGCATCGGCGACGAGCCCTACGACTCGCTGCTCGACGAGTTCGAGCCCGGGGCACGCGCCGCCGACCTCGAGCCGGTCTTCGCGGGGCTGCGCACGAGGCTCGCGCCGCTCGTCGCCGAGGCGTCGGCGCGCCCCGCGCGCACGCTGCCGGCCCACGAATGGGATCTCGACGGGCAGATGCGGCTCGCCCGCGAGGTCGCCGAGATGGTGGGCTTCGACATGTCCGCCGGGGTCATCACGCGGTCGGCCCACCCCTTCACGGGCTCACCGCACCGGGGCGATGTGCGCTTCACCACCCGCCTGGAGCTCGACAACCCGATCAGCGGCCTCAGCGCGGTCATGCACGAGGTCGGCCACGCCCTCTACGAGCAGGGGTTCCCCGCCGAGGCCGACCGCACCCCGGTCCACGACTCCCCGTCGCTGGGCGCGCACGAGTCGCAGTCGCGCTTCTACGAGAACCAGATCGGGCGCAGTCCCGCCTTCTGGGAGCACATCGAGCCGGCCATGCGGCGCATCTTCCCCCGGGCCATGAGCGGGGTCGACGCCGCCCTGCTGCACGACGCCGGCCAGGTCGTGCGACCCTCGCTCATCCGGGTCGAGGCCGACGAGGTCACGTACAACCTGCACATCGCGCTCAGGTTCGGCCTCGAGCTCGCGATGATGCGCGGCGACCTGTCGGTCGCCGACCTGCCCGGGGCCTTCGCCGACGGAATGCAGGAGATGCTGGGCGTCCGCCCGCCCACCACCGCCCTGGGCGCGATGCAGGACATCCACTGGGCCGACGGCCTCTTCGGCTACTTCCCCACCTACACCCTCGGCAACCTGTACGCGGCCCAGCTCGCCGAGGCGGCCGACCGCGAGCTCGGGGGCATCGACCGCGCCATCGGGGCGGGCGAGTTCGGCGCGATCCTCGGCTTCATGCGCGAGCGCGTCCACCGCCACGGCGCCCGCCTGCCGACCGACGAGCTGATGCGCGCCGCCACCGGCGTCGAGCTCGGGCCCGACGCCCTCATCGCCCACCTGGAGCGCTCCTACCTCCACGCCTGACCGGGACGGTCGCGGCCGGGTGTCGCGACGGTCCAGACGACGCCCGCACCGACCGATACCGGGGGGGTGCGCCCCCTCCCCCGCCGCCGCCTGCTGCTCCGCGCGGCCGTCGTCGCCGTCGCGGCGCTCGCCTGGGCGCCATCCGCCGGGGTGGCGGCCGAGGTCGACGAGCTGCGCGCCGCGCGCGACGCCCTGGCGGCCCGCGACGCCGTCCTCGCCCAGCGCATCACCGACGAGCAGGGCGCGCTCGCGACCGACCGCGCGCGACTCGACCAGGCGCGTGCCCGCCACCGGGCCGCCCTCGCCGGGTTCCAGCGGCGCCTGCGTGCGATCTACGTGAGCCCGGAGCCCAGCCCGGTCATCGAGATCCTCACCGGCGGCGACCTCGACGAGGCCCAGGCGCGCATCGACCTGCTGACGGCGCTCGGCCGGTCCGACCGCACGCTCGTCGAGAGCTATCGGATGTCCACGGCGGAGCTGCGCACGGCCGAGGCCGAGGTGCGGCGCAGCAAGGACTCCCTCGTCGCCGAGCGCGCCGCGCTCGGCACCCGCCTCGAGGTCGCCGACTCGCGCCTTCGCACCGCCGAGTCGGAGGAGCGGGGTCGCCGGCGGGCCGCGGCCGCGTCCGCCGCGCTGCCCTCCCTCGGCGGGCTGACGACGGGATCGGGCCTCCCGGTCGCGGGCCCCCCGGCCGGCGAGGCCGGCGCCTCCCGCACGCCGGCGCGCGGACTGCCCGCCGACCTGATCGCCGCCCGCGGACTGCCCGGAGAGGCCCCGCGCGACGCGGCGTCGGGTGAGGCCGTGGACACCGAGCCGGCCGCCCCCGGCCCGGACAGCACGCGCGCGTACCCGGGGATCGGCGTCGTGGGACCCGCCGGTCGGTCGGTGCTCCCGAGCCGCCTGCCGACGTTCACGGCCGTCGCGGGCTGGTACGGCCCCGGGTTCACCCGCGCCCGCACCGCGAGCGGCGAGCCGTACGATCCCACGGCGTTCAGCGCCGCCTCACGCACGTTGCGACTCGGCACCCTCCTGCGCATCGCGTACGGCGGCAGGACCGTGACGGTGCGGGTCAACGACCGCGGCCCCTACGTGCGCGGGCGCGACCTCGACCTCTCCCAGGCCGCGGCGGCCGCCCTCGGCCTGCCGGGCGTCGGGACGGTCACCGTCCAGGTGCTCCCCGGGTACTCGCCGCCGTCCCGCGTGCAGTAGACGGGGGGGTCCGGGGAGCCACCAGCACCGACCGCGCGCGCATGGCCGCGCCGACGATGCCGGCCTCGTTGCGGAGTGTCGCCGGCAGCACCGGCGGGCGGGCGTTCAGGCGGTGCATGAACTTGTCGGCGCGCTTGGAGATGCCCCCGCCGAGGATGATCAGGTCGGGCCAGATCAACTGGTCGATGCGGTGCAGGTACTCGTCGAGCAGGGGCGCCCACTTGGCGTAGGAGAGGTCGTTGCGCTCGCGGGCCCCGGCCGACGCCCGCAGCTCGGCGTCCTTGCCGCGGATCTCGATGTGGCCGAGCTCGGTGTTGGGCACGAGCTCGCCGTCGAGGAACAGCGCCGAGCCGATGCCGGTGCCGAGCGTCAGCAGCAGCACGACCCCGGGCACGCCGCGTCCCGCGCCGAAGCGCATCTCGGCGACCCCGGCCGCGTCCGCGTCGTTGAGCACGACGCACGGCCGCCCGACGGCCTCGCTGAAGAGCTCGGCGGCCGGCTGCCCGAGCCAGCCGTCGTCGACGTTCGCCGTCGTCATCACGCGCCCGCCGACGATCGCGCCGGGGAAGCCGATGCCGATCGGACCCGAGTCGCGCGCCAGCGAGCGCACCACCTCGGCCGTGGCCGAGAGGACGTCCGCGACGACGGCCGGCTGGGGCGTGCTCACGCGCACCCGCTCACCGATCAGGGTGCCGCGGCGGGCGTCGACGATCCCGGCCTTGATGCCGCTGCCGCCGATGTCCACGCCGATCAATCCCTTCACGCCGTCACCGCCTCGCCGTCATAGGTGACGAGCGAGAGCACCTCGTGCCCGGCCAGCGCGGCGCGGCCCGGCAGGAAGGTGAGCTCGGCGACCACCGCGACCCCCGCGACCACCCCACCCAGCTCCTCGACCAGGTCGCAGGTCGCCCGCGCGGTGCCGCCCGTCGCCAGCAGGTCGTCGTGCACCAGCACCCGCATCCCGGGGCGCACCGCGTCGCGGTGCATCTCGACGGCGTCGGTGCCGTACTCCAGCGCGTACTCCCGCCGCACCGTCTCGTGGGGCAGCTTGCCGGTCTTGCGCGCCGCGGCGAAGCCCACGCCGAGGGTCGTGGCCAGGGCCCCGCCCATCACGAACCCCCGCGCCTCGATGCCCACCACGATGTCCGGCGCGAGTGGCCGGGCCCAGTCGGCGATCGCGCGGACCCCGGCGCCGAGCCCCTCGGCGCTCTGGAAGAGCGGCATGAGGTCGTAGAACAGGATGCCCGGGTGGGGATGGTCGGGGATCCGGCGGATCGCGGAGTCGAGGTCGAAGGGCGGCGCGCTCACGGGTTCGCGATCTGGCGCAGCTCCGAGATCAGCATGAGGTGCCGCATGTGCGACGCCAGGGCCGCGAGCGTCTCGAGCGCGTCGAGGGCCTCCCGGCGGCGGTCGGGGTTGCGCGAGCGCAGGCCCACCGTGAGGAGCTGCTGCAGCAGCCCGGCCTCCCGCTCGGCCGCGACCCGGAAGATGCGCAGGTGCCGCGGCTCCACGCCGTAGCTCGAGAGCTCGAGCGCGGTCTGGACGACCTCGCGATCGGTCTCGTCGAAACCGTCCGTGCCGTCGCCGCCGATGAGGCCGTACTCCTCGAGGGCCTTGAGCAGCGACGCCGGGGCGCCCGTGGTGGAGAGGATCTCCTGGGTCGTGTGGCGGCGCGTCGGGGCCGGCTCGGCGAGCTGTGCCCTCTTGAGCTGCTTGGCCTGGTTGGCGACGCTGAACGCGCCCGTGGTCGACGACTCGAGCTCCTGCCGGATGACGCGCAGCGGCAGGAACTCGTCGCGCTGCAGCCTCAGGATGGTGCGCAGCCGCTCGACCTCGAGGGGCGAGTAGAGGCGGTAGCCGCCCGGGGTGCGGCGCGGCGTGACGAGCTTCTGATCCTCGAGGTAGCGGATCTTCGAGATCGAGATCGACGGGTAGTCGGCCTGCAGCAGCTCGCAGACGGCTCCGATCGTGAGCCCGCCCGCGCCCGCGGAGGGATCGTCGTCGGGCAGGAGGCTGGGCTCGTTCACCCGAGCAGGAAGGTCAGGCGGAACTTGCCGATCTGGAGCTCGTCGCCGTCCTCGAGCGTCTCGCTGTCCTCGATCCGCCGCCGGTTGACGTACGTGCCGTTGAGGCTGCCGAGGTCGCGCAGGGCGATCCCGCCCGGCCCCGAGGTGATCACGGCGTGGTTGCGGGAGACGGTGACGTCGTCGAGGAAGACGTCGGCCGAGGGCTCCCGTCCGATCGTGACCTCGCCCGGCGAGAGCGAGAAGACCGCCCCGGACAGGCCGCCGGAGCGCACGGCGAGCGTCGGGCCCTCGATCGCCGGCCCCTGCCAGCCGCCGGTCTCGGCCTGCTCGTCGCTGATCGCGAGCGGGCCGGTGATCTCACCGGTGCCCTGGTTCTCGACGATCAGCAGCGCGCCGCAGCGCCCGCAGTACTTGTGGGCCTCGCTCTGATGGAAACCGCATTCGGGGCAGTACATGGGCCCCCGCCTCCTCGGGTGCGCCTAGTCGCGCTCGAGGCGGTCCAGGTCGGGGAGCCGCCCGGCCAGGATCCTGCTGAGCGCGTCGACGTCGACGACGGACAGGTCGCCCTGATCGCGTCCCTTGAGGCGCGCGACGAGCTCGCTCTTCAGCAGCTCGATGCGGCCGTGCAGCAGGCGGCGCTCCTTGGACACGGCGAGCTCCTCCTCCGCGAGCTGGCGGATGAGGCCCTTGAGCTCGGCGTCACTGAGCGTGCTGAGATCGGGCTGGACGTCCATCGCTGCTCCTCGTCGGTGGACGCCCAGCATAGCGGCCCGGCGACCGAACCCTCACCCCGGGGTCGAGGGCCGTCGGCGCAGCTCCCGGACCGCGATCCGGGAGTAGTTGGCGAACGTGGCGACCGAGAGCACGACGGCGGCCCAGAGGATCGCGTCGACCCAGAGCTGGTCGAGGAGCATCGCCCCCCCGGTGCCGACCATGGCGAGGGCCGACGAGAGCTTGCCCGCGAAGTCGACCCGCATCTCGACGCCCCGCCGCAGCAGGAGCCCGAACGCGGCGACGATCAGCACGTCGCGGGCGATGAGGATCGACGGACCGGCCGGATGGATCCGGTCGAGCAGGATCAGGCCGACGAGGCCCACGACGACGAGCAGCCGGTCGGCCAGCGGGTCGGCGATCCGGCCGAGGCGGCTGACGGCGTCCCACCGCCGCGCGAGGAACCCGTCCAGCAGGTCGGTGGCGGCCGTGAGGCCGAAGAGCAGGCCCGCCCAGGGGGCGGTCGGGCCCTCGGCGCGGGCGAGCATCACGACGAGCACCGGCAGCGAGATCAGCCGCAGGGCGGTCAGCACGTTGGGGACGGCGCGGCGCACGGCGTCATCCTGCCCGGTCGGCGGCACCTCGGGTCCGCCGGGGGAGCGGATCCGCGCGCCGGAGCCCGGCGCGCGGACGCTACGTGCATCGGGGCGAGAGGATTTGAACCTCCGACCGCCCGGCCCCCAGCCGGGTGCGCTACCAGGCTGCGCCACGCCCCGAGGTGCGTCCACCTTACCGCAGAGCGGCACGCGTGTCGCGCCGCCCGCGGGTCGTTAGGATCCCCCGCCGATGGCCAAGGCTCCCATCCTCGCCTCGCGCTCCGAGGACTTCCCGCAGTGGTACCAGGACGTCGTCGCCAAGGCCGAGCTGGCCGAGACCGGCGCCGCCCGCGGCACCATGGTGATCCGCCCCTACGGCTACGGCCTCTGGGAGCGGATGCAGGCCGACATGGACCGCCGCATCAAGGAGTGCGGCGCGGAGAACGTCTACCTGCCGCTGTTCATCCCCGAGTCGTACCTGCGCCGCGAGGCCGAGCACGTGGAGGGCTTCAGTCCCGAGCTGGCGGTCGTGACCGTCGCCGGCGGCAAGCCCCTCGAGGAGCCCCTGGTGGTGCGCCCCACCTCGGAGACGCTCTTCGGCGAGCTGATGGCCAAGTGGATCCAGTCGTACCGCGACCTGCCGCTGCTGCTCAACCAATGGGCGAACGTCGTGCGCTGGGAGCTGCGGCCGCGCATCTTCCTGCGGACGACCGAGTTCCTGTGGCAGGAGGGGCACACCGCCCACGCGACCCGCGACGACGCCGCGGCGTACGCCCGCCGCATCCTGCTCGACGCCTACCGCGACTTCATGGTCGAGATGCTCGCCATGCCCGTGCTGGTCGGCGTCAAGACGGCCCGCGAGCGCTTCGCCGGGGCGGTGAACACGATGACCTGCGAGGGGATGATGGGCGACGGCCGCGCCCTGCAGATGGGCACGAGCCACGAGCTGGGCCAGAACTTCGCCACCGCCTTCGGCATGCAGTACCTCGACGACGGCGGCGCCCTGCAGCACTGCTGGACCACCTCGTGGGGCACGTCGACGCGGATGGTCGGCGGGCTGATCATGTGCCACGGCGACGACGCCGGGCTGCGGGTGCCGCCCGCCATCGCCCACGTGCAGGTCGTCGTGCTGGTCGTGCGCGACGACGACGACGGCACCGTGACGGCCGCGGCGCGGCGGATCGCCGACGAGCTGGGCGCGGCCGGGGTGCGCACGCGGGTGGACGCCCAGACCGCGACAGGGTTCGGCCGCCGGGTGACCGACTGGGAGATCAAGGGCGTCCCCGTGCGCATCGAGCTCGGCCCGCGGGACGTGGGCGAGGGCGTCGTCACCCTGGCCCGCCGCGACACGCGCACGAAGGACACCGTGCCGGCCGCGGGGCTCCCCGGCACCGTCCGGACCGCCCTCGACGAGATCCAGGCGGGGCTGCTGGCCGAGGCGACCGCCTTCCGGGACGGGCGCACCGCCGACGCCGCGAGCATCGACGAGGCCATCGAGGCGGCCCGCACGGGCTGGGCCCGCGTCCCGTGGGAGCTCGTCGGCGACGACGGGGAGGACCGCCTGGCCGAGCAGGGCATCACCGTGCGTTGCCTCCAGCGACCGGACGGAACCGTGCCGGACGACCTCGAGGGCCCGCTGCAGGCGATCGTCGCCCGCGCCTACTAGCTAGGCGCGCACCGGCTCCCCGGCGCGCGGGAAGCGCGCCTCGACGTACTCGTCGACCATCCGGATGAAGTCCTCGGCGAGCGTCGGCCCCTCGAGGGTCGCCGCCTTCTCGCCGTCCACGTAGACCGGGGCGCGCGGCTGCTCGCCGGTGCCCGGCAGGCTGATGCCGATGTCGGCGGCGCGGCTCTCGCCGGGTCCGTTGACGATGCAGCCCATCACGGCCACCTTCAGCGCGACCGCGCCGGGGCGCTCCGCGCTCCACACCCGCATGCGCTCGCCCAGGTGACGCTCGATCGACTGCGCCAGCTCCTGGAAGACGGTGCTCGTGGTGCGCCCGCAGCCCGGGCAGGCCGTCACCTCGGGGCGGAACGTCCGCAGACCGAGGCTCTGGAGCAGCTCGCGGCAGACGCGCACCTCGACGGTGCGGTCGCCGCCGGGCTCGGGCGTGAGGCTGGCGCGGATCGTGTCCCCGACGCCGTCCTGCAGCAGGATCGCGAGGGCCGCGGTGGTCGAGACGATCCCCTTGCTGCCCATGCCGGCCTCCGTGAGGCCGAGGTGCAGCGGGTGGTGGCAGCGATCGGCGAGGTCGCGGTAGACCGCGATCATGTCCTGGAGGCGGCTGGTCTTGCACGAGAGCACGATGCGGTCGGGGGGCAGCCCGATCTCCATCGCCGCCTCGGCCGACGAGATCGCGCTGCGCACCATCGCCTCGCGCACGACGGCCTCCGCCGGCAGCGGGGCGTCGCGACGCCCGTTCTCGTCCATCAGCCCGTCGAGCAGCTCCGGATCGAGCGAGCCGCCGTTGACGCCGATCCGCACCGGCCGGCGGTGGTCGATCGCCGCCTGCACCATCGTCGCGAAGTTGGCGTCGTGCCGCGGCCCCCGGCCGACGTTGCCCGGGTTGATGCGGTACTTGGCGAGCGCCTCGGCGCAGTCGGGGAACTCGCGCAGCAGGGTGTGCCCGTTGTAGTGGAAGTCGCCGACGAGCGGCACCTCCGTGCCGTGCACGTCGCGCAGGCGGTCGCGGATCTCGGCCACGCGTGCGGCGGCGGCGCGGTTGTTGACCGTGATGCGCACGATCTCCGACCCGGCGGCCGCCAGCTCCGCCACCTGCGCCGCCGTGCCCACGGCGTCGGCCGTGTCGGTGTTGGTCATCGACTGCACGACCACCGGCCGGCCGCCGCCGACGATCACCCCTCCGACGTCGCAGAGATGGGTCTGGCGGCGCTCGGCGGTCATCCCCTCGACTCTAGCGCCGTCGCCGCTCGGGGAGCCGGGGGCTACGGGTCGATCCCGAAGCCGTCGCCGCGGATCTTGCCGATGTCGTTGTTGACGATGAACACCGTCAGCACGAGCAGCAGCGCGAAGCCGATGAACGACGCCCGCTCGTAGACCTCGCGGCTGACCGGGCGCCGGCGGATCTTCTCGAGTACCGCCATCACGATGTGACCGCCGTCCAGCGGCAGCAGCGGGAACAGGTTGAAGATGCCGAGCGCCAGGCTGACCAGCGCGAAGAAGCGGATGATCACGACCAGGCCGTCGTCGGCGACCTCGTTGTAGACCGCACCGACGCCGACGATCGAGTTGACCTGCTCCCGGGCCTCCTCGCTGGTGAAGAGCCGCCCGATCGCGGTGACGTTGGCCTCGACGACCGTCCAGGTGAACTGCGTGCCCTCCCGCAACCCGCCGGCGAAGCCGTACGGATCGCCGTCGAAGGTGATCCCGAGCTGGCCGATCCTGCCCTGGCCGGTCTCGACCGACGCCAGCGTCACGCGCTCGTCGATGATGCGGCCGCCGCGGTCGATGCGCACGGTCACGGTGGCGCCCGGGTTCGCCTGCAGCTCGCGCCGGGCGGCCAGCAGGTCGCCCTCGCCGACGCCGTTCACCGAGAGCAGGCGGTCGCCCGGCATCAGGCCCGCCGTGAGCGCCGGCGAGTCGGGCGAGACGGCGCCGACGCGGTCGGTGATCTTGACCGGGCCGCCGGGCAGCCAGAAGACGACCACGAAGAGGATCGCGGCCAGCACGATGTTGACCGCCGGGCCGGCGAGGATCGTGGCGATCCGCTTCCAGACGGGCGCGTTGTAGTACGCCCGGTGCTCGTGCTCGGGCGGGATCTCCTCGCCGCGCAGCATCCCGCTGATCTTCACGTAGCCGCCGATGGGCAGCCAGCCGACCCCGTACTGCGTCTCGCCGCGCGTCCACGACACCAGCGGGCGGCCCATGAACACCGAGAAGCGCTCGACGCGCATGCCGCACCACTTGGCGACGATCATGTGCCCGGCCTCGTGGATGATCACGAGCACGATCAGCCCGAGGGCGAACCAGAGGATGTTCACGCGGGCACCCCCGCGACGGCCTCGCCGGCGACCCGGCGCGCGCGCGCGTCGGCGTCGAGCACGGCCCCGAGCGTGGTGGCGGGCTCCGAGGCCACGCCCGCGAGCGCGGCCGCGACCACGCGGGGGATGTCCATGAAGCCGATGCGGTCGGCGAGGAAGGCGGCCACGGCCACCTCGTTGGCGGCGTTGAGCACGGCCGGGGCGGTGCCCCCCTCGCGGCCCGCCTCGCGGGCCAGGGGCAGGCAGGGGAAGGCGGTCTCGTCGGGCGCCTCGAAGTCGAGGCGGAGTCCCACGAGGTCCATCGGCGGCCCGGGCGGCGGCGGGGCGGGGTGGCGCAGGGCGTGACCGATCGGCACCCGCATGTCGGGCGGGCCGCAGTGGGCCAGCACGCTGCCGTCGTCGAGGCGCACCATCGCGTGCACCGCCGACTGCGGGTGCACCACGACCTCGATGCGGTCGTAGCCGAGGCCGAACAGATGGTGCGCCTCGATCACCTCGAGGCCCTTGTTCATGAGCGTCGCCGAGTCGATCGTGATCTTCTCCCCCATCTCCCAGGTCGGGTGCCGCAGCGCGTCGGCGCGCGTCACCCCCTGCAGTTCATCGGCGGACCGGCCGCGGAAAGGACCCCCCGAGGCCGTGAGGACCGCGGCGCGCACGCGGTCGGGTGCGACGCCCTCGAGCAGCTGGAAGAGCGCCGAGTGCTCGGAGTCGACCGGGACGAGGGCGGCGCCGGTGCGCGCCCGGACCATCGCGACGAGGTCGCCGCCGGCGACGAGGGTCTCCTTGTTGGCCAGGGCGACCGGGATGCCGCGCTCGAGGGCGGCGAGCGTCGGGCGCAGACCCGCCGCCCCCACGAGGGCGTTCAGCACGAGGTCGGGCGCGCTGGCGTCGATGAGGGTCCCGAGGTCGGGGTCGTACGACACGGTTCCGCCGCCGGCGGCGCACGACGTGTGGGCGATGCCGCGCTCGGCGGCCTGCCCGGCCATCAGGTCGACGCGCCGGCCGCAGGCGAGGCCGCACGCCTCGAGATCGGGCGCCGCGTCGATCACCTGGAGGGCCTGCACGCCGATCGAGCCGGTGCAGCCAAGCACGAGGACCCGGGTCACCGATCGAGTGTAGCGGCGGGTCCGTGAGCGGCGCGTTAAGCCCCGACCCGGGCGCGCAGGCGGAGCGGGTCGGTCCGCGGCCCGGCCGACCGCGGGGAGGACACCTCGAGACGGGCGCCCTACGCTCGCGGGGTGCTGCTGCTCGCCATCGCCTTCGTCGCGGGGATCGTCACCGCCCTCTCGCCGTGCGTGCTGCCGGCGATCCCCGCGGTCCTGGCCGGGTCGGCGGGGGCCGGCCCGCGGCGGGTGACGGGCATCGCCGCGGGCTTCGTCGGATCCTTCGTGCTGTTCACCCTCGTCCTCACCGTGGCCCTGCGGTCGGCGGGGGTGAGCCCGGGCGCCCTGCGCGCCATCGCCATCGCGGCGCTGGTCGTCTTCGGCCTCACGTTGATCGTGCCCTCGCTCGGCGCGCGCTTCGCCGCGGCCGCGGCACCGGTGGCCCGCCTGGGCGAACGCCTGCCGCGCGGCCGCTCGGGGTTCGGGGGAGGCCTGCTCGTGGGCGTCGCGCTGGGACTCGTCTGGACCCCCTGCGCCGGTCCGGTCTTCGCGGCCGTCGCGGCGGCGGCGGCCACCGGGGAGGTCGGGCCGCAGACGTTCGCCGTGCTCGGCGCCTACGCGGTCGGCGCCGTCGTGCCGCTGTGCCTCGTCGCCGCCGGCGCGCGCCGCGCGATCGGCCCCCTGTCCGGGCGGCGCGCATCCGTGACGCGCCCCGCCCTCGGCGTGCTGATGGTGGCGGCCGGCCTCGTGGCCGCCGTCGGCGCCGACACGCGGCTGACGGCGGCGCTCATCCGTGACGTGCCCGGCTACACCGACGCGCTGCAGGCGCTCGAGCGCACGCCCGCCGCCGTCCGTGGGCTGGACGGCCTGCGTCCGCGCGGCGCGGCCACCGAGATCCCCCCGTTCCTCGACGCGGCGCGCGGGTCGCAGGTGAGCCCGGCGGCCGACGCGCTCGGGCTCCCCGACGCCGGACCCGCCCCGGAGCTGCGCGGCATCACGGCCACGTTCAACACCGGCGGCGCGCCGCTCAGCCTCGAGGCGCTGCGCGGGCGCGTCGTGCTGCTCGACTTCTGGACCTACTCCTGCGTCAACTGCGTGCGGACCATCCCCCACCTGCGGGCGCTGCACGAGCGGTACCGCGACGACGGCCTGACGGTGGTCGGCGTGCACACCCCAGAGTTCGCCTTCGAGGCCGACGCCGGCAACGTCGGGCGGGCGGTGCGCGACCTGGACGTGCCCTATCCGGTCGTGCTCGACCCCGACTTCGCGACCTGGGACGCCTACGGCAACCGCTACTGGCCGACCACCTACCTGATCGACCGCGACGGGCACGTGCGCGACCTGCACGTCGGCGAGGGCGACGAGGAGCGCACCGAGGAGCTGATCCGCCGGGCCCTCGCGGTGCCCGCGTCACGCCCCGGCGCCCGGGTCGCGGCCTCCGAGGGGCCGCCGGGGCCCCACTCGGGGACGACGCCCGAGACCTACGTGGGGGCCGGGCGCATCGACCGCCTGGCGCCCGGCCAGGTGCTGCGCCCCGGCGAGGAGGCGGGCTACGCGGCGCCGCTCGCCCTGCCGTCCGACGGCGTCGCCCTCGACGGACGCTGGACCGTCGGCCGCGAGGCCTCGCAGGCGGGCCGGGGAGCGGCGATCGAGCTGGCCTTCACCGCCCGCCGCGTCTTCCTCGTGCTCGACGGTGACGGACGGGCCCGCCCCGGCCGCGTGCTGGTCGGCGGACGGCCGCCGACGCGCCGTGAGGCCGGCCGCGACGTCGGCCCGGCCGGGCGCCTGACGGTCACGGCGCCACGCCTCTACCGCCTGCTCGACCTGCCCCGCACCCGCTCGGGTCGCATCCGGGTCGAGCTGGCCCCGGGCACCCGGGCCTACGCGTTCACGTTCGGCTGATCGGGCCCCGGCTGCTCCACGAGGGAGTGGGCCGTCTCGCAGAAGGCCACGACGAGGTCGACGCAGGCGTCGAGGTCGGCCGGGTGGCAGGTCTCGACGACCTGGTGCAGGTAGCGGGTCGGGATGCTGACGCAACCCGCCGGGGCGCCGTCCCCGGACAGCCCGAGCTCGCGGGTGTCGGTGCCGCCGCGCACCATCACCTCGAGCTGGGTGGGGATGCCCCGCTCCTCGCCGAGCGCCACGAGGTGGTCGACGACCTCGACGGGGACGATCGCGCTCGTGTCGTAGACCTTGATCGCGGCGCCGGCGCCGAGGGTCGTGATGCGCTCGTGGGGCTTCGCGTCGGGCAGGTCGTTGCCCAGCGTGGTGTCGATGGCCAGGCCGATGCGCGGGCGCACCCGCTGGGTGGCGACACGGGCCCCGCGCAGCCCCACCTCCTCCTGCACGCTGGCGACGGCGACCACCTCGCAGCGGTGCTCGCGCAGGGCCTGGAACGCCTTCACCATCACGTAGACGCCGGCGCGGTTGTCGATGCTCTTGCAGGTGACCAGGTCGCCGAGGCGGGCCATCGCGCGCTCGCGCGTGACCACGTCGCCGGGCCGCACCAGCTCGCGCACGCGCTCGGCGGGCAGGCCGAGGTCGACGAAGTAGTCCTCGAGCTTCGGCGGCCGCCGCTTCTCCTCGTCGCTCATGAGGTGCACGGCCTTCGTGCCCAGCACCCCCAGCAGGTCCTCGCGACCGTGCACGATCACGCGCTGCGCCGTCAGCGTCTTGGGGTCGAAGCCGCCCAGCGGGATCAGCCGCCCGTAGCCCGAGTCGTCGATGTGGGTGACCATGAACGCGATCTCGTCCATGTGGGCCGAGAGCATCAGGCACGGCCCGCCGCCGCCGGCCCGGCGGGCGATCAGGTTGCCGAGCGGATCGACCTCGATCGTGTCGGCCGAGGGGGCCAGCTCGCGCCTCACGACCTCCCGGATCCGCTCCTCGCGCCCCGGCGCGCCGGGCGTCTCGCAGAGCCTGGTGAGGAGGTCGATGTCCACGGCCGGGGCAGACTATCCCGCCGGCCGCCGCGCGGTCAGAGGACCAGCAGGACCGTGGCGAAGTAGCCGGCGACGCCCCCGAACAGCAGCGCGTCGAAGCGGTCGAGCACGCCCCCGTGGGCGAGTAGCAGGCGGCCCGAGTCCTTGGCGCCGACGTCGCGCTTGAGCATCGACTCGAAGAGGTCCCCCAGCAGGGCGGCCGGGCAGATCAGCAGGCCCAGCGCCAGCGACTGCCACCCGCCGATCCAGTCCATGTAGAGGCCGGCGACCCATACCGCGAAGGTCGCGACGACCAGGCCCACGACGGCCCCCTCCACCGTCTTCTTCGGCGACGTGAGGGGGGCGAGCGGCCTGCGCCCCCACATGCGCCCCCCGAAGTAGGACGCCGTGTCGAAGATCCACACCGCCACCAGCACGTTGACGATGGCCGCCGCACCGTGGGGCATCTCGCGCAGGATCACCAGCAGGCCGAAGGGCACGCCCACGTAGACGACGCCGAGCAGGGTCATCGCGACCCGCGCGGTGATCTCCTCGCGCCGGGGCAGGATCAGCCCGGCGACGCCCACGAACCCGAGGCTCAGCCCGAGGCCGAGCAGCATGCCGCGCTGGGGATCGTCGAACGACCAGGCGAACACGACGGTGAGCAGCGTGCCGAGGTAGCCCGCCCAGCGCAGCGGGCGCGCCGCGGCCGTGAGGCTGTACAGCTCGTAGAGCGCGAGGACGGCGAGCACCGCCAGCGTCAGCGCGAAGAGCACGCCCCCGACCGCGACGACCGCGATCGCGAGGACGACTCCCGGTACCGCGACGGCCAGGCGGCTCGCGAGGGCCCCTCCGATCACCGCCCGCCGAAGCGTCGGTGGCGGCGCCCGTACTCGAGCATCGCCTGCTCGAGGTCCTCGGGGCCGAAGTCCGGCCAGAGGCGGGGCGAGAAGTGCAGCTCGGCGTAGGCGGACTGCCAGAGGAGGAAGTTCGACAGCCGCTGCTCGCCGCTCGTGCGGATGACCAGCTCGGGGTCGCGCATGCCGGGCGCGTAGAGGTACTGGGCGAACTCGGCCTCGCCCGCGTCGGGGCCGCACTCGGCGGCGAAGCGGCGGGCGGCGTCAACGATCTCGCCGCGCGAGCCGTAGTTCATCGCCACGAACAGGCGCAGGCCGTCGTTGCCGGCGGTGGTCGCCTCGGCCGCGGCGATGCGCTCGCGCAGACCGGCGTCGAGCTCGTCGAGCCGCCCCACGAACCTGATCTGCACCCGCTCCTCGTCGAGCTCGGGCACCTCGCGGTCGATGAGCTCGCCGAACAGCCCCATCAGCTCGCCGACCTCGGTGTCGGGCCGGGTCCAGTTCTCGGTCGAGAACGAGAAGACCGTCAGATCGCGCACCCCGGCGTCGGACGCCGCGCGCACCACCCGCTTGAGTGCCCGTGCGCCCGCGCGGTGGCCGGCGCCGACCGGCAGGTGACGCTCCTTCGCCCAGCGGCCGTTGCCGTCCATGATGATGGCGATCGACTCGGGCACCTCGGTGAGGCCCGATGGCGGCTCGAGGCGCGGCGCGCGGCCGAGGCCGAGCACGCTGCGCGCCGTCCGCAGGCGCGTGAGGAGGGTCACGGGGCGACCATCAGACCTCGAGGATCTCGGCTTCCTTGCGGCCCATCAGCTCGTCGATGGCCTTCACCTGCCCGTCGGTGAGCTTCTGCACCTCGTCCTGGGCCCGGTTGAGCTCGTCGCGCGAGAGCTCCCCCTCCTTCTCGGCCCTCTTCAGGTCGTTGAGGACGTCGCGGCGCACGTTGCGGACGGCGATGCGCCCCTCCTCTGCCATCTTGTGCACCAGCTTGACCATCTCCTTGCGCCGCTGCTCGGTGAGCTGGGGCACGGGCAGGCGGATCGTCTGGCCGTCGTTGCCCGGGGTCAGCCCGAGGTCCGACTCCATGATGGCCTTCTCGATCTGGGACATGATGCTGCGGTCGAAGGGCTGCACCGTCAGCAGGCGCGGCTCGGGCGCGTGGATCGTGGCGAGCTGGTTGAGCGGGGTGCGGGTGCCGTAGGCCTCCACGGTGACCCGGTCGAGCAGACCGGTGGACGCGCGCCCGGTCCGCACCGACGAGAACTCACCCGAGAGGGCGGAGGTCGCCCCCTCCATCCGTCGCTTCGCGTCCTTCAGGCGGTCATCCACGGCGGCCCTCCTACTCGCGGGGTTCGGTGACGACCATCGTGCCGATGCGCTCGCCCTCGAGGAGCCGGCCGATGTTGTGCTCGTCGCCCATGTTGAAGACGAAGATGGGGAGCCCATTGTCCATGCACAGCGTGAGCGCCGTCGTGTCCATGACCTTCAGCCCGCGCTCGATCGCCTCCATGTGGCTGATGCGCGGGATGAGCTTCGCCGACGGCTCCACTCGCGGGTCGGCGTCGAGCACCCCCTCGACCGCGTTCTTCGCCATGAGGATGCACTCGGCGCCGATCTCGAGCGCGCGCAGGGCCGCGGTGGTGTCGGTGGTGAAGAACGGGTTCCCCGTGCCGCCGGCGAAGATGACGATGCGGCGCTTCTCGAGGTGGCGGATCGCGCGGCGCCGGATGTAGGGCTCGGCGACCTCCTGCATGGCGATCGCCGACTGCACCCGCGTCGTCAGGCCCAGCTTCTCGAGCGCGTCCTGGATGGCCAGCGCGTTGAGCATCGTGGCGATCATGCCCATGTAGTCGGCCGTGGCGCGATCCATGCCGATCGCCATGCCCTGCAGACCGCGGAAGATGTTGCCCGCCCCCACCACGATGGCGACGTCCACTCCGCGCGAGTGGGCGTCGTCCACCTGGCGCGCGATCGCCGCGATGCGGGTGGGGTCGATGCCGTAGGGCTCGTCGCCCATGAGGGCCTCGCCGGAGAGCTTCAGCACCACCCGGGCGAACACCGACCCGCCCGGCCCCCGGAGGGGCCGGGCGTTCGCGTCGTCGGAGTCCGGGCTACTGGCCAAGCTCGAACAGGCTGAAGCGGCGGATGGTCAGGTTCTCGCCCAGCCCCGCCGCGACCTCGGCGCGCAGCGCCTCGATCGTGCGCGGCTTCTTCTCGCCCTGATCCCGCACGAACTCCTGGTCGAGCAGGCAGATCGAGGCGAGGTGCTTCGACAGCTTGCCCTCGACGGCGCGGTCGCGCGCGTGCTCGGGGATGTCCTGCGCCTGGCCCTCGTAGATGGACCGCTCGTTCGCGACGTAGTCCTCGGGCACCTCGTCGCGGCTCACGTAGCGCGGCTTGAGGGCCGCGATGTGCAGCGCGACGTCGTGGACGAACGCCTGGAACTGATCGGTGCGGGCGACGAAGTCGGTCTCGCAGTTGACCTCGACGAGCACGCCGACGCGACCCCCGGCGTGGATGTAACTGTCGACCACGCCCTCGTTGGCGACGCGCCCCGCGCGCTTGGCGGCGTCCGCCAGGCCCTTGGTGCGCAGCGCCTTGGTCGCCTCGTCGATGTCGCCGCCGGCCTCTTCGAGGGCCTTCTTGCAGTCCATCATCCCGGCGCCGGTCTTGTCGCGCAGCTCCTTGACGAGCTTGGCGGGGATGGTGGTGCTCACGAGGCGTCCTCTCCGTTCGCGGTGGTGGCGGGGGTCTCGGCGGCCGACTCGGCGGCCGGGGCCTCGGCGGCCGGGGCCTCGGTCGCGGGCGCCTCGGCCGCGGGCGGAGCCGCGGCGGGCGGGGCCTCGGCGGCGGGCGGGGCCTCGACGGGCGGAGCCGGGGCGGCCGGGGTCTCGGCGGGCGGAGCCGCGGCGGGCGGGGCCTCGGCCGCGGGGGTCGCCGGCGCGGGGGCCTCGGCCACCACGGCCGGCGCGTCCGCGCCCGACTCGACGGGTGCGCCCGAGGCGGGCACGACGCCCTTGCCCTCGAGCACGGCGTCGGCCAGCGCGCCGAGCACGAGGTTGCACGCGCGGATGGCGTCGTCGTTGCCCGGGATGACGTAGGTCGCCTCGTCCGGGTCGCAGTTGGTGTCGACGAGCCCGATGACCGCGAGGCCCAGGCGGTTCGCCTCGCGCACGCCGATCGCCTCCTTCTTGAGGTCGACGATCACGACCGCGTCGGGCAGGCGCTGCATGTCGGCGACGCCGCCGAGGTTGGTCTCGAGCTTCGTGAGCTCGCCCTCGCGGGCCAGGCGCTCGCGCGTCGGCAGCAGCTCGAGCTGCCCCTCGCGCTTCTGGTTGCGCAGCTCGTGCAGGCGCCGGATGCGCTGGGAGATCGTGCCCCAGTTGGTCAGCAGGCCACCGAGCCAGCGGTGCGACACGTAGGGCATGCCGCAGCGGACGGCCTGCTCCTGGATGGCGTCCTGCGACTGCTTCTTGGTGCCGACGAAGAGCACGGTGCCGCCGCGCTGGGCGATGTCGCGCACCACGTCGCACGACTGCTCGAGCAGCACGAGGGTCTGCTTGAGGTCGACGATGTAGATGCCGCCGCGCTCACCGAAGATGTAGCGCTTCATCTTCGGGTTCCAGCGGCGGGTCTGGTGACCGAAGTGGACTCCGGACTCCAGCAGTTGCTTCATGGACACTGTCGGCACGCGAGAACTCCTCGTTACGGGCGGTTTGGGATGGTCCGTGGAGCACCGGCGGGCGTCGATGGATCCCGGGCGACCGCGCGCGGACGCGCGGAAACCCGGGCACCGCCATCTGACGATGTGCGCCGGGGAGGGGTCGGATGGGTCGTGCGGTCCGCCATCTTAGCGCGCGGGCCGCGCGCCGCTCGGCGGCGTTGCCCCGACGGGGGCCGTGACGGCTAGCGCGCCCGCCGCGGCGTGGAGGTGCGGCGGGCGTCCGACGGCGCCTCGGCCGCCCGGCGCCGCGCCCGGCCGAGGGCCAGCTCCAGGTCGTGGGGGAGCGGGCTCAGCACCTCGATCGGCTCGCCCGTCTCGGGGTGCGGGAATGCCAGTCGCGATGCGTGCAGGAACTGGCGCTCGAGCCCGAGGTCGTCCTCGCGGCGGCCGTACACGCGGTCGCCGACGACGGGGTGCCCCACCGCGTCGAGGTGCACGCGGATCTGGTGGGTGCGGCCGGTCTCGAGGCGCGCCTCCATGAGCGTGAGCCGGCCGAGATCCTCGAGGCGGCGCAGGTGGGTGACGGCCTCGCGCCCGTCGGCCGCGTCGACGGCCTGGCGGGTGCGCACGCGGCGATCGCGGCCGATCGGGCGGTCGATCGTCAGGGCGGGCGGCGTGGGTCCGTGCACGAGGACGGTGTAGTGGCGCTCGATCAGGCGGTCGCGCAGCATCTTCTGCAGGCGCCGGTGCGCGCGCTCGGAGCGGGCCACGACGAGCAGCCCCGAGGTGTCCCGGTCGAGCCGGTGCACGATGCCCGGCCGGGTCGGGTCGGCGCCCCCGGCGATCGCGTGGGCCAGCAGGCCGTGCACGAGCGTGCCGCCGGAGTGCCCCGCGCTGGGGTGGGTCACGACGCCCGCGGGCTTGTCGACCACCAGCAGGTGCTCGTCCTCGAAGCGCACCGTCATCGGCACGACCTCCGGCACGAGCTCCGACATCACCGGCGGGGCGGGCCGCACCTCGAGCGTCTCGCCGGCGGCCATGAGGTGCCGCTTGGCCACGATCCGCCCATCGACCCGGACCCGGCCGCCGTCGATCAACCGCTGCGCCTCGGCGCGGCTGCCGACCTCCTCGAGCCCCCCCACGACGGCGTCGAGGCGACGGCCCACCTGCTCCGCCCCGACCGCGACGCGGACCGGGCTGCGCTCGTCACCCAGGTTGCTCGTCCCCCTCCGCGTCCTGCATCAACCCGATGATGATCAGCGCCGCACCCACCGTGATGCCGCAGTCGGCGACGTTGAACGCGGGCCAGCGGGCGAAGTCGATGAAGTCGACCACCGCGCCGAGCGCCAGCCGGTCGATCAGGTTGCCGAGGCTGCCGCCCACGAGCAGCCCGGCGCCCGCCGCGACGGTCGCGTTGCGGGCGACGAGGCCCGCGAGCGCGATGGCGATGGCGCTCAGCGCGACGACCGTCAGCACGGCGACGATCGCCTGGCGACCGGGGAAGAGCCCGAACGCGATGCCCTCGTTGGCGACCCGGGAGATCTCGAAGCCCGGGAACACGTCGATCCTCTCGCGCGGCTCGAGGGTCGCCCGGATGACCGCCTTGGACGCCTGGTCGAGCACGAGCACGAGGGCGGCGAGCACCACGAACCGCAGCCACCGGCGATGGGTCTGACGTCGGTGACGGCGGTCGATCGCCTGGGCGACCGCCTCCCCCATCGATGGCCGGGTGGCGCTCACGCCGCCGCCCCCCCGGTGCCGATCGCGCTCACGAGGCGCCGGGTCACCTCGGCCGGGTCACCGTCGACCTCGACGAGCTTGCGTGCGCCGCCCGATCCACGACGGATGCGCACGGCGGACGGGCGCACGCCCGACGCCTCGGCCAGGTAGCGGCAGAGGGCCGCGTTCGACTCGCCGTGGTGGGGAGCCGCCGCGATCTGCACCCGGAGCGCGCCGGCCTGCACGCCCACCGCCCGGGTCGCGCGCGACCGCGGCACCGCCTTGACCGCGACGATCACACCTCCGTCGCGCGGACTGAGCCATGTCGGTGCGCCACTCAGAACGCGCCCAGCAGATTGAGCACGAGCGCCCGGAGGATGTAGAGCACGATGATCGCGACGATCGGCGAGAGGTCGAACATGCCGAGCGGCGGGATCAGCCTGCGGAAGATGTTGAGGAACCAGTCGGTGCTCTGGTGCGCGAAGTCCCAGATCGCCCTCGGGGCGCCGGTGATCGGCGGGCGGGGCGCGAACGACAGCAGGATGCGCACGAAGATGAGCAGCGTGAAGACGGTGAAGAGCGCCGACACGTAGGTCTCGACCTTGTCCACTAGCGGCGCCCCCCGGGCATCAGATCTCGGACGCGCGGCGCGCCGCGGCCAGCACGGCGTCCGCGACGTGGGCGCGCACGGCACCCCGCTCGAGCACGGCGACGCCGGCGATCGTGGTGCCGCCGGGCGAGCTGACGCGCTGGCGCAGCAGTGCCGGGTCGGTGCCGTCCGACAGCAGGGCCGCCGTGCCGGCGAGCACCGCGGCCACCATCTCCCGCGCCTGCGGACGCGACAGGCCCGCGGCGACGGCGCCCTCCTCGAGGGCCTCGGCGACGACGGCGACGAGGCCCGGGCCGCTGCCGGCGAGCGCCGTCGCCGCGGCGAACAGGGTCTCGGGCAGCGGCACGACGGCGCCGAGCGGAGCCAGGGCGGCGATCACCTCGTCGCGCCGGCGGTCCTCGATGCCGTGGGTCGCCAGGGCGACGATGCCCGCCCCGTGCCGCACCGCGAGGTTCGGCATCGTGCGCACCACGCCGACCCCCGGGGCCGCCTCCGACAGCCGGGCCAGATCCCAGCCCGCGACCACCGACAGCACGACGGCGTCGGGGCGCGCGGCGCCGGCCACCTCGGCCAGCACCTCGCCGGCGTCACCGGGCTTGACGGCGACGCAGACCAGGTCGGCCATCGCCGCCTCGGCCACCGTGGCCGGGCGCCCGCCCACGTCGGCGAGCGCGGCCTCGACCGCCGCGGGCACGCGGTCGGCCACGGCGAGCGCCGTCGCGACCTCGGGCCGCCCGCGGGACAGGCCGGCCGCGAGGGCGCGGCCCATCGCGCCCGCGCCGACCAGACCGATGGAGGCGGGCCATCCCGCCACTAGCGACCGTCCCGGAGCACTAGTACTGGTTGAAGAAGCCCTTCTCCAGCAGACGGGCCCGCTCCTCGGCCGACACCTCGACGTTGCGGGGCGTCAGCATGAAGACCTTGTCGGCCACCCGCTGCATCCCGCCGTCGAGGGCGTACGTGAGCCCGCTGGAGAAGTCGATGAGCCTCTTGGCGAGGTCGGTCTCGGCGCTCTGCAGGTTGAGGATGACCGGAACGGTGCCCTTGAACTTGTCCGCGATCTGCTGCGCGTCGTTGAAGCTCTTGGGCACGACCAGGTGCACCTCGGCCGGCTGCGGCCGCGACTCCACCGAGCGCATGACCGGGCGGCTGCTCGCGCGCGTGTCGTCGGCGAAGATGTCGTCGAACTCGTTGTCGCGCCGGCGCGGGCCGAGGCGCCGCACGTTGGGGCGCTCGCGGTAGGAGCGCTCGAGGTCGTCGTGCGCCGAGGCGCGCCGCTCGCGGTCGTATCCGGGGCGCCGCTCGGGCTCCTCGTCGTATTCGTCGACGAAGTCCTCCGGCTCGTCGGCCATGCCGAAGTAGACGAGTGTGCGATGCCAGATGTCGGTGACGGCCATCTACGCGAGTTCCCTCAGTGGTTTGACCGGACGCGCTCGAGGAGTCCGCGGCCCACCCGCACCTTCGTGGCCCCCTCCTCGGCGGCCACGAGATAGTCCTGACTCGTGCCCATCGACAGGTCGCCGACATCGTGACGCCCCCGCCACTCCTGCGCCAGGTCCTCGGCCATCCGCCGCACCGCGGCGAAGTGGGGCCGGCTGTTCTCGGCGTCGGGGTGGAGTGGGGGCATGGCCATGAGACCACCGATCACGAGGTCGGTACGGGCCGACACGTCATCGACGAACGCCCGAAGTCGGGGCGGCACGATACCACCTTTGCTCGGCTCCTCGGCGATGTTGATTTCGACGAGAACCCGCGCCGGACCTTCCGACCGGCGCGCGATCTCCTCGGCCAGCCGCAGGGAGTCGACCGCGTGGATCAGGCGCACCGCGCCGAGGGCGTCGCGCACCTTGCGCCGCTGGAGGTGGCCGATGAAGTCGAAGGTGAGCCGGTCGCCGGCGATCGCCGCCTTGGCCTGCAGGTCCTGGAGGCGGTTCTCCCCCACCACCTCGACGCCGGCGGCGATGAGGGCCTCGGTCTCCTCGGCCGGCACGTACTTGCCGGCGAGCACCAGCTCGACGGACCCCGCCGGGCGTCCCGAGCGCGCCGCGGCCGCGTCGAGGCGCTCCCGCGCCTCCGCCAGCACCTCGCGCAGCCGGTCGGGGTCGATCACGCCGCCTCCCCGACGGCCCAGACGACGCCGGCGTGGCGGCCGGCGGCCTCCCCGTCACGGCGGTGGGAGTAGAAGCGCTCGGCGTCGCAGCGGGTGCAGGCGGCCAGGGTCCGCACCTCGCCGGCCGGGACCCCCGCCGCGACCAGCGCGCACCGCGCCGCCGCGGCCAGGTCGACCGCCTCCCCGCGGACCACCCCGGACCCGAAGCGCGCCGCGAAGCCGTCGCGCACCTCGGTCGAGACCGGGTAGCAGCAGGGCCCGATGCCGGGGCCGATGGCGGCGCCGGTGGCGCCGGCATCGCCCAGCGCCGCGACGGCGCCCTCGACCACGCCGGCGACCAGGCCCCGCCAGCCGGCGTGCGCGGCGGCCACCCCGGGCCGGTCCCGGCGCCACAGCAGCACGGGCAGGCAGTCGGCGCCGAGCACGACGAGGGCCCGGCCGGGATCCCGCGTCACGAGCGCGTCCGACTCGGGCCAGCCGCGCAGCGCGCCCGTGAAGCGGCCGCGGTGGTCCTCGTCACCGTCCCCCACCTCGCGCACCCCGGCGCCGTGCACCTGACGCGCCATGGCGACCCGGGCGGGGTCGAGTCCGAGCGCGCGGCACAGCCGCTCGCGGTTCGCGCGCACGACCGGAGCTGCCTCGCCGCGGTCCGCCGAGATGTTGAACGCGGCCCGGGGGCCCTCGCCCGCCCCGCCCCGCGTGGTGAAGACGGCGCGGGCGGCGGCGCCGGTCGGCACCTCGATCAGCTCCGGCACGCTCATCCCGCGCCCCGCGCCACGCGCAGGGCCAGCGCGAGCTGCTCGGCGGGCCCGCCGACGCGCCCGTCGAGCAGCGCGGCACGCACCTCGTCGAGGGCCCGCCCGATCGCCGGGCCGGGAGCGACGCCGGCGGCCACCAGGTCGGCCCCTCGGACCGCCGGCGTACGGCCGCGGTCGCCCTGCCACCACGCGGCCACGGCCTCGGCGCCCGCGGCAAGCGCCGCGGTGGCCGCGGCGGGCGGCGCGGCCGCGCAGCAGGCGGTCGACCGCGGAGGGGAGGGCCGCCGAGCCGATGGCCGCGGCCAGGGCGGGTCCCGACCGCACCTCGGCGGCGACCCCCCGTGCCCAGCCCGGCAGCGCGGCCCGGGCGGCGGCGTCCGCCTCGAGCGCCGCGCCGAGCCGCAGGGCCCACGTCACCAGGGGCGGCGCCCCGGGGCGCCCCGCGGCGGCGTCGAGCGCGCCGATCGCCTCCTCGGCGTCCGGGGCGATCCAGGCGACGCCGAGACCGCGCAGCAGCGCCGAGCGCGCGCCGGGGCGCACGGCTCGCCGAGCAGCCGGCGCAGCTCCTCGGCGACGCGCGCCGACCGGGTGTCGAGCCCCGGCGCCGTGTCCCGGGCCTGCGCCGCGGTCTGCGCCTCGAGGGCGAAGCCGAGCCGCGCCGCGTACCGGGCGGCGCGCACCAGCCGGCTCGGGTCCTCGGCGAACGCCCCCGTGCGCAGCAGTCGCACGTGCCCGCGCGCGAGGTCGGCCACCCCGCCGTGGGGGTCGGTGAGCTCGCCGGCCCGGCCTCCGCTGAGCCCGACGGCCATCGCGTTGATGCTGAAGTCGCGCCGGGCCAGGTCGTCGGCCAGCGTCCCGGGCGCCACCTCGGGCAGGGCGCCCGGGCGCCGGTAGCGCTCGGTGCGCGCGGTGACCAGATCGATCTCGCCCCCGTGCGGCAGCTCGATCGCGGCCGTGCCGAAGCGCCCGTGGGTCACCACGCGCGCGCCGAGCGCGCGTCCGAGGCGCTCGGCGGCGGCGACCGCGTCGCCCTCGACGACCAGGTCGAGCTCGTCGCCCGGGGGCAGGCCGAGGATCGCGTCGCGCACCACTCCCCCCACCGCGCTCACGTCCCCCGTGAGGTGCGGCAGGGCGCGTGCCACCAGCGGATGACCGGCGACCCCGGCGGCGGCGCGACGGCTAGGATCGTTGACGTGGCCTACGATCCCGTCTCCCGCAAGCTCAGCGCCGTCGCGCCCGTCGCCGCCGACCTCGTGGAGGCCTTCGAGCGGTTCGAGGGCCTCACGCTGACCGAGCTCCAGGAGGGGTTCGCGCAGGCCGACGCCCGCTTCAAGGAGTGGGTGCGGGATCCCGCCAACGAGGGCCGCCCGATCAGCGAGGCGCCCGACTACCTGGACCGCATCGCGCTCGACAGCCTGCTCGAGCGCCGCACCTGGGCCGAGTAGCGCCGCCGGCCACGCCGTCACCCGTGCGGGATGACGGCGACCGCCTCGATCTCGACGCGGGCGCCGAGGGGCAGGGCCGCCACGCCGACCGTCGCGCGCGCGGGGGCGTGACCGGTGAAGGCCTCCGCGTACACCGCGTTCATGGCGGCGAAGTCGCCGCGCAGGTCGGTGAGGTAGACCGTCGTCTTGACGACGTGGCCGAGGTTGCCGTTGGCGGCGGCGAGGACCGCGGCGACGTGACGCAGCGCGAGGGCGGTCTGCACGCCGACGTCGCCCTCGACCAGGGCCCCCGTCCCCAGGTCGACGGGCACCTGCCCCGAGACGAAGACCAGCGTGCCCGGCTCGGCGGCGACCGCCTGGCTGTAGGGAGCGCCGGCGACCGGTGCGGGCGCGCTGTCGGTGCGGATCGTCCTCATGGATCCAGACTACCCTCACCGGCGGAGGTCACCGGCGTACGGGCACCCCGGCGCCGGCCATCGCCTCCTTGACCTCGGCGATGCTGTAGACGCCGTCGTGGAAGACGGAGGCGGCCAGCACGGCGTCGGCGTGACCCTCGGTCACGGCCTCGGGGAAGTGCCGCAGCGTCCCGGCCCCGCCCGAGGCGATGACCGGCACCGGCACCGCCGCCGACACGGCGGCGAGCAGCGGGCAGTCGAAGCCGACCTGGGTGCCGTCGCGGTCCATGGAGGTCACGAGCAGCTCCCCCGCCCCCCGTCCGGCCGCCTCCACCGCCCACGCGACCGCCTCGCGGCCCGTCTCGAGGCGCCCGCCGTTGAGGTACACCTCCCAGCCGCTGCCGTCCGCGCGCCGCTTGGCGTCGATCGCCACCACGATGCACTGGGCGCCGAACCGGTCCGAGCCCCGGGTGATCAGCTCGGGGTCGCGCACCGCGGCCGAGTTGAGCGAGACCTTGTCGGCGCCCGCGGCGAGGACCGCGTACATGTCGTCCTCCGACCGCAGCCCGCCGCCGATCGTGAAGGGGATGAAGACCTCCTCGGCGGTGCGCCGCGCCAGGTCGACGATCGTGCCGCGCTCCTCGTGGCTCGCCGTGATGTCGAGGAACACCAGCTCGTCGGCGCCCTCGCGGTCGTAGCGCGACGCCAGCTCGACCGGGTCGCCCGCATCGCGCAGGCCCACGAAGTTGACGCCCTTCACCACCCGCCCGGCGTTCACGTCCAGGCAGGGGATGACGCGGATCACGCCCTGCTCCCGGCTCCGAGCACGTCGAGGGCCTCGGTGACGCGGAACCGGCCCTCGTAGAGCGCCCGGCCCACGATCACCCCGTCGAGCGTCGCGACGCCCAGGTCGCGCACGCGCCGCAGGTCGTCGAGCGACGAGACGCCCCCCGAGAGGATCAGGCGCAGCGGCGGGGCCGCCTCGGCGAGCCGTCGCATCGCGGCGAGATTGGGGCCGCCGAGCGTGCCGTCGCGGGCGATGTCGGTGTAGGCGAGCCGGCGCACCCCCATCGAGACCAGGCCGGTGGCCACCTCGATGGCGTCGCGGTCGCTGATCTGGGTCCACCCGTGCGTCGCGACCTTGCCCTGGCGGGCGTCGAGCCCCACCACGAGGCCGTCGCCGAGGCGGTCGATGGCCCACTCGAGCAGCTCGCGGTCGTCGATCACGGCCGTGCCGACCACCACGCGGTCGACGCCGGTGGCGAGCGCCGTCTCGATGGCCGCCCGCGACCTCAGCCCGCCTCCGAGGTGCACCGTGCCGGGGAAGGCGGCCGCGATGCTCGCGACCAGCGCCGCGTGGACGGGCTCGCCCGCCCGGGCGCCGTCGAGGTCGACGACGTGCAGCGACGTGGCCCCGTCGTCGGCGAAGCGGCGGGCCTGGTCGACCGGGTCGTCGCTGAACACGGTCGTCTGGGCGAAGTCGCCCTGGCGCAGGCGCACGGCGCGCCCGTCCTGAAGGTCGATGGCCGGGTACAGGGTGATCACGACAGGGCCGCCTCGCCGCGCACCGGCACCGCCGCGAGCCAGCGTCCGAGCAGCCCGAGGCCGGCGGCGCTCGACTTCTCGGGGTGGAACTGGACGCCGGCCACGGCGCCGCGCCCGGCGCTCGCGCAGAACGTCGTCCCGTGCGCGGCCCGGCCGAGCACGAGCGAGGTGTCCTCCGGCTCGCAGCCGTAGCCGTGCACGAAGTAGTAGGTGGCGGCCGACGCGTCGGAGGGGTCCTCCGGCGCAAGGGCCGCGCCCGGCTCCCACGTGACGTGGCTCCAGCCGATGTGCGGCAGCTTGCGCGCGGTCCGCAGGCGGCGGACCGGACCGGGCAGCAGGCCGAGGCCGGCGACGCCCGGGCTCTCCTCGCTCTCGGAGAACAGCAGCTGCAGCCCCAGGCAGATGCCGAGGACGGGCACGCCGCGGTCGGCGGCGTCGAGCACGGCGACGTCGAGGCGGCGGTCGCGGATGCGGCGCATGGCCTCGCCGAAGTGGCCGACGCCGGGCAGCACGACCGCGTCGGCGTCGGCGGCGTCGGCGGGCGCGCGGGCGATGCGCACGTCGGCGCCGAGGCGCTCGAGCGCCTTCGTCGCGCTGCGCAGGTTGCTCATCTCGTAGTCGAGCACGGCGATGCGCGGGGTCACAGGGTCCCCTTCGTCGACGGCACGCCGGTGACGCGCGGGTTGCGGGCGACGGCGACCGCCAGCGCCCGGGCGAGCGCCTTGAACGTGCCCTCGATGACGTGGTGCACGTTGCCCGGCACCAGCAGGCGCACGTGCAGGGTCATCCCGGCGTGGTTCGCGAGGCCGCGCAGGAACTCGCCCAGCAGCTCGGTCTCGAACCCGCCGACGACCGTCACGGGCAGCGGTACGTCGAGCACGGTGAGGGGACGCCCCGACAGGTCGAGGGCGCACTGCACGAGGCACTCGTCCATCGGGACCAGCGACCACCCGTAGCGCTCGATGCCGGCCCGGTCGCCGAGGGCCGACGTGACCGCCTGCCCCAGGGTGATGCCGACGTCCTCGACGGTGTGGTGGCTGCCGGTCTCGAGGTCGCCCCGCGCGGTCACGTCGAGGTCGATCAGCGAGTGGCGCGCGAGCAGCGTGAGCATGTGATCGAAGAAGCCGACGCCCGTCGAGATCGACGAGACTCCGGAGCCGTCCAGGTCGACCCGCACGCGTACGTCGGTCTCGCCCGTGACGCGGTGCGCCTCACCCGCGCGGCTCACGAGGTCCTCCTCCGCGACTCGGCCGACCGGCGGTGCATCGTGAAGCCCTCGGCGTCGGCGAGCGCCGCCAGGTGCGGCGTGAGCGCGGCGACGGCGTCGTCGGTCATCTCGACCACGGACATCCTCCGAAGGAACGTTGTGGGGCCGAGGGCCGACGCGTGACGCGCCGCGCCCCCGGTGGGCAGGACGTGGTTGGAGCCGGCGACGTAGTCGCCGAATGCGGTCGCGCAGTTGGGCCCGACGAACACCGCCCCCGAGCGTGTGATCCGCGCGGCGACGGCCTCGGGGTCGCGTGTCGCGATCTGCAGGTGCTCGGGCGCGAAGGCCTCGGCCAGCTCGACCGCCAGGGGCATGCTGGCACACTCGACCAGGGTGATCGGCCCGACGGCCTCCGGCTGCCCGGCCAGCGCGGTCTCGACGGCGGCGATCACCGCGGGGTCGTCGCTCGCCAGCACCGCCGGTGAGTCGGGCCCGTGCTCGGCCTGGGCCAGCAGGTCGAGGGCCAGCGCCAGCGCATCGGCCGAGGCGTCGGCGATGATCAGCACCTCGCTCGGCCCGGCGACGCCGTCGATGCCGACCACGCCCACGACCTGACGCTTCGCCTCCTGCACCCAGGGGCTGCCGGGGCCGACGACGACCGCCACCGGCGGCACCGTCGCGGTGCCGTAGGCGAGGGCGCCGATCGCCGAGGCCCCGCCGGCCGCGTAGACCTCGTCGATGCCGAGCAGGCCGGCCGTGGCCAGGATCGCGGGGGCGGGTCGCCCGTCGGGGCCGGGCGGGCTGACGGCGACGATCCTCCCGACACCGGCGACCTGCGCGGGCACGACGCCCATGATGAGGCTCGACGGGTACACGGCACGTCCGCCCGGCGCGTAGCAGCCGGCCGAGTCGACCGGCACGTTGCGCACCTGCACGCGCTGGCCGAAGGGCAGCGTGACCAGGCGGTCGTCCGGCAGGAGGGCCTCGGCCACGATGCGCACCTGGGACGACGCGGCGACGATCGCCTCGCGCAACCCCTCGTCCATGGCCGCCACCGCGCGCTCGATCGCGGCCGCCGGCACGCGCAGGCGGTCGTGCGTGAAGCCGGGATCGTCGAAGCGGCGGGCGCCCTCCACCAGCGCGTCGTCGCCGCGCGCGCGCACCTCGGCGAGCGTCTCGGCCACCGCGGCCGACACGCCCGCCGCGTCGGCCTCGGGGCGCAGCGTGTGCGCGATCGACTGGGCGCCGCCCGCCCGCAGGCGGACCCTCCGGGGACCGCTCACGCGACCGCCTCCTCCATGCGCCCGAGCAGCAGGTCGAGCTCGCCGGCCCGCAGGGTCTGGCTCGCGCGGTTGGCGATCAGGCGCGCCGAGGAGCGGAAGATCTCCTCGCGCTCGACGAGCCCGTTCTCGCGCAGCGTGCGCCCGGTCGCCACCAGATCGACGATGCCGTGCGCCAGCCCGACGAGGGGGGCCAATTCGACCGAGCCGTTCACCTTCACGACCTCGGCCTGGCGGCCGGTGGCGGTGAAGTGGCCGGTCGCGGTCACCGGGTACTTCGTCGCGACCCGCACCACGCCCAGGTGCTCGAGCGCCGCCGGCGTCGGGTCGTCGCCCTCGGGCGTCGCGTAGACCATGCGGCACGCCCCGAACCCCAGGTCGAGCAGCTCGTACACGTCGGGCTCGCGCTCGCGCAGCACGTCCTTGCCGACGATGCCGATGTCGGCGGCGCCGCTCTCCACGTAGGTGGGCACGTCGCTCGGGCGGGTGGTGATGAAGACGGTGCCGTCGGGCGCCTCGAGGATGAGCCGCCGGCCGGCGTCGCGCAGGGGCTCGACGTCGATGCCGGCGCCCTGCATCGCCTCGATCGCGCCGGGGAGGAGGGCGCCGAGCGGCACGCAGATCCTCAGGCCGGCGATCGCGTCACCTCGTCCAGCCGGAGGTGGTCGCTGCGCCGGCCGGTGGCGCGATCGAGCACCGCGAACCCCCCGCCCTCGGCGGCGCGGGCGACCCAGCGCCACCCGTCGGCGGCGGCGAGGGCCTCGGCGTCGTCCGAGCCGGACGGCAGCGCGATGACGGTGAGGCCCGCCGCCCGCGCCGCGGCGGCCGCGGGCGCCAGCGCGTCGAGGCCGCCGACCAGCACGACCCCGTCGCGCGGCACGGCCGCCTCGCCGTCGGCGACGAGCAGGGCCTGGTGGAGCGTGTCGAGGGTGATGCCGAAGCCGACGGCCGGTCGCGGCCGGCCGAAGCGACCGGCCAGCGCGTCGTAGCGGCCGCCCATCGCCACGGGCACGCCGGCGCCCGGCGCGTACGCCTCGAAGACCACACCGGAGTAGTAGCGCCATTCGCGCAGCAGGCCCAGGTCGAGGACGATCGCATCGCCCACTCCGTGACCCTCGAGCAGGTCGAGCACGACGCCCAGTCGCGCGCAGGCGGGGGCGGCGCCCGGCACCTCGCCGCCGATCCGCTCGAGCAGCTCGCGCCCGCCGCGCAGGGTCGGGAGGGAGACGAGCAGGTCGGCCCGCGGCCCCTCCCCCGCCGCGGCGCGAGCGAGGCGCCGCCACTCGACGAAGTTGCGGGCGCCGAGCGCCGCGCGCATGCGCTCGCGCACGTCGCCGGCGATGCCGAGGTCGTCGAGCACCGCCGCCGTCAGCGAGACGTCGCCGACCCCCACCCGCAGACCCGCCAGCCCGGCGGCGCGCAGGCTGTCGACGAGCAGGGCGAGCACCTCCGCGTCGCCGCCCGGTGCCCCCTCGCCCACCAGCTCGATGCCGGCCTGGCGCTGCTCGGTCGCCCGGGGGCGACCCGGCGAGGGCGGGCGGAAGACCCGCGCGAGGTACGAGACGCGCACCGGACCGGGGTGGTCCGCCATGCGGGTCGCGGCCAGGCGGGCGATCGGGATGGTCAGATCGGGCCGCAGCACCAGCACGCGGCCGCCGTCGTCGAACATCCGGAAGGCATCGCGCAGCCCGCTCTCCTGGGCGCGGTCGATGACCTCGGCGAACTCCAGCACCGGCGTCATCACCTCACGGTAGCCGAAGGCCCCGAAGCGACCGCGCAGGGCGCTCTCGACCGCGCGCAGCTCCTCGGCCTCGACCGCGAGAACGTCCTTCGAGCCGGCGGGGAGGGACGCGGGCGGCGCGGACCCGCCGTCACTCACGGACGCGCTCGATGTCGGCCCCCACCGCCTGCAGGCGCTCGTCGATGCGCTCGTAGCCGCGGTCGATCTGGCCGACGTTGCCGATCTCGCTGACGCCCTTGGCGGCCAGGCTCGCGATCAGCATCGCCATGCCGGCCCGGATGTCGGGGCTCTCGAGGCGCTCGCCGTAGAGCTGGGCGGGGCCGCTGATGACCACCCGGTGCGGATCGCACACGACGATGCGCGCGCCCATCGCGACCAGCTTGTCCACGAAGAACAGCCGGTTCTCGAACATCTTCTCGAAGATCATGACCGTGCCGTGCGTCTGGGTGGCGACGGCCACGGCGATGCTCGTGAGGTCGGCGGGGAACGCGGGCCAGATGCCGTCGTTGACCTTCGGGATGGCGTCGCCCTCGTCGGCGATGACGCGCAGATCCTGGTCGGGAGGCACCCGCAGGCTGTCGCCGTCGATCTCGACGCGGATGCCGAGGCGCTCGAAGGTCAGGTTGATCATGCGCAGGTCCTCGGCGCGCACGTCGCTGATCGTCAGATCGGAGCCCGTGATCGCACCCAAGCCGATGAACGAGGCGATCTCGATGTGATCGGGACCGATCCGGAAGCGACCGCCGTGCAGGCGATCGACGCCGTCGACCACCATCCGGTTGGTGCCGATGCCGTCGATCTGCGCGCCCAGCTCGACCAGGAACCGCGCCAGGTCCTGCACGTGCGGCTCGCTCGCCGCGTTGAGGATGACCGTGCGCCCGGTGGCGATCACGGCCGCCATCAGGGCGTTCTCGGTGGCGGTCACCGACGCCTCGTCCAGGAAGATCTCGGCCCCCCGCAGCCCGGAGTGCCGCAGGCGGTAGCTGCGCTCGACGACGGTCTCGGCGCCCAGGCCGCGGAAGGCGAGCAGGTGCGTGTTGACCCGGCGACGGCCGATGAAGTCGCCGCCCGCCAGGGGCAGCTCGACCTCGCCGCAGCGCGCCAGCAGCGGCCCGGCGAGCAGCAGCGACGCGCGCAGTCGCCGGCACAGGTCCGGATCGAGGTGCGTCGTGCGGACGCGATCGGCGCGCAGGGCGAGGGAGTTGGGGCCCTCGTCGCGGACGCTCACCCCGAGATCGTCGAGGAGGGCGAGCATGACGTGCACGTCGAGGATGTCGGGCACGTTCTCGAGCACGACCTCCTCGTCGGTGAGGATGCATGCCGCGAGGATCGGCAGAGCCGCGTTCTTGTTGCCGCTCGGCACGATGGTGCCGGACAGCGCGCGGCCGCCCCTGATGACCAGCCTGTCCTGACTCACGTGGGGGGACGCTAGCAGTCGTCGCGCGCCGCGACGGCGGCGACCCCCGCCGCGAGGCGGGCGATGTCCGCGTCGGACGTGAAGAACCCGGTCGAGACCCGCAGCGCGTAGGGGCGCTCGAGCCAGCGCAGGACGATGCCGCGAGCGGCCAGCGCGGCGCACGTCTCGACCGGGTCGCACCCGCGGACCGTGAAGGTGACGAGGCCCGCCTGACGCCCGGGCGGGGTCACGACCGTCACGCCGGGCACCGCGGCGAGGGCCGTCCGCGCCGCCTCCTGCGCCTGCGCGACACGGTCGTGGACCCACGTCCAGCCGAGCTGCTCCAGCCATTCGATCGAGGCGCTCCAGGCCGGCATGAGCGCCGCGGGCGGCGTCGAGACCTCGTGCCGTCGCGCGCCCGGGTGCAGGGAGATCGCGCCCGCGGCTCCGTGGCCGGTCCCGCTCTCGTAGCCGGAGTGGGTCAGGTCGATGCGCGCGAGCGCCCCCGCCGAGATCCACAGGGCGCCGAGCCCCTCCGGCCCGAGCAGCCACTTCTGGGCGGGGAAGGCGTACGCGTCGGCGCCGAGGCCCGGCGCATCGACCGGGATCGCGCCGGCCGCCTGGGCGCCGTCGACCAGCAGCAGCGCGCCCGCGTCGTGGGCGATCCGTGCGGCCGCGGCGACGTCGAGCACCGCCCCGGTCGCCCACGAGACGTGCGACATCGCCACGAGGCGCGTCCGCGGGCCGACGGCCCGCGCGAGCTCGTCGGCGAGCGTGGCGCCGGTGCCGTCGTCGTCGACGAGCCGCAGCACGACCCCGTGGCGCCGGGCGATCGTCGCCAGCGGCACGGACATGCCCGGGTGCTCCAGCGCCGGCATCACGATCTCGTCGCCGGGTCGCCAGTCGATGCCCCAGGCGACGACGTTGACGCCGCCGGTGGTGTGGGCGGTCAGCGCGATCTGCTGCGCCGCGCCGCCCACCACGCGGGCGGCGGCGGCGCGCAGGGCGTCCGCCGCGTCGGCCGTCGCGCCGAACCCGGCCCCGCTCCCACGCCCGCCCGCGAGCGCCTGCGTCGCCCACCCCTCCAGCGCGCGCGCGGCGGCGATCGGCAGAGGTCCGCACCCGCCCGCGTTCATGTGCACCTCGGACGCGAGGGACGGAAGCTGCGCCCGGACGGCGTCGAGGTGGTTCGGCACGGCGGGCATCGTAGCGGCGCGTCCCCGGCACCCGGTCGCGCGGAGCGCTCAGAACGGGGCGGGCGACTCCGGTGGGTCGGGGGGGCGCGCGGGCGCGGGCAGGTCGTCGGCGGTCAGCTCCTCGATGCGGCGCTGTGCCGCCGACAGGCGCTCACGACACGTCGCGAGCAGCACCTGCCCCCGCTCGAAGAGGGCGACGGCCTCCTCGAGCCCGACCTCTCCCGCCTCGAGGCGGGCGACCACCTCGTCGAGCCGGCGCAGGGCCTCCTCGAACGTGACCGGGGCCTCGTCCGGGGCCGCGCTCACGCGCGCGCCCCCGCCCGGGCGGGCACGTCCCCGTCGCGCATCTCGATCACGATCCCGAGCCCCTCCCCCATGTCGGACGCCGACCCGATCACCCGCCCGTCCCCCGCGTCCCGCACGATGGCATAGCCGCGGGCGACGGTGCGGCGGGGCGAGAGCAGCCCCAGCAGGGCGCCCGCACCCTCGACGCGCCGCCCGGCGAGCTCGGCGCGTGACCGCGCCGACGCGGCCAGGCGGCCGGCACGCCCCTCGATCTGCTCGGGCGCCCGGGCCGCCACGCGCGAGAGGCCCGCGACCAACCGCGGCGCGAGGCGCTCGACCCGGTCGCGACCCAGCTCGCCGCGGGCGCGCAGCGCCCGCACCAGGTCGGCCGACCGGCGGTCGACGTCCGTGCGCGCCCGCGCGCCCGCGCGCACGAGGCCGCGGGTCACGGCGGCCGAGGCGTCGTCGAGGCGCGCCTGCAGCGCGTCGAGGCTCGGCACCACGGCCGCCGCCGCGGCCGTGGGCGTCGAGACGCGCACGTCGGCCACGAGGTCGCACAGCGTCACGTCCCGCTCGTGACCGACGGCCGACACGACCGGCGTCGCGAGAGACGCCACCGCGCGGCAGACCGACTCGCTGTTGAAGGCCATCAGGTCCTCGAGGGAGCCCCCTCCCCGCGCGACGACGATCGCATCGACCTCGGGCAGCGCGTCGAGGTGGCGCAGGGCGCGCACGATCAGCGCCGGCGCGGCGTCACCCTGCACCGGCACGCTCACCAGCACGACGTCGGCGGGCGGGAAGCGCGCCCACACGTTGGTGAGCACATCGTCGCGCGCGGCCCCGTCGGTGCTCGTGACGAGGCCGATCCGGCGCGGCAGCAGCGGTGGCCGCACCTTGCGCGCCGGGTCCAGCAGGCCCTCGGCCTCGAGCACCGCGCGCAGCGCCTCGACGCGGGCCCGCAACAGCCCCTCCCCGGCCAGCTCGAGGCGCTCGACCCGCATCGAGAGCTGGGCGCGTCCGCGCCAGAACTCGACGCGGCCGTAGGCCTGCACGAGGGTGCCGTCGCGGGGGCGGTGCCCGAGGCGGTCGAACACCACGCCGTTCATCGAGGCCTCCAGCACGTGCTCGCCGCGCAGCGTGAAGCGCATCTGGCCCCGCGCGGGCCGCAGATCCTGCAGCTCGCCCTCGACCCAGAAGGAGCGCAGGTCCTCGAACATCCGCGCGAGGCGCGCGGTGACGTCCTCGACCGAGAAGACCCGCCGGTCGCCGACCTGCCTCACGGGATCAGCGCGTCGACGATCTCCGCGGCGCGTTCGCCGCTCTCCACCGCGCCCTCGATCGAGGGGTGCGTGGTCAGGTCGCCGGCGAGGATCAGGTTGGCGGGGCGCGTGCGCGGGCCCGGCAGGTCGCGCCGCACGCCCGGCACGGGGCGGAACTGGGCGAACGGGTGCGCGTAGACGCCGATCGGCTCGGCCAGCCCGTCCCAGTCGAAGCGGGGCGCCCAGCGGCGCACGAGCGCCCCGACCGCGTCGACCAGCCCGTCATCGGTCCCGCCGTCGGTCGTCACGGTGGTCGCCAGCAGGATGTGCGGCCCGTCGGGAGCCCCCGGCCGGGTGATGTTGGTCGTCTGGCAGAGCAGGTCCACATGGGGCCCCGGCCCGCCCGTGACGCCCTCCGCGTTGAGGACGATCGCGCGCTCGCGGTACAGGGGCGTCCGCAGCGCGAACGCCGCGGTGCTCGAGCCCGCCGGCCGGCCGGGCAGCCGGGCGACCGTCGCGTCGTCGACGCCGGTCAGCAGGGTGCGCGCGGCGGGCACGTCCACCGCCAGCACCACGTGTCCGGCCACCAGCGTGCGTCCGTCCCCGGTGCGCACGCCGGTCACCCGTCGCCCCTCCGGGTCGAGCTCGAGCGCGGCCACGGGGGTCCCCAGCTCGACCGTGCCCCCGGCCTGGCGAAGCGCCGCCGAGGTCCACTCGGCGATCATCCCGAGGCCGTCGCTCGGGATCACGGACGGCCCGCGGCCCAGCATGGCCAGCAGGAACCGGAAGTAGCCGGGATCGGCCGAGAGCTCCCGGTCCTGCAGCACGACCCCGAAGAAGGGGCGGAAGAACCCCTCGATCGCCTCGTCCGAGAACCCCTCGGCGCGCAGCAACGCCTCGGTACCGGGCGCGTCGTCGTCGTGGGCGAGCAGCGCTTCGACCGGGCGCGCGACCACGCGGGCGCCGAGGGCCGCGAGGCGCAGGCGGTCGGCCCGCGGGAGTCCCGCGAACGAGAGCGCGGCCGCCGCCGATGCGCCGAAGCGCCGGGCCCGGCCGTCGGGGCCCATGAAGACCGCCCCGTCCGAGACGGGGCGCAGGTCGCGGCGCGGCAACCCGATCTCGCGAAGCAGCGAACGGGTGCGCGGATAGGCGCGGAAGAGCGCCTGGAACCCACGGTCCACCGGGCGCCCGCGGTGCCAGACGGTGCGGGCCCGGCCGCCCGGCGACTCGTCGGCCTCGAGCACCGTCACACGTCGTCCGGACACCGCCAGACGATGGGCGCACGCGAGGCCCGCGAGCCCCCCTCCCACCACGATGCAGTCCGGCACGCCGGACCGTGGATCGAGGTCGCTCATCGGGCCGATGGTACCAGCGGCCCCGGGCGCCCCGGACCGGCGCCGTCGTCGCCCCGACCCGCCCTCACCGGCCACCCGCCGCACGCGCGAGCCCTCGGCCGCCGCGCTCGGCGGCCCGGGTGCCGGCCCGTCGTGGCACCCGGCCGGCGGCGCCGGGCGGCCCGGGCGGGCCGATGTGGCCCGGGCGGGGCCGACCTGGCCCGGGCGGGGCCGATGTGGCAAGGCGCGCACGCCACGGTGACGTCGCCTCTCATCCCGCCGGCGCGCGATCGTGCTGCGCGGTGGACCGTCGTCCTCGTCGTGTCCCGCCGGCACGCGCGCCGCCCGTGGCCCGTCCGGCCCCGGAACGGCGAGAGCCGCCGGGCCTGGGCCCCGCGGCTCATCGCGTCATGCAACTCACACTAATCCCGGCGGCGACCTACTCTCCCGCGAGTCTTCACTCGGAGTACCATCGGCGCGGAGGGGCTTAACTTCTCTGTTCGGAATGGGAAGAGGTGTCTCCCCCTCGCTGAAACCACCGGAAAACCTCGAGGGCATACCCTCAAGACTGCATAGCGGCATGGCGTAGGTGTGCTCAAAAGTGTGTGGTCAAGCCCTCGGCGGATTAGTACGGGTCTGCTGAACGCATTACTGCGCTTACACATCCCGCCTATCAACCAGGTGGTCTACCTGGAGCCTTACCCCCTTGAAGGGGTGGGAGATCTCATCTTGAGGTGGGCTTCCCGCTTAGATGCTTTCAGCGGTTATCCCGTCCAGACGTAGCTAGCCAGCAGTGCCGTTGGCACGACAACTGATACACCAGAGGTCTGTTCATCCCGGTCCTCTCGTACTAGGGACGACTCCTCGCAAATCTCCAACGCCCACCGCAGATAGGGACCGAACTGTCTCACGACGTTCTGAACCCAGCTCGCGTACCGCTTTAATGGGCGAACAGCCCAACCCTTGGGACCAACTCCAGCCCCAGGATGCGACGAGCCGACATCGAGGTGCCAAACCCTCCCGTCGATGTGGACTCTTGGGGAGGATAAGCCTGTTATCCCCGGAGTACCTTTTATCCGTTGAGCGACGGCAATTCCACTCTCTACCGCCGGATCACTAAGGCCTACTTTCGTACCTGCTCGACCTGTCAGTCTCGCAGTCAAGCTCCCTTATGCCTTTACACTCTACGCACGATTTCCAACCGTGCTGAGGGAACCTTTGCGCGCCTCCGTTACAATTTGGGAGGCGACCGCCCCAGTCAAACTGCCCACCTGACACTGTTCGAAAGCCGGATCACGGTCTTCCGTTAGATGCTCAGAACATCCAGGGTGGTATCCCAAGGGTGGCTCCACGGCAGCTGACGCCACCGTCTCACAGCCTCCCACCTATCCTGGACAGGATGTCCCAAACACCAATATCAAGCTGCAGTAAAGGTTCACGGGGTCTTTCCGTCTTGCGGCGGGTAATCGGCATCTTCACCGATACTACAATTTCACCGAGTCCCTCGTTGAGACAGCGCCCAACTCGTTACGCCATTCGTGCAGGTCGGAACTTACCCGACAAGGAATTTCGCTACCTTAGGACCGTTATAGTTACGGCCGCCGTTTACCGGGGCTTGGTTTCAAAGCTTCGCCTTGCGGCTGACCTCTCCACTTGACCTTCCGGCACCGGGCAGGCGTCAGCCCCTATACGTCGTCTTACGACTTCGCAGAGACCTGTGTTTTTGGTAAACAGTCGGTTGGGCCAATTCTCTGCGGCCCCCTCGAGCTCGAGACGCGAAGTCTTTCACTCTACCGGGGCGTCCCTTCTCCCGAAGTTACGGGACAATTTTGCCGAGTTCCTTAACGAGGGTTATCTCGATCACCTCGGTATGCTCTACCTGCCCACCTGTGTCGGTTTTGGTACGGGCGCGTTCCCACTCCCTAGAGGCTTTTCTCGGAGGCATGGGCTCGACGACTTGCCGGCTTACGCCGACCGACATCCCCTCTCGGAGTTGATGGACCCCGGATTTTCCTAGGGTCCCTCCTACCGGGTTGTCCGTGGACTACCAACGCCACGGTTCGCCTACCCTTCCCCGTCCCCCCATCGGTAATAGCGCGGAAGACGCGGTACAGGAATATCAACCTGTTGTCCATCGCCTACGCCTGTCGGCCTCGGCTTAGGTCCCGACTAACCCTGAGCAGATTAACTTTACTCAGGAAACCTTGGGCATCCGGTGGAGGAGTTTCTCACTCCTCTTTCGTTACTCATGCCTGCATTCTCACTTCCCCGCGCTCCACGGGAGCTTACCGCTGCCGCTTCACTGCACGAGGAACGCTCTCCTACCGCTCCGTCCTAAGACGAAGCCCACAGCTTCGGGGGCCGGCTTGAGCCCCGTTACATTATCCGCGCACGAGCACTTGACCAGTGAGCTATTACGCACTCCTTAGACGAATGGCTGCCTCTAAGCCAACATCCTGGTTGTCTATGCACTCGCACAACGTTTTCCACTTAGCCGGCGCTTGGGGCCCTTAGCTGGTGGTCTGGGCTGTTTCCCTCTCGACTACGAAGCTTATCCCCCGCAGTCTGACTCCCCTGCTCTAGAGTCGTGGCATTCAGAGTTTATCTGACTTCGGTAACCTGGTAGGGCCCCTAGGCCAAACAGTGCTTTACAACCACGACTGAACGCAGGAGGCTATACCAAAATATATTTCGGAGAGAACCAGATATCACCGAGTTTGATTAGCCTTTCACTCCGATCCACAGGTCATCCCCGCCGTTTTCAACCGACGTGGGTTCGGTCCTCCACGAGGTCTTACCCCCGCTTCAACCTGCCCATGGATAGATCACTCGGTTTCGGGTCTACCGCATCCGACTAAAGCGCCCTATTCAGACTCGCTTTCGCTACGGCTCCGTTATCCTTAACCTCGCCGGATACGAGTAACTCGCAGGCTCGTTATGCAAAAAGCACGCTGTCACGGACCGAAGTCCGCTCCAACCGCTTGTAGGCACGTGGTTTCAGGTACTATTTCACTCCCCTCCCGGGGTACTTTTCACCTTTCCCTCACGGTACTAGTTCGCTATCGGTCGTCAGAGAGTACTTAGCCTTACGGGGTGGTCCCCGTGGATTCGAACCGGGTTTCCCGTGCCCGGCCCTACTCAGGTGGTGACGGGGGAGGGCGTGAGCTTCCGTCTACGGGGCTCTTACCCTTTGTAGCCAGCCGTTCCAAGCTGCTCGACTAGCGCACGCTTTTGTAACTCCCCGGCCGCCCTGCGGGACGACCATGTCACTCCTACAACCCCGAACCGAGCTAAGCCCGCAGGCATGGCACTCGATCGGTTTAGGCTCTTCCCATTTCGCTCGCCACTACTCAGGGAGTCGAGGTTTCTTTCTCTTCCTCCGGCTACTGAGATGTGTCACTTCGCCGGCTTACCTTCCACCGCCCTATGTGTTCAGGCGGGGATACGCGCGCATTACCACGCGTGGGTTTCCCCATTCGGAAATCCGCGGGTCAAAGGCTATTCAGCGCCTCACCGCGGCTTATCGCAGCCGTTCACGTCCTTCATCGGCTTCTGACGCCAAGGCATCCACCACGTGCCCTTAATATCTTGACCAGATATATAGAGCACACCTACTGCCGCTATGCAGTTTTCAAGGTACGCAGCGCGCGCCGCCTCCCGGCGGGCACGCGCCCCGAAACGAGACACCTCCGCCGGCACGAGGCCGGCGGCGATCCCTCAAGACTGAACAGCATGACTGAGCGGCCCGCTCCCCGTACGCGACGAACCCCTCAATGGTGTGGGTACGTACGGACGGATCGCTCGG
>OY969782.1:0-120000 GCA_963703045.1 Miltoncostaeaceae bacterium | reverse complement strand
CTTGTCGGCGACCGCCGGCCCGGTCGGGGGCGGCTCGACGGGCGCGAGCAGCCGGTACCACTCGGTCAGCGCTCCGTCCGGGATGCTCATCGTGCGCCCGAACTGCTCCTCGGGCGGGTCGGTGACCCCGATGTGGTTGGCGAGCGACTTGCTCATCTTCTGGACGCCGTCGACCCCCGGCAGGATCGGCATGGTCAGCACGACCTGCGGATCGATGCCGTAGTGCGCCTGGATGTCGCGGGCGAGCATCAGGTTGAAGAGCTGGTCCGTCCCGCCGAGCTCGACGTCGGCCCGGACCATCACCGAGTCGTAGGCCTGCATCAGCGGATAGAGCAGCTCGAGCACCGAGACCGGCTGGTCGGCCTCCATGCGCTGGGCGAAGTCGTTGCGGCGCAGGAGCTGGTTGACCGTCGCCGACCCGGCCAGGCGGAAGACCTCCTGCAGGCCGAGGCCCTCGAACCACTCGCCGTTGGCGCGGATCTCGGTGCGATCCGGGTCGAGGATGCGGAACGCCTGCTCGCGGTAGGAGGCGGCGTTGCCCTCGATCTGGTCGGCGCTGAGCATGGGCCGGGTGGAGGTGCGTCCCGACGGGTCGCCCACCCGCGCCGTCCAGTCGCCGATGATGAGCACCGCGACGTGACCCGCATCCTGGAACTCGCGCAGCTTCCCGAGCGCGACCGAGTGGCCGAGGTGGATGTCGGGGGCCGTCGGGTTAACGCCGAACTTGACCCGCAGGGGCCGACCGAGGGCCAGCTTGCCGGCGAGGGCCCCCGGCGGCACGCAGTTGACCGCGCGGGCGGCGAGGCGCTCGGCGTCGTTCACGATCGGGGGAACGGCCGCGACAGGTAGCGCGATCCCGCCAGGCCGAAGCGCCAGGGCCGATCGGCGGCCACGGAGATGCCGATGCGGGGCCCGACGAGCAGCTCGACCGGGGCGGCGCGCCCGAAGAGCCCCACCGGACCGTCCGGCACGAGCGCGTCGGCACCGTCGAGGTGCCGGTCGATCGCGAGCGCCGAGCACAGCCGGCCCGGGCCCGCGCACAGCAGCCGGTCGTCGAGGCCGCGGCGGCGGGCGCGCATCGTGGGGATCCCGTGCACCGGGGCGAGGGCGCGGATCAGCACGGCGGCCCCTCTGCCCTCGGGCTCGCAGACCACGTTGACGCACCAGTGCAGCCCATAGCTGCGGTAGACGTAGAGGTGGCCCGGGGGCCCGAACATGACCCGCGCCCGCCCCCGCGCGCCGCGGAAGCTGTGCGACGCCGGGTCGTCCTGCTCGTAGCGCTCGGTCTCGACGATGACGCCGCCGACCCCGGCGACCGTGAGCATGCACCCGACGAGGTCGGGGGCGACCTCGCCGGCGGGCCGGGCGAAGAACGCCCGGTCGAGACGGGCGCCGGTGACCGGGGCGACCGGGGCGGCGCTCACCACGCCGCCACCTGCGCCCGGGCGGCGGCCAGCTGGTCGGCCACGGCGGCCCGCGCCGTCCCGCCGGGCGCCCGCTTGGCCTCGACCGAGGCCTCGGCCGTGAGGGGCGGCATCGCCACGTCGGCCAGGCCCGCCGCCGCGATCTCGCCGCGACCCGCGTCCTCGAGCCCCACGCCGGCGTCGATGCACGCCCGCACCAGCCGCCCGACGGCCTCGTGCGCGCGGCGGAAGGGCCACCCGAGCGTGACGAGGTGGTCGGCCAGATCGGTCGCCGCGAGGAACCCGCCGGTCACGGCGGCGGCCATCCGGTCGGCCCGGAAGGTGGCCCCGGCGATCATCCCGGTGAGCGCCGGCAGGAGCAGGTCGACCGTGTCGATGGCGTCGAAGAGGTACTCCTTGTCCTCCTGCAGGTCCTTGTTGTAGGCGAGCGGCAGGCCCGACAGCACGCCGAGCAGGCCGGCGAGGTCGGCGGTCAGGCGCGGGGCCTTCGCGCGGGCGAGCTCGGCGGCGTCCGGGTTCTTCTTCTGGGGCAGCATCGACGAGCCGGAGGTGAAGGCGTCGTCGAGCTCGACGAACCCGGTCTCGTCTCCCGCCCACGTCACGATCTCGGCCCCGAGCCGCGAGAGGTGCACGCCGAGCTGGGCGGCGAAGTGGAGGTAGTCGACGAGGGCGTCGCGGCTGCCCACCGCATCGAGGCTGTTGTGCGCAGGGCCGTCGGTGAACCCGAGCTCGGCCGCCGTGAGGGCACGGTCGATCGGGAAGCCGACGCCCGAGAGGGCGCCCGCGCCCAGCGGGCAGCGCAACGTGGCGTCGATGGCGTGACCGAGGCGCACGCGGTCGCGGTCGAGCATCCAGACGTACGCGAGCAGGTGGTGCGCCAGGCGCACCGGCTGCGCCCGCTGGCTGTGGGTGTACCCCGGCAGCAGGGTGTCGAGGTGGGCGCCGGCCTGTGCGAGCAGCGCGTCGGCGAGCGCGCGCAGCGGCGCGACCTGCCCCTGCGCCGCCTCGCGCAGGTGCAGCAGGGTGTCGGTGATCACCTGGTCGTTGCGGCTGCGCGCCGTGTGGAGTCGGCGGCCGGCGTCGCCCGCCAGCTCGGTCAGGCGCCGCTCGACGGCGGTGTGGATGTCCTCGTCGCCCGGGGCGAACGCGAACCCGCCCGACGCGAGCTCGTCGGCGATCTGCGCCAGCCCCTCGTCGATGGCCGCGGCGTCGGCCGCCGGGATGATGCCCTGGGCGCCCAGCATGCGGGCGTGGGCGCGCGAGGCGCGTACGTCCTGCGGCCAGAGGCGGCGATCGACCGCGAGCGACGAGTTGAGCCGGTCGAACGCGTCGGCCGGCCCCTCGGCGAAGCGCCCGCCCCAGAGGCGCCCGCCCGAGCTCATGCCCCCGCCCGGGCTCCTGCCCCGGCGACGCGCGCGCGCCGGCCGCGGATGACGGTGTCGAGCGACGTGCACACGCGCTCCACCTGGGCCTCGGTCATGTCGGGGAAGAACGGCAGCGCGATGGTCGACGCGCTGATCGCCTCGGTCACCGGGTACTCGCCCGGCCGGTGGCCGTGGTCGTCCACGTAGTACGGCTGCAGGTGGATGCACGGCAGGTAGGGCTTGGCCGAGACACCCATCGCGTCGAGCTCGCCGATGACGTCATCGCGCACGAGATCGGGGTCGAGCCGCGGCGCGTAGACGAACCACGACCGCGGCTGCGGGCCCTCGTACATGGGCGTGACGCCGTCGATGTCGCGCATGCGCCCCTGGTACCAGGCGGCCACGCGGGCCCGGCCGGCGAGCATGTCGTCGAGGCGCTCGAGCTGGGCCACGCCGATGGCGCTGTGCACGTCGGAGAGGCGGTAGTTGAAGCCGAGGCGCGAGTGCACCAGCCAGGCGCCGTCATCGGAGCGGCCCTGGTTGCGCAGGCTGCCGAGCACGCGGGCGAGGTCGTCGTCGTCGGTGAGGACGACGCCGCCCTCGGCCGTCGTGAGCTGCTTGTTCGCGTAGAAGCCGTAGACGGCGGGGTGGCCGAAGGTGCCGAGCTTGCGGCCGTCGTGCGCGCCGTCGATCGACTGGCAGGCGTCCTCGACGAGGCCGAGGCCATGGCGCCGGGCGATGTCGACGAGCGCCGGCACCTCGGCCGGGTAGCCGAAGATGTTGACGATCATGATCGCCTTCGTGCGCGGCGTGATCGCGGCCTCGACCGCGGCCGGGTCCATGTTGAACGTGAGCGGGTCGACCTCGGCGAACACCGGCGTGGCGCCGGTGAACACGATCGCGTTGGCCGACGCGACGAACGAGAACGACGAGGTGATGACCTCGTCGCCCGGCCCCAGGCCCATGGCGTGCAGGCACAGGTGCAGCCCGGCGGTGCCGCTCGACACCGCGACGGCGTGCCTCACCCCGATGCGCTCGGCCCACATGCGCTCGAAGCGGGGCACCATCGGGCCGAGCGACAGCCACCCCGACCGCAGCACCTCGTCGACCAGTTCGCGCTCACGGTCGCCGATGACCGGCTTGGCGAGCGGGATGCGCTCCAGGTCCGGGCTCAACCGGCGGCCGTCGCCCGCGCGCGCGCGAGCCGCCGCGCGCCGTGCTCGAGGCTGTCGAGCAGGGCCTCCCACGACGCCTCGATGACGTTCTCGCTCACGCCGATGGTTCCCCAGGTGTCGTGGCCGTCGCTCGAGTCGAGCAGCACACGGGTGACCGCGCCCGTGCCGCTGGCCTCGTCGAGGATGCGGACCTTGAAGTTGACGAGCCGGATCTCGCCCAGCTCGGGGATGCGCGGCTCGAGGGCCGTGCGCAGCGCGGCGTCGAGGGCGTTGACGGGGCCGTTGCCCTCGGCCGTGGCGACCAGGCGCTCGCCGTCGTGGGTCACCTTGACCGTGGCCTCGGTCTCGACCCGGCCGTCCGCGCGCTTCTCGGTGATGACGCGGAAGCTCTCGAGCAGGAAGAGCGGCTCGTAGACGCCGGTCTCGCGCTCGATCATGAGCTCGAACGAGCCATCGGCCACCTCGAAGTGGTACCCGCGGTGCTCGAGGTCCTTCAGCCGGGCGAGGATCGCGGGGATGCGCGACGGGTCGTCCTCGACGTCGATGCCGAGCTCGCGCGCCTTGGCCACGATGGTGCCCCGGCCGGAGAGCTCGGAGACCAGCACGCGGCGCCCGTTGCCGACGCTGGCGGGGTCGATGTGCTCGTAGGAGCGCGCGTCGGCGTTCATGCCCTGCTGGTGCATGCCGCCCTTGTGGGCGAACGCGTTGAGCCCGACGTAGGGCGCCCAGCTGTCGGGCTGCAGGTTGGCGGTCTCGGCGACGAAGTTGCTGAGCGAGGTGAGCTCGGCGAGGCGCTCGGGCTCGAGCACGTCGTAGCCCATCTTGATCGTCAGCGCGGGGATGATCGAGACCAGGTTGGCGTTGCCGCACCGCTCGCCGTAGCCGTTGACCGTGCCCTGCACGAGCCGCGCGCCCTCGTTGACCGCCGCGAGGCTGTTGGCGACCGCGCACTCGGCGTCGTTGTGCGTGTGGATGCCGAGCGCGGCCGACGGGAGGGCCGCGCGCACCTCGCGCATCACGGTGGCGACGCGGGTCGGCAGGGTCGCCCCGTTCGTGTCGCACGGGGTGATCCAGGAGGCGCCGCCCGCCTCGGCCGCGCGCAGGCAGTCGAGCGCGTACCCGGGGTGGGCGTCGTAGGCGTCGAAGAAGTGCTCGGCGTCGTAGACGACCTCCTTGCCCTCGGCCACCAGGAAGGCGACCGACTCCTCGATCATCCGCAGGTTCTCCTCGCGGGAGACGCGGGTGACCTTCTCGATGTGGAGATCCCAGGTCTTGCCGACGACCGTGATGACCGGGGCGAAGCTGGCGGCCAGGCCGCGCATCGAGGGGTCGTCGCCGGGGGCGGCGCCGCGCCGGCGGGTCATGCCGAAGGCGGCCAGGCGCGTCGCGCCGAGGTCCTCCCGCTCGAGCAGACCGAACAGCTCGCCGTACTTGGGGTTGCTCGCCGGGAAGCCGGCCTCGAGGTACTCGACCCCGAACGCGGCCAGCCGCACGGCCACCTGCAGCTGCTCGCCCACCGACAGGCTGAGGCCCTCGCGCTGCATGCCGTCGCGCAGCGTGGTGTCGTAGATGTGGACGCGCTCGGCCACGGTGCTCAGGCGGTCGGCGCCGGGGCGCCCACGTAGTCGAGCCACTGCTGCGAGCGGGGGTCGCGCCCCTCGGTCGCGGCGAAGAACCGGTCCTGCAGGCGACGGGTGATCGGCCCGGGGGGACCGAGCGGGTGGTCGTCGACCTCGTTGACCGGGCAGACCTCGGCGGCGGTGCCCGTGATGAAGACCTCGTCGGCGGTGTAGAGCTCGCCGCGGGCGACCTCCCGCTCGAGCACCGGGATGCCCTCGTCGGCGGCGAGGGTCATGATGCTGGCCCGCGTGATGCCCTCGAGGATCGACGCCTGGACCGGCGGGGTGATGAGCACGCCGTCGCGCACGAGGAAGAGGTTCTCGCCCGATCCGTCTGCGACGTAGCCGGCCTCGTTGAGGAGGAGCGCCTCCTGGTAGCCGGCCTTGTGGGTCTCGATCTTGGCGAGGATCGAGTTGAGGTACTGGCCGCCGGCCTTCGCCGTCGCCGGGATGGTCGTGGAGCCGATGCGCCGCCAGCTCGAGATCTTGGCGCGGATGCCCGTGCGAAGGCCGTCCTCGCCGAGGTAGGCGCCCCACGGCCATGCCGCGACGGCGACGTCGACCGGCGCCTCGAGCGGGAAGAGACCCATCGTGCCGTAGCCGCGCAGCACGATCGGGCGGATGTAGCAGCCGCCGAGATCGTTCGACGAGATGACCTGGTGGACGGCGGCCCGCATCTCCTCGCGCGTGTACGGCATGGGCATGTGGTACATCGCCGCCGAGCGCTCGAGCCGGGCGAGGTGGTCGTCGAGGCGGAAGACGGCGGTGCCGCCCTCTGCGTCGTACGAGCGGATGCCCTCGAACACGGTGGTGCCGTAGTGCAGGCCGTGCGACAGGACGTGCACGCGCGCGTCCGGCCAGTCGACCAGCTCGCCGTTCATCCAGATCTTCTCGGCTTCCTGCATTCCACGGTCCTCCGCGACGACGGCACGGGTCCTCCTCGCGGGCCCGGCCGATCGGTAGAGGTTACCGGGCCGGTCCAGGGGGCGGAGACGGCCGGGGGCGCCGGCCCGCCGGGCCGTGGCCGCGCCGGTGGACCATGACGGTGCGGGTGAAGGTGATGACGACGACCCCCTCCTGGTTGGAGCCGGTCGTCCGCACCGTGACGATGCCCGCCCCCGGGCGGGACCGCGAGGCACGCACCGCGAGCACCTCGCTCTCGGAGTAGATCGTGTCGCCCTCGTAGACCGGCGCGGGTAGGCGCACGTCGTCCCATCCGAGGTTGGCGATCACGTTCTGCGAGACGTCGGAGACGCTCTGGCCGGTGACCAGCGCGAGCGTGAAGGTCGAATCGACCAGCGGGCGGCCGAACTCGGTGCCCGCCGCATAGTGCGCGTCGAAGTGGATCGGCGCGGTGTTCTGGGTCAGGAGCGTGAACCAGGCGTTGTCGGTGGGGAGCACCGTCCGGCCGAGGCGGTGGACGTAGACGTCCCCGACCGCGAAGTCCTCGAAGAAGCGGCCCTCCCACCCCGGCACCTCGCCCATCCGCCGGTCCTATCCCAGGGCCGACAGCAGCAGGTCGCCGATCTCGCGGGTGCCCAGCGACCCGCCGAGGTCGGGGGGCCGGTGGCCGGCGGCGAGCACGGTGTCAACGGCGGCGTCGAGGCGGTCGGCGGCCTCGGGGGCGCCGAGCGAGTAGCGCAGCATCATGGCGGCCGAGAGGACCGTCGCGATCGGGTTGGCGACCCCGCGGCCCGCGATGTCGGGCGCCGAGCCGTGCACCGGCTCGTACATGCCGAGGGTGCCGGGGCCGAGGCTGGCGGACGGGAGCATCCCGATCGACCCCGTGATCATGGCGGCCTCGTCCGAGAGGATGTCGCCGAAGAGGTTCTCGGTGACGATGACGTCGAAGTCGGCGGGCCGGCTGACGAGCTGCATCGCGGCGTTGTCGACGAGCATGTGCTCGAGCTCGACGTCCGGGTGCCCCTCCGCCACGCCGATCACGACCTCCCGCCACAGGCGCGAGGTCTCGAGCACGTTGGCCTTGTCCACCGAGGTCACCTTGCCCCGCCGCCCGGCGGCCGCCCGGAAACCCCACTCGGCGAGCCGGGACACCTCCTCGGTGGTGTAGACGCAGGTGTCGAAGGCCCGCTCGGGCTCGCGCCCCCGCTCGCCGAAGTAGAGGCCGCCGGTCAGCTCGCGCACCACGAGGAGGTCGGTGCCCTCGATGCGCTCGCGGCGCAGGGGGCTGGCGTCGTAGAGGGCCGGCCACGGACGCACCGGGCGCAGGTTGGCGTAGAGGCCGAGGCCCGATCGCAGGCCGAGCAGCCCCTGCTCGGGGCGCGGCTTGGAGGGGTCGGTGGTGTCCCACTTCGGGCCGCCCACCGCCCCGAGCATCACGGCATCGGAGCCCGCGCACGCCGCGAGCACATCGTCGGTCAGGGCGGTCCCGCTCTCGTCGATCGACGCCCCGCCCACGAGGTGCGCGTGCCAGGAGATGGTCAGCCCGTGCTGGGGGGCGACCGCATCGACGACGCGGCGGGCCTCGGCGATCACCTCGGGGCCGATCCCGTCACCCGGCAGCAGCGCTACGGACACCTCTGGCACGACACCCTCCTCGACGACCCCCGGACGGCGAGGGAGCGTAACGGGCCGGCGCCGGCGGCGTGCCCGGGAGCGGGTCGTCGTGCGGCCCCCTCCCCCCCTGTTTGTGCGAATGGACCTCGGCGGCGGGTCCGAATGTGCGGTCCGGACGACGGTTCGCGTCGGCGCAGGCGGGGTCCCCTATCCCCGAGCGAATGGACCTCGACGCCCGTCCCGAATGGAGCAGGACCGGGCGGGGTTCGCGTCGGCGCCTGGCGGGCGCCGCCGCCCGGCCGGGTCCGAATGGACCTCGCGGCGGGGTCCATTTGCGACGGAGACGGAGGCGGGGCGGGCGACGGAGACGTCACGGACGCGTTCGCCTTCGGGGATCACGAGCGCGTCTCAGGTCGTCAGGGTCGAGGGGTGGCCAGGAGCTTGTACAAGGGAGAGCGTCTCGGCTCGCTGCCCGCGTGTGCGATCTGCGTCGGCGCGGGGGTGGGCGGGCGGGCCGAGCTGCACCTGCCGTGCGGCGTCCGCGTCTGGCTGTGCCAGGACCACCGGTCGGTCGGGTTCCAGGCGCGGCGGGGCGGGCGGGACCTCGTGGCCTCGCTCATGCACGTGTGGCGGTCGTCGGGGTGCCTGACGCGCCGGCGGTCGCGGGCGCTGGACATCCACCTGCGGAGGTTGCGGGTGTCGGCTGCCGAGCGGCCGCGACCGGGGTCGTACTCGTGGCCGGCCCTGCGGGCGGCGGCAGAGGCGGCGTTCGCGGCCGGCGAGGCGCCGGGAGCCGTGATCCGCCGGATCAGAGGCGGCGCCCGGTGCGGCGACGGCGTGCTGCCCACCGTGCGCACGATGCGCCGGTGGTTCCGCGAGGGGCGATGGCTCCTCGGGGCCGGTCCGCCCCACCCCGGGCGGCACTCGGATCAGGCCGCCCACCAGCCCTCGCGCATCCCCGACTCCGCGTGCGGGTCGCCCATCGGCGGTGCGCCGACGGCGATGAAGGCCAGCCCCTCGTCGCCCGCCTCGAAGCAGCGCCACGTCGGGCCCGGCACCGGGAGGGCGTCCCAGGCGCGCAGCTCGACCACCCCGTCGCCGACGGCCGCCCGGCCGCCGCCCTCGACCACCACGTAGACCTCCTCCTGGGAGGTGTGGCGGTGGCCGGGGGGCTGGCGCACACCGGGTCGAGCCGCTGATAGCTGGGAGCCGACCCGGCGACGCCGAGGTCACGGGTCGGGAACCGCGCCTCCATGCCGGACATGCCGACCTGCGCGGCCATGTCCGCGACGTCCTCGCGGACGTCGAGGTGGAGGACGTCGTCGGCCACCGGACCCCCCCCGGTCAGGCGAAGGGGGTGGTGACCGGCCCCTCGCGCTCGCGCTCGGCCTCGTAGGCCGATATCTCGTCGGCGTGGGTGAGGGTGATCGCGATGTCGTCCCACCCATTGAGGAGTCGCTCGCGGATGACCGCGTCGATCTCGAAGGGGAACTCCCGTCCGTCGGCGGCGATGACGACCTGCCGCTCGAGGTCGACGGCCGCCGTGCAGCCCGGCTCGCCCGCGGCCTGCTCCATGAGCACGCGCACGTCGGCGTCGGGGAGCTGCACCGGCAGCAGCCCGATCTTGGTGCAGTTGGTGCGGAAGATGTCCGCGAAGCTCGGCGCGATGACGACGCGGAAGCCGTGATCCTCGAGCGCCCAGGGCGCGTGCTCACGCGACGATCCGCAGCCGAAGTTGCGGCCCGCCACCAGGATCGGCGCGCCCGCGTACTCGGGCCGCTCGAGCGGGAAGCCCGGCTCGCCGCGCCAGTCCCAGAACAGGAACTCGCCGAAGCCGGTGCGCTCGATGCGCTTGAGGAACTGCTTGGGGATGATCTGGTCGGTATCGACGTCGGCCCGGTCGATCGGGCACATGACGCCCTCCACCCTCGTGAACGCGTCCATTTAGGCCACCGCCTCCACCGCGTCGGGATCGAATGCGCGCACGTCCACCAGGTGCCCGGCGATCGCCGCGGCGGCGGCCATCGGGGGGCTGACGAGGTGGGTGCGGCCGCCCTTGCCCTGGCGCCCCTCGAAGTTGCGGTTGCTGGTCGAGGCGCACCGCTCGCCGGGCTGCAGGATGTCGTCGTTCATCGCGAGGCACATCGAGCAGCCGGCGTCGCGCCACTCGAAGCCCGCCGCGCGGAAGATCTCGTGCAGGCCCTCGGCCTCGGCCTCGGCCTTCACCTGCATCGAGCCCGGCACGACCATCGCGCGCACCGAGTCGGCGACGCGGCGACCGCGCACGACGTCGGCGGCCGCGCGCAGGTCGGGCAGGCGGCCGTTGGTGCACGAGCCGATGAAGACGGTGTCGACGGCGATGTCCTCGATCGCCTCGCCGCCCTGGAGGCCCATGTACTCGAGAGCCCGCTGGACGCCGTCGCGGTCGGAGGCGTCGTCGAAGTCGTCGGGGGTCGGCACCCGGCCGGTGACCGGCACGACCATCCCGGGATTGGTGCCCCACGTCACCTGGGGCGCGAGGGCCGCCGCGTCGACCTGCACCTCCATGTCGAAGCGCGCGTCCCAGTCGGTCGGCAGCTCGCGCCAGCGCTCGACGGCGGCGGCGTACTCGCGGGGCGCCCCCGGCCGGTTCTCGAGCCACGCGAAGGTGGTCTCGTCGGGGGCGATCATGCCGGCGCGGGCGCCGCCCTCGATCGACATGTTGCAGACCGTCATGCGGCCCTCCATCGAGAGCGCCCGGATCGCCGACCCGGCGTACTCGATGACGTGCCCCTGCGCGCCGGCGACGCCGATCTGGCCGATCGTGCCGAGGATGAGGTCCTTCGCCCCGACGCCGAGGCCGACCTGGCCCTCGATGTTGATGCGCATCGTGCGCGGTGGGCCCTGGGTCAGGGTCTGCGTGGCCAGCACGTGCTCGACCTCGCTGGTGCCGATGCCGAAGGCGAGCGCCCCGAAGGCGCCGTGCGTCGAGGTGTGGCTGTCGCCGCACACGATCGTCATGCCGGGCTGGGTCACCCCGAGCTCCGGCCCGATGATGTGGACGATGCCCTGCCGCGCGCTGCGCAGCGAGAACAGCGGGATGCCGAACTCGGCGGCGTTGCGCTCGAGCGCCTCGATCTGCGCCCTCGAGAGCGGGTCGGCGATGCCGGCCGCGCGGCCGATGGTCGGGACGTTGTGGTCGACCGTCGCCAGGGTCCGATCGGGCCGCCGGACGCGGCGGCCCGCGAGCCGGAGCCCGTCGAACGCCTGCGGCGAGGTCACCTCGTGCACGAGGTGGAGGTCGACGAACAGGATCGCGGGGCCCGACGCGTCGGCCGCCCTCACGACGTGGTCGTCCCACACCTTCTGGAACAGCGTCCTACCCGCCATCAGACTCCTCCCGCCGTGACGCGCTCGCCGTGCTCGGCGTGCCGGCTCGCGTTGACCGCTCGTACGTAGGCGATGGCGCTCGCCTCCAGGACATCGGTCGAGACCGACTGACCGGCGAACCTGCGCCCGCCGATCTCGCACACCACGCGCGCCTCGCCCAGCGCGTCCCTGCCGCTCGTCACCGCCGAGACGTTGTACTCCACGAGCACGCCGGTCGTGCCGACCGCCGCGTCGATCGCCTTCATCAGCGCGTCGACCGGCCCGTCACCGTCCGCCTCGGCCTCCCGCCGGCTGCCCCCCGGATCGACCACCACGACGCGGGCGTGGGGGGTCTCCCCCGTCGCCCCCGCGAAGTGGAGCTCGGCGAGCGCGAAGCCCTCGTCGGCGCTCTCGACCCTCATCTCGTCGCCCACGATCGCCTCGAGGTCGGCGGCCGAGATGCGGCCCTTGCGATCGGCGAGGGCCTTGAAGCGCGCGAACGCCTGGTCGAGCTCGTCCTTGTCGAGCTCGTAGCCCATCTCGACGAGGGCGTTGCGCAGCGCGTGGCGACCCGAGTGCTTGCCCAGCACGATCTCGCTCTGGGCGAGACCGACCGAGGCGAAGTCCATGATCTCGTAGGTCAGGGGATTGCTGAGAACCCCGTGCTGATGGATGCCCGCCTCGTGCGCGAACGCGTTGCGGCCCACGATCGCCTTGTTCGGCTGCACGACGTAGCCGGTCATGCGGCTGACCATCTTGCTCGTGCGCGTGATCTCGGGCGTGTTGATGCCGCACCACAGGCCCCCGAGGGCGTCGGCGCGGGTGCGCAGGATCATCGCCAGCTCCTCGATGCTGGCGTTGCCCGCCCTCTCCCCGATGCCGTTGATGCACCCCTCGACCTGGCGGGCGCCCACCTGGATGCCGGACAGGGAGTTGGCGACGGCGAGGCCGAGATCGTCGTGGCAGTGCACCGACAGGGTCACGTCGCGCAGGGCCGGGCAGCGCTCGTAGAGGTCGAGCAGGAAGCGCTGGAACTCGGTCGGCATGGTGTAGCCGACCGTGTCGGGGATGTTGATCGTCGTCGCGCCCTCGGCGATGGCCGCGCCGACCACCTCGGCCACGAACCCGACGTCCGACCGGGTCGCGTCCTCGCACGAGAACTCGACGTCGTCCACCATGGTGCGGGCCAGGCGGACGGCGCGGGTCGCGGCGTCGAGCACCTGGTCGCGGCTCATCTTGAGCTTGTACGTCAGGTGGATGTCGCTGGTCGCGATGAAGGTGTGGATGCGCGGGCGCTCGGCCCCGGTCACGGCCTCGCCGGCCGCGGTCACGTCGCGCTCGCCGGCACGCGCGAGGCCGGCGACCACGACGCCGGGGACCTCCTGCGCCACGGCGCGGACGCCCTCGAAGTCGCCGGGGGAGGCGATCGGGAACCCGGCCTCGATCACGTCGACGCCGAGACGGGCCAGCTGCTGGGCGATCTCGACCTTCTCGCGCGTGTTCAGCGTGATGCCGGGGGCCTGCTCACCGTCCCGGAGGGTGGTGTCGAAGAAGACGACGCGCTGCTCGGGGTCGTGCGGCGCTGCGGGCTGCTCATGCTCGGTCACGGAGGCGACTCCTCACGAATGGGCTTCGAGGGCATTCGGGGCCCGGCGCATCCGGGCGTGGGTGTCGGCAAGCTCCCCCTACCGGGGGAGGAGCCCACGAAGCCACAGGAGGTCGCGCGACGGCAGCATGATGTGCGCGACGTCCATGAGCATGCCGGGCAGGATACCGACGCGGGCGGAGACGGGCAAACGACCGGCATTGACACGTCGGCCGGCAGCGACGGATCCTGGGCGCATGGGCCGATCCGCACGTCTCGTCTGCCTGACGGGCGTCGCCGCCGTCGCGGCCGTCGTCCCCGCGGGCGCGACGGCCGCGCTGACGGCCACCGGCGTCACCCCGACCGGCCGGCCCGCATACGTGCAGGTCGTGGTCCCCTTCTCCGGGGGCGTCCTGACCGCGTTCGAGCGCGAGGTCGATGCCGTCGACCCCCGGGCCGGGGACGGGCGCGCCATCGTCAGGGTCAACGGCCGCGGCATCACCGCGCGGCCGGTCACCGTGACGCGCGCGGGCGTGACCGCGCGACTGGTGCGACGCCCGGGCTCGGTGCTCGTGGTGCTGCGCGGGACGGCCGGCCTCCACAAGTTCGTCTCGTACGCGGTCGACGGATCGCGCACGCGCCTCGTGATCCGGCTCTGGCGGGCGACCACCTCGGCCCGGGCGCGGAGACTCGACGACGGCTGCCTGCGGTTGAGCCGGTGGAGCGCCAGGTCGGGCGTCCGGGCGCGCGGCCTCGAGCGGGAGCCTCTCTTCGAGCACGGCCTGGTGCTCTCCCTGCGCGCCGCGGGCGCCGGCGCGGCGACCCTGGCCGAGCGGGGGCTGATCGCGACCGAGGGCACCTTCCGGCCGGACTTCTCGGGCTACCTGGTCCCGGGCCGCTGGCGCGGCACCCTCGCCGTGCCGGCCGGCACCCCGCCCGGCACGCGGGTGATGCTCGAGGCGCGGGCGGAGTCGGCGAAGGACGGCTCCCTCGAGTGCCTCGTGCAGACGCCGGTGGTCCTGCGGCCCTGAGGCCGGCCGCGCGCGACGTCCGGATCGAGCCCGACGTCGAGGGCCTGCTCCACTCCGACACCCGGACGATCGAGGCGCTCGCGGACGGCACGCACGTCACCTTCACGATCCCCCGGGAGCCGTCCGACCCCGACCCACTGGCCGGGGACCTCCGCCGGGCGCGGATCACCTGGGCCGTCGCGGCCCGGCCCGGGCGGCTGTCGATCGCCTCGCGCCGCCTGGAGGTCGTCCCCGACCTCTACGGTCCGGGCAGCGGCCCCCGGGGTCGCTAGTCGACGTCGAGCGCGGCGAACCAGACCTGGTCGAAGCCGTCGACGCCGGCGATCTCGCGCGCCGTCTGCTCGGAGACCGGGGAGTCGACCGTCACGGCCATGACGGCGCCGCCCTCGGCGCGCGAGCGCGAGACGGCCATCGAGGCGATGTTCACGTTCGCCAGGCCGAGGATCGTGCCGACGCGGCCGATCTGGCCGGGGATGTCGAGGTAGCGGAACAGGCCGATGTGCGGGGCCAGCTCGATGTCGATGTCCTGACCGAACGCCGAGACGAGGCGCGGACGGGAGGTGGTGCCGACCGTCGTGCCGCTCAGGCTGACGTCGCCGGCCCGCAGCGACAGCCGGTTCGTGTAGTCCCGGGCCCGGGGGATCGTGATCTCGGACCACTCGATGCCGCGCTCCGCCGCGAGGGAGGAGGCGTTGACGACGTTGACGGCCTCGTCGATGCGCCCGTGCAGGACCCCCGCCAGGACGGCGGAGGTGAGGATGCGCGTGTCGAGCGTCGCCAGGTCGCCCTCGTAGGAGATCTCCAGCGGCGCCACGCCGCCGGCGAGGACCGTGACGAGCTGGCCGAGCTGCCGCGCGAGGGGCAGGAACGGGCCGAGCACCGCGAGGGCCTCGGGGCCGAGAGCCGGGAGGTTCACCGCCGACGTGACGACGCCTCCCGTGAGGGCCGCCGCGACCTGCTCGGCGACCACGACGCCCGCCCGGTCCTGGGCCTCCTCGGTCGACGCCCCCAGGTGCGGGGTGACGACCACGCCCGGCAGCCCGAACAGGGGGCTCTCGGTCGTCGGCTCCGTCGGGAACACGTCGATGCCGGCGCCGCCGAGGTGGCCGGATTCGAGGGCCGCGACGAGGGCGTCGGTGTCGACCACGTCGCCGCGGGCCGCGTTGATGAGCCGGGCGCCCTTCTTCATCGCCGCGAACGCCTCGGTGCTGACGAAGTCCTTCGTCTCGGGCGTCGAGGCGAGGTGGAGCGTGATGAAGTCGCTGACCGCGTAGAGGTCGGCGGGCGTCTCGGCCTTGTCGACGCCGAGCTCGCGGTACCGGCCTTCCGCGACGAGGGGGTCGTAGGCGATCACGTTCATCCCCAGCCCCTTCGCGCGCTCGGCGACCATCTGGCCGATGCGGCCGAACCCGACGACGCCGAGCGTCTTGCCGGTGACCTCGATGCCGCCGAACCTCGAGCGCTCCCATCGGCCCTGCACGAGGCTCGAGTGGGCCTGCGGGATGTTGCGCGCCTGGGAGAGCATCAGCGCGATCGCGTGCTCGGCGGCCGACAGGGCGTTCGAGCCCGCGGCGTTGCAGACGACGATGCCGCGGCGGGTGGCCGCCGGGACGTTCGACGTTGTCGACGCCGGTGCCGGCGCGGCCGACGACCTTCAGCCGGTCGGCGCGGGCGATCAGGTCGGCGGTGACCTTCGTGGCGCTGCGCACGACGATCGCGTCGTACGCGGCGATGCGGTCGGCGAGCTCCTCCTTCGACCAGTCGAGGCCGAGATCGACGGAGAACAGGCTCGACAGGTGGGCGACGCCGGCGTCGGCGATCTTCTCGCAGACGAGTACGCGCAGGTCGGCCCGCGCGAGGGTCTCGGGGGCGCTCAGTTCGAGAACTCCGTGTCGATCCAGCTCATCATGCCCCGCAGCCGGCGGCCGACCTCCTCGACCTGGTGGTCGGCGTCGCGGCGGGCGATGGCGTTGAAGGTCGGGCGGCCGACCTGGTTCTCGGTGAGCCACTCCTTCGCGAACTGACCCGTCTGGATCTCGTGGAGGATCTTGCGCATCTCGGCGCGGGTCTCGTCGGTGATGATGCGGCGGCCGCGCGTGAGATCGCCGTACTCGGCCGTGTTCGAGATCGAGTAGCGCATGCCGCTGATGCCCTTCTCGTACATCAGGTCGACGATCAGCTTGAGCTCGTGCAGGCACTCGAAGTAGGCGAGGTCGGGGTTGTAGCCCGCCTCGACGAGGGTGTCGAACCCGGCCCGCACGAGCTCGCTGAGCCCGCCGCAGAGCACGGCCTGCTCACCGAAGAGGTCGGTCTCGGTCTCCTCGGCGAACGTGGTCTCGATGACGCCCGCGCGCGTGCAGCCGATGCCCTTGGCGTACGCCAGCGCGAGGGACATCGCGCGGCCGCTCGCGTCCTGGGCGACGGCGATCAGGCCGGGCGTGCCCGCGCCCTCCGCGTAGGTGCGGCGCACCAGGTGGCCGGGGCCCTTGGGCGCGCACATGATGACGTCGATCCCCGGCGCCAGCGGCACCTGGCCGAAGTGCACGGCGAAGCCGTGGGCGAACAGCAGGGCGTTGCCCTCGACCAGTCCGGGTGCGATCTGCTCGCGGTAGATCTGCGCCTGGAACTCGTCGGGCGCGAGGATCATGACGAGGTCGCCCTTCGCAGCCGCGTCGGCCGGCGAGAGCACCTCGAGGCCCTCCTCGCGCGCCGCGGCGACCGACGACGACGACTCGCGCAGGCCCACGACCACCGACACCCCCGAGTCGCGGAGGTTGAGCGCGTGGGCGTGACCCTGGCTCCCGTAGCCGATGACGGCCACGGTCATGCCGCCCAGCAGGTCGAGGTCGGCGTCGTCGTCGTAGAACATCGGCACGGTGCGGCTCCGGGTGCGGTGGTGGGTCGGAGGGGTGCCCGGGTGGGCTAGGTGGCCGACGAGCCGCGCCCGAGCGCGACGACGCCGGTCTTCACGAGCTCGATCAGCCCGAACGGGCGCAGGAGCTGCTCGAAGTTGATCAGCTCGTCGGACTCGCCGGTCACCTGGACGGTGAGGGACTCGGGCGTCACGTCGATGATGCGGGCCTCGAAGATCTCGACGAGCTGGATGACCTCGCTGCGGGTGCGCGCATCGGCGGCGACCTTCATCAGCGCGAGCTCCCGGGACACCATGTTGCCCGGGTCCATGTCGCGGATCTTGATCACGTTGATGAGCTTGTCGAGCTGCTTCGTCATCTGCTCGACCGGGAACCGGCTCGCATCGACCGCGATGGTCATCCGCGACGTGTGCGGGTCCTCGGTGGGGCTGACGGCCAGGGAGTCGATGTTGTACCCGCGACGGGTGAAGAGACCGGCGACGCGGGACAGGACTCCCGGCTTGTTCTCGACCAGGACGGAGAGGGTGTGCTTCACGGCCGGGCAGCATACCCGACGCGCCCGTCCCGGCCCGGCCCGCGCGGCGCCGGGGTCTACCCTTGGGCGATGGACGGACGGCTCCTCGTGGTGGAGGACGACCCGCAGGTGCGGGCGATGCTGACCCGGGCCCTCGCCTACGAGGGCTTCGAGGTGGCGGCCGCCGGCGACGCGGCGACCGCCATGGCGCGCATCCGCGCCGACCCCCCCGACCTGCTGCTGCTCGACCTGCTGCTGCCCGACGACGACGGCGTCGAGGTCTGCCGCCGCCTGCGCGCGTCGGGTGAGCACCTGCCGATCATCATGGTGACCGCCCGCGACACCGTGTCGGACCGTGTCGGCGGTCTGGAGGCCGGCGCCGACGACTACCTCGTCAAGCCGTTCTCGACGGTCGAGCTGGTGGCGCGGGTGCGGGCGCTGCTGCGCCGCTCGCGCACCGGGGAGCCCGGAGGGGCCCTGAGCTTCGACGACCTTCACCTCGACCCCGGCACCCGCGAGGTGCGGCGGGGCGCCCGCCCGATCGCGCTGACCCGGCGCGAGTTCGACCTGCTGGCGCTGCTGCTCGACAACCCCGAGGCGGTGATGTCGCGGGAGCGCCTGATGACCGAGGCCTGGGGCTACGCGTCGGCGGTGGAGAGCAACGCGCTCGACGTCTACGTCGGCTATCTGCGCCGCAAGCTGGAGGAGGACGGGGAGCCCCGCATCATCCACACCGTGCGCGGGGTCGGGTTCGTGCTGCGCCGCGCCCCGGAGCTCTGATGCGGCTCCGGACCCGCATCGCCCTCGCCGCGGGCGCCGCGGTGCTGGCCGCGGTCACGCTGTTCGCATTCGGCGCCTACCACCTGATCTCGGAGCGCGCGCGCGACCGTCTCGACAGCTCCCTGCGCGACACGGCCGCCCGGGTCACCCGCGAGCTGACGGGTGCCGACCCGGGAGCCCCGCGAGCCGTCGCTCCCGTGCCGGACACCGGCCCGCTCGCGCCGGTCGGCGACGACGCCGACGACGCCGCGACGCGGATCGAGGTGGAGCCCGCGGGCGGCCCCGCTCCGGGGGGGCCGCGCACGATCACCCGGGACGGCGAGCGCTTCCGGCTGCTCGTCACCGCGCTCCCGGCGGGGGGCGACGGCGTGCGACGCAGCCTGGTCGTGGCCCGTCCGCTGACCGACGTCGAGGAGACGCTCGACGAGGTCGCGCTCGGGCTCGCCGTCGCCGCCACCCTCACCGCCCTGCTCGCGACCGGGCTGACGTTCGCGATCTCGCGCGGCGCCCTGCGGCCGCTGACCGCCGCCCGCCGCGCCGCCGAGGTCGTCGCCGACAGCGAGGATCCATCCCTGCGCGTCCCCGAGGGCCGGGCGGACGAGGTCGGGGGGCTCGCGCGGGCCATCAACCGCATGCTCGTGCGACTCGAGGCCGCCCAGACCCGGCTGCGGGCCACGGTCGCCGAGCAGCGGCGCTTCGCGGCCGACGCCTCGCACGAGATCCGCACCCCGCTCACCGCGCTGCGCGGGGAGATCGAGACGCTGCAGGCACACGACCCCCCGCCCGCCGAGCGCGCCGCGGCGCTCTCCGACATGGCGCGGTCGGTCGACCGGATGGACCACCTCGTGGCGGGTCTGCTCGGGCTGGCCCGCGTCGACGGGGGCGACGCCGAGCCCGAGCGGGTCGATCTCGGGGAGATCGTCGGCGACATCGCCGCCGAGGACGAGTGCGTGCGGCTCGCGCCCGGGGCGGTCGTCACCGGCGACCGGGCGGCGCTCCGCGGCATGCTGGTGAACCTGGTCGACAACGGCCGGCGCCACGGCGGGGCGGTGTCGGTCGAGGTCGCGGTGGAGGGCGCCGAGGCGGTCGTGCGCGTCTGCGACGACGGGGCCGGGATCGCCGAGGCCGACCGCGAGCGGGTCTTCGACCGGTTCTACCGGGCCCCGGATCGCCGCGGCTCGCCGGGCGCCGGCCTCGGCCTGCCGATCGCCCGCGCCACCGCCGAGCACTGGGGCGGCAGCCTGCGCGCCCTGCCCTCGCGCCGCGGCGCGCTGCTCGAGGTACGCCTGCCGCGGGCGTGAGCCCCGGCCCGGGGCCGGCGCGTCAGCCCTGCCCGGCCTGCTCCCGCACCAGCTCGCCCACGCGCGCCGGATCGGCCCGGCCGCCGGTCGCCTTCATCGCCTGACCGACGAAGAACCCGACGAGCTTGTCCTTACCGCCGCGCAGTTGCTCGGCCTGGGCGGGGTTCTCGGCGATCAGCCGCTCGACCAGCGCGACCAGCTCGCCCTCGTCGGATATCTGGCCGAGGCCGCGCTCCTCCACCACCGCCCGCGGAGCCGACCCGGACGCGGCGACCTGGGAGAGCACCTCCTTCGCGAGCGGCGTCGAGAGGGTGCGGTCGTCGATGAGGGAGATCAGCTCGGCCAGGTGGGCCGGGGTCACGAGGCTCTCCCAGGGCTCCTGTCCGCGCTCGCGCAGCTGGGCGCGCAGCTCGCCGCGGACCCAGTTGGCGGCCGACCGGGGGTCGGACGCCGCCGCCACCTGCTCGAAGTAGTCGGCGAGCTCGGCCGGCTCGGACAGCACCTCGGCGTCCTCGAAGCCGAGGCCGAGCGAGCTCATCCAGCGGCGGCGGCGATCGGCGGGGACCTCGGGAAGGGCCGCCCGCAGCCCCTCGACCCAGGCGCGGTCGGGCACCACGTCGACCAGGTCCGGCTCGGGGAAGTAGCGGTAGTCGTGCGCCTCCTCCTTGCTGCGGAGGGAGTGGATGTCGCCGGTCTCGGGATCGAAGTGCAGGGTCTCCTGCGCGACGTGGCCGCCGTCCTCCAGGATGGCGACCTGACGGGCGACCTCGGCGTCGATGCCCCGCTCGAGGAACCGGAAGCTGTTCATGTTCTTGAGCTCGGTCTTCGTGCCGAGACCCGTCGTGCCGACACGGCGGACGCTCACGTTGGCGTCGGCCCGCATGGAGCCCTCCTCCATGTTGCAGTCGCTCACGCCGAGGCTGCGCAGGGTCGCGCGGAGCTGCCGCAGGAAGGCGCCGGCCTGGGCGGACGTGCGCAGGTCGGGTTCGGTCACGATCTCGAGCAGCGGGGTGCCGCCCCGGTTGAAGTCGACGCCCGAGCTCTCGGCGCCCGCCCGGCGGCCGTCGGCCCCCACGTGGACGAGCTTGGCGGCGTCCTCCTCGAGGTGGGCGCGCGTGATCCCGACCGCGAACTCGCCGTCGGGGGTCAGTACGCCGACCCGTCCGCCGACGCAGATCGGCTGGTCGTACTGGGAGATCTGGTACGCCTTCGAGGAGTCCGGATAGAAGTAGTTCTTGCGGTGGAACTCCGACCGGGGGGCGATCTCGCAGCCCAGCGCCAGTCCGGTGATGACCGCCAGGCGCACGGCCTCGGCGTTGAGCACGGGCAGCGCGCCCGGGTGCGCGAGGCAGACCGGGCAGGTGTGCGTGTTGGGCGGGTCGCCGAAGCTCAGCTCGCAACCGCAGAACATCTTCGTGCGGGTCGAGAGCTGCACGTGGATCTCGATGCCGATCACCGGCTCCCAGCCGGCGGGCGATGCTCACCGGACCCCCGGCGGGGACGGATCGAACCCGATGGCGGCCTCGAGGGCGTGCGCCACGTCGAGCATCCGGTTCTCGCTGAACGCCGGGCCGGCGATCTGCAGGCCGACCGGCAGCCCGCCGGACAGGCCGCAGGGGATGGACACGGCGGGGATGCCCGCCAGGCTGACCGGGATGGTGCAGACGTCCGAGAGGTACATCGCGAGCGGGTCCGCGACGCGCTCGCCGAAGGGGAAGGCGACCGACGGCGAGGTCGGCGAGATCAGGAAATCGACCGTCGAGAACGCCGCCTCGAAGTCGCGGCGGATGAGCGTCCGCACCTTCTGCGCGCGCAGGTAGTAGGCGTCGTAGTAGCCCGATGCGAGCGCATAGGTGCCGAGCATGATGCGCCGCTTGACCTCGGTGCCGAAGCCCTCGCCGCGGGTGTTCTCGTAGTGCTCGAGGATGTCCCGGGCCCCGTCGAGCCGCGGTCCGTAGCGGATGCCGTCGAACCGGGCGAGGTTGGCCGAGCACTCGGCCGGCGCGATGAGGTAGTACGTGGCGACGCCGTGGTCGCTCGTGGGGAGGCTGACCCGCTCGACGGTCCCGCCGAGGTCTCCGACCAGGCCGATCGCCGCCTCGACGGCCGCGCGGACGCCGGGCTCCACCCCCTCCCCCATCAGCTCCTCGACCACGCCGATGCGCACGCCCGACAGATCGCGCGCGGTGGGCATGGCGATCGGCTCGCGCCAGTCGAGCGACGTCGAGTCCATGGGGTCGTGTCCGACGAGGTGCGAGAGCAGCAGCGCGGCGTCCGAGACGGTGCGCGCGAAGGGGCCCACCTGGTCGAGCGACGACGCGAAGGCGATCAGCCCGTACCGCGAGACCGCGCCGTAGGTCGGCTTGAGGCCCACGATGCCGCAGAGCGCCGCGGGCTGCCGGATGGAGCCGCCGGTGTCGCTGCCGAGCGACCAGGGCGCCTGGTAGGCGGCGACCGCGGCCGCCGATCCGCCGCTCGACCCGCCGGGCACCCGGTCGCGGTCCCAGGGGTTGCGGGTCACCTGGTAGGCCGAGTTCTCGGTGCTCGACCCCATGGCGAACTCGTCCATGTTGGTCTTGCCGATCACGATCGCGCCCGCGCGCTCGAGGCGATCGACGCACGTGGCCGTGTAGACCGGGCGGAACCCCTCGAGGATGCGCGAGCCCGCCGTGGTCGGGATGTCGCGCGTCGAGAGCGCGTCCTTGATCGCGATCGGCACGCCGGCGAGCGGCGGCCGCTCCGGTGAGGCGTCGATCTGCCGCGCCCGGGCCCGGGCGCCCTCGGCATCGACCGCGAGGAAGCTGCCCCACGGGTCGGCCTCGGCGCGGGCCAGGTGGGCGTCCACCAGCTCCGCGGCCGTGATCTCGCCCGCGTGCAGCGCACGCACGGCCGCGTGCGCCGTGAGCTCGTGCAGCGCGGTCACGTGTCGAACTTCACGACCGCGAAGCGGTCCTCCACGACCTCGGGCGCCTCCCGCAGGGCCTCGCCGACCGGCAGGCTCGGGCGCGGCTCGTCGGCGCGCATGACGTTCTCGAGCGAGATCACGTGCGTGGTCGGCGGGACGTCGTGCAGATCGAGCGCCTGGATCGCATCGACGTGCTCGAGGATGCCCGACAGCTCGACGCCCATCCGGCGCTGCTCGTCGGGCTCGAGGTGGAGTCGCGCCAACCGGGCGACGTGTCGGACGGTGGCCTCGTCGATCACGCCCCGCAGACTAGCGGGCGCTCATCCCGGCGGGGTGAGGCTGACGAGCAGGGCGACGCTCACCAGCAGCCCCAGGGCGACGGCCAGCTCGGCGCGCACGCTCAGCCGCAGCGCCGCCGCGGCGCCGCGGTCGTCGGGGTCGAGGCCGAGTGCCGCCCGCTCGAGTCGGGGGTGCACCACCATGCGGTTGTAGGCGCCCCCCGTCAGGAGCACGGCGAACAGGCCGAGCTTCAGCAGCAGGGCGCGGCCGTACCCGGTGTCGAGCAGGTCGTCGAGCGGCACCTCGGCGAGCGCCCGGTAGACGCCCGTCACCACCAGCACGGCCACCGCGGAGAGGGCGAGGGCCGAGAAGCGCACGACCACCGCGGCGCCCAGCCGCGTGCGATCGCCGGCACCGAGGCCCGCCAGCGCCGGCGCGACGAGCACGGCGAGCCCGAGCAGGCCGCCGAGCCAGACGGCCGTGGCCAGGTTGTGGAGAAGATCGATGCCGATGTTGAGGGTGCGGTCGCCTCCGGTCGCCGCGTGCCCCGAGGCGCTGAGGGCGGCCAGGGCGGCCGCGGGGCCGAAGGCCATCCCCACCGCGGGCAGCGCGCCCAGGGGCAGCCCCTCCCGGCCGACCGCCCGCCGGGCGACGAGCGTGGCGACCGCGGCCACGACCAGCCCGGCCGCCTGCACCCGCCAGGCGCCGCCGAAGGTCGTGCCGGCGAGCAGGTCGCCGAGGCCCGCGGGCCCTTCCCGGAGGGATCGCAGGACGACCGCCGGGGTGAGGGCGAGCCCGGCGGCGGCGGCGGCGAGCAGCGCGTACCAGGCGGTCCACCAGCCGGCGGCCGCCCCGCCGACCGCCTCGGCCCCCCGCGCGCGCAACGACGCGCGCACCCGCGGCGACTCCCCCGGGGGGCCGATGCCGCCCCCGGCGACCGCGGGACCCACCACGGCGACGAGCAGCACCACCATGCCGAGAAGCCCGAGCGGCGCGCCGAGCGCGAGCAGCCGCGCCAGCACGGCGAGGGGGCCGTGGTCGGAGCGGGCCGGAACGGGGGCACCGGCGACGGAGGGCGCCGGGGCGCCGACGCCGATCGCGTAGAGGCCGCCGGTGCCGTGCCCGTCGCGCGAGAGCACGCGCCACCTCACGATCAGGCCCGACGTGCCGGGCGGCGCGCTCACGGGCGCGACGATCGCGCGCGCGTCGAGCGGGTCGCGCCGGGCCGCGCCCGAGACGACGTCCCCGTCGGGGGTCGTGACCCGGAGCGCCAGGAACTCCTCCTCGACCGGCACCGAGAGCACGAGGCGCACGGTCGCCGGCGCGGCGGCCACGCGCGAGCCGGCTGCCGGCTCGGCCGAGGCCGGCTCGGCGTGGGCGACGAGCGCCGGCGGCGCCTGGAGCACGGCGAACGCGACGACGACGCCGGCGAGCCACGACGGTGCGCGCACGGCGGCGACGGTACCACCCGGCGGCGCGGGGGCGCCGCCGGGTGGTCAGCGCATGAGCAGGTGCAGCGCCACGATCGTGAACGAGGTGAGCACGAAGCTGCTCGCGGCGATGCGGAACTGGCGGACGACCATCGGGGGCTCCGGTGACGTGACGTGGGTGACATACGTCACGTCGGCACTCCGGCCCGCCGGCCTTACCCCCCGGGCGGGTGGTCCTCGCCCCCTATCGGAGTGGTCGCCCGCCCGCCAGGTTGTACAGCGCCGCCCGCGAGACGCCGGCGGCGGAGATGACCGCGGTGCGCCCCTCCTCGGTCCAGGTCACCGCCGTGCGGCCGTCGGCGTCGAAGCTCCGCAGCAGGATGCCGCGACGACCGGTGCGCCGGGCGCCCGAGGGGGCGCCGACCGGCTCGCCCGACACGGTCGTGTGGGCGATGCGCCGGCCCGCGCGCTCCCAGAAGACCGTCACCGCGCGGCGGCCCTCCACCTGGTCCACGCGGCCCCCGGCCCGCACCCAGCCGGCCCGCGTCGCGTTGAGGCTGAAGCCGGCGGGCGCCGGAGCGGCCGGGAGGGGCTCCCCGCGCGCGCCCCCGTCGTGGAGCCCGACGACCTCGGTGACGATGTCGCCCGGATCGTCGGCGCGCGCGATGCCGAAGACGACCGCCAGCGCCACCGCGACGAGGATCAGGGCGGTGCCGGCCAGGTTCGGGATCCGCCGCGAGGTCGCCGTCGGCGCGACCACCGGCGGTGGGCCGGGAGGCGGAGGGCCGGGCGGGGGCCCGATGGGGTCGTCGGGCGGCGCCATCGGGGGATCTTGACACCCCCGGCGCGGGACGCCGCGGGGCTAGCATGGAGCCGATGCGAGCACTGCTCCGACGGCTGCGCACGCCCTCCGCGTTCGCCCGCCTCGCCCTCGTCACGCTGGCGCTGCTCTGGGTGATCGTGCCGAGCGGGGCGGTCGTGCGGCTGACGGCGTCGGGGCTCGGGTGCCCCGACTGGCCCCTCTGCGACGGCGGCGTGGTGCCCGCGGCCACCGGTCATGCCGCCATCGAGTACGCCAACCGCCTGCTGTCCGGGCTCGTGGGCGCGCTCGCCATCGGCGCCTGGATCGTGGCCCGTCGCATGCCCGGCGCCCCGGCGGCGATGCGGCGCGGCGCCGGCGCGGCCGCGATCGCATGCGCCGTTCAGATGCCCCTGGGCGCCGTGACCGTGTTGTCGGGGCTGCATCCCCTGGCCGTCGGATCGCACTTCCTGGTCTCGATGGCCGCCCTGGCCTTCGGCACGATCGCGGCCGTGGCGGCCCGCGACCACCGGGACGGCCGCACCCGCGCCTGGAGCCCCCGCAGGGGGGTCCTCGCCGGCCTCGTCGCCCTGAGCGCGGGCGTGGTGCTCGTGACCGGGGTGATCGTGACCGCCGCCGGCCCCCACAGCGGCGACGACGACGTGACGAAGCGCTTCGGCGACCTGCTGCTCGCGCTGCAGGTGCACGTGCGGGCGGCCATCGCCTTCACCGTGCTCGCGCTCGTGCTCGTGGCGTGGGTGGCGCGCGAGGGCGGCGTTGACCGCCTGACCGCGCGGCTCTCCGCGGTCGCACTCCCGCTGATCGCCCTGCAGATCGGCATCGGGGAGTACCAGTACCGCAGCGGCCTGCCCTGGCAGGTCGTCGTGGTCCACGTCAGCGTCGCCGCCGCCCTCTGGGCGGTCGTCGTCGCCGCCTGCTGGGGGGTCGCGCGACCGGCGCGGGAGCCCGCCTACGCGCGGCGCGAGGCGAGCCTCTGGCAGGGGACGCAGCGCACGGAGTCGGGCAGGGCCCTCAACCGCCCCTCGGGGATCTCGGCGCCGCAGTCGACGCAGACCCCGTAGGTCCCGGCGTCGATCGCCGCCAGCGCCGCCCGCAGTCGGGCCTCGCGCTCGCGCCACTTGAGCTGGGCCCGCAGCTCCCGCTCGCGCTGCTCGGCGTCGGTCGCCGCCTCGGCCGGGTGGTGGTGGCCGTCGCCCCGCTCCTCGTCGGTGGCGAGGTCGCGCTGCTGCAGCGCGGCGGTCACCTCGTCGCGCAGGCGCGCCAGGCGCTCGGCCTGGCCCTCGAAGCGCGTGGTCTCGTCCGACATGCGGCGATGGTAGCGAGAGCGGCGGAGGTGTCCCAGGCGGTCCCGCGGGGGGCACGCTAGCCTGGCACCCGGCGTCGTGACGGGAGGTCACCCGATGGCCGACGGCATGGCGATCGAGGCCGAGGGCCTCGCACGCGACTTCAAAGGCGGCATCCGGGCCGTGGCCGGCGTCGACCTCGCCATCCCGCGCGGCGAGGTCTACGGCTTCCTCGGCCCGAACGGCGCGGGCAAGAGCACGACCGTGCGCATGCTGGCGACGCTGCTGCGGCCGACCGGGGGCCGCGCCCGCGTCGCCGGGCACGACCTGGTGGCCGACCCCGCCGCGGTGCGGCGGAGCATCGGCGTGGCGCTGCAGGACGCCGCGATCGACCCCTACATGACGGGCCGCGAGCTGCTGCACCTGCAGGCGGTGCTGCACGGCTTCCCGCGCGCGGTCGGCCGCTCGCGCGCCGTCGAGCTGCTGGAGCGGGTCGACCTCGTCGCCGCCGCCGACCGCCGCGTCGGGACCTACTCGGGCGGCATGCGCCGGCGCCTCGACCTCGCGCTGGCCCTCGTGCACGAGCCCGACGTCCTCTTCCTCGACGAGCCGACGACCGGGCTCGACCCGACCTCGCGCACGACCCTCTGGGGCGAGGTGCGCCGGCTCAACACCGAGTCGGGCACCACGGTCTTCCTGACCACCCAGTACCTCGAGGAGGCCGACCAGCTCGCCGGCCGGGTGGGCATCATCGACGGTGGCCGCATCGTCGCCGAGGGCAGCCCCGCCGCGCTGAAGGCCGAGGTCGGCGACCCCACGCTCGAGATCACGCTCGCCGATCCGTCCGACGGGGAGCGCGGCACCGCCGCCCTCTCCCCCTTCGGCCGCCCCATGCCCTCGCGCCCCGGCACGCTCTCGGTGAGGCTGCCCGGCGGCGCCTCGACGCTGCCCGCCGCGGTGCGCGCGCTCGACGGGGCCGGGGTCGTCGTGGCGGGACTCGACCTGGCGCTGCCCTCGCTCGACGACGTGTTCGCCGCCAAGACCGGCCGCCGGCTCGAGAGCGACGACGGGGCCGGCGGCGAGCCGTCGGCGGCGACGTGAGCGGCGGCGGCGCGCAGACCCTGGCCCTGGCCCGCCGGGCCGTGATCGGGACGCTCCGGACCCCCCAGGCCCTCATCCCCGGCCTCTTCTTCCCGCTGGTGCTGCTCGCGATCTTCACCGGCTCGTTCGGCAGCGCGCCCGGGTCGATCCCGGGGTTCCCCCCGGTGCGGGGCTTCCTCGACTTCGCCCTTGCGGGCGCGGTGCTGCAGGGCATCCTGATCGGGGGCACCACGGCGGGCGCGGCGTTCGCGCTCGACATCGAGGGCGGGTTCTTCGACCGCCTGGTCGCATCGCCGGTCTCGCGCACGGCGATCCTGGTCGGCCGGCTCGCGGGCGGCGTGGCGGTCGCGATGGCCCAGACCGTCCTGTTCGTGTCGATCGGCGTCGCGTTCGGTGCTCGCGTCGAGGGAGGGCTCGCGGGCATCGCCGTGCTGCTGCTGCTGGCGGCGCTGCTGGCGGTCGCGATCAGCGGCCTGGGCATCGTGCTGGCGCTGCGGAGCGGCTCGGCCGAGGCGGTGCAGGGCACGTTCCCCCTCTTCTTCGCCCTGCTGTTCTTCTCGTCGGCGTTCTTCCCGCGCGAGACGATGACGGGGTGGTTCCGGACGGTCGCCGACGTCAACCCGATCTCGTACCTGGTCGAGGCGATGCGCGAGCAGGTGATCGAGGGGGTGGACGCGCGCGTCACGCTCATCGGCCTCGGCGTCGTGATCGCGATGGCCACGATCTCGCTGGCCGCGTGCCACGCCGCCTTCCGCCGCCGCCTGGCGGGTGACGTGTGAGGCACACGTTCGGCGTCAGCGCCGGTCTCGCCTGGCGCAGCCTGATCCTCGTGCGGCGCATGCCGTCCGTCTTCCTGCCGTCGCTGATCATGCCGCTCTTCATCCTCGTGGCGACCGCCGGCGCCTTCCGGGGCATCTCGCTGCTGCCGGTGTTCGACGGCGCGTCGTACCTCGCGTTCACGATCCCCCTCGCCACGGTCATGGGCGCCGGCTTCGCGGGCATCAACGCCGGGATGACCCTGGCCCGCGACATCGAGGGGGGCTTCGTCGACCGCCTCGTCGCGAGCCCCGCTCCGCGGATCGCCCTGATCGCCGGTCCGCTGATGGCCTCGGGGATGCGCAGCATCTTCACCACCACCGTCGTCCTCGTCGCCGGCCTGATCGGCGGCGTCGGCCTGCCCGGCGTCGGCGGGACCCTGGTCGTCTACGGTCTCGCCATCGGGTTCTCGGCCGCGACCGCCTGCTGGGCCATGGGGGTGGCGCTGCGCGCCCGCACCATCCAGGCCGCACCGCTGATGCAGGTCGTGGTCTTCCTCTCGGTCTTCACCTCGGTCGCCTACGCCCCCCGCGAGGCGCTCACGGGATGGCTGTCGCACGTCGCCCGGGTGAACCCGGTGACCTACCTGATCGAGGCCTCGCGGGCCGCCGAGCTGGGCACCCTCGGGGCGGACGAGCTCGGCGCCGGCATCGCGGCCGTGGCCGTCCTGGCGGCGGTGCTCGGCACGTGGGCGCTGACCGGGCTCGCCGCGCTGGGGCGGAGGTAGCCGTGGCCGGCGACCGCGTGCCCATCGACGACGACCTGTCGGCCTACCTCGACGGCCTGGCCCGCATCCCGGACGAGATCGCCGCCCTGCACCACGAGATGGACGGCGACCCGGACGAGATGATGATGACCCACCCCGACCTCGGCGCCCTGCTCGAGGTGCTCGTGCGCGCCTCCGGAGGTCGCCGCGTGCTCGAGGTCGGGACCTTCGTGGGCACCTCGGCGGCCTGGATGGCCCGGGGCCTGGCGGCGGAGGGGGTCGTCGACACGCTCGAGGCCGATCCCGCGCGGGCCGCCCGCGCCGCCGACTTCTTCGCGCGCGCCGGTATCGGCGACCGCGTGCGGGTGCACCCGGGCCCCGCGGGCGAGACGCTCCCGGGGCTCCCCGACGGCGCCTACGACCTCGCGTACATCGACGCCGACAAGACCGGCTACGCCGGGTACCTCGCGCACGCCGTCCGGCTCGTGCGCGCGGGCGGTCTGATCGTGGCCGACAACGTCCTGGCGTCGGGTCGCGTCGCCCTGCCGGCCGACGAGCGCGACCCCTCCGCCGCCGCCCTCGCGGCGTTCACCCTGACCGCCCTCGATCACCCGCGCCTGCGCACGAGCGTGCTGACCGTCGGGGACGGGGTGACCCTGAGCGTCGTCGTCTGACGCGCGCCGGTTACGCGTTGCGTCGCTGGTAGGACCTCAAGATGAACCAACCGGCGACGAAGATGAGGAAGATGAGGCCGGAGATCTCCAGCGAGCCGAGCGCCAGGGCGGCGATCTGGCCGATGAAGAGCAGCACCGCCGCGGCGACGAGGAGCAGGCCGATGCGCCGTCGTCGTCGGTCGTCCGCAGGCGTCGCCATCACGACGGAGGCTAGCGGGACCGGCTCCCGAGGGGAGGCGCGCGCACCTGCCCTACACTCCCGCCCGATGCGCGCACGCACCGTCCTCGCGGCCCTGCTGGGCGCGGCCGCCCTCGCCGGCGCACCCGTGGGCCCGGCCGCCGCCGCGACGGACGGCATCGGTGCGCACATGGTGTGCGTGGCGCCCACCGACGCGGCCGGCATCGACGCGATGCTGACGCGGGCCGGGAGCCCGCTGGCCGGCGAGGGGGCCGTCTTCGTCGCCGAGGCCCGGGCCGTGGGCCTCGACCCCCGCGCCCTGGTCGCGATCGCCGCGCACGAGACGCTGCTCGAGACCTACGTCCCGTCGCAGGCGATCCACAACCCCTTCGGGCTCGGTCCGGGCATCGCCTTCGCGAGCGACGCCGACGCCATCCGCCGCGCCGCCCGGGTGCTCGGCGCCTACTACCTGGCCGAGGGCCGGGTGATGATCGGCGACATCGGCGCCAAGTGGGCGCCCCTCGGCGCGGCGAACGACCCCTCCGGCCTCAACGCGTTCTGGCAGGCCGGCGTCGGGGCGTACTACGCGGCGCTCGGCGGCGACCCGGCCCGCCCCGTGCTCGCCGCCGCCCAGGACGCGGTACCCGGGTGCGCCGGCGCCGTCCCGCTCGCGCCCGCGGACGGGGCGACCGCAGCGTCCGGCCCCCCCGTCGTCACCGTGTGGGGCGGGGCCAGGCCACGCGTCGGCGGTCCGCGCGGGGCGCACGGGGCCGACCCCGCGACCGGCCGGGCCGCGACGATCCCGGGCTTCGCGTTCCCCCTCGCGCTGCCGCCGGGCGCGCCCGTGGGATACCGCGACTCGTTCTCCGAGCCCGGGCCGGACACGTGCGACGGCGGGCGCATGCAGTGCGCGGTCACGATCGCGAGCGGCGGGGGCGACGCCGTCGTGGCCATGGCGACGGGCACGCTGGCCGGCGCGGACGCCGCCGAGCGCGAGGCCGGCATCGCCTTCTGGATCGAGACCTCCGAGGGCGACCGGCTGGGCTACGGGCCGCTGGCCTCGTACCGCCCGGGCATCGGCGACGGGGCGGCCGTCGTCGCGGGCCGGCACCTGGGGGACGGCGCCGGCCTGCTGCGCGTGGCCTGGGAGCGCGGCGGCGAGAGGATCGACCCCTTCCCGCTGCTGCACGCGACCCGCCCGGCCACGGGCTAGCGGACGCCGGTGGACGGCCCGGCGCGCCGCCGGGCGCTGGCCGAGTTCGCCGCCCTCTACTCGGCGGGACGGTACTTCGACGCGCACGAGGCGCTCGAGGCGGTGTGGCGTCGCTCGGACGAGCTGCCGATGAGGTTCCTGCAGGGCCTGATCCAGTGGTCGGTGGCGCTCGAGCACCACCGCCGCGGCAACCCCCACGGGGCGCGCGTGCTGCTCGCCCGCGCCCTCGCCAACCTGCGGGACGCCCCGCCGGGCTACATGGGGGTCAACATCTCGGCGTGGCGGGCGGCCGCCGGGGGCCTCGGCGACGCCTTCGCGGCCTGGGACGCGGGCGGGCCGCGTCCCGCGATCGTCGCGCCGACCATCGTGGTCGGCGCGCCGCCGGCCCCGGCCGTAGGCTGACGGGCGTCAACCGCGCCCGGAGGTAGATGGTGAACGCGATCGTCCTGACCGAGACCGGCGGCCCCGAGGTCCTGTCCCTCGGCACCGCCGACGACCCCACCGCCGGCCCCGGCGAGGTGGTCGTGGCCCTCCGGGCGGCAGCCCTCAACCGCCGGGACGTCTACCTGCGCAAGGGCGTCGCCCCGAGCCCCCTCCCGGTGATCCCGGGCTCCGACGGCGCGGGCACCGTGCGCACCGTGGGCGCGGGCGTGTCGGGCGTCTCGGAGGGCGACGAGGTGGTCGTGCTGCCCTCGCTCGGCTGGGGCGGCGGCGAGGCCGCGCCGGCACCGGGCTTCCGCATCCTCGGCGGCCCCGACGACGGCACGTACGCCGAGCTGATCCGGCTCCCCGCCGAGAACGTGCTGCCGCGGCCCGCCCGACTGTCGTGGGAGGAGTCGGCCGCCCTGCCGCTGGCCGGCCTGACCGCCTACCGCGCCCTCGTCAGCCGGGCCCGGGTGCGCCCGGGCGAGACCGTGCTGATCATCGGGATCGGCGGCGGCGTCGCCACCATGGCGCTCCACATCGCCCGCGCCGCCGGGTGCCGGGTGATCGTGACCTCGTCGTCGGGCGAGAAGCTCGCGAGGGCGCGCGACCTCGGGGCCTCGGCCGGGGTCGACTACACCGGCGGGGACTGGGTGTCCGAGGTGAAGGGGCTCTCCGGCGGCGGCGTCAACGTGGTGATCGACTCGGTCGGGTCCACGTGGGCCGACAGCATCGGATGCGTCCGTCCCGGCGGGCGGGTGGTCGCCTTCGGCGGCACCGGCGGCGGCAAGGTCGAGCTGATGGTGCGGCCGGTCACGATGGGCCAGGTCTCGCTGCTCGGCACCACGATGGGGAGCCCGCGCGACTTCGCCGGCCTGCTCGCCACCGTCGAGCACAACGGCTGGGCGCCGGTGATCGACTCGGTCCGCCCCCTGGCCGACGCCGCCGGGGCGCACGCCCGCGAGGAGGCCGGAGATCACTTCGGCAAGCTGGTCCTGACCATCGGGTGAGCCCCGCGGCCGCCCGCATGCTGCGCGCCGCCCGCGACGAGACGGGGCGGCGCGCCGCCGCCGGCGGACCGCCCTCGGCGCTGGAGGCCGACCGCCTCGTCGCGCTGCTCGAGGCCGATCCGGCGGGCCGGGCCGTGCTCGACGCGGCGACGGGGTCAGAACCCCCCTCCGACCCGACGCCCGAGGAGCGGGGTCCGCGGGCCGAGCGGCGACGGCGCCGCGACCGCGCCCTCGCGGCGATCGACGAGCTGCTGCTGGCGGGCGAGCTCGCGCCGGACGGTCCCGGAAGGGTCGTGCTGCCGGGGTTCGGCGCCAGCACCTGGCGCGCCCTGGACGCCCTGCGGGCGGGTGCCGGGGGCGCCGAGGCGGCGTGGGCCGCGGCCCTCGTGCGCGACCCGTTCGCCGACCTCGGCGACGCCGCCCCCGCGGTCGCGGAGGGGCCGCCGCCCGACCGGCGCCTCGTGGACCTCGCGCGGGAGGTCCACGCCCACGAGGCCGCCCGTCAGGACATGCGCGACGCCCTCATCCGCGCGGAGGCCGCCGCCACCCGCACGGCCGCGCGCGGCCCGGCCGAGAGCCTGGCGTCGATCCGCGACGACATGGCCGCGCTCGGGGCGGCGCTCGCCGCGACCGACGCGGCGGTGGCGGCGCTCTGGCGCGCCGGCCTGGCCCGCGCGGGCGGCTAGGCGGGCAGCTCCTCGACCCGCCCGTCGACGACCCGGAGGCGCCGGCCGACGACGACCCTCTCGAGCATGCGACGGTCGTGGGTCACGAGCAGGAGCGCCCCGCCGTAGTCCTCGAGCGCCTGCTCGAGTTGCTCGATCGCCTCGAGGTCGAGGTGGTTGGTGGGCTCGTCGAGGACGAGGCAGGTCACCTCGCGCGCGGCGAGGATCGCCATCAGCGCGCGGGTGCGCTCGCCGGGCGAGAGATCCTCGGCCGGGCGCTCGACCCGGTCGGCGTCGAGGGAGAACTTGGCCAGGAGCGTCCGGGCCTCCTCGGCGCGCAGGCCGGAACGTGCCACCACCGCGTCGAGCAGCCGGGGGGCGCCGAACAGCGCCGTGCGCTCCTGCTCGATCTCGCCGACCACGATCGAGGGACCGGTGCGCCCGGCGCCGGCCGCGAGGGGGATCCTCCCCAGCAGCGCCGCGATGAGCGTGCTCTTGCCGCCCCCGTTCGGTCCGGTCACCACGAGCCGGTCGCCGCGACGCACGTCGAGATCGACCGGCCCCAGGCGGAAGCTCCCGCGCTCCACGACGGCACCCTCCAGCACGGCGACCACGTCGCCGCCGCCCCGCCCCGACGCGAGCCGCAGCTGCAGGCGCCAGCCCTCCCAGGGCTTCTCGACGGCGTCGAGCCGCTCGATGGCGCGCTCGGTGGCACGCACCTTCGACGCCTGCTGCTCCGAGCGCTCGGCCCGCATCGCCCGCCCGATCTTGTCCGGGTCCTTCGGCCGCTTCTTCTCCTTCTTGACGCCCTCCTCCGACCACGCCCGTTGCCGGCGCATGCGGTCCTCGAGCCGGCCCTTCTCGCTCGCGTAGCGCCCGTGGGCGTCGTACTGACGCTCGCGGGCCCGATCGCGCTGGGCGACGTAGTCGGTCCACCCTCCGGCGTACTCGCGCACCTCGTGGTCGGGCTCGGTGATCTCGACGATCCTCCGCGCGCACCGATCGAGGAACGCCCGGTCGTGCGACACCATCACGATCGCCCCGCGATGGGCCCCGACGAGGCGCTCGAGGATCTCCAGGCCGGCGAAGTCGAGGTCGTTCGTGGGCTCGTCCAGCAGAAGCAGGTCGAGCCGCGCGAGGGCCAGGGCGGCGAGCCCCACCCGGGCCGCCTGCCCGCCCGAGAGGGCGCCCATCGGCAGATCGAGGCGATCGGGCGGGAGGCCGACCTCGGTGAGTGCCGCGCCCGACCGGGCGGCCAGGTCGTCGCCCCCGAGGGCGAGGAACGCCTCGAGCGCCTCGGAGTACTCGTCGACCCGCCCGGGATCGTCGGCCAGGGCGGCCGTCAGCGCGTCGAGCCGCGCCTCGGCGGCCGCCACGCCGGTGCGGCGGGCGAGGTGCTCGGCGACGGTCTCGTCGCCCGCCGGCCGGCCGCGCTGGTCGAGCAACCCGACGCGCAGGTCGGGAGGGGCACGGTGCACCGTGCCCGCGTCGGGAGCCTGCCGGCCCGCCATCACCCGCAGCAGCGTCGATTTGCCGATGCCGTTGGGGCCGACCACGCCGATCCGGGCGTCGTCGGGCACGATCAGCGACACCCCGCCGAGCACGCGACGGGGCCCGAAGGCCAGCGAGATCGCGTCGAGCGCCAGCACCCCGGCAGGGTGGCACACCGGCCACTAGTCTTGGCGGCCGTGGACCTGCCGCTGCTCAGCGCCCTCGCCGAGGCGCCCGGACCCTCCGGGCGCGAGGAGCGGGTACGCGACATCGTGAGGCCCGAGCTGGAGGCCCTGTGCGATCGGGTCGAGGTCGATCCGCTCGGCAACCTCTCGGGGATCCGCGGCGGGGACGGTCGCCGGCTGATGCTGGCGGCCCACATGGACGAGATCTCGCTCATGGTGACCCACGTCGAGGACCGCGGGTACCTGCGGGTGATCCCGGTGGGCGGGTGGGACGCGCGCACCCTGGTCGGGCAACGGGTGTGCGTGCTCGGGCGGGAGGAGGTGGAGGGGATCGTCGGGTTGACGCCGGTCCACCTGCTCGAGCAGGGGGACCGCGGCAAGAACCTCGAGGTGACCGACCTCGCCATCGATGTCGGCCTGCCCGCCGACCGGGTGCGTGAGCTCGTCAGGCCCGGTGACCGCGCCACCCGCATCCGCCGTGTGCGCCCGCTCGGCGACCTCGTCACCGGCAAGGCGCTCGACAACCGCGTCGGCGTCTACGTGATGATCGAGGCCATGCGCATGGCCGGCGCGTCCCCCGCCGAGGTCGTCGCCGCCGCGACGGTGCAGGAGGAGGTGGGCCTGCGCGGAGCCCGGGTGGCGACCGCGCGCACCCTTCCCGACATCGCCCTCGCCATCGACACGTGCCCGGCCGACGACGGGCCGGGGTCGCCGCCGTCGGGGCCCAGCACGCGGCTCGGCCGCGGCACGGCGATCCGGATCATGGACGCCAGCGCCATCGGCGCCCACGAGCTGGTCGACCTGCTGACGCGCATCGCCGTCGATGGCGACATCCCCCACCAGTTCCACGTGGCCAACCGCGGCGGCACCGACACCGGCAGCCTGCAGCTCTCGGGCCTCGGCGCGATCGCGGGATGCGTCTCGATACCCACCCGGTACGTCCACTCGAGCGTCGAGGCCTGCCACCCGGACGACGTCGACGCCTCGGTGCGCCTGGTGGCCGGCCTGATCGAGCGCGTCGGCGAGCTCGGCTCGGCCTGACCGGTCCCGCCCGCGGGAGCTAGGCGACCAGCACGCCGAGCACCACGGCCCCCACCATCACCCCGGCGACGGAGACCCACCCGGGCGCCCCGAGCCGGCCGTACGCCATGTGGCCCTTGCCGAAGCCGGAGAGGATGAAGCCGGCGAGCGCGCCGCCGAGGATGCCCCCGAGATGGCCGCCGATGGAGATGCCCGGCAGCACGAAGGTGATCACGAGGTTGATCAGCAGGAGCATCCCCACCGTCGAGCCGAGCAACGCGACCCCGCGCTGGCGCTCGAGCAGGTAGACGGCCGCCATCAGGCCGAACACGCCGCCCGATGCGCCCACCGTGAGCGAATCGGGGCTGAACAGCAGCGCGCCCGCCGACCCCCACAGGATCGCGCTGGAGTAGATCGCCAGCATCCTGCCCGGGCCGGCGTACCGCTCGAGCGCCCCCCCGAGCAGCCACAGCAGGTACATGTTGAAGCCGATGTGGATGATGCCCGCGTGCAGGAACCCGCCGGTGACCATGCGCCACCACTCGCCATCGGCCACGGCGGGGCCGAAGACCGCCCCGTCCTGGACCAGCGACGAGCCGCCCACGCCGCGCACGCCCACGCCCTGCACCGACTCGGCGATGTAGGCCAGCACGTTGAGCGCGATCAGGGTCGCGGTGACGACGGGCTGGCCCGAGCGCGTCGCGGCCCGCGCCGCCGCGCGCGGGGCGCGGAGCGTCGTTGCGCCGCCGCCCGCGCACTCCGGGCAGCGCATGCCCACGGCGGCCGTCGTCATGCACGACGTGCAGATGGGTCGGTCGCAGTTGGAGCACGAGAGCAGGGTCTCGCGATCGCGGTGGCGATAGCAGTGCCGGACCTCGGTCGTGCCCGTGTCGTGCGCGGTCGCCATCCACTCCCAGCCTAGCGCGCAGGGGCTCCTGCCCGACCGCCCATGGGGTTGCGACCGTACGAGCTTCCTGCCACCCTGCGCGACGCCCGTCCGGGTGTCGAATCGTCCGCCCTGACCCTGCGGACCGCGTCGCGAGGGAGTGACGTTGGTCGCCGCTGAAGAGCACGGAAGTGACGAGGGGTCGGGCGAGGTCGGACTGAGGATCGCGTCGTCGTGGTCCGACGGCTGGTCGATCGTGTCCTTCCACGGCGAGCTCGACCTCGAGCAGGAGGTCGAGGCGCGCGAGGCCCTCGAGCGGGCGGCCGCGGCCGACGGAGACGGCGTGATGGTCAACCTGCGCGCCGTGACCTTCCTGGGCAGCACGGGCGTCCGCCTGCTGCTCGATGCGCACGCCGCGACGGCGGACGCCGGGAGGCGCCTGCGGGTCGTGCAGGGGCGGGGCCCGGCGCGGCGCCTCATCGAGCTGCTGGACCTCTCCGACCGGCTCGACGTGGTCGACCGCGGGGAGTGACGCCGCCCGTGCACGTCGATCCCGCCGCGCTCGCCGAGAGCCTCGACGCCCTCGCCTCCTCCCGGTCGCCGATCGACGAGCTGCCCCTGGAGGCGAGCCTCGCACGCGTGATCGACGCGACCCGTCGGGTCTTCAGCGTCACCGGCGTCGGGCTGATGCTCGGCGACGCGGAGAGCGCGCTGCGGTACGTCGGGGCGACCGACGAGGCCGCCCGCGCCCTCGAGGCGGCGCAGGAGGAGCTCGCGGTCGGGCCGTGCGTTAACGGCTATGTCACGGGCCAGGTGGTCGCGACCGCCGATCTCGCGAGCGACCCCCGCTGGCCCGAGCTCTCGGGGCGGGTGGTGCCGGCGGGCGTCGTGTCGGTGCTCGGCGTCCCCACGCGGCTGGGCGGGATCGTCGTGGGCTCGCTCAACGTCTACCGCTCCGAGCCCTACGAGTGGGACACGAGCGACATCGCGGCCGTCGAGGCGCACAACGAGGTGCTCGAGGCGATGCTCGGCGTTGCCGTGGCGACCCGCCGCCGTGGGATCGTGGTCGAGCAGCTGCAGACCGCCCTCGACCGCCGGGTGGTCGTCGAGCGGGCCGTCGGCGTGCTGATGGAGCGCCACGCCGTCAGCGACGTGGTCGCGTTCGCCGCCCTGCGGCGCGCCGCGCGCGACGCGCGTCGTCCGGTCGCCGAGCTCGCCGGCGAGACCCTCGCGGGCGAGGACGTCGTCGGCGCCCGCCTACCGGATCCCGACACCGCCTGAGAACGGCCGGCGCCGGACCGGGCCGGAGGGCGCCGCGCGGCGGCGCGATCGGCGGAGGGCGACCAGGCTGAACAGGCCCGCGCCGATCAGCCCGATGGCCGTGCGGGTGGGGCTGACCCACCAGCAGACGCCGAGCACGACGACGCTCAGGGCGACGATGGAGGCGCGGGCGCGGATGCGCGCCGAGCGGGGGCTGCGACGACGGGGTACCGCGGCGGCGAAGCGGGCGACGGCCCGTTGCTCGGAGATGCTGCGCGGGGCGTGCTCCGAGGGCGGCGACGAGAGGTCGGCCCAGGCCTCGCGCGCGGCGACCGTTGCCACGACGGCCAGCTCCGCGTCGGTGATGGGGGTGCCCGGCATCCCCGCGGTCCTCGGCATCCCGGCCCGGGACTTGAGCGCGATGCGCGGCCGCGTTGACGGCCGTTCGCGCGACGAGTTTACTTGGGGCTTCGCTCGCCGGTCCCCGAGGGGGCCGGTGTCGGCGTGTCCGCCGGACCGTGATCGAGAGGCCCCGCGCATATGAGCGTCCCCATCCCGTTCGCCACCACGCCGCCCCGCGGCCTCCCGGAACTGATCGAGCACGACGCGTGCGCGCTGGCGGCCTTCGCCACCCGCGACGGCACGCCGAGCCGGGCGATGCTGGAGCACGCCCTGACGTCGCTCCAGATGATGGTGCACCGCTCCGGGAGCGTGGACGGCGAGGGTGACGGGAGCGGGCTGCTGATCGACCTGCCGCGGCCCGCGTGGCGGCGGCGGCTCGAGGCGGAGGGACTGGATCCGGCCGCGGCCGACGACCGCGACTTCACGGTCGCCCACATCTTCTTCGACGCCCCCGAGGACGTCGAGGCCCAGGTACCCGTGATCGAGGGGATCATCCGGGCGCACGGGTTCGAGATCCTCTGGAGCGGCGAGGGCCTGATCGACCGCGGGGCGCTCGGCCCCCGGGCCTCCGAGACGCCGCCGATCTTCTGGCAGATCGCCTGCCTGGCCCTGCCGGGCACCACGGCGTCGACGAGCTGCTACCGGGCCATGGTGCAGATGGAGCGCGAGCTCGACTGCCACGTGGCCTCGTTCTCGGCCAACGACGCCGTCTACAAGGTGCAGGGCCAGCCCGAGGTGATCGCCCGCTTCTACCCCGAGATGCAGGAGCCCGACTTCGCGGCGGCGCGCATCATCGCCCACAACCGCTACTCGACGAACACGTACCCCACCTTCAGCCGGGTGCAGCCCTTCTCGATCCTCGGCCACAACGGCGAGATCAACACGATCGCCCAGTTGCGCGAGCAGAGCGAGCAGCTCGGCCTGCCGACCACCCGCAACGGGTCCGACAGCCAGGACCTCAACCGCCTGCTCGAGGGCCTCATCTTCGAGAAGGGGCTGTCGCTGCTCGAGGCGGTCGAGTTCGCCCTGCCGCCCATCCTCGGCGAGGTGCACCGCCTGCCGGCCAAGCTCCAGGACCTCTACGTCCACTACCGCGAGGCGCTCGGCCCCTACGCCCAGGGCCCCGTGGGCCTCGCGTGCCGCGCCTCCGACGAGATGGTCTTCGCGGTCGACGCGATGGGTCTGCGCCCGCTCTGGTGGATGGAGACCGACGACATGTACGTGGTCTCGTCGGAGCCCGGCATCGTGCCGGTCGCCGACCTCACCCGCGATCCCGCCCCGCTCGCGCCCGGCGAGAAGGTCGCGCTCGTCAACGACGAGCACGGCGTGCCGCAGGTGCTCGACTACTGGGACGTGCAGCGCGAGGTGTACCTGCGGGCCAAGAGCCGCGGCGCCCTGCCCACGGCCGAGACGCGCGCGCGCCTCGCCGGCGGCCTCGACCCGGTCGCCGTCGAGCAGTACCCCGACGACGACCTCGACGCGCCCGACCTCGAGCTCGAGACCCTGCTCGCCTCGGCGGGCTGGATCGAGAGCGACAAGCAGCAGCTCCAGTTCCACGCCGACCGCGGCGCCGAGCCGATCGGCTCGCTGGGCTGGGACGGACCGCTCGGCCCGTTCACGCCCGTGCCGATGCCCCTCTCCGACTACCTCCAGGAGACGGTCGCCGTCGTCACCAACCCGGCGATCGACCGCGAGCGCGAGGTCGAGCACTTCTCGACGCGCGTCGTGCTGGGACGGCGGCCTCCGATCGAGGGCGTCGAGCCCGAGCCGCCGCAGCGCTGCGAGCTGCGGATGCCGATCGTGCTGGGCGGCATGCGCCAGGGCACCGCGACGCTGTCGCTGCCCGAGATGCGGCGGGTGGCCGTCAGCCAGGGCGTCGCCTGCATGGAGGACGTGCTCGCCGCGTGGGACTGGCGGGCCGCGCGCCTGCCGCTCCACTTCGCCCGCGACGAGAGCGTGCGGGCGCACCTCGCGCACCTCGCCGAGGCCGCCGTCGCGGCCGTCGAGGCGGGCGCCGAGCTGATCGTGCTGCACGACCTCGGCGCGGGCCCGGACGAGCGCGTCTGCGATCCCCACCTCGCTCTCTCGGCGGTCGACAAGGCCCTGCGCGACGCGCGCAAGGACGACGGCTCGTCGCTGCGCCGGGACGCCAGCCTGGTGCTCCAGGCCGCCGGCATCCGCAACGTGCACGACGTGATGGTCGCCCTCGGGTTCGGGGCCCAGGCCCTCTGCCCGTACGCCCTCATGGAGAAGGCGATGGACGGCTCGCCCGAGCCCTTCGCCGCCGCCACGCACGTGCTCGAGGGCCTGCAGAAGGGCATGGAGAAGGTCCTCTCGACCCTCGGCATCCACGAGCTGCGCGGGTACGGCCGCCTCGTCTCGGCCATCGGCGTCGCGCCCGAGATCCTCGACCTGCTCGCGATCCCGGGGTTCTGCGCCTCGGAGGGCCGCGGCCTCGACCTCGAGGCGCTCGACGCCCTCGCCGAGCAGGGCCGCCAGATCCGCGCCGGCGAGGAGAGCCCGTCCAAGGTCAAGCTGCCGCGCATGTACCCGAAGGTCTGGAAGGCCCTGTCGCGGGTCGCCACCTCCGAGCGCGGCTACGAGGAGTTCGCCGAGACGCTCGACAAGCTCGAGACCGAGCAGCCGGTGGCCCTGAGGCACGCGGTCCAGCCGCAGCTCGCCCCCGAGGCCGACCGGATCGCCGCCGACGCGGTCAGCTCGCGGGTCGGCGATCACACGCTGCCCTTCCTCATCAGCTCCATGAGCTTCGGGAGCCAGGGCGAGATCGCCTTCCGCTCGTACGCGGAGGCCGCCTACCAGGCCGACATGCTCTGCATGAACGGCGAGGGCGGCGAGATCCCGGACATGTACGGCAAGTACCCGAAGCACCGCGGCCAGCAGATCGCCAGCGGCCGCTTCGGCGTCTCGTCGCTGCTCATCAACTCGTCCGAGTGGGTCGAGATCAAGATCGGCCAGGGCGCCAAGCCCGGCGAGGGCGGCCACCTGCCGGGCTCGAAGGTGACCCAGGCGATCGCCCAGGCGCGCAACGCCGCGGTCGGCAGCGACCTGATCAGCCCGTCGAACAACCACGACCTCTACTCGATCGAGGATCTGGCCCAGCTCATCGACGAGCTCAAGACGGCCAACCCCCACGCGAAGGTCATCGTCAAGGTCCCCGTGGTCCCGGGCATCGGCACGATCGCCATCGGCATCGCGAAGGCGGGCGCCGACGTGCTGACCCTCTCGGGCTACGACGGCGGCACCGGCGCCGCGCGCCAGCACGCGCTGCGCCGCGCGGGTCTGCCCTGCGAGATCGGCACGGTGCTCGCGCACCACGCCCTCACCGAGGCGGGCATCCGCGACCGCGTCGAGATCTGGGCCGACGGCGGCCTGCGCAGCGCCCTCGACTCCATCAAGTTGATGTGCATGGGCGCCAACCGGCTGGGCTTCGGCACCGCGTCGATGGTCGCGATCGGGTGCACCATCTGCCGCGGTTGCCAGCTCGACACCTGCCACGTCGGCATCGCCACCCAGCTCGACGAGGAGGAGGCCCACGAGCGGGGCCTCAAGCGCTTCGTGCCGCGGGTGTTCGACCCGTCGGTCGAGACGCTGGTGCGCTACTTCACCGAGATGGGCGCCGCGCTGCGGACGATCGCCGGCGAGATGGGCGTGAGCGAGGTGCAGGAGCTGGTCGGCCAGGCCGACCGCCTCGTGCAGGTGTCGCACCACGACCGCCTCGACCTCTCGAGCCTGCTCACCCCGGCCGGACAGCGCCTCATCACCACCCCGGCGGGCACGCCCCGCTTCTTCCGGCCGTTCCACCCGCCGCCGCCGCACCGCGCCCCCGAGGTGGCCGCCGAGCGGCTCGCCGCGGGCGCCGCGCTGGCCGTCGAGGAGGAGACCACGACGGCCGCCGACCGCAACCTGGGCACCGACCTTGCCGGGCTGATCGCGCGCGCGACCACCGGCGTCCACAACGCATGGGTCAACAGCGAGGGCGACGGCGTGTCGCCGACCAACGGCTCCCCGGAGGAGGCCCGCGAGGACCCGTCCGGCAACAACGGCTCGGGCGGTCCCGAGGGGGTCGCCGGCGGTGACGTCTCGGGCGAGGGCGCGGTGGCGCCCGCGAACGGCAACGGGGACGGCAACGGCAACGGGCACCGCCCGACCCTCGTGGACCTCGCCTTCACGAAGGGCGCGGCAGTCGGGAGCGGCCTCGCCGCGTTCACCCTCGACGGCGTGCGGGTGCGCGTCTTCGGCGGCGCGCAGGACGGCGTCGGCAAGTGCGCCCTCGGTGGCGAGATCCAGGTGCTCAAGGCGCAGAACGCCCGCGGCGGCTGGGTCGGGGGGCACGTCGGCAAGAGCTTCGCCTACGGGGCCCAGCGCGGCCTGTTCCTCATCCAGGGCAACGCGGACGCGCGGGCGGGCATCCGCCTGTCGGGCGCCGACATCGTGCTCGGAGGCGAGCCGGCCCAGCCGCTCAACGACCGCCTCGGCACGCTCGCGGCGCGCGCCAACTGCAAGGGGTTCGCGTTCGAGTACATGACCGGTGGCCGTGCGCTCGTGCTGGGCGACCCGGGGCCGTGGCTCTGCAGCGGCATGACCGGCGGCGTCGTCTACATCCGCCAGAACGCCGACTGGAACCTCGACGAGGCGGCGGTCCGCCGGCGCCTCTCGAAGGCGGCCAAGGTCAGCCTCGCTCCGCTCGACGAGTCGGACGTCGCGAACGTCGTCGAGCTGCTCGGCGCCTACCGCGACGCGGTGCGGGCCGGTGGGCAGACCGAGACGGCGGACGCACTCGGCGCGCTGCTCGAGGCGCCCGAGGATCACTTCCTCGCCGTCAACCCGGTCACCCAGCAGGCCGACCCGAACATCTCGACGGAGTAGCGCGCCGGCGATGCCGGTTGACGTCCTCGGCGTGACCGGCGGACAGGACCACGGGGCCCGCTTCGGGCTCCGTGGCTCCGAGGCCACCATCGGCCGCGGACCGGTGATGGACATCGTCCTCACCGATCCGCGCGTCTCACGCCGCCACGCCCGGGTGAGGGTGCGCGACGCGGCGCTCGTGGTCGAGGACCTGGCCTCGAGCTCGGGCACGTCGGTCAACGGCATCGTGATCGCCGAGGCGACGGTCGTCGCGCCGGGCGACCGCATCGGCGTGGGATCGACCGAGCTGACCGTGCTCTGGACCCCGGGGGCCGCGCTGGCGCCGCCGCCGGCCGCCATCGCCGAGCCACCGGCGCGTCGGGTCCCCGTCCCCGCCCCCGCCGTGGCGGCCGCCCCCGCGCCGACGCCGCCGGCCGCCCGGCCCGAGCTGCTGCTGCCGATCGCGGCCCTGGCCCTCGCCGTCTTCTCCCTGGTCGCCGTCTGGATGCCGGTGCTCGGCACCCCGGCGCGCACCGAGAGCCTCTGGAGCCTCGGGACGAGCGGTTTCCGGCTGCACGGCGTCGGCGCGGCGCTCGTGGCCGCCCTCGTGGCGACGGCGTGGCTCGCCGCGACCGTGCAGCCGCGGTGGCGCCACGCCCGCGTGGGCCTCGCCGCCGCCGCCGCGCTCTGCGGCGGATCGATCGCGGGGCTCCCCCTGTTCCTGGCCGCCCTCGACCTGCCCGGCGTCTCGGTGGAGCCCGGCCTCGTGCTGCTGGTGCTCGCCGGCGTCGGCGTCGCCGGCTGCGCGATCGCCGGCGTCGCCCACACGACCGGGGCGGCGCGACCGCGGCGCCGGGGGCCGGCGGCCGTGGCGCTGCTGGCGGCGGGCGGGGGCATCGGCGGCGTGATGGCGCTCGTCGCCGGCCCGCTCACATGGGTGCGCACCCCCACGGACGACCTCGGCGGGTTCGACGACGGGTTCCAGGCGGGCGGGTGGCTCGTGCCCCTTGCGCTCGCGGTGGCGTCGGCCTCCCTCCTCACCCTGGCCGTCGAGCGCGGTGGCGAGCGGCGCGCGGCGACCTGCGTCGCGGCGACCGCCGCGGCGCTCGCCGCCGCCGCGCTCGCGTTCGTCACGGGAGCGGCCATCGGCGTCGGCGACGTGCGCCCGGCCGTCGGGCTCGGCCTCGCCATGACCGGCGCCGCGATCGCGCTCACGTCGATCGCGATCGGAGGAGCGGCGATGGCGCTGCGCTGGACCCCCCGCGGCTGAGGCCGCGGCCGGCCTCAGCCCCCGACGGCCTCCGCGGCCCGCTCCCACTCGCGCATGAGCCAGGCGAGCTCCTCCTGCAGGGCGCGATGCTCCGCGCCCCGGCTCGCCACCGCCTCGCGGTCGGCCAGCAGGGCCGGGTCGGCCAGGGCCGCCTCGACCCCCGCGACGGCCGCCTCGACGCGGGTGATCTCGCGCTCGAGCCGGCGCACCTCGCCGGCGCCCCCGGACCGGCGCCGGCCGTTGCCCGCGCCCGCGCCGTTGCCCGCGCCGTTGCCGCCGTCCGCGCCATCCCCGTTCGCCGCGGAGGGCGTCTCCATGCGGCGACGGCGGCGCGGGGCCGACGGGGGCGACGGGGGCGGCGGCGCGGCCTCGGCCTCGGCGCGCACGCGCAGCAGGTCGGCGTAGCCGCCCGGCCGCATGACCACGGCGCCGTCCTCGAGCGCCAGGGTGTGGGTGGCCACGGCGTCGATCAGCGCCCGGTCGTGCGACACCATCAGGATCGTGCCGTCGAACGCCTCGAGCGCCGCCTCGAGGGCCTCCCGGCTCTCGGTGTCGAGGTGGTTGGTCGGCTCGTCCAGCACGAGCAGGTTGCCGCCCCTGGCGATCAGCGACACCAGCGAGAGGCGCCGGCGCTCGCCACCCGAGAGGCGCTCGACGCGCACCTCGGCCGCCTCGCCGCGGAAGAGGAACCCGCCGAGCAGGGTGCGGGCCTGGGTCTGCGTGAGGTCGCCGGCGACCAGCACCGTCTCGAGCACGGTGCGCCGGTCGTCGAGCTCCTCGCTCTGCTGTGTGAAGTAGGCGGGGGCGACCTTGTGCCCGATGGTGACCCGGCCCCGCGCCGGCGTCAGCGTGCCGAGCAGCGTCTCGATCAGCGTCGTCTTGCCGGCCCCGTTCGGGGCGACGAGGGCGACCCGCTGGCCGCGCTCGATGGTGAACCCGGCCTCCGTGATCAGCGTCCTGCCGGGCACCTCGACGTCGAGGGCGTCGACCTCGATGACGACGCGACCGCTGCGTTCGCTCTTGGGGAACCCGAAGGCCAGGTGGCTGGCACGGCGCGGCGCCTCGACACGCTGGATGCGGTCGAGCGCCTTCTGGCGCGACTGTGCCTGCTTCGACTTCGTGCCGGCACGCCAGCGGACGACGAAGCGCTCGAGGCGCGCGATCTCGGCCGCCTGGCGTTCGGCCTCCGCGCCCTGGCGGTCGATCGCCAGCGCGCGCTCGCGGCGGAACGCCGAGTAGCCCATCGGCCAGACCTTGCCCCGGCCGCCCTCGATCTCGAGCACGCCGGTGGCGACCGACTCGAGGAACCAGCGGTCGTGCGAGACGAGCAGGACGGTGGCGCCGAGGTCGGCGATCGTCCGCTCCAGCCACTCGACGGCGCCGATGTCGAGGTGGTTGGTGGGCTCGTCGAGCAGCAGCACCTCGGGGCGCGACACCAGCGAGCGGGCGAGCGACGCCCGCGTCAGCTCGCCGCCGGAGAACCCGGCGAGGGGGCGCGGAAGCTGGTCCTCGTCGATGCCGAGGCCCCGCAGGACACGCTCGATCCACGACCGCCACGAGTAGCCGCCGGCGCGCTCGAGGGCCTCCTGGGCGCGTTCGTACGCGGCCAGCACGTCGTCGCCCGCGTCGCCCGCCGACATGCGCGCCTCGAGCTCGGCGAGGCGGGCCTCGGCCGCCTGCGCCGCCTCCATCCCCTGCGCGACGTACTCGCCGAGGCTCAGGTCGACCCCGAGGGGCGGACGCTGGTCGTGCAGGGCGACGCTCGCGCCCCGGGGCAGGCTGACGGTGCCGGCGTCGGCGGGCATCTGCCCGGCGAGGATGCGCAGCAGCGTCGTCTTGCCCTCGCCGTTGCGCCCGACCACCGCGAGGCGGTCGCCGGGTGCGACGCGGAAGGAGACGTCCTTCAGGACGTCGCGGGCCCCGAAGGCCTTGCTGATCTGGATGGCCTGCACGACGGACCAGGGTAGCTAGGGTGTCGGGAGGATGTCGTCCCCCGAACCGATCATCGACGCCGAGGGGGTCGGCGCCGTCGTCGCCGAGGCCCACGCCGAGGGCCGCGCGGCGATCGACCTCGAGTTCCTCTGGGAGCGCACCTACGCGCCGGTGGCCTGCCTCGCCCAGATCGCGACCCCGGCGGGCGTGCACATCGTCGATCCGATCGAGGGCGCCCCGCTCGGCCCGATCGCCGAGCTGGTCTCCGACCCGGCGGTCCACGTCGTCATGCACGCGCCCTCCGCCGACCTGACGCTCCTGGGACTGGCATTCGGCACGCGTCCCGAGAACTTCACCGACGTGCAGGTGCTGGCCGGGTTCGTCGGCTTGGGCGCCGGGCAGGGCCTCGCGACACTGCTCGAGCGCGTGCTCGGGGTGCGGCTCGACAAGGGCGAGCGCTACACCGACTGGAGCCGCCGGCCGCTGTCGGCCGCCCAGCTCGAGTACGGCGCCGCCGACGTCGCCCACCTCCTGCCGCTCGTCGACGAGCTGACCGGCCGCGCCCGCGAGATGGGCCGCCTCGACTGGGTCGCCGAGGAGCACGCGCGCCGCTACGGCCCGGGCGCCCGCCTCGTGCCGGACGCGGACACCGCCTGGCGGCGCGTCAAGGGCGGGGGGCGGCTGAACCCGCGCGACCGCGCGGTGCTGGCGTCGATCGCCGCGTGGCGCGAGCGCGAGGCCGCCCGTCGCGACAAGCCCGCCTCATGGATCATCCCCGACCGCACGCTCGTCGAGATGGCGCACCGGCGTCCGGCCGACCGGCGCGCGCTCGAGAAGGAGCGCGGCCTGCCCGCCCGCATCGGGGGCGCCGAGGCCGAGTCGCTGCTGGCCGCCCTCCGCGCCGGCGAGGCCGCGCCGCCGATCGCGTCGGCCGACTCCCCCTCGCCCGAGGTGCAGCAGCGCCTCGAGGTGCTCGCGCCGCTCGGCGCGGTGCTGGTCGCCGCGCGCGCGTCGGCCGTCGGGCTCGCGCCGAGCCTGCTGGCGACCCGTGACGACATCGCGACGTACCTCGCCGCGGTCGTCTCGGGCGACGGCGCCGCCGAGCAGCTCGGCAGCGGGTGGAGACGCGAGCTGGTCGGCGAGGCCCTGCGCGACCTCGCCGAGGGCCGCCTCGCGCTCGGCGCGGACCCGCGCAGGCCCTACCTCGCCGAGCTGCGCCGCGGCGACGACCCGACCGCCGGGTAGGATCGCCCCATGCCCGCCTACGGTCACATCGCCTGCTTCATCGACGGCTCCGACGCCGCCGGTCGCGCCCTCGCCCACGCGGAGAACCTGCGCGCGCTGTCGGGGGGGCGCCTGAGCGTGGTGCACGTCATCGCCTCCCCCGCCTTCCTCGTCTCGCTCGCCGCCGGGCTCGGCGGCGGCGCCGTGCACGACCCCCAGACCGAGCGGGAAGCCGCGGGGATGTGGCTCGACGAGCAGATCCGCGACATCGAGGGGGCCGAGGCGGTGCTGCTCGAGGGCCACCCGGCCACGGCGGCGTGCGACTGGGCGGCGGCGGAGGGCGTCGACGTGATGGTCGCGGCCAGCCACCGCGGGATGGTCGAGCGTGCCCTGCTCGGCAGCTTCGCCGGGCACATCGCCCACCACGCGCCCTGCCCGGTGCTGCTCGTCCCTCCGGACGGGCGCTCCTGAGTCCGCGCGGGGCCCGGGCGGCGGCCCCGCGGGGCCGACCGCCCGTCGAATCGCTCTCAGGGGGCCGTTACGCGGCCAGCGCGGGCGCATCCTCCCGAGAACCGGAGGTCCGGTGGGCGTGGAGGCAGCCGGGCACCGAGCAGGGCGCGGTCTGCGGGTCGAGTCGATCGAGCAGGGCCACGATGCTGGCGGTCTCGGCGGCGCTCGAGGCGGGGGTCATGTCATCTCCTGGATCCGGGTGGTGGACGGTGATGGCGCCCATCCAATTCCCGGTCCGTGACACCACGATTGCGCCGGCGTTAGGGATCGGTGAAGGCGTCGTCGCCGACCAGCGGGGCGAGGTCGGCCATCGCCGTCACGAGGGCCACGCGGGCGACCGACGGCGCCGCCGCCGCGAGCGGGAGCACCTGCCAGACCGTGCGCCGCAGGTAGGTCGCGGCCCAGGTCGTGTACCGATCGCCGGTGCGCATCACGAGCGCCTGGATGCTCCGCAGGTTGTCGATCCGGTCGGCCAGCTTCAGGATCTGCGCCGCGGCCGGCGCCTCGACGCGGAGCCGCTCGTAGTAGCCCGGGCAGGTCGTCCTGGGCGTCGGGCGCCGTCAGCCAGTCGACCAGCGTCGAGACCTCCGGCCCGAAGCCGACGCAGTATCTCCTCGACGGTCGTCGCCGTGTCCTCGACCGTGTCGTGCAGGAGCGCCGCCTGCAGCAGCACGGGGTCCTGCTCGCCCCACCGGGCGAGCTCCATGGCCACCCGCACGAGGTGCACCCAGTAGGGCGTGTCGCTGCCGCGCCGGCGCTGGCCCCCGTGGCGCGGCCCGGGCGAAGGCGATCGGCGCGGCGCAGGGCCGTGCGGTGGGCCGCGTCGGGCAGCGCCGGCCACGAAGTCGATCCAGACCCGCTCGACGGTCTCCGGCGCGTCGAAGATGCCCGGCCAGGCCCGGCCCTCGGCGCTCTCCGGCCCACGCTCGCCGACGTCGCTGACCGACGGTGGACGGAGCGGGGTGGGGCTCATGGAACTTAGGTTAGCGGCGCAGGAGGGGTCCGCAGAGCGGCGGCTCGCCGTGATCGACATGGGCTCCAACACCTTCCGCCTGGTCGTCTTCCGCTACCGCCCCGGCGGATCGTTCCAGCTCGTCGACGAGATCCGCGACGCCGTGCGCCTCTCCGCCGGCGCCGGGCCCGAGGGCCTGCACCCCGACTCGCTGGAGCGCGCCGCCCACACCGCCCGCCTCTACGCCGCCTTCGTCGAGGCGCGCGGGCATCGAGGACGTGGCCGCCGTCACGACCAGCGCGGCCCGCGACGCCGCCAACCGCGACGACGTGATGGAGGCCCTCACGGCCGGCGGCCGCCTCGAGGTGCGGGTGCTGTCGGCCGAGGAGGAGGCCTGGTACGGCTTCCTCGGCGCGGTCAACAGCACCACGCTCGGCGACGGCCAGGTGCTCGACCTCGGCGGCGGCAGCATCCAGGTGAGCCAGGTGGTCGGTCGCGGCCTCGAGCGCATCGTCTCGCGGCCGCTCGGGGCGGTGCGCATGACCGAGCGCTTCCTGCCCGGCGAGCGCGACGAGCCGCTCCGACCTCAAGCCGCTGCGCAAGCACGCGGCCAAGGAGCTCGCCGGGCCTGCCCTGGCTGCAGGGCGCCGGCGGCCGGCTGGTCGGCGTCGGCGGCACCATCCGCACGCTGGCGGCCATGCACCAGCGGGCGGACCGCTACTCGCTCGACGAGCTCCACGGCTACCACCTGCCGCGCGCCGGCATCGAGGAGCTGATCGACGCGATGCTGGAGCTGCCCGCCCACGAGCGCAGCAAGCTCCCCGGCCTCAAGCAGGACCGCGCCGACATCACGCTGGCCGGCGCGACGGTCATCTCGACCGCGCTCGAGACTGATCGGCGTCGAGCACGTCGAGATCTGCGCGCAGGGCCTGCGCGAGGGCCTCTTCTACGAGCGCTTCCTCGCCCCGGCCGAGCCCGCCGCTGATCCGCGGCGTGCGCCGCCAGAGCGTGCTCAACCTGGTCGACATCTACCGCTGCGACGTGCCCCACGCCGAGCACGTCTGCACGCTGGCCCTGGCGATCTACGACGAGCTCGCGCGCGTCGGCCTGCAGACGCGTCGACCGGCGCGAGCGCGAGCTGCTGTGGGCCGCCGGGATGCTGCACGACGCCGGCGTGACGGTCGACTACAACGACCACCACAAGCACGGCTTCTACCTCATCCTCAACTCGGGGCTGCCGGGCTTCCGCCACGCCGAGCTGGCGCTGATCGCGCTGCTGGTTCGGGCCCATCGCAAGGCCCTGCCGAACCCGTCGCCGCTCGAGGAGGTGCTCGAGGAGGGCGACGTCGACCGCCTCTCCCGGCTGGCCTGCTGCCTGCGGATCGCGGAGCAGCTCGAGCGGGGTCGCGCCCGGGGCGTCACGGGCCTGCGGGTCGATGCTGACGACGCCGAGCTGCGCCTGCTGGTCGAGGCCCGCGGCGACCCCTCCGTCGCGCTCTGGAGCGCGGCGTCTCGAGGGACCGGCCGTGCAGCGGGCGTTCGACCTGCGCCTCCGGATCGAGGCCGCCGGAACCCCGGGCGGCTAGCGGCCGAGCGCCTGGCGCACCGAGGTGCGGGCGCCGGTGCGGGTGATGCCGCCGCGGTAGACCCGGGCCCCGAACGCGAGGACCGCCGCGGCGGTGGCGAGGGTGAGCGCGAGCGAGAGGGCGACGGCGCCGACCGACACGGTGTCGGTCGCGATGCGCAGCGGCATGACCAGGGGCGCGAAGGGCGGTATGAACGACAGCACCTGGACGAGGGTGCCCTCGGGGTCGCCGGAGCCGAGGACGGCCGCCGCGAGGTACCCGGCCAGCAGCAGCAGCGCCAGCGGGGCGGTGACCTGGCCGACCTCCTGCTGGCGGCCCACCAGGGCGCCGAGGGCGCCGTACGCCGACGCGTAGAGGGCGTAGCCGGCCACGAACCATGCGACGCCGCCGATGATGGTGGGGACGGTCGCGTCGGGGACGTCGGCCGCATCGGTCACGAGGGCCACCACGACGGCCGGGACGGCCGCGACCAGCAGCTGTCCCAGCGAGACGAGGCCGATGCCGCCCACCTTGCCGACGAGCAGGTCGATGGGCCGCAGGCTCGACAGCAGCACCTCGGAGACGCGGCTGGTCTTCTCCTCCGCCACGCCCGTCGCCACGAGCGTGCCCGCGAACACCAGGGCCACGTAGAGCAGGACCGCCATCAGGATGCCGATACCGACCTCCGCGCCCCTCGGACCGCCGGGGGCGGTGGCCTCGACGGCCACCTCGGGGGCGCCGATGAGGGCCTCCACGCGGCCGGGCGGGAGGCCGGCCTCCGCCAGGCCGGCGCTCAGGCGCGTTCGCGCCAGCGCCTGCAGCACCGCGGCCTGCAGCGCCGGGTCGAGCTCGTCGCGCACCAGGATGGTCGACCGCCCGCCCGCCCCGCGGTCGATCAGGGCCGCGTCGGCCTCCTCGTCGTCAACCTGGGCCCGTGCCGCCGCCTCGGCGACGTCGCGGACGGTGATCTCGAGGTCCTGCGCGCGTCCTGCGGCGGTGATCGCGTCGCCGAGGCCCGCGGGGGCGCCCGCGACCGCGATGGTGGCCTTCTCGGGACCGGCGTCGCCGGCCAGGGTGGGCACGATCACCGCCGCGAGGGCGGCGAGGAGCAGGATGCCGGTGATGACCGCGAAGCTCTTCGAGCGGAGCCGCTCGCGGATCTCCCGCTCGGCGACGAGGGCCGCCCCCCGCCAGCGGCTCATCGGTGACCGCCCACGGCGTCCATGAAGAGCTCCGTCAGACTCGGCATCTCGAGTCCGAAGTCGCTGACCGGTCCGGCGGCGCGGGCGCGGTCGAGCACGGCCAGCGGGTCGGTCTCGCCGTCGAGCGCGAGGCGCGCGCCGTCGGCGCCCGCCGACAGCACCCGCACGCCCTCGACCGCACCCGCCCAGCGGGCATGTTCGTCGCCGTCGACGACCACCCGCAGCACGCGCCGTCCGCTGGCCGCCTTGAGGGTCTCGACGCGGCCGGACATGACCTGCCGGCCGTGGTCGATCACGGCGACCGACTCGCAGAGCCCCTCGACCAGGTCGAGCTGGTGGCTCGAGAAGAGCACGAGCCGGCCCGCGTCGGCGGCCTCCTGGACGATCTCCGACAAACCCGCGACGGCGAGCGGGTCGAGCCCCGAGAAGGGCTCGTCGAGGACGAGCGCCTCGGGCTCGTGCACCAGGGCGGCGGCGAGCTGGACGCGCTGCTGGTTGCCGAGCGAGAGCTTCTGGACCTCCTCGTCGGCGCGGTCGGAGACGCCGAGCCGCTCGAGGAGGGCGTCGGCGCGTTCGCGGGCGCGTGCCCGCGGGACGCCCGCGAGCCGGCCGAAGTAGACGAGCTGATCTCGGACGCGCATGTCCGGGTAGAGGCCGCGCTCCTCCGGCATGTAGCCGAACCGGCGCCGCACGTCGGCGCCGATGGGCGCGCCGCGGTACGTCACGCGGCCCGCGTCGGCGTCGATGACGCCGAAGACGATCCGCATCGCGGTCGTCTTGCCGGATCCGTTCGGGCCGAGGAGCCCGACCACCTCACCGGCCGGCACCTCGACGTTGAGGTCGTCGAGAGCGCGGCGGTCGCCGTAGCTCTTGCAGAGTCCGTCGATCACGAGCACGCCCGTATGCTGCCCGACCGGCGCGTTCCCCGGCGGCGGACCTGGCGAGCGCCGCCGCCGCGAGGGCCACCGGGCCGGGCGCACGCGGATCGACGTGCCACGCCCGGACGCGGCCGCTACCCCCCGGTGGCCTTCACCCGGTACCGGCCCTCGAGGTGGGCGATGATGCGGCCGCGCTGGTCGCCCTGGATCTCGACGACGCCGTCCTTGACCGCCCCGCCGGACCCGCAGAGGCGCTTCAGCTCCTTCGCGACGCCCGCCACGTCGGCGGCGGGCAGCCCGGTCACGAGCGTCACCGTCTTGCCCCGGCGGCCCGACGAGGTGCGGCCGACCCGCACGACGCCGTCGCCGCGCGGGGCGTCGCCCCCGGGCCTCGCGGCGCCCTCCGGCACGCGCCCGCTCGCGCTCGAGTAGACCAGTCGGCTATTTCCCTCGCTTATCGCTGCCATCCAGAAATCCTCTGCTAGCCTGACCGCCGTGAACACCCTCTCGCTCACGCGCGCCGATGTCAACGCCCTCGCCGACGAGTTCGAGCAGCGGACCGCCCAGGAGCTGCTGGAGTGGGCCGTCGACCGGTTCGCCGGCAAGATCCTGCTCACCTGCTCCTGGCAGCACCAGTCCTCGATCCTGGTCGACATGTTGCACCGCATCGGCGCCGACATCCGCATCGTCGAGCTCGACACCGGCCTGCTCTTCCCCGAGACCTACGAGACGCGCGACCGCCTGATCGAGCGCTACGACCTCACGATCGAGCGCGTCGACCCGCGCCAGACCGTCGCCGAGCAGGGGGCGACCGAGGGGCCCGAGCTGTGGCGGCGCGACCCCGACCGCTGCTGCGCGCTGCGCAAGGTCGAGCCGCTCGAGCGCGCGCTCGTCGGTATGGACGCCTGGATCACGGGCATCCGGCGGGCGCAGAGCGTCACCCGCGCCAACGCCCGGGTGCTCGAGCTCGATCCGCGCGGCGTCGTCAAGGTGCAGCCGCTCGCCGGATGGGACGACGCCGATGTGAAGGGCTACCTCTTCGCCCACGACGTGCCGTACAACCCGCTGCACGACCGTGGGTTCCCGTCGATAGGCTGCACGCACTGCACCCGCGCGATCCGGCCGGGCGAGGACTCCCGTGCGGGGCGCTGGGCCGACGCGGAGAAGACCGAGTGCGGTCTCCATCTGCCGGCGCAGAACGCCGCCGCCGGACGCTGAGAACTGACGATCGGGGCCGACCGCCCCGAAGGAGGGCGGTAGAGGAGTGAGCGAGCGTCGAGGATTGACCCTGTGGTTCACCGGGCTCTCGGGCACCGGCAAGTCGACCATCGCCGAGATCGTCGGCCCCGAGTTGGAGCGGCGCGGCGCGCTCGTCGAGTACCTCGACGGCGACGTCGTGCGCACGCACCTCTCGAAGGGGCTCGGGTTCTCGAAGGAGGACCGCGACACCAACATCGGCCGCATCGGCTGGGTCGCGAGCCGCCTCACCCGGGCCGGCGCCGTCACCCTGGTCTCGGCCATCTCGCCCTACGCCGACACCCGCGCCGCCGCGCGCGCCATGGTCGAGGAGTTCGGGACGTTCGTCGAGGTCTTCGTGGACACGTCGGTCGACGAGTGCGCCAAGCGCGACGTGAAGGGCCTCTACGCCAAGGCCTTCTCGGGTGAGATCAAGGAGTTCACGGGGGTCAGCGACCCGTACGAGGCGCCCGAGAACCCCGAGGTGCACATCCAGACCGAGGCGCAGACGCCGCAGCAGAGCGCCGAGCAGGTCATCGCCGAGCTCGAGGCCCGCGGACTCATCGGCGGCGCGGTCCCCGCGTAACGACCCGGGCCGACCTCCACCTGCACACCGTCGCCTCCGACGGGGCGCTGGCGCCCGCCGCGCTCGTCGGACTGGCGGCGGAGTGCCGCGTCGGCGTGATGGCGGTCACCGATCACGACACCCTCGCGGGCGTGGCCGAGGCGATGGCGGCGGGGCGAGCGGCACGGCGTGCGGGTGGTGCCCGGCGTCGAGCTCTCGGTGCGCGCGCCGTCGGGGTCGCTGCATCTGCTGGGCTACTTCGCCGGCCCGGCGCCCGAGCCGCTCGGGGGGCGCCTGGCGCAGCTGCGGGACGCGCGCGAGATGCGGGCCCGCCGCATGATCGACCGTCTCGCCGAGCTCGGCGCCCCGATCGACTTCGCCGACGTGCGGGCGCGGGCGGGCGGGGCGATCGGGCGCCCGCACCTCGCCGACGCCCTCGTCGCGGCCGGGCACGCGGCCGACCGCGGGGACGCGTTCGATCGCCTCCTCGGCGACGGCGGCCCCGCCTGGGTGCCCCACGAGGGCCTCGAGCCGCGCGAGGCGATCGCGCTCGTCGTCGAGAGCGGCGGGGCACCGGTGCTCGCCCACCCGGCCTCGCTGCGCATGCCACCGCGCGAGCTGGGCGCGTTCGTGCACCGGCTCGCGTCGTGGGGCCTGCGCGGCATCGAGGTGCACCGGCCCGAGCACACGCCCGAGCGCCGCGACCAACTGCGCGGCATCGCCCGGCGGCTCGGCCTGGTGGAGGCCGGCGGATCGGACTTCCACGACCGGGACGGGCCGCTGCGCCCCGGTGACACCGGCGATCCCCCGCTGCCCGCCGACACGATCGACCGGCTGCTGGTGCCGGGCTAGGACCCGCCCGGCACGCGCACGAGCACCCGGGGCCGCACGACCCCGGCGAACATGCCGCCGGGCTCCGTGGCGCCGGCGACGTCCTGCACGATCGTCAGGTCGGCGGCGTCGGCCGCCACGCCGTCGGGCGACGCGGTCACGCACCGCTCCTCCACGGACCAGGGGTCGCCCGACACCCGGGGCGCGCAGATCTCGTCACCGCCCACCCTCACGCTCCAGGTCACGACGGCCCGGGGGTGACGCTCCGACGATCTGCGCTCCACGGCGAACAGGCCCGCGACGCCGACGACGCGGCTGCCGGCCGGCAGGCCGTCGGGGTCGGCGAGGTCGGCGAGGTCGGCGAGGTCGAACCGCATGGTCCGCGCCGCCACGGCGGCGTCATCGGCGTCGCCGCACTGCACGAAGTCCACTTCCACCCTGACCTCGCCGACCGCCTCGAAGCTGGCAGGGACCGAGGGCCGCTCCCCCGGGCCGAAGCAGTCGCTGTCCATCGTGGACCCCTCCAGCCCCGCGGCGAGGGGCTCTGGGGTGACCGGCCCGAGCGCGTCCGCCCGGGGACCCGTCGTCGCGGGGCCCGTCGCCGTGGCGTCCGGCGCCGGGGCGGGATCGTCGCCGCCGAGGGCGAGGACCCCGCCGACCCCGGCCGCGGCCACGGCGACCGCCGCGGCGACGGCCAGCACGACGGCGCGCCGCCGAGGGGCGGGTCGCGGAGACGCGGGCGGCACCGCCACCTCGGTGGGCCGCTCCGGCGACGGGGGCGGAGCGAGGTCGATCGGGGGGGTGATGCGCGTCGGCGGCACCGCCGGGGCGGGCGCCCGGGGGATCGGAACGGTCTCCCCGGGGGACGTCGCACCCTCCACCGCGGCCGCCAGCTCGGCCGCGAAGGCAGTCGCCGGGGGGCGGTCGTCGGGCGCGGCGGCGAGCCCGCGGGCCAGCACGCCGTCGACGGCCACGGGCAGCCCGGGCCGCAGCCCGGACGCGGGCGGCACGTCGCCGATCGGGTAGCCGCCGCCGTACGCGGACCGGCCGGTCAGCAGGCGGTAGGCCGTGGCGGCGAGGGCCCAGGCGTCGCTGGCGGGGCCGGCCGCCGCGGCGTTGGCGTAGGTCTCGGGAGCCATGTAGCCCGCCGTGCCCATCATCATCCCGGTGCGGGTGACCGAGCCGCCGTCGTCGGCCGCGCGCACGCGGGCGATGCCGAAATCGGACACCTTGAGCCAGCCGTCGGCGTCGAGCAGCAGGTTGTCGGGCTTGACGTCGCGGTGGACGACGCCGGCGCGGTGGGCCGCCGCGAGCCCCGCCGCCGCCTGCGAGATCCACCCCGCGACGGTCGCGGGATCGGCGAGGGCGTCGTCGGCGAACGCACGCAGCGAGCCGCGGGGCATCTGCTCCATGACGATGTACGGACGGCCGTCCGGACCCGTGCCCGTGTCGAGGATCGTGATGACGTTCGGGTGGTGGATCGCCGCCGCCGCGCGCGCCTCGGTGACGAAGCGGCGCCGGCACTCCTCGCGCTCGGTCGGCCCGATGCGCCCCTCGTCCAGCACCTTCACCACGACCGAACGACCGATCTGGGTGTCGCGGGCGACGTGGACGCTCGCCATCCCACCCAGGCCGAGAGGCCGCACGTCCGTGTAGCGCGGCGGCAGGAACCCCTCGGCGAGAGGGGCGGGCAGCTCCTCGGGGGGCACGCCGCGAGTCTACGCCGGACGGCCGCTGCCGAGAGGGATCCGCTAGCGTGATCCGCATGACGACAGCCACCGACACCGCCCCCATCGGCCGCCGCGCGGAGGGCGTCCACTGGGACCTCTCCCCCCTCGTCGCCGACGCCGCGCAGGCCCGCCGGCGCCTCGACGAGGCGTTGACGCGCTCGCGCGCCTTCGAGACGACCTACCGCGGCCGGCTCGCCGACATGGACGGACCCGGCCTCGCCGCGGCGCTGGCCGAGCTGGCGGCCATCGACAACGAGCTCTCGCGGGTCAGCTCGTACGCCCACCTGCGCGAGTCGGTCGATGTGACCAGCCAGGAGAACAAGGACCTGTCGTCGGCGATCGACCGCGGACTGGTTGAGGCGGGCAACGCGCTGCGGTTCTTCGACCTCGAGTGGCTGGAGCTCGACGCCGACCGGGCCCGGGCGCTGCACGACGCGCCGGAGGTCGCCCGCGACCGCCACTACCTGATCGCCCTGCGCCGGTTCGCGCCGCACACCCTGTCCGAGCCCGAGGAGCGGATGCTCTCGGAGCGCAGCCCGGCGGCGGTGAGCGCCTGGCACACGCTGTTCGGCCAGATCACCTCGACCCTCGAGGTGCCGTTCGACGCCGGCGAGGGCGACGGCCCGGAGCCGCACACCATCGACCGGCTGCTCGCCCACGTCCGCAACCCCGACCGCGACCTGCGGCGGCGGGCGCTGGAGACGCTCTACGACGGCCTCGAGCCCCACACCGACACGCTCGCCCACTGCTACGACACGCTCGTGGGCGACCGCCTGGCGATGGACAAGCTGCGCGGCTACGGGGGACCGATGGAGCCGACCCACCTGCGCAACGAGCTGCCCGCGCCGGTCGTCGAGGGGATGCTCGACGCGGTCGAGCGCCACTACCCGATCGCCCACCGCTGGTTCCGCATCAAGGCGGGCATCCTCGGACTCGACCGGCTGGAGCTGCACGACCAGTACGCGCCCATCGGCGAGGGGCGCTCGGTGGCCTATCCCGAGGCGCGCCGCCTGATCGACGAGTCGTTCGGCCGCTTCTCCCCGCGCATCGCCGGCATCGCCGGCGGGTTCTTCGCGGAGGGCCGCATCGACGCCGAGCCGCGCTCGGGCAAGCGCGGCGGCGCCTTCTGCGCCCCGGTCGCCCAGGACGCGTCGCCGTACGTGCTGATGAACTTCACCGACCGCATGGACGACGTGATGACGCTGGCCCACGAGCTGGGCCACGGCATGCACTTCTCGCTCGCATCGGGCGAGCAGACGGCCCTGTCGGCGGGCACCGGTCTGGCGCTCGCCGAGGTGCCCTCCACGTTCGCGGAGCTGCTGACCTTCGACCACCTGATGGAGACCGAGACCGACCCGACCACACGCCGGGCCCTGATCTCGGAGCGCGTCGAGGGCTCGTTCGCCACCGTCTTCCGTCAGACCGTGCTCACCCGCTACGAGCAGCGCGCCTACGCCCTGCGCGGGGAGGGGGGCACGCTGACGGCATCGCGGCTGTCGGACATCTGGTTCGGCGAGAACGAGAAGTACTACGGCGACGCGCTGGCCCTGCCGGAGCGGTACCGCATGGGGTGGTCGTACATCCCCCACTTCATCTCGACGCGCTTCTACACGTACGCCTACGTGTTCGCGCACCTCTCGACGCTGGCGCTCTACGCGCGCTACCGCGAGATGGGCGCCGGCTTCGTGGACGCGTACATCGCGTTCCTGTCGGCCGGGGGGTCGAAGGCCCCCACCGAGCTGCTCGGCGAGCTGGGCGTCGACCTGGAGGACCCCGAGGTCTGGGAGCCCGGTTTCCGCGAGATGGAGCGCCTGGTGGAGGTGGCCGAGGCGGGCTGAACCCGCCCCGGCCCTCCGGCGGCGCTACTTCTTGGAGGCCTTCTTGGAGGCCTTGAGCGGGTTGAGCGCCTTCTGCACCTGCTCGGGCAGCTCGCCGATGGCGTAGAGCTGCCGGCCGCACTCGCTGTTGCGCGTCGGCCGCGCGTGACACGTGGTCGGCGCGCTCCAGACGGCGACCGTGCGGTGACCGCGCTCGCAGAGGAAGATCTTGGCCTGGCGGCCGGCGGCGGGGCCGACGGGGACCGGGATGGCCTCCGCGAGGAGCTCCTCCTCGGCGGCGATGATCTCCGGGTCGTGGGCGACGTCCACGCTGGCGGCGGGATCGGCCGGGCGCTCCTCGACGCCGATCGCGTCGGCGGCGGCCTCGGCCTCGGCGACCGGGGTCGCCTCCTCGCTCACCTGCTCGGTCTCGCTCATGCGTGCTCCTTCGACTCGGTTCGGACCGGGCCAGGATAGCGCGAGGCGACGGGCGGGTCGTCCTGGCGGCCGAACGGCAGGTCGCGGCGTCCGCGCAGCCGGTCGAAGTTGGCCATGGCGCGGTCGAAGCCGACGGCGGCCGGGTCGAGCAGCGCCCGCGCGCGCCAGAGGCGGTACTCGGCGAAGTAGCCCGGACTCACGCCGAGCACGCTCGCGAGGCGCTCGAGCTGCTCTGCCGTCGGCGGGGCGCCGGTGCCCGAGCAGAGCTGGTGCAGCCGCGTGCGGCTGATCGCGATGCCCTCGGCGCGCAGCAGGCTGCCGAGCGCCGACACGGACTGGTCGCGCCGCGCGAGCACGGCGGCGATCGACACGGGCAGGGGCTCGTCGCTGGCCGCGGGCAGGGGCGGCCGGCGATCCGGCGGCGGGGGCACTGGGGACATCTGGATCGCGCACACTACGCATGTGCCGATCGTGGCGAAAGGGCCTGCGCCGGGGTGCCGGCGGGCATCATGCTCTGCGGCGTGACCGACGACGACCTCTCCCCGTTCGACCCCGTGCACGACGAGATCGCGGTCGGGGGCCTGCGCCTCACGATCGCCCGGCCGCGCTCGGCCGAGGACCTCATCGACGAGGACGACTACGCCCGCGACGAGCGGCTGCCCTACTGGGCCGAGCTCTGGCCGAGCGGGCTCGTGCTCGCCGCCGCGCTGGCGGCCGAGCCGCTCGTCGGGCCGTCGCGTGATCGAGCTCGGCTGCGGCGTGGGCGTGCCCGCGGTGGTCGCCGCCCGCGAGGGCGCCCGCGTGCTGGCCACCGACTGGTACGACTCCGCGCTCGCGTTCACGCGTGCCAACGCCGTCGCCGCGGGCGCCACCCTCGACACGATGCTCGTCGACTGGGCCGACCCGCCGCCGGCGCTGCTCGCGGGCCCGCCGGCCGACCTCGTGATCGGCGCCGACCTGCTCTACGAGGCTCGCAACGGGCCGGCCCTGGCCGCGCTGCTGCCGCGCATCCTGGCCCCGGGCGCCGAGGCCCTGATCGCCGACCCGCGTCGTCCGCACGCCGGGGCGCTGATCGACCCGCTGGTCGGCGCCGGGTGGTCGCACGCGGTCCATGAGGTGCGGCATCGCGGCCGCCGGGACGAATCGGGGCCGATCGTGCGGCTGCACCGGCTGCGCCGCCCGGAGGGCGTCGTCCCCGTGCCTTGAGTCACCGGCGCAACCATTCGATATGGTGCGCAGAAGCGGTCCTCGGTAGCTCAATGGTAGAGCATCCGGCTGTTAACCGGAGGGTTGCAAGTTCGAGTCTTGCCCGAGGAGTAGAGAGGAAGGCCCCGCACGGCGGGGCCTTTCTCGTTTCTGGGGGCGGTCGATGAGGCGCACGGCACCGCCGGGGGCACTCGTCGCGAGCGGGCTCGGCGTCGACAGGGGGCCTGGTGGCGTTCGCGGAGCACCCCGGCGTCAGTTCTCGCCCGTGGCGGTCGATGGAGACCCGATGAGCTCTCCCTCCACGCCCGCGCCGGGCATGCCGCGCGTCGTCGTCGCCCTCTGGGCCCTCGTGATGGCCGGGGTCGCCGTCTACGCGGTGCACGTCGGCGCCGGCGTCGGCACGGGCGCACGCGCGTCGGAGCTGCTGGACGGGTGGCTCTACACGGGGCTGGTGGTCGCGGGCGCCGTCGGCATCCTCGCCCGCTGCGCCCTCGTCGCCGGCGAGCGCCTCGCCTGGGGGCTGATCGGCACGGGCGCGGTGTGCTGGGCGGCGGGCGACGTCTACTGGTGGCGGGTCCTGTCCGGGGTCGAGGAGCCTCCCTACCCGTCGGTCGCCGACGGGCTCTACCTCGGCTTCTACCCCCTCGTGTACGCGGGCGTCGTGCTGCTCGTGCGGGCGCGGGTGCGCCGCTTCCAGGCCAGCCAGTGGCTCGACGGTCTGGCCGCGGGGCTCGTGGTCGCGGCGGCCGGCGCGGCGGTCGTGCTGCCGCCGATCGTCGCCGCGAGCGAGGGCGACGTCGCCGCCGTGGCGACGAACCTCGCCTACCCCCTCGGCGACCTGTTGCTGCTGTCGCTGATCGGCGCACTGGTCGCCCTGACGGGATGGCGCCCCGGCCGCGCGATCGGCCTGCTCGGCCTGGGCTGCGCGGTCTTCTCGGTCGCCGACGCCCTCTATCTCCACTCCGTCGCGATCGGCTCCTACGTCGAGGGCGGCCCGCTCGACCTGTTCTGGCCGCTCGGCATGGTGCTGATGGGTATCGCCGCCTGGCAGCCGAGCGCCGCCGCGCGCCGCGGACGCCTCGAGGGATGGGCCGTGATGGTCGTGCCCGTGGTCGTCTGCGCGGGCTCCCTGGCGATCCTGGCGGTCGACCGCTTCCGCCCGACCGGCGGCCCGCTCGCCTTCTGCCTCGCGGCCGCGGCCATCGGCGTCTGCCTCGTGCGGGCCGGCCTCACCTTCCGCGAGAACATCGCCCTCGCCGACAGCCACCGGCAGGCGATCACCGACTCGCTGACCGGTCTGCCGAACCGCCGCCTGTTCCTCGACCGGGCCGAGCAGACGATCCTGCGCGCCGGCCGCCAGGGCGAGCGGGCAGCCGTGATGATCATCGACCTCGACCGTTTCAAGGAGGTCAACGACACGCTCGGCCACGCCTCGGGCGACGTGCTGCTGCGCGAGATCGCCCACCGGCTGCGGCGGACGCTGCGCGAGAGCGACACGGTCGCACGGCTCGGGGGCGACGAGTTCGCGGTGCTCCTGCCGGGCGTCGCCGACGCCGACGCCGCCGCCCTCGTCGCGGTCGCCCTCACCGCCGCCATCTCGCGCCCGATCGCCGTGGAGGGGCTGTCGCTCGACACCGAGGCGAGCATCGGCATCTCCCTCTACCCCGATCACGGCGTCGAAGTCGCGGTGTTGCTGCAGCGGGCCGACGTCGCGATGTACACGGCCAAGGAGGACCGCCTCGGCCATGCGTTCTACGGCCCCGAGCGCGACAACTACAGCCCCGAGCGGCTGGCAATGCTCGGGGAGCTGCGCCATGCGATCGAGGACGGCCAGCTCGTGCTGCACTACCAGCCGAAGATCGACCTGGCGAACGCGGACTTCGCGGGCATGGAGGTGCTGTTGCGCTGGCAGCACCCCCAGCGCGGTCTGCTGCCCCCGGCGGAGTTCATCCCCTTCGCCGAGCAGACGACCCTGATCAGGCCCCTGACCCTGCACGTCATCGAACGGGCCCTCGCGCAGAGCCGCGTGTGGGCGGACGAGGGTCGTCCGATGTCGGTGGCCGTCAACATCTCGGCCCGCAACCTGTTGGAGCCCAACTTCTCCGACGACGTCGCCGACCGACTGATGCGCTTCGGCGTACCGGCGGAGCGCCTCGAGCTGGAGATCACGGAGACCGTGCTGATGGCGAACCCGGCGCGTGCGCTCGAGGTGCTCGAGCGACTGAGCACGATGGGCGTCGTCCTCTCGATCGACGACTTCGGCTCGGGCTACTCGTCGCTCAGCTACCTCAAGCGCCTCCCCGTGGACGTGCTCAAGATCGACAAGTCGTTCGTGCTGAACATGTCCACCAGCCCGGCCGATGCGATGATCGTGCGCTCCACGATCGACCTCGCGCGCAACCTCGGGCTGCGCGTGGTGGCGGAGGGCATCGAGGACCAGGCGGTCTACGACGCGCTGCGCGAGCTCGGGTGCGACCTCGGCCAGGGCTTCCTCATGAGCCACCCGTTGGCCGCGGAGGACATCGGACGACTGCTCGCGTCGCGGGCGGGCGTGTCCGCCCCCGCCTGAACCCCCGGCCTCACCCCTCCCCCACGACGCGGTCGATCAGCCGCCGGGCCGCCTCGGCCGGCGCGATGCGCCCCTCGCCGAGCTGCGCGAGCACCGCGCGCCCCTCGTCGTCGTCGAGCGCGGCGGCCACCCGCCCGCGCATCTCCCGCTCGACGAGCGCCGCCACCTCGGACCGGCGGCGCGCGGCCCGGCGGGCCGCCAGCCCGCCGTCTGCGGCGATCGCGTCGGCGTGGGCGGCGACCGCCCGCCAGACCGCGTCGGCCCCCTCGCCGGTCGTCGAGGTGGCCATGACGATCTCGGGCCCCCGCGTCGCCGGGCCGAGGCCCACCATCGCGCGCAGGTCGCTCCGGGCGGCCCGGGCGCCGGGCAGGTCGGCCTTGTTGACCACGAGCACGTCGGCGAGCTCGAGCAGCCCGGCCTTGGACGCCTGCACCGCGTCGCCCCAGCCCGGGGCGAGCACGAGCACGGTCGTGTCGGCGGCGGCCGCGATCCCGACCTCGACCTGCCCGACGCCGGTCGTCTCGACGATCAGCGGCGCGTACCCGGCATACGCCAGCAGGCGCAGCACGGCGGGAACCGCCGCGGCCAGGCCGCCGCGCTCGCCGCGGGTCGCCATCGAGCGCACGAACGCCCCGGCGGCGACGTCGTCCATGCGGATGCGGTCGCCGAGCAGCGCGCCCCCGCTGACCGGCGACGAGGGATCGATCGCCAGCGCCGCGGGCCGACGACCCCGGCCGACGAGGTGCGCCAGCAGGTGACCGACGAGCGACGACTTGCCGGCCCCCGGCGCGCCGGTGACGCCGACCACGTGGGCCGCGTCGTCGGCCGGGGGGAGCCGCGCGGCGACGCGGGCGGCGTCGTCGCCGCCCCGCTCGACGCGGGTGATCAGGCGGGCCAGCGCGCCGCGGTGCCCGGCGCGGGCGCCCGCCAGCAGATCGGTCAGGTCGTCCTCGCCGGCGCTCACGCCGTCGCGGCGGCCACCGCCCGCCGGACCGCCGCGGCCACCTCGGCCGCGGGGGCGCCGGGCCCGAGCACCTCCGCCACGCCGGCCCGGCGCAGCTCCTCGGCGTCGGCCGGGGGCACGATGCCGCCCACGACGACCGGGGTCGCGAGGCCGAGGGCGCGCAGCGCGCCGACCATGAGGGGGGCGAGGGTCATGTGGCTGGCGTTGTGCATCGAGATGCCGACGGCGTCGGCGTCCTCCTGCTCGGCGACCGCGGCCACCCCCTCGGGCGACTGGCGCAGGCCGAGGTAGATCACCTCCATGCCGGCGTCGCGCAGGATGCGGGCCACGACCTTCAGGCCACGGTCGTGACCGTCGAGGCCGAGCTTCGCGAGCACGATCCGGGGCGCGTCGGGCATCAGACGACGATGCGCTCGACGTGGGTGCCGAAGACGGACGCCAGCTCGGCCACGATCTCGCCCTCGCTCGCCCGGGCGCCCACCGCGGTCAGGAGCGGCGGCATCAGGTTGCGGGCCGGCTCGGCGGCCGCGGCGCGCAGGTCGGCGAGCGCGGCGGCGACGGCGCCCGCGTCGCGCTCGGAGCGCACCCGCGCGAGCCGGCGCCGCTGGCGCTCCTCGACCTCCGGGTCGATGCGCAGCACCTCGCCGGCCCCGTCGTCGTCGCCCTCGGTGAAGGCGTTGACGCCGACGACGATCCGGCGCCCGGCGTTGACCTCGCACTCGTAGCGATAGGCGGCGTCGGCGATCTCGCCCACGAACCAGCCGCTCTCGATGCCGTGCAGGACGCCCTCGAGCACCGCGCCGTCGCCGAGATCGAGGAGGTGCGCGAAGACCTCCTCGGCGCGCCGCTCCATCTCGTCGGTCATCCACTCGACGTATGCCGACCCGCCGAGGGGGTCGGCGACGTTGGCGACGCCGGTCTCGTGGGCGACCACCTGCTGCGTGCGCAGCGCGATGCGGGCCGCGCGCTCGCTGGGCAGCGCCAGCGCCTCGTCGTAGGCGTCGGTGTGCAGGCTCTGCGCCCCGCCGAGCGCGGCGGCCAGCGCCTGCACCGCGACCCGGGCGATGTTGACCTCGGGCTGCGCGGCGGTCAGCGAGGCGCCGGCCGTCTGCACGTGGAAGCGGCAGAGCAGGCTGCGCTCGTCGCGGGCGCCGTAGCGCTCGCGCATCCAGCGCGCCCAGATGCGCCGCGCCGCGCGCAGCTTGCCGATCTCCTCGAAGACGTCCGTCTGGCAGTTGAAGAAGAAGGACAGGCGCGGGGCGAAGGCATCGACCGGCAGACCGGCCGCGACGGCCGCCTCGACGTAGGCGAACCCGTTGGCGAGCGTGAAGGCGAGCTCCTGGGCCGCCGTGCTGCCCGCCTCGCGGATGTGGTAGCCCGAGATCGAGACCGGGTGCCAGCGCGGCATCTCGGCGGCGGTGAAGGCGATGGAGTCGGTGACCAGACGCATCGAGGGGCGCGGCGGGAAGATGAACTCCTTCTGCGCCTGGTACTCCTTGAGGATGTCGTTCTGGATCGTGCCGGCCAGGTCGCGCCGCGCGACGCCCGAGCGCTCGGCGGCGGCGACGTACATCGCGAGCAGGATCGCGGCGGGGCCGTTGACCGTCAGCGAGGTCGAGACGGCGCCGAGGTCGATGCCGGCGAACAGGTCCTCGACGTCGTCGAGCGTGTCGACCGCGACCCCGGCCCGCCCGACCTCCCCCCGGGCGAGCGGAGCGTCCGAGTCGATGCCCATGAGGGTGGGCATGTCGAAGGCGGTCGACAGGCCGGTCACCCCGGCGGCCAGCAGCTCGCGGAAGCGGCGGTTGGTGTCGCCGGCCGTCCCGAATCCGGCGAACATCCGCATCGTCCAGAGGCGCGACCGGTACATCGACGCGTAGGGCCCCCGGGTGTACGGATACTGCCCGGGGTAGGGCCCGTCGCCGTAGACGGGCTCGACCGGCACCCCCGACAGCGTCTCGAAGGGCACGTCGCGCAGGCGCGCGCGGCGGTACTGCGCCTCCCACGCGGCGCGCCCGTCGGTCGCGCCCGCCCCGCCGGTCTCCTCCACGCGGCCTCCGTCACCCGGATACCGGAACCTGCGGGGCAAGGATACGCCCGGGTCGCGCGGGCGCCAGGACGGGGAGGCGGGTAGCCTCGCCGTCGTGATCCGCACCGTGATCGTCGGCGGCGGGCTGGTGGGCATGGCGCTGGCGCGCCTGCTGGCCGCGCGCGACATCGACTCCGTGGTGCTCGAGCGGGCGCCCGCCGGCGTCTGGGCCCCGCGCGGCTTCATGCTCGGGTACCAGGGCTACGACGCGTTCGAGGAGATCGGCGTGCTGGGGCGGCTGCGCGCCGCCGGGCGCGACGTCGGCACCGGACCGGACGGCGTGCCGGTGGGGATCGCGGTCGACTACGGCATCGTCATGCGGACGCTCGCCGAGGACGTCGCGATCGCCCACGGCGAATCGGTGGTCGAGCTGCTGCGGGACGGCGACCGGGTCACCGGGGTCGTCACCGACGGCCCCGGGGGACGCGCGCGGGTCGAGGCGGACCTCGTGGTGGCGTGCGACGGCCGTGATTCGGCGGTCCGCGCGATGGCCGGCCTCGAGGCCCGGCTGTCGCCGCTGGGAGACGCCTATCTCGGGTTCCTCAGCCCGGTCGCGCCCCGCCGGCTGTTCGGCTTCCGCTACATGTCGGACGGCGGCATGATCACCATGCTCGGCTGGCCGCAGGGATCGTCGGGCTCGCGGCGGGTCGAGAAGGTGGGGCGCGCCGCGGCCACGGCGCCCGACATCGGCCTGTTCACCCGCACCTTCGCCGAGCTGCTCCCCGAGGCTGAGGAGATCGTCGGGGCGATCACGTCGTGGGACCAGGTGCGCTACACGGAGCCGCTCCTGCTGCGCTGCCCGCGCTGGTGGGTGCCGGGGGTCGTGGCCATCGGCGACGCCGCCCGCATCTTCGGGCCCGACACCGGTGCCGGTGCCGGCGTCGGCCTGGGCGACGCCCACGCCCTCGCCGAGGCGATCGCGCGCGCGCCCGACGCCGATGCGGCGTGCGAGAGCTACGCGACCTGGCGCGAGCCGGCGGTGCGGCCTCTCGAGGCGATGGACCCGGGATGGGGACGGATGGGCGCCGTCGCGCCCGCCGTCCCGGCCGAGCGGTGGCCTCCGGTCTGACGCGCCGGGCGCGAGAGGGTCGCGGTGCCGAGGCCGGCCGCGACGAGGGCGCCGGCGGCCAGGGCGGCGGCGCCCGCGCCCGCGGCCTGCGCGGCGACGAGCCCTCCGGCGGCGATGGCCGACCAGGCCGCGAACGGCACGCTGCGCAGCGCGCCGCCGGCCGCCGCCACCAGCGCGCGCGCCGTCAGCAGCAGCACGACCGGCGCGACGGCCACGAGCGCGGCGAGCGCCGAGCCGCGCACCGGATCACCGGCGCCGCCGGCCGCCGCGGCCCAGAGGGCGAGGTAGAGGGCGCCCACGGTGCGCAGCAGGGCGCCGGCGCCCGCCAGCGCGAGCTGCGCCCGTCGTGGCCCCCGCCCTCCCCCGTTCGCGCGATCCATCGGGCGATCGTCGCCGCCGTCGCGACGGCGCGGCCCCCCCGCGCGGAGGATGCCGCGCCGCCGTTCGGATGGTCGCCCTCCCGGCGCACCTCACCGGGGGCGGGGTGGTCGCCTCAGGCCGCCACCTCACGCAGCACCGCGAGCACGTTGCCGGCCGGATCGGTGAACCACGCGATGTCCGGACCCATGCCGCGGTAGACGCCGCGCTCGTCGGGCTCGCCGAACTGCGGGTAGCGCTCGAGGGAGACGCCGGCGGCGGTCAGCGCGTCGACCGCGGCGTCGATGTCGTCCACCGGGAAGTTGAGCACCGTGAAGCTCGCGGGCACGTGGTCGGAGCCCTTCGGGTACACGAGCACGTGGCCGCCCCCGGCGAGGGCGATGTCGAGCATCCCCATCTCGTCGCGCACCGCGAGGCCGAGCGTGCCCCCGTAGAACGCGCGCGCGGCATCGATGTCGTCCACCGAGAAGCCCGAGAACGCCGGAACCTCCGAGAACATGGTCGACCTCCCGTCGTTGGTGACCCCACCATCCCATCGCGCCCGCACCCGGACAACACCGGCGGCCGCCCGGCTACCCTGCGCCCGTGCTGCTCGAGACGACGCTGCGGCCGCGGCCGCCCTACTCCCTCGCCGACTCGTCGGCCGGCACCGCCGGTGGCACCCGCCGCATGCGCGGCGGCGTCCTCGAGCTCTGGGACCTGATCGACGACGCGCCGGCGCGGGTGCGGCTGTGGCAGCGGGCCGACGGGGCGATCGAGGCGCGGGTCTCCGGCGCCGATCCCGAGCGCGCACACGAGCGCCTGAGGTTCCTGCTCGCGCTCGACGTTGACCACGCTCCGTTCCTGCGGCGTGCCCGTCGCGACCCGCTGGCGCGGGTCGCCGCCTGGCGCTGGCCCGGCCTGCGGCCGATGCGCCTGCCCACGCCCGCCCACGCCCTGCTGGCCGCCGTCTGCGGCCAGCTCGTCAGCGGACGCGAGGCCGCGCGGCTCCAGCGCGCGGTGCTGCGGCTCGCGACGCCCGAGCGCGACGGCCTGCGGCTGCCGCCCTCGCAGGCCGACCTGGCCGGCCTCGCCGCGGCGGCCTGCGCGGGGGTCGGCCTGGCCTCGCGGCGCGCGGCGGCCATGGGACGCGTCGCCCGCGGACCCTCGCTCGGCCGGCTCCACGGCAGGAGCACCGCGCAGATCGTGGCGGCCGTCACCCGGGAGCCGGGTCTCGGGCCGTGGTCGGCGGGGGTGATCGCGATGCGGGGGTTCGGGCGCTACGACCACGGCCTCGTGGGCGACCTCGGGCTGATGCGGCTCTGGGCGGCCGTGCACGGCGCCTGGCCGGCGCCCGAGGAGACCGCCGCCCTGCTGGCCCCCTACGAGGAGTGGGCCGGCCTGGCGAGCGTCTACCTGCTGCGGCACCCGCTGGCGGCCCTCGGCGGCCGGCCGGTCACCCGGCTGACGCCGAGGGCGGCCGCGGCCTCGGCGTAGACCGGACCCCCCGGCGCGACCGTCGATGGCGCCGGTAGCCTTCGCGCCGACCCGGCCGATCGAGGAGGACACGTGGCGAACGACTTCGAGGTGAGCGTGGACGTGGGCGTGCCGCCCGACACGGCATGGGCGATGGCCGGCGACCCCGAGGGCATCCAGGAGTGGTTCGCGCCGGTGACCGACATCACGATCGACGGCGACCAGCGCACGGTCACCATGGCCAACGGGGCGCAGTTGGTCGAGAAGCTCGTCGACCGCGACGACGCGGCCCGCACCTACTCGTACGTGGTGCAGTCGGGCATCCCGGGCCTGCTCAGCCACCGGGCGACCATCCGGGTCGACGAGGCCCCCGGCGGATCGCGGGTGCTCTGGCGCCAGACCGCCACCTCCGAGACCGAGGGCTACGACATCGAGACCCGGCTGTCGGGCGCGATGACCGCCGCGCTCACCGCCCTGCGCGACCGTCTCGAGGGCGCCACGGCCGGCTGAGCCGGGCCCGTCCGGGCCCCCCGCCCCGGGCAGGAGGGTCGCGCGGCTGCAAGACTCCCGCCGATGTGCGGATTCGCCGGCGAGATACGGCGGGACGGCGATCCCGCCGATCTCGTGGCCCTGGGGCGCATGTCGGCCACGATGGCCGACCGCGGCCCGGACTCGTCGGGCGCCTGGTCGCAGGGCCCGATCGGCCTCGCGCACCGCCGCCTGAAGATCATCGACCTCAGCGCGGCCAGCGGGCAGCCGCTGGTCGACCCCGCGGCGGGCCTGTCGGGCGTCTTCAACGGCTGCATCTACAACTACCGCGAGCTGCGCGAGGAGCTGCGCGCCCTCGGTCACGTCTTCTCGACGCACGGCGACAGCGAGGTCGTGCTGAAGGCCTACGCCGCAGTGGGGCGCCGACTTCGTCGACCACCTGATCGGCATGTTCGCCGTCGCGATCGTCGAGCGCGACATCGGGCAGGGTCGTGCTCGCGCGCGACCGCCTGGGCATCAAGCCGCTCTACGTCGCCGAGACCCGCGACGCGCTGCGCTTCGCGAGCACCCTGCCGGCCCTGCTGGCCGGCGGCGGCGTCGACACGGCGATCGACCCGGTCGCCCTGCACCACTACCTGACGTTCCACTCGGTGGTGCCGGCGCCGCGGACCATCCTGCGCGGGCGTGCAGAAGCTGCCGCCGGCGACCATCCGCACGATCCACCCGGACGGCCGCCAGGAGGACCGCCTCTACTGGTCGGCGGCGTTCACCCGGCATCCCGACCGCGCGGGCTGGGGCGAGCGCGACTGGCAGGACGCGCTGCTCGGCTCGCTCACGACGGCCGTGCGGCGGCGGATGGTGTCGGACGTGCCCGTGGGCGTGCTGCTGTCGGGCGGCCTCGACTCGAGCCTGGTCGTCGCCCTCCTGGCCGGAGAGGGCCAGCAGCGCCTGTCGACCTTCTCGATCGGCTTCGAGTCGGTCGGCGGCCGCGAGGGCGACGAGTTCCGCTACTCCGACGTCATCGCGGAGCGCTTCGCGACCGACCACCACCAGATCCGCATCGCCGCGCAGCGACCTGCTGAGCCCGCTCGAGCGCGCCGTCGCGGCGATGTCGGAGCCGATGGTGAGCCACGACTGCGTGGCCTTCTACCTGCTGAGCGAGGCGGTGGCGCGGCACCTCAAGGTCGTCCAGTCCGGCCAGGGCGCCGACGAGATCCTCGGCGGCTACCACTGGTACCCGCCGCTGCTCGGGATCGACCGCGAGGCGGCGCTCGACGGTGTACGGCGAGGCGTTCTTCGACCGCGACGGCGCGGCGATGGCCGAGGTGATCGGCGAGGCCTACCGCTGGCCGGGCGACCCGCCGAGCGAGTACGTGCGGCGGCCACTTCGCCGCGCCCGGCGCCGAGACCGCCGTCGACGCGGCCCTGCGCATCGACACCGGCGTCATGCTGGTCGAGGACCCGGTGAAGCGCGTCGACAACATGACGATGGCCCACGGCCTCGAGGCGCGCGTCCCGTTCCTCGACCACGAGTTCGTGGAGCTGGCCGCGTCGTGCCCGCCGGAGCTGAAGCTCGCCCAGGGCGGCAAGGGCGTGCTGAAGGACATCGGGCGCCGGGTGCTGCCCCACGAGGTGATCGACCGGCCCAAGGGCTACTTCCCCGTGCCCGGCGTGACCCACCTCGAGGGCGACGTGCTCGAGCGCGTGCGCACGGCGCTGCACGCGCCCGAGGCGCGGGCGCGCGGGCTCTTCCGCGAGGGCTACGTCGAGGGGCTGCTGGCCGATCCCAACGGCGCGCTGACCCCGCTGCGGGGCAACAAGCTCTGGCAGCTCGGGCTGCTGGAGCTCTGGCTGCAGACCCACGGGGTGCGGTGATCCGATGAGCGCCGACGACGCGCCGCGCCGCGAGCGGGTCGGCCCGGGCGGCGACCCCGCGGCTCACGGCCCATCCGAGACGGAGACCGCCGCGCCCGCCCGCGAGTCGGTGGTGCTCGACTGCGGATGGGGCCGCCTCGTGTTCGGCAGCACGTTCCCCGACTCGGCGCGGGCCGCCGACGCCCTGCGCGCCGAGGCCGACGGCGCCCGCGACATCTGCGTCTACCTCGACGAGCCCCACGTCCTGGTCGCCCGCCGCCACGACGAGCTGTTCATCGATCCGTCGCACACCTACCGGCTCGCGCTGCCCGCCGAGATCGGCGGCCGGCTGGGGTCCGTCGAGGTGCGGCCGCTGCGCGACGCCGACGACGCCGACGCCGTCAACCGCATCTACGCGGCCAACGGCATGCTGACCGCCCCGGTCGAGACGCTCGTCGCCAACTCCGGTTCGACCCGAGTTCCTGCACCTGGTGGCCGTGCACACGCCGACCGGCGATGTCGTGGGCACGATCACCGGCGTCGATCACGTGGCGGTCTTCGACGACCCGCAGGGCGGCAGCAGCCTCTGGTGCCTCACGGTCGACATGAACGCCGCACCGCCCGGCACGGGGCAGGCGCTGCTCGCGGCGCTCGCGGCGCGGCTCATGGCGCTCGGCCGGCGCTTCGTCGACCTCTCCGTCCTGGCCGACAACACCGGCGCGATCCGCCTCTACGAGCGCCTCGGCTTCGCGCGCACCGCCGACCTCTTCGTCAAGCGCAAGAACCCGATCAACGAGGAGCTCTTCGTCGCGCCGGGGACCCACGGGCACGACGAGCTCAACCCGTACGCGAAGATCATCGCCGTCGAGGCCCGCCGGCGCGGCATCGGCGTGGAGATCATCGACGCGGAGTGGGGCGAGATGCGCCTCACCCACGGCGGCCGGCGCATCACGATGCGCGAGTCGCTGTCGGAGCTGACGAGCGCCGTCGCCATGAGCCGCTGCGACGACAAGCGGGTGACGCGGCGGGTGCTGGCGCGGGCCGGGCTGCGCGTGCCGCGCGGCGCCGACGCCACCCGCGGCGGCGACGACGTCGCCTTCATGCACGAGGTCGGGTCGGTCGTGGTCAAGCCGGCCCGCGGCGAGCAGGGGCGCGGCATCACGGTCGGGGTGACCACCGAGGCCGCCCTCGAGGACGCCGTGGCGCTGGCCACCCGGCACTGCGCCGACGTGCTGCTCGAGGAGCACTGCCCCGGACAGGACCTCCGGGTCGTCGTGATCGACCACGCCGTCGTCGCCGCCGCCGTGCGCCGCCCGGCGTCGGTGACCGGCGACGGGCGCAAGGACGTGCGCGCGCTGATCGAGGCGCAGAGCCGCCGGCGCGCCGCGGCGACCGGCGGCGAGTCGACGATCCCCCTCGACGCCGCGACCGAGGAGGTCGTGCGCGAGGCGGGCTGGGAGCTCGACGACGTGCCGCCGTCGGGCGAGCACGATCGTCGTGCGACGGACCGCCAACCTGCACACCGGCGGGACGATCCACGACGTCACGGGCGAGCTGCACCCCGCGCTCGCCGACGCGTGCGTGGCCGCCAGCCGGGCGCTCGAGATCCCGGTCACCGGGCTCGACCTGCTCGTACCCGACCCCGCGGCGCCCGAGCACGTCTTCATCGAGGCCAACGAGCGACCCGGGCTCGCCAACCACGAGCCGCAACCGACGGCCGAGAGCTTCCTCGACCTGCTCTTCCCCGGGACGCGCGGCGTCCCCCGGCGCTGGGTGCCCGCGGAGGCCTCCACCTGACATCCTCGGGGACCGTCCCGCCCGACCCACGAGGAGGACCGTGGCTCCACGCAGACCGCCCCCGCCGCGCCGCCTGACCATCGACCGCCCGTACCTCGAGCAGGTGCTGGTCGAGATGCTCGAGATACCGAGCCCCTCCGGGCGGACGGACCACGTGATGCAGTACGTGGGCGAGCGGCTGGTGGGCCTCGGGCTGCCCTTCTCGATCACGCGCCGGGGCGCCATCGTGGCCAGCCTCGACGGCGGGCGCGACGACGTGGACCGCACGATCGTGGTGCACGCCGACACGATCGGGTGCATGGTGCGCGGCCTGAAGGAGAACGGACGGCTGGCGCTGCGCCCGATCGGCACCCACAGCGCCCGCTTCGCCGAGGGCGCGGCCGTGCGCATCTTCACCGACGACCTCGACGCGGTCATCACCGGCACGGTGCTGGCGCTCAAGGCCAGCGGCCACCGGTACGACGACGAGGTCGACTCGCAGGGTGTCGGGTGGGACCACGTCGAGGTGCGCATCGACGAGGCCGTCGAGGACGTCGCCGGGCTGCGCAACCTCGGCATCGACGTCGGCGACTTCGTCGCGCTGATCTCGGCGCCGGTCATCACGCCGAGCGGGTTCGTCAAGGCGCGGCACCTCGACGACAAGGCCGGCGTCGCCGCCGTGCTCGCCGCGGTCAAGGCCGTGGTCGAGACGGGCGTGCACGTGCCGGTCAACGCCCATCTGCTGATCACCTGCACCGAGGAGGTCGGCCACGGCGCGAGCCACGGCGTCGACTCGCGCGTGGCCGAGATCGTCTCGGTCGACACCGCCGTCGTCGCGCCCGACCAGCAGTCGCGCGAGGACTCGGTCTGCGTGGCGATGGCCGACGGGGTCGGCCCCTTCGACTACCACCTCTCCCGGCGCCTGGCGACGATCGCGTCGGACCACGGCCTGCCCTGCGTGCGCGACGTCTTCGTGCACTACCGCTCCGACCTCGCCGCCACGCTCGAGTCGGGCGCGGACACGCGCACGGCCCTCCTCGGGTTCGGCGTCGACGCGACCCACGGCCACGAGCGCACCCACATCGACGGGCTCGTCCACCTCGCGGAGCTGATCGGCCTCTACCTGCAGACCGACCTCGTCTTCCCCGAATGGGACGCCGAGGGACGCGGCGAGCTCGAGGACTTCCCCTCGCTGGCCGTCCAGCCCGCCTCGGAGGAGGGGCCGCGCGAGGGCCCCATCGGGGTGGACTGACGCCCGCGCGGGGACGGGGCCGCCGTCCGGCCGGCACGGCCCGGCAGGCCGCCCGGCTGCGGCTGCTGGACCGCCCGGCGCGCCTGGTGGTGGGCGCCTTCGTCGCGGTCATCCTGGTCGGGGCGGGCCTGCTGTCGCTGCCCATCGCGAGCTCGGCCCCGGGCGCGACCCCGTTCGACGCCGCGCTCTTCACGGCGACCTCGGCCGTGACCGTGACGGGTCTGGCGACGGTCGACACCGCCACCCACTGGACCCCGTTCGGCCAGGCCGTGATCCTCGGGCTGATCCAGGCCGGCGGCCTCGGCATCATGACCATCGCCTCGGTGCTGACCCTGTTCGTCGCACGGAGGATCGGCCTGAGGGGCCGGCTCGCGGCCCAGGCCGAGACGCACACCCTCGACCTCGGTGACCTGCGGCGCCTGATCCTGACGATCGTCGGTGTGAGCCTGGCGGCCGAGCTGGTGGTGGCCCTCGTGCTGTCGACGCGCCTGGCGTTCGCCGGGCGCTCGCCCGGTGAGGCGGCCTGGCAGGGCCTCTTCCACGCCGTCTCGGCGTTCAACAACGCCGGGTTCTCGCTGTTCTCGGACAACCTGATCGGCCTGGCCACCGACGGTGTGTTCCTCGTCACGGTGTCGCTGGCGGTGATCGCCGGCGGCATCGGGTTCCCGGTCTGGATCGACCTGCGCGGACGGCTGCGGCGACCGCGGTCGTGGAGCCTTGCACACCAAGCTCACGCTCGTGACGACCGGCGTGCTGCTGGCGGCGGGCAGCGCGGCCACGACCGCGCTCGAGTGGGGCAATCGCGAGACGATCGGCGCGCTGGGCTGGGGGGGTCGCCTGCTGGGAGGGATGTTCGCCGGAGTCATGCCGCGCACCGCCGGCTTCAACGCGATCGACTACGCGCAGGCGGGCGATGCGACCCTGCTCGTCACCGACATGCTCATGTTCGTCGGGGGCGGCAGCGGTGGCACGGCCGGCGGCATCAAGGTGACGACGGTCGCCGTGCTCGCGCTCGTGGTGTGGGCCGAGCTGCGCGGCGACCGCGAGCCCCGGGCCTTCCGGCGCCGCATCCCGGCCGCCGCGGTGCGGCAGGCGTTCACGATCGCGGCGATCGCCGTCACCGTCATCGTCGGCGCGACCCTCGCGCTCATGCTGACCGACGGCCTGCGGCTGTCGACGGCGCTCTTCGAGTGCGTCTCGGCGTTCTCGACCGTCGGGCTGTCGGCCGGCGTGACGCCGGGACTCGGTGTGCCCGGTCAGACGATCCTCATGGTGCTGATGCTCATGGGGCGGGTGGGGCCCCTCACCCTGTTCGTGGCGCTCGTGCTGCGCGAGCGCGAGCTGCTCTACCGCCACCCCGCGGAGCGCCCGCTGGTCGGGTGATCGCGCCGGCGCCCCGCCCCCGGATCAGGCGACGGCCAGCCACCGGCTCGCGTGCAGGCGGCGGCGCTCGAGCTGCTCGAGGGTCGCCTCGCCGACGCGCTCGACGCCGACGCGGCGGTTGAGCTCGGAGTTGACCTGCGAGTGCGAGAGGCCCGTGATGCGCGAGATGTGGCGCACGAGGGCGGCGTTGGCGTCGCGCAGCCGGCGGCGGCGCTCGCGCACCGGCAGGGCGCCCTCCTCCTCGCTGGCGGGCACGGGAGGCGCCGCCAGCAGCGGCGCCGGGGCCAGCTCCAGCAGCAGGCCCTCGTCGAGGGGGTCCGTCGCGTGGTCGTTCGGGTGGTGGGCGTGCTCGGCGTCGGCCGGATCGCCCGTCGCCACCGCCGAGATCGCCGCGAACAGCGAGAGCTGGTCGTCGCGGTCGGGGGGCGGCTCGACGACGACCTCGTCGGCCGGCTCGACCTCGCCCTCCTCGCCGTCGGGCCGGCGCAGGCTGTGCCGGCGCTGCTCGGCGATGGCGGCCGCGTGGGAGCGCAGGCGGACGTCGTCGGGGATGAACATGTGGCTCGGCTGCGCCCCCAGGCCCCGGGTCCAGCGCACCAGTCGGCCGACCGCCTGGCGGAAGAAGAGCTCGGTGGTCGTGGTGGTGGCGAACACGCCGACCCGCAGCCGGGGGATGTCGACCCCCTCGGAGATCATGCGCACCGCGATGATCCACGGATCGGTGCCGTGGGCGAACGCCGCGATGCGCCCGGACGCGCCCGGGTCCTCGGACACGGCGATCACCGGGTGCACGCCGAGGCGGCGGCGCATCAGCTCGCCGATGCCGCGCGCGTGCTCCTGGTCGATGGCGATGACCATCCCCGCCGCGCCCGGGTGGGTGCGGCGGGTGAGCAGCAGGCGCTCGTGCGCCCGCGCCAGCACGTCGGGGAGCCACTCGCCCCCCACCGAGAGCGCGGTGCGCAGCCGCTGGGCGGCCCCGACCGCGTCGAGCCGGTCGGCGAACGTCGCCGACGCGAGCGTTCCGTCGCTCGCGACCCACTCCATCTCGCCGTCGGTGCGCGGGAAGCGCACCGTGCGCACGACCCCGCCGTCGGCGAGCGCGTCGGCGTAGCCGTACTCGACGTCGGCCTGGGCGAGGCCCTCGTCGTCGTAGCGCACGAACGGGATCGCGCGGGTGTCCGAGCGGAACGGGGTGCCCGACAGGCTCAACCGCACGGCGGAGCCGTCGAAGGCCGTCCGCGCGCCGTCGCCCCACGCGCGCTCCTCACCCGAGTGGTGCGCCTCGTCGAGCACGACGAAGGCGTCGCGGGCGATGGCGGCGATCGACACGGCCCCGGCGGCGACCTGCTGGTACGTGGTGACCATGCCGTGCACGTCGGCGGGCAGCCCTCCGTCGGACGGCGACCACGAGGGCTCCAGGTGCAGGTCGAGGGCCTCGGCGGCGTCGGCCCACTGGGTCTTGAGGTGCGACGTGGGCGCCACCACGACGAGGCGCCGGCGCGGGTGGGCGGCGAGGTCCTGGCGGGCCGCGGCGAGCGCGAAGGTGGTCTTGCCCGCGCCCGGCGTCGCGACGGCCAGGAAGTCCTGCCCGGGACGGTCCCGGAAAGCGTCGAGGGCCGCCTTCTGCCAGCGACGGAGTCTGATCGATCGGGGCATGCGAACCGGGCACTGTAGCCGGATCGCCGGACGCGGACGCCGCATGCCTGCAACACCGGCACGAGGGGTCTTTCGCAGCGACCGGCACCTCGTATAGCGTTCTCGGGCCCGCGCTCGAACACCTGTACGGCGTGCCCGCCGGAGGTCTACCGATGACGTCATTCACCCGCTGGGTCCTCGATCACAAGCTCGTCGTGGTCATCGTCTGGGTCGCGCTCGCGATCGCGGCGTTCGCGTCGGTCTCGTCGTCGGCCGGGGCGTTGTCCGACGGAGTTCGAGCTGCCGGGGCGCGAGAGCTCGAAGGCGGCCGCGCTGATCGAGGCCCGCTATGGCAACGGCGGCCTCCAGGTGTCGGGGCCCCTCGTGACGGTCGTCCGGCTGCCCGAGGGCACCACGGTCGACTCGCCCGGGGTGAGAGCGCAGCTCCGGGAGGCGTTCGGCGCCGTCTCGGCGGCCCTGCCGGGGTCGCGATCGGCCGACTACGCCGGCACGGGCGACCGGGTGTTCGTCTCGGAGGACGGCCGCACCACCTTCGGCGTCGTCTGGTACAGGGCGTCGGACGTCGCCTTCGATCCGGCCGGCGAGGCCATCGCGGCCGCCGAGCGCGCGGCGGAGGGAACCACCGTCGACGGCGCGACGGTCCGCATCACCGGCCTCGACTCGCTGCTGACCGCCAGCGACGAGTCGCAGGGGCCGAGCGTGCTGCTCGAGACCCTGATCGGCGGCCTCGGGGCGCTCATCGTGCTCGCGTTCGTCTTCGGCTCGCTCATGGCCCTCGTGCCGCTGCTCATGGCCGCGCTCGCCATCCCGACGACGTTCCTCATCCTCTGGCCCCTCGCCGAGGTGACCGACGTGTCGGTGGTCGTCCAGTTCCTGATCTCGCTGATCGGCCTGGGTGTGGCGATCGACTACTCGCTGCTCGTCGTCATGCGCTGGCGCGAGGAGATCGCCGCCGGCAAGACCTCCCACGCCTCCGTGATCTACGCCATGGAGCACGCCGGGCGGGCGGTCATCTTCAGCGGCATCGCCGTGGCCATCGGCCTGCTCGCGCTGGTGGTGCTGCCGGTTCCGTTCCTGCGCAGCATCGGCTACGGCGGGCTGCTCATCCCCCTCGTCAGCGTGCTCGTCGCGGTCACGATCCTGCCGGTGCTGCTCGCCACGATCGGCCCGTTCCTCGACCGCGTCGGCATCGGACGGCGCACCGCCAGCGCCGGGCAGGGCTGGGTGCCGTGGGGCCGCCTGCTCGTGCGTCGGCGCTGGATCATGGGCGGCCTCGCGCTCGTCATCCTCGGCGCCCTGTTCCTGCCGGTGCTCGACTTCTCGACGGGCACGCCGCGCGCCGAGGCGCTGTCGTCGGCGGGGCAGGCGCGCGAGGGCCTCGATCTGCTGACCACGTCGGGCATCGGTGCGGGGGTGCTCTCCCCCTACGACATCGCCGTGGTGGGCGGCGATCCCGACGCCACCGCCGCGGTCGTCTCCGGCGTGGACGGGGTGCGCGGCGTCGTCGCCCCCACCGGTGACGAGTGGCGCCGCGGCGACACGGCCGTGATCAACGCCTTCCCGGTCGAGGAGGACAGCTCCACGAACGTCGACGCCGTCCGAGCGGCCGTCGAGGACCAGCCGGGCGAGGTGCTGGTGGGCGGCGTCGTCCCCGGCAGCGCCGACTTCAACGACGCGGTGTACGGCAACTTCATCTGGGTCGTGCTGGTGATCCTGGTCGTGACCTACGTGCTGCTGGCGCGCGTCTTCCGGTCGCTGCTGCTGCCGCTGAAGGCGGTGATCTTCAACATCATCTCCATCGGGGCCGTCTGGGGATTCATGGTGGTGTTCTGGCAGCAGGGCAACGGGTCGGGCGCGATCTTCGACGTCGAGCCGACCGGCGCCCTGACCGTGTGGATCCCCCTCATGGTCTTCGCCTTCCTCTACGGCCTGTCGATGGACTACGAGGTCTTCATCCTCAGCCGGATGCGGGAGGAGTACGACCGCGACGGCTCCACCGACCGCGCGGTGGTCGCCGGCCTCGCCCGCACGGGCCGCCTGGTGACCGCGGGATCGCTGATCCTGTTCCTGGCCTTCGTCGCGCTCGCGGCGACCCCGGGGACCGACATCAAGGTCTTCGCGACCGCGCTCGCGGTCGGCATCCTGCTCGACGCGACCGTCGTCCGCAGCCTGCTGCTGCCGGCGTTCGTGTCGGTGCTCGGCCGCTGGAACTGGTGGATGCCGGTGTGGGCCGCGCGCATCCTCCGCGTCGAGCCCAGTCTGCCCGCGCCCGAGCGGCGGGGCAGCGTGCCGCTCGACCTCGATCCGATCGAGGCGTCGCGCGTGCCCGGACCCCCGCGGCCCGCCTTCGAGTCCGACTGACGGACCCGCCGCGTCACCTCACCGGGCCGGCCCCGGTGAGGTGACGGGCTCGCCCCGCGCCGCGCGCCGGCGCGGGGAGATACCGAGGGCCAGCAGTGCCGCCAGCAACGCGGCGCCGGCCCCGAGCCAGAGCGAGGTGCTGAAGCCGGACTCGGCGGGGATGTCGGTGCCCGCGATGGTGTCGGCGGCCAGCAGGGTGATCGCGGCCTGTGCCCCGATGGCGCTGCCGACCGTCCGGACGACGGTGTTCATGCCGGTGGCGATGCCCGTCTCGGTGGGGCTCACCGCGTCGGCGATCAGCTTGGGCATGGCGCCGAAGGCAACGGCGACGCCCGCGGCGCCCACCGCGTAGCCGAGCATGAGCTGCCACGGCTCGGCGTGCAGCACCGCGAGCAGCGCCGACCCGGTCGCCGTCACCAACAGGCCGATGGCGAGCGCGTACCTGAAGCCCACCTGCCGGCCGAGGACCCCGCCGTAGGGACCGGCCGGCAGCATCACCAGGGCGCCCGGGATGAGGTAGAGCGCCGAGACCGTCACGCTGGCCCCGAAGCCGTAGGTGACGAGCTCGCGCGCCTCGGCGGGCAGGCCGCTCGGCATCTGCGCGAACAGGGGCAGCACCGTGAAGATCGCGTACATCGTGAAGCCGCAGAACAGCGCCGCCAGGTTGGTGAAGAGCACCGGGCGGCGGGAGAGCATGCGCATGTTGACGAGCGGCTGCGCGGTACGCGACTCGATCCACCCCCACAGCACGAGTACGGCGGCGCCGACGCCGATGAGGCCGATCTGCCGCGGCGACCCCCAGCCCCAGGCGCGGCTCTGGGTGAGGGCGACCAGAACGCAGATGAGTCCCGCCGACAGCAGCAGGGCGCCCGGGATGTCGAGTGAGGCGCGGGCGCGCGTCGGCGACGGCGGCACGATGGCCCGCACCAGGCCCATGCCGAGCAGGCCGATGACCGCGCCGACGATGAACAGCAGGCGCCACGAGGCGTGGTCGACGATGAGGCCGCTCATCACGAGGCCGAGCCCTCCGCCCACCCCGAGCATCGCCGAGATCAGGCCCATCGCCACGCCCATCTTCCGCGCGGGTATCTCGTCGCGGATGATCGAGAAGCAGAGCGGGTAGACGGCGCCGCCGATCCCCTGCACGGCCCGGAACACGATCAGCGACGAGATGTCCCACGCGAAGATGGACAGCACCGAGCCGACCGTGAAGATCGCGAGGGTGACGATCAGCATGCGGTCCTTGCCGAACTGGTCGCCGAGGCGACCCAGCAGCGGCGTCGCCACCGCGGCGCTCAGCAGGTAGATGCTGACGGTCCAGGCGACCCAGGCGGTCGTGGTGTCGAGGTCGCGCTGCACCACCGGCAGGGCGGGCACGATGACGGCCTGCATCAGGGCGAAGCTGCCCGCGGCGACGGTCAGCGCCAGCAGCAGGAGCCCGGAGCGCACGCGCGGCGTCTCGGCGCGGGCGGCGGCGAGAGATGGGTTCGCGCCGGTCATGGGGGCTCCGTGGCGGTCAGATCTTTACGCGACGTATAGTTATTCGCGCAGGAGAGTACCGATGACGACGTCCCCCCGCCCACACCGCGACGACCACCCGCCCCGCCGCGGCCGCCCGCGCTCGGCCGACGTCGATGTCGCGATCCTCGACGCCGCCGTCGCCCTGCTGGGCGAGGTCGGCTGGTCGGCGATGTCGATGGAGGCGGTCGCCGCGGCGGCGGGCGTGAGCAAGCCCACCCTCTACCTGCGCCACGCCGACAAGGCCGAGCTGGTGGCGGCGGCCTTCGAGCATCTGCGCATGGGCGGCGCCCCGGCCCTCGGCGGCGATCTGCGCACCGACCTGATCGCCCAGCTCGGCCACCTGCGCGCCGTGTTCGCGCGGGTGGGCATGTCGCTCACGGGCGTCTGCCTCGCGGAGGAGCAGCACCTGCCCGACCTGATCGCCGGGCTGCGCGCCCGCAGCCTCCACCCCGGCCGCCGGCTGCTGAGCGACGCCCTGCAGGCCGCCCGCGCGCGCGGGGAGATCGCGCCCGACGCCGACGTGCCCACCCTGGTCGAGATGGCCTTCGGCGCCTACTACGCGCGACACCTCGCCGGCGACCGGTTCGACGCCGGTTGGGAGGCCCGCGTCGCCGACGCCACGATCCGCGCCGCCGGGGCGCCGCCGGGGGGCGACTAGCCCGAGGTGCCCCGCAGCGGCCGCACGGGCGTCGGCCGCCCGTCGGCGCCGAGCGCCACCATCGTGAATACGCCGGTCGTGCAGAGCTCGCGGGCGTGGCTCACCGGGTCCTCCCGGTGCGCGTCGACCACGACCCTCATGCTCGTGCGGCCGACCTCCTCGACCCGGGCGACCAGCTCCACCAGCTCCCCCGCGCGGATCGCGACGCGGAACTCGAGGCGGTTGACCGCCGCCGTCACCACCGCCGCCGAGCCCGCCCGCCGCACCCCCGCGACAGCCGCCGCCGAGTCCATCCACGCCATCAGCGTTCCGCCGTAGAGCGTCCCCAGGTGGTTGGTGTCGCCCGGGAAGACGAACTGGCACATCCGCGTCTCCGGGTGCTCCACCGCGCCGGCGACATCGCTCATGTCCCGCCCCCCCTCGCGTCTACGACGATCTGCAGGATGCGCGGCGCGTGCGTCTCGAGCAGCCAGGGGCCGACGCCGCGCACGGCCGACAACGCCCGCTCGTCATCGGGGGCCGCCTGGGCGATGCCCGCGAGCGTGCGGTTCGACGCGACCCGGAACGCGGGCCATCCGAGCTCCTTGGCCGCCTCGGAGCGCCAGGCCCGCAAGGCGTCGAAGACCCGCCGCGCGTCGACGTCGAGCGCCTCGGCGGGCTCGGGGGCCGCGCGGGCCGGTCCGCGAGCGTCGTGCGCCGCCGGCGCCGCGGTGATGTCGTCCGGCGGCGCGCAGTGGTCGCAGCAGCGCTCCTCGGGCGCGGGCTCGGTCGGGTCGCCGAAGTGGTCGAGGAAGACCTGGCGGCGGCAGGCGTCGCCGCGCACGTACGCCACCGCCTGGTCGAGGCTGGTGTGGCGGCGGCGCAGCTCGGCGCCCACCTGGTCGGCGAGGTCGCGGCGCTGCTCCGACGACAGCCGGCTCGCGAACAGGCGGCCGCGACGCCCGCCGCCGGGCGCCCCCTCGACCTCGAGCGCGCCCACCCGCTCGGCCATCGCCAGCCGGAAGCCGGCGGCGTCGTCCACCTCGCGGCGGTCCATCTCGAACCCCCCGTCCGGGGTCGCGCGGGCCGCGAGCCGCCCCAGCAGCTCGTCGACCTCCGACGGCTCGAGCCGGGCGAACGTGATGCGGCGGCGGATGGCGACCTCGTCGCCCGGCCCGGCCAGGATGACGTGGCGCGAGGGCTCGCCGTCGCGCCCGGCCCGCCCGGCCTCCTGGTAGAGCTGCTCCAGCGAGTCCGGCAGGGCCGTGTGCACCACCAGCCGCACGTCGGGCACGTTGACGCCCATCCCGAACGCGTTGGTGGCGGCGACCACCTGCGCCCGGCCCGCGGTGAAGCCCTCCTGGGCCTCGGCCCGATCGGCGCGGCCGGCGTGGTAGGCGACCGCCGTGACCCCCTCGGCCGCGAGCATCGCGGCGGTCTCCTCGGTGGCCCGGCGCGTGCCGCAGTAGACGATGGTCTTGCCTCCGCGGGCGCTGCGCAGCGCCGACAGCAGGGCGGTGCGCTTGCGTGCCGCCGAGCCGCGCCCCTCGACCCAGAGCGCGTCGAAGGTCAGGTTGGGCCGGTCGAATCCCCCGACCACCCCGACCGGGCGGTCGAGCTCGAGCCGGCGCGCGATGTCGGCGCGCACGCGCGGGGTCGCCGTGGCCGTCAGCGCCATCGTGGCGCGAGGGCGCAGATCGCGGCGGAACTGGCCGACGCGGCGATAGTCGGGGCGGAACTCGTGCCCCCACTCCGACACGCAGTGGGCCTCGTCGATCACGAGCAGGGCCACGCGCGCCTCGGCCAGGGCGCGGCGGAAGGCCGCCGAGTGGAAGCGCTCGGGCGCGACGTAGAGCAGCGACAGCTCGCCGGCGCGGGCGCGGGCCAGCGCGGCCCGCTGCTCGTCGTCGGGCAGGCCCGAGTGCAGCGCCGCGGCCGGCACCCCCGCGCGCAGCAGCCCGGCGAGCTGGTCGGTCATGAGGGCGATCAGCGGGGAGACGACCACCGTGAGGCCCGCCAGCGTCGCCGCGGGCGCCTGGTAGCACAGCGACTTGCCCGATCCGGTCGCCATCACGACGAGCGCGTCGCGGCCCGCCAGGCCGGCGGCGATCGCCCGGTCCTGCCCGGGACGCAGGCGCCGCACCCCCAGGCGGGCGAGCACCGCGGGCAGCGCCTCGCCGCGCGGGGCGGCGGGGGCGTCGCCCACCGGCGGCCGGCGCGCGGTGAGCGCGGTGACGAGGTGGCCGAGCAGGTCGCGGCCCTCGCCGTCGAGGGCGGACCAGCCCGCCCTCAGCTCGTCGAGCAGCGCCTCGACGCGCCGGTGCGCCTCCGGGCCCTCCGACCCCGCCGACTCGGAGGCCTCGACCCACCGCGCGAGCTCGGCCAGCGTGCCGAGCGGCAGCTCGGCCCCGGCGATCACGCTCTCGTCGAGGGCGGCGGGCACCCCCCCAGGGTGCCATCCCGCCCGGACGACCCGCCCCCGCTCGGGCCCCGGCGCGCGGGATGCCTCGGTGACGCGCGACCCGATGCCCCTCGACCTGGGCGACCACGTGGCGGGAGCTCCTGGTCGACCAGGTCCGCCTCCGAGGAGCGGCGGCGGCCGGGCCAAGGAGCGGGGCGGCCGAGGGCGAAGTGTCCATGGTGACCAGCCGCCGCCCCATGCTCTCGTCCCCTCCGTCCGCGCGCCAGGAGGCCACGCCCTGAGGCTCGTACCCGGCGAGGAGTTCGGCCGCTACCGCATCGAGGCCGAGATCGGCCGCGGCGGCCAGGCCGTCGTCTACCGCGCGACCCAGCTCGACCTGGACCGCGCCGTGGCCCTGAAGGTCTTCGACGAGGGCTACCTCGAGCGCGGAGGCGCGCTCGAGCGGTTCCGCCGCGAGGCGATCGCCGCGGGGCGGCTCGAGCACCCCCGCATCGTGCCGGTGTACGACGCCGGCGAGGTCGGGGGCCGGGCGTACCTGTCGATGCGGCTGATCCCCGGCGACAGCCTGTCGGAGCGCATCGCGCGCACCGGCGCGCTGCCGCCCGGCGAGGCGCTGGCGGTGCTCGCCGACATGGCCGAGGCGATCGACTTCGCCCACGCCCGCGGCACCGTCCACCGGGACGTCAAGCCGGCCAACATCCTGCTGGACACCGACGGCACGGCCTACCTCAGCGACTTCGGGCTGGTGCGCCTCGACGACATGCCCGGCCTCACCCGGCGCGGCGACTGGCTCGGCACCGCCGAGTACGTCTCCCCCGAGCAGGTCGAGGGCGAGCCCGCGACGGCCGAGTCGGACCGCTACTCGCTCGCGGTGGTCGCGTTCGAGACGCTGACCGGGCGGGCCCCGTTCGTGCGCCGCGAGGCCAGCGCGGTCTTGCTCGCCCAGGTGCGCGACCCGGTGCCGGACGCCTCGGCGATCGCCACCGCGCTGCCGCCCGCCGTCGACCACGCGCTCGCGGCCGGCATGGACAAGGACCCCTCGGCCCGCCCGGCCAGCGCCCGCGAACTGGTCGCAGGGCTGCGACGGGCGCTCGGCAGCGCGGGCGCGGGCCTCGCCGTCAACGGGGCGGCGCCGTCCGCCGCCGGGGCGGGAGCCGCCGCCGGGGCGGCGGCCGACCCGTGGCGATCGGCGCTCACCCGGTTCACCTCGACCGACGGGCCGGAGCGCGAGCCGGAGCGCCCCACGCAGGCGTTCGGCGACGCGGCCCGCCGCCGGGCGATGGCGCTCGGACGCGACGTCGCGGTGGCCGCGGCGGTCGGCGCGGTGCTGCTCATCGGCGCGGCCGGCGTCGGGGGATGGATGCTCGGCGCGAGCAGCGCCGACGCCTCGGGCGCCGAGTCGCGCGGCGTCGAGGCCGGGCGCGTCGAGGGCCAGAGGGCCGGGTACGCCGAGGGCCAGGCCGACGGGCGCCGCGCCGGCAAGCGCGAGGGCCTCGCCCAGGGCGAGAAGAAGGGGCGCGCGGCGGGCCTCACCGCCGGTCGCGCACAGGGCGAGGAGACCGGGCGGGCGGCCGGGTACGCCGCGGGCGTGGGCGACGGGCGCTCGTCGGCGCTGAGCGGCCTCTCGCCGGGATCGTGGTACATCGTGCGCGTCGGCCGGGACGGATCCGGCGCCCGCGTCACGACGTCGTCGTCGGTCGCCTCGGACGCGAGCAGGTGCTACGCCGTGAGCGGCGACACGGTGCTCACCGGATCGTGCTGAGGGCGACGGCCTGATCCTCCTCATCGTCAACGCGGCGGCCACGCTCGCGATGACCGGGATCATCTGGTTCGTACAGGTCGTGCACTACCCGCTGCTCGGCCACGCCGGCACCGAGGGGTCGCGCCGGCTCGCCGCCGAGCACCAGAGCCGCACCGGCCGGGTGGTCGGCGGGCCCATGGTCGTCGAGGCCGTCACGGCGCTCGCGCTCGTCGCCACGCCGCCCGACGGGGTGCCGCGCGCGGCGGCGGTGGCCGGGGTGGTCCTCGTCGCGGTCATCTGGGCCACCACCGCCCTGCTGCAGGTGCCGCTGCACCGCGAGATGCTCCGCGGCCTCGACGCCGACGGCCACCGCCGCCTCGTGCGGGGCAACTGGATCCGCACAGCGGCCTGGACGGCGCGCGCGGCCCTGGTCGCCGGCATGCTCGCGGCCGCCGCCGGCTGAGCTCAGCGCAGCAGCCCGCGCGCCCTCAGGTGGCTGCGGATGGCGACCGTCACCGAGTGCGCGATCGGATCGACGCGGCGCAGGAACGCGTCGTCGACCCCGGCCGCGCCGGCCTCGACGATGACGCGGGCGGCCGCACGGGTGCGGAAGAAGCCGTGGAAGCGGGTCATCCGCGGGTTGCCGGCGCGGGGCTCGACACCGCCGAAGGACGATCCGGCGCCGGGCGCCGTCGCGTGCAGGCGCCCGAAGGTCGAGGCGATGCGCCGCGCCAGATCACCGGAGCGGCGCTCGACCGCCCGGGTCACCGGGAAAGCCCGGCGATGGGGGGCGCTGTCGGCGTACGGCACCGGGCTCGGGGGACCGCCGCCCTCGCCGTGGTACCAGTTCTCGCGGGCGCCGGCGAAGGGGTGCCCCACGCCCGCGCGGCCGCCCACCGCATCGTGGTGGAGGCTGATGAAGACGGCGCCGCGCGCGCCGAGCGGGGTCAGCCGGCCGGGGGTGCGGCGCGCGTCGATGCCGGCCGCGCGCAGACGGGTCACCAGCCGGCGCTGCAACCTCACGGTGAAGCCGATCTCGCTGCCGAACGGGCCTGCCCCGGCGCCCGTCTGGGCGGCGTACCCGGGCTCGCGCGGCGCCTGGTGACCGGCCTGCACCCAGACCACCGGCGCGCTCGCCGCGAGGGCGTGCGGCGCCGGAGGCGACGCGATCACGCGCGGGGCGCCGGGGCGACGTCGCGCAGGGCGGCGACCGCCTCGCGGCAGAAGTCCTCCACCTCGGCCGTGGCCGCGGCCGCGTCGGCGGCCGCGTCGATCCGACGGATCAACTCGCTGGCGACGATCACCCCGTCGGCGATCTCGCCGATGGCCGCGACGTGGGCGGGGGTGCGGATGCCGAACCCCACGGCCAACGGGGCCTCGATGCGGTCGCGGGCCCGGGCGAGGAAGCCGCGCAGGGCGTCGTCGACCGCCACCTCCCCGCCGGTCACCCCCGTCACCGCGACGCAGTACACGAAGCCGTCCGCGCGGCGGCCGATGGCGTCCAGCCGGTCGTCGCCGCTCGTGGGGGCGGCGAGCGGCGTCACCGAGATGCCGGCGCGGGCGGCCTGCGCGCGCACCTCGTCGCCCTCGTCGATCGGCAGGTCGGGCAGGATCACCCCCGCGACGCCCGCGCGGGCGGCGCGCTCCATGAACGCACGGGCACCCGCCGCCAGCACGACGTTGACGTAGGTCATCAGCACCACCGGAGGCCCGCCGCGCAGGCCCTCCGCGATCTCGATCACATCCTCGGGACGGGTGCCGCCCTCGAGCGCCCGCTGCCCGGCCGCCTGGATCGTCGGCCCGTCGGCCAGCGGGTCCGAGAAGGGGATGCCGAGCTCGATCAGGTCGGAGTGGGCGCAGGCCGCGGCGGCGTGCTCGGCGCTCGCCGCCAGATCGGGGTACCCGCCCATGACGTAGGGCATGAACAGCGGCCGGCCCGCGTCGGCGAAGGCCGCGCGGATGCGCTCCCCGCCCTCAGTCATCGAGGCCGAGCGCCGCGCCGACGGCGTCGACGTCCTTGTCGCCGCGCCCGGACAGGCAGACGAGCACCGGGCCCGCGCTGCCGAGCGTCGCGCCCTCGCGGGCCAGCAGCGCGAGGGCGTGGGAGCTCTCGAGAGCCGGGATGATGCCCTCGGCGCGCGAGCACGCCTGGAACGCCACGAGCGCCTCGGCGTCGGTGGCGCTCTCGTACCGCACCCGGCCGGTGTCGCGCAGGTGGCTGTGCTCCGGGCCGACCCCGGGGTAGTCGAGCCCCGCCGAGATGGAGTGGGGCTCGGTCACCTGGCCGTCGGCGTCCTGCAGCAGGTACGAGTAGGTGCCGTGCAGCACGCCGGGCTGCCCGTGGCCCAGCGAGGCGCCGTGCCGCCCGCTCTCGATGCCCTCGCCGCCGGCCTCCACGCCGACGAGCGCCACGTCGGCGTCGGGCACGAAGGCCCGGAAGATGCCGATCGCGTTCGAGCCGCCGCCGACGCAGGCCACGACGGCCGCCGGCAGGCGCCCCTCCTCGGCGAGCATCTGCGCGCGCGCCTCGACGCCGATCACCGACTGCAGCTCGGCGACGATCTCGGGGTACGGCGCCGGCCCGGCGGCCGTGCCGATCACGTAGTGGGTCTCCCCCACGTTGGTGACCCAGTCGCGGATGGCCTCGTTGAGCGCGTCCTTGAGTGTCCCGATGCCCGAGTCGACCGGGCGCACCTCGGCGCCCAGCATGCGCATGCGGATGACGTTGAGCCGCTGGCGGGCCATGTCGACGCGCCCCATGTAGACGCAGCACTCGAGACCGAACAGCGCCGCGGCGGTCGCGGTCGCCACGCCGTGCTGGCCGGCGCCGGTCTCGGCGATGATCCTGCGCTTGCCCATCTTGGCGGCGAGCAGCACCTGGCCGAGCGCGTTGTTGATCTTGTGCGCGCCCGTGTGGCACAGGTCCTCGCGCTTGAGGTAGACGCGCTCGATGCCGTAGTCGCGCTCGAGGCCCCGGGCGCGGTAGAGCGGCGTCGGGCGGCCGACGTAGCGGTCGAGCAGGCCGTCGAGCTCGGCGCGGAAGGCGGGGTCGTCGCGATGGCGCTCGTAGGCCTCGGTCAGCTCGTCGAGCGCCCCGATGACGGTCTCGGGCACGTAGCGGCCGCCGAACGGTCCGTAGCGCGTCGCCAGCCCTCCGTCGGGGGTGCCGGCGCTCACGCGACGGCCCTTCGCCGGGCGCCGGCGACGGCGGCGACGAAGGCCTCCACGCGGGCGTCGTCCTTGTGGCCGGGGGCCGACTCGACGCCGCTCGACACGTCGACGAGGGCGGGCCGCAGCCGCACGATGGCGTCGGCGACGTTGTCGGGCCGCAGGCCGCCGGCGAGGGCGAAGGGCCGTCCCAGGGGCGCCCCTTCGAGCAGCGCCCAGTCGAAGGCCGTGCCCGTGCCGCCGTGCAGGCCGACCACGGCGGCGTCGAGCAGCACCATGTCGGCGGCGCTCGCGCGTGCCCGCTCGAGCGCCGCGGGGCCGTCGACGCGGATGCCCTCGACCACCGGCAGGCCGCTCGCGGCGGCCGCCCCGAGCGGGTCGGCGTCGTCTCCGTGCACCTGCAGGTGCGTCAGCCCCACGCGGCGCGCGACGCCCGCCATCTCCCGCGCGGACGAGCCCACGAAGACGCCGACCCGCGCGACGGTCGCGGGCAGGGCCGCCACCACCTCGGCGGCGCGCCGCTCGCCGACCCGCCGGGGGCTGCCCTCGGCGAAGACCAGGCCGATGCCCCACACCCGCAGCTCGGCGCACCGCCGCGCGTCGTCCACGCGCGTGATGCCGCACACCTTCACCGCGACCCCGCCGCCCTCAGGCCACATCGACCGCCACCTCCTGGGAATGCCCCGTCCAGCGCGGCAGGAAGACGCGCACCTCGGTGCCCTCGCCCGCGACGCTCGCGATGTCGAACGAGCCGCCGAGGATCTGGGCGCGATCGCGCATGCCGTAGAGGCCGAAGCGGGCGAGCGGCGTGCCGGGGCGCCGTCGCTGCACCGCCTCGGTGTCGAAGCCCCGACCGTCGTCGGCCACCTCGAGCGTGACGCCGTCCTCGTCCTCGGCGGCCCGCACCCGCACCCTGCCGGCCTGGCCGTGCCGCTGCGCGTTGGTGAGCGTCTCCTGGAGGATGCGGTAGAGGGTGATGCGCTGCGTGATCGACACGCCGTTGACCGGGAAGTCGCCGTCCCACTCCGCCTCGACCTCGCAGTCGGCCCGCGCCGCGAAGGCGGTGACGGCGTCCTGCAGGATGTCCGAGAGCCGCCGGTCCTCGAACTGGGCCGGGCGCAGGTGCCCGATGAGCTCGCGCATCTCGTGCAGCGCCCCGCCGACCGTCTCGTAGATGCGGTTGAGCGCCGGGCGCAGCGACTCGGGCAGATCGGCGTCCTCGGCGTCGGCCAGATCGGCCTCGAGCAGCTGCACCTCGAGCATCGCCACCGAGAGCTGCTGCGTCGGTCCGTCGTGGATGTCGAGACCCATGCGCCCGAGCATGCGCTCGTCGGTCACGAGGATCTGCGCCATCGCGCGCTCGAGGTTGTCGCGCATGCGCGCCGCGTCGAGCACCGCGGCGATGCGCTCGGCGCCGACGCGCACGGCGTGCCGGCGCAGCGGATCGTCGACGTCGGGCGAGGATCCCGCGACCACGACCAGCCCGCCCGACGCGCTCGCGACCGGCAGCGCCAGGCCCCGGGGGGCCCCGAGGGCGGCGAGCGCCTCCTGCAGGGGCCCGCCCGTCTCCGGTCCGAGCTCGACCTCGTCGGGGGCCGTGTGGGCGTCCATCGCCTCGGCCGCGATCGCGCTCGCGTCGTCGGGCACGCCGATCGCCGCCACCAGCCGCCCGGCGGCCTCGCGGGGGTCGTGGACCCATACCATCGCCAGATCCGCCGATGCGGCTCGGCGCACGGCCTCGGCGACGTCGCGCACCGCATCGTCGCCGCGCACCGGATCGGTGTCGCACGACGTGACCGCCACGAGGGCCGCGACCGCGCTGTTCATCGAGGAGTCCGGGGCGAGCGCCATCGGACACCATCGTAGTGAACCCGCCGCGCCGGGTCGGGCGTGCGCCCCCGGCGGTCCCCTTACACGACAAGATCCCCCGCGTGGGGGCTCGTCTCGGGGGGTCCTGTCCCCTATACCTCCTGATACTCCGAACTACCAAGGCGACTAGGCGACCGGGTGCGCAGAGCGGCGTAGGGTCCTGCTCATCACGGACCGCCTGGCCGTGGAGCCCGAGAGGGAGGGTCGCTTCGTTGCTGGTGCGCGTGCTCCTCGCGGATGACAATGCCCGCTTCCGCGGTGTCCTGCGCCGACTGCTCGAGCGCGACCCCGACATCGTCGTCGTGGCCGAGGCCGGAGACGGCGCCGCCGCCCTCGAGCTGGCCGACGAGCTACAGCCCGACGTGGTCCTGATGGACGTCTCCATGCCCGGCCTCGACGGCCTCGAGGCGACCTACGCGCTCAAGGCCCAGCACCCGGACGTCACCGTGCTGATGCTGTCGGTGGGCGACAAGGAGCAGGAGATCGCCGCCGGCCTCGCCGGCGGCGCGGCCGAGTACCTCGTCAAGGGCGGTCCCGCCCGCGAGATCGTGGACGCCATCAAGCGCTACGGGCCGGTCCCGGGGACCGCCTGACCGACCGTCGCGGCGCCTGCGGGACGGCGGGTTTTTTGCGACGGCCGCGGGAGGCGTTAGTGTGGCGCCGCCCCGCTCAAGACCACCGGCACCGGGGCCGATAGACGAGACGTGGCCACCACAGACGTGTCGAACCCCCCGACAAGCCCCGCTACCACCCCCCTCCGGGTCGCCATCGCGGACGACCACCGGTTGATGCTGGACGGGATCAAGCGGGCCCTCGAGACCGCCCCCGACATCAAGGTCGTCGGCGAGGCGATGAGCGGCGAGGAGATGCTGACCCTCGTCCCGCGCGTGCGTCCGGACGTCGTGATCCTCGACCTCCGCATGCCCAAGGGCGACGGGCTCACCACGCTCGCGGCGCTCCGCAAGGACTACCCGGACCTCAAGATCATCATCCTGTCGATGTTCGAGGACTCCGAGCACATCGACCAGGCGCTCCACCAGGGCGCCTCGGGGTACGTGGTCAAGTCGATCAACCCGCTCGACCTGCCGTCCACGATCCGCCAGGTCGTCGAGGGCACGGTCTACCACCCGCGCGGTCGCGGGGGCGAGGGCGGCTCGGCCCCATCGGGCGGCGGTTCCGGCCACCCCGGCGGGCCTCACCGACCGGGAGCTCTCGATCCTGCGCCTGGTCGCCGAGGGCCTGTCGAACCTCGACATCGCCAGCAAGCTCTACGTCACCGAGCAGACGGTGAAGTTCCACCTCTCGAACATCTACCGCAAGCTCGGCGTGGGCAACCGCACCGAGGCGACGCGGTACGCGTACCGCAACGGCCTGATCGAATAGGCCCCGGCGGCCGCCGCGGCATCGCGGCACCGTCGCTCAGCGCACGACCGAGAACCGCGCGCAGACGAACTCGCCGTTGGCCGCGATCTCCTCGCGCCGCAGCTCCACGTGTCGCGGCAGCAGGGGCGCCCCGGCGCCCAGGGTGACCGGGGCGATCGAGACGATCACCTCGTCCAGCAGGTCACGCTCGGCGAACTGGCCGACGAGGTCCCCTCCCCCGACGAGCCAGATGTTGCGCTCGCCGGCGGCGGCCGACATCGCCGCGTGGACCGTCCCGACGTCGTCGCTCGTGAGCACCACGTCCGCGCCGGGGGGCACGTCGAGCCGGCGATGGGTGAAGACCCAGCACGGGATCTCGTACGGCCAGACCCACTCCGACGGGTCCGCGCCGGCGAACTCGTGCCCGAGGAGCCACCGGTACGTGGTCGCCCCCATCGCCATCGCGCCCACGTCGCCGATGAACGCCCCGTAGGCCATCGGCGCGTCCGCGTCGGTCTCGCGCGACAGCAGCCAGTCGAGCGAGTCCCCGGGCGCGGCGATGAAGCCGTCCAGGCTCGTGGCGGTGTAGTACTGAGTGCGGCCCATCGGGCGTCTCCCCGGTCGCGTGACCACATGATCGGATCGCCGTCGCCCCGGTCCTCGCCGAGGTCCCTGCCTGGGAGTCTGGATCACGGGGGCCGCCCGCGCACGGCCGATCGTGCGCGCCACGCCACGCCGGGGGCCCGGAGGACGTCCTCCGGGCCCCCGCGGCCGGCTACGGCGTGAGCGCCACCTTGATGGAGCCCTCCTCGCGGTTGTCCATGATCTCGAAGCCGCGCGCGGCCTCGTCGAGCGGCAGGTCGTGGGTCAGCACGACGCCCGGGGAGATGCGTCCGGCCTCGAGCGCGTCGAGCAGCTCGGGGATGTACGCCCGCGACGGGCAGACGCCCGGGTGCAGGTGGATGTTGCGCATGAAGCTCGCCGACCAGGGCTGATCGACCGGCTCGAAGAAGTGGCTCATGCCGAGCACCGCGACCGACCCGCCGTCGCGGACGCTGGCCAGGGCGCGCTCGAGCGAGGCGTTGCTCGAGATCGTCTCCACGACGGCGTCGGCGCCGCGGCCGTGCGTCAGGTTGCGGATCGCCTCGACCGGGTCCTCCTTCTTGGCGTTGATCGTGTGGGTGGCGCCGTTGGCGGCCGAGATGGCCAGGCGGTCGTCGTGGTGGCCGACGTGGATGACCGTGCCGGCGTTCTTGAGGGCCGCCCCCTGCACCGCGCAGACGCCCACGGCGCCGTCGCCCAGCACGACGACGGCGTCGCCCTCGCCCACGCCCGCGTTGATCACGCCGTGGTAGCCGGTCGAGAAGACGTCGCCGAGCGGCAGCACCGCCAGGTCGTGGGCCGCGCCGGCGAGCGCCTCGGGGATGACCACGAGGGTGCCGTCCGCCTCGGGGACGCGGAGGAACTCGGACTGGCCGCCCTCGACCTCGCCGCCGGCGTGCTCACCCCAGAACGGGCTGCCGAAGATGCCGCCGTGCTCGCACGAGCTCTGGAGGCCCTTCTCGCAGAAGAAGCAGGTGCCGTCCGAGAAGACGAACGGGGCGACGACCCTGTCCCCCACCTTCACCTTCGCGACGTCCGAGCCGACGGCCTCGACGACCCCGACGAACTCGTGACCGAGCCGGGTGCCGGCCTGCATGCCGAGGTCGGCGCCGTTGTTGTAGAAGTGGAGATCCGAGCCGCAGATCGAGGCCTTCGTGACGCGGACGATCGCGTCGGAGGGCTTGGCGATGCCCGGGTCGGACACCGTGTCGACCCGCACGTCCCGGGTCCCGTGGTAGCGCGCCGCCTTCATGCGGACCTCCGATTTGCCTGTGGCCGTGGGTGACGCGGGATGGTACGCCTCGCCATCGCCCCCGGTCCCACACCCGCCCCCGGCGGCACCGGCGAGGGAGGGGCGGTCCATCTGTGCCAGAATCCGCCGCGTGCCGTCCTCGATCTCACCCACCGAGACACCCACCGCGCGGGCGGACGATGGCGAGCCTGCCGAAGATCCGCCGAGGCCAGACGAGCCGGCCGGGGCCGGCGGTGCAGTCGGCGCCTGACCGTGTCCGCCCGGACGTGCAGCGGCTCGAGAGCCACGGCCTGACCTGGCTCAACATCGAGGCTCCGACCGAGATCGAGACGGCCTGGCTGGCCGAGCACCACGAGTTCCACCCGCTCGATCTCGAGGACGTGCTCTCGCGCCGGCGCCAGCGCGCCAAGATCGACGAGTACGCCGACTACCTCTTCATCGTCCTGCACTTCCCCCGCTTCGACAAGCGCACGGGACGGCTGCAGGCGGCCGAGCTCAACGTCTTCGTGGCCGAGGACCTCGTGATCACCCTGCCCAACGAGCCGCTCAAGCCGCTCAGCGCCCTCTGGTCGCGCTGCGAGCGCAGCGAGGACGCCCGCGAGCAGTACATGAGCAAGGGCTCGGGCTACCTGCTCTACGAGATCGTCGACACGATGTACGACTACTGCTTCCCGATCCTCGACAAGATCGGCTTCAAGCTCGACTCGATCGAGGACGAGCTGTTCGAGGGCGAGAGCCAGGACCTCGTGCGCGACATCTCGAACATCAAGCAGGAGATCATCAACTACCGCAAGATCATCAAGCCGCAGCGCTCGACGCTGCGGCTGCTCGAGCGCAGCAACCAGCGGTACGCGCCGCAGGACCTCGAGATCTACTTCGATGACATCGTCAACAAGAGCGAGCGCATCTGGGACCTCCTCGAGAACTACAAGGAGGTCGCCGAGGCGCTCGAGACCACGAACGAATCGGTGATCACGCACCGCCTCAACGACATCATCCGGTACCTCACCATCATGTCGGCGATCCTCCTCCCCATGACGCTGATCGCGAGCATCTACGGCATGAACGTCAACGTGCTGCCCTTCAGCGAGAGCGGGGTCGCGTCGCTGATCGCCCCCCTCGCGCTCATGGCGGTCGTGGCCGCCTCCCTGATCCTCTGGTTCCGGCACAAGCGATGGCTGTAGGGGGAGCGCCCACGTCGCGGGGGCCGGACATCATGTGGTCGCCCTGGCGCATGGCGTACGTCTCGTCGGCCGACGCGCCGGAGGACGCGGGCGCATGCGTCTTCTGCGCCCTGCCGGCGCGCGACGACGACGAGCGCACCTACATCCTGCGCCGCGGGACGCACGCCTTCGTCATCATGAACCTGTACCCGTACAACAACGGCCACCTGATGGTGGTCCCCTACGCCCACGTCGACTCGATCGCGCACCTCGACGCGGCCACCATGACCGAGATGATGGGGCTCGTGCAGCACGCGCAGGGCGTCGTGAACGAGGCCATGCGGCCCCAGGGCTTCAACATCGGCGTCAACCAGGGGCGGGCCGCGGGCGCGGGCATCGCCGATCATGTCCACATGCACCTCGTCCCGCGGTGGGTGGGCGACACGAACTTCATGCCGGCGCTGGGAGACACACGCGTGATGCCACAGCACCTCGACGAGACCTACGCCCTGCTGATCGGCGGCTTCGCCTCGTGACCATCGACCCCGCGGTCTTCAAGGCGTACGACGTGCGCGGGCTCTACCCGGGCGAGCTCGACGAGGACGGTGCCGAGCGCATCGGGGCCGCCTTCGTCGCCGTCACCGGCGCCCGCCGTGTGGCCGTCGGCCACGACACGCGCCTCTCGTCGCCCTCGATCGCGGCCCGCTTCGCGGACGGCGCCATCGCCGCGGGCGCCGACGTCGTCGAGCTCGGGCTCTGCGCCACCGAGATGCTCTACTTCGCGGTCGCCGACGGCGGATACGAGGCCGGCGCCTGCATCACCGCCAGCCACAACCCGCCCCAGTACACGGGCGTGAAGATGGTCACGGCCGGGGCGCTGCCGCTCGGGGGCGACACGGGCATCGGCGAGGTCGGGCGCATCGCGATGGAGGGTCCGCCCACCGCCGCGACACCCGGCACCCGCTCCCGCGAGGAGGGCCTGCTCGAGCGCTTCGTCGAGGGATGCCTGGCATTCGTCAACCCGTCGGCGATCCGCGGCCTGCGAGTGGTGCTGGACGCCGCCAACGGCATGTCCGGCCTCTACCTGCCGCCGGTGCTGGAGCGGCTCGACATCGACGCGGTCCCCTACTTCCTGGACCTCGACGGCAACTTCCCGAACCACGAGCCCAACCCGCTGCTGCCCGAGAACCGCGAGTTCGTCATGTCGGCCGTCCGGTCGGAGGGCGCCGATCTCGGCATCGCGTTCGACGGCGACGCCGACCGGTGCTTCTTCATCGACGACACGGGCGAGTTCGTCGCCGGCGACTTCCTCACCGCCCTGCTGGCGCGCCACCTGCTGGCGCGCACCGGCCCGGCGACGGTCGTCTACGACCTGCGCGCCTCGTGGGCCGTGCGCGACACGGTGACCGCGGCCGGCGGCACGGCCGACATGCACCGGGTCGGCCACGCCTTCATCAAGCGGCGCATGCGCGAGGTCGATGCCGTCTTCGCCGGAGAGGTCAGCGGCCACTACTACTTCCGCGACTTCTCGTTCGCCGACAGCGGCCTGATCCCGGCGCTGCTGGTGATGGAGATGGTCGCGACCACCGGGCGCCGCCTCTCGGAGATGGTGGCCGAGTTCCGCGAGCGGTACCACATCTCCGGCGAGATCAACTCGACGGTCGACGACGCCCCGGCGGCCATCCAGCGCATCCGCGAGCGCTACGCGGACGGTCGCCAGACCGAGATCGACGGACTGTCGGTCGAGTTCGACGACTGGCACTTCAACGTCCGCTCGTCCAACACCGAGCCGCTGCTGCGCCTCAACCTCGAGTCGCTGGTCTCGGAGGACGACATGCAGCGACGCCGCGACGAGGTGCTCGAGGTGATCCTCTCCGCGTGAGCGAGGCGCCGGCCGTGGTCGCGGCAGACGACATGGAGGTGCGCTACCACGGTGGCCCCGAGCCGGCCGTGCGGGGCGTGTCGCTGCGCCTCGGGCCGGGCGAGGGACTGCTCGTCAGCGGGGCTCCGGGGGCGGGCAAGACCAGCCTGCTGCGCGGGCTGCTCGGCATGGTGCAGCACCGCGGGCGCGCCGCCCTCTTCGGGCATCCCGTCGCCGACCCGCGCGCCCGGGGGCGCTACGGCTACGGGCCCCAGGGCGAGGGTTTCGCCTCGGGGCTGCGCGTCGCCGAGGCGGTGCGCGAGGTCATCGCCCTGCGGCGCGATCACCCGGCGCCGGGGGCCGTCGCCGACGCGCTGGCGCGCGCCGGTCTGGCGTACGTCGCCGACTGGCGCACCGCGCGCCTCGACGCCGAGGGGCACCGCCGGCTCTCGCTGGCCCTCGCGATCGCCGGCGATCCGGAGCTGGTCGTGCTCGACGACCCCTGGGTGCTCGCCGACACCCTGCGCGAGATCGCCGCCGCGCGCGGCCGGGGGGCCGCCGTGCTGGTGGCCGCCGTGCGGCCCGGCGGGCTGGCGCCGTCGCTCGGCCGCCGCATGACGTTGGCCGAGGGAGTCGTGCGATGAGGTGGCCGACCGCCCTGCGTGGCGCTCGAGTCGCGGCGCGTCGGGCGCCGCGCCTGGGTGCAGGTGGCGGTGGCGCTGGGCGTCGCCCTGGCGGTCGTCGCCGTGCTGGTCGCCGCCACCGACGAGGGACTCGCCCGCGAGGACTCGCTGCGCCGGGGGGCCGCCTCCCTGCTGCTGCTGGGCGGGCTCGCGCTGGCGATCGCCCTCGGCAGCGCCGCCCTCAACCGCGACGCCGGCGGCGGCCACATGGGCATGCTGCTGGGCGCCGGCGCCTCACGGCCGCAGGTGATCACGGGCGCGGTGGGCGCCCGCCTGGTGATCCTGCTGGGCGCCCTGGCGGCCTGGACCGCCGCCGTGCAGCTCGGCGCGCTCGTGCTCGGCCTGGGCCTCGACGGCCCGCTGGCCGTGCACGCCCTGGCGGTCGCCGAGGGGCTCGTGCTCGCGATGCTCGCCTCCGCGGCCGCCAGCGCCGTGGTGGCGCCCGCGGCGGCCGGCATCTTCGGAGGGTCCGTGTACGTGCTGGCGCAGGCGGCGGTCAACCTCAAGGCCGCCGCCGACCAGGGCCTGATCGGCACGGCCGACGGTGGGGTCGGGGCGCTCTACTACATCGGCCCGCGGGCCGTGACCTCGCCGATGATCGCCGACCTGCAGGCGCGCGACGCCGCCGGTCCGGCCGCGCCGCGCATCGAGATCAACGAGAACACCGTCATCGTGCCCTCGGCCGAGTGGGACACCGTCGTGTGGACGCTCGCCTGGTGCGTGCTGCTCGCCCTGGCGTGCGTGGCCGGCCTGCGCCGGCGTCCCGTCACGTAGGGGGAGTCCTCCGCGCGCGCACGATGCGCGCCAGATCGGCGCCGTCCAACCCGGCCGCGCGGGCGGCGGCGAGCACCTGCGCGAGGGTCGCCTCGCCCGCTCCGACGCGACGGGTCACCTCGTCCATCACGGCGGCCGGATCCTCGCCCGCGCGCGCGGCCAGCCGCTCGAGCGAGAGCGTCTCGAGCCCCGACGCCGGGCGCGGCGGGGACGGGCCTCCGGCCTCGCTGACGATCACCGGCAGGCCCTGCGCCAGGGTGCCGTCCCCCAGGGCGCGGGCGAGGCCCCGCACCACCGCGGCGAGGTCGGGCGGGGGTCCGGGTGGGGCGGCCGGCTCGGGCGGCGGGGGCGGCGGCGCCGGCGCCCCGAGCGCGAGCACGCGCCCGTCCAGGTGCAGCACCTCCACGACTCCGCCCACGACGGGCGACGCGCCGTCGGCGAGCTCGATCCCGGTCCGGGCGTCGAAGGGCTCTGCGTCGCCGGGCTCGACGCGCAGCCCGAGCGTCCAGCGACCACCCTCGCCGCCCTCCACGCCGGTCACCGTCGCCCATGCCGGGCGGCCCCGCTCGCGCAGGCGCCGCTCCGCTCGTGAACGGCGCCCGAGCACCTACCGCGGCTAGGCGGCGACCCCGTCGCGGCTGACCCGGTCGTACAGCGTGCCCCGCTCGGCCGGGCGCTTGCCCCCGGCCTCGATCAGCCCCTTCATGCGCTCCTCGGAGAGGCCGAGGGGGGTCTGGACCGTCGTCGCGTGCGCGATGCGCTCCTCGGTGAGGGTGCCCGACAGGTCGTCGAGCCCGTAGCCGAGCGCCTCGGAGGTGATCTGCTCGCCGAGCATCACCCAGTGGCCCTTGATGTGCGGGAAGTTGTCGAGGAACAGGCGCCCGGTGGCGATGGTGCGCAGCTTCTCCTCGCGGGTCGGCCCCGGCAGGTACGCGAAGTCGGTGTTGCCCGGCAGGAAGGGCAGCGGGATGAAGGCCTGGAAGCCCGACGTGTCGTCCTGCAGGTCCCGCAGACGGCTCATGTGGTCGACCTGCTCCTCGGGCGTCTCGAAGTGCCCGAAGAGGAGTGTCGCGTTCGTGCGCATCCCCTGGGCGTGCGCCTCGCGGTGGACCGCCAGCCACGTCTCGGCGGGCACCTTGCGGTCGGCGATGATCTTGCGGACGCGTGCGCTGAAGACCTCGGCCCCGCCCCCGGGCATCGTGTCGTGACCGGCGGCGCGCAGCCGGGTGAGCGCCTCGGCGTGCGAGACCTTCGAGATGCGCGCGATGAAGTCGACCTCGACCGCGGTCAGCGCGGTGAGCGACACGTGGGGCAGCGTCGCCTTCAGCTCGGAGAAGAGCTCCTCGTAGTACGGGAGGTCGTACTCCTTGGTCATGCCGCCCACGATGTGCAGCTCGGTGATGCCGAGCTCCGAGAGCTGCACGGCCCGGTCGACGAGCTGGTCAACGCTGTAGGCGTAGGCGCGCTCGTCCTTCTCGGTCCAGACGGCGAACGCGCAGAACCCGCACCCGACGACGCAGATGTTGGTCGGGTTGAGGTGCGCGTTGACGTTGTAGGTGATCTCGTCGCCGTAACGGCGGCGGACCACGGCGTCGGCGGCCGCGCCGAGATCCTCCAGCGGAGCGTCGCGGTAGAGGGTGACGGCCTCGTCCGGCGTGATGCGCTCGCCGTCGGCCGCTCGGGAGAGGATTGCGTCGATCATGCATCCAACTTACCAGGGGCCCCCGTCACCTGATCGGGCACCCGCGCCGCGCTAGGCTGAGGCGGTGCCAGAACACGCGCTGAAGGAGTGGGCGGTCACGATCGCGGCGCTCGCCGCGGGCGACCAGGTGCTGATCGTCCGCAAGGGCGGCATCGGCGAGAAGCGCTTCGAGCTGCCCCATCCACGCTTCTACCTCTTCCCCACCTACGCCCACCAGCGGCCCGAGCTGGTGAAGGCGCCGGCGCGCGAGCGCTTCGGCGACCCGCTGGCGCGACGCGACGACCCCGAGCACCTTCCGCTCGCGGTGTACGCCGAGCTGACGGCGTCCCACCCGATCGCCGACCCGGAGGCGCTCGCCGCCATCGACCACCTGCACGTCCTGAGCCCCGACTACGCCGAGGAGCGCCTGCGGTGGAGGCGCAAGCACCCCCTGTGGGCGGCGGTGCTGCGCGTCTGGACCGTGCCCTCCCCGCCCGTGCTCGACGTCGGGCCCGAGCACGGCGGCTGTGTGAGCTGGGTGGAGCTGCCCGCCGCGATCGCGGCGCCGACGGCTCCGCGCCCGGCCCTCGACGACGCGGAGTTCGCGCGGGCCGCGGGTGACGTCGAGGCCGCGCTGACGGCCGCCGGGGTCGTCCGCTGACCCGCGCGCACGTGCTCGTCTGCCGCGGTCCGGACTGCATCTCGCGCGGCGCCCACGACGTCTACACCGCCGTCGCCACCGAGATCCACCGCCAGGGCATGATGGGCGACGAGGTGGTGCAGACCCTCTGCGGCTGCGTCGGTCCGCTCTGCGGCACCGGCCCCGTGGTCTGCTCGTACCCGACCGGGGCCTGGTACGCCGGCGTGACCCCGGCCGACGTGCCCGAGATCGTGCGCCGCGACATCGCCGCCGGCGAGGTGGTCGAGCGCCTGGAGGCCCGACGAGTGAAGGGAGCCGCATGAACCACGCCGAGGCCTTCGACGACCTCCTTGCCGAGCAGCCGGCCGACTGGTCGTTCTTCGAGGTCTACGTGACCCTCGACGACGCGCGCCGTCTCGCCGACGCCCGCGTCTCGCTGGCGCGCGCCAACGCCCGCCCGCAGAAGGGGCCGGGCGAGCACGACTTCGAGATCACCGTCGCCAACACGCACGGCCACGGCGCGCGCGCCGGCGTCGTGCGCTCCGCGCTGCGCATCCTCGACGACACCGGCATCACCGGCCGCACGTGGGCCGGCGTCACCCGCAGCACGCTGCGGCCCGCCCCGCCCCACCGCTTCGGTCCCTAGGGCGACCGCGTGCTCCGCGACGAGGACGACCTCCAGCTCCTCGCCGAGCTCGCCGGCGTGCTCGACGAGACCGTCGGCGCGGCGGGCCTCTCGCCGGGCTCGTACCTCGTGCTGCGCGAGCTGGTCGCCCACCCCGGGCCGAACCCGGTCACCGACCTCGCCGAGCGGCTGGGCGCCACGCCCGACGAGGTCGCGCCGCTGTGCGCACGGCTCGTCAACCTGCACATGGCGGCGGTCCGGGGCAGCGGCGTCGAGGCCACCGACACGGGCCTCGGCAAGGCGGCGCGGCTCGAGGCGGACGCCAACGAGGCGATGAGGGCGTACGTGGTCGAGCGGCCCCACACCGCCACGGTCTACGGGCTGGTGGCCTCGATGCAGTCCGGCCGCTTCACCGTGGAGGACCTGCTGGAGTTCCTCGCCGAGGAGCCGGACACGCCCGGCGAGGGGTAGTGCATCCGCGCGACCTGCTGCCGCTGCTGACCGTCGCGGCCATCGTGGCGCTGATCGTCGTGCTGATCGTGGTCCGCAACCGCCGGGAGCGCTGACGGCGGGCCGCCCCGACGGGGCCGGCCCTCAGTAGCGCAGGGTGCTCTCCCCCAGCGCCGACCAGACGTCGAGCTTGGTGCGCACGCGCTTGATGACCTCGTCGGTGAACGCGTCCATGGCCGTCTCGCCGCCGAGGTCGGCGGTGCGCACCCCTTCGGCGATGGCCTCGAGCGCACCCTCGTAGATCGCGCGCGACACGACGGGGGCCTGCTCGTCGCCCATGTACGGCAGCACCGAGGCGCCGGCCAGGATCATCGCCAGCGGGTTGGCCACGTTCTTGCCCTGGAGGGTGGGCGCGGTGCCGTGGGGCGCCTCGGCCATGACGGCGCTCGCGCGGAAGTCCTCGCCGAAGGCGAGCAGCTGCGACTCGGCGCCGGCGATCGAGCCGAACAGCTGCAGGATCATGTCGGACAGGCAGTCGCCGTCGCGGTTGAGCGCCGGCACCACGAGCGCGTCGCCCGAGTGGCTGACGAGGGCGGCGTAGAGCGCGTCGATCAGGATCGGGCGGTAGCGCACGTCGGGATGGCGCTCGGCCGCGGCGTCGAGCTCCTCCTTGAGCATGCCCTCGTACACCGGCGAGACGGTCCACTTGGGGCCGCCGAAGACCGTCGCGCGCATGCGGCGCGCCTGCTGGAAGGCGAACTCGGCGACGGCGCGGCAGGTGCGCCGCGAGATCCGCTCCACCCGCCAGGCCAGCTCGTCGTCGCCCTCGCCCTCGCGGTACTCGCGGGCGTTGTAGGCGTCGTCCACCGCCATGCGCACGACCGAGATCGGCGCGTGGATGCCGCCCAGCGGGCGCACACCCGAAAGCCGCCGGCCGGTGCGGATGATGACCTTGCCGCCGATCGCCTCGCGCAGCAGCGCGTTGGGGCTGCCGACGTCGCCGGCGCCCTCGGGGGTGATCGTGGCCGCCTTCAGGCCGTAGCCGTGGCGGATGGTCGCGTCGGCCGCGTCGGCGACAACCTGGTTGCGGGTCAGCCGGCGGTTCTCGAGGGAGAGGTCGTAGCGCTCGAAGGTGATCGGCAGCCCGGTGACCTCGGGGGCGAGCACCCGCAGGGCCTCGTCCAGCAGCTCCTGGCCGGTCTGGTCCCCCTCCATGACCACCAAGGTCCGCGGCTCCACGCGGGCGAGTATAGACCGGCCCTACCGGGCGGCCGGGTGGGTCTCCTCCAGCGCGTAGAGGCGCACGCGGGCGGGCCTGCCCAGCCGCGCGCCGAGGACGGCGAGCGCCGCGACGACGGCCGGCCGGTCCGCGAAGCCCTCGGCCGGCGCGCGATCGTCCCACTCGGCCAGGCAGCCGTACTCGCCCGCCTGCGCGTCGACGAACAGCACGTGGCGCCGGCACCCCTCGGCGGCCGCGGCGAGGTCCGCCGCGATCGACCGCGCCTCGTCGAGCGTCCCCGGCCCGAGGCGGAACGAGATCTCGGTGCCGAAACCGCTCACGGGCGCAGGCGGGTGAGGTGGGCCGCGAGCATCTCGTCGGCCAGCTCCTCGCACCCGGGCAGCGCGGCGGCCAGACGGTCGGCCAGACGCTCGGCCGCGCCCGCCTCGGCGGCCGCCCGCTCGAGTGCCTGCAGCCCCTCGAGCAGTTCCGCCGACAGGCGGTCCTGGTCGGCGGCCAGCGGCTCCGAGGCGCGCACGAAGCGCGCCCAGGCCCCGCTCAGCCGCCCGTGGAGCGCGACGGCGCGATCGAGGTCGGGCACCGACGCCAGCGCGCGCATCGGGACCTCGCGCCAGGCGGCCACCTCGAGGGCCCGCGCGGCCACCGTCTCGAGGATCGGCAGGATGCCCTCGGGGTCCTCCCCCAGCGCCAGCAGACGGCCGACCGCCGCGGCCAGCGCCCGCAGGGCGGCGGCATCGACGAGGGTCTCGACCTGCTCCCAGAGCAGGCCGGCCGAGGCGGCCTCGTGGGCGCGGCGCCGGTCGTCCTCCGCCCGGCCGTCCTCCGCCAGGCAGAGGAACGCCGGGCCCTCGAAGGCCACGAGGTAGTTGCGCCGGCCCGGCGCCGCCTCGACCGCCCGGACGCCGAGGGGCGCGCCGCCGGTGAGGGCGCGCGCCGCGTCGCGCGCGCGGCCGAGGCCGCCGATCAGGCGCTCGAGCTCGGTGTCCGCGGCGGTGTCGCTCACCACCGGACTGTTGCAGACCGGCGGGCCGGCGGGCCGGACGGCCTGCGTACACTCGCCGGGTGGGCGCCGCACGCCATCCCCCCCCTCCGCCGGCGACGCTGCCCGCGCTGGGCGACCTGGCCGTCGCCCTGGGCGACGCGCTGCGCGACCGCCCGCGCACGACCCTGCCCGGTCCGGGGCGACGCGCGGCCGTGCTGATCGTGCTCTACGAGCTCGGCGGCGAGCCCCACCTGCTGCTCACGAAGCGCAGCGACCACCTGCCGGCGCACCCGGGGCAGATCTCGCTGCCGGGTGGGGTCGTCGAGGCCCACGACGCGACCGAGCGCGACGCCGCGCTGCGCGAGACCGAGGAGGAGGTCGGCATCGCGCGCGACGCCGTGCGCGTGATCGGCGAGCTCGACGACGTCACCACGATGGTCTCGGGGTTCATCATCCACCCGTTCGTCGCCGTGCTCGATGCGCCGATGACGGCGGTGCCGAGCGACGGCGAGGTCGCCCGGCTGATCCACGCGCGCGTGGCCGACCTGCTGGCGGCCGACGCCGCCCTGCCGCCGTCGCCGGCCCTGCTCGAGCTGCGCTACCCGCTCGCCGGCGAGGACGTCTGGGGGGCGACGGCGCGGGTGCTCCGCACCCTCTGCGGCGTCGCCCGCTGCGCCCTCAGCCCCGCGGGACCACCGTCGGGGGACGGGCGGGCAGGTCGGGAGCGGTGACGCCGGCGCTCTCGCCCTCGTAGCCGAGTCGGTCGAGGCGGGCGAGGTGCGCCGCGAGCTCGGGCGCCCGGCGGTGGTCGGGCGGTAGCGCCGCCGCGTACTGGGCCACCCGGTCGCGGATCTGGAATGCGAAATGGGGCGTGGCCGCGCCGACGAGCTGCGCCAGCTCGTCCTCGTCGGGGATGTCGTGGACGTGCTGGAAGACGGGCATGGCGGCAGGGTACCAGCGGGCCCGGCGGCGACGGTACGATGCGCCATGGCCGGCGTCCGCCGAGCGCTGCTGGGTCTCTGGCTCGAGATCCGGGTGATCCCGGTGCTTCAGTGGTCCTTCACCGCCATCACCCTCGGCACGGCCCTCGCCTGGCGCGACGGCGGCGCGATCTCCGTGCGCGGCTACCTCGTGGCCGTGGCCATCGGGGTGCTCCTGCAGGGCCTGGTCGCCCACAGCGTCAACGAGATCTCGGACTGGCGGTCCGGCACCGACCGCGATCCCTCGCCGCGGGTCATCAGCGGCGGCAGCAAGGTGATCGCGTCGGGGCTGCTCGGCCCGCGGGCGCTCGCCGGAGTCGCGGTGGCGGCGTCGCTCGCCGCGGCGGCCCTCGGCATCGCCGCCGCGGCGCGCTGGGGGTGGGTGCTGCTGCTGTTCGGCCTGCTCGGCCTGGGCGGCGCGGTGCTCTACACGCTCCCGCCGGTGCGGGCGGCGTACCGCCCCTTCAGCGGCGAGGCGGTGGCCTTCGCCTGCATCTGGGGCTGCACCTGCGGGGCCTACGTGCTGCAGCGCGGTGAGCTGTCGGGGGCGGCGGCGCTCGCCGGCATCGCCTACGCGGCGTCGTGCGTGGCGATGCTGATGATGCACCACTACCTCGACCGGGTCCCGGACAGCCGCGCGCTGCCGCCCAAGACGACGACCATCGTCCTGCTCGGGGCGGCCGGGCGGCGCTACGCGATCGCGTGGGCGGCGATCGCCCTCGTGGGCGCGCTGCTGCTGGCCGCGCTCGCCGACCGGGCCTTCGCCGCGATGTCCGTCGCGTTCGCCATCGCCCTCGTGCTGCACATCGCGGTGTCGCCCGACGACGCGGCATCGGTGACCCGCAACGAGCTCGGGGTCATCCTGGTCGGGATGGCCGGGGGGCTGGCGAGCGCCGCGGCGCTGGCGCCGGGCATGGCCTGGGCCCTCCTGCCGGTCGTGATGCTGGTGCCGCTCGAGCTGGCCCTCTCCGGCGCCGCCCACCGCGACCTGATGGCCGCGCGCGCGGCCGCGCCGGCCCTCGGGCGGCGCCCGTGAGCATCCACGCCGCCTCCTCGCTCGGAGCGGATTCCACGGGCCCGCGATGGCGGCCCCCCCGGGGCACCTGGGCTATCATCGGACGCCCCGACAGACGGGTAGTGAGCACGCGATCATGGCGATGAGAGACGACGACAAGCTGGTGCGCCAGCTCTCCCTGGTCGCCTTCCTGATGTCTCAGCAGCGGCCGGTGACGGCCGATGAGATCCACGAGGCGGTCGAGGGCTACGGCGGCATGACCGAGCAGGCGTTCCTGCGCCGGTTCTACGCCGACCGGGCCGAGATCGAGGCCATGGGCCTGCGGCTGGCCGTGGAGCGCCCCGGCGACGACCCCTTCCAGGGCGACCTCTACGCCCTGCCGCCCGAGAACTACTACCTCCCCGAGCTCGACTTCGACCAGGCCGAGCTGTCGGCGCTGCAGACCTGCCTCTACCTGCTGGAGGGCCAGTTCGCCTACGCCGAGCCGCTACGGCTCGCGCTGCAGCACCTCACCCTCGGGCGGCCGAGCCCGCTCGACGACCACGCGGCGCGCACCGTCTCGGTCAACCTGCTCGGCGGCGACTACTCGCCCGAGGTCGCCAACCACCTGAGCAAGATCGAGTCGGCGATCAGCCGGCGCAAGACGATCCGCTTCACCTACTACTCGATCGGTCGCGACGAGCGCTCCGAGCGCGAGGTCGATCCGTACAGCCTGCTCTACTCCGCGGGCAACTGGTACATGGTCGGCTACTCCCACGAGCGCAGCGACACGCGCATCTTCCGGCTGTCGCGCGTCGAGGGGCGGATCACGTTCAAGACCCGCGCCGAGCACGACTTCAAGGCGCCGCAGGACTTCGACCTCTCGCGGTACCGCGACCGGGCGCCCTGGCAGCTCGAGGGACCGCACCAGACCGCGACGATCGCCCTCACCCCCACCATCGCCTGGTGGGTCGAGCAGATGTTCGGCGCCTACGGTGCGACGGCGATCGGCGCCGACGGCTCGGGCGTCTACACGACCGACTACGCCAACGCGCACGAGCTCGTGGCCTGGATCCTCGGCCTGGGCGCCGAGGCGCGCGTGGTGGGTCCGCCCGAGCTGGCCGAGGCCGTCATCGCCGCCCTCGAGCTGGCGCGCGAGCGTCACCAGGTCGGCAGCCCCCGCCCGTCCTCGTCAGCGCCGCTGGCCCACGAGCCGGCGCCCGTGCCGGCCGCGCCCGCCGCCGAGGCCCCCGGCGCGCAGGGCACGCCCGAGCGGGTCGTGCCGGCCGAGCGCTTCGCCCGGCTGCTCGCCCTGATGACCCGTCTGCTGGCCGCCTGCGGCGACTCGGCCGAGGCCCAGATCCCCATCTCCGACCTGCGCGCCTCCCTCAACCTCGACAAGCGGGTGCTCGAGGACGACATCGGCCTGCTCAACCTGATCAACTTCGGCGGCGGGTGCTACGCGCTGTTCGCCCAGATCGACGGCGACACCGTGGTGGTGCAGAAGGAGACCTACGGCGATCGCTTCGCGCGTCCGGCGCGCCTGTCGCCGCTCGAGGCGAAGGCCCTGCTCTGGACGCTCGACTTCATCGGCGACCGGCTGCCGACCGAGGCGGGCAGCTCGCTCAGCTCGGTGCGGGCCAAGGTCGAGGCCGCCATCGGCGGCGACAGCCTGCCGACGGTCGAGCTGGGTCGCGCCCAGGTGCAGAACACCGGGCTGGCCACTGCCGTCAGCCAGGCGATCCGCGAGGACCGGCTGCTCGAGATCGACTACTGGACCGAGTCGCGGGGCGCCATCACGAAGCGGGTGATCGAGTCGCACCTGCTCGTCAACGCCCAGGACGCCTGGTACGTGGTCGCGTACTGCCGCCGCGCCGAGGCGCAGCGCACCTTCCGGCTCGACCGCCTGCGCAGCGCGGTGCTGCTGGAGGAGCGGTTCCAGCGGCGGCCCGAGATCGCGACCGCCGGGCCCTACATGCCCTGGGGGGCGCACCCGCGGCCGGGCGAGACCGTGGCGCAGAGCGCGTCGGTGTGGTGCGCCCCCGCGCTCGCGCGCTGGATGGTCGAGAAGCACAGCTCCCGTGAGCGCTTCGCCGACGGTTCGGTGCTGGTGGAGATCCCCTACGCCAGCGAGGAGTGGCTGGTGAAGGAGCTGCTCAAGTACCAGGGCGACGCGGTGCTGTTCGAGCCGGTGGGCCTGCGGCGCACCGTCGCCGACCTGGCCGAGGAGATCCTCGCCCGGTACGACGGCGCCGACCACCCGAGCGGAGGGCAGCGCCGGAGGGCGACGACCCGGTAGGCGCGGCGGGGCCCGTCCGGCCCGCCGGGCGGGGGCCGGGGCCCCGGGGGATCACCCCCCTGCCGCCGAGCGGGCGGCCCACCAGCGGCCGCTCTCGCCGCGGATCACCCGCCCGTCGATCTCCAGCATCGCGAGGCTGCGCCCGACCGCGGCCGGGTCCTCGCCGAGCGCCTCCGCCAGCCCGTCGGCGCCGAGCGGCTCGCGGGCGAGCAGCGCGTGGATGCGGCCGGGCAGGCCCTCCGGCGCCGACGTGGCGCCCGTCATCACGTCGTCGTGCCAGCCGGCGTGGGGCATCTCGGCCACCACGTCGTCGGCCGACTCCAAGAGCGCCGCGCCGGCCCGAAGGAGCGCGTTGCACCCCTCCGAGGCCAGGGCCCCGGGCCACCCGGGCACCGCCAGCACCGGGCGGCCGAGCTCCAGTGCGAAGTCGGCGGTGATCAGCGCGCCCGACCGCCGTCCGGCCTCGATCACGGCGACCGCTCCGGCCAGGCCCGCCACGATCCGGTTGCGCGCGGGAAAGCGCCACGGGGCGGGCGGGGTCCCCGGCCAGAACTCCGACAGCAGGGCGCCGCCGCCGGCGATGCGCGCGGCCAGGGTCCGGTTGCGTCGTGGGTAGGGCACATCGACGCCGCACCCGAGCACCGCCACCGTGCAGCCCCCGGCCGCGAGCGCCCCCTCGTGCGCCGCGGCGTCGATGCCGTGCGCCAGGCCGCTCACCACCACGGCGCCCCGCCGCGTCAGGTCGGCCGCGAGGTCGCGTGCGAAGGCCAGCCCGGCCGCCGTCGCCCGGCGGCTGCCGACGACGGCGACCACCGGCGCCTCGGTCAGCCGCGCCAGCGACGCGCCGACCGCGCCGCGACCGAAGAGGACGAACGGCGGGTCGGGGAGCGCCCGCAGCGCGCCCGGATACGCCGCGTCGAGCAGGCTCGCGTGGGCGAGGCCCGCCCCCGTCAGCGCCCGGCGATCGGCGCCGGGGTCGATGCGCCGCCGCGCCGCCACGGCCGCCGCCAGATCGGCGCCGTCGGCGCGCAGGGCGCGACCGAGCGACGACGGGCCCGCCGACCAGAGGCGCTCCGGACCCCCGGCGACGCGGGCCGCGCGCTGCAGGTCGCGACCGAGATCGTGCGCCAGGCGCGCGAGGCCGAGCGGCCACTCCCCCTCCCCGCTCACGCCGCCGCCGTCCCCGCCCCGGCGCGTGGGACGGCCCGGTAGCCGATGGCCTCGGCGAGGTGATCGGCGCCGACACCCTCCGCGCCGTCGAGGTCGGCGATCGTGCGGGCGACCCGCAGGATGCGGTCGTGTGCGCGCGCCGAGAGGGCGAGTCGGTTGACGGCGCGGCCGAGCAGCGCGCGGGCCGGCGGGTCGAGGACGGCCGCGGCGCGCGCCGCCGCAGGCCCGAGCTCGGAGTTGGGGCGCCCCTGCCCGCGGTCCGCGGCACGGCGCCGTGCGGCGGCGACCCGCGCGCGCACCCCCGCGCTGCCCTCCGCCGGGGCGGTCCGTCCCATCAGCTCGTCGCGCTCCAGCCGGGGCACGTCGACGTGCAGGTCGATGCGGTCGGCGACCGGCCCCGAGAGCCGGGCCCGGTAGGCCTCGGCGCGTCCCGGGGGGCACACGCAACGTCGCACGGGGTCGCCGTCGAAGCCGCAGGGGCAGGGGTTGCCGGCGCAGACCAGCAACGGCCGGGCGGGGAAGCGCGCGCTCGCCATGGACCGGGTGACGTCGATGTGCCCCTCCTCGAGCGGCTGCCGGAGCGCGTCGAGCGCCGAGGGGGCGAAGGCGCAGACCTCGTCGAGGAACAGCACCCCGTGGTGCGCCAGGCTGACCTCCCCGGGGCGCGGCACCCGCCCGCCGCCCACCAGCCCCGGCGCCGAGATCGTGTGGTGCGGCGCCCGGAAGGGCCGCCGCACGACGAGCGGCGCGCCCGGGTCGAGCAGACCCGCGACCGAGTGGATGCGGGTGACGGCGATCGCCTCGCCGAGGTCGAGGGGCGGCATGATGCCCGGCATCCGCCGGGCCAGCATCGTCTTGCCCGCCCCCGGCGGGCCGATCATGAGCATCGAGTGCCCGCCCGCCGCGGCGACCTCGAGGGCCCGCCGGGCCGCGCCCTGGCCGCGCACCTCGGCGAGGTCGGGGCCGGGGTGCGCGCGGGCCGCGGCGAGCAGGGCGGCGGCATCGACCCGGGGCGGCTCGGTCGCGACCCGGCCCTCGAGCCGGTCGAGCGCCGCCCGCAGCGACCCCGCCCCGACGATCTCGATGCCGGGCACGAGCCCGGCCTCGTCGGCGTTGGCCCGCGGCACCACCAGCCGGCGCCACCCGTGACGGGCCGCGTGCTCGGCCATCGCGAGCGCGCCCGCGACCGGTCGCAGGGAGCCGTCGAGGGCGAGCTCGCCGACGGCGCCGACGCCGTCGAGCGCGGCGGCGGCGGCCTGCCCCGACGCCACGAGGATCGCCAGGGCGAGGGGGAGGTCGTACTGCGGGCCGGCCTTGCGCAGGTCGGCCGGCGCGAGGTTGGCCACGATGCGCCGGGCGGGCACCGAGAAGGCCTGGTTGGCGAGACCCGAGCGCACCCTCTCCCGCGCCTCCTGCACGGCGACGTCGGCCAGCCCGACGATCGAGAAGGCGGGCAGGCCGGCCCGCAGGTCGACCTCGACCTGCACGGTCGAGGTGTCGATGCCGAGGACGGCGGGGCTGACGAGGCGGGCGACCACGACGACGACCCTCGCAGCGCCGGACGCACGGCTCCGCGCCGCGCCGTGCCGAGAGAGCGCCCGACGGGTGACGATGCCGGCGCGCCGCCGTCGCCTACGCTAGGGGGCCGACACCGAGGAGGAGCCCCGTGCAGTTCGACCACGTCGCGCAGCAGGTCCCGGACATCGCCGCGGCCGTCGACTGGCAGATGCGCACCGTCCCCGGCAGCACCGTGCTGCACCAGGACCCTTCCTGGGCGCTCGTCGAGTCGGGTGGGGCGAAGCTGGCGTTCGTGCTGGCCGACCAGCACCCGTCGCACCTGGCGTTCCGCGTCTCCGACGAGGAGCTCGAGCGCCTCGCCGCGGCACACGGCGCCACCATCGCGACGCACCGCGACGCGACCCGCAGCATCTACCTGACCGGCCCCGGATCGCTCGCCACCGAGATGATCAGCTACCCGGAGAGCCCCCGCCCAGCGCCAGGTTCATCGTCGTGAGGTAGCCCGCCCAGGTGGCGACGTGCAGCGCCTCGAGCACCTGGGCCTCGGTCCAGCCCTCGGCATAGGCGCGCTCGAACTCGGCGCGCGAGAGCTCGGCGGGAGCCCGGGCGGCGCGCACGGCGAGGTCGACCAGCGCGGCCGTGGCCCCGTCCCCCGCCGCCGCCCCGTCGTCGAGGGCGTCGAGGATCTGCCGCTTGACGGCGGCGGGCAGGGCGCCGTCGGTGGTCATCGCGCGGGTGGCGACGCCGGCCGAGGCGAGCAGCTCCGGGCTCGCCGCCAGGGCATCGACCGCGCGCGGGGCGCCGCCCCAGGCCCGCCGCAGGTCGTCGCCGGCCCCTGCCCCGCCGGCCGGAGCCGGGGCGAGGCGCGCGTCGTCCACCGCGGGCAGCCGTATGCGATCGGCCACGCGCGACTCGAGCGCCCTGCGGGCGCGGCTGAGCCGGCTCATGACCGTGCCGATCGGGACACCCGTCGACTCGGCGATCTCGCGGTACCTCAGGCCGACCACGTGGGCCAGCACCAGCACCTGCCGCGCCCAGTCCGGCAGCTCGTCGAGGGCGGACCGGATCGCGTCGCGATCGTCCCATCGGTGCAGCAGGCGGGCGGGGTCGCTCAGCGGACCGGTCTCGACGCCCGCCTGGAGCCGGTCGTAGAGCCCCGCCCCCTCGTCCTCGAGCGAGAGCGGCGCCGGCGCCCGGGCGTCGTGGCGGGACCGGTCGCGCACCAGGTTGAGCAGGATCGCCTGGAGCCAGCCTCGCGGATGGGTCGGGGGCCGGTCGGGGTCGTAGGCGCGGAAGGCGCGGAGCATGGTCTCCTGCGCGAGGTCCTCGGCATCGGCCGGCGACGGCGCGAAACGCCGCGCGGCCGCGTAGACGCCCGGCATCTCGGGCAGCATCGTCCGCTCGAAGCCGGCGCGACGGCGCTCGGCGGTCGCGCTCAGCTGCCCTCCGCATCCCACAGGGCGCGGGTGACGCGGTCGGAGAGCCCGTCGGGCGGCGGCTCGACCAGCGCGTCGCGCAGCACACCGCGCCAGGTGACCGCGAGGTCGTGACGGCCCCGGCACTCCGGGCAGGCGGCCATGTGACCGCGCAGGAACCGCCTGGCGTCGGCATCGAGCTCGTCATCGAGATCGCGCTCGACGAGCGCCCGCGACCGGCGGCACGCCGGCGGCACCGGCCGGGGGGCCCGCGACGGGAGGTCGGACGCACCGACCACGATCGTCGTGCGGCCGATGACGATGCGCTCGCCCGGTGGGAGGACGCGCGACCCGACGAGCGGGAGCCCACCGACCCGGGTGCCGTTTCGCGAGCCCAGGTCCTCGACCACGACGCCCCCGCCCTGCGCCCGCACCTGCAGGTGCCGCCGCGACACCCGCCCGTCGTCGACCACCAGGTCGTTGCCGAGCCCGCGACCGATCGTCGCGGAGGCCTCGCCCAGGATCAGCTCGGCCCCCCGCGAGCGGCCCTCGGCGACCACCAACCGGTGTCGCGGGTCAGATGACGTGGTGCTGGTCGAACACGAGACGACGCTCACCGATCTTGATCTGAGCCCCCGTCCCGACCTGGACGCGCTCGGACGGGCTCAGCCGGCGCCAGGGCTCGCCCTCGGCCGCCCGCACCGAGGTGCCGTTGGACGATCCTCGGTCGGCGACGAGCACCTCCCAGCCGTCGAGGGCGACCAGCAGGTGGGCCCGTGACACCGAGCTCGTCTCGTCCTCGATGCGGATCGCCAGGGCCGCCCGGTTGACGACGAGATCGTCGACCGACGGATCGCGCCCGATGACCATGTCGTGCTGCACGGGGATCGTCGATCCGTCGTCGAGCACGAGGATGCCGAGCGGCGGACGGGGTCCGTTGACGACGACGAGCGTGCGGTGGACGCCCATCTTGATGCCGCAGCTCGAGCAGTAGAGGGCGTGCGGGTTGTTGTGGTGGTCGCGCGAGCAGCGCACGCCCGGGACGATCGCGGTCGGGATGCCCGCGTCGGGAACCGCGTCGTCGATCGTCCGCACCGACAACGGCAGGCGCGGGGGCGCCGGGGGCGGCGAGTCGCCGAGGAGCAGCACCGCCTCGAAGGGGGTGTCCGCGGGCGGCGGCGGCGGGGTCGCGGGGACGTCCGACATGGGCGAGCCCGCCGGGGGCGTCGGGGCGGCGCCGATCGGCTCGGGAGCCGGGGGCGCCGGTGGCGGGGGCGGCGGCGGGGGTGGTGGTGGCGGGGGCGGTGGTGGCGGTCCCGGGGACGGCGGCGGCGGCGGTGGGGTGGTGGCGGCGGTGGTGGCGGGGGTGGTGCGGCGGCCGCGGGGTCCTCCGCGGGGGCAGCGGCCATCGCGACGAGGCTGACTCCGCCGCCGGCCACGACGCCCGCGCGCAGGTCGGTCCAGTCGTCGGGCGGAGGGGTCCCCGCCCCGGGCGCGCCCACGCTGACGCGCTCGACCGGGGCCGGCAGCACCCGCTCGATCCAGGTCACGGCGGCGCGACCGTCCATGCGCTCGGTGCGCCCGCCGGCGACGGCTTCGACCTCGATGTCGCCGCGCAGCAGCACCATCAGGCCGGAGCCGCCCTCGCTGAGCACGGCGAACGGCGGAAGCCCGTCGGCGTCGGCCGCGAGGGCCGCCTGGGCGACGGCCCGCACGAGGTCGCGCCCGTGCGCCCCGCGGCAGATCGCCAGCAGCTCGCCGACGCGCGACCCCGGCGCGGCCGGATCGCCGAGCACCACGACGACGGTCGAGCCGGCGCGCTGCACGGCACCGTCGCCGGGCGTCACCGCCAGGCGCATGTCGATCATGCTCACCGGCCCGCCCCGGCCGCGTCGATGGCCTCGGCCAGCTCGGCCGCGGTGGCGAAGCGGCGGGCCGGGTCGTCGGCGATGCAGCGCTCGATCACCGCGGCGTGCGCGGCGTCGACCCCGGCGGCCACCCGCGGGCGGGCGTGGAGGAACTCGCGCATCGCGTCGACGGCGTCGGTGGCCGTGGTCTCGCCGTACGCGCTGCGGCCGGCCACCGCGCGGTGCAGGACCATGCCGAGCGACCAGATGTCGGTCTGCCGCGAGGCCGCCGTGCCCCGCAGCAGCGCCGGATCGGCGAACTCGAGCGACGCCACCGCCGAGAGGCCGGTCGAGGACATACCGGGGGCCTGGAGATGGGCGAGCCCGATGTCCGAGAGGCGTCCGCGCCCGCCCGAGAGCAGGATGCTCGTGGGGGTGATCAGGCGGTGGACCACGCCGGCCTCGTGAAGGGCGTGGGCGCCGCGGGCGGCGTCGGCGACGACGCGTGCGGGGTGACCCTCCGCCATCGGCGTCGCGGGGCGGCCGAGCGATCCGTCGGGGTAGTACGCCATCGCGTAGTAGACCTGCCCCTCGGCGATGCCCACGTCGTACACCTCGACGAGCTGGGGGGAGCCGACCGACGCGAGCAGGCGGAGCTCGTCGGCGATGCGGTCGAACTCCTCGTGCGTCGCGCGCCGGGTGAGCACCTTGACGGCGACGCGGTCGGCGTCCACCGGCAGCCGCGGGGGGCGGATCGCGAGGAAGGTGATGCCCGCACCGCCCACGCCGAGCTGGTCGACGAACCGGTAGTCGGCGATGCCCCCCAGCCCGTCGCTGCGCCCCGTGGGGCTCGGGACGACGCTCACAGCAGGCGCCCGCCACGGAACCGCCAGTGGCGGAAGGGGACGCGGGCGGGGCCGTTGGCGACGAGCCACACGAGGATCCAGGTGGTCGCGAAGTGCGTGATGAACAGCGACACGGGGACCTCTCCGACGTCGCGGGGGATCTCCGCGCGCAGGAGGAAGAAGACCACCACGGCCTCGGGCACACCCTGGACGAGGCCGAACAGCGTGGGCCAGTCCTTCTCCCACCGGAACTGCTGGAGGCCGTGGTAGAGCAGCTCCCACGCGATGCCGAGGACCGCGACCAGCGCCAGGGAGGTGAGCGTGGCCTCGTACACGTCGCCGAGCTCGGCCCCGCCGCGCCCGGGCAGCACGGGGCCGATGAGGAACGTCCAGGGCACGCCGATGATGATGAGCAGCGCGATGCGGGTCTGGATGCGCCCCGAGAGCGTGGGCGTCATATGCGCGTGTTCCTCATCCACTTGACCCACTGCGAGACGGACCGCAGCGGCCCCAGCGCCGGGTGGAAGCCGACCTCGGCGAGATCGTCGGCGATGCGGAGCGCGGCGTACTGCAGGCCGAGGAACGAGTCGACCCCGGCGTAGTAGCCGCCGAGGGTGGCCGTGCCCGAGGCGTACATGCGCCCGCCGCGGCTGCGCAGATTGCGCACCTCGAAGCTGCGCTCCACGTCGAGCCGCCCCTTGGGGTTGCGCCCGGCGCCGCCGTGCTCGAGCAGGTCGGCCAGCAGCCGGTGGTCCTCGATGTTGCCCTCGAGCCCGGTCGCGTCGACGATGAACTGGGCGTCGATCTCGCGGCGGTCGCCGGCGCGGTTGCGGATGGTGGTCACGACCGAGCGCCCGTCGGGGCCGGGCGCGACGTTGCTCACCTCGCCGATCTCCTGCACGTAGAAGCCCTCGCGCATCCCGCGCCGGATCTGCTCCTTCCACGACCGCCGTGGCGCCGTGTTGGTGCCCCCCATCGCGTCGAGGAACTGGCGCCGGGCGTCGCCCTCGAGCGCGGCCAGCTTGGTGCGGTACTGACCGCCCCACGCCGCCTTCGCGAAGTTGAAGCCCTGGTAGGCGAACCCGTTGCCGCCGGGGCGGCGGAAGGTCAGCTTGTCGCCGCGCGGCCCGGAGACGTAGTTGCGGAAGAGGTGGACGATGCGGGTCTGGGCCCCGTGGCGGTCGTGGTCGTCGATGAGGCGCTGCAGCACCCGGGAGCTGACGATGCCGGCGCCGCGCACCATGACGGTGCAGGGGCGGCGCTTGGCCTCCTCGTACACGTGCTCGTGGGGCTCGTACGCGTTGACCACGCGCTGGAAGTCGCCGTGGGTGTCCCGGTACTCCTGCAGGTCGTCGAGGAACTTCACCCCCGGATAGCCCACCGCGAGGTGCAGGAAGTTGCACCGGTACGCCACCCGCTTGGGGCCCTCGGCCGGCGTGTGGAGGGCGAAGTAGCCGCCGTCGCGGCGCTTGCGCACCATGCGCACGACTCCGAGCTCGATCATCTCGTCCCAGCCGATGCGCGCGATCTCGCGGGCGACCGAGTCGAACGCCTGACCCGCGCGCGGGGTGTAGTAGTCGCGGCCGAGATACGGCTCGACCAGCACGTTCCAGAGCGGTGAGAGCGAGCGGTCGGCCCAGGCCTCGCGGACGGCGTAGCTCGGGAAGCCCCAGATGTTGTCGAGCACCGAGCCCGAGTCGGAGCGCAGGCGCTCCTCGCGCGGGATCTGGGAGTTGATGGTGAGGTACTCGTAGGTCGTCCACGGCTCCCGGCTGTCGCCGAGCACCCGGATGCGGCTGGTGGGCACGCCGGCGATGCGCAGGTAGTCGACCATCGCGAACGATCCGAACCCGCCGCCGACCGTGACGAACGGCACGTCGACGATCGGGATGCCGGCCCGCGACACGAGGCTGTCGGTCCACTCGCTCGTCGAGATCAGCTCGTCGGTCAGATCCCCGTCGCCGACGGGGATGGAGGGGGGATCGGATCCGACGATCGTCTTGTCCTGCGCCACGGCCCCTCCGGTCGCGATGAGCGTGCCGCGCAGCCTACGGCGCTCGCCGTGGGCATGACAACTGACCAGATGCGTGGTTGCGCCGGGACGTCACGGGCCATCCGCGCGGGGCGGCGCGACGTTCGGACGGGCCGTTCTATTCCCGTCGCCGGGGGGATGCACGACGGTCGCGCCGTCGTCCGTGACGGTCGACCACCCCTCGACCCGGAGGACCCCATGCCCGCCGCGACCGTCCGTCCCACCACCGACCGCGAGCTCGCGGCGCGCGCCGCATCGGGCGAGCGCGCCGCGTTCGAGGAGCTCCACCACCGCCACCACGCGCGCATGCGGCGGGTGGCGATGGGCGTGCTGGGCGACCCGTACGAGGCCGAGGACGCCGTCCAGGAGGCCTGGATCCGCGCCGGCACCCGCATCGGGGGGTGCCACGAGCCGCTGCCGTGGCTCGTGACCGTGACCCGCAACGAGGCGCTGCGGATGCTCGCCCGGCGGAGGCGCGCGCCGCTGCCCGTCGAGGGCGTGCCCGAGCGCGCCGATCCGCGCGCCGACCCCGCGGCGGGCGCCGAGCGGGCCGAGACCGGACGGATCGTGCGGGCCGCGATCGCCGCGCTGCCCGACCCCTACCGCCGGGCGGTCGCGCTCGAGCTGGGCGACCGCCGGCCCGCCGAGGTCGCGGCTGCCCTCGGCATCGAGCCGGGCGCCGCCCGGGTGCGGCTGCACCGCGCCCGCCGGATGCTCGCCGAGCGGCTGCTCGCGGCCGGCGTGGGCCCGCGAACCCTACGAACGACCGGGTGACGTGGACGGCCCGACGTCGTACCCTCGCCCACGGCGGCACCACCACGGGTCGCCCTCATCGCCGCCCATGACGCCCATCCCCGCCATTCGCACACTCGCGGCCGCGCTCGCGGCGGCGACCCTGGCCGCCGCCCCGGCCGCGGCGGCGCCCGCCGAGCCCGTCACCGTGCCCGGCGAGGTGATCGTCGGCCTCGCCGACGGCGCGTCGGCGACCACCCGGGCGGCGGTCGAGCGGCGCACCGGCGTCGATCTGGGCCCGGCGCTCACGTCGCGCGGCGTGCGGCTGGCCCGCGTGGCCGGCGCGGGATCGGTCGACCGGGCGATCGCCCGCCTCGACGACGACCCCGCCGTCCGGTGGGCCGAGCCCAACCGCATCCACCACGCCCTGCTGGTCCCGAACGACCCGCTCTTCGGCTCACAGTGGGGGCTGCTCAACACCGGGCAGGGCGTCGGGGGCACCGCCGGCACGCCGGGCGCCGACATCCGCGCCCCCGCGGCCTGGGACCTCACGACCGGCAGCGACCGGGTGAGGGTCGCCGTGCTCGACGGCGGGGTCGACCTGACGCACCCCGACCTCGCCCCCAACATCGGGATCGTCAACCCCGGCGAGAGCGGCGGCGGGCGCGAGTCCAACGGCATCGACGACGACGCCAACGGGTTCGTCGACGACTGGCGGGGCTGGGACTTCGTGCGCGACGACGCCGATCCGTTCGACGAGGGCGCGCAACGCCACGGCACGACGGTGGCGGGCATCCTCGGTGCCCGCGGCGGCGACGGCACGGGCATCGCGGGCGTGTCGTGGACCTCGCGGATCATCCCGGTGCGCGGGCTCGACGCCGGCGGCGGCGGCACGAGCGCCGATCTGGCCGCGGGCATCACCTACGCCGCGTCGCGGGGCGCGCGGATCCTCAATGCCAGCTTCGGCGGGCCCCAGTCGACGGCGATCTCCGAGGCGATCGCCGCCGCGCCGCAGATGCTCGTGGTGACGGCGGCCGGCAACGGCGGCCAGGACGGTGTCGGGGACGACAACGACGCGCCCGGACCCGAGCGGACGTTCCCCTGCGCGCTGCCGCTCGAGAACATCGTCTGCGTGGCCGCCACCGGGCAGTCCGACGAGCTCGCGTCCTTCTCGAACTTCGGCGCCACCCGGGTCGATCTGGCCGCGCCGGGCGTGAGGATCGCCGGCCCGCCGGCGCCGGGGCAACCGGTCGCCACACCGTCGGGCACCTCGTTCGCGGCGCCCCACGTCGCGGGTGTCGCGGCGCTGGCGCTGGCCGTCAACCCCGCCGCCGCGACCCGCGACCTGCGCCGGGCGCTGCTCGAGGGCGTGCGGCCGCTGCCCGCGTTGTCGGGGGTCGTCGCGACCGGCGGCCGCCTCGACGCCCCGGGCGCCCTCGCCGCCGTCCCGCCCCCCGGCCCCGGCCCCGGCGGCTCCACCGGACCCGCCCTCGACCTGGGCCCGGGGGCGGCCCGGCTGACCGGGTCGGTGCCGGTGTCGCCCGAGCCGCTGGCCTACCACTTCGAGTACGGCCCGACCGCCGCGTACGGGTCGGCGACGCCCACGCGCCCCGTGCCCGCCGGGACCGGACGCACGGTGTCGGAGGACATCTCCGGTCTGCCGCCCGGAACGGCCCTGCACCACCGGCTCGTGGTCGCC